>JAEUUI010000012.1 GCA_016786585.1 Cyclobacteriaceae bacterium
AGGAGTAACCTCAGATTCTTCAACACCAAGTTTATCGATGATGATCTGTTTTACTTTTTGTGCGATTTCAGACATGTTTTTACAGTTTTAGTATTTAAAAATCCCTGCAAAGAAAGATATTTCAAGCAAAATAGTCAAATCGGAAGGGTTTTGACTAAAATGCCCCTAAAATGGGTCAAAAATGAAGAAAAGTAAGCTTGTTATCGAGTATGAATATGACTTTCAGCTGGTGGGAATAACCTCATCGGCCAAGGGGTATAAGCTTGCGTGGGAGATAAACCGCAAAACGGGCATCAACCTGATCCGCCAACCCGATTTGACCGTTGGTTTTAAGAAAGGAGAGGAAAAGTTATTTTCTTTTTACGCGCATAATACGCTCCTCAATCGATTGAAACTATTCAAAAACCGCCCTGTCGATTCCGACACGGGAAAGTATTACCTGGTGCCGGAATTTCCTCACTTCGATTTTATAATTTTGGTGCAGATGGAGGACACAGCGTCACACGAAACACTTCTGGAACAGCTTAAACAGGTACCCTCCATTGAGCTGGCTGTTCCCATTCCACTGGAAGGTTTAAAATCTAAAACAAACTTCATTTTTTAATATCACTGCAGTTCTAACTCATGGAAAAGATTTCTTACAACAAAACTAAGATTGTTGCCACCGTAGGCCCGGCATCGAATAACAAAGACATGCTCCGCGCTTTGGTGAAAGAAGGTGTTGATGTATTTCGCCTGAACTTTTCGCACGGATCACATGCCGATCATCAAAAAGTGATCGATGCAGTTCGTGAAATCAATAAAGAAGAAGAAACAACCGTAGCGTTACTGCTCGATTTGCAGGGCCCGAAAATCCGGGTGCAGGAGATGGCTCCGGACGTGATTATCGAACGCGGTCAGAAATTTGTCATCACGACCACGCAATTGCTCGGTAACAAGGAAATCGCCAGCACTTCGTACACCAATCTTCCGAACGATGTAAAGAAGGGCGATGTGATTCTGATTGACGATGGTAAAATTGAGTTGAAGGTAACCGACATCAAAGGAATTGAAGTAATCACCGAAGTGATTTATGGAGGCCCATTGAAATCCCGCAAGGGCATTAACCTGCCGTTCTCAAAAGTTACTGCGCCTTCGTTAACCGAGAAAGATATCCAGGACCTTGAGCTTGGATTAAAAAATAATATTGACTGGATCGCGCTCTCGTTTGTGCGCAAAGCTTCAGATATCGATGATCTCAGAAGCCGGATCAATGCCGCGGGTGCAACGTCACGCATTGTTGCCAAAATTGAGAAGCCCGAAGCGCTTAGCAACATTGACGATGTAATTGCTTCAACCGACGCAGTAATGGTTGCCCGGGGCGACCTGGGTGTGGAGATTTGGCTCGAGGAGGTACCGATGGTACAGAAGATGCTGGTAGAGAAATGTAACCGCGCAGGCAAGCCTGTGATCGTGGCCACGCAGATGATGGAAAGCATGATCGAGAATCCACGCCCAACACGTGCCGAAACGAATGACGTAGCGAACGCGGTGATGGACGGTGCCGATGCAGTAATGCTTTCTGCTGAAACAGCTGCCGGTAAATATCCGATCGAAGTTATCCGGAGTATGGTTCGCACGATCAGTTCGGTGGAGAAGAACCCGAACATGTACTATCGCTTTCGCGAACTGGATCCGAACTCACCGATTTACATTCACGACAGCCTCGTACTTTCAGCGTGTAAACTGGCGAAGGATGTAGGTGCAAAGGCAATTGTGGGGATGACCTCTTCGGGATACACGGCCTTCAAGTCGTCATCGTACCGGCCGAATGCAAATATTTTCGTATTCACCGGAAACAAATCGTTGCTCTCGTCTATCAACTTAGTGTGGGGCGCACGGGCTTATCATTACGATAAGATCAATTCAACGGATGAAACGATTGCTGATGTGGAAGCAATTCTGAAAAAAGAAGGTCATATCCAGTCGGGTGATGTATTCATTACACTGGCCAGTATGCCAATTCAGGAACGCCTTCGTACAAACACGCTGAAGATTAATATAGCCAAGTAGGTTTTATAATACTTAGCTAAAAAATGAAAGCCGGATACGTCCGGCTTTTTTTATGAAGATGTTTTCAGTGCCGGCTTACTGATTTTTTAAATAGAAAGTATGCTCTTCAATCCATCCTGATGCGTACTTGTTTCCGATTTGTAATTTCGTTCCATCAAACGCATAATCATACGTTCCGTTGAGGGAACGGGGCGGAATAATATTTGTGGGATAAATTTTAAAGACGGTGTCAATAAACGTAATCTTGTTTTCTGTCACGGTAAATTTTCCTGCTGCGTGGACGCCTCCATCGTACGTGTAGCCATCGAATTTACCATTCGAGGTCTCAAGTGTTGAACTGCCTGATTGGTTCGTTGATTTATTATCAGTTTTCAATGTGAATGAGCCGTCAAAAACCTGATGCTTGTTTTTGTTCAGCGAGATACGGTCGTCTTCGCAGCTTAATACTATGAGCGACAGGAGTACTACTGTGAACAATTGAATCCTGAATTTTGAAGTTTTCATACGCTGGCTTAAAATAAACATTTGTTGAATTAGACACAGCTCAGGCTAAAAGGGTTGCTTCATTTTCACCAGAACAACAATCCCCACTTTCCGGGGATACATTTCCGCAAAAAAGCCTTATCTGGCTTGGATTCAGTGAAAACTCCTGTGGCACGACTTTTTGATTTACCCGATCGAATCAAATCGATCTGCTATGAAAACTCAAAAGAAGGCGTTGAAGAAGTCGAGCCAAAAGGCCGCCAGGAAAGCGGTCAGCAAGCTGGCTGCGAAGAAAACAGCCCGTAATACTGCTGCGAAAAAAATGAGTCGCCTTGCAAAGTCAAAAGCAAATGAAGAACAACAGTTTCCGGGATATCCAAAGTATCCTGCGAGCGAAGATATTACCAGCACTAACACCCGCGTTGAGGGAAACCTGGATGATGAAGTGCTCACCGGCCAAAGTATAGACATGAACCTTGCGAAAAATGAATCTGAAACAACTGATAAAGAAATGCCGGAAGGCCCGGAAGATGATTTGAAGCCGGAAAAGAAAAGTCAGTATGATGTGACTGATGAAGATCTCGAGGCACTTGGCCCGGAAGATCTTAGTATGGACATGGGCGATGATGAGCAATTGAAGCATCGTAACCGGCCGGTTGATTTTACGGGAAAAGATCTTGATATCCCCGGATCGGAACTGGACGATGAAAACGAGGAGATTGGTTCGGAAGATGAGGAGAACAACAGCTATAGCATCGGTGGCAACAACCACGAAGACCTCGAAGAACCTCGTTCGTAACTATGATGACCTTGACGGAACAATTGATTTGGTTGTTTACGCTAGCGATACCGATCGCGTGTGTTGCCTGGACGGTTACGCACGAAGAGGTATTCCGGGAAGTTCATGAATACTGTGTAACACGTTCGAAGGAAAATAAAACGCTTTTCGGTCGGAAGTTTTTTTATCTCTTTACGTGCGAGTATTGCTTCAGTCACTACGTAACGATCTTCTTTTTATTTCTGACCAATTTTAAGCTGCTGTTGGCCGACTGGCGCGGCTATATTCTTGCGGGTTTTGCGCTGGTCTTTATCGCCAACCTTTACATGAGCCTTTACGTGCGGATCAAGGTAGAAATCAAGAAAGAGCGGATCATTACCCAAAAAGAAGAAGAGAAGCTCAACGGTGACGTGTAACCTTTCTGAAAACTCCCGCAGTTAGCGCAATCAGCACAAACGCGAGCGTAACGAGCAGAATGCTGAACTTGACAGTCGCGGTGTAAAAGGCGATTGATACACTTCGTTCGGTAACTTCCTGCAAGGTTGTTAGTAATGATATATTCTCAATGGCATCGCACATCCCCGCAACCCAGATTATCCAGGTAGCTTGTTGTGCGGTCTTAATGAAAAATTCAATTCCTGAAAATGACGCGGCCGCGCGACTGGCATACATAAATGCTGAACAATAGGCGATGATAAAAACGAAATCGAGATAGATGCCAATTTTTACGTTGCTTATTTGTTCGGTGCTCCAGTTTGAAATGATCGCGTGAGCAGCATCAACTGATCCGGCAAGTTCAAATGCTACAATGTTTGGCGGAGTGAATGGCCGCATGATGAAGAACCAGATGACTGTCGCGCCAAGCGCGAAGAGGAAATTTTTAGTGTACGGTGACATGCTTTTTTTTGATTGCTTGAAAAAGATGCTTCGGGCGTTTTTGTTTTTGTCAGTTAGCTTTTTGTCTGATAACTCCGGGCAAAAATCTGTTACATGCGTATTGAATTAATATTATCACGGATAACGTTATCACGAAATGCCAGGAAGATATCATCGTGATATCCAGTACAACTACATTATTTTTGTTAACGGTGATCTCATTTTCGCTCAGGATAATTACGATACTGGCGAGAAGCGGGAAGAAAAAGAAAGCAATTACTTTATACACAGCGAGAAATCGTTCCGTTGCAATTTTGAAAATCACGATGTTAAGCACGATTTGAATGATGCAATAAATCATTGTACTCCTGAAAGTATCCAATTATATTTTATCCACCCGGATCCACTTCATGCCAGCCGCCTCGGCAGCTTTTGTTCCAGGATCGCCATCTTCAAATACCAGACATTTTGAGGGATCAACACCTAAATCATGTGCAGCTTTGAGAAATGGGTCGGGATAAGGTTTTCCGTTTGGGGTTTCACCGGCACACACGAGCACGTCAATCAGGTCGGTAAGGCCAAGAACAGATAAAGTGATTGATACGGTCGATCGTGACCCACCTGATACAACTCCAATTTTTACACGACCAACATTTTTCTTCAAGTGTTCGTACACGTGAACAACGGGAAGTGTCTGTTGAATATGCTTGTTAATAAACACAGCTGATTTTTCTGCTGCGAAGGTTTCGGGTAACTGCACGTTGTATCGCCTCGAAATCTCTTGGGCTACCAAAACCGTTGGCCAGCCCGCAGTTTCATGAATAATGTTCATGTCGAGATCGATGCCGTAGTTTCTGGCAACTTCTTGATAGGCAAGCTTATGTGCCATCATATTGTCAGCCAGGGTGCCATCGCAATCGTACAGGAAGGCTTCGTAATCGCCCTCGCTCATGTGCTCCAGTATTTTCAGTTTTTCCAGATCTGTTTGATTCATTCGCGTCACATTCCTTTCGGTTCCACTAAAATAACTTCTTCACGCTCTACAACAACTGCACCTGCCGGATCACCTTTGCGTTTCCGTACAAACTTTTTTGGCGTAAACGAGACCGCTGCGAGTGATTCTGTTTTTCGCTTCGAGTTGAAGGCAGCCAGCTGCGCCGCGCGTTCGATCACATCCTTCGGAAACTTTTTGCCCGCCTGGTATTTAATAACAACATGCGAGCCGGGAACATCCTTCGCGTGGAGCCACAAATCTTCCTTGAAAGAATGTTTCAGTGTAAGCGTGTCGTTGTGTTGCGCGTTTTTTCCGATCCAGATTTTGTATCCGTTGAATACCAGTTCGTGATAGGGAAGAGGCGTTTCTTTTTCTGCTTTTGGCTTAATGCCGGAGCTTCCGGTCAGATCCCGTAAAGCTTTTAAGTCGGCCGCGCTTTCGATCGTAGCAATTTGTTGTTGTGTTTCTCCAACTTCCTTTTGCTTTGCCTGAAAGCTTTCAGTCAGTTTCTGAATTTCGATTTGTTGATTTTTAGACTTGCGATAAAAGACTTCTGCGTTTTTCTGGGCTGATAAATCTTTTTTCAGCTTAATCTCCACCATTTTGTTTTCGTGATAGAAATCTGGTAACGAAATTTTATCCTGTCCGGGTTTGATGGCATGAAGGTTCGCCATCAGCAAGTCTGCCCACTCTTTATAATGCGTATCGCGCTGCAGTTCCTGTAACTTTTTGTTCGATTTGACGAGGTAACTTAAACTGCTTTGAAGCCGGGTTTTGAGTCGCGACAGTGCTTCAGATTTCTCACGAATGAACGCTGCTGAACGTGTGTAGGTTAAAAAGAATTCATTGATGGCCTCGATAGGCTGTTTGAACTTCTTCAGGATATGGCCGTCAGGGAACAGCGAAAGCAACAGATTGCCGTCAACCTCTGCGATGTAGAACATCGGATTTTTTAAATAGGCAAGCAAATCCTGAATTGCCTGCCACTTTTCAACGTCTGATTTTTCGCTGAAGTTATTGCGCTCCAGAAAATTCCAAACGGGTTTTCCGAATGTGTAATAAAGCGCTGGCAGATCATGGATGTTTTGTTCGAACGCTTCAAAACTGAAATCGATCTCACGATCAATGTTGTCCAGCCGGATGTCGGCATCTGTTGTCAAATGATTACGGAAAAGCTGAACGGCTTCTTGGTGCTGAAATAGCACAACATTGGCCCGGTTTCCATGCATTTTAAAAAGCAGGCGGTAGCCTTCCGACAGATTGATTGCAAAACTGCGCTCGTTGTTGAATTGCGTGATTCCTTCTACATACAAACCGATCAGCGGCTCGAATAGGTCGACACTGTTCTTACGCGCTCGGTTGAAATCATCCTGAAAAAAAAGACAACAGAATTCCGATTGCAGGCTGGCTTTAATGAAGAACGACCGCTCTTTAATCTCGAAACGGATTACAAGTTCATCTTTCGTTTGACTAAAGCACTCCGAAATCACCGAGCCCTTGATAACGGGTTCAAGCTGTGCAGAGAGTTTTCGGAGAAAGTAGTAGTTATTGTGCACAGAACTTAGTTAACCGTTATTCGTTATGGGTGGAGTTTGCGTTCAAATATAGGTTACCCTGATGATAACGGGTAGCGAATGGACTATAACTTTAACGATAATCCATCAAACGCAATCCCGATATTCTGCGGAAGTAACTTACTCACATCAGCATGCAGGCCCATTTTATGACTAAGGTGGGTGAAGTATGTTTTGTGCGCGCCTACTTTTTCGGCAACCTGGATCGCTTCCTTCAGCGTGAAGTGCGAGATGTGCGGTTCTTGTTGTAAGGCATTCAATACAAGTACGTTTGTGCCGCGCAGCTTCTGATACGTTTCTTCGGAGATAAAATTTGCATCCGTGATGTAGCTGAAGTCACCGATGCGGAAGCCCAGCACAGGTAATTTCAAATGCATAACCGGGAGGGGAGTAACATCAACTCCGTTAACGGAAAAGGTATGATGACTTAACGGGCGCAAATCGATTCGCGGAAGTCCGGGATAGCCATGTTCATCAAAGATGTAAGCGAAGTCGTTCTGTATCTGGTTCAGCGTTTCCGGCATTCCATACACCGGCATGTCCATGTTCTGCAGGAAATTATACGCACGAACATCATCCAGTCCGGCAGTATGGTCGCGGTGAGCATGCGTGAATAAGACGGCATCAAGATGATTGATATTTTCCCGCAGCATCTGCTGCCGGAAATCAGGTCCGGTATCAATGACGATACTTAAGCCGTTAACTTCTATGTGAACAGATGAACGAAGCCGCTTGTCGCGATAATCCAGGGATTTGCAAACCTCACACGGGCAACCGATAACGGGTACGCCTTGTGAAGTACCGGTGCCCAGGAATGTGACCGTCAAGCTTTAACTTCGGTTTGGGTGAGTTCTTCGTACAACTTCTGAGTTTTCTCGGTGAACTTACTGGTGTCGAGTTCTACCGTTTTGAGGATTTCCATCAGGGCGTTGATTTTGCCTTCTGTGGTGTAGAACTTGTTCACAATCATGATTTTCTGGTCTTTCAGCAGGCAGTAGCCCGACTTGAAATTTCCTTTTTCGTAGCGCAGTATATAGTCTGATTCAGAAATAATGTCCTCGATTTTCGTAAGGAAAGCTGCAGTGTATTTAATCATGGTTCTCGATCCGTCAACAGGGCGCAAGATACTCCAATTTATGATTTCAGATTTCTGATTTTAGATTTTTATGGATGTACTTTTGCCTGATGGATTTTTCCGGGAAGAAGCTGATTGTGATTGTCGGGCCTACGGCTGCCGGAAAAACTGCGCTGGCCATTCGGGTTGCGAAACTCCTGAATGCAGAAATTATTTCGGCCGATTCAAGACAGATTTACAAGGAGTTAACTATCGGCACCGCCAAACCGGATGAGGACGAGTTGCGGCAGGTACCACATCATTTTATTAACAGCCATTCCATCTCGGAAGACTATGATGCCGCCACATTTGGTGAGGAGGCGCTGCTGAAAATTTACAGTTTATTCGAAACGCACAACTACGTGGTGGTGTGTGGAGGCTCGGGACTTTATATAAAAGCATTGCTGGAAGGGTTTGACGATATTCCCGAAGTGCCCGATGAAATTCGTGATCAGTTGATTGAAGAGTTTGAAAACAAGGGAATGCTTTGGCTGCAGAACCGGATGCGGGAACTTGACCCGGAGCATTTTAAAAGGATCGATCAGAAAAATCCGATGCGTTTGATGCGGGCGCTGGAAGTAAAGCTGGCTACCGGTAAATCAATTTCGGAATTTCAAAAACAGGTTGTAAAAGAACTGCCGTTTCAGGTTGTGAAGATCGGGGTGGATGTTGAGCGTGCAAAACTTTACGAACGCATTGATGCCCGTATGGATGACATGATCAGTAAAGGATTGTTTCATGAAGCAAAAAATCTGTATGCCTACCGTGAAAAAAATGCACTTCAAACGGTTGGATACCAGGAAATTTTTGGATTTATGGACGGTCAGTACGATCAGGCCGAGGCCATTCGGTTACTGAAGCGAAATTCGCGAAGGTATGCCAAGCGTCAGTTAACCTGGTTTAAGCGTGATGAGCAGATTAAATGGTTTAAACCGGACGAAACGAATTCAATCTTGGAATACATTCAAAATTCGTAAATCGTAACGCTCCCTTAGTAAATTGCAGGATGGCTGATAAAAAAGTTCTGATCATCGCGTACTACTGGCCTCCAAGCGGGGGCAGCGGTGTTCAGCGCTGGCTTAAATTCGTGAAGTATCTTCCGCAGTTTGGTGTTAAGCCATATGTATTTACACCGGAGAATCCTTCGGCACCGGTTCAAGACTTATCGCTATTAAAAGACGTTCCCGCGGAAGCGGTAGTGGTGAAGCTGCCCATCTGGGAACCCTACGAAGCCTTCGGAAAGCTTTCGAAAATCTTTTCCGGCACTAAAAATTCAGCGGTGCAAAAGGGATCAGTGAATTCAAACACATCGTTGTTTTCCAGGCTCAGCGTTTGGGTGCGGGGAAATTTTTTCATCCCCGATCCGCGAAAATTTTGGGTGAATCCAGCCGTTAAATTTTTAAGCGCGTACCTGGAAAAGGAAAACATGCATACGATCATTACCACGGGGCCGCCTCACAGCATGCATTTGATCGGATTGAAATTAAAGAAACGTATGCCATCGTTAAAATGGATTGTGGACATGCGCGATCCGTGGAGCGAATGGGGATTCCTGGACAGCATCCAAGCAGGTGCAAGAGCAAAAGCGAAACACAAAAAACTTGAACGTGAAGTGCTGACGCGTGCTGATGAAGTGATAACCATCACGCCATTTTATGTACGACAGTTTGAACGCTTGTCGGGACGAAAAGTCAACCTTGTTACAAATGGCTTTGACGAAGAAGATTTTAAGAATTTTAGCGTTGTTCGTTCCGATAAGTTTCGCATTCGTCACGTAGGTATCGTAAATGAAAAATGCGATCCGCGTTCGTTTATGAATGCGGTTGCTTCATGGTGTGACGAAAGCGATTCGATCCGCACAACGATTGAAATTGAATTTGTCGGGCAGGTTAATCCTGCGTTCCGGGAGTTTGTGCTTTCACACCCGGTGCTTTCACAGGTAACGCGATTCACCGATACCGTTCCGCACGATAAGCTAATGGACATCTATGCATCAAGCGCTGTGCTGGTGTTGGTACTTACGGGCTACAAAGATGCGGAAGGATATATGCCCGGAAAATTGTTTGAATACCTCGCTACAGGCTTGCCGGTATTGGGCGTGGGGCCGATGAATGGAGATGCCGCTGATTTTCTTACGTCAACACATGCGGGAGTTATGTTTGACGGTAATGATCAATCGGGCATCCGAACATTTTTACAAAAGGAATTTGTGCAATGGCAGGGAGAAGATGTTAGGAAGAAAGCCGAACATGCGGATCAGTATTCCCGCAAGGGAACGACACAAACACTGGTTGAGATTATTAACAGGCAGATACGTTGATCAGTAAAAATTTTATAAAGAACTCAACCATCTACACGCTTGCCGGTGCGTTGCCCATGGCAAGTGCGATCGTACTGTTACCGTTCTACATCAAATATCTTTCAGCGGACGCGTATGGAGCGTTGGCTATTTGTCTTGCATTCTCGGTATTCACGCAAATTCTGGCGACCTACAGTTTCGATAGCTCATTGTATATCCACTACCACGAGTTTAAAAACGATCGGATTAAACTTGGTACGTTTATCAGCTCGTCTTTTGTATTTCTGGTAGGATGGGGTCTTGCGCTGATCGCGGTCTTGTCGGCTATCGGTCAGGTTATCTTTGATCTTGTGTGGCCGGATAGTACGTTGTCATTCTACCCGTATGGACTGATGTCGATTTTCATTGGCGTTTTTCAAGCGATCGGAAAGGTTTACAACAACCTATTACAGACACGTGAGAAGCCTGAGCCCTTCTTCTGGTCGAATGTGATTTCTTTCGGAGTGATTGCTACGCTGACGATTGTTGGGTTACAGCTTTACCCGGAGAGCCTCCTCGCACCGTTAGGATCACGCGTGATCGCCACGTCAGGCGTTGCGGGTTGGGCGCTGTTCAAAGTATTCCGCGAGTTTGGTGTTCACGTAAAGAGCCCGTGGCGTGATACATCTGCAAGCTTTAATGCATTCACTTTTGTGTACCAGATTCAGCAATGGGTAATCAATTATTTCGATCGTTTTATTATTCTTTTCTTCATGCCATCGGCTGCGATGGCTTCGGTGGGTATTTATGATATCGCAGTAAAGTGCCTTGCACCGATTGAGTTGTTGCTTAACGGCTTGAATGCATCAATTTTTCCGCGGGTAATCAAGCTTATAACCGGTCAGTCCGGTAAAAAGAAATCAACCCCGGAAGTTAACCGGTACTTCTACGGACAAATTTCGGTGATTATGCTGGTAATTTGTTTCTCGATTTTAGTTCTGCCATGGATCATTGAATGGTTTGTTCATAAGAGCGGCTATGCCAGCGCGATTCAGTATCTGCCGTACATCGCAATCATTTTTATTCTACGGTCGATGCGGTTGTATTTTGTGCTGCCGTACAACATCATGAAAAAGATGCATCGCCTGACGTTTATCAGTTTTGGTGTTTCGGCTTTTAAGATCGGACTGATGATTTTATTGATTTTACAATGGAACCTGTACGGAATTATCATTGCGTCTGCGCTGGCGTATGTCCTGGAGATGATCCTGTTGTTTCTGTACTTGCGCGATGACTATGAGATGAAGTTCAATGCTTTTAAACTTATGATCGGGCCATTGACACTGCTGTTAGCAATTTCACTTACGGAACCATCACTCGGTACAATTTATCCATTATTCGTTCATGCCGGCTATTGCTTGTTCTGTATTGCGCTGCTCTGGTTTTCATACCGGAAAGAGCTCGCGCTGATTAATCCCCTGAAAAAATAATGGCAGGATTCACCGGCATTTACGGTTCAAAAAGTAATTTTGACTTCGTCAGGCAAGGCGCTGAGCTTACGGTGTACGCCTCACATACAAAGGTTACTTCGCTTCATCAGGACGCAGACCTCGTTCTCTACAAATCTTTCGTAACCTTTCTGGAAAACCCGGATTCAACTGCCAGGATAGGCGATGTAACCGTTTGGATTGATGGAGAAATCTATAATCGCATCGAGTGTACTACGCAGCATCAGACTTTTGCAGAAACGCTGCTTCAGCATTATCAGGATAATACACTGGGGGAATTTCTCCGCAGGCTTGACGGTATCTTCATTGTGATCATTTATGATGCGACCATTCAGCAGGTTGTATTGATCTCTGACCGTTATGGATTAAAACCGTTTTATCTGTCCGTTGCAGGAAATCAACTAACGTTTGCTCCTGAACTCAAGTGTTTTTCTGTTTTCAAGCCGTTTGATCTTAAGATCCGCAAAGATGTGATCGATTGTTTTATCGGACTCGAACATCTGCTGGGTACTGTCACTTGGCTTGAAGGCGTTACCCTGATCAAGCCCGCAGCGATTGTGACGTATTCACTCCGCGATCATAAACTTACAACAACCCAATACTGGTCGTGGAGCCAGATCAGGCGAACCAGTCTTTCATTTGATGATGCTGCAGAACAGATCGGTTCGTTACTTGATGTAGCGAATAAAAAGCGTTTTTTTGGAGATTACCAGGTTGGAGTTGCGCTCAGCGGAGGACTCGATTCACGGGCCATCGTTGCAGCAGTGCACGATCAAAAGCCTGTTACCTACACATTTGGCCTTCCAAACAGCCAGGATGTTATTGTTGCGCAGCACGTTGCGCGTATGGCGAATGTCAGTCATACATGGTTTGATATTCGCACACGCGACTGGCTTTCGGAACGTTTCTCCGGTGTATGGAAAACCGATGGCATGCTGAACATGTATCACATGCACTATTCGCATCTGATGAATCGCATCCGCGAGATCATGGCGGTAAACCTTAGCGGGTTTCTGGGAGACGTTGTGTTGGGGGGCTCGTACATGAATAAGAAGGGGAAAGTGTTTGCTGATAGGAGGGTTGATGCGTCTCTGGCGGAATTTTATTACGGTCAGTATGCCGCATTCAGCGACCCGGATGATTCATTCTTCGATATTGACAAGGTAGATCCGTACGTGATGTATAACCGCGGAAGGAGAATGATTGGCATGGGTGCGGAAGAAGCGAACAAAACCATTCCGCAACGCCTTCCATTTATGGATACGGCATTGATGGATTTTGCGTACTCGCTTCCGGATGACTTCCGGATAAAAAGTAAAGTCTACGACAAAGCATTACTGCAGAAATACCCCCAATTTTACCGAACCATTCCCAACGCAGGTACACGGGTTCCTATTCATGAGCGTTCATCAATTGTTTTTGATGCTGTTCAGGCATTCCACCGGGGCATTGATATGGTTAAGTATAAGCTTGGGATAGCCACTTCCTACACCGATGTCTACAACTGGATTAAGGAGCCGGTCGCTGCCAAACGAATTGGCGAACTGCTGGATATGGATCGGGCAATTTATCCTAATTTTACTTCCCGTAATTTCAAGCGTGAGTTTCTCGATCCGCACGTACAGGGAAAAGGGAATTACATGAAGCAGGTTATGGGCGCATTAACGTTGGAAATCTGGTTGCAGCAACTGCTGAATAGAAAATTCATACCCGACAATCATCAATCATGAAGCAGAAGAATGTGCTGATATTAGGAGGGCTCGGGTTCATTGGCAAGAATCTGTATACGGCACTTTTGGCAGATGGATACTCGGTTACGATAGTAGCAGACCGGGTTGATGACGCTGATGGTTTTCTTACCCATGAAGTTAAAAAACATGTTGTTCAGGGTAGCATCCTTGATCGTGATTTTCTCGAAAAGCAAATTGTGGGCTTCGACATTATTTATTCATTGGCGGGCCGTTCGGGTGCATCTGACAGCATCCGTGATCCATATGCTGATCTTGATCGAAACCTGAAAGGGCATTTAAATATTCTGGAGGCGTGCCGAAAACACAATCCAAACGCGATCATTGTATTCCCATCCAGTCGGCTGGTATACGGAAAGCCTAAATACAATCCGGTAAACGAAGTTCACCCGTTAACTCCGGAATCAATTTATGCGATCCATAAACTCACGGTTGAGCACTATTATCTTCTTTATCAACAGCTTTATAATATCAAAAGTGTGATCCTCCGGATTTCGAACCCGTACGGACCATATCAAAAGTTCGGCAGTAATCACTACGGTATCCTTAACTGGTTTGTTCATAAGGCTCTTACGGGAGAAGTAATTGAGATATATGGGGAGGGAGAACAAAAGCGCGACTTCCTGCACATCGATGACCTGGTGAATGTTCTTCGGGCGTGCATTCATTCGCCTGTTATGTTTGGTAAGATTTACAACGTAGGATTTGGTCGGGGAATTTCGATCCGCGAAACGGTGGAACTTATTGTGAAGCATGTACCGGGGTCACGTGCCGTATTTAAACCGTGGCCGGAAGTAGACCGCAAAATCGAAACCGGAGATTATATTTCAGATATCTCAAAGCTTGACAAAGATATTGGATGGTCGCCTGCCATTGGCTTTGAAGAAGGTATACAGGCTACCGTTAGATTTTATGATAAATCCCGCACGTAAGCGCTGCTGTGCCCATTATACGGCTAACTATCTGCCGTTAACGGCAAACTGGATTTACCGATCGGTAATTAACCATGTGTCGTTTGATCCGGTTTTTCTTTGCCGGACAAAGCAAAACATTAGTCATTTCCCCCTTGATAAACTTTATAGTCTTCAGGATTTATCAGCATTCAAACGCGTCTGGCAGATATTCTGTTTAAAAACTATCGGATACATTCCATTTTTTAAACGTATGTGCCATGCATATCGGGTGGAAATCTTTCACGCGCATTTTGGATATCAGGGTGCAAAATCAATCGGACTTACAAAAAAATTGAACGTACCATTGATATGCAGTTTTTATGGTGACGATGCATTTGCCAGTATGCACGAGGGTAAGTATGCAGAACTTTTCGCTGGCGCGGAAAAAATTCTTGTACTTGGCCCGTACATGAAAGCGCGTCTGATCGAACTGGGGTGCCCGCCTGATAAGTTGGTGATTCATCATCTCGGAATTGACGTTGATGAGATAAAATTCGTGTCAAGGAAAGCTGACAGTAATCAGCCCGTTCGTTTCCTGATCGCGTCAAGCTTCCTGGAAAAGAAAGGGATCGAGATTGCGATCAAAGCGCTGGGCCAGTTGAAAGAACAATTCAACTTTACGCTTGACATTATTGGAGATGGTCCATTAAAAGCTCAATTGCTGGAAGAGATAACAACCTGGCAGCTTGAATCGCGCGTTCAACTACATGGCTACAAGCCCTACGCGGAAGTTATCAGCATGGCGCATTCATGCGATGTATTTATTCAGGCGAGCCGGACAACGAAAGACAACCGAAAGGAGGGCACTCCGATGGCTATTGTTGATATGATGGCTACCGGTATGCCTGTCGTTTCCACCAATCATTCCGACATCCCGGAGATTGTAAAAGACGGCATCAATGGTTTTCTGGCGAATGAGAATGACGTTGAATCGCTGCGTCAGTGTCTTGAAAAAGTATTAACAAATCGGTCGGCTTTAGAAAATCTCGGGGTGAATGCACGAAAGTGGGTGGAGGAGGAGTTCAGCGTAAAGCGACAAACGGAACGACTAGAAAAAATTTACGACCAGGCCATAGAAGCCCACACGAGATAACCGTTGATGAGCTAGGAATCTCTTTTTATAAATACGAGGTTTTCGCCCCGGATTGAGAAATCAAAATTATACCGGTTGATTGCTTCGAACACAGCTTTCGAACATCCCGGTTTCATTCTGTCGTGCAGTTCGATAATCAAACACCGTGTATTAGCCAGCCAGCGGGTATCGCCTTCAAAGACCTCTTTCTCACTGCCTTCAATATCCATCTTTACGATGTCAATCGTTTCTAGTTTGTGTGTTGTTAACAAGTTATCGAGGTTAGTAGCTGGTAATGATGTTTTGGAATCAATCGCATCTTCTACCGTAAAACCCCGAAGACCGTAGCCCTTATCAATGATTTCTATGGCACCTTCTTTATACCAAAGCGCTTTCTGCACGGGCACAATGGTAGGATACTTTTCTGTATTCTTTTTTAGCAATTCGAAGTTCCCGGAGTCGGGCTCCAGCGAAATGATGCGTTCGGGAGCGTATCGCCTTAGGAAGAACAGTGAGGTGAAGCCAATATTTGCACCGGCATCGATAATAACCTTAGGTTTTAGCGTTTCGGGTAAATTGATTGCGTACTCTTGTCGTAAAAATATTTCGCGAAACGTAGATACGTCAACTGTTCCCGGACGATAGAAGATGGGATGTGATAAACCGGGCACGTAAAACGATTTTCGTTTCAGAACTTTAATCCGGACGTACGCAGCCACGCCCGGAACAAATCCAAAAATTCTAATACAGTTGAGAAGAAGCGAAAGCATAGTTATTTTTCAACAATCATAAAGTAACCGAGCGGATAAGCCGAAGCTGTGCGTGAAGATACTTTTCTGCCGTAACCAGTCTTGACAAATCTCCAGCACAACCATTGGGAAAACGCAGAAGCCATGCGCCCGATTAACGGCAGCTTCAGCAAATTCTTCGCGTATATATCTGTTAATACTTCCGGTAGTCCTCCAAACGCTTTTAGCTCGAGTAACTTCAAGTCATTTTTTTGCGCAAAGTTCTTGAGTGCGAATTCCGTATAGCGATAGTAGTCATGCGGAGCTTCGTGAATCTTATACATGAACGGGACGCTGAGAATCAGCTTTCCGCCTGGCTTTAAAATGCGGGTCATTTCCTGCCAGATTAATTCGGGGTTGGCGATGTGTTCCAGAACTTCTGAGATCACAAGGGTATCAAACGAATTGTCTTCCAGCGGCAGGGGTTTGTTTAAATCACACTCTAAATCGAGGTACTCGTTCTTGTGAAGTGAACCCGGCCAGTCTACGCAGATATTTTCTGTAACCAGTTCTTTATAAACATGGTAAAATGGAACGTTTCCACAACCCAGATCGGCTAACCTTCCTTTTGCGTGCAGTGGCAGATAACGCTGGTAGAACGTAGCTGTGATGTCGGTCATCAGCCGTGACGAAAAACTCACCATTCGCGTGTCGCGGGAGGCTCTAAGCGTTGAGCCCTTCCATACATACTTGGTCGGATGCCAGCGATCGATGTTCTTCATGTCAACTGATTGAAAACATCTTTATAGAACGTTACCAGGTTTTTCTGTTCGGTATCCCAGTTCAGGTCGCCATGTAACGTGATATTTTTTCCATTTTCCCCGAGTGCTGCGGCCCGTGCCCGGTCGTTGTACAGTTCGAGAATTTTATCGGCAAAGTCTTTCGCGTTACCGGCTTCAAATACCAGACCCGCGTGGTGCGTTGAGATGATTCTCTTTAAGGGATCACTTGAACTTACCAAAACGGGGCGCGCGGCCATCATGGCTTGGAAAAGTTTATGCGGTATGGTGTTATCGGTGTGCAGGTTTGATTTGTGAGGAATAATGTTGACATCCGCAAAATGCATGTACGAAAAAAACTTTTTGAATGATTGATATCCCAAAAAGTGAACATGGTCGGTAACGGATAGCCTACCCGCAAGGGTCTTCAGATGATTCATGACGTCTTTACTTCCGGAGCCCACGATAATAAACTCGATGTCATGATACCCCTTCAGGTATTGCATTGCTTCAACGGCAGTATCTACGCCCCGGTGCGGGCCGATGCTGCCGGAATACAAAATCTTGAACTTGTTCGCGAAGCCGGAGTAAACAGCCGGGTCAATCTCCTGGTTGATAAAAGCTTTCTCTTCGGTATTGGAGATCACATGGATCGTATCAACAGCAGGTTGATATTTTTGAAGCAACCGTTTCTTCATCTCCTCAACAACAGCAATCACGCGGTCACTTTTTAGTACAGCAGTTCGTTCATGGTTCTCCCATCGATCGGGATTCATAAATATTCGGTTCTTCAATTTAACTGCCAGCCCTTTTTTCCAGGCAAACCATGTGCGAAGTCCCTCCGGATAATTCTCATGGAAGTCGGCAATAACGGTAAGATTGAATTTCTTTCGAAGGGCTAATGCCGTACCGACCAATGGCAGGTCGTGGACGTGAATAACGGAAAGATTGTTTGCCCTGATCCATTTTTGCATCTTCTTTTTAAAGACCGGGTGCTGGAAGGTAAAGGCAATTACCATATCCCAGAAGGCCAATTGCACGTTATTTTTTCCGGCATCAATACGGGTAACGTGAACACCGTTTACGATTTCGGTAGTGGCCTCGTTCTTTTTCCGAAGACAAAGAAGGTGAATTGTGAATCCTGCTTTGATCAAGGCATCTGTTTCTTTCTTCACGCGCATGTCAGGCGGGTAAGGCGCGTTCAGGATCATTCCTAAATTCATATCAACAGTTGCTTTGATTTTCGGCAAAGAAAGAGAATTTTGCGCTCAAATCTAAAAGCTGTGAATATCACCATCGTAGCAGGTGCCCGGCCGAATTTCATGAAAATCGCACCGTTGATTC
This sequence comes from Cyclobacteriaceae bacterium, assembly GCA_016786585.1. Classification (GTDB taxonomy): domain Bacteria; phylum Bacteroidota; class Bacteroidia; order Cytophagales; family Cyclobacteriaceae; genus UBA2336. The sequence continues at coordinate 18,282 of JAEUUI010000012.1, forward strand.
GTGAAATTAATTCCCGTCCGGAGACAAACATTAAGTTTCGGCTGGTGCATACCGGACAGCACTATAATGAGAATCTGAGTCAGGTTTTTTTTAATGAGTTGGGAATTCCTCATCCCGATGCTAACCTGGGTGCGGGATCGGGAACTCAGGCGGAGCAGACCGCGAGAATTATGGTTGAGTTCGAAAAAGAGATGCTGGCGAATCCCACGGATCTCGTAATTGTGGTGGGAGATGTCAACTCAACCATGGCGTGTAGCATTGTGGCGAAGAAACTGGTCACGAAAGTTGCTCATATCGAAGCGGGGATTCGGTCGTTTGATCTGACCATGCCTGAAGAAATCAACCGGATGGTTACCGATGCGTTGGCTGATTATTTTTTTACAACCTCTTCGTTTGCGAACGATAACCTGAGAAAAAGCGGCATCGATTATTCAAAGATTTTTTTTGTTGGAAACATCATGATCGATAGCCTGGTATGGTCGTCCGACAAAATCAAGCAACCTGCAGAGTTCGATTCACAAAAGCTTACGCACGGTAAGTACTTTGTTGCTACACTCCACCGGCCATCGAACGTTGATGACCCGGAAAACCTTAAAACAATTTTTAAAGCAATCGAGGAGGGTGTTGGTGATCAGAAAGTAATCATGCCGGTACATCCGCGAACTGCCAAAATGCTCGCGGGAATACAGTGGTCGTCCAACAGCATTATTCTGGTCGAGCCGATGGGCTACCTCGAATTTATATATCTCATAAAAAATTCGTTGGGCGTGATCACCGATTCCGGAGGTGTACAGGAAGAAACCACGTACCTCGGCATTCCGTGTGTGACCTTGCGGAAGAATACCGAGCGGCCGGAAACAGTAACGAAAGGAACAAATGAGTTAATTGGCGACAACTATCCAAAGTTACGTGAATCGATCGGTGAGATCAGGGCAGGAAAATGGAAGCGGGGAGCTATCCCCGAACTTTGGGATGGTAAAACCGCACAGCGCATTGTAGACGTGCTGGCCGCTATTAAATAGTTTTCTTAATCCGCGAAGGATTGTCATTCAAAAACGCTTCCCACGATTTTGTTTTTGTTTTTAATACGCCATTCTGGTTGTGATGGCATATCGCTACCGCTAATGCATCGGTCGCATCAAGAAGTTTCGGCATTTCTTTAATCGCCAGTAACGTCATCAGCATTTTCGCAACCTGCTCTTTCGAGGCATTGCCATTTCCGGTAACGGATTGCTTAACTTTTTTAGGCGCGTATTCAACAATCGGTATCTCGCGGTACAGCGCGGCCGACATGGCGACACCCTGCGCGCGGCCAAGCTTCAGCATCGACTGAACGTTTTTGCCAAAGAATGGCGCCTCCAGTGCGACTTCATCAGGATGGTATTCATCGATCAAACTGAGTACACGATCGAAGATTTTTTTCAATCGCAACTCGTGACTGTCAACTTTACCCAGGCGGATAATTCCGAATTGGTTCAGTTCGATTTTGCTTCCGCGGATCGTGATCACGCCATAGCCCATGATGTTTGTGCCCGGATCGAGCCCAAGGATGACCTTTTCACGAATAACTTTTCCCACGCGGTTAAGTTAGGCAGATGAGTAGAATTTTAGAAATTGCAGGAATGACTTTCGTATTCATCATTATCTTTCTTTCCTACCTGGTAGTGGTTTTCGGCCTGATTACAGGCTGGATAAAAGCAATGGCTGTGCCGGTGCCGGGAGTGGTGAAAGAAAAATTCATTTCGGTTATTGTTGCTTTTCGAAACGAAGAAAAAGCGATCGGTAACCTCATCAGCGATTTGCAACAACAAGAATACCCACGGGATAAGTTTGAAGTTATTCTGATCAACGACCATTCGGAAGACAACAGCGTAAGCGTAATTAACGAAGCGTTGCGTGGGCCAATCAGTTCGAAGTTGATGAACAATGCATCGCCCGGAAAGAAATCAGCCTTAACAAAAGGAATAAGGCATTCCATCGGAACGATTATGGTCACGACCGATGCCGACTGCCGCATGGAGACTGGATGGTTGAGATCGATTAATAATTCGTTTTATGACGACACGATTAAAATGACTTTCGGTCCGGTAAAATTCCAGGAAGATGGCACTGTGTTTCAAAGCATGCAGGCGATTGAATTTGCAAGCCTGATCGGATCGGGCGCGGCCACTGCAGCATTCGGATTCCCGACACTTTGCAACGGTGCCAATCTCGCGTTTACAAAAGATGTCTTTACCGAAACCGGAGGCTACGAGGGCAACGAACATATCGCATCGGGTGATGATGAATTTCTGATGCGAAAAATTGAAGCAAAGTATCCGGGTTCAATCCGGTTCAATAGTCATCGCGACAGCCTTGTAGCAACCGCCCCGCAGAAAACATTGATCAGTTTTTTAAACCAGCGCTTGCGTTGGGCAGGGAAGTGGCGCTATCACGATGGGACCAATAGCAAATTGTTAGCGATATATATTTTTCTTTTTCACTTCACCGTGATCGTGCTGCCGTTCTTTGTGTTGATGGGTGATGTATCGGCTTATGTATTGATCGGGTTGCTGTTAGCCAAGACGGCTATTGAATTCTTTTTTCTACGCCCAGTGTGTAGCTGGCTTGGTATACGCTGGCGCTGGATTTCGTTCATTGTATTGCAACTAATTTATCCGCTTTATGCGGTGGGTGTGGCGCTGGCCGCGCTGTTCAAAACACCCTTTTGGAAGGGTCGCCCGTTAACAAGTTCTTAACTATGCACTCTAAACAATTCGTGCTAACTTTACGGAATGTCTGAATTGTCGATTAAGAGCAAGTTTGAAATTAAAGAGCTCGAACTCAACGCGTTGCTGGAGATTACCCAGGCTATCAACAGCAATTTGCCCGAGGAATCGCTTTACAAGATTTACAATTTTACCCTCCGTTCGAACCTGAATATTGAGAAGCTGGCGCTGTTCGTGCTGGATGACGAATGGGACTGCAAAGTAAGTTTCGGAACCAAGAAAAGGTTTAACCGGGCCGATCTGTTGCCGGAGTTCAAAACCATTCAGGACATTACGCATCTGAAGAATTTTAAACAGTGTGATTTCACGGTGTTTGATATCATCGTTCCGGTTGCGCATAAAGACAAGACGCTTGCACTGGTGTTTGTTGGTGGACTTGATAAGCGCGATGCCTATTCGCACGATGACGGTATCAAATTTATCCAGGCCCTGAGTAACATCATCATTGTTGCGATCGAGAATAAAAAGCTTGCGCGAAGACAGCTTGAACAGGAAGCGTTCCGCAAGGAACTTGAAATCGCGAGTGACGTTCAGCAGTTTCTGTTCCCGGAAAAATTACCGAACACCGATCTCTTAAAAGTAGAGGCAAGTTACTTGCCGCACGATCATATCGGAGGTGATTACTACGACTACATTCCAATTAACAAGAACCAGTTTTTGATTTGTGTTGCTGACGTGAGCGGGAAAGGTATTCCGGCTGCGTTGATGATGTCGAACTTTCAGGCATCGTTGCGAACGCTGCTCCGGCAAACGCCCAACTTAACGGATATTATCGAGGCCCTGAACTTCCAGGTACTTGAGAATACAAAAGGAGAGAAGTTCATCACGTTCTTTGCCGCGATCTACGATATCCGTCTGAAGACGATGGTGTATGTGAACTCGGGGCATAATCCACCGATTCTCTGGACGAAGAAAGATGGTATCCGTTTGCTGGAAGAAGGCTCGACCGTGCTGGGTGCTATGCATCCGCTTCCGTTTTTGAATGAAGGTTTCGTTACCGGTCTGGATGATTTTCTGTTGTTCTGCTATACCGATGGGTTGACCGAAACGATCGATGCAGACGGACGTGAGTATGGCGTCAACCGCGTGATTGATTACTTCAGTCAGCCGGAAACGTATGTGAAAGATTTGAAGACCATCCATCAGGATATCATCGTGAGTCTCGATCAATTCAAAGGGCGGATGGGCTATCATGACGATATCACAATCTTGTCCTGTCGCGTGGGATGATCTACCAGGCGCCATTTTTTCTGCCATGGCTTTACCCGACTCTAACGTGGCGTATTCCCACAACCGAAAAACAGCTTTACCTGACGTTTGATGATGGTCCTGTTCCCGGCCCGACTGACTTCGTTCTGGAAACGCTGAGCAAACATTCCATCAAGGCAACGTTTTTTTGCATTGGCGACAATGTTCGCAAGCATCCCGAAGTTTTTAAAAACGTTGTCGCGCAAGGTCATGTAATTGGTAATCATACATTCAATCATGTAAAAGGCTGGAAGACTCCCCTGAACGATTATGTTGAGAATACAACCCAGTGTGATTCTATAGTTGAAGCTTTGAATAGTAAACCCGGAACTACAAACCTTTTTCGTCCGCCTTACGGCAGAATTACACGCGCGCAAATCAAGGCACTAAGCAATTACCGGATTGTGATGTGGGATGTGCTCACGCATGATTACGATCAGGCTAAGTCTCCCGAAGCCTGCCTGAAAAATTCCATTCGCGCTACGCGCAGCGGATCGATTATTGTTTTTCATGATAGTCTGAAAGCTGAGCGCAATATGTCGTACGCCTTGCCAAGATACATCGATCATTTTTTAGGCAAGGGTTATAATTTCAATGTTCTGTCGTGATGGCGAAACGTGTTTTAATAGCACCGCTTAACTGGGGATTGGGTCATGCCACACGATGCATCCCGGTTATCCGGTTGTTGCTGCAGCGCGGTCACCAGGTTTTCGTAGCCAGTGATGGTGATTCACTGGAGTTGTTGAAGAAAGAATTTGCGCAGCTTACTTTTTTTGAATTGCCATCATACAACATTTACTACTCGCGCAACATTCCGGCCTGGCTGCTCACACTTTGGCGTACCCGGGCATTTTTAAAATCGATTTCGCGCGAACATGCTGCAGTTGCGAACATTGTTAAGGAAAATAAAATTGATTTAATCATAGCCGATAACCGGTATGGCGTTTGGGCGCGGGGGATAAAGTCAATTTTCATGTCGCATCAATTGAATCTCGTGATGCCGCCCGGAACGAAATGGATGGGTGGTGTGATAAATTTTTTTCACAGGCGATTGATTCGCAAGTTCAACTCGGTTTGGGTACCCGATATGCCGGAGCATACGTTATCAGGTGATCTGACGCGCACAAAGCTTACTGCCGACTTTGTAGGATTGCTTTCGCGATTTGAACGGCACGAAGAACCAAGGCGTTATAAACTTGCGGTAGTGCTATCGGGCCCGGAACCACAGCGCACGCTGCTGGAAAAGAATTTATTGCCGCAGGTGATCATGCTTAATGTGCCGAGCGTTTTCGTCAGGGGAATGGTCAAGGAAAAAATGGGGGAGAGCGAAATTGAAAACGTCAGGATTTACAATTACCGGAAGTCGGATGAGCTTCATCAGATTATCAGTCAATCCGAAATAATTGTATCGCGATCCGGTTACAGCACGCTGATGGATCTGGCGGTGATGAAAAAGAAGGCGGTGTTGATTCCAACGCCCGGTCAGCCCGAGCAGGAATACCTGGCAACGAAATTTATGGATGAGCGGGTGGCGTATTCAATCGACCAGGAGCGGCTTGATCTGGAGGATGCGCTTGAATTATCAGCTGATTACGCTGGTTTTGATGTACGGCAGGCCAACGATCTACTCATTAACGCATTTGAAAAGCAGGGATTGTAAAGAAAATTGAAGGTAGCATAGTATGAGTTTTTGGATTGATACACACGCACACATTTTTGCGAAGGAGTTTGAGGCCGATCGGGCAGACATGATGCAGCGTGCGCAGGATACCGCTGTTGAAAAGATTTTTATGCCCAATATCGATCATACTACGATCGACAGTATGCTTGACCTTGAGCGAAAGTATCCGGCTGTTTGTTACCCGATGATGGGATTGCATCCGTGTCATGTTAAAAAGGATTTTGAAAAAGAGCTTTATGAAGTTGAAAGCTGGCTGAACAAGCGAAAGTTTTCGGCCGTGGGGGAGATGGGCACCGATTTGTATTGGGATAAAACATTTTGGGATCAACAGGTGGAAGCATTCACCATTCAGGTTGGTCTTGCGAAGAAACATAATCTACCGATTGTTGTTCACTGTCGCGAAAGCATCGATCAAACACTCGACCTTGTTGAGAAACTGCAGGATGGTAAACTGAAAGGAGTATTTCACTGCTTCACTGGTTCGAAAGAACAAGCCGAACGGTTAGCTAAGCTTGGCTTTTATTTTGGAATTGGCGGAGTGGCAACATTTAAAAAGAGCGGACTTGATACCGTGATACCCCATATTCCGCTTGACCGCATCATCCTGGAAACCGACAGCCCGTATCTTGCTCCGACACCGCATCGCGGCAAGCGAAACGAACCTGCCTATATTCCATTGATTGGACAGCGCGTGGCAGAACTTAAAAATAGTAACTTGGCCGAAGTGCAGCAGGCAACAACAAAAAATGCGCTTACACTTTTCAACGCATGAAAACAAAAACTATCCTCGTTAACACCGCGTCTCCTGACAAAGCCCGGTCGAAGGTGTTGATTATTTATACCGGGGGTACGTTCGGGATGGCGCATGATAAAGACGGAGTGTTGATCCCGTTCGACTTCGGGCTGATACTGGAGCACTTGCCCACGTTGCGCACGATGTCGCTTGAGCTTACGGTTGTATCGTTCGAACATCCGATTGATTCATCAAACATCAACCCGGAACACTGGCAATTGCTTGCACAGATTATCTCTGATCATTACAACACACACGATGGTTTTGTAATTCTTCACGGAACGGATACGATGGCGTATACGGCATCCGCTTTGAGTTTTATGCTGGAAGGTCTGGCCAAGCCGGTGATTCTAACTGGTGCACAGCTGCCGATCAGTGAGCCTCGTTCCGATGCACGTGAAAACTTAATTACAGCATTGGATATTGCTTCCGCGAAAGAGAATGGCAACGCTGTAGTTCCGGAAGTATGTATTTATTTCGATTATGAATTGCTGCGCGGCAATCGTTCGAAGAAGGTGGAGAGCATGCAGTTCGATGCGTTTGATTCCGGCAACTATCCGCCTCTGGCGAAAGCGGGAGTGAAGATTGACTACACGTATTCGTCCATCCGCAAAGCCGAGATTCATCGCGGTCTTCACCTGCACACGGCATTCGATCCGGGTATTGCGATATTGAAATTGTTCCCCGGCATCAGTCGCCCGATTGTAGAATCCATTCTTAGAACACCCGGCTTGAAAGCCCTGATCCTTGAAACGTATGGTTCCGGTAATGCGCCAACGGTGCCGTGGCTTATTGATGCGCTGAAAGGTGCGATCGACCAGGGAATCATTATCGTGAACATCTCACAATGCCCGGGCGGCATGGTGTTACAGGGACGTTACGAAACAAGCCGCGACCTTTTGCGGATAGGCGTAATTAGCGGGGCCGACATGACCAGCGAAGCCGCTGTGACAAAGTTAATGCTGCTGTTGGGTGAGCTTGCCCCCGAAAAAGTGAAGGCTGTGATTGGGAAGTCACTGGCGGGTGAACTTTCCGAATAGTCTTTCCGGCTAACCGAAACCGATAACGGGATTTGTTTATATTTGCGCCCTCATTCCCGGAGAGGTGTCCGAGTGGTTGAAGGAGCACGCCTGGAAAGTGTGTATACCTGAAAGGGTATCGCGGGTTCGAATCCCGCTCTCTCCGCAAAACAAACAAGTGCCTTGCCTTTGGCAGGCATTTTTAATTTGGGAGCGAGGCGAACGTGTTCACCAAAGCGGACAAATGGAAAATGTCTGGCGCGATAGCGCTAGCACTTGTTTTGTTTTGACGATCCCATTAGGGATCAATGAAGTTAATCCCGCTTTGTCCCGCTTTCCTATAGCCAGATAGTATTATGGTTTAACCTTTACAATCATGAAAGACGTACTTGACTCCCGTGAAATTCCTTCGAAGCATCAATACCTTAAAAAGTCTGGTGGTATCTTGATTTTATATGGTGCTCTTGTAGTCGGATTCTTGAGTTTTGCCCTGCTCAGCATGGTAGTGGAAGAATCTCATTGGCGGTTACGGATATATTTTATTATCGATGTATTGGTGTTTGTGCCTTTGATTGCAATTCCGTTTGGACTCGTGTTTATTGTTAAATCTACCAAACGGAAAGAAGGCTCTTCGATTACCCGACTAATTCACCTCGTGATTCACCTGATATTCGCCATTCTCGCGATAATGTTTTTAGGGATTTTCGTGATGGATGTTTTGCACCTCGGATTGTAGTTATTAGTTAAGTTTACCTAACTATTAGTCTTCAGGCAGATTTTCAATCTTCTTAAATTAGCGCTTCTTTTTTTTAGATAAAGCTGGTCCTCCTTCGCATACGTCTAATAGCCTTGTGTTGCGGGTATGAAGCATCAGTCTTACGGAAAAACACACTTTCAGGAGTGTAGAAAATTTTTACAAATGGTGGATTCCATAAGGAAATTGCTATTCAAGCTTTTAACTGTAGAAAAATTTCATCAAACTTTATATAAATGGTTTGTACGCATACAGGCATGGTGAATATATTTATACATCTTGAAGTCAGGTAAATGTGACTTCAAAAAAGGGCTTAATCTAAACCTCAATTACTATATGTCTTCCCGTTTTGCGGGGATATCGTTGATTATCTCGTCATCCCCTACTGTACTCGTCACACGCTTTAATGTTCTTTATCCTGCGCCAAAAATTGGTATCCCTGTTCTGTTAAGTTGGTCAACGGCCGCTAGGGAATGATTGATGCAAGGCAAGCTTACTTTCTCCAGTTTTTTACTGCTGCCATTTTAAACCAGTAAACGGGTAATGCTATGAAGGCAAAGATAAATCTCGATCTTCAAGAGGTTCTTTATGATAATATGAAATTGAGGAGCTAATGAGTTAAACTATAAATCGAATAAGAAATTTTAACCCCTAAATATTCTAAACAATGTCAAAAACTACTATTTCATTACTCACTATAGTTTGTATTTTATGTTCATGTGCAACATCCTACAAGCCCATTAACCCGCAAAAACTGTATTTCAGCGCTGCTACTGTAGGCGATAGTCTCAATTATGCTGTCCGTGGCAACGTACTTGCTGAAGCGGGTAACGAACGATATGCGAAAAAGGAAATTAAAAATAACGTACGACTGATTGGTGTTCAGGTTGTTAATAAATCGGACCACGACATTGTGCTTCGCAAAGACGCCCGCTTTTACCTGGGCGATAAGGTTGTTTTTCCGATTGAACCGGAACAACTCAAAAATCAATTGAAGCAGCCTGCCGGTTTATACATGCTGTGGAGCTTATTATGGGTTGTTGTGGCTAAGTGTGAAAATGACGACTGCAATGTGATACCCATTCCGCTCGGGTTTCTGATAGGGGTCGGCAATACCTCAAAGGCCAGCAAGGCCAACAAGGCTCTGCTCCATGAACTTGAACAAAATAATATTCTCGACAGAGTGATTCATCCGGGTGAGGCTGTGACGGGATTAATTGGTGTTGCCGGTTCGGGTGATACACCCTTGCGGATTGAATTGTCGAAGTAGAGACCGTGGAAGTCAGACGTATAATCACGTATATGAAAATTATTAACACGATTTGCATGGTTGTTATATCGGCAGCCTGCTTTGCTCAGTTCAGAACCACTACCATTCAAACCCCGTATGGTAAAACTAATGTAACAACCTATACGCCTCAGCCATATATTTATTATGGATCAGGCACAGTGCAGTCAAGTTCAAAATATAAGTTTACCATTGTTTTGAAGACCGATACTACCCTACAGGCAAAAACAAAAATCGATCTGAGTGGAAAGCCTGACAAAGTTAAAATTAAGGTCAACAAGAAAAGGCGGACCGTGTTGCCTGCTGATACGAAAGAGATATATCGGGTTATGCCGGATGGCCGGAAACTGAGCGGTATGCCGGTAGACAGTTGCTGGCTCTTTAAAGTTATTGAACGCAAAAAGATAAATGCATACTCCGATATGCCGGTGCGGGGCTATATGTATGCAAAGGCTATTCAGCTTGGTGATGAGGGTGAAATTGTGCCTCTTACCCTCGATAACCTGACCAAAATGATCGGAGAAACAAATGATCCTGAACTTCAAAGATTGATCCGGAAGAAAAAGGTTCTTTCTGCACTCGCGCATGCGAATGGTGATGTTTTCTTTTGAGTGAATAATTCATAACGGCTTCTCACTGACGTTTTTTGTGTTCGTAGTCATAGCGCAAGGGCCCTTTTCGCGGGACAAACCGTCGGGAAAAATTTAGGTGATTAAAAACCACGGTCAATAGAATAGCGAATCAGGGATGCCTGTTCTCTATATCTCATAGACTTCGATAAAAAATACAGGTGTTTGCAGAGTTTAGGGATTTTCTGCCACTAAGTCTGATACTAAATCCGATCAGGTGCATTTAAGTTCTCTGTTCCGGATGAATCGGATTGTGCAAAAGTGTTAACTGTGAATACACCAACATATAAAACAAAGCAATAATTGATTTCATATTCTCAAGACAGGGTAGATTATAGTATTTTGATTGTTACAAGAGTAGTGTAAGATACCCCTTTATAATATGCTTTTGTTGCTTCTTGTCAGTCGCGTCAATGGCATAGTAATAAATGCCGGGTACGATATCACCAGCGTTATTTTTGCCATTCCAGCCTTCGAATAACTCACCTGTAAAAACTTCTTTTCCCCACCGGTTGTAAATCCGTGTTATTCCCTTTTCGATGAAATTATGTTCCATGGGGATAAAGCGCTCATTGTAGGAGTCCTTATTTGGTGTGAACACGTTGGGCATAAGAAGCCGTACTTCACAGTCTTGTTGGGTAATCACTATCGTATCCGCAGCTTCACAATTACCGTATTGAATATTCACCCAATATTCTCCGGGCTCAGTGATTGTTCGAATTCGTCCATTGGAACCATCATCCCAGTAATATTGATAGCCTGGTTTGAAGGGTGGTGCCAGGTTAATCTTATCATCTTCGCAAGTTAAAATGTCTTCACCAAGGATTGGTGCGCCAACTTCCAACTTATTTACATCGCATTGCCCCAGCACCATGCCGGAACTTTCATACGCATGCAGAAAAAGCCAGGTATGACCTGCCTGTTCTGATTGTGCTGTAAACACCAGTGTATTGGTTCTCCAATAGTTAACACCCGGCAAGCGACCTGTATAGAATGCAGTGCGAAGTTGCGTGGTTGAATTGGTATAAATTTTTGGAGAGAAGTTACCATTACCGGTGCCCCCGGCACTTGCATACGTAAATGTGAACTGGTATTCGACTCCGGCAACCAGCGGTTTATCAAGTCTTAAGCCAATACCTTCACCTCCGGAAGTCCAATATTGATAACCAATCCACATTGCACGAATGTTGCAGCCGGGTGGTGGTGAAATTTTGATGTCGGCTTGGGGCAAAGCGCCAATCCATTCCGAACCGTTCCATTCGACCATATCCGCACCTTCGTATGGATTGGAACAACTCATGCAGGCATTCGTGACGTCTTCAGAACCTGAAAATTTTCCGGGCGGCTCAATCGATAAAAAGCACGGATCGACAATCCTTTGTGCTTTCGCCTGAATGAAAAAGAAAATAGCCAGTACAAAAAATAAACAAGCACGTGAGTGTAGTGTCATACGCAGTCCAATCCCTCAAGTAGCTCAAGTTACAAAATTCCCACTGCGTTTACTGCGTTTTGCCGGCTTTCTGACTCGTCTATCACTGGAGTTTTCGCGATGCGTACTACTGTGGAAGAGACTACTGATATTGAATACAGATCAGGGTATAGACGTAAGTCATTTCCGAATTGACGCTATTCCGGCAAATCAATAATGAACTTCGCGCCTTTGCCCTCAACGCCTTCTGCACGGATGGTTCCTCCATGCCGGTCGACAATCTTTCGGCATAATGCCAATCCAAGTCCTGTGCCTTCATAACGGTCCCTGGAATGAAGTCGCACAAATGTTTTGAATATTTCCTCCGAATGACCTGCCGGGAATCCGATGCCGTTATCGTTCAATGTAATCCGGATAAACGACTTGCCCCCAGACGAGTCAGACGCGGGGGAGTAAGGGATGCGCTCGGTGGTTATGTTGATAACGGGTGTTACTTCAGGCGTGACGAATTTCAGTGAGTTACTGATCAGATTATAAAATAGTTGGTAGATCAGAATGGGTGTTCCGGTTAAAGGGAGCAAATCGCGATACGTAAAGTGAGCCTTCGACTCAACGATCAACAGTTCGAGATCTTCTTTGATTTTCGACAACAGGTCTTCAAAATCAATTCTTTCGTTTTCAATTCGCGAGCTGTCGATGCGGGCGAAATCCAGCACTCCGTTTATCATGGCCTGCATCCGGTTGGACGCCCGGTCTATCCGATCAAGATAACTTACCGCCTTTTCAGGTAATTCGTCTTTGAAGTCGTGTAATAGCCGGTCAACAAAAGTCTTTACTTTTCTGACCGGTTCTTTCAGGTCATGACTTGCCACGTGAGCAAATTGCTGAAGGTCTTCGTTGCTGCGCGCGAGTTCAAACGTACGTTTCGCCACCAGCGTGTTCAATTGATCTTCCAGGGTTTTCATATCGTGGATGTCAATAAACGCGCCTACCCATTTTACAACTTTACCCTGATCATCCGTTATGGGTTCTGCCACCGACCGGTGCCAGCGATAGGTATCATGCAAATCTTTTATCCGTACTTCGAATTGAAATGATCGCTGCTCATCTTTGCCCCGGTTCCATTCCGACTCCGCGCGGTCGCGATCCTGCGGGTGACAACGACTGATCCATCCGGTTTCCAGATCATCACTTCCGAAGTATTCAACCCACCGGCTTGACCGGTATTCATGGTTTCCAAAAAAATCGCTTACCCAAACAATTTGCGGAAGGTTCTCCGCGAGCAGGCGAAACTTTTGTTCTTTTTGTCTGATCGATTCGATCGCGTTGCGTTCTTCCGTGATGTCAATCGTTATACCGGTCAGGATCAAAGGATCACCGTTAGCAGCATAGTCATATCGCCCCAGCGATTTCATCCATCGTACTACTCCATCATTGGCCCGCTTAATCCGATAAACTGCTTCGTACTGCTCGCGGGTTTGAAGTGCTTGTGCTACGCGATTAAAAGCTTCGTCACGGTCTTCCGGGAAAATAACCCGATGCCAGTCTTCGTAGACAAGATTCTGCATCGCAGGATCGTAGCCCCACATTTTTTTATGGTACTCCGACCAGGTTAACGTTTGTGTTTTCACGTCCAGTTCCCATGTGCCTGCATTTGAGGCTGATGTGGCGAGTTGTAAATGGGCAGAGGTATTTCGGAGTTTCTCAGCTGCCATTCGTTCTTCGTGGATGTCGACCACCGTGCCGATCATTCCTTCATATTCACCAGTCGCATTGAATTTCGGCCGGCCGGTATCCGCACACCACCGGTACTGACCATCCTGACGTTTTAACCGGTAGATAATCCGAAAGCTTTTTCGTGCTGCATTTGCAGCCAGAAATATGTCGGCCGACATTTGTTTGTCCTCAGGATGGGTAGCATCAAGCCAACCGTAGCCAAGTGCCTCGTGCTCCTGTTGCCCGGTGAATTCGTACCAGTTTTGGTTCAGGTAGGTGCAATCCCCGGAAGGATCTGTGATCCAAACAATCGCAGGTATGGCATCAATTAGATGCCCGAAATTACTTTTGTCATCAACAGCGGATTGCTGAGCGCCCTCCCTCATTGTTTTCTTCTCGCCTGAATCGCTCATACTCGTTTTTTTGTGTTGATCACCGTTGGATGAAAAGCGCAAGGCTTTTGGACTTTTACACCGACTATCGTGTTACAGGATAACGAAGTAAGTTACCGTTACAGCAATAACCTAGCTACACCGCGGCCCCGTCTCCATCAATTATTTTTTTTGTTATATCGGTTAGTACCTGACGGAGCACCTTAATTTCAGATGGCTTAGTGATAAATCCCGATGCTCCCAAATCCGCAGATAACTGCTGATCCCGGGCGTGAGACGATGTAGAATACATAAATATCGGTAGACGTTCTCCGGCTTCTGATTCGCGCAATTGCTTCAGACACTGCCATCCGTCAACACGGGGCATATTGATGTCCAGGAAAACAACATCGGGTGCAAGTGTTTGGGTGAGTCGAAGCAGGTCACGGCCGTCTTCAACATGTACGAATTTGATTTGGGGAGCGACATCCGCCAACACCGATTCAAAGAACTCGGCATCATCGAAGTCATCATCTGCGAGAATGATTGTATATTTTTTTTGAGGCTCCACTAAGTTATTGCAGAAGAGGTTAGACTGTGCAAATTAGAGAAATCAGCTCAAACCTTTGACAGGAACGTAACCCTTTCCGCAGAATGAAATTGAGTAAGATTTTTCCTTGTTGGTTAGATTTTGATGATTTGAGACGATCGGATGACGATTAACAAAAAAGTTGATGTTTATCAATAAAATGAAAATCGAAGACTGGGGTAAGCCAAAAAAAGGCCCTTTCAGGCCCAATTTTTCAATCTCACGAGAAGATCATGAAGGTTGGTTTTTTACTGTTACAACAAACGTACATCCACCTTCCGGTGACGACTCTACACGTATGTTTCCTCCGAGTTTTTCAAGCGTTTCTTTCACAACATATAGACCAATACCGGATCCTGCCTGATGATTTGCCAGCCGGAAGAACATCCGGAAGATTTTGTCGTGATACTCGGGGGCGATGCCGATACCGTTATCCTCAACCCGGATAATAATGTTGTTACCATCAGCATTTGCTGAAATCCGAATCACCTTTTCCGTTGCATCTTCACGCTGAAATTTGATACTGTTGGAGATCAGGTTGTCGATGATGATCCGAAGCCGCTGTTCATCGGAATAGAGCGTCAGCGAGTCATCAATCGTCACGTGAAATTTAATGTCAGAAGCCATGGTCATGTACCGCAAGCTCTCGATGGAATTCATAACGGTTTCTCGTAACGGGATTGCCGTGCACTCAAGATCAGCCCGGTGGTTGCGCGAATGATTCAGAATGTTCCAGATAAATTTATCAAGCCGGTTGACGCTGTCGCGGATCATTGTGCAATATTGCGTTGTCTGCGGTTCAGAACTTTCCTGTTCAAGCAAATTCACAAGACCAAGAATGGAGGTGAGAGGTGAACGTAAATCGTGCGATGCGCTGTATACAAACCGGTCAAGCTCCTGATTGGTTTTTTGAAGTTCGGCATTCTTTTCAAGAAGTTGTGATTCCGCCTGTTCCCGTTCACGAATGCTGTTCACAAGCCTGAGTTCCGACAGTTTTCGTTCGGTGATATCGCGCCCGTGACACGCGGCACCCACAATCTCGTGTGACTTATGAATCGGGCTGAACGAAATTTCCATCCATGACTCGTCTGAACCTTCAGTATGTTCGGTAATCATAAACGTTTCGCCTTCAAAGGCGCGCTGGTAGGCGGCCTGAAATCGTTTTGCATGTTCTGCCGAATAGGCGTACGACAATACCGGTGACCCGTGTTGAATACTACGACCTGATCGATGAATCATATGGCTGAATGGTTCATTGGATGTGATTAACTTGAACGACCGGTCCACACTCCACATCAGGTCGCGTGTGTTATTGATTAAGGCGTCCAGGTTGTTACGATCGAACTCGCGTTGTTGCTCTGCTGCTTTGCGTTCGGAAATGTCGCGAAAGTTCGATACCATGGCTTCGATGCCCGGTTCATGCAACATATTGGTAACCGTACCTTCGCACCAGATCCACGAACCGTTTTTATGACGTCTTCGCTGGGTGAAATCAATAAATGCTCCCGGTTTTTTAAGAATATCGTTCCGGTGAAGCTTAAACGATTTCAAATCGTTGGGGTGAATAAGATCAAACACTGATGTGCCGGCCAATTCCTCCGGTTTATAACCCAGTACTGTATGAATTGCAGGACTTGCATACACATAGATACCATCACGCGTAGCAAGCGTTTTCATGTCTTTGCTTTTCTCTATTAATGCGCGAAAACGAGCTTCGTTCTTTTGGACCGTAACGACCGATTTCTGTTGCTCGGTCCGGTTGACCGACAGAATCAGAATGTCCTCGGGGATGGGTTGAATGCTGAGATCGAAATATCCGATCGATCCGTCCGGGAACTTGAACTCGGTTTCAAGGCGGTCGGGAGTGCGTTCGGTCATGCACTTCTTTAATACAGCAAACAAAGGCGTCTGCTCTACACCGGGATATAAATCCATGACGAGGTTTCCGACAAGTTGTTGCCGGTTAAACTGGCTATATTCCAGCAACGCATCGTTTACGTACAGATACCGGAAGTCGTAATCGATTACTTGTACACCTTCCAGCAGTGTATCCAGAATTAGGAACCTGGTACTCGGGCTCATACAATCAATAAGTTAACGCACAGACCGGCATAGTGTGCAGGGGAGGGCAGTCCGTATTTTTAAATTTGGTTTTTTATTATGTATCGTACAAGATGTAATCGCTATTTCATATTAACTGCAGTCGGACGGTAAACGAGTAGGAGTAACTCCTATCGAAAAGGACTAAAAAAATGAAGATGATCCCCTAAAACTACCCTCGAGGTGCAGTTTGCGAAACTCACAAATGATTCAGGTGGTATCTTCAGCGGAGTTATGCTATGAAGCGGTTTTTGTAAGTACCGTTTTACGGATATCGGCCAGTACTTCGTTCAATACAGTAGCCAGGCGATCGCATAGCTCAAGCGTATTGGCGTGAACATAACTTGTTTTTTCAAGCGACCGGATGATGTCGTGCAGCATGTCAATTCCTAGATTGTCAATTGCCGGCTTCATCTTATGCGAAACTGATCGTACGACATCTGCTTCGCGATCTTCAATAGCTTTTTTGAGTTGTGTGAGCATTAACGGAAGTTCGTGACAAAAAATGCCGACAAATTCCTGCATCACGGCCTTGTTTCCGTGGCTGAGTTGCTCCAGCTTGGAAAGATCGTAGAGCGCCGGTGTTCGGTTTACACGCATTGCCGGGGTTTGACCCAACACCCGCACGGACCGCACCACTTGTCTTATTTTGCTCATCAGGTCTTTTTCATCAAATGGCTTGGTAACGTATCCGTTCATGCCGGCATCCAGGCATTTGTCGATTTCAACCTGAAAGGCATTCGCAGTCAGGGCGATAATCGGTATGTCAAGTTGCATCTCGTTGCGTATGATTGTGGTCGCTTCGATGCCATCCATTTCAGGCATGTGCAAGTCCATCAAAACAACATCGTATGTATTTTCTTTTAACAACTTAACAGCTTCCACTCCGGTGTGTGCCTCAAATGTTCTGCACTTGTGAAAGTTCAGGCAGTGACGCGCAACCATCCGGTTAAGTTCGCTGTCTTCCACGATCAACACCGAAAAAGGCTCTTCCACTTCTTCGTTGAGTTTTTCATTCACCTCTTCTGATGCCGATCGGGTAATAGGCCAATCAAAAACCAGCTCAAAGTGTGTGCCTTTGTTCTTTTCACTCTGCACACGGATCGTTCCGCCCATAAGCTGTACGAGTTCGTAGGTAATGGCCATCCCAAGTCCGGTACCTCCAAATCTCCTGACGGTGGAATCATCTTCCTGAGAGAATTTTTTAAATATGTTTTGAAGAAATCCGGCTTCCATGCCAACGCCCGTATCCCGGATATCAATTTGAACGCGTTGAGAATCAGATGATGTATTCAGTGCGATGCAGCTCACATCGATTTTTCCTTCCAGCGTAAATTTGATCGCGTTGCCGATAATGTTGATCAGCACCTGGCGCAGGTGGCCTGAGTCGCCCGCAAGAGAAGGAGCAATTTTTTCATCGATGGAAAGCGTAAACTCCAGCATCTTTTCGAACGCAGCAGGCAGCATAATGGCCTGTGTATCCTCCAGTACTTTTCTGAAATTAAAGGGTTGCGACTCCAGCCGGATTTCACCCGCGGCTATTTTCGATATGTCCAGAATATTGTTCACGATAGAAAGTAAATGTTGTGATGCCGACTGGGCATGATGCAGACAGGTGGTTTGTTGCTCGGTGAGTGGTGTGCGTTTTAATTCGCGCACCATTCCGATAATGGCATTCAGCGGGGTGCGTATTTCGTGACTCATGTTGGCCAGGAAACTTTCCTTTGCGCGAGACGAATCTTCTGCTTTGTTTTTAGCTACCCGAAGTTCTTCTTCCAATAACTTCTGATCAGTAATGTCGAGGTGAATCCCGACCGAGCCGATCAGTTCGCCTGCATCGTTGTAGTTGGGCGCACCGCTGATGAACCACCAGCGGGGCTGACCGCTTTTACTTTGCGCCTGAATCTCATAGCTGTCGGAAACTCCGCGTTTTCGCAGCGCTGCTTTTTCTTCGATAATGTCAGTAGCTTTTTCAGCGGCAAATAATTTTGCGGCCTGTTTGCCAATCAGTTCGGCATGCTTGTATCCGGTGAGTTCACAAAAGGCTTCGTTGGCAAATTGTATTTCATCCTGCAGGTTAACTTCAATCAATCCGAGTTTCATGTTCTCGATAATGCCCCGGTATTTTTCTTCCTGCGTTTTCAGTTTCCGTTCGTAATTATAGCGTTGCGTTACATCGGTGTATTTCCACAGGTGTCCTTTGTATTCATCAGAAACAAAAATCGGGATGTAGTCGCGCTCGAACGTGCGCCCGTCTGCGAGTTCGAGTGTTTCTCCGAGCACGAGCTTTTTTCCGGCAAGAATCTGGCCGATACGAGCTACAAATGTTTCCGGATCGCGAAACATCATTTTGTTGTCTTCGGCAGCATTTGAACAATCCATGCCTTCGAGTTCCTTTGGAGATGCCGGAATGCCGAACAAATCACAAAACATGGTATTGCACAATACGATCACCCGATTTTCATCTTCCAGCAATACACCGGTTTGAAGATTCATGATCAGTGACGAAAACCGTTTTTCGGTTTGCAGCAACTGATATTCACGCTCCCGAAGTTTGAGTTGGTCGCGCTTAAGCAGATTCTTTTGATTATTTATTTTGTCAAGGAGTGTCTTGATTTCGGCATTGGCAATGTCTTGCGACTTCATGATGTGCAGCAGATCAACTGTCGGATCATGATGTGCAAAATCAGAGAATGAAAGGTTATAATCAATAACTTCATCAACCGAATTGAACCACGGAGCACCCACAAAAAGCAATTGGTTATCGGGCATCGACTCAAGTTGTCCGCGTAAGCGAATCTCCGGGCGGGTGACCGACCGGATAATGACCGCCTGATGCAGTAACGATAGCAGGTTTTGGTCGCTGGGCGGAAGTTGCGGCCGCTCGACTGTAAAAACAGATGAGAACGACTGTGGATCATTCAGGCTTAACAACTTTTGAAGTCCCAATCCAAACTCCCTGATCTGGCCGTCACGATTTAACAAAAAGTAAAACGGAAACAGGCTGTTGAATTGCTCTGCCGAAAAAGACAAGCCCTGCGGGAGTTTAGTTAGCTTATCCATTGTACCCTGAAAATTTCGTGACTGGCACCGGTGGTTCGACTTTGAAGAAGTTCTACCGTGACCTGTTGTTCGTATAGTTTGGCAATGCCAAATAAAAGACCGCGCACAAAAGGCTGTAAACCTTCGCGGGCAGATTTATAATGAATGTCGATGGAAGTTTCAGTTTCGTTGGATGTACTGAAGTCAGGGGGCGTGAGTTTGGGATAAATCAGTACAATGCGATTGTGGAAAACCGGAAGATTGCGAAGAAATTGCGGCATGGTAGAGCCACCGGCCTGCAGGAGAGAACCGTATTTCTCGCGGCTCGTCCGCAATACCCACCATTCTCCGAACGCCATTAACACACTTTCCAGGGTCATGCCGGTTTCTTCAGCAGCGGCTTGTGCGAGCTTGTATGTCACTGAATCATCATACGGCTCGTTGCTGAGAAAGAAGTCGATGTCAACTCCGCTTCGTTCTTTAATGGCATCCCATTTTTCCTCACCGAAGTTTTCTTTTACCAGGTCTTCGATTGCTTTGTTTACAATGCCATACATAGGAATCGTGTTTGTTATCAGGGCGCTTGCCTCAACAATCGATCCGCCGTGAAAAGATGCAAACCGGATGTATTCTCACAGGTTGACCCTTTACCGTCTTCCAATATTTGGAAAATGTTGTCCTGATTTGAGATAACGATCAGGCATAAAAGCCGATTCCGGCATAATCAGCCGCTGGATATGTTTTTGCAGGCGCGGTACGAATACAAAATAATAAGCCATGAATAACTCCTCCCTGAAGATATTTGTGTTGGATGACGATCTGCTCTATCGAAAGATGCTTGTTTGCTACCTCGAATCATTGGGGCATCAGGTTGCAGGTTTTCAAACTGCCGATGAATGTCTCGAAACATTAAATCAGAATCCCGATGTTGTACTGCTCGACCATAACCTGGAAGGTGAGCAAAAAGGCGTAGATGTGCTGCGATACATTAAGCACGAACGCCCTGATATTGCTGCAATCTATGTTACCGGTGAAGAAAACGTTGCGCTGGTTTCGGATGTGTTTCGATCCGGATCCGAAGATTTCATTGGAAAAGACAGTGCGAGTTTGTTGCGCCTGAAGCTTAAGCTTGACGATCTGGTAAAACGCAAAACGGATAAAGCGAGTAAGAGCAAACGTACCAAATACATGGTAATTGGGGGCGCGATGGTGGCAATAGGCTACTTTATCGTCCGGATACTGCTCGGATAAGCATTTGCCCGCATGGTTATGTGTTTAAGGTTCTGGATTGATAAATAATACCTACCTTTAATTCATGCTGATGTTTCTGATTATCGCAGGCGCAATTTTGATCTTGGCAGGGTTAGGCAGATCTGTTTATACCGGTCGGTACACCTCGTTTAGAAATTTTGTGGTGACCATGTTTTTTCTTGACCTGGTTTTTGATGATTGGGATTTTGATTCGGATGTAGACTCAGACGTCTCCGATATCGATTTCTGATTACTTCAGCAATTCTTTCAGTTCTGCTTCAATTCTTACCAACTCCGTACAGCCGGGTTTTAGAATAATAGAATTCCTGGTTGAACCATCCACGGTGGTAATCATGCCACTTGTTTTAATTCGGTCGGGGAGATGAACTTCATGTTTTGTTTTCGCTGCTTCGAACATCGCACGCACGGTCCTGAATTGCTGGGGTGAAAGGGCAATCCTTTTCGGTTCACCACCGCTGTAAAAACCTGTTGAGCTTTCTTCAGGTTTTACCGGGATATATTCAAGTGAGTCTCGTGTGAGCACGTACATGTTCGCGCTTCCATCGGCATATTGATAGTACGTCGAATTGTCCATACATGTGGTTGTTAGCAGTAAAAGAAGAATAGCCGGCAGGCGTTGCATAAAGGCAAGTTACAAAACTTGCGGAATTCACCGTTACAGTTTTTGATCGAGCAGCATCTCCTTGAATTCATCAAAGTCAGTCACAACGCCTGCCAAAAAAGCTTCTTCGTTGTACGACATAATGAACTCGTAGTCTTCGCGCCAGAATTTTACTCCTTTATAAATAAAAACCTGACTTTCCTTTTCCTCATTGATGGTGTTGAACACATGCATCAAAGTGTCGTTCGACTCGATTCTGACTTCCGGTACGCTAATCCGTTGCTGATTGTTCTCTGTTATTTCCATATCTGCCCTCATTTATTTTGAGAAGCTAATGTAGGCAGGCATCATCTTTCGTGAAATAGAAAACAAGACCACTGACAGCAGTTGTCATTTAATTTAAACCATGGTTTTCATGAGCGCTTCCAGAAAGCCCTGCTTTTGAGTTTTTTCGTTCAAGTCGGCATACATGGTTGAGTAAATGATCAGTTCATTGGCTTCCGGCTGATGGCTAAGAAGGAAATTATGGTAACTCTTCTTTTCAACGTCTCCGGCTTCACCTGTAAAGGTCACATCGAAATCGGTAAAGACTGTTTCGGTAAAAAGCAGAAGTTGGTTGTCAACCGGAGTAGAGTGCAGGATTCGGTAATTTTCAATTGAATTAGACGACTGAATCTTTGCTTTGATAAGTTCAAATGCTGCCAAATTTATATTTGGCTTTTTATCCATTGGTATGTCTAACATGCGCGAATATTCATGTGCTCTTGCGGGATTGCGTTTAATCTTGTTGATCAAAAACGCTTGTGACTGGCCGCTGGCTACGGTGGAAAATTTTCTAACGATAACAATAATCGTTGCGACCACCGCGATCAGAATGAATAGAATTAATTTAATCATGGCGAAGTTTACTAACTTTTCAGATAAAAATAATTATTCGGTATTTCCTATCTTGGCAAAGCTTTGATCTATGCAACTAACCTATAACAACCCTCAAACCGTAAAAGCCTGGTGTATGTACGACTGGGCGAACTCGGTGTATAACCTGGTAATCACGACAACGTTTTTCCCGATTTATTTCCTGGCCGTTACAAAAGATGATGTGCCTTTTCTCGGGAGGGTGTTCAAAAATTCAGCGCTCTATGATTACGCGCTTGCATTTGCGTATCTCTTCATCGCGTTGTTGCTGCCGATTCTTTCCTCAATAGCCGACAGTCAGGGTAACAAGAAGAGGTTCATGCAATTCTTTACCTATATCGGAGGTCTTGCCTGTATTGGCATGTTCTGGTTTCGGGGCGACAATGTGGGGTGGGGTATAACCTGCTTTATTTTCGCAGTGATTGGTTATGCTGGCGGACTTGTGTTTTATAACTCTTATCTGCCGGAGATTGCCGCGCCTGAAGACCGCGACAAAATCAGTGCACGGGGTTATGCCATGGGGTATGCCGGAAGTGTTATTCTGCAGATCGTTGGTTTCGGACTGGTGCTTTATTTTAATGCGCAGGCCGAATCGCAATCGAACAACGAACTCAAACTGATGGGCCCGCTCGTAACGTTCTTTCTCGTAGGGTTGTGGTGGATCGGCTTTGCGCAAGTCACGTTCAGAAAACTGCCGGCTAATAAACCGTCAGCTGAAAAATTCAGTTACGGATTTCTTACAGCAGGTTTTATTGAACTTGGTAAAGTTTGGCGCCAGGTACGGAAGTTAACCGTGCTGAAGTGGTATCTAGTGGCATTCTTTTTTTATAACATGGGTGTTCAAACAGTTATGCTGGCCGCAACCATCTTCGGAAGCAAAATGCTTGGGTTACCCACCGACAAACTGATTATTACAGTAGTACTCATTCAGCTTGTAGCCATTGCGGGCGCGTTTCTGATGTCGAAATTATCCGGTAAGTATGGTAATCTTCATGTATTAATGGGGGTGGTGTTGTTCTGGATCGTAATCTGTATCGCGGCTTATGAGATAGCATCGTTGAAAGAGGCGGGCCATAACGTTGAAGTGCATTTTTATGGACTTGCTGTTGCCGTGGGTCTGGTGATGGGCGGAATTCAATCGCTCAGCCGCAGCACGTACAGCAAGCTAATGCCCGAGACAAACGATACGGCTTCGTTCTTCAGCTTCTACGATGTTACCGAAAAAATTGCGATCGTAATCGGAGTGTTTACGTTCGGGTATATCGATGAATTGCTCGGAATGAAAAATTCCGTACTCTCACTCATCGTATTTTTTGTGTTGGGATTCAGTGCGCTGGCAATTACGTACCGGCATCAGCGCAGACAACAAAAATTGACCTAATCTTTTTTTGAAGAAAACTTTAATTCGTACCGGTACCTTCGTCCTCCCGCGTAGGACAATCGCATCGAGAAGTATAAGGTCTTATCTGTCCGGTAAAATGCGGATTTGCTAATGACATTTTTTACAGTCGGATAAAAACGTTCTCCCCATAGAGAGGTTTGTCTGACATCGTTTACAATTCCATTCTTGTCGATGTAGAATTGCACCGTGAGCACATTGTCTCCGTACGTATATCCTTCTGTTTTTCGTTGTTGAATGTCATACTCTATCAGTTCGGCGATTTTGGACGATAAATCCAACTTTATAATCTGCAAATTGAAATCCGGGTCTCCTGTGTAAAAGGTGCTGGATTGATTACAAGATTGGAAATGAAAACCTTCGAGATACGATAAATAGTCAATTCTGAATAACGCTGTAAGCTTTGGTGGGGTTTTCGCATTAATTTGATTTTTGGTCAGCGTTGAAGTGTTGACCAGTCGCCCGTGGTCAAAGGTTTCGGCGTATACTGCCGCTCCGTCCGTTAAGTTAAATGCCTTCCATTTTCCGACAGGAAGGCCATCCAGAATTTCACCTTTTATTCTCACATTATAGACTTGATCTGTTTTAATTAAGTCATAACCTTCGAACGTACCTTTCCCATCTTTAATTTTTTCATCGCCGGCTTTGTCTATAAAATTCATGAGTAGAGCTTTTCCGTCTCTGAAATCAAACGTTTTCTCCCGAAAGCCACTTTCATAAAAAAACTCCCAGACGCCTACCGGAATGTTGTTCTCGTAGTATCCTTTACCCCATAGCTTTCCGTTAGAATGATATAGTTCGAAATACCCGTGTTTTGCGCCCATGCGATAAAAGCCCTTGGCCCGCAATACTCCGCGCACACTGTAGTCTTCAAAAGAGCCGTTAAAATCACCTTTTTCCGACACTCGCGTAAGTCGGATGTAGTCAGCACAACTTTTTTCCGTAACCATGTATTCGTTGTTGAAATAGATGGCCACGCTGTCACCTACAAGTTGATCAAAAAAAGGAAATGCGTTTTGCGCTTGCAACTCTAGACTGCATATCGTTGTCAAAAACCAAATGATGAGTCTGTGCATAGCAGCCCCGACCTATTTATAGTTTCCTGGTCAGCGAATCCGGTCCCGCTTTGAAAACCGGAAGTTGTATTTGTACCGGTAGCCACCGGCATACGACAACTTCAGGTGGAAATACATGGTTTTGCTGTTGTTTGAAAACACCGTTTTGTTCAATGAATTTTTCGCAACCTTAAAAAAGTTGGCGCCCCAATCAGTCAGCAGGGTGATGTCGTACGGTTTGCCTTTACTGTCGACCGAAAATTTGATCGACATATAGTTTTCACCTAACTGATAATTTTGTTTCCGCTCTGTCTTTAAATCAGAATTGATGATGTAATTCATTTTCTGGCGCAAATCATAGCTGAAAGCTTGTAGATCATTCGGGTACCGGTTGAAGAAGAACTGCTGTGATTCATTACAGCTTTCGCGCTCAAACGTTTCAATTTTCGTGAGATAAGACCCAAGAAAAAAAGTATTGAGCCTGGGTAAGGCACCGTGGGTTTTCATCTTTCGTTTCGATACGCGGCTGGTTTTCATAAGCTTACCCTGTTCGTATCGCTCCATGTAATAGGCCTGCTTGTTGCGATCGGGAATGATCCACTTTCCAACCGGTTTTCCATCAACAATTTTCCCAGCTGCCATTACTCCGTTGGCATTGGTGTTGATCATGGGCAGGTCTTCAAATTCAGGCATTCCGCGAACGAGGCCGTAGAATTCTCCCTTACCGTTATCAACCTGAACGGTTCCGGTCGGATCGATAAATCGTACCATCAGGATGGTTGAATCGGTTGCACTCAGAATTCGTTCGAGCAGTCCGTTAGGGTAGTAGTACTCCCAGTTGCCTATCGGCCGGTTATTTTCATAATAGCCCCGGCAGAAGATAACACCATGCGGATAAAACACTTCAAAATATCCGTGTTTGCGTCCGTTTTGATATACGCCTTTGCCGAGCAGTTTATTATCAACTCCGCGGTCTTCAAAGTATCCGTTAAAGTCTCCGTTATCGGTTACACGCACCCGCCTCACATAATCGTAGCAGTCTTTTTCGGTAAACATGTGGTCCTTATTAAAATATAAGGCTACGCTGTCGCCCTGAATAAGCTCGTAGTAGACAATTGAGCTTTGAGCTTCTGTTGTTCTTGTTCCGATAACAACCACAATTCCAACCCAGAAAAAAAACAGCAGAGCGCGCATACTTTTAATACCTCAAATGCTTCACCGTTATTCCATTGTTGATCAATTGCCTGAGCGAGTCAATCCCGATTTTCAAATGCTGCTCGACATAGTTTTTCGTTACCGAAACATCGCTGACATCTGTTTTTACACCTTCCGGAACCATCGGTGAATCGGATACGAGTAACAACGCGCCCGCAGGAATTTTGTTAAAGAAAGCTGTGGTAAAAATCGTTGCCGTTTCCATATCGATTGCCTGGGCCCGGATTTTACGGAGGTATTCTTTAAACTCTTCGTCCCATTCCCAAACACGTCTGTTCGTGGTGTACACGGTGCCGGTCCAATAGTCCTGGTTGTAATCGCGAATGGTTGTTGAAATCGCTTTCTGTAGTGCGAATGATGGGAGCGAAGGTACTTCGGCCGGGAAATAGTCAGACGATGTCCCTTCTCCGCGGATTGCTGCGATCGGCAGAATGAGATCGCCGACACTGTTCTTCTTTTTTAGTCCACCGCATTTACCAAGGAACAAAACACCTTTCGGCTGAATGGCACTCAGGCAATCCATTACGGTTGCTGCATTCGGACTGCCCATTCCAAAATTGATGATCGTAATACCTTCCGCAGTAGCACTGCGCATCGGTTTATCTAACCCAATTACCGGTACGTTGTGCCAGTCGGCAAACATGTGCACGTAATTGTCAAAGTTTGTAAGCAGGATGTATTCGCCAAACTTATTCAGAGGCTGGCCTGTGTAGCGGGGGAGCCAGTTCTCTACGATTTCCTTTTTTGTCTTCATGTTTAGTTACTTTACAGAATGGTTAAGCTGGATTTGCCGGGGTTCGACTATCAGGTCAGTAAAGCTGAAGGCAAAATATGGATTTTTGATATTATTCGGAAGAAGCGGGTGGTGCTCACGCCCGAGGAATGGGTTCGCCAGCACATCGTTCATTTCTTTATAAATCAGCTCAATTACCCTAAATCGCTGATTAAAATTGAAAGCGGCTTGAGTTATAATCAGCTTCAGAAACGGTCGGACGTGGTTGTATATGATCGCACGGGCAGTCCGTGGTTATTGATGGAATGCAAGTCGCCCGGGCTCCAGTTGAATCAAAACGTGGTTATGCAGGCGGCAGTTTATAATCAGAATGTCCGGGCGAAATACATTGCGGTGTCAAATGGTATGAAGCACGCTTGCTACGAAGTGAAAGACGATGTAACGGAAACGGAACTGCTCAAAAACTTTCCGGAGTATAAATGACGAAGCCGAAGTCTCCTGAATTGGGGATTCTTCGGCTTCGCCTCATAGTGAGGGTTACATTAAATGCTTATTGCAAAAACTTGCTCACATCACTTAATGGCAGGTTGAATGTATCGGCAACGCCTTTGTACACAACCTCACCTTTAATCACATTCAAACCTTTTCTCAAGTCAGCGCTTTCCTGACATGCTTTCTTCCAGCCGAGGTTCGCAAGCCGAATCGCGTACGGCAACGTAGCGTTGGTTAACGCAAGGGTAGAAGTATACGGAACTGCACCTGGCATATTCGCTACACAATAGTGAACAACGTCATCAATAATGAAAGTCGGATTTTCGTGCGTGGTGGGCTTACAGGTTTCAATACATCCGCCCTGGTCGACAGCCACGTCAACAAGCACCGTTCCGGGACGCATGGTCTTGAGCATATCGCGCGTTACCAGCATCGGAGCCTTTGCTCCCGGAATCAATACCGCACCAATAATCAAATCGTGATCTCTTACCATTTCGCGGATGCTGTACTCATTCGATACCATGGTATGAACGTTCTTCGGCATCACATCATCAAGGTAGCGCAAGCGATTCAGGTTCACGTCCATGATGGTAACATCGGCACCCATACCCGCTGCAATCTTGGCTGCGTTCGCACCTACAATACCGCCTCCGAGCACCAATACTTTTGCAGGCTTTACTCCCGGTACACCACCCAGCAATATTCCGCGACCTTTCAAGGGTTTTTCAAGATACTTGGCACCTTCCTGTATGGCCATACGTCCTGCAACTTCCGACATAGGAATCAGCAACGGCAAACTTCTGTCTTCGCGCTCAACAGTTTCATACGCCAGGCAAACTGCGCCTGAAGCAATCATTGCTTTTGTGAGCGGCTCGTACGATGCAAAGTGAAAATAGGTAAATACAAGCTGGTCTTTTTTAATGAGCTTGTATTCCTGTTCGATCGGTTCTTTTACTTTGATGATCATTTCTGCAAGGCTGAATACTTCCTCGGCAGTTGCGGTGATCTTAGCGCCCGCTTTTACGTATTCTTCATCGCTGAAGCCACTGTCGGCACCCGCGTTTTTCTGAACGTTAACGGAGTGGCCGCGCTTGACAAGCTCCTGCGCTCCGGCAGGGGTCAGCGCTACGCGATTTTCATTGTTTTTTATCTCTTTAGGGACGCCAATAATCATAGAACAATCGTTTTAAACAGGCTGCAAAGATAATTGGCTATTGTGAATAGTCAACCGGAAATGCACGCGGGTCATGTGCTATTATATTAGAGGTATTTGGCTATTTTTGGGGCTGTGGGATTTCAGTTTCACGTAATCTAACAGGCTGTGAGCACGACAAAGGAAACGAAAGTAAAATTTTCGCAAACAAAGGTGAAGGAAATCCTTGCAGACTACCGGCTTGCCTGGGAAAGTCGTGAAGCGAGTTTGCTTGGGCGGAAGGAAGTGTTCATGGGTAAGGCCAAATTCGGAATCTTCGGTGACGGAAAAGAAGTAGCCCAGATTGCGATGGCCAAAGTATTCAAGAACGGTGATTTCCGTTCGGGATATTACCGTGATCAAACGTTCATGTTTGCCATCGGCCAGCTTACAGTTCAGCAGTTCTTCGCACAGTTATACGCGCATACCGACATGGAAGCGGAACCAGCGTCAGCCGGAAGGCTGATGACCGGGCACTACGCTACCCGCATGGTTAACGAAGCCGGTGAACTTCACGACCTTACCAAAACAAAAAACAGCAGTGCGGATATTTCGCCAACGGCAGCACAAATGCCGCGACTGGTGGGGCTCGCCTATGCATCGAAATTGTTTCGGCAGAATCCCGATTTACAGCAATTCAAAAATCTTTCCGTTAACGGAAATGAAATAGCCTTTGGTACGATTGGAAATGCTTCAACGTCCGAAGGGATGTTTTTTGAAGCAATCAATGCAGCGGGTGTATTACAAGTGCCGATGCTTGTATCCGTTTGGGATGATGCATACGGAATTTCCGTTCCCGCAGAATATCACACAACCAAGAGCAACATTTCAAAAGTGCTCGAAGGTTTTCGCAGAACTACAACCGAGAAGGGTTACGAGATATTCAACGCAAAAGGCTGGGATTATCCGGGCCTGGTTGCCACCTATCAAAAGGCAGAAAAAGTTTGTCGCGAAGAACATGTGCCGGTGTTGCTCCACGTTGATGAAGTTACCCAGCCGCAAGGACACTCCACCTCAGGATCGCATGAGCGCTATAAATCAAAAGAGCGTTTGCAGTGGGAAGCGGAACACGATTGTCTGCTGAAGATGCGTGAATGGATTATCAACGAAGTATTGGTGCTGCCGGAAGATGTGGACGAGATCGAAAAAGAAGCCCGCCAGGCCGCTCGCGATGCGAAGGACCGGGCATGGAAAGCGTTTAATGCCGATATTCAGAAAGATTTGAAATCGCTTACTGCTATCCTGGAAAGTGCGATCGAACAAAGCCGGCATAGCGATGAGCTGACCACAATTAAAGAAACACTTCGCACGACCGTGAATGCAATCCGGATGGATTGTGTGCGGGCAGCGAAAAGAAGCGTTCGTTTGTTGCGCGACGAAGAAATACCTGCACGGCAGGAACTGATCGACTGGATCCGTGACGTTGAAAATAAAAATCATGACCGATACAGTTCTAACCTGTACAGTGAGTCGGATCAATCGGCATTAAAAGTAGAGGAGGTGGCTCCGCAGTATTCGGACGCCTCGATCCAGGTGGATGGACGTGAACTTTTACAGGCCTGCTTTACCGCTGCGCTAACACGCGATCCGCGAGTTTTTGCATTTGGTGAAGATGTTGGCAAGATCGGTGACGTCAATCAGGGCTTTGCCGGACTTCAAGCTAAGTTTGGTGAGTTGCGCGTAACCGATACCGGAATTCGCGAATGTACCATTCTTGGTCAGGGTATCGGCACTGCGTTGCGTGGCTTGCGCCCGATTGCTGAGATACAATATTTGGATTACCTGTTATACGCGTTGCAGATCATGAGCGAT
Source organism: Cyclobacteriaceae bacterium (assembly GCA_016786585.1). Lineage (GTDB taxonomy): Bacteria > Bacteroidota > Bacteroidia > Cytophagales > Cyclobacteriaceae > UBA2336. Next base: position 48,395 of record JAEUUI010000012.1, read on the forward strand.
GATCTGGCATGTTTGCAATACCGTACGAAAGGCGGGCAAAAAGCTCCGGTTATTATTCGAACACGGGGTCATCGGCTGGAAGGTGTATGGCATGCCGGTTCTCCGATTGGTATGATGCTGCACAGCTTGCGCGGAATTTATATTCTCGTTCCCAGAAATATGACACAGGCCGCGGGCTTTTACAATACCATGTTGAAGTCTGACGACACCGCAATTATTGTCGAGTGTTTAAATGGCTATCGCCTGAAAGAGCAGCTTCCGGATAACGTTGGTGAATTTACCGTCCCGTTGGGTAAGCCTGAGATTTTGAAAGAAGGCGATGATGTAACCATCGTTACGTATGGATCGATGTGCCGGATTGTGATGCAGGCTGCTGCTGACCTTGAGGAATTCGGAATTTCATGCGAGGTGATTGACGTGCAAACGTTGTTGCCGTTCGATCTCCATCATGTAATTGCCGACTCGGTAAAGAAAACGAATCGTGTCGTGTTTACGGATGAGGATGTTCCGGGTGGTGCCACGGCATTCATGATGCAGAAAGTTCTGGAAGAGCAACAGGCATTTCAATACCTGGATTCTGCTCCGCTTACCATTCCCGCAAAGGAACATCGTCCTGCGTATGCATCAGATGGCGATTATTTCACCAAGCCCAACGCAGAAGAGATTTTCGACAAGATTTACACCCTCATGCGTGAAGTAAATCCGAATAAATTTCCACCGATCTATTAATCTGATCCTGCGCTTTGAGTAACATTTTTCCGATACAAACAAAAGTCAGCCGGGAGCAGCGTGCGCAGTTACTAAATCAGAAACCTTTGCTTATTTGGTTCACCGGACTTTCAGGTTCTGGTAAATCAACATTGGCGGTTCAGCTGGAAGCTGTGTTGCATGCGAAAGGATACAAAACATACCTGCTTGATGGTGACAATATCCGTGCAGGCATCAACAAGGACCTTTCATTTACCGATGCAGACCGCATCGAAAACATCCGCAGGATTGGCGAAGTGGCCAACCTGATGCTTGACGCAGGCGTGATTGTGCTTTCTGCTTTTATTTCGCCCTTTCAGGCTGACCGTGAGCAGGTTAAGACCATTGTTGGTTCTGGAAAATATTTCGAAGTGTTTGTTGACACTCCGTTGGAGATTTGTGAGCAACGCGATGTGAAGGGCTTGTATAAGAAGGCCCGTGCAGGCGAGATAAAAAATTTCACCGGAATCGATTCCGCTTATGAAATTCCGGTTCAACCCGATATTATCATCCAAACGCACATTCTAAATGTGAATGATTCATTAGATTTGTTGTTCAGCGCAGTGGAAAAGAAGATTGCGTTGCATACAGCATGAGTCAGTATTACCTCAGTCATTTAAAAGAGCTTGAATCGGAGGCGATCTTTGTGATCCGCGAAGTGGTGGCGCAGTTCGAAAAACCTGCACTGCTTTTTTCAGGCGGCAAAGATTCGATCGTTTTGGCGTATTTGTCGCGAAAGGCTTTTTATCCTGCACGCATTCCGTTTCCGCTGGTGCATATCGACACCGGTCATAATTTCCCGGAGACCATGGAGTACCGCGACTGGCTCGTGAATGAGTTAGGGGTGAAGCTGATTGTTGGGTCCGTTCAGGAAAGCATTGATAAAGGAAGAGCGAAGGAGGAAACAGGTTTTAATGCAAGCCGCAATGCACTTCAGACGGTGACGCTGTTAGATACAATCGAGCAATATAAGTTCGATGCAGCGATGGGCGGAGCAAGAAGAGATGAAGAGAAAGCTCGGGCGAAGGAAAGATTTTTTTCACATCGCGATGAGTTCGGTCAGTGGGACCCGAAAAATCAACGTCCGGAGCTTTGGAACCTGTTTAATGGCCGCAAGCATCAGGGTGAGCATTTCCGGGTGTTCCCGATTTCAAACTGGACGGAAATGGACGTATGGCAATACATTCAGGCTGAAAAAATTCCAATCCCTAAGTTATACTATTCACACCAGCGGGAAGTAATTGAACGCGATGGCGCGATATTGTCGACATCACCGTGGCTGAAACTCAAGCCGAATGAAATTCCATCCATGCGTACCGTGAGATTCAGAACGTGTGGTGATATGCCGATCACCGGTGCGGTGGAATCAACCGCAGATACAATCGAAAAGATTATTGAAGAAGTTGCGTCATCCCGCAAAACCGAACGCGGAACACGGGCGGATGACAAACGTTCCGAAACAGCTATGGAGGACCGGAAGAAGTCGGGATATTTTTGACAGTAAACTTTAAACGTAAGAATTTTGAATCAATTACTGAGATTTACTACTGCCGGAAGTGTTGATGACGGTAAGAGTACCCTGATCGGACGCTTGCTGTACGACAGCAAATCGATTTTTGAAGATCAGCTTGAAGCGGTTGAAGCATCAAGTGCGAAGAAAGGTTTCGATTACGTTGACCTTTCGTTGTTAACCGATGGTTTGAAATCTGAGCGCGAGCAGGGCATTACTATCGATGTTGCGTATCGCTACTTCGCTACACCCAAGCGAAAGTTCATCATTGCTGATACTCCGGGACACATTCAATATACACGGAACATGGTGACGGGCGCATCGACAGCGAACCTTGCATTGATATTAATTGACGCGCGAAAAGGGTTAGTTGAGCAGACGTATCGCCATTCTTTTATCGCGTCATTGCTTAAGATTCCACATGTTATTGTTTGCGTGAATAAAATGGATCTCGTGGATTACCAGGAGGAGGTATTTGAGAAGATTGTTAACGACTATAAAGCGTTCTCTTCAAAGCTTGAGATACATGATATTCAGTTTGTTCCGATCAGTGCGCTTGCCGGTGATAACGTTGTAAACCGGTCGGAAAATATGGATTGGTATCAGGGGGCGACCTTGCTGCACATGCTGGAGACTGTTCACATTGAAAGTGATTACAATCATATCGATAGCCGGTTTCCGGTTCAGTATGTCGTGCGGCCACAAACCCAGTCGCATCAGGATTTCCGCGGGTATGCAGGAAGAATCGCTGGCGGAATTTTCCGTGCGGGAGATGAGATACTCGTTCTTCCTTCCGGGTTCACGTCAAAGATTAAATCGATCCACGTGGGTGCAGAAGAAGTTGATCAGGCATTTGCCCCTATGTCGGTAACCATGACGCTGGAGGATGAGATTGATATTAGTCGGGGTGATATCATTGCGAAGCCAAACAATCATCCACAATCCGAACAGGACGTGGACGTGATGCTTTGCTGGATGAATCAACGGGCAGTGAATCTGAATACAAAACTCTTTGTTCGGCATACAACCAAAGAAGTAAAGGGTGTATTGAAAGAAATTCAGTATAAGCTGGATATCAACAGTTTGCAACGGTTGGAGAATGTTGAACAGCTTGCGATGAATGATATTGCGCGCGTAAAAATCAGAACTGCGCAACCGCTTTCGTTCGATAGTTATCGTAAGAATCGCATTACCGGCAGTATTATTTTGGTAGACGAAGGCACCAACGAAACTGTTGCTGCAGGAATGATTGTGTAGCCATGGATGAAACTAGATTGCAGAAACTGCTAACGATTGCCATTCGGGCTGCAGAGCTCGCTTCCAATAAAATTCTTGAAGTTTATAATTCTGCTGATTTTCAGGTTAACCTGAAAGACGATAATTCCCCTTTAACATTGGCTGATAAAAAATCACATGTTGCCATTGAGGAATTATTAAAAGAAACCGGAATTCCGATTCTAAGTGAAGAAGGCAAAAGTATTCCGTATGCCGTTAGAAAGGATTGGAAATATTTCTGGTTGATTGATCCGCTTGATGGTACAAAAGAATTCATCAAGCGCAACGGAGAGTTTACGGTGAACATTGCATTAATTGAAGATCAAACACCTATTCTCGGTGTGGTAGCAGTTCCGGTTACGTGCGAAGTTTATTATTCATCCCGCGGAAGCGGTGCATTCATTAAACGTCCGGATTTTGTATCACCCATTTCCAGGCGAACACCTGCCGATTTGTCGAATAAAGGTTTGCGTATCGTTGCATCCCGTTCACACATGAATGAAGAAACCGAAACATTCATCGGCTCGCTGGATTCACCGGAACTCATATCGGCCGGCAGCAGTCTGAAGTTTATGCTGCTGGCGATGGGTAATGCTGATGTTTACCCGCGGTTTGCGCCTACCATGGAATGGGATACTGCGGCCGCTCACGCGGTGGTACGTGAGGTGGGGTTGAATGTATTTCAGCAAAACACCATGAATCAAATGGTCTACAATAAACCGGATTTGCTGAATCCCTATTTTATTTGCTATTGAGTTATTCGCTAACTTACAGCGGAATGAAAAAAGAACGTATTTTAATTACCGGAGGTGCAGGTTTCCTTGGCTCGCATTTGTGCGATCGCTTTATTCAGGAAGGTCTCCATGTAATTGCGATGGATAATTTGATTACTGGCGATGTCAGTAATATTGAACATCTCTTTAAGCATCCCGATTTTGAATTTTATCACCACGATGTCTCTACGTTTGTCCATGTTCCGGGTGAATTGAAATACATTCTTCATTTCGCTTCGCCTGCCAGTCCAATAGATTATTTAAAGATACCCATTCAAACGCTAAAGGTAGGATCACTTGGGATCCACAACCTGCTCGGATTGGCACGTGTAAAAAAATCAAGAATCTTAATTGCATCAACATCTGAAGTATATGGTGATCCGCTGGTGCATCCGCAGCCGGAAGATTATTACGGCAACGTAAACCCTGTTGGACCGAGGGGGGTGTATGATGAAGCAAAGCGCTTTCAGGAAGCAATGACAATGGCGTATCATACGTATCACAATCTTGATACCCGTATTGTTCGGATCTTTAATACGTATGGTCCGCGCATGCGGCTTAACGATGGACGGGTACTTCCTGCATTTATAGGTCAGGCATTAAGAGGCGAAGACCTTACCGTATTTGGTGATGGATCGCAAACACGGTCCTTCTGTTATGTAGCCGATCAAGTGGAAGGAATTTTCAGATTACTCATGTCAGATTATTCGTTTCCGGTAAACATTGGTAATCCGGATGAGATTACGATTATGCAGTTTGCTGAAGAAATTATTAAGCTGACAGGAACGAAACAAAAGATCATTTCGCGACCGTTGCCTCAGGATGACCCTAAACAAAGGCAGCCTGACATTACGAAAGCAAAAGAGCTTTTGGGATGGACGCCAAAAGTGTCTCGCGCAGAGGGCCTTAAAATTACGTATGATTACTTTAAATCACTGCCACGGGAAGTGCTCTTTCAACGGGATTATAAAAACTTCGAGAAATACGTTCGTTAGCCGGTCTTTCGCGTAGAAAACCCAAATACGGTTATATTTCTATATTTGTAGCCTGATTTTATACAAGAGCACATGATGCGATTTTTTTGGTGGTTCCTGGCAGGTGCCGTTGTTTTCTTAAGCTCCTGCGTATCCAATAAGCGGTATGTTTTTTTGCAACATGAAGACGTTAAAGCCAAAAACCTGCCGACTGACACCGTAGTTCGGGAATACACACATGCATCGTACGATTACAGAATCCAGCCGCATGACGCGTTATACACGCAGTTCAGAAGTTTGACAGACAAGAAGTTTGATTTTCTGAATGCAGATGATCAGGCTTCGGCAGCATCAGGGCAAAATCTTGGTATCCGAAGTGAACTGGTTGACATTAATGGCGATATAACCTACCCGGTTATCGGTAAAGTAAGGGTAGGAGGGTTAACTGTTTTTGAGGCGCAGGAAAAGCTTCAGGGACTTGCTAATCAATATCTCGAATCGGCAGTAGTAAAAGTACGCATGGTAAACTTCCGGTTTACGTTTATGGGCGAAGTTAAGCAGGAAGGAACCATCACCTCATTTAACAACCGGATAAGTGTGCCGGAAGCGATTGGTTTGGCGGGTGGCCTGGATGATCTTGCTGACAAATCAAAAATTAAATTGGTTCGGATAGAAAACGGGCAGACAACGATCACGTATCTTAATTTGTTGGATGAAGATTTTGTGAATTCACCTTATTACTTTGTACATCAGAATGATGTGTTTGTAGTACCGCCCCTTCGCCAACGTCCATTCCGGAAGTACTTTGGTCAGAATTTATCAATAGTACTCTCATCTGTCTCAGTATTGTTACTTGTTATTAGCCTTTCAAAATAAGCGTGGAAACAGGTCTTAATTCCGGAAATGAGTTTGCCGGGCGCGACTCAATACAAAATGCTCCTGTTACAGTAGAGTACAAGCGCTTGTTATTTCGGGCACTTCGCTACTGGTATCTTGTTGTTTTAAGTTTGTTGATTGGTACAACCAGTGCATTCTTGTATAACCGGTATGCTGTTCGGATCTATCCGGTAACATCCTCTATTATCATTCGTGAATCGGAGGAGCGCACGGATGCACGATTGTTATATAAAGACAACCCTTTAGCAAACCCTTACCGGAATTTCTTTAATGAGCCATATATCCTCAAGTCATACCCATTAATTCAGGGGGTTATTGAAGATTTGAACTTTCATGTTGTTATTCAAAAAGAAGGGAATATTAAAATAACAGAGCAATACAAAACGTTGCCGATTTCTGTTAAGGTAGTGTCGTCCGATGAGGTTATCCCTTCATCGTTCGTATTTGAAGTAATTGACGAGCACACATTTGCGTGCCTTGAGTTAGGAGAAAAAGCGGGAGCAAAGAGTACTTTCAATTTCGGGGATACAATTAGTTGTAAGAACAATACGCTGGTTGTGAAGAAAGAAGGTGATGTGAACCGGATTCGGGGCGAACGCTACATTGTAAACATTTTAAATCCCCAGCGGGTTGCATCTTCTTACATAGGACGTTTGAAAGTTGACTGGGCATTGCAGGGAGCATCGGTTGTGGACTTGAGCATCAACGGTCCGATACCTTCCAAGGAAATCGATTTTCTTACCAAACTCATTGAGAACTACCAGGAGTATGATCTGAATAAAAAGAATCAGGCAGCTGAGCGTTCGATCAGATTCATTGACGGTCAACTCAATGTGATTGGCGATTCATTAGCGTTTTTCGAGCGTCAGTTGCAACGCTTTAAGAAACAAAATGTATTGACAGATTTGAGTGATGAAACCGTCAGGCTTTATCAGGAGGTAGAACAATTGGAGAAACAAAAGGTTGACTTGCAGGTTTCGGAAAGTTACTATCAATACCTGGAAAAGTACTTGCAGGAAGGTCGTGATATGGACCAGGTTATCCTTCCATCAAGCATTGGTGTCAGCGATCCGGTACTCAATGATCTTATCATTAAACTGATTAATGTTCAATCTGAGTTAAAGATACAGAAACCCCTACCGGAAGGGATACGCAACCCATTGGTGGAGAGTAATCAACGGATGATCGGCCAGGCCAAAGCGAGCATTTTAGAAAGCCTTAATAATTTGCGGAGTACGGATAAGATTAAACGCAAATTTCTACAGCAACAAATCGACCGTATTGACCGTGAACTTGGCGGATTACCGGAAGCTGAGCGTATGTTGGTTAACATCAGAAGAAACTATTCACTTAATGAGAATATCTATATTTTCCTGATGCAAAAGCGTGCAGAAGCGGGCATTTCATATGCGGCAAAAACATCGGATATCCTTATTGTCAATCCACCGCGTCTTGCCGGCAATGCGATCACACCAAAAGTAGTTCAGAACTATCTGATTTTCGGCAGTGTTGGTTTGCTGTTACCATTTATCATTTTCTACCTGATTGAGTTGCTGAATAACAAGGTTCAATCGAAGGAGGATATCGAACGACTTACGAGTGTTCCGTTCATCGGGGCGCTTGGGCATAAAAGTATTGACGGTAATCTGGTGATTCTTGAGAAACCCAAGTCATCGCTTGCTGAATCGTTTCGGGCACTGCGCTCGAATCTTAATTACTTTACCGAAGGTAAAGATCATAAAGTTTTTATCATTACTTCTTCCCTGAGCGGTGAGGGTAAGACATTTACTACCATCAATCTGGCGATGGTTTTTGCACTATCAGGCAAGCGTACGGTTATTATCGGTGCAGATATGCGGAGACCAAAAATCTTCGATGACTTTGGGTTGAACAACGATGTAGGGTTGAGTAACTACTTATCCGGCATAGCGCCTATGGATTCGATTATCCAGCAGACGGGCCAGGCGAACCTGGATTTGATCAGCAGCGGGCCTGTACCACCTAATCCGAGTGAATTGATCCTGAATGCCCGTATGGATGAGCTGATGGTGAAACTCAGAACGATGTATGACTTCGTGCTGATTGATACGCCACCCATCGCATTAATTACCGATGGATTTGTCCTGACGCGCTATGCTGATCACACCATTTTCCTTATTCGTCAGAATTATACTCCAAAAACAATGCTTAATTCCATTGAGGAATTTTATCGGACTGGGAAGTTGCGTAATATTAGTTTGTTGTTGAATGACATTAAAACTAATGGCATTGGATATGGCTATGGGTATGGATACGGATATGGCTACGGTTACGGATATGGTTACGGATACCAGGAATATTACGAAGAGCCTGAAAATGGTTCGGCAGTATCCGGGCGCATCAGGAATTTCTTTGGCAGGAAGAAATAATGTTGCACACTGTGCACGTAAACAGTAAGTTGTTGTAACACGCTATGCCATCTGTTCTCGTTATAATTCCTGCCCGGGGTGGATCTAAAGGGATCCCGAGAAAAAACCTGCGGCCGCTCAATGGCAAACCGTTGCTTCACTATGCTATCCATCTTGCCTTATTGTCCAAGTACAAGCCGCACGTGGTGGTAACAACCGATGACGAGGAGATTGGTTATTTTGCTACACAGTTAGGGGCAACTGTTCATTATCGCGATAATGCTCTCGGAGATGATGATGTAACATTAGACCCGGTTATCTACGAGGCATATGTTAAAACCGTTGAGCGGACAAACAAAGCGTACGACATCGTAGCAACACTTCAGCCTACGGCTCCCTTACTTTCAGTTTTGTCGTTTGATGGTGCAATTCAAAGGCTTGGTAATAAAGATATCGATACAATTATTTCGGTGGGTGAGGAAAAGTACCTCACGTGGCAGAAACGTGGGGAGGTATTTATGCCGCTTTATGAAGCCCGGGTTAATCATCGTTTGCTCCCCAAAATGTACCGGGAAACAGGCGGCTTTCTCATCTCGCGCGCAGAATCAATTTCGAACGACTCTCGCATCGGGTCGCGCGTGGATCTGTATGTTGTTCCGCAGGAAGAAGCAATTGACATTGATACACATGCAGACTGGTCAATATGCGAGTACTTGTTAAGACGTAAAACCGTTCTGTTTTGTGTTTCAGGCTACCCGGAAATAGGCTTAGGGCATGTTTATAACTGCTTGATCCTGGCAAATGAAATCCTCGATCATAGAATTGTATTTTTGGTTGATTCTAAAAGCCAACTTGCGTTTGATAAAATCAGCGAATCAAATTACGAGGTACACATTCAAACTTCGGAAGATATCATTGATGATATATCCAGTCTTTCGCCAGCGGTGGTCATAAACGACCGACTTGATACAACAGAAGATTACATCCGGGCGTTAAAGAGCAGGGCATTTAAAGTTGTTAACATTGAGGACTTAGGAACTGGAGCCCGTCATGCGGATATGGTTTTTAATGCAATCTATCCGGAAGCAGAAGCCTTGCCCGGGCACTTTGTTGGAAGTAATTACTTTTGTGCTCGGGACGAGTTTTACTTGTTGAAACAGAAGCAATTCAGCAACGATGTAAAATCGATTTTAATAACTTTTGGAGGAGTGGACCCTAATAATCTTACGCAGAAGACGTTGGATGCCATTTACGACCATTGTGTTAAGGCGGGTATCAAAATAACTGTGGTGCTTGGATTAGGGTATAAAAAGGAGGAATCGCTCAAACGGTTTTTAAACGTGGAGATCAGCAGGAATTCAAAACGCATTTCGCAATTTATGCAGGAAGCTGATATTGCATTTTCATCAGCCGGCCGCACCATTTACGAGCTTGCACTTACACATACCCCGTCAATAATTATGGCTCAGAACGACCGTGAATTGAGCCACGTGTTTGCAGAACGGAAAAACGGGTTTCTGCACCTTGGTTTGGGTTCTGTGCTGACGCGGGATGCTATCCAACACGCGTTTTTGGAGCTTGTCAGTCAAACGGCTGTGCGAAAGCAGTTGTTTGATTCAATGAATGAAATTGACCTGCGAAGTGGCAAGTCGCGCGTTGTTAAATTATTGAAAGATCTTATTGCGAAATAGAATATGAAACTGAGAGAACTAATTGAATCGTACAGACCGGGAGTGTATCAAAAAAGGGTAAAACCTTATGTGATTGCCGAAGCTGGTGTGAATCACGAAGGAAGTCTAGACCTTGCAAAACGATTAATTGCAGAAGCCCGGGAGGGAGGTGCTGACGCGATCAAGTTTCAAACGTATAAGGCCCATACCATTGCATCACGTCACTCCCCGTCTTATTGGGATTTATCAAAGGAACCAACACGCAGTCAATTTGAACTTTTTAAAAAGTACGACAAATTCTGGAAAAATGAATTTGAGCTTTTGAAAACAGAATGTGACCGCGTTGGAATTGAATTTTTAAGTACACCTTTCGATACCGAGTCAGCCACATTTCTGAACGACTTAATGGATGTCTTTAAAATTTCTTCTTCCGATATTACGAATAAGCCTTTCATCGAGTTTATGACTGCTTTCGGCAAGCCGGTTATTCTTTCAACCGGAGCGAGCGAGCTCTATGAAATTCAGCAGGCTGTGGGCTGGATCAGGAATTCACAGGTGCCATTTTCTTTGCTCCATTGTGTATTAAATTATCCGACAGAAGATCAAAACGCAAATCTAGGTATGATCCTGGGGCTTCAGGACGAATTTCCAGGAGTAATGATCGGCTATTCAGATCACACGTTGCCCAAAGACATGCGATCACTGGAAGCCGCTACACTGCTGGGTGCGGTAATTTTGGAAAAACACTTTACGCACGATAAGTCATTGCCTGGCAACGACCACTATCATGCGATGGATAAAGAAGATTTAAAACTCTTCCGTACAAACATAGCGCGTGTTTTTTCATTGCTTGGTGACTTTGAAGTGAAGAGCCTGGAGTCGGAAAAACCAGCGATTGCGAATGCCAGAAGAAGTCTGGTCGCGGCGAGAAATATTCCCAACGGTAAAGTAATTGAAATGGCTGATCTTACATGGAAGCGTCCTGCTTCAGGGATAAGTCCGAAGGATATCAACGCGCTGCTCGGAAAAAAAGCACTGGGTGACATCGAAGAGGATACTGTATTGGTTTGGAATCTTTTTTCCTGATTCGATTCATGTCCAAGCGTATCTTATTTAACTTCGGATACTACCGCAAGGGTTGGATTGCTCCAATTGAATCGCTTGGGCCGGGAACAGAAGTTATTTACGTTTTTTATACCTCGCCCGATCAGGAAGGTGACAAGTTCACTACACACCGCGTAATTTATTGGGATGATTTTACATCTGCTCAGCATCTGTTGGATGAAATTGTACCTGATCGAATTGTATTTATGTCGGTCGACTCGCTCTATTCAATCACGCTTAACTTTGTTGCGCGTAAGCGTGGGATAGAGACATTCATTCTTCAGCATGGGGTATACAGCACGTACAAGGAATACCGTCAGCGCGACAAACGCACAAAAAAAATTGAGGAAAAGAAACAGCCGGCCCCTGTAGTCAAAACCAATGCACTTGGATTTTTTAAAGCGTCTGTTAAACTCACTGACGTTTTTAGTTTTATCAAATTTCCGTTCTACCTTCTTGCCAAGCGCTCGGAGGGTGTCTTTTATGCAAACTATTGGTTTACCTTTAGCGCAAAGAAGCCTTCTTATTACATCAGCTATACTCCGCATACTGCCCGATATTTCGAAGAGACGGAGCATCCGCGGAAAGAGCAATTGTTGTTTATTGGTAATCCGGATATGGATCCGTTTTTTGCCTCCGTTCCACCTAACCCGTTTACCGATAAATATTATTTATTGATTGATCAGGCTATGGCTGATAACCGCTATGGCCAGGTTATTTATTCTACCCAGCAGGCGATTGATTTTTATCTCAAGCTGAATGCTTTTTGTTTGTCAAAAGGTGCGAGGATGAAGGTAAAGCTGCATCCGGAAAGTTATAACAGCAATTGGCTCCCTCGTCATGAAAATATCGATTGGATTAAGGATGGCGACCTGCCGGCCTTGATTCATCATGCAGAGGGTTGCTTCGGGTATTTCTCTTCATTAATAGTTCCTGCACTCTACTTTAATCGATGCGTGTTGTTTAAAGTTGTTAACCACGATCTGGTGACAGACGCTCAGGTATGGGGTCTGGCGCAACTGCTTGACTACACTACATTCTCAATAGATGAGATCGATTTTTCGGTTGTCTCAAGAAATGGAATGGATTCTTTTGTGCAACGATATCTTTATTTTAAAGACGGCACTTCATCCGAGCGGTTGCGCAGTATTTTGATGCGTTAAACTCAACGTGCGGGTCTTGCGGCAAAAACCATCTCATCCGAAAAACGCGCCCGCTCAAGATCTTCCTGCATGGTGGGAATCAGGCGCTTCAATTCTTCAATGATTTTATTATCCTTTCTGGCGTATGCAAGTTGTGTAACTAACTCATAAATATCCATTCCAAAATACCAGGCGGATACGATGTTAAATTGATTGTGCTGAAATGCAGTTGCCAGAGATGAATCGGTAAAACAATTGATGTGTCCCAGGGGGTCGAGGTGTCGCACAATTGAATCCGTAAACTGTTCTTGCAGCGAACTGCCAAAGCAATCCCACCGAGGAACTTCAGCGATTACCAATCCGTCTCGTTTTGAAAGCAATTTGTATGCTGCTGCCAGCATTTTCATAGGATGCGGTACGTGTTCAATCACGCCCCAAAATGTTATAACATCATAATCAGTGGATAGTTTATCCAACTCTGTGATGAAGTCGATGTTTCTCAACTCAACGTCCAGTACTTTTTTACTAAAATCCCGGCCGGATTCACTGATCTCGACACCATCCGCTTGTAAACCTAACTGGCGGCACGCGTAAACAAAGTGACCGCTGCCTGCCCCAACATCGAGAATCCGAACGGGCTTCTTTCCAAATTCTTTTTCGTATTGCGAAAGCATCCATAGCGCCTTCGGCATCGCTACTTGCTGAACGCGGATTTCTGTGGTTCTTCTGTCGGCATATGTTTTTTGGTAACTTTTGTCCGATCCGTAAAAGTGTTCAAGAGCTTCGCGGGAAGGTCTTGCCTTAATAAAATAGTGCGAGCATGAAGGGCATTGAAAATAGGGTGCTCCGTACACGCTGAAAATTTCCTTCGCGCGGTCTGCGTCTTCGTTACAGATGGGGCACTGCTGCAAATGATCCAGATCCTTTGAGGCAAATAAAGCTGTCCTTGACGATTTTACCTGTGCTACGCTTGCAGCATAATCTTCGGTCATATTGAGTTTCAGAGAAAGAATATCAACAGGCTTTCCAAAAGTGACATCGACAGTGTGCTTTTTTTCCGTGCCGGCGTTCGTGTATATCCAGGTTTCAGTTTTTTTTGCTTGAGGCTCGAAGGAAGTGAGCCGGGTCCAGTTAGTCATATTTTTGCGGTTACCCGAGTTGTGGTAATGATCGAATCAAAATTAATTAATTACTTTGCAAATTAAAGTAGCCTTACGAATCATTAAGTTTTTTAGATAGCATGGATTTAAATGGAAAGTCGGTTTTAGTTACCGGTGGAACCGGCTCTTTCGGGAAGAAATTTGTAGAAACGGTACTGCTGAAATTCCCGGGAATAAAACGATTGGTTGTATTCTCCCGTGACGAACTCAAGCAATTTGAGATGGGTCAGTTATTTCCACAACGGCCAGGCGGCCAGATGCGCTATTTCATTGGTGATGTGCGCGATGCGGAGCGTCTTAAAAAAGCATGTGAAGGTACAGATGTTATCATTCATGCTGCCGCCCTGAAGCAGGTTCCGGCCGCGGAGTATAACCCAATGGAGGCAATCAAAACAAATATTTTGGGTGCCGAAAATGTTATCAATGCAGCCCTGGCTAACGGAGTTAAGCACGTAGTGGCACTTTCAACCGATAAAGCTGCTGCCCCGATCAATTTGTATGGCGCAACAAAACTTTGTTCGGATAAGTTATTTGTCGCGGCTAATAACATTCGTGGAAATCGGGATATTAAATTTTCAGTGGTTCGGTATGGGAATGTTTTAGGCTCGCGCGGTTCAGTGGTACCGTTCTTTCTTGCCAAACGCAAAGATGGGGTATTGCCCATTACACATGTTGAAATGACACGCTTTAATATTTCGTTGGAAGAGGGTGTCAACATGGTGTTGCACGCACTCGAACGTCATTGGGGTGGTGAGATCTTCGTTCCTAAAATTCCTTCATATAAGATAACCGATGTGGCAGAAGCGGTAGGACCGGATTGCAGAAAAGATATTGTCGGAATAAGACCTGGCGAGAAAATACACGAAGAGATGATCACCGAGGCAGATTCATTTTTTACGGTTGATCTTGGTAAATACTATGCAATTCTGCCTCAGGTTCCTTTTTGGTCAAAAGAAGAGTATTACAAAGCAACTAATTGCAAAGAAGTAGAGCCGGGATTCAAATATAACTCGGGCACGAATACAGACTGGCTTACCGTATCTGAACTCCGTAAATTGATTCGTAAACACGTTGACCCCTCGTTTGATCTCGAATAGCTATGAAGAAATTTGATATCCTTGATCGTATTAAAGGACTTTACGACCGGGGAGAGAATATAATCGGCTATTTAAAAAGCCAGGATCAACGGGAGACCAATACGCTTGAAGATATCTTAATCAGTTATGATTTTCAGGCCGGGTCGTACATAGCTCATGCAGAAAACCATCAGGAATTTGCCAATGCGTATGCAAAGGCAATTGCTTCAGAGATAAAAAAACTTGGTACTCCAAAGTCTGTTTTGGAAGTGGGGGTGGGAGAAGCAACTAAGTTAGGCAAGGTAGCGCTTGAGTTTTCGGAGCAGGTCGCGTTTGGAGGCTTTGATATTTCATGGTCAAGAATATACTACGCAAGTAAATACACGAAGGGGCTGGGAGTAAAGGCATTTCTGTGCACAGGCGATTTATTTTGCAGTCCGTTTTCTGATAGTTCCATCGATATTGTTTATACCTCACATTCGATAGAACCTAATGGTGGCCGTGAAGCAGAAGCGATAGCAGAACTTTACCGCATCACCAATCAATACCTGGTTTTGCTTGAGCCATCGTTTGAAATGGCATCACCTGAAGATCAACAGCGGATGATCCGGAATGGGTACGTGCGAAACCTCAAAGGTACGATTGAAAAACTTGGCTATAAGCTCGTGCATCACAGGAAGTTTGAGCACTCTATCCGGACCAGCAACCCTACGGCTCTATACGTGATCGAGAAAAACGCTTCAGCAAAATCCATTGATCAAATTAGGCCGGCTTGTCCGTATTCAAAAAAAGTTTTAACGGAATACCCTGATCATTTTTTCTCACCTGAATCGTTTTTATCATACCCTAAAGTTAATTCGATTCCGTGCCTGGCGCCTTTCAATGCAGTGCTCACCAGTAAAAATCACTTATGAAACCGATTCCCTACGGAAAGCAGAATATTACAGAGCTTGATATTAAGGCAGTAACAGAAGCGCTGCGGTCTGATTTTCTTACGCAGGGACCTCGCATCGCTGAATTTGAACAGGCGTTTGCCAGCTACATTGGATGTAAGTATGCTGTGGCGGTTGCGAACGGTACAGCTGCCCTTCATCTGAGTGCTCTGGCATTGAATGTTGGCCCGGGTCAAAAAGTGATAACAACTCCGATAACATTTGCGGCCTCAGCTAATTGCGTTCGTTATTGTGGAGGGGAGATTGTGTTCGCAGACATTGATCCGCAAACGTATTTGTTGGATATTCATTCTGTTGAAAAATTACTCGCAGCATCACCACGTGGCATGTATGCGGGAATAATCCCGGTTGATTTTGCGGGCCGGGCAGTTAACCTGGAGGCTTTCCGAAAGCTTGCTGATCAGCATGGCTTATGGATTCTGGAAGATGCATGTCATGCCCCCGGAGGATTCTTTAATGATACCGAAGGCACGGAGCAACGTTGTGGTAACGGACAATTTGCGGAACTTGCTATTTTCTCGTTTCACCCGGTAAAGCATATTGCCTGCGGTGAAGGCGGGATGATAACCACCAACGATCATGCATTGTACGATCGTTTAAAGGTTTTGCGAACACATGGTATAACACGCGAAACAACAGCGTTTGAAAATCCGGCCAGCCTGGCCACCGGTGTAAGCGACTCGAAACAGTATCCGGGCTGGTATATGGAGATGCAGGAGTTAGGGTATAACTACAGACTAACTGACTTTCAGGCAGCGTTGGGCACATCGCAATTAAAATCTGCTGACGCAGGTTTAAAACGCAGGCGCGAAATTGCTGCGCAATACGAGGATAGCTTTAAGAGTATTTCCGGTATCAAACGTCAATCGGGAGTTGTTGAAGGACATGCGTATCATCTGTACATTATTGAAACGCATAAGCGTCTGGAACTTTACAATCATCTTCGGGAGAAAAACATTTTTGCGCAAGTGCACTATATACCAGCTCATTTGATGCCGTATTATCAACAGCAAGGCTGGAAGCCGGGAGACTTTCCGTATGCGGAAGCATACTATCAGTGCTGCCTGAGTTTACCGATGTATCCTTCTTTAACAGATGCTGAGCAGCGTTACGTAATCGATACAATACGACAATTTTTAAATGGCTGAGTACGCTCACGATCCTGTTGGCAAACTTGGTCTTGGAACCGTTCAGTTCGGCCTTGAGTACGGTATCAGTAATACGTTGGGCAGAACACCTGAAGAAGAAGTAGTTAAAATTCTGGGGATTGCTGCTGAGGAAAATATTAATGTAATTGACACTGCCAGTGCATACGGAACAAGTGAAGAAGTGCTAGGGCGTGTATTGCCGAAGTCTCATTCTTTTAACATTGTTTCTAAATTTCCATCAATCGGTGATTCGACCGTGACAGATTTTTTCCGCCAATCGGGTGCCCGCCTCGGAGTTAGTTCGTTATACGCATATATGGCACACCAGGCGGATGAGTTGATAGCAAATCCGGGGCAATGGGACGAATTGATCAGTCTGCGTGCAAACAAACAAGTTCGGAAGATCGGATATTCATTGTATACAGTTCAACAAGCTGAAAAACTGCTATCGCTTGGCATGATTCCGGATCTGGTGCAGGTACCTTACAATGTGTTTGATCGCAGGTTTGAGCCACTATTCCCGGAGCTAAAAAAATACCGCACTGAGATACACGTTCGTTCAGCTTTCTTGCAGGGACTTTTTTTCATGAATCCAGATGAGTTGCCGGCTTTTTTCAATTCCATTAAATCTCATTTGAGAAATATCCGGTCACAATATCCTGAAAGTAGTTTGTTGTCCGGTGCACTGTTGTACTTTTGTACGACCAACCCTATGATTGATCGAGTAATAACAGGTGTGAATACTGCTGCTCAACTCCGTCAGAATATTCAGGCTTTGAGAACAAGACCAGACATCGCTTGGGTTGAAAGCATAAGTAATATTGAAGAAAGAATTTTACTGCCATATCATTGGCCGGTAACAAGATTATGAGCAATCAAATAAATGTATCCGGTAAAATAATTCTGGTGACCGGAGGTTACGGTCACCTGGGGAAAGCAATTGTTCACGGCCTGGCAGCTCATGGTGCAACGGTATTGGTTATTGGGCGTGAGCAGAAAAAGTTTTTTGACTCGTTTGGTACAGCTTCAGACAACATTTTGTTTCGGAAAGGGGATGTGTCATCATCATCCGGCATCGAAGAGGTTTTTGCCGGCATTATTAAAGATTACAACAAGATTGATGTGTTGATCAATAACGCTTTTTATTCGGCAGGCCAGTCTCCGGAATTTATGACCGATGATGAATGGTCGCTGGGTGTTGACGGTGCGTTGGGCAGTGTATTCCGCTGCATTCGGGCGGTAATTCCAATTATGAAAAATCAGCGCAGTGGAAAGATTATAAACGTAGCCTCGATGTATGGCATGGTTGCTCCGGACTTCCGGGCATATGAACAATCCCCAAGCTTTCTCAATCCTCCGCACTATGGTGCAGCCAAGGCAGGCGTCATTCAACTTACACGCTACTACGCCAGCTATCTGGGCTTGGATGGTATCACGGTAAACTGTGTTTCACCGGGCCCTTTCCCTTCAGAGGCCGTGCAGGCAGATCAGGATTTTATAGCAAGGTTAGGCGAACGAACTGTGTTGGGCCGCATTGGATTACCGGAAGAATTATCGGGTATTTTTGTATTCCTGAGTTCGGAAGCTGCTAATTTTATTACAGGACAAAACATTGCAGTGGATGGCGGCTGGACAATCAGGTAAACCGATGGTTGGTGCGATCATCCAGGCACGCATGAAGTCCGAAAGGCTTCCAGGGAAAATTGTAATGCCTTTGCCGCATCCTTCCGGTAAGCCGCTTCTGTGGTGGATTGTTACTTCAGCTCAGCGGTCGGCATTTGTAACAACCGTAACCATTGCTACCAGCACAGAATCAGAAAACGATATTCTCGAATCCTTTAGTGCGGACCATCACATTAACGTGTTCCGTGGAAGCGAGAACAATGTATTAAGCCGATACATGGCTGTGGCACGCGATCAAAAACTGGATGTTATTATTCGCCTTACAGCTGATAATCCAATTGTAGACACAGGTATTCTTGATAAAGTCATAGACAGGCATATTCGTAATAAAAATGACTACACGCATACAACAGGTCTTCCTGGCGGGATGAATTTTGAAGTTGTTTCTGCGGCAGTATTGCTGTCTTTGAAAAACGAAGTATTAAGCCCGCCGGATCAGGAACATGTAACGCTGTTCATTCGTAACAACTCTAAATTTAGAAAAGAAGAAGTTACTTTCTTTAAGGATGAACAGTTGAGTAATCTTAGGTTAACGGTGGATTATCCGTCTGATTTTGCTGCGCTCTCAGTAATCTTTGCTCAGCTTCAACCTGATGAGTCTCCAGGATTAGATTTCGTCAGGAGAATAAAAGCCGTAAGTCCCTGGATGTTCGAAGTGAACGAAGCCAATATTCAGAAAAAGCCTAATCTCAGTTACGAGGTTGAAATGGCGGAAGCTCAGGCTATTTTACGAAAACTTGAATTTTATCGCGCAGCGCAAAAGCTTGAAGATGACAAAGCCTAGCATAGCGTTCCGGGCAGATGGAAATAGTCAGATCGGTCTGGGTCATATCCATCGGTCGCTTGCGCTTGCCGGAATGCTTGCGGAAACCTTCAAGATTTCGTTGCTAACCAGGAATCCATCCGAACGCACCCGTGAGATGGTTGAAGAATTGAACGGACAACTTCATGTTTTGAGTGACGCGCCTAGCCTTCGTGATGAGGCTGTGAACCTTCAACAATTAATTTCTTCATTCGACATAGTTGTGCTTGATGGATACGAGTTTGACAGCGATTATCAGCATATCATTCGTTCGGTTGGTGTCAAGCTTGTTTGTATTGACGATCTGCATCGTGATCATTTTGTGGCTGATGTTGTCATTAATCATGCAGGAAACGCCTTGCCGGAATGGTACGATAAAGAACCTTACACTCGGTTGTGTCTGGGAATTCCCTATCTGTTAGTGAAGACCCCGTTTCGGGAAGCAGCCCGGAAGCGATCAGTTAGATCTAGACACCCGAAAATCTTGGTGAGTTTTGGCGGGGCCGACATTAATAACGATACATTGTTTGTGCTAAAACGCCTGGCGGAAAAACAGGCCGCTCTTCCGGTTCATGTGGTAGTAGGTGAGGCGTACCTGCATCATGTCGTGTTGCAGCAGTTTCTGGCCACTACTCCATTGCATGTGATGACGCACGTAAATGTGTCAACGGCTGAAATGCTTTCACTCATGATGAAATGCCCGATAGCCATTTGTGCTCCGAGCGGGGTCGCGTACGAGTATTTGTGTGTTGGTGGTGAATTATATCTACATCAGACAGCCGACAATCAAACCGATCTTAAACACTTTTTACTGGACGAGGGTCTCGCTTTTTCTTTCGAAGAGTTTCAAATGAGCAACAAGCAACAGATAGATGCGGCATTTGCTCGTCAGCGTGTAGTGGTTGACGGCAACTCGGATAGTCGCTTATTGGCCTTGTTCAATGCGTTGGTTTATCAGAAACGTTCGGTAGTCAGAAGAGCAAATGAAGGCGATCTTGAATTGCTGTTCCGCTGGGCCAACGATCCGCTCACGCGGAGATTGTCGTTTAAATCAGAACCAATTTCCCTTGAAAATCATCGCACATGGTTCAGTAAAAAAAACGCTGATCCAAATGCTTATCTGTATATATTTGAATTCGAAAACATCCCGGTTGGTCAAATAAGATTCGATATCTCAGAGGTAGCCACCATCGCGTATGGGTTAGATGAGCACTATCGCGGAATGGGTCTGGGTATTGAAATTGTGCGAAAAGGTATTGAGATGTTTCGAACTGATTCCGGTTTTACCGGGTCGATCATTGCCTATGTAAAGGATGAAAATACAAGCTCGAAAAGAGTTTTTGAGAAACTTGGGTTTAGCGCTGCCCGGGATGATAAGTATGACGCTGAAAAGTATATTTTAAACTATGAGGGATATTAAACTCGGTAGACATGTAATTGGCAAAAATCATAAGCCTTTTTTAATTGCCGAGATGTCGGGTAATCACAATCAATCTATTGACCGCGCGTTAGCCATTGTAAAAGCTGCGGCTGATGCCGGGGCGCATGCAATTAAGCTGCAGACCTATACAGCTGATACAATGACCATTAAAGGTGCTTATCAGATAGACGACAAGAACTCACTGTGGAACGGGAAGGAACTTCATGACTTATATAAACTTGCCTACACTCCCTGGGAGTGGCATCAGCAGATTTTCAATTATGCGAACGAACTGGGAATGATTGCTTTTAGTTCTCCGTTTGATGCTACTTCGGTCGACTTTCTTGAGTCTTTGAACGTGCCTTTATATAAAGTTGCATCATTTGAGAATACCGATCATCCGTTGCTTAAGAAAATAGCAAAAACGAAAAAACCTGTAATTATGTCGACTGGTGTAAGCACGCTGGCGGATATGTACGAATCGGTTGCTGTTTTGCGCGACAATGGGTGTGAACAACTGGTTTTGTTAAAATGCACGAGCACGTATCCGTCCACACCTGAAAATACAAACCTGATGACCATTCCTGTACTTCAGGAAATTTTCAGTGATTGCATCATTGGCTTGTCGGATCATACAATGGGAGTAGGCGCAGCCATTGCATCCGTTGCATTGGGGGCAAGGGTAATAGAAAAGCATTTTACGTTGCGAAGAGCTGATGGTGGAGTAGACAGTGCATTTTCGATGGAGCCTGAAGAATTTAAACTTCTCGTAACCGAATCTGAGCGGGCATTCCAGTCGTTGGGCACAGTAAGCCTCGATGTTTTGCCGGCTGAACGAAACAGTTTGAAGTTTAAGCGCTCGGTATACGTAGCGAAGTCAATTCGGGCCGGTGAACAATTTACGGAAGACAACTTGCGCGTAATCCGGCCAGGCGATGGGCTTCCACCGAAATTTTTTGAAAAAGTGCTGGGGAAGATTGCTAACCGCGATTACGCAGCCGGTACTCCGTTAACATGGGATACCCTATGAGACGATTGTCATGCTTTCAAAAAAAGGTGGCATCACGGGATGTACGAAAGCCTGAAGCAACTGCCTGATAGTTTTTTGTCTGATAGAAGTATTCGTTAACCGCGTAAGGATTTTGAGATCCACATTAAAAAAGACTTCGTTTTATCTGGTTCTTGGCTTTCTGCCGCTGGCGTCCAATTTTTTGCTGGCTCCGTTATTCACGCGGTTTCTTACCCCGGTCGAATATGGATTGATTGCCCTGGCTTCATTATTTCAAAATTATCTGAATGTTGTAATTGACCTGGGTCTCAAAGGATCATTTAGCCGGTACTACTTCAGGTATTTCAAACGGCCTCGAATAGTCAAGTCGCTGCTGTCCACGGTAATTCTCTTCACGCTGGGAGTGGCTGCCGTAATCTTTGTTTTCTTCTTCTTTTTTGGTGACTGGATATTTGGACTCGTATTCAAAAACAAGCTGTTTACATTCGATCAGTACGGACAATTTGTGTGCGTACTCGCCTTGACTGCGCTGCTGAACTCTGTTATTCTCACATATTATCGCAATGAAGAAAATTTAAAAAAGTACGCTATCGTTTCCCTCGGAACATTTTTTATGATGATGATCGGGGCGATTATAGGCGTTGTTGTTTATCAATATGGAGCACAGGGTAATATTGTGGGTAAAACAGCAGGCGGTGTACTGGTCGTTTCTATTTTTCTGATTGGATTCTTTTTTCGAAATGGATTTAGGTTTGAGGTGCGGCTGGTTAAGCCTCTGCTGCTATATGGACTACCGCTAATTCCGTTTGGTCTTCTGAATATTACCATTAATAATCTGGATCGTTTTTTCATTGAACGGTATTTTGATCTGAGTGTATTGGGTCAGTACAATATCGCCTTTTTAATCAGCACCATTCCATTTATTCTGCTGAATTCATTTCAGTCGTCTGTTAATCCCGGAGTGATCAAACTTCTTGAGACCTCAAAGGGAGAGAACAAGGCTGCAAATTACCGTGAGATTAACTCGAACTTTAGGATTATGCTACTTTTTATGTGTGTGGTTCTGTGGAGTATGCTTACATTTTCCGGATTATTTATCATGTTTTACGTAGGAGAGGAGTACAGAAGTATTATTGGGTACTTGCCGATTCTTATGCTTGCCTTTATTCCGATGATTTATCAGAATATGTACGGCATTCTGCTGTTCTATCATTACGAGTCGAAGCTTCTTCCATGGCTGAGCATCGCTACGCTGGTGAGCGCCATAGCGCTGAATGTTGTCTTAATTCCGGTGATTGGTATTTATGGTGTAGCACTCGCCGTACTGGGCAAAAATCTGTTGTTTGCATACAGTACATATTGGGTTGTAAAAAAGCGCGGCTATTATGAGCCGGAAATCTTTCATCTCGGTAAATACCAATGGTTGTCGGTTGCATTGGCTGCCGCTGCTGTATTGGCGCTCGCACTGGTTCATTTATTTCCATCCTATTATCAATACGCCACGCTTGCAGCCGGTGGTTTGGCAGGGGTTTTTATCTTTGCACTATTTAAAGGAGAGTTTTTACAGGTGACCGCGTTTGTGCGAAGCAAATTGCGGTTTTAAGCGCAACTGAATGAACGTTATATATTCGCTTTCACATTTAACCGACTGGATCGGATTCGCTAAAGAAATGGAAAGCCGGCTAGGGTGGAAACCTGCGTATTGGCTAACCAGTCAGCATACCGACAATCTAGTTAAGGATAATTTTCCAGAATGTGCACGACATCGGTTTCTTGAGATCATCCGTGGTGTTTCTCCCTCCGGATACGACTTATATAGCCCTAATATTATTGATGCAACGGTGATCCTGCAATATGCTTTCGAAATGGATCAGGCGATTAAGATGATGGATCGACTCGACTCAGGAGATGCATTTTCATACAACGAACGTAAGAGATATTTCATTAAAATTCTGAATTATGCTTTGAACGTGTATGATACGTTCAAACCAGAAATTGCGGTGTTTACTGAAACCCCGCATCATGCTACTCAGTACATTTTATATGCCGTCCTGAAGAAGAAGGGGGTTAAAACAGTGATGTTTAAACCGGTTTTTATTTTCGACATGAGACTGCTCATCTATAACGGTGTGGAAGACGATCCGGTTGCTACTGCAGGTGATTTCACTTTTCAATCCGAACCGGACTTGCATGTGATTGAGCAAATTACAGCATATGTAAAAAGGCTGAAAAGCGATTACAGCGTGGGCGCGCCTGACTATATGAAGCAGGCCATCCGGACATCGAGTCACTCCCGTGCGATGTTCAAAACTGCACTTAAGTTGTTAAACATTAGCAATTGGAAGAAACTTGTAGACCCTGCCAGTAGCACAAACATTCTTAAACTCAAGGGACGCAGCCTCGAAGAATCATCACCTTCCCGCTTACAGTTGTACTGGATAAAAGTCAAAGGAAGTATTCATAAGAGAGGGCTGCGAAAACTTTATCATAAGCTGGTAACGCGTTCTCCAGACATGCATAAGCAATTCGTATTTGTGCCTTTGCAATATCAGCCCGAGCGTACATCATCGCCTGACGGAGGCGCTTATGTGGATCAATTCCTTATGATCAACTTGCTGCGAAAACAGTTGCCCCCGCATGTCGCTATTTTTGTGAAAGAACATTCCGCTCAGTTTCATCCCCGCATGGACGGGCATTTGGGGCGATTTGAGTTCAACTATCGCGATATTGCCGCTTTACCAAACGTGTATCTTATTTCAGAAACTTACTCGTCTTTTGATTTGATTGACAAGTGTGTGTGCCTGGCTACGTTAACTGGTACGGCCGGCCTGGAAGCAGTGGCACGCCGGAAACCTGTGTTGGTTTTTGGTCCCGGTTGTTGGTATCGGTCTTTGCCCGGTGTTTTTTATACGTATGATTCCTTATCCCTTCAGGCTGCGTGGTCAGAAATAGAGCGCGGTTATCCTTTTAATGATGATGATGTATTTAATTTCCTGAAGAAAATTTTCCGCGTTTCGTTTTCCGCAAAACTTACTCCCCAGTACCCCGTGAAAATAAGCAGCGAGGAAAATATCCGGAATCTTGTTACGGCTGTGCAACGGTATGCCTTGGAAGTTATGAATCGTACCCCTGGTGGAAATTAATGTTTACCCGCATTTGTCGTCAGCCAGAAGCATGGCCCGCTATGCTTCCGGTCTCATACCTGCACTAAACCAGGCGGGACTAGCGCCTCACGTCATAGGCTCAACTGAAAACCTTTCCTTCTGGAATCGTTATCCGGGATATCTTTTGAAAGCGATTGGAGCCGGTTCATTCGGGAATTTAATTTTATCCGAACGATTTTCATTCCTTTTGACTGTGATGGCCAAACGGAGGACCGTTGTGGTTTGTCATGATCTTGTAACGCTTCATTATAAGAAGCAGTCATTTGTTAATAAACTCTGGTATAAAACCCAGCTCTGGTTTATGAGCCGTGCCCGTTTAATCGTTTGCATTTCTGAAAGCACTCGTACCGATCTGCTAAGGTTTGTTCCGGGTATTGATCCGGAAAAGATAAAAGTTATTTATAATGGTCTTGAGCGATCCTGGAATACGGACGTTCAGAAGCATGAAGCTGAAAATAATTTTGAGACGAAATATGAAGGAAATAAATTTTTTCTGATGGTTGGGACCGATGCCTGGAATAAAAATTTCCAGGGTATGATTGATCAATTGGGGAATATTAATGCAATGGGATATCGCCTGATTAAAATTGGAGCAATTTCACCTGAGCATTTACGACAAATTCAGTCAGCAGGAATGGAGCATGTGGTTCGGCATGAGAGACACGTAACTGACGATGAGTTAAAGTGGCTGTATCAAAACGCAGAAGCTTTGGTTTTTCCTTCGTTGCATGAAGGGTTTGGATGGCCGCCACTCGAGGCAATGGCTTGTGGCTGTCCTGTAATTGCTTCCGACAGATCAAGCATTCCGGAAGTGTGTGGGCGTGCTGCCTTGTATATCGATCCAACAAACAAAGCGAAGCTGGCAAAGGCCCTGATAGATGTCGCCAATGATGCTAAACTCCGGGAACGATTGATAGAAACTGGGGTCATACAGGCCCGACAATTTACGTGGGAAAATACAGCTGAAAATTTTAAGAGGCTCCTGGCATCTCTGTAGCGATACACTAAGATTTTACTCAATCACTCGACACCTTGCGACTTCCGAGTTTCATGAAGTATTTTTCGAATTTCTCATATACGAAATAGCTTACCATAAATGTTATGGCGACAGCCATTACTTGTTTAACAACAATAGAGTGATTACCCACGCGGGTCAGGATAAAACCCGTAGCACCCCACACCAACGGATGTAAAAGGTAAATCGAGTAGCTTGATTTGCCCGTAATCTCAAGAATTTTTGTGATCAGGTTTGTTTTGCTGAATTCAATTTTATAGAAGCCCGTGCAAATAAGAAAGCACGATAAGCTGAAGGATAGTCTCGCGAAATCAGTTACAAGCTGCGATGCATCTCCACTTGCAGGGTATAGGATAAATAATGCAAACCCTGCAGCTATGAGAAGTAAGCCATTTAAAACCGAAACTCTTTGGTTTTCAAAGAACAAGCCGATTGCAAACCCGCCTACAAATAGAAATGCCTGATTGAGCGGATTCACGTAATTTTTCCACTGCATCGAAAGTTGGACAGAAGGATCAAGTATTTGAAAGGCAAATACGGTATAAACACCAAGAAGCAGTACCGAAAGTAAAAGGAATGCTTTTTTTGAGTATCGCGCGATAATGATAAGGAACGGGAATAACAAATAGAACACAAGTTCATTGCCAATGGACCAGGCGCCAACAGCAAAATACTTATCCCAGGCAACCAGTCCGAACAGTCCTGACAAATTCAACACGAGTTTTGTTGCGTCAGGTGATTCCCGGTTTAGAACAATGGTTGCCAGCGTTGCAAGCCACAGAAGTGGGAAAATTCTGAGTACTCGTTTTTTAAAAAATGAAATGATGTTTTCAGTTATAAAGAGTTTTTTGAAATAAACATGGTAAAGCGTCAAGCCACTAAGCACGTAGAAAATAGCCACCCCATAAATTCCAATTCTGCGGATTAAGGTGTCTGCATCATACTCGCCAAAGCTCCAGGTTGTAAAATGGTAGAACATAATGGATGCAGCTGCCAGTCCACGTAGGTAGTCAAGATTATGAAGTCTGCTGTTAACAGTCATTTTTTGAGAGCCTTAGGTTATCGGTGTAACGACAAAACTATTCATTTTTTTAACCTAAAGACAAGGTTCTTATTGCCCGGGTTCGTCTATTGGAAGGATTTTAAATGTAAATTCGCGCCAATTGATTTGTGCTACCATTAACCGGAATGGGATCTGCAGGTCTATGACTTTTACATGAAGATTTTATTCGTTCAAAAGGAAGGCGGGATATTTGGTGCGGAGAATTATCAACTTAAGATAATTCCCGAACTCATCAGACGTGGATATACTATTCATTTTTTACGCCTGTATACGAATTATCAGGGCGGTCGGGGTGGTAAGTTTATGGAACTGCTGAATTCATTTGGTGTTAAGACCTTTGAAATCAATATCGGTAGATTTCTTAATCCGATGAATCTTTTCAGAATCAATCAAATAATACGGTCTGAGAAATACGATCTTGTTCACACACATCTGATTCATGCCGATATTCACCTGGCGCTGGTGAAATTACTGCTCCACCGAAAGTTGAAGGTTGTCTCTACCAAGCATGGATACGATAATGCATTCACCGCGAGGCATGGGTTTAATGCAGATAAACAAACCCTTACGCCCTATTTTATGGTCAGCCGGTTTGCGGAAAATCGTATGACAAAGTCTTTCACGATTACTAATTCGCTGAGAAACTTCTTTATTCAGACCCGGCTTACAACGCCAGGAAAGATGTCAACCATTCATTACGGTTTTGATTTTACACCCCCCGATTTGTCGTGGGTGGAAGACAGGTTCCGGCTTTTTGAAAAGCAATTCGTAATTGCCGGGCGATTGGTTCGTTTCAAGGGGCACCGGTTCGTAATCGAAGCAATGCCTGAAATAATTCGGCAAAACCCGGATGCAGGCCTTGTGATTGTGGGTTCCGGTGAACTGGAGGCCGAACTGAAGGCTATGGTCTCGAACCTGCACATGAACGATTATGTTCGATTCGTTGGCTATAGTAACGAAGTTGTAAAGTGGATGTATAATAGTCAGGTTGTATGTGTTCCATCCATATCGGAAGGGTTTGGCGTAGTTTTGCTGGAAGCATTCAATTGCTCGAAGGCTGTGGTGGCATTTGATGTGCCTGCCTGTAATGAACTTATGGAGCATAATAAAACGGGCCTGCTTGTTGAACCATTTGACACAACAATCCTTTCACAAACTATCTGTAACTTGCTTGGGGAACCGGAAGTAGCCGATAAGATTGGTCGTGCTGCAAACAGCAGACTCAAAGAATATTTTACGCTGAAGCGGATGACCGACCAGACTGAATTGTTTTACAAAAGTATCGCCTGATGGGGGCCATCATTGCACTATTTGTTTTGCTTATTGTGAGCTACGTGATGCGGCCTGACTGGACGGATATACCGGCAATACGAGCGGTTTATAACTGGGGAGCGGCATTTAGAGTCTTAGGAACATTAGCTTACATGTTTTATGCATTTTACATCACGTCAGGTAATGTAGATGCTTTTGTATACGATAACTGGGCGCAACGCTTTGCCGAGTACTTTGTGCGGGGCGATTTTTCTCCCTTCACCGATTCTTCACTTTACCGTGGCGGACAATTATTCTACACAAACTTTGTTGCGTATCCTGCTGCGTTCTTCCTCATTATAACGGGTAACTCTACATTCGGCATTTACCTCTTGTTTTCAACGGTCTGTTTCATTGGACTGGTATTGATGGTTAAATCTTTCTATCTCAATTTTCCGGGGATAGACCGGTACCGCGTCACGCTATATGTTTTACTCTTTCCGGCAGTATGGTTTTGGACATCAACGATCGGAAAAGATGCCTTCGTTTTTTTGGGAATTGGAATTATCTGTTCCGGCTTTAGGGCCAGTTCACTGAACTATGTAAAATTCATTATCGGCATCGCTATTGTCTATGCATTCCGCCCCCCGGTTGCCTACATGTTACTGCTTTCGATGTCAGCACTCTTTATTTTCAATTTTAAAGACCCGTTTCTCCTCAAGCTTTTAAAAATCGGCTTGGGAGTTTATCTGGCAGTTCTGCTGCTTGATTTCATCAGTGCAGACTGGAGGATTGAAAGTTTTGATGTGGAAACGATTGAAGGTCTTCAACGATCAACATTACGCAATAACGACTATGGAAGCGGGGCCTTGGAAGAAAAGAGCGGGGGATTGTCATCCATCCCCAGGGGGATTGTTGACGTGTTGGCGCGACCATTCATATGGGAGACAAAAGACATCACAACCCTGCTGGCCTCCCTGGAGATTACTTTTATGTTGTCAATACTTTTTATAAAACGATACTCTCTGAAACGTTTTGTTCAAAGTATGCTTACCAATCGCCTGTCAACATTTGTAGGTGCATTTACGCTTATATACATTGTGTCAGCGGGTTTATTTGAAAATAATATCGGGTTAATTGCACGACATCGTTCCATTATTTTTCCATTCTTATTTTTGGCTGCTTATAGTTTTCAATTTGTAAAGGTTCCGAAAAGAAATTTATCACCAACCAACAACTACCTTCCCGTTGAAACAGAAAAGGCTGCTCCTTATCGCAAGTTATAACAGGTCCATTCTTCTGTTTCGGAAAGATCTTCTCCTCGAATTCCGGAAAGAAGGTTACGAGGTTTTAGCCATCGCTCACAACGATTCGCCTGAGGTTGGTCCGTCACTGGAGGCAATGGGCATTCAGTATACGTCAGTTCCTCTTTCCAGAACTGGCTTTAATCCTTTTCGGGATTTTGTTTTCCTGATCCGCCTTATCCGGATTATAAGAGATTACAAGCCGTCTCATATTCTGGCATATACAATCAAACCGGTAATCTATGGGGGTATAGCTTCGCAATTTTTTCAGGGAAAGATGTTCGCTTTGATAACCGGGCTTGGATACCTCGAAACAGAAACAGGAGGCACATTCAAGAAAGTGATCCGATTTGTTATCCTGAACCTCTATAAAGTTAGTTTAAGGAAAGCAGATGGTGTGATTTTTCAGAATGAAGACGACAGGGTTTACTTTCATGAAAAAAAACTAATCGATTCTTCAATCCCCGTTAAGATTGTCAATGGTTCCGGAGTCAATCTTTCACAGTTTGACCTGGCCCCACCTGTCAAAAGCCCGGTACGCTTCATTCTTATCTCCCGGCTTATAAGAGCAAAGGGAGTTGAGTTGTACTTACAGGCAGCCAGGCAAATTAAGGCCACATCACCGGAAACGGAATTTCATCTGATTGGTCAGCTCGACGAGCAAAACCCTGATTCTATCTCTCAGGCTGAACTTAATTTAGCTGTTGAGGCAGAAACAATTATCTTCCACGGCTTTCAGAATGATGTACGCCCTTTTTTAAGAATGTCATCGGTATTTGTTTTACCGTCCTGGTACCGGGAGGGTGTTCCAAGAACAATTCTGGAAGCGTTAGCAATGGGTAAACCTGTGATAACAACCGATAATACCGGGTGTCGGGAAACAGTTGAGCCTAACATCAATGGTTTTTTAGTGCCTAAAAAGGAACTTACCCCGCTTGTAAACGCAATGAAGCAATTTATCGACCAGCCTGAATTAATTGAAACGATGGGAAGGGCAAGTGTTGAGATGGCTCATGCTAAATTTGATGTAACTGGCGTTAATCATGCAATGCTGCAATTTATGAAGGTCCGCTGAATATGTACATCCGCATCGTTAAACCTTTTTTCGATACGCTTTGCGCAACATTGGTATTGGTACTGTCACTACCGCTCACGCTTATTGTTTTTTTTGGCCTTTTACTAGCGAACAAGGGCAAACCCTTCTTTGTTCAGGCAAGGCCGGGATTGAACGGTAAAACGTTTTACGTTATCAAGTTTAAAACAATGACAGATGAGCGCGACACGCAAGGGCAACTGCTTCCCGATGAGATACGGCTCAAAGGTGTCGGTAAGTTCGTGCGTAAAACCTCGCTTGATGAACTTCCGCAATTAATAAATGTGCTCAAAGGTGATATGTCATTCGTGGGGCCAAGGCCGTTGCTTATCGAGTATCTGCCTTTATATAACGCGCAACAGCGAAAAAGACATGATGTAAAGCCCGGGATTACGGGTTGGGCGCAGGTGAATGGCCGCAATGCTATCAGTTGGGAAAGGAAATTTGAATATGATACCTGGTATGTTGACCATGTGTCTTTTTTTCTGGATATTAAAATCCTGTTGCTCACGGTATTGAAAGTATTACGGGCAGAAGGGATCAGCAGCGGGCAATCAGTGACCATGGAAAAGTTTAAAGGAAATGGGTAATGTTATTCTCATCGGAGCGGGCGAGCATGCCCGTGTGGTACTTGATTCGCTGCAAGCTGCGGGCCGATCCGTAATTGCCATGTTCGATCCAAAATATGATGGTCAGAATTTTATGAACACTGCAGTGCACGGTACCTACAGGCACGACTTGCATACCCGGAGTGAGGCTATTGTGGCCATTGGTGCAAATGATGTTCGCCAACGACTCAGCCGCGAGGTAAGGCATTCATTCACAACCTCAGTCGATAAGACGGCAAGCGTTTCGAAATATTCCACCATTGGAAGAGGTAGCATGGTGCTGCATGGAGTAATTATTCAGCAAGGAAGCGTGCTGGGGCAACATGTAATCGTTAATACCGCAGCGCACATCGATCACGATTGTGAGATCTCGGATTTTGTTCACATTGCTCCGGGAGCTTCCCTGTGTGGGAGAATATCAGTAGGTGAAGGAACATTGCTGGGCGCTGGCTCAATTGTTATTCCCGGTATCAAAATTGGTCAATGGTGCACTATTGGCGCAGGGTCGGTTATCACGCGCGATATTCCTGATTATGCTGTGGTGGTGGGCAATCCGGGGCGAGTGATCCGCTATAACAAACCAAGCTGATGAAAAAGAAAGTTGCAATTATCGGAGCGGGAGGTCTTGGGCGTGAGATAGCAGCGTTAATGAAGGCTCTTCCGGAGGAATTTGAGATCACCGGTTTCTACGATGATACCGTACCTGTCGGGACTACGTTGTTAGCAATACCTGTACGTGGAGCAATCGATAAACTTCGATCGGCTTCCGGACCCATTCACGTAATCGTAGCGATTGGCGATCCGCAGATAAAACAAAAAATTATTTCATCGTTACCTTCACATATCCAGTATCCGGTGGTAATTCATCCTTCAGTTGTGCTGGGCGACAAGTCAACGATCAGTCTTGGTCAGGGAACGGTTCTTACGGCAGGAGTCAAACTAACGGTTGATATCACAATTGGTGATCATGTGCTCATTAATCTGAACAGCACAATCGGTCATAACACTTCGATCGGTAACCTGTGTTCGATTATGCCTGGCGTTAACCTTGCAGGCGGAGTTACCTTAGGTGAACGTGTACTGATCGGGTCAGGGGCAAATGTGATCAACCGGGTTTCGATCGGAGATGACGCAAAAGTCGGTTCAGGCGCAGTTGTGCTTAATAATATTCTTGCAAAAACCACTGCGGTAGGAGTGCCGGCCAGAACACTGAAATGAAAACCACGCTTATCTCACAGTTCAAACCTACGATTCTGTTCCTGGTTAAGTTCCTCGGAATGTATATCGCAGGGAGCCTGCTGTATGGTTGGTTTATAACATACTACAGCCCGGCACCTGACCCCGTGACAATTTGGGTAACTAATCAGGTCGCATTTCTGATTCGAATTTTCGGCTGGAATGTCACCGCAATGTACAGCGAATTTATCCCAACCGTTTCGGTAGTACTTGATGTTAAATCGATCATATCTGTTTACGAAGGTTGTAATGGCCTGAATGTGGTAATTATTTTTTGGTCGTTTCTTTTTGCTTTTGGTCCGTGGGGAAAGCGACTGGGAATTTTCGCTATTGCAGGCGCTTGTATCATTCATGTTGCAAACCTCGTCCGGGTATGTGTATTATTTTTTGTAGCGTACTACTATTCCGGTGCCCTGTACTTTTTTCATAAGTATTTGTTTACAGCGGCCATTTATGTCGTTGTGCTTTTACTTTGGATGTGGTGGATCAGAAATGTTAAGAACCATGAATCGATTTGAAACCAGCAAACAGATTCGTTGGACTATCGGTTGCACGGCTATCGTAGGATTGTTGCTTGTGTTTTTGTTTCAGGGCGTAAACATATCAACTCAGTTGATGCCAAATGCGAAGCCGATTGTTCATTTTCTTCTCAACCGGTCTATCCGCTTCTTTCTGAACGACATGTTTGCCATCATGCTTATCTATGCACTTTTCCCGTCAAGGCAGTATGTAATTTTTGCAATATGGGTTCAGCTACTGGGTACCGTGTTTATTCTGCTACCGTATTTTTTGCTCAAGCTTAATTTCCCTTCGTATAACGGGCCTTTATTGTCGTTTCTGCATCGGTTGATTTTAAATCCTACCCTCATCTTGCTTCTGATACCAGCCTTCTATTACCAGCGTTCAACTCATCGTCCGGGCTAATAAACCTTGCCAGGCGCACGGGAAACCGCTTTAAAATCATAATTTTAACATTCATTTTAGATATGGGTCACGAACGAATATGGCTTTCATCGCCACACATGGGAGGTCAGGAGTTACCTTTCATTCAGGAAGCATTTGAGGCTAACTGGATTTCTCCCGTTGGTCCCCACATTACAGCTTTTGAAAAGGAACTGGCCCTTTATAACCGAATTGATCATGTTGCGGCACTAAGTTCAGGAACGGCTGCAATTCATCTGGCGCTGATTATTTTAGGTGTTAAAGCGGGCGATGAAGTAATGTGTCAGACATTCACCTTCTCCGGATCATGTAATCCGATTGCCTATACCGGAGCCATGCCTGTTTTTGTCGATTCGGAAGCTGACACTTGGAATATGGATCCGGTGCTTCTTGAAGAGGCAATCATCGACAGGATAAAGAAAAAGGGACGAAAACCTGCTGCAATTGTCCTTGTGCATTTATACGGAATGCCTTCTAAAATCGCTGACATACAGAATGTTGCAAGAAAGTTTGATATCCCGCTGATTGAAGATGCGGCAGAAGCGCTTGGATCAACATTCCAGGGCCGGAAGCTTGGAACATTCGGAGATTTCGGAATTTACTCATTCAACGGAAACAAAATTATTACAACCTCCGGGGGTGGGGCTCTGGCATCAAATTCTGAGTCTTGGATTCAAAAAGCCCGGTTTTTAGCCACGCAGGCTCGCGATCCGGCACCTTATTATCAGCATTCAGAAATCGGATACAATTACCGCCTTAGCAATGTCTCCGCTGCTATCGGCAGGGGCCAAATGCTGGTTCTGGATGATCGCGTGAAAGCGAGAAGAGCGAACTTTGACTTTTATTCAAATGCCCTCAGTAGGTTCGAGGAAGTTTCCTTCTTAAGCGAACCGATAGGGGCGATGTCGAATCGCTGGCTCACGACAATTACATTTAAAAATTCTGATAATCAGGAAATTAACCCTGAAAAAGTCAGACTTAAGCTGGAAGAAGAAAATATCGAATCGCGACCTTTGTGGAAGCCAATGCATCTGCAGCCGGTTTTCAGTGATTGTCCGGCATACGTCACCGGAGTCGCCCAGAAGTTGTTTGAAACAGGGCTTTGCCTGCCCTCAGGTTCTAACCTGACAGAGAGCCAGCGTGGCAGGGTCGTTGAAGCGCTTAGAAAGCAGGTAATGAGATAATTAAAAGGGTTACAAAACTGGTTTTGGATTGATTTATACGGGTTAACCTGAGTGTTATTTTGCCTATATTTACACGTTTAGAATGCCTGTTACTATGCTGAATCGTACGGTTGGTCTGCTTTTAATGTTTATCTGCCTTTCGGCAACCAGTTTTGCCCAAACCTTTACAAGCACTCAGCCTGGGCCCTGGAACGTGGCGTCAACCTGGGGAGGTGCGGGTGTACCAACTGCTGCCAACTCAACTTCGATTTTAGTCAATCACGCAGTTACGATTCCCAGCGGATTTACAGCCACTATAGATCAGACAACAGTTACGGGATCTATTGTAGTTAACTCAGGAGGTATTCTGGATGTAGCTAACGGTACAGGAAATGATCTTTCGTTAACAGGCACAGGCGCATTGGATGTAACGGGAACGGTAAGCAAACAGGACCTTGCGGTGATTTCCGGAACAAGTGCAGCCAACACAAATTTCAGGAGCGGATCGCGCTACCAACATCTAAACACCGTATCAGAGGGTGCAGTGCCTTTGGCAACGTGGGATCCCAATTCAACATTGGAAATTACATCATGGACGGCCAGTAAGACATTGTCGTCAACAACATGGTCCCAATCGTTCGGTCATTTGATTTATAATTGTCCTGCACAGGTTTCAACAATCAGTTTCAACGGACTTCTTACCAACATTCAGGGTGATTTTATTATTCAGAATTCAAATTCACAGCCCGTTCAAATTGTTGGAAATGGTCAGACCCGAACCCTTAGTGTCGGAGGCGACTTTAGTGTGCTCGGGACATGCAGAGTATACCTTAATATTAATGGCGATGCCACCGTTAACATTGGTCGGGATTTTATCTACAATTCTACCAATGCCAACGGATCCTATATCTGTTCGTTTGGAAATACCACGATCAACCTGACCCGTCATTTTTCGATGAATGCTTCCGGAGGGCTATTGTATACCGGAGCGGGCGATCCGAGTACGGGAGTTGCAACCTTTAACGTGGGAAGTAATTTCTCACTGATTGCCGGCACCATTCGTGAAAATGGCAGTTCGTCACAGGTTGTTTTGAACTTTAATAATTCATCCGTACACACATTTGTCAATACCGGTAGCCTGACAGGCACATTTGATTATAATGTTGCACTTAATGATGAATTGGAAATAACCGATCCGTCTTATTTGGGAGGCACAAATGGAACAGGAGTTACTTCGGATCTTAATGTCAGTGGAAGATTGGTTGTTGAATCTACAGATGCGCTGGGCGCGATCCGCAGTGGAAATACGCTGGGTAATATTCGCACTCCTGTAGCAACTCGTGTGTTTAATTCCGGGTCAACCATTGTTTACCGGTCTGCCACAGGCCAACAGTTTATTGGAGATGGTCATCCATCATCGCCAGGCGTCAATGTAACCATTGATAATGCGAATGGAGTTTCCTTCGCGTCTAACGTTTTTTCAGTTACCGTAACAGGAACGTTGACGTTGTTAACCGGTAATTTTAATGTCACATCGACCACAAGCGCAAAAACTCTTACACTTTCTGGAGATATAATTCCAAATGCAAATTTCCTGGCGTTCTCCGGACCAAATTCCGACTTGATAGTTAACGGTACGGGTGCAACTGCGCAGTTGTCATTTTCTCCATCAGCCCAGTCTGTAAGAAACTTTACACTCAATCGTGCTACGGGAGCTACACTCATCAGCGGATTAACAATAAATACAACAGGGACATTGAGTTTGACTTCCGGTGATTTGGTATTTAATGGCCAGAACCTTGTTCTTAATGGTACCAGTGCTGTAGGTGCCGGCCGCCTCTCCTCAAACAGTGCTTCAACGTTAACCATTGGTGGATCAGCCGCCTTTGGAACAGTGCCACCTTTTGCCAGTCCATCCGGAAACATGCTGGGGACCTTTACCATGAATCGCCTTCCTTCAGGTTCCGCAACCGTAAATGGCCAAATCATAATAACATCGACATTAAACCTTACTAACGGTGACTTAACCAATACGAGTGGCCTTACACTTGATAACAACGCCACGATCGTGCGAAGCCCGACATCACAGCTTTTGGGGAATGGGGTGGTTAGTGATCCGGGTGAATCATACAACCTGATTTATTCTGGCAGCACAATTATTCCCGGTTTGGAATTACCCGCGCCTGGTAACACAGAAGATTTAAATAACCTTACAGTTAACGGATCAGTTAATCTGAATCAGGACGTAGTCATTAATGGAAGTTTTAATATAAACAGTGGAACATTTTCAAACGGGTCATTTACCATCACCATGGACGAGACTGGCAATTGGAATGATAATGCCGGAATCTTTAACCCAGGAACGGGAACGGTAATATTTGACGGGAACACTACAATAGGAGGTACCTCCACCCCCTCATTTGGCATCATCTTCGTTAACTCCGGAGCAACGGTAACGCTCCCTGTTGGGAGTGTAAGTGTGTCAGGGAACATAACGGTATTGTCCGGGGCGACTTTCAACGCAAACAATGGAACGATTACACTCACCGGTTCTACGTTACAAACAATCTCTGCTAATGGTGCCACATTCAACAACCTTGCGGTGAATAAGCTGGGTGCTTCAGATGTTTTGTTATCAAGTCCGCTCGCGCTAACCGGACAGCTCAGTATTCAGGCGTCAGGTATTGATGTTACGTCAAACGGAAATTTGATTTTAAGATCAATTTCAGATGGCCCAACAGGTAATGGCAGCATTGGCCCGTTGCCAGGAACCGCCAATGTAATTGGTGACGTGGTCGTGCAGCGGTATCACAGTGCCGAGGGACCCGTAAACCGATACATTTCTTCACCGGTTACCAACGCACGGGTTATTGATCTTCAGGATGATTTCCCGATTACCGGAAGCTTCACAGGTACAAGTTATCCATGTACCGGATGTTTAAATAACGGCCCTTCTCTGAGGTATTATAATGAACCAACACTTGGTGCCTTTAATAAAGGCTATGTGCAATACCCGCCAATTGGTGGTAGTAACACAAGCACATTGACTGTCGGAAGAGGCTATCTGGCATACATGTGGCAGGGTGCATCTCAAATTACGTGGGACGTAACCGGCCCCATTAATAAAGGAACACTGTCATTGCCAATAACCGTAACACCTTCATCTCCTCCTGACCCGAATGCTGATGGCTGGAATCTTGTTGGTAATCCGTATCCTTCGTCAATTGATTGGGATAACGCTTCAGGATGGACAAAAACGAATATAGCGCCTACGATCTATGTTTGGGATGACCCGGCAGGTGTTTTCAGAACATGGAACGGTACCACGGGTGATTTGCCGAATGGTGTGATTGCAAGTTGTCAATCGTTTTGGGTGTATGGTACCGGAGCCGCTTCGCTGACGATCAATGAACAGGCAAAGACATCTGCTACCGGTGCATTCTTCAGAAGAAGAGAGTCATATCCTGAGTTAATGTTTAGTATCTCACAGGGAACACGTAAAGACAATTCGTTTTTGATCGATACGAATGGCGAGAATCCTGACGTGGATCTGAATGCAAGAAAATTGGAGGCTGACGACCTGGGGGTTTCGTTGCGCGACACACAAGGCGTAAAGTTTGTGATGTATGCACCTGAAACAATTCAAGATGATGCGGTTTATCCATTGTCGGTAACTTCCGAAACAGGAAATTCATATGTTCTGAGTTTTGAAAGTCATCACGGATTTAAACTCGAACATTGGAAACTTTTCGACAGCCAGGAGAATGTTTATGTAGCACTTGCCAAAAATAACCGATATGCATTTGTAGCGGGTGAATCGGACCAAACTCGATTCTATCTCACAAAGGGCGACAAAGGGGCGGAGGAAGATATCGCCTCATTTGTGTCTATATTCCCGAATCCTGCTTCAGAAAAAATTAATGTAACTTGGACTGGGATGAAGAATGCCAGGCTAAGCATACTGAGTGGGATTGGCACACAAATGACATCCTCCTATACGATAGCACCCCATGAAACTGTGGAGGTTGATATCAGGAATTGGCAAAATGGGATGTATGTTGTTCAGATTATGGGCGAAGGAAAATACCTGACACGTAAAATCATCAAGAAATAATCGGTAGAGCGAAATGCAAAAATTGTCGTTTTTTATTTGCGTAATACTTATTATTTGTCCCATTCTGATAATGGCACAGCCGGGTGGCGGCCCGCCTCCCGACCCCGGTACACCTGTGCCATTTGGCGGACTTGGAATTTTGATTGCGATTGGTGCCGGGCTCGGCATCTACAAAATCAGGTCATCTAAAAACAACAAATAGCTTGAATTATTTTTCGTACCTGATCAGAAGACTAACTATTCTTCCGAGATGGATTATCGTTGTTATCGATTCATTCGTTCTGCTATTCTCTGCCACTATTGGATACCTGCTTCGGTTCAACTTCGATATTGCAGAAATACGTCACTTTAATCCGCTGATCGGAATCTTTATTATCACACTGTGCGGAGTGGTTTCATCTTTATTCACGCGGAGCTATGCGGGAATTGTCCGGTATACTGGCGTGGATGATGCGATTAATATTCTTTACACTTCGTTTATCAACCTCGCGGGAATATGCTCGATTAACCTCATTTATTTCTACAACAACGGACGAAACCTGATCCCGTTTTCGGTTGTGGTAATTTCATTCTTTGTCTCTTTTCTCTTCCTGCTGTATTATCGACTGGTCGTTAAAAATATCTACGCGTATTATAAAGGTGAGGTTGGGGATAAAATGAATGTTCTGATTTATGGTGCCGGCCAATCCGGAGTAATTACCAAACAGGTAATTGACGCTGATCCGCGAAGTAATTATCGTGTGATTGGATTTCTGGAGGATGACCATCGCAAAATTGGAAATGAAATTAACGGCTGTAAAATATATGACTCCCGGGATTTCGAAACGGTTGTGAAAAATCTTTCTGTGAAAGAAATTATCATATCCATTCGTGAATTACCCTTATCACGGAAAAATGATATTGTTGAACGTTCGCTTACCAATCAAATACGGGTACGGGTAGTTCCTGCTTTTGAAAGATGGGTAAAGGGAGAATTTAAGCTGACACAAATCAAAGAAGTTAACATCGAAGATCTTCTTGGCCGGGAAGCGATAAAGATGGATGATGAGCAGGTAATGCTCGAGCTTCATCAGAAAGTGATTTGTATTACTGGCGCAGCCGGTTCGATTGGCAGTGAACTGGCCAGGCAGGTTATCATGTACGACCCATCGGTGGTAGTTCTAGTAGATCAGGCGGAGACACCTTTATATGAGATTGAGCGTGAACTCAAACAGCGTGGTTCTGCTGTGCCAATTAAGATTTTCGTGGCAGACATTTGCAACCGCGAACGCATGAGCTATATTTTTAAAGCGTTTCGCCCTGATTTGATTTTACACGCAGCTGCGTATAAACATGTTCCGATGATGGAAAGTAATCCTTCGGAGGCTGCGATGTGTAACATTCTGGGGACAAAGCTTTTAGCAGACCTGGCTGTGGAAAATAAGGTTGGCCGGTTCGTGATGATCTCCACGGATAAAGCTGTGAATCCCACCAGCGTCATGGGATGTTCAAAGCGAATCGCGGAGATTTATGTTCAATCGCTCAACAATCATCTGCAAAAAGGTGGGAACAACCATACGTTGTTTGTCACGACACGCTTTGGAAATGTGCTGGGTTCGAACGGTTCTGTTATTCCGCTTTTCCGGAAGCAGATTGCAGAAGGCGGACCTGTTACGGTGACGCATCCGGAAATCACACGCTATTTTATGACCATTCCCGAAGCATGCCGCCTTGTACTGGAAGCAGGGGCCATGGGCCGGGGAGGGGAGATTTATATTTTCGACATGGGTAAGCCGATTCGCATACATGATCTCGCCAAGAAGATGATCCTGCTTTCCGGACTTACCATAGGAAAGGACATCGACATCGTTTTTACCGGCTTGCGTGAAGGAGAGAAGTTATATGAAGAATTGTTAAATGATCATGAGAATACGCTTCCAACGCATCATGAGAAGATTCTCAAAGCAAAAGTTTCAGAATATGCATATCATGAAACAGACAACTTTCTCGCACTCCTGGCGGATCTTATTCACGATCGTAATGAACTGAAAATGGTTGCGTTAATGAAAGAAATCGTACCTGAGTTTAAAAGTAACTACTCCAGGTTTGAAATACTCGACAGTTCCAACGCCTGAATCGAAGTATTACTTCATTCGGTTGTACTGCTTGCGTTTTCTATTATACAACTTTCGCTGAGAGTCCCGAAAATCAACAGGCAGATAGTATTGAACTTTAACGTTCAGGAGAATATAACCATCATTCGTGTTGGGATTTCCCCTTTTGCCTAGGCCTGGAACGATCGGATAGTCAGGGTCTCGCTCACGTCTCCTGTCCGATAAAGCCCGTGAGAGATTGCTTTTCAATGACGCAGGATCCGGATATCGTTCAATGCTTACGTCATCCAGATGGTCTGTGAACGTTAGGCGATATCCGCCTTCCAGCAAGATGTTAAAGAAGGGGCCGTATTTTATCTTTACACCTATCCCAAAGGGTATTGTTGGTATTACTCTGCTGTACTTGGTTCCTTCAGTTTCAAGGGGAGCAAGCGCAACAACATCTCCCTGATAACGGGTTTTGGGATTAAAATAAAGCAAAGCGATTCCACCAAAACCGTATACGTTAAGTATCGGACGTTGATAAAACCTCACCCCATTGGGTAACAGGTAAACTGCCCCGGTAGCGCTAAGCTCCAGGTTATTTGAAAAGAAATTGAGATTACGTTCTACACGATCGCTGTTGGCGTTCTTATCATCCCCGGCAATCATAAACCAGGTCAATTCGGCTCGTGCACTTACACGGTTGAAGAAGTAATATTCTGCCCCCACAACCAAATTAGGCCTGATTTTCCCAAGCGTACCCGGGTTGACAAGCTCTCCGAAATAGTTTGCTGATCCGGTACCTACGGTAGCAATAAGGCTGCGCTC
Organism: Cyclobacteriaceae bacterium; assembly: GCA_016786585.1. Lineage (GTDB taxonomy): Bacteria > Bacteroidota > Bacteroidia > Cytophagales > Cyclobacteriaceae > UBA2336. Next base: position 89,981 of record JAEUUI010000012.1, read on the forward strand.
CCTGCGAATAGCGTAAAAGCTCTGCCCGTAGCTCAGCTCAGTGACTAAAACCAAAAAGAGGACTACAATGGGTAAAAACCTCATCTTCACGTGTAATAAGCAGACAATTTAAGAAATATTAGCCTGACTAAAAACCGCTGTTTTTCAGGCTAAAACCTCTTTTACCTTCTGGGCGGCATCCTTCAAAACAATGGCTGAAAATACCTTTAAACCCGATTGCTCGATGATTTTAGCACCTTCTTCAGCGTTTGTACCCTGAAGGCGAACAATAATCGGTACACGGATGTCTCCGATCTTCTTATAGGCCTCAACCACCCCGTTTGCAACCCGGTCGCAACGTACAATTCCACCAAAAATATTGATCAAAATAGCCTTCACGTTAGGGTCTTTCAAGATAATCCGGAAGCCGGCTTCCACGGTTTCCGCGTTCGCGCCACCACCTACGTCCAGGAAGTTTGCAGGCTCACCACCCGACAGCTTGATGATGTCCATCGTAGCCATCGCAAGACCGGCTCCGTTCACCATACAGCCCACGTTACCGTCAAGCTTCACATAGTTCAGACCGGCTTTACCAGCTTCCACTTCCAACGGATCTTCTTCGGTAATGTCGCGCAGTTCAGCGAGATCTTTATGACGGTACAGAGCATTGTCGTCAAGATTTACTTTCGAGTCAACTGCAAGGATTTTATTATCAGAAGTCTTTAGCAACGGGTTGATCTCAAACATCGAAGCGTCAAGACCGAGATAAGCGTTGTACAGCGAGTGAATAAACTTTACGCCTTCTTTAAAAGCGTTTCCTTCCCAACCCAGCGCAAATGCAATTTTGCGTGCCTGGAATGGCTGCAGGCCAACCATTGGGTCAACCCATTCTTTGATGATCTTTTCCGGGTGATTCTCAGCCACTTCCTCAATGTTCATACCGCCTTCGGTAGAAGCCATGATAACCGGGCTGCCGGTTGAGCGGTCGAGGAGGATGCTCATGTAGTATTCTTTAGGTTCTGATTCGCCTGGATAGTAAACATCCTCAGCAATAAGAACTTTGTTGACTTTCTTTCCTTCCGGCCCGGTCTGCAGTGTTACCAGTGTTCCTCCTAAAATTCCTTTCACTTTTTCAGGAACTTCTGCCAGGCTTTTTGCCAACACAACGCCTTTTGATCCGGTTTCTTTTACCGTGCCTTTTCCGCGGCCACCGGCATGAATCTGCGACTTCACAACAAACCATTTTGTTCCGGTTTCTGCCTGCAGTTCTTTCGCTGCATTTACTGCGCTGTCGAGTGTATCGGCAACAATACCGCGCTGAATGGCTACACCGTACTTTTTAAGAATTTCTTTTCCCTGGTATTCGTGGATGTTCATGGAGGTTGTATTTTGTTGTGAAACTACCGTATTTAAACCTTTATTTCATGGGTTAATCGCTATTTTTTGATCGCTCATGAATCTCCAAATATAATTTATAATTGCTTTGAAAACGTCAGTTTTGGAAGAATTCAAATGGCAGAAGCTGTGAACGAAATAATGGTAAAAGCCTCGGGTATCCGGAAAGCGTATGGCTCGCTTAACGTGCTGAAAGGCATTGAGATGGAGGTTAAAAAAGGCGAGGTGATTTCAATTGTCGGTGCTTCCGGAGCCGGTAAGAGTACACTGTTGCATATTTTGGGAACACTTGACACGCCTGATGCCGGTAAGCTTGCAATCGGAAATGAAACTATTTCGTCCAAGTCCTCGAAGGAGCTTGCTTCATTTCGTAACCAATCGATCGGTTTTGTTTTTCAGTTTCACAACCTGCTGCCGGAGTTTACAGCACTGGAAAATGTGATGATCCCCGGGTTCATCGCTCGAAAAAATGAATCTGCACTTAGAAAGAAAGCTCAGGGTGTAATGGAGCTTCTGGGTATTGCTCATCGCCTTGATCATAAGCCTTCTGAGTTATCGGGAGGCGAGCAACAGCGCACGGCTGTTGCAAGGGCATTGATTAACGATCCTGCGCTTATTTTGGCGGATGAGCCTAGCGGAAACCTCGATTCGAAACACGCGCAGGAGCTCCACCAGCTGTTTTTCGATCTGCGGAAGCAGCTCAATCAAACCTTTATTATTGTAACGCATAACCAGCAGTTTGCCGGTATGGCTGATCGTAAACTGGAGATTAAAGACGGAGTTATTATTTAATGGCCTTTAATGCGCCAGCAGTTCTTCGGTAACATCTTCCACTTCCACCAATCCGTGGTCGTTAATTGATGTCAGCCGGACTTTTTTAATTTCGTTGATTAGGATTGGGTCGTACTTGGCGGTTACCCGGATGTAGTTCTCGGTAAACCCATGCATCATTCCGTTTTCAACATCGTTTTCAAACAGGACATGGTATTCCTTACCGAGGTGTTCTTCATAAAACTTCCTGCGCTTTTTGTCTGAAAGGATGTGAAGCATTTTAGATCGCTCTGCCCGGTCTTTCGGGTTGACGGAATCGCTCATGGTTGCGGCCAAGGTGTTATCGCGCTCCGAATAGGTAAACACGTGCAGGTAGGAGATGTTTAGTTCATTCAGAAACTGGTACGTCTCCAGGAAATCTTCTTTTGTCTCGCCCGGGAAGCCGACAATCACGTCAACACCAATGCAGGCGTGCGGCATTTCCACTTTGATCTTTTCAACACGACTCGCATACAGCTCACGCTGATAACGCCTGCGCATCAGTTTTAAAATCTTGTTCGATCCGGATTGTAACGGAACATGAAAGTGGGGAACGAATCTTCTTGATTGACCAACAAATTCAATGATGTCGTCTGACAATAAATTGGGTTCAATGGAAGAAATCCGGAAACGGTCAATGTTTTCAACCTCATCTAATGCTTTCACTAAATCAATAAACCGTTCCACGCGCTTGCCGTTTTGAATCCCAAAGTCACCGGTGTTCACGCCCGTTAGCACAACTTCCCGTACTTCGGTTCCGGCAATTTCTGTTGCGGTCTTTACAATGTTAACGATACTATCACTGCGGCTTGATCCCCGCGCAAGCGGAATGGTGCAAAACGAACAAGAGTAATCGCAGCCATCCTGAACTTTCAAAAACGTACGCGTACGATCATGAATGGAGTAGGAGGTGTTAAATGTATTTGCAGCCTCAACTTCGGACGCGTGTACCTCCGGTTGCGGCTTGCGGACAAACCCGTCCAGCAATTCAACCAGCCGGAATTTTTCGGCAGCTCCAAGCACAGCATCTACACCCGGAATTTCAGAAATCTCTTTGGGTTTCAGTTGCGCGTAGCATCCAATAATAGCCACGTATGCATTCGGAGAAATCGCGCGTGCTTCCCGAACGATCTTGTGGCACTTTTTATCTGCGTTCTCAGTAACCGAGCAGGTGTTAATAATGAAGATGTCGGGTGTATCGGTAAAATCGGCTTTTAAATAGCCCTTCTGCTCGAACATCCGCGAAATCGTAGAGGTTTCCGAGTAATTGAGCTTGCAGCCCAGGGTGTAAAACGCGACTTTTTTCATACCGAACTGCAAAGATAAACAGGATTTAAATTAACCGGGAATTTATTGAGTTGTGTGCGGCCGGGCCCGCAGGTGATGCTAAAGACCCCTTTTTTCGGTCGGTATAAAAATGGTTTTGTTGAGCATTAATTTATAGTTTTACGAATACCTTAAATCAACCACACCTAAAGATCATGTTGCCTTTTAAGAATAATATCTTAAGCTGGAAGGTAAAAGCATTCACGCTTTCTGAATTGCTTGTTGTCCTTGTCATTATTGGGATTCTTGTTTTGATGGCTCTGCCTGTTCTGATGCCGCTTATTTCACGGACCAGGAGTATAGAAGCTAAACAGGGACTTAAGCACATTTATACTTTACAGAAAACCTATTTTTACGAATTCTCAAGGTATTCAACTGATTTAGAGAAAGTCGGATTTGAGCAAGAAAGGCTTGTGACTGAAGGTGCTAACGGAAAAGCCAATTACAGATTTGAAATAATTTCAGCTGATGCTAAAACGTTTCATGCGAAGGCCACTGCTGTTGTTGATTTCGATGGTGACGGCGTCTATAATGTATGGGAAGTGGATGAGGATAATAATATTAATGAAATAGTTAAAGATTAATGTAGTTGAGTATTGGTGATAGAGGGGGTAATTATCGTGGTTTTAGTTGCTATAGCGTATGAAGACATACGATTTAGACTAGTTAGGATAATTCTGTTTCCAGTATTGGCTACTGTACTAATCCTAGATCGGATTTATATGATCTCAAGCTGGGTGCTGGTGATAAATATTATAGTTAATTTGCTTTATCTATGTCTTTTATTAGGTCTCGCGGTTTTATATATTAAGCTGCGGAAGCGGGGGACGAAATTCTCTTTCCGTCAATCCATTGGTCTAGGGGATTTGTTCTTTTTGGGTGTGTTAGCGTGTTGGTTTGATCCTGTAAATTTTATAGTATTTATTACCGTGAGTTTTGTGGTTTCGCTATGCTTACATCTTACTTTGATAAGATATTCTCAGTATTATGGCGCGAAAGAAACTATCCCGCTGGCTGGATTTCAGAGCTTATGCTTCTTAGTGGTATTTGTAGTTAATTTATAAATGAACCTTCGATGCTCCCCACAGAAGAGGTGCTATTAGATAAAGAGAGTATAAAAGTGGTTCCGGCCGAAGTAGCCTGGTACTATAAAATTATTCCATATAAGAACGAAAATGGAACACTTCAGCTCTTTATTGACGAGGAAGAACTAGAGAAGCCAGATATAAAACGTGAATTAGAAATCGCGCTAGGCGTAGACATTCGTCTTATTGCTAAAGGCCATGATTTTATTGAGAGAGCCCTCGCTAGAAATTATGTGAAGGATATTACTTCGACTTCGCAGTCGACTTTGTCGATATCCAACAAAAATTTTGTTTCGGAACTGATTCAGGATGCGCAGGCAGTTAGAAGCAGCGATATTCATATTGAAGTATATGAGCAAAAGTGCCGCATCAGGTTTCGAATCGATGGTAAACTAATAGATCGCATTCGTTTGGAGAAAAGCGAATACCCGGCATTGGTAAATAAAATTAAGATTATGGCAGGTCTTGATATCTCAGAAAAAAGATTGCCTCAAGACGGAAGGATTTTTTTTGATAGTGGAGAAGTGAAATTCGACATCCGTGTTTCTATACTCCCCACACTCCACGGGGAGAAAATTGTTTTAAGAATCTTGGGAGGTGCAGCGACCAGTGCGGAACTCGATGCGCTTGGGTTTTCTGAAATTGATCTCCTCAGGTATAAAGAGAGTATTCGAAAACCAAATGGGATAATTTTAATAAGCGGGCCAACAGGTTCGGGGAAGACCACTACACTCTATAGTACACTTAAGCTATTAAATAAGGAGACTACAAATGTTGTGACCATTGAGGATCCAATTGAGTATACACTCGAGGGTGTAAATCAGGTTCAGGTAAAAGAGGAGATTGGACTTAGTTTTTCGGGCGCGTTGCGTACTTTTTTAAGACAGGATCCTGATGTCATTATGGTGGGGGAGATTCGGGATAGTGAAACTGCCAGCCTTGCCATTCGTGCAGCATTAACTGGGCACCTTGTTTTGTCAACCATTCATACTAACTCCGCATGGGGAACAATTGCTCGTTTGGTTGATATGGGTGTGCCCGCATTTTTACTGGCTAATACGCTGAATGCTACACTAGCGCAGCGCCTGATCAGAAGGTTATGCGTTAGCTGCAAGGAATACAAACCGATTCGGGATGATGTTTGGCCGCAAAATTTCAAAAGGAAAAACCTGATTACAGCCTGTTATCACGCTAAGGGTTGCAAGGAGTGTTTTTTTACTGGGTACAGGGGCAGAATGGCTGTTTATGAAGTTATACCCGTTGATAGTCAGGTTAGTGAATTTATCGTGACTTCCGGAGAGGGATCTTCTGAATATTTTGCTTCACTTGGAGTTAAAACGTTACAGGAAACAGCACTCGGTATTTTGCGTGAAGGAGAAACAAGCATCGAGGAAATTTACCCTCTTTTGATTGATGAACAATACTAGATTGAAGTTACTTATTTCTTGTATTTTGATTGTGGTGTGTGCAAATGCGTACGCGCAAAACAGTGCATTTCAGCAACGATTGGCAATCATTGACCAGCAACTGGAACTAATGTCTGATACGCTCGTTACCGGACTTAATGAAATTGCCAACTTCTCCGTGTCAAATGTCCCGATTCAAACTTTTTTACGTTCAGTAGCGGAGAGTCATCGATTAAATGTTCAGGTTGATGCCAGTCTAGGTTTTTTGTTAACCAACAACTTTACGAACGTTTCGGTTAAGGATTTGATTTATTTTTTATGTGAAGAGTATCAGCTTGATATTCGCTTCACGGGCACGATAATGTCGTTCTTTAAATTTCAGGAACCAAAATTGCCTGATAGGCCTTATGTCGCGAAGAAACTTGGTGTTTACTATAATCCGAGCGACGGATTAATGACTTTTGATCTTTCGGGTGATACGTTGCAAGCTGTTGTTAGAGAGATTACGCGAGTCACCAACATAAATGTTGTCGCATTGGGTGGAAGAGAAATTGAAGGCAAATTATTGAACTGTTTTATTAAAGGACTTCGTCTTGAAAGCGCCTTGGATAAACTTGCTTATGTTAATGGATTAAAATTGACCAAGTCGAAAGACGGTATATTTATCCTGGAGTTGCAGGGAGCACCCCCGGGACAGAATGGATTTAACAATCCTTCAGCGCTCACCAAAGTTCAAGCTCAGGGTGAAGTTACTATGAAGGATTCGTTGCTTACCGTTGACGTGGTAAACTATCCCATCATGGAGATTATTAGCCAAGCCTCCGTGCAAATAGGTGTCGACTTTATACTTTTTTCCGATGTCGCAGGAACGACAACTGCAAAAGTAAAATCAGTTACATATGATAATCTTTTGTCCTTTATTTTTCAGGGAACGAACTATACTTATAAAAAGAAAAGCGGAGTGTATCTTATCGCACAGCGAAGTGCGGAGGGATTCAGGAGCACGGAACTCATACGGCTGGACTATCGGACAACAGAAAATATTCTGCTTGAGATTCCTTCTGAACTCGTGAAAGATGTTGATATTAAAATTCATAAAGAGCTTAATTCATTAATCGTAACTGGTAATAAGCAAAAGATAGATGAGCTAGTTGCTTTTGTTAAACTGGTTGACAGGCCTATCCCCAATATTTTAATTGAGGTTATTGTAGTCGATGTTCGGAAAGGGTACAGCATCGAAACCGGACTGAAGGCCTTTCTGTCGCCAGATTCAATTCCCAAAACTCAGGGGCAGGTTTTTCCTGGACTTGACGTTACACTTAGTTCACGATCGATTAATGATGCTTTGCAGCGGCTTGATTCAAAGGGAATTGTAAACTTAGGAAGAGTTACCCCCAGTTTTTACATGCAATTGAAAGCCCTCGAACAAAGTAATAATATCCAGGTTAGATCAACACCCAAGCTATCAACAATGAACGGCAGCAAGGCTAACCTGATTATCGGAGAATCTGTCTATTATGTTGAAACGACTCAAAATATAACAGGTGGTGTGAATCCGTTGACCACAACAACTCAGCAGTTTAACAAAGTCGAGGCTAATCTGGCAATAAATATCAGTCCAATTGTTTCAGGTAATGAGCATATAACGCTGGATATCACTGCGGAATTCTCAGATTTTGTAGACCCCACAATACCCAATGCTCCACCGGGCAATACTACCCGAAAATTTGAATCAAAGATTCGCATCCGGAATGAAGAAATGATAATTCTTGGGGGATTGGAAGAATTATCTAAATCTGATGTGGGTTCAGGTGTGCCTTTGATTTCCAGGATTCCTATTCTTAAATGGATATTCAGTTCAAAGACGAAGCGCTCCGCTAATAACCGGCTTATTGTATTCATAAAACCGACTCTGGTATACTAGATTTATGAACGTAAGATCGTTAATCAATTTTACTGAGTTACAGCATACCGTAATAGGGGTTAATGTTCAAGTTCAAGATTATGTATACGATATTTCGTTCTGTGTATTAAAGAATAGTAAAGGCCAGCTTGCAATAATTGAAAGCGGTATAGGATTAGCTTCAATTGAGCTCCTGAATGATAGGATTTCAGCATATAGATCGTATGCGCGCATGCATATTAATTTTACTGGTAATAGTGTGCTTTTAAAGGCCGTTGATGGACAAATCTTTAGCCACGATGATGCTGTTCAGCATGCCTTTCCCTTCATGCGCCGGGATGAACTTGTCTCTCAACGCTTTGTAACCGAAAAGAATGCATGGCTTTGTGTTATGCGGATTGATCGATTAACAGTTCTCAATCAGTTGCACGATTTAGGGTATAATGTCTATTCATACTCGCTTGGACCCTTTATTCTTAATTTAATTTCATCTTTTTTGAGTAGTCAGGTTATCTGCGTTAACCAATACGAGATAGCATTTTCAGAAGATGGTCAAATCCTTGCTATCAACAATGAGCCAGGCAAAGTAAAAATGGCCATTCAAATAGGAGATTTCACGGTCCATTCGGAATTGATAGCTTCTTATTCTTCAGCGTGCAGCATATTTTCATCGACCACAGGGCTGGATATCTCACTGAATCATCTTGTAAAACAAAACCGGGAAGCTTTTGAATTCAATCAAAAATTATTTAAGGTCGGCAGATCAGCTGCTCTTATTACTTTACTGATGCTTATCATTAATGTGCTGTTATTTTTTTGGCTTGATGGTGAAATAGTACGATTGGAATCACAGGTCAGCTTTCTGAAAGGGCAAAGCCGGCAGACTAATGCTGCTCAATCAAAATTAGGTGCGTTAACCAGATCGTATCAGTCATTGGGGTGGAAGTCGAATATGATGCCACTGTTTTACGCAGACCAGTTGGCTGCTATTGTTCCTTCACAAATGCAGCTTACCGTTCTTGAGATCGGTGTTTTTGATGATGGAAAGATGAAACGGGATAAAGTTTTGTCATTTAAATCAGATCGAATTCTTGTGCGTGGAAAAGTACCTAATCCCGTTGTTTTGGATGATTGGATACAAAGAATTGTTGATTTGGAATGGGTATCCGATGTTTCAGACCAACGATATCAATATAGCACCGAAGATAAATCAGGAATATTTGAGTTGGTGATCCACATTAAATGAAACTGGCAGTTTTTAAAGGACAAACGGCAAAGCTTGCAGCCATTGGGCTGGCGGCAATTGTCATTGTTGTGATTGCGGGTAAAGAAACATTCAGAGCAATGGTGAGATACTTTGAACTTGACCGCGAGTTAAAGGCCATGAGTCCCGTGATTCCGGCATCATCGCAAGAAGTTACTCCGTATGCGTTTTTGTTGAAAGAAACCGAATTGGAAAGGGAGATTTTTGCAGCGTTAAGCCGTACTTCTCAAGCGTACGGTGTCAATCTCAGGCAGGTTCATCCTGCCATAGTTTTTAATACTGGGGAGGTACTAACAATCAGCCAGAAGGTAACACTGGAAGGTGGTTTTGTTAGCATTCTAAAAGGTGTTCGAGATATTCAGGATATCAAGGGCGTCAAAATATCTTCAATCCGATTTGAAACAGAACATATAAATAGAATGAATCTGCTCGTTGCGCATATTTATTTTCAGGGTGTTAAACATATAGAAGAATGAATAGAGGAATAGCCAATAGTTTATTCTTTTTTTTGATGATGTTCTCATGCGATGATGTTCTTGAGAAAGATATCAGTAAGAAGGAGGTATTCTTAAAAACGCCCGCACCGGATTATTCTACGGATCAGCCAGATCAACTTTTTTGGTGGGACTACCTGGAGGGTGCCACTGCATATGAAGTGTTGATTGTTACCCCCGATATGGATAATCCAACGGCATTATTGCTTGATTCTGTGGTTACAGAAAATAAATTAAGGTTTACCCTTTCGGCAGGAGAGTTTCAATGGTGTGTCCGTGGAACCAACAATGGATACAAAACGGCTTACACATGTCGTAAGCTCTTCATCGTAAATTAGAATGAAGAACAGGAGGGTCATTATTTTGCTCGTATTGGTTGTTGGAATCTGGGCTACTATCGGCTATAAAATCGTAAGTGGTCTTTCGGACGATCATGAATCTATACAGAAGAGACCTGTCGTGTCATCAGGCAAAACAGCAAGTGATACATTTTTACTTTCTTTAGATTATGCAGATCCTTTTTTTAAAAGGAAAGAAGCCATTCGCCAGAACAAAACAAAGATTGTGCAGCATGTACAAGTGCCGAATACACCTGCGGTAACTGTTGATTGGAATGTTGTGAAATTTTCCGGAACACTTTACAATGCTTCTAAAAATGTTCCTACTGCAATTGTATCGATTAATGGCTTTGAATATTTTGTCAGGGAAAGCGAGAGCGTTCAGGGTTTCAAAATAAGTGAAATTGTAAGGGATTCAATCAGAGTTAGTTATCAAAATCAGTCAACATATATCAAACGTGTTAATCTTAACTAGTTTTATGAATAAGAACACCCTTGTTTTTCGCATTGTAATGGGAGCAATTACTACTATGCTTGTAGCGTCCGTGATTTTTTTGTTTTTGGATGCAAAAAAAGTCGTGTATGTTACCTCGTATAAACTTGTTGAGGGTTATACGGGAACGATAGAAGCCAGGAGAGAATTTGAGAAAAAGAGAGATGCTATGATGGGAAATGTGGATTCGTTAAAAATCGCCTTTGAACAGGCTCGGCTGGCGTACATGCAATCGGTTCAGAAATTGAATGCGGAGCAAAGAATGGAAAAGGAGCAAAGACTTGTTCAGCAACAAACACAACTTGCACAGTACAGTCAGGCTGTTGACCAGAAAATACGGGAGGAGGACAGTGAAATGATGCAGGAGGTTTTAAACCAAATCAACAGTTTTGTTGAAGATTACGCTGTTTCTAACGGTTATGACATCGTATTGGGCACAACCTCTTCTGGTAGTTTATTGTACGGGAAGAAGTCAATGGATATTACCGATCCGCTGCTTGAGGCGCTGAACAATTACTATTCAGGCCATAAAAAGTAGTTATGAAACGACTTTCCCTATATCTCTTAGCAAGTTTTTTTATCAGCGCATGTCAAAATCCCAAAGAGCTGACACCGGACCGTTATATTCGATGGATATCATCAGAAAGTCATGGATTTATTCAGGTCAAAGAGGTGAAAGAAGTAAGGTTGCAAACTCGCTTTCTTCCTGCTGATTATCAGGCGTATAAAGAGTTTTTACAAAGTACGAATGACTTGAGTTTTGATTCCATTCTTTCAACATATGGTTGTGGATTATCTTTTCAATTCACTATTTCTGCTGATAAAACAAATGCGCTGTATCGCAATTTACTGAATTACGATATTTTGCAGCAAGACGAAACACTCGCGCGAATCCGGTATTTGAATTTCCATATTGAAGATTTTATCACGTTAACGTACGCAGACAAGGTATATAAACCTGTTTTATCTCATTTTGAAGGCTATGATGAACTTGGTAATAAAATGACCTTTCAAACAAGTTTTATCGTTCCTGAATTTCCATGTGACAGGAACAAATCAGATTCTTTAGGAGATGTTACGGTAACGTTTGATGATCCCTTTTGGGATTTGGGCACCAATCATTTTCGTTTTGATAAGAAGCTGTTTGTCAGTTCTCCACGCTTGAAATTTTAATCGCAGGTTTAGTCTAAAAAGTTTTTTAGAAAACATTATGGAAAAATAATGTTGCGAATCTTTTTGATGATATCAGGAAATTCGGTGTATTTTTAATTAGATAAACCGCTACCCCACATGATAAGAAACAGAAAGCTTCTAAAAGCTATCGGAGTTTTTTTATTACTTCAGTTTAGTCTTCAAACATTTTTACCGTCAATTAGTTACGCCCTTACCTCCGGGCCGTCACAGCCTGAGTTCTCGAGTTTTGAGCCTGCCGCGACTACCAACATGGTAGATCCATTTAGCGGTGATTTCACATATAACTTGCCAGTTATTGAAATTCCTGGCCCTCATGGAAGCAGTTACCCGTTATCACTTTCCTATCACAGCGGTGGATCTCCGGAAGAAGAGTCGTCCTGGGTTGGCTATGGATGGTCGCTTAACCCGGGAGCGATTAACCGCGGAACCAGAGGTTTACCGGACGATTATAAAAACAAGGATGTTACGTTTTATAATAAGATGCCAAAAAACTGGACAGTCTCAGTTGGTATGAAGGCTGCTTTCGGGGAAGTTTTTGGCGTTGATCTGAATAACATTTTTAAAGGTTCGCAAGTAGCCCCTACGTTTGCACTGCGCTACAACAATTATCGTGGCTTTGGTTACACAACAGGGTTGGGGATTAGCCTGGGTAAAGGATTGGTTTCACTGGGCTACAGTGTTTCTGACGGGAGTGGAAGTTTCTCGCTGAACATGAGCCCATACGCGATTTTGAAATGGGCGAGTACTGAGCCTGCAATGGCAGAAGCTAGAAAAAAACAGGAAGAAGAAAAGGGTTCGGAGAAGAAAAGCCGCCTCACACGAGTGTTGGATAAAAAAGATGCGCGAGATGCAAAAAGAGGAGAAGTGTCCAGTATTAACACGCTTTCTCTAGGGAGTTCCTACGGTTTATTTTCCTATACTCAGTCTGAAAAGCCGAACATTGTACAAAATTTTTCAGGAAAATCTTTTAACGTATCCATTAACCTGGAGGGTAATATTGCTCCCGTTCCTGCGGGGGCAACAGCAAACGTATTTGGTAGCTATAGTTATCAAGTGAACGCTCCCAGTACAAGCGTCAAATCTTTTGGATATATGTATTCCGGAGAAGCCGGTGTAGACGACTTGATGGATTATCACGTTGAAAATGAAAAAGACTTCAATCCGAGAGATGTATTTTTGGGAATTCCCTTTAACGACTCAGACAATTTCATGGTCACGGGAGAGGGTATCGGCGGCGGTTTTCGCATGTATAATAAATCGATTGGGCATTTCGGTCCGAGACAGTCGGGTAGCCATGTTGATATCTATAACGTTGGCGGGGAAATAGGTTCAGGCTGGACGTTTGGACCGGGAGCTGATCTTGGAAAGGGCACAACCGATTTGAATGTAAGTGACTGGAATCGACAACTTACCTCGTTTAATAAGATTACTGATGCTATTGATGAGCCTTTGTTTTTCCGGTTTAACAATGATTTGGGAGGTGAATGGGGCACAAATCATAACGACAAGCCCTTCCGGGCAACGATAGACTCCAATCCGTTTAACGGTATCACGCCAATGCTCCCGGCTTCAGTTGCCTCAATTAATATAAACAATGAAAGAAGCGGCAGATCTTCCTATATCGGTTATCATACTAATGAACAAATGCTGTCAGGGGCCAGCCCAAGCAATGAATCGTTTTCGAAGGTTGATGCATATAACTTTTTGTCCGACCGCTCAAATCCAGTCAGAAAAGATTTAATCGGTGAGATAACCATTTTTAATGAAACGGGTACCCAGTATAACTATGGGCTGCCTACGTATAACAGAAATGAAAAGAATTTAAGTTTCAGTGCTAAGGACCTGACACCTGTTTCGAATTTTATCGCATATACAACAACGCCCAATGAGGAAGTTAAAATTGGGCAGGTTAAAAATGCGGAATATGCGTCAACCTATCTGTTGACTGAAATATTAACTTCTGAATATGTTGATGTTGGTGTAGTGAACGCTAAGGGGGAACTTGGTTCTTCACCTGATGATCTTGGTGGTTACACTCGTTTTAACTATGAAAAACAAACCGATTCATATGTTTGGAGGAGCCCCTATCAAGGACTTTTTTTCAATAAGAACTCACAGTCAGATCAAAGAGATAACACTGGTAGTTATGCTGAGGGAGAGAAGGAGGTCTATTTTGTCAAATCGATTGAAACAAAAACCCACGTAGCACTATTTACAACAGCTGACAGGACTGATGGCATGGAAGCTGAATCAGATAAGTTTAGCAATGCCCAACCAGTTTTTGCCTCCTTGGATGCGTCAAAAAAGCTAACCCGTATCGACTTATATTCCATTGATGATTTTGAAGTTGAGCTTGAAACTGGCAATCTGAAGCGTTACAGCGCGGCAGATGGACCCGATTTCGCTAAATTTTCTGGAACTCCAAAATTGAAACTCAATGCAAAGCCAATTAAAACTGTTCATTTTGAATATAGCAATGAGTTGATGACCGGATTACCAAACTCATCAACGAATGGTGGGAAACTAACTCTGACCCGTGTGTACTTTGAATATAATGGCATATCGAAGACCAAGATTAGCCCATATGAATTCATTTATAAATATCCTGATTACTCGAAGTATCCTACTAAATATACAGATGGACTATTGGAACCCGATTTAGGTGCTAATTATCGCGACCTGACTGCACAAGATCAGAACCCTGTTTATAGCTATTTTATATCAGACGGCTGGGGTAACTATCAAAAAAATGGTCACCTGAGGTTCGAGCATTCGCGTACGTGGAATGATCAAAACCTGGAGGGCAATGTGAATCATTTTGATCCCGCCGCCTGGCAGCTGAAAGTAATCAAACTTCCATCAGGAGGGGAGATACATGTTCAATATGAACAGGATGACTACAGTTATGTTCAGGATCAGGAAGCCCATGTTATGGCTTCTCTTAAAGACAAGCCAGCCGGAGACTTATTTACGATCGATTTAGCATCAATTGGATTTAAGGCTGGTGCACCGGTAGAGGACTTTGATCAGTTAAAGGCAATGATTGATAAACGCTACAAGAATAAAAAGATCTATTTTAAAATGCTCTACAGGCTTGTTAGCGAAGATCTTAGCGCGAATCCGGATTATCGAGAAACGTGTAATGCTGAATACATTGTCGGCTATGCATCTTATAAATCATGCTCTTATAATACCGGAAATCTGACACTAACGATTCAGCTTGAATCAACCGGGAACAATAGGTTACCGGTAGAAATTTGTCAGGAGTATGTGAAAACAAACCGGTTAGGGAAAATCGATCCTTCTTCATGCAATCCCGCCGGTATGAGTGATCCGGATAGTCCGATGGCCATTGCGAATCAATTCACCAGTTTGGCTAAAAACATAGTGGCGCCATCATTATGTACAAACATAGATTTTAATCATTCATATTTCAGAATCCCGACACCTTATGCTAAAAAGGGAGGCGGGCTGCGCGTGAAACGATTGATGATGTATGACAAGGGCCTTGATGCCGGTTCTGGATTAGGAGAAAAAGTTCTATATGGCAGTGAGTATATCTATAAGATTAAAGAAGGTAACAGAGTAATCAGTAGTGGTGTTGCAACCAACGAGCCACAATCTTTCCGTGAGGAAAATATACTGGTGGATTTTGTAGCGCGCAAGAATCAAAATTTGTGGAGTAAAATTATCGCCGGGAAGGACAAGGATCAGGCAGAAGGTCCCATTGGCGAGACTGTATTACCAGGCCCTTCGGTGGGGTATTCACGTGTTATCATCAAGAATATTCACAGCGGCAAGTCAAATCCGGGCTTCAGTATTCAGGAATTTTACACAGCAAAAGATTACCCCGTTCTGATGGCTCACCCGGATAAGGCAGGGACAATGACAACTCTTTTGAAAAAGGATAGCCCACCAGAAGTTTTACCATTACCATTTTATTCGGTTGTAAAGAATAAAACGAGAGCTACACAGGGATTCAGCTATATACTGAATAATATGCATAGCCAGCCAAAGCGGAGTGGAACGTACAGTGGCAACTACACAGATGCAGTTGATCCCGATGGTGTTAAGATAACTCTGGCAACGTATACGTATTATGAACCGGGTGAAAAAATTCCGGTGATGTCCTCCATGCTTTCTGGAATAAGTATGAAGAATCCGGGCCGGGAAGTTGATCTTTCATTCTCGCAACGGAAAGTGATAGAGAAGTCAAATGATTTAAATGTTGAAGTTGACTTACAACTAACCTTTATTCCACTTGCATTTCTTACGCTGGTTATTCCGTACCCAACTTCAGTGCCCTCCTTCTCAGTTGTTGAAGGTGAGCTTTATACGCACTCTACAACAAAGGTAGTTCGGTATCCGGCTATATTAAAGAAGACAGAGGTCTATGAGAACGGGATGACGCATACCGAAGAAAACCTTGCCTTCAATGAATATACAGGTAAGCCGGTCTCAATCCGTTCAACGGATGAATTTAAGGGTGCTTACCTTCAACAAAGCATTCCGGCTAGTTGGGAGTATGCAGGTATGGGTCCTAAATGGAAAAATCAGGATAAACTGATTAATGGATCGTTTACGCTCGTTAACGGATATATTTCACTGACCAGTGCCGGAGGATGTTCGTTAGCAGATTTTACATTGGGTGATAAAATCCGGCTGGGCGACAGTCAATCTCAGGCCGTTTACTTTGTTACGGAATTGGACTGGCTTAATAATAAGCTAAAGATTGAACTCGCTTCAAATGGGACGGCTGCGTCCGGGACGTACACCAAATTAAATATTATTCGTACAGGAAAAACCAATCAGCTACGCGTGAATGCTGGATCTATTACTTCACATAATGAAGTTAAAGATAATATAGCCCCGATAACAATCGATGCTGGTACGCGGTATGCTGGTAATGAAAATAACCTGATCAATGACCTTAATGCATGGAGGAATTCGGGATCTCTGCCTGCATCAGGCACATTCACACTTAGCAATTGCTATAGCGATGTAAATATGACCGGATTTGCGGATAAGCTCCCGGGATGCAATATCGATCTTTCAAAGGCCAAGGTCCGCCAGTTGGAATATCGGTTTACTGTAGTAGGTAATCAGGTTAACCTGGAGCTTATGGCGTTCTACATTAACTGTGCAAACAGTAATTGTGACCCATTTCCAAGTTCAGATTGGGTTCGAGTAGCCGCGGTTGGTTGGTAAGTTTTGCTTCACATCAAAGTATTAACTATGATTCTAAAAATAAACCTGTTACTGGCAATTCTCCTTTGCAGTCTGTTTTCTTTTGCACAGGAGAAAATGGTAGTAGTGAATTCCGATACAACCTATTATGATGTAATGCCTGACTCTTTAGAATTTGGAATTCTAAAGGAGTTTTATAACAGTACAGGCGGAACAAAATGGAAAATAAAAACGAACTGGCTCAACGGCCGCACAAGCGCAGACTTTGCTAAATGGTATGGCGTTAAAGTGATCAACGGAGACGTTGCGGAAATAGTGCTTACAAGCAATAATTTGACAGGAATGATACCGAGCAGTATCTATTCATTAGACGGATTAGAGGGTTTGTGGTTGGAAGGAAATAACCTGACCGAACAGATCCGGGCAAAGAAATCCGTTTTGCGGTCGGGTTTTGCAGCGTCATTAGTGATACCCGGCGTGGAAAAGAATCTTCCGGTCTGGGCACTGGGCGTTACAAATGCCACGAAAGATGTTAGCGTAGATTGGCGCAAGGCGTCACCTTCAACTACTGCACTCAGTGGATCCACAACTTCTGTTAATACAGGTACTGCGGTAGCAATTGATGGATGCGGAGGCATTGCCTTTTATGCTCGTCATACCGGTATTGATAAGAACTATCAATTGAATTTATACTCTGCTACAGGTGTAAGGCTTACAAACGACATAAATGATTCACCGCTTCGGGCGTTGGACGGAGTGCCAGGTTCAACGGAAATGCAAATTGTAAAAGTACCTACAAAAACAGATGAATGGTATGTTATTTATTCGCTGTTTGGTGGTTTATGTGGGGAATCCTCAGTATACTGTAAGGCAACCATTGTATATGCAAAAGTCAAGTATAACAATGGCGTGCTGACCATTAACAAAAATGAGCGCCAAATACTTATCGGTTCGGCCAAGTCATACATTCATGGAAAAGCTGTTTCAAGAAAGGCAGGAATTGATTCTACAAAGCACTACCTCTACCTTGTTGAACGTGATCCGAATGATGTTGATCCAAAAATGAGGGTGCATCGGTTTACTATTAGTAACACGGGTATAGCACTGACGCAATCAAGTTTTTGGTTTAATTCAAAGTTTTGGTTCCTTTCAATTTCGGGGTCGTCTGTAGAATTAAGTCCTGACGAAACAAAACTTGCTATTTCAAACAGAAATGAATCAAACTGGAAAGATAAATCGCGAAATTACCAGGATATATTCCTGTTCGACTTAAATAACTTTTCAAATCCAACGAATAATCCTGCTGTAATTAATATACCCGACTTGTGGGTTCAGCCGGATAACATTGTCATTAAACGTGAAACACAGCTTAGGAACTTCTACATTAAGGGATCTGCAAAAACACGCCCGTGTTTCCGATATTTGAGAAATAAGCTGGGGAAAATTGAATTTAGTCCATCGGGACAATATTTGTACGTCACAGGTGGAGGTTATCCGAAAATAGCAGCGGGTCAGACTCCATCGGGAACGTATTCCACGTATTTACTGCAAATAGACTTGTGGTCGGTCAGTAATGGTCAGTACGATGTTCGGATTCAAAACCAGCAAGGTGTTAATGTCTCAGGCAGCGATTGTCAGGGGACATCAATAGCATCCGCTGGCGATAACTTTAATCCTATCGGATCGATAGAAAGTTCTTTTGATGGTAACCTCTATTTTTCTAAAGGAAACCAGGGATACTTATTTGTATTGCCGAACCCTAACGCGCCTATGCCGCAAAAAATAGATCCCGTGGACGTAAATCTTGCAATTTCTGGAAGTCCTAATATTCTGTTGGCAGGAGGTGCAAGAAGTGCTGGATTTCCTGAAAATATCGATGGATATGACTATGTGCAGGGAAAGAACATGCCGGATGCACAGTTCACACTTGATAAAAGCACACTTGGAACGAATGTTTCGGTTACGTTAACTGTAACAAATTACCGGGTGGGAGCTGTGTATACCGTTGACTGGGGGGATATGATTATTGAAACGTTTACAACATCCACAAAAAGCCATACTTATGCAACTCAGGGAAACAGGCAAGTGTCATTGAAATCCACTGAACAGGGATGTGATGGTACCGAGACTAAACCTATTTTCGTCAAGCCATGTAATTTATCGGTTAAGTTTAGTTTAAGTAAATCGCAGGTAAAACCCACCGAGAAATTTGAAATTGAGATTCAGAATTTCTCTGGTGCATTTACATACATCGTTAATCTGGGTAACGGATATCAGACGGTCATGGAAACAGCCACGCAAACTTTTAGCTACCCAACTTCAAACACATACACCATTACGGTTTCGATAATCAATATGTATGGCTGTCTGGCTACCCAAACTAAGAATATCGTTGTTCTTCCCCCCGTGGCATTATGTACAACAGTTATGCCGCTGTCTCCGGGCACATTTAAACTGGATAAATTTTCCGGGCAAATTGTATTTGCTCCGCAGGACAATTGCTTACCTGCGCAATCCGTATCGTGTATTGAAGGAAAAGTTGAGAGCGCCCAATTGACTAATGTAGTTTCTGCATCAGCTACTACATTTTCAGATGATTGGGGTTATGGATTCTCGGGAACTCCTGTAAGAAGTGAAATTGATTATGAAAACGGTCAGAGAGGAAGATGGCGCGCAAAAGACTCATATGTGTTCAATACACCTATTAACTATCAAATAAACGATCGCAATTATCTGGCCGGTCGCTTTACATTATCCGGATTCAACTGGCAAAGTCCTGACGTAAACAAAAAAGCAGGTTGGATACTAACCAATCAAATTACCAAGTATTCAGCACACGGAGAGCCACTTGAAGAGTTAAATGCCCTCGGTATTGCAAGCACGGCTAAAATAGGCTATCATGAATCGGTTCCGTATTTGATCGCTCAAAATGCATCCTATGAAAAAGTAATGTTCGAAAGTTTTGAGAATGTATACGGAGAAGATCAAAATCTACTGGAAGAGAATGTAGCGCTATCAGGCGGCCGGTCAACTGTAGCGCATTCCGGAAAGTACGCTTTGACGCTCGTCAATTCGTTTGTCTCAAGATCAATTAATACCAGTTCCTTCGATACACAAGTTCGTTTCTGGGCGCGGGGAGATATATCCGCGGCAACGGTGAGTGTCACAAGCACAAGTTCAACCGTATTTCCTTCTGTTATCAAGAAAATTTCGCAATCCGGAGAATGGTCTTTGTGGGAGTCTATTATGCCGGCAGAGACTGCCGGTAACAAAATTAAAATCAACAAATTGGGAGGTGGGGAGATTTTGATTGATGACGTGAGGATTCAACCTGTCAATGCAGAGATGACATGCTACGTGTATGATCCAAGAACGCTGATACTTCTGGCTGTCTTTGATGATCAGCACTTCGCATTGTTTTATCAGTACAATGATGAAGGTAAGCTTGTGCGAAAGAGAATTGAGACTGAACGAGGTATAAAAACCGTTCAGGAAACTCAATATAATACACCTGTAACGGATAAATAATCATGAAGAGGTTGATAATTCTGACACTGGGATTAGCAGGATCGATCTTGCTGTCAGCTTCTAATGATGATTGTCTGAATCTGTTTAAAAGAATTACGGAGAAAGCCAGAGCTCAACGAGTTTTGATGGTAAAATCCGGATTTGAGATGAATTGTCATGTTAAGGTAATACAGGCTGCAGGGCAGATTTTTGAAGATGATCTGATAGTTCGTCTTCATGCAAAAAAATATCATTATAAATCGAAATCTATAGCGATGTATCTGGATGATCGGAATTTTGTTGCGATACAAAATGACTCCAAGGTCATCTTCATCGCGAAGGCTCAGGCTGCGGCTGGTCAAAAGGATCAATTTACGCAAGCACTTTCGATCATGGATTCACTGCAGAGGCATATGGTGTTTAAGAGCTGTACGAAAGAATTTGGCACGGTGAGTAAAGATGAGGGGTATCATAAGATTGTATTTGCGCCTTCCGGTGAGATCAGAAAAGCTGGTATTGACGGAATAGTTTATTGGCTATCGGAAGCGGAGGCTTCAGTGAAAAAAATATTGGTGCGCTACGCAGAAGGGAACGAGTATGGACTGAAAGAGTACGAATTGATAATTAACAAGCTGAGCTACACGTATGACGGTGATGTATTTAAGGGCGAGTCAGTCGGCCGGGTGTTAAAAAATAATTCACTGTTGCCGGAGTTTAAAGATTTTCAATTAGTTGACAAAAGAAATTAAACATAGACTATTTATGGCTGCTGTTAGAATAGCGAAAGAAAAAATTATGCTAATCCTTAAAGCACATGCAATGCTGTTGATTCTTTGTGTGAACTTTTTATCCGCTCACGGGCAGAATGCACAGGTACCCTGCGCAGACCCTCAGGTTGTCGTTCAGTCAAAAAATGCAGGCGGTGTGACCGAGGTAAAAAGCGTTTACCTCTCCAGTATCGATAAATCATTATTCAGGTACTGGAATAAATCAAAAGACCCCGTTGCTGAAAAAGTTTTTAAAATTCAAAGTCAACTAAATGCTAAGGGAAAGGGTAAAATTACATATGTTGTTAGTCCAACAGATTGTGAAGTACAAACTGATAAAGCATGTGGCACTGTTCCGCAGCCATCTGCTCCTTCTAGCGTAAATGCCTGTGCCGGAGTTCAGTTTACAATATCCGCTGGACCTGCTTATCCAGGAACAACATGCAGGTGGTACAATGCCAGTAATGTTTTTTTGGTACAAGGAACTTCTTATTCCGCTACTGTATTTTCTTCAACAAACTTTAAAGTCACCTCCTACAACCCGGTTGATGGCTGCGAGAGTGCTAAGAAAACTATTCCAGTAAACGTTACAGCCTCTCCTTCGCAATGGGCCGTTACGACTGTTAACGCGGCAACGGGACAGTCGGATGTTAATGGAAAATATTGCACCGGCGTCGCAAGCTCCTGGCCTTCGATAGTACTGGATGGCTTCGAAGTTGGTGTCACATATCAGGTACACTACAATAATTCTCCTACAGGCAGCCTTCCGATAACCCGTAATTTGCTGAGTGATCCGGTTCCTTCATGGAACGGGGCCTCCCTCTCTGCACTCGGGCCAGGCGGTCCGGGTGTGCAATGGGTAATTAAGACTACTGGGACCTGTCCGAAAACGATGTATAACTCTGTTACCATTTCACCTTACGGAGCGGTTAACACCTACACCGTTCAGAGTACGGGATCGAACTGCGGAGAAGGAATAGTTGCTCTAGCGGGTACTGTTGGCGGCACCACCGGTGGAGAGCCGGGCGTCTCATACCAGCTTAAACTTAACGGAACTGCTTTTGGCGAGCCGTTGGAGTACAACGCTCAAACGGCTACTCCGGTTACCTGGGGTGGTCTGCCTTCCGGAACCTATACTGTGCAAGCTACGCGTATAGACTGCCCTTCGATCAGTTCGACATTTCCCAGTTCTGCTGTGCTAAGTGTTTCGCCCGATTTTGAACCGGTCATCACAGGTGCCGAACTTATTTGTAATGGTGAAGTGAATCAGGAACTCGTGGCAAGCCCTGAAACAGGAGTGACGTATCAATGGTGGATTAACGGAGTACTTCAGTCCGTTACCACCAAGAATATTCCCATCACTGTTGCAGGCACGTATAAAGTAAAAGTTACTTCAGGAGCATGCTCTAAGTATGACGAACACGATGTTATCGTCAGTCAGCCCCCGGCCGCGATTACAGGAGTCAATGGATTAACCACATCTTTTCCCAATGAAGCTACTGTGATTGAAGTGTTGGGGAGCGCAGACGCGACCAATTTTAAATATGAGTGGAACGGGTTGGAATTACCGGTAGCAGACTTGGATGGTAATGTCGAAGGCAGACGGGTTAAGCTGTCGTTGCCCAATGTTGGCGATAATCAGCAAGTTACGATCAAGCCTTATAACCTGGGCTGTGTCGGCCCTTCGTATGTATTTAACTACACCGTTAAAAATCCAGCGGACGCAAAGCAAACGTTGACTTTCCTTCACCCACAGTTAAGTGACCCTAACCAACGGTCGGGCTATCTTTTCTTAGCCGACCACAGCATTAACAACTATGCAGGTTGCATCGATCAACTGGGTCCGGTGACGGTCAACCTGATGTTTGATTTTGGGGATGACTATAACCTGGGGAAGCAACCAGGCATGAGTGTTGCGGCGTCCGTAACTGTTACAGCCGTATCAGATCTACCGGCCACCAATCAGGTATGGACAGTTCCCTTTACGCTGAATGACACAGGTCCCGAACAACTGTTCACTAAAAAAATAACGTTAAACCCGGCCTTGGTGAAATACATCCTGGTTCAGGTAACTTCATATACAAATGCGTATGCGGCGACCTACAGTTCAATCCGGTTGCGGGCATCGTTTGCTGAAGAGAATACGATATACGGTTTGGGTAAAACAGCGCTACCTGTCTCGCCAGCTAACGGAGCCTCGATAGGCGGCTCATGGGACCAAACCTTCACGTGGACCTCGTGCAATAATGTACCCGGTTATGTATTCCAGTTGTTACGCTCCTATAGTGAGAGTACTACAGAACCTTCCGACTGGAGCCAGGCACTGACAATTGAGACCGAAAGTGCTAACCAGTCCCTATCGGTAGCGATGGCCGAAGGAAGCGGAGTTTACTGGTGGCGTGTCATTCCAATAGGCAATCAACCAGGTGGCGTTGGCAATCCTGCCAATTGGGCTCCCGGCCCGTACACAGCTTCACGGTTTATATATGATCACCCGGAGAAAGACAAGAATTGGATTTATAGCCGCACCTTTACCGAAGGCAACAAACTCAGCGAGCAGGTGACCTATGCAAACAGACTTTTGCAGGTAGCTCAGCAGCAGACGAAGATACAGGACAATAGCCAGATAATTGCTACCCAAACGATGCAGGACTATGTCGGGAGAAGTGCATTGTCTTCGCTTCCCATTCCTACAGGTACGACAGCCTTCGGTTATTTAGGCACACTCTTGAAACGCGATGCCACCAACCCGCTCCTGGTATTCGATTTTGACGATGATGCCAAAATCTCCGCACCTACGATGGCGCAAGACTATAGCGGATACTACAGCGGTACAGCTAATGCACTGAATGCAGGTGTTGCCAGTGCAGAAGGTTATCCGTTCACGCGCACTCGTTTTGCTTCTGATGGTCGCGTTCGGGAACAATCAGGCGTTGGACTTAAACACTCCCTTGCAGGCGGGAAAACAGTAGAAACCCATTACTCAAGCCCTACGGAAGGGGAGTTGGTGCGGATATTCGGAGCCGAGGCCCCGGATATAAAAAGTGTTGAAAAGATCACCACGATCGATGCTAATGGGATAGCATCAGTAAGGTTTCAGCGCAAAGACGGAACGGTAATCGCCACGGCTATGGAAGTAGGTGACTCTCCGGGCCCCTTCACTCAATTACCGTCGGGAGCCGCGGCGTTAGCAGGAGTGTATGAAGAGGTAAAAGGGTTTGAACGAGTGGATGAAAAAACAATCGTCACTCGCAAACCCTTATTTTTTATCAAATCAACCAGTATTTCAATTGACTATGAAATAACACCATCTTTATTGAATGAGATGTGTGCAGCCTCGAATAATAATCAGCTTGTTGGCTATTACACCTTTAATAACAACAGCAACGATCAGAGTGGAAGATATAACAATGCTACGCGGGGTGGTACGACCACCCTTACCGCCGATGCGTTTGGAAATCAAAGCGCATATGTAACCAATGGATCAAGCGGCTATATGCAGGTTCTTGACGGGCCGGATAACGATTTTGGGCGCGATGACTTTACCGTTGCGATTTGGGTGAAACGTACGTCAAATACCATTAGCTGGGATAACAGTGCTGCAATTGGAAAATGGAATTCGATGGGGTTACCCGGAACAAATGAATGGGCGCTGTACTTTACCTCAAATGGATCGGACAACATTCCGACTTTCTACATTGAAAGCGGTTCGACAACGTATAAAGCATTAGCCAGCACTCCGCTTTCATTGGCCACCTGGTATCACCTGACGGGCGTGCGGAAGGGTAATCAATTGTTAATTTATATTAACGGAATATTAAGTGGAAGTACCACTATCCCGGCTAATACAGTTATCAATAGCACAACCGGACTAAACGTGTGGATCTCCCGCTATATAAATAACTACACCGCAGCCACGTTTGATGATGTTCAGATCTATAGAAGAGCTTTGAGTGCAGATGAAATACTCTCTCTCCAAAGCCGGGGCACCGCATGTAAAACCTGTGACTATAAAATTCAACTCCTGTTATATACAGAAGGCATACAGGCTGCCCAGAATCTGGCTACGTATGACATTTCCGCGGGTGCTTGCACGGATCAGCTGTTGAAGAAATGGGATCCCACTGTTATTACGGTGCCGCTGAGTGGAAAAACAAAGTATGTCCTGGAGAAGCGTATTTCCATAGAGAACAGTGATGTCAATGGATTGTATATAGATGCGCACGTAGCTGAAGTTGAAAGCAGTTACCGGTCATTACTAACGGCTAACCCGGTATTGGCAAATGTAACGTCTAAAGTCGGATCCGGTCAGCTTCAGCAACTGAAGACCGATTTGGCTCCATATTACAATGCACCCCTTCAGCAGTACTTGGTCCCAACCGGCATTGCCGGCGGATGTTCGGATGTTATCGCCATACCGGAGTTTGAAGTTTGTCCGAGTGAATCAGAAACGTTTGACAGCAACTGCAAACGGAATGGTAGTGAATCCTTCTGGGATTATTTCTATAATTACTATGACCTGGCTAATGTATACCAGATGCCGCATACCGATGTGCTTCAGTTCTATCGGACCCTCACGGGCGACTATAACGATCAAAAGTTCCTTTATTTCAACAATCAGCTGACTGGTCAGAAAGAATATTTTACCCAAGCCACGTTTGATGCCATGATGGTTAATATGATCACTGATAACGGGTTGACGTGTGTGGATGTGTGGCGCGAATGGAAGAATCAGGTTCATAGTTACCTGGCTAACATGAAGCAAAACCTCGACTTTACCCCTGTAGATATGGATGGGGAAGAAGCTGAATACCTCGATAACACCTTAACGCTGAGCCCCGTTGTTGCCCAGAAATACAGCTTGTTTGAAAGCATGCTTAAAGCCATCGATGGTACACTTCAATTTAATATGACCCCGCCCGTAACAGAAGGGCAGGAAACTTGCGACCCGCTGCACCCAACGTTTATAAAGAGAGATTTGTTATACGGACATTTTAAACAAACAGCAGGTGCGACTTCTCTGGATGTGGTACCTGATCTTTTATATGCCTACAAATTGGTATACTACAACGATGGCAGCGAACAGCAGAACAGGGAGTTGAAATTTTACAACGGTGGTTACACTACTGACCAGATCAATAGCAACGCTATAATTCCGTCCAAACAGGATTTCACGTCGATGAATTTATGCGACAAGTTCAAATTCTACAGCAACACCCTGATGGGGGTAACGCCTATTTCGGAAACAAAAATCCAGGAATTCATTGGAAAGATCCGAACAAAATGCGAAAGTGGTTGTGAACGCAGACGGGGTGAGTTTAGGCAGCGGGTTATCCAGAATCTGATGGAGCAGAATGGATCTACCCTCATTCAATATTACCGCACGTATGTTGATCCCGTTATGGACGGCAACCCGGGGCAGATTGGTGTCCAGCCGGCCTGGGTAGGTGTATATGATGTAACCGCTAACGCCACAAGTTACACGATTGCGCAGTGTGAGTTTGATGCCTTGGTAGCTGCGCTTGTCCAGAACTGTGCCGACTATTGCAATACGCCACTTACGCCACATGATGAGAATTATCCAAATAAACCTTTCAAGGTTAGAGTATTCGGCACCGCAGCAGAACGTTTGCGACTAACGCAAGCATTAACGTACGATTTTGAGCTTAACGTTGGCAACAGTGCACAAACCTGTTCGTCCGGCTGGGACAGACTGGATGTGAACTACATTAAAAGAGGGAGGGTGCCCCAGATCAGTATCCTTGATGGTTTTACCTTCGGGGCTATTTCCGGAGCGCCTTCTATCCCGGCTAACTTTGCGAATACCTTTACCGTTACCAATACACTGGACGATACAAACACGGGTTCATTACGGTGGGCTCTTACCGCTGCCAATGCAATTGGTGGCAGTTCACCGGTTCTTATCAATTTCAATATCCCCGGAGATGGACCGCACAGAATTGTAGTAAATAGCTCGCTTCCGAGTGTCAGAGCATACACGACAATCGATGCCACCACTCAGCCATCATCGGTTGTAACGTCTCAGCCCAAGATCATTATTGATAAAACCTTTCTGGCGAATCTGCTAACGATTGGATACTACGATGTTGTAAAGGGATTTCAGTTTGATGCACTCGGTGGAAGTGTGATCTCTGTGGGTGATTATTGCCAGGTAATCGGAAATGTTTTTAATATTAGATCATTTTATAACGCAATCATTTCTGTAGGTTATTCAGGAGGTAATACGTTCGACAGCAAAATAAAAGGCAACGTAATTAATAGTGAGGCCCCCCAAGCAGGTGCAATTGGAATCGTTGTTTGGTCCCCAACGAGGACAGACATCGGAGGTGATAACAGTAATGATGGTAACGTTTTCAGATACTGCAGGCTACAATTAAACACTTCAACCAATTCCGTTTTCTCGGCTAAAATTAAAAATAACAGATTCCTCTCGTATGGTTGCACTAGTAGCGCTTGCGATGGCATTCAAATCAGTAAAACGATCCCGGGTGGCGGTATTGCCCCGTATCCGAACTATGAAATGAAGTCGAATCTTTTTGACTATCAATTCTCAACACTGCCGCAAGAGGGGCTAATTACAACGTTTGGACTTCAAAATTATGCCTGCACGATCACCGGAAGTACGATAACCGGATCGACCATGAGCTTCACCGGAACCGCAACTGCTAATACTACGGTAGAGCTGTTTCTTGGAACCGGAGAATCAAATGGACAGCAAAAAATCAGACTTTTAAAGTCTCTTGGCTTTGCATCGGTTGGAGCGAATGGTTTATGGACGATCTCAGGCCTGCCGGTAATGCCGGCGGGATACCAGTTTTTCTGTACAGTTACTAAGGAAACGTATAATTCAGGAGGTAATATTTATAACTCCACTACCTCAGCGTTTACAGCTTATACGATACCGGTTACCTGTAACATTGCAAAATCAATCTGCTTTCACTTCACCAATCCATTTTCCGAAGTTACTATTCCTCCCGGACTGGAAGATATTGTATACGATCCGGTGAAGATACCGTGTACTCAACTTGCGGCCAATTACCTGACCGAAGCTGTTGAGCAGCAGAAAGAGCAGATCATTAAAAGTCATGGTGACAATTTCCGCAGGGAATATTATAAACAATGCGGAGATCCATCGCTGTTGCAGGACAAGCTCAAGCTGTACTACAACAGTGTGCTGCATCAATACACCCTCTACTATTATGATCGTGCTGGTAATTTGATCCGAACCGTACCCCCGGAGGGCGTTGCTACATTGGCCGTAACCGAAGCTGCGATTGGTACAAACCGCAGTGCCATGCCGCCACATTTGCAAGTGACTGAGTATCAATATAACTCACTGGGTCAATTGACAGCCGAGCATACCCCGGATGGTACGCCAAAGCCGAATAACCTGGTAGACCGTCCTGCATCCACGCTTTCTCCACAAGACCTGAACAGCAATACGTATACATACTATTCAGCGTTCGTGTATAACAGCAAGGGTCAGCTCAGGTTCTCCCGCAATGCGCTTCAAAAGGAGAATGACGATTATTCCTACACCAAATACGATGATCTGGGACGAGTTATTGAAGTGGGGCAGGCCGAACCAACTGCGTACGACTACAATACGCTGTATGCAAACCGCGATTTCACCGGTTACAACGCTTACCCGACTGCGGACATTAAACAGGTAAACCGCACGTACTATACTTCGGCACTTAATGCGGTTATTGAATTTGCAGGAATACAATTACCAATTGATCCGCGAACCAGCAGCACGCTGCCGGTTGAGGAGCGCAGGTATAAACAGCGCAATTTGCGTAACCGGATCAGCTTTACCGTACTTGACGAGGATGGCACTATAGCCACAACAGCGGATAATGTGCTGACGGTTTATAGTTACGATCCGCACGGCAACGTGGAATGGGTTGCACAAGTGCTTCCCGGCCTTGATATACGGGTAACGGTTTATACTTATGATCTGATCAGCGGGAAGGTAACACAAGTGAGCTACAGTCCCGGAAATGCGGACCAGTTTTTCCATAAGTACGAGTATGATGGAAGCAACAGGATCAAATCTGTTTTCACCTCAGCCGATGGCGAGCTTTGGCATAAGGATGCAGCGTATGATTATTACCTGCACGGCCCGTTGAAGCGTAGCGTTATCGGGGAAGACAAGGTTCAGGGCCTTGATTATACGTACACCGTTCATGGTTGGCTTAAGGCCATCAACCATCCGTTGCTTGCGACAATCGCCAATGATCCGGGGCAGGATGGAAGCTCGAGCTCGGTTGTGGGCCGGGACGTTTACGGTATGGCGCTCGGGTATTACACCGGAGACTATGTGCGCACCGGCAGCACGCTCACAACAGGCGTTGTACCGATCGCACCGCTAACGAAAGATCTCTATAATGGCAATATTTCTGCCTGGTCTAATAATACCGGTGAATGGGCATCCGGCTTTTCAAGCGATTACCCCCTGCTAACTACTCAGTTCTCCAAGTATCTTGTGCCAACCGCCTATGTACTTACTTATGACGAGCTCAACCGATTACTCACGGGAATATTGCATGTCGGAACAAACTTCGCCACGGCTACGAATAATTTTAAGGTTACTTACGGTTACACAACAGCTTTGTCGACAACCAGTGCTTTAACAAAAGCCACAAATGGTAACATCTATACGGCAAATACCACGGGGTATACCGGTGTTTCGATTGACGCCTTGACATACGTGTACCCTACCTATCAGAACCCGGTAACAAACCGAATAGGCCTGCTCAGCAACCGGCTGCGGCATGTTACTGAAGCGTCTCCGGCTAACACATTAACGCTGGATGACGTTGAGCCTGGCCAGGTGGTGGATAATTACTCGTACGATGCAATCGGGAACCTGACAAGAGACCTTCAACAGAAACGTGCCATCCGGTGGACGCCCTACGGCAAAGTTAAAAAGGTAATTGTTCTGGACGCCTCCAATAACGAAACTCCGGCTTATACCGAATTTGTGTATGATGCGGCAGGTAACCGGGTGATTAAAAAGCAGGTGAATGCCTTAGGAACCGTAACTGCACTTTCCTATTACGTACGGGATGGTTCCGGAAACGTTATGGCAGTTCATAAGCTTAACACCAATACGGGCCTTTTAGAAACAAGTGAGATCCCCGTATACGGCAGCGACCGTCTGGGGATTTATATTAAAAAGGAGTCCAGCACCGGGTTGTTCACCGCACCGGCCAATGGAATTTACACCCGGCTGCTCGATAACAGGCGCTATGAAGTGAAGGACCACCTGGGCAATGTACGGGCTACAATCACCGACCGGAAGATTGGAACTGCGAGTGCTTTCAGGCCCAGCATAACGGGTTTATACAATTATTATCCGTTCGGCATGAGTCACCCGGAACGAAATTATAAAAACGATTCGGATACGTACCGGTATGGATTTAACGGAAAAGAGAAAGATTCTAATACTGAGTGGGGCGATGCTAGCTTGTACGATTATGGCTTCAGGATCTACAACCCCGGCCTTGGGAGATTCCTGAGTGTTGATCCGTTGACTAAAAAGTACCCCATGCTTACGCCATATCAATTCGCGTCTAATCGGCCTATTGATGGCATTGATATTGATGGCTTAGAGTGGGGTGGAATGGTATTACCAAGACCTGTATGGGAACCTTTACTTACCCTTCCAAGGCTGACTATTCCGGTGCCACCGGGGCCATTCCCTGCGCCTCCAGTTTTACCGTTGCCTCCAATTGATATTCCTAGTACAGGACCTGCCCCTCCACAGTATCCTGCAACGCCAAAAGTAAATGCTGATGAATTCGATTGGAGTAAATATAATGAAACAGATGTGTCCACATGGCCCAAACCACCACCCTTAGAGGGGCAAGGTGAGTTAAAAGAAGGGGAGCCATCCAACGAAAAAGCTAGGAAGCTAGGGCAAAAGAGATTATTTGATGAAAAAGGAAGAGAATATAGACCTCATAAGCCAGATAAGTATCATCCTAAAGGTCATTACGATGTTAAGGAGCCCGGAAAAATGGGTGCGTGGAAAAACTACACTCCTGACGGGCAACTAATTCCTAAGGGTAGAATCTGGGGAGTAGATTGGGAACCTGGTTTTATATTAATGCCATTCTTTACTCCCGAGCAGAATTATGAGTTTAACATGGAGATTTATAGACGTAAGTTGGAGAAATATCAAAAAGACCTTGAGGAATACGAGAAGAAAGAGAAAGAGTACTGGGACTCCATTCCAGATTATTTAAAAGGCTAATTGATGACTAATTTAACTATTTCATATACTTTGAATGAAGTATGCGGATATCCTGGCCCTAATCTTTTTTTTCACGGGAAAAGTGAAGGATTTGAAAAATTGTCATTCGTATTACAGGACTTGCTTCAAAAAGAAAATCATGAAGTATGTTTAAACGATCTATCTTTTTTGAAGCTAAATATTCTTAATAGAAAGATAGTATTTAGATCTAGCCTTCAAGGCAATATTTTAACAAAAGTTACGGATAGAGAGATATTGACAGATCTATCGGTCTTCTATTGGGAGAAGCTTTTTATTTGGTCAGTCATATTGTCTAGAGGTGATGCTAGTTCAACCGTATATGTTGAGTTCGACAACCATAACCTTATTGAAGAATGTAATATGATATGGGAATGCTAGTTTTACTGCAAGATTTGAAATCTAACAATAAAACGTCACGTGTTTTCTTTATAGATTAACTCTATCTGTATCTAAACGAACCTGTTAGCAGTAATCGACAATGCGCAAAATTTATTTTTTTTTATTTTTCTTGTTATTTGGGTTGAAGATTAGTGGTCAAGACATCTTTAATGGCAGGCAACCCCTAAATGCCATTACACTTCCAACGCAAGATACCGTGTTTATATTTAACGTAATTGATGAGAAAGTAAGTCCAGAACCTGAAGTCAGTTATTTTTGGTTTGCGAATGGTGTAATCCAGCAAACCCAGGGGAATTATTCGGGTAAGTTGCTGGACGGTACTTTTGAGAAGTTTGATCGCAACGAAAAGCTTCTGGAAAAAGGGCAGTTCAAAAATGGACTTAAAACTGGCGCCTGGCAGCAATGGTATGATAATGGTAAACTCTCCAGCCGCTATGAATGGAAGAATGGCCAACTTGCGGGCAAATTTGAAGAGTATTATCCCAGCGGAGTTGTGATGCGTTCCGGTTCCTTTGCAAAGGGAAGGCTTCATGGAGAGGTCTCGCTTTTTGCGGATGATGGAAGTTTGATGACGCGGGATCAATATAAAAACGGAGAGTTAAAGGAAGAAAAAGTAAGGACCCGTAAGGCGAAAGTTGTCGACACAACCACAACAGATTCAACAAAAACAAACAGGCGAAGAATTTTCAGAAAGAAGCGCAAAGAAGAGTCAGTTCAACAGGATCAGCCAGCAGTGCAGAATGGTACTGCACCTGCCGAAGAAAAGCCTGCCCGGGAACGCAGAAGAAAAAAATCTAAAAAAGAGGAGGCTACTCAGTTTGGGAATGACGGCGGGTTATGAAGTCTCCCGTATCCCCGAGCGTATTTTTCAAACATTTTAAGAGTCGTACCCGGGCCGGTGTTCTTCAGCTCACCCTGGGTATCGCTGTTATCATTGCGGTGTTATGCAGCGCCATTATTCTGCTGGCGTATTATTCGCGCATCGGCATCCTGAATAGTCAGATCCGGAATAGTCTGCGTGATAATGCAGAGTCCGGAATTCAATACCTGATGGGTAGCCGCGAAACCTTTCCGCTAAATCAGGAGATAACAATTGATCTTTTTAATGAAGAGATCGACTCTGTTACTATTCGCCGTTTGCCGTGGGGACTTTTCGAAGTGTATTCAGCCACGGCCACGCGGGGAAGTAAGCACTACACAAAAACAGCGATAATCACGGCTGCTTTCTCTGATGACATCCGCACAACGCTTTGTTTGCCTGAGAATCATGCAACGGTTTACCTGGCAGGTACTGCGAGCGTAAGCGGGATTATTTCGATGTCAGAACGACAATTTTCAGCCGGTAATGCCGGAGGCCGGACCTTTGAAGGCAAAAAGATGCCGGCCGGAAACTTTCGTATAAGCGATAACCGCATGCCTGAACTAGATACGGCGTTCGTTTTTCAGGTCAGGCAATGGCTAACCGAAGACACGGAGAATGGTCAACTTTTCAGGCTTGCAGCGTTACCGGAATCTTCAATATTTCAATTTTCAGGAAATCGGATTAATTTTTTTTCGCAATCAGCACCACTTGAACTTCGCGATTCACTCCAGGGGAATTTGATAATTAAGTCCTCAACATCGATAAAAGTTTTTAAGGAAGCTTACCTGTCGGATGTGGTGGTAATAGCGCCTGTAATCGAAATTGAACGCGGTTTTCATGGCAGAGCCCAGTTTTTTGCCAGTAAGCTCATACAAATTGGCGAAGAGACAGAATTGCATTACCCGAGTGTTCTTGCACTGATCGGCCAGTCAACGGATAGCCTGATTCAAATCGGAAAGAACTCGCACGTGGAAGGTATTGTGTTGATACCGGGTTACAACCGCAATATTGAAAGCGAAGGTCTCTTCAAACTTGAAAACGGATCGGTTTTTCAGGGTGTGGCATATGTAAATGCCTCTTCCGATATTCAAGGCTCTTTTTGGGGACACTTAACAACCAAACGGGTTCAGGCCCGCGTAGGCGATGCCGTATATTACAATCATATACTCGATGCGGATTTGTCGTTCGAGAAAAAATCCCCTGATATGCCTGCTTCGCTGTTATGGGGTAATGGGCCGGCAAACGTGGTTGCGCGATGGGTAGAATAAAAAAATTATGGAACGCTAAAGTCAGCGGGTCGTCACTCATCGAAGTGATTACGGCGGTGGTCATCATTTCGATCGTGTTTACGATTGCCAGCGTAGTGTACTTGAATGTTCAGCGATCAGGGATCTCGGCAAAAAAACTTCGTGCCAGTATTATGGTTAATGAATTGATAATCAGTACTTTAAAGGAGAATAAATTTGAGTCTTTGCAACAGGAGTCCGGGGAATTTGTACTGTATCAAACCGTTGATTTATACGCTGGTAACCGTAACTTGAAAGTATTGATTGTGGAGGCGCGCGATGAAACCGGGAAACTTATTGCACAACGGAAGAAACTGATCTATGACAGTGCTCAACCATAAAGTTGCAGCCTTTTCGCTGCTGGAGATGCTGGTGGTGATGGTGCTAAGCAGCATCATCGTTGGGATCATCTACTTTGCATTCTTTACAGTTACCGTTTATCAAAAAACACTGGAGAACAAATATCAGCATATTGAAGATATCAATTTCATTAATTCAGTTTTAGCCAATGATTTTGACCGGAGCGATTCAATCGTTATGCTAAACGAGCAGGAGATTATTTGTTATTTAAAGCATACAAACACGAACGTTCAATATTCATTTTTTAACAGTACAATCTACAGAAGGCAGGATACCCGGATCGACTCTACAGCTTGCACGGTGTCAGGCGTGCAGATGTTATTTAGGAACCATACAGTTATAAAGGGGATAATTGATGAAGTTCGGCTGGAAACGATTTTATTGGAAGGGTCAGCGACACTAGTTTTTTATAAACCTTATGATGCAGCGGCATTGATCAAAAAAAACTACGAACAAGATCATGGGTGGAATTAAGATAGATCAATTAAAACAGAGGAGCATAAAAGTACAGGAGCCGGAAAAGAATAAATCCGGATTCAGCGTAACCAGTTTATTGGATAAAGAGATTACGTTGTTTCCGACCCGGTTTACTGACAAGGTAAAGGAGTCATTTTACCTCGAGTTAGGGACTTTACTTGCCTCCGGGCTGGATATCCGGTCTGCGCTTGAACTGATTGAGACCGAACAGGAAAAGCCCGCGTATGCTGCAATTATCAGGCTTTTGAAAGACGAATTGGTTGGGGGTAAGTCGCTTTCGGAAGCGATGCAGGAAGCGAAACAATTTACACCCTACGAGTATTATGCTGTTCAAATAGGCGAGGAGACCGGAAAACTCATCGTTGTGCTTGAACAGTTAACTCAATTTTACGCCTCGCGGTTGAAACAGAGACGGCAATTGGTGGGTGCTCTTTCATACCCCATAATCATCCTGATAACATCCATCGGTGCTGTTTCATTTATGTTAGTGTTTATTGTGCCCATGTTTCGGGATGTTTTCAAAAGGTTTGGGGGAGAATTGCCGGGCTTAACAAAGATGATCATCGGCTTTTCGGAAGCGTTACAGGCAAATATTTTGTGGATTATTGTGATTGTCCTGATAGTATCAATTTCGCTTTATGTCAATCGGGACAAAATCTGGATGCGTCAGTTCGCTGCAAAGGCTTTAAAACGAATTCCGGTTGTAGGGAAGATCGTTTATTCGCTACAGCTCGCGAGATTTTGCACCTCCATGTCGTTACTGCTCGGTTCCCGGGTTCCCATGTTGCGGGCACTCAGGCTCATCCATCAGATGGTTACATTTTATCCAATCCAAACTACATTGCCGCTCATAGAAGACAGCATTCTGCACGGGGAGACGCTCCATTCGGCTATGGGAAAATTCTCGGTGTATAACAGAAAAATGGTTTCGCTGGTAAAAGTCGGTGAGGAGGTTAACAAACTGGACGTCTTCTTTGAAAGACTCGGCCGGCAATATACAACCGATGCAGAGCATCAAACCGGGCTACTTAACACGTTTTTAGAACCAGCCATGATTATTTTCCTGGGTTTAGTTGTTGGATTTATTTTACTCGCCATGTATCTGCCAATGTTCGAAATGTCAACCAGTATTGGTGGGTGATGTAAGTCTTCTATGGTAGTTTATCTGCCCAAGATGATATCCTAAGTGCACCGACAGATGCGTAAAAAAGAGTAAGTGCGTCAGGGGATACTCAAATACCTTCTCAGGGTATTTAGTTGCCAGTAGTGATGGATTGAAATTTTCCAGTGTCTTGCTTACCGCATCGCGCGTGTTCTGAATTTCAGCCAACAGCTGTGTTTTAGGAATTCCTTTGGCGGCAAATTCATTTTCGCGGTTGCGTACATACCCGGTTTTGCCGAGTACAGCACCAAAAAAATGCTGCAGGTTTCCGCACAAGTGAAGGCAAAGGTTCCCGGCTGAATTTTTGATGTCACCCTTCACAACCCAGATACCTTCTTCCGTTGGATACTGCCGGATTTCTTCCGCAAGTTTGTTAAGGTCGCGGTCGATGAGTTTGCCAATCGACTCAATAAATTGTTGCTCGATCATATGGATTGCAGATACTGTTCAACACCTTTGATTTTTTCATCCAGCTTTTTCGTAGCCGCTTCAAAATCGTTCTTTGACGCAAGTTTTGTATTCGCGCTGATGTAGAATTTAATCTTAGGTTCGGTACCCGATGGCCGTACGGAAACTTTTGTTCCATCTTCCAGGTAGAACTGGATCACATCAGACTTCGGAAAATCAAGCTGCGTTGTTTTTCCTGATGATAAATCTTTTTCAGTGAGTGTTTGATAGTCGAGCAAGCGGGTTACGGTGGTGTTGTTAATCTGTGCGGGAGGGTTCTTTCGGAACTTCTCCATCATAGCCTTGATCTCCTGCTCGCCCTGCTGGCCTTTTTTCGTTACGTTGATCAACGCTTCCTTGTAGTACGCGTGTTCGGCATACATTTCAATCAGCCAGTCGTAAAGCGATTTGTTTTCATCGGCCGCACTGGCGGCCATAGCAGCAAAAAATGCACATGCTGAAACTGCATCTTTATCGCGAACAAAGCCACCGGCCATGTAGCCATAACTTTCTTCACCGGCTGCGATAAATTTCTTCTTGCCGTCAAGGTTGCGCATCAGCTCTGCAATGTATTTGAATCCCGTAAGGGTATTGAAGCATTCGATGCCGTAGTTCTTTGCCATCAGGTCGACCAGCTCGGATGTCACAATCGTTTTTGCGATGTAGGCATTTGATCGGTCTTTTAGACTTTTCATAATGAACCACATCATGAGGCTGAAGGCCTGGTTTCCATTTAACAGGATAAATTCATTTTCAGCATTGCGAACTCCGATACCCACGCGGTCGGTATCCGGGTCGGTAGCCATTACCATCGTGGCACCAACGGCTTTTCCTTTTGCGATCACCATTTCCATGGCCGATCGTTCTTCCGGGTTAGGGGAGGCAACGGTTGGAAAATTTCCATCGGGCGTTTTTTGTTCTTCCACTACCTGAATATTGGTGAATCCAATCTGTTTCAGGCATTCTGGCACCATGGTGATTCCGGCACCATGAATGCTCGTGTAAGCCAGCGGGATGTTGTGATGTTTTTTAATCTTATCCTGGTTGGGGATAATCTTCTTTACTTCTGCGTAATATGCCTGTTCAACTTCCGGACCGATCGTATGAATTTTTGATTTGTCGGCATTGAACTTCACTTGTTCAAACGAAGTGATTGCATTTACTTCCCTGATAATATTTTTATCGTGCGGTGGCACCACCTGCGCGCCATCGTTCCAATACGCTTTATAACCGTTATACTCTTTTGGGTTGTGTGAAGCAGTAATCACAACACCCGAATCACATTTCAGATACCGGATTGCAAAAGATAACAGTGGAGTAGGTCGTAGTTCAGCGAACTTGTAAACTTCGATGCCATTGGCTGAGAAAATATCGGCAACAATTTGTGTGAAGTAAGGACTGTTGTTCCGGCTATCGTGCGCGAGTGCGACTTTAATAGTTTTGCCGGGATAAGTTTTCAGTAAATAGTTTGCAAGGCCCTGAGTGGCTACGCCCACGGTATATTTGTTCATGGTGTTGGAGCCAACACCCATGATGCCCCGGAGACCCCCAGTGCCGAATTCGAGGTCTTTATAAAAATTGTCTACCAGCTCTTTTGTATCAGAGTTATTGAGAAGCGCCTGGACTTTCTGCTTTGTTTCGGAGTCAATTACCGGACTGTCAAGCCATTGCTGTGCTTTTGATTTTACGTTTTGGAGAAGATCGCTCATATGAATGGAGATAGAGCGACAAATTTAAAGCACGTTGCCGTATTCCGCAGTAAACTACCCGATTTATTAGACGTTGTAACCCCGATTTACTTGCGTAGCTCTACAGGTTTCCCCGCAGCGCCTGCTCGCGCTCGATCGATTCGAAAAGGGCCTTGAAGTTTCCTTTGCCGAACGATTTAGCTCCGTTGCGTTCGATGATCTCGAAGAATACGGTAGGCCTGTCCTGAACCGGTTTGGTAAAAATCTGCAGCAGGTACCCTTCTTCATCGCGGTCGATGAGGATGTTCAATTTTTTCAGTTCCTCCAGACTCTCGTTGATTTTTCCCACGCGCTCCATAACGTCATCATAATAAACATCCGGAACGTTCAGGAACTCAACACCTCTTCTGCGAAGCTCACCCACGGTATGAATGATATCGTCTGTCGCGATCGCAATGTGCTGCACACCCGCAGAATGATAGAAGTCGAGGTATTCTTCAATCTGCGATTTCTTTTTCCCTTGCGCAGGTTCATTAATCGGGAATTTGATATAACCGTTTCCATTTGAAACCACTTTCGACATCAGGGCGCTGTACTCGGTTGAAATGTCCTCATCATCGAACGTCACAAGCAACTTGAAGCCCATAACGTCTTCGTAGAACTTAACCCACTGATTCATTTTACCCAGCTCCACATTCCCCACGCAATGGTCAATATATTTTAATCCGAGCGGTTCGATCTTCATATTGCTTTTCACTGCCCTGAATCCCGGAAGGAAAGCACCTTTGTAATTTTTACGTTCAACGAATGTGTGGAGTGTTTCACCATAAGTCCTGATGGATGCAACCACTACTTCACCATGTTCATCTTTCAGGGTTTGCGGCTTCGATGCCGGCTCCGCACCGCGGCTGGTCGTTTCATAAAATGATTTTGCTGCATCGTCAACCCACAGGGCTAAAACCTTCACACCATCGCCATGTTTCTTTACATGCTCGCTGATTTCGGAATCCTTTACCAGTGAAGAGGTCAGTACCAGCCTGATCTTATCTTGCTTCAGCACATATGATGCGCGGTCGCGTACGCCAGTTTCAGGACCGGCATAAGCTACCAGTTCAAAACCGAAAGCATATTGATAAAATACAGCGGCTTGCTTCGCATTGCCCACATAAAATTCGATGTAATCGGTTCCGTTCAGCGGTAAGAAATCTTCAGCCATAATCGTGTGGTTTATGGGGTAAAATTAATGGTTGCGGTTCAATCCTTAAAGGCCATTCCGGTTTAGTTTTTGGGTATTCTTTTCTAATTCGATGATTTCTTTAATATTTGTGAAAATTCATATTCATGGACATTAAGGCATTGGACAAAGCGCTTCAGGAAATTGTAAAGCAAAAAGCGGAGCTCGGAAAACTGGATTATAACAATCCGAAATATGACGACCTGGAGGAAAAGCTTCACGACCTTGAAGATGATTTTCAGGACGAATACGGTGAATACCTGGAGGAGGTAATTCAAAAAGTTCATGATCAATACTGTCCGGACAATGATGTGCTATTGCCGATCGCTTACCTTGGAGAAGGCGCTGCTGTTGATCTTGAGAAACTGCCGGGCCGCGAGGCAAAACTTATGCTTGCTGCAAACCCGACCCGTCTTGTGCTGAAGATTGGGAAAGACAAGCAGGAAACTGTCTGGACTGCCAGCTAGGTTTAAAAGCCTAACTTCTTTCTGACACGCTTTAGTGTTTCGTGTGCGATTACCCGCGCGCGATCTTCACCTTCTTTCAGTTTTTTATCGAGCTCAGCCGGATTGGTGAAGTAGAAATTAAATGCTTCACGCTCTTTACTGAATTTTTTAATAATCAAGTCGTAAAGCTCCTGCTTGGCGTGGCCGTAGCCGAAGTTTCCGGCCAGATATTTTTTACGAAGCTCTGCGGTTTGCTCCGGAGTTGCTACCAGGCTGTACAGCGCAAACGTATTGTCCGTATCCGGATTCTTGGGTGCTTCAAGCGGTGTGCTGTCTGACACGATACTCTTGATTTGCTTGAGCAGTTCTTTATCCGGAAGAAAAATATCCACAATATTTCCGTACGACTTGCTCATCTTCTGGCCATCCGTTCCCGGGATGGTCATCACTTCTTCGGCAATTTGCGCTTCCGGCACAACAAATGTGTCACCGTATTGATTGTTAAACGTTGTGGCAATGTCCCGCGCGATTTCAACATGCTGACGCTGGTCTTTTCCTACCGGTACAAGCTCGGCATCGTAAAGAATAATATCAGCTGTCATCAAAACAGGATAGGTAAACAATCCCGCGTTTACATCGGAGAGCCTGTCGGACTTATCTTTAAATGAGTGTGCATTGGCGAGCATCGGGTAAGGTGCAAAACAATTCAGATACCACGTAAGCTCGCACACCTCCGGAATCTGTGATTGACGGTACAGGCAATTCTTTTCAGTATCAAAACCAAAGGCAAGCCATGCTGCCGCTACCGCGCGTACATTTTGAATACGCGTCTCTGCATCTTTTATAGTGGTTAGCGAATGAAGGTCGGCAATGAAAAAGAATGAGTCGTTGCCAGGCTTTCGCGATAGGTTAATGGCGGGAATAATCGCACCCAGCAAGTTACCAAGGTGAGGTCTGCCACTGCTTTGTATTCCGGTTAAGATCCGTGTCATGCCGGCAAATATAATCGGGAATTGCCGGATTGATAAGACGAACGCACGCTAAAGATTGATTTATTGCGTTATTTTGCAACAGTTTAATGCTTGTATGAGAAAGGCGGGATTGATCATTTGTTTTTTTACTTCTCTAACCGCGTGGGCGCAGGTAAGCCGTCCACTGCAATTCAAGGAAGAGTCGTTTGATTTTGGAAATGTGGTTGAGAAAGACGGACCGGTAACACACGTGTTTGAGTTCACCAATACATTTAATAAGGCTGTAAAAATTCTCAATGTAAAACCATCGTGCAACTGTACAGCACCCGACTGGACCCGAACAGAAATTCAGCCCGGCAAGACAGGTTTTGTTAAAGCTGAATTCGATCCGAAGGGGAGGCCGGGATTTTTTACGAAAACCTTAACCGTAACTACCGATGCAGATACGAATCCCTTTATTCTTCAGATCAAAGGCACCGTTGATTCCGATCATCAGAAGAAGATTGCAGGCTTCACCAAGTCGCGCGGTAACTGGTATGTAAAATCAACTTCATTAAACCTCGGCAAGGTTTATCTCAAGAATGAATATGTTGTGCGTGAATTTCAATTCGTTAATGCGGGGAAGAAGCCGATCAACTACCTGGGCAGCTATGATGGACCATCGTACATCCGTGTAAACGTTGAGCCAAAAACACTGGCGCCCGGTGAGCTGGGAATTATCAGAATCGGATATAACGGTAAACTCAGAAATGCATACGGCCTTCAGTCTGACAATGTGGTGATTCATACAGACGATGAAAACCTGCCCGCGAAGTCGTTCGATATCTTTGCAACACTTGAGGATTTTTTTCCGGAGCTGACACCGCAGGAAACCGCGAAAGCTCCCAGGCTGTTACTGAATCAGACCGCAGTTGATTTCGGAAGGGTGTCGCAGAATCAGGCCACTACACGAGAAGTGACCGTATCCAACATCGGCCAGTCTCAGCTCGAGCTTCGTTCGGTACAGGGGAATTGTACGTGCATTTCAACAGAAGTTGACAAACTGGTCATTAAAGCCGGACAAAGTGCTATCGTCAGAATATCATTCAATCCGCAAGACCGGAAAGGTACTCAGCAAAAAGCTGTTACGATTTATTCAAGCGATCCGAAAGATCCGGTTCAGCGCATCGTTTTTACCGCCTACGCGGAAGATTAAGCACGTTTTCAATTGCGCGAAT
Source organism: Cyclobacteriaceae bacterium (assembly GCA_016786585.1). Lineage (GTDB taxonomy): Bacteria > Bacteroidota > Bacteroidia > Cytophagales > Cyclobacteriaceae > UBA2336. The sequence goes on from JAEUUI010000012.1 coordinate 131,981, forward strand.
CCCTGGCCGGCAAGTCAGATAATGTCCTGAAAATACTAAGAAGCTTTATGTTGCCTCGAACGTTTTGTTCGTCTGGCGAGCGGCACTTCGCCTGATTTGAAAATCACATCCCGATACTCCCATGCGAGCCGTACGAGAAAAGCGATGATAATAATCCAGAAGACAACGAATACGATTCCCGGGACGCCCTGCGTACTGTCGTAGGGAGCGGCAAAGTGACTCCTTCCCTGAGCCAGAAAAAAAGCCTGATTAAACAAACGCCTGAATACCGGTAATCTCTTTACCCAGAATCAACAAATGAATGTCGTGTGTTCCTTCGTACGTTACTACGGATTCAAGGTTCGCCATATGACGCATGATGGGGTATTCTCCGGTGATGCCCATGCCACCATGAATTTGTCGCGCTTCACGCGCGATCTCCAGTGCAACGGCAACGTTGTTTCTCTTCGCGAGCGAGATCTGTGCAGTGGTAGCTTTGCCTTCGTTCATCAGCGTGCCCAGTCGCCAGTTCAGCAATTGTGCTTTGGTAATCTCCGTGAGCATTTCAGAAAGTTTCTTTTGCACAAGCTGGAACGATGCAATCGGTTTACCGAACTGAATGCGTTCTACTGCATAGCGTTTTGCGGAATCATAACAATCCATCGCTGCACCAATCGCGCCCCAGGCGATACCATATCGCGCTGAATCAAGGCACATCATCGGTGCACCTAATCCGCTTTTGCCGGGAAGGAGATTTTCTTTTGGAACTTTAACATTGTCAAGCACCAGTTCACCGGTTGCACTTGCACGCAGCGACCACTTGCCATGTGTTTCCGGGGTTGTGAAGCCAGGCATTCCACGTTCAACGATCAAACCATGGATGCGGCCTTCTTCATTCTTTGCCCACACCACCGCAACATCTGCTCGCGGTGAGTTTGAGATCCACATCTTCGCACCATTCAGCAAGTAGTGGTCGCCCATGTCTTTAAAGTTGGTCACCATCCCGGAAGGATTTGAACCATGATCCGGTTCTGTCAAACCAAAACATCCAAGCCATTCGCCTGATGCGAGTTTGGGTAAGTATTTTTTACGCTGTTGTTCGTTACCGAATTTATAGATCGGATACATCACAAGCGATCCCTGTACGGAAGCTGTGGAGCGCATCCCGGAATCACCGCGTTCAATCTCCTGCATGATGATGCCGTAGGAAATGTAATCCATTCCACCACATCCGTATTCCACGGGCAGGGTAGGGCCGAACGCGCCAACTTCACCAAACTTTCTCACCATCTCATAGGGAAAGTGAGCACGCTGGGCCCAGTCTTCAATGTATGGACTGATCTCGCGCTTCACGAAGTCGCGTACCGAGCTTCTTACAAGCTTATGTTCTTCCGTTAACAGGCTGTCGATTGCATAGAAATCGGGACTTTCGTACAAATCCTGCTTCAATGATTTTTTGGCCTTTACTTCTGCGTTGGAATTGTGGGAAGACATAAGAATTTTAGTTACTTGCGGGGCAAATTTAGTGAACTAAACCGATTGAAATGTGCCGAAAGGCAATTATTGTTAGCTAGCTATGGACAAACCAACCGGTCAGACTGATTTACAGGAACAACTGCGAAAGCTCCAGGAGAAATATGCCGTTATGGGTCAGGACCTTTCGTCATACCTGGATGGGTTGTTGTACTCCGATTATTTAACGTACTGGGATTACATTCACCTGGATACACTGCTGAGTTTGCAGAATCCGAAGACCAGTTTTCCGGATGAAAAGGTGTTCATTACCTATCATCAGATTACCGAGTTGTATTTCAGTTTGATTTTGTGGGAACTGAAGCAGATCACCGAGAACAAAAATCCAACGGAAAAATTTTTCATTGACAGGCTCGATCGCGTAGTGCGGTATTTCCGCCATCTCGAAGATTCGTTTGATGTGATGGTGATCGGAATGGAGAAAGAACAATTTCTTAAGTTCCGGATGGCGTTATTACCAGCCAGCGGATTTCAGTCGGCACAATATCGGCTGATTGAACTTCATTCAACCGATCTTGCTAATCTTGTTACTCCCGCTGTACGAACCAGTGTTGACAATACGAACATCGATGAGCAGCTCGACAAACTTTACTGGCGCAGCGGGGCTACCGAACTATCATCCGGCAAAAAAACATTAACGCTTCAACAGTTTGAGAATAAATACAACGATGAGTTTCGTGAAGTTGCTGTAAAGCATAAAGGCAATAATCTCCGTTCGATTTATCAAACGCATTTCGCGGGAAATGAAAATATCATCAAGCGACTGCGTGAGTTCGATATGCTTGCCAATGTGTTGTGGCCGCTGGCACACATGCGTTCAGCTGGACATTATCTGCATAAAGATCCGGAAGACATCCGGGCAACCGGTGGAACAAACTGGCAGAAGTATTTACCTCCGCGCTATCAGAAGATTATCTTTTTCCCGGAACTGTGGAGCGAAGAAGAAAAGCTTCAATGGGGCATTGCTGCGATTAAAAAGGCCATGCAGCAGTAATCCGGCTTAAGCCGGTAATGATCAATTATTTGTATTTTTATCCAGTAATGCCTGGTTTGTGAAAAAGGTACTGGTTTTGGCTTTCTTCGGCTGTTGCGTTCAGCTCACTGTGCTCGGACAGGGGTTTACCCGCCAGACCTATCACGATGCGGCCAAAAAATACATCAAAGAGGTTTATAAGGTTAAGGATACGATCCGGAATGTTCTTCACGGTCCGTATATCTCGTATTACATGAATGGCAACATTGAGTCGAAGGGAAATTTTTCGAACAATGAAACCAGCGGTGTGTGGGAATTCTTTTTTGAAACCGGAAGTCTTCGCATGCGCGGCATTCTCAAGCAGAGTGCAAACTATGGTATGTGGGAGTACTTCTATGAAAGCGGTCAGAAGAGCATGGAGGGAACAATCAACGGGAAGAATCGTGAAGGCGTGTGGACGATGTACTATGAAAACGGAAAGGTTAAAGAAGTTGGTGAGTATGTAAATAATAAACGCAACGGCCTTTGGCGTTCTTACTATGAGGATGGAACAACTGTGCGTGGTGAGATAACCTATTCCGATGATTTCGGCCGGTATACGGAATACGATCAGGCCGGTAAAGTATTAAGCGAAGGCCCGAAGATGGGCACCCGGCAAGTAGGTCATTGGCGATACTACTCAGCGCTTGATGGCACCTTAGAAAGTGAAGGTGACTTTGAAAATAATAGGCGTAACGGAGACTGGATTAATTATTACCCGGGCGGAAACATTGCCTCAAAAGGAAAATATGAGAACGATGTGCCTGCAGGCAAGTGGGAGTATTTTTTTGAGGATGGGAAGGTGAGTGCTTCGGGTCAGTACCTGGGCGGTCAGCGCGAAGGATACTGGAGTGCATTTAGTACTTCGGGCGAAAAGGAAAACGATGCCACGTACGTGAACGGCACGGGCGAGTACCGCGAATATTACAAAAGCGGAAAGCTGAAGGCAAAGGGTTTGATTGTTAACAATCATCGCCACGGTCATTGGGAATATTATTACGAAGATGGTAAACTGGAGGGCGAGGCCGATTACGAGAATGGCAAGGGAACTTGCCGGGGATATTATCCGGATGGAACGGTGCAAACCAAAGGGCAGGTGGAAGAAGAGAAACGTGTCGGGACATGGGAGATTTACGAACGTGACGGAAAACTCTCAGGGTACTATAAACCTTTCTATTCCGAGAAGAACATTGGTAATGAAGTAGCTGAGCTCGCAAAAAAAGAAACTCCGGTTGCGCGCGTAAAAGGTAAACACTTCGATTACTTCGATGCGCGGTCGAATGAATTCAGAGGCGTTATCCTGGGAGGTAATCCGGTATTGATGTTTGCGGGCAGGTTTCCCGTGGGTGCGGAGTTTTATTCGCAGGAACGGCTCGGCCATGAGTTTGAATTTATCGGCATCCGCGACCCATTCTTCGAAGCAGACGGTCGCGTTGCAGCCGATAAGCCTTTTCAGCGTGGGTATTCGATCGCGATCAAGCAAAAATTTTATAACGAAGAGCGTGTGGGAATGTGGTACTTCGGTCATGAAGTCCGGTTTACCAATCTCGGCCATTTTGTAAACGTCATGACTCCCTTGCTTCCGACCAGGGCGATAACAATCAGTGCTACGGATCAGCGAATAGAGTACGGAGTTTTATTAGGATACAGACTGATGCAGCGTAACGATAAGAAAGGTTTTACGATGGATATGTTCATCTCGGGAGATGCCGGGTACCGGTCTGTTGACATGCGCGAGGAATACGAGCCAAATTTTAATGACGTAAAACAATCTAAATTTGTGACGAGCTTACACCTCGGATTAAACATCGGATACGTTTTTTCAAATAAATAAGAAGTCTTAAAAGGATAAAAACCTTTCAGGCTATGGAACCAAAAGAGATCATTTTATCGCCCGAGGAGGCATTCAGCGAGGAACTATTCTATCCTGCGCTTTACAAAAAATCAGGACTTACGCAGGACGGGCCTACCTGGATCAAACCCGTGAAGCGTTCCATCGATGCGAGGGCGAGACAGGTTCTTGTGCGGGTGCTATGCGAGTTTTTGCCCGTCAGCGAAAAGTCGAACGCTATCCACTACACAAAGCCGGAAAAAAATGTTGGCTCTGCGCGTCAGGTTATTGTTGTAGGATCAGGCCCGGCCGGATTGTTTGCCGCCTTACGGCTGATTGAACATGGAGTTAAACCGATCGTGCTGGAACGGGGAAGTGACGTTCAGGCACGCAGACGCGACCTCGCTGCGATCAATAAAGAAAACTATGTAAATCCTGAATCGAATTATTGTTTTGGTGAAGGCGGAGCTGGAACGTATTCGGATGGCAAGCTTTATACCCGGTCTAAGAAACGTGGCGATGTAAACCGGATTCTTGAAATTCTGGTGGCGCATGGTGCGAAAGACGAGATTCTTTTTGATGCACATCCGCACATCGGCACAAACAAGCTGCCCAAGCTTGTTGCTGAGTTACGTGAAACAATTCGTAATGCAGGCGGTGAGGTTCATTTTAATACTCGTGTTACTGACTTGCTCATGGATGCAGGTGCGATCACCGGAGTTGTTACTTCGGGGGGTGATGCGATCAAGGGAGAGGCAGTCATTCTGGCGACCGGTCATTCAGCTCGCGATATTTTTGAGTTGCTCCATCGCAAAGAAATTCTGATTGAAGCGAAGCCTTTTGCGCTGGGTGTACGGGTGGAGCATCCGCAACAGCTGATTGACCAAATCCAATATCACTGCGAAGTGAACCGGGGAGATTTTCTCCCGGCATCTTCGTATGCGCTTGTTCACCAGGCTCATGTACAGAATATGCAGCGCGGGGTGTTTTCGTTTTGCATGTGCCCGGGCGGATTTATTGTACCCTCGGCAACCGCTCCGGGAGAAGTTGTTGTAAATGGCATGAGCCCGTCAAGGCGTGATTCCAAATTTGCCAACTCCGGAATTGTTGTGGCAGTCGATCAAAAAGATTTCAAAGCATACGAAAAGTTTGGTGCGCTTGCAGCCATGTACTTCCAGCGTGATGTGGAACAAAAGGCTTGTCAGGCAGCGGGAGGCACCCAGGTTGCACCGGCACAACGCCTGATGGATTTCCTGAATAAGAAAGTATCAACGTCATTACCGGAGACATCCTATCAGCCGGGACTCGCGTCTGTTGAAATGCGTGACGTTCTTCCCGCTTTTCTGTCGGAAGCCCTCCGCCAGGGCTTTAAGAGTTTTGGAGAGAAGATGAAAGGATATCTGACAAACGAAGCACAGATTGTTGGGGTGGAAAGCCGCACGTCTTCACCGGTAAGAATTCCCCGTGACAAAGAAACGCTTGAACATCCGCAACTTAAAAGACTTTTTCCGTGCGGAGAAGGAGCGGGTTACGCGGGAGGCATTGTTTCAGCGGCTATGGATGGCGAACGTTGTGCTGAAGCTGTACTTGCAAAAATTATGAAGGCATAAAAAAAGCCCTTCGTTCGGAAGGGCTTTTCAAAGTCACTGAGAATTTTTTATTTAGAAAGCCAGGCCTTGCGGGTAGCAAGTTGCTCAGGTGTTGCATTTTCATCGAATGCGATTACGAACTTCTTCAGCCGTTCAACTTTCTTAACCGGAGCTTTCAGCTCAACAGCTTTATCTTCACCGGCTTCATTTTTACGGATTACCGTATAACTAAGTGTGCCGCCTTCTTTTAAACTTCCCTGCTGTTTCTGAATGAATACTCCGAGGTCAGGGCCAAGATCGGGCATATCTTCACCGTTAATCTTCATGATGATATCTCCGTCTTTAAAACCAAGCGCTTTACCCTGATCGTTTACCGCATTAGCGTTACCAATGGCAATTTTGGGCTTGCCATCCAGTTGCGCGATAGTGATGGCAGCGTTCTCAAGCCCAAGACTCAGATCCATTGTCTTCAATTCAGGCGCAAACTTTACGCCCACCAGACTGAAGATTTCCTGGAGTGGTAATACTTCACTTCCGGCAACATATCGCTTCAGAAATTCTCCGATTTCAGGATAGGTGAGGGCGGTGATTTCTGCGAAAAGCTGATCGTCCTGGAAAGCTTTCGACTTACCGAACTTCTTGCCGAGGTCGGCTACAAGATTTTGCATGCCGTACTTTCCATTAGAAAGTTTTCTCAGTTTGATATCGAGGCACATACCAATCAGTGCACCTTTCTGATACACGTTGTAGTACTGATCTTTGTATTGTTCGAGTGTGAACTTGCTGATATCGGTAAACGGAACGGTGTCGAGGAACTGAGACGCGGTAACCATTTTTTGACGCAATACATTCAGGTATTCTTCCGGTGTGATCAAACCGTATTTAACCTGTACACTTCCGGCAAAATATTCCGTACAGCCTTCATACAACCACAGGTGTTTTGACATCTTCGGATCGTTGAAGTCAAAATTGTGAATCTCTTCCGAGTGAATCGTTAACGGTGTTACGATGTGGAAGAACTCGTGTGCTACGAAGTCGCGGAGCTGCTGGTTCATATCTTCAATAGTCGCCTCAGGCATGTAATAGAATGAAGAATATGAATGCTCAAGTGCTCCGTACGATGTTACCTGCTGATCGGTGAAATAGAAGATAAATGCATACTTATCAACCGGAAGCTTACCACCCAGAAATTCTTTCTGTGCCTGTAATACTTCACCTACACTTTCTGCGATTTGTTTGGCCGTAATTTTTGCATTGGGAGAGTAAGAACCGATCAACACTTCGGTATTTCCGACCTTAATTACAGCTGTATCGGCTTTGCTGTACATCAACGGAGAGTCGATCAGGCGGTCGTAGTTTTCAGTTGTGTAAACGTCAACACGCTTATCGGCTGCGGCCGGATCTTTCTCTTTGCTCACTTTAGCAAGCGGTTCACCTGTTTTGTCGGCAATCAGACCGGTCGAGCCGTAGAAATCTTTCGAACGAATAATGTTGAATGTAAACGGCATGTTCTTCATGCCTTCAAAGTATCCGAAAAATCCGCTGGTGTTAAGGATGATGTTTTTACCGGCCTCGATGTTTGTTCCGGCAGGCTGGAAGATCGGGTCAGCCGTTAATTCGGTGTCGTACGTATCGTCAACCGTGTAGGTAACTTTTGCGAGTTTGGAAGCATTTTTAATCTTCCAGGCATTGTCATTAATATGTTCAACCGCAAGTGCTGCTCCTTTTTTATCGAACGCCTTCAGGTTCGATACGAAGCGACCGTAATCGGCAATGGAATACGTTCCCGGAACTATTTTTGGTAAATAAAAGGTTATTTCTTCTCCTTTGATTGGCGGAACCGAAAGTTCAACGTTGATTTTATCATCAACTACTTTGGTAAGGTCGACAGTGTACTGGTAGGAAGCTGCTCCTTTTTTGGATTGTGCGAATCCAGTTACGGAAACAGCTACCAGCAGAATGAATAATAGTTTAATGCGCATAATTGAATTTTTAGAATTGCAAGATAAGTCGTTTGCCGGGTGCAGATAGTTACATTTTTTTATAAAAACGCCATGCCCCCAAATTTCGCCTAAATTAACGTTCCGGCGGGGCAAATGGTTTAAAAATTGAGGTTAATCGGTCCGTTGGACTGTTAAATGATGAAGGAAGTTACCAAAAAAGAAATGAAGAAGACGTTGGTTGTAGGGGCAACGGCAAACAGCAGCCGATACGCCTTTTTGGCGGCCCGAATGCTGAATGAGTATGGCCATGAGTTTGTTCCGATTGGCATAAAAAAAGAAACCGTGCTGGGAAAGGAAATCCTCAACCTGCGCGAGAAACCGCCGATCGATAATATTGATACAATCACTTTATACATCGGTCCGCAAAATCAACCGGAATGGTATGATTACCTGTTAAGCCTGAAACCCAAGCGGATTATCTTCAATCCGGGAACAGAAAACGAGGAATTCGAAAAAATGGCGGAGGCGAAGAATGTTGAAGTGGTGGAAGGTTGTACGCTGGTAATGCTACGCTCAAATCAATTTTAAAGTCCTTCGTCCTCTTCTAAGGGAACATCGCTCTTGGCTGTGTAATAAATGATACGCGTACCTTGTTTGCGCAGGCGTTCAAATAGTTCAGCGTTCTCTTTTTCTTTATTCATCAGCGTGCCCGACAAAATCAGTGTTTGTAATCGGGCTTCGGCTAGTTCATCCGGTACTTTGCTAATGAAATTCTGCGAAGCATCAAGGTAATCGATTTTGCCTGCCCGCCAAACGGTGGCGGGTATCGTATGAAAGAAGTTATCATTCACCCATAAAATGCGAAGCTTGGTAAGTTTGTCCATGGAGGCCGGAAGCGTATCCATCCGGTTATTGTAAACGTAAACTTCTTCCAGGTTCTTCAGTTCCCCGATTTCATCCGGCAACCGGTAAAGCTTATTGTTGGCCAGATACAACACCTGAAGGTTTTGAAGATTCTTTATCTCCGGACTGAGAAATTCAATTTCATTGTGAAACAAATCAATTGTTCCTAAATTCTTCAGGTTATAAACCGGTTGAGGAATTTCTTTGATACCGGTTGCATAAAACGACACGTATTCGAGCTGACTTAGCTTACCGAAACCGGGCTTTACTTTTTTGATCGGGTTGGTATTGAACGAGATCGCATGAAGTGATCTGAACTTGCGGTAAATGCGATTGGGGACAACCGAGACTTGGTTTCTTCGCAAATCGAGGTGGGTGAGGCTGGAGCTCTTTTTGAAACGCTTAAGCGTAATGTTATTCTCTACCAGCATCAGTTTCGTTAGTTCGCGATTGCCTTTCATGTTCGGAAACTTGCTGCTGCCGCTTCGGTTCAGGTTCAATGAGTCAAGGCCTGCGAAGTTCTTGTAACTAACCGGCAACTTTTCGGGATTGTGTCCTGCAATCCGCAAATAGTTTACTGTCGTGTTGTTTCCAAGTACGAGTCGTTTGGTGGGCAAGTTGTTATAGAGGTAAATGGTAACAAGTTTTTTAAGTGAATTCAATTCCGCCTGCAGCTCATCAATTCGCGTGTTAACCAGTTCAAGTTCTTCAAGATTTTTACAGGCCAGTACTTCTTTTGGAACACGATCAGATCGCAAATCTGAAATACTGAGGTGCCTAATGCTGTCAGGGTGAACGTTGCCTGACTTCAGATCAGCATACGATGTAAAACTCTTCCGTGGCGTGTATACATAGCGCCAGGTTGCCCGTTTCAGCAATTCAAATTCAATTTTGTTTAAACTGTCGTAGTTGATTTCCTTCGGGGTAGTAACCACCTGGCCGTTGTTGACAACCAGTGCATTATTACTTTTCATTTCCCGAATTGAAACGAATAGCAACGAATCTGCCCGGGTTTTAAAAAACGGTTTTTGCACGCCCTGGCCTGTAGCGCAAAAGACGGTGATGACAAAAATCAGGAAGAGGGGTGCTTTAAACATGCTTTAAATCAGATCCTAAATATAGCCAGCATTACAATAATTCCTGTACCTTGAAGGAAACAACCTCCTACCGTTATGGCCTCAAAAAAGAATACGATCGAAACAAAAACATTTCGCGTTAAGCCCGACTCAAAGATTAATCTCGATAAGATCAGCACAAAACCTTCCGGACCGGAACTTTCGAAAGAAGACGCCAAGAGCATGCTCGATGCCAGTCGTACGCGTCTCGCTGAAATTCAGGATGTGTTTTATGCGCACAACCAATATGCAGTGTTGATCATTTTCCAGGCGATGGATGCCGCAGGTAAAGACGGTGCAGTAAAACACATTATGTCGGGTTTTAATCCGCTGGGTGTTAAAGTTTACAGCTTTAAGGCACCCAACTCAACTGAGCTTGATCACATTTATTTCTGGCGACATCAGCTTGCTTTACCCGCGCGTGGTGAGATCGCAATTCACAATCGGTCACATTACGAAAACGTTCTGGTAACACGTGTGCATCCGGAATACGTATTGAATGAAAATATCCCGGGCATCGATGACATCAAAAAAGTAAACAAAGACTTCTGGAAAGATCGCTTCAAGCAGATCAGAAGGTTTGAGAAAAACCTGAATAAAAACGGAACCATCGTCCTGAAGTTTTTCCTGCACTTGTCAAAGAAAGAACAGAAGAAACGCTTCCTGGAACGGATCGACAATCCGGGTAAAAACTGGAAGTTCTCCTTGTCGGATATGAAAGAACGCGGCTTCTGGGATGACTATCAGAAGGCGTACAGCGAAGCTATCTCGGAAACAACAACCAAGAATTCTCCCTGGTTTGTGGTGCCGGCCGATGACAAACGTTTTGCGCGTTTGGCGATCGCATCCATCATCACGGAAGAGTTTGAGAAGCTAAAACTTCACTACCCTAAAGTGAGTGAGAAGCAAAAAGCCGAGTTGCAAAAGGCCAAGACACAATTGCTTGCCGAAGACGGTAAAAAACAAGACGAAAAGACCGCTCAAACGACCTCAAAAGACACAAAAAAATAACGCTAAAATCATTTCAATAATTATCCTTGAAAATGGCTGAAATGAGGCGAAAAACCTTATTTTTGTCGGTTTGTAAAATAGCGTAAATGAGTCAGGCAAAGGACAAGAAGCAGGCAAATTATTCGGCCAGTAATATCACAGTTTTAGAGGGTTTGGAAGCGGTTCGGAAACGGCCCGCGATGTACATCGGGGATGTCGGTGTAAAAGGTCTTCACCACCTGATCTGGGAAGTTGTAGATAACTCGATTGACGAGGCTCTTGCCGGCTATTGCGATACGATTAAAGTGACCGTGAACGAGGACAACTCGATCCAGGTTGAAGATAACGGTCGCGGAATTCCGACCGACATGCACCCGAAAGAGAAGCGTTCAGCACTCGAAGTGGTAATGACGGTGCTCCACGCGGGTGGTAAGTTCGATAAAGACACCTATAAAGTCTCCGGAGGTTTGCATGGAGTGGGGGTATCGTGCGTGAACGCCTTGTCGTCCGTACTTCATACAACCGTCTATCGCGAAGGTCAGATATTCGAGCAGGAGTATCACCGTGGTGTTCCGCAATATCCTGTCCGTGTAATCGGTAAATCAGAACGCACCGGAACTACACAGCATTTCAAGCCGGATGATGAGATATTCACGCTCACGACAGAATATAACTACGAGACCATCGCTGCGCGCTTGCGCGAGTTGGCATTCCTGAATCCCGGCATCACGATCATTCTCGAGGATGTGCGCGAGAAAGATGAAGCCGGCAACGCACGTACTGATACGTTCTTGTCGGAAGGCGGTTTACGCGAGTTTGTTGAATACATCGACTCCACGCGTGAGAAGCTGATTCCTTCACCGATCTACATCGAAAACGAAAAGAGTGATATTCCGGTACAGGTTGCGTTAAGCTACAATACCTCGTTCAGTGAGAATCTTGTTTCGTACGTAAATAACATCAACACGCATGAAGGCGGTACACACGTAGCCGGATTCAGAAGAGCGTTAACACGTACGCTGAAAAACTATGCCGACAAGTCGGGCTTACTAGAAAAAGTAAAGATTGAAATTAACGGGGAAGACTTCCGCGAAGGCCTGACAGCCGTTATCTCCGTGAAAGTTGCCGAACCACAGTTTGAAGGTCAGACAAAAACCAAACTCGGTAACTCCGAAGCGATGGGTTATGTTGATACCGCCGTGGGAGAGGTTTTAAATAACTATCTGGAAGAACATCCGCGGGAAGCGAAGCTTATCGTGAATAAGGTTGTGCTTGCCGCACAGGCGCGTCATGCAGCCCGTAAAGCACGCGAAATGGTGCAGCGCAAGAACGTGTTGAGCGGAACCGGTTTACCCGGTAAGCTGGCCGACTGTTCAAGCACCGATCCCGGCATTTGTGAATTATATCTGGTAGAGGGTGACTCGGCAGGCGGATCAGCCAAGCAGGGGCGAGACCGTAATTTTCAGGCCATTCTTCCATTGCGCGGAAAAATCCTGAACGTAGAAAAAGCACAGGAACACAAGATTTACGAGAACGAAGAAATCAAGAACATGATCACTGCGCTGGGCGTGAGCTTCGGTACGCAGGAAGACAGCAAAGCGCTGAACATGACCAAGCTTCGTTATCATAAAGTGATCATCATGACGGATGCGGATGTTGACGGAAGTCACATTCGTACGCTTATTCTCACGTTCTTCTATCGCTACATGCGTGCATTGATCGAAAACGGATACATCTACATCGCCTTACCACCGCTTTACCTCGTAAAGAAGGGCAAGCAGGAGCGGTATTGCTGGACAGAAGAAGAGCGTAACGCTATCGTGCAGGAACTGGGCGAGGGTAAGGAAGATTCGGTGAGCATTCAGCGTTATAAGGGTTTGGGTGAAATGAATCCTGAACAGCTTTGGACAACCACCATGGATCCTTCCAAGCGTACGCTAAAGCAGGTGAGTATTGAATCGGCTGCGGAAGCAGATCACTTGTTCTCGATGCTCATGGGTGATGAAGTTGCTCCCCGCAGGGATTTTATTGAAAAGAACGCGCGTTATGCACGCGTGGATGTGTAGTATTTTTTGGGTTTGATTTTTCTATGAGCGATACTTCTGTAACCGTTGAAAAAGCCAATCAGCAGATCGCAGACAGTAATTATATCAGTCGCGATTTAAGCTGGCTGCAATTTAATTACCGCGTACTCGATCAGTCGCGGCATACCGACCGCAGCATTTTCGACCGTCTGAAATTTTTGTCGATTACTTCTTCTAACCTCGATGAGTTTTGCACCATCCGGTTAGGAAGCCTGTATAATTACCTTGATTACGGCAAAGAGCGTTTCGACTATAACGGTTTGCGCGAGGAGCCTTTCCGTAAACTGTTGCTCGAAGAAATCCGGAAGTTTGTTAACGATCAGAACGATCACTACCTGAGGAATTTAAAGCCTTACTTTGAAGAGAATGGCTTTTCGATCACGTCATTTAAGGATTTGTCACCCGACAGTATGCAGCGTGCGAATGAATACTTTACGCGCACGATCTTTCCGATGCTGACACCGATGGTGTTCGACAATTATCACACGTTCCCGATCCTGATGAACAACAGGTTGCTGCTGGGAGTGGTAACGAAAAACCCGAGCGACCCCAACAACAACCTGAAAGTTTCCTTTATCCAGATTCCGCAGAATCTGCCACGTTTTTTCGAGCTGAATGAGGGAAATCTGATTCGGTTTGTGACGATTGAAGATATTATTAAGAATAACGTTTACCAGCTTTTCCGCAATGTTGAAATCGAAAGTGTGAACCTGTTTCGGATTAACCGGAACGGAGATTTTGCACTGGACGAAAGCGATGATATTGAAACCAACTTCCTGGAAGAATTAAAGCGTAAACTCAAAACAAGACGAACTGGTCGCGTGGTGCGACTGGAAGTAGGAGAGGATCCCGATCCGTGGATGATGCGCCTGCTTAAGATTCAGTGGGATCTTGATGAGAGTAATATCTTTCATGTTCCGCACGACAGCATCATCGATTTTACCGGGTTGATGCAAATCATCGGGCATAAAGAATTTAAGAGCAAACGCTTTTCACCACCACCGCCCATCAAGCCGCTAAATTTCCCGGAACAGGGAAATGCCGACCTGTTTGAAGTATTGAAAGAGCGCGACATTCTGTTGCATCATCCGTACAATTCGATGGAGCCCGTGCTTGAGTTGCTCGAGAAGGCAGCAGATGATCCGTACGTATTGTCGATCAAGATTACGATCTATCGCGTTGCGAAAGAATCGCGTGTTACGGCTGCGTTGTTGAAAGCTGCGGAGAATGGCAAACACGTATCCGTGCTTTTCGAGGTGAAGGCACGATTCGATGAAGAGAATAATATGCGTGAAGCGCAGCGCCTGCAGCGTGCAGGATGCTTTGTGATCTATGGTGTAAACAGCTTAAAGACGCACACCAAACTGATGCTGATCGTGCGGAAGGAAGAAGATGATAAGGTCTATCGCTACGTACATCTTTCCAGCGGTAACTACAATGAGTCAACTTCGCGGTTATACGTTGATATCGGCCTGTTGACTACCCGTGAGGTGTATGGCAACGATGTGTCGGAATTCTTTAATGTAATTACTGGCCACTCACAACCTTCGGCTTACCGCAACCTGATCACATCGCCGCGCGATATGCGGATTCAGTTGTGTAACCTCGTTCGCAAGGAAGCTGACAATGCACGCAATGGTATTGCTTCGGGAATTGTGATCAAGTTGAACTCGCTGCAGGACAAAGAGTTCATCGATGAACTCTACAGGGCTTCTGAAGCTGGTGTTAAGATCAAGCTCATCATTCGCGGCATGTGCTGTATCCGTCCGGGTAGGGCAGGGTTGAGTGAAAATATCGAGGTGATTTCGGTTGTCGGTGAATTTCTGGAACATTCCCGGATTTACTACTTCCATAATGCCGGCAATCCAAAGATTTACATCGGTAGTGCGGATGCCATGGTTCGAAGTTTCGACAGGCGAATCGAGTCGCTGTTCCAGCTGGAGGAAGATGTTCTGAAAAAGCAGGCGATGAATAATCTCCGTTACAACCTGATGGATAACGTGAATGCTTATGTAATGAACGAAGACGGAACCTATACGTTAAAGCATGCCAATGGCGAACCGCCATTTAATATCCACAAGGAGTTCTTCAATATCAGCAAAGAGAAGGTGACAGACGTGGAGCTGTTCTAATTTCGAATTACGAATTATGCGTAGCGTTTATTCGTCATTCTAAATTTGAGAATTCGAAATTTACTTTTGTGGTGCATTAACGAACTGATGTTCGAATGCTGAAGCTGTTTTGTTAACATGTTTTTCGAACAGGTGCAGCAGCATGCCATCCTTCAAACCCACTTCCGGAACAAGAATATACTTTGCGTTAGCCCATTCCATCACGCGCATGTAAATGTCGCTGGCCGGAACGATCACATCGGCCCGGTCGGGGTTCATCTGGAGTTTATAGATCCGGTCTTCGATGGAGTGTGCTTCGATCATCGCTTTGGTTTCCTGGATCTTTTTAAGCGACATCAGCCGGTGAGGCTTTAGTGCGGCAAGTTCAAATATCTTGCTGATGTTACCACCCGTTCCTACCGCGGTTACTTTACCATATTCACGTTTCACATTTTGCTTCACCCAGTTCTCCATGTCCTGCCAGATTTGCGGCTGGTCCTGGTGTTCCAGAATCCGTACCGAACCAATCTTGAACGATTGCGTACTGATTTTCTGACCCTTTGCAAACAGGTTTAGCTCCGTACTACCACCACCCACATCGATGTGGATGTAGGTATCCTGCGTAAGGTATGAGCCAATCGCTTTGTTTACCAATTCGGCCTCCAGGTCGCCATCGATAATTTGTATTTCGATCCCGAATTCTTTTTTTACGTCATCAGCAAGCTGGCGTCCGTTCTCTGATTCGCGCATGGCGGAAGTGGCGCAAAACATATAATCATCCACTTCATAAAGCTCAATCAGCAGTTTATAGGCATGCATAAGCTTTTTAAAACGGGCAATGCTTTTGTCGCTGATACGGCCGGTGGCGAATACATCGTGGCCCAAACGGAGTGGGAAGCGAACGTATTCAAGCTTCTTAAACAGGATTCTTTTTTGATTGTCGAGTATACTGGATACCTGAAAGCGGATGGCGTTAGAGCCGATATCAATAGCAGCGAATTTCATTACGGCAAAATTACTTCATTGTTTTTTCTTTTTAGCCTTCAATTGTTTTTCTTTGCGTTAACTTATCCAGAAAGACCGAGGGTTTGGGCCCAAAGACGTCTTAGCATCCTATCCGGATACAACCGATTGCACGGGCCGGATGTTGTGCTAAATCCCATCCGGTTCCTGAAAAGGGTCGGAAAAGATAAGTAACCCAATCTTCTCAGGGGCTCTCTGGATAACGAGTGAATAGAGAGCACTTATGGCTAAAATCGAAGACATCTTACAAGAACGAATTATGATCCTGGACGGTGCCATGGGTACCATGATTCAGCGACATAAGCTCGAAGAGGCTGATTTCAGAGGTGAAATACTGAAAGATCACCCGCATCCGTTGAAGGGTAACAACGATTTGCTCAGCATTACCCGGCCTGATATTATTAAAGACATTCATCGCCAGTATTTTGAGGCAGGTGCAGATATTATAGAGACAAATACCTTCGGAAGCACCACCGTTGCGCAGGCCGACTATCATCTCGAGCATCTCGTTTACCAGATCAACTACCAGGCTGCGAAAATTGCACGCGAAGTTGCAGATGAATTCACGAAGAAAGAACCTCACAAGCCACGGTTTGTTGCTGGCTCAATGGGGCCGACAACCAAGCTGGCCTCCATGTCGCCTGATGTGAATAACCCTGGTTATCGTGCTATTTCATTCGATGAGCTTGTTGTTGCCTTCAAGGAACAGGCAAAAGGATTGCTGGATGGTGGCGTAGATTTGCTGCTACCGGAAACAATCACGGACACACTTAATGTAAAAGCGGCATTGTTTGCAATCCAGGAACTGTTTGAAGAAACCGGCAAGCAAGTGCCTGTAATGGTTTCCGGAACGATAACCGATGCCAGCGGAAGAATTTTATCAGGACAGACAGCGGAAGCATTCCTGATTTCAGTTTCACACGTTCCGTTATTGAGCATTGGTTTTAATTGCGCGATGGGTGCATCTGCGCTTCGTCCGTATCTTAAAATTCTAAGCGATAAAGCTCCTTTCTTTATCAGCGCGTACCCGAATGCCGGATTGCCGAATGAGTTCGGACAGTATGACCAAACGGCTATTGAAATGGGTAATGAAGTGGAAGAGTATCTCAGGGAAGGTTTGGTGAATATTCTCGGTGGCTGCTGCGGTTCAACTCCTGATCACATCAAACGTCTTGCAGAGATTGCTGCTAAGTATAAACCTCGTAAAGTAAACAGCGAAGTGCTGGTATGAGTTACCGACCATTAATGCTCAGCGGACTTGAATCCGTTGTCATAACCCCCAATTCCAATTTCGTCAACATCGGTGAGCGCACAAACGTAACCGGTTCGGCAAAATTTCTAAAGCTTATCAAAGAAGATAAATTTGATGAGGCGCTCGAAGTCGCGCTTGATCAGGTTCGCGGTGGCGCGCAGGTGATTGATGTGAACATGGATGAAGGCATGCTCGATTCGCAGGCGGCCATGGTCAGGTATCTGAACCTGATGGCGTCCGAGCCCGAGATCGCAGCTATTCCGGTGATGGTCGATTCATCGAAGTGGGAAGTGATTGAAGCCGGGTTGAAATGTTTGCAGGGAAAAGGAATTGTGAACTCCATCAGCTTAAAAGGAGGGAAGGAAGAGTTCGTCCGTCAGGCCAAGCTTGTCAAGCGATACGGTGCGGCAACGGTGGTGATGGCATTCGATGAACAAGGCCAGGCTGATACATACCAGCGCAGAATCGACATCTGCAAACGGGCATATGACATCCTGGTGAATGAAGTAAAGTTTCCGCCTCAAGACATTATTTTCGATCCGAACATATTTCCGGTGGCAACCGGGATAGATGAACACCGTAATTACGCGCTTGATTTTTTTAAGGCAGCACAGTGGATTCGTGAGAATCTTCCGCATGCACATGTGAGCGGAGGTGTAAGTAACGTTTCGTTCAGCTTTCGCGGAAACCAGAAAGTACGCGAAGCGATGCACTCTGCATTCCTGTATCACGCGATTCAGCACGGTATGGATATGGGCATCGTTAACCCAACCATGCTGGAGGTTTACGATGAGATCCCGAAAGATTTACTGGAACACGTTGAAGACGTTTTGTTGAACAGACGTGATGATGCTACGGAGCGACTGCTTGAATTTGCAGAGACCGTAAAAGGTTCTGCGAAAAAGAAAGAGCAGGATGATGAATGGCGCAAAGGAACTGTGGAAGAACGCATCACGCATTCGCTCGTAAAAGGCGTGATCGATTTCATCGATGCCGATACCGAAGAAGCGTTGCAAAAGTATGGCAGGCCGCTCCTGGTGATCGAAGGACCGCTGATGGCCGGTATGAACGTGGTGGGTGACTTGTTCGGTGCGGGAAAGATGTTTCTGCCTCAGGTGGTGAAGAGTGCACGGGTAATGAAGAAATCTGTTGCCTATCTCACACCATTCCTGGAAGAAGAAAAACGCAAAAGTGGTAATGTTGGTCAGGCTGCTGCGAAGATTCTGCTGGCTACCGTTAAAGGCGATGTTCACGACATCGGGAAAAACATTGTAGGTGTGGTGCTGGCGTGTAACAACTACGATGTAGTTGATTTGGGCGTAATGGTGCCGACTGAAAAAATCATTGAGGCTGCGAAACGCGAAAAGGTTGATGTAGTTGGGCTAAGCGGACTGATTACACCTTCCCTCGATGAAATGGTTACTGTGGCAAAGGAAATGCAGCGTGAAAAGCTTGACTTGCCGCTACTGATTGGCGGGGCAACTACCTCGCGCATTCATACTGCGGTAAAGATAGACCCGGTATATGACGGCCCGGTTGTGCACGTGCTGGATGCTTCGCGCTCGGTTCCGGTTGCCAGCGAGTTAATCAGCAAGCAAACGCGTGGTAGCTATCAGACCCGAATCAAGCAGGAATATAAAACACTGCGCGAGGATCATGAGAACCGTAAGCAGACCAAAAACTATATCCCGTTAGCAGAGGCGAGAGCGAACAAAACAAAGATTGACTGGAGTACTACAACATACAGCAAGCCGCAGTTTGTCGGTAGAAAAGAGTTCGTAAACTATCCGCTCGAGGAGATCAGAAAATACATTGACTGGACGCCATTCTTTCAAACGTGGATGCTGGCGGGCCGCTACCCCGGAATCCTGAAAGATGAGGTGGTGGGAGCAGAGGCAACGCGTTTATTCAACGATGCCAATAAAATGCTCGATGAGATCGTGAAGAGCCGATCGCTGCAGGCGAATGGTGTGGTGGCATTTTACGGTGCGCAGAACGAAGGTGATGATGTAAGACTGTTTAAAAAAGATTCAACCGAATCATTTGCTTCGTTTCACTTCCTGCGACAGCAGAATAAAAAAGCTCAGAACCTTCCGAATTTTAGTTTATCGGATTTTATCTCACCGGAAAAAGGAAAAGACCATCTCGGGCTGTTTGCAGTAACGGCCGGCATTGGCCTGGAGAAACTGATCGAACGCTACAAGGCCAGGCATGACGATTATTCGGAGATCATGGCGAAAGCATTGGCTGATCGCCTCGCGGAAGCATTCGCAGAATGTTTGCATGAGCGTGTGCGGAAGGAACTGTGGGGTTATGCGAAGACAGAGAGTCTTTCGAATGAAGAACTGATTACCGAGAAGTATGCAGGAATCCGGCCTGCACCGGGGTATCCTGCGTGTCCGGATCATACCGAAAAGAAACTATTATTCGAGTTACTGGAGGCGAATAAAGTGGGTATAACGCTGACTGAATCGTATGCGATGTATCCGGGTGCAGCCGTAAGCGGATTTTATTTCTCGCATCCTGATTCTAAATACTTTGGCTTAGGGAAAATAGAGAAAGACCAGGTTGAAGATTACGCCAGGCGCAAGAATATGAGTGTGGAGGAAATCGAGAAGTGGCTTTCTCCAAACCTCGCTTATAATTAAATGATTAGTTGATTTGAAGATTTAACGATGGGCGCTTCGGTTAATAATTTTTAAATTTTCGAATTTTTACATTTTTAGATTGAAGAATGAAAGTAGTCGATCACCTGAAAAACGCTAACGGAAAAACACTGTTCACGATGGAAATTCTTCCGCCTCTAAAAGGGGAGAACATCAAGAGCCTGTTTAACAACATTGATCCGTTGATGGAGTTCAAACCTCCCTTTATTGATGTTACCTATCATCGCGAAGAATACGTGTTCAAGAAAAAGGATGGCGGCCTGCTCGAAAAACTCACAACACGCAAGCGTCCGGGTACGGTAGGAATCTGTGCGGCCATCCAGAATCATTATAAAGTCGATACCGTTCCGCACATCATCTGCGGAGGCTTTAGCCGTGAAGAAACCGAGAACGCGTTGATTGATTTGAATTTTCTTGGCATCGATAACGTATTGGTGCTACAGGGCGATGCGATTAAAACCGAGGCAAAGTTTATTCCGGAGCCTGATGGGTTTTGTTATGCATCGGAATTGCTCGAACATGTGGTGAACATGAACAAAGGTGTTTATCTCGATGAAGAGTTGCACGAACCTTCCCCGACCAATTTTTGTATCGGGGTAGCAGGATATCCGGAGAAGCATTACAACGCTCCAAACCTGAAAACAGATTTGAAATACCTGAAGAACAAAATTGACAAGGGTGCAGACTACATTGTCACGCAGATGTTCTTCGATAATAAGAAGTACTTTGAGTTTGTTGATAAATGCCGTGAAGCAGGTATAAATGTTCCAATCATTCCGGGCATTAAACCGTTGACTACGAAAGCACAGCTTACAATCCTTCCCCAGATCTTTCATATCGACCTTCCGGAAGAACTTGCTGACGAAGCTGAAAAGTGTAAAGACAATGCAGGCGTTAAACAGGTTGGTATTGAATGGGCGGTGAAGCAATCGAAGGAACTGATTAACTATGGCGCGCCAACCATTCACTTCTATTCAATGGGAAAATCAGACCCGATTTATAAGATTGCCAAAGAGTTGTTCTGACGTCCGCTTGCGGACGATTTTGTTCAGCTAAGAACATATAGGGCCATGAATTGGCCCTTTTTTATTTTAAAATCGCGGAATTTATGATGGCATTGTGCTTGTAATGGCACCTGCAAATTATCCGCCCATGCTTCTCAATTACATTAAAATCGCCTTCCGTACACTGCTCAAATTCAAAGGTTATGCATTCATCAACCTGCTGGGTTTGGCGTTAGGGCTTACCACCGGAATTCTCATCATGATTTATGTGCTCGATGAGGTTTCGTATGATAAGTTTCATGCGAAGAGCGACCGTGTTTACCGCCTCTCAACAGTATTCGCTGCGGCCGGTGATCCGGATGGTGGCGGTGGAGATCAGAACGGTTGGCCCGTAGGTAAGGTATTGGTGCGTGATTTCCCGGAAGTGGAGGCTGCCTTGTACACAACCAGTGCTTCGTTTTTATTAATCAATCACGAAGACAAACGCATCCGGCAGAAGATGCATTTCATGAGTCCGGAGTTTTTCGATATTTTTTCATTCCCCCTCATAAAAGGTAATCCTCAAACTGCCTTGCGCGACCCGTATTCAGTGGTGATCACCGAAGAGATGGAGCAGAAATATTTCAAAGGCGATGGATTGAATAAAACCTTGGTGATGGCCGATACGCTGAACATGCTCGTAACGGGTGTGTTGAAACAGATTCCTGCCAACTCACACATTCAGGCCGACATGTTTATTTCATTCGAGACGTTCCGTAAAATCAATACATATTTCTCGTACGACAATGACGAAGGCTGGGGTAACATTAACATGCGCAATTACATTTTGCTGAAAGAAGGTGTAGATGCGCAGGCATTCATAACCAAGGCACAGAATATTTACATGCAACATGCAGGCGAGCGGATGAAGAGCTGGGGCGTTACCGCGAGTTTGCGTTTCGAACCGTTATCGAAAGTTTATCTGCATTCAAAGGCTGGCAACGGCCTCGGAAGTTTGGGAAGTATTGACCGGCTTTATCTGTTGTCAGGTATTGCCGCGTTTGTGATTATTCTCGCGTGTATCAATTTCATCAACCTTGCTACTGCCCGTTCGGTGTACCGTGCGAAAGAAGTCGGGTTGCGCAAAGTCGCGGGTTCTACCCGGCAAGGATTGATCCGGCAATTTCTGAGTGAGTCGTTTGTGCTGACTGTATTGGCATTATTCTTTGCCATTACGTTAACCGGCTTATTCTTACCGGTGTTCAACCAACTGCTCAACAAACAGTATGAAATGGTTACGTTAACCAACGTGCAGATTATTGTTGGAATCTCGCTTCTGGTGCTGATTGTTTCTTTATTTGCGGGATACTATCCGGCCTTGGTGATGTCGGCATTGAAGCCTGCTGAAGTATTGAAAGGCAAAATGCAAAGCAGCGCGCGCGGCATCCAATTGAGAAGATCACTGGTTGTGTTTCAGTTTGTTATTTCCGCGAGTCTGGTAGTGGGCACGCTGGTGGTGCTTGATCAATTGCGCTACATGCAGCAGCAGAATCTTGGGTTCGATAAGGATGCCATTCTTGTGGTCAATTCAGCACGCGTAAATTCTCCGAACCCGGACGCGTTCGAAACGATGAAGAATGAGCTTAAAAAACTGGCCGTCATTGAAAATGTAACCATGACAAATGCCTTGCCCGGACATCCGGGCTGGCAGGGGCAGGTATCGTATCCGGAAGGAAAATCGGGTGACGCTGCCGTCAGCGTGGAATACATGGCAGTCGATGAAGATTATGTTAATGCATTAGGATTAAATCTTATCGCGGGAAAAACATTCAGTAAAGATCATGAGGCTGACATGAAAGAAGGTTTGATCCTGAATGAATCGGCCGTGGCATCGTATGGTTGGTCAAGCCCGCAAGAAGCCCTTGATAAAAGAATTGAATCACCGTCTGGTTACCCGGAAGGCCGTGTGATCGGTGTAGTAAAAGATTATCACCAGCTTGGCCTGCAGCAGAAGATCGGGCCGATGGTAATGGATTATTTCCCCAAACAAGGTTATCTCTACGCCATTCGCTTCAAGGCATCCGATACGCAATACTTGCTGACTTCTGTGCAGGATCTTTGGAAGAAATCTTTTCCTGGATACGATTTCAATTATTTCTTCCTGGATGAAGACTTTGAAAAACAATATCAGTCCGAACAGCGATTGGCTAACGTGTTTACCCTCTTTGCGGGAGTGACAATCGTTATTGCTGCGATTGGACTAATTGGTTTGGTATCGTTTATGGTGGTTGCCAAAACAAAGGAAATTGGTGTGCGAAAAGTGTTGGGAGCCGGAGTGTTCAGCATCACGAAATTGCTTTCAAAAGAGTTTGTTGTGCTGGTCATCGTTGCCAACGTGCTGGCAG
Organism: Cyclobacteriaceae bacterium; assembly: GCA_016786585.1. Lineage (GTDB taxonomy): Bacteria > Bacteroidota > Bacteroidia > Cytophagales > Cyclobacteriaceae > UBA2336. The sequence goes on from JAEUUI010000012.1 coordinate 155,400, forward strand.
TGCCGCTCGCATGGTATTTTGCAAACCAGTGGCTGAAGACGTTTGCCTATCGTACTGAACTAAATCCATTGTTGTTCATCTGGACAACATTGATTGCCATTACCATTACCTTGTTGGCCGTAGGCTATCAAACCGTTCGCGCGGCTTCGGCTGACCCGGTTAAGTCGTTGCGCTACGAGTAAGGAATATTGCACCAGCGTTTGAAGGAGCCGGTTGTTTGTCAGCTGGCTCTTTTTTTATGTACTTTGATGAAAATTTGAGATTATGAAACTTATTTCTTGCGCATTGATTGTTATGACCTTGCTAACCGGAATGAATACAAAAAAGAAAGTGATCTTCTTTGGAGATTCGATAACCGAAGCTGGTGTGAAGCCCGGGGGTTACATCGTAAAAGTGGGAGAGCTGGCCGCAAAAGAAAATAAGGCTGATCAATATGAATTTGTCGGGGCCGGGATTGGTGGCAACAAAGTTTATGATCTTTACCTGCGGCTTGAAGATGATGTACTCAACAAAAACCCGGATGTTGTCGTGATCTATATTGGCGTGAACGATGTGTGGCACAAACAATCGCATGGAACGGGTACTGACTACGATAAGTTTGAAAAATTCTACAGCGCGTTGATTAAAAAGATCCAGGCAAAAGGCGCTAAAGTTATCCTGGCTACACCTGCCGTTGTTGGCGAACGCACCGATTTCAGCAATGAGCTTGACGGAGATTTGAACCGGTATTCATCATTGATCCGCACGCTGGCGGAAAAGAACAAACTGCCGTTGGTAGATCTTCGTAAAGCATTTCTCGAATACAATAAAGTCAACAATCCCGAAAACAAAGAGTCTGGTATCCTTACTACCGACAGGGTTCATTTGAATGACAAAGGGAACGACCTTGTCGCGAATGAAATGTGGAAAGCAATTAAAGGTTTGTAATTATAATATTGCAGTTAGTTTTTTGGTGCACTAATCTTTTTTTGGATTTTTTAACTATCACCACTTCGGGGTTTACATGTTTTGGCCAGAGCTTTTATAGTAATGTAAACCCTTCGGGGTTAACGTATCGATCACCTTAAGCCCGCAATTCTTTTTTACATGACGTTGTGTAAAAGCATAGTTTGTTGGTTTACCCATTTGATATAACTGAACGGTGGCATAGTGAACAAGCGCAAAGGCCTAAGTTTGATCTTAAGAATTGGATAACCTGAGTGTAGCGGGTTGACGTCCTAAAATCGAAGTAACGTTGTAGAACTATACAAACTCGACTGACAAATCCCGAAGGGATGATAGTGTTTTAGAATATTGTCAAAATAAATATAACAACCCCCAAGGGGTTACATAACGAAAAAGGTTATAATTCGCTTGCGCTGATGCTGAACGTGTCGCCCTGCTTCATGTCGCCGGTCTCGTAACCTTTTTTAAACCATTTCATTCGTTGCGCCGATGTACCATGTGTAAACGAATCGGGCGTAACATAACCCCGTGCCTGCTTTTGCAAGCGGTCGTCACCAATCGCGCTAGCCGCGGTCAACGCTTCTTCAATGTCGCCCGGATCGAGAATGTCATTCATCTCCTCGGCATAATGTGCCCACATCCCCGCAAGGAAATCAGCTTGCAGCTCCAGTCGTACCGACATGGCATTTGCTTCTTCTTCACTCTGACTTTCCCGCAGGCCGTGAACCTTGTCGGAGATACCCATTAAATGCTGGATGTGATGGCCTACTTCGTGCGCAACAACATACGCCTGTGCAAAATCACCCGGAGCGCCAAATTTATTTTTCAAATCGCTATAAAAACTGAGATCGATATACACCTTTTCATCGGCCGGACAATAAAATGGTCCGGTGGCCGCACTCGCCTGCCCGCAACCTGATTCCACATAATCGGTAAACATGACGAGTGTTGGTTCACGATAGTCTGTGAATTGTTTGTTCCAGACGTCTTCCGTGTCGGCCAATACTACACGTACAAAACCAGCGAGTTCCTGCTCGGAAGCTGATGGCGTATACGATTGATCGGATGAATAGGTATTGCCGCCTCCACTTGTCTGTTGCAAAAGTTGCAACGGGTTAACGCCACCAATCCAGGCAACGACCACGATGATCACAACAATGATAAGACCGCCTTTGCTGAATAACCCGCCTGGAATTCTGGAACCTCCGCCGAATCCACCGAAGCCCCCAAAACCTCCGCCACCGCCACCGCCACTTCCGCGTCTGTCTTCAACATTACCGCTTTGTCGTCTGCCTACCCATTTCATATGATACTAAGATGTTTAATTGTTCATGTTCAGAGACATTGCAACTTCAGTTCGCAATGCCCGATTTCCTCCTAAAATACATCCCGGCTAATTGATTTTCTTTCTTAATTTCGGTTTTCTTTTAAATATCCGCCATGCAACGTTTTATTTCTTTTCTATGCTTGATTCTTCTGTCAGTTTCGCTTTTGGCGCAAGACCGGATGACCCCGGAATTGCTCTGGAGCCTGAAACGTGTTTCCGGTTTGGGCGTGTCGATCGACCGGCAGCAGATAATTTTTAATGTAAGTACCCCTGACGCGAAAGAAAACAAGAGTACGAGCGTGAAGTACAGCATCCCGGTAAAAGGCGGAGAACCGGAAGAAGTAACCACTACATTAACCAACCTGTTGCGCGACCGTTCGGTTTCGCCTGACGGAAAATTTAAAATCACAATCGAGTCGGTAAAAGTGAATAAAGTTTCCGGTAAGGACTTTTATCCAAGCCTCGATAAATCGAACGTGCAGATCTATGAAAGTCTGAATTTCCGCCATTGGGATGCATGGGAAGACGGTGAGTTCAATCACCTGTTTGTTCATCCCGTTGAAAATCGGGAGCTCGGAGAAGGGAAGGACATTATGCCGAATGAACCCTACGATTGTCCGCAGCAACCGTTTGGTGGCGATGAAGATTTTGTGTGGCGCCCGGACAGCAAGCGAATTGTGTATGTGAGCAAGAAAAAGTTCGGAACTGCCTACGCGATAAGTACGAATACAGACTTATATGAGTACGATGTGCCGAGCGGAGCAACCGTTAATCTTACCGAAGGTATGATGGGTTATGACACGCATCCCGAATATTCTTCAACCGGTGTGCTGGCGTGGCTGAGCATGAAGCGTGATGGATATGAAGCTGATAAGAACGACATTATTGTGCGTAACGGAAACGTCACTACTAACCTGACGCAGCAATGGGATGGAACTGTAAACAGTTTTGTGTGGAGCATCGATTCAAGGAAAATCTATTTCAATGCGCCTGTAGACGGCACCATCCAGTTGTTTGAAGTTGACTACCCGGGTTTTACCAAAAAGATGCCGGTGGTGAAACAGATTACGAAAGGTGATTTTGATATCGCTGCGTTGGTTGGTCAGTCAGGAAACACGATGATTGTAACCCGCACGGATATGAATCACGCAGCAGAGATTTACTCCGTTAACCTCGCCAATGGAGACATGAAGCAGCTTACCCACATTAACGATGCGGTGTACAGCAAGCTCGCCTTAAGCAAAGTAGAAAAGCGTATGATTTCCACAACCGATGGCAAGCAGATGCTCACGTGGGTTGTTTACCCTCCCGACTTTGATCCGGCAAAAAAATATCCAACCCTGTTATACTGTCAGGGTGGACCGCAATCTGCTTTAACACAATTTTATTCCTACCGCTGGAATCTGCAGTTGATTGCCGCGAACGGTTATATCGTTGTGGCTCCTAACAGACGCGGTATGCCCGGGCACGGGGTTGCCTGGAATGAACAGATCAGCAAGGATCATGGCGGTCAGGCGATCAGTGATTACCTCTCGGCAATTGATGCGCTGGCAAAAGAACCATTTGTTGATAAGGCACGGCTTGGAGCAGTAGGGGCAAGCTATGGCGGCTATTCCGTATTTTACCTTGCGGGCGTTCATAACAATCGCTTTAAAACATTCATTGCTCACGATGGCATCTTCAACACCAAAAGCATGTATGGTTCAACGGAAGAGTTGTTTTTCGTGGATTGGGATTATGGCGGAAATTACTGGGACAAGAACAACGCAGCCGCGCAGAAATCATACACACAGTTTGACCCGAGCAGTCTGGTCGATAAGTGGAATACTCCGATTTTGATTTTCCAGGGCGGAAGAGATTATCGCGTGCCGGATGGCCAGGCTTTTGAAGCCTTCACAGCTGCGCAGCGGAAGGGGCTGAAGAGTAAGCTCGTTTATCTGCCGACTGAAAACCATTGGGTGTTAAGCGCGCAGAACGCACTGGTATGGCAGAATGAATTTTTTAAGTGGTTGAAGGAAACTCTTTAGGTATGACACTCAGGCATTCGATAGTCGTTTATTTGGTGGGTGTGATGGTAGATGTTTTGGGTGCACTTCTGAAAATACTACACCTCCCTGGTGCTGATCAAATATTATTGATTGGTGCGCTTTTTCAAACTGCTGGCATGTGCATGATCATTTTTAAACTGCTAACTCATCCAAAACTTAAAGATTTTTTAGATTGGTAACACATACCTATTTCTAGGGCCATAAAAGAATTCAACATGCTTCAAAAACGAGCATTCTCATTATTTGTAATCCTGTTGGTGCTGACAGGGACTATCCTGTTTATCTATTATAATAACGATCATAAAGAATGCGATATTAAAGTAGAGCAGATCATCGGTAAAAATGGAGAACACGTTACTCGGACAACTCACGTTTGTCACGAACGGTTTAGTTTTTAGAATAGATAATGGTAATAAACCTCTTTATACTTTTTACTGTTCTTGCGAGTGAGATTGTTCTGCCGATTCGTATGGAAAACCGAAAGGCAATTGAACAGCTTCGGTTGACAGAGATTGGTAAGTTTGCTATTATTAGGAAAGGCCGCCCTACCGTACCTGCACATTTTCATACTGGAATTGATATAAAACGACCAAGTCAGAATTACATCAATGAGCCAATTTTTGCTATTGCGGAAGGAACTGTGATCAGTAAACGTGACGATGGTGCATACGCGCAGTTGATTATCGAACATGAAACCGGAAAACTAAAATTCTGGACTGTTTATGAACACGTAGCCGGAATTAATGTCTCGCTTCATGAACAGGTAACACCTCGCAAACCAATCGCACGATTCATGAATAAAGAGGAGTTGAATAGATTTGGTTGGCAGTTTGATCATTTTCATTTCGAAGTACTAAAAGTCGCGCCTCTGGCCTTGAAATTTGATTCGTCCAAGCCTCAGCGTCTTTTTAACTCCTATTCGCTGATTTGTTATTCGAAGAGTGACTTGGATAGGTATTTTTATGACCCTTTAACGTTTCTGAAAACTCATTTCATTCGATAATGTAAAAATGACACCTGTTATGAGACTTCTTTTCGCTGCCGTTTTTATTTTGATTTGTTCAACAGCATTTTCTCAAACCTTCACGCTTAAAAATCCTGAAACTGTTACCAAACCCAAAGGCTACTCACAGGCCTCTGAAATTGATCTTGGTAAAAGCAAGATGCTGATCATCTCCGGTCAGGTAGCGCTTGATGCAGAAGGCAGGGTTGTTGGCATGAATAATTTTGAACACCAGGCCGAGCAGGTATTTAAAAACATTAAAGCGATCGTTGAGAGTTCGGGCGGTACAATGAATGATGTTGTCAAGCTCACGTTCTACCTGCGCGATGTTTCCAATATTATCAAGTTACGAGAAGTACGTGACCGGTATGTTAACACGGCATCACCGCCCGCCAGCACGCTGGTTGAAGTAAGCGACCTCTTCCGCGATGAGTTTTTACTGGAGATTGAGGCTACGGCCGTAATCTCCAAAAAGTAATTTCTACCGTTCTCATAAATCACCCACTTCTCGGTATTGTCCTGATTTTCAGGGGCTGGTAATATTGGTGTATAATTCAACCAGCAGCATGAAAAGATTTTTTGTACTTCAGCTCGCGGCCTTCCTGCTTGCCACAGGTATCGCGGAGGCCCAGGTTACGCTCCCGAGAACTCCGAGTCCGGCAGCAACCGTAACACAAACAATCGGTATTTCAACCGTTAGTGTAAACTATTCGCGTCCGAAAGTAAACGGCCGTGAAGTGTGGGGCAAGCTTGTTCCATACGGATGGAATGTGGATCCATTCGGATTACAGAACTCTGCTCCATGGCGTGCAGGGGCGAATGAAAACACGGTGTTAACGCTTTCACATCCTGCTAAAATTGAAGGTCAGCTTGTACCGGCCGGTTCCTATGGCTTATTCTTTGTGATCAACAACGATAACTCCGGTGAAATTGTTCTTTCGAAAGAATACCAGTCGTGGGGAAGCTTCTTCTACGATCCGAAAGCCGACCAGATGCGCGCAAAAATTCAACTGCGGGACGTTCCGCATACCGAGTCACTTACATATGACGTAATCAATCTTACTAAAAATGGTGGTGAACTTGTATTGAACTGGGAGAAGAAACAGTTTCCTGTGAAGATCGAATTTGCCGTGGATGACATTGTGATGAAAAATGCTGCACTTGAATTGAAAGGTCATCGTGGTTTCTCCCCGCAAGGCCGCATCAGCGCAGCCAACTATGCGTTGCAAAACAAAGTAAACCAGGAACAGGCAATCGGCTGGATCGACCAGGTAATTCAGAACAACAAATCATTCCAGGCAATGAACATCAAGGCTGGTCTGCTTAAACAAACCGGTAAAGCCGCAGAAGCCGATAAGATTATGGCTGATGCCATGACTGTGGGGACGGAGGCAGAACTTAATGCTTACGGCTATCAGCTGATCGCTGACGGTAATAATGATAAAGCACTGGAAGTTCTGTCGCTTAACACGCAGCGTTTTCCAAAAAGCGCCAATGCGTGGGACAGTCTTGGAGAAGCGTATGCATTGAAAGGGGATAAAACTAACGCAATAAAAAGTTTTAAAAAGTCGCTGGCGTTGAATCCGCCTGATAATGTGCGGCTGAATTCCGAAAAATATCTAAAGCAGTTAGGAGCGATTTAAGGTTGTTTTTTTTCATATTTTTCCTAACCTGTGGTGTGCGGAGGCTTCGGCCTCCGCTTTTTTTTCGTCTCAACGGTTCGAAAATTTTACTATAGCTTAGTGTAACAAAGTGCCGCAAATACGGTCTTTTGGTTTTTACACCTATGATCAGAAGAATTCTGCAGTCGTTCCTGCTTGCGTTTCAAAATATCCGCGCGAATCTTTTTCATACATTTTTATCGGTCCTGGGTATTGTCATCGGAGTAGGAGCGCTCGTTTCGATTCTCTCATTGATCGATGGCATGGAAGAATTTGCCCGCGACCAGATCACACAGACAACTTCGGTTAACGCAATCATTATTAAGACCAACGCTCACCGTACCGTGAATGGTGTAACCTTGCGGAAGGATACCTTTTCGGTGATTGATTACGATCACCTGACCGGGCTGAAGAAATCGTTAAGTAAACCCGTCACCCCGCACATGCGTGTGACTTCATTTTCAGGCGAGGTAAAGCTTGACACGCAACGCGTGGCGGTGTATGGATGGGCGATCTCAGGCAAAGTGTGGAGCGATTCTGCAAAATTTACCGGAGAGATGTTTTCAGAAGCTAATGCAGCGCGTAAAGATTCTGTGGCGATAGTCAATCATGCCTTTGCGATTGCCGCGAAAATCAATGACGATCAATTGTTACTCGATAAGAAAGTTCGGTTTAATGGGTTGACACTTAAAATTATCGGTGTGACGTTCGAACCGAAAAACCAGATTCCGCAAATTTATTTTCCTGTGTCGCTCGTTACGGCCGGTCAGCTTACCCGCAACATTCCGGAAGTATTTCTGGATGCTGAAAAGACAGAAGACATCGCGAAACTGAAAGAAGAGATTACTGCCTGGCTTGATAAGACCTATCCGAACGCGAAAGATAACTTTACTGTCCTGACAAACGATTTCCGTATTCAGCAGGCAGCACAAGGATTCCTGTTGTTTAAGATTATCATGGGATTGATTGTTGGCATTTCAGTGGTCGTGGGCGGAGTAGGGGTGATGAATGTCCTGTTAATCTCGGTAACAGAACGGACGACAGAAATTGGAATCCGAAAAGCAGTAGGCGCAAACAGACGCGACATTATTTTGTTGTTCCTTTCTGAATCGGTAACGGTATCAGCGTTTGGCAGCGTATTGGGGTTGATCTTCGGAACCTTGTTTACGATGGCGGCCATTCCGATCGTCAAGGCGATCACCAAAATCCCGTTCCAGGCAGCTTATACATTCGATACATTTTTCCTGATTGCAATTATTGCAGTGGCGGTTGGGGTTGTTTTTGGAACCTATCCGGCTGTACGGGCATCGCGGCTTGACCCTGTGGAAGCTATCCGGCATGAATAATTCATTTTGAGGGCTGGCGGTTAAGCGTTAATTTGAAATCCTAAACCACGCTAAACTCTCAAACTATGATTGATCAAATTGAAAACAACGACCTGGGACTCACTACAGCGGCTAAAGCGTTTCTGAAAGAATCAGCGGGCTGGACAAAATTCATCTCCATTGTCGGATTTGTTGGTATCGGCATCCTGATACTGTTTGCGCTATTTGCGGGAACACTGTTGGGAGGGGTTATGGAAGCTAGCGGGATGTCGTTTGGGGGTGGTGCAATTTTTACGGTATATCTTCTAGTGATAGCTGTTCTGTATTTTTTTCCAATCTATTATTTGTTTCAGTTTTCAGCGAAAATGAAAGCAGCCCTTCAAACGCAGAGTTCTGAATTGCTTGAGCAAGCATTTAGCAACTTGAAATCGCACTATAAATTCATGGGGATACTGCTAATCATCGTATTGGGACTTTATGCTATTATGTTCATTTTTGGCGGTCTGGCTGCAGCGATGATGTGAGATAGCTTCAATCGGTATTTATTAAAGGCCCCTTCATGGGGCTTTTTTTATGGTGTTAAGCTTAGCGTGCGAATTTTTTAATACAGTTTTTTGTCTGCTCACTTCAACTTTTCCACTGGTCGGTACATCCTGCTGGAAATAAGTTTTACAAAATAGTAACTAATGGCCTGATCGGTTCGTATATTTGTTTGACAAAACATATACAAATATGAGCAAGGAATTCCTTGGTGAATTTGAAGAGTTGGTGCTTACCATGGCCGGCATTCTGCAGGATGAGGCGTATGGCAATGCCATCGTTAACGAAATCAAGGCCAGGGTCGGCCGTGATGTGAACCTCAGTGCGGTACACGTGACACTCTATCGCCTCGAAGACAAAGGTTTTGTAAAGTCTAAAATGGGCGGGGCAACCAACGTTCGGGGGGGCAGAAGAAAGCGCATTTTCACGATCACCAATGCCGGTTTATCGATGCTGCGTGCGATGAAGGAATCGCGCATGGATCTCTGGAAACTGATCCCGCAATTGAAAATGATTGGCATATAAGGCGCATGAAAGAAAAAGGTCCTCCAAAATTAGCCCTTCGGTTCCTCGAATGGTTTTGTCCGCCTGCCTTATATGAAGGCATTGAGGGCGACTTGCGGGAATCTTTTGAAGCAGATGTTGAAGAATTCAGTGTTCGAAAGGCGAGACGAAAATTTGTATGGAACGTTCTCAGGTTTTTCAGGCCTGCAATTATTCTTCGAAACAACTTCAGATTCAAACTATTCAACACCATTATGCTAAAGAATTATACAACGGTTGCTTTTCGGTCGCTTTGGCGAAGTAAAGGGCATTCATTTATTAATATCACAGGTCTTAGCCTGGGTATTGCGTGTTGTATACTGATCGCGTTGTTTGTTAAAGATGAGTGGACGTTCGACACCTTTCATACAAAGGCAAATCGAATTTATCGGGCATACGTAAAGGAAGATCATGGCGAAAATCAGCAGTTTTTTAATACGATCACACCGTTCCCGTTGGGCCCGGTGCTCAAGGAAAATTTTTCGCAAATCGAAGCTCAGGTTCGAATCAGCACGGTTAGTAGCGTAGTTGACGTTGGTACAAGCAGATTTGCTGAAACGCTCACCATTACGGGGCAGGACTTCTTTAGTGTATTTGACTTCCCTGTTATGCAAGGTGATGCAAAGAAGGCACTTCAGGATCGCTCAGGAGTGATTATCACAGAACAGATAGCACATAAGTATTTTGGCGAGTCGGACCCGGTCAATAAAACGATCACGTTACATTTTACTGAAAAACCGGAAGATTTTTTTGTAAAGGCAGTAGTTAAAAATCCACCCGCTAATTCGAGTATTCAGTTTGATCTAATTGTTTCCGATTTGATATTACCCTCGCTCTACAATGAGCATATGCTTACAGCGGGGTGGTTTAGTGTGATACCTGAAACATATATTCTTCTGAGAGAGGGTGAAGATGCTCAGGCACTCCAGCAAAAATTTCCACCTGTTTTCCGGGCATCACTGGGTGACGAAAATTTTAATGAAAGTAAATATGCGGTAGGCCTTCAGCCAATAACAGAAATTCATCTTAATACCGAATTTCCTGCAGGCATGGCTCCGGTAAGTAATCCCAGGTACGCGTATATCCTGTCGGCAGTGGCTATACTTATTCTTTCCGTTGCCTGCATCAATTTTATTACACTGTCGGTTGGCAGGTCGGTCAAACGTGCCCGGGAGGTAGGTATTCGCAAGGCCGTGGGGGCTGTTCCCAGGCAGCTGGTAGTGCAATTTACAGGAGAGGCGTTAATCGTTACATTAATCTCGATGATCTCAGGTACGCTCATTACACTCATCTGCCTTCCTGTATTCAACCAGCTATCCGGAAAAAGCCTTTCTCTCACGCTTGATGCATTTCTCGTTTATACTGCACTCATTCTGGTTTTGGTGATCGGATTGATCGCAGGGAGTTACCCGGCTTTTGTGCTGTCAGCATTCAAACCGATTGCGGTTTTGAAAGGTTCTCTGGCGGGTATCAGTAACAAACAGACATTTCGCAAAGCACTGGTGGGAATTCAACTCGTGTTGTCTGTTTTTCTGGTCTCAAGCACCTTGATTATGCAGCAACAACTCACATTTCTGCAAACAAAAAATCTCGGCTTTAGCAAAGAACAACTCGTTGTATTGCAGTTGAATGCTGCGCGTAGCGGAAACCTAATGGAAAAAATAAAGTCTGGATTTGAAAAAGTGCAGTTATTCAGGAATGAGTTTACCCATGTGCCGGGCGTGGCAAGTGTATGCGGTTCATCGCATGATTTTGGAAATGGGTCCTGGACAAATGTCGGTTATACGGATGATAAAGGAACATACCGTACCTTTTTTATGAACGTGGTTGATCCCGACTTCTTCCCGGTTATGAAGCTGGAACTTGCATCAGGCAGAAGTTTTGACATAGCCAACCCAGCCGATGTGCACGGAGGTGTTGTTGTGAACGAAGCCTTTGTAAGGGAAATTGGGTGGAAGCAACCAATCGGTCAACGGATTCCGGGTAAGAATTTTGCAGCCCATGAAGTAATTGGTGTCGTAAAAGATTTTAACTATTCATCATTATACACACGTGTCGAGCCTTTGGTAATGGTGGTTGATCCTCACATCATCGCCCCGGGGATTGAAAATCTTTATTTCGAAAATTCACCGATACCCAAAATTATTGTCCGGCTTAAGCCGGGGGATATCCCGACTACGATCAACCAGGTGGAAGGTGTTTGGGAAAAGTTAACGGATGGCGAAGAGTTTAATTTCAGTTTTGTGGATCAGACCCTTGCTGCGCAATACAAAAGTGATCAGAATCTCGGCAGGATTATCAGTATTGCAACGTTGCTGGCTATTGTTATTGGAAGCCTTGGATTATACGGACTTGCTTCTTTGTCGATGCAAAATCGCACGAAAGAGATCAGTATCCGTAAAGTACTGGGAGCTCCGCAGCGTTCGCTGCTGATGTTGCTTTCGAAGGAGTATTTATTTCTCGTAGGGATATCGTTGGTTCTATCGGTTCCGATTACCTGGTACCTGATGGTTGAGTGGCTCAGGTCGTTCGAATACCGGATTGATATTGGCTGGACGCATTTTGCATTTGCCGGATTGCTTTCTCTGTTCGTGGCGATGCTTACGATCAGTTATCAAACAATAAAAACCGCATCTGCACAACCGGCAGACACGTTGAAATATGAATAGAAATTTTTGGTTTCGGTTTCTCGAATGGTTCTGTCCACCTGCCTTATATGAAGGCATTGAAGGAGACTTGCTGGAGGAATACGAGGCAGATCAGCAGGAGCGGGGTATGCGGAAAGCTAACCTCCGGCTTGCAGTTAATGTGCTGAGGTTTTTTAGACCAGGCATTGTTTTGCGTAACAGGTTTAAGTTTGAATTAATCAACACCATCATGTTTACTAACTATCTCAAAGTCGCTTCCCGTAATATCGTGAAACGTAAACTCTATTCATTTATTAATGCATTTGGTCTGAGCATTGCCATCGCATTCTGTACGCTCATTTACCTCTTTGTTCAGGACGAAAGGAGTTTTGATCAGTTTCATGAGAATAAGGCTGATATTTATCAGCTGCTTACGACCCAGTTCGATCCGGAAAAATTTAAGAAAGGAGAGAAGGATTTTTATTCTAGCAATCCATACATGCCGGCTAAGCTGGGCGAAGTATTGCTGGAGGAGTTTCCTGCCGTGCAGCACATGACGCGCTTCAATAATTATAACCAGGGCGTGATGCGATATGGAAACAAGAACTTTACCCAGAAGTTTGCTTCCGTTGATTCCGGATTTTTCAACATGTTTTCGTTTTCGATTTTAGCAGGCGATCGTGACAAACCACTTCGGAAGGTTTCGGATGCCGTACTTACTCCGGAGGTTGCCCGGAAATTTTTCGGGGATGAAGACCCAATCGGTAAAACATTTACCCTTGATTTTGATGGCCGGATAGTACCGATGACGGTTACCGCGCTCATTGAAGCGCCTGCTGCCAATTCAAGCCTTACGTTCGATATGCTGGTGATGATGGACGCACTACCCTGGTTTCAGCGAAGCCGGCCGAACTGGGGTAACTCTTCATTTCCAACGTTCGTCCAGCTTCTGCCGAATACCGATCCGCAACAATTGAAAGTTCAGCTTGATACGATTATGAATAAGTACCAGTCCGGGTATAAGGCAGGCTGGCGCGAGTGGCTGAAGCCACCGGAAGGTGTTGAACCCAGAGTTTTTACCTACCAGAATTTAACGAACATCCATCTTGCGAAAGGAGTTTATTGGGACAGGAACAGCGACCCGATGTATTCCTGGATACTGAGTGGAATAGCAGTTCTCATTCTCGTGATCGCCTGCATTAATTACATCTCACTTTCGCTTACCACGTCAGCCTCAAGGCGGGTAGAGGTTGGTGTTCGAAAAGTTGTTGGCGCCCAGAAAAAGCAGATCGCATGGCAATTTACGTTTGAGTCGCTCATGCTGGCACTCGGATCAATGCTTATCGGATTAATCCTTGTGTTGGTTTTTCTTCCTTACTTTAACGAATTCACCAGTAAGGGAATTGAGCTCACATACCATTCAATGCTTCCGGTTATCGGCATTGCATTCCTCATTGCTACAGCAGTAGGGCTGCTCGCCGGTAGTTACCCTGCCGTGTTCTTATCGGGTTTTTTACCTGCGTTGGTTTTGAAAGGGCGGTTTACATCCAAACTTCAGGCCGGCTTTACAAAACCACTTGTTGTATTTCAGTTTTTCCTGTCGGCCTGCATGATTATATGTTCGGTAATCATGTATCGGCAGATGAATTTTATCACCACAAAAGACCTGGGCTTCGATCGCGAACAGATCATTGTTGTGCCGACTCAAACCGGCTGGAACGCCCAGGCAAATCAAACCGTGGCGGCACTTCGAAATGCGTTAAAAACCGATCGCAACGTTGTATCCGTGGCGGGTGTAACTGCAGCCTTCAATAAAGGTTGGTCACGTTACGGATATAAAATAAAAGGAGAAAACAAGGAGGCTTTCGTATATGGCGTAGACACAGATTACATTTCGTTGCTGAATATCAAGTTAAAAGAGGGGCGGAATTTTGACGGTCGCACGTCCGATTCGCTGGGTGTTATTGTCAACGAGGCGCTTGTTCGTGATATGAAATGGACTGATCCTATGACCGAACATTTAAACTGGCGGGAGGATACTGTAGGTCTTGGATCACCCGTAATCGGAGTAATGAAAGATTATCATTACATGTCACTGGAACATGCTGTCGAACCGATGTTTATTTCGTTAGATAACGGCATGCTCACGAATATCCTTATCAAACTCACACCCGGGAACACACCGGATAAAATTGAGTCGGTAAAAAAAGCGTGGCTGGAGTTGTATCCGGACCGGCCTTTTGAATACACTTTTATGGATGAGGATATTGCTGCACAATACGATAAACACACACGGTGGTCGAAGATCATGGGGTTATCAACCATATTTGCCATTCTCATCGCATCGTTGGGGTTGTTTGGCCTTTCCGGAATCAATGCCGTCAACCGTACAAAAGAAATTGGTATCCGGAAAGTAATGGGAGCGAAACTGACGAGTATTTTCGTCTTACTCAACCGGCAATATGTACTCTATGCGATTATTGCCTTTGTACTTGCGATTCCATTGTCGTGGTATGCCATGAATCAATGGCTTGAATCTTTTGAGTTTGCCATCACGATTGGCTGGCAACTATTTGCTGTGAGTCTGTTGGCCGGATTGTTCATCGCACTGGCAACCGTGAGCTATCATGCTATCAAGGCTGCGCTAATCAACCCGGCTGAGACGCTAAAACATGAATAGATAATAATAAAAAAGGCCCTGACGTTGCAGGGCCTTTTTTTGCGCGATTGAGGAGAACTAATCAGCGTTTTTTACATAGGCTTTCAAAGCCTTTTCTCCAATGCGCTCGTTCGTATTCGAAGAATTTCCAATTGTAGTAACCTGAATTGGAAGATATTGTGAGAGTGCCTTGCCAGTGCCTGCATCAAGAACAATATGCTCGAATGAGAGCGTACCCAGCGAAAGCGGAACGATCTGAACTAATGCATACTGAGAATCTTTCTCCAGAATTGCTTTTTCGATTTCCGTGTAGCTAACAATCTTATAGGTATATGGATACGCAGCTTTGATGTCAGCAGGTTTAAGTTTGCCTTTAAGGTCTTCCTTATCCAGCAGAAGCGTCTTTGATTTTAGCTGAGCTCCGTTTTCCTTCACTTCATCCATCGTTTCTTTTCTCTTCTTACCGGCTAAGCGTGCGTTAAGATAATTTTGCATCATTTCAAAACCTGCGGCCAGGTCGCCTTTTGTTGGAACCAGATTTGGGAGATTTTGAACAGATATGGACTTACGTTCTTCGAATTCTTCAATCAGATCGATGAATAAAGCTCCAATCAATTTTGAGTTTATCGCGTAGCGATTGGCTCCGTAAAAATCTCTTGCCCAATCAGTCGCCTTATACCGGTCAAAAGCAAGAACAGCATACTTCTTATCCTTGGAAGCTTTCAGGGCTTCAACCTCTGTCCGCGTCTTTGTAATCGGGGCAGATGTGAACGTCCAGAATTTGGTAGCTATTTCAGTAAGGTCCGCATTGAGCCTGACGATCTCTTCTTTGTAGAACTTAAGTTCGTCCGGTTTTTTGGCCAGCTTCTTCAGGATTTTCCCGTCCTCTTCTTCCAGTAAAATAATTAGCGTTCTCTTTTTGATGTCCTGGATGTCTTCTACTTTTCCATACCCAAATTGAGAGAAG
This sequence comes from Cyclobacteriaceae bacterium, assembly GCA_016786585.1. Classification (GTDB taxonomy): domain Bacteria; phylum Bacteroidota; class Bacteroidia; order Cytophagales; family Cyclobacteriaceae; genus UBA2336. Next base: position 171,045 of record JAEUUI010000012.1, read on the forward strand.
GATTTTAAAGATATTACGAGTAACGATAATACAAATATGTATCTCATAGCCTGTGGTTAGATTAAGCCAGTTCTCTCAAGTCCACCGGAACCACACGCGATACGCCCTTTTCAACCATGGTGATACCGTAGATCACATCGGTTGTCGTCATTGTGCGCTTGTTGTGGGTAACGATCACAAACTGTGAATCGCTGCTGAACCGTCTGATGATATTATTAAACTTGTCGATGTTTGCGTCATCCAGCGGAGCATCAACCTCGTCAAAAATACAGAACGGTGCAGGTTTCAACAGGTACATCGAGAACAGTAAGGCAGTTGCTGTAAGTGTCTTCTCTCCACCGGAAAGCTGGTTGATCGTGAGCGGACGCTTGCCTTTTGGTTTCGCGATGATATCGATTTCTGATTCCAGCGGGTTTGAAGGATCAGTTAGTTTCAAATCACATTCGTCACCTTCTGTAAACAACGAGCGGAATACTTCGATGAAGTGCGTTTTGATTTTATTAAACGCATCCATGAACGTTTCGCTCGCAACGCCTTCGATTTCGGTGATAGTCGCCAGGAGTGAATCCTTAGCTTTAATCAAATCGTCCTTTTGCGTAATGATAAAGTCGTTGCGTTCTTTGATCTCTGTGTATGCCTCCATCGCCATCGGGTTGATCGGCCCCATGTTGTCAAGGCGCTCCCGCGTACGACCAATCTCGTTCCGAAGTTTGTCTTCGTCCAGATCTTTCAGGGTCTCTGCTTCTTCCGGTGTTGATTGCTCGATAACGGAATCCAGGTCGATGTTAAACTCCACCGATAATCTTTCCTTCACGGAGTTGAGTTGCATCTTGCTTTCATTCACGGCATTCTGAAGCTCCATCAAAATACTATCGATGTTCTGACGGGCATGCTGCGCTTCCCGAAGCTCTTTCTCTACTGTATCAATGTTGCCGCGGGCTTCGTAATATTCTTTCTCTGCTTCGCTCAAGCCTTTCTCCATGTCCTCTTTTTCGGTATACATACCGATGAGTTCCTGGTCGTTGCTCTGCGTTGTTTCGATGATGTGCTTAACTTCCTCTTCGTTTTTCTTCAGCTCTTCCACGTTCAGCTCAATGCGCTGACTGCTCTGCTGCATTGATTCCTGCTTGAACCGTATTTCCTGATCGGTACTTTTTACGCGGTTCTCCTGTTGGTGGAAGAAGATGTTCTGTTCGTTAAACGCTGCCGACTTCTGGCCGAGCAAATCGTTTTGTGACGACAACCGTTCGGTGAGTTCCACGAGCTTGTTTTCCTGCTCCTGCAGCGAGTGCTGATATTCAAGCGCTTTAGGCTTCAGTTCATCAAGCTCTTTCAACAGCGTATCAACCTTTTCGAGGATGTCTTCTCTGCGCAAGCCTGCTGTGCTAAGCATGTTCGCAAACTGCTCGCTCTTCGTGCGAACCGATACGTACTCTTCATTTACCTGTCGGATAGAAGTCTGAAGTTCATCAATCTGATGACGCATCTTGTTTGACTTCATGCGCTCCAGATCAGACTGGCGCTCCACCAGGCTTGAACGAACCTCATCCAGTTTCGCGTTCAGTTCCTTGATCTCTTTGTCGAGTTTCTCAAGATTTTTCGCGCGGCCGATCTTCTTTCCTTCAAACAAGCCTACCGAACCGCCGGAAACGCTGAATCTGCGCTTGGTGAGTTTACCACTTTTCGTGATGAACGTACTTTCATCATCGATTGGAATGTTCCGCGGATCTCCTTCGTATACATAAACCTTATCGAGAATGAACGACATCAGTTTGCGATACTTAGGATCGAACTCAATGATTTGTGTTGCCGGAAACGCGCTGTCATAGATTTTTGTTGGAGTAGGGTCGAAGCGTTCGAATGTATCGAGAATGAAAAAGTGTGCTTTCCCTTTTGATGCATCGCTAAGAATATTGATTGCTTCGTATGCCTCTGCTTCGTGCTCAACAATGTAATAGTTGAGATATTGTTCCAGGTAGTTTTCAATCGCAACACGGTATTCTTCCGAACACGTTAAAATATCCGAGAGGAGCGGAGCGTTTCGGGCGATCTTCTTCTTTAAGAATTTGATCGCTTCCGGAAACCCTTCCAGGTTTTCTACGAGTGATTTCGTAAGGTTATATTCGTTCTGACGCGCATCAAGCTTACGATTGGTGGCGTTCATCTCTTCACGAATCATCTCAATGGTTTTTTCCATGTTGATGATCCGCTCTTCACCTTCTTCTTCTTCCTTTTTTAGAACGGTCAGCTCATTGTTCTTGTGCGTCAGTTCGTCCTGAAGTTCAATAAGCTTCTTTTCGAACTCTACCAGGCTTGCGCTTTGCAGGTTGGTGTCGGAGGTAGTACGTTCAAGTTCCTGCTTGAATGATGAAACCTGTATCTCGCGAATTTCAACCGCTTTATTAATCTGGAAGCTTTCTTCCTGCCGCTCGCGCTGAACGTGACGCAAACCATCAGATTCGGTTTGTAATTCGGCTGTAACTCTTTTTTGTTCCTCGTATTCAGCCTTCAGGTGATCGAGTTTGTTGGTAATCTCCAGCAAAATTTGTTGCGCGGCTTCGCGTTCGGTTTCGAGGCTTTGAATGCTGAAGCGTGCACGTTCGTTGCTTTTTTTATCCTGTTCGATCTGATCGCGAAGGTTAACCGCGCGATCGTTCAGGTATTTCAATCGCTCGTTCTTGATCTGCTTCTCACTTTCGTAATGGCGGATCTTGGAAACAAACTCGTTAATGGTTTTTTGGCGCGTTGAGAGCGTTTTTTCTTTGTTGATCAGCTCAGCTTTTGCAGCTTCGATTGAAGCTTCTTTCTCCGCGATCTCCGTGGTAAGTCTGATCTTACGATCGTTTTCCTCCTGAACCTGCTGATTAACGGCAGCTGATTTTTCCTTCTGCTTGTTTACAACAACTTTTGCAAGCGTTATGCTCTTCTCCTTATAGTCTTCCTTAATTTTATAGTAATTCTCGGTCTGCTTGGCCTGCTTCTCCAGGCTTTTCATGTTCTTCTCAATCTCAAACAGCAAATCTTCCACGCGCTCCAGGTCGGCATCGGTATCTTCGAGTTTTTTTAGCGTTTCTTTCTTGCGCTTCTTGAACTTTGAAATACCCGCAGCTTCTTCAAACAGCATTCTTCGCGAGTGATCTTTGTCATTGAGAAGATCGTCCACCATTCCCAGCTCGATAATCGCGTAGCTGTTGGATGCAACACCGGTATCCATGAACAGGTTGGTGATGTCTTTTAAACGACACGTTACTCCATTCAGTAAGTACTCGCTTTCACCGGTGCGGTAAAGCCTGCGGGTGATGGTAATTTGTGAATATTCGGTAGGGAGGATGTTTTTGGTGTTGTTGATCGTGAGCGACACTTCAGCCATTTGCTGAGGTGAACGGCCACTCGTGCCGTTGAAGATCACGTTTTCCATTTTCTCGGAGCGTAACGCGCTGGTTTTCTGCTCTCCGAGCACCCAGCGGATCGAATCGACCACGTTTGATTTCCCGCACCCATTCGGGCCCACGATGCCGGTGATCCCCTCATCAAAATTGATCACGATTTTGTCGGCAAAACTCTTAAAGCCCTTAATCTCCAGCTTCGCTAATTGCATATAAAAAACTCCGTAGTGGTTAGTAAAGTCGGCAAAGATAAACTTCTCAAACCGGCAATTCAAAAATATATTCAGGTAGTCCGAAAAGTTTAAAAACAGGCGGAATTGGTGTTTTTTTGGTTACTTTTGGGTATGGATGAGAAGATTATTTTTTACATCGTTCTGGGGATTGTCTATTTCATCTTCAATGCGCTGAAGAAAAAGAAACCTGAGAACGAACCCGGTCCTGATCGTCCACAATCGCGTCCGCAAACCAACAAACCCCAACCTGTTACCTTTGAAGAATTGCTTCGTGAGATTACGGAAGGTAAAACCGAGAAATTTCCTGAGTCACCCGTAACGCAAACCAAACCCGAGTTCCGTCAGCCTTTGCCAAAACCCAAACCGGCATACATCGACTATGACGATGATCTGGAAGAGGAGGAGAAGAGCCTTGAGAAGACAAACTTTGACGATGAACGCAGCAACAAAGCCTACGAAGAAGCCAAGCGTATGGCGTTCAACCGGCCTTCGTTAGAAGAGACGATGAAGCTCGATCAGGTCAACACTACGTACGGCCGCTTCAAAGAATTCGAGAAAAAACAGGAATCCGGAGTGCTTGCAGAGTATGTAAAAGACTTACGTGACCCTAAAGGCTTCAAAAAGGCCCTAATTCTTGGTGAAGTGCTAAATCGGAAGCATTTCTAACTTCAAATTTTCATTTTTTAACATAAAACTTACCTGAATAGGATAAGGCAATGTCATTCATTTGATGTCATATTACTAGTTTTGACCTTTGGATCAATGATTTTATTGGTTACAACTATTTTTTGAATGTTATTTAGGATTGCGTAACTTTTTGAACTTAAAGTTTACCCTTGAACCGCAAAATCCTGTGAATGAATAGATTATACTCCATTTTTTTTATACCCCTTGTTTGGCTGTTCTCGGCCGTTGATTGTCCTGCGGATTTTACCTGCAAACAGACAACCGGAACATCGAAATCCGAGCGGTCGCTCGAATTGAAACTCACGGATGGGGCCTCCGAAGAATACTCACTGGAACTTTATGATTTGAACACCGGGAAGGTTGTCAGCAGAAGGAACGTGTTCTTTTCATCCGGTGATTCTAAAGTTGTTTTTGAGAAAGTAAAACCCTCGACCTATACCGTTTATTTTTCTTCTGCAAGCTGTCCGAAGAAACGATCCGTGAAGGGAAAAGAGGGGATCGTTGTTCAATAAGCTGGCATGAAAAATTTTTTAATCTTAAGCGTTGCATTTTTTGGATTGGTGATATTCTCCGGGCAATCAGCCCTGGCGCAATGTCCTACCCAATCGGATGTCCAGGTAAAAACGAGCACCAACGTAACGTGTTTCGGTGCGAATGACGGAACAATAACTGTTGATCTGGCCGATGCTTCGGTAGGGCCGGGTATCTTTAACTTTGATTTGTATGATCTTGTTGCCGGTGCTTACGTAACACTTTCAGTTAACGAAACAGAAAATACGGCAAGCCGGTCTGTTAGCTATACCAACGTGCCGCCCGGATCATACGCAGTTGTGTTCCGCAAAACCGGCTGTACCACGCTAACCATTACGCAGGGTGTGAGCGGTTTTGACATAACAGAACCTCCACAACTCGTTGTAACGAGTGTAGTTGCACCGGATTGTAATGCAACCGTGGGGGTTGGAAACGGTAAAATTGACCTGACTATTTCGGGTGGAACAGCCCCGTACACAACTGCTTGGTCGGGCCCGACTTCCGTGCCGGCCAATACGGTAAGTTCTACGGCTAATCTTGACGCAGGTACTTACACCATCACCATTAAGGATAATAACAACTGTACCGTAGTACTTAACTTGAATGTAGCGGTAACTACACCGGCAGACGCAGGTCCGGCAACCGGTGTTGCCTGCGGAACAGCAAGCTTTGCATTATCGGGTAATGCCTTTGCTTCAGGAGAAATTGGTACGTGGACCGGACCTCCGGGCGTTACATTCAGTCCGAACGCAAATACGCCCAATGCAACCGCGAATAATTTAAGTGTTGGTCCTAACGTCCTTACGTGGACAATCACCGATGCCGGATTTGTTTGTACCGGTTCAAGCGATAACATTACCGTAACCTATTCAAACGTCAGCATCGCAGGTTCACCGAATGTAGCATTGCTTTGCTTTGGAGCGACAACCGCATCCGGAACATTTACGGTAACCGGAGGCATTGCTCCGTTCACGTATACAGTGATTTCAAATACATCGGGTGCTACTGTTTCATTGCCGGCTCCGGGCCCGACTACGTCTGTTAACTTCACGAATGGTGGTGCAGGTGTTGTGACATTACAAGTTCGCGATAACAGCAATTGTACTTCTCAGGCAACCATCACCATAACGCAACCGGCTGCTGCGGTTACGGCAACCACAACCATTACCAATGTTACCTGTAACGGAGGTAACGATGGTTCGATTCTGGTAACTCCTTCCGGGGGAACCGCCCCATACGACTTTTCGATTGACGGGGGTGCAACTTATCCCTTTCTGGCCGCGGCAACACACACGTTCACTACCCTTACCGCGCAAGGCTATAACCTGCGGGTTCGTGATGCAAATGGCTGTTTATCATCCGTTTTGGCACGTACGGTCACGCAACCAACCGCTATCAGCCCGGGTGCCGTTGCATCGGCTGTGAGTTGTTTTGGAGGCAACAACGGCTCGATAACAGTAACGCCTTCCGGTGGTGTGGGGCCGTATGACTTTTCGGTTGACGGAGGGGCAACCTATCCCGTACTCGATGGAACTTCCAATACCTTCACCAACCTTACCGCAGGTAGTTATAACATTCGCGTTCGCGATGCGAACAATTGTCAAACGGCTGTTACTCCTGTCTCGGTTAGCCAGCCTGCGGCTGCAGTAACTGCTTCTACAACACCAACCAATGTGTTGTGTTTCGGAGCAAGCACGGGCGCAATCCTGGTAACGCCTTCCGGTGGTGTGGGACCTTATGATTTCTCCATTGATGGAGGTACAACATATTCGGTTATTGATGTCGCAACCAACACCTTTACGAGTCTTGCTGCAGGAAGTTATAATATCCGGGTGCGTGATGCGAACAACTGCCAGAGTGCGGTGATCCCCGTAACAATTACGCAGCCTGCTGCCTTGTCGGTATCAACCACTCCAACAAACGTAACATGTTCTGGAGCTGCCACCGGTTCGATCCTGGTATCTCCTTCAGGCGGGGTGGGGCCGTATGATTTTTCGATTGATGGTGGAGCGACATTTCCGGTTCTTGATGCCGCAACCAATACATTCTCCGGGCTTTCAGCAGGTACCTATAATATTTCTGTTCGCGATGCCAATAATTGTATTGGCGCAGCAACTCCCGTTACGATAACACAGCCTGCGTCTGCCGTTACAACAACTGCAACGCCAGCGAATGCAACCTGCTTTGGTGGCAGTGATGGTTCCATTTTGGTAACGCCTTCCGGTGGCACGGGGCCATACGATTTTTCAATTGATGGCGGAGCTACGTATCCGGTAACAGGTTTGGCAACCCATACATTCACAGGGCTTACAGCCGGCAGTTACAACGTCCGCGTACGCGATGTAAACGGTTGCCAGAGTACAGTTGTGGTAACGGCTGTTGGACAAGCAACCGACATTACCTTTACTCCTGTTGTAGCTGACGCTACGTGCTTCAATTCAACAGACGGCTCGATCGCAATCACACCAACCGGAGGCACGGGTCCGTATGATTTTTCTATTGACGGTGGAGCAACCTACCCGGTTACAGGTGCAGCGACAAATACATTTACTGGCCTCACAGCCCAGAACTATAACTTGCGTGTTCGCGATGTTAATGGCTGTGTGTCGTCCATTGTTGTTCAGGCAGTAGCGGCTCCATTATCTGTAGTCATCAATACAACCAGCGCCACGCCAGCGTCATGTGCAGGTGTCAATGACGGAACAATTAATGTTACGTCCGTATCCGGAGGTAATGGAACATACCAGTATTCAATAGACAACGGTGCGACCTTCCAGCCTTCAGCATCCTTCACAGGACTGGCTCCGGGTAGCTACGATATCGTTGTAAAGGATGGCAACAATTGCGCTTCCGCCCCGGTAACGGAGGTGGTTGGTTCAGGACTTATCTATGATGTAACGGCAACCTCAACTCCTGCAACGTGCGGCGGTGCTACGAATGGCACGGTAACAGTCACGTCAACCACAGCGGGAGTGGCGCCATTCCAGTATTCGATTGATGGCGGTGCGCTTCAGGCTTCAACTACCTTTACAGGATTGGGCGTAGGGACGCATACGGTAACAGCGGTTGATGCGAACGGTTGTATCTCGAATCCATTTGATGTTGTAGTGGGTGCAGGGTTGGCCTATGACGTTTCTGCTATTTCAACCCCTGAATCATGTGGAGGTGTAAATGACGGTACAGTAACCGTTACCTCAACAACCGGGGGAGTTGCACCGTTCCAATACACGATTGATGGAGGAACAGCTCAGGTGTCAACAACCTTTACAGGATTGGGAGCCGGAACACATACCGTAATTGCAATTGATGTAAATGGATGTACTTCAAATCCATTCGATGTAGTCGTTGGCTCGGCAGTTTCAATCACATCAACCAACACTTCTTCCGCTGTAACGGTTTGTCTTGGCACCGATGGATCGATTAATGTATCCGGTATCAGCGGTGGCGTATCTCCGTATGATATTTCTATCGACAACGGAGCATCATTCCCGGTAACAGATGTTACTTCGAATAACTTTACAGGACTTGCTGCCGGTAACTACAATGTGGTGATTCGTGACAATGCCGGCTGTTTGTCAACTGCTGCTCTGGTAACCGTGGCAGCACCTCCGGGTTGCGTACTGAATTGCTTTGCTTTTAACGTAACAACTGATGCGCAATCCAAACGACCTACCTGTAACGGTGGCTCCGACGGTGTTATCGCATTAACGGTATCAGGTCCTCCGGGCAATTTGATCGTGTCATTGATTCCGTCTACGGCTCCAACCGTAATTTTGCCTTCAGGCTCAACGTTCGTGTTTAGTGACCTTTCTGACGGATCGTATCAGTATTCCATCACAGACGGTGTTAACGTTTGTGTGCAAAGTTTCGACTGGGGAGCAACTCAAAACGTTCAGGCAACGCTTGCCAGTTCGAATGATGCTCCATGTGTTGGGGTGCCCTCCGGAAGTGCTGTGATTGACGCCACGGGCAGTACTACAAATGAATATTATTACTCCCTTGATGGCGCCAGCTGGACGCAATTTGTGCCTGGTGTATTGATATCCGGTCTTCCGGCTGGGACGTACGACATTCATGTTGGTAATGCAGCAAACGATCCATGTTTTGATGATGTGCCGGTAACGATTAATGAATTGGGTATTGCAAAGCTTGATACTGCTTATGTTTCCCCGGTGAATGGTTTCCCGGCTGTATCATACCCGGAATCGCCAACGGCAACGCGTGTGGTTGGAATCGAGCAGAGTCAGGCACCTCCGTACGAAGTTCGCATGGAGCTTGTTGATCCGTACGGAATTACACCTAACCCTCCGTTTATTATAGACTGGACAGTCGTAGATCAGAATAATCCGCAGAGTTTTATTCCACAAAAGCAGCTTGATAATCTTTATGCCGGTGAATATGAACTTGCTGTACGCGATGCGCTGGGTTGTGAACGTACCTTCTCGATAATCGTTGGTCTGGATGAGCGCGTATTCATTCCGAATATCTTTACACCAAACAAAAGCGATGATTTAAACAGTACGTTCTTTGTTAGAAATCTTCCGGACAAGGGTTCGAAATTGTTGGTAACGGATCGCTGGGGTAAAGAAGTTTATTCATCCAATGACTACAACCCGGGAACACTCTGGGATGGAGGTAACACTCCGGATGGTGTATACTACTATCGACTGCAAATCAAGGGCGGTAAAACGTATACCGGCTGGGTAGAAATTCTTCGGGGAACGAAACCTTAAAGCTTTTCGAGAAACTTCAGTGTGTCAACGTTGTCGGCATAGTCCCACACATCCGGGTATTGAGCTGATCCAAAAGAAACGTTCGCAGGCTTTTCATTACCCACAAGGCACTGAATTTTCTCAGCGTCCCGGTTCAGCTTTGTTTCAAGATCAGTTTGGTCTTTATAGAACTCGTAATACAAAACTGAAATAGGAGAAACGAGCTTGTCATTCTGCTGCAGCAGGATAAAACCGTTGTCGAAGAACGGTACCTGGTTAACCAGCAAAATCGACTTTTGATAGTCGTAATTGTTGCAATACTTGTGATGATGAATGATGTCTTTGTAAGAATCCCACGCTGACAATAATTTTGTGAGATCATATCCTTCCGGAACAAATGCTTTGGAAACGTTCCGGCAACCGAGGCCGAAATAGCTGAAGATATCTTCTCCCAACGCAGCGATGTTTTCAGTCGGTTCATGACCATTGAGTACAACGCACGAAGTTCTGTTCTTGCGGATGATGTTCGGGTACTTGCTGAAGTAATAATCGAAATACCTCGCCGAATTGTCGCTGCCTGTGGCGATCACGGCATCAAAATTCTCCAGTTTATTTTCCTTAACCTCAATCATTTTTTCAAATGTCGGTTCGAACCAAATCAAATGTTTGATCAGGTAGGGGATGAGCTTCGAATCTTTCGAGCTGAACTTGAGCTGCGCGCGATGACCGCTGATCAGCACCGATAGAAGATCGTGAAAGCCCACCATCGGGATGTTTCCGGCAAGCACCAGCGCCACAGTTTTTGGTTGTGCGGGATTTAGTTCGTAACGGCTTGTCCATTCCCGTAGCTTGTCGTCCAGCAAATAGCGCGTGACTCCTTCCAGCGATCGCTTTACGTTCGCTTCTGTAAACCACGGGTTCTCGAGGCGGGCCGAAAGCGCGAGCGATTCAAAGCCTTCCTGACTCAGGTTTGAAAGGTGGTTTCCAAGCTTTACAAATGCGCTTATCCGTTGCTCCAGGGTCATGAAATTGTAAAACTTTTAGGAATGGAATGTTGTTTGTTGGTTGATGTTTGCGCTGTATTTTTGCAGCGCTTTTTTAAGGCCTCAAAAATAGAAAAATGGCGATAATTATAACGGACGAGTGTATTAACTGTGGAGCGTGTGAGCCCGAATGCCCAAATACTGCCATTTATGAGGGAGGCCGGGAATGGAACTGGGCCGGAGGCACGAAGCTTGAATCCGTTGAACTGGAAGACGGTACAAAACAGGATGCTAAAACACCTCAGTCACCTGTGTCTGATGAATTCTATTATATCGTCTCTGGAAAGTGCACCGAATGCACCGGCTTTCATGAGGAACCACAATGTGCAGCAGTTTGCCCCGTGGATTGCTGTGTACCGGATCCCGACTACGTTGAAACCAAACCAGAGCTTGAGGCTAAGAAAGCATGGCTTCATCAGGAAGGCTAATTTAGTTTAAGGTTCAGGGTTTAGGATTACTCTGACTTCAATTATCGCATCTTCGAACGCTTGATCAGGTACGTCTGAAAGATCAGGTTAACATCCTGCCGCACATCGGCTTCCACAAAATCAATCTTATACTGATTGCAGCGCATTTTCAGCGCTTTATAAAACTTATCTGACTCACGCTTGTATGTTTCGCGAACATCGGCCGGATTAAGCCGCAATTTGTCTCCGGTTTCCATGTCGATAAATTCATGCGGACGGTCGTCAAAATTCAAAAGCAACTCGGTCTCTGTATCGGTAACGTGGAAAACAATTACTTCATGCTTGTTATGTTTCAGATGTTGCAGCGCCTTGAATAATTCCTCCGTGTTGTCGCCATCAAACATATCGCTGAAAATCACTACCAGCGAGCGTTTGTGGATGTTTTCAGCCACTTCATGCAGCACCCTGGCAACATGAGTCTTAGTGGTTGTTTTATTCTTTGTGCCGATCAGCCGCTCCAGATGAATAAATAGTTTTTCTACATGCGTGGGCGTTGACTTAATCGGGGTGAGGGTTTCGATCTTATCCGAAAACAAACATAACCCAACCGCATCACGCTGGCGGCTTAGCATCATCGCCAATGCTCCGGCTACGTATGCGCTGAACCTGATTTTTGCCCGCGTATCAGCGGGATAGAACATCGAGGAAGACGTGTCAACGGCAATCAGGCACCGAAGGTTGGTTTCTTCTTCGTATTGCTTGGCGAACAGCTTGTCGGTACGGCCGTAAATTTTCCAGTCGATATGCCTGGTGCTTTCACCCTCGTTGTAAAGCCTGTGCTCGGCAAACTCGACCGAGAACCCGTGATAGGGCGACTTGTGCAGCCCTGTTATAAACCCCTCTACCAGCTGTCTGGCGAGCAATTCAAGACTGCCCGGCTGGATCGTTTCTCTCAGGTTAAGCTTCATATCTTAAAAATGGCAAATCCTTTAAATTTTAACCGTTTTAAACGGTTTTATCGGGTGTTTTATTACAGGAAAGGCGATTGAAAACATTTCAATGGTTTGCAATCATTAGCCAAAACGCTATATTAACACAGTATTTTACCTAAACCTAACCCTAAACTAAACCCAGAAGGACTGTGGAAGAGAATAAGAGCAATGGCCGAGATGAGATATACTCTGCGAAAGTAAAAGCCGGTAAGCGAACCTACTTTTTTGACGTTAAGTCAACCCGCTCAAACGATTATTACCTGACAATTACAGAAAGTAAAAAACGCTTCAAGGAGGACGGGTTCACCTACGAGAAGCACAAGATTTTCCTGTACAAGGAAGATTTTAACAAGTTCATGGAGGCGCTCAACAACACCGTAAACCATGTGAAAACCGAGCTGATGCCGGATGTGGATTTCACACAGTTCGACCAGATGCGTGAAGAAGCGCATGCCGAAACGGAAGGGTCTGTAGCCAAAGCCGGCTCGGATTCTGAGCTGAAGTGGGATTAACGTAATCCCGCCATCACACCCCTTGAGCCTTTGTTTTACAGAGGCTTTTTTGTTTTCTGGCCTTCCGAGTATATTTGCGGCCTTAATTTCTAATCAATCGTATGGGAGTAAAATGTGGTATTGTGGGTTTGCCCAATGTAGGTAAGTCAACATTGTTTTCAGCGCTTACCAACATTCAAAACGTGGCAGCCAACTACGAATTTGCTACCATCGATCCGAACGTGGGCATCATCAATGTTCCTGATAAACGTCTGGAAGTCCTTACGGAGATTGTCAATCCACAGAACATTGTTCCAACCACGATCGAATTCGTTGACATTGCCGGCCTTGTGAAGGGCGCGAGCAAGAACGATGGCCGTGGAAATGGTTTCCTTTCCAACATCCGCGAAGTAGACGCGATTGTTCACGTAGTACGCTGCTTCGATGACATCAATATTGTTCGTTCCGCGGGCCCGGTTGATCCTGTTTCCGACAAGGAGATTATCGAGATGGAGCTTCAGCTTAAGGACCTCGAATCGGTCGATAAAAAGGTCGCCCGCATTGAGCGTGCTGCGAAGGCTGGCGATGCAAAAGCGAAGGCTGAACTGGAAGTACTTAGACAATACAAAGCTCACCTTGAGCAGGGTAAAAATGCCCGTAGCCTGGATATTTCAGAAGAGGAGAAGAAGGCTGTTGCCGACCTGTTCCTGCTCACCATGAAGCCGATGATGTACGTGGCCAATGTTGACGAGAAATTCCTTCACGAAGACAATCACCATGTACAGGCATTGCGCAAAGTGGTCGATGCGGAAGGAGCCAAGATGATCAAGATCTGCGCAGCCCTGGAAGCCCAGATTGCCGAGATCACCGACAAGGATGAGAAGAAGATGTTCCTCGAGGAATACAAGCTTGATGAATCAGGCCTTGCCAAAATGATTCAGGCGAGCTACAGCCTGTTAAACCTGATCACATACTTCACCGCGGGGGTGAAGGAGGTTAGAGCATGGACTATCGTGCGAGGCTGGAAAGCGCCTCAGGCTGCGGGAGTTATCCATACCGACTTCGAGAAAGGATTCATCAAAGCAGAAGTTATCAAGATGGCCGATTTCGAGAAATATCGCTCCGAAGCTGCCTGTCGCGAGGCTGGAAAACTTGCTATTGAGGGTAAGGAATACGTGGTGAATGACGGGGATATCATGCATTTCCGCTTCAACGTCTAGGTTTTCACCATTTTTTGCTGCCAAAATCCAGCGTCCTGTAATTATTCCTTACATGGACTTGAGTTCATTTCTTTATTTTTATTAGTTTTATAAACTGCTCATAATCAGTGTAAAACAGGGGTTTACCAGAATCGATTTTTTAACACCCCATTATTTTTTTAGAAGTGAGAACCAGGATCATTTTTTCGTTGAAGAATCGCGGGGCGTATGTGCCGTTTCATCATCAGTTTTTGCTGGCACAATTCATTAAAGGCATTCTGATTTTCGGCCCGGACAAGGAGTATAAAGACTTCACTCAATTCATCTTTTCAGGACTGAAAGGACAGACCAAGATCAGCCGTAAGGGGCTGCACTTTTATTCATCGAAAGTGACGCTGGTTTTCTCCTGTACCGATAAGGCATTCCTCGACTATTTCCTTGGACGATTGTTCGAGCAAAAAGATATTGTGATCGGAAGTCTTCACCTGTCTCCTGAATCATTCGAACAAGAGGAGGCCGTTCAGATAAACGAGGAGGCTAAGTTTCTATGCATTTCTCCGATCGTGCCGATTCAGGCTGCGGGTTTTAATGACGATCAGGGTAAGAAGTTTATGTCACCCGAAACGGACGAGTTTTCCGATCTTCTGTACGATGCCACGCTGGCGCGGATGGAGGCCACCGGAAAGTATTCGGCCGAACAGCTGGCTTCGTTTTACAAGTTTCAAATTGTGCCGGATGCCGACTATCTGAACCGCATCCAAGCTACGCATAAAAAGTTTGCCCGCATTTATCCGGTTTATGATAATGATGTGAAGTTCGAGGTGCGTGGTTACACGTTCCCGTTTACGTTATATGCCGCTCCGGAAGTACAACGTTTCGTATATGAGTACGGCCTTGGGTATTTCTGCCACAAAGGTTTTGGAATGCTTGACGTTGCCGGCAATGATTCCATCCGTAAGGCAGATCAGCGTGAAGTAGTTTACGCTTAACGCGGATTCTGTGTAAGTTGAATGTACCCGATCAATAAATCCGCCTGGGGCTGAAACGACCGGTAGTAAACAAGTACCTCGTATTCGTTTTCTGTCTCAAAATGATTCCCTTCAAAATAATCATACGGTACCGTAGCTGATTTCACCACGTATTGGTAATCATAGTATCCTTGCCGCAGGAGCACCGTGGCACTGTATTCTTTTTTGATCGCATCGTACATCATTTGATACTCGGGTGCGGTGCTCCAGTTTGTAAAGGCGCCACTGAGATACACTGCACCATCGACCGGTTGAGGCGAACTCAACGCAAAATGAACATACGCGTAGTTAGCCGATACCGGGTTCCGGAAGTCGTAATTGTCGCTTTGGTAGTTACCGTTCAGATCGTTAAAGATTGCGTAAGGCTGCCCTTGGCGGGATACATCGGTCTGAATGAAAACATGGAACGGTTTCTGGGTCTTGTCAACACGCTGAACATTGCGCCCCGGATAATTTAGCGACCGGAGGTCGAACCAGCGGAATTCATTTCCACCTTTCAGCATTTTGTTCGGATCGAATGCCCGGTATTCCAGTTCGCGGATATTGTCACGCACGAAGGTGGGTTTTATGCCTTCCGCCAGGTTATCCCAGCGTTGGTTTTGCCGGATACTCACGTTCACATTCTCCATTGGGTTGATCAGGTCGATATTTTTGTAGTTGATTGTGAAATTGAGCTGTTGGTTGATGTTGGTTGCAGCCCCGGCTCCCAGTAAATTTCCATCCCGCGAAAATGAAACACGCGAATCGTATACCATAAAGCGTTTAGTAAGAATAAAGTCGTTCTTGTCGGTGCCGCGGTACACGGCAAGCACATAGTTTCCGGGCAGCTTAACGGCCGGCAACTTGAATTTGTAGTGTACGTATGGAATCTGGGTGTCGAGTGAGAATTCGAAGTTAAGCAACGGAAACTCGTTATACTGGGGCATAAAATCCAGATCCGAAAGTGTGGATTTGGTCCAGTCCTGGTTGCAGTGAATTATGCGGGCGTAGTAGCTGTCGCGCTGTTGTTGCAGATCGTCAAATTCCAGTACGAGATTCCAGTTGCCGAGTTTGGTAACGGTGGGAAGCAGTTGGACTTCAGACGTGGCACCATCCGGATAAACCCGAACCGTCTTGATTTGCGACTCATACGATTTGTCTGACAGGCTCAGTATTTTCGTATCCCCGGCGTCAGTAGTGGAGGTTGGAGTGAGGGGAACACAGGCAGCGAGTGCCAGAAAAACGAAACACCATTTCTTCATGCTCAAAGCTAGAATTTTAAATCACGTGCTTCCAACCTTTTGAGGTTTGCCAGGGTCAAATATGCATAACGATCGAATTCACCGGGGAATGCTCAATGAACAGGAGCTGATTGAAGCCTGCCGAAAAGGCAACAGGGCCGCTCAAAAGGCTTTGTATGATCGTTTTTCTAGAAAATTGATGGTGGTTTGTCTGCGCTATTCGAAATCTGTTCCGGAGGCGGAAGACATTTTACAAGAGGGCTTCGTGAAGGTGTTTCAGGGTTTAGGGGGTTTTAGGCAAGATGCTAAGCTGGAAACATGGATGACGAGAATTATGGTGAACACGGCCCTCAACCACCATCGCAAAAAGCTTTACCTGTACCCGATGGTTGACGTGGAAGACATTGATCTTCCGGAAACCGAAGTGAGCATTTCGGGATTGCACTTTACCCAGTTATTGGAAATGATTCAGGAATTGCCGCAAGGCTGCCAGGTGGTGTTCAACCTGTTCGCCATAGAAGGCTATGGACACAAGGAAATTGCTGAGATGCTTGAAATCTCGGAAGGAACATCGAAGTCGCAGTATGCGCGTGCGCGGATGCTGCTGCAGGAAAAATTATTGAAAGGATCTACTTATTATCAGCGTTATGGAAAATAGCCGTTTTGAGGACTCATTCAAAGATGCCTTTAGCGGAGCCGAAGTGACCCCGACTGAAGCGGTGTGGACCAACATTGAGCTTTCGCTCGAAAAGGCATCGGGTGGAAAGATGAAGCGAAACCTCTTATTGTTTCAGTTTCTCGCTGCTGCATCCGTGGCATTCGCATGCGGGGTCGGGGCGTTGTACTACATAAACGGTCAGTCCGGTAAGGTTGAATCATCGGGTCAACAGGCAAGTGTGAAGAAGGACATTTCTGTTCCTCAATCCACACAGCCGGTGATTACAGAATCGCTGGAAAATCAGGAGCGTAATGATTCAAAAGAAACGGTTGAGTTAGCACCCCTCCAAAAGACCGTTAATCAGCAAAAACAAAATGCTGTTTCTTATCCGAAAGAAGAGCTTGTAGCGGAAAATAATGATTCACAAAATCAGTCGGCATTTATTGAACGTTCGATCGCACGAAAACCACTTTCGGCATACACACGTGTTAGCAAACCTGAGCTAACCCTTGCAAAGCGGGATGAGCCGGCAACAGCAGACCCGGGGATGGTCCTGCTTGCCAAGTTGAAAGATGAGGAGGAACGTTATCGCAAGGAAGATGAAAAGAAGTCGCGCGAAAATGTATGGGCATCGGTTGGTTTGGGTGCGGGCAGCTACCGGCCCAATCGTGAGGTGATCTCGAGCGACAAAACCTCTTCATCAAAAAGCGGTGCAAGTTACACCGCGGGTATTAATGTTGGCGGTCGGATTACCCGAAGATTAATCGTTCAGGGTGGAGTTTCGTACCTGTCGCAAAGTGCAGATTTTGTGTCCACGAGTGCAAGCCAGGGTGCCGCGTCATTAAACGAGTTTGTGCGCCCCTCTTTTTCCAATGAAGGCAATGTGTCGGGAACTCCGGTTTCGTCATACAACGTGAACAGCAGTCTTCAATTTGTTAGTGTTCCTGTTCAGGCGGGATATGTAATTATTGACAGAACCTTCAGCATACAGGTGAATGGCGGGGTGGCTACGGATTTATTTATCAGTAATACATTGGTGCCTGACAACAACCAGCTTCAGAAAGTCACGCAAGCCGCGGGAAAGGATTCTCCTTACCGGACTGTTACCTTTAGCGGACTGCTCGGAACCGAATTCAGTTACCGGATTGCTGATCAATACAGGATTTCGGTAAACCCGGGGTTACGTTACTCGCTCAATTCGATATATAAGGACGAGATTGCAGCACGGATAACCCCGATGACCTTCGATGTTTCGCTGCGGTTTCGATACATTTTTAAGTGATGTCTATGGAGCGCTCGATCTGGAAACCCTACGTATCAAAAGCAATTTTAGGTGCAGCTGTTCTGGCGGGCCTGTTAGCCTTAAGTCTCGCATTGGAAAAGTGGAACGTGTTTTAGCCGTTCAGCTGATCGAGCTCTGTCAGAATTTCTTCCCAGCGTTTCGTGGTTGACTCAAGCGCTTTTACATTAGTTGTAAACTTGTCCTGAGCCGCTTTCAGTTTTTCAAAATCGCCATACACATCGGGCTTCGCCATCTCATCTTCAAGCGCAGCTTTTTCGGCTTCCAGCGATTCAATTTTAGCTTCAACCGTTTTTAACTCTTTGTTCAGTGCCTTCAGTTTCTTTTCGATGTCGTCACTTTTTGGAGCGGCTTCCTTTTTAACAGCAGGCGGGGGAGTTTCCTTTTTTACCGGTTCAGCGACAGCTTCGTTTTTCTTGCGCCAGTATTCGTATTCGTCAAACGTGCCGGGATATTCTTTAATCTGTTTGTCTTCAATATACCAGATTTTGTTGGCAATCTGCGAAACGAAATAACGGTTATGCGAAACCACCAGGAATGTGCCCGCATATTGCTGCAATGCCTGGATCAGAATGTTCTCCGAAATAAAATCCAGGTGGTTAGTAGGTTCGTCAAGCAACAGGAAGTTGGCTTCCGATATCAGCGTTTTGGCCAGCGCTACGCGCGACTTTTCACCACCGGACAGAACTTTGATCTTCTTGTATTGATCTTCGCTTGAAAACAAAAAGCAACCCAGCACATTCCGTAATTCCTGTTCGGTTTTTCCGGAGCCTGCCTGCTTCATCTCATCGAGAATTTCATTGTCAACGTGAAGCGATTCAAGCTGGTGCTGCGCATAAAATGCGGGGATAACATTGTACCCCATGGTGCGTTCACCTTCAACCGGTTCGGTTCCGGCAATAATTCGTAATAAAGTTGATTTACCTTTTCCGTTCGCACCGACTAACGCAATTTTATCACCTCGCTCAATGGCGATAGACGTGTGGCGAAGAATTTCAAGCGGTCCGTATGATTTTGAAACATCCTTCAAGGTCGCAATCCAACGGCCCGGCTGCTGATTGAACTTAAACTTAAAATTTACCGCAGCCGTATCGTCAACAACTTCTTCGATCATGTCCATCCGCTCAAGCGCTTTCACGCGCGACTGAACCTGACGGGCTTTTGTTGCTTTCGCTTTGAATCGTTCAATAAAGCGCTCGGTCTGCCGGATTTTGGCCTGCTGATTTTCGAATGCGTTCTGCTGGATTTCCTGACGGAGTTCTTTCTCTTCCAGGTAAAACGAGTAATTGCCTTCGTAGGTAAACAATTGCGACTGACTTACCTCGATCGTTTTGTTGGTAACATTATCCAAAAACTGACGATCGTGCGAAACCACCATTACAGCGCCTTCATAATTCCGTAAATAATTTTCCACCCATTCGATTGACGGTAAATCGAGGTGGTTGGTAGGTTCGTCAAGCATCAGCAGCGAGGGCTTTTCCAATAACAGCTTGGCCAGCATCACCCGCATGCGCCATCCACCCGAAAATTCTTTTAGCGGCCTGTGTAGGTCTGCTGTAACGAACCCGATCCCTTCCAGGATTTCTTCTGCTTTCGATTGAACGGTGTAGCCGTCAAGTTGCTCGTATTTCTCCTGAAGCTTGGTAAGCTTCGATACAAGCTCGTCTGAGTACTCGGTTTCCAGTTGTTTGATGATGTGCTCCAACTGGCGTTCGATGTCTACAACCTCCTTAAAAGCGCCCATAGCAACTGTCAGAATCGAATCTTCAGTCTGGTAGGATAGCAGATCCTGGTTCAGAAACCCGATCGTGCAATCGTTGGCCTTGCTGATGGAACCCGCATCAAGCGAATATTCTCCGTGGATAAGCTTAAGCAGTGTTGATTTGCCGCGTCCATTAAGGCCGATGAGGCCAATTTTGTCTTTAGGCTTAACAAATGCGCTCGCATTCTCATACAACGCCCGGCCACCAATGAAATACGAGATATTGGAAATGGAAATCATTGCGCAAATATAACTTCAGGGAAGCGATTCTCCGCTGGTCAGATCGGGGTTTCAATTACCACACGAAACAGGTATCTTACCTGAAACTTGTTATCCTATGAATCTTAAAAAACTTGTCGTTGTTCTTGCCGTTGCAATTGTGGCATGCAGTCCGAAAAATAAAGCTTCGGAAGGCGCACTTCCGCTCGAAACGATTAAACTGCCGCAAGGCTTCTCGATTGATGTGTTTGCCGAAGTAGATGACGCCCGTTCACTGGCGATGAGCCCGTCAGGAATAATCTATGTTGGAAACAAGGATGGTAACAAAGTTTATGCTGTTCAGGATACGGATGGCGATTTTAAAGCCGATAAAAAATGGGTTATTGATTCAGGACTGAATGAACCAAATGGTGTGGCATTCCGTGACGGACACTTGTACGTAGCTGAGATCAGTAGAATTTTGAAGTATGAGAACATCGAGTCGAGCCTTGATTCACCTCCCAATCCGATCGTGCTTAACGACACCTATCCAACCGAAGGTCATCATGGCTGGAAGTATATCGCGTTTGGACCTGATGGAAAATTATATGTTCCGGTAGGAGCGCCCTGCAACATCTGCGAATCGGAGGATTCAATCTTTAATACGATCACGCGGATCAATGCCGATGGAACAGGCCGCGAGATTTACGCGAAAGGTATCCGCAACACGGTGGGTTTTACCTGGCATCCGGTTACGAACGAATTATGGTTCACCGATAACGGCCGTGATCAATTGGGTGATGATGTTCCGCCTTGCGAGTTGAACCTTGCTCCGCAAAAAGGAATGAACTTCGGATATCCGTATTGCCATGCCGGCACCATCAAGGATCCTGAGTTTGGCGATAAGCATGCATGCAGCGAATTCGTTGCTCCCGTACAGCCACTTGGGCCTCACGTGGCCCCGCTTGGCGTTAAATTCTATACCGGCAAGATGTTTCCGGAAGCTTACGCGAACCAGGCCTTTATTGCCGAACACGGCTCCTGGAACAGGAGTAAGAAAATCGGCTACCGGATTTCGATGGTAAAAGTGAAGGACAATAAAACGTCAGAAGGTTATGAAGTTTTTGCAAGCGGCTGGTTAAACGATGAGGAGCAAAAGGTATGGGGCAGACCGGTTGATGTACTCGTAATGCCTGACGGCTCGATGCTTGTGTCGGACGATTTGGCCGGAGTTATTTACCGCATTTCTTATAAAGGATAATTTTGGTGGAATGAAGATAAAATTAATCCTCGCTGTTCTGGTATGCGTAAGCTTTACGGTTTCAGCTCAGCTTTCTTCAGACCTGACGGTAGTAAAACAATCGGAGGCTACTCCGGTCAAGAATCAGGCGAACACCGGAACGTGCTGGAGCTTTTCCACAACCTCGCTCATCGAATCAACTACGATGAAAGATGGAAAAGGTGAGTTCGACCTTTCTGAAATGTACACGGTTCGTGCGGTGTATACCGAAAAGGCAAAGAACTATGTCCTTCGCCAGGGAAGTGCGCAATTCGGACCGGGCGGCTTGGGCCATGATGTTATCCGTTCAATCGAGAATTACGGAGCGATGCCTGAGGGAGCGTATTCGGGCCTGCTGCTGGGTGTCAGGAATCATGATCACATGAAGCTTGATGCACAGCTCAAAAATTATCTCGACAGCCTGCTGAAGAAGCGGCCTGTGCCTGCAAATTGGATGGTAGGCTTCCAGGGAATTCTTGATGAGCATCTCGGCAAGGTCCCTGAAACGTTCGTGTATAAGGAAAAGACATACACTCCGCAGACTTTCGCAAAAGAAGTATTGAAGTTTAAGGCTGAAGATTATGTGGCGGTCACATCGTTCAGTCATCATCCGTTTTATCAGCCTTTTATTCTGGAAGTACCGGATAACTTTCTGAATGGTTCGTACTACAACCTTCCGCTTAACGAGATGATAGCGCTTACCGAGCGCGCTGTTCAATCGGGTTATTCGGTGATGTGGGATGCCGATGTGAGCAACCGCTATTTCAATCAGAACGCGGGTTATGCGATTCAATGGGAGGGAAGTGAACGGCCGAAAGAACTAACGCCCGATTTACCGGAAACTGCCTTTGATCAAACAAGCCGACAGCAACTTTTTGAAAGCCTGGTTACGCAGGATGATCACCTCATGCATCTGGTTGGTGTTGAAAAATCCGCCAAGGGTAAGAAGTTTTTCCTGGTCAAGAACTCATGGGGGGAGATCGGTCCGTTTAAAGGCTACATCAATGTTTCAGAAGCATATTTTGCGTTGAACACGATAAGTCTCGTTGTTCCTAAGGCTGCGCTTGATCCGAAATTAAAATCTAAATTGGGCATCAAATAACCTCCGGATGCATCCTGTTCTTTTTGAGCTTGGCGGACTAACCGTTTACAGCTACGGCTTCATGATCGCGCTTGGCGTGATAGGGGCAGTTACGTATTTGTTTTTTCAGGGACGTAAGGATGTTGGGTTAACGTTTGATCAGGCCAACTCGCTTTTCCTTATCATCTTCATCGCTGCCTTTCTTGGTGGGAAGGTATTTTTGTTTTTCGAAAACCCTTCGTTGTATTCCAGTGAGCCCGGGAAGTTGCTCGCGGGGCGCGGATTCGTTTTTTACGGCTCATTTTTGTTTGCCGTTCCAGCGATGTTGTGGTTCTTCCGCAAGCATAAGCTGAATACGTACAAGATGCTTGATGTGATGGCCATTGTAACGTGTATCGTTCACATGTTTGGCAGAATTGGTTGCTTTCTTGCAGGATGTTGTTATGGCAAGCCAACCACCGGGCCGCTCGGAATAACGTTTACGGATGCAGCATGCCAGGCTCCGCTGAATCAACCGTTGGTGCCCACGCAATTGCTTGAGGCGGGCTACATCCTCGTAGTGATGCTCGTCTTGCTGCTGATCAAGTCGGGGTATCAGAAATTTTACGGGCAGCTTTTCCTGTTGTACCTGATCCTGTACGCGATTGGCAGGAGCGTGCTGGAGATTTTCAGAGGCGATGTTGCACGCGGGTTTATCATTGATGGAATACTATCGCACTCGCAGTTTATTGCCCTGCTGGTAGTGATCGTTACGGTTTTTGTTTACACACGCTGGGCAAAGAAAAATCCGATTGCTAAAAGTCGTTAGCGATATCCTTGATCTTTTGCTTCTTGTCCTCCCGCATCATTTGAATCACTACGTTTGATGTGTATTCAAGTTCAAGTTGAGTCTTTGAATAGGAACGGAATTTAAGTCCGAGTTTTTCCCCGGCCCAGTTGTAAGATTCATCCCGAACATTATAAACAGGTTTGCCTAACGCACTTTCCATTCCCTTCATCAGGCGGGTATCTTTTTCGGTGCGAACCGTTAATTGATAGATAAGCCCTTTGTAGGTTTTAGCTTCAATCTGGTTAACCTGTACTTCTCCGATAGCACTATAGTCAGGATGCTCAATCACGTATAGTTTTACCGCATGACCATCGTGCTTGAAGTCTTTTTTAAATGTTGCCCCTTTTATTGAATCGATCGGGGAGGCAAGCTTAATGTCTTTGAAGCCGTTTCTCCGGTCGAGTTCGGTTTCCTGGCTGAAAGCCGCCACCGAGATTACGGATAGCATGAGGAGGAATAAAAATTTCATTTTACTGACGGGGTTCAATGCACTGAAAAGGAATACTGATTTTCGTTCTGTCCCACAAGAGCAAAAGGTCGGCCACGTTATTTCGCTGATCAAATTTAATCGTAAAAGATTCATTGATGGCAGTATCGGATTGCACCGGCACTTCAAACCGGAGCAGGTCGTTTTTGTAATTGTAGTTGTATGATCCCCACAACCCGAGTTCCTTGTTCAGGATAATCACCCACTTGTCTTTATCCGGAACGGTAAAAAGCGAGTACGTTCCTGCTGTAATCATCATACCGTTGATGAACACATCTTTGGTTAGTGTAATTTCAGTAGCTTCATTGGCGCCTGTTCGCCATACCTGACCGTATGGCACCAGGCCACCAAAAATTTCGCGGTTTCGTTTGGCGGGCTGGCAGTACGTAATCTTGATATAGGTGTCTTTATAACGCAGGGTAGCGAATGCTGCCGGGCTTAATCGTGGCGGAACTGCATCCTGCGCAAAAACGGTGTATCCGGAGAGAAAAAAAATGACGATGATCCAATGTTTTGCCCTGATCATTATTCAAATTAACTTGGCGAATATAATCTTAAATTCTAAAACCTTAATCCTGCATGCAGCGCCCCGCCTTCGATGACATTTTTATGGAACTGGCCGTGAACCTGGCCAAGCGATCGCACTGCATTAAACGGCATGTGGGTGCTGTTCTTACCAAAGACACACGCATTATTTCGATTGGCTACAACGGGCCGCCATCGGGTACGCACAACTGTGATGAAGAGTGGCCCGAAACCGGCTGTCCGCGTGACTCGAAAGGGGGTTGCTCGCTCGCGATTCATGCGGAACAGAATGCCATTCTGTACGCGGTGAAAAACAAAACGTCAATCGAAGACTCAACGCTTTACCTGACATTATCGCCATGCCTGGCATGCGCACGGATCATTTACAGCTCAGGGGTGAAGCGCGTGATTTATCTTAAATCGTATGCCGAACACAAAGGCATCGCCAGCGATGAAGGAGTTGACTTCCTGGTCAGGTTTGGTGTAAAGGTCGAACGTTACCTCGGGCAATTGAGTAACGTTACCCACATGATCTGATTACTTGTTCTTAAGCGCTTTCTCGATGTCTTTCAAAAGCTTCACCGGAACGCTTTTTGGATCTTTACTTACCTCGAATTTGAATACTTGTAATGCGCGTTCGGCCATCAGGTACAAACCGGAAGGATTGTTGTCGTTGCGGTAACTACCGAGGCACCATTCAATATCTGCCTGCAGGGCAGGCTCAACGTTCAGGCTTTGTAGCTTGCTCAGAATTTCTTCATTTACCTTTTCAATCTGGTGGGCAGCAGGAGCTTTTGGAGTAACAGCTTTCTTGGCTGCAGCGGGTTTCTTTACAGCGGGCTTCTTTTCAGCGGCAGCTTTAGTAGCAGGTTTCTTGGCCATACGGATCGAACTATTGGTTAAACGTTAGTTAAAATTAAGCTGCGAGGATATTAACAATCAAGGGAAGACTGCATTTAATTTCCGCAACCGTATGAAAAAGGCGATGACAGGCTAAGTTTCAGCGTTGAGTATCGCCCGAAAAAACGAAAGGGAAGTAAATCTGATTTACTTCCCTTCGCAAAGTCTCTTAGGTAAAACCTAATTACTTCTTTTTCTTAGCAGCCTTCTTTTTAGTTGCCTTTTTCTTGGCTGCTTTCTTCGCTTTCTTTGCCATAGCGTTGAAATTTTAAGTTAAAA
>JAEUUI010000015.1 GCA_016786585.1 Cyclobacteriaceae bacterium
ATGATCCGATTGCAAATTCTGTTAAATTGCCCAAGCGACTCGAACACAAGCTCGACAACGATGAGATATTCCGCGACCTGGTGAACGAGTTCCTTACCGTAAAAAAGTGAAAATACTCTACGCAATTCAGGGCACCGGCAATGGCCACATCAGCCGTGCCGAAGACATTATTCCGATCCTCCGCGAATATGGCAAGCTCGATATTTTTGTAAGTGGTGCACAAGCCGATATCAAGCTCGACTATCCGTTGAAATACAAATCCCGGGGGCTTAGCTTTTACTTTGGGAAATCAGGCGGGATTGATTTGTTTAAAACCTTCAAGCAAAACAGTTCGAAAGAGGTCTACAAGGAGATTAAGAATTTCCCGGTCGATAAGTACGATATCATCATTAACGATTTCGAGCCGATTTCGGCCTGGGCTGCGAAGAAGCGCGAGGTACCCTGTATTTCGTTGAGTCACCAGTCAGCTTTGCTGTCGCCTAATGTACCGCAACCCAAACATTTCGATCCAGTAGGTGAGTGGATATTGAAAAATTATGCTCCCGCCAACGCAGCTGTGTCGTTTCACTTTGCCAAGTTCGATGACAACATGTTTACACCGGTGATCCGCTCATCCATCCGTGAGGCGGTGCCAAGCAAGGGCGAGCATTATACCGTTTACCTTCCCGCGTACGATGACCGGAAGCTTGTTCCGTTGCTAATGAAAGTTCCGAATGTCCGCTGGCATATCTTCTCCAAGCATACGAAGAAGCCGTATCACATTGGGAAACTCTCAGTGTACCCGGTGAATAAAGATGAGTTTGCGGCCAGCCTGTTGTCGTGTAAAGGAATTCTTTGCGGAGCCGGATTTGAAACACCGGCCGAAGCACTGTATCTGGGCAAGAAGCTGCTCGTGGTTCCGATGAAGAAGCAATACGAGCAACACTATAATGCTGCAGCTTTAAAGAGCATTAATGTGCCTGTATTGAAGAATGTCAAGAAAAAACGAATTGATAAAATCCGTGAGTGGATTGAGTCCGATAAACGTGTTGAAATTACCTACGAAAACACGACCCGTGAGGCAATCGAGAAAGCGTTAAAGCTTGGTGGCTACAAGTAACTAATCCTCTGTTTCCAGTTTTTCGAGTACCGAGGCAAGCGCATCGTAATTTTTCAGTCCGGGCTTGTCTTCCGTTCCGCCCTGGAGCGCAATTCCCTTTATATGTGCGTTGTGAAGCTTGGCATCGTCCGGATTGACCGAATCAATTCTGAGTAAAAGCTTGTATTCCTTAGCCAACGCATCCAGTTGGTCAAGTGGTGTTGATTCCGGAATAATCAGGTAAGCGATTTGAGGCCGGTGTATACCCAACTCATCTTCGTGTGCTTTGATTTCTTCGTAGGTAGTTGAGACAATGAACGCTACGAATGCCGAGTGCAGCTTTTTGATATCTGCGAGTGTTCCTTCAACAAAATCCGGGAGGTAGTTTTGAACAATCGGGGCCAGGTCTTCGTGTTTCTCTATCCCGTAAATTTCGGTAACGATGGAAGGCCCGGTGAACCAGCCACGCATTTCGCGGAACAACTCCGGACTTACATAGTTCTCTCTCGTGGCGATCACGCTAAACCCCAGCATATCCACACTCATGCCAGCACAATAACGTGCATCGCTGAGGTTCGAAATTTTGCCTACCTTAACTAATGTCTTGAGCGCCATACAGAATCGAAAATAAAGAAATAACTTTGTTGCTGTTTACGTTTAAAGATACGGGCGGATTCAGATAAAAGGCTGGTTTGGGTGAGAAAATTCTATAAATATCTTTCGGTGCTTTTGGTGTTGGCGGCTTGTGCCGAGGATGAAACAAAGCCGGTTTCTGATGCCGAGTACTTCCCGCTCCGTAAAGGATTCTACCAGATTTATAACGCCAGCGAAACAAACTATTTTAATATCGATGATTCGCAATCGCGCACGTTTCAGTTGAAGACCGAAGTCGTTGATTCATTCCTTAATCAGGAAGGCGGGTACACCTATACAATCCACCGGAGTGAAAGAGAAACCCCCTCCGCAGCCTGGACGTTCAAAGATACATGGTCCGTTAGAACGACTCCCGCAAATGTGGTGGTTTCCGAAGAAAACGTGTCGTATATCAGGATTGCTTTTCCGGCTGTCACAAATCGCGCGTGGGATGGCAACGCGCTGAATAGTTTAGAGGCTGATGAATATGTGCTTGCGGCCACAGGGAAAAAGTATCAGCTTGAAAGCGGGGAAGAAGTTGGGCCGTACATCCAGATTGTTCAGGAAGACTCAGCCGACCCGATTACCTTCATGGACAAGCGGCAGGAGTTTTATGTGCGCAACATTGGCCTTGTGAAACAGGAGTTTACAGATATAATCTATTGCAGCGATGCAGATGATTGCGTGCCGGGCACGCAGGTTATTGAACGTGGCAGAATTTATGTACAGACGCTGATCGAATATGGGCAGAATTAAATTCGTGTTATTCTTATTGCTGATCGGTGCCGGGGTTTCCGAAGCGCAGGTCAACCGATACATGATTTTTTTTACGGATAAAACCGGCACCGGGCATACGGTCGATCATCCCGAAACATTCCTGAACGCACGCTCCATTCAACGGAGGGTTACCCAGGGCATAGAAGTTATCGCAGAAGATTTGCCTGTGAAAGCTTCATACATTCAGCAAGTCCGTGCAACAGGGGCCACAGTCTTGTACAAAACAAAATGGATGAACGGGGCCCTGATTGAATGCACGAACGCGCAGCTTGCATCGGTAAATGCACTGGAATTTGTTAAGTCTGGCGATACGGAACTTGTGGCACCGGGGGCTACCGGAAGCAAGCAAAAGAAATCACTGAAGTTTGGATTTTCAGGCACAGCAGACGACCTGACTCAGGGTCAGCTCGCCATGCTCGGCATCGATGAGATGAATGCCGATGGCTATCATGGTGAAGGAGTTATAGTAGCCGTGATGGATGGAGGTTTTACGGGTGTAAACACCCAAGCGCCCTTCCAGGAAATTTACAACAACCGCATCAACCAGGATGTGTCGTGGAATTTCGTAACAAACACATCAAATGTTTACCAGGCAAGCTCGCATGGCACGCAGGTTCTTTCTGTTTTAGGAGTTCAGGCAACGGTAGGGGCCGATCAGTTCTCGGCCGGTGCCTACAAAGCAACCTTTCAGCTTTACGTAACGGAAAACATTCCGACCGAATATCGCATCGAAGAATACAACTGGCTGTTTGCCGCGGAGCGGGCGGATAGTGCCGGGGTAGATGTGATCAATACTTCATTGGGATACAACACGTTCGATGATCCTGCAATGGATTATGAGAAATCCGATATGAACGGGTCTACAGCCGCGATAACACGCGCAGCTCAAATTGCTGCTTCGAAGGGAATCTTTTTAGTAAACAGTGCGGGCAATTCCGGTAACGACCTGAGCTGGCAAATCATCACTGCCCCGGCGGATGGTGAGGATGTTCTGGCGGTGGGAAATATAAATCTGCAGGGTGTACGGAGTTCAACCAGTTCAATCGGGCCTGCGGCCGATGGACGGACAAAGCCGGACGTGGTCGCACTGGGAACAGGGGTAACCGTTATCGGGTCAAACGGTGCCATTGCCAGCAATAACGGAACTTCTTTTTCCTCGCCATTAACAGCAGGGTTGGTAGCCGGACTTCGTCAGCGTTACCCCGATCTTACGCGGGCTGAATTAATGGAAGCCATCCGGATGTCAGCATCGAAGGCATCATCACCGGATAATTTCCTGGGCTATGGTATTCCGCATTACCGGGCTATTGTCAACTACCTTGAGGTGACAAGTGTTGAACCCGAACAGAACCATTCGCTTGTTATTTTTCCAAACCCGGTAACCGATACATTTACGATCGCGCCGCGCAAACCGGCTGTAGTTCAATTGAGCCAGATGGCGATCGTTAACGCGCAAGGGCAGGTTGTCGCGAACAACCCGCTTACATATAACTGGCCGGATAATTCATACTCGGTGAATATCGGAAATTTCCTTCCCGGTGTTTACTTCCTCACGGTGCGGATCGGAAGCCGGTACGAGACGTACAAGCTGATCAAGATATAAATCAGGCGGCCCTGCGAAACCCCGTTTGAGGGGATTATATTTGCGTAAATTTTAGTGCATGAGCAAGTTAATCATCGCTCCGTCAATCCTGGCGGCTGATTTTGCAAATCTGGAACGGGAAGTAAAAATGCTGAACGAAAGCGAGGCCGACTGGATTCATGTCGATATCATGGATGGCGAATTTGTTCCGAACATTTCATTCGGAATTCCGGTCACAGAAGCCATCAAGCGTCACGCAAAAAAACCGCTGGACGTTCATTTGATGATTGTTCACCCCGAACGATACGTGGAAGCCTTTCACAAAGCAGGCGCTGAGATCATTTCCGTTCACATAGAAGCATGTAATCACCTGCATCGCAACATTCAGCAGATTAAAGCGCTGGGCTGCAAGGCAGGGGTTGCCATTAACCCGCACACGTCTGTTGCTGCACTTGAAAATACCATTGCCGATATCGACCTGATCTGTATGATGTCGGTGAACCCGGGATTTGGCGGCCAGAAGTTTATTGAAGGTACGTATCAGAAAGTGAAGCAGTTGAAAGAGCTGATCCGTAAAACCGGTTCGAAAGCGCTGATCGAAATTGATGGTGGAGTAAACCTTACGAACGCAAAGCCGTTGAAGGAAGCCGGTGCTGATGCCCTGGTGGCGGGAAATTTTGTGTTTAGCGCAAGTGATCCGAAATCGGTCATCAGCCAGCTGAAAAGTGTTTAGCCAACCCGGCAAGGTTTTTGATTTTATCGATATAACCCTCAATTCTGCACTATGAAACGCGCGTTGTTGCTTTCGTTACTATCTGTTTTTGTTTTTGCTTCCTGTTCGCGGACTGTAACCCGCATTAATCCCTCAACGGAAATAGACCTGAGCGGTCGCTGGAATGATACCGATTCCCGAAAAGTGGCGGATCAGATGATTGAAGACCTTTTCACCTCCGATGCATTTAAGAAATATGCTGAGAAGTTGGGCCACAAGCCTGTCGTTGTAATGGGTATGATCAAGAACAAAACCAGCGAGCACATTGATGCCGGTAATTACATTAAGAAATTCGAAATGGTGATTCTGAATTCGGGCCTGGCAGAGTTGGTAGAATCGGACGAATTCCGTGATAAACTCCGAAAAGAACGTGCTGAACAGCAGGACTTTGCTGATCCAGCCACGGTAGCCGCCTGGGGCAAGGAGCAAGGAGCCGATGTAATGTTGTTCGGGGAAATGAATTCCGAAACTGATACGTATAACAATAAACGTGTCGTGAATTACCAGACAACGTTATTCCTGACCGACATCGAAACAAATAAGCGAATCTGGCTTGGTCAGAACGAGATCAAGAAATTCGTTAAAAACTAAATTTCAGTCATGCTGAGAAAGTCCGCGATCATCGTCAGTTTGATGATGCTGGTTTCAGCATGCGCTTCGTTTTATGAAGTCAGCCATAACTTCAACGAGCAGTTTGAAAGCGGCAACATCGATCAGGCAATTACCGAACTCAAGAGCGATAAACAATATCAAAAATCCAACGTCCAGCTTTTGTATTACCTGAATCTTGGCTTGTTGCGATCCATGAAGGGCGATTACATCAAAAGCAACAAAGCGTTCGAGAAGGCATACATTTTTGGGGAAGATTACAAAGTTAATTATCTCGCGGAAGCGGCCTCTTACCTGACGAATCCAACAATTACAATGTACCGCGGTGAAGATCATGAACACCTGATGCCGCTGTATTATAAAGCGCTCAACTTTCTGAAGATGAGCCAGTATGAAGATGCGCTGGTCGAGTGCAGACGCCTTAACATCCGGCTTCAGCAGCTGTCAGACAAATATAAAAACCCGAGAAGGTATCAGCGCGATGCGTTCATCCATAACCTGATGGGCATTATTTATCAGGCAAACGGTGATTGGAACAATGCCTTTATCGCGTATCGTAATGCGCTCGAAATTTATAATGACGACTATACAACCATGTTCAATCTGTCAGCGCCCGATCAACTCAAAAAAGATCTGCTGATAAGCGCCTGGCGGATGGGTTTCACGGAAGAGTATAACACCTATCGCGATCAGTTTGGCTGGAGTGATTTCGATCCTGCCAATCAGCCCGATGCTGATCTTGTCTTCTTTTGGCATAATGGTCTTGGCCCGGTTAAGAATGAATGGAGCATCAACTTCGCGATAACCCGGGGATCGGATAACCTGTTCGTCCTCGAGAACGAAGGGCAAACCATGAGCTTTCCCTTTCATGTGTACGACAAAGATGATCGGTCGAGCCTGAGCGACCTGCGCATGTTCCGGGTGGCGTTTCCGAAGTATGTTGAACGGCCGTTGTATTTCAGCCGGGGTTCTGTTTCCACCGAAGGGGACACCTATCAGCTTGAAGTTGCAGAAGACATCAATAGGATAGCTTTCAAAAGCCTGGAAGACCGCATGGCCCTGGAGTTCAGTAAAACCCTGATCCGCGCTGCACTCAAGAAGGCAGCGGAAGAGAGTCTCCGCAAGGAAAGTAAGGGCTGGGGGGCCGTTCTGGGGGCTGTAAACGCCTTTACCGAGAAGGCTGACACCCGCAACTGGCAGACGCTTCCCCACAGCATTGCATACACCCGGGTTCCGCTTCACGAAGGCACCAATCAGACCACGGTCACACTTACCACTCCGGATGGCCGGCAATCGCAATACCCGTTTACGTACAACGTGAAGAAAGGCCAGACACTATTCCATACGTTTACATCGTTAGAGGCAAAACCTGCAGGCTACTAGCGGTAGGACAATAGCGTGAATTAGCGTATTTTTAGGGTTTTGGTGCAGAAAAAGTTCAAAAGCAACGCGTGAACAGCTTGTCGGTCAATCTTCAGTTTTCAATTCTTTCCCAGGCTTGATCCGGACGTATACAATACTAACCCTGCTGGCCTGCCTGTGCAGTGCAAACATCGCTTTCTCGCAAGACAAGGATAAGGATAACAGCATTCCGCTGGATCACTTTTATGTTGATCGTAAGGGGCCGGGAATCCGGAAGCTCCTGAGCAAATTCACCATCGGCTTAAGTACCGGTTATGGCGCAACAACATTCAAGCATGAGCTTGATGGCTACGGCATTTATCAGCCTGCATCCGGGCAACCGATCGTGTTCAATCCGGATGTTCCGACCGTTGGTTTTACAAACTGGTTTAACCGGGTAGACACAACAACGCTTGCAATTAATCCGGCTGACTTTGCCGTTAACTCCGACACCGCAAAGATTGGTTTTAAAAGCAAGTCATTTAACATTCCGCTTAAGCTTACGATCCATTACGAATTTCTGAAACGTTACCGGGTAGGGTTGGGGTACTCGCTGGAGTTTACCAAGGTCAAACCCTTCGAGCCACTCAGCTACGACAAACAGCTTAATAACTTCAAACCCGATGTGTCATCCTTCATGCTTCAAAAGTATTTTGTGATGCTTGGCGGATCGGTTTACCGGTACGAAAATTACCTGCTCACCATCGATGCAAACATTGGGGGATACGGACTCGGAAAGAAGTTCGATAAGGGGAATATTACCCGGGGAATTTACTTCAACCTGGGAGCTACAGTGGAGCGTGAGATGTCGGAGTATTTCCGGGTGTTTATCCGGCCTTCGTACGAGTTCAAAACCTTCAAGCTCGCGAGCCTTGCCGGAAGCCCGGAGTTCAAGCACAAAATGAATGCATTTTACGTGAACGTGGGGGTATCGTATCGTTTACCTGAGTTAAGAAAGTGCTATAACAAGCAGTGCAGCATACAAATTAACCATGCACACGGAAACCGGGAGTATCGGAGCCGAAGGCATCCGATCTACAAAAAGCAGAACCCGCACTACGGAGAAAACTACCCGGAGCTGATCAAGTACAAGGGCAAAAACAAGCGCAAATTAAATCCTTACTAGGCGACATTTTTTGACCGGTTTTCGGTCGGAATTTGGTATCTTGCGTCAATCGTAGAGACGCGAATTTTCGCGTCTCTACGCGTTAAGAAACAATTCAAAAAAGCGTTTTAAATGGCCGAAGAAACCGGTGGCCTGACTCCAGGCAGACAAGCGATAATTCCGATCAATATTGAAGATGAAATGCGGGGTGCCTACATCGATTATTCGATGTCGGTCATCATCTCGCGCGCCTTACCCGATGTCCGTGACGGACTCAAGCCGGTGCACCGCAGGGTGTTGTACGGTATGCTCGAGTTGGGCGTTAACTATAATAAGCCTTACAAGAAGTCAGCCCGTATAGTCGGGGACGTAATGGGTAAGTATCACCCACACGGTGATGCATCCATATACGATACGATGGTGCGCATGGCGCAAGACTGGTCGATGCGATACATCCTGGTCGATGGTCAGGGTAACTTTGGTTCGATCGATGGCGATGCTCCGGCCGCGATGCGCTACACAGAGGCACGTCTGAAAAGAATTGCAGAAGAAATTCTGGCTGACATCAACAAAGATACGGTAGACTTCAAGCCAACGTATGATGATCAGAACAGTGAGCCAAGCGTACTGCCAAGCAAGATTCCAAACCTGCTGGTAAACGGTGCGTCTGGTATTGCCGTAGGGATGGCTACCAACATGGCACCTCATAACCTGACTGAAGTTATCAGCGGGATTATCGCGTATATCGATAACAACGACATCGCGATAGAAGAATTGATGAAACTTGTTACGGCTCCTGATTTCCCTACCGGGGGTATCATCTACGGAACCAACGGAGTTCGTGAAGCCTACCGCACGGGTCGGGGTAAAGTAGTGGTTCGTGCGAGGGCTGAAATCACCACAACTGCCAATGGCCGCGAGCAGATTATCGTAACCGAGATCCCGTACCAGGTGAACAAGGCCCAGATGATCGAGAAGACGGCCATGCTCATCAACGAGAAGAAAATCGAGGGTATTTCTGACATCCGGGATGAATCTGACCGTGAAGGGCTTCGCATTGTGTACGATCTGAAGAAGGATGCAATCGCTAACATAACCCTTAATAACTTATTCAAGCTCACATCGTTACAGTCATCTTTCGGAATTAACAATGTAGCCTTGGTAAAGGGCCGGCCGCAGACCCTGAACCTGAAAGATCTCGTCAAGTACTTTGTGGAACACCGCCATGAGGTGGTAGTACGGAGGACGAAATTTGAGTTGGCTGAGGCGGAAAAACGCGCCCACATCCTCGAAGGCTACCTGATTGCATTGGATCACCTGGACGAAGTTATCGCCCTGATTCGTGCGTCCCGCGATCCGGAGACGGCCAAGAACAAGTTGATGGCGAAGTTCGGCCTGTCGGAGATTCAGTCGAAGGCTATTCTCGACATGCGACTCCAGCGGTTAACGGGTCTTGAACGTGATAAGATTCAGCAGGAGTACAAGGAAGTGAAGGCCCTCATTGACCGGCTGAATGCGATCCTGAATGATGAAGGACTCCGGATGCAAATCATCAAAGACGAGTTGACGGAAATCCGCGAACGCTACGGAGATGAACGCAGAACCGAAGTCGTTCAAACCGAAGAAGACATTACTGTGGAAGATATGATCGCCAACGATGAAATGGTGATCACGATTTCGAACCAGGGATATATCAAACGTACGATCCTTTCAGATTATCGTACACAGGGCAGAGGCGGAGTTGGTTCCCGCGGAGCGGTAACGAAGGAGGATGACTTTACAGAACACCTGTTTATCGCGCATGCACATAACTACCTGTTGATCTTTACCGAGCAAGGTCAGGTTCACTGGAAGCGGGTATACGAGATCCCGGAAGGTAACAAGACTTCAAAAGGTCGTGCCGTTCAGAACCTGATTAATATTCAGCCGGGTGATAACATCAAGGCGATTCTTAAAATTACGAATCTCGAGGATGAAGAATATCTCGCGAATAACTTTGTGATTCTGTGTACCGAGAATGGCACGATCAAGAAGACATCGCTCGAAGCATATTCACGGCCACGTCAGGGTGGTATAACCGCGATTACCATTCATGAAGGCGACAAGTTGCTAAACGCATCGCTAACCAACGGTAAGAACGATATCATCATCGCAAAATCCGAAGGCAAGGCAGTACGGTTTAACGAATCTGATGTGCGGCCAATGGGCCGTACCGCTGCCGGTGTTCGCGGGGTAACATTGGACAATCCCCTTGACAAGGTGATCGGAATGGTATGTCTGACCCACCAGGATGCGAACCTGTTGGTGGTGTCGGAGAAAGGTTATGGAAAACGTTCATCGATCGATGACTACCGTGTAACGAAACGTGGGGGCAAAGGCGTAAAAACAATTAACGTTACGGAAAAAACTGGCAAACTTGTTGCCATCAAGGAAGTGACAGATAAGGATGAACTGATGATCATTAACCGCTCAGGCATTACGATCCGGATTGAAGTAAAAGAACTTCGCGTGATGGGCCGTGCTACGCAGGGCGTTCGCCTGATCAAGCTGAACGAAGATGATCATATTTCGTCTGTAGAGAAAATCCAGATTGACCTAGAACAAAACCAATAATCGAATACTAAACACTTACGCTAATGAAAAAAATACTTCTGATTTTGCTGTTGGTTCCGGCTATCGTATTTGGGCAAAAAGCTCCGAAGCCGAATACCAAGAAAATCCTTTCCTTATATCAGGACGGAAAGTACAAAGAGGCAAAAGAGCAGGCTGATATTTCTGTTGCCGATCCGAAAGTCGGAACCGATGGATATGCATGGTACTATCGCGGTCTCGTATATGCAACGCTTGACACAATTAACGATGCATCTTTAAAATCGCTTGAGGCAGAGCCTTTGAAAGTCGCGCTGGAATCATTTCAGAAAGCCGAAGAGCTGAACAAGAAAAAGGATACCGAGTACTTCGTAATGGCTCCGGGAACATTTAACCCGGTTAATAAGTCGCAGCAGCTTGAGCAACTGTCGAACTGGTATTTAGGGAAGAGCATCAAGTTGTTACAGCAGGAAGAGCCCGATTACAATGGCAGCTATGCACAGGGTAAAATTGCCCGCAGCATTTTCGAAAAATACATGTCGAAATATCCGAATGATACGTTGACCTATTACGTTCAGTCGCTGGCGGCCATCAATATTATGCACTACGACTCTGCCGAGGAAGCAGCTTTGAAATACCGCGAAAAAGGCGGAAGGAATCCGGATATGTACCTGATTCTGTTTCAGATCTATAACGACAAAAACGATAAGGTAAAAGCGCTTGAAATTGCCAAGGAAGGCCGTGAGAAATTCCCGTTCCGCGAAGATTTTGCCAAGAACGAATTGAACGTTTACCTCACGACAAAACAATTTGACGCAGCAAAAGCGATGGTGGAAGAGCAGGTTCAGACTGATCCTTCGGCCGAGACTTATTACTTGCTTGGCGAACTAAACAAAGAACTGAAAAACAAACCAGAGGCCCTGAAAGCGTTTGGAAAAGCGCTGGAGTTGGATGCGAATCATTTCGATACGAATGCGAGCATGGCCGAAATTACGTATCAGGAGGTTGGGGAAGTTCGCAAGGAGCGTGATGCTACAAAAGACATAACGAAACGTCAGGAACTCTACCAAAAGATTGCACAGAAATTAAGAGAAACAGTACCGTACTGGGAAAAACTTGAGGCGTTGAAGCCAAACGATGAAAACGTACTGTATGGACTTCAAAGTATCTATAACGACTTAAGTGCATACGATGAAGCCAAATATTCTGCCAAGCTTAAGAAGCTCAAGGCTAAAATGAAAAGTCTTAACCTGGAGGTTGACTAATCATATCAACAATAACAAAAAAGGGCTCTTCGCGGAGTCCTTTTTCATTTGTGCCTCATGAGGTTCTTCTCAAGAATAACAATCCTGCTAATCCGCTAAGGAGCGAAGCAATCATTACGGATATCTTTGCGTGGTCAACGAGGGAAGGATCGTTGAACGCCAGCAGGCTGATGAAAATAGACATCGTAAAACCGATGCCGCCCAACAGGCCGGCACCGAAAATGTGCTTCCAGGTTATACCTTGCGTGAGCTTGCTCAACTTTAGTTTTACTGTGGTGTATGTGAAGAGTAATATGCCAATCGGTTTTCCTGCGAACAGACCGGCCATGATACCGATGCTTACGGCGCTGCCAAGCTCACGATAAAAACTCTGATCGACCGTGATGCTGGTATTGGCAAGGGCAAAGATTGGCAGAATAAAAAACGCGACCGGCTTGCTCAGCCAGTGTTCCAACCGGTATGATAAGGTTTGCTTGTCGCCCGAACCGAATGGTATGGCAAATGCAACGAGAACACCCGTAATGGTGGCATGTACCCCGGAACCCATCATGAAGTACCACATGATAACTCCGCCAAGTAAGTATGGAACCGGGTTGTGAACCTTTAACCGATTGAATACCAACAGAAGCGTGAAGATGCCACCCGCGATGCCGAGATTTAGCCAATGAATTGTACTGGTATAAAAAATTGCGATCACCAGAATGGCTCCAAGATCGTCAATGACAGCCAATGCAGTTAAAAAAATCTTTAAACCTGCCGGTACGCGCTTTCCGGCTAACGACAACGCAGCAAGCGCAAATGCGATGTCAGTCGCCATCGGCACACCAATACCCGCCAGGTTACCGTCAGCACCTGCATTGAAAAGAAAATAAATCGCTGCCGGAACAACCATTCCACCAAGTGCCGCGAGGGCGGGCAGCATGGCACTGCGAATGGTTGACAGTTCTCCTTGGTAAACTTCACGTTCGAGTTCCAGGCCAATGAGTAAGAAGAAGATTGTCATCAGCCCATCGTTGATCCAGTGTATCAGGCTGTGATGACCAATATTAATATGCCAGAACGCAGCATACTGCGGCAGTATGTTGCTTACCGACAGCGAGATGATGGTACACGCGATAAGAATGATGCCCGGAGCGCGGTCGCTGCTGATAAAAGTTCTGAGAGTTTGTGTTAGCTTCATGGGAAGCTGTAAAGATAAGAACCAATCTGGTACGCCTGTTCTCGGAAAGGTCACTGCGGAAATGAATTTCGGCTTCTAATTTTGATGAGTACAGACCAAGATGAAACCACATTACCTTTTCAAAGCAAGGTTTTTCCGGAGGGAAGGAACTTAAGATAGCATCTTGAGGCCTGACACCAGCTTGGTTAACCAAATTAACTAAAGTCAAATTTCGAGTTGACATAAAGCACTTCCGAAATTTTGTTCAATCATGTACAGTTTGAAACCCTAAAACAAGCTCATTTTAAAGCCTTAACCCCTGTAAACTTTAAACAAAATTTAAAAATTTATCATAACAGATAAGTGCAATGATAAAGTAAATGTAAATTTGAGGTTTGTCTATCGTCATGCGTTATCTATTCTTGGTATACCTTCTCGGTACTGGAACTGTTGTGTTTGGTCAAACCAATTCCGTAACCAGTGGTAACTGGACCGATGTCTCCGTCTGGTCCACCGGCACTGTCCCGGTCAACACCACAAATACCAATGTCAATCATCCCTTAACCATTGATCAAAACATCACCATCTCAACTGGTAACTATGTTCTGAACAGCAATGTAACGGATGTTCCGGGTGGAACAGCGTATAACCTTTCCGTTGGAGCACAGGGAATTTTCGATGTGTATGGATATGTGGTTTTCGAAGGCACTGCTTCCACCACGGGCGGGGGGCCTAATTTTGCCTCCATTACGGTAAGAAATGGTGGAACGCTTGTACTCGGCGCGACTACCATCAATAACAAATCAACAATATTGGTGGAAGCTGGAGGAACCTTGATCATTAACGGACTTTTAACCATTGATGATAACCAGGGATCATTTACCATCAGCGGAACACTTCAGGTTAACGGCAATGTGAGTATCCCACAGGGTAACATCCAGATTGACGGTACCGGTGATGTTTTTGCAACCGGCTCAATTTTCTCGACTGGTTCATCCGTTATTTTCGGCTCGACCGGAGATTGTGACACAGGTCCGTGTTCAGGCAGAAATCTATGCGCCACATTCGACAATGTTATTCAAAGTAATCAAACCATTTGCTCAGGGTCTGTGCCTGCACTTATCTCCAATCTTGATTCAGACGGTGTAAGCGGTGCAGCCGTTTATTCCTGGGAACAAAGTACAACTTCATCTTCTTCGGGCTATTCTGTTATAGGTTCAGCTACCGGATCAACGTATCAACATCCAGCACTAACCACAACTACCTGGTTTAGAAGGGTAATCACGGATGCTTCGTGTACCGGAACTTCTGCACCTGTTCAGATTACAGTGGTGCCTGCCGGAGGATGGATTGGTACCACCAGCAACTGGCATACGGCCAGCAACTGGTGCAGCAATTCCGTTCCAACCGCTACCACTGATGTGGTCATCAACAGTGGTGTACCGTTTCAGCCAGTAATCAGCGCAAGTGCGGTGTGCCGTAATCTTACCATCAATTCAGGAGCTTCTGTTACCATTAGCGGCTCAAACTCATTTGACATTAAAGGAAACCTGGCGAACAACGGAACATTAACTGTTAATTCCAGTACGATCAGTTTTACGGGAAGCGCGTTGCAAACGATTAGCGGAACTGCGCTTAATATCTTTAATAACCTTACGATCAATAATACTTCGGGCCTTACCCCGGCCGTGCGTGTACAGGGAATCAATAACGTTGCGGTGAGTGGTGTGCTGACCATGACCAGCGGCCTCATTGACCTGAATGGATATAACCTAACCATCGGTTCTTCACAGCATCAACGGGCTCGATCTCGTATACCGCAGGAAGATTTTATGGTGGTAATCTCACGCGCTGGTATTCTAATGCCGTCAAAGGAATCGGTTCAGGTGGTGGATTTTTCCCGATCGGCACATCGGCCGATTACCGGCCGCTGTGGGTTGGTAATGCAGCCCTTACTACAGGTGGCACAATCCGCGTGAGTCATACGGGCATTACCGGTTCAACCGATGTTTCATTTACGGATGGCATTGCTGTTCAAAAAAGATCGAATTCGTTTTGGAGCATTGCAACGGCCAATGGATTGGCTGGAGGGGGAACCCGTTCTCATTGCGGGTGGAAGGCACGGGGTTTGGGTTAATCCAGGAAGTAACCGACCTCCGGCTTACACAGGTTTCATCGGCTGTTGGTTCATCAGGTGTGAACGCAGGCACTGTTTTGAATCCGCAAGTGAATCGTACCTCGTTACCGTTAACGGCAATAAACAACGATGCATTTTATATTTCGTCAACCGATGGAACCAATACACCGCTTCCGGTAGAACTGGTTTCATTTAATGCCGTTGTTGAAGGAGATGCTGTTAAGCTGGAATGGTCGACTGCGTCTGAACTTAACAACGATTTTTTTGTAGTTGAGCGAATGAGTGCGTCCAATACCGGCATAGAAATCGGGCGGGTCAACGGACAAGGGACCGTACAAACTTCACATACGTATTCGCTTTACGATGAGAATCCGCAGCCGGGCCTGAACTACTATCGTTTACGCCAAACCGATTTTGATGGAACATTTACCTATTCGAAAATCATTTCGGTATACGTTAAGGATACAGATAATAGCAAAGGCCTCAATGTTTATCCAAACCCTGCACATAACGAAGACCTGACGGTAGAAGTGAACGACATAAAAAACGGGGAAACCGTAACGGTAGTGATCTTCGCTGCTCAGAAGTCAGAAGTGTTTTCCTTCCGTGACGTAAACCAGGCAGAAGGTTCATTTAAAAAAGTGATTTCCACTGCAGGGTGGATGCCCGGCATTTACGTAGTGCAGGTTATAGCCAATAAGCCTTACCGAAAGAAGATCCTGATTCAATAAATTTGAGTCAGCTGTGCGCCTTCTTTTAACATATCGCAGAGTTGAAATATCATTTCTGAATCGCGGTAAATACCTGCCCTAAGCAGTTTATTTATTTTCAGGTAAATTGTGGGATGAACAAAATCATCTGGCCAATCCTGGCTTTTCTTTCAGGAGTATTGCTCCCAGTTCAGGCAGCGTTAAATACCCGCTTAGGTAAAACAATCGAAAGTCCGGTGCATGCTGCACTGGTTTCATTTTTTGTCGGTCTGGCCGCTCTAATCGGATACATCGCCTTCACGGGACAGACTGTTAATCTTACAAATGTGAAATCTCTGCCCTTGCCGGTTTGGCTGGGAGGTGTTATCGGTGCTTTTTACATTGCGATTACGATTTACGCATTACCGCGAATCGGTCCTGCCTATACTTTCGGACTCATCGTAGCAGGGCAGATGCTGATGTCAGTGGCGCTTGATTACTTTACCATGACGGGTACCCCGTTCAGTGTTTGGAAAGCGGTGGCGTTTGTTTGATTATTGCAGGAGTTTTCCTGGTGCGCAAGTTCTGATCGCACAGTTAAGGATATTCTTAAGGAATCTGATGTTGATAAAAAAAAATCAATATTTACTTTGAAACACAAAGTACTTTTTATACGTTAGCGGAGACATGGAAAATATAACCCAAACCTCCAACCCAGTTGCTTCCGAATCGAAATTTATTTATTTGGGATACGCGCTGCTTTCGGTTTCTGCCGGCACTTTTGCTTTATTCGAATGGCTCGATTTCCTGAAGGGGAGAGAGGACTTCGCAATATTCATATTTCATTACCTGCTGGCAATCACGTACACGATTTTGCTTATTAGTCGGCGGGCCTATGGAATTCGTAATAGCTGGAGCAGACAAAATATAGGGCCAACAATAATTCTGATTAACCTGTATCTGCTTAGCGCGTATGCGCTTAACCGGACACTTCCGGTTTTTGAAGACTCGACAGATTGGCTGTGTGTCTACATCATCCTTATCGCATTTAATCTGCTCAGCTTTCAATACTTTAAGAAACTACCGGGTTGGCTCAATTGCCTTCAATTGGTTTTGCTGGGCAGCGCTTTCCTGTTGTTTTTATACATGACATTCTATGTGGCTGACATCTACGTGGTGGGTGCTGCTGGCATTATTGCACTTGGCATCGGAGCCCACATCTTCGTGCCCGTAGTGATGTTAACTGCCTGCATTTTTCTCGCGATTTATACGGTACCTGCAAAGGCTTATTCGTGGGTGTGGATTTCTGCAGGTTTTACAATCACGCTGATCATTGTAATCGCATTTTCGATAGCCTGGAACAAAAGAATTAACGTGATTGATAGGATCACGAATCAATCCGTGTTGGGAAACAACTCGCTGCCAACATGGGTTTCGGTAAGTGAAAACCTTCCGATGGATGCCTTATCAGAAAAAATTCTCAAATCCGATCTGGTGTATACAGTTGCGTCAACCAAATTCCAAGCATGGGCGTTCATCCCGGATATGCCTTCCTGGAATGAACCCAGAAAACATGATCCTCTTGTTTTCATTGCCTCTGTGTTTACTGATGCTAAATTCTCGCGGGAAGACAAGATTAAAGTTTTGCAAACCCGAAACGACCGTCATCGTGCTGAAGAACGCTTATGGTCTGGCGAGAATTTAGTAACCTCCTACGTAGTATCGGATATTGATTTGTATCCGGATTTAAGGCTGGCGTATACGGAACGCTATCTCACTATCCATAACCGATCCGGTGACCGTGGCCGATGGAGAAACACCGAAGAGGCCATTTATACGTTTCAACTTCCGGAAGGATCTGTAGTAACCTCGCTTTCGTTGTGGATCAACGGAAAGGAAGCAAAAGGAATCCTTACCACTAAACAAAAAGCGAAACGTGCTTATAACAGTATTGTAGGAGTGGAGATGCGCGATCCTTCGGTAATTCACTGGCAAGAAGGCAACACCGTGTCCGTCAGGGTTTTTCCATGTACCGTACAGGAAGACCGCAAGTTCAAAATAGGCATAACCTCACCATTGATTGAAGAGCAAGGACGGGTACGATATACCAGCCCGATGTTTAAAGGTCCCGACGCAACTACCGCCATGGAAACAATCCGCGTCAGCGTTATAGGATCAGCCGAGCTTGATATCTCAGGTGATTGGCAAAAGGACAAAAAGGGGAACTATCTGAGAGAGCAGAAGCTGGATCAAGACTTGAATATTTTTTTCCCCTCCGTGGCCATGAAAGAAAATAACCGGTTTGTATTCGATGGATATACCTATCGGCTGTTGCCATACAATCCGGAACTGCAACCTATGTCAAAATGTACAGTATACCTCGATGTCAATGCCAGTTGGAATGCTTCTGAGCTTTCTGTGATAAAGGAACTCGCTTCTCAGGCAGACGTGTTTGTATACGTTGAAGGTGAATTTTTAAAGGCAACAAAGGAGAATTGGGATGATATTGTGTCGACACTCACGGA
Organism: Cyclobacteriaceae bacterium; assembly: GCA_016786585.1. Classification (GTDB taxonomy): domain Bacteria; phylum Bacteroidota; class Bacteroidia; order Cytophagales; family Cyclobacteriaceae; genus UBA2336. The sequence continues at coordinate 18,322 of JAEUUI010000015.1, forward strand.
TCGCAGTTTCTCGCTTTTTCCCTTTCATTTACTTTCCAACCCTGAAGAATCATTGGTAGTCACAAAAGGCAAAAAATTGTCCATCCAGCTTAGTGACTTTCGGGAAAGCGATTTTGCTAAATCACTTGAAATATTTTTTGCATCCGGAAGGAAACCTTACGTATACAATCTTGGAACGGAAGTCTCCACATACATCGCGTCCATGCGCGAGCTACGCGGATTTAATTTTGCTGAGGGCAATGCTGAAACACTGATCAAGTTGCTGAAGGAAGGGAAATTCCCTAAATCTGTAGAGCATGATGGCCTGGTAACTCTTTACGATTCGAAACTACTGATTAGTAAAACGAAAAATATCGATGCTTCGGAAGTTTCAAATGCCCCGGATCATCTCGCGCGTCTTTTCGCCTACAACGACATTATGCGTAAGGTCGGAAGCAGTTACTTCGAAGACAACTATATAAATACCGAGCTGACGGACGAAGCTGCAAGCGCTTACGTTGTATCACCTGTGTCAAGTTTGATCGTACTCGAATCAGCAGAAGATTACAAACGTTTTGACATAAATGACAAAGAAAATAGCTTGCATAACGCTGCCAAGAACTCTTCCGGTGCGGTTCCGGAGCCACATGAATGGGTATTAATTATTTTATTCTTGATACTCATTGCCTTCTTGCGATATCGCGCACCCAAACTGAAAGCCGTTTGAACTTCATAATATCGCTGCGATTTAACTCAGTGCCAAAAAGTATCTGGCAGCTAACCCTGTTGCTGATCTTGCCGGTGGCGGGTGCAGTGATTGCGTTTCCCGGCAGTTATTTGACTGCCACCAATGTACTGGTGGGTTTGTGCCTTTTTCCATTTGTAGTGACAGCAGAGGGAAAGCGAGGTATGACATATGCATACATGGGAGTGCTGATTATTTTTGCAACACTGGCATTTCGATATGATATAAAAATCTTCTACTTCTTTGCACTCGCGTTTTATGTTATTTTTGTTCTGGAAGCATTCCTTGGAAAAATCAACCGGTTGATTCTTTTTCTGCTGGTGGTTGCATCTCCTGTCTTTACGCAAGTATCCGTTATCCTGAGTTTCCCAATCAGATTATTGTTAAGCAATTGGGCATGTGCCCTGTTGGCTTTACTTGGATTGGATGCACGCGCTGAAGGAAACCTGATTCTTCTTCGTGGATATACATTTACCGTTGACGAGGCCTGTATGGGTTTGAGCATGCTGGCAATTTCACTGCTAATGGGAGTTTTTGTAATTTCCTGGCGCTATAAAATTTCGAAACGAACACTCACGTTACCGTACTTGCTTTTGTTCTTCGTTGTTTTGTTTGCATTAAATATCATCGCCAACCTGTTCAGGATCATGTTACTGGTTGTGTTCGAGATTTCACCAGAAAATAGTATGCACGATGTTGTGGGCATCGCTTGTCTGGTTGTCTATACAGTTGTGCCTTTGTACTTCCTGAGTTACTGGTTAATCCGCAAAAATGGTGTTCCGATGACCCCGGATGTTGCAATGCCACAAACCTTAACACCGCGCGCCACAATAATGCTGGGTATTCTCGGACTAGTTGTGATGATCACAGGTTTTTCCATAGATCCGGTGCGAAATGGATCAGAATCAAAACATGCGAATGTATCGATGCCGGGAATGCAAATCAATCGGATTGATGGTGGTATTACCAAACTTACTGACGCTGAAGTTTTAATTTATGTTAAACCAATACCGGAATTCTTCACCGGGGAGCATACACCGTTGATTTGCTGGCAGGGAAGCGGGTTCGCATTTAAACAGGTGAAAAAAGAGCATATAAACGGTCATGAAATCTTTGTTGGAACGCTTGCTCACGATAACACATTTCTGTATTCGGCCTGGTGGTATACCGATGGTGAATTTCAAACGATTGATCAACTTACCTGGCGAACGAGAATGCTTACTACGGGGAAGGATTTCTACCTGGTTAACGTGACCACATCAGATAGCGTTACGCTTCATAAGAAATTGGAGAAATTGTTTTCCACGCATTCGTTAGTAATTCAGATGAATTAGTCTGTGAAATGTCAGCGTAATACCGAAACGCGCTCATCAATCACGTTCTTTTCCTTTGACACCTTCCAGATGAAACCGTCCAGAACGTAATGCGTAATCTGGGGCAAGGCAAGCAAGGGTACAATAATTAACATCCACGGTGCAGTGGATGTATGTATGTTTCCGGTAAGCGGAAATACATCCGGGTGATCCCTCCAAACAAACGCATCCCATAACCCTTCTTCAAAATATGCGAGTGCTGAAATCGTTACGACAAATACCGTTACACTACGCCACGGAAATTTGAATGCTTCTTTATTCTTCTTTTCTCCATAGATATAAACAAGCGCCATATAGGGAATTCCATGCGCAATGACATTTAGCATGGTAAAAATGAGGTCACCCTTAAAAAGTATAATTCCCGCATACCAGGAAATATAAGTGCCAGCCAGTAGTGCATTTTTCGGCACGTTGAACCTACCGGTTTTGATGCTGGCAATTACTTCTTTGGCAACATACAACATGGCAATGACCACATAGAGTATCGTGAATACAGGAGCTAATGTATCCGGAATCGAAACGAAATCACCTTTCACAAACCAGTTAAACTGATCGATGTAGTACATGTGCCAATAAACCAATGGATAAAGCGTTGCGGAATAGATAGCTGCTGAATCGATGATCCGTTCAAATTTGTTGTAGGAGTTCTTACGGGAGTAGAGCCGCATAAATCCGAACTGTTGGCGAACGAAATGAAAGACAGCCACGTAGGCAAGAATCCGCCAGAATAACATCCCATCGATATAATGAAGAACTGTACCCAGTATGAACGCAACAACAGGAATAACAATCAGGTGAGTTTTGTATTGGCGAAAGGCGTCTTTGTCCCAATAAAACCGAAAGAGCGTGCTGTAAACGTGCGCTACGTCAATATTAAGAACGAGAATTACCCACCACACGGAGGTAACAGATGTCTGCCTGTCAAAATATCCCGGAAACAACGTAATGATTATCAGAGGAAGTATCGCCGGGAAAAGAATAAACAGACTATCAATACGGGCAGATGAGAGCCAGGGTTGATTCTTAAGATTCATAGCCCAATACTTTTTTTGCTGCCTGCGTCCCGCGGTGAAAGGCCTCTTCGAAAATTGAAATGCCCGAGCAATCGGAATGTGCGAAATGAATTTTGTCCCGGAGTGAAGCAGAGGCATTCGTTCGGGCCTTTCCGAAAATAAAATCAGGAATAGGGCAAATCATTCCATGCCCCCATACCCATACATCCATCCGCTCCATACCGTCTTCAATAAAGCGGTGCGCAGTTTTCAAGTCCTTAGTCACCCAAGCGTACCACTGTTCGTAGGTTTGGGCATTGGCAAATGTGCGGCTGTCTTTTGCGTTGGCACCAAGTAAAGGTGCGTAGTAAGTAATCACCTGTTGCTGTTGCCGTTGCCCCAGAGTTTGGTGATTGGCATAAACGTACCCTAACGACTTGCTGCCATAAATGACATTATCCCAGCTTAATGGTTCGCCACGTTTGGTTTCCAGATTTGATGTTAACGTTAAGTTTGCAACCATCCACGGTGCATAGTTAAAGGAAGCAGCATTCAGCGGATGCTCAAATGAAGCTGAAAGTATTCGATGATTGATGAATTGTGGCGTAGCGAGAATAACCTGATCCGTAATTACCTCCGTACATACACCAGCGTTTCCATCAATAAACAACACTGCAACTTTGTTGCCGCGCGATTCGATTCGAAATACCAGGCTGTTGCATACAATAGTTTCTTTTACCTGTTCGCGTAACTTGTTCACAAGCCAGCCGTTTCCTTCGGGCCAGGTTAATACCGAATCTGACTCGGCATTGTGTGCAATCCCTTTCCGCGAGGCGAAATAATGTATTCCAGCCCATGCGGATACCTGATCAGCTGTAGCACCATAGTCGTCCGCACAGCAATAGTTTACATACCACCACAAATACTCCGATGTGAACGTTTGTTGTTGTAGATATTCCGAAAATGAAATTTTATCCAATGCTGTAAATGCCGGGTCGACCGAGCAGGCGGTAAGCGGAATGCAAAATGCATCTTTTCCATCAGCACCTTTCGCCTGCTTAAACTCGTGCATGAGCGATTGAAATCGATGCAACTGATCGAGGTCAGCAGATGGAACTCCGGAATGCGGAACCAATCCATCCTGCCAATGACCATGAATAAACAATCGTTCTTTCGGATCGAAGCACAGGTAGTAGTCGTTGTACACTGGCTTGCCATTTTGATATCCTGTTATGGCGCCTGATTCTTCGAGGAAATGAAGCAGTTCTGCATCGTTAAGAGAAGGAAGCGGAAGGTAATGCGCACCTAACGGATAAGCGGAAACTTCGTTGCTGCCGGATTGTGCATTGCCACCGGTCCGTTGTTCCAGTTCGATGAGCATAAAATCGGTACCCGATTTCGACAGGTAGCGGGCTGCTGCCAGACCCGATGTACCTCCACCAACAATTACTACATCATGGTGAAGTGTCTGTTCGACTTTCGCGTTTCTGATCTCCTGGTGAAGCCGGTGACCCAGCGCCTGATTCGGACCTGTAAGCATGCCCGTCACATTGCGTGACGGTGTGCACGAGGTAAACACCGATCCCATACAGGTCGCGCCTGCCAATCCAAGGCTGTTGAACAGAAATTTCCTTCGGCTGATCATGGTTGATAATTAGACCATTCCTGCTCGAACACCTGCACCAATCGTTGATTGTTGAGCGAATTGTAACCCGATTCGGTATGGGCCATATCGGGAGGGAAGAAGGTCATTTGTTCGAATGTACTGCGGGAGAGATACTTCAGGTTTTCAGGAAGCAGGCCCAAAGAATCAGGCTGACTTGTTTGGGAAGCAAGAACATATCCCCATTCTCCGAAAGAAGGAATGTATGCATGATAGGGAAGTGTATTAAAACCAACCTGCCGTAATGTTTCGTCAATAATCCAGAATGATTTGCGGGCAAAATAGGGAGAGGTGGATTGAATTACTGCCAGGCCATTCGGGTCAACAATATGTCTCAATTCACGATAAAATGTATTCGTATAAAGTTTACCGAGTGAATAATTAGAAGGATCAGGAAAGTCGATGATTACCACATCGTACAACGTATCGTGATTTTTAATCCATACAAAAGCATCCTGATTGATGATGGTCAGCTTGGAAGAATGTAAAGAGTTTTTGTTAAGATCGGTGAGCAGTGCATTTGAGTTGAACAGATTTGTAACAGCCGGATCAAGGTCAACCAACGTTATGGTTTCAACTTCCGGGTATTTTAAGATTTCGCGTACGGCAAGACCATCACCACCACCCATCACCAATACGCGCTTCGGATGTTTTACCATGCTCATGGCGGGATGGACGAGGGCTTCATGGTAGCGGTACTCATCGTTAGAGCTGAATTGCAAATTTCCGTTCAGGAATAGCCTGACATCGGCACCACTTTTAGTTACCACAATGCGCTGATACGGGCTCGACCTGGCATAGATAACCGAATCGTGATAAGCCTGCGCTTCTGCAAACTTCAGCAACTCTTCGGAAAAGATAAAACCGGCTATTAAAAGAACAAGCGAAATTATGGCTTGTGGCAACAACCAACGTGCACCATTAATTTCCTTACGCAGCCAGACGCATACCAAAATCGCAATAGCAATATTTATCAATCCGAAAAACAGCGAGGTTCGCATGATTCCCAGGTAGGGGATTAGCAGCAATGGAAAAATAACAGAGGCGAGAAGTGCACCGATGTAATCGAACGTGAATACTTTAGACACAAGCTCACTGAATTCAAGACGGTCTTTCAAAATGCGCATCAATAATGGAATCTCCAGTCCAACCAATATCCCCGTTAGCGCTACGAGCAAATAAAGAACAATTCTGAAATGCGAGACCTGTTCAAATAGCAAAAAGAGAATTACCGAACTAAATCCACCGACTAACCCGACCAGGATTTCGATGCGGATAAACCAGCGAATAAGATCGTTCAAAAAATATTTAGAAAGAAAAGAACCAATACCCATGGAGAACAGGTAGGCACCAATGATGGTTGAAAATTGTGTTACAGAATCACCCAGCAGGTAACTCGCCAGTGTGCCGGCCACCAACTCGTAAATCAGCCCGCACGTGGCAACTACAAAAACCGAAATCAGCAATACAAACTGCAGCCGCTTTGACATCCCCGCGTGAGATTTAATGCGTTAGCCGTGAATAGCGGAGCTAATGATAATGGAAAGCGAAAGCATCAGGGCAGCAGCAACAATAGCAAGCGCCAGGTTTTGCTTTTCAAGGATTTCCTTCCAGAGATTTTCCGGGGTTATCTTCTCAAAAATCCAAAACGTAACACCGAGTACAACGATACCAACAAGCGAGTAAACAAGTGAGGCAATGAGATATTTCCATTCCATAGTGTATAGGTTATTTATGATAGAAGTAGCGAGGATATGTCCGAACACCCGTGCCGGTTCCGGTTGATTTTTCTTTTTCTGTTTTTGTACCGCCAATCCATTTTAAGCCGGTGGCGCCGGAATAAACAAATAAGCTAATGAGAACAAAAGCAAAGGCCAGAAAGTAGCGCAAACCGTATAAATCTTTTTGTGTCATGCGTTCAATTAATCGTCATCGTATTGATAAGGAGAATAGTCGCTCTCGCTCCATCGTTTCCGATCGCGCCTGTGTTTAATCAAATAATAGCCGATTGGAAACAGTGTAATGCCCAGAATCGTAATAAACATGTTTGATGGCATATCCACGTCCCGTGTAATCAGCAATGAAAATGAAGATGCAACATTAAATTGTGGATAGATCACAATATGATAGGTTCCACCCGGAATCCTGGAAAGAAAAGCTTCACCAACCGTAGATCCTTCCGACCAGTTGCCGTCATCATACCCGTGGTAGTAAGCCACTTCATGCGAAAAATTGTATTCATCTCCGGTGGTTTCATTTACCAGGACCAGATCTGCATAAAACCAGTCGTTGTCAACCGGAGCTTTTATCTTGGCAGTGGCACTGGCCATGTCTCCCTCCAATACAAAAGACTGTGTTACAAAAACTTTGTCCGTTTTGTCCTGAAGAGCGGATTGATAATATGTTGCATCTAATACGATTTGGTTCCGCGAGGTGCTGCTGAAATAAAACTGAATAAGAATTACCACAGCAAACAACAACGCGCAGGCAATCATCATAGCAGACTCACTAAATCCCATATTGAAAACAGGCTGCACAGCACCAACACCCGATTGAGGTGGCATTGCCCGTTGCGGAAGTTTAAACGCGTTTGCAACATCGCTTGCCGGAATGTGTTCGCCTTTGTACCACAATCGCGAAGTATTATTAGTCTCCAGGCCAAGCATGTAAGGGGGTGCGATGTATTCAAAGTTCCGGTTTCGATCGGCCTGACCGAATATGTCGAATGTAAATTCACCTTTCGCAAAAACGATTTCAGCAGAATACTTTTGGAAAAGATTGTATTCAAATCCTTCATACGTGAAGGAAGAGTCTGAGGCATTCTTTCGCGGAGTTTTTGAAATCGGGCGAATGAAAATCCAATGACCGTTGTACTCCGAAAGAAAAGCAAGACCTTCTGCTGGATTAAACATACAGTACTCACGCCACTGCGACCGGTACTTTTTATCGCGCTTCACGACAAAGCCGATCACCTGCCATACAATTCCATTTATACTGCCTTTCTGATAAACAGAAATAACCGGAATAATTGTTTCGTGGAACGTAGCCTCTTCCTTAATCCACTTTGCAAATCCAAAATAGGTTCCGCATTTTTCACACACCGCTGTAAGTGCATGCGATTTTGATCTTGGTTCATACACCTGATTGCACTGAGGGCATTCGTATGAGATTGCTGGTATGGCACTATTTCCACTCATTCCATTCACGAATTGCTTTTAACGACAGGGCGGAAAGGGTGGTAGTTTCCCCAACAATAAAATTTACGCGATGACCAACCGAATCGAGATTAAAAAAGGCGATAATTCCCTCGTCATTTTGGGCCTGCACGGAGATAAACCGTTTTGAAACATCTTTCCAATGTGCGATTTCGCCTGAAATGCTGATCCACTCGCAAGGATCGACATAATCAACTACTACGGTTGACTTTCCATACAGATCAAATTTGTCGCCCGCTTTAATCGAATGAATGTCGCCCATCTCATCCAAATTAAAAACGACAGGTTCACATACGGCATATTTCCCGAACGATTCTGCCAGCCAGCCATACTTTTGTCCCTGATCATACCACAAGCACCAATAATTCTTGTACTCTTGGCGGAGTTGTAGCCGGATTTTACCGATTACTTCAAACGACTGATCTTTATATACGCCTGATGTGCCAAGCTGTATAATGCACCAGTCATCAGGCATGGCCGACTGGGTAATCGGGAAGTTTAATTCATTGACAACCGGTGTACCGCATTGAAAGCATACATACAGGAATGATTCTGTTCCGCGGATACGTGCAGCAGTTGCGCAGGCAGGGCAGGTATGTACATCATTTCTTCTCACAGCCTACCGATCTAAAAAATGTTCTTCTAAAACTTGGGCTTCAAAATACGCACATACTTCCCTGTAAATGTGCCGGGTTATATCGCGGTTATTATTTTTATAGTTCGACAGAAACACATCGAACGTGAGAAATCCTTTTTCCGGCCAGGTATGGATGGACAGGTGCGATTCAGCAAGGCAAACCACCGCGGTAAAACCTCCTGTTGGAAAATCATAAAATACTTCGCCCAGATTCTGAAGTTGATGGCGTTGTACAAGTGTTTCTATAAGTTCCCTGAAGCCGGCACATTGGGTAAGCTGCTTCCTGAGCGAGGACTGCAGATTTGCGACTATATGAAGTCCCGGAGTGTCTGAAACAATATCGGTTGACGTTAGAGGTTTAGAAGAATTCCGAATAACCATAGAATAGAGCGGTAACAAGATCGGTAAAATGAAGAATTCACCAAAAAATGCTTTGCATAAATTTCGAAAGTATCTACTTTATCTGCATATAGATAATTCCCTGATTGTCAAAGTCTAACTCAATTTTCAATTATTGATTTAGAGGCTTCAGGCTATGAAATTTTGCAGGTTATTGGAATTGGTGTCACATGCGGTAGGAGTTACTCCTATTAAAAGAGTCTTAACAAGCGGATATCCAGTATATTATCGCGATTTGAATTGGAAAGGGTATGCAGGCGTTATTCATCTCACCAAACATTAAAATTTCAGTAGAAGGGGATACGTTGCTCTGCGACTGGATTGGCTTTCAAGATGAACACGACCTGCGTAACGCTGCGCTGGCTATTCACAAGTTGTTTATTCAACACGGTTGTTCAAAAATTCTTAATGATAATACCGAACTCATCGGTCCATGGAATCATTCCACCGCCTGGGCGAGTAATGAGTGGTTTCCATCGATGATCGAAGCGGGACTTACTAAATTTGCATGGGTTTTTTCAAATGATGTATTCGGTCAGCTATCTGCGAACCGGGTGATTCCTACATCACCCGTCATCAAGGCTTTTACGTCACGTGCCGCAGCGGCCAACTGGTTAACGTATTAACGAATGGCTGAAAAGAAGGGAAGCATATTAACCGGGAGCCGGAAAATCAAAGCGCTGAAAAGCAAATACCTGCTATTCATCGTTTCCATCATTGGCATTATTGCAGCCCAGGTTGGCATCGAGTATTGGTTCGATCAGGAAACCGGATTGAGTTTGCTATTGTCTGCACTTGCTGTGCTGATCATCGTCCTGGAGTTTGTTTTTATTTTTCTTCCCTCACTCAAGCGACTGAGTTCTGTTAACCGTAAGCTTGTACGACTTCGAAAGAACCTCGAAGACAGTGAACGGCAGTACCGCGAACTCGTGGAAGGAGCTGCGGACATTATTTACGAACTGAACAGTGAAGGGCAATTCTCGTACGTGAACGAGCTCATGTTGAAAATGAGCGGATACACACGTGAAGAAATTCTGGGTCGCCCTTATGCAGATCTGATTCATCCGGAAGATCGCGAATACGCGGCAACTTTTTATCGCAACAAGCTGAAAGCAGGAGAGGAGACAAGTTATCTTGAGTTTCGCATGGTGGGTAAGCATGGCCAGACCGCCTGGATCGGTCAGAATGTTCGTTACTTCTATGAACATTCATGGGTTACACATGTTCGGGTTGTTGCAAGAGACATCACGGAAGGCCGGCTGGCACAACTTGCATTAAAGCAATTAAAAGAGGAAGCCGAACGAACTACTATTGCCAAAAGTCAATTCCTTTCAATGATGAGTCACGAGATCAGAACTCCAATGAATGCCATCATCGGGTTAACCAATTTGCTCAGTGAAACCAACCTTACAGCCGAACAGCAACGCCATGTTCAGTTACTAAAATTCTCGGGGGAAAATCTGCTCACAATTATTAACGACATTCTTGACTTCAGCAAGATCGAAGCGCAAAAGATCGTACTCGAACGCATTGATTTTGATTTGCAGGAACTAGTAAGCAAAACCATTGAGATTCAGCGTCAGCGTGCGGTAGAGAAAGGTGTTGCGTTGCAGTATACGATTGATTCGGGAATTCCAAACGTGCTAAAAGGCGACCCGGTTCGCGTCATTCAGATCATCACCAACCTGGTAAGCAATGCGATTAAATTTACGCAAGAAGGCTCCGTGACCGTGAACCTTGTTCAACAATCATCGGAAGCAAACTCCGTAAAACTGCAAATCGATGTTTGCGACGCGGGTATTGGAATTGCCGCCGACAAACTTGAAACGATTTTCGAGAGCTTTTCGCAGGCAGAGGAAGGCACCACGCGCAAGTATGGTGGCACAGGACTTGGACTGGCGATTACAAAAAAACTTGTCGGGCTGATGGATGGCTCGATCCGCGTGATCAGTATCCCGGGGGCGGGTTCAACGTTTACCTGTGTATTGATGTTGGAGCGGGGCGAAACCATCCTGAACAAGCCAGCACTAACCGCTGATCTTTCTGAACTGCCATCACATTCAAATGTGTTGCTGGCGGAAGACAACGTTATCAATCAATTGATGGTAACAAGTTTTCTTAAGAAATGGAACATCCGGTTTGCAGTTGTGGAAAATGGCCTGGAGGCGCTGAACGCAATACAGGAGAAAAAATTTACGCTGGTGCTGATGGATTTACAAATGCCTGAAATGAGCGGGTATGAAGTTACCGAGAAGATCAGAGCCCTGGACGACCCTTACTTTAAAAACATCCCCATTGTTGCGTTAACAGCAAGTGCGATGACTGACGTAAGAGATGAAGTTCTTGCTGCGGGCATGAACGATTTTCTGTCAAAGCCCTTTCATCCCGATGATCTCAAGCAGATACTGATTAGGTATCCATTCAGTGCTCCTTAATTTTCAGATTCCCGAGTCAATTCTGTTTTCAACATCCGTTCCAGGAGCTGAGGCTTATCGTGCCCAACGTAATCTTAATTTCATTTCGCACGTCAGTGTTCGGAATAAATGATCGTTCATATTAGACCGATCAGCTTCACAACTATGCCTGGTCGTTATTTTACATCAATCTGAAGGTTAACTTTTTTCAGACTAATTAGTAAAAACCATTCAACTACGATCAAAGTTATAGCCCACCCTCATTCAAAGGTCGATTTATTAATAAAAATTTAGCAGCTTCACGATTCTTGACTTGAGTAAACTTACTGGAACACATGATACGTCTTCTCTGAAAGTCAAAGAATCAGTGAAACAACTAAAATGAAATCAAATAATGACTAACGAAATTCAAAGGCCCTCTTCGCCCTTGATTGAATTCAGTGGCTTGCCCGTTGGCATGGGTGATTTATGGACAAATGGCTTTAATGCCAAAACTCAACGGTTTAGTGGCGGCCCGTTGTTCGAACTGTCCTTTTTGAAAGGTAAATTCATCAAAGTGGCAGATTATGCAGCACAAAATTTATATTACCAAATTCCGGATCATATTTCGGTGAATCAGCGCGGTCAATCAACCTCACATCATTTAGCAACCACCGTAAACACACAAACAGATTTTGAAAAAGAATTTGGTTTCTCGCTTTCGACTAGTGGCGATGATGAATTCTTTTCTATGTCCGGAGAGTCGGAATTTTCGTTCCAGGGTGACATCGGAACGGATGTTACTAAATCATACGAAATTTCATTTTTTGTTTGCCGAAGCAGTTCATTCACCGCGTTTGAATTCCCTCCACTCAATTCCGGGTTTGTTGACGATCTCAATCAAGCGATAAAAACAAATGACATTTTAACCTGGGGGTCGTTTTTTGAAAAATACGGTACGCATTTTATTGTGGCGGGTGACATGGGAGGGTTGTATGCAATTCAGGCCAGTGTGGATTCTTCATTATATACGCAGACCGGGAGCCAGCAAATGCATGCTTCTTTTACTGCCGACTTTGACGATTTTATCTCGTCAGGAAGTTTATCAATCAGTGCTTACAAATCGCAGTCGTCATTTTATTTGAATAACCAGCAGCGTACCGAGGTACGTGCCTACTCGCGCGGTGGTATTGTAACCGGGGGATTTCAATCCGGCACACTTGATGAATTCTATCACTCCTGTGTTTATAACCCGACATTATTGATGCTTAATACTTCGGTAACGCGGCAACCAAAGTTTCGGCCCCTTTCAGATCTGTTCGATGAGGCAAGCATCGCTTCTGCAGTTAGTGAAGCTATTAAACAATACCTGAGCATACCCCAAATACCGTCAATGGGTGCAGGTACCCAAACAGACAGCACGATTCATTTGTACCAGCAAAATATTGCAGAAGAAATTCAGTGCGATCAGTTTATGATAATTTCCGGAGAGTATGGTCCCGACCTTCGGGGAATCTTCCCCGAAAATTTCAGGGAAGTTAACGATTGGAGTAATTTTTTTTCCAGATTGGTGCCGTTACGAAGAGGAGTGTGGACTGTTAATTCTGCGGCCTCACAAACCGGTTTTATATTTCCGGCTTTTCGAAAAAGTCCGGGCTTTAATCGATTCCTGCCCTCATTGCTGATTAATCCGCTTTGGGAGAAGATAGATGGCGGCATGGTTACGCGACTGAGTTTTGATCTGCCCGGAATTCTGTTTCTCATTTGCAACGCAGCAAATCAAAACCCGATGTCTGTTCGTATTCAACAGACAAGCCGGTATGTTAAGTACTGCTTAAATGAACTTGATGCTGCTCCCGCGACATGCGTAAGCGTTCCTGCGGTGGGATCAGAACCCCCTCAGTTTGAAATATTTATTGAGGGGATGGCCGACCCCACCGACTTTTCTCAGTTTTTATTGACATACTTCCCGGTTCAGCTGCAAGCAGGGTATATGTTCGCAAATCAAATTCCGGGTTGGCTGTTAAACAGCCGTGTGCATAATGACATCATTCTGTTTGTAAAGAACGACAGCATTATACTTTTCGATTTGGCTTCTGCACCGGGACTAACCGGGGAGTTGGCAGTTACGATTCAAACTTCACCTTCACCTGCGGGGTTCAACGATGGTCAGGCGGTTACTGTGGCCTCGTTCAATCGCTCCTATACCGGTACAGTGAGTAATCAAAGCTATTATCTGCAGGTTTCTGCATACGTAACAGGAGCTAATTGGGTAAAATTAAACGTTGCTCAGACAGGTAGCCTGGATTTTCATATTGAACTGTCCGGAGTTTTTTCAATTGTGAACTCATAATCATGAGCAGCAGTACCGATTTACTCGATCAGGTTCCGGTCTGGAAGCAAGTCTTGAGTCATTTTAACATTGAGAGTTCAACCGATAGTCCGGCAGACCGAACCAGGAGTAAGAAACGCAGGCTAAACCTTGATCATGCTAATGTCTCGTTTCTTGAAAAAGTGCAGTCGTTGTATGCGCTAAGAGGGGGATGGGAGATATGGTTGCAGTGTGAATTGTCGCTTTGGATGTCCGCCAATTTGGGACCTGATTATGCCGTTGAACGCGAAGTGAAAGTTTGGAAACCTACCGCGTTGGTAAAGTCCAGGGATCCACTTAAATCCGCGTGTGATATCGTTTTAAAATTCCCGGAGGGCAGTAAATATAGCGGACTTCTGGTTGAGCTAAAATGTGAGAAGAAACGTGACAACGATGGTGGCGATGCGCTGCCGGCAATGCGGTCAGACGGTGAGCTCGCAGGTAAAAAATTCGATCGCTACTTTGCTGATGATGTCAATAAATTTCTTGAGCTTAGAAATGAATTAAATGATATGTACAAAAGTTATATTCCGCTGGTTATCGGGATTGTGGTGGATCAGAATGGAATAGACGCGATGAGAACAAGTAAAGATAGTTTTCCAGGAATAAGAGAATTGCCACCAAAAAATAGCCGCGACCTGTTCTCGCTTTGGTATTATGTCCCTTATTCACCCGACCCGTCCTTGCCATTCTGAATTGGGTTCGCTTTCCGGGATACACGAGCTATGTTATCTATCCTTCGAGAGGCGGTAATTGCTTGCCGTTCCGGTACTTTCTTGATCATGATCAATTTTATTTTAGCTGTGCGTGGCAGAAATTTGTCATACCAAAATTAACACCTAATCAGATGAAAGATCTAATTCTGATAACCGGAGCTTCTTCAGGCATCGGGTATCACCTTGCCGTTCAGCTCGCTGAAAAAAAAATTGACCTGATTCTTACCGCCCGAAATGAAGATGCGCTTAACCGGCTGCGAAATTCGCTTATTGAAAAATATAAGGTGACCGTTCACGTGCTGATATCAGATTTATCTCAACCCGGAAGTGCTGTTACGTTGTTTAACGATATCCGAGAAAAGAACCTGACGGTAACGAAAGTGATTAATAACGCCGGCATCGGCCTGTACGGAAACGTCATTGATCTGCCGCTGGAAAGTCAGCTGGCTATGATTGAGTTAAATGTTAGCAGCGTAGTGGCGCTGACAAAGCTCTTCGCAGGTGAAATGGTAAAAAGAGGATCAGGGACGATCATGAACGTAGCATCGCTTCTCTCGTTTCTTCCTTTTCCATACTATTCAGTCTATTCCGCAACCAAGACTTTCGTTCTTGCATTTTCAGAAACGATGGCTGCCGAGTTGGAAGGCACTGGTGTAAACATAGTAACACTTTGTCCGGGCCCGGTCGATACGAACTTCACGACTGACAGCATGTTGAGCACAAATGCCTATAAAGCCAACCGCCCTGTTTCACCGGAATTTGTGGCGAGTGAAGGAGTGAAGCTTCTGCTAAAAGGTTCAGGTAAAAAGATTGTCGGGTTCAACAATTGGTTCATTTCCAACCTTCCAAGAATAACGCCCGACCGACTGATGATCAGAATAAAGAAACATCTCTCAAGCCAGCGCGCCAGCTAATTGGTGTCGTTTGTACAAAACCGGAAAAGTACCTGACTGGTTGATAACTACGAAAACGCTGGCGGGGCGGGAGGACTGTCTGACGGCCGCGACTTATCCTGCGGTAAAGGTATGAATTCCTTGTTATCGTTAGGGGGGAGGATGATTTTTCCCTGCTGCCAGTCGGACTTTGCCTGCTCAATCCGTTCTTTCCGTGAAGAGACGAAGTTCCACCAGATAAAACGTTCTCCGAGAGGATCGCCTCCTAACAGCATAAATGTTGATTTTGATTTTGCTTTCAATAAGGGTTCGGAGTTTTTCGTGAACACAAGCATTTGTCCGGCT
The DNA here is from genome assembly GCA_016786585.1 of Cyclobacteriaceae bacterium. Taxonomy (GTDB): domain Bacteria; phylum Bacteroidota; class Bacteroidia; order Cytophagales; family Cyclobacteriaceae; genus UBA2336. The sequence goes on from JAEUUI010000015.1 coordinate 34,043, forward strand.
GTGTATTCATGTCCCTCAAACTCGATCGATCCGTTTACGATATACGCGCCCCGTTCCTCATATTCACGCGGTAACGTGAAATGCGAATCAGCATCTAGCACTACATGCATATAAAACAGGGGCGAATGTGTTTTTACGTCATTCGTTAATCCAAAAGCGCTACCGGCTATGAGCCGCATCCACACACCTTTATCAGTAAACACGGGAAGTTCGTTTCTTTTATAATTTGCAAACGTGGGATCTGATTCTTCAGCATATTCCGGCAGTGCTACCCAGGTTTGAATCATTTCGAAGCCACCTGCAGCCCACACACTGGGATCTTCAAAACGTTCTGAATGAGCGATGCCCTTGCCGGCCGTCATCCAGTTAACCTCGCCCGGCTCGATAACCTGTTCAACTCCCAGGCTGTCGCGATGGGTAACTTTCCCGTTAAAAAGGTAACTGACTGTAGATAGTCCGATATGCGGATGCGGCAAAACATCGAGTGAATGAATGGATTGTGGCGCTGAAGTCACCGGACCACCATGATCCATGAAGATGAACGGTCCGACCATTCGTTTAAGCCGGAAGGGAAGGATTCTCCTAACTTCCATTCCCGGTGCGATTAAAGCTTTCCTGGCTTCAATGGTTATTTCAAGCGTATACTATAAGTAACATTGTCCAGGAGGGCTGCTGATAAACCTTCAAATTGACTTGGATTTACAGTATTAGGTAAAAAGTAAAATTGTCCAGCCTTGCAAATGACTATGTTTTGCGAGATTTCTAGTCCCAAATATTCTTATTCGAAACCTGGAACAAGCACTAAGTGTTGGTTGCGCACTTTAGGGAGACACGTCTCATAAAGATTGAAAAGGCCACCGACCAAAACGATGAACCTAACCCCGACCTCTCAAAAGAACTGGCAAAGTTTCATCACGCTGACGGAACAAGATGAACGATTAAAGAAATTAAGGGACTTTGCTTTTCAAAAACTCTAACGCATAAGTCGCCCTTCGTATGCTTTAAAAGGTCTGTGTCCCTACAGACCTTTTATAAAAAGATTCAAAACACATAGGAGTTACTCCCATACCAACGCATACACGTTCAGAATTTTTCCTAACTCATTACCACTTTCCCCATCTATGGTATCCAGTACTGCTTTAATTTCAGCATGGCCTGCACCCGTATCGGGACGAGTTTTTACTTTCAATCCTTAATGCAAGCTTGCATGACACCTGAAATCTGGACAACATTTATTGGTTTGGTACATAACGTCCGGACCAAGAAAACTACGATCGAAAAAATAGATGAATACCTCAGGAAACACGAACAGGTGTTCCGCGAGTTCGTCAGACGCCCGGCCACCCGCGATAATTTAATCCTGATCGGTTTTCTCGAACTGTGGACTTCCGACAACGTGGTTTATTATACACCCTCGTTGTTTACCAGCGGGGCCTTAGTTACAAGAGATGGAAAATGCGAAGTGCACGAAGTAACGGTTCATAACCGGCTTACAACAACCGCTCCGCGACAATACCTGAATAACATGTGGGAGGTGCTGGAATATTCCCGCATCAACGGGTTTATCAGGCTAGCATTGATGAACTAGTTATTTTCCCAGTTGTGGATAGGTGATTGAAAAGGCCAATTTGAATTCCTATTTTTACTAGGTAACTTATTGATTACTATAGGATTAATCTTTCCTATCTGAGAATTTAGAAATGGCAAATTTCAGAAAAGCTTTGAAACTGTGCTGAATTTGAAGGTTCTGCGTAACTTCGTTTATGCGAACTCACCACGATTTTAAACTAATGCATAGATTAAACTCACCTCAAACTTACCCTCTGTAAGCCCAGATCGCACGATCGCAATCCTCCCGGGTATGCAAATCGCTATCGAATAGATAATAGAAGTAATTGTAATCAATATTATGAAGTAGGAAACCTTGAATTATTCGCTCTGGCAGGTGAGGTTTCAATTCTTTGTAGATTCTTCTGAACGAACTAGTCAAATCAGTAAATACTACAATTCCAGTATCGTCTAGGTGTTCCAAGATGTCAGCGATACTGTAGGTGGCAGTAAACGAACGAGAAATTGTAATCATATGCAAAAATTGGAACTTAATGTTCCACAAGCATTGTCATGATCCAATTACATTGAAAGTATATCCTGAATTACTCGTATGGTCATCTGCTGCTGCCAATAAATAGCTGAGTTTTTGAGTAAGTGTAGCCGATGATACACCTGGTTGAACAACTGTAAAAACAAAATTGAACGGCTTACTTACCCTCATTATACGTTCAAATTCCTGAAAATTACCGGTTAAGAATTTTGTTGGCTGACCAGTAACCCTAGTTGTAATTTTTCTCATGAAAGTCTGACGATTGGTTACCCATACTGTAGATTTAATGCTCTGCATGCAAACCTCATACAGGTCATCAACTCGATCCCCAGGAGTCTGTCCCCCTGATCCTTTTACATGAAAAAGATTAACCTCAACCTTACTTTCTGTTTCATTCACGGATATGAAATCGGCTACTTCACCAGTTCCATGATCGTAAATTAAGACATTATTCCCCACAGCAAGAAGAGATGATTGTAGGGTATCATGAATTGAGTTTCTGTTTCCATTCGCAATCTTTTCAGCAGCATTTTGATAAAACTCTTTCGTAACGTCTGTATTCGAGGTAGCCCATACTCCCGATCTAATTCTTTGGGCATCAAATTGAAACTCGGTTTCGTTAGGTGGTGAGAAGTATTCATGGTTAATTAATGCGCCAAAGTCGTCCAAATAAATAGTAGGGGGCACTTCGTTAAGATATTCAGTAAGGTAAACGTCATCCCCAATTTCAGTCACTTTGATCTCGAGGCCCAGATTGTCAATATATTCAAAAAAATCACTGCAAGAGTACTTCATCACGATTGATCTTGTATTAATGGGAATGGAAAACACTAATGACGTAGGTGTTGTGCGTGCTTTGTCTATCACTATTTCGAGATCAATAAGCCTTCCCTCAAAAATCACATCGCTTCCATTAAGCACCTTTAGTATTGGCATTTCTGTAAAACACTCGCCATTCCATTGGGCTGCATGCGGTCGACTCGGGAATTGCTGTACTACCTGACCAACAGGTAGATTATCAAAACCGGTGTTTGTTTTCACTTCTTTGTTACTAACGATTTTCTCCGCCAAAGTGCCGCACCATTTAATATAGTTAGGAATTTTTAAGTAACTATTGCTCCATACTTTTGAGCCTGAGCTGTACCCGATTGTAATCTTTGTTCCATCTGTCTCCCTACCTTTCATAAAAACATGACCATTGGCGTAGTTTTTACCATGACTTTTACGGATGGCGTTCTCTGCATTTGATCCGGCCATTGTTAGATAAGATTCTCCACTGTTGGCCGAACGGTTTTGCATGCCGATATTGAAGAATTCTGTTTCCGTTAAGTCAGCTAGAACTTTGTTTAATTGATACTTGGAGATTCTTTGATGTCCGGTCGGTGCAAACGTCTTAACTAAGAAATCATAAAAGGCATAAGTTCTGATTGAAGAGTGAATGAATAGTAGATTTGTTTCCTCGTGATAAAATAACATTATAAAGAAATAATTAATATCTATTATCTCTTTGGATGCCATCCACTTCGGTTTGAGAGTCTCTTTCAAAATAAAAAATGAAACATTGTAATCCTCGCTTATAGAATGATATACTATTTCTTTTCCATTAACCTCAATAGTCGCTTTCAAATCAATCTGATCGACCTGATATACCTTGACATGACAGTAAGGATTTAAATTGTAAAGTGATATATCTTTCAGTGACCTTTCCTCGGATTCGAATGAGTCCAACACTGTTTTTATTTCATCCTCCTCGTCAATCGTTTCTTCACTCAGATTTTTGACAATATCATTCCACACCGCGCCCTCGGTGTACAGTTTCCTTTTTCCGATCTCAATATCACTTGTTGCAGCAATGAATTTAGCTTGGCCGATGTCATCAGCATTTGTACGAGCGAACCTTCCAATAAATTGAAGTGTATTAGATAGTGATTTCTTAGGACTGTGTATTGCAGCAATTTTCAGATTTGGGAAATCAAAACCTTCACCAAGCATATCAACGCAAATAATTCCATCCAGTTCACCATCCTTTAGCATCTTGATCGTTTTCTTAATGCCGTTGTAAGTCATGGTGCTATCGACCTTCTTTAGTCTGAGTGTAGTTTCGGATTTATAAAGTTCATCCAATATCGTGGCATTTTCCGTGCTTTCGGTTCGCACCATCAAGTAATGCTTAAGACCTGCTTCCCGATCTTGATTAAAGATTTCTTGTGTTCGCTTCGCAATAGCTAAATCAATTTGAGGTAAGTCGCTTGACACTGGAAAATATCCAATGTCCCCAAAAATTCGGTCTTCATAGGCTTTTGAGATAGGATAATTATAAACTAGGCGACCTTTAATTTCTTTTTTGTCTCTTCGGAAGGGTGTGGCTGTGAAAAATACTTTCTTTGCTGTTGTAAAGTGTTGAACTATGTTGGTCCAAGTGAATGCTGGGACATGATGAGCTTCGTCTACCAAAATCAAGTCAAAGAAATCTTCGGCAGGTGAAAAGGTATTGTTGATACCCTGATTAATGCTATTCGGAATTCCGACAATGACATCAAATTCTTTTAAAGATTCCCACTCATCTGTGTTCCTGATAGGTGATCGAACTTCTTTAACAGTGGGTGGGACGAGATCACGATGAAAGACATTTGACTTTTTTATGGTATCCAGTGTTCTAAACTCTTCGACAATCTGGCCACGAACCATCACACTGGAACTTAAGACCAGAACTCGCTTCGCCCGTAGAAGAAATGGAGTTATGTTGATCACTGCTGTTTTTCCAGATCCAGTGGGCATTACTATCAATGCCGAATCCTCATCATTTACGGTGAAATGAGATGCTATTGCATGTACTGCACCGAGTTGAGCTTTGCGTAATCCCTTAACCTCTTCGGTGGCTATAGGGTAATTCAACCTGGAGTAGTTGGATTCAAAATAAGTCATTTAGATACGGGGTAAAGTTTTTCGGAATTTGAGAAAACTTGATAAATCAAAGTTCCGTGCCTAACAATACTTCTTGATAGAAATTTTACAGATACTAAACCATCATAAACTCTTCGAATGTTTTTGGATTTAGACCGCACGATTTAGTGACAAAATGAAGGATATCTTGAGCGAATTTCCTTGTCAAATCTGGATACGGTTTCCATACTTTTGGGTCAATTTTGACGGATTCATTGTAAAAGCTGTTCTCGTAAATTGCCTGGAGCAGCTTTGGTACTTTGGATGCTGCATTTGTCGCTAATGACATTCGAGAACAAATATTTGTCAAATCACCTTGCCATTCAGGGTCAAAGCCCTCATTTGCCTGGGTTGCAATATTAACTGCGTCATGGATTCGTCTCTTTTCATTAAGAGCTTCCGCTCCGCCATATAGACAGTTTACGAAGGCACTGTCAAAATCCGCATAGTTTAATACAATGGCCTGAGACATCGTCTTTAATATTGATAATGTGAATAATTCGCATGTATAATACATGATGTACTTGTCAAGGAGAGTAGCCTCATTAAATATTTCTAATTGACTTGACTGTTTTATTATATGAATCAGGTTGTGAACATTTCTCCAGTTCTCTTTATTCCAAAAGTCAAGGGTTAAATACTCTGACAATTTTTCGTTACGTTTTTTGTACAGTTCAAAATATCGATAGTGCTTTTGATATTTTGCCACTTCAACTTTTACAGCTTTATCAACATCTATTTCAAAGCCCAACAACATCTTTCTTAATTCGACTTCTGTTAAACAAATAAAGTTGTGGTCTAATGCTATTTGACGTGCGTTCTGATGGATACGGCTTTTTATTAGGTATGCCTTATTAAGGCCATAGTATCGACTGATACCTAGAAATTTGTAAAACTCATCGATAGCATTTGTATCTCCGCTTTTACATTCCGCACCGATTGTAAATAGTGATAAATCTGCATTGAAGTTATATCCAAATACATCAATATCTGAAACATCGTGTGTTTTATAACTTGTTATATAGCTCTTATTACGTAATCTAATTTCAGTGTGTGCACTATACCCCATTCTAGAGTATAGAATCTTGCACATCATTTTTAGATTTAGATCTTTATTTTCCATTTATTCTATTCCTCTAAGAATATCGTTAACACGTTTAATAGTTGATGCTGTTTTGGGGACCGTTTTTTCGAGCAACAATTGAGTTCTTGTTTGCGTTGGGTGTAGGATGTTTCCTGGAACTAGTATTTGCTTAGCGGTATCCTCTGAATTGTCAAATTTAGAAGTTTCACCAATTTGAATCATTTCTTTTGCCATCTTTATGACGTTTTTATTCTCAGAATTGTCGATAAAGTGAACTTCATATTTTCCACCGATTGAAGGAATTAATTTAACCAAACCAAGATTTCTAGCGGGTTCATATTGTTTTAAACTTTCTGTATGACCTCTCAAGTGACCTTTTTTAACAAGTGCATTTATAATAAGCTCTGGCGAAAAGATTTTTGTGATCCCTGCAAAATTTTCACCATATCTTACGCAGGAGATCAAAACACGAGCTTTATGTAAGAGTTCCTTTTCTATTTTTCCGACACCTGTTCTTGGAGTAAAAATAAATTTCTTCGGCCCAGAAGTGGATGAAACCGACAGTGTAGGAAGACAGCCTAAGCTAATGGCATCGTTTATTATAGTACTATCTATTTTTCCATCAGGTAGCCCTTGATACTTTCGCACTTCCTCAACTGTCTTAAGAAAATCATCAGAGCTATGCTCCTTAAGTAGCTTGAAGATAGCATTTGGATTATCGTCCCAATATAATGGAGAGTAAAGTATGCTTTCGGAATCATTCGGTGAAGTATACGAGTCTAGTAAAGATGCACTTTTTCCTACGTCAAAAATTAAATCTCTTGTTTCGGGAGCTATTCCCAAAGAACTTATTACATCTTTCTCCTTGTGTGGGAAAGCACTTAGTTTTTCAAGAATTTGAATTGTTAAGTCTGAAATAGCACTGTCGTTTTCAGCACCAAAATACTCTCCGAAGTCTTTATAAATTTTTGGTAGATCAGGAACGAGAACATCAATCCTGTCTATGATTTGTTTGCCTGGCTGATATTTTAACCTAACAAAGCCTAGCTTTTCTAGATGGGACAATCCGACATTTGCCAGCTGCCTCGGAATTTTTAGCTCACCGGATGCTGCGTAAAATGGTTTGAGATCTTTGATGATCTCATGATCTTTAATGGTTGTTGCAATCTGAATAGCAACTCCTAATTCTTTTAGTAGTGCAAACTCTGATTCAACAATTGCGCCTGTGCTCTGGATTAATCCATGATGAATATCATGGATTTTTACTCCAATAGAGGTGTTGTCACTCATCGACACATTTAGATTAAGCCGACACAATTTAAAACGGATACACCTTTGTCGGTAACTTCAATAGGAGTAACTCCTATATCAAGCATATCTTTTCTCTAAATTCGCTGATAAAATAACAATTCTGCCCGTCAGAATCTGCCATTTTTGCGTAGAATTACTTAAAGGTATGTTAACTCTGCCAGACTTGTACAAAGTTGTCAGTTTATAGGTTAGTTGCGGAAACTAATAAAGAATATTATACTTAGGTAAACTTCGCAACTCGGGTAAAGACAAAATTTTATTTCGAATCACTACAATCTCTACTGCTATTTCCAACTTGGACAGTAGTTGTCACTGCTAACCTTGTTTCTATTTTCATTTGGCATTCTATTTGACAGTATGTTAACGGAAAAGTATCTGCCTCCAATTTTTTTGTCTTTCTCTGTAGATACACTTTCACTCCTGCTTGACTAATGACATCGCTGAATTGAGAGTTCAATTCCCTCAATCTCCAATTTGAGAATGTGTAACCTGGAGGCATAGAAGTAATGGACAACGTGACTTGGATATATCGGGAGGAATCTCTCGTAGCATTTTTTAAACTGAATTAATACAACCCTGCATGACCAAAAAACCAAACCAGCAAGAGGTGAAGCAAAGTGAGCCTCTTGATTTTTCCAAACGCCTGAAGGCAAGATTTCCTGAATTTGAAGGAGCGTGGAATAAAGCCATGCGTGAAATGGGACATGAACTAGTAAACTTTATTCAGGAACGGATCGAAGGCAAGCGTTCACTGCTTGCCGGTCTGGCAAAATTTCGGTTCAAGTTCGTTGTGGATAATAATTTTGTTTTTGGGCAGATTAAGGGAGCTGTGGCGAAAAAAAAGCCGATCGAGAAATCCTTTATTTATAAGTTACTTTCCTCCAGAACCATTCAGATCTATGCGCCTCCGTTATTGCAAGAGGAGTTGTACGAAAAGATCAATCTAATCATCCCGGAGGATCAACGTGATATTGCCTTGGGGTATGCAGTCATGATTCTCTCCCGGATAGAAATCAAAGATGCACAATGGGTGGATAACTGGAAAACGGCTAATAAACTGATCGGTGAGATTGATGAGGATGATGTTCCAACACTCGCGCTTGCGCTGGAAATTGAAAGCCATGCTATAATGTCATTTGATGAGGTATTCCATCGTCAGGGTGATGTGAGGGTCTGGCAGCATGGGGATGCCGAGAAGGTAATCACCAACTATAATTCGGGCTTTGTTTCATTTGTGATTGTCGAGCGTGCAGGCATTTGGCTTGGAAATATTCTTGCCGCAATCGTCAAGTTTCTTTGGAATATAATCTGTGAAGTGGTTGAGCTTCTGGCGTTGATTGCAACGGGTGCCATACGAGCATTGACAAATATTCCCGGACCGCTTTGGATATTGATCTTGGGGCTAGGCATTGCATTCAAAGATGAACTGGCGCAGGCAGGCAAGGACGTCCTCAGTTTTATCAAAGAGAAAGGGAGTGAGATACTGGAAGGAATAAAAGCTATGGTGCGGGACATCTATGAGCTGCTGAAAGGTTTTTTAGAAGTTGCTGGTTTGGCAGGAACAGTGGTGTTTGAATTTCTAGGATACATGATGCACCAATACAACGACATGAATACCCATTTAAAAGAGATGAAGTTTGATACGGGTCTGGATTTGACAGGAGCTACGTCAACAAAGCAGGCCTGACGAATGATAATATGTGTTTTTGAGGGAAAAACGCCTATTTTGGGCATATATCAGGGTAGTGTAACCCAAAAGCATATATAGTATTAACGAAATAGTGTGAAGTATCAAAATGTCATATCCGGATTTGAAATAGGCCCTGAAAAAGGCTTGCGAATCCTCTTTGAGAGCTACGGCCAAAAGCTCTTTGGTTTTTCTGTAACCCAGTTTCATATAAATGAAGACGAAGGGTACGATGTTCTGTACAAAACGCTTGAGACCGTGGGAAAAGTTATTACGCGGTACGAGTTTAGTTCGGAAAACCATTTTGTTAACTGGCTTTTCAAGATTCACAAGAACAACGTACTCCAGTTTCTGAGAAGCAAAAAGCGGAAGGAGCACGATGTAAAACTGGTAGAGCTAACCGACTGGGAGAATGAAGTAGCGGAGTTTGGGGAGGAATCTTTTTCGTTGGATGCGTTCAAGCCGCTCATTGAAGAATTTGCTTCTGTTAATCCGTATGAGAATTCTCCAGAGACAAGCAAGTTATTCTTGGCGATGCAAAAGGCACTCCAGGAGGTAACGGAAACCGAAAGGGATCTGTTATTGCTTCGGATGAATGAATACAGCTACGAAGAAATAGCAAAGATGCTGAACATTGAAAACAACCAGCTGAAAGTAAAATTTCTCCGGGCAAAAGCAAAAGTTGAAAAAAGAACATTTGAAATATTAAAGGACACCTACCATGAAAAATGAAAATAAAAACAAACCGTTTGACAGCTTGATGCAGGCGTATTTGTCTAACGGTACAGGTATGGTATCGGACAGGTCGGACAATGAGGCCGAGATTATTTTTAATAAAGAGTTCACGGCCGTGTTGCCGGAGGACAAAGTGAAAAAGCTGATCGGAACGCTGTCACAATCACTGTCTAAACAAACCTTGGGTTCTCTGATCCAGGATGCAATCAAGACATCGTCTGTTTCCGCAGAAGACTTGTTAACAAGCAGCGGACTGACCGGATCAACACTGGAAGATATTAAGGCAGATATGGTTTTTGCCAATAGCATCCCGGTTAAATCATTGATCAAGCTGCTTAAGCTTCTCAATGTTTCACTGGAGAATGCAAAAGCAGCGATTGACATTACGTTTGAAAGGCTGAGCGCAGAAAGTAAAATGTTTCTAACCGTTCCGGTGAAAGCTCAACCAGCATTCAGAAGGGGAGCGGCCAACACAGGAGGTGGATTTGATATCATGAAACTTAAGTCAGACGAAAGTTATCTGTATCAAAACAAAGAAGCACTGGATAAGTATACGAAACGTCTCAGTGAACTATATCAGGAATTCTAATATATCAAATAAGAAAAATGGAATGGAGCATTTCAAAATTATCGACTCTTCGGCAGTGTCATAGGAAGTTCTACTTTTCCTATGAGCTTGCCGATTTCCATTTTACACACGCTGTGAGAAGAAAAGCCTTTGAGTTGGGTCAATCCAAGAATCTGCGCATGTGGCAGGGAACACTGATTGATAATTTCTTCAGCAAGCGTATTATTCCGTTGTACAAGGAACGTAAAGCTCCCGACTATCCGGCTTTGGCGGATGAACTGGTTGAAATAGCCAAAAGACAGTTTTCATTCTCCGAGCAGCGTCTTTACCGCGATAAGACCATGACCAAGACAAAGGCGGGCGATACATACCAGATTTTGGACATACATGAGTGCGGTGTGCCGTATAAGGAGGAAGATGTGCTCGCAATCTATACCCGAATCCGTGAAATAATATTACAAATTCCGGAGTATGGCAGTCCCGATCCTGGAAAGACGTTACATCAATATCTGTTGTCTTCTTCATACCTCCAACCGGACATACGATACTGGAGCTATGAATTTGAAGGCATCACCCTTAATCCGCAGATCGACTTGGTTCGAAGAAATGGAAAGTCTATTCATGTAATTGACTGGAAAGTATCGGATAGCACCACAAGCGACTATTCCAAGCAACTTTATCTCGCTGGAATTGTTGCATTTCACAACATCAAGAAGTCGAACCGTGAGAAAGGATTTCCAGATCCGAAACTCGAGGAAATTTCGCTGTTTGAAATCAACCTCATGAACGGTAACAGAAAACAACACGAGCTGACACGTGAAAGCTCTGCAGGCGCGCTGGACTATGTGTATCAATTTCGGGACGAGCAGGAACAGCTTTCGCAAAATAAAAAATGGGATGAGTTACGGATAGAAGACTATCAGACTACCGACAAGAAAGAAACGTGCATGTTTTGCAAGTTCAAACCCCTTTGTATTCACTTGATTAACAACAATTTTAAATACGATGAAAACGAATATTATAAATTGGTTTCGTCTCGACAACTGGCAGGAATTTAATTTTCAGTACCGGCTGGTCGAAGTGAAGGTTGATGGTGTAGGGAACGATTCCAAACTCCTGAATAAGGCATTCTACAATGCGTTGAATCACCTTGCGTATTCCACAAAAGGAGTAGTGGCTACTGCGTATCATAAAGATAAACGATACGCAGCTGTCAAAGGTGACGCAGTGCTGAAACAGGAAGTCATTGCAGGCAGTCCGATGAACGTTACATTAACTCCGTTAGAAGGCGTTTTTGAATTGAAGGTTAAGGACATGGATGATCAAAACCTGGACCTTGCGTTGAAGTTCCTGGACAGTGCGATCAACTGGCAACTTAATAAAAACAGGAATTTGTGGGACGCTGGGATAAACACGTTTTTGAAGAAAGTGCCGTTGCCATTATCGACCGACATGGAAACGGACATCTATCAGGGATTCAAATTCCGGATCGTGGCAGAAGATAAAAACAATGTCTTTATCTGTCTGGATCTTGCCTATCGATATGCCGACAAGAAGACGTTATCGGAAGTGCTGAAGGTTGTTCCGGTTGAACGGCACAATGACCTGGTATTTAATAAGAATTTTCTCTACCTGAATGGAGACGACTGGTACACAGTTAAAGGCAAGTCAATTGGTGGTTCGATATCAGAACACATGATTCCTGGCAAAAAGGGTGATATATCTGTCTTTGATTACATCATTACGGAAGGGAAATATGCCAATGCGAAATTTAAAGCTCCGCTTCATAAGGACTCAGAAACCTTGTTCTGCTCATATTCCGCGAACGCGATCACAAGCTTTGCAAGTGCAGCTTGCCTGGCTAAGCGTATCCGGATGGCAGAGGATGAGCTTCACAGACATTCCATCAACGATCCTACGAAACGCTTTTCAAAAGCAGAGATGTTTATCGGAAACTATTTTCAGCAGTTGAAGTTCAATGGGATCACGTTGAAAATCGCTACCAAGCCGTACCGTAAAGAATGTAAAACGTTCCCGATACCAGCAATGAAATATGGGAATAACGCGGTACTAAAACCATATGAAGGAAATGTAAAATACGGTAAGCCGATTGACTCATTTCCGAAACGCAGACGCGAATATGTTTTCAGAAATGGAATTCTTTCGGACAGCGCATTCACGAATCAGTTCCTGTTTGTTCCCGATACTATGCCGTTGCCATATGCAAAGGCGATTAAGTATTACTTCGACAAAGGAATGAAGACCATCGCTCCCCATTTTCCCGGATTCACGATTCACACGTACTCGGTGCGCAATAAACCATTCGCACACAAGGTATTCGCAGACCTGAAGAAATACATCGAGGACAATAGGATGAAGGGTGGAAGCGCGCTCTTTGTTCTTCCGGAAGGTGGACGGGACTCAAATACGTTCGTCAAGTCGCTTCACAAGATCATTAAAAAGGAATTGTTTGACTTGGTAAAGATAAAGTGCGTCAGCGAGAGCAGTCTGAACAGGTACTTCAAACTTGGCGTAAATGAGCGGTACCCACTATCGTATGCCGTACCCGATCATCAAATGCGTCAATTTAATTCCTACAGGACAAACACGCTGTTCGAGGTGCTGATCATCAATAAGAAATGGCCCTTCGCGCTCGCAGAAAATCTTCATCACGATTTGTACATCGGTATAGATGCTCACGAATTTTACGCTGGATTCTGCTTCTTCTTTGGCAATGGAGAGAAGATTGTGTTTGAAGTGGATAAGGTTTCAAAAGGCACCGGCACATTCCGGAATGAGAAGATTAACTACAAGGTGATCTCGGATAAGATCTATGCAGTACTGTCCCGCCATTTGTCAGTTGCAGACCAGAAGCCGCGAAGTATTGTGATCCTGCGCGATGGCGTGAGTTACGGAGAAGAAGAAAAAGCCCTGGTCGATGCTATGCAGCGCTTGACGGATGATAAAATGCTTGACAAGAATGTTGTCAAAACGGGCGTTATCGATGTTGCAAAATCCACATCTGTTCCGGTTCGAGCAGCTTCGTTTAATGGAAACACCCGGGCACTCGAAAACCCGGACTGTGGCACATATTTTATGATGAACAAAAAGGACGCATTCATTTTCAATACAGGTAGACCGTATGCTGTTCCTGGTTCGTCAAAACCAATTCATGTTTCGTTTACCTGTGGCAATATTGATTTTGAAAAGGCGCTGGAAGATATTTTCCGATTGACACAGATCACGTTTTCATCTCCGGATCGACCGACCTCGTTGCCGCTCCCGCTTAAACTGATCGACACCTTAATCCGGGATGTTGCTCATGAATACGATTTTGCGTTTACCCAAGAGAAGGAAGTGAAGACGATTGCACCATCTTTGAATTAAAGTGCTATGAGTGATTTCAGTCTGCTATATAAAAAATATAACTCCGTTTCAAATCTCACCAGTGATTTGAATAACTCGGTCATTACGCTCAAGCGTAAAACGATTTCGAAAAATAAGGAATATACAGAGAAGCATCCAAGGATTGCTGTTACAGATGAGCAAGTTGCCAAAGCGAATCAGTTACTAGTGGATATCTTGTCGCTGTTAGAAAAATTCTACAGCAATCAGGATACGCGGAACGAGTTGTATGAACTGATGGATAATACACTTTTTCAAAACCAGATTTTGAAGAGCGTGGTTTTCAAGGATCATATCATCAAAGTTTTGGAAAAGCTTAAAGAGAAAGAAGATTTAACGGCAGGCGACTTGTCAAGTGTAGACAAGTTTATTTCCGTGTTAGATAACGAGGCTTCTATGCTCTTTAGAAAGTTGAGGACAAGCCGCGGATGAACAATTTTATCAAGGCACTATACGCTGATCTTTTGCACCGCATTGATGTGGTCGTTGCTGATATTAATGGCATGACCCACCATCCGGATATCAAAGATCGGTTTATCGGTGACACCTTGAGCCAATTTGCAATGATCCGTTTTGAGCTTCAGGAAGCATTTGATACCGGTGTGCTCGAGGCCGGGCTGCTTGCAGGAAACAACTTGTATCGCTTTAATAGAGTTCATCGTACATTTAAAGCAATTCATTCCTACCGGTACCTAGCGATTAAAAACTATCGAGATCCTGAAATATTTTTCTATCGGGTCATCTCGCAAATATATGCAGAACACCGCATCAGCGCTTTACCACCAATTGTCTCTACTATTAGTAATCACGATTCCTATTACTGGGCGGTACCGTATTTCGAGATCATCGCGCTGCCATCAGGTGAAGAGCACAGCTTACTGAATCTTCCGGATATCTATCATGAGATCGGACACCTCCTACATTCGATGTTTGGGGGAAGAAGTTGCGAAGTTTCCACTAAAGTGATTGACCGTCATTTTGCGCTTGAAATTGTCCGTGTAACAGATGAAGGTACCGCAGCTCATTTTAAGGAAACACTAGAAGAAGCAAAGTATTTATGGCAGGATTCATGGCTGGAGGAATTTACCTGTGATCTAGTTGGTACCTACATGACAGGTGCCGCCTATGCATGGACCAATCTCAAACTACTGTCAACCGGTCACGGCTCGACAAAAATTTTTGAATATTCCGAATCCCACCCAGCAGATGAAGCCCGCATGCGTATTATAATTATGATGCTGGAGAAGCTCGGCCTGACAGAAGATAAACAACGGGTAGAAACAGCCTGGAAAGTATTTCTAAAAGACACCGAATTGTTCAAACCAAGTGACTACGCTTTACTATATCCTCAGAAACTTTTGCAGCACATCGTAGACGAGTTTTTTGCATTTTATCAAAATGCCGACTTGGCGTCACACCCGGAACTGGTGAAAGCTGGTGACGTATCGATTTCAGTTGTTTTGAATGATGCTTGGGTAACAGCTCAACATGATCCAACGAAATACTATGCTTATGAAACCGAAGCATTGAATAAACTTAGAACGACATTCGGCCTACCCAAAATCAATTGCTAAATACTTCCGAAACCCTAAAAATTGCTCATCTTCATGAAATAGTTGTTGTCGATCGCCTTTTGTGCATATACCATTGTCGTCTCCATTGAAGCATGCCTCAATGTTTTCTGTATGAATTCCAGTGGAATACCTTTGTCATACATTATTTGACCAGCTGTATGCCTGAGGCTGTGTGGTGTAAGCTTTTTTCCTTTTCTGGACAGCTTCGCCTTGTTGTAGAGTTGATTCACTAACGCAGAAATGTCTCCTTTTCCCAACCCCGGAAACAACGACCCAGATTGAATTCTCGATTGCTTCAAATACGCTTTGATCTCAGCAGTAGGTACTCTGAAGAGTTTGATAACATCTTTATTCTTCTTCGATTTTCCCTTACCCCAAACTGAAAGTTTTCGTTCTTTAAAATCAATATCAGGCACGTTGAGCCGCGGAACCTCAATTGTCCGAAGTCCGTTCCAACCCATAAGACTAATGATTGCCCGCTCTTTGGATGTTTTGCAAGCCTTCAGCAACTTGGTTCTCTGAGTTTCAGTCAGGCTATCCTTGTGATAGCGCTTAATTTGTGATCGCGAAGTCTTCACCGCAATTGCCGCAATCTCGCGAAGTGATAGGGGCGATATCAGCTTCAAACCTTTCTGAATCTTTCGCTGATCATTGGAAAGATCGGATAGCTTTTGTTCTTGGTATAACATTGCCCAGTCACAAAAAGCTTTCATTATTGATCTGTAAAGACGCTTCGTATAATCTGAATCAGGAGAGAGGACATACTTTTCAGCCGTGCGTTTGTTAAAGAACCTCAGATCACCTTTTATCTGATTGAAATATCCGTTCAATATAGTAGCGTAGGTATTATTAGAAAGCTCACCGCGCAACCGATCCTGACGGCTGGCCAGGAAAAGCTTTACATAAATATTGCTGATTGGAAGCTTCTTTTCATGGAGATCATTCACGATGAAATCAATTCCCTTCAATTCTAAAAACCTCCGGAACCGTCTCAGGAAAGACTGGAGCGTAATGCTTTTATCGTTGGCGTAGGTATCAAGCTGAGAGATCACCGTCCCCGCTGCCTTAACAGTTTTTAAGAACGTCTTCGCATTTGTGAGATACGTTCCGGACTTCTCGTATTCCTTCTTGAGCCAATAGTCATATTCCTCCAGCACCTGGGAGGCGCGGGGAGTGGCTTTGGATACTGTAGACGATTTCCGGATGAGGTTGGGCATAGAACTTTTACATGCTGAAGCCTGAAAACAGGTAAGGAATTTACTTTACTATTTATTATAAAGATATATTTATTTGATAGTAAAAATATCTATTTTTAAATATAAATGTATAGATGTGAAAACTCTACGAAAGAACATCGACTTGGACAATGAAACGGTCGTAATTTTACAGATTGAGGCAACTTTAAAAGGATATGGTTCCTTGAAGCCCTTTATCGAAGGTCTAGTCAAGGATTTTGCGAAGAAGTGCAAGAAAAGCCGTCCTGGAGTCTATAACAAGATTGTGGAGCGAAAGAGCAATGTTGTAAAAAACAAATCAAGATAGATTCTCGGTCAATTTCATAGCAGCTTTTATGCCGTCAATATAAGTTCTATTTGGCTGATTGGTCTTTTGTCTGAAAGTTGCAATAAAATATTGCTCTATTGACTCATTCATCAAAATTGAATTATCAACCGGATTACTCGTCAATTTATTGGAATTCCTTTTTTTCAAAGTTCTCTGGTAACACAGAATTATGTGTTTAAGTGAATGTTTATTTTCACCGGTCACTAAATCCATATTATCTGTGAAAAAGGAAAGATTAAGCATTGTTAATGGTTTGATAGTCTTGAACGTCTTAGTCAAATCTTTATGCATCCGCTTTTCAAATTCGGTACTTAAATACTGACCGATACCGGGCATTCCGAATTGCATGTCTGTGTAAAGTACTACTGGAAAAATCACGAGGTTTCGCCTCTTCAGATTAAGTTCTTCAAATGATCTTGGTTCAAAATGGTTCTTTTCAAGGTGAGCTATATGTTTAACCAGCTGCGCAATCCCCTTTTTATCGGTATTGAATTTCTTATCAATCTCTACTTTCACGGCATTGTAAGAGCCGTCCTGAATGACCTTTGCGGAAAAAAGTGCGTCTTTGATTTCGAATAGATAAATGTATTTTCCTGAACGAACGTAGGCATCCGGAAACCCCTGTTTTCTTTCGTCATCAAATAGTAGAACATTTCCTTTTCCGTTGAAGACTGCTTTCAGAATTGTTTTTAGCATGATTCGCTCAACAACTTCCTGGGAGATGTATTGTTTAAAGCGCAGGAATTCATTGAATTCAGGCTGCTTATTGATGCCAGAAAAATTGTAAAAGTCAAACACCAGAGATTCATAAACCTTGGATGCAACAAAATTCCAGCTTAAAACTAAAAAATCTCCATTGCTCTTGAAAAGGGGTTTTTGCTTAACTCCGATGAAAGCTTTGTGTTTATTTACGTCTGAGACATATTCTTGTTGGTCAAGAGACATTGCTTCAAAGAGCGAATCATACTCAGGGGTATTTGCTATTCGCCAGGGAAAATTGAGATTGTCGTTTTTCTTGTAAATATCTGACCCTTGGGCCAGTAGCATAACTAAGCCTATGACGTAATCCCAGCTGCTCACCTTGCCGATTTTCTTAAGAAAGATTTCGTGATATTGCTTGTATTTCAGATTTGATTCAAAGTGATTTAGCAACATGATTGCTCTTGCTATTTCCGTTAGGATATTGACGTGGCTGTCAGTGCTAAATTGAATTATTAAAAGGGGCCAAATTCTTTTTTGGATAGGGAATAGCAACTGGTCGTTAGAAGTTTCATCCTGAATTACATACGGCTCATTAACTTGCTCGGCAATGATCAGATATGCCTTAAAGAAGTTCAACCTATCAGCCTGACACGAAATCAATTTGCCTTTTCGATAGTTTATTAATTCGTGGTGAATAAAAGCAAGAGAATAGCGCGTAGAAAAGAATGCATAGTCTACTGAAGTGTACTTGGAGGTAACTTCATTAGATTTCTGGACCACGGAACTAAATAATCTAGTGTCTTCGCCTTCCAGTAGATCTTCTAAGATGCTCAATTGCTTCTTAGGACTTCGGTCTGCATATAGTTGTGCATTAATAATGGAAAGAGACGTTATGATGCCCTCGGACGATAATCCGAAGAGTAACTCCTGCATTGCAGGAATCGGCCCGTCAAAAATATCGAGGTAACTTAAGGTGACGATCGTTCTCATGCTTACAAGATACTTCAAAACAACTTACACGTACCGTGTGATTAATGCGTTCAATGAAAATGATCATACTTCTGTCACAAGTTGTCAGCTCTCGTGCAGTAGACGAGGTCTTTAAAAAGACTTTAAGAACTTGGTAATCGCCAGTATCCGCACACAGATCAAATCAAAGAGAGCTTAGTAGAATTTGTTTTTCGGTTAACAATTAGTTGTTCCACTTTTTTTGGCCAAAGCCTTAGCGCAAATAAAATTCCAACAACTATCACTCATGAATCCTATCACATTTGATAGTTGTGGTGCCTTGATAAAAAGTAGTCCTTTATCAGAAAATACTGAATTAAAATCTACTGGCTACTATGTATACGTTAACCGGAAAAATTGTTGTTCGGGAAACCCTGAAGGGTATCCCAAATTTGATCGTTCGTGCGTTAGACTTGGATTTGCCTGCGTCTGACCTTAAAGTAAATTCTCAAGCCCCTGACCTAACATTAGATCAGAAACTGCCATTTGACTCAATTGGTTCAGTGCTGACCGATAGAGATGGCTCCTTTGTTCTAACATTTGACCAAAGTGATTTCACTGCTACAGCGGCAGAAATTGCTCCGGATATAATGCTGATCATTGAGGCACCCGAAGATGTGTCGGTCGATGGACGACAGCAATCATCAACAGTATTGTACCAGTCGAAATCAATTCGATTAAAAGCCGGCAAAAACGAAGCATTCTATATCCGATTCGCTGAGAGCATTCTAAAAGAGAAGGGGTTAGCAGATCCGTTTGGCGAAGTCAATTATCTTGAATTGGAGAGGAGCCTTAACAAGCAGGTCTTTGGTGAATTGGCATCAGCTGGTAGCAAAATCAAAAAGCGTGTTGCTAATGTTTTTGAGAACTTTCGATCCAGTTCAACTTTCGCCTTAGACCAGACCTACAATTCGCTTCGAAACGATCACCAAAAAGTGATTGAGCTGCAAAATCACTTATTTGATAGCTATATCAAGAAGATAAATTCCAGCGACCAGCAAGATACAATAATGCTTAGATTGTCTACTGAAAAACGGAAGTCGATTCAATTAACTGATGAATCATCCGCCAGTTTTCCGGGCAGCTTGTTGGAAGACCTAATCGGAGCTCCAGCGGCTATAACTAGCAGTATAAACTGCCTGCCAATAGCCACAGAAGAAGCTATCTTTTCTTCACCAACAGTAATTAACTCCCCAAAGGAAACTCCAACGGTAAGTGAGGCGCCAGAAATATCAAAAAAGGATATAATGGCTAAAATCAGCCAGTTGATGGGATCAGTCACAAGCCCTGAAACACAGTTGCATTATTCCGGCTCGATGACAGAGGCGTCCGAACAACTCAAAACAATTTGCACCTCACTCAATGCCTTAGCAATATGCGGGGGACCTGCTGATATAACCTCTTACCATGATTTTAAAACTATACAGCTTGCATTTGATCATATTTGGACGGAAGCCTTCGATAACTCTACCGTTGCTCTTGGAAAGAAACTCTACGAAGAAATTGTCAAAGTTGAAGAAGGCTATACTTCAATTATTAAATCAAGCACGACCGTAGGCTATCCGGTAGCTCCACAAGGATTTGCTCAGCCGCTTTCAGGTATTAACACCTCGTCATCTATTCAACCGACACCAGGAGTGCAGGTAGTCAACGGAAATGCGATGCCTGCATGGACGTTGCCCGATAGAATAAATACTGTGAGTGATCTAAGAGATTTTGTTAAACAATTCACCTCCCATTCAGTTTCCATTCCAGATCATATTCAAAAACTTGTCGATCAGCTCGACCAAAAACTTTCAGAGCCCCATGGGTTTCAAGTTTTTGCACCTAATTCGATCAACTATGGCCTCCTATACACTTTTCGTCAAAAGTGGGAGCCAGCGAGTTACCAGGTAGGCAGGCTAATTTCCTCTGTTCCCCTGGCTCCGAAGGAGATACGCAAGTACACTACCAAGGTTGTATCGGTTATGACCAAAAATCAAAAGCGGTTAGACGATCAGGAGCTTAAAAGCCACTATGATTCTTCCATTACTTCCCGTGCCGAAGCGGAAATTATCAATAAGGCCCAAAACAAGACTAGTTTTAGTTTGAATGCAGGAGCTAGTTATTCAGCTGGTGTTGTTAGCGCTGACGTCAAAACGCAATTGGGTACCGAAGCAGAGAACTTGAGTTCTGAATCTAAAAAGAATTTTCGTGAGTCGGTAATTAAAGCCTCACGAGACTTTTTCCAGAAGAATAAAGTCGAGGTCGAACTCTCAGGAAAAAACGAAATCGAAAATACTACATCGGGTGAGATAATTAACCCCAATGATGAGATACCAGTTACATATTTGCTTTACGAACTCCAGAGACAATACGATATTTCTGAAGAACTCTATCGAATTGACCCAGTGATTTTTGTTGCAAATGAAGTTCCTATGCCGGACGAAATTACGCTTGCGTGGCTAACATCGAATGCATGGATTTTGCGCAAAGTAATTCTGGATCCAATGTATTTGGAAGGGTTGTATTCTCTTAATGATAATGCGTTAGGAGGTACTATTGCATTGGGACTCTTGCGCGATAATTTAAATCGACAGGCCGCACTAGTCCAAGTCCTTACTACCAACCTTTCCCGTAAGGACGATCAGGTGCAACATTCATTTGACACATTAATTAAAATAATTAATAAAGATCCCAGTCTGCGACAACTCAACGCAGATGAGAGCAAGCATGCGGCAAATATGCTCAGTAGTGTGCTTAACCCTATTGGATCGCTTATAAATTCCGTCATGGCTGAAGCTCAAGACGAAGAGAGATTAAAACGCCTGAAGGAAGCGACTAATATGTCGATGGAGCGGCAGGAGCGAGAACGCGCGGAGGTAAACGAACGTCTATCTCAGGAATTCAATCAGTTGCAGACTCTTACCAATCAATATGTAGATGAGTTAAAAAAGGTTCTTGACCGTGAACATTCTATTACACAGCTTCGCATTCACGTTAAACAAAATATACTCTATTACATGCAAGCCATATGGGATCATGAACCTACCGATCAGAGATTCTTCAGATTGGCAAATCTTGAAATAGATTGGTTTGAACCGCTTGATGAAATTACATTAACCCCTACAGATCGACTTAATCCAAACTTGGTTCGTCTTGCGCTTCGGTATCGTTACAAAAAAGTCAAGAAGAAGCTTTGTCAGGTAGCTGATTTAGACAACGTTTTGGGATATAAAGGTAACTACGTAATCTTTGGCACTACCAAACGAAATACTCTGCACAGCTACATGATGCGTTCATTTATAGACGACCAGACAGGTGAACTAAAAGATGCAGATCGTCTTTCGCCTTACACGAGCCAAGAGTTGATCGAGTATCTCAAGTGCTTAAGAAAGAATAATCCGCAGCGATATGAATCTGAAAAAACGGAGGTTATTGAAGTGATTAATAAAAGGCGCAGTGAGCCCTTTCATGAAAAGGAGCGGATTATCATCCCTACTAACTCTGTCTATATTGAAGCATTACCAGGTAAACATCCTATCCTTGAAGATTATAAGCTCGCACAACGCGCGCTTAACGTTAAGAAACTTCAAGCTGATGTTCGAAACGGAGAACTTGAGAATATTCGCTTGGCTCTTCGGGCATTAGGAAACCAATTGGAAGATCCGAATATCGAGAACCAGTTGTCAGTCGTGCACCAAAATTCATCTGAAAACCAACAATTATCTCAATAGATGGCAACTGCTGTTATTTCTCCTGCTACAGATCTCGCGGCAGACTGGACTCGACAATTCTGCCGGATACCTCCGTGGACCACCCAAATTAGAGAGGTACCAAGGCCTACTGTGCGTCGGGTCCCTGTCTGGTTGGCTAGTCAATCAAGGATTGGCGTAGTCGAAGCATTCCGAGTTGCGGCAACAAGAGCCGGTGGTGGTGGTCATATTATTTATAACAACGGACATGGGGCAGCACAGTATTCCGCCAATACCATGACGACCTTAAATATGCTGGATCTTCATGATTCAGACTTTAAGGTTACTCCACTAAGTTTCCCGCATAAGGGTAATGATTCTACTGGAAAATTAGTAGACATGCCGGGGGATGAGGATCTGGCTGAAATCGGCAAAATTCTTCGCAGCGTAGGCGGCATAACTGTTACACTAGTAGTTTGTAGCATTGGCAAAGACATCGGGTTTCTCCAGCAACTAAAAAACTTCTGGAAAGTCCCAATGATACGTGCATACAAGAATTTTATTAAGCTTTCCGATGATCCGAATGCTTTTCCGGGATATCCAGATCAAAGTAGTTATCCGCGTGTACGAATGCATTTTATGTCTGACTATCCGAACCGGCCAGAAATACCTCCTAACTCCGCTGAAGGTAGAGAGATGGCGTATAGGAGGCAAATTGATGCAGATTTATTTGGCCCTGATCGAACGCCATTACCTCCACCACAACCTGTTCAGGTCAATTCTGCTACAGTGCCATATAGCTGGCTCGAATTACCGAAGACCGATCTTGTTAGAGTCTGAATTTTAAATTTCTGACAATTTCGAAACTGTCGGCTGAATTACCAGATAGTGATAGAAGACTGTCTGTGCACAGAATGTTCATTTTAACGATTTTTGTCATAATTAGATTAAGTTTCATAACTGCTTCATTTTTAAATCCGTCCAA
Source organism: Cyclobacteriaceae bacterium (assembly GCA_016786585.1). Taxonomy (GTDB): domain Bacteria; phylum Bacteroidota; class Bacteroidia; order Cytophagales; family Cyclobacteriaceae; genus UBA2336. Next base: position 57,383 of record JAEUUI010000015.1, read on the forward strand.
GCATAAAATGCTTGGTGTCACAGACTGTCAGTCGTTGTTTGCTCATTTGTTGGAGTTGGTGAATCGCCGGCCATAAATTTGACCGTTCCAGAAATTGAGAGAAATGCAACGTGAGGTGACAGGAAACAAATCCCATATTATATTGGCATTACGTGCGGACATCCTCCGGTTGGAAGGATTTAGGACTGCTCATGGCAATAGCGAACCGCATGTTTCCGATCCTATTCAGCAGGCTTTCCCAGGAGCAGTATTTCCATCAGGAGTAACACATGAATTCGTGCTGTCGTCCATTGAAAACTTTTCTACCACAGGCGCTTTTATCACAACGATAATATCATCGTGGCTCAATACTCAAGGCGCCATCGTATGGATCGGAGCAGAGCAAAAACTACTACCATCAGCATTGGAGCCTTTTGGAGTTCCTCCAGATCGTTTCTTATTCGTCAGGGTAGCGAATGAAAAAGATTTATTATGGGTAACCGAAGAAGCTTTGAAATGCCCGGCTGTCGGTGCAGTGGTCAGCGAAGTAAAGGACATGTCTTTTACGGCATCAAGGCGTTTGCAACTGGCCGTTGAAGAAAGCCGCACAACTGGTTTCATCATTCGGCCTGATCGATTAAAGCTCCCCCCAACTGCCTGTGTTTCGCGATGGAGAGTATCACAACTTCCAAGTGAGTCAATTGATAACTTGCCTGGAATTGGTTTCCCAATTTGGAAAGTTGAACTGTTACGTGTCCGTAACGGACAACCTGGTGTTTGGAATGTTCAATGGGCAGACCAACAATTTAATTATCCGCAGGCCCCGGATACAAAGGATTATCAACCAGCAAAAGCCGGATGACATGCAGCAACGATATGTGTCCATTTGGTTCCGGTATCTTGCTACAGACTGGTTCTCGCTTCGTCAACCACAGCTGAAGTCATTACCTTTTATTCTGCGGGGCCCTGATCATAACCGTATGATCGTTAAAGCTTCCAACGCGATTGCTGAACGCGCAGGGATTTTTAAGGGTACGGTATTGGCAGACGCACGCATAGCTGTGTCAAACCTTGAAGTAATGGATGACCGGCCGGACATCTATGAACGGTTATTAAAACGCTTAGCAGAATGGTGTATCCGTTTCACGCCATCGGCAGCAATTGACTTACCGGATGGACTTCTGCTTGACGCTAGCGGCTGCACGCATTTGTGGGGCGGGGATGAAGCATACATCTCAGATATCAGCGGTCGTTTGAAACAGCGAGGATACGATGTAAGAATCTCAATCGCTGATACCATTGGAGCAGCTTGGGCAATTGCCCGGTATAGGAAGGGTCCAATGTGCATCCCTCCGGGACACGGTACGGCAGCCTTACTGGATCTTCCCCCGCAGGCCTTGCGTATTGAACCCGATGTAATTGATAGGCTGCGCAAGCTTGGCTTGAAAAAGATCAGCAGCTTCATTAATCTGCCCCGGCCGTCTTTGCGAAGAAGGTTCGGAGTTGATTTCATTCAACAGCTCGATAAGGCAACAGGTCAGCAAATCGAAAGGCTGCAACCAGTTATCCCGAGAGAACTTTACCAGGAACGATTACCCTGCCTTGAACCGATTGTTTCAGCGACCGGCATAGGCATCGCACTTGATCAATTGTTAAATACACTGTGCGAGCGGTTAAGGCTTGAACAGAAAGGTCTCCGAAAAGCAATATTCAAGTATTACCGAGTTGATGGGAAGGTGGGAAGTATAGATGTCGGAACAAACAGGCCGTCACGTCATGCCAGTCACCTGAGAAAACTCTTTGACTCAAAATTAGATCGGATCGAGCCGGACATGGGTATCGAGCTGTTCGTTCTGGAAGCACCAGTTGTTGAAGATGCTATTCCTGAACAGGACGTTCTATGGAATACCTCATCGGGTTTGAATGATATAAGGCTTGCTGAACTTATCGACAAGCTTTCTTCACGTATTGGGCAGGATTCGATACGGAGATACTTGCCAGCCGAGCACCACTGGCCCGAACGTTCGGTCAAAGCAACATTGTCACTGGAGGCAGATTTAGTTTCGTCCTGGCTGCCTGGAGAGCTCAGGCCATTTCATATGCTCCGAACACCCGAGCGCATTGACGTGTCAGCGCCCATCCCGGATTATCCACCGATGCTTTTCGTCTATAAGGGAAAAGTACATGAGATCCGTAAAGCGGATGGTCCGGAAAGAATCGAGCAGGAGTGGTGGCAACAGAAAGGCGAGCACCGCGACTATTACCGGGTAGAGGACCAAGAGGGCCATCGCTATTGGCTTTTCCGACTTGGCCATTACAATGACAAGCACTTTCAGTGGTATCTCCATGGATTCTTCGCCTGATTGATGTGCCATGGAATACACAGAATTACAAGTAACCACGAATTTCAGTTTCCTGCGAGGGGCCTCACACCCGCATGAGTTAATGAGCCAGGCCGCCGCATTGGGTTACACCAGTATAGGCATCACAGACCGCAACACGTTTTGCGGAATTGTCCGCGCGCATGCAGCGGCTCGTAAATTCAATATCAAACTCATTCCAGGTTGCAGGATTGATCTAAGGGACGGGCCGAGCTTGCTGGCTTACCCGACTGATGCAAGTTCTTATGCTGCACTGTCTGGACTGCTTACCAAAGGAAACCTGAGGACAACAAAAGGGAAGTGCGAGCTTTATAAACAGGATGTTTATGAAATTTCAAATGGATTGAAGTTTATTGCTGTCACGCCTGCCACGTTAAACCGCAGGTTTGATTTTGACCCAGGATTCAAAAAACAGTTAAGTGAATACAGGGAAGCGTTCGGTCCTGAGCTTTCCATCGCTGCGGTTAGAGCCTATAATGGCATTGATGCAAAGTTGCTGCACAGGATTTATGAATTGTCCAGGCAGCTGGATATGCGAATGGTTGCGACCAATGATGTGCATTACCATCATCCGATGCGCAGGGAGCTCCAAGACATCGTCACCTGCGTAAGGGAAAAGTGTACGATCTACAATGCGGGATTTAAACTGCATGCGAATGCTGAACGATACCTGAAAGATAACTCGGAAATGGTGCGGTTGTTCCGGCAGTATCCGGATGCGGTACGACAAACACAAGTTATAGCAGAAGCCTGCAACTTCTCCCTGGAAGAGCTGAAGTATCGGTATCCAAAAGAAATTACCTCGGAAGGAAGAACCCCTCAGGAGGAGCTTGTTTACCTCACCTGGAAAGGCGCCAATGAAATCTTCAGTGGAAATATCCCTGATAAAGTCAGAAAGAATATAGAGTATGAATTAGCATTCATTGCTGAAGTACATTATGCGGAGTATTTTTTAACGGTCTACGACATCGTCCGTTATGCCCGGGAAAACAAGATCCTTTGCCAGGGTAGGGGATCCGCAGCAAACTCAACCGTCTGCTATTGCCTTGGAATAACCTCTGTTGATCCTTCAAAATTCGACCTGCTCTTCGAGCGTTTTATCTCTGCTGCGCGTAATGAACCTCCGGATATCGATGTTGACTTCGAGCACGAAAGAAGGGAAGAAGTCATGCAATATATCTATAACAAGTACGGTCGTGACCGGGCGGCTATTGTTGCAACTGTGACCCAGCAACATCACAAGGGAGCTATACGGGATGTTGGAAAAGCGATGGGACTATCGGCAGATTCAATTAGCGCGATGTCCGCTTTAGTTTGGGATTTCTCAGATGAAGGGTTTGACCGGCAGCGGATCAAGGATCAAGGCCTTAATCCTGACGATCCTTTGATTGTTAAAGTATTGCAACTGACAGCCCAGTTCATTGGCTTTCCGCGTCAATTAGGTCAGCATACAGGAGGATTTGTGATCACCGAAGGCAAGCTTTCTGATCTATGCCCGGTTTTTAATGCCGCCATGGAGAACCGTACCAATATCGAATGGAACAAGGATGATATTGAAGTGCTCCGTTTCTTGAAGATCGATGTGCTGTCGCTGGGCATGCTGACCGCAATTCGTAAGGCATTTGATCTTGCCTTCAAGCATTATGGGAAAAGTTTTACGTTAGCTAATATTCCGCAAGATGACCCCGCTGTTTATGATATGGTCACCGAAGCGGATACTATAGGCGTCTTCCAGATAGAAAGCCGTGCCCAGCAGAATATGCTGCCGCGAATGAAGCCAAAATGCTTTTATGACCTTGTAATTGAGGTGGCTATCGTAAGGCCCGGGCCTATTCAAGGTGATATGGTTCACCCTTATATCCGAAGGCGTAATGGGCAAGAAGATGTCACGTATCCATCGAAAGAACTTGAGGAGATTCTTGGCAGAACACTTGGAGTGCCGCTGTTCCAGGAACAAGCGATGAAGATTGCAATTGTTGCGGCCGGGTTTACACCATCTGAAGCCGATGAACTGCGCAGAAGTATGGCCACATTTAAATTCCGCGGGATAGTTTCAAACTTCCAGCACAAGCTCGTTAGCGGAATGATGCGCAAGGGTTATACCGAAGAATATGCATTGCGGGTATTCCGGCAGCTGGAAGGGTTTGGCAGTTACGGCTTTCCGGAAAGCCATGCCGTTAGTTTTGCTTTGCTGGTGTATGTGTCCTCATGGATCAAATGTTATTATCCAGACGTCTTTGCCTGTGCCATCCTTAACAGTCTTCCAATGGGTTTCTACCAGCCCGCACAACTTGTTCAAGACGCTAAGAAACATGGAGTCCACGTCCGGCCGATAGACATTAATCTTTCCCTGTGGGATAATATGCTGGAAGAGAAATCAGGCACATACTGCGCGTTGCGCCTCGGCTTCCGGCACATCAAGGGCCTGAAGCAGGCCGATATGGAACTGCTGATAGCCAATCGTAAAGCCGGTTACAGATCGATTCAGCAATTGCGTGATGTGGGTTTGTCTGACGCGGCGTTACAAAAACTTTCTGACGCTGATGCATTCCGTTCAATCGGTTACGATCGGAGAGAAGCACTGTGGCATATATCGACAAGAGACTATCAGCCGCATACACTATTTGTTGATCAACAGATCAATGAGTTGTATGAAGAGGGAGTTTTATTACCACAAATGAATGAATCAGAACATGTTGTTCAGGATTTTGCCGCGACATCGCTCTCACTTAAGGCTCACCCGGTAAGCTTTGTCCGTGATGATCTTGAAAGGCTGCGTCTAGTTTCTACTGCTTCGCTGAAGGATGCCCGGGATGGGGATGTTGTCAAAGTAGCTGGCTTGATTTTAGTCAGGCAGCGACCAGGAACTGCAAAGGGTGTTTGCTTTATAACCATTGAGGATGAAACGGGTGTTGCGAACCTGGTTGTTTTTCAAAGCTTGTTTGATCGCTACAGGAAAGAGATCATCCAATCCAAGTTGCTGATGGTGGAAGGAAAGGTTCAGAAGGAAGGACCAGTCATCCACGTTATTGTCAAGAAATGCGTTGATCTCTCAAGGATGCTCAATAAGTTGGTGGCGGGTCAGACCGGATTGCCTTTAGTGAACAAACGGTCACGGTCTGATGAAACATCGTCTCCTGGACCTGATACCCGTAACAAATCCCCGCAATCGATACCCGGGCTTTTCCCGGATGCACGAAACTTTCGCTAATCCTCCTGCGGATCAAATCCTTCTTCCACGTAAAACTTGAAATTCTCCAGCAAGGGTATATCATTATCTGCCCATTCACTTACCTCATCTTCTCTAATGCCGAAGAAATACACGGCATCATTCAAATGACTCTCAGGGTAGACTTCCCTGTACGGTTTTAATGCGACGATATTGTTATCAATATGGCGATAGCGAATAAACTTATATCCTTCCAATATCCAGCTGTTCCAGATTTCGTGATTAAACTCTACCATGGTTACACCGCTATCGTTTTTTCGAAACTGCTTTTGCGGGGGTGATGTTAGGCTTGGCTATCCCTTTTTTAACAGCCTTGCCTGACTTCTCCTTTGCTTTGGCTTCAGTTAATCTTTTTGTGTCAGCCTTCTTGAACAAAGGCTGTGTTGGAGTGCCATTACAATAAGCACAAACATTATTCATTACACACAATTCATGCTTCGGATCAGTTGGGCGACAGATCTCGCGTCCGAGGTGCGAGATGGCCATCCCAACATCGCCCCAGTATTTCTTTTCGATGGCTTCCATTAATTGTTTTTCAATCTTCTTTGGATCGCTTCCTGAAGCTACTCCTATACGGGGTGCGACTCGAACACCGTGAAGGTCTACAATAATCCCTTCTGCGGGGGCGCCAAGTTCTTTCATGATCACGCTGGCCGACTTTCTTCCAACACCTGGCAGCGCTGTGAGGTCTTCCATGGTTCGGGGAATGCTCTTTTCATCCCTAATCGCCTTGGCAATTTCAATGATCCATTTGGTCTTCTTGCGTGAACTACGAACACTCGAAATGAACTGTAATACGGTGTCATATTCAGCAGCCGCCAGTGCTTTGAAGTTCGGAAACTCCTCAAAAAACGGAGTTGTGACTTTGTTAATGTTCCGGTCTGAATCCTGGGCGGCCAGAACAACCATGATCACAAGCTGATAGGGATTTTTGAAAGCTAGCGGGTGTGGAGTGTGTTTGTACTTTTTAATGAGCGGCTTGAATTCTTCTGTCCAGTTAATGGTTGCCATGGTGTTGGGCGTTCGATCGCCCGATAAGATGCAGAAAAAGGCCGAAAATTGAAATAACAGAAAGTCTAATTCAAGCGACTTTTGGGTGTTACACGCTATCTTTACCACTATGTGTTACTACAAATCCGAAGTTGAACGATATAACGAATTGATGGAGCATTATAATGCCTCATTCGAGTCGATCACGGAGGATATGGACCTAATAAAGGAACGGTTTACCGTCATGCTCAATAAAGACGATGCTCTTAAATCAATCGGCCTTGAGAATCCAAGCGAGTTAGGAACACAGCTTATTCAGTACAACCAAAAGGATGCCCTTCCTTCAAGCTTAACGAAACAGGAGTTGACCCAGATGCGTTGGTATCAACGCTTCCTGAGTGCGTATGATGACCCAACTACACATCACCGATACTATGAAAATGGATTCGATTTCTTTCCTACGCCAATTATCACCGCCGGAGAACCAGACAAGTTCAAGATGTTTAACTGGGGATTAGTTCCCTTCTTTTACAAGGATGAAGCGTCTGCGATGAAGAGCAGACTCAGTACACTGAACTGCATTTCGGAGGAGATGTGGAATAAATCGTCTTTCAAAGACGCTATCGCTAAAAGCCAGCGCTGCCTGATACCAGTGACGGGATTTTTCGAGTGGCGGTGGCTTGACGAAGAGGGGACAGTGAAGATTCCATATTACGTGACCTTCCGTGACGGTAAACTTAGATCAATGGCTGGCTTATATAATCGGTGGAAGAATCCAACGACGGGAGAATACTATTATAGTTATACTTTGCTAACCTGTCGTGCAAATACGATCATGGATTACGTTCACAATGCCAAAAAACGGATGCCGGTTTTTATCCATAAGGATGATGAGAAGGATTGGCTAAATCGTGATTTGAGCAAGGCGGAGATTACAGATCTGTGTCAACCGTTTGATGATCCTGGGATGCGTGCCTATACCATTTCCAAGATGTTAACAACGCGCAACATCAACCTCAATGTTCCTGAGCTGTTGCAACCTTTTAACTACAACGTTGCCATTCAGGAGGCAAAAGAATTTCTTGAGCGAAAAGAAAGGAAGAAAGCAATGGAGGCTTTTAATAACGTCATTACTGGCCAAAAGATGACAGAAGAACATTTGCGGATAGCAGCAGCGCAAGAAATTATATCAGAATTGTCAATCGCGTGATCGCTTCGTCATAGCATTTTATTCAACTTTGCAGCGTGCTTATCCAAGTTTTGAATGAGTTTATTAAGATTAAAGTTGTAGTATAAATATTGCGCTGCACCTTCACAAGCTTAGGGGTAACTCATATTAATTGGTTGTGATGAAATTGTGTCACGAATTGGTAGTGATCTAATCTTCTAAAAAAATGCTCCAAAGTTGGGAGTTTAAGATACGTTTATGCGCTATGTACTGTCCATTGCATATCTTTTTCGTAATTAAGTATTATATTACTCTTCGCCAGTCGGTCGCTTTGAAACTCTGAATATTTTGTTAAAATTCCTGCTCTGTATTGTCATCCTTCTTTTGCCTGTAGTTAGCTGGGCACAAAGTGACAGCTTGAATTTGCCTTATGACACCTTAACCGCAGGCGTGAGTGCAAAAATAGATTCACTCCATGATCGTTTCGCTTTGGAGTCTAACGGCATCAAACAATATTATGTCGCACAAAAGGAAGAAATCAGCCGATTAAAACAACTGTACTTGGAGAATGTAGATAATTCGAAACGGATTAATGCTACCCGTCAGGGAGTAGCTGTTAATGTTCTTGATACGCTCAGACGTCCTGATGTAGAGAGCTACTCGAAAAAGATCGACAGCCTTGACCAGCAGCTAGCGCTCCTGGAAGATGAAACCATAAAGGGTATCGATTCCCTGAAAAGTAAAATCACTAGTCAACTTAACAAGCTCGACCTTCCTAAAGAGATGCAAGGCAAAGCTTCAAAGTTTACGGCTGCCATGGACAAGGTGAGCGTTCCCGCTTTCGACTCAGATATTGCGGGTAAGCTTGGCCTTGATAAAATTAACTCCGGAATGCCCGACATCACGGGTAAGCTGCCGAATACGAATGTTTCCGGGGTAAATGTTCCGAGCGTTAATACCGGTCTTCCGGGAACAGATGTCAAACTGCCGGACGTAAACGGAAATTTGCCGACAACCGATTTGAACACCGGCAAACTGACTGATGTTACCGGCCAGGCGGGCGATGTGCAAAAACAAGTGCAGGACGTTACGGGCTCGCAGGAAGGTTTGGGTAAAGCACTTGAAAACAAAGCGGCTGACCAGGTAAAAGGAATTCCGGATCAAAAGCTTCCGGAAGTTCCGGGCATGCCGGGCGGAGTTCCGCAAAACAGTGCCGATGCACAAAAGCAGGTTCTTGACATGGCGAAGAAAGAAGCGGTGAATCACTTTGCGGGAAAAGAACAGGTGTTGATGGGTGCGATGGAGAAGATGAGCAAGTACAAGCAGAAGTACAGCAGCGTGAGCAGTTTGAAAGACATCGAAAATCAAAAGCGTTATAATGAATTAAAAGGCAAGCCGCTGCGAGAACGATTAGTACCTGCGTTGACCTTGCAGTTTCAGAGCTGGCAATATTTTATGCTGGATGTTAATCCGTCCGTTGCGTATCGCTTCACAACACGTTTCAAGGCTGGGCTGGGGTGGAACCAGCGGATCGCGTTTGATATTCCGCAACGGAAGTATGACGACAACGGTCGCGTGTTTGGGTTCCGGTCGTACGGTGAGTATGAATTAAAAAAAGGCTTTGGCTTCCGGCTCGATGTTGAATCGATGTATACACCCGAGAAACATCGCTACCCGGTATTGGATGTTACTCCGGAGCGCAGCTGGGTTTGGGGAGCCTTGGTGGGTATCAAGCAAAAGTATCCGATCTACAAGAAGCTGATGGGCAATGCGCAGATCATGTACAACATCTTCGACAAAGATCATCGCAGCCCCTACACCGACCGGGTGAATTTCCGGATTGGTATCGAGTTCACAATGAAGAAAAAGCCAGCCAAAAAGACTACTCCATCTTCTTAGGAATTCCGCTCATCAAAAATTAACGAAAACTTTTTGTGCCAAAATCAATAAGAATTGGCCATTTCAATTCAACGACATAGGAGTTACTCCTATTCAGGATTATGAAATCCGGTTGAATCGTGCATCTTGTACTCGTAACCTTATAAACCTCATCCCGATGAGAAGAACCCCCCTTCTAATCCTCATCCTGTGTGCAGCGTATTTACCTGCTTTTTCACAGGGTGAAATTCCTGTTGATATGTATACAGGAACTCCATCTATCTCACTACCCATTTGGACCGTTGCGAGCGGAAGTGTATCGATTCCTATTTCACTATCATATAATGCAAATGCTCTTCAGCAAAGATTGCCGGTTGGACCGGGCTGGTCATTGAGTGCTGGTGGTTCAGTAAGTCGCGAGGTGAGAAGTTTTCCCGATGATGAGACTGGAACGGTAAAGGGTTGGATGTACACCGTGAGTGGATTCACATCGGCAGCAGCTACAATTGATGGATTCACAATAACCGCAGATACCATTGCCGGCACCTCTATTACGGATGAGAGCGCAGACTATACCAAGATAAACGGATTTGCCTATGGAGTGGACACCGAACCAGATGTCTTCAATTACAATGTTGAAGGCTATACAGGCAGCTTTGTTCTAGGTACGGATATGCTTCCTCACGGTATTCCTCATCAGGATGTCAAAATTGAATACGAAACTGTCAGTTCTACCGACAAACAAATTATTGGGTTTACTATCACCACTCCTCAAGGTTACGTATATAGTTTCTATTCGTTGGTGAATGTCAACAAAAATTCTGGACCTTCTGGTCAAGGATTTGGTACGTACTATACACGTACCGAATACGACCAATATTCCACTTCCGTTAGCTATACTACTGAGTGGAAACTTACCAGTGTGTATGGACCGGACGGATCGAATATAATTTTTACTTACGTGAATGGACTTTCAACTAGTTCAAACGATATTAAGGAAATAGCGCTTTACCAAAGCCCAGACGCGTCCTACGCAGCTTCTTTAAGGAAAGATGCTTTGTATTATGAAGCTTACAGGATGGGAAGCAGCAGGGCTACACTTTTACCTGCCACTATCACTGGCTCCAATGGCTCAAAAGTTGAATTCGTTTATACTAATTTCCTACTTAAGTCTATCAATATCAGTGATGATCGGAGAGGCACAACCCCAACAGAGCGATTCATCAAGAATTTCGCGCTCGAACACGTGCCGATCATTTATGCCACAGATATTTACGGATACAATCCAGTTGAAGTGGTTGAATTTCTTCAATCAGTGACCGAAAATTCCGGTTGTGATCGCATACCCCCGTACAAATTTGAATATGCAGGGGTTCATCAAAGCCAGTATAACCCTGGATACTATTTGCCCATGCCGAAGGGTACCGACCTTTGGGGGTATCCAAACGGTAGAACACAAGAACATGCCATTCCTAAAATTTATATTTACCCAGACGAGGCTGCCTCAGAACGTTACCGCACTTCTCCAATACCGGTACCGATAGGACGGGAGTACATTTTAGATGGGGTTAGTCGCGAGAGCTCCGGTTCAGCAATGCGGCTGGGAACTTTACAAACAATTACCAGTCCTGAAGGAGGGACTACCAGCTTTGAATTTGAGGCTAATAGTTACATTGACGGTAGGACTGGCTTAGAGGAAGTTGCCGGCGGACTGCGCATTCGTTCGATCAGTTATTTCGATGGATTTAATCATACACCCATTAAGAAGACGTTTGAGTATGGACAAGGTCAACTAATACGAAAACCTATTTATGCGATGCCGGCATATCGTTACAAGGATGCTGGCGGTGCTGCCTACGATCGTACATATACAAATCCAAGCATGACAGACGAACAAAAGTGGAAATACCTCACGGTAAGAACTTCGTTTGACCTTAGCCCTGGTGAAACTACCCATGGCAGCGTGGTTGGCTACAAAACAGTCACCGTCAGACGGCCCGGCGCAGGATATTCTGTGCATGAATTTTACGTTCCGGCGGCCTATGGACAGACAAGTCACGGAAAATGGAAACCTGCATCTGTTCGGTTTGCCCGACCATCTTCGGTTTCATTAGGAATCGCCACCGATGTATCCGGCACAGGTAATACAGCGGGAGGTGGGCCGTGGACGTTCCCGTTTAGTCCCAGTCCGGATTACGACTATCAACGCGGGCTTCAATGGCGAAAATCTGACTATGATGAATCAAACAACCTTGTTCGGAGAACCGTAACTACCTATCAGGATATCTATAAGGTAGGGACTGCGCCTACAAAAGTTTGGGGCTTGCGATATGAGCGCCTGCCGGGATGCGATCCATCAAGCAGAATATTCTTCTATGGTAAGTATGGGATGTTAACGGATGCCGAACGGGTTCCTCAGAAGGAAGTCAATATCATTTATGATCCAAGCACATCAACCTATTTAAAGGATTCCGCTGAGTACTTTTATGACAGCCCTAACCATAAGTACCTTTCGAAGGTCAGGCGGTATACGAGCGACGGTAAAATCTACACCAGCTACGTGAAGTATGCTAAAGACTATTCATCAACTAATTCGGGCAACGCAGACGCAATAGCTATTTACTACGCGCCAGTTTTTAACAGACCTGGGTTAGTAATCGAAAGCTATGAAACAATGAAAAAGGCCGCCGACTCTGCCGAATACGTAATCAGCGGTTCAGCAGTTAAACTTAGCGCTATGGGAATGGGTGCACAGTGGCAACTGGTGCGGTCAAGCTGGCAACTCAAAACAAATCCGCCTATTTTGTTAAGCTCTTTTGTTCCGGCTTCCGTGATAACTGATGGATATGGGGCATCGAAGTTCAAAATTGACCTTCGTTACGAACGCATGGATTCTATCCTGTCGTACTCACTAATTGGTAATGTAAAGGCTACTACTAGCCCGATGTCAAGAAAATCGGTAGTCACAGGGTACGGCTATTCTTCGACAATCCCGATTGTTCAACTGTTTAACGCTCAGTTAGGAAGCGCTACAGAAATTCAGGCTGCGTTTTCAGATTTTGAAACCTCAACTGATTTTGATTTTACCGGTTCAACGTACTATTACGGAACCGGGCATACCGGATTAAAAGCTTTTTATGCCAAAGAGTCCTTGAGTAAAGTCATTACCCGAGCACCGGCAGTTTCAAACTACCTGGTTTCTTTCTGGGCAAAAACAAATACCGCATTTACGTTAAAAGTTTCGCTTCAGCCCGCAGCCGGTGGTACGGAATATTCGTATGTAAATGTCAGTGTTCCGAACACAAGTTCAGAATATAAATATATTCAGGCGGTAGTTCCCTTGACAAGTGTGCCCGCTGCACCAGGTCAGTTTAAAGTTGTTTTACAAGCGTCTAGTTTGCCAGCCCCACCGGCTGGAAATCCTTCCGCAGGACAACTTTCAACTACCCTGGTAAACGTGATTGATGATGTATTCTTTTACCCGGAAAATACTGACATGGTCGCCACGACATATGTAATACCATATGGCGCCGCTTCGGTGACCAGTTCAAACGGTAATACCTCTTTTCAGGAATATGATAAGCTGGGTCGTCCAAGGTATTTATTTGACCGCGAGCGTAACATACTGAAAAGGATTAGTTACAACTACTCGCTTTCGTCACCGCTAAATGCCGCATTCACCTTAAATGCGAGTCCAGAAGTGAATGTACCGGTCACGTTTTCCGCTGTGGCTAGTCCGTGTGTAACTGAAACAATAACATATGAGTGGGATTGGGGAACAGGTACTTTTGTTTCGGGAACGGCTTCGCAAAACCATACATTCACTGCCCCGGGAACATATGCTATTCGGCTTAGGACTAGCAGCATATCCAATGGGGCAGTCGTTGCCACAAAAACATTCAATGTAGTTCACCCGCCGTTACTGGCCGACATTTGCGCCAAAGGTGTTAATACGTTTATTGGAACAACGCCTTCCACGTATTATTCCTGTACTGAAATAACGGCATCTCCTCCAACATCATCCGGTGTCATTTTCAGGGTCACGCCGTCAAACGCAATTTCAGGAGAGACGTTTAGTTATCAGTGGCAGATCACAGACCTTGCGACACTTAACTGGGTTTACATCGGTACGAACTCAAACCAGTTCACATATTCTAAAGTATTGCCGAGCACGAAAAGTTTTGCAGTGCGCTGTACGGTTACCTCTAATTTGGGACGGTCAGTCATTTCAACCAGCAAGGAAGTGATAGTTACCCCTTAAAACAGAAACATTATGAAACCCAGACTTATTTATATGACCGCTGTGATGCTCCTGCTGGCCATCGCAGTTTCGGCCCAGTCAAATGTGCTGGACACCACCAGAGTCTTTTATTCCGTAAAAAACACCGATTTGTATTCAGGTCAAACGTTGATGGATACCTTTAATATAGAATTGAATTCGCATGTGTTTAAACTTTCCCATGATAATGTGGAACGCGAATTCGTGATCGAAAATGTCAGCGGAAGTTGGGCTAGCTTTGATGAAGAAGGACAGTTGATTTTTGACATTCTCGTGTTGGATTTGCATGGCAAAGGTAAAATTGAACGCGTTGGTGAGAACCTTTACCTGACGGTTGATCTTTCTGAACGAAAGGATTGGATGAAACGCAAATTCACCATAAATCCGATGCAGCCATGAGAAAGTATCTGATTTCCTTACTCTTAATTGGCGCTATTTCACAGGGATTTGCCAATCACCTGCCACCGCCTGCGGTCATCTCTGGGCCAACACCGGTGCCATCCGGATCAACTAATACGTATTCGATTACTGCTATCGGTGTCATTGCACCCATGTGGAATATCGCGTCAGGTACTGCAACGATCAATAGCACATGGGCCAGTGGAAGTACTTATTATGCATCAGTAACCTGGACTGCATCGGGCAACATACAGTTTTACGATGAGGTTAGCGGCGGGGTCAATACGCAGAAGTCTATCACCGTGGTGGCTGCTCCGTCAACCGTCCCTGGAACAACGTGCGGGGCCGGGACCGTTACATTATCTGCTACACCGGGCGCCGGTGGGGATAAGGTTCGCTGGTATACGGTTTCATCCGGAGGAACTTATTTTAGCGAAGCCAATACGTATACGACTGGCACTATCACGTCACCTACAACCTACTACGTTGAAACTTGGAACAGTTCAGCTTCGGTAGCCAGCCCGCGGATATCAATCCTGGCAAATTATGGAGACGTGCCGGCCAATCCCGCCAGCGTTACGCCGGCAGAACGTTGCACCATTGGAACGCTCACCCTCAGTGCAACAGCCGGCGCAAACGGAAACTCAATTCGGTGGTATGCTTCTCCTACGGATGGCGAGGTTACCTACACAGGTTCTAGCTTTACAACCCCTTCGTTGTCATCACCTGTAACGTATTATGCCGCCAGTTACCACACCACGACCGGATGTGTATCCACAGGTCGAACTGCCGTAGTAGCATCAGCTCACCCGGCTCCTTCTAACATCATCGCATGGAATTCGGAACCTGCCTATATCACAGGCACGGTGACATTCAGAACTTTTGTGCCGCTAGGATATGCGTTTGATGAAGTCATTCCCTATATGAACTTCGCTGACGTCGACACAACATTGTTTGAGATTAAATGGTACGCCACCAAAGCCAATGCTGTTTCCAATACAGCAAGTCTAAAAAAAGGTATACCGTTTACCACACCCACAATAACTGCGACTACAACGTATTATGTCCGCGCTCGCGAGAAATCAACCGGGTGTTATACCGAGGTTGCCGAGGCGGTCGCTAACGTAATCCCCAACATCAGTTACGCCAATGTTCAAACAGATGTAATTCGGGTGTTCGGGAAAAAAACAGATGCTTCCCTAAATAGCCTGACTGATTCTGAAAAACTGACGTCAATCGCATACCTGGATGGTGTCGGAAGAGTATTACAACAGGTTTCTGTCAGAAGCAGTGCTGACGGAAAAGATATTGTGTCTCCCGTCGAATATGATTCATGGGGCAGGTCATCGAAAACATACCTGCCATACAAGGCAAGCACAACCAACGGATCTTTTCATTCAGCATATCAATATGAGCAACAAAACTTCTATCAACTGACAACCGATAAAGTAGCTGATGATAATTCGGCCTTTGCGGCAACCGTATACGACACATCACCGTTGGGAAGAGTGGTTGAGCAGGGCGGAGTTGGTCAGGCATCTCAACCAGGCGGTGGTCATACGAGCAAGGCCGAATACCAGTTCAATACAAGTACGGATCAGGTACGAAAATTCTTTACAAACGGAGCAAGCACCAGCTATTATCCGGCTAACGCATTGAACAAAGTAAAGTCCACCAGCCCGGATAATAATCACAGCATTACATTCTCAGACGGGTCGGGTAACACAATACTTGTGCGGCAGCAGATTGCAGCCACCGTAGAGGGAGTTTATACCGATTATCTTGAAACTTATTACGTGTATAACGACCTGGGCCAGGTGAATTTCATTATCTCACCCAAAGGTGTGGAAAAACTTAAGGCTAACAGCTGGGTGCTAAGTTCGGTTATTAAGGACAGTTATTGCAATCAGTTTAAATACGATAGCAAGGGGCGGGTGATTGAAAAGAAAGTTCCTGGTCAGGCGTGGCAATATGTTATCTACGACCCACTTGGCAGGGTAGTCCTTACACAGGATGGCATGTTGCGTCCAGATAACAAATGGATGTTTATCAAATACGATTATAAGGGCAATGCTGTGATGACCGGTATCCATACCAATACAACCTATACAACCCGTTCTACGATGCAGGGTTATGCTGACGGCATTTACGTCACAGGTCACGCGACATTTGGCGTGAATAGCTGGTTCGAAAAACAGGGAACGACACTGGAAGGCTATACCAACATCAGTTTCCCGAAGGACAATATCGAAGTATTGAGTGTGAATTATTTTGATGATTATGACTTTGATAATACCGGTGCAGTTGTCTCGTATGCCAGTGCAGGCTTGACTGGTGAACATACGCCAGCAACGTATACGCTTGGCTGGGCAACCGGCAGCAAACGGAAAATACTCGGAACCAGCACGTGGCTTAAAACCTATGTGTTTTATGATGACCGGGGAAGAACAATCCAGGTACAAACTACAAATACGAAAAACACAGCCAATTTCGACCGCGTAACCAATGCTTATGCGGATGACGGTCGCCTATTGTATACCAAAAAACACCACAACGCTGGAGCATACGTCATTCTAAATAAGTATGAATACACTACTCGGGGTGATTTATGGAAAGTTTCGCAAGATAATGCGGGTACGGGTAGTGCGTACCAGCTTGTGGCGCAATATGAATACAACGACCTGGGCCAGTTGGTCGACAAGAAATTGCACGATACCGGCAGTAGTACATTTTTACAGAGTGTCGATTACCGGTATACGATTAAAGGACAGTTAAAGTCTATTAACAACAGTGAGCTTTCCAGCAACAGCAGTAATGATGAAACGAACGACTATTTTGGCATGGAGTTGCTTTACAACGATTCTGAAAGCGGGCTTACAACCACCGCTCGGTACGATGGCAACATTTCGGCAATAAAATGGAAGGCAATCGGAGGTGGCTCAGGGACTTCCGCACAACGCAGCTATGCTTACACGTACGACAAAACCAGTAAGCTGAGCGCGGCTAAGTATGCCGTTAAACAAAGCTCGTGGGACAAGGAAAAAGACGCCCAGAATGAGGCTATCACCTATGACCATAACGGTAACATTAAAACGCTTGAGAGAAAGCAGCGCAAATATCAAGCTGCTGGCATAACAGGTTTATATAAAAGCGAAACGATTGATAAGCTTACTTACACATATTCGGCATTTAATGTCAATAAGCTCAGCCAGGTTGCTGATACGGCCGGTACAACCGCATTTGCGGGCTTTAAGGATGGCAACTCGAGCAATAACGAGTTTACGTACGATACAGCCGGTAACGTCCTGAAGGATTTGAACAAAGGTATTAGCAGTATTGCCTACAACTTCTTAAGTAAACCTACGCAGGTCAATTTCACCGATGGCAAGAAAATAGAGTATACTTACGACGCGGGTGGAAACAAGCTTGTTCAAAAAATTTATCAGGGAGCAACATTGCTGACCACCACCGAATATGTTAATGGTTTTGTGTATGATAACGGTACGTTAAGCTTCTTTGGGTCACCAGAGGGTCGAGTCGTAAACACGGGGGGTACGCTTAGTTATGAATATTCAATAGCTGATCACCAGGGGAACACACGCGTTGTGTTTACATCTGCAACACCCGCCGTTGATGCCCCTGTGGCCACGTTTGAAGATGGTGACAACGGCACTACTCAGTACTTAAATGTTAACCCGGTTGCATCGACAGCAGGAAATCATACCCCTTCCGGTGGCAAGGCAGTTCGCCTGAATCAGGCCACGCCCATTGGGCCCGCGAAGAGCATTCGGGTATTCCCGGGTGATCAGGTGACTGCGGAAGTTTGGGCTTATTATGAAAGCGCAAACGGATATGGTACAACCAGCAACACTCTGGCAACTATCATGGGTGCTGTAGCGACTGTATTTGGAGGTGTTAGCGGAGGTACGGGAGAAACCGGGAAAATATACAGCGGGGTTAACGGTGCGTTTACCGCCACGGGCCTTGCCGGTAACCAGGGCGATGAAGTTCCGGCTGCGTATCTGAACTACATTGTATTTGATAAAAATTATAATTTATTGGGCATGGACTGGCAGCCGATAACAGAGGCCAGTAAGCTGACTAAAGCCAAAATTGAATTTGATGAGCCAATTAAGATAATTGAGGAAGGGTATGTGTATATTTACCTGAGCTACGAAAATCAAAGTAACAATTTCGTGTACTTCGATGATATGAAAGTTTCTCATACAAAAACCAACGTCACACAATATAACGAGTATTACCCCTTCGGTCTCCAAACATCAACGAGCTGGACACGCGATAATGCAAAAGACAACAACTACCTATACAATGCGGCCAATGAGTTAAACAAAACCAGTGGCTGGTACGAGATGTTCTATCGGGGGTATGATCCCGCAATAGGAAGGATGCTACAAATTGATCCATACGCACCGATGTATGCTTCTGTTAGTGCGTACAATTATGGCTTGAATAATCCGGTGATGGTGAACGATCCGAATGGTGGCCAGGCTATGGACTATCAACCTGGAATGTCAGCTATGGGTGTAAACAGATATAATAGTATTGCTAGTATGTCTGAATCTGGTAACTATTTCGCAGATTGGAGCTCATCGTATTTTGATCGTAGCGGAGGTGCCATGTCATTCACTGAGGGCAAATTTTGGGGGTTTTGGTCGAATATCTTGAGTAAAATGAGGAACAATCAATTTACATACGATGATAATGGAGTTGCCAAAATAGAAAGAGACGTATATGGAAATTGGACAAAACTTGTGCCGTTCAATTATCAAGGTAGTTTAACAGCAGAGGACAAAGCAATGGGAGCTAATATAAATCCAACAGTGATTTCTTTTAGGAGGGTGCCATTGCGTGCGTCTATGGGGGCTGATCCGAGTATCTTCCATTGGTTTGGAAATGAGGGGGAAGCATATGAATTTATGGTTAATAATTCAACTGATGTCGAAATAATGGGATATAGCGCTAAAAACGTTCAAACAGGTGAGGCAGGTATTTTAATCTTGCCTTGGGTCAATAACTCACGGACAAAATGTGATCCAACAATAGGTATTCAAAAGGATGGCAAGACTATTATGGATCACAATGGAAATTTATATAGACCGTACGAAATGGTTCACACTCATCCGGACGTATTAGAACCTTCAGATGATGATATTAATAACGCCCTATATTGGCAAAAAAGGTATCCTGCCTTCCGCAGCTTCATAATTCAAGGAGGAATGATGTATCAATATCATCCTGTCAATGTCCAAGGGCTTAATTATTTACAAGATTATATTAATGGCTCCCGCTCACTGTTACCTAAATAGCTATGAAAAAGATTGCCTTGTTTCTCGTGATATTTTCCTGTGCTTTCTCGAACTGCACGGCTCAAACGAAAATTCACTCAACCTTTAGAGTTAAGATCTCAGATGATTTTTTATCGGAGGCGATTAGGAATTACATTAGGGAAAATAACATTGACACGAAAAAGAAAATAATTTCGATAAAATTGGCTGGCGGGTTAAAGAAGACGTTTGAAATTACAAACTACTTCTCAACGTTGTATCGGAAAGATCGCTTTACGCCAAGTTACTACTCTGTGCAAGACGATAGTGTGGTAGTTATATTTTTTACAATGTTTGAACGAATATTCGCCAGGGATGATAATCATATAATAAATGAGATAGATCGGGTTATCGCTGAACACAAAATTAAATTAGTTGAAAATTCGAATCTTAACTACAGTGCGCCTGTTTGGAGGGTTGTGGAGGAATGTGACGGTACTTATGAGATAAACAAGAGGGTTTCGCCTTTTGAATACGATAGTGTTCCATGCGGTTACTCGATTGTTAGAGACTCCGTCAAGTTGGATAGTCTTATTCTCAAAAGACATAAATAGGACAACCAGGTAGTGCAGGTAATAACCCAATTGTCTGACGCCACAGTTTTTGATTGTTTAACTTTGACGACATTCAAGATTTTTCTAAAAAGTGTTTTTCGGCAAAGGTTGAATTTTTTTCTTCTGCTTCGTGCAGTCGAATGACTATGCTCACAAAATTTGCTGAACCAAAATATGCAGCCGAGCGCTAAATAGTACAGGGCTATCGTGCTTGTACCGTTCAAAGCTGCTTTTTGTAATTTAAGGGTGCCTTAAGGCGGCTATCTTACTTTATCTGACTTGCAGATAGATGTTGAGATTAACTATCAAACTATATTAAATTCGCGTTTAGCTTTCTGGGAAGAAGTCACGCACGTTCACTTTTAATATTGCTGCGAGTTTGTACAACGTGTAGATCATTGGAATCTTCTCGCCGTTTTCGAAACGCGAAAGCTGGGCGCTGTCGATAGATTCGTCATGTGCTTCAATATCTCGAAGCGAGAGGCCCTTGCTCTCACGAATTTCGCGAAGCCGATTTCCGAGGTCCTTCTGAACTTTCTGCTTGCTTATCAAGACTATCTATGAGTTCCGAGTGCAAACAAGCCAAATAACAGCCTCGTAGTGTTGTACATGTATACAACACTATGTATCTTCGCCAGCATAAACCCGAAAAAATCATGATTTCCACATTGAAGGCAGCTTTTGCACTATGTATTATTTGCGCTGCGATCAATCTGCACGCTGACGCACAATTGGCGATCCCGGAACCGGAATTCTACAATTCGGTCACAGTTGTTGTTGATGGTAAGCCCGCCCAGCTTGAAAAACAAAAGGTTATCATGAGGACAAGCAGGAACGCTTCTGCCGTAATAGTGGGTATTGGAAAGGTTAAGGTACTTGGTTCAGTGAAAGGGGAGAGGTCCCCAGTCCGGATCACCAAAACTGATACGCTTCGATTTCTGGTGAGGGTCGCGGATAATACGAAGGATCCGGCAACCGTCATTAATTTTGCCAGATTTGAGATCAATAAAGATAGGAAAAGTCGCTTTATAGAAGTTGAAAGCGCGCAAACATTTTCGGCTGATACTCAGCGGGATAATGTCGATTTCATCCAGTTTAAGGCTGCTAAGTACGGGTTAAGTTCTTACCTGATCACCGTTATTAATTTATTGCCGGGCGAATACATGATCACGTTGGACGGCTCACGCGAGCTTTGCCAGATGTTTGGAATCGATGAAATAAATGCCGAGAAGAAAAGCAATTAGGCGAAGACGGGCTAATTATGGAAATCAATTTAAGATCGATTGAGGTAAGAATGCTGATCCCGGAGGTAAGCTTCGGATCAAAAGGTTATTTTCACCGGTGGTGTGATCGATTTTCCTGGGAAGGGCCGCCGGACTACCCTTTGCGGAAGACCTTCGCGCTAATTGAATTTCAAGATGGCAGTATTAAGTTCCTAGATCCTGAAGCAATCAGGTTTCTTGAACCACTGTGTAAATCTTCTTAAGATATCGATGATCATTTTCTAATTTACTCCTCTTTCTGCTGAGCTAAGTGTGTCAAATGCATTCATATCCCCAACATCACGCACGGGTTCAAAACAATAATTCCATCGATAGTGCAACGAGCCTAACTTTAACGGTCCTAAAGTTATCTCCAGCAAAAAAGGTTCGCGTGGTTGGACTTCTGGACAGCAGTATAAAATTTATAGAGCATGAAGCAATCGAATTCAGCGAACTCTAATAGAACTGCTCCAAAACTAGCTAACAGATTCCCTTTTTTGATAGGTTTCCGAAATTGTTCTCATCATATCGAGTATCATTTTAGAATGCCGGTAGGATGGACGTAAATTCATGAAATCAAGCAGTTCTCGCATCATTACATCGTGAGAAACGATTTCCTCACTTTCTTCCGGCATAAACCGGTTGAAATAGCCTTCAGCTAGGCCCAAAGCTTTCTCCAGAGCAGTCAAACTTTTCTTGGTAGGAGTGATCCTACCGTTTTCATATGTACTGATTTGAACATCACCTAAATTGGCTGAATCAGCCAACTCCTTCTGCGAAAGCCCGCGCTCTTTTCTCAGTCTCTTCAATTCCTCGCCAAAAATATTCATATGCTAATCAATCTGCTTTTGGATGTCAAACGTCTACGTGGCGGGCGCAACTTTAAAAAACTTATAAACCGCATTAAAAAATATTTGCAAAAGTTATAATTCTCTTTATATCTTTATATTACATAAACATAAGGCCGCTCGGGGAACATTTGACCTCTAAAATAAAAAAAATTAGGCACTTATCAATGATGTCTGACCTATAAGGACAATGACATCGTAAGAGGATAGTAAGGAAACACCTGGCTATCCGGACTTGCAAACTGCTTCCTAGCAGGACAACCATCGGGGTGACTTCAAACGCCCCGCGATAAAAAAATCTAGCAATTTTCTGTTGGCAGGAGTTGAGCCATCCAGCATTTCCGCATGCGATGTTCAAGACGTGTCGACAGTTGAAAAATAAGGTTGTAACATCTAAAGGATTGCATATGTATTTAAAGAAGAAAACTCTTTGGTTAATGGCATATTCAAGAAGCTTGTTTTGTGCCACGTCTGAAGTTGATTTCAGGGCTACGTTCAAACAACATTATAGAAACTCGAATCAAGACTTCTCAACTGTTTACGCAAGAGTAAACGCTACCGAGAAATTTCAGAAAGAGTTCAATATACACTTGAATGTCCTGCAATATGAAACGACACTCAAACTGAAGTGTCTTGGTGATCGCGCAGATCAAACTGTAGATCCCTATGCCTTGGCAAAAGAACTAAACGAATACATTAAAGTTCGAGACAATCGGCTGGGGATAGGCGTATTGGCTATAGATAGAATCGAGAAACTCACTTTGGCACAGCAAAATCTACTAATCAATTTCTTCATTCACAATATTTTTCCATTCTCAACTTTATTCATACTGCCTGAACAATGCCTCAATTCAATAGCGAATGATGGACTTCAACAACTCTTGAAGCAACTGGATTTTACGTTCAAGAATCTTGATGATACTGAGATGTTCTTCAAAGAGCGATCAGAGGGCCTTGCCTTTGATCAATTCGGGAATTTTATTAGAGACACAAGATGGGATTAACACTTTTAATACTGTCATGAAGAAAATGAGAATCGACTAACCAATTTTGATATTTTACCTAGATGCCCTTTTTATCATTTGCAATTGTGACTCCACATTCAACATTGGCACAAGCTAGTCAAATGTTTCTATGTGCTGGTCACAGAAAAAAGATCAAGGCGCATTCCCGTGACTGTAATGTAGTCTACACTCATTCGATAGATGTACCATCAAATAGAATTAATACTGTGTCAGGTTAACAAAAAGCAACTACCGGGAGCGTGATGGCATGCTATTCAGGAAATGGTCTGATAGGTATTGACTTGAAAGCAATATCCAGTTAGCAATTTTTTAAACTTCACTTTATACTTTTTAAACTATGAAAACATCAACCGGAATTTCATTACTCGATTACGTACTCGATCAGTCCTTTAGAATTGTGGGACGATCTATTGAAATCAACTGCGAAATTATTAAGCTATTTGCAGACTCAAGGTTCAACTACTTTCTTGAAAAACATGTTGATAGGGACTTCATTAATCTAGAACATATTCCCGACAGGATGAGAGACGAACTGAAATTAACCGATCATGACGTGGATCAATTATTTCCAGGTGTTCGTAAAAAAGTCGGTGTGAAGGTTAAACTTCCATTTGACGAAGTTCGAAACGATGTTGCGCGAGCGTTGCAATATTCGAGTACTTATCATTCAAATTTCTTCGAAATAAAGGATAAAGCAACTATAGAACTTAAATCAAGAACGCTCGCTGTAATGAGTGTGGTAGTTAGAGTAATTCGAGAATCCGGGGACTATCAATTGCTGTATTCTGTGTTAAAAACACTTGATGTCAGTACTGAAATTCCGCTCGGGTCGGGTAAGGAATTTTATCAATATGCCAGAGATGTCTTTGATTTTGGCCTTTCCAAATTAAATCAGTAATTCATGAATGCACCCATACTAGAGAATAGGTTTGTTCAAGAGCTTTTCTCAAAAGCATTTAAATCGAGAGATAAGAAGATTTTTGTCAGCAAACGGCTGGTTAAGCTATTGAAACCGGAGATGATAAGCATGGAAAACACTACACCATATCTTGACATGATTGAATTCTCTGCGGTAGTTGCTAAGGAATTAAAGACTACCGTCACCCAGGTATCCACAACGTTGGAAACTCTTAGAATAAAGGGTAAAGAAGACGAAATAAAGACAATTCTACGCGACAAAAAGCATCTTGAAAAAGAACTTAACTGTGCCATTGACAGCTATGCTGAAATCAAGCAGCTATATTCTTGTATTCCGACACTAACACATCAGCAGGTTATTAGTAAAGCAATAGCTCATCGAATTCTACATGTTTGCTTTAGATACATTCCAAAAATTGACTCTTACAGGTTAGGGTTGATCTACCAAATCCTACGAGAACAGAAGAAAACGTTTGATGAGCAAAAAGAAAAACCTGACGAACCTGGGGCGATCGTGGAATACCACTTAGGAGAAATCCGGTTAACATCCATTAAAGCTTTTATCAAGTTTGTCAAACGAAAGAAAAAGCTGACGTTGCCGAAAGGTTTGATCCATGGCCATACAGGGAAAGCATCTAATAATTACAGGTGGACAGAAGAGCTAAAATGGATAGTCACACTTTTCGCTCTGAGCAAACCTACCCGCGTATCGGCCTCCGAAATTCGAGATGCTATTGAGAATCTTATTGAAGATAATCCGGAACTTCGAGATAAGCATGGGATTGTCCCTTTGTCTGAACCCTCAATTTTGAACTTCTTGAATGAAGAGTCAAAAGCCTATATCAGTTTCGCAAAAGATGAGCCACTTGAATTTAAAAGAAAGATCGTAGGAGTACTCAAATTCGACCCGCCATCTGCTCCAATGGTAAAAATTGGCATTGATGGTTACGTATTGCAATGTGTTTCCAAAGGTAGTGATGACGCCAAAAGATATGTTCAGGTACTAGCTGTCATAATCAAGGATCTTCGTACAATGGCGACGTTGGGTGCCGCTGTTTCTGAAACAGAAAATTCAGAGACAGTTCTCAAAGCCTGGAGAGCTTATTTTCAAACTACAAAAGGGGAAATGGCAAGAGAAGTTGCCTTCGACGGTCATTTAGCTTACCAATCCAAGTCAATGGAAAACTTGTTGTCAATGTTGAAGAGGGATGGGGTTGATATAAAAGTTTCAAAGACTGCAAATTATCAAGGAAGATATGAAAGGAGTAACCTTGATTTTCAGGATAAGTATCTTTCAAACTCTATCTCCTACATAGGGCCAGGCATCAAAAGCAAAGGGGTTAACGCCCATCCTTCAAAGATATTCAAACTCGAATTGACAAGAGAGGAATATTTGAAGGATATGGACGAGATGAAAAGAATTGTGCTTCATCTCATTATGCAAGAAGCAAATTTTGGAACACTTAGAAAACGCGCGCCCATCGAATCACCAATGGGTCGATTCCGTTACGAAACACATAATCCTTTAAAGACATACAATGACTCAGATATTGCCTACATGACCCATGAACGGCATATCTCTACAGTTAAGGGTTGTGGAGTACTGATCAAAAAAGACAAGGAAGTCTTCATTTACAATCGTAGAGATTTTAATACTGCCACAAACCTGAATGGAAAATCCGTTGATGTATACATAAACCAAGAGGAGAGGCAAGGAGTGGCCCACATCTTCAGACGTGGAACGATTGAATACCTAGGCCAGCTTTACTATTTGGCTACAATCCCGGAAGCTTTATTCGATAGAAGTGAGGCTCATAGTGATATGATTAAAATGTATGGAAAAGATGTGGCCGAAATTACCGATCAACTTGAGAATAGCATTGTCGACATGCAAACGGAAGTAACCAAATTTCTCAAAGGAAAGGATTACAGAGAATACTTAAATGCCGCCAAAATCAAGAAGCGAATTGATACCAACTACATTGGCTACCAATTGGGAGTGAGCGAACCAAAACCAGAGCCTGAAATGAAATGGTCCAATAGTAAGAAATCTCGAATCAAAAGGAGAAACAAATTAGAAGATAAAAACCTGAAAGGCGATCTATTTGACACTTATTAAGTAAAAATTAATGAGCAGTTATATTACAAGCAATCAAGCCACAATTCTAAAAGGCTGCATTAGATGTTATGAACGAAAGAATGTCTCATTAATGGTTGCACCCACAGGTAATGGATTTGAGTATGCAACAACAACAGTTTTGCTAAAGGAGAATCCTAGATTGAAACTTTTATATGTAAACTGCATTTTCAATCAAGGCAATAAAAGTCTTTTTGTGGAAGTTTCGGCTGCATTATCCAATATTAAGATAGCGAGCCTGAACTATCTTCGAGTTGATTTTGATCTGTTGGCTAAAGCACTTTGGAGTCGAATTCTGACAGACCTTAAGGAGGACGTTCTCGTGATTCTCGATAACATTGATGCGTTGAACCTAGTTGGAATAAAATACCTGGTAAGTTATTTGACGAACTATAAAAATATGGTGAGTCCGAAGAGGCCAGCCAAATGCGGTATAATGATCCGTATCACACCCAAATATTTATTAAAAGTTAAAAATAAAAGCGAGCCGATTTATGATGCACTCATAAGTATTTGTGATGATACAAAGTGGTTAAATACTTATAGCGTGGCTGACATCAAAGCGTTTCTAACGGCGATGGGGCTTACAAATGAGTCCTTAATCGCAGATATTTCGAAACGTAATAGGCAGCTCAGAAGCGTTATCAAAATTGTAAATAAGAACAATGAGATATCTTCACGGCTAGCGAGTACGTGAATTAAATTGTCCAAGTATCGACAATCAGGCTTGAATCGAATACTTTTTCATTGTGGGTGGACAGTTTAAAATAGGGTCGACGCAAGCATAGTTTCTTCGAAATATCAACTTAACATAATATAAATTATATAACTCTTCCGGAGTTATTTCTGTAATACAGTGTTGTATGATCATATTATGCTAAGTTAAGAATCTGCCGCTCAAGGCCGCGCTCTCAGGGCCATGCACACAACGCCACGTCCTTGAGTGTCTATAAAAATTGAAAAGCTGAGTACGAAAATTTTTGCCAGCGCGCGCGAGGACAATCAGCCGCATCAAGCCAAAGTACTGCCGGCCATACGGGAATCCACGGCACTTCCGATAGCTATCGGAACAAAGCCGCAAGCACAGTGGCTTAAACCAGCGTTCAAAGCATTTGAAATAAATTGATTAATCAAATGAATTAAGAATCTGTAACATGCTGAAAACTAAAAATCAAGAGTCAGAGTCGGGGGCACAAGTTTGAAAATTGGCTATCGCCGCTCATAAGTTTCAGGATACAAAACGCTTCTACGATTTATTATAATCGTCTACCATTTTGGCGAACGCCTCTAACGTATCGGATTGGAAGCTGGATTCAAAGACAGGCCCTTTAATAAAGAGATCTCTAAAACCATATTTGTTTTTAGCATAATCCATTAACACGGCTTTCTTATCGCCAAAAAGAGACTTTAAATTGATGGTAGACATATTCTTAGCCTCCTCTCCTTCTTTCTGGGAAAGAATCTCAAAGTTGTTTTCTTGCCATTTTACATAATCAGCATCATTAACTTTCGTGCGGTCTGGCAGGTAAGGAGTAACAATACCCTGGGTGTGATGATACTTTTTGAAAACGGTGATCTTTCCTTCCGTAACAACTTCTAACATCAGATTATTGGGAATCTGGTCTTGTACTCTTTTCGCAAAGAGATTGGCATATTTTGCCTTTTTGAATTTTTTCCCATTTTCAAGTGTAAAACTTTGCAGGTCGTTGGCATCATACACAACTACGTTTTTGTCTATATTTTCCCCGGCACCGAAAGCTGTAAAGGTTTTCTCGTCAATCAGGTTAACTCTTTTTTGGAATTCCTGAGGGTTCATCATATCCATGAATATATATCCACTAATGGTATCTCCATTTTCAAGCGTCACTGTACCTTTTTCATATTTCCCTACTGAACTGGGAGTCCGTAATTGCGCGATGGCATTGTTAGATGTGAAGCCCAGTACCAGTAGCATGGCCGTCATCGTTGAATAAAGAATTGATTTTCTCATGGCTTTCATTTTTAAATAGTGGAAGAAACATCTTGCTATTTCTGACTGTTGAAATTGAGTGTTGTTGTAATTTAAGATAAATTCTTAAATGAAATACGCTTCCCGCAAATGCCAGTACCAAAGCCTGCCAAAGAGTTTTTTCGCCCAAAGCATTTTTGATTAGGGCTGATCAATTATTTCGAGCTTCCATTTCTTAACAACATCACGAGGCGAGTTTCTAGTAGTTGTATTGATACTCAAGCCTACTAGGGCGGCGCCAATACCGATTTCTACCGCAGTCCACCCTTCTCCCGTGGAGCCTTCATCGGAGCAATCGGGACAAGGATCTTCCGCCTGTGAAGCCTGAATCGCACCAACGATAAACATGGTGCCCAGCGTAGCACTTGAAGCAGACCAGAAGCCAGATCCTTTTCTCTTTCTTCCAATTGCCTTAAACTCGCTTAATAAAAAGTCGTATCCACCAATCGTTACAGAAGATTCATTTATCTTGTCAATAACTCCTTTGTTGCGTGACGTATTACCCTGAAGTATATACACAACACGATAGCCCTCTTTCAGAATAATCTTCTTTCCATTGGAGACTTTAGTAAGCTGGAGCACACGTTGGGCATAAATGTCCGAACAGAGAATCGCTAACAATACAAGCAATACCACACGTGCGGATGAAAATGTAAATACTTTAATCATATATATGACTTTCTTAACGGGGCCTACTGTGATTTCTTTCTTTTTTGGTCTTGCTTTTCCTTTTTTGCCTCCAGCTTGGCAATGGCTTCCGCTCCTTCCGTTTTGCTTACCAACTCAAACTTCGGAGTACCTACAAATACACCCATGGCAACTGAACATTTGATATAATACTCTTCTCCGGGTTTAGCATTAACTGAAAGAGTCTTTTTAACCTCGGTCTTCGAATGAAATTCGTTAGTCCCAACCTTTGCGGTATAATGAATAACCGTATTAGGTTTCACTACCCCCAATAGAGTGGTATCAGTGAATAGTTTGTAGGTTACCATTGCACCCTTTGCGGCGCCCGTCCTATAAAAGTGAATTGTTGCGGTAGAGTCTTGGGCATAAAGTGCTATGCCTGATGCTAATAATATTGCACAAACGAATAGTTTTTGCACTGCCTTCATTGTTTAGGGTTTAGGGTTCTGCCAAACATAAGAAATTTCGGAGTGATCTTAACTACCGCTACGGTTTGGCAAGACTCACAGCCTTGCCTGACTTTTGCGATCGCAACGCGGCATCGAGAATTTCCATTACCAGCATGTTGTTTTCCAGCGCTGATGGTTCCCAGGGTGAAAGTGTGACTTTCTTATGCACCACGGCTTCGAACAAGATAAACGGATCATGGCGTGGCGACTCCAGCGATGTTGGCGGAGTGAACGCTTCGGGCTGGTTTTCCTGCAGGCGAACCCGCGATCCGTTCTTGTCGGCAATGCCATAGGCGCTGCTCGTGTACACTTCAATATCCTTTCGGCTGAACGGCCAGTTCCATGATGCCTGCACTATCCCCTGGGTATTGGCATACGTGAGCAATATGGTAGCGTCATCATCAACGTGTGGATAAACATCGGGCTTAAGCTGACGGATGACCGCGTAAACGGACGAAGGACGTTCGCCCTGCAACAACCAGGTAATCAGGTTCGCACCATAACATCCGAAGTCTATTACGGCTCCGCCACCGTTGAGCTTCGGATCGGTAAGCCATGCAAGAAACTCTTCGTTTACACCAATTTCTTTTGGCCCCTGGTGCCCGTCATGAACAACAATCCGTTTGATGGAGCCGGTGTTGTCAAGCTTCGCCATCATATCGCGGTAACTTCCGTACCACGTTGTTTCATAATTTGTGATCACCTGTATCTGATGCTGAAGGGCAAGCTTTTGAATTTCACGCGCGTGTTCGAGACTCACTGCCAATGGTTTCTCTACCATCACATGAATACCACGCGGTGCACATTTCTGTACTACTTCGAGGTGTTCGTAGATGGATCTGAATGCTGCAACACCTTCGGGTTTTGTTTTAGAAAGCATTTCATCCAGAGAACTGAACCAAAGCGACATCGGAAGGTTGTGCTGCTTCAGGTATCGTTCCGCGAGGGCTTTGTTCGGTTCGGCAATCCCAACCAGTTCGAAGTCGCCATCCCCTGCCCTGTTCAGGATCCAGTGAACATGTGTGTGCGTGAGTCCGGCTACGGCAATACGGAACTTCTCGCTTGGCTTTCCGAATGAACAAAGGGAAAGTAGCATCAGTACTCCGACAATCAGTTGCTTCATAATGGATCGAAAAAAGGAGTGTACAGCGGATACAGTGTAAAAGTAATACAGCAAGTGCATAAGACTTTGGTAGTAGCAGTTAGTTTAACTCCAACATTTCCCGAATCCTAATTGAAGCGACTAGATTCTCATATTGGATGGAATTATCATCAAATTTAAAGTCCTTACTTTTTAGAAGGCTAACAATCTCTTTTCCCGGCAGCCAGTTTAACAGATTTTTTCTGTGAATTTCACTTGCAAGTTCCTCAACCATTTCAACCGCGTTGTCTGGAATTGCACGATGGATATTTCCTACTTTTTGATCTATGAATTCCCTCACCTTCGCTACCGAAAAGCCTTGATTCGGCTTAATGTCAATAATAGACTTATAGAACATCTTCAGAAATTGCCTCTCTACGACATCCCGATTTTGATTTAGAATTTCAAGGTAATGATTCATTGTTAACGGATTGCCACTTTTATCTTTCCAGCAAGTGCGGAGTTCGCCTAAGAGATATAAGTTCTCAATCTCCCAGAAATTAAAGTAATATAGATTGGAAGAAGAGCCGCTGGGGATGTACGCTCGTTCCTGAGCTATCAAATTACTTATGAATTCTGATAGTGAAGTTTTACCTGATAAGTAATCCTTCAATTTGTCCTTAAACCACATGTCTCCATCCAGAATCCCGACAGCGTTAATGTCCTTATTCCTTAGAATATCTTTGAGAATACCGTTGAAAGAATCAACGTCTTTAACATTTCCGCTCGTACCTATCGGGATAATATTTGGAACATTATCGGGAACAAAGAATTTCATCAAAAGAGATCGGGAGTCCTTCTGAGGATTAAGCTGATTCTCGATGAAGATATTTTTCCGCCTAGAAAGCATCAGAGGGGAAAATTTTACACCATTTTGACTCAAGGCATTGATGAGATCCACATCTCTCTCGTTGTTACTCACCCTTCTGTCTTGATCGAACGAAATAATGTTAATCGATTCTTTACCCTTGACAGCAAGTTTCTCAATAAGTGCTGTAGAATGGCTGGCAATAATAAAAATGCAATCCGGAACGACCTTCGTTAATTCAAATAGCTCGTCTACAAGAACCTGAATCATGTCATCGTGCATATGAACATCAGGTTCATCCATTGCCACGATCTTTAATTTCTCTTCCTTTACCACAGACAATGAGAAAATCAAGTTCAATAAAATCGTTTCACCAGTACTAATGTTTATCGAGTCAATGTAGTTATCATGGTCCATCAACGAGAGCGATGTCTTCCCGCTAGTTCCGATGTCGTGATAATCTATTTTAATGTTTTTATTGGCAGTCCCTAAGAACTTAGCAAACATTAAGTTGATAGCTTCTTCAAGCTTGGTGATTCTAGCAATAAATTCCGGACTTCTATAAACCTCTAACATTTGGCGGTGAAGGTATTCTTTTACTAAGTCTATTTCACCGCCCATAAGTTTATGGGCTTTACTATCGTGCACGCGAGGCAATGGATTAGCATTAACATTGCCGGAACTCTCAAACTTAATCGGACTTTCATTTCCGCTTAGATACGTGAATTTTGCATCGAAGTCATCGTGCGAAAGTCCAAAGTGATGTTCAAAATTCGCACCCGGCTCTAAAAGGTTTTTAATGACATGTGGTTGATCGCAGTTCGTCAAGGTCATTTTAATACTACCAAGTCGATCTCCGAAAGCATAGTTCGCGATCGTGACAGTTCCAAATCTTTTTTCAACATCAACAGCGTTACCCTTGGCAGCCTCTTTTAAATGATACACGAAGAAAGAGGATTCAATCCTATTTTTTAGATCACCACGACCCGTTGCAATCCGCTGTATTAAACTCATCAAATTTGTTTTTCCGCTTCCATTCCTACCAACCAGCAAGTTTATTCCCGGCTTGAACACAAGCGGTCTATTGCCTTTCAATCGAATACCTGAAAAACCCTCAAGCTTTGAAATGATTAATTTGTTTTTGCCCATAGTTGGATAACTGTTTTTAATCTTAATGGAAATTTTGTGTGCAAACTCAAAAAAGTAGACATTAAGATAACTCCGTTTCCTTGAATAGGAAACTATAAAGCACTTGAAGGGCTCCCCGTCTATCCGGGTAGGATGTGGTTAATTACACGTTAATTAGTAACTCTACTTCAACATCTCCCTCGCCCAGGCTTCGACAGTTTCTTTCGGGCTGGCGAGGTTGATGGTGAATGCGGTGTCGATCGGGTCGCCTGCATAGGTGCCCTTTACTTTCATGCTCACCATGCCGCCATCGGCTACGTTCAGCTTTGATTCGAAGTAGGCGTAGGTAATCGTTACCACTCCGGTGGAACCTTTCTGAACGATGTATTTCGTGGCTTTGAGCGAACCTGTTGTGACTGCGCCAGTGCCTTCCACCACGGCTTTTGCTGCCTGCAGACTCTTGTCGGCTGTTTCGCGGGCGGTGATCACGGAGGCTACGCGCGGATCAAGATCAATCGGGGTCATGTCGCAACCTTTGCCTAATCCGGTTAATACTTTTTCGGATGCTTTCAATACTTCGCGGGCCGTGGCGCGCGCAGCTTCGAGGCTTACCACTTCAGCTTTCAGCTTGGTGATCTTCGCTCCGTTCTCGGGAGCCTTCAGCGGATCTTTTTCAATTTCTTTCGCGAGCTTTTTGATCTTGTCTTCTTTGGCATCGATGTCGTCTTTCAGATCGTTCACTTTCTTTTTGTCTTTCGATACTTTTGCACTGGCTGTGTTGAACGCCTCGCAGTCTTTGTCACGCTCGGCTTTTACAATGCCGCGTTGTTTCTCGATCTCAACGTTCAGGGTGCTCACTTCATTTTGTTTGGCGGTGAGTGTTGTCTGCGCTTCGCGGAAAGCAGTCTGTGAATTCTTGGTTGCACGGTCGATCTCGGCTGACGCTACATCGCTGATGTACTTCTGCAGATCGGTATCCATGGTCGCTTTCACGGCATACCCCGGACCATCTTTGGTGCTGCCTGCTGCAATCTGAAGCTTCGCCTGGAACAGGTTGAAGATCTTTCCATTCATGTAGAGCATGAAGCCGTTGTCGTTGAGCATCATCTCCGATTCGGCTGTAAGTTTCAATGCAGTTGCTTTGCCGCTGTAACCCAACCCGGACGACTTTGGATTAGTGGTGCTCAGCGTGAGGTTAAAGTACGGATCGGGTTTGCCCAGCGCACCGGTGAACGAAAAGTACGGATCGTACACAATGCCGGTCATGCTCGCGCCTGCCTTGATACCAGCTGAAGAAATTCCAACCAGCAAACTTGTTGCGTAACCGTCAATCGTTGCTTTGCCTTTGATGAGAAAGCCGGGATCGTACATCTTCTCGAGCACGGTTACGGTGGTAATGCCGGGTACAATGGTGAGCCGCGCATCGGTCATGGCGATGGAGTTCACGGTTTTGCGCGAATCTTCCGGCACGGTAAAGGAAGGCGATGAATACTGAACAACTTTTACGAGGTCGCTCATTAAGATCTGATCGAAGCCTGCATCAATCATGCATTGTGTCGGGTTGGAGGGATCGAGTGCGAAGGTCATGTCGCCCGCGAACGCGGGACTGGCCGGATTACCGACTTTAATTTTTCCTTTAAACTGCAGCGTGGGCATCGGGATGGGTACCGACTTAAACGTTACCCCTACTCCGAGTCCCAGGTCGCTTACCTGAACTCCGTTGGTGTCGAAGGGGCGGTCCCATGTGCCGTTCATGATTCCCTGGATGCTGAGCTCCACGTTGGTGATGTCGACCGCGATGGTTGATGTGAACAACAGCTTCCGTTTGTCGGCTGTTACTTCCAGCATACCCCCGAGGCTGATGGTGAAGCTTGCCGGGTTGGGTGCAAGTGTGAAGTTCACGTTCTTGAGGATGACATTCTTTTTTACGTCAAGCGGAATGTTGGAATCGAGTGAAGCCATGAGTTTCATTTCTGCCGGGTTGTTGCTGACGGTGGCGCGCAGCAGCAGCGAACTTTTGCCGATCATGTTCTGAAGTTCTTTTGATACGGCCGAGATGTCGTACAGCGAGAGCAACGTAAGGCCGCGTGTGACTTCTGTTTCCTGTCCGAGTTTGCGAAACAGCGACAGCCTAGTCTTTTGTGTGGACGATGCCAGCACAAGTGCGGTGTTTTTCAACCCAACATTGTCGAGTACGGTTAGTGTCGGATCAAGCTTCGCGAACGAAAAGTCGGACGGAGGTGAAACACCAACCATAAACTCGGTGGGTACCGTTGATCCGTTGATGTAAAACTCTACTTCGCCAAAGTCGGACGTAAGGCTTAAGGCCATTGTTTTCGCGAACGGTGCGACTGAAATTTTTCCGTTCTGCATCGCGAGGTTCCACAATGCATCGGGCCACTCGGGTGCTTTCTGCATACCGATGGATGCGAGCACATTGCCGAAGCTTAAACTTTTTACTTCGCCCGTCAGCACACAATCATTCGGATTGCTTGACAGTACAGACGTTACCGCAATGTTCACCTCACCCAGCGTGAGGTTGCTCCTGAGCGTGGCCGAAACCGACACGGCACTCAACGGATTATTGAGATTAAAATCGACCGTAATATCTTTTGCCGTGATGCCTGAGACAGGTTGCCACGCGCGTGTACCGGAGAACTGGATGCCTACCGTGCTGATTGTATTCTGCGCAAGCTCGAGGTACAGTGAGTTTAATGTTACCACGTTCCGGATATCGGCCGGGATGCGGTTGGTAAAATTCTGTTTGGCTAATTTCTGCTGTGCGGCCTCGGGCAGGATGCTGCCGCCCGGAAACTGAAGTTCGAACCGCGCCATCACCTCATTGTTGGGAAACGTGGCGACAAGGGTAACGCTGCTGATTTGAAAGAACGTGGCGTTGCCGCTGATGCGGTAGCCCCCTCCTGTTTCGGTTACACTGAGATCGGAAAAGGTGTAGTCTTCATTTTCGGTGAACAAGGGCGCAAGCGCACTCTTCATTTTAGCAATGAGGTCATCGGGTGAAGATGCGGATGCCATTGCCCGACAAGGCGACACGAACATAAGCGTGACGAGTAAAGCCAGCGACAGTTTTCTCATGGGGAGGTTGGTTGTTTGGGGTGTCAGGATTGAGGTCTTAGTAAAGATAGGAAATATTAACCGGGGTTAACGATTTACATCCAAGACAGCAATCGTGCCAAGGTTTGGCTTGCGCTGAATTCCTTTAATTTACGCGGGTTTAGTATTTATCCAGCGGGATTTTCCGGTTGCCATGCGAGAATTCCCGATAACCATGCAAGAATTCTCAGTGACCACGCGAGAATTCCCGATAACCATGCGAGAATTCTCAGTAACCACGCGAGAACTCCCGACAACCATGCGAGAATTCTCAGTAACCACGCGAGAACTCCCGATAACCATGTGAGAACTCCCGGTAACCATGCGAGAATTCTCAGTGACCATGCAAGAATTCCCAGCAACCATGCGAGAATTCCCGGCAACCATGCGAGAATTCCCAGTAACCATGCGAGAATTCTCAGTGACCATGCAAGAATTCCCAGCAACCGTCCTTACAAATAAAAAAGGGCCGGTTACTTCTTCAAGCACCCTGCCCTATTCTGTTACCTACCTGCTTACTCTTTACTGGATTAGCTTCTTCACGAACTTCAAGGTGCTTACTTGTTTGAACTCCGGACTTATTGCACCGTATACGGACTTCACATATACCTTAACTGCCTTCGTTGTATCTACCAGCCCGGTATTATCTTCGTACAGTGCCTTGTTACGTGCGATGCGTGCATTACTTACCGCAGTGGTGGCATTGATCACGGCTGTGTTCTTCGCTTTCATGTCGGCCAGCATGGCATTGAGGGCTGCCAGCTTCAATTCGTTTTCGTTGGGCTGGTATGTTGGCTCAGCCGTAAGCGTTGCGATAAGCTGCGCGAAGTTATCGATTCGCTTATCGAAGCTTTGCTGAGACACCGATGCGGTTCTTACCGCTTCTGTGCCGGCAGTCAAGGCTTCCGCATCGGGTTTCTCGATGGCCTTCACGCGTTTGCCCTGGATCTTTCTATTAGATGACCGGGCATCGGCTACAGTTTGTACGGCAGCGTCTGATGCTGCGAGCCCATTCACAATTTTAGTAGCCAATGGTTTGAGGGGTTTGAAAGCAATCTCGCGGGCGTTGGTTGCATTGTCGTGCGCGGTTTTTGCAATCTTCACCGCCTGCAGCGCTGCGTTTGCTGCGGCAAGCTGCGTGTTAAGCGCTGCGAGTTTCAATGCGGGCTTTGACGGGTTGTACGATGGGCCGTACGCAGTGCAAAAGCTAATAAGGTCTTCGAAGGTTGCTACGTTTTTAGCGTGACCGGTTTCTGTATTAGAGGCCATACTTTAATCTGATTAAACGGTTTTTTCTTTCCACTTACGCAGACAGTATGCCGGGGCATTTATGCTGAAATTGACAATATTTTAGCTGTTGTTACGGGAGGAGTTACGAGATGTCGTGAGTGGGGTTGCTAAATATCGTAGATCTTATATGTTGGCTCTTCCCCTATTTAAATAGTAGAAAAAAGCCTTAATGTTTAAAAGAAACGAAACTGACAAAAGGTTTAAGCGCTTAGTTACCCTTATTAACTGGCTACAATTACCTCTACTACAAAAGTGTGATTGCCCTTTGTTCTTCGCCCATTCAAGTCGTTGAAGTTAGAGACATCTTTAGTTTTTTTAAAAGGATCGTAGACAAAACAAAATAGCTTGGTCAGCCATTTGCATTCGTGATATGACTCAAAATCTACTTTAAGCTGCGCTATAAAATTCACCTCATTCAAATCCTTGGCTTTAAGCATTTTAACCTCAACTAAAATCCTTTCCTCCCTCATCAGTAAATCAATTTTAGTCGATTTTCCCCCAACTTTCCCGATTGCATCTTCATCCCTCAGATTTGGAAATACTGATTTAAGTATCACGTATAAAATATCCTGAACATCATATTCGTCATCGACTGCAAAAACACTATGTCCTTTTCTCCTGTTTCTTATTATTTTCTGGAGAGCATTGCTAAAGTTATTCAAGATATCACGAACTAATTCATCGGCAGACTTATTGACATATCTATAGCTAAGCAGAGTATGTTCGATATCTTCCAAGAGTATTTGTAGCTGGACATCGATTACAGGTTCTGACAAAACCGCCAGTAGTGCATTATTCACATCTATCTCATTAACTTTACCTCCTGTAAAAATTGTCTCAATCAACACAGCCAAGGGCAGGTTAGGTGACGCCATCACTTCTGCCTCTAATTGAGTTTTTAAGGCAGGCTCGATTTTTACTAAGAAATACTTTTGCTTTAAATCGCTTTGCTGATATTTCTCCTTAAGTTGTTGGCTTAGTTCAGCCTTTGCGGATAAGTATAAGCCAACAAACTTGTAGACATTAGAAGTTGCACTGAGTCCCTTTACTGGCGTCTTTGACATAACAGAAACTACTTTGGCTACAGCAACCAATTCCTTTCTATAACCAATTAACGCTATTTCTTCATCAGGACTTAATTCAAATGACTGTTCGAGTAGTTCTTCAAAAGACTTAACATACAGATAGGCAGCTAACTCAATATTCTTGTCTTGAATTAGTAAAGATTTGTTGCGTTTTAAAATTTCCCTTAAATAAACCATAGTTTTTCCGCTACCGCTTTTAATCGATCGTAGTCCCAACCTTCAACCTTTTTAAGCTCTTCAGTCATTCTAGCCATTAAAGAGGGGTACATTATAGTGACAGTTCGTTTTGATGGAAGGTAACTTCTGTGCGACAGATGGGAAAACCAATAAACTTGCTTCGCTATGTAAAACAAACTTGTAAAGGTGGAGCGTTTATCCAGTTCGATTTTTAAAGGCAAATCACTGTTGCTAACAAAATGTAGTAAAGCAGAGTACTTGCTTAATTGCACATATGTTCCTTGACTTATCTCATTTTTTCCGTCATTATAATACAATCGAAAGTTGTGCCCGTAAGCCAAGTGAACTAATGCAAACTCAAAATTGTAACTCGCAAATCGCTCTTTTAGACCATTGATAGCTTTTATTTCATAGTCTTCACTAGCCGACTTAAATAGATGAAATATTAAGCGGAAAGCGCCTGATTTATTCATTTGCTCAACCAGAGGTTGTAATGTCTTGTATAGATGGGTTTCTAAATTTTCGGCATAATTTGATAGGGACGAAAGAGGAGAGCAGTCGCCCGTCATATACCGGCCGTCATTGTGAAAAACTTGTGCAATACCTAATACAAACTGTCCACTTTCTGAAAGCGTAGAACCAATTCCAACCACCAACTCATCCTTTAGCTTATCCTCTTTTTCAATTGTCCACCCCGTGCCTCCTATTTTTGCGTAAGAATTCAAAGCAATGTTCGTCATCGTAAAAGCATTCAGGTTTTGCCTTATAGTTTCAATTTGAATATCCTGTGTTGGTATTCCATTACCAATAAATTTAGCCTTACAGACATAGTATGGCGAATAATTGGCACTTAACTTTTCCTGCGCTTCATTAACTATTACGTAGATTAAATCTGCTTTGAGCAAAGTAGAATCATAAAGAACGGCTTTGTAGCTCTCCAATTCTCTTCCTGCGATAATTTTAAGATGAAAAGTCAAAGAATTAAAATGAAAATCTTCTTTTAACTTAATTTCGATTTTTTTGACAAACCCTTCAGTTTCTCCTTGATACTCTGACGGACAAATTACCCCTATATTAATCTGCTTATTTTGATAGAGCTCTAACGAGTAAGGTTTGTAGGCCTTAACCATTTGATCGTAGAATTTTAGACCCTGCGTATTTTTTCGATTACTGTAAAAATATCTTTGGGGCTTTCCTATAATTTCAGACTTTATCAGTTCATCTTCAAAAGGCAAGTAACGCTTTGAAATTGAATTTACAGTTAAACCAAAAGGCAGCTCTATCTCGCTTTTGCATTTATTGAGCCATTTGTAGAATCCTTCAATTACTTCAAAGCATTTTGAGTTCTTATTTTCAGAACTGGCAATTTGATCATACTTAACAGTTGCTCCCTTCGTTTCTAAAAACCGCTTCATCGATTGCCTGTTAGCAAAAACCCTATCATCATCACCTTTTAATCCTTTCATGTCAATACCATACTTCTCAAACTCAACTCTATTCCAAGTAAATGAGTTCTTGAGTGAAGTGGATAACGAGAAACCTAACAATAATTTGCCTTCCTTGTAGAAATAGACTGGCGAAAAGTGAACAATTCTATTCACTTGCAAACCATCAATACTTCCAGCTAAAACATCTTTTGGAGAGATTATTTCCCAAGAGTTTGAATACCTGTTCTTAAATACCCTGTAGCCTTTGGAAGACACAAAGTCTATAATAGACCGTTCCAGTACTTTGGAAAGAACTTTAGGTCTCTCCCACAGATTAAAACTCAATGTTTTTGTATTTTCTGGAAGTTTCGATTCTCCAGACTTCTTCCAAAGAAGTATTTTGGTGTCATCTCTATAAATTGCAAGATCCTTATAACGCTCCTTTAACTCAATAAAAGCTTCTTTTGTTGAGTATAAGCTGTAATCAATAAAATCAATTGTAGTAGACTTTGTTGGAATATCTACCTGATAGAAGTTTAAAAATAGCCCGCTCATTTGGATTGATCGCTTGTATTTTACCAGATTATAGTTGATTCAATTCTGACTTTGGGGTGAATTAAAGTTTAAGCTCTTCAATTATGAGACAATTCAAAACAGACATGTATTTTACGCAGGCAAAACCCAAAGGAAAATTATTACGACCTTACGTAATCACTTTTTTTCATTCAGCTTTGAGCGGTTCTTTAAAAAGGCAGATCATCGAAAAGACTCTCGTCCGTATCATCAAAGTAACTTGGCTTACTGTACCTAAGTCGTTTCTCTGCACTAAACTTAATTCCGATATCCTTTTCCTCTTGATTTAAAAAATAATCATGATTGAACGAGTAAATTTCAATTCTGTCGTCTAAAATAACATGAAGATGATTCTCGTAATTCATAGACCTTGGATAAACTCTCCACCTTGTAATCGGTCCTGGAATTGTCAGATAAGTACTATCACTTTTAACTACAACCAGTGCATTTTCGCATTCAACTATATTCCCAAAATATGCAGTTCCGCCATTAACAACTTCCCCCTTCCATGCTTGAAAATCTACTTTCTTAAGCATTTCAAATCTATTCTCTCCTTTTTCCGGATCAGCGAAATTATTGAATCTTATTATCTCAAAACCACCTTCAATTGCTTTATATATCTTATCTTCAATACCCCAACTAACAAAATGTCTTCCGGTACTTTCATTAAAAATCTTTCTATCCTTTACGGTGACATCAAAATCACGCAATGGAGTTTTTTTATTATTCTTGTCTAGAGAGGTATTCCACTTAAAAAGCGCAAGGAATGAATCATTTACTAATGAAGTATTGTAAATGTTAAGGTAAGAGTAGTTGCAAAATGATGAGTGGCTTTTACTTACTTCGAAAATTGGATTTTTCATTTCAACCCTTTGCAAGTTAGAGGGGAGATTTCTCGCCATATTCAACTCATAAAGACCTTCATCACCGCCAGACAATGCCAGTTGAGGATACTTATTCGCCTTTATAGAGAGCAAGTTACAATCCCATAATTTACTTGGTCGAGAACTTACCGGATTCTTTTCTGACTTTCTCCTATGAGCAGATCCCGCATACAAACCCTTCTCGTGAATAAAGTAAAGCTTGTTTCCATAAATCTCAGTGTCCGTTGGTAAAATCCCAGTTGGTGTCTCCTGTTGTCCAATCAAGAATTGATTCATTACAGTCTCTGACAATTCATACTCACCATTTTCAATGGATGAGAATTTATCTAACAGCAACTTTTTAAAATCGAAGTCTTTAAATAACTCGATTAGAGATGACTTATACAAATAGTTACCGTCAAGAAAGCAAAATGTAAAGGCAATCTTATCCGTATCTTTTTTTATGAAATTCCGAACTAAGTCATTCCAACTATACACCTTCAGATCACCGTCAAAAGTCCATAAGTAAAGCCTGCCGCGGTAAATTTGGCAGTCAAAATAGTCCCCTCTTATAGTAATCTTTACAGGTTGCATGAGTGACCAAGTCTTATTTTGCTCATTTTTGCTTTAGAAATATAGCCATTATTTACCCAAGCTTTCAAGATATCTGTTGCTGGCCTATCCTGTGCTCTCATCATATAATCTGCAGGATAACCATGCCAAATGTCCTTATCATTTCCGACAATAAATTTGGCAAGTTTTAGTTCTCTATTTCTTGAATTATGACCAACCACTTGGATGACTGTATTAACAATCTTCAGTCCCCATGCCTGCGATCCAACCTTCCAATTTTCTTTTATCGCCTGAACGAAGCAGTTTACTTCTTCATCCAAAGATATTATCCATATACACTTATGTATATTCCCCTTTCGTCTATGTTGAGAGGAGATGATATACTTGCTATCTACCTTTTGTTCTGTTAAGTCTATCTCAGTATCTACTTGGTGAGGCATAATCTCCTTTTAAAATTCAATCAAAGCTGATCCTACAATCCGATGACAAAACTTACTTATGAATCATTGTGAAGATATTGCTCGAATTATCTTTTACATTATAAAACGTAGAATATTCTCCCCGTCAGTTTGACATGGGAGTTACTCCTACCACTCACGCATCAAATCCAAGGTTTCAGTAGACGTAAGTAGCAAGACATAAGACGTTAGAGGTCTTCGGGCCCTCGGCCGACTTACCATCCTTTTGCATTCACCTGATTAGCTGTCCATATTCCGGATCAGAAAAAAGACTGCCCCCGCCACGATTATGATCAGGCCCAGGAATAGGATATGCATCCTGGTTTCACCGTTGTTTTGCCTTTTGATTGCGCGGTTCAGCCTCCTGATCCGATCGAACAGAACAAACCCAAACAATGGCGCCAATAAAATATACATATTGGTCATAAAAGTTTTTATGTTCGGCTAGGCGCGTTTCACGCTGTGGCGTTTCTTCTTCCGCGCCAGATAATAGTAAAACCACATCGAACCGACCACAGGCAGCATGACAATGATATAGGATGCATTGGTTTTTTCGCGCTGCGATAACACGGGATCGGTAACTAAATCGTACAAGGATTTGCCGACATAAAGTACGAGAGCAATAAAGATGGTGAGGATGATATAGTCCATAGTTCAATCCTCAGGGGAACTAAACCTGAGGCTTATAAATATAGCGTTCCCTCCTACTGTTTAAACATCCGGAAGTTTTGCATCAGCAAAAAAAACCTACACGATTTTAAGCTGATAAGTATTATGGTTTTCTATGGAGTTTATCGATCTGAACAAAGAAACTTTCGACACGATGACACTTCTTACACGGAAGTGACTACTGCTTCTTCCGAAACTACTCCAATGGAAAGCGATCCGCGTTTATTTTTTCCGAAATAGGAAGGAACTAAACACTACATCTATGAAAAGAGTAAACTTCTGCCTGACCCTCGCAGTGGTAATTGTCTGGGGATGTTCAACTTTTGAAGAACCGGATGATGCCGTTCAATTATCAACGGCACGCGTTACGCAATTGTTCGCACTGAAGCCTGCTGAGCAGAAAATGGCTTTCGAAATGCTCGATGCACAAGAGAAAGCCCAGGTATGGAAAATGTCGGTAAACAATGCACTTCGGGCCGACTACTTCAATGGTACCCAAGAAGCTGTTGTGCAGGAACTATTGAATTTTATCGGTGACCGTATTCCGCAGGATGCACGCACGATTGCTGCGTTTGAACATCGCTGGCTTGCGAAGGCCGGGAAGGTATTTGATGACGACAAAATCTATTCGCTTGCTTACAACATCAACAGCAACGGCATGAACCTGGTTGACCCGGATGATCCCGCCATCGTGAAATGTAATTGCCATCGCGGATCGGAATGGAGCTGCGGACCTATTACGGTAGAATGGTGGTGTCCGGATGCTCCGAGTAACTGCAAGAAGCCAACAAAATCGGGATGCGGTTTTATGTGGCTATATTCATGCAACCAGGTATGCGTATTCGAACCGTTATGATGGACGTTTATCGTAAGCTAATTGTTAACCGGGGAGTAATTCTGCTCCCCGGTTGTATCGCGTTTGTGGCCACCAGCGCAACGCTTTCTTTAGAACTGGTTTCTATAGCTCAACTTTGCGGATTCGGGATTTATCTTGTATGTGGGCTGCTGCTGTTCAGATCGCGAACGGATGTTATGGGCCTGCTTGTTTTCTTTGCGCCTTTTTCGATCTGGCTGTTCGTGGCGCTAACCGATAACCCGGGGTTGTTTCCGGATGTTGTTCCACTGCTAATGATTACGTGCATAACCGGGTACTTCATGGGTGCATTTCTGGTTAGCCTTGTTCAACACAAAAAGCTGCTCCGCGCAGCGGGCCTTGTTGCGGCCGGCTTTATGTATCTCGGTTGCGTTGTGTGGCTGCTTGTTCCTGCAATTGTTTTCGACCGGTTGGTTGAACGGGTACAAACCCATCAACCGCTAACCAATAAACTGATATTCTTCGGTCTCGCACAGGATTCGGTAGTGATTAAGTCTGACGCCATATCGGTTATCGACTTTTGGTTTACGAAGTGCGGAGTGTGTTATCCTAACAACGATTTTCTGAACGTTCAGGCAGCGAAGTATAAGTCGCTCGGGGTAAACTTCTACCTGGTTTACATGGGCGACATCGACAGTTACCGTGAGTTTCAGCG
Organism: Cyclobacteriaceae bacterium; assembly: GCA_016786585.1. Classification (GTDB taxonomy): domain Bacteria; phylum Bacteroidota; class Bacteroidia; order Cytophagales; family Cyclobacteriaceae; genus UBA2336. The sequence goes on from JAEUUI010000015.1 coordinate 101,754, forward strand.
CGCTTATAAAAAACATAGCTGGAGCAACCTGATTCCATTATACGATTCGATGAGCACGGAGTCGGGCATGTTAAGGCTTGAAGGTGCGCCTCACACACTTATCGTGAGTAACGATATGATCGTTTATCACCAATCAGGGTTCGGTGAAGAAGCCAAGGCGTTAGAAGAAGATGCGCTCAACCACATGATTATGCGTGAGGTTGCGAAGAATGCTGACGGGAGGAACATTTTCCCCGGAAGGAAAAATACAATTGACCTGGGTGAGATTGATCTGAAACACGATTCGGTATTCACGTGCCGGCTTATGAATACATTTGATAAACCGATATCGATCTCGGATGTTAAGGGATCGTGCAATTGCCTGATCAGTTCATGGCCGAAAGAATCAATCGCACCGGGCGGCTGCGGGTCGATATCGTTCAACTTTGTACCCGACACTACTTCCGCTGACACTAAAACAATCATGATATCTACAACGTTACCGGAGGCGCCTTTTACAGTGGTGAATTTATTGTACCGGCTGAAGGTAAGAAGTTAGATGCTGGAGGTTCCAGGTTTAAGGTTTACCTTCGGCTGGCAAGCTCAGTCATCGCCAGGCCTGCCTTCGGCAGGTAAACTCAGTCTTCGACAGGCTCAGACTGACAGATTAGAGGTTTGAGGTTGGGCTTCTCAGTTTGATTAAATCGTTTTGGAGATATTCAGTTCGCTTTGGAGACCAGAAGTTAATATTGAAAACCGCCATCGTTGAATCGGTAATCCAATTACCACTCACCCAAGCCTCAAGTGTCCAGCGTTTTGGCTTTTCTCCGCGATAGTCGATTCTCAGTCTGCAGGCGTCACTCAGCATAAAGCCAAAACAATTCAGCGCTTGCTCTTCTTCCCCTTTGTCGAAATGTTCGTGCCAGAACCCCGATGAAACAATAGATTCCCGGGGTCCAACATCAATGGTTACAGCAAATCCTTTTTCGTTCGTTGGCTCTACTGTAAATGAGTTGGGAGATACGTAATATTTAACACCTGGATAACGCTTAAGCAGGTCGATCAGTTTTTGAATTGTCGGGTCGGTCATTAGTTTGAAGTGTACTATGCGCTGAACGGCTATTTGGTAACGTTTGGCTATGCGCTGTTTGAATTACCAAAATAAAAAATAGACAATCAAGACAAATGAAGTATAGATTTTGGTGTGGTTAATTGTGTTTAACGTCACTCAACAGGAATATTATACTGCCTCATGAGCATCTTCAACTTTTTGTCGTCAGTCTGGTTGTCAGAATAATTTATCTTAGTCTTGTCCTTGAGGATAATCTTTGAAGCAGTAAAGGGTCCGGGTTCTATGTCAAACTTTTCAATCTTGTCGAGATCAATAGTCTTTGTCCGAAAGATTCCTTCATTAATGATGAGTTTGTTGTCGGCAACCTCAAAGTAATTTCGTTTCAGAGTTATGTGTATCAAAGAAATTATACCAGCAGTCGCTCCGATCCAGAGAACCCACCGTCCAATTTCTGAGACATTTGTAGTCGACCAATAAATTGCCATTGCAATTCCCAGTCCATGAAAAATGTACGCCTGAATTGGTCTTTTAATTCCTTGCCTCATATTTTTCTTTTTGTCAGCAAATTTGGCGCTAACGTTCGTGTTTCTGTGGTGTGTGATTTTAATCTTTCCTCTTAATCTGTCCCTTGTCGTCAATTTGGATTATCCATTCAGTAGAATCCCGTTCAGTCGCTACCCAATTAACTGTGTCGGTCGTATATTCATGAATCTCTCTAACAATAAACTCCGAGTCGCTAATCATTATACTTTTTTTGTAGGGGCAAAATGCAATTTTGTCTTTGAGCTCTGATGGCCCTCCGCATTCTCCTCCTGCAATTTCATATTCATTAATTGGATTACCCTCTTTGTCAAAGGTTATCAATATCAATGCTGAATAATCGTCCCCTGTTTTCTTTATTACTTTGGGATTAAACTTGCCTTTAAGATCCATGTAGTAGTAAAAGTCAAGGTATTCGCTATATGGGCCGTCATACCCCCACTTTTTCAACAGTTTTCTGTCAATCGTTTTGAGGTTGTTCTCAGATACCGTGTCCACGAGAAAAATTTGATCAAATGACGTTTCTGTTGTTTCATTCGATGTGCAATTCGCGGTTATTATTAATACTAAAACTCCGGCTATTGATCGTCTCATTGTCTGAAAGGTATGCCCAACGTCTGGAGATAGGGCATTATATAATGTCTTACATTCATTAATTATCATGAAGTTAATGGTTTGTGAGTATAACACAAGGAAAGCAACTGGCACGGGGCCGCGCAGCACGTTATGAGATTGCTTCGCTGCGCTCGCAATGACGCTTCGCTCCCGGGAGGCCTTCGGACTTGTGATATAATGGGTTATGCTACAAGGGGATCCTTCTCCCGACAAGTCGGGATCAGGATGACGGTTCGGATAAGAAAAGTGCTGAAAGAGGTGTCAAAGCATGATCTGAACCGTTTTTTGAGGTGTTTCAGGTTAGCTTTACACAGTTTTAAAAATCGCCCGATCTCCTCTATGTTACGGAACCTTCTATTAACCTTTCTGCTGGCCGGCTGTGTTGCCGGGGCGCAAGCACAGGACGCCTCTACGCAAAAGCTCATTCACGCTGTTGAAAACAACCTGATGCCGTATGTGCCGGTGCACGGCTTTGCAGGCTGGAATATTACCGAACGAATGAAGTACTATGGCGTGCCAGGTGTGAGCATTGCCGTGATAAAAGACTATAAAATTCATTGGGCAAAAGGATACGGCCTGGCGGACACGCTGAACAAGAAACCGGTTACGGTAACTACAATGTTTTCGGCAGGCTCGATCAGTAAGTTGGTTGCGGCTGTTGCAGCATTTGAACTGGTTGAACACCATACACTGGCACTGGACTCTCCTATTAACCGGTACCTGACGTCCTGGAAGATTGCCGACAACGACTTCACGCGAAAGAAGCCGGTGACGTTGCGGATGCTTCTCAGCCATACAGGCGGCACATCGCAGTCGTCTTACTTCGGCTTTACGCCTGATAAAGGTCCGCTCCCTTCGGTGGTTGAGATTCTTTCGGGAGCACCTTCGGCCGAGACACGCGCGGTTGTGGTGAACAGCGAACCCGGTAAAGAATTCCGGTACTCGGGAGGCGGCTCGATGATCGCGCAGCTGGCGATGATGGATGTGACGGGAACAAATTTTTCGAACCTCACGGATGAACTGATCTTTAAAAAGCTGGGGATGAACAACTCAACGTTTGAACAACCCGTTCCGCAACGGTATGCCGCGCAAACGGCATGGGCTTACTCGACCGCACCGTGGTTTAAAGGGATGCCGTATGTTTACCCGCAACAGGCTGCAGCAGGTTTGTACACTACACCAACCGACCTGGCGAAGGTTATCATTGATCTGCAGAAGTCGCTGCGCGGCAAGGGTAAACTTTTGACCCGCGAGTCAGCCACGCACATGATGACGGCCCAGGCAAGTGTGTCGTCGGGTGGCTATCGCGAGGAAATCGGCATTGGCCCATTCCTGCTTCAGCGTGTCGATAATCAAGACCCGGAAGGAATATACTTCGAGTTTACCGGGGTGAATGCCGGGTTTCTCGCGTATGCAATCGGGAGTTTACAGGATGGTAACGGTGTTGTTATTATGATGAATTCGGGAGACGATGTGAATGGTTTGGGTAAGGAGATAAGACGCTCGGTGGCATCCTGCTATCGCTGGCACAACTTTCTTCCGGAGAAGATTTTCCCGATCGAACAATCTGAGCATGATCTTGACCGCTATGCGGGCCGGTATCGTAAAGGTCCGGATGAGGTTGTGTACATCCGCCGGGAACGGAATTACCTGGTGGAGAACATTAACCAGGGAAACGACATTTATTGTTTTCCGCTAAGCCGCGATACGATTGTGTTTACCGATTACAATGTGAAGGGCTGGTTTACGGTTGGCACGGATGGCGTGGCCACATCGCTTCAAACTGCGTGGCAGAATGAACCGATGATGCGCATGAAACCGGAGGAGTACACACCTTCGGAATACCTGATTCAGAAACGGTATGCTGAGGCGAAGGCGGGATTCAAATCGATGAATTTGAATGAGTACCAGATTTCGTACATGGTTTATAATCTTCTGCATGCAAAGGGTAGTGACGCTGAAGCGGTGCGAATGCTGCTGGAGCTGGCTTTGGATCAGCATCCGAATTCATCGATTGTGTATGCGCGCCGGGCTGATTATTATTTGTCGGTTAACGATCGTGAACAAGCGCTTTCCGATCTGCGGAAAGCAATTGAGCTGGATCCGTCGGACCAGAATTCGAAAGACTTGCTGGAGCAATTGAAGAAGTGAGTGGGCAGAAATGGTGCTGTTAAAAAATAATAAACGTTAGACCGAAGCTTCTATATCTTTTTACTTATATAGACTTTGGCGTTGATCGTTACATTCACCAGTCATATTTAACAGCCATTATTTCAGTCTTTTCCGACTTAGGGTTAATGGAAATTTTTACTTCAGTATACTGAACATCGCGAACCATGACGCCAAAAATGCTGAGTATTGGCTTAGTGTTCGCTGATGTATACTTAAACGCAAACAGTCTAAACTCCAAAATTTTGCCGGATTTGGATTCGTAGTTTTTTAAATCATTAATAACATCATCTTTGTTATATGTGAAGATATTCTCCGGATTCAGATATGATTTTAAATCATCAAACTTCTTTTGTTTGATCATTTCAATTACATCTGAAACAATTTTCATTTTCCTGTCTACGACTTCCAGCTCTTCTATTGAATAGTCATGTTTGATTTTATCACCGTTGTCAAGCAATAGTGTGCCGCGAATGTGAGAATAGACCTGTCTTTCCTCCAAATTTAAATGTTTGTAAAATCGGTAGGCCAGATTTGATGTGGTCCATTCAGGTTTGTCTGCATATCTTGTTAGGGCTACACTATTTGTTAATTCGATTTCAAAGTATCGCTTATCCTCCTTGTCATCGGTCGACTCGACAACTCCAACCGAATACTTACAGGCTCCTCCATAGAACTCCAAAATATCGTCTATTGCTTTGCTTTCGTTGTCGGTGATTGAATCACATGAAACTGCAATAAGTATTAATAAAACGGCTGATATCTTTTTAGTCATCTGTCAGTTGTAATGGCTGCTAATGTTGGATACCGGATACATTATGGCCAGCATCCCTTTATTACCTATGAAGTTAATGGTTTGTGAAGTATAACACAAGGAAAGTAACTGGTACAGGGCCTCGCAGCACGTTATGAGATTGCTTCTCTGCGCTCCCGCCGAAGGCGGGCAAGCGCAATGACGAAAGCCCTTCGGACTTGTGATATAATGGGTTATGCTACAAGGGGATCCTTCTCCCGACAAGTCGGGAGAAGGATGACGGTTCGGAACGAGATTGCTTCGGGCGTGATACTTCAAGGTAAATTAACTTCTGTGAGGCACTCCCTCGCAATGACGCCACGCACCCGCCTTCGGCAGGCAAGCGCAATGACGGTCGGCAGGCAAGCGCAATGACGGGAAGCCAATTCTGGTGCACATGAATATTAATATCTTTGTGTAATTCCAGAATTTATGAAGCTTAAGTCTATCTGTCTTTTATTCTTTTTCGTTGGTGTGATGTCGTGCAGTGATGATGAATCCACCAACGATACTCCGCTCCTCACTGTTACCGCAGCCGCGGGCTCACGCCCTAATGAAACCTGGATTTTTTTAACCCGGGAAGATGGTACGCTGATTGACGTCAAGGAAATTGCGGGTGATGGTGCCGATGTGGTTTTTGAACGGCCCCAGGATTTTAAAGACGAGCGCTTTGTTGTGCATCAACTGATTCGCCCCTCCTTCGACAGCCGGGGGTTTATCATCGAAAGTTTCACAGGAATCACCGGAGGCGAACTGAGTTTTAATCCGATTGATCCCGGAATCGTGCTGACCGAAGTGGGCAAACTCACCTATTCCTTTACCGATGTTCCTGTTGGATATTTTCCTTGGATAACCGGGCCGAAAGTAATAACGAATAGCGGTGGCGGGGTTAATGGAACATTTTCCGGAACCGTCAGCCTTGGCGCCAATAACATCGATCTCGTATTCTGGTTTCAGACTAGTGATAATCCACTGACAGTCCCAAAATACACTTTGGCAGAAAATGTTTCGGCCGGGCAAACACAATCCATGAGTTTTGATGACCTGATACCCGCCAGTGAACAAACATTTACGTTTGGATCGAAACAGGATTTCGCTACTGTTTATATGGGGCCGTTTTCACCGGAATTACCTCCCATGCGGTTCTATTCTATATTAACCTGGAGCAATGCCACCGAAATAAAACTCTACCACCCGGGAGACGTGTTTGATGCGTACTTTACGTTTATTGAAACCAATGTTGGTGATAACTATCAGCAGTATATGACAACCGGAAGCATCCCGAAAAGTTTTAAGTCGATACCCGCTACCATCACTTCACTGTCGCAGGACGCAACACGGATTACGATTACCACCAGTGGTGCTTACGATTGCCTGAGAGCTTCGGGATATAACCACTGGACAGATAACGCACAGGAATACACCATCAACTGGTCCGTATATACGGATGACACTGCTACCAAAACGTTCACGATTCCTGAGTTGCCGGAAGTTATCGTTGCCCGCCACCCCGCGTTAAGCAGTGCACCGCTTACCGGATTTAATTTTGCTGAAATAAGCAACCACAGTAGCCTTGATAACTACCAGGACTTTATCAGCAGGATGTGGAACACCGAAGCTTTCCCACCCGACACAGAATTCTTAATACGCAGAAAGAGTTTTACCGAGTAGTCTGGTTGTAGCCGGGTTACTGTTCTAAAGTCCAGTGCCGCAAATTCTCGCCCGAAAACTCCGGGAAACCGGTATATTGTACAGTTGTATCTGATGCACTTTGCCTGAAGTGATGTTTCCTGTGAGGTTCGCTGGATACAATCCTCCTAAACCTGTTGGCTTTATGAATTACAAAAACCTGTTGGTGTATGTATGCCTCACCGGTATACTCTTAGCAAACCTTGCTGCGTTCGCACAATCTAAAATCACCCCTGAATCCATTAATACCGCTGCCGCTAAAGTCGAGCAGAAGGTAATTGCCTGGCGCCACGATTTTCATGAACACCCGGAGCTGGGTAACCGCGAGTTCCGCACTGCGGATATCATTGCCAAACATTTGCAGTCGCTGGGGCTGGAGGTGCAAACGAAGGTGGGTGTTACCGGGGTAGTGGGCATATTGAAAGGCGGCAAGCCGGGACCGGTTGTTGCGCTGCGTGCCGACATGGACGCGTTGCCGGTGGAAGAGAAAACCAATCTCCCCTACGCATCAAAAGTGAAAACAATTTACAACGGCAAGGAAACTGCGGTGATGCATGCTTGCGGGCACGATGCGCACGTGGCGATTCTGATGGGCGTGGCGGAAATTCTGTCGGGCATGAAAAAAGATCTTAAGGGCACGGTGAAGTTTATCTTTCAGCCGGCCGAAGAAGGTGTGCCTCCGGGTGAAGAAGGCGGAGCGGAACTGATGGTGAAAGAAGGTGTTCTCGAAAATCCGAAGGTGGATGCAATCTTCGGCTTGCATGTAAATGCACAAACTGAAACGGGTAAAATCACGTACCGGCCGGGTGCGATTATGGCCGCGGTGGGAACGTTGAAAATCACGGTAACGGGAAAGCCTTCGCATGGTGCATCGCCCTGGTTTGCGGTTGACCCGATTGTGGTGTCGGCCCAGATCATTAATAATCTTCAAACCATTGTAAGCCGCAATGTAAACGTAACGGAGAACCCGGCTGTGGTAACGATCGGTTCCATTCATGGCGGTAACCGCGATAACATTATCCCGGAGCAGGTGGAGATGCTGGGTACGGTAAGAACTTTTAGTGCGGAAGATGAGAAGCTGGTGTATGCGCGCATCCGCGAGGTTGTTGAACACACGGCCTTGTCGGCAGGCGCTACGGCCGAAGTACTTCTGCCCTACCATCATTACTACCCGGTAACGTTTAATGACGAAGCGCTTACGGCCGCGATGATGCCTTCGCTGCAAAAGGCTGCGGGCAAAGAGAACGTGGTGTTGCAAAAGCCCAAGACAGGCGCGGAAGATTTCTCGTTCTTTCAACAGAAGGTTCCCGGGGTGTATTTCTTTTTAGGCGGGTCGCCAAAAGGCCAGGATGTGAAAACGTCTGGTCCGCACCACACGCCAACGTTTATTATTGACGACAGCACGATGACTACCGGCGTGAAGGCGATGTGTAACCTGGTGGTTGATTACCTGGAGTTGAATAAGAAGTAAGACCTGAACGCTAACACTCATTCCCGGATTAAACTTATGGCGCTACCGCAGAAAGGCCGCATTGAATCGATTGACCTGCTGAAAGGCCTGGTGATGGTGATCATGGCGCTCGACCATACCCGCGATTACTTTCACAACGCGGCCTATCTGTTCGACCCGAACAATCCGGATATGACTACGCTACCGATTTTCTTTACCCGGTGGATCACGAATTACTGCGCGCCTGTATTTTGTTTCCTCGCGGGGCTGTCCGCTTTCTTTGTGGGTCGCAGAAAAAACACGAAAGAACTTTCGGTGTTTCTGCTCAAGCGCGGACTGTGGCTGGTGTTTATCGAATTAACGATCGTGAATTTTGCGTGGTACTTCGATCCGTTGTTCCGCACACCCGGACTGCTGGTGATCTGGTCGCTGGGAATCAGCATGCTTGTATTGGCTGTTCTGGTTCATCTCCCGTACAAGGTGATTCTCGGGTTCAGCCTGGTACTCATCTTTGGTCATAACCTGCTCGACCCGGTGAAGTTTGAAGGAAGTATGCTTTGGTCGGCCCTGCACGAGGCACATGTTTATCCATTCGGTAACGGGCAGTTATTTTACATTGATTATCCAATCATTCCCTGGATTGCAGTGATGTCGCTCGGGTATTGTTTCGGCAACCTGTATGCAAGTGAGTTTGATCCGATGAAACGCAGAAAGATGCTGAACGTGCTCGGCTTGTCGGCCGTGGTGTTGTTTGTGATCATCCGGGGCATTAACCTGTATGGCGACCTGGTGCCATGGAAACATTACCCGACTGCGGTTCAAACCCTGATGTCGTTTCTGGCGACAACCAAGTATCCGCCTTCGCTTTCGTATTTATTGATGACGCTCGGGCCTGCATTGTTGTTCCTGGCCAACAGCGAAACACTGAAGAGCCGTGTCGTTACCTTCTTCACCACTTTTGGGCGGGTGCCGTTCTTCTATTATATCCTTCACCTGTTTTTGATTCATGGTCTGGCGCTGGTTGCAGCTGAGCTTACCGGCTTTGGCTGGCGAAGCATGATTCTTACCGACTGGGTAATTTTTGTACCGGAATTGAAAGGGTTCGGCTTTAACCTGTGGGTGGTTTACTTTGTGTGGATGCTGGTGATTGTATCGCTGTATCCGCTATGCCTGAAATTCGACCGGTATAAGCTTGCGCACAAGGAGCAATGGTGGCTGAGTTATTTGTGACCGGTTTGCCGGCAGTTACTTCTGGTATTCAATTTTCCTGATCGTCCACGTGAATTCTCCGGCCCCGGTTTTTACAACAACGCTGTCGCCTGTTTCTTTCTTTTGCAACGCCTGAGCCATGGGTGAATCGATGGAGATATAATCTTTCACACCGATGATTTCTTCTCCGCCCACAATCCGGAAGCGGATTTTCATACCCTTTTGATTTTCAATTTCCACCCACGCACCAAACATGACCTTTCCTTCCTGGAAGGGTGAGTATTGAATCACCTTCAGTTCATCAATGCATTTGCGCAGGTAGAGGAGTCGCCGGTCAATCTCGCGCAGACGTTTCTTGTTGTAGTGGTAGTCGGCATTTTCGGAGCGGTCGCCGAGGCTGGCGGCCCACGATACTTTTTGGGTAGTTTCCACACGTTCCACACGCCACAGGTGATCGAGTTCGGCTTTCAGTTTCTCAAGTCCCTCGGGCGTAATAAACGGAGTCTTCTTCATGGGCGATCAACGCGAAACAATGTGCGAAAGTAAGGATAACGGGCAACCAAATGAAGATTCAACGTCAGGAATTATCGGTACTAACTTTTTCCCTGCCGGCCTAAAACTTTTCGGTGGTTGCATGCCATCGTTACGTGTAAAGAAATACCCGCATGAAATCCCTCCTGCCACTACTCTGCCTGATCACGTGCGTTGCGCTCGGTCAGAAACTTATGCCGAACGGCTTCAAACAGTATACGGTTACCAGCGCTGAAACCGGTACTGTTAACTTTTATGTGAAAGGCGATGGGGCCGATAAACCTTTGTTGCTTTACCTTGACGGATCGGGAGCGTATCCGTTGTTTCAGAAGATGAAACAAGGCATGGCCAGTACGGTAATGCTGAACCTGAAGAAGGTTACGGAGAAGTATTGTGTTGCCCTGATCAGCAAACCCGGCGTGGCATTTATTGACTCTACACACACGGAAGATTCGTTTGGCGGCCAGCCTGAAGAACCGGAGATCTATCGTAAAACGCTAAGCCTCGACTGGCGTGCCACGTCCGCCAGCATGGTGGTTGATTATGTGTTGAAGAACAAACTCGCCAGTGCGAAACAGGTAGCGGTGCTGGGTTTCTCGGAAGGCGCACAGGTTGCCCCGGCAGTAGCCGTGAAGAACAAAAAAGTTACGCATCTGCTGTGTTTCGGCGGCAACGGATTGAATCATTTGTTTGACCCGATTATACAAACGCGTTTAAAGATGCATTCCGGCCAATACACTCCGGAGCAGGCGCAGTACAAGATCGACTCGCTGATGACCGACTATAAAGACATTTACGCTAATCCGCAGAGCACGGAGCAGCAATGGTGGGGTCATTCGTACAAGCGCTGGTCGAGTTTCGATTCGCACACACCGGTTGAGAATTTACTCACCCTCAACATTCCGATCTACCTGGTTAATGGTGGTTTGGATGAAAACCCGGTATTGAGTTCGGACTACATTCAGCTGGCGTTTATCCGTGCCGGAAAGAACAACCTCACCCGTAAAGTGTATCCGAACTACGATCATCAGCTGAATGAACACGTGAAGAATGGTGAGGGCGTACAGGTCGTTCCCCGTTACCGGGAAGTGATGGACGCAGCCTTTGCCTGGCTGGAGTCGAAGGGTTAGTATGGATCGCGTTACCGGATGGTGATGTCCATCAGATCGGTTTTCGCAGCTTTGTACTTGCCCCGGATAACAACCGCATGAATGGTTTTTGAATTGCTGATTTGTTCGAGCGGATTTTTGTCGAGGATTACCAGGTTGGCCAGCTTGCCCGCTTCGATTGTTCCGAGCTGATCGTCAAGCTGAAGAAACTGTGCCGCGTTGAGGGTTGCTGTCTGCAAGGCTTCGAGTGGTGTAAAGCCTGCTTCGTTCACAAAGATTTCGAGCTCTTCGTGAATGCTGAATCCTGGGTAGACGAAAAAGTTTGGCGAGTCGGTGCCCGCAATAAACTTCACACCGGCAGCTTTGTATTTCTTCGTTTCCTTTATCACACGGTCGTACCAGAGTTTGTCAGAGTTCCAGTGCTGAAGTTGTTTTTCCGTCAATGGATTCTTCTTGTTTGCCATCCAGCTGTTGACAAAGTTCTCCGGCATAAACGCGAGGCGCGGATCGCTTGTGTACGTTGGATCGTAGTCGCGCTGGAAGCCTTTGTGTACCGTAAAAGTAGGGCAAATCCATACGTTGTCATTTTTTAAGATGGCAATGGCATCCTGCGTTTTGGTAGAATCGAATGTTTTCAATCCGTAATCGAACCGGTCGTAAAACTTGTCACCGGCAAACCTGCCTTCGCGGGTTTCTTCAATCTGCGCGAGACCTGTTTGATCGCCATAAAATTCAAGTATGTTCCACAGATGTTCGAAGCTTCTGAAGCCGGCTTTCACTGCTTCGTCCATCGGAACGCGGTTCGGCAGGTGCCCCACGACCGGCAGGTTTTGTTTTGCAGCTTCATCGGCTATCGCCAAAAACACATCGCGTTTCAGATTGAAGTATACTTTAATGAAATCGGCACCCGCCTGCTTTTGCTTTCGAACGAACTCCCGCCCCTGCTCCGGGGTTTCGGCAATATCCGAACTTCCCCATGTAGGCGGCTTACCATCAATGATGGCCCCGGCACTGATGATCATCGGCCCTTCGATAGAACCGTTCGCGAGGCCCTGTTTGATTTTCTTCACCTCATCCAGGTTTCCCCACATCTCGCGGATGCCGGTAACGCCATTGGCAAGCTGCATGGGAAAGAACTTTTCATAATTGTTCCAGGTGTGTGTATGCATATCCCACAAACCGGGTATGAGGAATTTGCCGGTTCCGTCAATCAACTGTTTGGCGTCATACGCAGACGACTTTCTTGCTTTGCTGATGCTGTTAATCTTGTCTTTTATAAGGATGACATCTGCACCGCGCATGATGTTGCCCGTTTTCACATCGATCACATTGATGTTTTGAATGACAACATCTGCTTTGAGTTTGCCGGTTGCAGCCGGGGATGAAGCTGAAACAATAAAAAGAACGGTGGCGAGTATTCTTATCATGTGGGTAAGATGCATCAAAATGATTTAAAATCAAGAATGTTTAAAAGCCAGTATGCTGACAGTAACGGCCAAAACGGGTTTGCAACGAACACTTTAAAAATATTTGACAAAAATACCGTACGGTATGGTTTAGTTTCTATCTTTGAGCATCGCATGAAAGAAGCACAAACCAAGGGTGAACGCACCCGCCAGTTTATCATCGAGAAAACCGCCCCGATTTTCAATGTGAAGGGTTATGCCGGTACATACCTCAGCGACCTTACAGAAGCGACAGGCTTTACCAAGGGTGCGATCTATTGCAACTTTGAAAACAAAGATGAAGTAGCGCTGGCTGCGTTTGACTATAACTTTGGTCGGGTAACGGAATATGTTGCCACCCGCATCCGGGCGCAGGAGAATGCAGTCGATCGCCTGCTGGTGTATCCGAAGATTTACCGCGACTTTCTGAAGATACCCATTCTTCAAATGGGTTGCCCGATTCTTAATACATCTACCGAAGCTGACGATACGCATCCGCAACTGAAAGCCAAAGCAGCCGATGCGTTGCAGTTCTGGAAGAAGGCGATTGAAAACCAGGTGAAGCGGGGCATCGAACGAAAAGAGATAAAAGCCGATACAAATCCAACGGAGGTCGCAGTACTTATTATGGCGATGATCGAAGGAGCCATGATGCAGGCAAAGGTTACTAACCGTTCAACTGAACTGCGTGTGGCGATGAATTACCTGGAAAAAATTGTTGAAGAACTCCGTCCCTGATCTTTTTTTTGAATGATAAGATACCGTACGGTATGTTTTATATGTAAACCACTCAAGCATGGCACACCTTAAAAAAGTACTTGAAAGCCCTATGAAAATCCGGTTTCACGACTGCGATCCGTTCAATCATCTCAACAATTCGCGGTACCTCGATTACATCATGACGGCCCGGGGCGATCAATTAGCTGATCATTACAATCTCGACATCTACAAGCTGGCCCGCGAGCAAGGCGTTGGCTGGGTGATTGCTCAGACGCAGATTTCGTACCTCGCTCCTGCCCGGCTGATGGAAGAAGTAATCATTGAAACGCAACTCCTGTCCTTTTCGGAACGCAGCCTGCATCTCGAGGCATTTATGTGGAATCACAACAAGTCGCACCTGAAAGCTGTGGTTTGGGTAAAGTTTGTGCACTACAATTTGATCACCCAGAAAAGCCACTCGCACGATGAATCGCTCATGAACTTCTTCTCACAGATCGTAAATCCGTTGCAACAGGAAACGGGGTTCGAGCAACGGATAAAATCTTTGAAGGCAACGGCTTAACATCATACCGATGGAGTACAGTATCGAAAAAGCAACCGAAGTTTTAAGCAGAACTCCGAGCGTGCTGGAAGCATTGCTTACCGGCCTGCCGGACGAGTGGGTTTACGCCAATGAAGGAACACGAACTTGGAGCCCGGCTGAGGTTCTTGGCCATCTGATCGTAAATGAAGAAACCAACTTCATGGCCCGGACAAAAATCATCTTGCGCGGAGGACTGAACCCAATCTTGCAACCGATTAACATGACGGAGCACCTGGAACGTTTTGGAAATACGCCCGTCACTACGCTGCTGAAAACATTCAGCGATCTGCGGCAGCAAAATATAAAGACGTTACTGGCGCTGACAATTACTCGCGAAGACTTGCTCAAGACTGCTTTGCACCCAAAAGTTGGAATTGTACAACTCAAGCACGTTTTAGCTACCTGGGTTGCGCATGATCTCGTTCACATCGGGCAGATAACCCGCGTGATGGCGAAGCAATACAAACAAGAGGTCGGTCCGTTCATTGAATTTCTTCCCCGCATACGCTGATGACACTACTCACGAAAACAATTATTCCTGCGACTGTTGCCGACCTGGACGTTGTGCTGCAGCTTTTTAAAGAAGCGATCCGGTATCAGAAAGAAAATAATTACATCGGTTGGCCCGACATGGACCGGAAGTTCATTGAAGCCGATATTCAAAACGGGTTGCTGTACAAAGTTGTATCTGACCCTACGATCCTCGGGATATTTTGTGTTTGCTACACCGACCGGCTCATCTGGCGCGACAAAGAGAAAGGCGATGCTATTTATCTGCACCGCATCGTACTGAACCGCGCGCATTCAGGTGCAAAAATATTCAGCACTGTATTGGACTGGGCCATCGACTACGCACGCAGAAACAGCTTGATGTACGTTAGAATGGATACGTGGGCGGAAAACGCAAAACTCATTGACTACTATAAAGGATATGGTTTTCGCTTTGTTGAAAATTACACCACAGCAGATACGCCTGATCTGCCGGTACAGCACCGGAACCTGAATGTGGCGTTGCTGGAACTTACAGTGAAGCAGTAACCGCTGGCCTGCTTATGGTACTTGCTTAAAACCGATCACAAGCTGGTAGGTGTCTTCGCCCTGCGGTTCACACCGAACACCCTGGTTTGTAATGTACGTGATTTCAAATGTCTTCCCTTTATAGGCCGGGTTAACAATCGTTTCATCGTTTGCATTTGACGTTGCGAGCGAATGCCAAAGTTTGGTTGAAGCTTCATCCAGAAAGAGTTTGGCGTTACCGAAATCGCCACAGTCGAACTCAAGATGAAAACAATCACCTGAACCCGCATCCTTCAGCACACACGTAACCACTTGTTTGGGATAGTCGGGCATGAGCAAGGCCCAGATCGCGTCCGGTTCAAACTCGCTGACGTTAATAGGCATAACAGGTTTCTTCAAATTGACGGTGGTATTATTCGCCTTGTTACGGCTGTCGCGCGTGGTAACAATCACGTTGCCGTTGCTTACGTTGTAGTCGTACGTTTTCGTTTGCGGTCCGTCTGTGACTTTATACGTTGCGCCTATCAACCGAAAGTAACTATTGTTGGTATAGCGGTACCGGTGCGTGGTTGTCCATTGCTCGCGTGAGCCACCCGCGAAATCAATCCGCAGTACACCCGCTTTTATCTCAAATTTATCAAGCGGATCGCCCATGGTACCGCCTGATTGTGCATCCAGGATGACATGATCGGCTGTAGCGGCCAGCGTATAGTTTTGTGTCGCTTTCTCCTGAAAGAGAATAATCAAACTCCGGGGGCGTTCGCCTTCCAGTGCATCGCCTGCATATTCCACAATCATGGCGACATCGTTCAGGCTATCTTTATTAAGATCGCCCGATGTCTCCTGGATCAATGTCCAATTTTCAGGAATAAAAGATTCTTTCGATGCGGGTGTCTGCTGCGCGTATGTTACCTGTAACAGCGCAAGTGCATACAACAGACTGACTGCGTATTTCATGACGTGGGGAGTTGTTCCGTTAAGGTACGCAAAACCCTTGCATGTTTCAGAGCGCTATTGCACAGAAAAGCGATTGTTTTCGGTGATTCCCTTCCAGTTATCACTCCGGAAAGGTTCTGCCGGAAAGCCTTCGCGGTTAAACAAGTTTCCTTCAAGTGCATCATCCATCCAGTTGTACCGAACGGCAACCGGTGAAGTTACTGCGGGACTGCTCACTACCACCGTACCTTCTTTTATGAATGCCCGGGCGGGATAGAATTTCTGATCACTGCCGGCAATTTCAAAACCCCGGAGATAACCATATTTATCCGGTGTCGTTAATCCGCTGCCGGAATTTTTAAAGCTTATCACCGCCTCCGAATTCTGAACAACCAGCTTGTCGAACGCGGGACCCCGGCTTACGATGTTTTTCTTGTACGTATCGCTTAAGGCAACCGCAGCAAGACGATATCCGACATCCTTTTTATTTCGCGGATGAATATCGTTTGATTCTCCGATGTCGGTAGTCACAGCCATTCCCGTATTGGGCAATGCCAGCGTTTTTGTCTGGGCTTCACGCAGCTCGGCCCACGTACTCCCCGCGTTGCTGTTGCCGTTGTGATCATTAAAACTTGAAAGCTGAACAAAGTAAAACGGGAAGTCGCCCAAGCCCCAGTGTTTTCTCCAATCGCTGATCATCAGCGGAAATGCAGTGCGATATTGGTATGCGCGCCACGCATTCGACTCGCCCTGATACCAGATCGCGCCCTGAATCGTGTACGGAATCAGCGGATTAAGCATGGCATTAAACAACAGTGTTGGATAATCATTCGGGCCAATGCTTCCCGTGCTGGTCATGTTCTCGACTCTTAACTTCCAGTTACCGGCCAATGATTCACTCCGATCTCCAATTGAGAACTTCACATTGTCGGCCGGACCATAAATTCCGCCCCCGCCACCGGTATCGGTTACACGCACAGCAATAACATTCTTTCCTGCCTTCAGTAATCCTTCGCGGATTGCGTAAACACGGGGCGTATTATACTGCGCGGTCAACCCTCCTACCTTAACGCCATTCACATACGTTTCATCGGAATCATCAATCATTGCCAACTGAAGTTCGGCTGCTTTACCGGCATCTGCTTCGCTCAGCGAAAATGTTTTTCGCAGCCAAACAATTCCATCCAGACCTGGGAAAATTTTTTCTTCCCAGAGCGCAGGCACCTGCATCACCGGCCATGAAGCATCATCGTACTCAGGAGATTTCCAGCGCTCTACTTCCTGCGGTGTAATGGTTATTTTGCCCTGCAGTGCTTCCAGCTTTTGTGCATTTTCGGCTGTACGCTTTTTATTGATGGCTTCGAGGTTTACTACCGGAACAGTAGCAATCATACTTTTAAATTCCGGGCTGTTTTCGAAGGCTTCGCGGCTCGTCCATGTTTCGGAATGTGTTCCGCCCCACGAGGTGTTAATCAATCCTACCGGAACGTTCAGTTCTTTGGCAAGCTTCACTGCGAAGAAATATCCAACTGCAGTAAAGTCGCCCGCTGTTTGCGGACTGCAAACTTTCCAGTCACCCGAATTAAAATCTTCCTGTGGCGTTGACGCCACCACATTCGGAATTTTAATATGACGGATTTGAGGATAATCAGCGTCAGCAATTTCCTGTGCTGAATGACTTGACATGCGCAACGGCCATTCCATGTTTGACTGACCGGAGCAGATCCACACCTCACCAACCAAAATGTTCTTCAGTGTTATCGTATTCTTCCCGCTTGCTGTTAACGTGTAAGGCCCTCCGGCTTTTTCTGCGTCAAGCTTAACAATCCATTTACCGGTTTTATCGGCAATAGCTGTTTTAGTCTGATTGTGAAATTTGATTATTACTTTCTCTTTAGCCTTCGCCCAACCCCAAACGGCAATTGGCTTCTCGCGTTGCAATACCATGTTATCGCCAAAGATGTGCGGGAGTTTTATCTGCGCTTGCGCGAGGATCGCCAGGCAGCAAAAGGTAATTAGTGAGATGACGTGTTTCATGATTCGGGAAGAAGTAGGTGATACCAGTTGTATAAAGTACTTATTAGCTGAAGATGTTCGTAAAGTTGAAAATCATTGATTTATCGCTAAACGTTAAAGTTACCATTTCATTTCTTTTTTCACGAGGGCTGTGAGCTCATTCGCAATCTGTTTATCATCTTCGAGGTCGGGATGAGAACCACAGCCGTTTTTGTATTGCCGGGTAAATGCGTGCATGCCTATGTTCTTCTCTCCTTCCCCACGACAATATCGCACAACACCATTCAGGTAGCGGGTAAGAACTGCCTGCAGTTTTGCATCTGCCATCGGGCTTGTTAAGCAAATTAGTTTTGCCTTAGGATAATATCCGCGCAACGTTTTTAAGAATTTTACATACACCCCGGTGAAGGCTACCGAATCTTGAATACCATCGTTCTGACCCAGGCACACTGTTACCACATCAGGTTGAAACTTGCTGAAGTTCCAGGTTAAAGAATCCTTGCTCAGACTAACCTTATCGTAAACATGAGGCATGAGGATGGTTTTGTTACAGCAGCTGTGGATCAATCCAATCCCCGATTCGGAAGTAAGGTGGAAGTCGGCCCCGAGGTTACGTGCGGTAACCGATGCATAACTATACCACGCACTGTGCTGGTCGTACCAAACACCGCTGTCGCACGGAACGTCTCTTGTAAAGTTCCCCATTCCACTGGTGATGGAATCGCCAATGAATTCCATCGTGCGCTTTCGCTTGCTCTTAACAGGCAACAACTTATCGCAGTGCAAGCCAATAAATTCCAGGTAGCCGATCAGCGCTTCTGTTGCCTTCATGATCAGGATGGTGTGTTCACCCTTTGCAAGATTTTGAGCAACCATAATCCTGTTTGATTTGCCGGTCAGTTTAATGCGGACCGGCTCGTTTCCATCAATGCTTACTTCGAGGTAGTTGTGTGACGTGCCCCAAAGCATTTCATCGCGAACTTCAATTTCGCAAAATGTGCCGCTAAACCTCGCTTCGATGTAGACACCGGCAGTCCAGAAACGAGGAGCTTTTGAATCCGAAGAGTCTATTCTTCCGGTGTACCGGATGTACGGATGATCAGCCGCGTAGAACTGTGTGATCGCTTGATCCGCGGAAGCGGAAAAAAACACAGCGCCAATAACAACAACGAGAACCTTATAGATCATTTGACGGATTGCGATAGTGCTTTCTTAAAATATGTTCCTTGTCGGGTGGGTGTAAATTTCCAATCATTAATGAGCATAGGTGCCCAGTCGGGATCGAAAACCCAAACGGTGTACGAGATACCGCGCGTGTTGCAGTAGTTTATGATTGCATCGCCATACGACTCATCGCTGATAACCGGAACGTGTGCGCCCCGATCTTCTTTGCCGCAAAAGCCAATCTCCGTAAGAAACACCGGATACTTCTCAGCAACGTAACCCCAGTCCTTCGTCCATTGGCTTTCCCATGGCTTGTCGCGTTTCATCGGGTACGGATGACTTACGTACGCGATACCCTCAGCGGCTATCGGATTGTTTGCAACTTCGGTAAGATCGTATGCCCAGTTGAAGCCGGCTACCAGCGGAATTGCCTTTGCTCCGTGAGCCTGCACGATGACAATCATTTCTTCCATCAGTTCTTTCCATTGTGCCCACGTACATGTTCCGAGTTGTCCGTGGTAATCGGTGGGCTCATTGAACAATTCAAAAAACGCCACGGTTGAATTGTCTTTATAATGTTCGGCCATTGCTTTCCAGAATTCGAACGTCTCCTTGCGGGTTGTTTCATACATGGGATCCTGAAACAGTTCCGAACGCAGGTTGCCGATGCTATGCCAGTCGATAATAACGTAAAGCCCTAGTTCGGTTGCCCATGCAACTCCCTGATCAAGCAATTGAATGTATTTGTCTTTACCGAGCTTTTGCCAGTTTAACGGGTGCACCGGGAAGCGAACAATGTTCGCACCCCAGTTTTTCATTTCCGATAGGTATTGTTTGTTCCAATGCCCATCGGCTTTCAGTTTGTAAGGATCGCTGGCATCCAACCCGCGAAATATGCATAGCCCTTTTTCAGTTACAAATTTATTACCCTGAACGCTGACGCGATCGAGTTGCGCATAAACCGAAAATGAAATCGTGGCTGAGAGAATAAATAAAATCAAGGCTCTCATAGACGCTTCAGGTTAAACCGTGTTTTCAATGGACCAACCATTAACGTGAAGAACCCGTCTTCCAGTCGCTGGTTATTTTGCTTGTCGGGAAACGAAAGCTGCCAAGCTTTTATCGTAAACGAATACGTTGCCACTTCTCCGGCTTTGATAAACTTCTTTTCATAGAATTTCAAATCTTTTACCGGGCGGGTGAGGCTTGCCACTTCATCGTTTATGAACCACAACACCGCTTCTTTACCATCAACCGAACCGGTATTTTTTACCGTAACTGTTGCCGTAAGGCTGTCGCTTGCGGACGTCAGAACAGAGTCGCTTAACGTCAGGTTACTATACTCAAAAGTAGTGTAACTCATTCCGGTACCGAACTCCTTTAACGCAATCGGATTTGGAATTTCATGCGCGAGCAGTTCTTCTGTTGCTTTATGATTATGCGGCAGCAACCGGTTTGGGGCATACGGATAATTAAAACTCATCTTCGCACTTGGATTAACTTTTCCGCTGATGATTTCTGCGATAGCCTGGCCACCTTCAAAACCCGGCAGGCCCGCGAACAACACAGCCTTGCACCGGTCGTAGACAGACGTAATAATGCGCGGTCTTCCGGCAACGATTACCAGCACAACGGGCTTGCCTGTGGCGAGTGCAGTTTGAATTGTTTGGAGCTGATCATCCGGAAGATTGATATCGGTTATGCTTCCAAAACCTTCCGAGTACGGCATCTCACCAGCAACAACAACAATCGCATCAGCCCGGGATGCCTTCGACTTGATTTCATTATCGGTAGTGGCCAGCGAAGCCGATGGAAATTCTTTTTTGATTGCTGCAAATGGTGTCAGCACATAGTCCGGATGCAGGGATTCATCGTTGTTAATCCAGCGGAGTGTCCAACCGCCTGATAACGGTGCCTTAAGATTTGCCAACGATCCGGCAACCATCAGGTTTTTGATTTTACCTGCTGAAAGCGGTAGAACGTTGCCGTCGTTTTTCATCAGCACGATGGATTCCCGTGCAGCTTCCAGCGCCAGCGCACGGTTTTCAGGTGTACCGATTCTGTTAAAGCGATCGTTTCGCGGAAGGGGATTTTCAAACAGTCCAATCTTCAGTTTCATTCGCAGGATGCGCGCCACGGAAAGGTTGATCCGCTCTTTCGAAATCTTCCCTTCCTTCACCAGTGCCAGAAGATGCTCGCAGAAGTCGGTCGTGTAAGGCGTCATGGCCATATCGATTCCTGCTGTGATTGCCATGAATGTTGCTTCACGCTCATTGATCGCAACGCGGTGGTTACGATACAGGCGAATAATATCTTCCCAGTCGGTTACAGCAACGCCTTTGAACTTCAATTCATCGCGGAGCAGTTGCGTGAGGATTCTTGCAGAAGCATGAACAGGCTCTCCATTGATTTCACCGCTGTTAATCATCACCGATTCAATGCCGGCATCAATCGCAGCTTTAAAGGCGGGGACGTGCATTTCGTATAATGTCTGTTCGGAGATATCGACCGGAGTTCTGTCCCATCCCGATTTCGGATCGGAATATGCCAGGAAATGTTTCGCTGTTGCTGCAATCTTGTAGGGAGCAATGTCAGGATCAGTTTGAAGTGACTTTACAAAAATGCTGCCCATGGTAGATGCCACATAAGGCGACTCGCCCAGGGTTTCATAATATCTGCCCCAAAGCGGAGTGCGGGCAAGATCAAGCACCGGTGCGAATATCCATTGATGTCCGATATCGGCTGTTTCAATTGCTGTAACATGCGCCATGTCGGCAGGAAACTTGTTGTTATAGGTGGCTGCAGTATTAATCGCATGCGGAAAGATGGTACCTCCGGCGAGGTAATTCGGACCGTGCATCTGATCGACTCCGTAAATAATCGGAATCTTAAGTCGTGAGTGTGCCAGGTTATACTCCTGCAAATCTTTATAAAACTTATACCATACCTCCGGAGTTTCCGCAACTCCGTTCAGGAATGAACCAACGTGATACTTGCGGATCATCGCTCCAAGCTTGGCTGTATCGATGGTCATCTCGATGCTCAGATCACTACCGTTTCCCCAGTTGGATTTCGTTACGATTTGCGCATTCGTAATCTGGGTCATCTGGCCAATCTTTTCCTCGAGCGACATGGCAGACAAGAGTTCATCGATCTTCGACTCGATCGCTGCGTTATCACTTCGTTCCGCTTTTATGCGGTCAGCGGGAGTCGGATCAGTATTCGGATGTGTGTCGTTACAGGCCGTAATGGCCATTGCACAAGCCACCAGCAACAGGGAAGCGTATTTCATATTATTTAGGAGAAAGTCGTAACATCAGCACATCATGCGAACCGATTGATGCGCCAAGTGGTTTTGAAGTGGTACCAGCTGTTTTTTTAGTCCACAGATTTCTGAGTTGATACGCTTGTGTTTTAAAATTCAATGTGCGTTTCGATACTTCATCGGATATGGAATGATTCTGCCAATCGAAGCTGAACACCTGAGACTTACTTTTCAGATTCAGAAAACATATAGCCCATTCGTTATTGACTAACGGCTTCACCCAAACTTCCACGCTATCGAGCGTTGTATACTTTAGTGCCTGAACACCAAGTGCATCCTGATTGACTGTGATCACTTCTTTGTTGGTGAGTATCTCCCGGGTTTCATTTTTCATGGAACGCAGATCGTTCCCCATAATCAGCGGAGCGGCAAGCATACACCATAAGGTAAAATGTGAGCGGTCTTCCTGAACCGTCATGCCGTTGCCCACTTCCATCATGTCGGGATCATTCCAGTGACCGGGTCCGGCATACTGACGGATATCTTTTCGCATGTTCACGGTGCGCAACACTCCCCACGATGACCATGTACCATGATTGTCTTCGCAGTCCCAGCAATTGGTAATGTCGCCTGTGGTGCGCCATAAATGACCTACCTTTCCACCCCACTTCCACGGCTGGTTTTCACCCCACTCACACAAACTAAACACCATCGGCCGACGGGCTGCGTACAGCGCATCGCGCATGGTGATATATGCACCTTCGGCATTTAACTTTTCGGTGTTGCACCAGTCGTACTTGAGATAATCAACGCCCCACGATGCATAAAGCAGTGCATCCTGGTATTCATGACCGCGCGAGCCCGGGAATCCGCCACACGTTTTACTTCCGGCACAGTTATAAATACCAAACTTAAGGCCTTTGCTGTGTACATAGTCGACAACCGACTTCATTCCATTCGGAAACTTAACAGGATCTGCCACAAGGTTTCCCTTTGCATCACGCTCTTTCGCCATCCACCCATCATCGATCACAATGTATTGGTACCCGGCATCCTTCAAACCATCTTTCACAAAACTGTCCGCAACATCTTTAATCAGCTTTTCATCGATGTTTATTGAGAAGGTGTTCCAGCTGTTCCATCCCATCGGTGGAGTTAACGCCAGCGAGTCGAACTTTTGTGCCTGAACCTGAAACGCCATCAGCACACCAATAAGCCATCCGAATTTCTTCATGCCATTCATCATCACACGTGTATTATTTAATTTCCTGTGCTGACCGACCCGCGTATTCAGAAGGCGTTACGCCGAACATCTTCTTAAAGCACTCACGGAAGTACGGCAAATCGGTAAAGCCAACTTCGTATGTGACTTCTGCTACCGTAAGCTGCTTTTGTTCGAGCAACTGTGCCGCACGCTTGAGTCGCATGGTACGAATGAATTCATTGGCGGACTGGTTGGTTAACGCCTTCATCTTCCGGTACAGTTGCATTTTGCTCATCCCAACATCCAGGCCGAGTTCTTCTACCGAGTAATCGGCATTGCTCATGTTCTTTTCAATGCTCTCAACCATTTTGCCGACAAATATTTCATCGGCAGAGGTTAGTGTAACTTTTCGGGGCTCAATTGTGAGTACATCCTTGCTCGAAAAATGACTTCGCATGGCTTCGCGCATGCGGATGAAATTGCGAACTTTAAGTTCCAGCAACCGGGGATTGAATGGCTTGGTTACATAATCATCGGCACCTGTTTCTAGTCCCTCGACTTTAAATATCAATGCCGTACGCGCGGTAAGCAGAATTACCGGCAGATGCGATGTCCGAACATCCGACTTTAATTTCTTACAAAGTGTAATACCATCCATCACCGGCATCATGATATCGCTGATCACCAGGTCAGGTGATTGCTCGACTGCTACCGCAAAACCTTCCTCGCCATTGCTGGCTTCCATAATTTCATACTCACCCTGGAAAATCGATTTGATGTACGACCGAACACCTTCATTGTCTTCAACAATCAGAAGCTTTTGTTCCGGCTTTACGGATGCTATGACATCGTCTCCCATGGTGGCTTCCACCGGCACTAGATCAAGCCCGGACAGCGAAGGATAACGGTCCATTGTTTCGATATCATCAGAGAAATGCTGAATCTCACTTTCGTGGAAATGCGCAGTACCTTTTTGCAGGCGGATGATGAATCGCGTGAACTCACCTTCCCTGCTTTCCAGATCGATTTTTCCGTGATGCATGTCGACAAGGCTCTTTGTTAACGCAAGGCCGATGCCTGTGCCTGTATGATGCTTGTCGTCATCATAACTGAAGAAGGTTTGAAATATCTTGTCGAAGTGCTCGCTCTTGATTCCCTTACCGGTATCTTCTACCGTAATGATTACTTCGTTCGAGGCTTCCTGAATCCGGATGGAAATGGTGTGTTCTGCCGGGGTATGTTTGAATGCATTCGACAGCAGGTTAAACATGATCTTCTCGAACTGATCGCGATCGAACCACAGTTTAATAATCGGTGAGGATGACTCCATTGTAAAGCGGATATTCATCTGCTCGGCAAGCAAATCAAAAGAAAGTTTAATCTCTTTAATGAACCGGACGATGTTCCCTTCTGAAACCTGTAATTTCAGATTCCCGGATTCTGCCTTCCGAAAATCAAGCAACTGATTCACCAGGCGCAACAACCGCTGTGCATTGGTACTGATGTTCAGCGCGTGATTCCGGAAAAGTTTCCCGAGGTTGCTGGAGTCGAGCAGGCTTTGCGCAGGACCAAGAATCAGCGTAAGCGGCGTGCGGAACTCGTGCGAGATGTTGGTGAAGAACTGGAGCTTAGCCTTGTTGAGCTTCTCCATATTTTCACGCTGCAACCGTTCAAGCTTGATGTCGTGAATAAGATTGGCCCGCAGCAGAACAAGTTTACGAAAACCGTACAACACCAGAAACGCCACGACAATGTAGAGCAGTAATGCCCAGTTTGTTTTCCACCAGGGCGGCAGGATTGTAATTTTAACTTCGCTGTACCCGTCACTCCAAACGCCATCGGTGCTTGTGGCTTTTACCTTGAACGTGTACTTGCCGTAGTTCAGGTTGGTATAGTTCGCGTAACGCCGGTCGCTTGTCGTGTAGCTCCATTCTTTATTGAATCCTTCCAGCATGTAGGCGTAGCGGATTTTTTCAGGAGCGGCATAATCAAGCGAAGCGAATTCAAACGCAATTGAGTTTTCAAAATGTTTGAGTTTAACCTGCGTCTTGTCCTGTAACGGACTGGTGAGGATAACCCGGCCATCGATTTCTTCGCCATACGTAACGGGTTTGCCAAATAGTTCAAACTGTGTAATCGCGAGCGGATATTGCTCAGGCTTCTGAACGATACGTTTCGTGTCAATGCGGTTGAATCCTTCCGATCCTGCAAACAGCAGATGGCCCTCGCGACTTTTCACACAAACATTGTTGTAAAAGAATCCGCCCATGATGCGGTCGTTGTTGTCGTAGTTTCTCATCCAGCGTGAATCAGCCGGATCAATTACAGTAAGGCCGTTCCAGTGCGCCAGCCATAATTTGCCTTGCTCATCTTCCAGAATACTTACAATCACATCGTTGCTGGGCCCGCCTTCCAACGGATAATGTGAAAATTCTTCTGTCCTGCGATCGAACGAGTTAAGCCCTCCATCGGTGCCAATCCACAATGTGCCCGCATGATCTTCATAGATCGCATTGATGAAATTATTATTGATCGACTTAACCGAGTCGTTCTCTTCGTTCTTCAGGTAATGTTTCAATACCGGTTTTCCGGAACTTTCGCGAATGCGGTAAAAACCTTTTCCGCGGGTTCCGGCCCAAATGGTTCCGGTGTGATCAGGGTGTAACACCACCACCGGTGTACGCTTGAGCGAAGGCTCATTAAAGTCAATTACTTTCTTGTTCGGAGTTATCTTGTTGAGGCCACCGCTCCACATCCCGACAAGAATGTTCCCGTCACGGTCGCCTGCGATCGACATCACATAATCATCACTCAGGGGTGAGACCGACTTTGTGAAGTAGTGATCAAAGGTTTGAATTGTTCCATTCCTGCTGACATCCTTTTCATTGAAATGATACACCCCGGCTCCGGCCGTTCCAACCCAGATGTTCCCTCGGTTATCGGAATACAGGGTTTGGATGAACTCTGTGAAATCGTTTTCTTCCCGGCTCGCAATTTTGCAATGTGTGAACGAACCCTTACCGTCAAACTTAAAAAGACCACCCCCGATGGTTGAAATCCAGTATCCACCAAGCGCAGAGTTTTGCACACCGGTTATGATATTTTTCGACTTGTCGAATTGTATTGTTTGAAATGCTTCGAAGTCTTTGGAGTATGTATCAAATTTGTTTAGTCCTTTTTTAGTACCCACCCACAACACTCCGCCTTCGTCAATATACAGCGCGGTTATTGTCCGGTGACTGATGTTCATCTCGCGATAATCATCATTCGGAACGGTTTCGAATTGCTGCGTTTCAGGGTCGAACAACGACAAGCCCATTTCTGAACCAGCAATCAGGAAAGGTTTTCCCTCATCAATCGCTAACAGACACCGAAAGAATGAATAACTCAGCGATTTACCCGGCACGAGGAAATTCGTGAGCTTATTATTCAACAAACCCTTCAATCCCTTTTTGGTGCTGAGCCAAATAGAAGGCTTACCATTAACGGTAAGCTCTTCAATCTGATAGATGTAGTTATGAAGCGCCTTGTTTGATGGATCGGCTTCATACACATAATTCTCAAAGGCATAATGCTCGTTACCGGTTGCACCTGTAACAACTACCCTGTTCAATCCTTCCTCGGTTGAAACCCAAAGTTCATTGGCGGATGAGAGATGAATGTCGGTAATGAAGTCGTGGCTGAGTGAAGGTGTGTTTGCTTTTGAAATCCGGTCGAAACCCGGTTTACCTTTCTGCAAAATATTAAGCCCGGTTTCTGTACCGATCCATAAGTTGCCATGCTGATCTTCTTCGATGGCCCAAACATTATTGTTGCTCAGGCTGCGGGGATCATCTTTTTTATGACCGAAGTGTTCGAATTCATTGCGGTGTTTGTCGTAACGAAACAGTCCGCCCATGTGTGTTCCGATCCACAAGTATCCTTCCCGGTCTTCAAACAGTGTAATGATTTTATTGCTCTGAATTTTACCTGGCTGATTCTCGCTGTGGAATACCGTTGTCTTATAACCATCGTAGCGAATGAGGCCAGAGAATGTTCCAATCCACAGGAAGCCGTCATGATCCTGCAGAACGCAGTTGATGGAGCTTTGCGATAAACTTTGATTTTCCAGAAGCTGGTCGAAAATGATGCGCTTCTTTCGCAGTTCACCCGGCTGCGCTGATACCAGGCCTGTAATCAGCAAAAGCGATAGCAACAGACAAACGCGTGTCATAGAATGTGATTTAGGAACAGGTGTTTCCGAAATTAACATATCGCCAGCGCTTTCAAAAGCACTATTTCTTGTCGAGTTTGATAAACAATCGGTTATACTTTTTCAGGATTTGCAGCGTGCTTTTATCCTTGCTAAAGACCGAATTAAGCCCCTGCGGTTCTACAAACGGGTCGCCCACGTAGCGGGTCGCATCAAATCCGGTTTCGAGCGTGTACATGGGTTCTCCTTCCCCGCCCCAGGCCCACACATTGGCCCCACCAATGGGTGCACCGGCCACGGTTTCCCGGTAGAGCGTTTCGAAGATTGCGGTAAAATATTCATCACGCAGTTTGGTAGAGGTTCCGGGTGTGCAACTTTTGTTGTCGCGATCCAGTCCGAATTCTTCCATCACCAACGGCTTGTTCATTTTGCGCGCAAGATCGATGTGCAGTTTCAGGTGTTCGACTGCATTCTTCTTTGCTACGGGAAACGTCTCATTAGGACGATCAGCATCGAACCAGCTCCAGTTCTTCGCCCAGATGTGCAGTGTGAGATAATCGATGTTCTTGCCGGCATGGGTTTGTTCATAGTATGCAATGTTTTGAATAGTGCCGACTTTCCCCTCATTTCCGGATGACACCATGTGGTTCGGGTCAACCGAATGAATGTAGCCTGCCGTCTCATCAATCCACTTCATGAATTCATGAATGTTGTTTTCACCATGATCGCCATCCATTCCCGGGCGCGGCTCATTACTCAATTGCCACGACATGATCGTAGGGTCGTCTTTGTAGGTTGTATTCGTAAAGGTATTTTTTCGCGACACCAATGCGGAGATATAATTCCGGAAGTACTCCTGCGCATGCTGATCGGAATAGAAATATGACGACAAGGTCATTTCGCGTTCCCATTTTCGCTGCGGATTAAACGGAACAGATGCAGCAAGGTCCGGAGCAACCCAGGTGACATACTGCCCCATGCCGCCCGACCAGTTCCAATAATTGTTCAGGTAGATCACAGCTTTCATGTTGCGCTTCTTCATTTCCGCAAGCAGAAAGTCCAGGCCTTGCAAGAGTGATTCATCGTACTGATCGGGTGCCGTTTGAATGGTGAATGGAAAGTGATTATCAAATGCCGACAGTTCCGATGCACCGAGCACGCGCAGGTTGGTAATGCCCTGCTTCTTAAGAAAATCAAGTTCGCGAACTAATCGTTCCCGGCCACCTTTCACTTTATCGGAGCCCAGGTAGCATCCGTACCACATGTTTGCCCCAATAAAATGGTATGACTTGCCATGCTGCATAAACTTGCCGTTCTGCACTTGAACAAAATCCTGGGCATGCAGTACCGAACCAATCAACGTAAGCAGAACGAACAGAATTTTCTTCATAGCACTTTACCTTCTAACCGTTTAAAAACTTCTATACATGCCCGGCCATTGTGGTACGGACATTTCCAGGGGCCAGCTTTATCTTCCGTGCGGACGACCACGTTGGCGTCATTAAGCCGCCAATGCCACTCTCCTTTTACATCGACAACATGTTGTTTAATAAATTCCCATAACGTTAATGCGCGTGCAAGATCTTGCTCATTGCCGTTGATCTGCCAGGCATTGACAAAGCCAACCAGCGCTTCAGCCTGAGGCCACCAATGAATATCCGTATCGCGCGAACCATCTCCGTGGATTTCGTTTATCAACGCACCGTGCGCATTCAAACCTTCACGCTCAACTGAACGAACCAGCTTTAAGGCAACCGCTTTGGTTTCGCGGATAAGTTCTTCATCGCCGAGTATTTCGGCGGCTTCCTGCAACAGCCAGCTTGCTTCAATGTCATGACCGAAAGAGATCGTTCCCGACTTCACGTTCCAGTCGTCATCAAAAAACAAATCGAGATGATCATGTTTGTTGATCATCTTATCGAGAAAGATGCGAATCAATTTTTCCAGCTGGTTGCCGAGTTGGGTATTCTTCCAGCATGCATACAGGTTGGTGTATGCCTCGAGCACGTGAAGGTGCGTATTCATCGTTTTCCGCTCGTTGGCATCTTTCTCACTCAGACGTAAATCTTCCAGTACAGCCCAATCGCGATCAAAAGCTTCGAGGTATCCGCCACGTGTTCGGTCGTAACTATGTTGTTCGATTAATTTGTAAAGTTCAATTGCGAGATCAAGTGCTTTCTTTTCACCGGTAGCACGATGGTATTCTGTGAATGCATAAATACCAAACGCCTGAGCGTAGATTTGCTTCTTCGTGTACACGGGCTTGCCCTGATAGTTGACCATCCAGTACAATCCACCGTTCTCACTGTCAATGAAATTTTCAACGATGTATTGGAACGCTCTCGTTGCTGCGGCCAGGTGTTTATTACGTTCCGGGTGGTTGCTCAACACGCGATACGCATGTGAAAACGTCCATAAAATGCGGGTATTGAGAATGATCCCTTTATCAGAACGTGCAACCAGTTCATCGTTACCATCCCGTCTGCCATAGAAACCTCCATCAACTTCATCGGTCATTTTATTCATCCAGTACGGCAGAATATTCCCGGTAAGTTCTTCCAGCACTTCCGTGTGAAGTTTTGCTATGCGCGGATCGGCTTTCACGGAGATCATTTCAAATTGTTTTTCATCCAGGCCAGATTTGAATCGATGAGCGCCTTACGTTGCTTCACGCTGAGGTGGGATTTAAGTTCATCTTCCGGAGTGTTCATACAATAGTCAACCAGCTTTTCAACCGTTGACGTAGCTACATGCATACGGGTATCCGATGATGCATAGTAGATGTAAACAATACCCTTGCGTTCAATCCACCCGTTTGAGAATACTACGTTCGACACATCGCCTACCCGTTCTTCCCCTTCCGGTGCGATGAAATGACCTGCAGGTTTATAAATAACGGTTGACGGATCTTTCAGATCGGTCATAAACATGTATAGCACATACCGCAACCCGGCAGCTGTGTTGCGTACACCATGCGCGAGGTGCAGCCAACCCTTTTCGGTTTTTATAGGAGCCGGCCCCTGGCCGTTCTTGACTTCTTTTATGGTGTGATAGATTTTTGGTTCGATAATTTTCTCAGAGTCAACTACTGCGCGTTCCATCGAATCGCATAGTCCCCAGGCAATGCCGCCACCTTTCCCGGCATCGATGAAACCATCCTGCGGGCGGGTGTACAAGGCATACTTTCCGTTCACAAATTCCGGATGGAGTACCACATTCCGTTGCTGGCCACCTTTTGTTACCAGATCGGGTAAGCGTTCCCAGCGTTCGAGGTCGCGGGTACGAACAATTCCACACTGCGCAACAGCAGCCGACTGGTCGAAATCTTTCGCATTCTGATCTCTTCGTTCGGTGCAGAACAATCCATAAATCCAACCATCTTCATGTTGTACCAACCGCATGTCATACACGTTGGTGTCAGGATCATTTGTTTGCGGAAGTTCAATCGGGTAATCGCGGAAGCGGAAGTTATCGATGCCATTATCGCTTTCTGCCAAAGCGAAAAATGATTTACGATCGTTGCCTTCCACCCTTACCACCAAAACGATTTTATTGTTCCACACAATGGCCCCGGAGTTAAAGGCCGCATTCACGCCAATCCGTTCAAGCAGCAATGGGTTTGTAGCCGGATTCAGGTCGAACCGCCAGTGAACCGGAGCATGCGCTGCTGTTAGTACCGGTAAAGTGTATCGCTGATAGATGCCGTTTCCGCCTTCAGCCGGGGTATTCTTTTTTGTTACAAGCTTCTCGTGCTCGCTAAAAAGTTTCGTTACAAGTTCAAGATGTTTACTCACGATCGGATTTGTTTCAGGGTGGTTAAGATTATTTTTCCAAAGCGGCAGAAGAAGTTACGGGCACTTGCGCGTTTTCGCTTTCCAGTTTATCGTACCAGTTCTTTTTCAGGATATACGTGGTAACCAACAGAATGCCTATACTGCCGTACAGCGGCAATTCTTCGCGAATGATGATGTATACCGGGATCACCGTCAGGCAAACCTGCCAGACAATGCCCACGGCAACATTGAACATGTCGCGCGAAAAGTTTTTGTTGCCTACAAATGACGGATCTTCCGCTACTACTTTACTATGAACAGGCTTCCAAAAGCCCCACGGCCTCACGGTCTTATAAAAATGTTTAAGCACAGGCTCTTCAGCCGGAGGTGCTGCGTACGTACCGGCGACACAGCCAATGATCGAGATCAGGAATGTTACCGGAAAATAATACAGCGGCAGCGCACCCGGGAACACAAACGGTAATACCATGGAAGCAAGAATGCCGGCCGCCATTCCCCAAAAATATCCATGTCCGTTAAAGCGCCACCAGTGCCACTTCAGCACATTCGAGGCGATGTACCCGCCATACAGCGCAGACACAATCCATTGAATTACTGTGTTGATACTCATCACGTATAGACCGATGAGAATACTCAACACCACCATCACCAGCGAAATGATGTAGCTGTAGTTGATCAGACGCTTGCGATCGGCATCCGGGTTGATATACTTCAGGTAAATGTCGTTGATCAGGTAGGCAGGCGCAGCATTTACAGTCGATGCAAAGGTTGATTTAAACGCGGCCAGAAGTCCTGCAATGAGCATACCCTTAAGCCCTATCGGGATAAATTTATTGATCGCAAGGGGCAACACTTTTTCGAAATCAAAGCCCTCGCCTGCCGCAAGAAATTCTGTCCGCAGGAATACAATCGCGAGCACGCTGAAACCAGTGATCATCAAGTAACGCGGAAACAACAAAACCAACGATACAAAGCCGCTCATCTTGGCAGCTTCAGCCGGTGATTTCGTGGCGAGAATTTTTTGCATGTCGTAGTTCGGAGCCGGGCCGGCCATGCTGGCGAAGATGCCTTTGAACAACATCATCATAAAAAACACAGTGAACAACGAGAAACCATCCGAGGCAATCTTATCGTTAACGGAAGGAAGTATTCCGGACCAGTCAAGACCAACATTCCATCCGAATGAAAGTTCGTTCCAGCCGGTGGGCACCAACCCCATTAGTGTTTCCCGGTCAACATGATTCATCGCAATGATGCCAATCGCCACGCAGCAAATTGTCATGATAACAAATTGAAAAACATCTGTCCATACGATCGACATCATGCCACCCATAATCACATACAGCGTAACAATGGCCACCATGATAATTCCATAAAACGTGGCAGCGTGTTGGGGTTCCAGAAACCCGGAAAGCCATGGCGCGGCACTTTCCCATGGAATAAATGCTTCGATAAATTTACCCACCCCGATAAACCCATAGCTTAAAAAGCCCAGTGCACTTAACAATGCAAACGCCACAACAATAATGTGCGACAGCGTAGCACCCTGACCGTTGCCGAAACGCGTACGGATCCACTCAGCTCCGGTAAGCACATTCGATCGTCTCAGCCATGCCGACAAATAAATCATTAATACAATCTGATTGAACACAGGCCACAACCATGGAATCCAAACACTTTTCACTCCGTACACAAACAGCAGTGTAACCATCCACATGGTCCCCGATATGTCGAACATTCCGGAAGCATTCGATAAGCCCAGCATGTACCAGGGCAGCGTATTGCCTCCCAGAAAATACGTCTTGATATTCTGTGAGGCCCGCTTCTTCATGATAAACCCGATAACGATAACCGTTACCAGGTATACCGCAATAATTAAACTGTCAAGGAGAGATAAAGTCATTTCGTTAACGGTTTGCCGGTCCGGTACATGTTTTTAATGTCACGCTGGAACAACGTGAGTTTGTCTTTATAAAAGACTTTAAAATCTTCAGCCGATGAATGACCGGGATAAGGGCCGTAATGATGTTTTGTATTTGCATTTCGCCAGAGACAGATGTACGCCAGGCGAATGGATGGATTATTTTTGATTGGATTCAGGATAACTTCAGTAAACCAGGTTGCGTTTGTCACGCCCTCTAATCCGGTTTCTGTTAATGCAGCAGCTTTGTTCTTTTCTTTCGCGAGTGTTGAAAGCATGGAAAGGCCGGCAATAAAATCGGCTGATTGTTCAGACTTGGATTTTGTATTCCAGCTGATACCGACATCCATGTAGTTATCGTACCCCAAAACATCAACATACTCATCACCTGGATAGCCGTAGAGATAAGATCCTTTCAAATCCGTTGGGTCAAGTTTGCTTCGGTCGGGCGAGAATGAATAAATCAGGTGATGCAGGTTCCGGGTGTTTTTCAGGTAATCCACTGTAAATCTCCACAACGCGATGTATTCAGCCTCGGTACAGTTTCCTTTCCCCCACCAAAACCAACTGCCGTTATGCTCGTGATACGGCCGAAAGATTAACGGAATAAATTCTCCATTGACCTTGCACGATAACATGAAGTCGGCAATCCGGTCAAGGCGTTCTTTGAATTTCTCATGATCTTTTCCCCCCGGCAGAATATGCTTTACCGTACGCACGGTATCCCACGCATTGCCACCTGTGGTTGTGTTATCTACATGCCATGAAATCGTATTGATGCCACCGCGTTTGTAAACTTCAATAATCCACTGACGGATGCTGTTGAATGGCACAAAATCAATATTGTTTGGAGTTTCTTCTTTGCTGATGTCCCATCCGTGTACAGCCGGGTAATCGCCACAAGCTTCTTTCACATCCGACCGGCCCGGTGAACCAACCCAGCCTACACCGTACGCAAGATCTTCCTGATGGCCGAACATAAATCCTGACGCAGCTATCCGTTTTAAATTTTCATTTAATGCCCGCGTTTTAGCAGTTGCATTTTTATCAACCGTGTTTTGTGCAGCAAGTTGAATCAGGCTGGCCAATACCAGCAACATAGCGAGACTCACACCGAGTACCACGGAATGAAAGTAACGTTTCGTGCCTGAGCTTGTAGGGAAATGGTTCTTTGCTGTCATCGTTAATTGAGCTTGCCTGCCAGGTACATGAGTTTACCTTGATAGATTCTTCCCGGTGTTTTAACTTTAATAAAATACGGTCCCGGTAATAGTCCCGATTTTGTAAGATCAAGCATCATCTTTTTCGTATCCGGATTGATCTCAACGTCGAGCGGCTTATAGACAATTCCGTTCACGGAAATGAGTTCAACCTCTGCTAACGCTGCATTAACATCAACATACACGATGTCGGATACCGGGTTTGGATACGGTTTAAGATTACTTACGGACCGATCGTCATCGGTGGACAGCACCAGTTCGTAATTCAGTGTTGCTTTAAAGGCGATTCCTTTTGAGAATACAGGCAGCTCAAGATTGTGATAGATATCGGCAGTTGCTTCCGTAACGGCACCCGTCAGAATATCCATAAACGTTATTGTATAATTCCCGGCACGGGCTGCTGATAAGTCAACCGTTGCGCCCGCAAGATTGCTCCTGTGTACCTTGTCATACACAACACCATAAATGTTATCCCCCGATTGAAATCCAACAGCCTGAAGCGCCTCAATGTTATGCGCGGCAGTCATCGATACACCCGCAGGATCGCCTTCCGAAACAAAATCCTTGTCCGCCAAAAATTCCGCGGGATACCGGAATAAATCCGACCAGTCGGAGTTTTCATAGTTTTCCCATTTCCACATGATATGCGGCACTTGTGTCATAATGCCCGTCCAGATGGATACGCGCTGTTCATCGAAAGGCACATCCGCGGTGTTTACATCAAGTCCATATTCACCGTTAATAAGCCCAACGCGTGTCATGGCATTAAGAAGACTCTTGTCTTTCTCAAGCTGAACACTCAACAACGATGTATTGTACAGGTGATATTGAACATTATCGAGGCCAGTCAGCAAGTCGAAATCCTGAAGCTGGGCATCATCGGTACTGGTTGTAACCGGATGATCATACACATCCAGGTTTTTAATGTATTGACCCATTTCATCGTGCCACGTCTTAACCCCGGGATACCATTGCGCGGTTTGATTTGGATATACACCGGTGAAGTTTACTTCATTGAACAACTCCCACGCAAACAAACGTGTTGAATATCCCCATCGCGCCACGATGTAGCGCAACAACTTTTTGGTTTGAGTCTTGGCTTGCGTGTTATAGAAAAATTGTTCTGCAGCCGTTAATGGTCCGCCATTGCTGCTTTTGTAAGGATTGTCATTCCAGTTTGAGTTCACGTTCTCGGAAAACATGCCATGCTGGAAAATGGTCAGTTGCAGATTTAGGTCATTTGCTTCGCAGAGCGCGAATATGGAGTCCTGTTCGGCTGCAGCCTCCTGACTGTAAACACCCAGGCCTTTATAAAAACCACTTCCGTTTTTCCATTCCAGCCCTTGCCGGTCGAACGGAACTTGCCAGTACCGCACGAGGTTTGCACTTCCCGTTCCCAGGTTATTCAATATTGTTGTGTAGGCAGATGTAGTACCCCACGCAACGTTTATTCCGAGTGGATAATAAGGTTCACCTGTCTCATGGCGGAAGTATTGTTTGTTATCCGGATCAACACGGATGATGCCGGGGTCCGATGAATCTTCAACAGAAAAGAAATATAAAGGCGATGAAGTTGCACCTTCATTGTCAGTCAAATTCACTTGAATATGGTGCTGGCCAGGTTTCAATGGGTTAAAGCGAACCATCCAGTAGCCGGGATTTTGATTTTTTGTCCATTGGTCCGGGCTATACGAAGCTTCCTGAAAATAGAAACAAGGCACCGTGCGTGCACCGCCATCCGGATCCGTGACGGTTGCATCAATTTTAACAACATCCGGATCATAGACATTACTGTAGGATCGATTGATGAGAAAGACAGCCTCAGCTTTTTTATTGACGTAGAGTTGGGAAGACTGAAACTGTACAGAGCCCAGCTTATCGGTTTTGGAAAGTACATTGATGGTAAATCTGCCAACCGACTTCTTTCCATCATTGTCTTCCAGTGTCAGGCTGCCTTTGTAAATTCCTTCATTTGGAAACGGACGTTCCGCCTGCACTCCGGTTTCTGATCCCCCATTTGAAAAACTCCAGGTGAAGGAAACAATTGTTCCGTCTGTGTCATATGAATCTGACGCATTAAAGATCACACTCTCTCCTGCTGTGATCTGGTAATCAGAAACGGTAAACGCAACAACAGGCTCGCCATCAAGAGCAAGTGAGTTAATCAGTTTAACGTCATCCAGGAATACGGTTGCCACGGCTTCATTGTCAACCGAAGTGTTAACTTCAATTCTGTCGAAGATTTGATTTTTGATGGATGAGATGTCGAGTAGACACTCTGTCCACGTATTGGGTAAAGGCCTGGAGTTGTAATCGGGCGCCCAGTTTTCCAGAATGGTCACACCGTTGTTAACAACCTTAATAAACACACGTCCCTGTGTGCTGCTCCGCACCTTAACCGATAACCGGTCGTTGCTTCCGGTATTTCTATCGGAGGGCAAATCAAGATAGATTGCCTTCCAGTTACCGGCAGGTTTTTGAAAATAAGCAACTTTTGAACTTGAATTGCCAGTCGCATCCGGGTTGCTCACAACCGTTACACCGGCAGGCGTTAATGTGGGAGTTGATGCTGGCGTTTCAAAGTCAGCGATTACTTGCGCAAAAAGAACATTTGCAATACACAGAAGATAAAATACTAAGAGTCCTGACTTCATCTTTACATTCATCGCCACCAGAAATACAGCAGCAGCTTTTTTGGCTGCTGCTGTACATAACACTAACAATCCTAACCTATCTATTTAACTAACATTACATCGTCCAGGTAAAAGCGCTCGTCTTTACCATCCGGACCCTGAATCCTCCAGCCGATCTGGTTCCACTGCGCGGCAGTGCTCCAGAGGTCGAGTGTGGAAACCGGAACTTTGAAGTACGTCCATTCATTGGCCGGAATCGTAACACGCGTATTTGCATCAAAGCTGGCGAAACCGCTCTTGCTGGCTGATGTGGTGATGTACAGATCGTACGTAGCGGATGCACCCTTAATCCAGAACGATAAATACTTGTAGTTATCATTCGAAGTGTTGGTCCAGCCAAATCCTAACTGATGCCAGTTACCGGCTGCATAATCCTTATAGACCGATGCCGTTCCTGATTTGAACTCTGTTGAGCTGATCACACCACCGCTTCCCCAGGAAGCATCCTGATAACCGGGTGCGTAATCGTCAGTAAAGATTTTGAACGCGTTATCGCGCGACACAAAAACCTGTGAAGGATGCGATACCCCGGCAGCATTGGTGATATCCAGCGCTGATTCGGTAAGGGTTGTTGCCGGGAATTTAACGGTTAGCGTTGTAGCCGTTTTGGCAACTACTTCAAGTTCGGTAGTTGTACCCGCAAACACCACACTCGTAACATCATCCAGGTTTTTACCCGTCAGCACCAGATTTTCACCGGCACTGAAGTTATAATTCGATACCGAAGTGATGTTGGCAAACCCAAGCACGTTAAATGGCACAGTTGTCTGCGAGCCATCCATGTTTGTAAGAATAATATTCTGGTTTCCCGGTATCGCTTCCGCGGGAACGCGGAACAAGATCGCCTTGTCAGTATTAAAGTTAGGATTGAAATCAGCTTTCACATTTCCCTTCTCGAAATGAATCGTTTGAATATTCGAGAGATCGGTACCGGTAATTGTCAATAATTCATTCGATGCTCCCTGAGTCGGTGAAACCTCTTTCACCGAAGGATCCATCGATTCATCTTCGCTGCACGACCAGCTGGTGAGTGCCAGGAGGAAGCACAGTCCAATAAATTTTGTCTTAATCGTTTTCATCGTATTCATAGTTACGTTCAATACGTTATCTGTTACTCGTTAATAATAGGCAATCGCTGGCTCAAGCAACAACGGGTTCGCTACTGTTTCAACTTGCGGAATGGGCAGGAACAGTGAACTGAAACTTCCCGGAATAGTTGCCTTGAAGCTGTTAAGATGTCCGTCATCGCCATAGGTACCGCGTTCCTGCTGGGCGACCATGGCAGAAGCTTTCGCAAGGCCCTGACGCTGAATGTCGAACCAATAGTCACCTTCAAACGCGAATTCTATCTTACGTTCGCGAAGCAATTGATCGATCGTAATGCTTCCCATAGGTGCAAGTCCGCCGCGCGTGTGAACTGCATTGAATGCAGCAAGCGCTGATGCATCACTGGTTGATCCGGAACCATTCATTACAGCCTCGGCATAAATCAGCAACACATCTGCATAGCGAAGAATGAAGGTTGGCATACTGCTGTGTGCATCGGTATTAACCGGCTCGCCTTCGCGGTTAGGTCCCACAATGTACTTCTGGATGTTTGAACGGGTACCGGTTCTGATTTTAAAGTTATCAGTTGCTCCGGTCGTATCATAGGTAAAGCCGTTCGGGAAGTTTGCATTAACCCAGTCATCGCGGTGGAAACCGTGTTCCATCACCGACCAGCCTCTGCGATCATCACCAGCATAATAACCCGTAGCAGGATTAAGCATGTCGATTGAAGGTACAACTGAAGAGTATGCTGCAGTTGTTCCGGTTGGCGCAGGGCGCAACAACGGAGCCGGACCTGCATACGTCATAAAACGGTTTGCTCCGTTCCAGCCGGCAGCCGTAATCCATTGCAGGGCGAACAGGGATTCTTTGCTTGCCTTTGCCGCTGATGACGATGTAAACAATTCCTGGTAATCGTCATGCAAGCCTACGCGACCCGGGTTTGCGTTTGCATAGTCAATAACTTCCTGTGCTTTTGCGCGAGCATTGGCATAATCTTTCAGGTACAGATAAATCTTTGCCTGCATTCCTTTTGCCGAGATACTTGACACGCGACCAACCTGATAAGGAACTTCTGGAAGGTTCGCTTCCGCGAATTCCAGATCTTCAATGGCAAAGCGCAGTACATCAGCTTGGAAATAACGTGGCACAAGGTTTTTACCCGGCTTCGTTAACTCCAGCGGATTGGGAACAATGGGCACATCTCCGAATGCGCGGCCGATGTAGAAGTATGCAAACGCGCGGATGAACCGTGCCTCGGCAATACCAATGGTGAGAAAGTCTTTGTCACCAATCTGACTTTTCTTGGCCTCAAACGTCTGAATCAATACCGAAGCACGACCAGCTGCATCATAACATGCGTTCCAGGTGCTGTTAATCAAACCATCGGTACTCTGAATATTGAAGTTATAGAACGAATTGTATTGCGAGTTACCCGCAACACCGGAAACCGTTCCGCCCAACACATCCCCTACCGAAGTAAAGGCCTTGTCAGACCAGTCGTTCCACACGTTATTATACAGCATACCGGTACCTCCATAAACCTCTTCAGCTGTATTGTAATACGTATCAGAAGTTGGCTGTGTAGTTGAAGGATTATCAAGGAACGAATCATCGCAGGCCGTGATCGAGAGCGCTGCTGCGACTATACCTGTGAATATTATTTTTTTCATTGTTTCTAAACGTTAGGATTAAAACTGAATGCTTGCGCCAATAGTAAGAGTTTTCGGAAGCGGATAGCGGCCGTTATCAATGTTCATGAACGTAGCGCGGTTATTAATCGCCCCGAGCTCAGGATCATATCCGGAATACTTGGTGAACGTCTTCAGGTTTTGAGCCGATACATACACCCGGAATGAATTAACCTTAATCTTGCTGATCAGATCGCTTGGCAACGAATACCCGAGCGTAACATTCTGAATGCGCAGGTATGATCCGTCTTCAATGAACCGGTCGGAAATCCGGATATTATTATCATGCCATTGATTATAGCGCGGAACGTTGGTATTGGTATTCTCAGGCGTGTAGCGGTTTTGAACTGTCTTCAACTGATTGTTGTACTGCGTACGCATTCCTTCGGTTTGCAAACGGGTGTAATTGAAAATGTCGGCACCGTATGAAGCGTATAAGAAAACGGAAAGATCAAACCCTCTGTAGTTAAACGTATTGGTCCATCCAAGCGTAAATTTCGGGTTAGGATTACCAATGGTCTTTACATCTTTTTCGTTGATAACACCATCTTTATTCAAATCCTTGTAGCGAACATCTCCCAGCCACTGTCCATCAGGTTTAACATCCAGACCCCAGTCGGTTCCATCATTAAGTTCTTCCATCGACTTGAACAAACCATCCGTTACGTACCCGTAGAATGCTCCCACCGGATATCCCTGGCGTGACAATGCAACCAATACACGCGCACCATACTCATCAAAATCACCACGGATCGAAGCATCTTTTGTATTCAGATAATCGAGGTTGTTCTTATAGTGACTAAATACTAACGTGCTCTTCCAATTCAGGTCAGACGTAATTGAATGCGCTGCCGTAAGACTGATGTCGATACCGGTGTTGGTGATCTGACCATCATTCGCGATTGGCGTTTTGATGTCATCCCAGTTTGTACCCAGTCCCGAGTAAAGTCCTAATTGCGTAGGAAGAAGCATATCGGTTGTAACTTTCTTGTACACATCGATCGTCATGTCGATTTTCTTGAAAATCGTTGCGTCAATACCTCCGTTGTACGTAACAACCGACTCCCAGCTTAAATTAGGGTTCGCTACGTTGTCAGGCATACTTCCCGGACCAAACGGTGCGATTGCAATCAGGTTGATGTTCGATGTGTAAGAGTTAGCGCGACCAACTTCCTGATTACCCACAACCCCTGCACCTACCCGAACTTTCAGATAATCAAGAACCGGAAGATCACGGCCGAACGACTCATTGGTTACTGTCCAGGAAGCGGATACACCCGGGAATGTTCCCCAGCGGCTGTTTGGACCAAACGCTGACGAACCATCCCGTCTGATTGACGCACTGATGGCATAACGTTCATCGTACGAGTAGTTTACGCGCGCAAAGTATGATTCCATTGACCATTCCCCGGCACCTGCTCCAATCCCCTGATTTTCAGAAGCACCGGCATTAAGCGATGGAAGGTTCAGCGACAAGTTGTTACGGTTGGCGTATATGTAATCGTATTTGGAAGCCTGTGCCTCATGACCGAGGGTTGCGAAAATGTTGTGCTTACCAAACGAAAGATTATAGTTCAGATAGTTTTTAACTGCCCAGTATAAACTGTTTGAACGTTGTTCACGCAATTTACTTGGACCAACGATGGTTTGATCGGTGCTGTCGTTTTCAATAAGCGGCTGGAAAGCCTTGTCGTTGGCCAGGTTGAAGTCGTAGTTGACTTCATTCCGAAGCGTTAAACCTTTAATGATTTTGATTTCCGCGAACAGTGAACCGAATGCGCGGGTATTAATGCTGCGGACGTCACGGTAATGAGCAAGTGCCACCGGGTTGTTCGGATTTCCGAAAGTTGATGTCCCTACGTTTGTCTGCCCTACGTAATTGCCGTACACATCTTTAACAGGAGATGCGGGGCTGTTGTACAATACCGTATTCGTAACAGCATCGAAGCCATCGGAAAGACCAATCTTTTGATTGCTGCGCGACAGATTGGTGGTAAATCCAACGTTTAACCAAGGCTTGATTTCGTGGTTGATATTAGCCCGCAATGAATACCGGTCGAAATTTGTCTCGATCAACGTTCCCTGTTCGCTGTAATATCCGCCTGAAAAATAGTAAGTCGTTTTATCCTGACCGCCACTAAACGCAAGCTGATGACTGCTCACCACCCCGGTTTGGTAGATCGCATCCTGCCAGTCAGTACCCTTGCCGAGTAGCGATGGATTGGCAAATTCTGGAGTGGGGAGCTGATTACCACCCGTAACCGCATTAATCTCGGCAACCGTTTCATTTTGATACCGCGCAAACTGGCGCAGGTTCATCACCGGCAACTTTTTAGGAATGTGCTTCACGCCATAAAAACCATCGTAGGTAATCTTACCCTCACCTGCCTTACCACGCTTGGTAGTAATGAGTACCACTCCGTTTGCAGCCCGTGAACCGTAGATCGCCTGGGCCGATGCATCTTTTAACACATCTATGGATTCAATATCAGCCATGTTAAGTGTGGCCAGGATGCTTTGAGAAGTCTGACCGGATCCACCACCGAGGAAATTTGTTTCCAGCGATGAAACAGGATTTTGAAACGGAACACCATCAATTACATACAGTGGCTCGTTACCGTTAACAGAAGTAATCCCGCGAACGCGAACAGAAACCCCACCACCGGGCTGGCCACCGTTGTTCGTAACCGTTACACCTGAAAGCCGGCCTTGTAAGGCCTGGTCAATACCTGCCACAGGCAATGTTTTAAGATCCTTCTGATTAACAGAAGATATGGAAGTTGTTAAATCTGTTTTCTTAACCGAGCCGTACCCAATCACAACCACCTCGCTCAGCGCAGCAACATCTTCCTCGAGAGTAATCGACAAATTCGTCTGATTACCAACCGTCACTTCCGTGCTTTTATACCCGATGAAGGAAAACACGAGTTTATCGTCCGGTGATACAGACAAGTTGAATTTTCCGTTTTCGTCAGTTGTTGTTCCGTTGCTGGTTCCCTTCACGGCTACGCTCACGCCTGCCATGGGTTCACTCTTCGCATCTTTAACCACACCTGAAATCGTAGCCTGCTGGGCCTGCGCCAGCACGGCAGAGAAAAGCAGGAACATGAAGAGCCCTGCAAGTTTAATGGGTGTTAAGCGTAACGCTCTTTTCATAGATGGTTGGGTTTATAGAGGTTAAAAGAGAAAAATGCGAATGAGAACCAGTACAAACAGCAAGGCACATACTCCGAGGCCGATCTCTGAAATCAGCAGGAATCTGTTCTTTTTAGAGAGTCCCTTAAATTTTACCCTCGCCCAGCCGAATAATTGTCCCATATACACCTTTCAAGTACCCAAATATTCGGGTTTAACCAGACTCTAAAGGTGGGTAAATCGCTCAAAAAAGGGGGACAAACGTTTGCGAAAATTGAGATTTTGCAAACAATTGCGGAAACTTAGCCAGCGGGTTACAGTTTGTTACGCCTGCCCACCCTGTTACGTAAGGAATACCCCTGCGCTGGATCGATTCCGCTGAATCCGCCCACGGTATTTTTTGGAGTGTTACGGGAAACTTTCGGCCACCGTAAGCGTTATGGAAGCAACGGATATTACGAATTCAATGCTGCTGCGAATTACCATACTGTTATTCTCCATCCTGCTTTCAGGCCCCGGCCTTGAAGTAAAGGCTGAAGGAT
Source organism: Cyclobacteriaceae bacterium (assembly GCA_016786585.1). Classification (GTDB taxonomy): domain Bacteria; phylum Bacteroidota; class Bacteroidia; order Cytophagales; family Cyclobacteriaceae; genus UBA2336. The sequence continues at coordinate 145,495 of JAEUUI010000015.1, forward strand.
CGCTATCCGAACGCAGCGAGAACGTTGAAGTAACGATTCGTGAAGCATGCCATTCGATACAATCCATCCGGATAACCGGAGGCTCTGGTGAGAAGATTTTCATCGCCCAGGCTATTCAGAACCGGCCTTCAAAGATTTACAGTTTACAACCCGTCCGCATTACGCGCAGGCTCCCAATCCAACTGCGCCAGTTGCTCATTTGATGATTAGTTTGTTACCGCGGCCGCAAGCCGTGCGCTTGTTAACATTCTGAAACTTAAATCATCAACTTTTTATGGCAACGTATAATAAGCAAACCCAGCACGTGATTGTTTGGACAGTCATTGCAGTACTATTTACCATACTTACCGTTTTTGCGATCAGCTTCGATCGTATCAGACTCCTGCTGGATTAAAAAGGCTTGCTGCCTTGTATCCGATTTAATCCAAGTTGAACATTATAAAATGTCTGATATGAAAACGAGTATGCTTGAATATGTAAAAACAGTTCTGAATAAAGTAAGCTTTGATAAACGGCTTTTCAGAAAAGAATATAAAAAATCGCACAACTGGCTTACTACGGGTGAAATACATGAGCTAAGAGCCTGGCTGCGGAAACGCTTCCTGCCTGATGCTCAGCAACAAAACTCCCGCAGTATGCAAGGTTCGTAATACCATCAGATAACCATAAAAACACAAGACCATCCAAACCCAAACGTGTATGAATAATGAATCGCTTCTTTGGCTATGTTTCAATCTCTTTGTGCTGGCGATGCTGGTACTGGATTTAGGGGTTTTTCATCGCAAATCGCACAAAGTTTCAGTTAAGGAAGCACTCGTGTGGACGGGGGTTTGGATCGGTCTTGCTTTCATCTTCAATGTTTTCATCTACTATTATCTCGGAACAGATAAAGCGTATGAATTCTTTACAGGTTACATCATTGAGAAATCACTGAGTGTAGATAACATTTTTGTCTTCATCATGATTTTCTCATTCTTCAGCGTACCCGAGTCATTGCAGCACAAGGTATTGTTTTGGGGAATTGCAGGAGCATTGGTAATGCGAGTGATTCTTATCCTCGTTGGTGTTGAGTTGATTCATCACTTTCACTGGCTGATCTATATTTTCGGAGCGTTTTTGATTTTTACCGGAATCAAATTTTTTAAACAGGATGACGTCAACATCGATCTGGAAAAAAATCCGGTAGTGAAGCTCGTCAGAAAATTCATTCGTGTGACACCCGGATTTGTTGGAAATTCATTCTTCACGCGGATCAATGGTAAGCTTCTTGCTACTCCGCTTTTTGTAGTAATGATTATGATCGAAGTGAGCGACTTGATCTTTGCAGTGGACTCCATTCCCGCTATTCTGGCTATCTCCGATGATGCATTTATTGTCTACACCTCAAACGTTTTTGCCATACTCGGACTCCGCTCCCTGTACTTTGCATTGGCAGGAATTGAAAAGTATTTTCTATACCTGAAATACGGTCTGGCGGTTGTGCTGATTTTTATTGGGTTGAAAATGTGCATTACCGATTTGTACCATATTCCGATTGAAATTTCCCTGGCCTTCATTGTACTGACACTGGGAGCCTCCATGCTGTTTTCAATGGCATTACGGAAGAAGGGCTGACGATTGAACGCGGAATACTGAGTGTGGGAATATCCTGTACTCAGCTTCCAAAATTGGGACTACAGAGATGCTAAAATGTCCGGAATCACCCCATTTCTGGCATTTTTTGGGTTGGCACAGCAATCGTACAGAGGCCGGCAAGACTGCGTCAACCCATGGCCTACCAAAAAATATTTGTACCCTTCGCCGAATCCCTACTGCTATCCATTTTTGTAATCCCGGCAATCCGGTGGATCGCAGGTATTGTCGGCCTGATCGATCAACCCAATCACCGAAAGGTGCATGTTCAGCCTACTCCACTTGCAGGAGGAATTTCCATTGCGTTTGTGGTTGCAATCACGCTCGTATTCGGAGCTGCTATCAGGTTAATTAATACGCAGGATTTGACCTGGATTATCGGAAGTGTTGTGATGCTTTTCATTGGGGCACTAGACGACCGCTTCAATATCAAACCCGTCTATCGGTTGATTGTTCAACTGGCTTGTGCAGCCGCTGTGGCTGGCGCGGGTATCCGCATTACATCGCTCTATGGCTTTGCTGGCATTTATGAATTGCCGGTTGCCATTCAATACATCGTAACCATTGTGGTAATCGCAGGTGTGGTGAATGCTTATAATTTAATGGACGGAATTGATGGCTTACTTGGGAGCCTGACATTGGTCGGATCAACCACGCTGGGAATGATTTCGTGGAGCCTGAATGAATTCCAGCTTACTGTATTTTTTGCTGTGTTAAGCGGAGCGATTATCGGGTTTCTCCGTTTTAACCTCGGAACCAAAAAGATATTCATGGGCGATGCCGGCTCACTCATGCTGGGATTCATCCTGGTAAGTACTGCCATAAAACTTTTGACCGTACCACATGCGCATGACAATGTCAATCAATATCAATTGCCACTTGTTCTCGCAGGACTGTTTTTAGTTCCTGTGTTTGATTCGCTGCGTGTATACCATGCCCGTATTAATCGCGGTCTTTCGCCATTCCATGCAGACAAAACTCACCTTCACCATCTGTTACTCACCATGGGCGCTTCGCACAAACGGGCAACCCTGATGATTGTAACCCTTACCGTTTTCATTTTGCTTTCCAGCGTGGCGCTCGGTACAATCATCCCCTGGTGGTGGGTATTAGCTGTGGCAATAACACTATTCAGCGCTGCCATTGCCATGCTCACCCTCAATACCCGGGTTAGCTAGCAGCCATCAGTAAACAATCTGTCAAAGATTACCGTCTCAATCTTTCCTATTTACAACATTAAAATGGATTTTACTTTCATTTTAAAAGTACTTTTATTTATTTTTGAGAATGAGGTATTTTATAGATCAGGATTCGATTGTGCGCAAGATCTGGGGGCAAACGGATACAATCCTTTTCATTTTTGCGGGCTCATCAGCTGAGTTTGCATTGAACAAAGCTGTCGACTGGCTCTACTTCACCGGCAGGCTTCCCGCAGATCCGATCGGAAGGCTTTTCTCCACCGTTTCCTATGCACGCGCGATCGTGTTCTCCGAAAACCAGGCCGCGTTACGGGCGATCGATTCCATGGCTGCCATTCATGCACAGGTTGAAGCGAAACGTCACGCACAAATACCGGATTGGGCTTATCGCGATGTATTATCGATGCTGATTGACTACTCAATCCGTTCGTTTGAATTGCTGCATCGTAAACTTACGCATGAGGAAACCAACGAAATATTTGCAGTCTTTAACCGTGTGGGTCAACAAATGGGATTAAAAGATTTACCGGAAACACTCGAAGCCTGGCAAGACATGCGCATACAACAACTTCAGAGCGATCTGATCTTCAGCAAATATACCCACGACCTGTTCACTCAGTACCGAAAACACCTCGGATCGTTTCGTTTCAGGTTACTCCTCGAAGCGCAAGCGCTTATGGCACCTGCCCCGGTTGCCGAACTTCTGCACCTTCGAAAGGCAACGCGTTCGCACCCGCTGATTATAACCTACAAACTTTTCAGAGCTATCGGGCTTGACGACCTGCTGAAGCAACTGATTCTCCCCGCTCGTCATAAAAGCCAGATTATGGCACTTGATATGCCAGCTCAACGTCCATGAATTATGGTATCTTCCCGAATGCTAATTCAGGAAAAGCTGCTTAAGCATTGGATGGACTACTTCTACGGGTATGGCTCATGGAATGCAAAAGCCTGGTTTGTTGCGTTCGAAGAAAGTGGCGGTGATCTGCCCGAAGATGTAGCGGAGCGTCTGAACTATTTCACATCTGTGCATCGTGAGAAGATTGCTGCCCTATGCGATATCCGCGAATTGTACCGGAAGGTAGGCGCGCGACTAGAAGGCCCACGCGCAGCAAAGTTCACAACACTTTACGATCATCGCTTCGGCCCACAGTCAGTTCAGCACGGTGGATGGAAAAATCTGATTGCCTTTACATTCGGATTCCGAGGTAAAGAACTTCCTGATCTTGCGAAGTACCAACGACAGAAGTTTCTGCAGCCTTCACTTGGCAGCGAAGCATTGGTTACACTTTACCCATTGCCTGCTCCGCACAATCATGCCTGGTATTACAGCTGGCTGGATATTCCCGCCTTCAGCTTTTTGAAATCACGCAAAGGATATCAGGAAACAGTTTACGAAAAACGAATACAAATAATCCTCCAACACATTAAAAAGCATAGCCCTGAAGTTGTTGTGATGTACGGAATGACCAACATACTTGAGCTGAAGAAATCAGTTCTGCAGGTATTTCCGGGTGTTGCATTCAAAACTGTCAAAGCCGTGAATCTTCATACTCCGCAGTACCATGTAACGGAAGTAAACGGAACGAAGCTGATTATCACCACGCAGGTTCCAACCTTACGCCATAACCGGATTGAAACCGGCTACGACTGGTATGCTTTTGGAAAAGAGGTTCAGTGAAAATATACTAACCTTTGAATTCACATCTTTCCCGAAAAATATAGTTAAAATTTATTTATATTAATGATAATCAGATAGTTAATACAATATCTGAATTCGAAATACAACTGGTTACTTTGACTACATCCTGTGCATAAAGGTCGACCCCACGTCAATTTTTGTAAAAATCAGTAAACACCAAACCAAGCCATCCTTAGATTGGTTAACTTTGTGGGTTGTCTAATTAGTTGGAAGTATCCCCTTATGAGAATTGTCTTTAGTCTGCTGGCAGGCAGCATCTTATTGCTTTGCCAAACCGAGTCTTTTTCCCAGTCCATCACCACCAATAATCCAACCGGCAGCCCTTATTGCGCAGGAGCAACGATTACGGTGCCCTTTACCAGTAACAGCGTTACTTTCGGACCGGGGAACCAGTTTACCGTGCAACTCGCCACGGATGCCACGTTTACCTCGTTTGTATCCCTTACACCCGTTACTACCAGCACGGCTACTTCGGGTAACATCAGCGCGACTATACCGTTCAACACGGCTTCCGGCGCAACCTACCGGGTACGAATTGTTAGCTCGAACCCGGTGATTACGGGGAGTATAAATGGTTCCAATATTACGATCAATGCACCCTCCATCTCAGTACCTTCTTTTGCCGGAACATCGTTTTGCTTGAACAATACCTTCAACATCACATTCACAAAAACCTGTAACTTTTCCAACACAGGGTTCAACAACGTATTCACAGCCGAATTATCGGATGCCACAGGAAGTTTCAGCGGAACAACCTATACCCTCGGCACATTAACGTCTGTTAATGCAGGAACGATTTCCGCAACCATCCCTCCTTCTGTACCGGGTGGAACAAACTATAGAATCAGGATCCGGAGTTCGAACCCCGCGACTTCAAGTCCGGATAATGGAACGAATCTTACCGTTGTAGCCCCGCCCGGTGACCCGACAATTTTTGGTAACGGAACCTGGAACGTTTACGCCTACATTGGCTCTGCGTTTACAAATTATGCAGGGTATTACACGGAAGATAACATAAACTTCAGTTCGCAGAATCGCTGGGGGGCAGGAACAAGTCCTTCAAATGCAAACGCAACCTCCGGTCTTGCGTACCAGGGATGTTCAATCACGAACGCAAGCACGTATTCTTTTATTTACAAGCGAACAAACTTTACATGCGGCTACTATCGCATCGATTTGCCGCAACACGATGATGTTGTTACGCTGATTGTAAACGGATCAACAGCTTACACCGCAGGCTGTTGTAGTTCAAACCCGGCAAACGCCTTTACAGGGTTTCTTGGACCTGCCTCTACAGTTGAAATCCGGGTGCAAAATACGGGGGGTGGTAACGGTTTTCTTGCTGCAAATTTTGTGGCTGCTGCATCACCTATCTCTGTCAGCCCAGCAACTACAACCATCTGCTCAGGCGCTTCAACAACCCTTACAGCATCTTCGGCACTGGCGTTAACCTATGCCTGGGCACCCACTGCTTCACTCAATACTCCAAGCGGAGCTACAGTGATAGCATCTCCAACCGCAGTTGGCGCAACTACTTACACGGTAACCGGAACAGATCCGGCAACCGGTTGTACAGCATCCAATACTGCAGTGGTTAATGTAACGGCAGCTGGTTCCACGCCCGTGATTACGACCACGGCAACGGCTACCACAATTTGTTCAGGAGTTACGACAACGACCATTACAGCGTCTGGTGCAAACTCTTACACATGGTCTCCGGCTACCGGCTTAAGTGCAACAACCGGCTCTACGGTAATAGCAAATCCGGCATCAACAACAACCTACACAGTAACCGGAAACAATGGATGTAACTCAGCAAGTACTACACGAGCCATTACCGTGCAGAATATCCCCGGCTCGCCCCCGGCACCCGACCCGGCAGCTTTTGGGAATGGCGTTTGGAACGTGAACGTTTACAATGGTAACGGTTATACAAACTATTATGGATTTTACACAGAAGCCAACTTAAGCTTTAATACAACAACACGCTGGCCCGCAGCTGGTGCACCTTCGCAGGCAACCGCAGTAACCGGTCCACCGGCAAGTGCAGGGTATTCAGGTTGTACGGTAGGTATTCCGTATTCGATGACGTTCAAGCGCACGAACATTCCATGCGGATATTACCAGATCGATATTCCTTCCCATGACGACATTGTTACTATTTTCATCAATGGCGTTCAGGTATTCACCCAAGGATATACCGGCGCAGCGCAGAGCAACGCATGGACTGGATTCATCGGTCCGAGTTCGAATGTGGAAATTCAATTGATTAACACCGGGGGGCCGGGCAACCTGAATATTACGTTTAGTCCTTCTGCCAGCACTCCGGTTAATGTTAATTCAGCCATTACAGTTTGTCCGTCTCCATCCAACCAGATAACATTAAGCGCATCATCGGCCATTATCGGTGCAACGTATGCGTGGACCAGTGGCACTCCGGCTAACAACGGAACAATATCAAGCCCGGCCAATGCTACAACCTTTGCGTTTCCGAATGCCACAGGAAATTACATCGCAACCCTGACGGATGCGGCTGGTACAGGATGTACAGCAACAGCCTCGGTTCCCGTTACGGTAAATGCTGTGGCTGCAACCGTTGTTTCACCAACTGCTGTAGCAACATCATGCCCGGGAACGCCTTTTACATTAACTGCTTCCGGAGCGAACTCCTATATATGGACTGCAAGCCCTTCGGGAGCAACCGCCGGGTTAAGTTCGACTACGGGGTTCCAAGTTACGGCCTCCCCTACAGTGACAACAACGTATACAGTTTCCGGAAGTACAAATTGTCCGCCACCGGTAGACGCAACAGTAACGATTACGGTTAACCCGATTCCTGCGTTCACGACTTACCCCAGCACTACGTGGAATGTGTATGGTTTTAATTCCCAAACGATCGGTACAAACTACGCTGGATATTATACAGACAACGGAACGACAAGCGGTACGAATAAGTACAGCTTTAACACAACCACCCGGTGGACCAGCGGAACTTCTCCGGCAACAGCCAATGCGACAAACGGAACAGCCTGGCAGGGATGTTCGATGAATGCAACGAACATCAGCCTGAGCTTCAAGCGGACGGGATTTGATTGTGGATTTTACCAGCTTGATGTGCCGGCACACGATGACGATTTTCTATTGTTTATCAATGGTGTGCAGGTTGCACAGCATGCCGGTTGTTGCGATAGTCATACAAACGTATGGACAGGCGTACTCAGCGCCAACTCGCAGGTGGAATGGCAGGTGAAACAAGGTGGCGGTGGATCGTACTTACAGGCAACATTCACGAAGCTTGCCACCACACAAAATGTTTGGCTTGGTGGTGTAAGTACGGATTGGTTTAACACGGCCAACTGGTGCAGTGGTGTTCCAACAAACACTACTGATGTACTGATCTCCGGGGCGGGCCCGCAGTTTATGCCGGTAATCGGAACTTCTGGTTTTGGATCGGGTGCCGTGGCACGCAACATTACCATCAACGGAGCAACAGCAGCCTCTACCTATTCTGCGGCGATAGCGGCCGCTTCGCTTACAACCGCCAATGGATTTAACCTCGATGTTTACGGAAACTGGACCAACAATGGAACGTTTACCGCTAACACCGGCTCGATAACATTCCGCGGAACATCCGCCACGCTCCAAAGCACTGCCTCCGAGACGTTCTCGAATTTTATCATGAACAAAACTTCCGGCAATACACTTACGATCACGAGTGGAACGCAACTCATCTCCGGCACGATGACGTTCACGTCTGGTGTTTTGATTCAGAACGGAATTCTTGAAATACTAAACGGAGGTTCCGTCACAGGAGCTAACAACACAAGCTTTGTAGATGGCCCTATTATTAAGACCGGTAACAGCGCATTTATTTTCCCGACCGGAAAAGGAAGTCTTTACCGGCCGATCAGCATCAGCGCTCCAACAAACACAACCGACAGTTATCGTGCGCAGTATTTTAATACTAGTCCTAATCCAACGTATAACAATACACTGAAAGATCCCTCGCTTGAAATTGTGAGCGGTGGTGAATACTGGTTACTCAACCGGATCGCGGGAACAACCAACCTTCGCGTAACGCTTAGCTGGAACAGTAACAGCGGAACAATTGGCAACATCAATAATCTTCGCGTTGCCGGATGGAACGGAAGCACGTGGAAAGATTTGGGAAATGGTGGAACAACAGGCTCAACTGCATCGGGCACTATTATTAGTCAGACTTCTCCCCTTGTGTCGATATTTAATGTGTTTACACTGGCCTCTTCTAACCTTACGAATCCGCTACCGGTAACGCTTACAGGTTTTACCTGCGGATTTAACAGCAACAACATTCCCGAGCTGCATTGGGAAACTGAAAGTGAAACCAACAACGACTACTTTATCGTGGAGCGCTCACTAAACGGATTGTCGTTTGAGTCGCTTGGCAAGCCGATCAATGGAGCCGGTACTTCGAAGGAGAAGCATCGCTACTCGTTTACCGATGCAACAGCTCCCGCCGGAATAATTTACTACCGCCTGAAGCAGGTTGACTTTGACGGAACGACATCGTACACCGAAATCTGTCCGCTAACGAATTCACACAAGCAGGAAATCCGGGCTTATCCCAACCCGGTTACCGGTGCACAGTTCGAGATCAACCTGAACGGGCGAAACTTCAATTCAATCAGCATTTCCGATATCGCGCAGAAGCAAATTCCCGTGATGTACACCATTGTATCTGATAAAATTGTAGTGAATGCGTCTGAAATGGATGCCGGAATTTATGTCATCGAATTGGTTCTCGATCAGAAACCGGTGATATTGAAGATAGCCGTACAGAAGTAGCAAGACTCACAAAAAAAAGTCTTCTTTAAACACCTGCAACCCGCAGGCGTTATAGTAAGTTGTAAACCGATTTACGTTACGCGTATGATGTTTGACTTTTCCCAGAAGAGCGCACTGCTGCTTATTTTCTTTTTACATGGCGTGATGTTTACAGGGCTGCTGGTTGTACAGGGTATTAAACATGAACGCCAGTCGAGTCTTTGGCTTGCGGGATTCACCCTGCTCTGCAGTTTGTACATCGCACCGTTCATGCTGGGGTATGCGGGCTGGTATACCATGAAGGGCTACCGGCAATTTCTTTTCTATACTCCGTTACAACAACTCTTTCTCCTGGGGCCGGTTATGTATTTGTATGTGCGCAGCCTTCTCAATAGCCAATTTAGGCTGCGAAGAATTCAGTATCTGCACTTCATACCGGCTGTGGCCTATCTTATTTACACCGTCATAATTTTTGTTTATGATAATCTGATAGTGGGCAGCCCTTATTTTTATGCTGACGGCCGCGATAAAGATTTCGCCACCTGGTATCAGCTGGCTGGCTTCATTTCGATGTTCTTTTATTTTGCGCTTTCACTGAATTACTATCGTTCATTCAAAAAGCTGGCGTTTCAGTCGGTAAGCTATGCCGATTCAATTCTTCATCGATGGATGGAACGCTACCTGATGGCTTTCCTGATTATGCTCACGCTGCGGATATTATTTTTTGTACTAAATCCTGAGTGGGGTCAGTTTGGGAATAAATTCTGGTATTACCTGTGCTTCTCACTGTTGCTTTATTACATCTCACTGGCAGGATACATCCGCGCAGTACAGTTTATTTCAACCACTTCCCTGCTGCCGGCACCCGATTTTGATTTTGGTAACGAAAACTTACCGGCTGCCGTGACTGCTGAGCCTGCCGATTCGCTGCAGGATATTGAGCACTGGAAGGAAAAGCTGGAGACGACAATGACTACGGGAAAACTATACGCCAATCCAACATTAGCCTTACCCGATATTTCGGCAGCGCTGGGTGTCACGCCACGATTGGTCTCACAGCTTGTTAACCAGGGGTATGGCATGAACTTCAATGACTACGTAAACCGCCACCGTACCCGTGCGGTGATTGAAAAGCTTAAGGCCGGAGAGCACAAGACCATCACCTTACTCGCGGTTGCGTTCGAGTGCGGATTTAATTCAAAATCAACATTCAACCGGGCCTTTAAAAAAGAGTTAGGTCTTACGCCCAGGGAATTCGTACAGAAATTGAGTTAAAAAAGGTGTCAAAGCGTGATTTGAACCGCTTTTCTAACTGCCCGCGTATAGGTTAGCGCCCAAATTAAGATTCATGAAGTATCCATTTTCACTGGTTATCTTTTTGTTTGCGCACAGTGTAAGTGCCCAGGTTCAACCCGCATTACCGGCACAACAGATCACAAAACTTGATGCTATTTCCACGCAGGATGTTCCGCCCCGCGCCCCCGGTATAGCTACAGGCGTTGTCATCAACGGAAAGGTAGTCTATACGAAATATGCGGGCTATGCGAATCTGGGTGACAGTATGTTGATCGATCAGCGGTCGAGATTTAACATCGCATCCAATGGCAAACAATTCACGGCATTAGCGGTACTCATATTGGCGGATCAGAAGAAGATCAAACTTACTGACGACATCCGGACTTTCTTTCCAGCGTTGCTTCCGGAGATACCGGAGAAGATCTCTATCAATCACCTCCTGACCCACACGAGCGGTATCCGCGATGTGTATGATTTATGGGCGCTGCAAGGCATCACGTGGTGGAAACAAACCTTTAGTAATGAAGATGCCTTTGCGCTGTTGCTACGGCAGCGCGAATTAAACTTTAGTCCCGGAACACGATATCTATACAGCAATTCAAACTACATTTTGCTTGCCTTGCTGGTTGAAAAAGTGACTGGCAAATCGTTCGCGGAGTATACAAACCGGATGTTCCGCGGATTAAACATGCCGAATACTTCGTTCGAACCCGATCACGGCAATATACGCGGACCGGTTGCCCTACCCTACTTTAACTTCGATACCTGGAGTACCTATAACTGGATAACGAACATTCATGGTGATGGTAATTTATTTTCCACGCTTAACGACCAGCTTGTATGGGAACAAACCTTGCAAGCAGGCAGCAGCAAAACTGTTTCAGCGCGTGTGCTAAAACAAAGTCAGCAGTTATCTGGCATAACCGATCAGTATGGTTACGGCCTGGAGTCCGGCATGCATCATAACATACCTTATCGTTTTCATGAAGGCGCTACCGGGGCATGGAAAGCTACGGTGGTCAGATTTCCTGAAAAGAGGTTGTCTGTCGTAACGCTCACGAACAGCGGGAAGACAATCCCCGCCATGCAAACGCGGCAGGCGGCTGACGTGATTTTAGGATTTGAATCTCAACCGGAGAGCTTTGCAACCAAACCCGCGGCCATTGGTGCCTTTGTATCCCTTGATGAGGCTGTGGGTGTTTATCAAAATGAAAACGATTTCACATTTACGTTCGAGAAGCGCGACACCAGTCTGTTTTTGATCCGGTCAGGACGTAACGATATCCGCGTGGAGCGCGAATCAGCGAACGTTTTTCATCAATGGAATGATCCGGATTTTAAGCAGGAATTCACGTACAACAGCAAGCATGAACTTCAGGTGACAGCCTACTACACCACGCATGCCCCGTACACGTTAACAAAGGCTACTGCGAACTGGACAGGTTTTGATTTCCATTCGCTTGACGGAACATTTGAGAACGAGGAAACCGGAACTTCGTTCACGATAAAATATGTTTCCGGCTTCCGGTATGAAATCGTTACCCGTGACGAAACAGAAACAGGAACTTTAATAACACCTCGTAAATTGCTTACCGGCAACTATGCGTTAACGGTGACTACGGATGCTTCCGGAAAAGTAACGCACATATTGCTATCCGGTGACCGGATTCGCGCGGTGCGATTTGCACGCAGACTTTAACTGGCTATCGATCGTTGCTTTCAGGCCTTGATTGACATTCGTTTCCGGATCCGGCTCAGCGCTTCGGGTGTGATGCCGACATAGGATGCGATATATTTCAATGGCACTGAAGCAATCACTTTCGGACGGTCTTTCATCAGTTTCAGATAGCGTTCTTCAGGTGTGAGGAACAACAGCGATCGGTTTCGTTCGACAATAAAAATCAGAATATACTCCGCGATCATCCGGCCAAACTTTTGCCATACCGGGTAGCGTTCATATGCTGTCTGCAGCGAATCATAATCCAGCAAGAGTACTTCGGCATCTTCCATCGCCACAATGTTATCCACCGAAGGTTGCCTGGAAACAAAGCTTGCATAGTCGGTCACATAGTTGCCGTCAAACGCAAAATTGGCCGTAAACTCCTGTTCGCCAATAAGATGGTAAACACGAAAGTAGCCTTTGTTAATAAACGTAACGTGATTGCACACGTCACCGGCTTTCAACAGGAACTCGCCCTTTTTAATTGTTTTCCGCACTAACAAAACCTCATGCGCTTTCCATTCTTCTTCGGTGAACGTGAGGAAGCGGGAAATAAAATTCCGGATAGCTGAAAAATCACCCATCCGGAAATATACAAAATCATCAGAACGTGTAGCGGACGAATGGAACCGGGAAAAAGCCCTGCTGATACTGTGTTACCACGGCATTGGTTCGGGCGTTGTAGTTCTGTGAAAAGATGTTTTTGTTGCCCGTAACATTCTGCAAGTCGATGGCAACCTCAAGTGTGCTTCGCTTGTATTCTTTTCGGTACGAAAGCTTGATGTCGGTACGGAAATACGGATCCTGTTTTTCACTGAACGCATCGTTCTCTCGATAAACTGTGCGGCCTTTTTGTTGCGATGCTTCGAAATCAACCGGAGTCAGGTATTTCCCGCCAATGGTGGTGACTTTCAGGTTAACGGAAAGAAAACTTTTCTTCTCTTTCCCTACCCGCCACTCTTTTCCGCCCAGCACATTCGCTACGTAGCGCGTGTTAAATGCTGTGTTACGTTCCACCCCGTCACTGCCTTTATACTTCGAGTCGAACACGGAAGTAGTAATCAGGAAATAAAAACCTTTGCTGAAGAATCGCTCGAGCGTTAGCTCAATACCATAATTTCTTCCAGTGCCTTTGTTTGCCAGGCTGTCTTCGTTTGACGGTGCAAAGCTTGAGCCCGTGTTGAGTGCAGAGAACGAACTTGAATTCTGGGTAACCGGAACGTTTGAGAGTTTTTGATAGTAGGTTTCGGCCTTCAGGCGTAATTGATCAGAAATATTCCAGTCGTATGTTAAAACAAAATGATGACTGGTGGTGAAATCAAGTTTCGTGTTTGTAGTAGCATATTGATTCGTACCAATTTTCGTTTGCACATAACTCGTGTACGGACTTTGGATCTGGTTGTGTAATCCGTAACCAAGACTTACCGATTGATGCGCATTTAGAAAGTACTGAACACCTGCCCGCGGTTCAAGCGCGGTTTTTTCATTAAGCGAATAGTATTGTGCATGCACGCCAGCCTGGGCCAGAAATTTTTCGGAAAAGCGGTGACGATACGTTACAAACCCCTGAAGCAACGTGGCATTGTCATCGACATTTACACGAACCGAATCTGAGCCCAGGTTAGCATACACGTTGCGGTTAAATAAATCGAAGTTCAGGGCGTCAACATAAAAACCGTAACTCAGGCTGTTCTTCGAATCGAACTTGGTTCGCAGCAGTGTTACCAACGACATTTTTCGCGTTTGAAAATCTGCTTCGCCCTGAAGGTATCGTGCCGTTACATCGTTGTTGCTGTTGCGGACGAGCGAATCGGCTGAATACGTTTCCGCAGAACCGCTCATGCCCATGGTTATTTTTGCAAAGGTGTTACCGAAACGCTTCTCGTAGCTGGCCCCCGCGATTCCGGTTTTGTAGCGGGGATATGCATCCTGATTCTCATCTCCGTACAAATCAGTATCTTTTTTCAGATCGGCTTTGCTGCCGAGCAAGTCAATGCTGCTGATACCGCCCAGTCCAAAGAATGAAAATTTACCTCCGTTGGCTGTCGGGAATACCAATTTGAAATTGAGATCCTGATAAAGCGGAACATTCGCACCGGTTCCGAATTCAATTCCGAGTGCATCAAAAATACCGAGCGTTGAATACCGGTAGTTAACAATGAACGAACTTCCGGTCTTCTTTGAAATAGGTCCCTCTGCTCCCAACTCAAATCCGTTAAAACCAACTTGCGTCAAAAATTCGGTTTGCTCGTTATTACCATCCCGTAACCGGATATCGAACACACCCGCTGTTGCATTACCATATTGTGCGGGAAATGCACTGGTCATAAAGTCGGATTTATCGAGGTTGTTGTTGTTAAGCATACTTACCGGTCCGCCCGTGCTGTTGAGTGCTCCGAAATGATTGGGGTTGGGGATGTTCAGGCCTTCAAGCTGCCACAACATACCCGTAGGCGAATTGCCGCGGACAACAATGTCGTTGCGCGAGTCGTTTCCACCGATCACACCGGCAAAGTTTGCGGCCATACGTGACGGGTCGCCCAACGCACCCGCGTATCGCTTGGTGTCGTCAAGATTAAAAGACCGGGAACTGACAATTGCGAGATCGTTATTGGTGGAAGCTTTATCATCCGTATTGTTTGAAGTGACCACCACTTCATCAAGCGAGGTAACACTTTCTGTCAGTGTTATATTCAACACCACCTCTTTACCCGCGGTAACAACAATGTTAGCGAGCATTTGCGGCTCATAGCCGATGTACGTAACCTGAACGGTTTGCCGGCCTACGGGAACATTGTCGAGCCGGTAGTTGCCGTCAGCATCGGTAACGGTACCCAGGTTCGTGTCGCGGACAACAACCGTTACGCCTGGTAACGGGGTTTTGCTTACTTCATCCGCAATGGTTCCGCGGATAGTTTGTGTCGACTGGCTAAATACATTTGATACGGTCGCGAATGCCAGCAGAGTCGCGAGGTAGCCGGAGATTTTAATTGACTTCATGGGTTTGTTTTATGATTCAAAGGTCTCCCCGCCACGGTGATTATAAAATTGATCCGGGTTAAGAAGCAGCGAAAACACATTGATCCGGATCAAGAAATACAGTGGGTCTTCATTTACTTCTAACGTTTCGGGATGAAGCCGCAGGCGCGTGATTCAGAATTGCAACAGAATTCTGCAAGAGCTTTCGGAGTGATTAAATTAACCTCTTTCCTGCTTTTTTGCGTTTTCGCGATCACGTCAGTTGCCCAGGTAGCCTCTGTAACGGTATCGGGCGTTCTGGCGGACAGCAAGACAAAACAGCCGCTGCCATTTGTAAACGTCCAGCTTAAAACTTCGCCTGACAGCACATTTGTTTCCGGTACCATTACCGATGAACACGGGCGCTTTACACTGAAAGGGATTGCTGCAGGAAATTATGTTCTTCAAACATCGTCCATCGGCTATGCCACCATGGAGCAGCCGGTTCGGGTGGGTAATCTCAGCGAGTTTATCGAACTGGGCGTGATGGAGCTTCAGGAGGAAACTGCTTCTCTGTCGGAAATTGTCGTTACCGGAAAGCGCGATGCCGTAGCCGCAACACTCGATAAAAAAACGTTTAGCATTGACGATAACATTAGTCAGCGTGGCGGTTCGTTGCTGCAGGCGATGCAGAATTTACCGGGCATTACGCTTACGGATGAAGGAACCCTTCAGCTTCGCGGGAGCGACAAAGTTATTGTATTGATTGATGGCAAGCAGACAGCACTTACCGGTTTTGGTAATCAGAAAGGTCTGGATAACATCCCGGCTTCCGCTATCGATAAAATAGAGATTATCAACAATCCTTCTTCGAAGTACGATGCCAATGGAAATGCGGGTATCATCAACATCGTATATAAAAAAGAAGTGAAAGAAGGATTGAACGGCAAAGTCGGGATGGCAGGCGGCCTGGGAGCCTTGTGGATTAAAAAGCAAAACTATCCGACTATTCGTCCGCAATACCAGGCAACGCCCAAGATCAATCCATCCGTTTCACTTAACTATCGCAAAAGAAGATTGAATATTTTCTTTCAGGCCGATAATCTGTACACACAAACGCTCAATAAAAATGAGTTTGTCGACCGCTATTACGATAACGGTGATATTATCCGGCAGCAAACCCGGAGAAACAGAAATACGAACTTCCTGACTATAAAAAGTAGTTTTGATTTTTATTTAGATGACCGGAATACGCTCACGGTTTCGGGTTTATTCGGAAGTGAAAAGATCATCGATCACGGTGAAGAACCATTCTTCAATGGAGATTTCAGTGAACGGCTAAGACTTTGGAAATTTCTGGAAGACGAGCTTAAAACCACAGCAACCTTTCTGGGCAACTGGCAGCACCGGTTCGCTCAACCCGGAAGAGTGTTTACGCTGGGTTATACCTACACGTTTCATCGTGAAAATGAAAAGTACTTCTTTACCAACATCACGACCGATTTCACCGGCAAAGATTCGTTCAAGTTACTGTCCGATGAACACGTGACAGACATTACCGCTGATTACGTTCAGCCATTAAAGCATGGCCGGTTCGAAGTGGGAGCAAAATTCAGGAAACGTTACATTCCAACGAACATGCGCTTTTTCCCCGGAACAAACTCTCCCATCGATGTGAATGCGGGCGGCTGGGCGAACTATACCGAAATCATCCCGGCTGTGTACGGAAACTATGTAGTGGAAACTAACCGGATTGAAGTTGAGGCCGGCCTTCGTGCAGAATATGTTAACATTCAGTACGATGTGAATCCCAATCACAATACCTACAAAAGCGATGGGTACAATTACGCCAAGCCCTTCCCTAACCTGCGGTTTGCATACAAGCTTAACAACCGGAATACTTTATCTTTCTTTTACACCCGCAGGGTTGACCGGCCGAATGAAGTTGACATCCGGATATTTCCAAAATATGATGATGCGGAGATTATTAAAGTAGGCAATCCCGGGTTGCGGCCCCAGTTTACACATTCATTCGAGACAGGATATAAGACAAACTGGAGTTCGGGTTATTGGTATTCAGCCGTTTATCACAAAGAAACAGAAGGCACAATCATCCGCATTGCGAGTGTGGTTCCCGGAAGTCCGTTGATCTATAACATTTTTCAGAATGCCGGAGCAAGCGAATCTACCGGTGCAGAAATTGTTCTTGCGCAGGATATCGGCAACCGGGCGAAGTTAAGTCTGAATGTAAACGGTTATTACAACAAGATTGAAGCATTCTCAGTTGTTAATAAATATCCCGAAGAGAACACGTATTCATCAGATGATGAAGAAATATGGTCGGGCAATGTTAAAGTAAACGGACTGTTTCACTTGCCGGGAAAAACAGATCTTCAGGTTACATCGGTATATGCTGCACCCGATCTCGTTCCGCAGGGAAAAACGTATTCCCGGTTTTATGCTGACCTGGGATTACGCAAATCGATTCAAAAAGGGAAAGGCGAATTGTCGTTCAATGCTACCGATGTGGGTAATACACTTCGCATCCGGAAACGGGTAAACGGTGACGGCTTTCACTACGTAAGCACCGACTACTATGAGACCCAGGTGTTCCGGCTTGGGTATACGTATAAATTCTGACGTCATCTGTATATAGCGGTTGTATCAAAGATCTCGCGCAAGCGGCTATCTTTGATTTTCGCAGGATGAAAATCGCTACATACAACATCAACGGTATCAATGGCAGGCTGCCGGTATTACTACGCTGGCTGAAAGAAGCCAAACCAGACATTGTCTGCCTGCAGGAATTAAAGGCTGCGAACAACCAGTTTCCAATCGCTGAAATAAATGCGGCCGGATACCAGGCCATCTGGAACGGACAGAAGTCATGGAATGGTGTAGCCATTCTTTCACGCAAGCTGCCAATCCAGGAACTCAGGCGCACATTGCCGGGCGATCGTACGGATGAGCACAGCCGCTACCTGGAAGCGATTGTCGGGCAAATGGTGATTGCGTGCCTGTATCTGCCGAATGGCAATCCCTATCCGGGCAACAAGTTTGAGTACAAACTCAAATGGTTTAAACGTTTGTCCACACATGCAAAGAAATTGCTCGGGCACGATGTACCGGTTGCACTGATTGGTGATTTTAACGTAATGCCAACAGAACTCGATGTTTATAAGCCTGCAAAATATCTTAACAATGCACTGTTTCGCAAAGAAGCGCGTGCAGCGTACGCGCGACTGCTGAAACAAGGCTGGATCGATGCCCACCGGCATCTCCATCCGGATGATGTTATTTATACTTTCTGGGATTACTTATTCCATGCGTGGGAAAGAAATGCAGGATTGAGGTTGGACCATTTCCTGTTGAGTAAGCATCTTATTTCGAAAGTTAAAAAAGCGGGTGTTGACAAGCACGCTCGGGGCTGGCCAAAGACAAGTGATCATGCTCCCGCGTGGATCCTGTTGAAATAATGCTATCTTGAGTATTCCAATGCTAAGCTTATGCGCAAGTTTGTATTCCTCTGTGTGATTTTACTTCCGGGCGTGTTGATTGCTCAGAAATCAACTCCTGAAGAAGAAGTTCAGCAAACTGTGCGCGAGGTGTTTGAAGTATTGTCAACAAAGGACACCGTTGCGCTTCGAAAGCTCTGTACCACTGACGTCCGGTTTTATGAATACGGTCAGGTGTGGCCGCTCGATACCCTGATTAAATTAGCCGTGACCCGAAATACAGCGTCCGATTTCAAGCGAACCAATATGCTCGATTTTATCCGGACTACCATTCGTGATGATGTTGCATGGGCAACGTATAACCTTCATTCGTCAATAACACGCAATGGCAAGCAGACAGAAGTTTATTGGCAGGAAACGGTTGTTCTGCTTCGTGATAAAAAGAAGTGGAAACTCAATACACTGCATTCAACCCGCCTCAACAAATAGCCGTAGTGTAACCGATTCCGGTCGGCAGTGTCCGTGATCGAACGTATCGTGTGTCAAAATGCAATCATTTCAGCGGGGAATCGACCAAAATTCATTCTGGAACGAATGTTGGAAACACTACGGAACCTTGAACCGTTATGCTAAAAAACTATATTCTCATTGCCTGGAGAAGTCTGCTGAAAAACAAGCTATTCTCATTCATCAACATCTTCGGGCTCGCGCTCAGCATGTCGATCTGCATGATCGTGCTCATTCGCATAACGGATGCTTTTGAGTACGACAACTTTCATCCGGACGAGGACAACCTGTATCGCGTTGTCTCTAAAATCACCAACCGTCATGGGCAAACCTGGAAACTCGCAAGCTCTCCGCTCCCGCTCGAACCTGCGTTAACAAATGACAACGCTTCCATCGCTGTAACGCATATCTATCCTGCCATCAACACCGTTGCCAAGGACCTTTCGAGGGAATTTGATGTGCGGGGAACATTTATAGAACCATCTTTTTTTGATCTGTCTGGCTTTACGCTCCAAACCGGGAATACGTCAAGTCTTTCTGAACCGAAACACGTACTTCTCAGTCAGGCGTTGGCTGAAAAGTTTTATGGCAATATCGATCCCACCGGCAAATCCATTGAACTTGGCAATTGGGGGCAATTTACAATCTCCGGTATCCTCAACACACCACCTTCCAAATCGCACATCAACTATGACGTATTTGTTTCCATGGCAACTGTACCAGTCCTGGAACGGGAACGAATCTTACCGCAGCGGATGGATTCATGGGATTCATTTGAACAGGGTTACACGTATGTGCGCTTGAATGAAAAGGTCGATAAAGAGTTTATGCAGGGTCGCCTGGCCTCTATTGCTTCAGAAATAAATCGCGTGTCGGCCGAACGGAATAAACCCGAAGATCAGGCAACGTTTGAATTCGAGCTTCAACCGATTTCAGCCATCACACCTGGCGCAGCAGATATTTACAACGACATCGGTCGTGGCCCATCGATCGGTTCATTACTTGCGGAAAGCGGAATTGTATTGATTATTCTTCTGGCAGCGTGCTTTAACTACACGAACCTATCGGTTGCACGGGCATTAACACGAAGCAAAGAAGTAGGCATTCGAAAACTTTCCGGTGCGCAACGCTGGCAGATTTTTGCGCAATATGTAATCGAATCGGTGCTCATTGCCATGTTTGCGCTGCTGCTCGCAAATCTGATTCTCGCACCTATTCTGGAATTCAAACCTTTCAACGATGGGTATGAAATGGTTCCGGCCGTTTCGATCAGCATTAAACTGATGAGCGTATTTGTTGCATTTGCGATTTTTGCCGGGCTGCTCGCAGGTTCCCTTCCCGCATGGATATTGTCGTCCTTCCGCCCCGCACGAATTCTCCGCGGCATTGGTGGCGAGAAGCTGATGGGCAACCTTTCGTTTCGAAAAGTTCTGATGGTGTTTCAGTTCTCGCTTTCGCTGATCATCCTTGTTTTTCTGACTACGTTTTACAAGCAGTTTGATTTTATGGCAAATGCCGACCTGGGATTCAACCGGGAAAACATAGTGCTCATTCCTGCAGGAACCAATGCAGATGTTACCGAAACCGCTTTCAGTAAACTTCCGGGCATATCCGAAACCGGGTTAACATCCGCAACGTTTGGTAGTGGCGAGTCGGTAAAAGCATCACGCCAAAGTCTCGATAAAGAAGGCATTGTAATGGAACGGTATTTCTGCAATCGAACATGGCTGAACATGAGCCGTGTTCATACTGTTGCCGGAACGCTTGAATCTAAAAATGCATCTTCTGCCATCATCAACGAAAAAGCTGTTCTTGCCCTGGGCTTTGAAAGTGCGAACGCAGCGGTCGGTACTGTTCTGTACGTTCAGGATTCAGTAGCCGTAACGATTACTGCCGTTGTTGGTGATTTTTATTCGCGTGGTTACGGAAATGCCGTCCAACCGCTGCTGGTGCAGAATGTTACAGAGAATGCACGGGCGTACATTGCTGTGCAGACTGAACACGAAGACGCACATTTAATGGGTCAGCTGGAGCAGGAATGGAAAAAACAAAATCCTGCACATGTGTTTGAATACATCTCGCTGAATGAAAAAGTGCGTTCAGACAATAATCAGCGTGAAGAAATTTCATTGCTTGGTTTTATCAGCTTTATGACCATAACCATCGCCTTGCTCGGACTGCTGGGCCTCGTGGTATACACGGTGGAAACAAGACGCAAGGAAGTGAGCATTCGGAAGATTATCGGCGCAAGCGTTAAGCAAGTGGTCGCGCTTCTTTCCGGAAATTTTGTAAAGCTTCTCGTACTGTCTGGGTTGGTTGCACTACCGGTTTCCTATCTGCTCGGCCGGTTGTTTCTGATGAATTTTGTTAATCAGACAAGTCTTACTATCCTGGATTTACTGGCTTGTTTCGCGGTATTGTTAATTGCCGGATTGGGTACCATCCTTTCACAAACCTGGAAGGCGTCATTGGAAAACCCCTCACAAAATCTCAGAAGCGAATAGCTCCGAGCTATTTTCTTTTTTGCATACCGCAGGTTTTCTGAACCCGTGTATTTTTGCCATACCACATGGCAACTCACGAAGATCTCATCCGCCAACTGGCGAGTGGCGACCATCAGGCGCTTAAACACTTGTATGCCGAATTCGGTGTGCGGGTTTATAACACTGCGCTGGGTATGGTGCAGAATCGTGAAGAAGCGGAAGAGATCACCCAGGATGTTTTCGTGGAAATGCATCGAAATGCTGGCACGTTTAAATTTCAAAGCAGCGTAGCTACCTGGCTTTACCGTATAACGGTAAACAAGTCGCTTGATGTACTCCGGCATCGCAACCGGAACAAACGATTCGCATTTGTCACATCAATCTTTCAGCGCAAAAGCGGTGAACTGAACATTGACGCACCCGACTTTCATCATCCCGGAGTTGCACTGGAAAATCAGGAGAATGCCTCCATCCTGTTTAAGGCTATCGATCAGCTGCCCGAAAATCAACGGACTGCATTTGTTTTGTCGCAGGTGGAACAACTCCCACAAAAGGAAATTGCCACTGTAATGAATCTGGGCGAGAAAGCCGTTGAGTCGTTACTCCAGCGCGCCAAGGCGAATCTCAGAATCACCTTGGAAAAATTTTACCCTGACCGAAGGAAAACCAGAAACTAATCGTCTAACGTTATGAAAGACATGGAAAAAGAGAAATGGACCGATGACGTGCTGGACAGCTTAACGGGAATCCGTCAGGCTGAACCGAATCCGTTTTTGTTAACGAGAATTGAAGGCCGTCTTCAGGCGAAGACCGGCATGTCAAAACTCCAGGTACGGTTAGCCGCTGTGGGGTTAGGCATACTACTTCTTTCAAATCTATGGCTGGCATTGTCGTATGACAGTTCGAAGCTACAGCAGGCGAATTCGTTGACCACATCTTATCAGATTTGATATGAGCAAAGAGAAGTTTTTAACCATCGCGGTAGTATTTCTGGTTTTACTGAACCTGGGCGTTCTTACGTTCCTGTTTATCACCCGGCCATCCCACCCGTCTGAACCGTGGAGAATGGTTGTGAAAGAAGTTGGCTTTAACGATCAGCAAACGCAACACTATTTCGCGTTACGCGATGCACACCGGAACGAGATGCACCGGCTTGACGATCAGTTCGGCAAAACACTTCGCGAGTATTTTGATTTACTGAAAGGAATACCGAATCCTTCTTTAGAGGATTCGCTGTTGAACAAGCTTGGAAGAATAGAACGCGAGAAGGCCATGATCACGTTCGGGCACTTCAGGGAAGTAAAATCACTTTGCCGTCCTGATCAGGTTGATGCTTTCAACCGGATATTACCTGAATTGACGCGGGTTGTACTTCCTCCAAAAAAAGATTTACCCCCGCGAAGGAATTGAACAGGACTGTCGTCTAATCCTGTAAATCCCTGAAATATGTTTAGAACGACATTCTTTTTACTGCTTGCGCTGGCAACCTTTTGCACCTGCAGCGATAACGATCCCAAAAAAGATGATACTAATGTTCCGGATGGAGAATTGCCGGAAGTCTACACAAAAATTTATGGCGCTGCCGATGTTTACCGCGATGGAGATTATGTAGTGGTGAAAACCAACGGCCTGCCCGATCACAAGAGTCCTTACTATCAAAGTACTGCGTGGCAGTCAACATTATATGAAGCTTACAACGGCAGCAATGCACTTTGGAGTCAGAATCCAAACAAAATTGGCGAACAAAGCTATACATTTAAAATTCCGGTTAACCCGAAAGAAGCATCGAGTCATGCAGCAACTCCGCTTGGACCGATCGGTGTTTCGCTAAATGGCGTGCCGTTCTATAATCAATATGCAGGACCTAGCAAACCTTTGACCAACGAGATCAATTCGTTCGATCAATACAACGGTCATCCGGATCAGGGGTACCGCTATCATTATCATATTGAGCCATTGTATCTGACCGCAGAGTCAGGTAAAGATACGTTGCTTGGATTTTTGCTCGATGGATTCCCAGTGTACGGTCCGATGGAAAACGGTGACGCGGTTTCAAACAGTGATCTAGATGCGTATCATGGACATACACATGCAACAACCGACTATCCGGATGGCATCTATCACTATCACATCACGAGCGCAGATCCTTACATCAATGGCAGCGGGTTTTTCGGAACTGCTGGCACTGTTAGCAACTAACGATGAAAAAGCTATTGCTGATCGGTTGTGTAATGTTGCTGGGTGGATTCTTGTTTATGGCCCGCACGCGCGGATCTGAATTACCAATTTATGACGCAAGCACTGTTGTATTGCGACCGGTTAAGGGCATATGGATGTGTGATGGAAAACCTTTTACCGGAACATTGATCAGCTATACGTACAACCACGATACTCTTTCAGTGTCGCATTATCAGAATGGACTGGAGCATGGAGAATGGAAAACATTTTATGAAAATCGAAAACTACGCAGCATCCGGTTTTATGATCGTGGCAAGAAAACCGGAACAGTAACCGGCTGGCACGATAACGGAAAACTTCAGGTAACGGCAACGTTTGTCAATGACGAATACGAGGGCGAGCTTCGGGAATGGGATTCAGCCGGACAACTGCTAAAACTTCTTACCTATTCGCATGGCCATGAAGCGGGCCGGCAACGCGCGTGGTACCCGGATGGAAAAGTTCGCTCGAACTACACCGTGATTGACGGCAGACGGTATGGATTATTGGGAACAAAACATTGCATCAATGTATCGGATAGCATTCGCTCTTTGTAGCATACTGATAGTGAGTTGCGGCTCACACTCAACAACATCATTGCCATATTTCAACACACCTGATTTTGAACCGATCTTCATTTCGGATCCCGATCAGGTTAGCAAAACTATTACGCACACTATTTCTGATTTCAGCTTTACGGATCAGAACAATAAACACGTTACTGCCGTGGACATAACCGGTAAGGTTCATGTCGCCAATTTCGTTTTCACGAGTTGCGGCAGCATTTGCCCCATCATGACCAATCACATGAAACTGGTGAATGAAGTATTTGGTAACAAGACGGATGTTGAGATGTTGTCTTTTACAGTTACTCCCTGGATTGATGATGTATCTACGTTAAAGGCCTATGCCGACAAGAATAACATCTCCAGTTCTAACTGGCATTTTCTCACCGGTAAAAAATCCGATATCTATACACTTGCCCGGCAATCCTATTTTGCAGAAGAAGATCTGGGCTTTACCAAAGACAGCACCGAGTTTCTGCACACCGAACATTTTATACTGGTTGATCAGCATAAACGCATCCGCGGGATTTATAACGGAACGCTGGAGCTTGATGTACGCCAACTCATCGCAGACATTCGTACGCTGCAAGCCGAAGCAAACGACCAGACTAAATAATTAAAGATTTCTGCTCAGGCGAACGATAAACGCAGAACCTTTCCCAGGACTGCTTGAAACTTCCACCGATCCGCCCATCGCTTCACTTTGTATTTTAACCATGTACAGGCCGATGCCCTTCCCATCGAAGCCTTCATGGAACCGGCTGTAGAGGTTAAACATTTTATCCCCCGATTTGGCAAGGTCTATTCCAAGACCATTGTCAGCTATACGAATCTCAAGCATGGAGTCAGTTGATGAAGCATCAATGGTGATGACGGGAGAAATGTCCGGCTTCCGGTACTTCATGGCATTGCTTACTAGGTTATAGATGATGTTCTGGAAATAAGGTTTAATGCAGTTCAGTGTGAGATCAGCGTTTATCGCCATCCTGATATCCGATCCCGTAGCTTCAATTTCACGCTTCAGCGTTAGCAAAACATTTTCAATTTCTTTCCCAACATCCACGGCCGACAGTGACGCAGCCCGGTTTTTCTGAACGTCCAGAATGATGTTCATATCGCGCACAACCTGATCGAGTTCCCGGGTAGCCTCCAGCATGCGTAACCGGATAAACTCTTCATCATCTGCTCCCCTGTTCTTGCTAAAAATATTCCCGAGCCCGATCAATCGTGCAATGGGTGCTCTTAGATTGTGAGAAGCCATAAATGCGAATTGTTCAAGCTGCTGATTGTAGCTTACCAGCTGCCCGGTGCGTTTGGAGATCTCTTCTTCCAGGTACTCATTCTTGGTTTGAAGTTGATCGTTTTGTTGCTGGATAATGTTACGCGCATCTTCCAGTTGCATGATCAGGTTGCTTTGCTGGCGTTCGAAAATGTAAAAAATGCTGAGAATGATAAACTGCAAACCGACATGCACTGAAGCAATCAGGATGTCGTTCGTTTGCATAATCAGGTGAGCAGGAAGATAATTTGCCACATCTGCGTTAAAGAAGAACACAACAGTTAACAATCCCACGCCCGCCCAAAGCAATGCTACTTTTCCATTTGAAAGTGCGATGGCGACAACCGGAATAAGGGTAATCCAGGGAAGGATTGACGACTTGATGCCGCCTGAGAACAACGCAAGCACAAACATCACGATCCAGCACGTCACGGTGAACAGGTTTGCGCAAACCCGGATACTTAAAACACCATACTTCAGCGCAAAGGCGAAGGTCGTAAACAACGCAAAGGCGCTCACCATGGTGTATCGCGATACGATGAAACCAGTTATGAACGTATTGAAGAAATATCCGACTGCAAACGCAGCGGAGATCAGGTCAAACCGAATAAGCAGGCGAGCCGTCCTTTCGGAGGCCGGTGATAAATCCACCGTTTTCGGGAGAAAATACGATTCAAGCCTTCTCATACGCGCAGATAGCGCAGTTCAAGGTAGCGAATCAGCCGATTCGGAACAACAGGCCTTCCAATCGCAAAATGCGTGGAGCATACGTCAGCGGAAAATCAGATAAACATCATGACCACCAGGAATAACAGCAGGCGATAGACTACGTATACGAGCAGGCCGTGAAGGACAAAGAAAACAAAGGTCTTCCAGATTGTTTCCCATACGCCGGTTCCGTAGAACTTTCGAAATGACATTGACCAATAAGCAGAAAGAATCACTATCTGAAGCGGTACAATTACCGGGTCGCCATAGTGAAAATCGTTACCGGAAATTAAATACCAGATCTTTCCGCCCGAAAGAAGAAGTAAGGGAATAAAAAGAAAAACCATGTAGAGGAATACCGTATTGATTTCCGTGCCCATGATCAAATGATCGAACAGATACTCGCGTTTGCGGAAAAACAAAAGCCACAGTAACAACCCTGAAAACGGTAACAATAACAACAACATGATCTTCGAAACCTTCGGTGACTTTGCATCGTACCGGTTTGCCAATTCTTCGGTTGTTATGTTCTTCTTTTCAGCTTTTTTGACTGCCACATCTTCCACCACATAAATATGGAGCGCACTGAACGTGTTGATGTTTTCATAGTATGACATGTTCAGTCCCTGCAGCAACGGGAAGAATAAATAAATAATTACCCCAACCAGGAACAACGATACCGGCTTGAAGTATTTTTTACGGATACCCCGACAATACTCAAGCGAGAGCAATCCGGGTTTTGAAAACACGGCCTTCAGACTGGTCAGAAATTTTCCATCAAGATGTGTGAGGAAATGAAACGTTTCATGAACAAAATGACCGATTGTCTTATCGTGGTCTGAAAAAACTTTTTCACCGCAGTTGCTGCAGAAATTTCCGGAAAGCGGACTGCCGCAATTGATACAGGTTGATGGGGGCTTCGCCATAAACCGAAAGATAAAAAATCCCGGCCATTCGACCGGGACTTGATTATCTTAATTACTCTAAAATCTCTTCCCGGAAAATAACCCATCGGGTGCCGGCTTTACGCCATTCGGTTCTGTAGTTACCCGATAACTCCGAGCCGGTAGCAAGCGCAAGTCTCCAGCGGCCTGTTTCGGTGGCTACGGTATCTTTCACGTCTACTTTTAAAGTAGTGAGTTCACGAAACGTATACTTGCCAACTTCCGACCGGTAATGATTGCGGATCACAGCTGTGCCACAACCCCCGCTTGCCAGGCAGCCGTTACGGTGATATTGCGTGACGATCGAATCGGCTTTGCCGCTGTTAAACCATTTGATGAATTGCTGATTGGCACGTTCGATGAATTTCTCCGCAGAACTCTTTTGAGCATAGCCTGCCGAACTGAAAAGAATTACGAAAAGTGTAAGTGCTGATAACTTTTTCATAGATGTTTTTTGTTTCTTTAAAGGAACGGCTGATTACGTTAAGCCGATGAATTTCCAGCCCGCCAGTTCCCCGTCATTTGCACGCCATCCGGCAAATTATTGAATCTCAATATTTTACCCGGGTTAAAAATGGCCTATCTTCGTGGAAATCAATCCCTCCATGTACAGACTTGTTAGCCGAATCATTTACATAGCTGCCATTATTGCCGCGGCACTCGCTGCTTTTTTCTATCTGCGTTTTCTGGGAGCTGAAATGAACTGGACACGATCCACTGCAACCGTTACGGAGGTCATCTCACTACCAAATGACGCAGCGAAGCAAAAAATAACTATTCAATACCCGGTCAATAATGAAACTGCTACCGAAACATTCACAACTGACGAATTCAATTCACGAAGCCTGCGTGCGGGAGATACATTGGTTGTATTGATCAATCCAGAGGATTCCTCCGACCGATCGCTGCTCGAAAGCGGCCCTTACATGACCCGGCTTTCATTGAAAACCGCTGCATTGGCTGTCGGACTTTTTGCCATCGGTTTTTTTGTATCCCGGAAACAACCGTAAGCCTATTAACGTTTGCTTTGTGGTACCCCCGGAACAAAATCCGGCAGCGACTCAATATTTTTGAAAGATTGATTAATCAAGCTTTCAATTTCTCTCAATCGGGCTGGTGAACATTGAATCTCGCCCTCATCCCAGTTAGTCCATTCAAACGTAAGCTTCTCTCCCGCTTTCTCAAGCGTGTAGCAGTTATAATCAATACCCGCATCGATCCTATCATACTGGTACGTCATCTCCCAGCCGCCTGCGAGCAACTTTTCAATGATTTGATTCCACAAAGAGGTTTCTATGTATTTCGCGAGAAGCATGAAAATACAATATACGAGAACCCGTCTTAAAAATTTATCGTACCCGACAGTAACCTTCTGGTTTTTCGGCCGTATCTAATTATATTAGTTCTACAAAAGTTGAAATAATATCATGAGCAACCGCGTTTACCTGGGCGAATTGGAAGAGCTTATTCTTTTAATGGTGGCCTTGCTGAAAGATGAGGCCTATGGCGTTTCGATAACCGAAATGTTAAAAAAGACCGCTAACCGTGAGATAACCATCAGTGCAACCCATGCTGCGCTGCACCGGCTGGAAGAAAAAGGTTTTGTCAAGTCAAAGATGGGCGGGGCTTCGGCCGAACGGGGCGGCAGACGGAAACGCATGTTCAGCATCACCGCCTACGGACGAAACACACTGGAAGATTTGCGTGATACCCGCGCAACAATCTGGACCATGATCTCGAACCCAGCATTAACATGATCAGCGATTTGCAACCACCGGCATGGGTGGATAAGTTAATTGACCGCCTGGCCCCGACTGCGCTGGCAGAAGAAATCCAGGGCGATTTATTCGAACTTTTTCTGCTCGATATCGATCGTACCCCCCGGTCTGCAAAACGCAAATACATTTTCAACGCACTTGGTTTTCTTTTTAAACGATTCTTCTGGAGATCAACTCCTATACCATCCTCAACACATTTCTTTATGCTAAACAATTACTTTCTGATCGCCTGGCGAAGCCTCGTCAAGAATAAAACGTTTTACTCCATCAACATTTTTGGTTTGGCGGTTGGCTTAGCCTGTGCACTGCTTATCGGATCATATATCCATTCGGAATTAACGTACGATACCTATGCGAAACACGCCAACGATATTTACCGCGTTGAAATCCAGGTACTCGGTAATGGAAATTGGGCGAGATACTCTACAGTTGATTTTGGCGTGGGTGATGGAATTGCAGATGCATACCCGGAAGTAAAGTCATTTACAAGACTCACCCGCGGCTTCGCGCCCTATCTGCGATACAACGACATCGTACTCAAAGCGGACAACATCGGTATTGCTGATTCCGGTTTTCTTGAATTCTTCTCCATCCCCTTGTTAAGCGGTAACAGTAAACTGGCACTCTCCGAGCCCAATCAATTAGTGGTATCGCGCGATTTTGCAAAACGGTATTTTGGCGATGAAGATCCGATGGGCAAAGTGTTGCAATCGGGTCCGACAGGGTATAAAGTTACAGGGGTCTTCGATCGCATCCCGGAAGGTTCCCACTTTCAGTTTGATGCATTTCTCAGCGGTGAAACACTGGCAAAATTCAGACGCCCGAGTTGGAGCAATGTAGGAATATTCACCTATGTGCAACTCGTCGAAAACGCAGATCCGAAAGCACTTGAGAGTAAATTTCCCGATCTGGTCCGGAAGCATGTTGTTCCTGAAATACAAGCCGATATGGGCGTAGGTCGCGAGGAAGCAGAGAAAGCCGTTAACACATTTGTTTTCACGTTGCGTCCGCTTCGCGACATTCACCTCGGATCGCATACTTCCGATGAACTTACGCCCAGTGGCGACATCCGGTATGTTTATATCTTCGGTGCGCTCGCTGTATTCATCCTGCTACTTGCGTGCGTCAACTTTGTGAATCTTTCAACCGCCACTTCCGCCAGAAGAATGCGTGAGATCGGAATCCGCAAAGTAATGGGTTCCATCAAGCAACAACTGATTACGCAATTTCTTACGGAATCGGTCATGCTTGCTCTTGGCGCAATGTTTCTTGCTTTTGGATTAGTAGCATTGCTACTGCCACTGTTCAATCAATTTACCGGCAAGTCAACCGAATTCAGCTACTTTCTCCAACCTGTAACTTTAGCCTGGGTTATTGGCGGTACACTCGTTGTTGGTATTCTTTCAGGCGCATACCCTTCATTCCTTCTCTCCTCCTTCAATACCATCCAGGTGTTAAAAGGCTCTGCAACAGGCACGGCCGGAAAAAAGGATTTTCTGAGAAGCGGACTCGTAGTGTTTCAGTTTGCTGTTTCATCTGCGCTGATTGCAGCTACGCTGATCGTTTATCAGCAACTCAGTTACATGCAGAACAAAGATCTCGGTTATTCGAAAGAACAGGTTTTAGTTATCAATGAAACGCGCTCACTTCGCGAAAACGAAAAGAACTACCGCGATGAACTCGCAACTGACAGTCGGGTAATCAATGCAAGTGTATGCAGTCATATGCCGGGCGAAAAAAGTTTCAGGGGTACGGAAGCATTTGCCAAAGACCGTTTGGGCACGAGCGAACACACTGAGTTTCATATTGACATTTTTTGTGTCGACTACGATTACCTGAATACGCTTGGTATAGAACTGGCGAACGGCCGGAATTTTTCCCGCGATTTCCCTTCCGATTCATCTGCGATCGTGATTAATGAAACAGCTGCATACGAATTCGGATGGACCCCGGAAACCGCACTCGACAAACGTGTTATTACCTCCGGACAAACTGAATACCATGTTGTGGGGGTCGTGAAAAACTTTAACTATACGTCTCCGCGCCAGAAAGTCGGACCGCTGGTGATGATGATTCGCGGCAACCGGGGTGCCGTATTGGTGAAACTTAACGCAACGGACATCAGTGACTTCATTCAAAAAGCTCGTACCACCTGGGACAAATACAACACCGAAAGTGATGTTCCTTTTTCGTATACATTCCTTGATGAAAAGTTCAAAGTGCTATACACTGCGGAAGAACGTACCGGTAAAATATTTACGTCATTTGCTACCCTTGCGGTGATTATTGCCGGACTGGGGCTGTTTGGATTGAGTACTTATTCCGCAGAACAGCGAACCCGTGAAATCGGAATCCGGAAAGTACTTGGCGCAAGTTCGCAAAATGTACTGTTGATGTTATCGCGACAGTTCATGCTACTGGTATTGCTTGCTTTTGCAATAGCAGTTCCATTGGTATTATGGGGAATGAATCACTGGCTTAATGACTTCGCGTATCGCATCAGCATTGGCTGGTGGATTTTTGCAATTGCGGCCGGCATTTCCTGCGTGATCGCGTTTGCATCGATGGGCGTTCAGGCAGCGCGTGCCGCACGGGCAAATCCGGTGAGGAGTTTAAGAAACTAACGAAATCGTTAGCATCAGATCAGCGATTCGAGCCAACAAAGCACTGTGGAGATTTAATCAATCTCCACTACCTTTTTATTTTGAAGCTTCTGCATGGCTTTCGGGACCATACTCAGAATTTCCTGTTTCAGGATTTCAAGGTGCTTCATTTTAATGTGGTCACGATGCGTCACCAAACTTACCTCACGGGCGGGACTTGGCGCCTGCAACCTCTTAACAAGCTTTAGCTGCGGCTTGGTAAATTCCTTGACCGCGAGCTCAGGCAAAATGGTTATCCCTTCGGTGTTCTCAACCATCCGCTTCAGCGTTTCAATGTTGCCAGTTTCATAACGAAACTGAATGTCGTTACGCTTTTGAAGCTCGCACAGGTTTAGCACCTGCGACCGGAAGCAGTGGCCTTCTTCCAAAAGCCAAAGTTCATTGGGGTTAATGTCGGCCGCGAGCACGTACCGCTTGTTATACAGTGCGTTCCTTCGGGAAACATATACAAACAACTCCTCATAAAAGAGCACGTCTTCCGTAATGGATGGGTCGTTCAGGGGCGTTACCACCAGGCCGCAGTCAAGCCGGTTATGTTTCAGTTCGTTAATAATCTCTTCCGTGATCGTCTCTTTAATAATCAGGTTAAGCTGCGGATACTTCTCGCGCATTTCGCGGAACAGTTGAGGTAATAAGTATGGAGCTAATGTGGGAATGATGCCGATTCGCAATTCGCCTGTCATTGTACCCTTCTGATGTTCAATCAGTTCTTTAATTCGGTTAGCTTCACGCAACGCTACACGTGCCTGCGCAATGATCAGGGTTCCTATTTCCGTGGGAATGACCGGTTGCTTGGTACGGTCGAATATCTTCGCATCAAGCTCCTCTTCCAGTTTTTGAATTTGCATGCTTAAGGTCGGCTGCGTTACAAAACAACTTTCGGCTGCCTGTGCAAAGTGGCGATGCGTGTCAACGGCCACCACATACTCGAATTGGGTTAATGTCATAGATTATATCTATAAGATCATAAATATAATCAATTTGAATTATTTATGTTTCAACACTAATATTGAGACAAAGCAATGAATATGTACTAAAACCCAGTAGTTCAAAAAGTAAAACCCATGGATAACTTAGCAACAAATGGTGAATCAAAATGCCCTTTCACCGGGGCGCATAAACAAGCTGCCGGAACCGGCACACGCAACCGCGATTGGTGGCCCAATCAATTGAAACTTAACATTCTTCGTCAACACTCTTCTCTCTCCAACCCGATGGAAGAGAAATTTGATTATGCGGAAGAGTTTAAAAAACTTGATTATCAGGCGCTTAAAAAGGATTTGAATGCCCTGATGACAGATTCACAAGACTGGTGGCCTGCCGACTTTGGTCATTATGGCGGACTGTTCATCCGGATGGCATGGCACAGTGCCGGAACATACCGTGTGTTCGATGGCCGCGGTGGTGGTGGCGGTGGTCAGCAACGCTTCGCTCCGCTCAACAGTTGGCCAGATAACGTAAGTCTAGATAAGGCACGCAGATTGTTGTGGCCGATCAAACAGAAATACGGTAAGAAAATTTCCTGGGCTGATTTGATGATCCTTGCCGGTAACGTGGCACTCGAATCGATGGGCTTCAAAACTTTTGGCTTTGGTGGCGGTCGCCCGGATATGTGGGAAGCGCAGGAAGATGTGTATTGGGGATCTGAAAACAAATGGCTTGGAAGCGATCTTCGATACAAAGAAGGATCACCTGGTGTCGCCGGTCACGGAGTCGTTAATACCGATGATGATCCAAAGGGCGAAACGCACACGCGCAATCTTGAACAGCCGCTGGCTGCTGCACACATGGGATTGATTTATGTAAACCCGGAAGGTCCGGATGGTACACCCGATCCTATCAAAGCTGCAAAAGATATCCGCGATACATTCGGCCGGATGGCCATGAATGATGAAGAAACCGTTGCATTGATTGCCGGTGGCCACTCCTTTGGCAAGGCACACGGTGCAGCTCCATCTACCCATGTTGGCAAGGAGCCTGAAGCCGCTGAACTTGAACTCCAAGGCTTCGGCTGGAGTAACAGCTTCGGTTCAGGTAAAGGCCCGGATACGATCACGAGTGGTCTTGAAGTAACCTGGAGCAAGACTCCGACTCAATGGAGTAATAACTTTTTCGAAAATCTCTTTGGCTTCGAGTGGGAACTGACTAAGAGTCCTGCGGGGGCGCATCAATGGGTGGCTAAGAATGCCGAAGCATTCATCCCCGATGCTTTCGATAAAAACAAGAAGCACAAGCCAACAATGCTGACGACTGATTTGTCGCTGCGGTTCGATCCGATCTACGAAAAAATCTCACGGCACTTCCTTGAAAACCC
This sequence comes from Cyclobacteriaceae bacterium, assembly GCA_016786585.1. GTDB lineage: Bacteria > Bacteroidota > Bacteroidia > Cytophagales > Cyclobacteriaceae > UBA2336. The sequence goes on from JAEUUI010000015.1 coordinate 179,719, forward strand.
TGACGCTTTCGCGGATGCATTCGCACGTGCATGGTTTAAACTTACCCATCGCGACATGGGTCCGCGTTCACGCTACCTCGGCCCTGAAGTTCCGAAAGAAGAATTAATCTGGCAGGACCCAATCCCGGCTGTTAATCATAAGCTGGTTGATGACAACGATGTTAAGGCGTTAAAGACGAAAGTTCTTGAATCCGGCCTGACCGTTAGTGAATTAGTCTCTGCTGCCTGGGCTTCTGCTTCAACCTTCCGCGGATCGGATAAGCGTGGTGGAGCCAACGGTGCACGTGTTCGCCTGGCCCCGCAAAAAAACTGGGAAGTAAATAATCCTGCACAGCTGAAGAAAGTGCTCGATAAACTGGAAGCCATTCAAAACGAGTTCAACAACTCACAGAAAGATGGCCGAAAGATTTCCATTGCCGACCTGATTGTATTAGCTGGAAGTGCGGCTGTTGAAAAAGCAGCAAAAGACGCTGGCCATAACGTTTCAGTTCCATTCGTTGCAGGTCGCATGGATGCAAGTCAGGAACAAACGGACATTGAGTCTATCGGTTTCCTTGAACCGCTGGCCGATGGCTTCCGTAACTACCGCAGAAAGAAACTTGCGGCATCAACCGAAGAGATGCTGGTTGATAAAGCACAGTTGCTAACCCTTACAGCACCTGAATTAACTGTGCTGGTTGGTGGTTTGCGCGTGCTGAATACAAATTATGACGGCTCGAAGCATGGCGTGTTCACACAAACTCCGGGTAAACTCACGAACGAGTTCTTTGTAAACCTGCTGGATATGAACACCGCATGGAAAGCAACTGGCGATGACAAAGAAGTATATGCCGGAACGGATCGCAAAACCGGCCAGGCGAAATGGAGCGCCACCCGTGCGGACCTGGTGTTTGGTTCTAATTCTGAACTGCGTGCAATCGCTGAAGTTTACGCAAGTGCTGATGCAAAAGAGAAATTTGTGACGGACTTCGTAAAAGCCTGGACGAAAGTGATGAATCTCGACAGGTTCGACATTTAAGTAATTAGCAATAAAATGATGAGTGGGAACGATGGTTTAGGCCATCGTTCTTATTTTTAGCAGTTGGTTGTACGGATGGTCGTTTTCAAAGTCTGACTGACCGTAATTATTAATGTGCTGATGAAACGATTATTCTTACTCCTGAGTGCTGCGATCGGCAGCGCATTGCTGTTCTCTTTTTCAACCGCACCCGATTCCATCCTTCAAACAATTCTCGACAAACTCGCGGCATACCATGACACCCGGCCGCAAGAGAAACTCTATTTACAGTTAGACCGTCCTGCCTACTACGCAGGCGAGAATATCTGGTTTAAAGGATATTTACTGGAAGCTGAATTCCATAACCCCGATTCATCCAGTAAGCTGGTGTATGTCGACCTGATGGACTCGTTACATTATCTGGTCAACCGAAAAGTATTGTATGCAAAAGACGGCACAGTGAAAGGAGATTTTATTATTCCTGACACACTCGCTGACGGAAAGTATCTTGTTCGCGCCTACACCAACTATATGAAGAATGCCGGAGAAGATTTCTTTTTCCATCGTGAGATTAGCATATCCAATGCAAAGAACAGACGCTTGCGTCAAGCTGCTGAGACAAGTACCGCGTTGCCGGAAATACAATTCTTTCCGGAGGGTGGAAATCTTGTTGCTTGCGGACGGTTTAATCGCGTAGCATTTAAAGCGTCCGGAGCAAACGGGCGTGGCCTGGAAGTAGCGGGTGAAATCGTTGATGATCGTAACACGGTTGTTGCAAAGTTTGCTTCTGCACACGCAGGACTGGGTTCATTTAATCTCAATCCTGAGAAAGGAAGAAGATATTTTGCCCGTATTATAAATCCCGCAGGAGTGAACGAGGCGTATCCCCTGCCCAAAACTCTTGATCAAGGTTATTTACTGCGTGTAGACCGTGTTGGTTCGGGTATTAAAGTAATAGTCTTTTCAAATGCAGTAACCCCCGGATCCAAGATCAACGTGGTTATTCAATCGCGCGGCAGCGTTTATCATGCACAGGAAGCAACACTAACGGGCGATTCTTTTGTGACCCGCATTCCCGGAATTGAATTGCCGGATGGAATTTCGCAGATCACCCTCTTCGACAGTGAAGGCAGGCCGGTTGCGGAGCGACTGGTTTATGAACACCGGCCGGATAATCTTGACATGTTATTGCATACTGACAGCGACCAATACAGCAAGCGCTCGAAGGTAACGCTAACACTAATTGCTAAGGATTCAGAAGGCAGTCCTGTCATGGGGAACTTCTCGGTTTCCGTTTATAATGATGATCAATCAAAAGAATGCGAACGTTTTCCGATTACAATGACAAACTATTTGTCGCTCGTATCGGATCTGAAAGGATACATCGAGAACCCGGGATACTATCTGAAAGATACCTTACTGGCCACCCGTCAGCATCGCGATTTACTGATGATGACGCACGGCTGGCGCAGGTTTACGTGGGCGGATGTTCTGACGGCCGGCACAAATTCACCTCAACAATTCGGGCGCGAGCAAGGACTTACCGTTAGTGGCACCGTGGTGAACAGTCTAAACAAATCACGCGCAGGCGGGCTGCTGAAAATTATGACCATGTCGGGTGACTTTGTAGCTATTCAGCCCGATAGTGCAGGGAGGTTCTTAACAGACAAGTTTTTCTATTACGATTCTACCACACTTATTTTTCAGACCGAGAATGAAAAAGGCAAAAAACAATCAGGCAAAGTGCAATTGTCGCCTTTCGCACCCGTACCGGTCAGCGCTTTCCCGGTAGCCGCATCGGAAATTGACGAGTCAACGGGAAGCACTGTATCGGCTGTCAGTCAGCCTGATTTCAGTTCGAAAGTGAAAGTATTTGACGCAGTTATTGTCTCGGAGAAACGTGAACCCGATACACGTTTGCTTGGAGGGCCTACTGATCGTGTAATTGAAACACGCACGTTAAGCGGAGGATTTCATAACGTGTTGCAACTGATGCAAACGCAACTTCCCGGTGTGGTTGTTACGGGTACACCGCCAAACATCAGTATTTCAATTCGCAGATCGGCCCCTATTTTCATGATGAACGGTTCAATAATTCCAAGTGATGCAGTACCGGAACTATCGGCAGAAGGTTTGGAAAAAATTGAAATTCTTCAGGGCGCCAGCGCAGTACGGTATGGTGGCCGATCGGTAGTCAATTTTATTTATAACTATTCCGGTTCAAATCAACCTGCAGTTGGTATTTCACGGGTGAAGTACCCGGGGTTATATGAAGCACGGGAATTTTATTCACCCCGCTATGCAGTTCCTGATCCTGCTCAAACAGCATTTGACAGCCGGAATACGTTACTGTGGAAACCAATTGTCAAGACCGATGGTGACGGTAAGGCAAAACTTGTTTTCTATACCGGAGATGTTCCATCGCGATACCGAATCGTGGTGGAAGGAATAACGATGGATGGAATTCCAGGAACGGTTACGACAACATTCATAGTAAAATAAATTAAAAAGCCCGAGTTAACGGGCTTTCTCATAATCACAACTAACTTATCTAACTCTTTACACACTAACCGTGACCCGTAAAAATGTTGCCGGGATTGAAGTAAAGTTTTTGTTGTTACTTTTATTCTGACTGCTAAACAGCGCTTCCAGTTCGGTCTGCAACTCCCCTGACTTTTCATTTGTTTCTGCTGCCTCAAAAGCATTCATGGTTGGGCCATAGTACGTTTTGAACAGTCTCACAAACTCGCTTGCTGTTCCATTGAATTTAAATGTGTACGTGTCGCGAAGGAATGAAATGTTCGCTGCAGGAATTCCCGCAGCCGTAAAACATTCCATAACATGACTTTCAACTCCCCATAACATCGGACTGATAAATCCTTCCGGTGGCGGTGGTGTATACGATGAGCTAATCTTAAGTATTTGAGCAACTAACGTCGGGTCTCCCGGTATCCAGTTACCCATCACAATTTTACCGCCCGGTTTCGTAACCCGAACCATTTCCTTTGCAACGTTCATTGGCTTAGGCGCGAACATGGCACCAAAGATGGATACCACATGATCGAATGTATTATCCGAAACGGCCTCAAGGTTACAAGCGTCACCCTGCTCGAAGGTGATGTTGGTTAAACCTTCCTCCTTAACGCGTTGATTACCCGCTGCCACGAGGTTCTCGGCAATATCTATCCCGCGCACGTGTGCTCCGAGATGTGCTGCCGGAATCGCCGTTGTACCATCTCCACATCCGAGATCCAATACATATTCCCCCTTCCGGATTCCGAGTTGCGAAATCAATGCTGTTCCGCTTTCACGCATCGTTTGCGCGAGCTTGGTAAAGTCGCCCTTTTCCCACAATGCCTTATTTGCATTTACCGCTGTTGGTGTTGATGTTGTTTGCATACTGATTTGGAGTTTTAATGATTATTGGGATAGTACGTCTGTCAGAATTTTAAAAATAACTGCGATTACCACGCTTATGCCCAGCAGAATAGCCAATAAACGTCTTACAAAAGTTGCTGTCTTCATTACAATGGGTTGTTTTCTTTCGGCATTGATACGGTAAAGGTATACAGGAAGGATGTCCACAAATGGTCAAAATGGGCCATTTATATGCATTTGCCACATGCATACATACTTATGCAACATGCTGACAAGTAACAAGTCAGGTTTTCGCAATTGAGGAGGTGTTACGCTTCCACAGCCTGGGTGGCCGCTGCTTCTTCGTAGCTGGTAGGCGCTACACCGAAGTGCTTTTTGAAAGACTTCGAAAAATGTGAATAGTCGTTGAAACCAACACGGATGGCGATCTGCGATACAGAATCTACTTTGTTCAAGATCAGCTTTGCGGCCGTACGAAGGCGAATACTCCGGATAAGTTCACTGGGCGGAAACCCGGTGATCGATTTGATTTTCCGGTGTAAACTCGCCCGACTCATGTTCATCTCAGAAGCCATTTTTTCGACACCAAAAAGGGGATCATTGATGTTTTGTTCTACAACCAGAATAGCCTGCTTCAGAAGTTTTTGATCGTGAGACTCCAGCTTTTCACTCGACTCAGGAATAAGCGTTGCTTTGAATTTGTCCTCTGTCTCCTTGTATTGCCGGGTCAGGTAATCGATTTCCAGGTCAAGCAGCTCCCGATTCTTACGGTATCGATATCGTTGCAATACGTACCCTGCAATCGACAATAAAATTATTAAGATGAGCGCGCCAAACAGAATGTTCCTCCAAAGCGTGGCTACCTGCTTTTCAGCAGCGAGGGTCTGGATGCGTTGTTCCTTTAACTGCAAATCGTGTTTTGTTTCAAGTTCAACGATCTGCCTGATTTTGGCGGTATTCAATAAACTGTCGCGGACAGCATAATACTTGCGCAAGTAAACTACGGCTTCATCTCCTTTGCCCTGCCGGAGACGAACATCTACCAGCCCGGAGTAAGCCTGACGAATTACTCTCCTTAGTCCAAGTTGGCGCGCCAATCGCAATGCTGATTGAAGCGTGAGTTCTGCATTCTTTAAATCCTGCGTATGTAAGTACGCCATACCAATAATTCCGGTGATGGATGCTTCTGTAATCTTGTTGCCGGTTTTTTTTGCGAGCGCCAAGGCCTTCTGATAATACGTCATGGCAAGTTTCGCGTTTTCCGGTGCGTATATCTCCCCGATGTTTGAGATGATTCGCGGAAAATTTATCGAATCAACCGCATGTGCTTTCCCTGTTTCAAGGGCCTTGTTATAAAAGAACAAGGCACTGTCTGGTTTGTGATCAATAAACAGGATCACGCCCTTCAGGTTGTAGATGCTGCACAATTGTTCCCAGTCGTTGCCCTCCTGTGCCAAAGCTTCTGCGTGCTCGATCGCTTCCCGTGCTTTTATTCGTTCAGCCAAATCCATGTATCCCCGGGCGAGAATATAGTATCCTTCGGCTTCTATCCGCGGAAACTTTTCCTGTTGCGCAATGTCAAGGGCAGTCATAGCTGATTCAATTGCAAGTTCATTGTCGCCAAACGTCCAGAAACAGAAACCTTTGAGTGTGTTTGCAACGGCAATCCCATTTTTATAATTCAATTCACGCGCAAGGCGAAGCGCTTCATCAGCATACCGAAGCGATTGATCCGGATCGGTCCACTGAAACCGTTTACTGGTTTGGATAAGTTGCTGAACTTCAAGCGTATCCCCTTTTTGATAAGCAAAGGCCGTACTAATAACGACTAACAACAATGCAAAAGCCGCGACAAAACAACGCCAGTTCATCCGGCAAAAGTACAAATATTAAAACCGTAACGCCTGACAGTCAAAGATCACCGTTCATAAAAAAATGATCAATCGAATTCTACTCGACTAAAAGAAATGTGGTTCAGTTTAAATAAAATCCAACAATTTAAACTCAGGTAAAACAATATGCACCTGAAAGTGAACAGGGTGACAAGAGATGCTGGTCTCCGGATAACCAATTTATTATCTTTGACTTGCTAAATCTCTACCCCTAACAACATGTCTGCGTTGGTCGAAGTTCATTGCGCGCGGGTTGCTCGCTTCTCTCCTGGTTCTTTTGCAATAGCCGTTATACTCACCTTTCTTCCCTATGCTTCTGCCCTGGCGCAAGCAGATACGGAAAAGTATGACATCGTTCATATCAAGTTCAAAAAAGAATTTCTCCCTGCGTCAAACTCATCTGAAAATGGCAAATCCGCCCGTAGCGGAATGACGAGTATCGATCTTATAAGCGAGAAGTATGATGCAATTAGTATTGAGCGGATTTTTACAGAATCTCCAAAGTATGAAAAAGCCCACGAAGCTTACGGGCTTAATCTTTGGTATAAACTTAAATTCCCGAAAGGAAGCGACACAGCAAGGGCAATCTCCGAATATAAATCGTTAAACTATTTCCATACGGTTGAGGCGTGCAAGCCTTATGTACCTGCATGGGATCGCGCAGCCAAAGCAAAACGTGCGGAAGCTTCAAGTCTGTCATCTGGACCTAATGACCCTCAATTTAAATATCAATGGCATTACCAGAACACCGGGCAAAATGGAGGTGTTGCCGGGGCAGACATTAATGTAATGAAAGCCTGGCGCATTGAAACCGGCTCGCCTAATGTGATTGTTGCTGTAATTGATGGTGGTGTGGATATTAATCACCCTGATCTGAAAGGTGCTTTGTGGCGTAACCCGGGAGAAATTGCCGGTAATGGAATAGATGATGATCACAATGGATATTCGGATGATATCCATGGGTATGGTTTTGGCGATCATTCTTCAAACATTTTTCCGGATCCACACGGAACTCACGTTGCGGGAACGATTGGTGCGATCTCTAATAATGGAGTGGGAGTTGCCGGAGTAGCAGGTGGAAATGGAAAAGCAGACGGTGTTAGAATTATGTCGCTGGCAACATTCGGGCAGTTCTCAACCGGCAACTTTGAGAATGCGATGATTTATGCTGCTGATAATGGAGCGGTAATCTCTCAAAACAGTTGGGGAGGTGGTTCGACCGCAATTGAGGCAGCGATAGACTACTTCATCGCTCGCGCGGGATTCGACAATTCGAATGCTAATTTCCCAAATAATATTCAAACCGGTCCGATGGCCGGTGGTATTGTGATTTTTGCTGCAGGAAATGATAACAAATCTGAGGCGCTTTTTGGCTACCCTGGATCTTACCCTAAGGCTATCGCTGTTGCTTCCACAAACAATGCCGATATAAAAGCCGCAACCTCGAATTATGGAAACTGGGTAGATATTACAGCTCCAGGTGACCGGGTTCTAAGCACATTACCTGATAGTGACTATGGTTATTTTTCAGGTACATCTATGGCGTGTCCGCACGTTTCAGGTGTTGCAGCTCTTTTAATATCGTTTTTTCAACAACCAGGCCTTAAGCCGAACGAGATCCGAAGTCGGTTGCTCATGGCCACTAGGCCAATTGATGTCGAAAATCCCGATTACGTTGGCAAACTTGGCTCCGGCAGGTTAAGTGCTTACAATGCTTTTGCCACACGCGACCGCGTCCCTCCTGCCACGATTACAGATTTAAGGGTAATTGCTACCACAAGTACATCTATTAAACTTCAGTGGACGGCACCAAGTGAAAGCGGAGCGAAAGGTGGTCAAGTTGATAAATATGACATCCGTATTTCAAAAACACCCATTAATGAATTGAACTTTCAGTCTGCAGAATCAGTTGAAGCGCCTGCCCCGGGGACTCCGGGTCAAATACAAACTTGTGAAGCGAATTGGCTTAGCATAGGCTCAACTTACTACATCGCGATTAAGAGTACTGACGCACTTTACACGCAATCAGCACTTTCTAATGTTGTATCAACAAACACCTTTGAGGTTGGAATATTTGAACCCAGCAATATCGATCTAAATCTAACTATGCCGGCAGGGCGCATGAGCACGCAGCCAGTCGAGCTCAATCATATAGACGTTTCAGGCCTTAATGCGGAACCTATGGACCTGCTGCTGGTGTTTGAAGGCGGCCCGGTTCCCGTGTCGTTTCCACAAGAGCACATTATCATAAACAAAGGTGCCACCCAACAGATAATATTAACTTTTAATACTAAAGACGTGGCACCCGGGGAATACTCCGGTCTTCTGAGAGGCGTACATAGAGAGTTCTGTTATCCGCTTGGAGTATCCATAAAATTGACGGTAACGCCTCCTATCGGACTTGGAATTGCAGATGACGTTAATATTGGGAGTTTGCTCATAAATCAGACGCGCGATACAACCGTCCTGCTGCATAACAATAATACTACCGCCCTTATTATTCAAACGATTCAAACAAGTGACCCTCGTATAACACTCTCTGCCACTGCCGTCACTCTCTCACCGGGAGAGGACTATCCACTAACGATTTCGATTACCGGATCAGAGGCCGGTGTACTTGATGCCACATTAACGCTGCAAACAAATGATCCAGAAGATGAAACTGTTAGTGTTAAGATTCACGGAGAATTCTTTGAAGTACCTGAAATAACGATCAGCCCCTTATCGATCACAGCTACTCTTTCTCTTGCAGAACAGAAAAACTTTGATGTGTCATTGACTAACACGGGGCAAAGTTCCGTTTCATGGCATACAAATTATCCGGCAACAGAAACACCGGCAGGGTTATATCAATTTACTGAGAAAGCTTCGGCACCTGCTGACCTCACTGCGCTGTCATTCGATCCTGTGGGTGGGTTCATCTACGGTAAAGCCATGTTTATCTCAAATTTTTATCGTTACAATTCTGTCACTAATTCTTGGTCAGCTTTGGCTCCGGGACCAACGAATATCTTTGGACAAGCTGCTTACCTAAATGGAAAGATTTATCACACTGGTCAAAAACTTGAAGTTTACACAGTTGCTTCCAATTCATGGTCGTCCATAAACTATCCCGTTGCAGTTTCTTGCCAGACAATAACAACCGATGGTCAATACCTTTATTTGGCTTTTGGAAAAGTTTTGTACCGATACGATATCCTTGGCAACAGTTGGCTGCAGTTGACAACCTTTACTGGAGGGTACTCATCTGAACTACGTTCTTTAAATTATTGGAACGGGATAATATTGGCAGCAGACCATTCGGGATTAACAGGAGACGGAAACACTCCCCTCTACAAGTATTTCGTGAATTCCAATACGTGGGTCCGTAGTGCAAACCTTAAGGGGAAGATTACCAGCAGTGCAGCAATTGACCCAGTTGGTGAAAAGTATATCGTTTTTCAATCAGTTGGGTCTGGGCCAGGTACGGCCTTTGATGTTCGCAACTTGCGCGAAAATTCGGAAGTACAACGAACAAAAACCTTTTCCAGCGAAAGCAGCAGCTTGATATATGTCGACAACCCTGGCTATACTGGTATTTATGCCACTAACGGTAACAAGTTTTACCGATATCAAACAGGTGTTCCGTCATCTTCATGGCTGTATACGACACCTGCGCTTGGAGAAATTCCTGCGGGAAGTTCGCAGATAATTCGTGTGAAGGTCGGCTCACCAACTCTCGAGCCGGGAATCCATCATGCCGATGTCAAAATTTTAATGTCTAATGGAGCAGTTTTCAATCACATCCCGGTAGCTGTTACGGTAGCAAACGGACCTCATGGAGTTTTGAATTCAACGAGCGGAACTGTAGAAGAAACTGCTGTCGGCTCTGGTCGAATAAGTTCCCCGCGGCTGCAGAATACCGGTTCTTCCAATTTGATTGTAAGCAGCGTGACCATTGATGATCCTAATTTCAGTATAAGTCCGAGTACTTTCTCGGTACCGCCAAGTGAATTTTTGTCATTACCATTCTTATTTAAGCCACTGACATCCGGTACATTTACAGGGACTTTTATCTTACACACCAACGATCCCGATAACCCGGATTTTCATTACACACTAACCGGAAAGGGTGTTCAATCAGCAATTCCCCAAACTTCTCCTTCTTCAATAACTGCAACTATTGCTGCCGGAGATCATGTAACGGAAAATATTCACATAAATAATCCGGGCGAAAGTTCGTTGTACTTGTCATTGGGGTCAGACTTTCCTTGGATTACCAAGCCAAGTGAAGAATACATTATACAAGGGGGGCAATCTGCTGTTGGAAAAGTGATTCTCAATGCGTCCAATAAAACTGCAGGGCAATATCAGGGTGTTGCAAACCTATTTTACTTAGATTTTGCAATAGGTTCATCTTATCTCGAGATTCCGGTAACGATGAATGTCACAGACGCACCCGGAATCAGGTGCAGCGTGGACAGCGTAGACTTTAAAAGTCGTGTACCAGGAAATACGTACGATAGCACAATTGCAATCAGTAACACAGGAAGTTTGCCCCTATCAATCACTGACATAACTTCTACCAATCCGGCATTCAGTATTTCTGCAACATTTCCAATCACCCTTAATCCAGGGGAAAAGACCGATGCAACGATCACATTTGATACATCTCAGGAGGGCTTTCATGTGGGAACCGTATCAATCCTAAGCAATGATCCAACAGATGCAATTCTTACGCTCCCAATCAAAGGTTTGTCTATTGCTCAGGGTCAGCTTGTCGCTTCGGTAACACAAATCCACGAATCGGCACTTACCGACCAAAGTAAGTCGCAAGGATTTCAAGTTTCAAATCTTGGCTCTGATGAAATTTCGTGGCGATTATCGAACGTGGTTGATGATTTTGCTACGTTCACAGCATTGGAAAATACACCAAATTTCGCTTTTATAGCTCTTGCAGCAGATTCGCAGACAGGCATGATTTATGGCCAATCTCCACGTCTTCAAAATTTATATCAGTATAATCCGACCACCAATGCCTGGGCTATTGCTGCAGGACGCGCACCCGGCATGAATTCTTTTTCAGCCGCAGAAGCAGTGGTATTGAATGGTAAGATGTACTGCTCTTTCGACTCGGACATTGCTACTATTTATGTATACGATGTTTCTTTAAAAGAATGGACGAGATCACGCAACGTATTTAATAACATGATAACAGCCGCATGTTCAGATGACGATGTTATCTATTTTGCAAGTGGAGACGGTGTAAAAATGTTTAACCCATCCCTTTCGTTGTGGACTACATTGCCATCTTCCCCACTTAACAATATCGATAATTTGCAGTTCTTTAATGGGAATCTATATGCACATACAGGGCAAACGACAGCATTCGCCCGATACAACGTGGTCAATCATGCCTGGGAAGTCCTGCAAGCTCCACCAACTCAATTTGGAAGATCTGGTAGCATGAATAGATCTGCAGGTCGTTACTATTCGATTAGCGCTGACGGAAAAAAGCTGTTGGAGTATGATTTACGGGTTGATCATTGGGCTGAGTTTGAAATCCCATTGTTTCCTGTTACAAACGGTACGATCGTTTACACCGGATCAAATGATATTTATTTCACGCAGGGTGATAATGGAGTCGGGCTTGGCAAATATTCATCACCCGTATCCAATATTGAATGGCTACGTGTATCACCAACATCGGGCACGTTACATGGACTGGCAAGCAACACACTAAAGCTTGAATTTAATTCAGTTGGTCTCAACAGCGGTCGTTATGAAGCAATGATCGACATTCTTTCCAGTGGCAGTCAGGAACCAGCAGTGAAAATTCCTGTCACATTCGATGTCACCTATCCCGGACCGGACATCAGTGTACCTCAAGAAATTACCGGTAATCTTGATCGGTTTGCTTCAATTTCGAAAACGCTCCGAATTGAAAACAAAGGTGGTGGATTATTAACCTGGTCCGTTGATAGTGAACTTCCGGCAGCACTAACGCTCAGCAAATCAACCGGAACAGTTGCGCCAGGGTCTTTCGAAGAGATTACCGTCCATTACGTGTCTGGTTTTTATTCTCCCCGGATTTTCAGCTATCCCTTGACCTTTAGTTCAGATGATCAGTTTTCGCCATCCGTGGAAACACAATTATCATTTATCACTCGGGCCGAATTGAATAGCGCGCCTTATCTTAATGGATCACTTGAAGATCAGTCGGTGCAATTCGGAGCGCCTCCAATTGAAATTTCAATCGCAGAACTTTTTCTCGACTCTGAGAATGACCCGATAAACTACTCAGTAATATCCTCTAATAGTCAGGTTGCCTCGGTTGATCTGGAAGGCACTACGCTTAAATTACTTCTATTTAAGACCGGGATATCTAACATAACAATTATCGCATCCGATGATTTGAATGCTTCGGGCATAACGGAATTCAGTGTTTCGGTTAATGAGTTAGTAACAGGTGTTGAACCGGGTATTTGGGAGAAACGCTTGCGCGCATTCCCGAACCCGTTTAACGAGCAATTCAATATTCGATACGATGTATCACAGGCTTCTTACGTAAAAATTCAGGTATTTGACTCCAATGGAAAAATGGTTTTGAACTCTGACCGATATATTGAAGTAACTGGCGAAAACACGATATCCATTAAAGCAAATCAGCTCAGCCCTGGCATCTATCATTGCAGATTAAATCGGGCAAATGGTGAAACGGCAACTGTACGACTCCTGAAAAAATAGGCGTGTCAAAAGCTTTCGTTATAAGACCTAGTCGCAATAGGACCGATTCGTCAGCAAGGTCAAAAAGTCGGTTTTGGGTTTAAAAAACCAGTTTTCGTTATTGGCTCATTCTTTGTTTTAACAGGGTTATAAACATAATTCTTATGAAAACACTTGGATTGAGAATGGTTGCCGTATTCTTCCTGATAGCGGGCGGAACGGCAGTACGGGGTCAGGAACGTGACGCGGAAGTTCCGGGTGATTACTTTAGCCTTGAAGGCGCTCTTGAGCTCTTCAAGAAATCGTCTTCCCCCGAAGAATTTGAACGCATGTTAAATGACGAAGACTCGAAAGTTAACAACCTCGACTTGAATGGTGATGGAGACATCGATTACCTGCGGGTAATTGATCGGACCAATAGAAATGTTCACACCTTCACAATTCAGGCTGTTATTTCCGATACTGAACTTCAGGATGTGGCTGTTATTGAGCTCGAAAAGCTGGCTAATGGCAAAGCTGTATTACAAATAACCGGTGACGCAGACGTATATGGTACCGAAACCATTATTGAACCTACTCAGGAAGTACGTGTCAATGCCGGCACCACCACAACGACTACCGTTGTGAATGTGTGGACGTGGCCTGCGGTGCAATACGTATATGATCCATATTACTCTCCCTGGGTTTCACCGTGGGGTTGGTATTCACGCCCGATCTGGTGGGTAAGCTGGAGACCGGTTGGCTATTACCATTACTATTCCTGGTGGAATCCTTACCGTCCTTACTACACACGTTGCCACACACACCGGGTTGTATATGCTGATCACATTTATCGCCCGCATCGCAGCACTTCGGTAATTGTAACCAACAGGCATCGCGGTCAGTTAACAGACTATCGCGCTACGCACCGTGCGGATGTTCGTCACAACCGATATGATAATAATTCGAATCGCAGTCGCAGTGACTACCGATCTGATAACGCAAGGCCAACAGTCAGAACGCGGGATAATTCGGATTATGTTAGCACACGACCAACAAGGACAAGAAATGAAAATATGGACAGCCAGACACGCTATGAAGCGCCAACAAACAGACGCTCATCGGATGACTCCCGGAAACGGACATTTGAGCGACAGGAATCCGGGCGTCAGCAACACGTTGTGACACGCGAACGGAGTAGTGAACGCAGATCATTTGAGAGTAGCAGACAATCTCAAAATCGGTCAACCGGAAGCGTAAGTCGTCCGACTCAGCAACGCTCATCCGCACCGGTAATGCGTCAGGAACGCAGCCATAGCAGTGGTGGTGGCGGAGGATCGAAACCATCTTCTCAAGGTCGGTCGAGACGTTCGAGATAAAGAAAAGGAGGGTTCGCCCTCCTTTTTCTTTTGAACCCGTTTTCAAAATCTAAACTCTCCTGCGCAGAAGATGGGCAGGCACGCGATAAAATTCAGCTTATGACAATTTTGCTATCATAATCTGTTTGACCAAACACGCAACTATTGTCCAATCGCCTGATTAAATTGCGTTTCATACTGATCCACAATTTCGAGCATTGCTTTGTCATCTTTAAAACGCTCGCGTAACAGCGGATAGATCTCCTTCCCTTTCGGTTCAGCAAGCGTTTCAATCAACAGCACATTATTAAAGATCACATTTAAGTCTTCTTCCTGAAGTGATTTTTTTAACCGGTCAAATATCAATGGATATGCATCAGCACTTCGCTTGAGGCCCGCTATTGTTTGCACTGCAATGACCCGGTAGTCCCAAACGCTTGTACTTGCCTGCGGCAGATTCCATCTGGGCTCATTCAGATCGCTGAGCGCCCGATATGCAATATCGTACGCACGCGGATCACCCAACTGCTGCAGGCCATTCAATGCGCTCATAAGACTTTGATTTTTCCATGAAGGGCGTGTAACAAGTTTTGCCAGCGCAGCATACGCTTTCGGACTTTTAGTGCCTCCCAAAGCAACAGCCGCATTTGCCACCACGCGATCGCTGTTATCGGCAAGTGCGTTGATGTACACATTTGTATACTTCGGATCTTGTGTTGTTCCGAGGAAAGCAATGGCCGTTGCCTTCACCCATGACTTTTCCTTAGCAATCATATTAAGAAGCATCTTCGTGGAAACCGGATCAAGTTTTGCCGGGGTGCCCGGTGTCACCAAGAGGCCACGCAACTGACCAAGCGCACTCATACGCAGTCTCCAATATGCAGTACTTTGCACAATCTCACGCAAAGCATTCATAAAATCTGTTTTCATAGCTGTCACTGCGAATTCGCTCCTGGCACGGGCTCCGAGTTCAGTTATAGCCGATCGCCTCGCCAAAATGTCAGAAGAGTTTAGAGCTATGTATAGCAGTTCTTCCGTTGTTTTTTTGAAGATGAGTTCTTTCAGCCAGGTTGACTGATAATCGAAGTTGACAAGTTTTGGTTCTTGTGATATTGGAAAACTGAAGACGTTTTCTTCCTGTGCATTCAGCCAGACCGTTTCGATCGCATCATCAATCTCTATCTCAACTTTGCCCTGAAAAAACTCAGCATGCGGATAAATTCCCAGGGAGTCAGGCTTTTGTTTCTGTGTAACGGTTAGTATTAGTTGTTTTGATGACTTATCGTACTGTTTTGTTACTTCGAACACCGGATGACCGACACGATATACCCACTGATCAAAAAACCACTCCATCGGATCACCCGTCACTTGTTCAATTGCTTTACGGAAATCTTCGGTCGTTACCGGCTTATGCGCATTTGTACTGAAATAGGTTTTCAGAATTTGCTTCCATTTTTCATCTCCGACATGTTTGTGCAACATTCGCATAACGGAGGCACCATAATAATACGGTGCGTTCCCTCCTACACCCGAATAGTTTTTTGTAACGACAGGCTCACATAATCCTGCATTCCAGTCTGCCAGGTAAATAGCCTGATCGGCCAATGCATGCTGCCAGATTAAAAATTCATCAGTGCCATTCTTGTACATGTTGTACAATCCCGAAAAGTACCGCGACAAACCTTTGCCAAGCCATTGCTGGCTCCAATCCGCTGGCGTAACGTAACAACCCGTCCATTGCCATGCGAGCGATTCTCCTTCCAAAGGATCCCACAGGTAGAGATAGTCGGCATGCGTGTAATAGTCGTCAACCATATTTTCCGACTGGGCCGCTATTCCCATTCCGGCTGCGCCCCATGGTAAATCCTGAACGAAGACTTGACTATAACTCGCAAAAGGATAATTGACGCCTGTATATTCCGAGAAAAACTTAACCATATCCGGAAGGCGTTCAACGCTTGCAGTAGTTGCTTCAACTTCATTCGTATAGCTGTAGCTATGCAACGGGATGTTATTATAATCTTGTTTTACATCTGCATACTCACCTACAACGAACGAAGTGTTCTGATTTGCGTAAGGAACATCTTCCCGAAAGTGAAAGGTAATGGTGCCATCGGCATTACTTTTCCGTTCGAGCAAGCGACCATTGGCTACTGCAGTAAGACTTTTTTCAACCGTAAGTTTTATATCGGTTGTACGAAAATCATTTGGATAGTCGTACCCCGGAAACCAATACCGGTTTGATTCAGGCTCGCCAAGCGACCAAATTTGTTTCTTGCGTTTTGGCTCGACTGGTGTCGGCCAGATGAACCGAAGACCGCCTTTCCCATTACTTCCACCCAGGTTTAGCGGATCAGTTTCATTGATGTGACTCGTGCGATACGCTATTGTTAGCGTTAACTCTTCGCCAGGCCGATAGATCCTGTCAAGTTTGATTTTTAATGCATCGTCTTTATCACTGCCATCGTACAAAAAGGTTAATGGTACTTTATTGACTGAAATCGAACTGATCGTCAGCATACCTGCATCAAGTGCGATATCCTGTGTCGCGTCAAGCGGAGCAAGCGTAATGGCCGTTGTACCAAAAGCCTGGCGCTTCTGCCAGTCGAATTGCAAATCAATCGAAAGATGGCGCACATCAATTTTTCGCGCTCTTGCCCAATGTTCTTCCGGCAACCGCCTGGCCGTGTCCTGAGCTGAAGAAACGTACGAGACACATACCATCGCGAACAGAGATAAAATGTATTTATTCATGGGTTGCATAGTGAGATTGGTAGTTGTATTCCATGTATTCGGCAGTATTGAATGCTACATCCTCTCCCAGCAGCTGGGCAATAATATAAAATGACAGATCAATGCCGGCAGATATTCCGCCTGAGGTATAAAGCTTATCTGACGACTGTGTGAACCGTTTGTGCTGCTGAGGAATAGCCGTTGGTGCAATTTCAAGCATGTGTTCATACACATCATTATGCGTGCAGAAGCATAAGCCATCCAGCAAGCCAATTTTACCCACCAGTCGCGAAGCTGAACAAATACTTAGTGTTAGCTCAGCCGATTGGTGGATTTGGTTAATCCAGGATAACAGGCTTACATCATTTAATAACGCTCTTGTCCCCTGTCCACCCGATAAAATCAAAATGTCAATTTCCGGATAATTGTCGATGGCGTAATCGGGCTGAACTTTCAAACCGTTTACCGCCGATACCATCCTACCGTCTTTCGAGATGGTGAAGACATTGAACGGTTTCAGACTATTAATTTGAGAGGTTACCGAGAACACTTCGAATGGGCCGGCAAAGTCGAGCACCTCGGCATCATCAAAAATGAGGATGCCAACATTTTTTATCATATTGAATAAGGGGTTAATGTTTGAGCGGATAGAGTATCTGAGAATCTGACGACTCCAGAAGCGCTTTCATTTTGTTTTTTACATCGTCCGGTGTCAATACAGCCTGCAGCTTGATGGCTGCTTCGTAGGCTGCCACATCGCGATAGTGCGTAAGGACAACCAGAAGATTCGGATCCTGATAAACATGCTGTCGTGTATAATCGTTTTCCTGCGTTTCGCAGATCAAAAGCGCCAGCACATCTCCGCCAGCTTTCTTTAGAATATCGAGCTGACCGGTAGCCATCACGTTGATCAGTTCTTTTCTTTTTCCCTTCGTCACATAATAAGTTGCAACCGTTATGCCGTCAGGCTTTCTCAACGTCCCAAGTTTAATCCCACCGGTCGAATCAACGGATGTACCCCTAACCTGAAGCGGTTTCAGCAGATGAACATCATAACTATCCATGAGCATGCTGTTACATTCTGCAGCATTTTGTTTCCAGTAGTCGCTGTAGTAAAAATCTTTCATGAACTTGCTTCGTGATTGCATGGTGGTAAAACCCCTGATCCACAAGTAATGGTCGGTAGCCTGATTCAGGCTGAATGCATTCATCAGATATCCTCCCAACTCAGCCTGCCGGGGAATAATGATCCTGTCCATATACGATGAAAACTTGTCCCGCATGTTTTCGAGCAGTGTATAATTTCTTAATTCAACGCTTTTTATAACCAGCTCGTCATTTGATGGAGATTGGCTGAAGGCTGCAAAAGCGACAATGCAGAAAGCGAACACCAGAAAAAAAGATAGGCACTTCATGCGAACATTTTTAAAGTGTTTGTAATAGCCGGATCACCTGCCGCTCGCTTTTGAGGCCACACTGTTTGGCCATTTGCTTACGGCTCATATTCGGATCTTTCGAGAACTCTTTGAGCATACTCTTCCGGACTAGTGTAACATATTCGTTTACGGTAATGCCTGTTTCTTTTTTGAAGGTACGCGTGAGGTTGCGCGGGCTCATGCATGTGGTGTCGGCCAGTTGACCGAGCGACACTTTCTGGTGAATGTTTTCCTGCAAATAATCCTGGGCTTTATGAATTCCGGTATGAATGTGATTCCGGTATTTCATGAAAATACTCTGCTGCGGATCGGAACCTTGTCTTCGCAGGTAAACCACCAGTTCCCGGGCTACCTGAAAGGCCACAGTCTCATTCGTAAGTTTTTCGACCACAGCAAGAGCCAGATCGACACCTGCCGTTACACCTGCGCTCGTCATAACTCTGTTTTCCTCTGTGAACAGGATGTCGTCTACAACTTTTGCAGAAGGATATAATTGCTGAAGTTCTGCGGTGCGTTTCCAGTGGGTTGTACATTTCAGGCCATTTAGAATACCAGCCTCGGCCAGTAGAAAAGCGCCTGTACAGACCGAGCAAATTATCGCGCCCGATTCGTGAGCTGAACGTATCCATCGCTTCAATTCAAGCTGCGATTTTAGGTCGTGAGAAGTTAAATAACTTACTTCTGCACCCGGAATAAACAGATAATCGCCAGGCAAGAAATTCACTCTATCAATATTAATTAAATTATTGATATTCAGATTAATAGATGATTTTATTTCATCCTGAATCGAGCAAAATTCTATTGAAATTTTCGCCCCGTGCTCCTGCGCTTCCTGAAACACCTGAAGCGGGCCTGCCAAATCGAGCATGTGAACTCTGGGCAAAACAAGGAATACTATCCGGGTGTTATTCATAACGATTTCAACGGTAAACCTAGCCTAAAGGTAAACCGGAAACCGGACAACAAAATGACATTTTAAGCCACAAAAAAACCACTCCTTTTCGGGGAGCGGCTTGTAAATTCTGAAGGATTATTGCTTCGGCCAGACGTTATCGGCCGGATTTGAATCCGGGAACCGGCCATGCGGGTCAAGTGTGATCTTTTTGATTTTACGGTCGCCAAAATTCATCTCTGCCTTGAAGGTCCTGTCGCCATTCATCCATACCGATACCGGCCACGTGACTTCGGCCATGGTGGCATCGATCATTTTCGCGTTAGTAACATTCTTAATCGCCGGTCCTTCGGCTTCGAACTCTACCTTCAGCACCACGGGTGACGGCATCTGTCCTGCCTGATGCACGGTAACGGTCGTTTTTCCCTTTACGGTCTTCACATCCTGGATAGAACCTTCCACCGATTCAGTTGTCCAGAGCCAGTAATACCAGAACCACTCCAGGTTCTGGCCGAGTTCATTATCCATAAAGAAGATATAATCCCATGGGGATGGATGCTTGTACGACCATGTTGTGGTGTATTTCTTCATGGCATTAATGACGGCTTCATCCCCAACAACTCCGCCCAGCATCGAAAGCATCAGCGGAGTTTTTGCATACGTCTGGAATCCATACCCGCTTCCTGCATCGTTGGCACTCCACATCATGGGTGCCTCATCTTCACTTCCGCTCGTGCGACCATAACTCTGTCCTAACCCATCAAGAGTGTACGGTTTCTTTTCATCATCAGCATCAGAAAGAATATTCATGAACTGGTTAAAGCCTTCGTCCATCCAGCCATACCGCGTTTCGTTGTTACCTACGACCATTGGCCACCACTGGTGTGCTGTTTCATGGTCGGCAGCGCCCTGGTTTGAGTTGATAACCATCGGATATTCCATGCCTGCACTTGGTCCATCCTGCATGGTTAGCTGGGGAAACGGATACGGTGCCCACAAGGCTGAGTAAAATTCAAGTGCGTGCCTTGCCACCGGGCCGGCCTTTTCGAAAAACTTTGCGCGATCCGGAAGGTACACCATGTGAATTGGAATGGGACCTTTGCCCGGAATTGTTGCACGGGTAGCTTTCCAGATAAAGTTATCTGCTGTTGCCCATGCGAAGTCGTTTACTTTATCGGCCACGAAATGCCACGTCAGTTTATCGCCAGCTGCGGTTGCTTTACCGGCGCCTTTTTCTGATTCGCTGACAATAATTACATCATCATTTGAGTTCAGTACAGTTGAAAGACGTTGCCGTGCTGTCTCGGTCAACACTTCATTCGGATTTTGAAGAACTCCCGTTCCGCTTACAATCCATCCACCAGGAACAGTGATGGAAACATCAAACTTTCCAAAGTTGTTATAGAACTCAGCCGGCCCGAGGTATGGACTGGTCTCCCATCCGCGGAGATCATCATACTTTGCGATTCTCGGATACCATTGAGTCGGTTGAAAAAGCCTACTTTCAAATCGCTGCGTCATGCGATGCCCGCGACCATTCTGGCCACCGGGTAATTTGGTATGCCATTCAATCTCCACTTCTACGGTCGAACCTGCCTTTACGGGTTCCAACAAATTAACACTCGCTACCGTGCGTGTAAGTCCGGATACGGTAATCTTTGTTGGTGCTGGAGCATTACGGCCCATCGGAGGCGCAGCGGTTAGGTCTACTGTCTGACCTGCAACTTTAATGCTTGTCAGTACTATACCATCTGTTGCCTCAGCAGGCGTTGATCCACCCCGCATCGCTTCTGCGCGGAAGATGTTGTGATCAAGCCGGAGTACAATGTTCTTCAGATCGTCCGGGCTATTATTGTGCATGACTATTTTTTCAGAGCCCGTGATCGTTTGGGTTGCTGGATCAAGACTTGCTTTGATCGTATAGTCGGTTTCGAGTTGCCAATACTTCGGTCCAGGCTTTCCGGAGAAATTCCGTGTACCCGCCTGAAATGCTTTGCGGATCGAGTTGGTCATTGGTACATCGGTACGGATAGCTCGCTTTTGCGTGTCGATAGAGGATCGAACCGGCGTGTGCGTAGTCTGCGCGGAAGCCAGTGTTGATAGGATAAGGAGGATACTTACTAAAAAACGCGTCATAATTGTGGTGTTTACATTAGTGAAGTGGAAGCTGCCGCAATTCCATTTGCGGACGGTTAAAGATACACCATTCGAAATCGAACACAGCCACTTTCAAACGTTTATAACGCTGCTCATAATGAGCTCGTTCCGCTCATGTAGAATCAAAATCCAAGTCGCCCATATTTCCGTTTACCCTGCCTAACCAACCTCAGTTCTATGCTTCGTAACTACCTAACCGTTGCCATCCGCAACGTACTCAAGGACAAGTTCTACTCGCTTATTAATGTTTTCGGGCTTACGCTCGGAATCGCCAGTTGCATTTTTATAACCATTTATATCCACGATGAACTCAGTTACGATCGGTTCAATGAAAAGGCCGACCGGATTTACCGGATAACGGAATTCATCGAAACGGAAGGCTCCGGTGAGCGTTCCTCGAGTGCGCCTTTCCCCACCGGCCCTACACTACAGGAAGATTACAGTAACCTGATTGAATCGCAGGTACGCTTTTTTGATTTTCAATCTCCCACCCTGTTAGTCGCCAATCGTGACGACAACGAGAAAGAATTCAACGAACCGAATGTTCTGTTTGTCGACTCTACGTTCTTCCGGATTTTCGATTATGAGGTTATTAAAGGCAACAAGGAGACCGCGCTGTCTCAGCCCAACTCGGTGTTGCTCACAGAAAGTGCAGCGAAGCGCTATTTCGGAGATCAGGATCCCATCGGAAAGTTTTTAAGAATTGAAGGCCGCCAGGAATTGATGGTTACCGCTGTGATGCCCGATACGCCACGCAACGCACATTTTCAATTTGATTTCCTTGTGTCGTTTTCAACGTTACGCAACTTCTTCAATGGTCAATATCCGCAAACGTGGTATTGGAATCCCTGCTGGACATATGTATTGTTAAAACCAGGCGTTAATCCATCGGAGCTCTCTCAATATTTCCCTGCATTCATTCAAAAGTATTTCCCTGAATTCATCCGTGCCGAGGCCCGCATGGAATTACAGCCGTTAACCAAGATTCACCTTAAATCAGATCTGGAGTTTGAACTGGAAGCTAACAGCAGCGAGCAAAACATCTATGTGTTTACGGTAATCGGGCTGGTGATTCTTTTCATTGCAAGCATGAACTTCATGAACCTTTCCACTGCGCGGTCAGCCAAGCGGGCGAAAGAAGTTGGATTGCGGAAAACACTTGGCGGAGAACGTCCGCAACTGGTATTTCAATTTTTGCTTGAATCGCTCATCATCGTGTTTCTGGCAATTGTATTGGCGATCGGTCTCAGTATAGCAGGATTGTCATCGTTCAACTCACTGGCTGAGAAATCGATTGGTTACGACATATTCTTTAACTCGGTGATCCTGCTCTTGCTGTTGACCGTATTTATTATTGTGGGCATCGGCTCGGGGTTGTATCCGGCATTTGTACTGAGCTCATTCGTTCCGGCAAAGGTTTTGAAAGACAGCCAGGCGAAAGGCGGCCGGGGTGCGGTGCTCCGCAAGGTACTTGTGGTTGTTCAGTTTTCATTGTCTATCATCATGATCATCAGCACGGTGATTGCCATCAACCAACTTGATTTCCTTCGCAAGAGTGATACAGGTTTTGATTCTGAACAGGTTGTCTACATCTCGGCCCTGCGAACCCCGATAACCCGGACTTACCCGGCTTTCAAAAAACAACTTGAACAACGCGAGGACATCGTGAGCATGACGGGTATCCTGGATGTGCTGGGTTCCAAGCATCAGGGCGACAACTTCCGGTTTGAGGGAATGGATAAGTCGAAGCTGTTCTCCGTGATCTGGATTAACCACGACTTCTTTAAAACATTCGATCTTAAGATGGCGGCCGGTCGCGAATTTGATGAAACAAAAACCACCGATGATACACTGGCAATTGTTGTTAATGAAGCTCTGGTAAAGCAAATGGGCTGGACTGCGGATAACGCCATCGGAAAGCCGTTTGACTACAATCAATATCATGGTGAGATCGTGGGCGTTGTCGAGGATTTTAACTTTGTATCCAAGCACAGAACCATTGAGCCGTTGATCCTTCAGCTAAGATCAAATCCTGGGCATTTCAGCTTTTCATTAAAATATGTTGCGATTAAACTCAACACGCAAGACATAAAAGGGACGCTTGCTGCGATTGAGCAAAAGTGGAAAGAACTCGCACCCGGTCGGCCGTTCGATTACTTCTTTCTCGATGACGAACTTGATAAACTTTACAAGGATGAGGAGAAGCTTGGCAAAGTCGCGGGAATTTTCTCGGTGCTGGCCGTTGTTGTAGCCTGCCTTGGTTTGTTTGCACTCGCCTCGTTCATTGCAGAAGAACGCAAAAAAGAAATCGGTATCCGGAAAGTGATGGGAGGTTCAGTAGGCCAGATTGTTCTTCTGCTGTCAACCGATTTCTCAAAGCTGATTGCCATTGCATTCATTATCTCCTGCCCGATTGCCTGGTATGCCGTTAACAAATGGCTGAATGGCTTTGCGTTTAGGATCGATATCCATTGGGGGATATTCGCACTTGTCGGGCTGGTAACATTCGCGATTGCGTTGCTCACCACAAGTTACCGGGCGTTGCAAGCCGCGTTCTCAAATCCAATCAAGACGCTGCGGCACGAGTAACGAAATGAATAAACGGACTGCCGGTAAGAAACACTTCTCCGGCAGTTTGATTTATTTGTTGGGCAAGCCCCACTTTTCAACTAACTCAGCATTCAGTCCGCCTTCGGAAGCATTTGGCTTACCAATTCCTGTTGTGATGAGTTCTCTCAGGCTCCCCTGAATGTAACTGGTCCACGCGTCCTGACAAACGTTGTAACATTCGTATTCCGGCACAAGGCCTTCATGGGTAAAGGTCACCACGGTGTTAACGCCATCGGAAGAGATATCAAAAATCAGTTTTGTGTTGATCCACTCCGTGGGATCATTTGTAAAATTGAATTGATTATCCACTACCAGATAAACCAGTCGAATACCGGGATTCCTTTCAATCAGTCTGATTCGACATAGATGAACATCTTTATAATGGTAAAAGAACGTTTCATTGAGTTTGTCAGTGGGTCCGTCAATTTCTTGCGACCACCAGCCCCGGAAATTCATTATTGCATTAAAAACCGTGGCTGCACCCTGCTGCACGGTAAAACTTGTAGTATAGTCTTTCATCGCGATGCTGGTTGTCATAAAGTTGTTGCATGAATCATCGGTCGTAGCCGGTTTTGCAGGTATTGCGTCCAGGCCGGTGCGCATGCTTCGTAACATTCTACTTCCGGGTGGAGTCCTTGATGGGTAAAGGTCAAATAAGTTTTTCCGTTCGATTGCGATATGTCGAAAATCACCCGGGTTCCGGTCCACTCATCTTTCTGTTCCAGAAAGTTTAGTTTACTCTCCGTGACGAGCCAAACAATTTTTTTGTCGGGGACGACTTCCGTTAAGCGCTGACGTGAAAAGTGTTCTCCCCCGCCAGCTAAAAATGTAAATTCATCATTAAGGTTATCTGTATCGCCTTCCAGTTTTTCGGAATAGTACCCTGACCACCATTGACGAACGTTCCGGATAGCGTTAAACACCGTACGAGGCGATTCGTCAGAAACCAGGGTAATTGTAAAGTCATTTGTCGATTTCATTTCGTTGTAATTTCTCATCGAAACAAATGTAGCTGACAATATCATTTTCGAGGGGTTGCCAAATAGACATCTTCGAGGGTTGATTTAGACATCACTTTACTTTACCTTTTCCAAAAAAAATTCGTGAAGCATATCACTATTCTTGTACCAAACGGCCGGAACAATTTGAGCAGCATTGTCGGGACCTACAAAATCCTCGCGCGCGCGAACAGCTATTGGAAAGAAAAGCGAAAGGAAGAACTGTATAAAATTCAGTTAGCAGGTCTTTCCAAAACAGTGGATTTTCACGAAGGCTTATTCACGGTAAATCCGCATGCGCACATCAACTCCATCCGTAAAACAAACCTAATCATCATTCCGTCACTGAATCACAACTACGCATTGGCGGTGAGCGAAAACGGGCCGATCATAAAATGGATCCATAACCAATACAAAGCCGGAGCCGAGGTGGCAAGTATTTGCACAGGAGCCTTTTTGCTCGCGTCATCAGGTTTGCTTAGCGGAAAGACCTGCTCTACACATTGGTCATTTGCTGATTCGTTTAGAGTGTTGTTCCCTGATATCGATTTGCAAACTGACCGTCTTATTACCGATGAACATGGAATCTATACAAACGGAGGCGCTTTCTCGTTCCTGAACCTCGTCATCTACCTGGTGGAAAAGTATTTCGATCGGGAAACGGCAATCTTCTGCGCTAAAGTTTTCCAAATAGAAATTGATCGACAAAGCCAGTCACCGTTTATCATCTTTACAGGACAAAAAAAACATGGTGATGAAATTATCCGGAAAGCACAGGACTATCTTGAAAAAAACCTCCATGAAAAAATTTCCATGGAAAAGCTATCATCGCGATTTGCCGTTGGCAGGCGTAACTTCGACAGACGATTTATAAAAGCTACCGGTAACACACCGGTTGAATATGCGCAACGGGTTCGGATTGAAGCAGCCAAAAAAGCGTTCGAAGCAACCGGTAAAAACGTAAACGAAGTAATGTTTGATGTCGGGTATACCGATGTCAAAGCGTTTCGTGAAGTGTTCAGGAAAATCACAGGAATGTCGCCACTCGAATACCGGAACAAGTTTAATAAAGACGCTGATCGGTATTAACGCGATTCAGGTTTTCCGCCCGCCAGCGAACGGTTGCGTACAATTCCGGACTGACAAATTGGGATAAAACGGCTTGATCAGGGCAGATTCTCAATATTTTACTTGGAATGATTTTCGTAAACCCTGCGGCAAATCAGGATAACCTATGCTGCTCAACTATCTGAAGATCGCCCTGCGCACCATGCTGCGCTACAAATCATTCAGTATTATCAACGTTGTTGGACTAACCCTCGGCCTAACCGCATTCCTGGGAATCAGTCTTTACGTAGCCGATGAAATGTCGTACGACAACTTTCATGTTAATAAAGACCGCATCTACCGCGGAGTATCAACATTCGGATCAGGGAACGAATCGCGAAAAATGGGAAGCACACCCAACAAGCTGGCTACCACGGCAGTTAAAGAAATCCCCGAGGTTGAAAAAGCTGCACGCTACTTTCATCATAATTTCGGTGACCTCGCATTTATTTCGCGCGACACCGAAAATTTCAGTGAACCGAACCTGTTTTATGCTGACCCGGAATTGTTCGACATCCTTACGTTTTCATTCGTAAAGGGTAACGCGACCGAGCTTGCCAAACCCGGAGTTGTTGTGATCAGCCAAACCGCTGCCCAAAAGTATTTCGGAGAATCTGATCCGATGGGTCAGACGTTAATGGTGGATGGAAATTTACAACTCGAAGTAACGGGTGTTTACAAAGATCTTCCCTCAAATTCTTCACTTAGCCCCGCGCTGATTGCCAGCTTCTCTTCTAACTGGTTTGGCCAGGAGCGGACGCAAAGCTGGAGCAATGCCAGCTTCGACTCATTCTTTTTATTGCATGAAGGTGTATCGCAACAAGCCGCTGAAGAAAAAATTACCGCGATGGTGGAACGTAATGTTCCGGCAGATCAAAGACGATCAACCATCACGTTGCAACCCCTACTGGATATCCGTCTTCATTCCGGAGATTTTGATCCCTCCGATCGCAGGCAATATGGCGATCTGAAACAGGTTAAGATTCTGACCGCCCTGGCAAGCATCATCCTCATTATCGCAGCAGTTAACTACATGAACCTGTCGACCGCACAATCACAGCGCAGAAATAAAGAGGTCGGTATAACTAAAACCCTGGGCGCGACATTCTTCCAACTCACCCGCAGATTTTACATGGAAGCTTCCGTATTCGTGCTCGTATCGCTGCTGGTTAGCTTGGCGCTCTTCAGTATCCTGTTACCTACGTTCAACCAGTTAAGCGGAAAAGCGATTACCATGAGTTTTGCCAGTTCGGGAGTGTTCTGGATTGGTTTTGCTGCAGTGTGGTTTGTACTTACACTCATGGCGGGCCTCTACCCAGCGTTATACTTGTCATCCTTTTCGCCCAAGCTGGCATTACAAAAACTTACGCCCTCGGGCGGACAGGCATTTATCCGGAAAGGCCTTGTTGTTTTTCAGTTCTCGGTTTCGATTATTCTCATCATTTGCTCCGTAGTGTTTTATAAACAGATGATGTACATCCGCGACAAGAAACTAGGCTATGAACCGGAACAGGTTTTAGCAATCACAACCGCTCCTGCGAAAGACCGGGATCAGGTTTTGGCAGTGAAAACAGCATACGAAGGTTTAACGGATGTTGTACAAGTTGCACGATCACAATCTTACCCGTGCAACTATGCCAGCGGTCGCGCCATCTATAAACCGGGCGATGAAGAAGGAACGCCCATTCAAACCGTTCGCGCCACGCATGAAGCACTTGGAGTTTTGAACATCAAGTTGTTAGCGGGAACAACCCTACCAGAAACAAAAGACCCTGCTGACACCACCACGCAATTAGTGGTTAACCGGGCCACGGTGGATTACCTCGGCCTTACTCCCGAGCAAGCTATCGGGCAACGGGTTTCGGTGATGGGCTTCGGACAAGTAACCGAGATTGTTGGAGTAGTAGAGAATTTCCATTTTAACTCACTCCACCAGGCGATCAAACCGTTCTGCTTTCATAACACAAACCAGTCCGAGCCTCTCAGGTATTTACTGGTTAAGGTCAACACTGGAAATCTTACGGCAACACTTAAGCAACTGGAAAACACCTACCAGAAAAATATCAGCGCATCGTTTGAATATTTGTTTTTAGACGAGCACCTCAACACGCTTTATCGCTCCGAACAGAACCTATCGAAAGTTGTATTGGTTTTTGCAGGCCTTGCCATCTTCGTGGCATGCCTGGGATTATACGCCCTCGCTGCATTTACGACCGAGCAACGCACAAAAGAGATTGGCATCCGCAAAGTATTGGGCGCATCAGTTACCAATGTTATTGGTCTGCTGTCGCGGGATTTTATGACACTGGTGCTGATTGCTTTTGTGATCGGCATACCGGCCGGCTACTATATGATGGATAAGTGGTTGCAGGCTTTCGCGTACAGGACCGACATAACCGTGGTTGTTTTCATAGCCGCGGGGTTAATCAGTATGTTGATTGCCGGGGCAACGGTAAGTTTTGAATCACTCCGTGCGGCCAGAACGAATCCGGTAAAAAGTTTACGAAGCGAGTAGTTACTTATTGCGATAGTAGCGGTTCCCGATGATCTGAAACACGAAAATCAGAACGAATCCGGAACGGCCCGCGATGGGTGAGATCAATGCCAGCGGAATACACAACAGAAATACTACGGGTGTAATGAATGCGCGTAGCCGCATCCATTGCGCCTGTTTTTTACCAAGCGTTTCAGCGAGATTTTCTTTTTTAATCACATAGGCGGTAATCGCGTAGCTGAATAAACCAATAAACGCCAGATCGATGCAGTACAGGAAAAACGGACCGTTTGAACTGAAATTCTCGGAATAGAAACCGGAAGAAAACGGCAACAACGCCACAAAAATCAAAAGCCACACATTCAGCCAAACCAGGCGATTATCAACCGATTTTACAAAATGCATAATTACCAGGTGCCAGCGCCAGAAAAGTGCGGTCACCAGGAAGCTTATCAAAAACCCTATGAACAGCGGGATAAGTTTCGAAAGCACTCCACTCATTCCCAGTTCATGAATCTGTTCATGCGTGGGAATTTTAATTTCAATAACCAGAAGCGTGATGGCAATGGCAAACACCGCATCGCTGAAGAACACAACCCGGTCGTGGGGATATTTAAATTCCATAGGTTTAAACAGGTTGTTCAAATATAGTAAACGGCAGGCAATGAAATACGGCTACTGTTTCACAAAGTGCGAAACCTCTTTCGTAAATGTCAGCGTAAGCCTATGCATGGCACGGGTACAGGCAATGTACAGCATGCTTTTATCGACATCGGTTTTATAATTCTTCGCAGAGGCGAACGGAATAATAACCCGGTCGAATTCAAGGCCTTTAGCCAGGTGTGCAGTAGTAACAATTACTCCTTCGTAAAAAGAAGAGCTGTCGGGTGTGAGAAGATGCAAATCGTGAGCCCTCAATGCATCAAATACAAATTCAGCCTGTTCCTGAATTTTGCAGATTATCCCAAGCGACACATGTTTGGACGCCCGGAATTCAACAATCATCTTTTTCAGCTCAGCCAATTCATCCGCGTTCGAGTCTAAACCAATCACCTGTGGTTCAGGTCCGTGACGCTCCATCGGAATACTGTTAGCGTTGGCCGATAGCCGCTGCGCAAAGTTGGTGATTTCAAATGTGGAGCGATAGCTTCGGAAAAGTTTTACCACATCGCCTTGCGGAAATACGCGTTCGATACTTTCGGCCGATGACGCGCTGTAAGGGTTTACCATCTGGCTTACGTCACCCAGAATTGTTTTCCGGCAACTGAACAGCCGCGCCAAAACAGCATATTGAACCGGTGTATAGTCCTGCATCTCATCGATCAGCAAATGCTTCACCCGGTCGTGCGCCTCATAACCTTCCAGACGCATTTTGAAATAGATCAACGGAAACACGTCACTGAATTCCAGTTTGCCGCCGGGCATGGTCTTAAACATCTCCGGCTTGCCGATCCACGAATAAAAATCGCGATAAAGATCAAACGCATTTCCGAACCGGAACATTTTAGGAATGCCCTGCCAGATTGTATTCTTTTCTTCGCCCGTCAGCTTGCGCTGAACGACATTTCGCAGGTGATTGCTCACGTCACGAACCACTTCCGGAAAACGTTTCAGCAACGGCATGCGGTGATACGCACGAAAGCGTTCCTGGATGAATGGAAACGGAAGCATCACCTTCCCTACTTTCAGTTCGGTGAAGTCGAAGTAGTTATTTTCAATGTGAATCAGGTATCGATTCAGCGATGCAAGAAAATCGAACGTGGCTTTGAATTTAATTCGTTCGATAAAACTACTGTCATGGTGTTCGAGCAATGACGCAACCTGTTCGAAAAAGGTCTGGAACTGAACTTTGTTTTCGAACATCTGATTGGCGATATCTTCCATGCCCGTTTCCGGGATATGCTCTTCACCCAGTTCGGGTAAGACGTTACTGATGTAGTCGGAGAAAACTTTGTTTGGAGAGATTACAAGAATATCCCTCGAACGGATCTCATCGCGAAAGCGATAAAGGAGGAATGCAATACGGTGAAGCGCAATACTCGTTTTGCCTGAGCCCGCCACTCCCTGGATGATCATAACCGGAGTAGTTTCATTTCGGATAACGGCATTCTGGTCGCGCTGAATAGTCGCGACAATGTTCTTCATTTTATCGTCACTCGATTTGCTTAATTCCTGCTGCAATACTTCATCGTGAATGTTAATGGCGTTCTCGATCATGAACTCCATTTTTCCGTCACGGATTTTGTATTGCCGCTTTAGTGTGATTTCCCCCGAAATTTTTCCTGAAGGTGTTTGATACGAAGCTTCTCCCAGTTCATAGTCATAAAACATAGACGAGATCGGGGCGCGCCAGTCATGAATTAAGTTGGCACGGTCGAGTTCATCAAAAAAAGTATGGATGCCGATGTAAACTGCTTCTTCGGATTCGTTCTGCGGAATAAAATCGATCCGCCCGAAGTATGGAGAATTTACAAGCTTCAGCAATCTGCGCTTGCGTGCAACCGCTCCTTCTCCCGTGAATGCCATCCGGTTGATCGACTGTTCGGCAGCAACGAGGTCAGCCTCATCAAGGCCCGACTGGTGTTCATGAATATATTCCTTGTTCTGACGAAGTTCTTCCGAAAAATGCTTGACATTTTCGTCTGCCCGCCTGACGGCCTGCTGAAGTTTTTCCTTGATCCGCTCTAAATAGTCACGTTCTTCCTGCTCGGTTCTGTTGATCATCCCGCAAAGATAACGAGAAAGCGCTAATGATCAGGCCAGTTCAGCGCGCAGGGCTTCCTCCTGCAGAGGCTTGGTCATGTAACGCGTCACACCAAACTTTCTCGCACGCTCCATGTCGGTGCTGTTTTGCGATGAGGTTAACACAATGATCTTGGCTTTTTCCTTGTCCGGATATTCAAGCTTGTTGAATGCATCTAAAAAACCAAAGCCATCCATGATGGGCATGTTTAAATCAAGCAAGATCAAATCAGGTAATGCTTTTCCTGCGGAATAAAATGAGGTAAGTAAATCGATGGCGTGCTTGCCGCTTAACGCGGACTGAATGTTTTCAGGAGGAACGCCTACATATTTAAGTAAAGCTTTTCCGATAAACTGAAAAGTACTGTCGTCATCGATCAGTAGAACATTTTTCATCTTTACGTGTGTCCGCGGGGTGTTGGGTTCTTACAAGATAGTAAATTTCACGGAGTAAAATGCCCCGCAAATAAAAAAACCGCACCCTTTCAAATGCGGTTTTACATGCACGATCGAATGATCTAGCGTTTTCCGTACATCACGATGGACGCGCGTTCGATCGACTGGAAATGAAGGTTGAATCCGACATAGGCAGGCGTTACATTCTGATCCAGGTTAAGTTTGCTCTTAAGCGCAAATACGGTAATCAGGTATTCGTGCGGAGCACCGGGAGGCGGGCACGGACCAACGTAACCCGGCGTTCCTGCATCGGTTTTTATTTGAATGGCTTCTTTCGGAGCAAGTCCTTTGGAAATATCACCCGCACCCGCTTTCAGTTCTTTTACATCAGCCGGAATGTTGAAAATCACCCAATGCCAGAATCCGCTTCCCGTGGGCGCATCTTTATCATAAATCGTTACGGCAAAACTTTGTGTGCCGGCAGGAGCATTTTCCCACGAAAGCTGCGGTGAAATGTTTTCGCCATTGCAACCGAACACATTGGCAAACTGCTTTTGAGTTGCCTGTCCCCCAACATCATTACTCTTTAACGTAAAGGTTTGCGCGGATACAACAGTAGTGATAGCCGCCAAAAAAATGCTTGCTGTAAATTTCTTCATACTCATCAGACTTATCTTTTTACGATTTAAGCTTCTTCAAAGTACTGAAACAGGCCGGTATAGTCAAGTCGCTTGGGCTGGCCGGAAATTGCAGCACAAAAAGCGCTTGGCTGTC
Organism: Cyclobacteriaceae bacterium; assembly: GCA_016786585.1. Lineage (GTDB taxonomy): Bacteria > Bacteroidota > Bacteroidia > Cytophagales > Cyclobacteriaceae > UBA2336. The sequence continues at coordinate 212,367 of JAEUUI010000015.1, forward strand.
AGACTTTTAACAATAATTAACCTTAATAGTAAAACCGGATTGAATGTCAGAACGTCATTTCTCTGACGCCGCACCATGAGGATGTATGTTAGCTACAATTAAAACCAACAAACACTATTAGGCGTCTGGGGAAATCACGGAAAAATTTCTGACCCAACTTTTCGTTACTATGCATTGAATCTATATTCGCCCACCCGTACAAAACTCACAACCTTTTCATAAGAATTATGATGCCTTCTGCCCGACGTTTTAAAAAGCCCTTCCTCGCTTCTCTCGCTGTGCTTGCACTTATCTCCCTGACATCTCTTTCGGGCGAACCAGGCGTACTGGAAAATTTGCTTAAAAAATTGCAGCAATACTATACCGATCGGCCACAGGAGAAAATCTATATCCATCACGATAAGCCCTTCTACGCAGCAGGCGACAATCTCTGGTTCAAGGCATACATTGTTGAGGCCTCCCTGCACCACCTCGACTCGCAAAGCAGGGTTGTATATGTTGAACTGATCGATAAACATAAAACTATTTTTGCACGACAGATGCTGTACGCAGCAGGCGGGTTAACGTTTGGTGACTTTCAATTACCTGACACCCTGCAGGAAGGTAACTATGCAATCCGGTCGTACACGAATTATATGAAGAACTTCGGTGAAGATTTCTTTTTCACGAAAGAGTTTTCCGTACTCAATCCTGTCATGGGAAATGCAGCAACATCAACCGACCAATTGAATCGCGATTCAGTCGACCTGCAGTTTTTTGCGGAAGGCGGAAACTTTGTGGCTTGTGGATTCAACCGGGTTGCATTCAAAGCCATCGGTCCGGATGGAAAAGGAATTAACGTGGAGGGGGAAATTGTAGACGAGAAAGATGTGGTGGTGACCAGCTTTAAATCACAACACATGGGCATGGGGTCGGTTCGGATTAGTCCGGTTGCAGGAAAGCAATACGCAGCCCGCATCATCAAGCCCTATAAAATAAATCGACTTTATCCGTTGCCAACTGTTCAAAGTAAAGGATATGCCCTTCAGGTGGATGCTGCCGGAAAGAACATTAAGGTGCTTGTGTTTACAAACATGGACAAGCCCGCATCGGGTGATCATGCGCTTAACATCATCGTCCAGTCACGGGGTCAGGCGTACTTTGCTGCCCCCGGGAAGTTCACCAATAATGGTTTCTACACACTGATTCCCCGATCGAAGTTCCCGGACGGCATTTCTCAAATTACAGTGTTTGATGCCGAAGGCCGGCCGGTTGCTGAACGACTTGTCCATCAGGATCATCACGAAACGATAACGCTCAACGTTGAAACCGACACAACTAGTTATGGTAAACGAAAGATGGTAACGGTAATGGCCGATGCCTTGTACCGGAACGGCTCGCCAGCTTCGGGAAGTTTCTCAATTTCGGTTTACGATGACGCCTTGCTGAAAAATCAGGACGAATATCCACTGTCAATTTCTAACTACCTGTCGCTGAAGTCTGATCTGAAAGGTTATATCGAGAATCCGGGATATTATTTCCGGGATTCACTGGTTGAAACAAAGAAAAATCTCGACCTGCTTTTAATGACCCAGGGTTGGAGACGCTTCACCTGGAATGATATACTGCAACATAAATCAGGACCACCCGACTTCAAACATGAAGCTGGTATTCCAGTAAGCGGACAAGTTTTAAAAGTTGCCGGTAAACGTCCGCCCATCGGAAGCATTCTTAAAGTTTTGACAATGGATGGCAAAGTCGTGCGACTTCGCCCGGATAGTCTCGGCAGATTTTATACTGACAGTCTGTTGTATTACGATACAACCACGCTGGTTTTCCAGACGGAAAATGCGAAAGGAAAAAAGCAACCTTACAAATTTCTTCCCGATCCATTGAGACTGCCCCCGGCAATCGCTTACGAAATGATGCCGTTTAAACAATTTGACGCTACACAATATCTGGAGGCGCAGGCCGATGAAAAGCTGATCGTAAATTCCACCAAAGTGAAAGTACTGGATGCGGCAAAAATCACCGCCAAACGAGAACCCGATCCGCGCCTTATTGGCGGCAATTCCGGTCGCGTGCTGGACGCTAAAAAGCTACACGGTGAAACCTATGCAAATGTATTTCAGATGATGCAAAGCAGGCTGCCGGGAGTCTGGGTAACCAGTGCCGGAGCCAGCTATCAGGTAACGGTGCGGGGTCAAGCCCCGATATTCCTGCTCGATGGCAGGGTTTCGGATGTAGACATGGTAGGCATGGTATCCGCTGCGGATGTTGAATACATTCAAGTGCTTCCAAACTCGGCATTGTATGGCGGAAGTGCGATTAACGTGATCTTGAGAAGGGGCGCAATGCTCCGGGAAGAATCCATTGGCGTTAATCGCCTGAAGTATCCGGGGTTCTATCAGGCAAAAGAGTTTTATTCACCACGCTATGATGTGCCTGATAATCGCCATAGTATTGAAGACAAACGAACAACGTTGTTCTGGGAACCTATGATGACGACCGATCAGGCGGGCCGTGGTGCAGTGGCATTTTTCACCAACGATATACCGTCCCGTTATCGGGTAGTTATTGAAGGAATCACCTCAGACGGGTATCCGGGAACCGCAACGACTACGTTCGAGGTAAAGTAAGTTGAAGCTAGCTGACCGGAAGGGTAACATGAAATGTTGTTCCGCGGCTGTTGTTTGGTTCTACCCAAACGCGTCCGTTGTTCTTGTCAACAAATTCCTTAACAAGTAACAGTCCAAGTCCCACACCGGTTTCTCCTGCGGTGCCGCGCGTGGATACATTGGTCGCGATGGAGAACAACCCTGCGGCCTGTTCAGGGGTCATACCAACTCCAGTATCGGATATTGAAATTGTTACGGACTGCTGATTGCCTGAGGCCGACACCCGCACGTTACCCTGTTCGGGTGTAAACTTTATCGCGTTGCTGATCAGGTTACGCAGAATCGCTCGAAGCTGGTTTATATCGGCAAACACCTGAAGGCCTGAACTGACATTGTTCGCTAATTCCACGTTCTTGTTTTCCGCAATGGGAACAAACAACTTAACCATCTCCTGCATAATCATGTCAAGCTTCACCGTCTCGGGTTTCACCCGTTCTCCCTTCATCTGACTTTTCGCCCACTGCAGCAGGTTGTCCATCACTGATGCAATGCTTTCAATCCGGGAGCTCAGGTTCGATTTCATGTTCGCAAGATCCTCTGACGTGAGAATTTTCGGATCCAGCAGCGACATGATTCCCTGGAGCGAATTCAACGGGCCGCGAAGGTCGTGCGCGATAATCGAGAACAATTTGTCTTTCGTGGTATTGAGTTCCTGCAAACGCTCCGCCTGCGACTGGATTTCTTCTTTTTGCCGAACAACCTCAGCGGTTCGCACTCTCACCTGCTCTTCCAGCACTTTCTTTTGATGCTTGATGACGGATAATCGGACCTGCAAGAATACAAATACGCATCCGAGAAGCGCTGCATAAAAAAGCGTCTGCGCCCACCATGTTTTCCACCAGGGCGGTATGATCGTTATAGCCAGTTTGATTCCTTCGTCATTCCAGATTCCATCATTATTGGATGCCTTAACCCGGAATGTGTAGTTACCCGGAGGCACATTCGTGTACACGGCTTTGCGATCGGCATACCCGGTTGTCACCCAATCCTTATCAAACCCTTCAAGCTTATACACATATTGATTACGTTCCGCCTGCCCGAAACTCAGTGCAGCAAACTCAAGCGCAAAAATGTAATTCGAGTAATCCAGCGAAAGCCTTTCGGTTGTGTGAAGTGTTTGCGGCAAAACGGTGGTATCACTTACCGGAACCGATTTATTGAATAGTAAGAGGTTGGTGAGTTGTAACCGGGGCTTGAGTTTATTGGTGATAAGTTTCTGAGGATCAATTTCTGTCAGACCTTCACTTCCACCGAAGTAAAGCTTGCCCGATTTGCTTCTGAAACATGCGCGGCTTTCCGTGTCATTTCCTGCGAGACCGTCAGTGACATCATACCGGAATATCTTTCCGGTAGCGGGATTATACCGGTCGATGGCCTTGTTCGATCCGATCCAGATCCATCCTACCTGATCGGCCAGAACGGTATTCAGAAGATTTCCCGAGAGCCCATTTCGCTCCTGAATGAATTCATGCTTCCGGGTTTCCGGATCGTACCTGATCAATCCCTCGCTGCTGGCCAGCCAGAGTGTGCCATCCGCGTCTTCGGTGATCATCAAAACGGACGCCTTTCCAAGCCTGACATGAGTAAAATTGCGTTTTTGGCCGTTAAACACGCTTAGCGAGTTCTCGGTAGCCACCCAAATCCTGCCCTTTTTATCTTGGTGGATGTCGGTGATGTTACTAGACGGCAGCGCGGTAGAATCGGTATCACTGCCAAAGAAATGCTCAAACTTACCGGTCTTGATATCGAGCCGATTCAAGCCACCGTACCATGTTCCAATCCACACACTACCCTTTCCATCATCCAGCACTTTCAGGACGTTGTTTGCCGACAAGCCTTCAGGTTTTCGATCATCAGGTTCGTAAAACGTACACGTTCCGGTAGCACGGTTAAACTTGCCTACTCCGCGTGACGTGCCAAGCCAAAGTATATTATCGGCTCCTGGGCTGATCGACCAAATCGTTCCCCGTGCGCGGCCATCCTGTGTGTTGTCGGGCTTGAGATATACCATAAACTTATCGGTTCGCGGATCATATTTGTTCAGCCCGCCATGCGTGGTACCGATCCACAGTACACTGTCGTCATCTTCATAAACCGATTTGATCAGGTTAGTAAAGAGCGAGTTTTCATCGCGGGTGTTATGCTGGTAGCGGACCATCTGCTGATCGCGTGCATTGAACCTTGCCACACCTCCATTGTCAGTTCCAATAAAGATGTCACCGGTAGACGCTTGCAACATGCACCGGATAGCGTTGTTTGGAATGCTATACGGATCATCGGGGTTGTTCATGAAACGGGTTGCATACCCGGTTGAAACATCAAAAATGTTCAGGCCACTCGACCATGTACCAATCCACAATCGCTTTTGGTTATCAAGCAAAAACGAGAACGCACTGGTACTGGAGATCGAATGAGGATCAACAGGATTGTGGTTGAAATTTCTGAACGTGAACGTTGCAGGGTCCAGAACGTTGAAGCCCTGGTCGGAAGTACCTACGAGGATTTTTCCGTCAGGCATGGCGATCATTTTCCGCAGGAAGTCAGAAGAAATCGAAGCCGGATTTTTAGGATCATTCCGGAACACCCGGAAGGATTTCCTATCGGGCAACATCATGTTCAATCCACCCCTCGAAGTGCTCACCCAAAGCCTGTTTTTATTGTCGAGCAATACGTCAAAAATCTTCTCTTGTGAAAGGCTTGCCGAATCGCCCTTTACCGGCTTGTATGACGTTACTTTCCGGTCGGCCGAGATGAAGTATAGACCGCTTTTTGTCCCAACCCACAAGTTGTCCTCGCCATCCGGAAGGATCCTGGAAATGTACGTTGGTTCAAGATTAAGTTCTTTGTGAACTTGAGTAAACCTCTCTAAGCGGCTATCGAAGTATAATAGGCCCTCTTCAGTGCCTACCCAAAGGTCACCATTCTCAAGGGCAAGTAAGGCCGTGATCCAGTTACTGTTTAATCCATTATCATGGTCGGCCGACTTCCTGAAAACCTTAAAGTTGTAGCCGTCAAACCGGCATAGTCCGTCAGCAGTTCCGACCCATATAAATCCGTACGCATCTTCCGCAAGTGCGTTGACTGTAGAAGATGATAAACCCTCGCGGGTATCGTATCGATGAAACCGATAATGTGAGGGTTGGGCAAGCAGCTGAAGCGGGAGCAGCAGGCACAAAAAAATCCAGCTCTTTCTCAAAATCATAACAACGTTACGGTACCGGAGGATGATCAGACCAAAATAAACAAAAACTCTTGGTTTCCTATTGTTTATAAGTTTTGCTATGATTGAAATGTTTCATTGGAGCGATGACCCTATCTTTTGAACAACTTCCTGCGCAGATACCAACGCTGCTTCCACGGTACCACCGGAAGCCCCATCGTACATCGCTTCACCGGCAAAGTATAGCCTATCGTTCACCGGCTGAGCCAGTAGTTTTCGTGCTTCATTCGAACGCAACGTTGGATAACTGTACGCACCATGCGCGTATTCATCCTGTACCCAGTTTGTAACATGCCAATGACGCAAAGAAGATTCGATCGCGTTGGGATTGCAGCGTAAAACATATTGCAGCGAAGAGAGGGCAGTTTGATACAAACCTTCGCTCGTAAAGTCCGGCTTAAATGTTCGCGGCCCGCTGAACCACCCTGTCAGCATCGGGGTTCTATCGGGTACCTGCGACCACCACGTTGGAACTTCAGCATCTGAGAAGGCGAATGCTAAATCCGGCAGGTGCCGATGGTTGCGCGACTCCCAGACAGGTTCTTTGAATTCGAAATTAAATTTGATTACACCTCCGAATCCCATGGCTGAGAACGCAGCCTGATGTTGCGGCAGCGGTGGTGAGAATTTAATTGAACCGCGCTGAAGGACGCCCAGCGGCACGGTTACAATGACTTTGTCGGCACGATGGATTTTGTCCGAATCAGCAAGAATTTCAACGATTTTTGCTTTCAGACGTACTTCCCTGACAGGTGCATTCAGGACTATCGGACCGCCATTATTGATCACGCCTTTTCTCAGGAACTCAATCAGTTTACTGTACCCGCCTTCCGGGTGGTATTGATGCTCGTCATCGCTGTTCTTCCATTCTTCCCGTAAGGCAAGTGAACTAACCCGGTCGGGGTCAGGAATATCAAACCCTTCTGCAAACTGAATAACACGGTGGCGCAGGTCTTTATACTGCTCGCCAGCAAAATACCGTTGCAGAAAATGAGTAAGGGTAACATCGTGTTCAAGTTTATTGAGTTTTGAGAACAATTCTTTCCAGTGATCATCAAGCACATCTCCGCGCTGGAGTTCATCTTTTGCAATCGAGTAGAACTTACCCTTCATTAGATTTTTATCGATCCGTGCTTCTTTTAAAAGGGCAAGCGTTACCGGCTGTTCGCCATGAATAAACTCTGCTCCGGTCTCAACCGGCTTTGAGAAATTCCCGGTAATCGCATGTATCCTGCCTCCCACCCGGTCGCGCGCCTCCAGTATGGTTACGGCATGTCCGCTTTGAATCAACTGCCGCGCGATGGAAAGTCCTGAAATTCCTGCACCGATTACGATAATTTCTGCCATGCTAAAAGATAAGCGTTTAATCCGTAGAAATGGAATACCGCAATAGGAATGCCTGTTGTATATTCCGGTCTTATCAAGAACGTTTATGGCAAAGATACTTCACGAAGAAACAGTCTTTCAGGATATACTAACACTCGAAAAAGGTACTGTTCGGGACGATGCCGGAAATACATTTTCCCGCGTGCGGATAAAACGCCAGGATGCTTCGTGTGTTCTGGTGTTGAATACCGACTCAAACAAAATACTTTTAACTAAACAGTTTCGGTATGGAGCCGCCCCTAAAACGAAGGAGCTTCTGCTGGAGGTTGTTGCGGGAAAAGTTGATGAAGGTGAAGAGCCGTTCGATACAGCCATTCGTGAAACCGAGGAAGAGATTGGCTATCGTGTGGCAAAAGATAATATGAAGTACCTTGTAACCTGTTTCTCCTCACCAGCCTACACGTCCGAACGATATCATATCTACTTTGCACGTGTAAAAGAATCTGACAAAAAAAGCAAAGGTGGCGGACTTGAAACCGAGAATGAATCGATCGAACTGGTTGAGATGAATCCGCAAGTTTTCAAAGACAAAATTCTCAGCGGGCAGTTTGCCGATGCGAAAACGTACGTTGCCGGTCAGCAGGCTATGTTAAAGAATCTGATCTGATCAGAACGACCATGCCGCACGAACACTTCCCCAGCTATGCGCAGTTCCGCTTTTAAATTCACGCGTGATCAATGTCTGCGAATACTCGATCGTCAATGACCAAAGCTTGATAACGAGCCCGGCATTTTGCTGAAAAACAAGCCGGGAGATTTCATCGCGATGAAGCGTATATGGGCTATGGTCGTTAAAAACTCCGCCCTGCAACGTTGCATCGAACACGACCAGATTCAGCTGTGGTTCTGCATACAGGTAAACCTGAAATTTCTTGTCTTGCGAATTCGGAAACTGGAACGGGTTATCGAAATATCCGCCCATGAACGTAAATGAGGAACTCAACCGGGTATTGTAAGTACCGGCCCGCGCGCCTCCTTTTGCGGTTATCAGGAAATTGCGTTTTACCAGCAGGCCTTGCTCATACTCAACCTGGTAATTAAGAATAATGTCATTTCGAACCTGATTTTTCCAGCCTTTCGGAACCTTATCCGGGTTAATTCGCTCGTGCAGGGCAATCTGAATTTCCTTACCCATCGCCCACGGACCAATTACCCCGAGACTAAACTGGGTAGCCAGCCGATGATTTGTATACGGATTGCTGATGATGGAAAACGTCTTTAACATCAGGCTTGACGAGTATGGCCGGTCGTGTTCCAGTATCTCACCTTTCACAATGTTGGATGGCGTAAAGCCCTGATGCTCCAGCGCAACTCCCGTCCGGTGAGGTAAATGCTTGTTCTGGAAAAGTAATTTGGCCAGCGGAAATTTCGCCATGGCCGGAGCAACGAATTCGATATTCACTCCCTGCGTATAATACTCGTCCGAAAGCGCAAAGAAGTCGTTTTCGTAGTTCAACCGCACGTATCGCTCTGCACCAATATTTCTGTAAGAAGATGTGTTCTCAACCCGCTGTCCAAAGGCAACCGTAGTTACCAACAGCATAAAAACCCAGTAAAATAATTTCATGTATATCCAGTCCCTTCTCCAATTCGCCCACGTATTTGCAAGTCACATACCAGCTGTAGTGCAAACGCTACAAGGTGTTACGTTCACTGAAACAGGCTTTTCTAAAATTTAGTTGCAGAATGTGTGGATAAATATCTACAAGACAATTCATGAAAAACCTCGCTGGCGTGAACTCGTGTCTGGTACAATTTTTAACCACCCTCCTACTTTATACGCGCATATGACGAGGAGATCCGGCCATCAATCAAAAAAATCATTTTTATCTATCGTTCGAAATTTCGGACTGATGCTTAAAGACACGTTCAGGCAATGGATTGAGCGGGAACCGTTTGCCAACAGCGTGGTCATCGCCTACTACACGATTTTCTCCCTTCCGGGATTGATGGTTATCATCATCAACGTGGCAGGGTATTTTTATGATAAGGGTGAAATCACTTCGCGGCTCACGTCCCAAATCCAAAACATGATTGGTGGCGATACCGCGAAGGACATAGAGGCAATTATTGGAAACGCCAGCCAGACAAAAGGCAGCACACTCGCTACCATCCTGGGAATTGCTACACTGGTTTTCGGTGCAACAGGTGTTTTCTACCAGATGCAGCAGATTCTCAATAAAATGTGGGAAGTAAAACCAAAACCCAAACAGATGCTTTTGAAAATCATCCGTGACCGGGTCTTCTCATTCGGGCTTATCCTGGCGGTTGGATTCCTGTTGCTCGTGTCACTCGCGCTGTCGGCAGGTTTAAGCGCGTTCAGCGATTGGGTAAGCGTACACCTCTCTGACAGTCTGAATATTCTTTTCAAGCTCGCAGATATCATGCTTTCACTTGCCGTGATTACTGTTTTATTCAGTGCGATTTACAAATTCCTTCCGGATGCACAGATTCGATGGAAAGATGTATGGCCGGGTGCGCTGTTAACGGCCGTTCTGTTTACGGTGGCAAAATTCGGACTGGGCTTGTACTTCGGCAAGAGCGATCCGGGTTCCACGTACGGGGCAGCGGGAAGCGTTATCCTGATTATGCTGTGGGTGTCGTATGCCGGGTTGATTTTGTTGTTTGGTGCCGAGTTTACACAGGTGTATGCGAAACGCTATGGCAAGGAGATAAAACCTACCGAAGGAGCTGTTTCAACAGCCGGTGAAGATAACGGTGCATTGATTCATAAGAAACCCAACCGAAAAGGTTAGTGCTTTTCATTGTCAGCAGCAGCAATAACAATTAACGAACAGATCAGCAGCACACTATATTCCGATCCGCCTGTACCATGCTCACCTACAAACCAGCCATTCGCGGCATGAATAATCACAATTCCGGCTGCTATAATCACGATAAAACCGATAGCCAGCCAACGACTGAAAATCCCGGCTGTTAACAGCAATCCGCCTGCTATTTCATAAATGGTAATCAGCCAAACGACTACTAAACTGAATCCGAATCCTTCATTTTCCAGAAAGTCTGCGAATTGGTGAATCGTTGAGTTCGCGATGCGCACAGTTGCGTGAGCGACAAATATCAAGGCCGTGACAATCCTGAGCAGAATGATCGCGCTTTGCGATGTTAATGAAGGAATTTTTACCATACCGCGTAAGTCAACATGTTCCGGGATAGCAAAGAAAGAACATATGGCAATCCTGTCCGTCCCTCATTACGGAGGATTTTTATCGGGCGTGATTCAGCCGGGAGGAAACGTTATTTAAGATACTTTTTGATCTTCTTGAGAAACTTTTCAACCGTAACCGGTTTTACGATAAAGTCGTTGATTCCCAGTTTCAGGGCCAGCGCAATAACCTCTTCTTCTCCATCCGATGAAAACATCACGATCGGAATAGTGCTTTTCATGTCTTCGCGAACGAGCTTAAGAATATCATCGCCATTCTTATTCGGCATGTGCAGATCGGTGATGATCAGATCGAATTTTTCTCCGCGTTCAAGCAGGTCAATGCCTTGCTGGCCATCGCGTACGGCAACCATTTCAACGTTTTGATCTTTCAATGCGACCTCAACGATCTTAATCACCATTTCATCATCTTCGCAAACGAGTACACGCATGTTTAACGGGAGTTAAGTTTCTTTAACAGCGCAATATAAGCAGGAGAAAGTGAAATGTACACCGAATCTCCGGCCGCATACCTGCTCTTTTCTGTCTGGATGACAAGCTCCTCGTTTGCAGTCGCGACTTCAAGTTCATACCCATTACCGGTGAAGATCACTTTGGTAACTTTTCCCTTTACCGCCTTGCCGCCTTTTGACACAAGCTGAAGATTTTCCGGGCGTAGATATAGTTCTTTTTGTTTGATCTTACTCCGAACGGGCAACGGCAGCGAAGTTTCCGCTACCGATACGCTTGAAAACTTGCCAAACAATCCGGCTGTATAGGAATTCACCGGCATCTTGTACACATTTTCAGGAGTGCCTTTCTGAACCACCTTGCCGTTGCGCATAATCAGAATTTTGTCGGCCCATGTGAGTACGTCCTGCGGATCATGCGAGACCAAAATGCAGGTTATCTTCAATCCTTTACAGATGTCTTCCAAAACCGTCTTCAGCGTATTACGCTGTGTCATGTCGAGATTGGAAAACGGTTCATCGAGCAAGAGTATGCGCGGAGCGGAGATTAACAATCTGGCAATGGCAATTCGTTGCTTCTCCCCGCCCGATAACTCATCGGTTCTTCGTTTCAGGAGGTGATCGATCCGGCATATTTCGAACAACGTTTGTGCTTCATCGGCCGAAAGTTTATTCGCATACTCCAATACCTGTTCAACACGCAAGAACTTCTGGAGTTCAAAATGCTGCGACAGGTATGCGATGGCCGGATGTCCTGGAACGAGCTTGTCGTCAGGCCCCGCAATCAGTTTACCGTCAAAATGAATTGATCCGCTGTCGGGCTGTATGAGGCCGGCAACTATCTTTAAAAGCGTGCTTTTGCCCGAGCCGGTTTCGCCAGCGATGGCAATTTTCTCAAGCTTGTTTTGCGTAAAGGTGACGGCATTAACCGCAGCGGTGTCGTCAAAGTGGCGACTGACATTCGAAACTTTCAGTAACGGCATGGTGTGCAATCTATCAAAACCTTTACACTTTTCTCATGTGTGATCTCCGTAAAATGAATACCTTCGACCCGGCACGTCCTGTTTCGCATACGCGTAATATGTTTTCCATAGTCTTCAAATCCGTAGCCTTTGCCTGGGAAACGAACCGTAAACTGTTCGTTGTTTTGCTTTTGCTGAATGTATTCATGGGCTCCATCGTATACGCACAATTTGCAAGCTTCTCTTCCATTGTTGATGCTATTATCGCCATCAAACAAGGAAGCGCTTCATACAGCATTCTTCTCCGGCCCGCCATCATCCTGGGATTATCATTCTTGTTGCCGAGTATTGCAAGCAACGTTGTTTCGTATTACCGGAATAAATTCCGCATGCAGCAGGGAATTCAGCTTGAAATGTTCAAGATCGAAAAACAGGGCGCGCTCGATATCGGCACGATTGAAAGCAACGACTATCAAACACTGTTGCGCGGAGCACAGGAATGGGGCTCCGGAAGTATTCTGAATGTGCAGGATTTCATTTTCAACTCCGCGACCAACTTTGCCGGAATTATTACATCGATGCTTATTCTCTGGGCGCTGAGCCCGTGGCTGGTGCTGTTTGCCTTACTCGCGGCCGGACCCGTTTATTTCTTCTACAAGAAATACAGCATGGAAGTTTTCCGGGTGCGGCATTTATCGATCGATGACCACCGGATGATCGGTAACCGGATCTCGCACTTCGAACAGCTTCAGAAGGCCGTTGACGTTATCCTACTCAAGCTTAAACACTGGCTCAAGGAACAGGTGCGGGAAAAGAAAGTTGCCTTCAACGAAAAAATCATTGCCGCAGAACGAAAGCGATCAGTTTCGTACGGATTGCTGAGCATCTGGTACCTCGTTTTTCTTTTTGCGGCAATTGCGCTCATGACGCGTGAGGCACTTGCCGGAACGATTGCTGTCGGCGGATTGCTGCTGGCATTTAATACGTACACGCGTTTTTATCAAACCGTAAACGGATACATTGAATCCATTTCGTTTACCGAAGAAGCTGCGCGTTATGCTTCGCGGTGGTTCGAGTTGTTCGATCTGAAGCCAAAGATTGCTTCGGATGCAACTGCTACACGTACCAAATTCGAACAACCCCCGCTGGTCGAGTTCAGGAATGTATCGTTTCGGTATCCGGGCAACACCGCATTAAATCCGTACGTGCTGGAAAATCTTTCTTTCACACTCAAGCCGGGCGAAAAGGTTGCCATTGTCGGTGTGAACGGTTCGGGAAAAACTACTCTGATCAAGCTTCTTTGCCGCGTGTATGATCCGACCGATGGCGCGATCCTGGTTAACGGAACAGATTTGCGCGAAATCAATCTTGACGACTGGCATCAGGCAATTGGAATTTTGTTCCAGGATTTTCCAATTTATAACCTGACCATCCGCGAATCCATTGGTGTTGGCAGAATTTCCGAAGAGCCCGATGAAGAAAAAATTCGTGACGCAGCTAAATTCTCGGGCGCGGATGAGTTTATCACCAGCTACGATCAACTCATCTGGAAAGATTTCAAAAACGGTATTGACCTTTCGAAAGGCCAGCATCAGCGCATGGCCGTGGCCAGAATGTTTTACCGCAATGCGCCAATAACCATCCTTGATGAACCGACCGCATCAATCGATGCTGTAACCGAGGAGAAAATCTTCACCTCGCTCGAAAAGAACATGGAGGGCAAAACGGTTATTCTGATTACCCACCGGTTTAGCACCGTAAAAAATGCCGACAATATTCTGATGCTTGAGCATGGTAAAATTATCGAACAGGGTCCTCACAAATCACTGATGCAACTCAATCAGAAGTATGCTGAGCTTTATACGATGCAGGCCAAGCGGTACCTTGAAAAGGAGGGTTAGGGATTGTATGAACCGGGACGATCATTAATCATCCCGCCATCGAGCGTATTTGGCTGCGTATTTTTGTCTTTACTCCAATTCCTCTCCAGCATTTTATAAAAACCCCAACAGATCAATGCGCCAAATGGAATTCCTAATACGCTAAATAATAATTCATTTGAATCGGTTATGTAACCAGGACTACTGATTTCAACAATAGTCGCAATGATGAAAACCGATAGCAAGTACCCCGCGTAGTAAGATACAACACCCGCTATTGCGTAGCCCCAGCGGCTTTTGTTGTATTCAAACGCAAGTTCATAGAATTTTTTCCCAACAAGGTAAATCAGAATTAAGCCAAGCATAGAACAGGGGTTTAAAATCTAAATCTGGCAAAATCTTTTAAAAAAACGAACACCAAAGTCCCTTATTCCTTCAGTGAATTCACCGGGTTAGTTGTTGCGGCTTTAAGCGAATGATAACTGACGGTTGCAAAGGCAACTACCAACGCCGCGCCCGCTGCATAAATAAATACCAGCCAGCCAAAGCCTACGCTATAGGCAAAGCCCTGCAGCCATTTAGTCATGGCGTAGTAAGCCACCGGACTCGCTACCAACATTCCAATCAACACCAGCTTCAGAAAATCTTTCGACATCATAAACAGGATATTCGAAACTGATGCGCCCATTACCTTGCGGATCGCGACTGATTTGCGATTTTGTTCTAATGTAAACGAAGCTAGTCCGAACAGCCCAAGACAGGAAATGAGAATTGCGAGGCCGGAGAAAATTGTAAACAGCGTGCTTAAACGCTTCTCCTGGTCAAACAAACTGTTGAACGATTCATCCAAAAATTGGTATTCGAACTCATACTGAGGTAAAAATTTCTTCCAGACTTCCTGGATATCGGCAACAGATTGCGTCACATCACCCGCGTTTAGTTTCATGGCCATAAAGCTGCCTTCGTATTGCGGCTCAAGGTACATCACCAGCGGGTCGATTGTTTTGTGCAAGTCTTTGAAGTGAAAATCTTCGACAATGCCGATCACCTTTCCCGGGGTCTCTCCCCGCTGCCCAAAATCAATCATCTTACCGATGGCCTCTTCCGGTTTCCAGCCAAAATGCTTCACAGCTGTTTCGTTGAGCACAAACTCTTTGCCGTACTGTTTGGTACCAGTCTCGAAGTACCGGCCGGCTTTCATCTTCATTCCCATGGTTTGAATCAAATCCACATCTCCGCTGAAGATGTAAAGATTCTCTGCGGTATTGTCCTTCACACCCTCGTACCAGATACTCGTGGTACGGACCATCTTACCGGGAATCTCAATAAACTGGGTGACATTACTGACAGATGAAAGCCGCTTCATTTCATTTTTAATCGCTTCGCTTCCAACACTGTCGTTCGGCATTTTAACAATCAGCGTCTGTTCGCGGTCAAAGCCCATGTCTTTTGTGCGCATATAATCGAGCTGACTATGCACCACGTACGTTCCCACCATGATCACAAATGCAATGGCGAATTGAAACACAACAAGCCCCTTTCGCAAGCCTTGTCCGCTCAGGTTTGTGGCAAAATTGCCTTTTAAAACGGTGGTTGGATTAAACCGCGAAAGAAAGAATGCCGGGTACAAGCCCGCGATAAATCCAACTACAGCGGCTATACCAACAAAAGCAAGAATAACGGTAATGTTTTGTACAGGATTTAAAATGAGTTGCTTCCCGGAGAGTTCATTGAACTTCGGAACGACCAGGGTTAACAACACTCCGGCTAATATGAGCGCAATCAGGCTGATCAAAACAGATTCACTTAAAAACTGGAGTACCAAATGGGAGCGCTTGCTACCGACCACCTTTCGTACACCAACCTCCCGTGCACGTTTCAGCGACTGGGCAGTAGTAAGGTTCATGAAATTGATACAGGCGATGACAAGAATAAAAAATGCAATGGCCGAAAGAATGTATACGGTATTCATGTTACCGTTGGCCTCTACCTCCAGCCCGCGGTTCGAGTGAAGATGGATATCTGTTAAGGGCTGCAGCCGCAACCGGTTTGGAGTATCCTCCGGCTTCAGTTCGTGATACTTATCCAGAAATTTTGAAATGGTTTTCTCAAACGTTATGTAGTCGAAATTTTCCGGAAGCACAACGTACGTATAGTGATTGGTAAGGTAGTTCCAGCCGTCTTCGGCATTTGCCCGCATGATTGGAAAATTTTCAGACGACACCATCATGTCCATGTGAACGTGAGAGTTTGAGGGCAGCGGTTCAAAAATACCGGTGATCACGAATTCGGTTTTACTGTCAACACGGGTGAGCGTTTTACCAACAGGATCTTCATCACCAAAATAGGCCCGGGCACGGGCTGGTGTGATTACCATCGAATTAATCTTGGCCAAAGCGTTTACAGGGTTACCTTTCAGCAGTTTAATGTCGAGCACGTCAAACACAGTGCTGTCGGCAAAAAATATCTTTTCCTTATTCTTAACAAGATTGTCAGAATTCTGCACGAACGTTTCAATCGGCTTGATGCGTGTATAGTTCTCAACCTCCGGAAAATTCTCCTTCAGCAGGGCACCTAACGGGAAAGCCGAGATTGCCCAATCGTTTGCCTCCAGGTCAACCGCCAGCCGATAAACGCGCGTAGCATTTTTATTGTGTCTGTCGTACCCTAACTCAAACTGAATGAAAAGTATGATGAGAATGCAACACGTCATGCCGATCGCGAGACCGAGGATATTGATGGACGCATGAAGTTTATTGCGCTTAAGGCTGCGAAACGCGGTAAGGAAGTAATTCTTTAACATAGGAATAAAGTTGGCATACACTGCATTTCAATTGCCATGCCACTAAGAAAACGTTGATTTATAGCGTTTTAATTAGGTTCCGCGTAAGCATCACTGTGCGGGATCGGACCGATGCGGTCGCTGGCGGTCATACCGTCCAATGCGGCCGATGATTACGAAGCGCCAGCTTTAGCTGATCGTAATACATCCACGTTATCAACGCGGAGATAAGCAATGGAATATAGTCGGATATGTACCCCGGAATCCGGTGGAAAGCGTTCCGTTCAATTAACTCCACTGAATTAAAAAAAAGTGTGAAGACAATATAGTCCCATAGATAGAAAGTAATAATACCCGAAATAACAAATCGACATCCCCTAGCAGCATTTCCATGCGCCAGTCTATAAAACGCACGGCATCCGAGGATGAAAACTATTATGCCTAACATAACGTATCTGTCGTGCTATAAAAATGCGAAAAGCATTCAATAATCAGGTACATCTGGATTAAAATTATCGAACTCAGTCCTTGAGAATTCCGTCTGCGACTCTGCCGTCTTCAGACGGGAAATCGATACCCAGTAACCTGGCGATGATCGGTGCGATATCAGGCACATTCATTTGAGGAACGATAACACCTGCATTAAGGCCGCTACCCCAGCCAACGAAGCCTGTCATGATTTCCGGAAAATCTGCGAAGTAGCCGTGAGCTCCTCCGGTTGCACTTCGGGTAAGTTTACCGGAGCCGGTTTGACGGAGAACGATTCCCTGAACCGGGTTCAGCGCAAGCAACGCGTCAGCATCTGCCCCCAGGGTTTGTAACTCTTCACGTTCGATGATTCGAAACATCTTCTTTTCTTCTTCGGAAAGATCATCCAGTATCTTCCTTACCCTGCGAAGTGTTCGTTCATCGTTCGGATCTTTCAGGTAGAGGAATGCAGATCCATTAGACGTATAGAATTTTGCTTTCCAGCGAGTGGAACTTTTGTACAGACCTTTTTTCTTAAGCCACACATTGGGTGCAAGCGCAAGATTCACATCATGAAATCCATGATCGCCCGTAATGAGTAATGTCGTATTATTCGTTATACCTGCCTGATCAATGGCAATTAGTATTTCATTCAAGGCCTGATCAATAATTCTCAATGCCTGGTCGACCGACTGATTGTTTATGCCGACTTTATGCTGTGCATGATCGATTCCCGCAAACCGTATGGCCGTGAACGTGGGTTTATGTGTCCGGATAATATATGAAGCCATCCTGCCGGTATTCATATCACTGTTAACATCGGCAACAGCAATTTTTCCAATAGCATTTTGTTCAAGTTCTTTCCACAAACCAGGTGAAGCAATGGCGTTCATGAAATCAGTACTTTTGCTCCCGGAAGCTTTCATTTGCCTGATGCGGGGAGAACCCGGGACATTATACTGTATGGATGCTCCTGCCGTAACCGGCCAAAACAGGGCTGAGGAAGACCTGCCTGTGGCCTGAACGGCATCAAATAATGTAGGAGATTTAATCATTGTCGGATTCCAACGCTTTTGTCCCATGCGCGGCCGATTGTAAAAAATCCCATGCTTATCGGGTAATACACCGGTAATCATACTAACATGGTTCGGGTATGTTACACTTGGAAAGACAGGTTTAACCCCTGTGGCATAAACACCTTCATGCATCAAACGCTTGAGCGTTGGTGCGCTCCAACCCGAATCAAGATAGAAGGCAGGCCTGAATCCATCAATGCTGATTAATATTACATATCGTTCAGACGAATAATCCTGACCAGAGGCAATGGTTGCCGGCAGAATAAACAGGTGGAGGATGATTAACAGCTTCTTCAAGACAATGCTAATATCCGCATTATTTTCGGTTGATAAAACGGGGGAATTGCTATGAAAAATAACAGCCCGGCTTTATGGGCCGGGCTGCAGGTGTAGATAAAATATAATAAGAATCTTATTTTATTTCATCGACAGTTTTTTCGGTGGCTTTCGCCATTTCAAGGTGGTGCTCAAGCGCAGCAACTTTACCAGCCGCCCATGACTTCAGGTCAGCATCTTCGCCCTTATCAGCTTGCTTCTTGAATTTGTCAACCGCATCCTTGTGATCCTTCACCATGCAGTCGGTATACGCATCTTCAAAATCTTTTCCGGTTTTCTCCATCAGGTCATTGTACTTCTTCTGGCTCTTGTCGCTCAGCGTTGCCGGAAGAGAAATGTTCTTTTGCCCGGCAAGACCTTTCAATTCTTCATTTGCCTTGCTGTGATCGTCAATCATCATTTGTGCGAATTGCTTCACAGCAGGTGTTGAGGCACGTTCAAGCGCAAGTTTAGAAGCTTCCACCTCCATCATACCCATGTCAGCTACTGCAACAGCCCATTGGGTATCGTCTTCAATTTCAGAGTCGTCAAACTTTGCTTCATTTTGGTCTTCAGCAACCTCTTTTGCATCCTCAGCCTTGTTTTTAGGTTGACAAGCCGCAAATGCGAAAGCAGCAGCAACAATTACAGTCCAAAAAGTATTACGGTTAATTTTCATATGCATTGGTTTTATTTGGTGTTTTGCACCCATGCTGATGATAACATCGTGCCACTCCAAAAAACATAACGAAAACATCCGATCTGCAAGTTGATAAAAAAGCATTGGGGACAATTTTGCTCAAACCTTGCCAACTTTGTAACGTTTGCAGGCCATGTTTGAGTTTGATTATTGCCGGAAATTGAAAAGCGGTATCTTTGCGGCTTATTTCACAGAAGTATGATCTCAGTTGACGCGGTAACGGTAGAATTTAACGGTTCGGCACTTTTTAAGGACATTACCTTTAACATTAACGACAACGACCGCATAGCCCTGATGGGTAAAAATGGGGCCGGAAAGTCGACTTTGCTTAAAATCATAGCCGGGGTAAATAAGCCTACCCGCGGAAAGGTATCGGCCCCGAAGGATGCGGTAATCGCGTACCTTCCGCAGCACTTGCTTACGCAGGACACCGCCACGGTTTTTGAAGAGGCGTCCAAAGCGTTTGGCAAAATCCATGAGATGAAAAATCAAATGGAAGAGCTTAACAAGCAACTTGAAACGAGAACCGATTATGAGTCGGATGAGTACGCGAAAATTATCGAACAGGTATCTGAGCTCAGTGAGAAATATTACTCCATTGAAGAAATCAACTACGATGCGGAAGTTGAGAAAACGCTGATGGGTCTGGGCTTTTTGCGCTCGGATTTCACGCGGCCTACGAGCGAGTTCAGCGGTGGATGGCGTATGCGCATCGAACTGGCTAAAATCCTGCTTCAAAAACCCGATCTGATTTTATTGGATGAGCCGACTAACCACATGGATATTGAATCCATCCAGTGGCTTGAGGAATTTCTGATCAACAATGCAAAAGCGGTAATTGTAATCAGTCACGATAAAACATTCGTAGATAATCTTACCAACCGCACCATTGAGGTAACAATGGGAAGAATTTACGACTACAAGGCGAAATACACGCATTACCTGCAACTGCGGAAGGAAAGACGCGAGCAGCAGCAGAAGCAGTTTGACGACCAGCAGAAAGAAATTGCCGACATCCAGGCGTTCATTGAACGCTTCAAAGGAACTTACTCCAAAACATTACAGGTTCAGTCGCGCGTGAAGATGCTGGAGAAGATTGAGATCATCCAGGTTGATGAAGTTGATACATCCGCATTGAACCTGAAGTTCCCTCCTGCTCCGCGCTCCGGTAACTATCCGGTTATCGCAGAAGGCATTACAAAAAAATACGGTGATCATGTAGTGTTTAAGGACGCTTCGGTAACGATCGCACGCGGTGAGAAAGTTGCCTTCGTAGGTAAGAACGGTGAAGGTAAATCGACTTTCATTAAGGCGATCATGGGTGAAATCGATTTTGACGGGAAACTGCAAATCGGCCACGGGGCACAGATCGGGTACTTTGCACAGAACCAGGCCTCGTTGCTTGATGGTGAGCTAACCGTTTTCCAGACAATAGATCAGATTGCGTTTGGCGATATCCGTTCAAAGATCAAAGACATTCTTGGTGCGTTCATGTTCAGTGGAGATACGATTGAAAAGAAAGTGAAGGTATTGTCCGGTGGGGAGAAAACACGTCTTGCCATGATCAAGCTTTTGCTTTCCCCGGTAAATCTGTTAATCCTGGATGAACCTACCAACCACCTCGACATCAAAACAAAAGACATCCTGAAAGATGCCTTACGGGATTTTGACGGAACGCTGATTCTTGTCTCTCACGATCGTGACTTCCTGGATGGCCTGGCGAATAAAGTATTTGAATTTGGTAATAAGCGTATCCGCGAACACTTTGAGGACATCACCGGATTCTTACGGAATAAGAAGATGGAAAACCTTCGCGAGATTGAACGAAGCGCGAAGTAATACATGTGCAGGGGCTGAGCCACCCATCCATGACCCAGGTGCCCGCACGATGTAACCTAAAACATTACACAAGAAAGTAACAAATCAATTAACGCAAGGGATTGTATAGGAGTAACTCCTATGGAAACTCATAAAAATCTTCGCTTTATCGAAAAAATTCGTTGAACGGTAAAAAATTATGTAATCTGTATAGCTTAGAACATAGGAAAACAAAAAAGGCGCCCTTTTGGACGCCTTTTAATCAGATCACATACGATCCGCGGGTAAAGCCAACTTAATTATTAATCGTTACTGTTTTTGCATTTGTTGCTG
Source organism: Cyclobacteriaceae bacterium (assembly GCA_016786585.1). Lineage (GTDB taxonomy): Bacteria > Bacteroidota > Bacteroidia > Cytophagales > Cyclobacteriaceae > UBA2336. The sequence goes on from JAEUUI010000015.1 coordinate 233,600, forward strand.
CATCAATCACCAATGTCACATCGTACGATCCGGCATTGATCACGTGAAAGTTATGGTACGGACCGCTAACCGGGGCCGCTGTCGCATCGATGATGTTTCCGGAAGAGATTGTCGTTCCGCTTACCGTTGCTCCGGCGTAATCGATCTGCAATCCACCCCATGTTGCATTCTGCAGGAAGATAAACTCCTTGCCTGCAAGGAACGGAACGTCATTCCATGTCCAAGTAAATACGGTGCCGGATTTTGTAGGTGTTTTAGCTTCGTAGCCACCGGTTCCGTCACCATTGAATGATCCGTTAGCGGTTGCGTCACCGATGATCGCCATTGAGAAATCTGAGAAGTCGGTTGTTGCCAATGCAGTCCACGTTCCTTCACCGCCCGTTGTGCTGGCCGTGTAGGTTAGCGTTAATGTATAATTACCCGCTGCAAAACTTGGAATGTTTTCGTTGAAGAAGCCCGGATCAACATGTTGTGCTTCCCATGCTGCACCATAGCTTTCAACTCCGAGAAAAGAGAAGGTGGCAAAGTCGGCAGTATAATAGGAAGCCCAGCCTTCATTAAATCTGTACTTGTAACCATTTCCAAAAACCATTTCAACTGGTCCCTCAAAAACTGTTTGCTCTTTTGAAACAGACTTCAGGGGTAATGAAATGCTTTCCGTCCAGCTTCCGTCTGCGAGCGCATCTCCCACCACTTGCGGTTTTACCGGTGTGATTACCACACGCATTTCGTTAAGGTCGGCAACAACGTAGTACAAGCCTTCTGTTGTAACGGTAATTGGATCTGCATCTTCTTCCAGTGTCCCAATGATCACATGATCATCATCCACTGACATTGCTGCTTCTAGACCATTTTGTTCGTCTGCATCAGCAGAACCAATCAGCATACCGCCATCTTCGTTAACTAATGCAAACTGAATCTCGCTGTTCGCACCGATGTACATATATTTTCCATACACGCTGTCAACGGCTGCAGGACCATGTGCAGGATCAAGTTTAGCCAACGCCATGCGCGCTGCAATGTCCGTAGGCTGCTCTGCGATCGTGTTCGTTCCGAAGACGAAGAAACCTTCGGTTTTAGGCAGAAGAATTTTAGAGCCGCCACCATCGTCATCGCTGCACGAATAGAAATAAACCGGTATGACCAGCAGCAGGAGTATACGGAGCATTCTTTTAATTGATTGTTTCATAGACACTTGTTTTAGTTAATTATTGTTTATTGATCGTTAGTTAAGTTGATTCATGAGTTCGGTAGCTTTCGCTACATCCAGTTCGGTAAGGCTTTTGAAAATCTGCGCAAGTGTGAGTTCCGCCGCGGCATTGCCTTTCAGCGCTTTCTTTTTCAGGTAGTACTGATGGATAAGCTGAAGCTCATCAAGGCCATAGTTGACTCCGGTAAATTGCTGGAGCTGTTGAAGATTCAGGAACTCGTCTTCCAGCGTGGGTTCGATTACCGTACCTTCTCCGAAATCATTCCACGTTACCAGCTGGAGATAATCGATACCGCGGTCTTTTGCTTTGTTGAGGGTGCTAATAAAAGTCTGACCGTCAGTCGGGTCGACATAACCGTAACTATCGCCCCATCCGCCTTCTTCATAAAAATCATGGAAGCGCGGATACGCAGATCCGATCATCATCTCAAACAGCGCTTTCTTGTTATAAAACAAATCCAGCTTGCTGAGTGAAGTGTTGAAATCTACCCAGGCAAATTCTCCGTTATCAGTTGAGCCGGTGTACGCTCCGTGATCCCAAAGCGGAAGGAACCTTGGTTTTGTTTTAAGGGCTGAAAAAATCTGTTCCCACTTCGAGCCGTCACGGAAATACCGCGGACCAAACGTGAGCAGCAGCGGAGCTTTATTAAAACTTAAATATTCCGGCTTGCTGAAATACGTTTCCTCAGCGTACTTCATATCAAGCTGTGCCGCGTATAGTGCTGTTTTACCGGTTTGCGTCTGCACAGCTTCTGCCGTATACTCTTCGTAAACAAGCGCGAATTTCAACCCTACGTCATCCAGCTTATCAACCAGGGCATTAGCCCCGGAAAGATTTACACCATAATCATTTACGTTGTGTGATCCGTACCAGTCGATCAGCACGGCATCAACACCGGCATATTTCATCAGCAGCAAATGATACTCCACTACGTCCGGATCTTTCGAATCGTACGGTCCGATCAATGGATAGTAATGCGAAGCGATTTGACGTTTGCCCGTTCCGTCTGTGATGTCGGGGTTTTGTGTCGACATTTTCCAGTGACTTCCCCAATAGCCGGAATAGGATTTAGTCTGAAACCAAGGCATGTAATGCATGTAAATCTGCATCGGATTGGTTTTCACCACGGGATGAGTATCAATCACCGGATCAACCGGAGCCTTGTCATCATCGCCTGAACAATTCGCGCAGAGCATCGTCACCATCAGCGCAACAGTTGCGATCATTCGGGTTGGAGTTGATAGAGTTATAAGTCGTTTCACAAAAAGTCGTTGAACTGTTAATAGCCGGTGCTTGGTACCATCTTCGAATTTGTATCAATCTCCTGCAGTGGCACGGGGTAGTAATAGTCTTTCGGCTGGTACACGATCTCCCCTTGCGTTTTTCGCTTCACGTTATATTTGTTGACTTCTTCCTCGACAATTTTCCAGCGGACGATATCATACCAGCGATGCCCTTCTCCGAATAATTCGCGGAAGCGTTCCTCCCGGATCGAATCGCGCAGCTGCGTACCGGTGACTGCATAGTCAACCGAAGGTTCAGGCGTGTTGGAATCAAAGCCATAAGCACGCCTCCTGATTTTATTCATGTATTCTGCAGCAGTAACGTCATCACCGTCATGGTTCAGAACTTCAGCATACATCAGGTATACATCAGCCAGGCGCATGATCAGGTAGTTCGCACCACTGTTGCGATTGGTTGATAAAACACAATAGTCCTTTGGATTATACTTCCGGAAGCTATGCCCGGTGAAATTGAACTCGCTAGCACCAGCAGGTTCCATGGTTCCGTCAACAGTCGCCACTAAATCTTCCGGTGCGTAGGTGCAAACTTTCAATCGCGGGTCACTGCCAAAACGATCGATGTTCACACCGTGTGGTGTGCAATTACTCCAGCCGCGTTCGGGTGCAGCAATCACCAGCGCGATGCCGGAACCCAACCCATTTTCCCAAATGTTGAGCGCCATATCAACGGTATAGTTGATTTCCCACAGCGACTCCTTGCTGAATTCGTTCTTTCCCTGGAACAAATCATCATACCGGTCTGCAGGTACTAGTTCGTAGTTCGGGTTATTGATCACTTCTTCGAAGTATGTTCTTGCTCCGGCATAGTCTTCCATGTACAAGTGCACCTGTCCCAGAAATCCTTTAGCGGCAAATTTTGTGACGCGGGCAACATTGTCTGCGCTCCAGCTTTCCGGAAGGTCGGCCTCGGCAGCTTCGAAGTCCGCAAGAATCTGATCGTACACCTCGCCCACCGTTGCGCGCGGGATCATCATTTCCTCGCGGGATGTAGCTACTTTCAGGATCAGTGGAACGGCCAGCCGTTCCTTGTCAACCGCGTACGATTCCTCACCCCATAAGCGAACCATATGGAAGTATGCGAATGCACGCAGGAATTTGGCCTGGGCCACAATCTGCGTCAGCTGATTCATCTCTCCCGCTGATGCAGGCGAATACACTTTCGCATTCTCGATAATGTCGTTTGCCCGCGCAACGACCCGGTAAAATCCACGCCAGGCGATGTAAACGTTTCCATCGGCTGATGTTACTTCATTTCGGTTTTGCGCATTCCAGTAATCGGATTCATGGGGCAACGCCAGCAAGGTCTGGATGTAAAATGTTTGTCCGAATAGGTCGAGATTCTTAACGGCATCGTATGTACCGTTCAATGCAAGGTCGAATTGCGCGATGTCGGTAAAAAAATTATCACCATTCAATTCATTAATGTTTTCTACTTCGAGAAAACTGTCGGAACATCCCAACATGATTCCCGCAGTGAGTGTCAGTAGTAAAAGCTTCTTGTGCATTTTCATATTCGCAATGATTAAAACTGAACTTCAAGACCGGCAGTCATGGTCCGCACTTGCGGATACTGACCGAAATCAATTCCTCTGCTCGTGTTCGAGCCTGCTACTTCCGGATCAAGACCCGAGTACTTGGTGAAGGTCAGGAAGTTGTTGATGTTGGCATAAAGCCTGAGCTTCTTAAGTCTTGTGCGTGACAACAAATCAGGCGGAAGATTAAAGCCAATCTGAATATTGCGGAGCTTCAGGTAGTCGCCACGCTCAATGAAGTAGGTTGAAGGTTTGCTCCAGTTTCCGTTCGGATCGTTGGCGATGTTTCTTGGATTACCGGTGTGATGATCCGCTGTCCATGCCTGCCGGATTTGTGTTGTTGTGTTGTTGTCGCCAAAGAAATTGCGCATGTATGCTTTGCTCGCATTGAAAATATCAACCCCCGCCACGCCCTGAAACTGCACAGAGAGGTCAATCATATTCTTATAAACCACCGTAACGTTTAACCCATACGTAGCTTTCGGCCACGGATTGCCGATAAAGGTTCTGTCGTCTGTTGTGACTTCACTGTTCTGTTTCGTGGGATTTAAATCCCGGTACATGAAATCCCCGGCAGCTGTTCCGGCTTCCTGGTAAAGACCATCCTGGGCATAGGTATTGATCGCATAGATGTCGCTCGGTGAATTCAGCATCTGCTGAACTACGTACCCATAAAAGCTTGAGATCGGATGACCTGGCGCTGTACGTGTCATTCCTCCGATTTGCGGACCGCCATCACCCGATACGATGTATGCATCGCCATACAGCGTTTTCATTTCGTTTTTCATAAACGAGATGTTGCCACCCGCGGTGAACGCGAAGTTTCCGAATGTTTCACGATAACCCAGTTCGATGTCGACTCCCTTGTTCACCATCGTTCCGATGTTGATGAAGGGCGCTACCGGATCGAAATTGTGTACGGCTATGCCGACCGAAATCGGAGGCGCTACCGGGTAAAGCATATCCTTTGTGTTGCGGATGTAATACTCTACGGTCAGGTAAATCTTATTCTGCAGGGCGGTTGCATCAAACGCAATGTTGTGCACGTAGATATCTTCCCACTTCACATCTGCATTTGGAAACTTGGAAATAAAAAATCCGGATACCCTGTTCTGGCCAGCCGCGTCAAACGCGTAAGTCGAAAATTGTGATGTATATGTTTTTTGAAACTGGAAGTTTCCTATTGGATTGTCGGATCCAAGACGGCCGGTGCTGGCGCGTAATTTCAAACTGTTGATGAACGGAACACCCTCAAAGAACTTCTCCTCGGAAATGCGCCATCCGGCAGAAACCGAAGGAAAAACTCCCCAGCGATTATTCGGGCCAAACTTCGATGATCCGTCTCTGCGGATGTTTGCTTCAAGTAAATAGCGTTCATCGTAACTATAATTGATGCGTCCGAATTGCGAGAGCATTCGTTCCTGAACCGGCATAAATTTGTCCGGAACGCTCGCAGGCCCGCTGCTCAGGTTGTAGCTATGCGCAACATCCACCACGAACTGTGAACCTGCTACGTTGAATGATTTCGGATCGTACTGATACGATTCGTATCCGGCCATTACTTTAAATCCATGCTTGCCGATTGTTTTACTGTAGGTTCCAACAAGGTTAGCGACCAGTGCCTGGTTGTTGGCAGATGTGTAATAAAGTCGGTTGATCGGATCGGCAAAGGTTCCGTAATCGAATGCCTCTTCAAAGCGCTCCCCCAGAAACGACATGTAGTTTAAGCCAACCGTTCCGCGTACGGTTAGTCCTGCGAGGGGTGTTACTTCTGCGTAGGCGTTTGCATCGAGGCGATTGTAATTTTTCTCTTCGTGTTGCTGATATTGTGTTGCTACCGGATTCGGACCGTTGAAGTAAGCCGGCCCCATACCCCATCCGCCAAACGGATTTGAAGCATCCTTAACCGGCATAATCGGAATAGAGCGATATGGAATCGCACCTGTTCTGTTTTCATTATTGTTGCCGATCGGGTTCTCAGAAACACGCGAAAGCAATGCACTCTCACCGATCTTTAACCAGGAAGCGAGTTTGATATCGGAGTTAACACGTGCACTATAACGCTTAAAGCTGTTATCAATAAGAATACCTTGTTCATTATCATGCCCGAACGAAAGGAAGAAATTCATCTTGTCATCGCCTTTGCCAACCGACAGATCGTACGATTGCAGCAAACCACTTCCGTTATAAAACTTGCTGATCCAGTCGGTATCTGCGGTATAATTATCCCATGACGGATCAGGGTTTTGGCCCGCTGCTTCTCTGCCCTGCTTGCGATACTTAACAAATTCCTCACTGCCCAGCATGGTTGGGAGCTTAACGGGCGAACGCTGACTGAGGGAACTCTTGAACGTTACCTTCAAGTCACCTTTGCCACGTTTCGTGGTAACGAGAATCACTCCGTGGGCAGCTTTGGCCCCGTAGATGGCAGCGGCTGCAGCATCCTTCAGAATTTCCATGCTTTCGGCATCATCGATGTCGAAGTGATTGCCGGGATCCATCCGAACGCCATCGATAATCCAGAGCGGGTCGGTGTTATAAATAGAACCTGCACCGCGAATGTGAATGGTTGGCGCAGCACCGGGAGCGCCTCCGTTGCGTGCTACCGTAACTCCTGCAACCAAACCCTGTAATGCCTGGTCAAGACGAAGCTGTGTTTTGTTTTCCATGTTCGTCACATTGACAGACGATACGGAGCCGATCAGATTCGAGCGCTTTTGTTCACCATAACCAACAATAACAACTTCATCGAGCGCCTTCGAATCTTCTTTCAGCGTAATATTAAGTACCGTTTGACCTTCAACTTTTATCTCCTGTGTGACGTATCCAATTGAGCTGAAAACCAGCGTGGCACCATTCGCTACTGTTATCCTGTACCCGCCTTCGGCATTTGTGATCGTTCCGTTTGATGTTCCCTTCTCGTAAACACTTACTCCGGGCAACCCCTCCATCCCTGTATCATCTTTTACGGTTCCGCTGATCGCGATTGTTTGCGCAAATGCTGATATCGAACAAAGAATGAACAGCACCGTTGCCAGTAACATACCTGACGCTGATACGGATTGCTTGTGAGGTATAGGTCTTGTCATGGTTGTTGATTTTCTTTAGTTGGTTTGATGAAAACGGATTGCGGTGCCACCACCTGCTGCAAGATTCAGGGTCAGCGAACTTGTGCTGGTTACATCGGTACGTGTAATCTCAACCGGCAGTGGATTGGTATTGACGTCCGCGCCTTTTCCGTCCTGATAAATCTCTGCCTGATACGTTTTACCCGGAGTTAAGAAGTTGAGCTTAATGGTGAGCGTGCGTGGCTTCTCGTTCGTAATGCTGCCGAGATACCAGTCTGCGCTGTTACGATCTTTGCGCACTGTAGTAACATATTCACCGATTGCCGCATTCAATACTTTTGTATCTTCCCAGTCGGTCGGCACATCTTCAATAAATTTCAGCGCGGGATTGCCTTCATAATTTTCAGGCAGGTCAGCAGCCATTTGCATCGGACTGTAGATGACAACATACAGCGCCAGTTGTTTGGCAAGTGTGGTGTGAACCCGAAAGGTTGATGTTTTGTCAAACAGAAGATTAAAGATTCCCGGAGTAAAATCAATTGGACCTGCAAGCCCTCGCGTGAACGGAATGATCGTTGTATGCGATGGCGGATTGCCCGGACTCCATGCTTCGTATTCTGTTCCGCGAACCCCTTCCCGAGTCATCATGTTAGGCCATGTTCTGCGCAGCCCGGTATCTTTTATCGGCTCGTGCACATCCAGCATCACCTGATACTTTGCGGCAGTTTCGAGTACTTTCTGGTAGTGCCGCGCCATGAATTGGCTTTGGTGATATTCACCGCCAGGCATTTTGTTTACGTAGCCGGTTTTCAGCCGGTGAATCCCGTATTGCTGGCAAACTTTAAATGCATCTTCGAGTTGCTTTTCATAGTTCGCAACGTTACCACCGGTTTCGTGGTGTGCAATCAGACCAACATGCTTCTCCTTTGCGTAACGGCTCAGCTCCGCCAAATCAAAATCCGGATATGGCTTGGTGAAGCTGAAGTTTCCATTCGCAACCCAATCGCCCTCCCAGCCTTCATTCCATCCTTCCGCCAACACAGCTGAAAGATTATGTTCGCTTGCAAAGTCGATTAACGATTTTACATTCGCCGTGGTCGCTCCGTGTTTTGGACCCATCTGCCACGTATTCTTTTGCATGTGCATACCCCACCACATGCCGTTGTACTTTCCGGGAGTTATCCACGAGACGTCAGCGAGTTTATTAGGCTCATTCAGATTTAAGATGAGATAGGATGCTATTAGCCCACCGGGCGAATTTGCAACCTGAATGGTACGCCACGGAGTTTTAAGCGAACCGCGTACATCCACCAGCACGCCTGTACTCCAGGGAACAAGATCAGCTTTCAATGTTGTTCCCCGACTGTGAAGCAGCGTCATAGACGGGTAATCAATCAGGGCAGCCTCATGAATACTGATGAAGAGGCTGTCGCCTGATTGCATGGTGAGGGGCGTATGCGTTTTCTCTGTTAACGTGCTCACCAGGTTTTTGCGAAACAGATATTCGGAATCCATTTCAATGTCAGTGCTCTTCCGGTAAGCCGGAATCCACCAGGCAGTAAAATCATTTGCTAACGCGAATTCGGTAAGCTCATCGGTGATCAGGAAGTCCTTAATGGCATGCTGCGATGGCACTTCATACCGGAAGCCGAGCCCATCGTTGTAAACGCGGAACTCAATCATCATCTGCCGCTTCGGAGCTTCGTCCTCTTCAAGCGTAATAACGATCGCGTTGTAGTTGTTACGGATGGTCTTTACTTCACCCCAGGGTTGGGTCCACTGCTCGTCAAGCGATGTCCGGTCAACCTTCAGAATCTTAAAGTTTTTATCAAGCGCAGGCAGTCCTTTCAGGATAAAACCCATACGGGAACTGTTGATAAGAGCCTGATGATGACGGGTAACGCGATAAAATGGAATGCCCTTTTCGAGTGAGAATTCAACCTTCAGGCTTCCGTCTGGTGACGCAACTTCAGCTGAATCCTGGCCCTTCAACACAAAAGCGATCAGGAGGACCGAAATTGATAAAATACTGATAATCAATAAAATATATTTCCTCATAGGAAGCTCTGTTTAGGATCAATCGAACGCGGCATTGTAGTTCCGCTATCGATTGCAAAAGCCTAAAACAAAGCACGGCCATCAGACAAGCCTGGAGAATTCGTGGACAAAAAATATAGAAAAAATGAGGCCATAAATTCTGTAACGTATTGACGTTCAGATGAATGCTAACTATGCAAACGTTGGAAAATATAAACGGAATGTGGACTACAAGTCGGCCTGAACGGCACTTATCTCCATAATCTTACGCTCAAACTGTTCGTTCGGAACGATCGATTTGCCTTTGACCCGGGCTTTATAGTTGTAAATCGTGTTGATGGAGTAGTCGAGGATCTTGGCAATACGTTCAGTGTCTTGAATGCCCAGCCGGATCAGTGCGAATATCCTGAGTTCAGTGTTAAGCAACTGCCCCTCTTTCAATACTACCCGGCCTTCTTCCTTGAAATAGGAATTGAACGTACTTACGAAATCCGGGAAAAGTTTCAGGAAGATTTTATCGAAGTTGTCGTACAGATCTTCCCGGTCCTTTTGCGGATTAAAATTGGTTACGATGAACTTGATGTCCTCAAGCTTTTTGGTTACAAGCTTTAGCTCGATTGATTTTTTAAGGGCTTCTGCCTTGTTCAGGTATTCTGAATTGATGTTGAAATAGAAACCAATGTATTCTTCCTTGATCCGATTAGCTTCCAATAACGCCTTTTGCGTCAGACGCAGCTTCTTTACCTGTTTGAAAATGATCCACGCGAATACAACCACCAACACCGACAAGACGGTAATAATACTTGAATAAATCAGCCACAAGCGTCTCTGCGCATCTACGTTGTGAAGTTTTTCGGCAGCGATCAGCGGAAGTACAGCTCCCACCTGAATTTTACGTTGTCGTGCTCCGTAAAAAATGGCATCATCCATTGCCTGCTGAATATAAATGTATGCATTGGCGATATCACCCTTCTTATAAAGTTCCTGGGCAAGCAGTTGCATTGCTGATGTTTCCTTGGTTGCCGACTGGATGTCGGCAATGCCTGCGCGAATCAGCAAGTTGATTGCTTTTTCAGATTCATTATGGGTTATATAAAAATAGCTCAGTGTAGAAGCCACTACTGCCAGTTCATGCTGAGTAAGCTCATACCCTTGGAGGATGCTGTTTAAATCATTCAGCGCATCCTCATCATTTTCATTCTTCAGATTCTTCAGCCCATTGAGATACATATAATCGTATGAGCCCGGTTTTCGCAGCGTTCTGGCGGAATCAATGTACTGATTGCCGAGTTTAATGTAGCGGGGCGTATAAAAACCATCGCGGTCAAAATCACTCAGGTCATAATATGTCCGAGCCAGGATAAAGTAATAATTAAAAAGAATGCTGTCAGGCATGTCTTTCATGTTGAGTGACGAAAGCGAGTCCAGCGTTTCTTTAAACAAACCGGATGAAATTAAAATAAACCCAAGTTTTACACGCGCATGTGCAATGCGCACGGGATCTTTTATTCGATACGCGACCTGCTGAAGTTTCAGAATTTGAATGAAAGCGGAGTCATAAACAAAAGTCTTGTACTCATCCGACAACTTGTCCAGCAATTCAAAATGCCTGACATCCTCGCCACTTTTTAGCTTGTTAAGCTGCGTTCGATAGTTATTTATCCTGGTAAGCCGGGCTTGCACATACGATTCCTTATTGGCTAACGTAGTATTCAACACAGTCAATAAACTATCCTGTTGAGCCGCGGCAGTTTGGGCAATAAAAAAGACTATCACAAAAAGCTGTGTAGTCTTCAGAAAATTAGAAAGTACTTTTACCTTCGATTCTACTCCCGCGAAAACAGTCTGAAGCCGCATATTCTATTCCCAATCTGAAAAATAGAAAAAATGCCGCTCAGGTTGGAAGGATTTTACGGTATTTAGTTCGGCACAACAGGAACCATCAGCCTGACTTTTTCCCACTCGAAAAATACGTTGGTAGTATCTCCTTTAGCTTCCATCCGAATCGTGTATTGCTCAACGGGATTTGACAGTCGTTCCACCGGTACTTTGGTTCTTAAAACATCCTTTTCCGCATCCGGTTCAAAAACACCCCATACACCAAGCTCCGAGTTCAACGCAAGCTCAAACGCATCAGCGCCCGGTATCGCATAGATACGATATTTGCCGGCAGCCACTTCACTACCATTGAACGACACATTGCGGTTAAATGATATTTCCGTTGCCTCGTTCGCACCAAGTCGCCAGTATTCACCGTAAGGCTGAAGAGCACCTTCTTCTTTTGTCCCGAAAATCATTCGGTTTCTCACGGAAGGCCTGCTGTATTGAATCGATACAGACAAATTTCCGTTTGCCAGTTGTTCACTTCCCGGAGGACTGAGCGTTCGGTTGCGGTTGTTCAGGTATATCAACGCACCAACAAGCAACAAGATTACAACGGCAACACCAATAAGAATTTTCTTTTTCATATCGTTAGATTTAGGATGTTCGTTTCCGGGTCTATAAATTTAAAAAAATACAGGTTCAAGAATGTTTGCGCTTCAATTTATTTAACCACGCGTCAGCCGCTTTATCGCGATCAATCGTTCCGTCTTTTTGCCGTTTTGCCAATGCATCGTTCACACCTCCCTTTGAGGTTAGGTGAAAGTAACTACAATCTTCACATTGGTAGACGTTTACAGGGCCCTTCCCGGCCGGATAATCAAAACGCGTTCTCGCACCGATAAGCGCCTCTTCTGCCAGCTCGCGCGTGACATAAAACTTTTTACCGCTACTACACTTTATCACGGAGCAAAATTAGCTTTGAAAAACGGGTGATGTTACCTTTGTAGACTAATTATTAAAATGAATGAAAATAGCTGAAATCCACACAAAAAAGGGCGTTATGAAGATTAAGTTCTTCGAAAAAGATGCTCCGAATACCGTAAAGAACTTCATCGACCTGGCTGACCATAACTTTTACGATGGACTGATTTTCCACCGCGTGATACCGAACTTTATGATTCAGGGCGGATGCCCGAACGGAATTGGCAATGGCGGACCCGGATACAAAATCGATTGCGAGTTGACAGGCGACAATCAATACCACGATCGCGGTGTTGTATCGATGGCTCATGCCGGACGAAACACGGGCGGATCACAATTCTTTATCTGTCATACCCGCGATACAACCAAGCACCTTGATCGGAACCATACCGTGTTTGGGAAAGTTTATGAAGGTCTCGATATAATCGACCAAATCCGCGCAGGCGATGTAATGGAAAAAGTCGTGATTAAAGAAGTTGAATCAATCTAAAACCCAGACACCGAATGACGAGTTGAGAGTACCACGACTCGTCATTCTAACTTCTGCACGCTAACTCCCGTCTTCTCACTTAACTCCCTCCCACCATCTCTTCTTCGGCAACTCCCCTCCAATCACAACAGGCTCACCAATCATCGGAGTAGTTATCGAAATTCCCAAACGCTCTGCAGCAGCCGTGGTACGTTCGATCGGATCTTTCCAGGTATGCAACGCCAGGGTAAACTTGGCCCAATGGACGGGCATGAAGACTTTTGCCTTAAGATCGACAGCAGCATGAGCAACTTCCTCCGGCATCATGTGAATGTTCGGCCACATGGTATTGTATTGACCGCACTCCAGCAACGCTAAATCAAAGGGCCCGTATTGATTGCCAATCGCAGCAAACGCAGGATCATACCCAGAGTCACCACCGACATAAATTTTTATGGAGTCAGTTTTTAGGATGAACGAGCTCCACAGTGTTTGATTGCGGGTAAGCCCGCGACCGGAAAAGTGTCGTGATGGAGCAGCAATCACATCAATTCCACTTTCAAAAGTTCTCGATTCCCACCAATCGAACTCACTGATTTTGGACCCGTTAACACCCCAATATTCAAGATGTGAACCAACACCCAGTGAAGTATAAAACTGCTTTACTCGCGGATGGAGCTTGAGCATTGTATGATAATCCAGGTGATCATAGTGGTCGTGCGTAAGAATCACAAGATCCAATGTATCTGGAAAATCAGTCAGCGAATAGGGTGTTTCGATCGCATAGGCTTTCTTCCCGATAAACTGGAAAGGCGATGTACGTTCGCTGAATACCGGATCAATGAAAATATTCTTTCCATTAAGTTTGATAAAGTATGACGAATGGCCAAACCAAACGATGGTGGTTTTATCGTTTGGCAGTGACTTTAAATCTGTTTTAACTGAGGGCAACACATCCACCGGTTCACGGTCAATTCCCTTGCTGAAAAAGTTGATCAGCATTTTGGGGTAAGAAGCACCCTCTGCCAGCATTTGTGTTGGTGTGAGGTTTTGGAAGCTTCCGTTGCGATAGTTGGGTGACGCTTTAATACGCCCGAGGCGATCGCCCGAAGGCAGTTTTCCGAAGGATTGGTTCATTCAAGTAATAGACGTGCCGCTGGCACAATAGTTTATGCGCACTCGTTTTGAGTGCTTCAGAATGGAAGTCGCAGAATACAGGAAATTATTGTAACGAGCCGGATTATTGTCCCGCGATGTACTGCTCGAGGTGCGCAATCGTTGACTTCTGGTCTTCAATAATATGCTTCACCACATCACCAATCGAAATCATCCCGATTAATTTGCCGCTTTCCTCAACCGGTAAATGCCGGATATGCTTGCCAGCCATCAACTTCATACAATCTTCAATCGAGCTTTGCGGAGTAACCGTAAAGGGATTGGGTGTCATGAGATCTTTGATAGGTGTATCCTTCGATGATTTCCCTTTGAGAATGAGCTTGCGCGCATAATCGCGCTCGGTAAAAATCCCGACAAGTTTTCCGTTTTCCACGATCATCAGGCCACCGATGTTTTTGTCGCACATTTGTTCGATGGCGCTGTAAACCATCACATGAGGTTCAACGGAGTAGACTACGCTACCCTTCGATTTTAAGATATCCTGAACGTATTTCATAGAGGCAAGAGTTTTAAAACAGGTCTATGAAAATAGCAATTAAATCCCTCAGATTCAAGCCATTTGGCTCAAAACAGTCCGAGCAGATAGTCAGGCAGCACCGCAAGTGCAAACATCAAGGCTACCAGGATTACAATAAGTGCTTTTTGGGACGCTGAAACTGACAGACTATCGCCAGCCGGTTCCTGCAAGTACATCGCAATGATTACCCTGAAATAATAGTAGGCACCCATCAATGATGTTACAATGGCCAGGATAGTCAGCGAAATCAAACCATGATCAATCGCCTGGATAAATACCAGGTATTTCCCGAAGAAACCGGCCAATGGCGGGATACCCGCAAGCGATAAAAGTGCGATGGTAAGGCCAACCGCCAGTAACGGATTCCTTTTGAACAGGCCGTTAAAGTGAACGATATCTGTTCCTGAGCTGCTCTTTTCCACTTGAAGCAACACTGCAAATGCCGTGATGGAAGCCACTGAATATGCGCAGAGGTAATAGAATATGCTTGAAGTCGAGGTTTCGGGTTGCGCAATGAATGCCAGTAGTATATAACCTACATGACCAACGCTCGAATATGCGAGCATACGCTTCACATTGTCTTGTGCTGCAGCAATTAAATTCGGAACCGCCAGCGTGAGGATCATGATAATCTTTAACACAAAACTCCAGCTTGGAGCAATGTGACTGAAGCACACGGAAAACACTTTTACAAATGCCGCCACGGCAGCAATCTTCACTACGGTCGACATAAATGCCGTCACACTGGTTGGTGAACCTGAATAAACATCAGGTGCCCAGAAATGGAACGGTACTGCCGATATTTTGAATGCGAGTCCCACCAAAATCAACAACACCCCTACATAAAAGAATGCGGGTAATGTGGAAGAGTTCAGGATTACGTTTACAGCGATCGTCTGAATATCGAACGACTTCGTTGCCCCGTATACCAGCGCTATTCCCAGCAACAAGAATCCGGTCGCAAATGAGCCCATCAGGAAATACTTGAAAGCAGCTTCGTTAGAAGCCAGGCTATCGCGCTTGCTTCCGGCAAGGGTATAAAGCGACAGCGATAAAACCTCAATGCCCAGGAACAGGATAGCCATATTATTGAAAGATGCCATTAACATCCCCCCTGCCACTGTGAATAAAATAAGCGATGCACGGTCGGTGTAGTGGTCAAGGTCGGAATTAAAATAATCCTGAGCCATCCAGAACCACAAAATTGTTACCGTCATGATCAGGATCGAAAACGCCATGGAGAAGTTATCGATCACCACCATGTTGGTGAAATACGAAATGGAAGTGCCGAGTTGCGGAATGGTTACACCAATGGCCACAGCCAACCCGATTACCATCAGGATACTCAGAATTTTTCGTGCATTGAAGAGTTCGGCAGCCAGTGCCGTTAATCCAAGTCCGCAAACAATGTATAACGCATTCATATTATCGGATCGCAGTGATAGGTGAATAAAGTTCCAGCAACTTGGCAACTGCCGGTTCTGAAATGGCCAGGATCGGTGCCGGGTAAACTCCGATCAGAATGATCAAAAGCGCAAGCGGGTATAGAACTGCTTTTTCATTCCACGTGAGGTCAGTGAAGGAGGCTGTCAATGAATTTGTTTCACCCGACATCGACTTTTGAAACGTTCTGAGCATGTACACCGCACCCAGAATGATGGTTAAACCTGCTGCAACGCCAAGCCATTGATGATACTGGAAGACGGAGTTGATTAACAGGAACTCTCCAATAAATCCGCTTGTCAGCGGAAGCGCAACGCTTCCCAACAAAACTATCACAAACGCTGTAGCCAGTTGCGGAGCAACATTCCGGATGCCCCCCAGGTTGGCGAGCGCAGTCGTCTTCGTGCGGTCATACACAACATCAATGATAAAGAACATTCCCACCACAACGATACCGTGGCTAATCATTTGGATCATCGCGCCCTGAAGTCCGGTAGTGGAGAGCGTGAATAACCCGGCAGCGATCAACCCCACGTGAGCAATCGATGAATATGCGATTAAACGTTTGAAGTCTTTTTGAACGATCGCGATGCACGAAGCATAAATGATTCCGATGACGGAAATAAGCACAGCTGTAAGCCCCCAGGTGATCACACCGGCAGGAACAACCGGGATGAGCCAGCGGATAACTCCGTAAATACCCATCTTCAGCATGATTCCCGACAACAACATTGTGCCTTGCGTAGGCGCCACGCTGTATGTGTCCGGCTGCCAGGTATGAAACGGAAATACGGGCATCTTTACCGCGAACGCAGCGAACAAGAACCAAAATATTAAACTTTGTTCCGGGTATGATAAGCTTGCACCTGCAGCATACAACGCATCTGCGTCAAATGAATGAACGCCAGGAGTATGCAGATACAGGTAAATCAGCGCGATCAGCATCAGCAAGCTGCCGGCCAATGTATAGACGAAAAATTTAAACGTGATTTTTCCACGATTCTCTCCGCCCCAAATCAAACAAATGAAATAGATCGGGATTAGTGCAACTTCCCAGAATAGATAAAACAAAAGCCCATCCTGCGCAACAAAAACACCAACCAGGGCCATTTGCATCACCAGGATCAGTCCATAAAACGTTGAAGGTTTGGAAAATGAACGTCCGAATGATGACAGGATGATAAACGGAACAAGTCCTGTAGTAAGTAACACCAGCAACAAACTGATGCCGTCCATATCAACAAAATAACTTAACCCGATTTGTGCGATCCATTGATAGTTGGCACGCAGGAGTTCCGATCCCCCAGTCTTGAATTGATAAACGGCCACCGCTGAAATAATAAGTTCAGCGCAAGCAGCCGTCAGTGCAATAACATGACTGTATTTTGACTTCAGTACAAAAATCAAGAGTGCTGCGGCAAGCGGAAAAAATATAAGAAGTGTAGTCAGCATAAATCTCTTAACCGATTAACGTGTAAGTCACAATTAAAACGATCCCGATCACCATCAGGAAAATATAGTAGCCGATGGATCCGCTCTGTGTTAACCGCGTAATCTTTCCCCCTTCCGGCACAGAGCTTCCAAAAATGTTAACGATAAAATCAATACCCATTCGCTCTACGAATACATCCAATACGTTCGACAGCCAATACAATGGCTTTACGATAAGTGTGTTATAAATCTCATCGATATAGTATTTGTTTGCCAGAATTTTTGAAGGCCCGCTGAGTTGAGCATCTGCCACCGGCACATGTTTGCGTTTCACATACTTCACGTAAGCCGCGATGATAACAAGTACTGTAAATCCGATAACAACAGCCATTAACGTGTATTCCGTTGAATGATCCAGATGATGATGTGATTCAGACAGCGTGGCGGCCTGTGCAAACACAGGCGACAGGTATTCGTTCAACCAGTGCGAACCACCGAGTGCTTCGGGAACTCCAATGAATCCGCCAACGAGCGAAAGAACGCCCAGGCAAATCAGCGGAACGGTTATGCTTTTAGGTGATTCATGGATGTGACTCATTACATGATGGCTTGCCCGAACATCACCAAAGAATGTGAGATACAACAATCTGAACATGTAGAACACGGTAAGCAAGGACGCTAACAAGGCAACCCCCCACAAAATCGGGTTGTGAGCATACGCATTTGCGAGGATTTCATCTTTTGAAAAGAACCCTGCAAATGGCGGGATACCCGAAATAGCCAGCACACCGATCAGGAATGTTGCGAACGTAACAGGAAGATACTTTCGTAAACCACCCATGCTGCGCATGTCTTGCTCTCCGCTTAACGCGTGAATCACACTTCCTGCCCCAAGGAACAACAAGGCCTTAAAGAATGCATGCGTAGCCATGTGGAAAATACCGGCCGTAAAGGCACCCAGCCCGAGCGCCAGGAACATTAAGCCTAACTGACTAACGGTTGAATATGCCAGTACTTTTTTAATATCGTTTTGCTTGAGTGCGATGGTTGCCGCAAACAACGCTGTTGCCAAGCCGACAATCATCACCAAGTTCATGGAGATTGGCGACAGTGTATAGATTACATTGTTGCGGGCGATCATATAAATACCAGCAGTAACCATGGTTGCAGCGTGGATCAATGCCGATACCGGAGTCGGACCGGCCATCGCATCGGGAAGCCACGTATACAATGGAATTTGTGCGCTCTTTCCCATCGCCCCAATGAACAGGAGAATAGTAATTATCGTAAGCGTACCCGTGCTTGCAGCGGGCGCCATGCTTGCTACATCCGTAAAGTTGAGTGAACGGAAATTAATGAAGATCAGGAAAATACCGAGCAGCAATCCCAGGTCACCAATCCGGTTCATGATAAATGCCTTGTTGGCTGCATCGTTGTATGCCTGATTCTTAAACCAGAAACCGATCAGCAGGTATGAACATAAGCCCACTCCTTCCCAGCCGATGAACATTACCAGGTAGTTCGAGCCCATCACCAAAAGCAGCATGAAGAACACGAACAAATTCAAATACGAAAAGAAGCGGTTGAAGCCGGTATCATCGTGCATGTACCCGATTGAGTAAACATGAATCAAAAAGCCAACACCCGTAATAATCAACAGGAAGATTGATGTAAGGGGATCAATCAGCAGCGCCATGCTCGCATCAAAGTTTCCTGCTTTAATCCAGCTAAACAGGTGAACCGTTATGAGACGTGATCCTTCCGGGAAGCCCAACAACTGACTAAAAATTGTGACTGCAGCGATAAATGAGAGTAATACCGATCCGCACGCGATGAACGAAGCCACCCCGTGCGATAAGCGCTTCACGTTAAGCGCCACCAGCAGAAAACCTGCAAGCGGAAGAGCAGGAATAAGAAGTGTTAATATTTTAATACTTACCATTTCAGACGATTCAGAATATCAATATCAACTGTTTTCGTGTTGTCGTGCATCTTAACCAGGATGGCTAACCCTACGGCCACTTCAGCTGCTGCTACGGCCATAATAAAGAATACAAATACTTGTCCGGCCGCATCGTTCATGTAGGTTGAAAAAGCAACAAGCAGCACGTTCACGGCATTCAGCATTAATTCAATACACATGAAAACGATGATCGCATTTCTGCGGAACAAAACTCCCAGCACGCCAATACAGAAAAGCGCCAGGCTTAACCACAAATAATATTCAACAGGTATTTTCATGCGACTTACCGGGGTGTAGTAGTGTTACTTGATTTCTTTCCGATCATCACGGCACCGACCATTGCGGCCAGCAACAGGATTGACGTTATTTCAAAAGGCAACAGAAAGTCGGTGAGCATCACCTTTCCAAGATTTTTCACATAACCAACCTGACTTCCGTTATCCTGGAGCATCATGTCATCTGTTCCGCGCAAAGCCGCCACCAACACAACCATCAAAAGACATCCTGAAATTACGGCAACAAACTTGAGCGTATTGTTCTTATGCGGTTCTGATTCGCTGTTGAGATTCAGCAGCATCAACACATACAGGAATAACACCATGATCGCTCCGGCATATACGATGATGTGAACGAATGCAACAAACTGCGCATTCATCAACAGGTAATGACCAAATATGCAGAAGAACGTAATGATCAGGTACAAAACGCTGTGTACGGGATTCTTTGAAAACACGACCATCAGGGCCGAAAGAACCGCCAGGAAGGATAAGAAGTAAAAAAGGTACAGTGTCACTACGGTGTTATTTATTATGACTGAGTTGTTTATGTTTTTTGAATTCCAATACAGCCGGTGTCTGACGTACGGTAACATCAATGCGCTCATCCACCTTTTCTACCAGTTTATCTTTTCCATAAATAAATCCGTCACGCGCAAAGTCGGTGTACACCAACCGGTCGGTCAGAAAAATCGCCTCCTTCGGACAAGCCTCCTCACACAATCCGCAGAAGATGCAACGCAGCATGTTGATCTCATAAACCGATGCATACTTCTCCTCACGGTATAAATTCTCCTCTCCTTTCTTACGCTCGGCAGCGGTCATCGTAATTGCTTCCGCAGGACAAGCCACTGCGCACAAGCCGCAGGCAGTACAGCGCTCCGCACCTTTGTCATCGCGCTTTAACACGTGATGACCACGCCAGATTTTGCTGAACTCGCGCTTCACTTCCGGATAACTCACGGTAGCTTTTCGGCGAAACAAATGTTTGATCGTGATCGCAATACCACTCAGTACCGCAGGAAGATAGATCCTTTCGAGAAAGGTCATCTCCTTGTTCGATACGACTTTCGATCTATTTGATAATGATTCCATTATTTATCAATCCAAAGTAAAACCAATGCCGTTCCCAACAGATTCACAATTGACAGCGGCAATAACACTCTCCATCCTAAGTTCATCAACTGATCGTAGCGGAAACGTGGCAATGTCCAGCGAACCCACATGAAGAAGAAGATGAAGAAGAAAATCTTGGCAAACAGGAATACTGTTCCGAGGATAGTGATCACGTTATGACTCAATCCCAAATCGTTCATGAACGGGAAGTTGTATCCGCCAAAGTAGAGTGTAGACAGTACCGCTGACGAGATAAACATGTTGATGTATTCGGCAAACATGTAGAAACCAAGCTTCATCGAACTGTATTCAGTGTGATATCCACCCACCAACTCCGTTTCACATTCCGGTAAATCGAATGGCGCGCGATTACATTCCGCAAATGCGCAAACAATAAAGATCAAAAAGCCCAACGGCTGATACACCACGTTCCAGAAATTCCAGTCGCCACCTGCCTGCTGGTTAACAATCTCACCCAGCGACAGTGTACCGGTCATCATAATCAACGCGATGATGGAAATACCCATTGCCAATTCGTAGCTGATCATCTGCGCAGAAGCGCGAATAGCACCCAGCAAGGAATATTTATTGTTGGAGGCCCAACCTCCGATCATGATTCCATAAACTCCAATCGAAACCACACCGAATACATACAGGATACCGATGTTGATATCTGTGATCTGCAACGAGTATTGAGCTCCATTGATAATCAGTGTATTGCCCCACGGGATCAGCACCCCCGCCATCAATGCAGTAATCATGGCGATGCTCGGCCCGAGGATGAACAAGAACTTATTCGAAACTGACGGAATGATTTCTTCTTTCATGAAGAATTTCAATCCATCGGCCAGCGGCTGAAAAATACCAAACGGACCCGCACGGTTCGGACCGATGCGATCCTGCAGGAACGCTGCAACCTTACGTTCTCCGTAGGTCGCATACATGGCCACGACAAGTGTTACCGTGAACACTCCCACAACCAAAAGAATCTTATAGATCAAAAAATCGCTCATGCATTTAATGAATTAGGTTCCGGCAATGGCTTTCCTTTCTGGAATTCCAACTGACGTTCAACTTCTTTCTTCAGCTTCTGAAGATCAATCCGCTCGTAATGGTTTTGTGAAATTACCGACCCGCGGTCGATGTGGCGCGGACCTTCAACTTTCCAATGCGTAATGTCTTTATGGTCGTACCGGCACTCGTTGCAGATATACTCTTTCACTTCCGCATACTGGTCTTTGCGGGCAGTAACGCGAAGCACTTCTTCGCCCTTCATCCACAACACTACTTTACCTGAACATTTCGGACAATCGCGGTGTGCATCCATCGGGTTGGTGAACCACACGCGCTGCTTGAAGCGGAATGTTTTATCGGTTAACGCTCCCACCGGGCAAACATCAATCATATTGCCGGAGAAATCGTTATCCACTGCCTTTTCGATGTATGTACTGATCTCTGAGTGATCTCCGCGATTCAACACACCATGCACGCGGTTGTTGGTTAGCTGATCGGCTACAAACGTACAGCGATAGCACAGAATGCAACGATTCATGTGCAGCTTGATCTTGTCGCCAATATCAATCTTTTCAAATGTTCTGCGGTCTTCTTCATAGCGCGTTTTCGCTGCGCCATGCTCATACGCGAGGTTCTGCAAATCGCATTCACCAGCCTGATCGCAGATCGGGCAATCGAGCGGGTGGTTTATCAATAAAAACTCCACCACACCTTTGCGCGCTTCGAGTACTTCCGGTGATGTAATGTTTTGCACCACCATCCCGTCCATCACGTTGGTACGGCACGATGCTACCAGCTTTGGCATCGGGCGGGGATCTTTTGCGGAACCCTGCGTTACCTTCACCAGGCACACGCGGCACTTCCCTCCTGTTTCCTTTAGCGTTGAGTAGTAACACATCGCTGGCGGAACCACGTCACCACCAATCATGCGGGCAGCATTCAATATAGAAGTGCCATCCGGAACTTCGATCTCAATGCCATCTATCGTAACCTTTGCCATCTATCTGTTTGTCTAAGCTGTAACGAGTGACTTCTCCGACACAAACGGCTCAAGCTCGAAGTGTTTCGGATTCTTCACTTTTTCAGGATACTTAATATGATATTCAAATTCTTCGCGGAAATGACGAATCGCGCTCGCTACCGGCCATGCAGCTGCATCGCCCAGCGGACAGATCGTATTTCCCTCAATCTTTTTCGCAACGTCAACGAGCAGATCAATGTCGCCCTGATGACCGTGACCATGCTCAATGCGATGAATTACTTTTTCCATCCAGCCTGTACCCTCGCGACACGGACTGCACTGACCACATGATTCATGATGATAGAATCTTGCAAAGGTGTGCAGGTGCTGAACGATACATGCAGTTTCATCCAGTACGATGAAACCACCTGAACCCAGCATGGTTCCGCTTACGAACCCGCCATCCGAAAGTGATTCGTAGGTCATCAGGCGTTGCTCGCCTTTCGCTGTTTTTAAGATCAGATCAGTCGGAAGAATCGGAACGGATGACCCCCCGGCAACAACGGCCTTCATCTTTCTTCCTTTCCAGATACCGCCACAATATTCTTCTGAATAGATAAACTCTTCCACCGGAAGACCGAGTTCGATTTCGTAAACGCCCGGCTTGTTGATATGCCCGCTTGCGCTGATAAGTTTGGTACCCGTGCTTTTGCCAACACCAATCTTGGCATATTCATCTCCACCCTGGTTAACGATTGGTACAACAGCAGCAATCGTCTCCACATTGTTTACTACTGTGGGTGAAGCATACAAACCGGCAATTGCAGGAAATGGTGGTTTCAATCGCGGATTACCGCGTTTACCTTCCAGTGATTCGAGCAATGCAGTTTCTTCACCACAGATGTACGCACCACCACCCGGCTGAACATACAAGTCGAGTGAATAGCTTGTACCTAAAATGTTCTTGCCTAAGAAACCGGCAGCGTATGCTTCCTCAATTGCTTTTTCAAGAATGCTGATCACATACATGTATTCACCACGCACGTAGATGTACGAAGTGTTTGCACCCAGCGAATAGCTTGACGTAATCATTCCCTCAATCAGCAGATGAGGGATTTTTTCCATTAAATATCGGTCTTTGAATGTACCGGGCTCGCTTTCATCGGCATTGCACACGAGGTAGCGCGGCTTCTCTGATTTACGGTCCAGAAAACTCCACTTCATACCCGCCGGGAACCCCGCGCCACCGCGGCCGCGCAGTCCTGACTTCTTTACCTCTTCCATTACCTCATCGGGTGTCATTGACTTCAGCGCTTTTTCCACCGAAGCATAACCCCCGTTCTTCCGGTACACTTCAAAGGTGTTAATACCGGGAACATTTTCGTGCTGTAAAAGTAACTTCCTTGCCATCTTATAGCTCCACGCGGTTCGACCGCATATACGTACTGTGATCGTTAATAGAATTCCACTTCTCGATAAGCTTGTCGACTTTCTCGTTAGTCAGGTTTTCGTAATAGTCCGCACCGCATTGCAGCATCGGTGCTGTACCGCACGAACCTAAACACTCAACAGTCTTCAATGTAAACTTGCCGTCTGCTGTTGTCTCTCCTTCTTTAATGCCCAGCTTATTCTCAATGTGTTCAATGATGTCGTTTGCTCCGCGCAACATGCACGGACCTGTGCGACAGACTTCGATTAAACACTTACCAACCGGATTGAGGTTATACATCGTATAGAACGATGCTACCTCATATACTTCGATCGGCTTAATGTTCAGGACAGAAGCAACATAATCCATGGTTGGTACGCTAAGCCAACCGCCAAACTCTGCCTGAGCAAGATGAAGCAACGGAAGCAATGCCGATTTTTGTCGTCCTTCCGGATAAC
Source organism: Cyclobacteriaceae bacterium (assembly GCA_016786585.1). Classification (GTDB taxonomy): domain Bacteria; phylum Bacteroidota; class Bacteroidia; order Cytophagales; family Cyclobacteriaceae; genus UBA2336. Next base: position 257,809 of record JAEUUI010000015.1, read on the forward strand.
GCTTCAGAATGCGATCAACCAATGCTTTAGTAGTTGCTGAAAATTCTATCGTTTTTGTATCTGTCATTGACTTAAGAATCTAATTCACCTGCAATCACATTCATGCTACTCATCGTGATGATCGCATCCGATAACATTCTGCCTTTGATCATCTCAGGATATGCCTGATAGAAAATAAAGCAAGGTCTTCTGAAATGTAACCGGTACGGTGTACGACCGCCATCGCTGATCAGGTAGAAGCCCAATTCGCCATTACCGCCTTCCACGCAGTGGTAAACCTCACCTTTCGGGATATCGGTTTCACCCATAATGTTCTTAAACTGATAGATCAGCGCCTCCATATTATTGTAGACTTCTTCTTTTGGAGGAAGTACATATTCTGGTGCATCCGCACGATAAATATGAGCGGGCTCTTTCTTGATCTTTTCGATTGCCTGTTTGATGATCTTCACACTCTCCCACATCTCCTGTTGGCGAACCATAAAGCGATCATACGTATCACCCTGTGTTCCAACAGGAACAATGAAATCAAACTCTTCGTACGAAGAATATGGATTCATCACGCGAACGTCATAGTCAACACCCGCTGCACGCAGGTTCGGGCCCGAGAAGCTGTAGGCCAGCGCACGTTCTGCTGAAATAGGACCGCAATTGATCGTACGATCCATGAAAATGCGGTTACGTTCCAGCAGACTGCTAAACTCTTCAAACGCGGGCGGGAAATCCTTCAGCCAGTTTTCAATCTTTTCCCAGGTCTTGTCGGAGAAGTTGCGCTCCAATCCGCCAATTCGGCCAATGTTTGTTGTTAAGCGCGCACCGCAGATTTCCTCATAGATTTCATAAATGCGTTCGCGATATTGAAACAGGTACAGGAAGCCGGTTGTGGCGCCCACGTCCTGACCAATAATGGTATTACAGATAATGTGGTCAGAGATCCGCGCAAGCTCCATAATAATGATGCGCAGGTACTGAACACGTTTGGGAATCTCCAGTTTCAACAGCTTCTCCATTGTCATGTGCCAGCCCATGTTGTTAATGGGTGACGAACAATAGTTCATGCGGTCAGTAATCGGGGTGATCTGGTAAAATGGTCTGCGCTCGGCAAGCTTTTCAAACGCGCGGTGGATGTAGCCAATCGTTGGCGTAGCATCCATAATGATCTCGCCATCCATCTTCAACACGTTCTGGAAGATACCGTGCGTAGCGGGGTGTGTTGGACCAAGGTTAAGATACGAGTATTGCTTTTCCTCTTGTGCAGGAATGTCGGATAATACTGATGTGTTATAGTTCTCTGCCATATCCTATCGTCCAAACATGTCGTTGTTTTTGTCTTCGCGCGTCTGATCCTCAAGCGGATACTCTTTCCGCATCGGGAAGATGCTCATCTCTTCCACATTCAAAATACGAATGAGGTTCGGGTGCCCTTCGAAGATCACCCCGAAGAAGTCATACGTCTCGCGTTCCATCCAGTTTGCAGCCGGGAATACCGTTGTTAAGGTAGGAACAGTTGGCTTTTCCTCCGGCAACGCGATCTTGAGACGGATGCGTTTGTTCTCGGTAAGCTTGTGAAGCTGGTACATTACCTGGATGGTCTTGTTCTCAGGATAATGAATGCCGCACAGCGTTGTTAAATATTGGTACTTCTCTTTCTCGTACAGGAATTTGATAATCTCGATGATCTTTCCGGCCTTCAGGTTAACGGTCAGGAAGTCGTATGGCGACTCCACTGAGATAACTTCGCTGGGGAAATTTTCGCGAATAACGGATACGATTCTATCTTCTGTGGCTGTTTGCTCCATTATTCGATACCGTATTGGTTAAGCATGGCTTTATATTCGGGCGAATCTCTTCTGCGAAGTGACTCGGTCTCAATTAATGACTGAATTTTCAGGATACCATCTATAATCTGCTCCGGACGTGGCGGGCAACCGGGAACGTACACATCCACCGGAATGATCCGGTCGATTCCCTGTAACACAGAGTATGTATCGAAGATACCCCCGCTGCTGGCGCAGGCACCTACTGAAAGTACCCAGCGTGGTTCGGCCATCTGCTCATATACCTGACGGAGAATAGGCCCCATCTTCTTGGCGATTGTGCCCATAACCATCAGAAGATCAGCCTGTCGCGGGCTAAAGCTTAAACGTTCAGCTCCAAAGCGTGCGAGGTCGTAATGCGAACCCATGGTTGCCATAAACTCAATGCCGCAACACGATGTAGCAAACGGTAAAGGCCAGATCGAATTCTTGCGGGCCATGCCCACCACTTTATCAAGCGATGTAGCAAAGAACCCTGCTCCTTCGTAGCCTTCCGGCTTCTGCCCTATTATTATGTCTGATTTTTTTGTTGTCGTTTCCATGTTTAATGAACCGTTATCTGTTCGATAACATTCCTTTTAGTCACTAATCTTCCCACTTCAGTGCACCTTTCTTTATTATATAGAAGAATCCGATCAGCAATATTGCGATGAAGGCCAGCATTTCCAGAAATCCCTGCATCCCGAAGTCGCGAAAGTTCACGGCCCACGGGTACATGAAGATTACTTCCACATCGAAGAGTACGAACAGGATGGCAACCAGGAAATATTTGATATTAAACGGAGCGCGTGCGTTCCCTTTCGATTCGATACCGCACTCGAAACTGTCTTGTTTAACCTGAGTCTTACGATTAGGACCTAAGAGGTGTGTTCCTACCATGGTGAGGCCTACAAAACCGACTGCCACAAGGAACATGAGTGCTATCGGTAGGTATTGGGCCAGGCTTGAATCTTCCATATAAATTCGACCGATAAAAGTACTACACATTCGCAAATTCCCGCAAGAAAAACCGCAATTTTAGCTATCTGAGGGGATTCTTTATCTATTTATAATTACTCTACATAACACCCCGGATTCGAAAAGGTTTGCCTCTGAAATGCAGATAGTACAGAAACCTGCTCTGAAAGTCAGGCTTTGTAAAGTGATTCTAATAGATTGACTTACTTACTATTATCAGAGTTGTTCTGGCGAAGTTTTCGCCTTGCGCGGAACCAGGTAAGGGCCACAGGTACGGCCGAAAGAAGCACCATTCCAACAACAATGATCTCGAGATAGTCTGGCAAATCCGGAAAAGCTTTGCCTAAGAGATTTCCTGCCATCACCATGGATGTTATCCACAACGAAGCGCCGACAATATTAAAGATGAAGAACTTCGGGAAGTTAATCTTCACGGTACCGGCCAGAATCGTAACGAATGTTCTGATCACCGGAAGGAAACGACCGAGGATAAACGCCATCATACCATGTCGCTCGTAAAACTCGTGCGTCATGTCTAAGTACTTCTTTTTGAAGAAGAAATTTTCCTTTCGGTTCTTGAGGTAGTTCCCGGCCCATAATCCTGTAAAATAACCGGTTGTTGATCCGGCAACAGCCGCAACCACCAGCACGGGTATCATCACGGAAACGTGAACATCGAGGTATTCGCTTTCAGAAAGCAATCCGGCAATAAACAGAAGTGAATCGCCCGGAAGGAAAAAGCCGAAAAACACGCCTGTTTCAGCAAAAATGATCAGGATAAGAAGGGTGAAACCACCGTATCGGATTAGCTCCTCAGGATTCAAAAAATCAAGAAACAGTAACAGTTTTTCCTGCATATAAGCCTTCCTTCAAGTGAAGTTATGGAGCAATAAACTGTTAACATATCACTATCATTCAATAAATCAAAACTTTGGGAATTAAATGCTGATTATCAAAACTTTATACATCCTATAAAGTCGACTTACCAACATACTTCTTTGCGGCATAGGCTGCAGGGAAGCCAATACAAACGATCAATACCGCGATGGCACGAATGATACCCACCCACTCTTTCGGACCGGCAGACACCGGAACATTACTCAGCGGCACCACAACGAGGTTCATGCCGAGCCAAACCACAATGCCATAGACCAAGCCCCATAAAACCCAATTCCGGGTGAGCGCAGAGATTCGGGTTGCCGCCAGTATAAATAGAGTAGTCCATCCAAACGCCACAACGTAGTGAAACACAATTCCCCAAATGGCCATGGGTGTGCCGCCTGCAAACGCCTCTCGCCCGAATACTCCGCTGGCGATGTAGCGGAAAACATCCATCGGGTCGTTTCCGGTTTTTGCGTAATACATAATCACGGCTGCGAGGCCATCGAGTGTTCCTGCCACGAGGCCTGTTATAAGCAACGGTTTTAAGATGGTATTAAGTGGTTTCATTTCCCTGTAAATGGCTATGATGTGTTGTTGATTTGAGGTTATCTTTGTCTGATGTGGGTCTCTGCGAACGCGCTGTGACTGAAACCTAACCAAACTATCCCGCTTGAAGAAGCTTCTACTCTTAAAGGGCGCTGTTTTGAAAAGATTTTTTTTTCTGACGGCAGTTATTGTGATGACGGCAGGATGCTTCTCCCCCACGCTGGGGCAGCAAGAGCAACCCTTACTTACGGTGAACCTGAGCCAGGCACCGCTGAAAGATCTTGTGCAGTCGGTTGAATCACAATCGAAGTATCGCCTGTACTTTCGCGAGTCTGATTTTGAAAACGTATTGTTTACGGTAGCGGCAGACCGAAAGCCCTTAAGCTTTATTCTTGATGAAGCATTTAAGAACACTTCGTTTCACTATGCGATCGACCCGGAGCTAAATGTGTTTCTCACGAAAGATGTTGTAATCACCACGCAGCTCCTGTCGGATATCATTGATGATCCTAATAAGGCGAACGACCGCACGAAACTCTCGGACGATGAAGAGAACAACCGCATTGCTGCGCTGAATGAACGCAGGGTTTTTACCATCGGGGCGAAAAACTCCGGAAAGCAACGCGCGACATTAAGCGGAACTGTGAAGTCGGTCAATACCGGTGAACCGATTGTCGGGGCCGGTGTTACGGTGTTAAATTCTACCGTTGGTACAGCTACCGATGAAACCGGAAAGTATACGCTTGATCTGCCCGTTGGAAGACATCAACTGATTATCCGAAGCATCGGTATGAAGCCAACCCAGCGCACGGTGATCTTACAATCGGATGGCAAGCTGAATGTAGAGATGGTTACTGAAAGCGCTAACCTGAAGGAAGTTGTTGTTACGTCTGACCGGGAATCGCATGTGAAGGGAATTCAAATGGGTGTTGAAAAACTCGACATCCAAACCATCAAGTACATTCCTTCTTCGTTTGGCGAAGCGGATGTTCTGAAAGCCATGCTTACTGTACCCGGCGTTAAAACGGTTGGTGAAGCCAGCTCGGGCTTCAATGTCCGTGGTGGTGCTACTGATCAAAACCTGATTCTCTTTAACAATTCAACGATTTATAATCCCTTTCACTTCTTCGGATTCTTTTCATCGTTTAACTCCGAATCGATTAAAAGTGTAGAGTTGTTTAAGAGTGCTATTCCTGCAAGCTATGGCGGACGACTTTCATCCGTACTTAAAGTTGATGGTCGCCAGGGTGATATGAAGAAAGTTAAAGGTTCGGCAGGGATTGGTGTGTTAACCAGCCGGCTTAACCTGGAAGGACCGATCTGGAAAGATAAAATTTCCTTCCTCGCAGGCGCACGCACTACCTATTCGAACTGGATTTTTGGCGTAGTGCCGGAACGCTCAGGCTTCAGGGGCAGCAAGGCCTCATTCTTCGATGCAAACGCTACCCTTACTGCAAAGCTCAATGAGAAAAGTACCATCATGGTAAACGGATACATGAGCAACGATGAATCGAACCTGAATACGGATACTACGTATGCCTATCAGAACCGGAACGTATCGGCATCGTGGACAAATGAATTCTCTGATAAACTGTACGCTGAGTTTATTACCGCATTTGATCATTACGAGTACGGCAACAAAAGCACTTCCGATCCGCAGTATGCGTATGAACTCAAGTTCGGCATCAATCAAACCAAACTGAATGCAAACTTTACGTACGAGCTAACGCCGGCACACACGCTGCAATTCGGAGTTAATTCTATTTATTATTCCATCAATCGCGGAACGTACAATGCACTAAGCAGTCAGTCGGTTATCCGGCCGGATCGTGTTGAGCCCGAGCACGGATTAGAAAGTGCCATCTTCCTGGAAGATGAATTCCAGATCACACAAAAGTTATCCGTGAGCGGAGGTCTGCGGTACTCGCTGTTCAACTATCTCGGAGCCCACACGGTTAACAGCTATGCCCCGGGTGTTCCGCGCACCGAAGAAACGATTGTCGGCACTGCGGATTATGGCAAGAATGAAGTGATCAAAACCTACTCCGGTCCGGAAGTCCGGTTGTCTGCACGCTATGCGATAACCGATAACTTCTCTGTAAAAGCCAGCTACAACACACTCCGGCAATACATCCACATGCTGTCGAACACAGTGGCCATCTCTCCTACGGATACCTGGAAGCTGAGCGATCCTAACATCAAACCACAATTCAGCCAGCAGTATTCCCTCGGCGTTTACGGAAAGGTGTTTAAAAACTTTGAAACATCTCTTGAGGTTTACAAGAAAGACATCAAGAACTACCTCGACTATAAGAGTGGTGCTGTGCTGATCATGAATCATCACGTGGAAACAGAAGTGATGACCACCAAAGGAAATGCTTACGGAGCGGAGTTTATGATCAAGAAGCCAACCGGAAAACTGAATGGCTGGATCAGCTACACCTACTCGCGCATTCTGCTGAAGATGGATGATCCGATCGCGGGCGAATCGATCAACCGGGGTAAATACTATCCGGCCAGCTACGACAAACCGCACGACTTCAACCTGACGCTTAACCAGAAGATTACCCGCAGGCTGAGCTTCTCCTTAAATACATCGTACAGCACCGGGCGGCCGGTAACTATTCCGATTGGTGTGTTCTACTACGGTGGTGCCCCCAAAACACTTTACTCCGATCGTAACGGATACCGGATTCCGGATTACTTCCGCATGGACTTCGCCGTTAATGTTGAAGGAAGTCACAAGCTGAAGCAGTGGATTCACACTTCGTGGACGTTCGGACTGTATAACATGACGGCCCGCAAGAACCCGTATTCGGTATACTATACCAGCGAGAAAGGAGTTATTAACGGATACAAGCTGTCGATTTTAGGAACAGTGATTCCGTACGTCAACTTTAATTTCAAATTCTAGCAAGGCACGCCCTTAAACCTTGCCGGGAGATTGTTTGTTTATCAGCTGAGAACTGTATGCCAGTATGGCCATGAAACGAATCATACTTTTTTTAGGGATTGCTGCACTTTTCGGTGCCTGCCGGGAAAGGTTTGAGGCTGAACAGGCTTATAAACTCAACAATATCTTAGTTGTTGAAGGGTTTATTAACGTGGGTGACGGCATTACGCGCATTAAACTCTCGCGTGTTACCCCCCTGAACACGGCCAGTACATTTGTTGCTGAAACCAATGCCGTTGTAACCATTGAAGACGATGACGGGTCAATCTTTCCGTTACAGAACAAAACAAATGGTGTGTATGAGTCAGGAGAACTGAACCTTGGCACTGATAAACACTACAGGCTGCGCGTGGAAGCTGACGAGCAGGTATTCGTATCGGAATACACGGAGCCTGTGATCACTCCGCGCATTGACAATGTTAACTGGACCCGCACGGAAGACAACAACTTGAACATTACGCTGAGCACGCACGATCCGGCAAACGAGACTTTCTATTACAAATGGGAGTACGAGGAAGTCTGGGAGACCCGTACGGCTTACCGAAGCTCGTGGGCTTATGAGAATGGCGTTGCGCGCATCCGGACTTCCGATGAAATCAAAGCTATGTCGACTTGCTGGCCGCGAAGAAGAAACAGCGACCTGCTGATGGCAACTTCTTCGGCGCTGGCTACGGATGCGATTACTGATTTTCCGCTGAGGACCTTTCCGGTAACGGACGTGCGGTTGGGCTTTCGGTACGCCCTCACGGTTACGCAGCGCGCACTGACCGCGGATGAATACGAGTTCCTGCAAGTGATGAAACGTAACACGAACGACCTCGGGGGCTTCTTCGATTCGCAGCCTTCGCAGCTTATCGGAAACATCCGGTGCGAAACATCAAACGCTCCGGTAGTTGGTTTTATCGGATCGTACTCAAGTCAGGTCAAGCTATTGATCATCAAACACAGCCAGGTTTCGGACTTTGACTATACGCCCCAATGTCCGCTGGGTATTCTGAATGCTTTCTTCGAAGACCCGCAATTCACGTTATATCTCGAGAATGCCTTACCTACAATTCCGATTTACGGACCTTTCGTTGATGATGCTGCTCCTATTGTCGGGTTTGAACTTGTACCGAATACCTGTGCCGACTGCCGCATTACTTCGGGCACGGCACCCAAGCCGGACTTCTGGGTTGCCGAAGACGGTGGAGAAGTTGAATAAGAACCTGTTACTGTTATGCGTATGAAAAGACTTTGTGTTGTGCTGACCCTGCTGTTGCTGGTTACGGCAGCAAATGCCCAGGAGGATACCGTTGCCCTCAACGCCATTAAAAAGTTTCAGCGCGAACTGGATGCAGAATATAAAGACCCAGCTAAAACTCCGCTGGAGAAGAAGGATCTTAAAACGTTTACCGGGCACACATTCTTTCCGATTGATTTGAGTTACCGCGTTGAGGCAACGCTTGAGGTTACGGACCGGGAGCCATACTTCAAGATGATGACGTCTAACAACCGCCCGCGTGACTTCCGCCAGTATGGAATTCTGGTGTTCACGCTGCAGGGCCGCGAGTTCAGGCTGCCGGTGTATCAATCGCAGCAGTTACTGGGCACGGACGAGTATGCGGATTATCTCTTCTTCCCGTTTACGGATCTTACGAACGGACATTCAAGCTATAGTGCCGGACGATACATTGATTTCCGGATTCCGAAGAGCGGAAATACACTCACGGTAGACTTCAACCAGGCGTATAACCCGCTGTGCGCATACAGTAACCGGTTCTCGTGCCCAATTGTGCCGGAGAAGAACAACATGGATATCGAAGTTAAGGCCGGGGTTGCGTTTACCGGCAAACACTAACATGGAATTGAAGCAGATGCTTTATGATGCCTGCAAGAGGTATCTCGAAGAACGGCTGCAGTCGCTGCTGGCGGCACGCAACACGCTTCAGCAGGATGCGAATGAAGAAACCAAGAGTTCTGCGGGCGACAAGTATGAAACCGGCCGGGCTATGGCGCACCTGGAGATGGAGAAACTTCAATCGCAGGTGGCGGATGTAAATCAAATGCTGAGTGATCTCAGCCGCATCAAGCCTGATGACACATCTCCTGTTATCAAACCGGGAAGTTTAGTCTTCACTTCGCGTGGAAATTTTTTCATAGCCGTAAATGCCGGTGAGCACCGGCTTCATGGCGAAACTTTTTTTGCTGTTTCGGCGGCTTCGCCTATCGCACAGAAAATGCGCGGATTAAAAGCGGGCGAAGAATTTACGCTAAACAATCGCCCGTTCAGCATTACTGCTGTTCAATAGCCACTAATTGTTCTGTCATTCCACGATCACTATGGCTGCTTATCGGCATTAGCGGTTACTGGTTGAGCATTCCTGCATGGTGCACAAACACGCATTAAACTTTGCACGGCATTTACATTCTAACGTGAAAATAAAATGTACATGTTCAACCAAATTTTAAAAAAAATGAAAACGTTAAAGATAGGTGCGATTGCAATTCTCGGGTTACTGGCGGCTGCCTGTAACGATGATGACGACAACAAGAATACAGCAAAGCTTACTTCGCAGGAACAGGCTGAGATGGTAGCTTCATCGATGGGACAATCTGGTTTTGCAGGATCTGCGGAGCAGTCCGCCGGGTATGCTGATGATGCTACTGCATCCGGCCGCCAGCAGGAATGCGGCTACACCAACGAAGGTGATTTTAACCTGGGTGCTACACTCGGCCAGATCAGCTTCAGTCTCGACTACACTTATAATGTAGCGCTGAACTGTGACGACAACGAGGAGCCTGAAAGCTTTACCGCAAGCTTCGACTACGATGGCAGTTACAATGGCCCTCGTTTCGAATCTGACTATTCCGGCAGCGGTGACCTGACGATCACTTCACTCGGCCAGGATGATGATCAGTTCGAACTGAATGGTTCTTACGACCGTACCGGAAGCTTTAAGACGAAAGTGGATGGCGAAGTTCAGGAGGAAGGCCAGCACAGCCTTGACATTGATGCGCATGCCGTGATGGTGAGCAAAGAATCTCACAAGATTACCAGCGGTTCGGCTGATGTGAGCGCGAGCGGTAGCATTGAAGGCCGGGGAAGCTATTCTTTTGACGCTGATGTAACCTTTAACAGCAACGGTACTGCAACGATTAAAGTAGCGGGTGATACTTACACCCTTACTTTCTCGAGCAATACGGTAGTAAAAGTGAACGACTAATACGCTTGCGTATTGGACACCGAAAGGCCCGGGTTTCTTCCCGGGCTTTTTTTATTTGCAGCCGCACGTATCGGTCTACTGCCTGGCAGCGCGAGACTTTACAGCCGGTTATTGGCGGACAGATGCGACACTTCCCTCCTGACGGTTGGGTTTGCACAGCTGCGTGATACGGCTTTTGAGAGGTTGAGTGCGGGAGCTGGAGTGGCGGATGCGAGTTTCAACATTTACACCGCGAGTTCTAACATTTACACTGCAAGTTCCAATATTTACACCGTGAGTTCCAACATTCACACCGCGGATTCCAACATTCACACCGCGAGTTCTAACATTTACATCGCGAATTCCAACATTTACACCACGGTTTCCAACATTTACACCGCGGATTCCAACATTTACACCACGGGTTCCAACATTTACACTGCGAGTTTTAACATTTACACCGCTGGTTCCATGCGCAACGCTGCTTACTCCATGGATAACCTTGCGTGTTTTATAAAACACCATACTATAAAATAAAAAAAGAGTGCCCTCACTGAAGAACACCCTGCGTGTTTTAAAAGACCTCCCCCTTGCCCCCTCCCCGGAGGGGGACATGTGTTAGTCACCCAGACGTTTTGTGAATCTCAACTTACCTACCTGTCTGTACTGGGGGCTTGTTGCTCCGAACAGGGATTTTACATACAGCTTTACCCCTTGGGCAACATCCATCAGGCCGGTTATTTCTGCGTAGAGCGCTTTGCTCCTGGCGATGCGGGCGTTGCTCAGCGCAGTGGTGGCATTGATCACCGCTGTGTTCTTTGCCCGCAGATCGGTGAGCAAGGTGTTCAGCGCTGCAACTTTTAAATCAGCTTCGTTGGGAAGGTATTTCGGTTCGGCTGTGAGTGTAGCCACCAACTGCGCGTAGTGATCGACCATTTTGTTGTAGCTCTGCTGCGCGACTGACGCAGTTTTTACAAGCTCCGCCCCGGCTGCCAGCGCTTCCGCATCGGGTTGTTCGATGGCTTTTACCCGCTTGCCCTGGATCTTGTTGTTGACTGATTTTACATCGGCTACCGTTTGTGCAGTTGCTTCTGTTGCGGCAATTGCATTTACGATTTTTGTTGCCAGCGGCCTGAGTGGCTTGAAAGCAATTTCGCGGGCGTTGGTTGCATTGTCGTACGCGGTTTTTGCAACCTTAACTGCCTGCAGTGCTGCGTTTGCTGCTGCGAGCTGCGTGTTAAGGGCTGCAAGTTTTAAGGCAGGCTTTGACGGGTTGTACGGTGGACCGTACGCGGTGCAGAAGCTAACGAGGTCTTCGAAGGTCGCTACGTTTTTAGAGTGACCGGTTTCTGAATTAGATGCCATACTTTAATCTGGTTAAATGGTTTTTTCTTTCCACTTACGCAGACAGTATGCCGGGACATTTATGTTTGAATTGAGATTGTTTTAGAGGTTGCTATGGGAGGAATTACGAGATGTCGTGAACGAGACTACGATATGTCGTAAACACCCAATTAGCAAATGAACCCTACTAGAAATCAATTCCGCCCTAACGAATTACACTTGAATTTTCCCATTTACAATTTCAGCCATTAAACCGTAAAGATAAAAGTGCAGTTTCACTTGAATCTCTTGCCCAATTTCAAATTTATCATAATTACCTTTTATGAGTCTTACCGTTAGTTGAATTGAGGTGAGCTTCACGGCTTTGTATTTTTCGCCACTTCGCTTTATGATCGCGGCATCAAAAATTTCCTCATTTCCCGATTGGTTGAGCCAAACCAAATGATACTCCGGATTGAGATTCCAAAACTGCGACTTGATATTTTCCAAGTACTTTTTGCCCTCGTAATAATGATAGTTATAAGTTTCAGCTATAAAATTGAAATAATTGAACCGCAAAGGATTTTCCGCCTCAAGATTTTCACCTTTCCTCGATAGTCGTAGGAGCTTTATCCTATTATTGGGGTCATGAAGATTCCTGCCATAATATTTAAATAGAAATTTTAAGACCTCGAAATTATCCTGATAAGACTCCATCTCGTCAATCAATATCCTGCATTCCTCAACATCATTTTTAGAAAAATAGTAGTTATAAAGAAGTACGCATGCATATGGTCTCAACTTATAATTTGCATACAATGTATCAAGATGCTCCTTGTAATCATGATTTTCAGAAACCTGACGTAGGTAATCAGAATAAACTACTTGCAAACTATTTATTCGTTCGATACCGTCCGTTACGGTACGATTTGCAGTATCAAACAGTTCCTCAATTTTAATTTGTATTTGCATCTCGTCCTCCAAGTCATATTCAATATGATCGATTTCCCATATCAGCATCTTTATATAATCTACATAACCATAGGCTGAGCAAGGGTCATACAATTGCTTAGCTACGAATAGTTCTTTTGCTTCATTTAAATAAGATTTTGTATAGTTTAAGAGTTTCTCCTTGGTAAAGTAAATTTTTGCCAATTCAAAATTCAATACTGCTCTTCTGTGTATAAAACGATGATTTCTGTAGTCAATCAGTGACTCTGCATATATCAAAGTATCGATTCCTTTTTTTAGCGAATCCTCATCTCCCCGACTTTGGAGATTAATGGCGTAGTTGAGCAAAAAATATGGCTCGTCTGAAAGACGTTGATTCGTAATATCAAAAAGCTTGTTGATCTGCGATGAATTAAACTCCTCACTTTTTGAAAAAGCTTTCAAAAGGTTATTCACCAGATAAGAATTGGTTTGACCTACGTCAATTGTTCGTAACATTCTTTCATAAAAAGACAGCTGCTTGTCTTTATTTGGAATGAACTGATCTACAAGTTTCGATGCGATAAGCGGATGTTTCGTTCTAAAGTATAAATCTGGTTGTGTCCCATGAGTTGTTTTAATTTCCTGAAACAAGATTCCCTTTCCTTCTGCTTTGATTATCTTATTTGTAAATTCTTCCCAGTCCATCGAAATATTGTGCTTTAACCAACTTGCCGGCATAGACAATTTATGTTTATGAAGAAGAGCAGTGTATAAAAATGCATTTTGCGCATCTTTTGACAGTTGATTGAAACAGCTAATCAAATCATTTTCGTGACGACCTGAGGTAATGATCCCCATTAATGATATAAACGAGTCCGAATCAAATTCGCGCTGTATTTTTTTTAAAATTGAGCTTTTCTCGCGAGCATCGCGATATTCTATAAGGCCAGTTCCTTTTAATTTCTCCAACAATTCCTCTACTTCATCTTCTTCAAGACCGCCTGTAAATTGAAACTCGATAGAACGAGATATCTTTCTGCCAAGCCTATATTTGGCAAGTATATTTTCTCTAATCGGAACTATAAAGAAAACATTTGAATCTTGAAATTGCTCTATACTCAAGTCACGTTGAATGTCTAACAGAATCTTGAAGTTACTTTCAACTTCAACTTCATCACAATAAACAGCAACGTGCTTAGCTTGACATGTATTTATCAATTCAATTAAAGTCTCTTTTCTAGCTCGATTGAAGTCGGTAATCTCGAATGAGACAATGTCCAGCGATGAATCTTTCTCAAGCTCATAAATAAGACGAAGAGCAAAGGTTGATTTACCAATTCCAAAATCCCCAGTAATAAAAAAAATAGGAACAAACGTTGCCCCCTTCTCCTCGAGTGATCTTAATATCTGTTCTTGAAACTGCTTTAGAAGCTTGCCTCTGACGACATCAACTCCTCTTGTTATCAAATTGAATGTTGGCTCTTCGCCTCTATAAAAGTCAACTTCTTTTATAAATCTCTCCTTCGAATGTGTGTTTAATTGCCTAACAATCCCATCCATATTCAATAATAATCTGTATGAAGCACCGATCTGTGAACCCTTACTATTTGTTATCGAAAGACTTCTCTTCTTAATTACTGAATCAGCAACAGTCCTTTCCCATTCAGAATACAGTTTGAAAAAGTCTTGAAAGGATGATTTTATTATACAAATCTTATTCTTTGTGTAGTAAGCCAATGCGCTTTCATTCGGATACGGGTCCACATTTAAAATCCATCGCCTCTCACGATAATTATATGTATCAAGCTTCTCCAACAGACCTCTTCCAAATTCATCAGTATAGGAATACCCTATCGACATAAACGAGATATTATCACTCAAATTTCTCAGGTCATTTAACACATTTTTATAAAATGAGTTTAATTTTTTAAAATCGTCAGTAGAGAACGCCAATGGATATAAACTAACATCTTGAATGCACCCATTTAACTTTACATACCTGACCTCCGCATTGGATCCCCTGTAATTATACTGTTTCAAATGTCTAATCGTTTTCAGGTCAAGAGCTTTACTCGATGTATTCTTGACCTCATCGTAGGCACGTTCTATCAATAGATCAAAGTTTGTGGTTATGATTTCACGCCAACGAATTGATGCCAAAACTTTATGAGCCTCAGACACCGGCAGTTTTTGAAGTATCTTTACCGTTTCAGTATCGAAGTGCTTTCGATCAAATCCGGAATCAGCCGATAAAATATCAATCCATCTAGTTATGTTCGTCTCTCCAACAGATCTACCAAGATAAGCTTCGTAATATTCGATGAGTTCTTTGCTTAGATATCTCTTTTCACCAACAGAAGCCCCTGCTCCAAGAAATAAAATAGTGTTACCTTCTTGAAGTTTAGCAAAAACCTTATGTAAGTCCTCTGTTTGTTTATCAAGATCGAGAATATGGTTCATGATTCTATGGATTAAAGCACTCGCGCAACATATAATTTAACCTAAGTGAAGATATAGCTTTACATCTCTCACGAGATTCAAGATGTAGAGAATTCTCCCCGCCAGTTTGACATAGGAGTTACTCCTATTGAAATCAGCGTTCGCGTGAGGGATGCGCAGGGCCGCGGAGCGGGTGCGCAGCACGGAACCCCGGAGCAGCCCGACCCGAAGGGGCACGCCCATATGATTTAAAGGGTGAAGGTATTAGGATTCAAGTAGGAAGTAGTGAGATCTGAGAGCTTCGTTGCGACTTCCCGCTTCATTTTCCAATTATCTTCTTCCGATGGTTTTGCCCCCAATCGCGCAAGGCTTTCATTACCTGATATTACGCCTTTAGCGAGGGGCGTTACCGCCTCGCTATGGTATTACGCTAGGGAGGTTTGCGGATTCAACCACGATGAGTGTTATCGACTCGCTATGATATGATGCCTTTAGCGAGGGGCGTATCCTACGCCTTTAGCGAGGGGCGTTACCGCCTCGCTTTGATATTACGCCCTTTCAGGGCTAGGGAGGTTTGCGGATTCATACGATGGGTGTTGCCACCTCGCTATGATATTACGCGGTTAGCGAGGAGCGTATCCTACGCCTTTAGCGAGGGGCGTTACCGCCTCGCTGTGGTATTACGCCCTTTCAGGGCTATGCGATGATACCCTAGACATGTGTCACGCCCTTTCGGGGCTATCATAATATAAAGCCAAAGAAGCGAAGGGCTATGACACACCAGCCCTGAAAGGGCGTGATATGAATAACATAGGGTGAAGCCCTATGTATATGCTAGCTCGGGGTTCAGTCAATGAATACGCTACAGCGTTACGATAATACTAAACCACCCACACCAAAGCCCTGAAGGGGCGCAATCGCTAATCCCAAACATATCGCTCGTCATACGCAATATCATACTTCTTCAGGAGTGCACGATGCTCATCCTGAAATGTCTTCTTGCTATGATGCTCATGCTGATTGGAGATGTAGGCAATAACGGTATCCACTTCTGCCGGGTTAACGGAAAATGCACCATAGCCATTCTGCCAGTAAAAGTCTGCATATCTCCTCCCTTTCTCTTTTATCCATTTGGATGAATGTGACTTTAGTTCTTCCATCAACTTTATCAATGCTATCTTCTTCGACAGCATGCAGAGTATGTGAATGTGATCGGTGTAACCCCCGACTTTTATAACGGTACATTCCAGCCTGTTACAAATCCCGCCCAGGTAGGCATGAAGTTCTTCTTCTACAGGTGGATTTATCAGTGGCTGACGATGCTTGGTGCTGAATACGAGATGAACATAGTTTTTAACGAGCGACTGACCCATACTATCAATGTATTACACCTTTCGACTTACGATGTCCACGCCTCTAAAATCGCACAATGATTCACCGATGCAGATCATTATCGCTGCAGAGATGGGCATGATATAGTCCATGAGCGTTAAAGGGTGTTTAAATTTTGGATAACTAAATATAAACGATTGCATCTCTCCTGCTTAATCAAACAATTATTTTAACGCTTCACTAAATAAAATTATTGACACCGGTGTACGGTGTTTCATGGTAATTACTCTGTTTAATCTGGTTCTTTGTTTAGCGAGAGGCGTTACCGCCTCGCTGTGGTATTACGCGGTTAGCGAGGGGCGTATCCTGCGCCTTTAGCGAGGGGCGTTACCGCCTCGCTATGGTATTACGCCCTTTCAGGGCTAGTGATGTTTGCGGATTCGACCACGATGGGCGATGCGCATCGCTAAATTACGCGAGGGGCGTTACCGCCTCGCTATGGTATTACGCCCTTTCAGGGCTAGTGATGTTTGCGGATTCATACGATGGGCGTTGTCACCTCGCTATGGTATTACGCCTTTAGCGAGGGGCGTTACCGCCTCGCTTTGATATTACGCCCTTTCAGGGCTAGGGAGGTTTGCGGATTCAACCACGATAAGTGTTATCGACTCGCTATGATATGATGCCTTTAGCGAGGGGCGTTACCGCCTCGCTGTGATATTACGCCCTTTCAGGGCTAGTGATGTTTGCGGATTCGACCACGATGGGCGATGCGCATCGTTAAGGGTATTACACCAGGGCTAATTTTAAGATTACCCCGTTGTAAAAAGATTCGAAGCTCAGTTTGAAAGCAGTTTGAACGGCTTTGATGCGAGCAATTCTTTTGTCTTAGTCTTCTCGTCTGCATGTTCGTACCTGATACCATTCTTCCAATCGGCAGTATTCGGGTGGGTTAATCTGGTTTTTTGTGCGCATTGCTTTACGTCAAATTCAACCTTGTCTACCTTCGTCAATTTCGTCTTATACTGTGTTACATTGTAGTCGTCATCCACCACTTCTGCAAGGTACTTTTTTCCAAAAGTCAATGTAAGTTTGTTCATCTTTAAGGCGTAGGTTCCACTTAAGTAAGAGTCGCCAGACAGGCATCGGCTCACAAAAACAAACTTTTTATCTGACACGAAAAACAATTCTGTTCCGCAGCAATCGCAATCTGCGACCACTTCGCATTTGTCATCGTTGAACTGTTCTGCTATCAAGAACACTTGTCCGCTAAGGTCTTGGCTTATCCCAGTGCGCACGAGCGCTAACGCCAATATCACAGTTAATCGAAGCATTTGCATCAGGAGTTTAGGTTTGAGACGAGACTTATCATGCCACCAATTTCCCGTCTGCTATTTTAATGAGACGGTCGTACAGGTATACTAAAGCTATGGCCAGTGTTCCGAAGCCAAACACGATAGACACATCCTGCGCTACGGCAATAATGTTTGCCAACGCAAAAAGTGAAACCGCTGCTATCTTTATTTTACTCAATGTGTTGAAATGCGGCTTCAGCTTCTGGCGGATGAAAAACACGATCGCAAAGGCCAGCGCTGAAATGACAGACACGGTTGGACCAACGGGTGAATTGTGCATTACCAAATACTCTCCGAGGATTATGCCCACCACTAATACGGTTAAGGTATTAATCAGGGGTGTGCGGTTGTTATCAAGCCGCAGATAGTAAACAAAACACCCGACCGTGAACACGTAACGTTCAATTTCCATGAGGTCGTCAATGGGAACAATGGCGGACAGATATTTCTCCGACAGGAACATGGCTATGAACACAATGGGTATGGGTAAGAATAGTTTTAGGTATTTCATTTCAATCTACCTTGTAAATTTAGATTGCCTCCAGGAATCAATCATTTTTTGCCCTTTCAGTTTATCAACGTACATGATGTTTACGGTAAACTCGCGCTTGTCGAAAAGGCGGCTAAATATGAGTAGGTTTAAAACCATTTTGTTGGGGTACTCCACTTTCATTGTTAAGGTCTGGAATTCCAGGTTATCTATTTTTTCAACGGTTGTTACGGTGTCAATTTTTACTCCCGGCATTTGTGTCATAAAGGTTTCATAAAGAACTTCTTTAACGGTCTTACAAGATTCCAGATAATCACCATCAACATCAGGGTCGAATGGCTGATAGTTCGACTCAAAGTAGTTTAACTGGTCGCTTCTAAAAATGAAAATATTCTTCGCTTGCCTGACAACTTCTCCTTCATAGGTCTTTTCAATGGCATCAGCACCCTTGTTCTGCATCTTTTCCCAGTCTGCACTGCTTACACTTTCAAAATTTTCCGGAATCGTTATCGTCCAGTTGAAATCATTGTTATGAATTTCTTGTTTTGGTGCTTTCTGCCCGGTACAGCTTTGAAAGAATATTATGAGCCCGGCTATCAGAAGATTTCTATATATCATTATTTGTCAGGGTTAAATTACGAATGAGGGTTTCGTTGCAGACGTTTTCTTCCAAATTTAATCGGAAAAGTCATTGTATTCTATCAAGTACCAACGCCCTTCGATTCTTTTAAACTTATATTGAACGCTAATTCCATTTTCTATTCCTTCCCAACAGAAAAGTCTTTCGTCTGTGTCTCTTAGTTCACCATTGAAATTGTCGTAGAGTTGAGCTTTGTACTCATCGTTTCCAAAAAGTCTTACAATCTGCCAGTCTTTCTTCTTTATGGTTCCGTGCTCCTCAGAGTCAGCCCGTATTGATCTCAAGGGGAACTTTACCCTATCCAATTGGTATAAACTATCACTTATAAACTTATAGATAAAGTCGTCAAACTTCTCTCTGTTTGTCTGGTTAGCAGCCTCAATCGTTTTTGTAACAATGTCAAATTTCTGATCAACGGATGTTTTTATTATCGCAGTCCAATACCCAAGTGCGAAAGCACCGAGGGTGATCATTAACATTATTACCATTCTCTTCATATTGTTGTGATTTCAATGATGTGTTTATTTATACTCGCCTGGTTGAAAACCTGCAGCTCTTATCTGATTTGAATTGGCTGTTTCAAAGTCGGCCGTTTGTACATTACCGCATTTTGGACAAATGTCGGCGAAGCCTTCTTCTAATTTTTTTGGATTTATAAATGTTTCACCGGTTCATCGCATGCCACTGTTACGTAGCCGCAAGCCGGGCAAAAGCAAAATTCGGGATACCCTTGCCCGCAGTGCGGGCAGGGATCCTTTATGTTCCATGTGGATTTTCCTATCTGCATACTTCTGTTACGATGATGACGCTCGCGGTCACCTGTACTTCGGGATTCAACGTAAGATATGAAATTGATTGTTTCGGTCGTAACTGCCTCCTGCCATAGGCAGGTATGATGACGGTGCGGGAATGAGATTGCTTCAGTCGTGATACTTCATTGTAAACGAATCTTGCGAGCTACTCCTTCCCGCCAGAGGCGGGCACGCGCAATGACGCGTAGACTTTCGGACTTGCGATATAATGGATTATGCTACAGGGGATCCTTCTCCCGACAAGTCGGGAGAAGGATGACGGTTCGGAACGGGATTGCTTCGGTCGCTGGCTCCCTCGCAATGACGGTCGGTCGTGATACTTCATTGTAAACGAATCATGCAGGTTACTCCTTCCTGCCTTAGTCGGCAGGCAAGCGCAATGACGGGAGCGCAATTTGGAATGAATGAAGAATTACGAATTTAGAAATCCAGAAGTTAAAACTGAGAAGTTCTATTTCCCGCGGATTTATTTGCTATAATTCCTAAATTTTCAGTTATCATTCACGTATGGCAACTATAAACTGGAATAAAGAATTTAAGCCGCTGATCAAGCAATATAAGGGCAAGCCGCATCCGCTGGAATACAAGAACCCCTACCAGCTTTTAATTATGGTGATCCTGGCTGCGCAGGATTCGGACCGAAACATTAACAAGGTGGCCCCACCCCTGTTTGAAGCTTTCCCGAACTTCAAGGCGCTGGCCGCGGCTGACTACGAAACGGTGCTGTCGTTCATCTCAAGCGTGAGAGGCTCGCGCAAGAAATCGCAGTGGATACTGGATGTCGCCAAACAGTTAAAAACAGCAAAAGGAATTCCGCTGACAATGGAAGAACTCACGGCACTGCCAGGCGTTGGTCGAAAGACGGCCAGTGTAGTAATGAAGGAACTGGGCGCACCCGCAGAAGGTATTATTGTTGACCTGCATGTTGTTCGGGTGGCTCCCCGCATCGGGGTCGCCTCGGGCACCGACCCGAAGAAAATTGAGAAGCAACTGATGGAAGCCATAGACAAAAAAGACTGGGGAGAGATCGGCATGGCCATTTCCTTTCTCGGCCGCGAAACGTGCCGGCCCACAAATCCCAAGCATGACGAATGCGTTATGAACAAGGTGTGCGCGTATTGCAGGAACGGAGGTTAGAGGTTCGGGGCTCGAGGTTAGTATACAGAATATAGAATTTGGAATTTAACTTGTCGCAAGCTGCACCTCAGAATGTCGTTTTAACCCTCATCATCCTTATGCTCCGCAAACTCGGTCCACACAACCTTTACCATTTTAGTCATTTCCTTTACTTTTTCATGAGAGATAGTCTTTCCCTCCTTAATTTGCTCAAGTCCTTTCTCAACCTTTTCTACGAAAACAAGTTTTTCGATTAGCTCTTCCAGGTCAAATTCTGCCGGAAACTCTTTAACTGTCTCCATTACCTTATCGCTTTTCATAACATTTTTTACTTCACGTTAACAACTTTTAATGATTTCGCCTGCGTATGTATTGCGACCGACCGGGGTTTAGGTACACGTTGTTGCCAATGGGCAAACAGCCGAAGTTAGTTATCATTCATAATCCAAAATTTTGAATTTCTGACGTCCAATCGGAGAAGTCTTTCCGTCCACTACTTTAATTTCCGTAAGCTCTGTACAGTAAACGATGGGCCATCGCTCATCTTGTACGATTTCCCTGGTCTTAGCCCAAACCATTACTTTTTTGTTTCGTTCCCGCAAGTCTTTCCATTTAAACTTCTTGAATACCTCGTAGTCTGCAGAGTCGAGAAACATCGTCACAGTGAATTCATCATTTTCTTGGTATAAGATTATGGATGGCTTATACAGCATTTTTTGTTCTCTAATCCTTAACTGCTGTTTAATCCAATCGTCCTCGGGTATATTATCATTGACATCAACTGTGTCCAGAATCAGATTAGTTCTGCTGATGACGCTGTCGGGCATATTATAGTATCCATCCACCCGAATAATGGGCATTAAGCAGTTACGAAATCCGAGGTCTCCAACATAGTGACTTTTGCTCTCAGTCTGCAAACATGAACAAAGCCCCAGAAGAAGTATAACGAGAAGAAATCTCATATTAAGCTGTCTGCCCGGTGAGTTAGACATTAGAAGATGTTTATGAGCCCGGGCAGAAGGATACGGTGAAGTTTCCGTTTACGAAGTTGTCTTTGTCAGCACGGGCGTCAATGCGGCCGGTAACTTCTGTATCGGTAATGGTAAGGATTTCAATGGCTCCCTTGGTGGCAATAACGTTTATCGGGTCCGGGCCACCATCATCATCGTCATAAAGCGTTACAACTTGCCCATCGAAAGAGCCGAGGTCAAAACTCAGCTTATACAAGCCAACGGCATTTGGAACAAAGAAGAATACTTCGTCACCTTCTACGGAGAAGTTTCCACAGGCGCCATCGACTTGTGTCAACATCAGGTTTACGCTGAGCGACTCTACGCCTTCAAGGGTTGTGGTTTCTACGTAGCCGTCAGCGTACGTCCAGCTGCCGCCTTCGATCTTTCCCTGGAGGTCCTGGTTTTTGAATGAATAGGATGGTCCTTTTTCATCGTCATCGCTGCAGGACAGCAATAATGCGGTGGATGAGAATAACAGGGTGTAAAAGATTGATCTTGCTTTCATGATGTGTAACGTTATGTTGAGGTGTGGTAAAAATAGGTGGTATTGGGGATGGAACCTAACGGGGATTGCTTCACTTCGTTCGCAATGACGGTTCGAAAAGGTAATGATGCTTCGGGAGATTCTTCGGACTTGCGACATTAATGGGTTATACTACAAGGGGATCCTTCTCCCGACAAGTCGGGATCAGGATGACGGTTTGGGACGAGATTGCTTCGCTATGCTCCCGCAAGCAGGCGGGCAGGCGCAATGACGGGGTGCAATGCCGGTTCGAACAAATCCGGGTGGATGGATGTTTACGTATATGAAATTATGAAGCGAAAATTCTGCGCGATTGTATGTGGTATGTTGCTTGGCTGCACATTTGTGGCGGAAGGACAGATTGAAACCATGGAAAAGGTAAGGTTTTTAGCGCTGGGTGATTCGTACACGATCGGGCAAAGTGTGTCGGTTGCGGAACGCTGGCCGGTACAGCTTATTGATTCGCTCCGGGCAAAGGGCATTGCGTGCTACGACCCCACTATTATTGCTACAACGGGATGGCGCACGGATAACCTGATGAATGCTATTGAGGGTACAAGTTTGCGGAAGGATTATAACCTGGTGTCGTTACTGATTGGTGTGAACAATCAATACCAGGGAAAAACTGCGGAGAGCTATTCTCCGGAGTTTTACAGTTTATTGGAGAAAGCTATTGAACTGGCGGGTGGAAACCGGAGTCATGTTTTTGTTGTATCGATACCGGATTATGGCTATACGCCTTTCGGCAAGGGCAACCAGCCATACATTACCGCGGGCATTAATGCGTTTAATGCTGTTAACAAATCGATCAGTGATGTTAAGGATGTTACGTATATCGACATTACCCCGATATCGCGGCAAGGACTGGAACAACCTGATCTTGTGGCGAGCGATGGGCTGCACCCGTCTGGCAAGATGTATACGGAATGGGTTAAGCTGATTCTCGATAAGCTTACGGTTGAGCATCTGGTTACGGGAACCGATCAGCACGAAGGAAACTCAATAACACTGTTTCCGAACCCGGTTTCTTCTTCCATCACGCTTAAGAATCTGTCCGCAGCAGCGAAGTATTCTTTAACGCTTCGTGATACTACCGGGAAACCGGCCATGCAACGAAATATTCAATCAACAGGCAACGCTGCCGAGGTGGACATACAAAGCCTGCCGCAGGGAGTTTACTTTTATGAACTGTCGCGCAACGGGGCGATGGTGAAGAAGGGAAAGTTTGTTAAGCATTAGAATCTTCGAAGAGATCAAGCTGATCGTCTTCGGACTTGCGGGATGCTTTCGACACCTGGCCGGGGAAATTTGATAACGAAATACCCAACAGCCTTACTTTGGCGTCATCGGTAATGGATGTAGCCAGCAGCGTCTTCGATGTTTCGAGTATGGTTTCGAAATCGCCAACAGGCTCGGCAAACGACTGGCTGCGGGTACTGAGTTTGAAATCCTGGTACTTGATTTTGAGTGTTACGGTTCTGCCCTTGATGTTGTTCCGTTTCAACCGCGTATACACAACATCGGCAATGGCTTCGAGTTCCTTGTACATTTCGTCAAGCGTGGTGAGGTCGTACCGGAAGGTATCCTCTGCTCCTACTGACTTCAACTCGCGGTTTGGCCGCACTTCGCGATCATCAATGCCCCGAACGATCTTATAATAAAACTTACCGGGCTTACCGAAGTGCCGCGTCATCTCGGCTTCTGATAACTTCTTAAGATCGGCACCGGTGTGCAAGCCCATCTTCTTCATCTTGTCGGCCGTAACCTTGCCTACTCCAAAGAACTTCTCTACAGGAAGCTTCTCAATGAAGCTGGTGATCTTAGACGGCCCGATGAAGGCAAGTCCGTCAGGCTTATTGATGTCGGACGCGATCTTGGCAATAAACTTATTAACCGAAACGCCTGCGGAAGCGGTTAATTGAAGTTCGTCACGGATGGCTTTGCGGATGAGCTTGGCGATTTCAATAGCCGAGCCGATGTTCTGTTTATCGTCTGTTACATCGAGGTAGGCTTCATCCAGCGACAAAGGTTCGATCAAGTCGGTATAGCGGTGAAAGATTTCCCGGATCTGATTGGACACCTGTTTATAAACATCGAACCTTGGCCGGACAAAGATCAACTCTTTACAAAGCTGCTTTGCTTTTTTAGATGCCATGGCAGAGCGCACGCCAAACTTGCGCGCTTCATAGCTGGCGGTAGCGACTACACCGCCCCTGCCTTCCGGAGAACCGCCAACAGCAATGGGTTTGCCGCGGTATTGCGGATTATCGCGCTGCTCGACAGAAGCATAAAACGCATCCATATCGATGTGAATGATCTTGCGATGCCGTTTTGCGCTTTCCATGAATTGCAAAGATAGATTTCCTGTCGATTTACGGGATTGATGAGTGGCAACGACATTACCGAATCCTTTGTATTTTTAGGAACACTAATCCCCCGGGATATGCTTCAATCCAAACAACTCGCAAACAATGCTTCTTTATATGTTTTCCTGCCCATCTTTTATACGGTGTGGTCGGATGCGGTATTAACACCAAGCGAAAGCGCAACGCTGGAGGAACTGGTTAACAGCCAGGCGTGGCTTACACCGGAAGAACGCAAATTTTTGCTCGCGCAACTCGATCCGAAGAATCCACCGTCACCGGATGAGCTAATGAGCTGGCGTGCAGCAATTCAAAACGTAGCAGATGAATCGAACGGCAAGAACAGCCTGGTTGACCTGGGCATCAAGCTCGCCAAAGCGCACGGCAACGGCTCGGTAAATACAGAAGCATTAACGCAGGCAAAACCATCGCTTGCGCGGATTGAAGGCACGCTCGGATTAATCAGTCATGAAGCCGCATCGGCATTCCTTTCAGGAAGCCGGCAAACAATCACCTCGCAACAGGCTACGCAATACACCTTCGATGTTAAAACACTTTCCGCCTTGCTGGATGGCGACCAGGCCGAGATGATCAGGAAAGTAAAGACGGTTGTGTCTGATCCGCAATTCAACTATGTCGACCCGGGTGATCTTTCCGCGTATCGTGAAAAGGTATTGAGCTGGTGCCGGCATTTAGCCGCGCAGGGATTTGGTGCGATGGCGTACCCGAAAGAATATGGCGGCCAGGGTGACATGCAAAAGTACTTCGCCATTATGGAAGCGCTGAGCTATCACGACCTGAGTATGGTGATCAAGTTCGGGGTGCAGTTCGGCCTCTGGGGAATGAGCGTGTATTTCCTGGGAACAGAAAAGCATCACAAAAAGTATTTGAAAGATATCGGTACGCTCGAATTGCCCGGCTGTTTCGCCATGACGGAAACCAACCACGGCTCGAACGTCAAGGGAATTGAAACTACGGCTACGTATAACCATGCCGATAAAACGTTTACCATCCATACTCCGAACGAGCTTGCGCGCAAAGAGTATATCGGCAATGCCGCGCGGCACGGCCAGGCGGCTACCGTGTTCGCCAAGCTTATTCTGGATGGAAAAGATTATGGCGTAAGTGCTTTTGTTGTACCGTTGCGTGATAAGTCAGGCAACACATTAAAAGGCGTAACGATTAAAGACTGCGGCCGCAAGATGGGCCTGAACGGGGTTGACAATGGCGTGATTTACTTTGACAATGTTGTGATTCCGAAAGACAACATGCTCGATCGCTATGCGAGCGTGAATGAAGCCGGCAAGTTTGAAAGTCCGATCTCAAGCGATAACAAACGATTCTTCACCATGCTGGGCACCTTGGTGGGCGGACGAATCGGTATACCGCGGTCGGGATTATCGGCATCGAAATCCGGGTTGACGATTGCAATCCGTTATGGCGATCAGCGCAGGCAGTTCGGCCCGGAAGGCGGAACGGAAGTGCCTATCCTGAACTACCGTACCCATCAGCGCAGGCTGATGCCGTTGCTGGCCAATGCTTACGCGCTTCACTTTGCACTGCAGCATCTTACAAACCGGTTCATTCACCGGAAGGAAGAAGAGATGCAGGAGATTGAAGCGTTGGCGGCAGGTTTAAAATCGTTCGCTACCTGGAATGCCACTGCTACGCTGCAGGAGTGCCGCGAATGCTGTGGCGGCAAAGGATACCTGTCCGAAAACCGGATTGATGCCCTGAAGAATGATACCGAGATCTACACCACGTTTGAAGGCGATAACACGGTGCTCATGCAACTGGTTGCAAAGAGCAGGCTGAGTGAATTCCGCCAGGAGTTTGCGAACATGAATGTGTTCACGATGCTGAACTACGTGACGGATAAAGCCAAGACATCGATCACCGAACTGAACCCGATCATCGTGCGCAATACCGATGAAGATCACCTGATGGATGCTGAGTTTCACCTGAATGCATTCAAATACCGCGAACGCGATATTTTAACTTCGGCCGCCAAGCGACTGAAGCGCCATATTGAGTCGGGCATGGATTCGTTCGATGCGTTTAACGTGAGCCAGCATCATCTTGTGCAGGTTGGACATGCGTACATCGAGCGGGTTATTCTGGAGCAATTCCAGAAGCAGGTGGATCAAACAAAAGATGCAGGCTGCCAGGCAATTCTTAAAAAGCTTTGTGCGCTCTTTGCGCTTTCGCAGCTTGAAAAGAACAAAGGCTGGTATCTTGAGCAGGGCTACATGGAAGGCGTTAAAACAAAAGCAATCCGTAAGCTGATGAACCAGCTGTGCTGGGATATTCGGCAGGAAGCTGTTCCGCTGGTGGATGCTTTTAACATTCCGAACGAGTTGCTGAGCGCTCCGATTGCCTTAAAAAGTTAAGGAACCGCGACCCGGATTACTTTAATACCCGTATGTGTTTTAATGAGCGCGATGTAAACACCCCTTGACGGGAATCCGGGTGATAAGGTAATCTTATTATATCCGGCAGCGAGCGGTAACGATTCTGTCTTCAGTGTTATTCCCCTCAGGTCGACATACGTGATCGAACCGGTTTCATCAATCTGGTTGTAGCACTCGAGGTAAAGTTCATCGCGGTTGATAACAGGGTTCGGGAATACGCGAGTCTGGTCTTCTACTGCTTCCACGTTCACAGCAATGATATCTGAATAGGTTATTGTTCCATCAAAATCCTGTTGCAGCAACCGGTAGTACGAACGGCCTGCATACGGGTAGTTATCAATTGCCGTGTAGGTATGAGCTTCTTTCGTTGTACCCGCTCCACGCACTTTAACAAGCGGGTTGAACTGAAGACCGTCAAATGATTTTTCGACAATGAAGAAGTCGTTGTTAAGTTCAGAAGCAGTTTTCCAGACGAGTTCGACAACTCCCGATTCTTCCACGCCAGTGAATGAAACGAGTTCAACCGGCAGCGGAATATTGATAACGGTAGTGACGCTAAACCCATCGTTGTTTCCGCCTGCATAAAACAGACAACTTGTTGAACTCACCACGAGTGAAACCGGGATGGACTCACATTCATTGGCTATAACGACCGAAACGCTTCCACCGGAAGTACTAAACCTCACCAGGATGGTGGATGTTCCCTGACCGCTCAGAATTGTTGCACCGGCCGGAACAGACCACGTGTACGTTGTTGTTGCATTCGCCCCGGCAACCACAATGGAGTATGATTCAGAACCGTTGCTGCAGAACGAAGCAGGGCCTGTAATCGGGCCCGGGGTAAAGGCAGAGGTTCCGTCTAACGCGCTGATACAATTGCGTGTTGTGCTGAAGCCATCATTCGATCCGCCCGCAAAGAACTGGCAAACGGAAACCGTAACGGGCAGCGATACATTTATCGTTTCGCATTCGTTGCTCACATTCACGCTTACGTTGCCCGAAGTGTTTCCAAATGTCACGAGAATGGTATTAGTGCCCTGGCCGCTTGTAACCGTAGCGCCCGGAGGAACTGACCATGCATAGACCGTATTCGACAATGCTCCCGCGACAGCGATGGTATAGGATTCCGTAGCAAACGGACAAAAGGCTGATGACCCAGTTACCGGACCGGGGATGAACGTTGAGCCGCCATTGAGATTTGTAGCGCATTGCTGCAGCGTGGCAAAACCATCGTTCGAACCACCACTGAAGAATGTACAACTTACCGGGCTAACCGGCAGTGTCAGGTTTAATGTTTCGCATTCATTCGCGACCGCTACATCAATTGAGCCGGCTGATCCGCCAAACGTAACGAGAATTGTATTGGTACCCTGACCACTGGTGATTGTTGCTCCTGCCGGAACACTCCACGTGTACGTAGTGGTAGGTGTTATTCCGGCCACGCTTACAGAATAGGATTCTGTTGCAAAATTACAGAATGAGGAAGAGCCCACGATTGGGCTGGCAATGAAGACTGATCCGCCATTCAGGTTTGTCGCGCAGTTACGGGCCGTGGAGAATCCATCGCTGGAGCCGCCCGAGAAGAACTGACAAACGGTTGACGCAACGGGAAGAGAAACTGATTTTGTTTCGCACTCATTTGCTACATCAACACTTATATTTCCGTTTGTCGATCCGAATGTGACAAGAATTGTGGTTGTACCCTGACCGCTCACGATGGTTGCACCAGCCGGCACGGCCCATGTGTATGTTGTGGTGGGTGTAGCTCCGGTAACGGTAACGGAATACGATTCGGTTGCAAAGTTGCAGAATGTGGCGGAGCCTGAAACTGCACTAACGGTGAAGACTGAGCCTCCATTCAGATCGGATGCGCAGTTCCGGTTTGTCGAGAAACCATCGTTCGTTCCGCCTGCAAACATGGTACAACCTGTTGGCGATACGGGCATTAACGCAGAAAGTGTTTGACATGCATTGGTAAGGTCGACCGACACATTGCCACCGGTGTTACCAAATGAAACGAGAATGGTATTGGTTCCCTGTCCACTTACAATCGTGGCGCCTGCAGGAACTGTCCAGGTATAGGTCGTTTCCTGCGTAGTCCCTACTGCGGTTACGGTATAGCTTTCAGTTGAGAATGAACAAAATGTTGAAGGTCCTGAAACGGCACTAAGCGTAAAGACTGATGCTCCATTGAGATCGATCGCACACGCACGTGACACCGAATGTCCATCGCTGCTTCCCCCTGCATATTGTGCATAGAGATTCTGTCCGGCCATGCAGGTAATAAATCCGATCAGCAGTAATCGCAACGACCTCAAGGAATAGCAGGTTAGAGAATGCCGGTTGAAGTGTTACGGTGCAGTTCTTACGCCTCTTCCCCCCTGACGAACCTCACGTGTGTTTACGCCAGTCCATGCCGGATAAGACCGGTCTGATGTTTCCAGCCAGTTGTTGTCGTTCCAGGTGCCAGCCCTGAAGCCAAGTCCTGCAGCCTGTGTTGATCCGTTGTTTGTACCAGCGTTGGAAACAGTCCAGTTAGCGTTTCCGTTAGCGCCCGGCCAGTTGTCTACGTTTGCAAAACCCGATGTTGTTAACGCTCCGTTTCCATGAAGACCGGTGTAGGATCTTCCTGCCACGTTACCAACACCTACAGGAACTTCCCAAACATTACCGGTCATCTCCATGATGCCATAATAACTTGCACCTGCCTCAACACGCGATGATGTTGCCGTTGCAAAAAGACCTACCCGTAACGGCCCGCCAAGCGTACCGGTTGTAGCAAAGTATGCAGCATTACCCACCGTTGTGCTTGGTGATGTAGGAAGTTCGCTTCCCGCACCTGCATTGATCAAGGGCGCATACGAAACATTGTATATGGAAGTTGATCCCCAGGCGTATTCAGCCGGAAGTGCGGGCAGTGTACCGCGCATCATTTTTTCAAGTTCAAGTTCAGTCATGATTCGCAAACCGGACCAATCATAGTATGCCATGATATCCATCGCGCTCAAATAGTTACACGCGATATTCTGGCCGTCATCCGTTTCGTTAAACACACCATCGTTATCCAGATCGTTGGCATAAACTCCGACAATGTTGGTTGCAACTACCGGCAACGTCCGGCACTTAACACCGTTTCGGTTGGGTGGCGTTCCACCATTGGTTATGTACCGGTTAACAACCGTGGCGCCATGGCGCGCAAGCTGTTGTGTTGGCGTGAGTACGTTCAAAAACTCAGCATATTGTTCCTGGCTGATTTCATACTTCATCGCATAAATCGCTGCGAACCCTTTCGGGAAGGCTGCAGGCAGGCCTTGTGAAACTGCATCGTTGAAATCGTCCGCGGTAACCATTCCACTGGTATTGTTGTTACCCAATGATCCAACCCCGGAACCACCTAACGTGAGCGCCCCTTCGCTCGTTACCTGAAAGGCAGCACTTGTATTACCAGCTTCAAATTGTCCGTTTAAGCTTGCTAAGGAATTGTCGCCCGCGTAGAAATTCCCCTGCGGAACATAAACCATTTCGACTGCGAAAACTTTTACTGAAACGTTACAGTTGTCAAGCACACCATCTGCGCCATAGTTCCACCGGAGCAGAACCTGATCCCAGTCAATGTTACCTGACCCGTTTGCTCCGCGGTACAAGAACACACCCTTTCCATCCGCGGTTGGCATAATGGTCGGAACAACTCCGTTGTTTGTAGTCACCGAGTGGTCTCCGGGAGTTGCGCTTAGTGTTGCATGTTGCCAGCTTCCGGCCGTACAGCCGGTACCGCCTTCTATCCGGAACTTAACGAACACCCAGGCTGCATCCCAGTTGGACGGACCAGAGCTTACGCGCCAGGAATTACTCCAGCTGATATCGAATCGAACCAAGGTAAAGTCCGATGCCGCATTCTGTCCTGTCAGGGTTGCATTAGATACGGCAATGTCGTTTCCATGGGCACCAAAAGCCAACAGGCACAGAACGACCATGCTGATGTAGTAGAAGGGTCTCATAAGTATAGATAGTTGGGGACGTTAGACAATCCTGTAAATAACTGAAAATAATGATAAAAACTGACCCTCTAGCGCTACTTTTTTTGGCTTCAGAGGCATCTGTTCTCAAATGTCAGTTGACGCTGTGGGCGTTTTTTAGCTATTTTTGAATCATCTAAAAAATTCACGTTATGGCAAAAGGACAAGACAAACGCAAAGAGGACAAAAAGAAGCCTCTCAAAACCTTGAAAGAAAAACGGGCTGAGAAAAAAGCCAAGAAAGGTTAAGGAAGTTATACGGGCGCTTATGGCGCCCTTTTTGTTGCTGAAGAATTATGAAAAAGTTGCTGACCATTGTGTTGCTGATTCCGTGCTATGCTTTTGCACAAAGCCCGGGCGGAGCGAAAGCTGAGTTTGAAAAGCTGTACTGGCTGAACGGTTCGTGGAAACAAACCAATATCACCAAGCCCGGCCAGGCGTTGATAGAACAGTGGACCAAGTCGGGAGACTATGAATTAAAAGGTACGGCAACCACCACGCAAAATGGCGATACTGTTTTTGTGGAACGCACTACCCTGCTGATTAAAGACAATATCATTTATTACGTTGCCGATGTTCCACATAATAAACAACCGGTTTACTTTAAACTGACTTCAGTTACGGCTACCGGATTTACGTGCGAAAATCCTGCGCATGATTTTCCGAAAAAAATTACCTACCAGCTTTCCGGTGGCGAGCTGAAGGCTACCATCTCCGGAAACGGCAAGTCGTTCGACTACATCTACATCAAGAAAGACTAGTTACTCGAGCCGGATGCTTTCGATAGCCATGCCGTGTGTGCCTTCCAGTTGCGCCTGCGGGATTCCCGGGCCGATTGAAATCTGGAGCGTTTCTACCTGAGTCATATCCAGTTTTGCGTTTTCCGCTCCTGCAAAATAGTATGGAAGGAATGTTGGATACGGCCGCGGCAGCGTAACAAGTTTCACCGGTTTCAGTTCTTTCACATCAATCGCATACTCACCTGCCTGCGGCTTGAGCGTGATCAGTCCTCCGAATGCCGAACCGTTTTTGTCGATCAACGCTACCTGCACGATGCACTCCTTATCATTAAGCGAATGGCCTTTGAATACCAGTTTTTGTTTAGCGGTGAGATCTCCGGCCCGGCCGCTTACTTTCTTACCAAAATAATAACGGCATGAGTAGTCGTAAATCTTTTCGCCATTCACGTTTTCCGGATCGGACGTGAACAGTTTTTCTACATTGATGCGAAGTTCCGATTTGCCGGGTTCAGCCAACGGTGCAAATGAGTTTCCGCGGTTCCATTGCCGGGAGAGTTCATCCGAATCAGTTGATGCATCGAATAAATAAACGGGGTTTGCCGGATACACCACACGAACATTGTAGGGTTTATCGTCATAAAAGTCCCACGCCCATGGTCTTCCTTGTGCACCCGATGGATAGGTGTGATACTTGCCGGATTTATCTTTTACCACAAAATGATAGTTAAGGAAACCGGGTTGAATGAATCGGGCGGGCACAGTTGCCGTGAAATCATAACCGTTGTTACCCTGCATGGTGATAAATTCCGATCGCCAGCCTTCGCCCGATACAAACAGCTCGACCGGCAACTCAAGTGCTGGGGACGCTACCGTAACGTTTACAACATAATCGCGGGCAGCGGTTATTTCTTTCGCGGGCTCATGAATTACGTACGTGTTGGTAAGTGATGCTTTCGGTGCCGCGAATTCTTTGAGGGCTATGGAATTCCATTTACTGTTTGCTGTAAACTTTGTGGTCACACCCGCTTTTTTAACGAGGTATGATCCCGGCATCACTTCGAATGATCGCCCATCGACTGAGGCCTTGTGCTGATTACCTTCGTTGAGCGCAGTAACCGTAAAGTTATCGCCCAGATCGGTGAGGTTAATCGACATGGTATGAAGTTTCCAGTTAATTACTGCAATCTTTTTATTCGGGCTTGTTCGTGTGAACGGATCTTCGATCCAGATTGCATCCGGCATAACCTCCAAGCGCCATACACCATTCTCGAGGCGATCAAGAAAGTAAGCACCCCTGCCCTCGTATTTTACTACGGATGAATTGCCATAACCGGCCAATTGCTCAAGCATATCAGCCGCAACCGGTTTGATATCGGTGGAGTTCGAGTAAAAGAACTTCTCTTCGGTGTTCATTACCGCGAGGTCTTTCTCATAGTTCACCGAGAATGGCCCGAATGACGTATTACCAGGATAACTGCCGTAGTCTTTATATACGGGCATTTCATGAAACACCTCGCCCGCAATCTTCAGGCCCAAGGCCTTTTGAGGCGCATAGGCGAGATTCATGTAATGCGTGCCATACTCGGTATTGACATCGGCCATGTAGGTTGGATCGTATGCGAAGTGATTTGCAATCTGCATCCCGGCTGTGCGAAAGCTCCTTGCCATTGCGGGATAAATGTATGACCGGCCTACATCTGCAGCATCGAATTCATATACCATTCTTGCCATCGGTTTGAACTTGGGGTTGGATGCAAACGGGATGGAATACAAATCAACATTGGGTAACAGGTTTCCGCGCAACTCGTGACGTGAACCGAGTCCTGTTGGGTACCATTGAAATGTTCCGCCCTGGATGTCGGCATTGAAATATGCATCGGCCAACTGAATGCTGTGCGTAATGTTATAGAAGATCGGTTTTTTGGAACCTGTACTGCGCATTGACTTAACCATGCGGTTGATAAATGCCGTTACCTTGTCGGGCGACTCGCGGTGGTGCGGTTCGTTACAAACCTCAAAGGCTATGATATCGGGATCATTCTTGTAAGCAACGCCCGTGTATTCATTAACATGATTTAAGAATTGCGCGAGATAATTCTCCTGTGCTTTGATTGCGCCTTCGTTTGTTAAGCATGCGTCTTTGCCGTACCGGGTTGAAAAGCCCGGCGTTTTTTCATCGGGAGCAGGCCAGCCATTTCCCCAGTATGCAATCGGGGTGATCACGAACTTCATCCCCCGCTCCTTCATTTTCATGACCATGAAATCAAACAACCGCAGGTGATCATTCGTAAGAAGATTACCCAACGTATCGGTGATCTCCGAATCCCAAACGTGTACGCGATACAGATCGAGTCCTAATCTTGAAAAATGGTAGACATCGTCAGAGATTGCCTTTTCCAAATCGACACCGAGTTTCTTTGCGGTTGAATACGCGTGTGCAAAAGGCGCAGTATAGTTAACGCCAAAGCCTTCCACTTCGGCATTTGTTTTCGACCAGCGGATTACACCGGCCTTATCCACGTACACATCGCCCGAACGGGCCGAACGTTGTGAAAAGGCGCTGCCCGACAACAATACCAACGTACACCATACTGCAATCTGCTTCATCTTCATACTATGATTTGATTTTTTTGCATTCTACTAACCAATCCCACGGATAAGGTGCTTTCAACCACGCTGGCGGTTCGGCCAATTCCGTGTCCCAATCATACTCAACTTTTTCGACTGCTGTAAGTTTAAATCCGGCATCGGCAAATACCACGTCAAGTTCGGTGCGCATGAAGTGTTTGGTCGGGACGTTGTCAATGTAAATTATCCCTTCCACCAGTCTGCGCTTATTAGCTTTGAAATAACCGAACTCCGAATCCGGAATTTTTTCGAGGGGTATGCCTTCGCGTTTGTAAACTTCAATCAATCGCCATGAAGCATATAACACCGAATCTAACGAGGGCAATACAAATAATGCGGATGCGCCCGGCTTTAATGCCCGGTTAACATTCCGGATCATCGCATGCGTCTTTTCTATTTCCGGAAGCATGGCCACATTACAGCAAAACGCAAAATCGGCTTTCGGCAACGTAACCTTCTTTGTTGTGAGATCGGCTTGCTTAAACGTGATATTGCTGAACGGCCGCTTCCGCGCCTGGTTGAGCAACTCGCGTGAGATATCTACCGCAACTACTTGTTTGAACAAGGGCGCGATGTATTCAAATGATTTTCCGGTACCGCACCCAAAGTCGATTGCAATACCTGATTTCGTCACGTGCTTTTTAAAGAACGCAGGAAGGATGTTGTTTCTGTCGTTTTTGAAAACATCGAATATCTGATTGTCGTACTTCTCCCCGATTTTATCCCAATGCTTTTCTTCATTCATGCTTATGCAGTTTTAGCCTGATCGAATTCGCGCGTAAGCGTTCGAACGATCTCTCCCATCGGGCGAATACTCTTTACATGCTCGATGGCAGGGCCCGCACACCACACGGTTTTGTACGTAGCACCGAAAGCAGCCTTTTCAACTTTCTTCATTCCGCGGAACGCCAGCAGCATCTTTACATATTTCTTCAATCGCTTGTTCTTGTTCAGCAGACGTTCCAGAAAATTAGCCTTGGTACCGAGTTGTTGAACGTAAGGCGTGTTGATTACCGTAAGGGCCGATCCGGAAAGTTTGGTTGTCCGGACAATATCTTTCTCACCATACTCAACCATTGCCTGCTTATATTCCGGTGTGATGTCGGCTTCATCGCACGCGATGAAAATCGTTCCGACTGATACACCTGCTGCTCCCTGATTCATGATATTACGAATGTCAGCTCCGTACGCGATACCGCCAGCCGAAATGATGGGTATTGAACAGTTTGCTTTCAGTGTAGCAACAAGTTGCTCGGGTGATGTATTTCCCGCATGTCCACCGGCACGGTTGTTAACAGCAATCAGCGCATCCGCGCCAAGCGATTCAACTTTCTTAGCATACTCCAGGTCAACCACATCGCAAAACACTTTAATGCCTAACGGTTTACAGGTGTTAATCACTTCCTTCGGACTGCCAAGTGACGTGATGATGAAGTCGACCTTTAATTCAGCCAGCGTATCGAGCTGACCTTTGTATTTCAGATTCGATTTGTTAACAATCAGATTCACGCCAAACGGCTTTGACGTTGCTGCCCGGATTTCGGCAATAGCCGCACGCAGTTCTGCATCAGACCGGTAGTTCAGTGCAGGGAACGCTGCGGTGATCCCGTTCTGAAGTGCAGCGATTATCATTTTTGTGTTCGATATCAGGAACATCGGTGCCGCAATAACGGGGTACTCGATCCCGAGCATTTTATCAAGTGTAACGGAGGACATTATAACGGATTTGTACGATTTATAAAGTTAGAGTTTTATTATAACCCTGCAACTTTATTTAGCAGGCAATTGTAGTAACTTGCAACCTCTTTCGGATTCTTTCGTAAGAGCACGTAGCGTTGATTTTTTGATTTGCAGTTCGTATTAAAAATATTTTTTTGGATACGATAAACATTCAAGTTTATTCTGCAGTCCAACGCTAACACAAAATAAAAATCGGCAAGGAAGCTGGGACAGGGATTAACTATGGGCTGGAGCACATTATACGTACACGGAAAACCAGGATTTGAGGAAGAAGTTTTAGAACAACTAGAGCGTTCGAGCATCGGGTTTATGCCCGGATCGATGTCAGGCGAAGAGAATATTGCCCTGTACTGGGTGGACGAGCGTACCAACACGCGCGACTTCAAGAAAGCCATCGGCCGCGATGTCGTTTTCAAGTATCGGCTCCGGGTATTTAAAAGCCTGGAAGAAGTACACGCCTTTCAGGATGAGCGCCTTGCCAGCCAGTTCTTTACACCCCAGGAAGAAGCGCTTATCCGCGAGATGGAACATTGGGATGAAACCCACCCCAACCACCAGCACTACAAGCACAGCGCTTAAGAATGCGCGCCAGCAACGTTGGCGATATAGTGAAATTCCCTCTCTAGATCGTACTTCATTTTCCTTACAGCCCTTCGCATCATGAAGTAAGGGATTCCCAGCATGAACAGTGCATGCGCTATCAGAATTGGAAGAAAAAACAAATGAGAATCATTGGCGATATCGGCCAGGATAGCAATAAAGAAGCAGGCATACACAAAAAGAGCAAGGGAATAGAAAAAAATTATAAATCCAGTTATCGCAGTTATTTCCGTTTCGATTACCAGCTGATCGCCTTTCTCCCGAAATGTGCCCGAAGCAATCGTCAACCCTCCACGGGTATCGAATAGTTTTCTTCTCCTTCTAATCTTAAAGTCGTTAATACCTACATGACCTTTATACTCATTTTTACTTGAGTCGAACACTTCGAATGTGGAGAAAATAAGATCGAGTGATCCCTCATCTACAAGACTGCGGAATTTTCTTGCAAACCGATCCCTTGGTACTGAGAGCTCGGTTACCATAGTATCAATGAGCTTGAGCTTACTGAGAAAATTCTTCATAGATATAAGCTAAAACGTCTAATGATGACTCTGGCGCGGGGGTCTTTTCCCCCCAGGCCGTTTTCCATTAAACCGTTTCTTCTTTTTACTCTTTCCGGCAACCATCGGACTGTATGCAGGTCCCTCTCCTAAAAACTCCGGAAGCTTTTCTTTTGTGATCTCTTTACCGATCAGTGATTCGATGCTGTAAAATTTACGCTGATCAAGTTGATTGATAAAGGTAATTGCGGTACCGGTAGTTTCTGCGCGGGCCGTTCTGCCGATGCGGTGGATATAATCTTCCGGATCAGGCGGTACATCGTAGTTGATTACCAGTCCGATTCCTTCCACATCAATACCACGCGAGAGCACATCGGTTCCAATCAGAATCGAAAGCTGTTTGTTCTTGAACTCACGCAGGATGTTCTCGCGCTCATTCTGCTCAAGGTCGGAATGAATAGCTTTGGCCGGAATACCAATCCGGTGCAGCGTGTTATCAAGCTTCTTTACATTCTCTTTCGTAGAAGCAAAGATGATCATGCTCTTATAGTTGCCTGTTTTTACAATATGCTTGAGCAGGTCAATCTTTTGCGGTTCGTGCACTACGTATGCCTGCTGTAAAATTCCTTCGGCAGGTTTGGAGATTGCGATGTTAACGGTTTCCGGTTTGTTCAGAATCTTATCAGCCAATGCGCGGATGCGCGGTGGCATCGTTGCTGAGAACAGTAACGTCTGTCGGTTTTTCGGAAGCTGATTAATGATTTTAATAATGTCGTCATAAAAACCCATGTCGAGCATCCGATCGGCTTCATCCAGCACAAGGTGTTCGAGATGATCAAGCTTAATTGCACCGGTGGCCAGCAAAGAAATCAAGCGGCCGGGTGTGGCAATTACAATATCCGCACCTTCTTCCAGCGCTTTCTTCTGGATGTCCCACGTGGCACCATCGCCACCACCGTATACCGGAATTGAACTTACTCCCAGGAAATAGGCGAAGCCTTCAATCTGCTGATCGATCTGCTGCGCGAGCTCGCGCGTGGGTGCAATCACCAGTGTATTCAAATGCCGTGTTTCGGCATGAATGATATTGTTGAGGATCGGAAGTATGTACGCAGCGGTTTTCCCGGTTCCGGTTTGCGCACATGCAATGAGATCTTTCTTTTCAAGAATAATCGGAATTGCCTGTTCCTGAATCGGTGTTGGCTTAGCGTAACCCATGGATGACAATCCATCCAGGAGGCGCTGATCAAAATTAAATTGCTGAAATAACAAGGGTGGTTGGTTTAGAAACTAAAAAGCCAGACTGGTTAGCCTGGCTTTTCATGCATGCAAAGAGAATTATCTTACAACGCGAACGTTAACTGCGTTTAATCCTTTCTTTCCTTCTTTAAGCTCGAACGTGATCTTGTCGTTCTCACGAATTTTGTCAACAAGACCTGATACGTGTACAAAGTACTCCTTGTCTGTGCCTGCTTCCTTTACGAAACCGAAACCTTTGGCTTCGTTAAAGAATTTTACTGTTCCTTCCATTGTAATAATTGTGATAATTGAATTAATAATT
>JAEUUI010000003.1 GCA_016786585.1 Cyclobacteriaceae bacterium
TTTACCGTTTTTGCTCCTCCTCTTGGGCTTGAACCAAGGACCCCCTGATTAACAGTCAGGTGCTCTAACCAGCTGAGCTAAGGAGGAATTCCTCAAAAAAGGAGTGCAATATTAGGCCGAAACGCGAAGAAATGCAACCCCCCGAAAATATTTTATCTCAAGACGCCTATAGCGTTTTTCTAAGCCAAAAAAGTATCCTCCACCACGGGTAATTGCTGCTTCCAGAGTTCGTAATACTTCCCCCGGTTAGCGATTAATTCGTCATGCTTACCTGCTTCTGCTACGGTACCTTTATCAAGAACAACCACCTTGTCAGCCTTGAATACTGTACTGAGCCGATGGGCAATCACGATTACCGTTTTGCGCTGGGCTCTTAAAATTTCAAGCGTTCTTTGAACATAAATCTCAGAGGCAGAATCCAACGATGAAGTAGCCTCATCCAAAATCAATATTTCCGGGTTTCTATAAAGTGCTCTTGCAATTGCCAGGCGTTGTTTCTGACCACCTGATAGGGTTGCTCCATTTTCACCTAAGTACGTGTTGAAGTTATTTGGGAGTTTTTCGATAAAATCCAAAATGCCCAACGAGGAACAAATAGATATGACCCTCTGCATGTCAGGCTCAAAATCACCTACGGCAATATTTTCAATGACATTCCCGGCAAAGAGGTCAATTTTTTGTGGCACAATACCAACAACAGCCCGTAACGATTCGGTTTCTATGTAATTGAGATTATACTGCCCTATCATGACCGAACCGCTTTGAAGGGGATACAAGTTTTGCAGGATTGCTATTAGCGTTGACTTTCCGGAGCCACTTTCGCCAACGAGTGCTGTGACTTTACTTCGCTCGACAACCAAATTGAGTTTTTCAAAAACCGTAGTCCGACTGCCGTACCGAAAATTCACGTCTTTGAACGTGATATCACCTATCATATCTGGTGCAAGCTTGACCTTATTCTCATTGCTTTCTCTTTCGAGGTCCATAACCTCGAAAAGACGATCTGCAGCAATTACCGCATTTTGAACAGTCTTATTCATCCCGATAAGACTACTTACGGGGCCGGTGAAGTAAGCAACAAGTGCATAAAAAGAGAGCAATTCTCCAGGTGTTATCTGATTTTCGAGCACGAACCCTGCACCCGTCCAGAGTAGAATGATCGTAAAAAGTCGCGAAAAAAAATCGGACGAGTTGGCGGTCATGATACCGTTCACACCCGATCTATACACTGTTTGCAACAGTGTGAAAAATCGTGCTTCTGTCTTTAAATTCGTATAACTTTCAAGTCCGAAGCTTTTAATTGTGCTGACGGCATTCAGAGATTCAACCAATTGCGATTCAAGCTCAGCGGAGTTTTCCATCAATTTACGCTCAACTTTTTTATTGATGCGATTTGTGATAACGTATATAACCGCATAGAAAGGTACAATTAACAAAATCACTAGTGCCAACTTCCAGTAGTATGTAAACATCAGCGCAAACGCCAGGAATAGAATGAAAATATTTACTGCAAAATTGAGTAGTACGTCATTGATAAAAACTCGGATTTTGACTGCGTCAGTTATTCTCGAAATGATCTCGCCAACCCGCATGGTGTCGAAAAACTGTTGCGGAAGCTTCATCAAATGTTTGTAGTATCCCAGTATAAGTTGTGCATCAATTGCCTGTCCCGTGCGAAGGATGAACAGACTCTTAGAAGCACCAATAAAAATCTGAACAACTAATAACCCGATCATGATTACACTCATCAGGTTTAACAGATTTCGATTGCCATCAATCAGAACATAGTCAACAATTTTCTGAACATAAATTGATGTCGATAATCCGATGAGTGTGTAAACAAATGCACCGAAAATCGCCTGGGTCATGATCACCCTGTGCGGGCTTATTAATTGCCAGAACCGGGATGCAGTTGAGATTTTATTATTTCCGGCTACAAAACTTTGATTAGGCCAGAGCAACACGAGAACACCCGTCCACATAGCCTTGAAATCATCGTGGCGCAGGCGGTGTAGCCCACCATCAGCCGGATCCATTATTTCAACCCACTTTGCCGTAACCTTAAAAATGACTACATAGTGATGAAGTACCTTTTTTATGATCACGTGAGCTATGGCTGGCTTTGGAATCTTGAAAAGACTATCGAATTCGCCACGAACTCCCTTTGCATCAAAGCCAAGTTTCGTTGATGCTTCAATCAGTCCAAGCACGTTTGTACCCTTCTTGTCGGTGGAAGCCAGTTGTCGAATTTTTGAAACCGGAAGACTAAGTTTGTGAAAAGCAGCAATTGACGCTAGGCATGCCGCACCGCAGTCCGTAATATCACGCTGCTTAATTTTAATTCTTTTTGTCATGGAGAAGGGAAATGACTTGACGTCCCGTTCTCGGTTTCCCTGAACGTATCAGGATTTACCCAATCATCAACTTTATCATACATGAGTTGCCAAAGGGTACGTTCAGCCACGATGAATCGAGCTTGTAGCGACATGCCTTTCTTCAGATAGCCCTTGTAACCGTTTTTTAACTGCAAATATTCCTGCTCAAGTGAACAACGGACCTTGAAAACAGGTTTGCCTTGCAGTATTACAATGTCTTTGGATATATCTATAATTCTACCCAAAACAAAACCCCAATTGTTGTAATTGAATGCATCAATTTGGAACTTCCCTTTCATATTATTTTCGATTAGCCCAATATCATCAGGAGTAACGTAGGCTTCAACAATAAGAGTTGTATCAGGAGATATCTCACCAATTTCTTGACCAGCCAAAACAGTACTACCAGGGTACAAGGCCAATAGATTTTGAATATTACCAGATATCTGAGCTTTAATAAGAAGCTTGGCTTTTTCTGCTTTTATTTGAGACAACTGACTCTTAAGTTCTCTTATGTCACTCTCAAATTTATTTAATTCAAGATGCCATTTACTTAGCTGATTCTGCTGTTCCAAATCCAATTCAGTTTTAACGTTATCGTAGGCAAACTTGGAATTTTCAAAATCAGAGTCAGCAATTACTTTCTCCGCGTGCAGTTTTTGAGCACGCATAAAATCTACTTCGCTTTTTTTTAATTTTATTGTCAACTCATTAATTTTTTGTTTAAAAAGCTGCCAATATTGTCTGTAAAGAAGGGTTTTTAAATTCTTCTCTTGCCCGTGGATCAGCGTCAATAAATCCCTTTTACAACTCTCTGCGTCCATTTTCCTTGTTAGAATTTCTTGCTCTCGCTCTCGTAACTCTGTGGAGACAATTGAGCATATGGAATCACCATTATGTACATATTGATTCTCACCAACATACAATTTAATGACCTGCCCCCCTAAATTGGATCTCACAGAACTAACTTCTGATGAAGGTCTTATTACAGCAAAAGACTTAATTGAAACTGTTGCTTTGACGAATGGCGTCAGGAATACGGCTAAAATAAATGAAAACACCACAATTAGATAAATAACCTGAAACTTTGGTCTACTCTTTACTCTGGTGTAATGAGTGATGAATTGAGTATCGCCCACAGGAAAATTATTAGTTGTCTTCATGACTGATGTTCTTCTTTCGTACTTGCTACTCTAGGTTACATATTGTTCCAAAAAAAACTAAATCCATTATATCCAGCATGTATTAAACAGACAGTTACAAAAGGTCTTGCATCTTTTTTTATCCAGTATGCAAATGAATAAACGAGTCCGGCAAAAAAAGCACTAATGATATAAATAGAACTGTATGTGTGCAACATACTGAACACTAGCGCAGAAAAAATGATAACATACCTTGATCTGACTTTACCTAACAGAACTATAAATGGTAAATGTTGAACAAAAAAAGTTTCACATAGCGGGCCGATGACAATTATTACCAGCGCATTAAAAAATGTGTCCGAATTGTCATTAAAAGGACTAATGATGGGTTTGTCCAGTCTGACAAAAAATGGCATAAAAACCATCCCAATTATTAATCGCAGACAAATGAAGATACAGATGTAGTATGGCTGACGCAAGGTTTGCATTCTAGCAATAATTTCATTACCCCTAATTTTTGTCATTGCCAGAGAATGCTATATGACATAATAGAAAACCAATAATCAATAGAGGATAGGTAGAGGTCACAATTTCGAACCGTGAACTTTTCAGCCCCGAAAATATCAAACCACGTTCTAAGACCTTAATTGCGAAATAAAGACAAATCGTTGTTGTGAAGGGCAAGAGTTGTCCTATTCGTATAACATGTTCTCGCTTCTTCCTTAGTGCAAAATATGTTAGACCAGCAACAAATAAACAAGACAGGTATAAGGTCATAATGTTTCTTTACAGCAAAAATCGATGTGTTAAAAATGAGGACATCCGTTGGACATCCTCTTTTTAATTGATCGATGCACGTATTCCCTACTTCTTTAGATTTGCAGGAAGTGATTGCTGGTATTCCATCGCCCCCGAGCTAAACTCCCAAATGCAACGAATTGTTGCTCCAAAAAAATAAGCCACGTCATACGCAAAAGATGTTTCTTTTGTTGGACCAGTATCTCCTCCAAAAATATTCATGGCATCTTCTGAAGAAAGAACTTTTAGTTCCGTTATGTTTTCCATATTTTCTTATTTTAGGTTAAATCCATCTGAAACTCCCGCTTTCACGTCTTCCCAATGATTAATTATGTAAGCTG
Organism: Cyclobacteriaceae bacterium; assembly: GCA_016786585.1. Lineage (GTDB taxonomy): Bacteria > Bacteroidota > Bacteroidia > Cytophagales > Cyclobacteriaceae > UBA2336. The sequence goes on from JAEUUI010000003.1 coordinate 4,657, forward strand.
CGATTGCTATAGGCGTGATGGGCTTCCACCACGGCACATCGCCCCCATAGCAATCTGCCATCTCAGAGTGAGAGAGATTTTCAACTCCGAAAATTTCAATTTTGTTATTCTCCATTTTTACTCCTTTTGTTGTTGATACATACTAAACTCGGATCCGGCCGGAAACCTTAATCCAAACATAATTGTAGTTGGTCTCACTAGTTGAGACTATGAAAAAAAATGTTTAACGGCAATCGTCTCTTATCTTTTTAAACTCATTCCTATTAATAATATCAAACGAGAAAAAACCAAACAAAAGGATACCTTCTTTCTCATAAACGTATCTTCGATTATCAGTGCTGTAAGAAATTGGAGTCTGTAAATCACTCTTCATATAGTCAACAAGACGAAAAAAGGTGCTTCTTGAAATTTTTAATCGCTGTGCATATTCTAAAGGAGTTCCTTTGAAGCCTGATCTTATTAACGCATCAAAAGCCAGCAGTAATCTTCTTTTCTCTTCGAGTGACATTACTAATCAAAGAAGAAAAGGTAACGTAAATCAAAACTCAAAGTAGTGACTAACCTTAATTTTTTTGAGTATCGAAAATAAAAGAAATCATATTTACTGATACTATCAGGTCTTTACATCTCGACAAAAACCTCTATAGCAGTTTAAAGAACATCCAAATAAGAATAACTCTTATTACCATCATAGATTATAAGCTGCAGACTTTGAATTTGAGATTATCAGGTAAAATTATGGCACAAAAAAAGTTGGTAACTAACATCGCGTATGATTTCGCAGATGGCTTACTGGCCTAGCATCCAAAAAACGCTCTTTTCATTTCTCGATAAATAGAGAAAAGATTTTCTCCGAAACCTTGCAAAGGCATTTCCGTTGATTAACTTTGAAATCCAAAGTGCTTTAAATGAAAGAAGTCAAGGACTACGAAAAAGACATCGCCTCCATCCGGAACATGATGGAGCGGTCGGTGAAATTTATTTCACTCAGCGGCTTGTCGGGCGTGATAGCCGGCCTCTATGCCCTGGCGGGTGCTTCCTATGTATACTACCTGATCTACTACCCCTACTCCCCTTTCGGACTCAGATTTTTCTATGCTAACGAATCGGACGTAGTCACCCAAATGCTCACCGTGGCAATCATCGTACTAGTTCTGTCTATCGGAACAGGCTTCTGGTTCAGCCATCGCAAGGCAAAAAAACTGGGCATGTCTATCTGGAACCGGGCCAGCCAGCAACTGATGATCGACCTGATTATCCCGCTTGCTACAGGCGGGCTGTTTATTCTTATCCTGCTGTCGCGCGGTTACTATGGTGTGACGGCCCCCGCATGTTTGATCTTTTACGGATTAGCACTTATCAATGCAAGCCGAAATACCTACTCAGAAGTTCGCTATCTCGGATTTACTGAGATTATTCTTGGTTTGATTTCCGCACTTATCCCGGGATATGGTTTAATTTTCTGGTCGATTGGTTTCGGTGTGATGCACATCATCTATGGCGCAGTAATGCATTTCCGGTACGATAAGTGAAAAATCCGTTCGAACATTTAGATAAGGTATTGGAACACAGCGTCCGGCTGCAGATCATGTCGGTGCTGGTGGCGAACGATTCGTACGACTTCAATTCGTTAAAGGAAATCCTTGGGCTTACGGATGGCAGCATTGCATCGCACATTAAAGCACTTGAAAAGGAAAAATATATTTCCATCTCAAAATCATTTGTCGGCAAAAAGCCCAATACGCGCTACAAAGCAACGGAACGCGGACGTACCGTATTTAAGAAACACCTCGATGCACTGGAAGAATTAATCAAACAACAGCGTAAATAATTTTTTTGTATGAATACTTTGAAAATGAAAGTACTTTTAATAATCACAAATGCACACCTATATCGCTCACTTGGCCGGGCTTTACTCGTATGGATGCTTGCCTGCGTTACCGGTTGCCTTGCTTTGTACCTTCTGGATTTTTTCTTTCTGTCTTCAGCCGATGAATTGCTGCCTTCTATTCTACTAAGTCTGGCTTTCTCAATTCCTGCATTGGTGGCTGCGGTTGGCGTATTCTATTTTCTACACCTCCTGCAAGGTCTGTTAAGGCGCATTTTGTTCTCCGCAACAACCATACTCATCATTTCCGTTATTGTTATCGGCATTGTGGCAATGTACTTCAACCTTTCGTTTATCGAAGTGGCCAAGGTTCTTTATCCGTTTGTGCTATCAGCTTTTGTATACTTTTTCCTGATCGCCCGAAAGCAATTGCTCGTTTCTTATCCACGCTAATCCTTCACATCACGTATAACTATTAAACCCTATGGAAACTGAAAATGTACCTCCGCTGAATGTGTTCGAACGCTTCAATCGCTGGATTGAAGAGTCGATCATGATCAAATTGTTCTCGATTGGCTTTCTGGTCTTGTTGCTTCTTCTCCCCGCTTCCTGGATTCAGGACCTGATGTATGAACGCGAGTCGCGGGCCGAAGGTGTTATCCAGGAAATTTCTTCCAAGTGGTCAGGAAGTCAAACGCTAGCCAGCCCCATCCTGGTTGTTCCGTACATCGTGAAAGAAAAAATCGATCGTGGCAAAGACGGAATCGAGATCACTGAACACACGGAAAAATATTTCTTTCTCCCGGAGAAACTATCCATTACCGGAGATATTGTGCCTGACGTACGTCATCGCGGTATTTTTGATGCAGTGGTGTATACATCCGATCTCACAATTTTATCGGACTTCGAACTTCCTGACTTTGATCGTTTGAACATCAGCAGCGACAATATCTTATGGGATGATGCCTACATGATTTTCCCGGTTACGGACTTACGCGGTATCAGCAACGCACTGTCGTTTACGGTAGGCGGACAGGAAAAAGCAACGGAGCCATCAAACAACCTGGGAGTTTCGGTTAAGAAAATCGTACCGTTAAATTCCGACAGATACGCATACAGCGACAACACAGAATACAGCCAGCTTTCAACCAGCGGAGTTATTGCGAACCTTAATTGGAAAACAGCTGCCGACTTCAATGGACAGACAATTGTTAAACTAAGCCTGAAAGGCAGTCAGCGATTGAATTTTGTTCCAACCGGAAAAACCACGGATGTAAAACTCACCGGCAAATGGAACAATCCGAGTTTTGACGGTGAATTTCTCCCCGAAAGCCATCAGATTACCGATTCAACATTTACTGCCAACTGGAACGTTCTTCATTACAATCGTCCGTTCGCACAACAATGGAAAACGCCCGATGAAAAGTTAAGCAGCTCCGATTTCGGAGTGAAGCTTATTCTTCCGGTAGATCAGTATCAAAAAAGTATCCGCACATCCAAGTATGGTCAATTGATCATCATCCTGACGTTCATGGCGCTGTTCCTGGTAGAAATTACCAGGAAGGTTCGCATCCACCCGTTCCAGTACATACTCATTGGCGCAGCGCTGATCATTTACTATACGCTATTGCTAAGCTTCTCGGAACAGATTGGATACAATGCAGCATATGCAGTGGCTTCGGTTTCTACCGTAGTGCTTGTTAGTCTTTACTCACTGTCGTTCTTAAAAGACAAAGGCCTTGTAGCGTTGTTTACATCCCTTTTAGTTGTATTCTACACGTTCATCTTCGTCATCATACTTCAGCAGGACTTCTCGCTGATCATCGGAAGCATCGGGTTGTTCCTGATCGTTGGCGCGCTGATGTATTTCTCGCGCAAAGTGAGCTGGTATAAAGAGAACAAAATTGGTACTACACAAGGGTAAGTATACTCCGGCCCGGACGAATTAGCGCTTCGGGCGTGCAATTCAGTTTGGTTTTGGTTAATAAAAAAGCCCGGGCAGAAATGCCTGGGCTTTTTGCTGAATAACGTCTTTCTTATTCCTTATCCAAAAACGGATAGCGGTAATCTGTAGGCGGAACAAATGTTTCTTTAATTGTTCTGAGCGAAGTCCAGCGCAGCAAGTTCACTTTTGCACCGGCTTTATCGTTTGTACCGGAACCTCTTGCTCCTCCAAATGGCTGCTGCCCCACTACCGCACCGGTCGGTTTATCGTTGATGTAAAAGTTACCGGCTGAGTTGGTGAGTTTTTTCGTAGCGACCTCAATTGCATAGCGGTCTTTCGCGATGATTGATCCCGTTAACGCATAGGGTGATGTATTGTCGACCAGTTCGAGTGTTTTCTCGTAGTCTTTTGAGTCGTACACATAAATTGTTAATACCGGCCCGAAAATTTCTTCGCACATGGTGATCGAAGAAGGGTCTGATGTAACGATTACCGTTGGCTCGATAAAATAGCCGGCCGACTTATCGTATTTACCACCCGCGATAATTTCATTCTTTGGATTGGCACGGGCTTTCTCAATATAACTTGTAATGGAATTAAACGCCTTCTCATCGATTACTGCATTAATGAAGTTTCCGAAGTCTTCGGTCGGCCCCATTTTGAAGCTCTTCAGATCCTCCACTAAAAACTTCTTCACATCTTCCCACAGATTCGATGGAATGTAGGCGCGTGATGCCGCGGAACATTTCTGCCCCTGGTATTCAAACGCTCCGCGTGAAAGCGCAGTTGAAACTTCTTTTGCATTCGCAGATGCATGTACCATCACAAAATCTTTACCACCTGTTTCCCCCACAATGCGGGGATAGCTTCTGTATTTCGCGATGTTCGCCCCGATCGTTTTCCACATTCCCTGAAATACTCCGGTACTCCCGGTGAAGTGAATTCCGGCAAAATCTTTATGATTAAAAATTACTTCTCCTGCATCAGGCCCGCTTACGTACACCAGGTTGATCACGCCATCCGGCAGACCAGCTTCTTTCAATACCTGCATGATTACGTTCGCAGCATAAATCTGTGTGTTGGATGGCTTCCACACAACCGTATTACCCATCATGGCAACGCACGTGGGGAGATTACCGGCAATGGCTGTGAAATTGAAGGGAGTTAATGCAAACACAAAACCCTCGAGCGGACGATATTCCAATCTGTTCCAAATGCCCGGAGAAGATTCCGGCTGTTCATTATAGATCTCGCTCATGTAGTGCACATTGAAGCGCAGGAAATCGATGAGTTCACATGCTGAATCAATCTCAGCCTGAAATGCGCTTTTCGACTGACCAAGCATGGTTGCTGCATTGATCTTGTAGCGATACGGACCGGCCAACAATTCAGCTGCCTTCAGAAAGATGCTGGCGCGATATTCCCAGCTAAGGTTCGACCATTTTTCTTTTGCGGCCAACGCTGCATTAATCGCCTTCTCAACATGGCTTTTATCGCCTTCATGATAATAGCCAAGGGTATGCTTATGATCGTGCGGTGGACTTAATCTAGCTTTCTTCCCGGTGCGCACTTCTTCGCTGCCGATATACATCGGAATATCAAGTTCTTTGCTGCGACTTTCTTCCAGCGCCTTTTTCAGCAGCTGGCGTTCTTTCGAGCCTGGAGCGTACGATAAAACCGGTTCATTTTTAGGAGTGGGTACTTTAAAGAAAGCGTTAGCCATACAATTGAAAATTAAGTGCGCAAAATTAGTTAAAGAAGTTCACAAAGCTCGTTCAGGTTGTGGATTTCCACATGAATTTCAGACTCATGCCTGATCTGCTCATGATTAAAGAATACGCTGTCGATGGAGGCTTGGCGGGCTCCGCCAATATCAGTTACCAGATTATCACCCACCATCACCGCCTGATGACATGCCGCGCTGTTCCGCGCAAGCGTATAGTCAAAAATCTCGCGTGAAGGTTTTTTAAAACCCGCCTGCTGTGATGTAACAATGTGATCAAAATACTTGTGCAGCCCACCGGCCGTGAGTTTCATATTTTGAATTTCTTCAAAGCCATTGGTAATGATCGACATGCGGTACTTGCCCGAAAGGTACTCGAGCGTTGAAATCGCATTGGGCATCAGGCTGCCTTTCTTCGGACATGTATAGAGATATTCATGAGAAAGTTCGGCACACAGTTTTTCTTCAAATGCATGAAACACTGAAAGAATCTGTTTGAAACGTTCGGCACGAATTACTTCACTGCCAATTTTGCCCGCATCATACAACACCCATAGCTCGGCATTTACACGCTTAAACTCGCGCAAAAAACTTTCAAAGTCTGAAACGCCTTTTTCCGCAAGTGAATACGCGGAGAAAAGTTCAGATAATGTTTCTTTTGAATTGGTTTCGTAATCCCAAAGCGTATGATCAAGGTCAAAGAAAATACACGCGTACTGATCCTTGCGTAATGGTTTGTTCATGTGTTGTAAAATCACTCCTGCTTGCGCCAGCCTTCGCGTTGCATTTTATTTACAGCAAGTTCGCGGTTTGAATACAGGGTTTTATAAAGTTGTTGGTCTTTTTCCAATTGCTGGTCTTTTTGTAGAAACTGAAAAATCTGCTTAATAATTTCATAAACTTCGTCTTTCACCTGATAAAAGACCCAGTGATTGAATCTGCGGTGCGTTAAAATGCCCGCGTTCTTTAGATAGATAAGGTGACGTGATGTTTTTGCCTGCGTAAACTCAAGAATTTGCTCAAGGTCGGTGATGCACATTTCACCGTTTGTAAAAATCAGATTAAGAATGCGCAGCCGGGATTCGTCCGCGCAAGCTTTAAAAATCTGGGAGCCCAGCAAAAGGTTAAAATTCTTGAGGCGCATGAAACTTTACCTTCTTTCTGATCATCAAAGGTATGGAAATTAGGCACTTCGTTCGGTTCTGTTTATTTTTGAAAGCCTGGAAATTGTAAAAAGTTGGTTCACGTGAAGAAATCGCATCTTTTGTGCCTGATTATTGTGTTGCTGCTTGCGGCTGCAAGCCACGAAACCTTTGCGCAAAAACAAAAGCGCGTTATCCAGCTTTCCGGTGTTATTATGAGTCCGGATTCCGTTAACGGGATGCTGTATGGAGTCAATATTTATGTACCGAAAGCCGGCCGGGGTACAACCACGAACATGATGGGCTTCTTTTCGATGCCGGTGCTTGCAGGCGATAGCTTGGTGATCAGCTATGTGGGATATGAACGGCAGTTTTACATCGTTCCCGATCATCCAAGCGAATACCTTACCATTGTTATCCAGCTACAGCAGGATGTCACATATCTTTCGGAAGTTATTGTATCCCCTTTCCCAACCGAAGAAGTTTTTAAAGAAGCTTTGCTTGCGCTGAACATTCCTACGGAAGATCAGAATATCGACCGAAAGAATATCAACCAGGAACTTTTATTGCTGATGTTAAAGACTACCCCGATGGACGGGCGCGCGAACCAGCAATACTATCTTGGCCAAATGTCGGCTGCGCAAGGCAGTCAGTACATGCCTGTAACAAACCCGTTGTTCAACGTATTCAACTGGGCGAAATTCTTCCGCTCGCTGAAGCAGAACAAGAAGTAGAAAACTTGTCGTAAGCTCTCAAATTCTCTTTAGGGAATCTTGTGTTCCGTTGCCAGACTTCACATCCTTTTTCGATCGATAAACAGAGCATTGCATTCTGTTGAAATTCCGATCTGAGGTTTACGTTAATTTACTGCACTTCATGCGGGATTTGTTTATTTTAGTTTATGTTTCATTTCGAATTTGGTTTTTACAGTTCGTTGCTGCTAATATTTTTTGTGCATGGCGCGGTATATTCCATATTACTGTACCGAAAAGCCCTGAAGCAGGGAAGCAACGCAGATAAATGGCTAAGTTTATTTTTAATACTCTGCATTTTTTACATCACGCCATGGATGGTAGGCTTTGCTGGTTGGTACAATAACCAGCCCTATCGGGATATTTTATTTTATGTGCCATTCCAGCAGTTGTTTTTTCTTGGCCCCGTCATTTTTTTCTATACACAAAGTCTGCTTAATCCATCATTTCATTTTGGAAAAAAAGAGTGGCTGCATTTGATACCAGGAATGCTGTACTTGACTTTCTGTATTATCATGTTCGTTACCGACAAAGTGGTGTTAGGAGAATATTTCTTTCTTGCAAACGGACAAGACCCTGACTTCTACAGTTGGTACCAATATGCTGGTTTTCTGTCTATGCTATTTTACTTTCTCCTTAGCCTTAGGTATTATATGATGTACCGAAAAATTATTGTGCAAGCGGTGAGTTACGCAGATGTGGTGTTGTTCCGCTGGGTAAGAAATTTTTTGATAGCATTTTTAAGCATGTTGGTTTTACGCGTAATTTTTTTGATTGCCACGCTAATACCAGCTTTTGAGGCATTGGCGTATGCAGGTCCATGGTGGGAGTACTTTTCCTTTGCCATCATTTTTTATTATATCGCGATAACGGGCTATTCCAATGCCGCAGAGACCAAAGTTGCCTTTAGAATCAATTTATTTGAATACAAAAAAGCGATACTCCTACTGACAGCGCCCGTTGCTACAAACGGGCAAAAGGATCATATTGAAGATGGGCAACTTATTGACATCGATATCCAGGAAACGGAAACACTTCAAAGCAGCAATGAAAGCAATGTATTTGTAATTGAGTGGAAGTCAAGAATTTTGAACTTGCTGCAAACGGAAAAAATTTATGAAGATCCCGAACTGTCGCTCACACAAATGGCTAAGCTTTTGCAAACGAACGCCAGCATACTTTCTAAAATTATCAATCAGGGTTTTGGCTATAACTTTAATGATTTTATCAACCATTACCGTATTGAAGCCGTGAAAGAAAAACTTCAGGCGGGTGAACAGAAAACACAAACACTACTAGGTATTGGGTATGATTGCGGCTTTAACAGCAAAGCTACCTTTAACAGGGCATTTAAAAAGGCTACGGGGTTAAGTCCGAAAGAATGGATGGAGAAATCAGGAATTGACTAATTAAAACTTGATCTGATTAAAAAAGCGGAGAAGCTAACGTAAGCTATTAGTTCTCCGCAAAGCTGATTAAATCGTGTAAGCTGTAATTCATTCCTTCTTTTCAGCAATTAACCTCCTGGCAAATTCCAGCTCAGTATCTATCCTATTTATTCTATCACTGATTGTTGGTATTACTTTGTAATCCAATACATTCGGCAATTTTCTCGAGTACGGTTTGTCGCCTCCACCGGTTACCGGAATGTGCAATACCAGCTTGCTGTTGGGCAACAATAAATCTACACCCCAGCCACCACTGCCAACACCAGCTTGCTGGTCATCTCCATTATCTTCACCAATCACTTTTAGGAAGTGGCCGTCTTTATCCATGAGGTAATTTAATTTACCGGCAAATGCGAACCCAGCCGAGAAAGTAAGGCCGTTTTGCAACAAATACACCTTCCCGTTAAAAGCATCTTTCTGTAATGCCCGCTCTTTTGTGTCGTGTGAAGTGTATTGAGGCTTCAGTTTAAATCTGCCGTCCGGTGTTTTATCAATTAATTCATAAGGGCTATGTTCGAAAGCCTGTAACAGGTCTTTATTTTCCTGTGTCTGCACGATATACTTTATGTATGTAAATTTATCACTCTGCAAATAAGGCAGACCTTCGCCATCGTTGGGTGGTATTGATTTAAAGTATGTGATTGTCGTCATCCAGCTATCATCTCCACCTTCATTGTTTCTCACATCGACAATTAAGTTTCGTACGGAATCCTTTTTTATTTGTGAAAACATATTTGCAATTACACTGTCAATTTCCTCTCCCCCTTGTTGAATACGATACGAGGAAAACGTCTCCAGCTTTAAATAACCGGTTTTTTCCTGCGCATCCAGCAGTTTATACCCAATCAATTTACCCCAATCGTTAATTCCCTTTCCGTTCTGTTTTTTGTATTCGTCAGCTATTGTTTGTGGTAATACAGCATCTGCTTTTACTGTTATTTTTTTTCGATGATTGAAAGGAATCAATTCGATTGTGTAAGAAGAGGGCTCTCCATACAGCATTTGATACAGGTAATGAAATTGAAAATACTCACACAATTGTGCATACTTATATGTTTCATTATTACCATTGGCAAAAATATATTGCTTTAAAACACTGGTAATTTGTTGCACGGATTTTCCATTGATACTCAGTATTTCACTGCCATTTGATATCGCTTTGTTGCTACTGCAGTTATTTATGATATACAAGCGTTTGTCAAGAAATTGCAGAACAAAAGGCAAATATCTTGTACTCTTATGCAATGAGTTTATCCGATAGGCAATACCTGGTTCACCCTTGTAGTCCACACCGTCATGACCATGCCTCAGGGCTGCCATACAGTAGCGTATTTTTAAATAAAATTGCTCTGAATTTTCTCCATCTTTTAATGTTGCGTACACAGAATCATACAGTCTATTAAACCGTTCCTTTGTAATAAACCAATAGACTCCCGCATGCATTTCCTGCATGCTCGTTTTAAAAATTTCAAAATCTTCCTGTTGCTGTTTCAGCAGGAGGGTTTGCTGTGCTTGCACATTTTTATTAGCCGTCAGGAAAAAAATTATGGCGAAAGAATATTTTAATAGCCTTATCATCATTCAATTATTTTATACGTGATGGTGAAAATATTTTCGTTAAAGTTCTTTATCAACAAATGACCGTCAGCCGGGATGGTCACATTAAGCGATGTATTGGCTATCAAAGATGGGCTTACCCATTTTTCACTGCCATCACTTCTTACGGTATACAGTTCAACGGATTGACCTGGCGATGGATTAGTGACAGCGAGTATAAAGCCACTATGACGCACATCTCTCCACATCCGGACTTCGCCATTGGCAGGTATTTCAATTCTGCCACTTTTAGGCTGGATGTTTGAAATGCCATTGGAAGTCGAACAATTGGCAAAAATTGAGCTGCACAGTACCATTATTGCAAAAAAATGTTTCATATGTCTCGGTCTTTAAAAGTCTCTTACGATTATTAGTTGATGTTGAAAACATTATCATAGTCAGTTTTGCCAGGCTACTCCCAAGTCCATTGTTAAAAAGCAGCGTCAATCAACCCAGACAAAAACAAAACTACAGGGGGGCATCTGTTTAGATTTATGAGGGGGTGTATAATGTTCATTGAAACCGGCTTGACCATGCAAGACTAATGCACACAAAGACCTTTGCCGTCTCAAATTATGTTTTGAGGCCTAATTAATTAGTATCAGCTGTAAAAGCCATCACTATGGCCGTGTTGAAATCCCATTTTTATGCGGAAACACTGCGTTCTGATTCAGGGAGTGAATCAAACCGATTAAAACTTCGGGATGGGGATCTCGAACGTCAGATCTGATAAAGCGGGTTACCTGGCTGGCACCAAGCACTAAACCAGGAGTTCGATTGTGGATAGTAAAAAAAGTCGAGGTGAGAAGATTCGAACTTCCGACCCCCACGTCCCTAACGTGGTGCGCTAACCGGGCTGCGCTACACCTCGAAATGCATTAAGCTAAAAAGTAACTTCCAAATGCGGTGCGAATGTACTTCTTGTTTTTGATTCTCTTAAGCTCTTTTTCAAATTTCAAGCCATCTGACTTATATTGAAAGGCCCTTTTAAAAATCAACTTCCATGGACCTTTGTAACGTGTGAAACCCGCACGATTGGAGTTATGATCCTGCAAACGTTGTGTCACGTTCTCACTCGACCCGTAATACCACATTCCAGTTGGCGACTCAAGAATATAAACGTAGTACATAGTTGAAAGGACTGCCGACCCTCCCGACTCTGTCGGGATGCGCTAACCGGGCTGCGCTACACCTCGAAATCCGGGCTGCAAGTATAGCAAATTTTGAAAAACGACTGCATAATATTTATATCTTTTGGAGATTTCTATGATGCAAGTTCCGATTCCTACAGTTCATCTTTTTCCCAGGCTTGACGCGAAGCTTATTGAGTTACTGCGTTCACTAAGCCCGGAAGATTGGTCAAGACCGACAGTAGCAAAGTTCTGGACTGTAAAAGATGTTGCCACTCACCTGCTTGACGGGAACATCCGCATGATTTCGATGGTACGCGATAACTACTTCGGAGAACCATCGGACAAAATTGATTCATACAGAGATCTTGTAAACTTTCTAAACCAACTTAATGCCGATTGGGTTAAGGCCACGAAACGCATGAGTCCTTCCGTATTAATCGAATTGCTTGAAGTCACCGGAAAGGAATATGCGGAATGCATCGCCCGGCTTGATCCGTATCAACCTGCAATATTTTCAGTTGCGTGGGCAGGTGAGGAACAATCGCTCAACTGGTTTCACATCGCACGGGAATACACCGAGAAGTGGCACCATCAGCAACAAATCCGGGATGCTGTAAAGAAGCCCGGTATCATGACGAAGGAATTTTATTATCCCCTGATCGACACCTTCATGCAGGCTCTTCCGCATACATACCGGAATATTAAAGCTAATGGCGGCAAGGTCGTTGAAGTTATTGTGTCATCAGAAATCGGTGGTATCTGGTATCTGACAGCAACAGATAATTCATGGTTATTAACCAAAATCAGACCCGCTGATGTTGATGCAACGGTGACGATCGATCCTGATACGGCCTGGAAACTTTTCACTAAAGCAGTAACAAGTGACGAGGCGGAGAAGCGAGTGATCTTTCAGGGCGACAAGTCGCTCGGTAAACCGATTCTCACCATGTTGTCGGTGATGGCTTAACGATAAACACCAATTGTTAATAAATTGTAAATGCCTTGGGATAAAAAACAAAAGTCCGCAACTGCGGACTTTGTTGTGGAGAATATCGGATTCGAACCGATCACCTCTTCACTGCCAGCGAAGCGCTCTAGCCAAATGAGCTAATCCCCCGAGTGCGGCAAAGATATTTCAAAAAACCGTCCTCACAAAAGCCAAAATTGCCTTCCAAAAGGTTTTACAGCATTTGAAAAAATCGCTGCCGGGGCATCTGGCAAATAAGCCTACATTTGCGCGCTTCAATCACGGGTTTAAGGTTAATTAACATTAAAAATGCAACAATTCGTGACGTTTTGGGGTTCGCAAAAAAACTGTTATTCGATTAGCATGAAAAAAGCTCTTTTTCTCTTTTTTATTATTAGTTCATTCAGTGCATTCGCGCAGCAACCTGGAGGAGAAACTCCAAAAGGTAATGGGAAAATTTCCGGTCAGGTGCTTGATGCAGAAAGTAATCAACCTGTTGAGTTTGCGAACATCGTACTATTTGATCCGGCTACTTCAAAAGCGATTGACGGAACTGTCTGCGACCTGGAGGGTAAATTCACATTGAAGCAACTCGCAGAAGGTACGTACAGAATGACGGTAACGTTCCTGGGCTACGAAACCAAAACAATTGAAAATATTACGGTTGATAAACGAGGCGACCTTGAATTACCGACAATCAAGTTGAGTGTAAGTGCAAAAGTACTTAATGAAGTGGTTGTGGAAGGGCAACGTTCACTGATTGAGGAGAAAGTTGACCGGACCGTTTACAATGCCGAACAGGATGCGACAACACGCGGTGGTGATGCTACGGATGTATTAAAACGCGTTCCGATGCTTTCGGTTGATATGGATGGTAACGTATCGATGCGCGGAAATTCAAATATCCTTGTACTCATCAATAACAAACCTTCAACCATCACAGCAAGCAGCATTGCCGATGCCTTGAAGCAGATTCCTGCCGATCAGATTAAAACGGTTGAAGTAATCACCTCTCCTTCCGCGAAGTACGATGCCGAAGGCTCAGCGGGGATCATCAACATCATTACCAAGAAAAACACACTGCAGGGTGCAACCCTGAACGTTGACTCCGGGATCGGATTACGTGGTTCTAACCTGGGCCTCAATGGAAACTATCGCAGAGGCAAAATGGGTTTTTCGCTGGGCGGATTTGGCAGAGCAAGCTATAATGTAAAAGGAAGTTTTCTCAACGAAACAACCACTATCAATAATAACGGAACTCCGGATGATCCAACCGATGATTTTCCACAAACAACAACTCAAACAGCCGACACCCGCAGGCACGACTTAAACGGTCGCTACACGTTGGGCTGGGATTATGACATCAACGCGCACAACTATATGGCGGCATCTATCCGCTATGGTGTTAGAAATGGGACAAACTATCAGGATGATGTGAAGCGAGTATCTCCGTCAGGCACACAACTCTGGGATTCAGAATCGAAAGACAACTCGGGAACGATTGACGTAAGCCTGGACTTCACGCATACCTACGAAAAACCACAGCGTGAATTAAGCTTCTCCGCACAATACAGCCGTAACGACCGGAATAATGATTTTTATAACACATACTATCGTGAGCCCCTTAACCTCGATAGTCTTGTAAAAAATAAAAACAAGGGCGTGAATGAGGAAATCACCGCTCAACTTGATTATCAAACCCCGATCAGCGACAACCAGATGCTGGAACTTGGCGCAAAGAACATCATGCGTAAAGTAAACAGCGACTACACATACTTTTATGCACTTGGAGATGGCGAATATGTACCTAACACATTAACTGCTCAAAACAATAATGCGCTGAACTACGATCAGAACGTAACCGCGGGATACATCTCCTATACCTTATCCACCAAAAGCGGTTACAGCATCAAAGCGGGTACGCGCTATGAATATACTTCCATCAGTGCCAGCTACCGGGTAAAAAGTCCTGAGCTGGAAGATCCGGTTATCCCCGGATATGGCGTGATCGTACCAAGCGTTAACCTCTCTAAAAAACTGAAGAACGGAAACACCGTTAAGCTTGCTTATAACAGACGGATTCAGCGGCCTTCAATTCAGTTTCTGAATCCAAACGTTAATCAGCAAAACATTCAAAGTATTTCAGTTGGTAACCCGGATCTTGACCCGGAATACACAAACAACTACGAACTTGGGTACAGCACGTTTATCAAAGGAACCACGATTAACTTCTCGGGTTTCGTACGTAACACAACCGGTTCAATCCAGGCCGTTCGCGACACATTGGGAATTGAAGGTGTTCCGAAAGTTCAGGGGCAGATTACAACCCGCTATGCAAACATTGGCTACGAAAACGCATATGGTATGAGCATTTTTGCCAATGTAAACATCAACAACAAGCTTACATTGAATGGTGGCGGAGACATGTATTATAATGTGCTCAACAACGAGCAAAAAGGAAACGCAGCCGCAAGCAACGAAGGTTTTGTATGGAGCGGCCGTCTTTTCGGTAACTATAGTTTACCTAAAAGTTGGGCGATACAGTTTTTCGGGTTTTACCGCGGTAACCGCGTGAACCTGCAAGGCTCGCAAGGTGGCTTCGGTACCTACAGCCTCGGGTTACGTAAAGAGTTCAACGAGAAGAAAGCAAGTCTTGGATTTGCAGCGGAAAACTTTTTTACAACGGAGATGCGCATCAAGAGCGAAACGCACACGCCTACAATCGATCAGCGCAGCGTAAACACGATGCGGAACATGAGCTTCCGGATTACCTTCAGCTATCGCATTGGTAAAATGGGATTCGATCAGCAACAACGACCACGCAGAAGAAAATCGGTAAGCAATGACGATCTGAAAGATGGCGGTGGCGGAGATGGCGACATGGGCGGAGGTCAAAACCAGGGTGGAAGCCAGGGCGGTGGAAATCGCGGTGGCAATATGCCTCAGTTCAACGCGCAGCAAGCTCAGCAAAAACCAACTGCACCGGATACAACAAAAACGGTTCCTGACAGCTTATCGGTTGATGCGTCCGGAACATGGAACTACTCGGTTGAATCGCAGCAGGGAACAAACACAGGAACATTTAGTCTGACGAAAGACAACGGAACGTATAAAGGAACGATCACAAGCGCACGTTCACCACAACCGCTTGAGCTAACGTCTACCACGGTTAACGGTAAGGAACTGACGATGAATTATACCATGAGCTTTAATGGAAATTCAGTACCCGTTACGATTAAGGGGACGATTACAGACAATGCATTTGAAGGAACGTTAAGCTTCGGTCAATTCAGAACGATGCCGATCAAGGCTACGCGGCAATAATTATCCAGATTCCGGGTTTAAGATTAAAATTTTGAACCCGGAACTTTGAAACATTAGCCAATTAGCGCGCGGATGTTTTTAATCATCTGCACATTCACAGTCCGCAATTTGTATTCCGCACCCGGCTCAGACCCCAGTCCTGCGATCGATTTATTTTGAAATTCCATCTCGCTGTCTTTCATAGCGGAGGCGGAGAAGTGAATTTCTTTGACGCCCGTTTTCGAAACAAGCTCAACAACGTTGCTTTCGTTCACGCCTGATCCGGGCATAATGGAAATTCTGCCGTTTGCACGCTTAACAAGTTCAGCAATCAGGTCAACTGCTTCAAAGGCTTTTGCTTTCTGCCCGGACGTTAAAATCCGGTCAAAGCCAACTTCGATACAGTCTTCCAGCGCTTCAAAAGGATCGCGCGTCATATCAAATGCACGGTGAATCGTAACCTTTAACGGTCGCGCCAGGGCAATCAGTGTCTTACAGCGTTTCTTATCAATTGTTCCATCCGGATTTAAAATCCCAAACACAACACCGTCAACGCTTAGTTTTTGAAACGCCAGGATGTCACGCTTCATCGCATGGTATTCGTAGCTCGAGTAGAGAAAATCTCCGCCACGCGGGCGTACCATCGCAAAAATGTCCATGGTGATGTGAGGACGCAGCGCCTCCACAACTCCATACGAAGGTGTATTGCCGCCGTCACCCGGACTGTCACACAGTTCAATTCGGTCGGCCCCGCCTTCCTGTGCACGAAAGGCCGAGTCGATATTATACGCTACAACTTCAATGGTCATGATTACGGAAAATAACTTGGTGCTTTGATAACGAGATTGGTTTTATCAGGAGTGGTGAGCGTGTAGGAGAATACATTGTTGGTTGAATATGCACCTATCACTCCATCTTTCGAAAGTGCGAGAAACGCAACGCTTAAGTCTTTTGCTTTCTCGCCATGCTTTTTGATGACGCGCTTTACTGCTTCTTCACAGGCTTCCTGCGGTGTTCTGCCCTGGCGCATTAGTTCAACGATTGTATGACTTCCGGAGATTCGGATCATTTCTTCCCCTACACCAGTCGCGGTAGCAGCGCCCACGTCACCGTCAACATACAAGCCTGCACCAATGATGGGTGAATCGCCAACGCGTCCATGCATCTTGAATGCCATACCGCTGGTGGTACATGCCCCGGATAATTTTCCCTGATCGTCAAGCGCAAGAATTCCGATGGTATCGTGATTAGGTTTTACAATGCTGTGATCGGGTTTGTACTCCGATTTCTTCAGCCACTCTTTCCAGGTTTTCTCAGCCTGAGGTGTTAGCAGATTTTCTTTTTTGAAACCGTTATCCAACGCAAACTTTTCTGCACCGGCACCTACCAGCATTACGTGCGGAGTTTTTTCCATCACCATGCGTGCAATGGATACGGGATGCATGAAGCCCTGCACGAACGCAACCGATCCACAGTTGCCCTGATCGTCCATGATGCAGGCATCGAGCGTTACGCGTCCTTCACGATCCGGAAGACCGCCATACCCTACAGACGTATCGGTTGGATCAGCTTCTACCACGCGTCCACCCTGCTCTACCGCATCAAGCGAACGTCCGCCTTTTGAAAGAACTCCCCACGCAGCCGTGTTTGCTTTCAGGTTTGGCCATGTTGAAACAACAATGGGCTTATTCTCAAATAGTTTTCCTAATCCAAATGTTTGATGAAGCGGAAGCACAGCGGCTCCCAGGGCAGTGACTCTTATAAAATCTCTTCGGGTAGACATACGTGTGAAGGGTTAATGCTTCCAAGGTAGCAAAAACACCCGCACAACTACAATCACCTGATCACTCTTCTTGCCGTTCGAAAACGTTTCAGATAATACTCGGCATACAGGTTTGTTTCAACAACGCCAAGCGAGCTGGATGCATGAATGAACTTCACATTATCCTTTTTTCTTACATCCGTTACCAGGCCGACATGCGTGATCTGCCGTTTCTTCTCGCCAGTTGCAAAAAATACCAGATCACCAGGCTGCAGGTCTTCAAGCTTCACCTCCTTACCGACTTTACTTTGAGCCTCCGAGGTCCGGGGTAACGTCAAGTTAATCGGTTTGAATGAGTTCAGAAGCAGGCCTGAGCAGTCCATGCCCGAGCGCGTTGTACCACCATATTTATAGGGAGTTCCCACAAAAGTGCGTGCGGTCGAGATTACTTTTTCCACGCGCGCATCTTCAACACGTGCGGTTTTGTTCGATGCACACGATACCAGAAAAAGTGTCGAAAGCAGGATGCCTGATAGCGGAAGCTTTTGATTAATTTTGAGTTTAAAAAATAGCTTCATCTCAAAAGTTAAAAAAATAATCCTTCAAATATACACGATTCATGGCATTTGCAGAAGTTACCGCCAGCTTGATAAGCCAATTTGAGGCCATTGTTGGCCCTGAGAATATTTTTGTTGACGATGAAAAACGCTACGACTACTCGCACGATAAAACTGAAAACTATTCGTTTTTACCCGATGTAATTGTGAGGCCGGGCACCCCGGAAGAAGTGAGTGCGCTGATGAAGCTGTGCAGCGAGCAGAACATTCCCGTTACACCCCGCGGAGCAGGCACGGGGCTTGCGGGTGGCTCGCTTCCGATTCATAAGGGTTTGGTGATTTCCATGGAGCGCTTCAATAAAATCCTGAACATCGATGATTTGAATTTGCAGGCAACTGTTGAACCGGGTGTTATCACCGAAGTGTTTCAAAATGCGGTAAAGGAAAAAGGATTGTTTTATCCGCCCGATCCGGCCAGCAGCGGCTCATGCTTCATCGGTGGAAATGTTTCCAACAACAGCGGTGGACCAAAAGCTGTAAAGTATGGCGTAACGCGCGACTATGTATTGAGTCTACAGGTAGTATTGCCCTCCGGAGAAATTATCTGGACAGGCGCCAACGTGTTGAAAAACTCAACCGGCTACAACCTCACACAACTCATGTGCGGCAGCGAAGGCACGCTGGGCATTATTACGAAAATCATTTTCAAACTTCGGGGCTACCCGCAGAAGAACGTGTTGTTGTTAATTCCGTTTGTAACCAACGAAGAAGCGTGTCGCGCCATTGCTGCAATCTTCACAGCCGGCATCCAGCCATCCGGCATGGAGTTCTTCGAACGCGAGGCTGCGCTGAAAACAATCGACTATGTCGAAAAGATTTATGCCAGCAAAGTAACAACTCCATTTCCTGAAAACATGGATGCCTACCTGTTGTGCGAACTTGACGGGAACGATGATGAAGTGTTGATGCGCGATGCCGAACGGGTAATGAACGTGGTGGAGAAATTTGAGGCAGGCGAAATTCTGTTTGCGGAAACCGCAGCGCAAAAAGAAGAGTTATGGAAAATCAGAAAGAACATTTCACCCGCCGTGAATGCCTACACGCTTACTAAATCCGATGACGTTGTTGTTCCGCGTGCGAACCTTCCGAAACTGATCAAAGGCATTAAACAAATCGGTAAGAACTTCGGATTCAACACCGTTTGTTTCGGCCATCTCGGTGACGGGAATCTT
The DNA here is from genome assembly GCA_016786585.1 of Cyclobacteriaceae bacterium. Classification (GTDB taxonomy): domain Bacteria; phylum Bacteroidota; class Bacteroidia; order Cytophagales; family Cyclobacteriaceae; genus UBA2336. The sequence continues at coordinate 24,045 of JAEUUI010000003.1, forward strand.
CACGTGAATATTTTAAAAGAAAATATCAGCGAGGCCGACTGGGAAACAAAAATCCCGGAAGGTATCGGTGAAATTTTCAAGTTGACCGTTTCGCTGGGCGGAACACTTTCCGGTGAGCACGGAGTGGGCATCGCCAAGCGGCCTTACATGCCGATTGCCATGAGTGAGGTGAACCTGGAATTGATGCGCGGAATTAAGAGAGTCTTCGATCCGAAAGGAATTCTGAATCCCGGTAAAATATTTTAACAATGACTTTCAGAAGAAGTCTTTTATTGGTGTTGGCAGCCGAGGCTCTCGTTGCAGTTGCAGCCGTTCTTCTGTACGACTTCAATATTTCCGGACTTCAGGCAGCCACACGTTTCTCGGGCCGGCTTTCTGCTTTTATTTTCGGGTTGATTTTTATTCTACTGCCGTATCATCGGGAAAGACTAACCGGAATCCTGTCGAATAAATTTTTCCTGGCATTCGCAGTTGCGCACACCATTCACTTAATCGAACTGTTTTGGTACAACATGCTGATTGGCGGAACATTTATTCCGTTGCGCGTTGCCGGAGGCGCCTTAGCATATGTATTAATTCTAACCATGCCATTTTTCATCGGGAAGGTCACTGACCGCAAAAGGCAACTTCTGGAGAACATCTACTTGTTCTACATCTGGCTTGTTTTCTTCATCACCTACCTGCCGCGTATTCAGGGCAAACTCCCCTACGTGGGCGGAACCTACCCCGAGTTTGTAGTGATGTTTATCTGGATTTGTCTGTTATTGGTAATCCGGATAATTTTATCGATCACTCACCGAAAACAGCAACATGCATAAATTCACATTACTGGTAGTGCTCGTTTGCATCTTCTGGACCGCACGAAGCCAGTCGGCCTACGATAGTTTAAAGCAGGTTTACTCCGCGCAGCATGTTTTTGCGCAACGCGAGAAAGGCAGCGTTCAACACTATATCAATCGCGAGCTCAGCAATATAAAAGACAAACGAATAAAGCAGTTGGCAGCCAGCGCGATGGTGGAAAATCTGTGGGGCTATGGCTGGGTAGATGAACGAAAACTGCTCGCACTGGTGGATGAGGTTATTGAAAACCCTGTTAGCGAGGAGACAAAAAATATTGCGAACCGGGTGCGAACCGAAGTTACCCGTACGCTGGTCGAAACGAAAATTCAGGAGATTGTACTACCCTCTGTTACCGGGGATTCCATCCGCCTCACCGACTATTATCCAACGCGCGACTTCGTGGTTGTTGATCTTTGGGCTACGTGGTGCGGCCCGTGTGTTGCAGAGATGAAGAAGTTTAACGATTTGCGGAAGCAGTATCCTACCCTGGAATTTTATAGTATCTCACTGGACGAAGATCTCGGAAAGGTGAAAAAGTTTGCAACCCGTAACAGCGACTACACATGGCCCATTGTTTGGGCCGGAAAAAGCTCACCTCTCAGTGCGTATTTCAAAGCACGGTTGATTCCGGCTTTTGTGATCGTAGATAAAAACGGAATGATTGTGTCGCACACCGTGGGCAGGGGTGTGGAAGACGAACTCAAAAAACTCTATAAAAAGTAATGTGCGGTATCACCGGCATATTTGCATTTAACCTGGTAGGCAAGTTCAATAAAGTGAACGTGGCGGCCGCCACGATGTGCCTCGAATTGCGCGGGCCCGACAATCAAAACATTTACAATGATGATTGGGTTGCGCTGGGGCATCGCAGACTTTCCATCATTGACACCTCGGCCGTTGCGCATCAGCCCATGTGGGACGAAAGCGGACGGTATTGCATTGCTTATAATGGTGAAGTATTTAACTACCGCGAACTCCGGCAACACCTGGAAGCGCGGGGTGTTAAATTCTTCTCTCAGTCAGACACCGAAGTTGTGCTCAAACTGTTCATGCTCGAAAAGGAAAAGTGTTTGAACAAACTCAACGGATTCTTTGCGTTGTGTATTTACGACAAGCAGGAACAAACCTTCTTTGTGGCGCGCGATCGGTATGGCGTGAAGCCGTTGCTTTATCTCTTTGATGAAGATAAGTTTCTGTTCGCATCGGAGATGAAGTCGATTATGCAATATGGAATCGATAAAACGATCGACTTCACCGCGTTGTATACCTACCTGCAACTGAACTACATCCCAGCACCCGACACGATCTTCCGGAATGTAAAGAAGTTGCTGCCGGGACATTACCTGACGATTGCCAACAAAAAATTAACGATCGGGAAATACTATGACATTCCTGTAGCAGAAGATCGCTCATTTACGTATGATCTCGCCAAGGAAAAACTAAAAGAGTTGCTTGACGCTTCCGTTCAGCGCAGGTTGATTTCGGATGTTCCGCTGGGTGCGTTTCTTAGTGGCGGAATTGATTCATCGGTTATTACCGCGCTGGCCGTCAAACATAAGCCCGATCTGCACACCTTTTCGATTGGGTTCAAAGACGAGAAGTTTTTTGATGAAACACACTACGCCAAACTGGTCGCGGAGCATTTTAAAACGGAGCACACAGTCTTTTCGCTCACGAACGATGACTTATATGAGCACGTTCACAATATTCTGAATTACCTGGACGAACCGTTTGCAGATTCATCAGCAATCAATGTGTACATTCTGAGCAAGCAAACGCGTAAACATGCTACGGTTGCTTTATCGGGCGATGGTGCCGATGAAATATTGGCGGGCTATAACAAACACGAGGCCTTCTACCGGTCGTTTCATTCCGGCATCAAGGAAAATGTTGTTCAGGCATTGTCGCCAGTGTGGAACCTGATTCCGCAATCGCGCAACAATACATTATCGAATAAAGCACGTCAGTTTGCCCGGTTTGCGGAAGGCATGAAACTTCCACCGAAGGACCGGTATTGGCGCTGGGCAGCTTTTGCCGATGAAGGCACAGCAAAGAATTTACTCACAGCAGATTCCGTTTCTAAAATCTCCGAACAACACCATACGGAAGGCAAAGCTGAACTACTGAAACACATCACGGGATCGGGAAGCATGAACGAAGTGCTGCTCACCGATGCCAAACTCTTGTTGCCAAACGACATGCTCACCAAGGTCGACCTGATGAGTATGGCGAATGCCCTCGAAGTTCGCACGCCTTTCCTGGATTTCGAAGTTGTGAACTTTATCTTCTCGTTGCCGGAAGCGTTCAAGATCAACCCGACCATGCGTAAACGCATTTTGCAAGATGCCTTTAAAGATATTTTACCGGCACAACTGTACAAGCGGCCCAAAAAGGGTTTTGAAGTTCCGTTGTTAAAATGGTTCCGCAAGGAAATGAAATCGATGATCGTTGACGACCTGCTCTCTAAAAAGCTGATTGACGAACAAGGTATTTTCAACTACGCTGAAATTCAAAAACTTAAGGATCAACTTTTCTCATCAAATCCGGGCGATGTTCACGCGCGCATCTGGGGACTGGTCGTGTTCCAATTTTGGTGGAAGAAGTACATGCAAAAATGACCGCAGCCGCCTGGCACTACTTGATATTTTCCGGCAGAATTTCCGTGCTCTCGTGATAAATAATCTTCGCCTGCGAACTGAACGAATTCCCTAAATAATCTTGCTGGATGGTAAAGTAGTTGTACAGCGTATACGCGCCAGTTTTGTCTTTGCTGGCAATAGCTGCCCGGATTGTCCGTGCTTCCAGCACACCCGTTATATCATTACGGATTGCTTTCCAGTCGCGGTCGAGTAAATGAATTTTAAGAATCGTTTCATTCCAGCCTGCATCTTCAAAGGTTTGACGAAATAACTTTTCAAGCTCAGCATTTTGAACGATAGCCGGTGGCATTTTGGTATTGGCAATGCGCTGCTGCCTGCGCAGGTTTCCGGCTTTGATCATATCGTCTACCGAGCCCATTCGGGTAACCAGATTGGTCACCTTGTTATATCCGTCTGACAGCGCTGCCTTTTCAGCAAACGGACCTTTGCGAAGCGCATCCCAGTGCGCAAGTTCATATTGCAAAATGGTATGCTGTGCGCGCAAATTCCGCTCGTCTTCAATCGAAGTAAGGTTCTGCTCCACCTGCTTTAACGCATTGTCGAGATTAGATAAATCACTTTTTATCCGCGGCAGTACGGAGTTAATGTTGGCGGCAGTTACCTTATCAGAAGGATTGAGGCTCATGGCCACCAACTCCGCTGTTTTTTGTTTGTACGTTTGAATCTCGGCTTGCTTCTTTTCAACATCGGCCGGGGGAACATGTGTATCCACTTTGTATAACAGTGTTAATAAATCGAGCAACGCATTGTTTGCATCCCGCGAACTGCCCCTGCCTTGAAGGGCTTCATTATATCGGGCCGACCATTTTGCAAGTTCGGCTTCCAGCGGAGCAACATCATAATTTTTATCCTTCATTTTGATGTTATTGATCGCGGTACCGGCCGCACGGCTGTTTGTGCCCAGAATGTTCACATCTTCGGGAGCCGCCTCCATCTTCCCGATGTACTCCCAAAATTTCTTGATATAACTCTTTGCCGGGCTCTCGGGGACTTCATTGCGATCGCCTTTCAGTTCCTTCGAAATCTCTTTCGATTCGGTTACGATACCTTTTACTTCGCGTGTAGTGCCCCGTACTTCGCGGGCTCCCTGTCTTACTTTTCGCAGATCATCTTGTGCCATAAGGTTACTTGCAAGGATTAAAAACAAAATTGTGAACAATATATTTTTCATGAGCCACGGGTATTACTTTTTGGAAAGAAGGTTTCGAAGCAATTCGCGGATGGCCTGCGAAAGCGTGGTGCTGATACTTCGGATCACCTGACGAAACAGATTTTCAAGTCCCCATTTTCGCAGGAAGTTTTCCTTTCGGGCGTTGGATTGCGGTTCAGCGTTCATCGCATTAGTTTTTGACGAAATGAAACTCATGCGCTCCGGCCAGTCCGTTCGCTTTCGCGGAACCGATAACAATCGTGGGATTTGTCAGAGAAAGTTTGAGCGAAGTTTTAGTGACCTCCAGCACGGTGACTTCAATCCCATCATCACGGATGATTTTATCGGCTGAGTCATCTGCGAACTCCCAGGTTCCAGTTGCGGGCCAAACGGCTTTACCGTTCGTTGTTTCGTACGTGTCTTTCGTAAAGGAAAGCGTCAATCCTGTAAAAAAGGAAGTTTGATCGGTTTCATCAACCCACACCTGGTCGATTTGCCATGTACCGGATGACAGGAGTTTTATCACGCGTTGTGTTTCTGGTTGCGGATCATCGCCTTTGCAACCCGTAAACAAAGCAGCAGCCATCAGTATCGTGTAAAAGATTGAATTGTATTTTTTCATTTCCTGAATATTTTAGAATCCACTGTACGGATGATTAATTTTTGATGAAGCGGAATATTTTCCTGGAATTAGTGATTTGAATCGAGAGAATATATGCACCAGGCGGATAGTGTCCGACAAACAGGCGCGCCTCATCTGCATTAACCTGTTGTTCTGTATGCGCCTTGCCCAGCATATCGAGAACTCGAAGTGTTTTAGACGTGTTCGGTTGACCCAACCGAACGGTTAACCATTCCGTTACCGGGTTCGGATAGAGTTGAATCTGTGAATCGTAATCACTGTTGCCGGTTATTACGAGTGCCACGGGATCTGAAAAATCACTGTTACAACCCGTTCCGAGAACCTGAACTTTATAAACACCCGGTTCCGTTACACTTAGCGTTGAACTTGTGGCACCGTTAATGGCTACATCATTCTTGTACCACTGATTATTAGCAGAGGAACTTGACGTGAGAGTCGGTGAGGCGGTGTTCTCATTCGACCGTGTAACAACAGGCTTATCGGGCTTCTGACAATCAACAAACAACAAACTGCCGTACAGAAGCGCCCGGCCATTCAATCCGGTAAACTCAGATTTTATGGTTAACGTACTGGTGGCGGGATCATATTCGAAAATTCCACCTTTATCGTTATTGCCAATGCCCCCATACAAAGCACTGCCATAAAGTTTTCCGTTACCCGAAACACCCAGCGTTGCCGTAGGATGTGCCAGTGCGGTTAACGTTGCTCCAAAATCATGTTTCTTGATGTAGGCGTTGGCAGCAATATCATACTCAAACAACACACCTTTTCCATACGCGCCGCCATAGCGGGTTACGCCGTATAGCTTTCCGTTCGATGCCTGCACCAGCCCGCCTTCAGGGGTTTCACCATTAACTCCGCTAAACGTGACTTTGACAGTTATTGTGTTGGTTGAAAGATCATATTCGAATAAAGTTCCTAAACCATTTCCGTTCGCTCCGCCATCGCGGCACAAACCATAGAACTTGCCATTGGCAGCCTGCATAAGTCTGGCAACCACATCATACCCTACCGTATTCCCGTCAAACTCAGTCTTCTTCGTAAAGGTATTCGTTGCCGGGTCATACTCGAACAGCACACCGTAACCTGATGTACCTCCTTCATTAGCGGTGCCATAAAATTTATTGTTGGAGGCCAGCATAAGCGAACCAATGGGTTCACTGCCGTTGATATCATCAAAATCATACTTTGTTGTGTAAGTACCCGATACCGGATCGAATTCAAAAATAACACCGTCTCCATTGACACCACCGGATGGAGTCATTCCGTAAAGCTTGCCATTCGGTGCCTGGGTCAGATCAGCTTGCGGAAAAGCACCACTGGCACGTACAAAATCATATTTCTTAGTAAACGTCTCTGTGATCGGATCTATCTCAAAAATTACTCCGCCATCGTTGGTTCCGCCTGTGTTGGTAAGTCCGTACAGTTTATTATTCGAAGCACGCACCAAACCACCCAGCGGATAACTGCCATTAGGTGAAGCTCCAAAATCAAGCTTTTTGGTGTACACATTCGTATTGGCATTATATTCAAACAATACACCCAGATTTCCATTGCCACCTTGATACGTCATTCCAAAAAAGTTTCCATTGCTTGCTAACAGCAAACTGCCGTAGGGGAATGCTCCGATTTGTTCGTTGAGGTCAATCTTTTTTGAAAAGGTATTCGTGCTTACGTTATACTCAAACAAAATACCGTTGTTGGTAGCCCCACCACCGGAAGCCATGCCATAAAGTTTTCCATTTGCATTCTTGATCAATATCCCATACGGAAATGTTCCATTTGCCGGATTACTGAAATCAAAAGTCACTTTTCTTGTTAGTGAGTAGGTTGTTGGATTAAACTCGTACAAGCTTCCATCCACAGTTGCGACACCATAAAGCAGGTTATTGTTGGCCTCCACCAATCCATCAAACGGATTTGAACCAACCGATGACGAAAAGTCTGCCCGCTTGGTCAATGTGTTTGTTGCAGGATTGTATTCAAACAACGTACCCTTGTTGCTGACGCCCCCATAGGAGGTGACGCCAAAGATTTTTCCGCTGCTGGTTTTAACAAGCCTGCCATAGGGATATGCTCCATTAGCTGTGCCGTTGAAGTCAATTTTTTTGGTGTAGGTATTGGTGGAATAATCGTATTCAAATAATACCCCTAAGTTGCTTGCCCCACCGTTGTAGGTCATTCCATAAAACTTGCCGTTAGAATGGAGATAGAGTGTACTGCCATATACAACGCTGCCATTAGCTGTTGTTAAGTCAATTTTCTTGGTATAGATACCGGTGGCAGGATCGTATTCATAAATCACGCCCACATTATTCGCGCCTCCGGCAGCCGTTGTGCCGTATAGTTTTCCGTTATCCCCGAGGGCGAGGGCACCATGCGGTTCTCTTCCCGTAGCGTAGACAAAGTCGACCTTTTTGGCATACGTGCCGGTTGCAGGGTCATATTCAAATAATACTCCGCCATTGCCGGTACCCCCGCTGCTGGTAACACCATACAGTTTACCATTTGGTAATTGAATCAACTGTGCGTTGGCATAAGGCCTTGCTCCCGGATATTGCACCGTAAAGTTGTGCTTCACGGAAATGAGTGTGCCGTCTGGCGCTGTTTTAATGATTGTTCCAACCTCATCCGTTCCGCCATTGTAGGTCATGCTCCACAGGCCAGGCACCTGCGCATACACCCGTTGACTTCCGAAGATGCTGAGCAGAACGAGAAATGCACTTACTGAACGTAGCGGTATTCGTGTCTTCATGCTAAAGCGTTTTATTTTTAAACAAAGTCAGTTAATCGAATGAGATAAAAACGAACAATGAGCAAAGGCACCACTGTTCATGAGGATTCGCGGCCGATGGATGAGAATTTGCAAAAGCTGTGGTGGTTAAAAAATAAAAAAGGAATCCGTTGCAGGATCCCATGCGTACTCGATGCATTGACCAATCAATCACGCTTGTCGATTACAGTTCCGGTGAAAAACAGTTTGCTGTCGTACGGATCATACACTACGGTTTCGGTTGAATTGTCAACATACCGGTGAGCAATCTCTCCTGAAAATTTGATCGTCATTTCCTCGCCCGGATTTACGCCACCGCTGATAATGATGTCCGACCTCAAATCCGAGTCAGGTGTATCGTACGTGCGGCCATCAAACTCCGCGAAAAAATAGCTCAGGTTTGATCCATCCGTTACCTCATCCCAAAAACGGTGTAGTGTATAGCGGCCGGTAGTGGTGGCATTCGGGCTGGCAATAGCGGTTTCGAATGCGATAAAATAGGTTGCATTGGCGTAGTCATCCAGTGACCAGCCATTTTCACCGGCGATCAAATCGCCATCGGAAATCAGGTAATCGCGATAGGTGTAGTTAACCGCACCTTCGTAACTGCCTTCAATTCGCAGGTAAAGTTTAGCGTCTTTCAGTGAGTATTTGTTCTCACCGATCTTAACTTGTGGTAAAGCCGGTTTCTCATCGTCCTGACATCCTGAAAAAATAACGACAACCGTTACAAGAAGGGCTAAGCAGAAAAATCTTTTCATTTCTAACGAGGTTAAATTGACAGCATCAAATAACGCCCGTTGACGTGTGCAGCGGTTACGACATGAGTAAGTGCGTAAGTTTATTGAGAATTGGACAGCAGCCTACGAGAATTTGGAAAGCTCGAGCATGAGCAAATCCCGTTTTCGGGAAGAAACAGGCACCTCACTGCCGTCTTTCATCGTGATACTTCCACCCTCGCGCTTATTGAATTGCTTGAGCTGGCCGAGGTTAATCAGGTGACTTTGGTGCACCCGCAAAAATCCGGCAGGCGATAGCAGATCGTCATATTCCCGGAGCGGCTTTGAAACAACGATGGGTGCCTGATCGGTAAAAAAGAAGGTGGTGTAGTTATCAGAAGCTTCGCAGCGAATAATGGAACTGACCGACACAACGTAAACGGCATTCATGTCTTTTAACACGATTTTACGATCAGTTTCAGCCGCAGGATGAATACTTTGACGCAGCACCTCCATCATCTGTTGCCACGGATAGTGTTGCGTGGGCGCAAGCCGGTTTAGCGTTAACCGAAGTTCGTCCTGATCGACAGGCTTGAGCAAGTAATCAATGGCGCTGAAGCGAAAGGCTTTCAGGGCAAACTCATCGTGGCCGCTTACGATAACAAGCTTAAACGTAATGGCCGGAAGGCGGCCAAGCAGATCAAAACCGGTTCCATCTTTCATCATTACATCGAGAAAGACCACGTCCGGACTGATTGTGTTGATCAATTCGAGGCCCGACTGAACGCCCGAGGCCTCATGCAGGTCTGCAGTTTTGAGTTCGGCTTCCAGAAGTAATCGAAGCGTTTTCCGGGTATCCGGTTCATCATCAATCAGTGCAATCTTCATACACGAAAATTACGAATAGATTGGCAAAGTCAACGTCACGCGGGTTCCGCTGCCGGTCGCACATGGACCGATTTGCAACCGGATGGGTTGTTTAGCCGACTGATTCAGTACCGCGATCCGTTCGTGAATGATGGTAGTAGAAAGTGATTTGTGATTTGGATTTTGCGAAAGCAGAATACCCGCGCCATCGTCTTCAATTGTCAACAACAATTGATCGCCTTGTGCAGAAAATGAGATCACAATGTTGCCATTGTCGCGATCACCAATCCCATGCTCCAGTGCATTCTCAACAAACGGCTGTGCCAGCATGGGCGGAATCCGGGAATCGGTTACGGACAGGGAAGGATCGACTTCAATCCGGTAATTAAACCTTTCTTTCATGCGCAACTTCTGGATATCGAGGTAGTTACGGAGCAGATCAATTTCCTCTTCAATCGAAATCAAATCCTGTCGGGAATATTCCAATAACTGCCGCATCAGTTTTGAGAACTTGGCAAGGTACTGCGAAGCGCGGGGTGCATCATTGTCCAGCATAAACCGCTGGATGGAGACCAATGCATTGGAAAGAAAGTGAGGATCTAACTGAAAGCGAAGAAACCGGTTTTCAATTGCAAGCGCGCGCTGCTTTTGATTCAATGCGCGTTGACGAAAATATAGAAACAAGATGAGCGCCATCAGAAGAGCAGCCACCGCGGTACCCACCAGCCAAAAATTCTTTTGCCGGATTTCTAATGCCTGGATTGACCCCCGCTGTTCCAGTTCCTTGATTTCGCTATCCTTCAGGTCACTTTCGTAGCGAGCTTTTAGTTCTTCGATGCGGGCAAAGTTCTTCTCGTTGGTAATACTGTCGCGCAAAATTCCGAAATTGATATAATGTTCAAGTGCAATCTGGTAGCGTTGCTGCGCAACATTTATTTCGTAGAGTAACTGGTACGCCGATCGCTGATCGTTCAATAATTTCAACTCACGCGCCCCGGCAAGTGTTTTTGTGGCCAGTATTTCAGCTTCACGCCACTTCTTCTGCAAAATGAGAATCTTTACTTTATCAAGCGAGGTTGCAATACCCGTTATCGGATTCAAGGCCAACGCAGCGTGTTCATGCGCGAGGTCAAGGTAGTAAAGTGCCGAATCAGGGTTTACAACATACAGCGTACTCTTGGCGCGATAGGCATTGCTCAGCAACTCATGAAAATTCGTGGTCAATCCCAATCGGATAGCTTCATTGAGGTAGTATCGGGCACTGTCGGTCTGGCGATCTTCGGCATACAACGACCCCAGGTTAAATGCTGTTGCCCCTTGCGACCGCTGACTGGCATTCGTGATGCTGAGCGCATAACTCAGTTTCATATATTTTTTTGCCTCCGCATGATAACGTTGACGGTCTTGAGCAGTGCCCAGCCCGTTCTCAGGCGAAGAAAGTTCGCCGTACAATCCGCTGAGGTTGAGATAAGATTTCAGAATCTGGATAGCTTCTTTGCTCTTCTCGGCCAGGCGACTGCTTTGGAGTCCATAGTCAAGGGCTTCCGTGTAGCGGCCCTGATGATGGTACACCGCGGAAACCGTCCGGATCAAGTCTGACTTGATGCCGATCAAGTTAAGTGCAGCACGGTCATCAATCGCATTAAAACCTCGCAGCAAATATTCGCGCGCCTGATCGTATTGTCCTAATGTTAGAAGCCGGGAACCAAGGCCTAAGCAGGAGATCGCAACACCCGGAGAAAAACCAGCTGCCTGTGATTGTTGCAACGCCTCGTTTGCCTGCTTAAAAAAAGTGACTGAATCACCGCGAGCAAAGGATTGCGCTTTATAAGCGCCTGCCAATAACGAAATCTCCTGACTGTTCAACCGGGTTCCCAGTGCAAGCAGCTCATCCGCATATTTACCAAGAGAGTCGTACCGGGTAGAAGAGAAAAAAGATTCGGATATTACTGAAAGAATCTCAGCCCGTTTTTCAGGCGCTGTTGTTTGACGAAGTTCTGCCTTCAGACTATCGATCTTGTTTTGTGCGCGGCCAGTCGCCGCTATTGCCGTCAGCAACCCGATCATCACCAGAAACCGAACTTGTATCAACATGATCAAAAGTAAAAACTTTTAACACATGTAGGAGTATGCCAACCGGTCAGCAAGACAGGAATAATTTAACCAACGAAAAAAGGACAAAAATTAAATACCTTTCAATCCGTATCTTGCTAGTCGGGAGAATGAAGTTATACATCAAAAATATGGTATGCGACCGGTGCAAAATGGCCGTAAGGCGTGAGCTCGAAGCCGGGAGGATTTCTTACCATACGATTGAGTTGGGTGAAGTTGAACTGACTGAACAGGTGTCCGACAAAAAACTTCGCGAATTTTCCGAAAATATCTCTGCTCTGGGATTTGAATTGATCGAAGACCGTAAAGCACGAATCATTTCAAAAATCAAGAACACGATACTTAAATTGATCAGGGATTCCTTGTCTCTTAAAAAAATCAAACTTTCGGCTTACGTCAGTGAAGCCATGCATAAAGATTACGACTCGTTAAGCGCGATGTTTTCGGAGGTTGAAGGAATCACACTTGAGAAATATTTCATCGAACAAAAAATCGAGCGGGTTAAAGAACTGCTGGTCTACGATGAGCTCACCTTAAGTCAGATCGCTTCTGACTTAGGATACAGCAGTGTTAATCATCTTTCCGGGCAGTTTAAAAAAGTTACGGGCCTTACACCCACGCATTTCAAGAAAATCGGGGCACAGAAGCGGAAATCGCTTGATCACATCTGATGTAACAATCTCCGGCAATTCTGTAAACCAGCCGGGTGCGGATCATCGTATCTTTACATAACTATCAATGATTATGAAACACACCTATTCACTTACCGGAATGACCTGTTCAGGGTGCGTTGTGAGTGTAAAAAGTAAACTCTTGATGCACCCCGATGTGTTGTCTGCCGAAGTCACGCTTGATCCTCAGCAGGCAGTAATTGAAATGAGCCGGCATGTCAGTACGGATGAGCTTCAAAAAACGATCGGGAATCCGAAATACACCATCAGCGAAAATCCAGCCTCGCATGACACACATATGGGTAGCGAATCGACCAATTGGTTTGCAACCTACAGACCCATTCTGCTAATTTTTGGATTCATTACAGGCGTGTCAGCAATTGTGTCGTATGATCAGGGCGCAGTTCACACGATGCATTTTATGAGCGTGTTCATGGCGGGTTTCTTTCTGGTGTTCTCGTTCTTCAAGTTTCTAGACCTGAGCGGATTCGCGAGCAGTTACGCGATGTACGACATCCTGGCCCGGAAAATTCCGGCCTATGGATTTGTCTATCCATTTCTTGAACTGGCGCTTGGCATTGCTTACCTGACACACTTCAATCCGGTAATTACGAACTGGGCAACGCTGATCATTATGGGCTTGAGCAGCATCGGAGTTATTGAAAGCGTGCTGAATAAAAAGAAAATCCGGTGTGCATGTCTCGGTGCAGTTTTTAATCTGCCCATGAGTACCGTAACCATTATCGAAGATCTGCTAATGGTGGTGATGGCCGCGCTGATGCTGCTAACGCCCGCCCACTAATGCACAACAAGTAATCTACGCATTAACGTTTTACCCACATCCGTTCTTAACCGAATTACGTAAACACCTGCAGCCAAACCACTCACATCTATGGACATTTCCTTTTCGTTCCGATAGAATTCGACAGGTAACATCACCCCCTTTGAATCGATCAACAATACCTCTTGTAGAGATGTGTTTTCAATCTTTAAAAAAGCAACGGATCGGGCCGGGTTCGGGTAAACTCTGATCCCGCTCGTTAGGTCCTCAACACCCAAAACCGGATCAGGAATCACTTCAAAACTTCGTGAAACGGGTACGGCCGAATTGTAATTTTCATTGCCCGCCTGAGAGGCTTCAACGATAACTGCCCCTAATCCGCCAGACAGGCTAAGTGAGTTTTCCACAACTGATGCCGGGCCGGAAACAACCGAAAACCTAACCGGCAAACCAGCATCGGACGAAGCTTCAAGTACAAACGGGGGCATCGTGTTGAAAACCGGTGATGCGAGTTCACCAAACGTAAGTTGTTGATCCGCTTTGTTGATTAATAATGTTCCACTTTGATAGATGAAATCGTAGTTCTCAGCTTCTCCGGGAGTTATTACAATCTCATATTCCCCCACGGACGTATTCACGTCAGCTACAGTCATCGCTTCCGGTTGAACCCAAAACACAGACCTATCTTGATTATTTTTAAAGCCAGTGAACTGAAGGGTTAGTTCAGGATTCTCCTGACCATAAGGCCTTGTTTTACTTTCTGCCGTTACAAACAGTTGTGCTTTATTAACAGTGACAGTCCCGTTCTCATAAATAAAGTCATAGTTATCATCACTTCCGGCTTCAAAATATATCAGATACTGGCCGACCGGAGAGCCATTATATGCAAAGGTTAAAGGTCGTGGGTGCTCGCGCAAAACTGATTCTGTATCTCCGTTTTTAAAACCGGAAATTTGAAAAGTGCACGCTGGCGCGTCTCCGCCATAAACCATGTTTTTGTCATCAGCCTTTGCGACAAGCGGGGCCTTAGAAATATAAAGTATCCCGGGTGTATATTCGAATTCATAGTTATTGTCTGATGCCCCATGCGGAACAAGCAGATACTGACCAGGCGGAGATATGACGTTTGCCTCAGAAGCAAGTTTTGCTAACTCATCCAAGTCTTCCTCGGTATCGGAATTTTTGAATCCTGAATACTCAATTGAAAACTCCGGATCAACATCTCCATAATTGCGGTATGCAATACCTCCTCTTACCGACAGTTTCGCTTTGTCGATGGTGAGCGTGCCGGGTTTATAAATGAACTCATAGTTATCATCATTTCCTCCCCCGAAAATTATCGGATACTGGCCTGCAGACGTTGTTCGATCGGCTGATGTATTGCTAACAGGCAATTGATCTAATTCCCACATAGCATCATCGAATCGAAATCCCCCTAGTTGATATGTAAGTTCCGGAGTAGGATCTCCATAGATTTTGCTCTTATCGTCCGCGATAACTTCAAGCTGAGCCTTTTTTATTATGAGCTTTGCGGTTGCTGTACCGGCCCGGAAAGAAATACCTGGCGGCTGGCTCGCTCTTAATGTAACTTCACCAGCGGACTTAAAATATGCCCATTGATCAGGCAAAAGTAAAACAGCATCACCGGTTGCCTCTAATGTGATTGGCTCGGGCGAATTTGAAAACAGTGGAATTTGCGCAGAGAAACTGCTGTAGTTAAATGTCATGTCAGATAATTGGATAGCAGGATAAGGCAAATCTGTCAGCACTAAAATGCGTTGTTGAAATCGATCAGAGATGTAGATTCGGTGGCCAGCGATTGCAATTCCTGATATGGATACGGATAACGTGAGAGCCTGAATAGGAGCACATGAAAGATCAAGTATTTCAAGTTTCTCACCATTACCTACAACAATATAGTCATCACTAACAGCAACATTTAAAAACGCCCAACCTGTACTATACGAGTTTAGATAGTTACCGTTTATATCATATACTTTCAATCCTTTTTCACAAGCAACATAGATCTTATCAGCACGGGAGGCAATATCCCATATAGCTCCGGTTGCCGCTGGTTCCGCATTGATCATAATCGTTTTGGCAAGATTCCAACTTTTATCAAATAATTCTATTCGATCATTTGGATACGTCACATAGAAAAAATTCTCATCAACCGTGAAGGCAGCACCTGCAGATGGAGGAAACGCTTTGCTGTCAATAAAATTTCCAGCATAATCAAATCGACTGATAAGTCGTGAATAATCAACTACATAAATATAGTTCGCATCAATCCCTAAACTATAAGCATTAAGTATCCGACCACTACCGATTCCTCCAGACGAACCAAACATAAATCTAAAATTTCCATAGCGATCAAATACCTGAATTCGGCTATTATACTGATCATTCACATAGACGTTCCCGTCTGTTGACACAACGATTTTCGTTGGCGTGCTGAATGATCCCGGCTCTAAAGCATCAAATAGATTACGAGTGGGTCTGCCATTTTGAGTATCGAGGATAAAAACGGAATTCGTATTGGAGGACGTCTCATATAAAACTCCGGAACTTGATACCGCTAGGCCAAGCGGAACACTCTTAAGATCGTACGGTTGCTCCGTTCTCAATATTGTCGCTGCGCCGCCTGCGATGTGGTAGGGGGCTGCGCCCGGGGTTGTAATCTTATAAAGTGCATTTATCACATAGTCATTAACATAAATATCAAATGACGCATCAATTGCTATATCGAAAAGATTAGAATATGCGTACTGCGATGCAGGTAAAGGAATAAAATTTAAAAATACCCCGTCACTTGTAAAGATTTGAATTCTTCTTTCAAAGCTGTCTACAACATACAGATTTCCGGCTGGATCAAAAGACATTCCGAAGGTAACGGGGTATGATCCGGTTGGGGACAACTGCAGCAAAAACTGAAACAGAAAGTCTCCATTCAATGAAAATACCTGAACTCGGAAGCCATCAGAAACGTAAACCTCACCAGCATTATTAATGACGATGCTTGCAGCGTTGGTAAATTCACCCGGCTCTGTGCCGAACGTAGTGCCAAAAGACCCTATTGCAACACCACCCGGATCAAAAATGTAGATACCAAAGAACGACGATACATACATGTTACCATTCGGTGCAATTGCAACATCGGTCGGATAAGCTTTAAGATCCGCTGATATAGGTGCAACAACCGGAATGATTCTTTCGACTGAACCATTGGATTTGAAAACAAAAACCCGTGAGTTACCGCTGTCGCATACATATACCTTTCCGTTGACATCTGTTGTAATTCCTCTGGGATAGTTTAGTTGAGTGTGTCCAAATCGTTCGCTGTTAATGATGCTTTCGAAGGAATAGTGTTGAGCTTCTACTCCGGTTGAGAGAAGTAGCAGGGTAACTATGCCGATCAAACCTTTCATAAACACTTTTCGATGGATTACTCAAGTCTAGTTACCGACAGACGGTCCGCCAGAAATCTTATATACCACTCCATCCTTCATCACAAAGCTCACGCTGGTCATAACTCCAATATTTTTTAACGGATTGTCATCCACGGCAATAAGGTCGGCAAGTTTACCGGCTTCTAGTGTTCCGATTTTATCGCTCATACCCAGAATCCCGGCAGGCACAACGGTAGCAGCTTTGATCGCTTCCATCGCAGGCATGCCAGCCTCAACCATGTAAATAAATTCCTTTCCATTCTCCCCGTGTGGAAATACACCTGCATCGGTTCCGAACGCAATCTTAACGCCACGCTTGTATGCCTCACCGAATGTCTTCTGAATTTGCGGACCGATTTCCAACGCCTTGGGAACAACCAGCGGATGGTAGTAACCTGGCTCTTTAGCCTTCTCGGCAACAAATTTTCCAGCCGTGATCGTGGGAACGTAATACGTTCCTTTTTGCTTCATTAAGTCCATCACTTCCGGGGTCATTTTTGTTCCATGTTCAATAGTAGTGATGCCTGCCAGAACAGCTCGCTTCATACCTTCTGCTCCATGGGCATGTGCTGCCGTATGCATTCCATAATCCTTAGCTGTTTCTATAATCGCTTTCAGTTCTTCGTCCGTAAACTGCGGACCGGAACCATCTTTGGCAATGCTTAACACACCTCCTGTTGCAGTGATTTTGATCATATCCGCTCCGTCTTTGTAGCGCTGCCGCACCGCCTGACGCGCGTCTTCCGGTGAGTTAATCACACCTTCTTTCGGACCCGGATCGCCCATCAAATCTTTCCGGTATCCGTTTGTCGGGTCGGCATGACCGCCCGTTGTTGCAATTGATTTTCCCGCAGTCACGACACGTGGCCCCACTACCAACCCCTGATTGATAGCATTTCGAAGTGAGATATTGACTCCACTTCCTCCCAGGTCGCGCACCGTGGTGAATCCGGCCATCAATGTTCGTTTGGCAAACACGGTTGAACGAAATGCAACATCTGCTTCGTTTGAAGTAAAGCGCTGCAGGTTTTGATCTTTGTTTGTTTCACTTTCCAAGTGAACGTGCATGTCGATCAGGCCCGGCATAACAGTTTTCCTGCTCAGATCAAGAAGTTTTTCACCAGCTGCAGGTGCCGTAAAACCTTTCTGCACCGAAACAATTTTATTGCCTTCAATAACAACCGTCATCTGTGCCTGCACCTCGTTCGACTTTCCGTCAATCAGGCTACCGCAATGAATAACCGTTTTTTGCGCATACGCGGAAACAGCAGCAATCGCACAGAGAATTGCCGCGAGGGTTTTTAATTTCATACCAGGGAAGATTATTTGTTCAAATATTTTTCGGTGAGCTTTCTAAGATTTTGCATCTCGCCTTTTTCCATAAACGACCGCACATGCAGCATCAGCTCAAACATTACTTCTTCATCATACCCCAGCCTGGATGCAATTTTTGAGCAGTACTTGATTTCATCCTGGTATAAGCGTTCATCAACTTTCATAAGCTGAACGAGGCTGAAGATATAATCAAAACGTTGTTCGCGCGTCAGGTTTGCGGGCACCACAATTTCGTGACTTTTTTCAAACAGCGGCAAAACATCCTGGGTTGGAATATGATTGGCAAGCCCGATATTCGAAATGTATTTTTTTTCGCGCTCGGCCACGTCTCCATCAATCCGGGCCAGGTTAACCAATAACTTTAATTGCTCTAATGCCATACGGTGGAATATTGCTTGAAGATGGAAAAACTTGCGCGGATAACCAACAGTTTTATCCACACTTAACTTATATTGATGCATGAATTTCCTCGCTCACCTGTATCTGTCGGGCAACAATCCGAAAATCATGATCGGAAATTTTATGGGGGATTTTATCAAGGGCAGAGCCTACCTGAACCAATACGATTCGGAAATCATCAAAGGCATTGACCTCCACCGCTCAATCGATGAGTTCACCGACAGTCACGCCATCGTTACACAAAGCAAGAACCGGTTACGTCCCAAGTACCGGCATTATTCCGGTGTAATTACGGATGTTTTCTATGATCATTTCCTCGCAGCCAACTGGAATCAGTTTCATCCATTGCCATTAGCGCAGTTTGCGCAACAGGCTTATCAAACGATTCAATCTTTTGATGCAGAACTTCCAGCCGAACTTAACCACATGATGCCGTACATGGTTAACGGAAACTGGTTGCTCAACTATAGCAATCTCGAAGGTATCCATCGGGCGCTCAGCGGTATGGCCCGCAGAACTCCGTATGAATCAAAGATGGAGGAATCGGTAACCGACCTTCGCGAAAATTACGATGCCTTCAAGAATGAGTTCATGGAATTCTTTCCCCTGCTTGAAGCTTACTGCAAAAGTATTCTCGAGGCTTAGGCTTTTTTATAAAAGTCAATCCAAGTTTCTGTTGCACCGAGTGACTGAAGATAACTAACAACTTCTTTCGAACTATCTCCACCTTTTTGGGCGTGATGCAACATGGTGAATCCGTGCGGACCTTTCGAATTCAGCAAGCCTGCGTTGAAGGTTAATATCTGTTTAACTGTATCAGCATGCCCGAGCATACACGCCAGGTAAACGTTGTACCGTGCACCTTTCGATAACAGATAGGTTGCAATTTCTTTATTGCCAACATGTCCGGCTGCTTCAATGCCCGATTCAAAATCACCGCCACCCCAATCCCATGAGGCGTGCAGCAGCAAGGGCTCATTTTCTAGCATCTCTTTTGCGCGGGCGATGTTGCCGTGGCACACACTAACAAACTCTTTCACGATGTCTGCCTTCAGGGGTGCAGGCTTATCTTGTTGTGCCTGTGCAAGGGAAATCCCGGGAAGCAAAATTGTTGCAGCACCGGCCAATGAGTAATGAAGAAATTCCGTGCGGGTAAGATTGTGAGGGTAGGTTTTCATAAAAATTGCGTTTAGATAAAGTTAGATTTAAGGGCCAGCCGCTGAAACATAACCCCGACCTATTATTTTAGTGGTCTTATTCAGGTATATGCATAACGACCCGGAGCTAAGCGGTAAATATCTCGGAACCATTTCGGCCGACTTTGTTAAAGTGTCTGACACGCTTAAGGAAGCTTCTTATCAGATTCGCAAACGCGAGATTTCCGAGTTCCCAATCTTCCCGGTTTGCAAAACCGATCAGCCCATCGGTCAGGTCATTATCGGCCGCCAGCAGGCCGAAACCGAGTGGAATTATTACGCCTCGTTTCTGGATGAATTCACGCAACGGGGCATAATTGACGCAGAAAAGCAGGATGACTTTAAAAAGGCTTACAAGGACGCTGACGAATTTTGCTGCCTGTTTGTAATCGACAAAGAGTTTACCAATTTTGTCTTCATACCTTACCCAGAAGACTAACCTGTGAGACCGCTGTTCGTTTGGCTTCTATGCTGCGCAGTTACTGCCGGCATGGCTCAGTCACAACATCCCGAACTTCCGTTCGATCATCTCACTATTCCCGGTACAATCAATTCTTCACAGGTTAATGACATCATCCAGGATCATCACGGCCTCATCTGGGTTGCAGGCAATGGTTTGTACCGATATGATGGTTATCGCTTTGCACACTACCAGAACATCAACGATAGTTTATTAATTGCCGGTCGCGAGATCCATTGTTTACTGAGTGACTCAATCACCAACCAGCTGCTGATCGGAACGCATTCGCATGGTATTGTAAAGCGCGATTACTCGTTAGGCACCTTTAGCGTTATTCCTTCACCAGGGGGCATACCAATTATTACAAACATTGCACAGACGTCAGACGGAACCGTGTGGGGAAGTTCGTTTACTAACGGTGTATATTTCATTCAGCATGACACGCTGCGGAAATTCAGTACACCGAACAACAAATTCATCAGTAACTCCACCATTGCCGCCCAGGGCGATAAGCTGTTGATTGGCGGAAACCGTATTGTTTATAGTATTAAAGATTTCAGGTTAATTGATTCGATCTACATCAATGTTCCAAATCTAAATCCCTCAACCGTAGTACGGGTAACTGCCTTGACAACCGACACGAGCGGAAAGCTCTGGATTGGAAGTGAGCAGTATGGCGTGTTCGTATACGACACAGCTGCCAAAGTTTTTATAAAACACTTCTCCCCCGATACACCCCCGTTTCATAATCGCATCAACCGGATTTTTGAAGATATAAACGGGCGTATCTGGATTTTAACAAAAGGAGACGGTCTTATCATCTATAGCCCGACAACCGAAAATCATATTCACATTGTCAGAAATCCGTTAAGCGAACGTTCGCTGAGCGGAAACAATTGCACATCCATTCTTCAGGATCGCACGGGTATTGTCTGGGTTGGATCTACCGGTGATTTGAATAAGTATGATCCGGCCAAGATAAAATTCAGACACATTTTCAAAAATCCCTTCGCCCTGGTCTCGCTTCAGGACAACATGGTACGCGGAGTTTATGAAGACATAAACGGAAAACTCTGGGTGGGAACCGATGGCGGGGTAGCTCATATATTCGATCAGAAACGACTGTCCGTAGAAAAAATAGAGCTACACGTTAGCAACAAAAAGAGAATAGCTCCTTATTATTTCATGGATTTCGACAAGAACATTCTTCTGCTTGGAACTAGTGAAGGTATGCTTCAATATGATCGCAGGTCGAAACACATCAGCTACTTTCCTCCGCTCGAAAAGTATACGAAGGGTTTGCAGGTACGGCAAATGTTGCTGCATAACGGAGTTTTGTTCTACACTACTTTTGGCGCACTTAAGTCATACAACCTCGCTACCGGTGAGTTTCGGTCGTATAACGATCGTAAACCCGCAGAAAAAGTTATAAACGCCACAACATTATATGTCGATAAAACAGGTCGTCTTTGGGCAGGTGTGAGTAACGGGATTTCCCTGTACGATCCTGTCACCGATCAGTTCCGAAGATTTGAATTTCAAAAAACTGCCTCCCGGCCTTTGGGCAGTTACTTTATGATTCTTTCTATCCAGGAGTATGATAACAAGCTCTGGATCGGATCTTTTAATGAAGGTTTGTGGACACTGGATCTCACTAATGCCAACAATCCCTTGATCACTAACATTTCGCGAACGCGTGACGTTCAGAACATGACAGTCTATGCAACGATTCCTGATGATGATGGAAATCTTTGGATGAGCACCAATGCTGGAATTACACGATATACTCCCGCCACAGATAAGTATCTAGACTTTGCCGTTACGGAAGGTTTGCAACAGGAAGAATTTAACCGGCTTGCTTCTGCGCGTTGCGCAAACGGAGATATTGTCTTCGGAGGCATTAACGGACTGAATATTTTTAATCCGAAAAATGTGGTCGTGGAAGAGGAAGACTTTACTCCTCAATTTCTTAATGCCAGCGTTTTTGATGAGCAGACCAACACCGATGTTCCTGTGTCAATCGATGCTGCCGCCATGCTATCGCTTGAGCACAATCAAAACGACATCGACATAAGTTTCTTCGTGCCGGTATACCGGAATCCAAAGCGCTATGAAGCATTTTACAAGCTGGACGGCTATAATCCCGGCTGGATGAAAGCCGAAACAAACACCATTCACTATTCCAACTTAAAACCCGGTGTCTACAAACTTCAGGTAAAAACCGTATCGGTTTCAGGCCACGAAAAATTTGCATCGTTAAACTTTACCATCCTCCACCCCTTCTGGCAAACCTGGTGGTTTATCACGCTATCAATTATTACAACCGGATTAATTATCGTAGCCATCGTGCAGGGAAGTTTGTACAAATCGCGGGTAGACAAAGAGCGGCTCGAAAAATTGCTCAGTATCCGCACCCAGGAAATTGAAAAATCACGCGAAGAGCTTGCGAACCTCAATCAAAAGAAAGATCTGATCTTCTCAATTTTGTCGCACGACCTGCGTTCGCCCCTCACTACGCTGAAGGGTTTTTTATCAATCCTAATTGACGATCACAATCTCACCCGGGAAGACATTCAGAAGCACGCCACCAGCATTCGAAACTCCGTTACCAGCTCGCTGGATCTGATTGATAACACCTTATTCTGGTCGCTGTCGCAAACTGGCAATATTTCCTATACGCCAACACGATTCTGCCTGAATGATATGCTTCAAAAGATCAGCGGCTTATACCAACTGATCGTTGAGAAGAAGAAAATCAAGTTCAGTATTGATTTAAAAGAAAGCCTGGCATTATATGCGGATGAAAACATGACATATGTGAGCCTGCGAAACGTGGTATCAAATGCGCTCAAGTTCACTCCGCAGGGCAAGGCTGTGAAAATTTCAGCTTTTGCCAGAAATCAAATGGCCGTCATTGTTATTGAAGATGAAGGTATTGGTATGAGCCCCGTGTATCTCGAAAAACTATTTACCGAAGAACAGCTTCCACTGACAAAAGGAACGAACGATGAAAAAGGCACTGGCATTGGCCTGATTCTCTGCCGTAAGTTCATCCAGTTGAACCATGGAAAGCTTCATGTAAAAAGTGTTGCAGGAAGCGGAAGTCAGTTCACCATTGAACTCCCCCTCGCTCAGGACGAGAAGTGATTCCACCCTTGTGCCTGCAGCGGCACTACATTACCTTGCTTGGTGATCATCACACGCTCATTTGCTTTTTCGTGAACGTACCCGATCATGTGGATATCAGCATGGTTTTTGACCTTCTCAAAATCAGCCTGGCTTATGGTAAACAACAACTCGTAATCCTCGCCCCCGTTCAACGCAGCAGTGATCGGATCAATTTTAAACTCCAGCGCAGCTGTATTAAACGTAATCTGATCGATCGGAACTTTGTCCTCGTAGATGCGGATTCCCACGTTAGAATTTTTGCAGATATGGAATAACTCCGAAGCAAGTCCGTCTGAGATGTCGATCATCGAAGTGGGTTTTACACCCAACTCCTCCAGTTCGAAAATAATGTCGGTACGTGCCATCGACCTTAACTGCCGACCAACAATGTACTCATACTTTTCCAGCGAAGGCTGCATGTTCGGATCGGCCTGAAAAACTTCCTTTTCACGCTCAAGCACTTGCAGCCCCATAAAGGCCGCACCCAAATCGCCTGTAACACAAATAATGTCGTTCGGCTTCGCTCCATCACGGTATACAACTTTATCTTTTTTAACACGACCAAGAACTGTAATGGAAATCATCAGGCCTGCCCGTGACGAAGTTGTATCACCTCCAACAAGATCAACACCATAATGTTCGCATGCCGCGCGAATGCCATCGTACAACGCATCAACCGCTTCCACCGAAAAACGATTACTGATGGCGAGGCTTACCACAATTTGTTCAGCCTTACCATTCATGGCGGCTATGTCGGATACGTTTACCGACACAGCTTTGTATCCCAGGTGCTGGAGCGGTGTATAGGATAAATCGAAGTGAACACTTTCTGCCAACACATCGGTAGAAACGAGCAGGTAATCGCTTCCTGCATCAATCACAGCCGCATCATCACCAATGCCTTTCACCGAACTTGCATTCTGCAGATTGAATTTCCTGCTGATCCGGTCAATCAACCCGAATTCCCCCAAATTGCTTATTTCTGACCTGTTTTCGCTCATAACCGATTAACGTTGTAACCATCCCTTCAGCGACAGCGCTTGCGGTTTGGCAGGCAAAAATACGATTCTCAGGCTGATTTCACCGGATTACCGGTTACTGGGCGTATTAATCCGCAACAACAAAAACCCGTACGGATATGAGAAGGTTGATATCGGTTTCTATTGTGGCAATAATCTGTCTTTCAGCTTGCGCTACGCAAAAGTCGTATTACGAAACCCGCGAGGGCAAGCGCAAACTAAAATATTATAACGCTGTTCAATTCGGACAAAAGGATGTGCCGAAGCCTAAGTTCTAAGTAAAGCTGCTCAGGAAGTAGTTGAAACATCCTGGCACAACTCGATTAAAACCCCGCCTGTTGACTTTGGGTGCAGGAAGCAAATCATTTTGTTGTCTGCACCCTTTTTAGCGTGTTGATTGATCAGTTCGAATCCCTGCGATTTGTAATGGTCGATCGATTCGTTAATATTCTTTACCTCGAATGCAAGGTGATGAATTCCTTCACCACGTTTCTCAATGAACTTAGCAATGGGTGAATTTTCGGTGCTCGCTTCCAGTAATTCAATCTTTACTCCATTCACCTCGAAGAATGACGTACGTACTCCTTCGCTGGCAACCTCCTCAATCTTGTAATGTGGCTTTCCCAACAATTTCTCAAACAACGCGTTTGCCTGGGCGAGATTCTTGACCGCAATACCGATGTGCTCGAGTTTTTCCATAATTGCTAAATTTGTGGGGAAAATGAGAACTTTTTGAGGGTAATGAAAGTTTCAAACCATGAATCTGAGGTAAAATGATCGAAACGAACAGCGAAATTCACGTAGAGGCGGCCCGCATCCAGCAGGAAATAAAGGATTACCTCGGCACCCGAACTTCCGACCTGGTATTTGAATATGCCGTGGCTGATGGCAAGGTGAAACTCGATTTGATTACCGTAAACCCGCGCCATAAGCAGGCGTTTTTATTTCATTCTGAAACCGGAATTGATAAGCTCGATGCCTTGCGCAAGATGCTGAACTACGTTCAGAACTATAAAGAGAAAGAAAACAGCTACACCATTCAATGGGTAGCCAAAGGCGATAAAGAACTTCACACGTCATATTTCAAGGCGGGTAATATCATGGATGCATTGCAGAAATTATATTACGGCCGTGATATGAACACGATTACCGTTTTTAGTGTTGTATTAAATCCGATATCATAAGACTATGATTACCGTTACCGATAAAGCAAAAGAAAAAATCAGCGAACTGCTGCTGGTAGATGGTCGAACGCCCGCTACGCACAACGTCCGGGTTTCTGTAAAGGGCGGTGGCTGCTCAGGTCTGATGTACGATCTGAACTTTGACGACCATATCAACCCTGCCGACCAGGTATTTGAAGATAAGGGCGTAAAAATTCTGGTGGACAAGAAGAGTTTGTTATACCTGTTGGGAACCGTGCTCGATTTTTCGGATGGCCTAAATGGAAAGGGCTTTCAGTTCGTCAATCCCAACGCAACCCGCACGTGCGGCTGTGGTGAAAGCTTCGCTGTTTAAGCAGCAACATTATTTAACATATTGATAAGGAACGCTGATTGCGTTCCTTTTTTTATTGCATTACTCCCTGCTCCCAGTTATATCGTAGCAATACATTTTAACTCAATCGCGATGGGCGTAGGCAGCGCATTGATTTCAATGGTCGTTCTGCAAGGCTGGTTTTCTTTGAAATACTCCGCATAGATTTTATTGAAGACCGGGAAATCTTGTTTCATGTTTGTGAGAAATACGGTTACATCTACCAGGTTCTCCCATTTCGATCCGGAAGCTTCAAGCACATAGCGAACATTTTGAAAGACCGAATGGCACTGCTGTTCGATATCATACGAAGTAATGTTGCCTTGTGCATCAAGCGTAACCCCGGGAATTTCTTTTGAGCCTCGCTTCCGCGGACCAACACCGCTCAGAAAAAGTAAGTTGCCAACCCTCCGCGCATGCGGATATGCGCCAACGGGCTCGGGAGCTTTATCGGAATTGAGTGTATTCATGATTCTAACTTAAAATAAACCGGTAAAACAAAGTCGGATTTCGAAGGGATGCCACGTGTTTTTCCAGGCACCCACTTTGGAGAAATTTTAATCAGTCTGACAGCCTCCTGATCGAGAACTTTGTCAACGCCTCTTATAACTCTGATGTTACTTATATTTCCTGAGTGGTCCACTGTAAACTTGACAAAAACTTTACCCTGTATATTGGCCCATCGTGCGGCACTCGGATATTGCTGATTTTTTTGAAGGAATTTATACATCGCCTGAAAGTGTCCCGGAAATTCGGCTTGCTCAACTATTTTTTCGTACGCAAATCGTTTCCCGTTATAAACAGATTCCCCGCTAATAAACACACCTTTCTTGTACACTTCTAAAGACATTACGGAATCGCCCGTGTTTATGTGCCAGACTGAGTCCCGATAGCCGCTAACAACTTTGCCTTTTTCAATCAAACCTGTTTCGAGGAGATCGCCATTAAAATATCCAAATCCATTCTTCACAATCTCCTGCCCACTACTATCGCGATAGCTGATAATTTTAAATGAGTCGCTCAGCGCAAACTTCTCCCGATAGAAATATTGAAGCGTTTGTTTTACAGCCCCTTCGTCAGTCCAATAAATTACATAACCAGTTTTTTGACCATTCTTATAAAATCCTTTTTCCTTCAGTTTTCCATTCACATGGTATACATTGTATGGACCTTCGCGATATCCTTCCCGATAGATGACGCGCGACCGGAGTGTATTAGAACTTGTATAAAAAGTCTTGACCGTATCAACATAAACAGTGTCAATCCATTTAGAAGTTTCTCCGCGCAGCATCAGCACTTTCTTACCTGTTTCGTAATAAAAGCCATGGTCAGCATCCGTGGGTTTGTTATCCTTGGTGAAATACTCTTTAACCATCGTTTGCGCGTTAACGCCATGAAAGGCCAATAAAAGAGCGAGTACAACTGCAATCCTCATCATTTCGAATTCATTAAATCTTCAATCTCTTCAGCCTCCACAGGAATATCTTTCATCAAATCGCGAACACCATTCTTTTCAATCACTACATTATTCTCCAACCGGATACCAAGTCCTTCTTTTTTTATATAGATACCTGGCTCAACAGTCCATACCATTCCCACCTGCATTTTACTGTACATGTTTCCGGTGTCGTGCACATCCAGTCCTAAATGATGTCCCGTACCATGCATGAAGTAATTCATAAACAAAGGCTTCGCTGGGTTCTGATTTTTTAAGTCGATTTTATCGATCAGCTTAAGTTTGATCAGTTCCGCCTCCGTTATCTTCTGAACTTCTTTGTGATACTCGTAATACAAAACTCCCGGTTTCAGCATCTTAATCGCTGCGCGCTTGATTCGTAATACAGCCTCGTAAACATCTTTTTGTCGCTTGCTGAATTTACCGCTCACCGGAATCGTGCGCGTCATGTCGGCATTGTAGTTTCCATACTCGGCACCAACATCCAGCAACAACACGTCACCCGCTTGGCAGGGTTTATTGTTCTCAACGTAATGCAACACGCACGAATTCGCTCCGCTGGCGATGATCGGTTCATACGCAAAGCCGCGCGAGCCGCTTCTCAAAAACTCGTGAATAAACTCAGCCTCGATCTCGTATTCCTTGACACCCGGTTTTACAAATTTTAAAACTCTTCTGAACGCTGCATTCGTTATGTCGCAGGCTATTTGCATCTGGTTTAACTCTTCTTTTGATTTTACTGCCCGCAGTTTCGACATGATTGGCGCAACGCGTTCATATTTGTGCAGCGGATATTTTTCCTTACACCATTGGATAAAGCGCGAGTCGCGCGTTTCAACCGCCACCTCGGCCCGATAATGTTCATTCGTATTCAGGTAAATGAACTCTGCACCACCCATCGTTAGCGCAGTATTGAACACACGATGAAAGTCGGTCGTCCAAAGGATCGTTTCAATACCGCTTAGTGCCCGGGCCTCGTCTTTCGTGAGTTTATGTCCTTCCCAGGTTGCGATTAACTCACTTGTCTCGCGTAGAAACAACACTTCCCGAAACTTCTTTTCGGGATGATCGGGGAACAGCATCAGAATGGTCTCTTCCTGATCCACCCCCGTCAGGTAAAACAAATCATTGTTCTGCCGGAAGCGCATCGTACCATCGGCATTGGTGGGCATTATGTCGTTCGAATTAAACACTGCTACCGAACCAGCGTTCAGTTCGGCTGCCAGCCGTTTGCGATTATTGATGAAGAGTGACTTATCGATTTGCTTATAGCGCATGAAATTGATTTTGTTCAAAAATAAAAAACCTGTCACGGTTTACGCGCAACAGGTTTATGGTATTTTATGAGAGGAGTAAATTACGTTGTTTCGGTTGGTTCGTCTGTTTGCAAATAGTTGATCAGCACGAACGTCACCAGCAAGCCTGAAAACAATCCTTCCAGCGCCACGATGAATGATACAATATAAGGATTCAGGAATCGGCCCATCGGTTCATTTGTTTGTAACCAGAGCATAAAATCGCTATCGATATGCACATAAATGAACAGGAATACCGCAAATAAAATCGAGCCGATAGCACCCGTTACCACACCAACCACCAACGCTCTGAAATAATTAATGTGCTTACCGTGCGTTTCTTTGAATTTTCGGAGTGCCAAATAAATACCCGCCACCAGGATAAAGATGTTGAGCATTCTCAGTTCAACGATGTGGAAAAACCCGGTAAACTTCATGAGCAGAAAGAAGGCTGTTACACCAATGCCGATTCGGATACCGTAATCTTCTGGAATTCTCTTTGGGTCGTTGAAAATTATCATGGTTAAGGGTTTGGTTTCTTAAATTTTACAATTTCTGCACATAATTTCAATCGTTTGAAAAGGATATTTTTTGCTAAAATCCAATTCATGAAGCAAAA
Organism: Cyclobacteriaceae bacterium; assembly: GCA_016786585.1. Classification (GTDB taxonomy): domain Bacteria; phylum Bacteroidota; class Bacteroidia; order Cytophagales; family Cyclobacteriaceae; genus UBA2336. The sequence continues at coordinate 53,193 of JAEUUI010000003.1, forward strand.
CGCCCAAAATCCCTAACCAAACAGAACCCATATGCTGACGAAAATCCGGACCCGGCTTGCAGTTTGGCTGTGGCTCAGGGAAGCGTCCTGACTGATCCCCTAATTGAGAAAAGATACCGCTGAACGGGTGACGGAGGTTTGCTACCCGTTCCGGTAAATTTGAACTTCATCATTTCTATATGATTCCGGGCTTGGGGTATTAAAATTCCGGCCCGGAATTTTTTTTTAGTTATCCCCTTCCGGTCGCACCATAAACCGTTGGGCCTTCCACTCATCCAAATCTTTTTTTCGTTGGGTGAGTTCCATTTCTGTAGGTTCGTAATCAATCAATTCCTTCAAGTCCGGCTGACCGGCATCCACCCACGCTGTGTACCAGAAATCGCCAATCATTTTTATCGCAGCACGCATGCGTTGCTCAACCATTCCGTTCAGCGCGTTGTGATAGGCAGTGGAGAACTCAACCGAGTAAACTTTGATCGTTTTCTTGCCTTTTGTTTCAAATGAGAACTTCTTTTCACCAAACTTTTGCGTTAAGCGTTTTTCAAGCAGCAATACCGAATCAAGATGCGCATGCGAATCTGCCACTGCTTTCCACGCGGCAAGCTGAGGGTTAGTGATGTATTCCGCGCGACCGGTAAAAAAATCGTAATCGCCGGAGAACAATTCAGGCAAACGTGATTCCCAGAAACCATGAATGCCTTCCTGTTCCGTCAATTGACCGTTATAATTTTCAGTTGTATGGAGCGGAACATGTGCATCCGCAATGTAATGACCAAGCTCAGCTGAGTTGAACAGAATTTTAGACGGATCGCGCAGCATGAATGCATCTTTCAACCGGTAGTACATGGTGTTGATGTGCCACGGCACAATGCCATAGGTCTTTAAGGTATCCTCACCATATACGGCTACAGCATCCTTCCAATAGCGGGGCATTTTTTGAATCGCACTATCCCCATAATGATCGGCATCCAGGTAATGGCGGGCGGCTTCATCTGCCACGGTATATCGCCTTCGGTCGGGGTTAATGGCAGCTTCTGAGATGTACCGGATATTCTTCTTATAAAACCCGATCATTTCGGGTGGCAGCGTAAAAACCGCCAGCCGGTTGATTTGCTGGTGGGCATAGAAGCCCCAGGAGCTTAGAATAATTGCAGTAAAAACCAGAAAAAGAAGGTAAAAAAGCCGTTTTTGCATCCTGAGAAGATAGGATTCTAAAAATCTCAAACGCAGCACCCGAAATCTGAATTCTTTCGCTACCTTTGCAGTCCTTTTTATCAAGAAACCATGGCAAATCACAAGTCAGCAGAAAAGAAAATCCGTTCAAGCGCAGCCAAGCGTGACAAGAACCGCTACCAGCACAAAACAACCCGTACAGCGATTAAGAACCTGAAAGCTGTTACCGGTAAGTCTGATGCCGAAGGACAATTGAAAACTGTCTCTGCACAGATCGACAAGCTGGCGAAGAAGGGTGTTATTCACTGGAAAAAAGCTGCAAACCAGAAATCAAAACTTGCTAAAGCTGTAAACAAGCTGAAATAAGTTCGAAGCTGTTTCATACAAAGTATTCGAGACCCGGAGTTTTAAAACGCTCCGGGTCTTTTATTTTTATGCAGTGAACAAAAAGAGCTACTTCCTTAACATTAAGAGCTGGGCTCTGGAGGACAGGCCACGCGAGAAGCTGGCACTTAAAGGGAAAGCAACACTTTCCGATGCGGAGCTTATTGCAATTCTTCTTGGCACGGGTACATCGAAACTGAGTGCAGTCGACCTGGGAAAAAATATTCTTCAAACCGTAAACAACGATCTCAACGAACTGGCCAGATTATCAGTAAAAGATCTGATGAAGATCAAAGGCATTGGTGAAGCAAAGGCGATCACCATCATCAGTGCGCTCGAACTTGGGCGAAGAAGAAAAGACTTACAGGTTGAAGAACGCCCGCGCGTTATGGCCTCTGCCGACGCCTACGAAATTTTAAAAGCCGATTTGCTCGACATCCCGCATGAAGCGTTTTGGATCCTGTTGCTAAATCGTGCGAATCGTGTTATTAAAAAACATCAGGTTAGCCAGGGCGGTGTTGCCGGTACAGTAGCCGATCCTAAAATCATTTTTAAAGTAGCGGTAGAAGAATTGGCCAGCGGTATAATTCTGGCGCATAATCACCCGTCGGGGAACCTCGCGGCAAGTCAGGCTGACATCGACCTGACCAAAAAATTAAAAGAATCGGGCAAGTTGCTCGACATCCAGGTGTTGGATCACCTCATCATCGGTGACAAAAGTTATTTTAGCTTTGCCGACGAGGGTTTACTCTGACGCATGAAAACAAAAAACATCATCCTGATTATCGTTGTCATCGCTGTCGTAGCGGGCATGTATTATTCCCTTACCGGAAGCGAAACCAGTGCGGGCTACATGGCCCGGATTGAACAACTGCGGAGCGAAAAAGATAACAACTTCAAAGCGGGCGATGATTCGCCCTTTGGTGACAGCATCGCGTTTACCGGCTTAAAGTATTTTCCGATTGACACCCGGTATCGGATTAATGCACGGCTCACGGAAATCAATCCTAAAAAACCGGTCGTATTGCCAACAAGTGATGGCCGTGAAAAAAGCTATCTTGAATACGCGTATGCCGAGTTCGAATTTGACGGAGTAAAAAACAAATTACTGATTCTTGAAATCATGGACATGGGCCCCTACCGCGGAACATTATTTCTCGCGTTCGCGGATAAAACCAGTGCCGCTGAAACATATGGAGCCGGACGCTACCTGGATGTAAAGAAAGTTCCGGGTGCCAAGTCAATCACCCTTGATTTTAACGAAGCGTACAATCCCTACTGCGCTTATAACGACAACTACTCGTGTCCTTTTCCACCAAAAGAAAATATGCTGGATGTGGAAATTAAAGCCGGAGAAAAAACCTATCACTGATATGAAAAAGCTCACGATCCTTCTATTCGTAATTCTTTCCGTTACCGGGTACAGTCAAACCGTAAAGCCTTCCGACCTGGCACATACATTCTCGATCGTTGCGCGTGACACTCGCACGGGCGAGATGGCCGTTGCAGTTCAAAGCCATTGGTTCAGTGTGGGCACGGTTGTCGCCTGGGGTGAAGCGGGCGTTGGTGTTGTGGCAACGCAGTCGTTCGTAAACAAATCGTTTGGCTTACGCGGATTGGATTTATTGAAGCAGGGTAAATCTCCGCAGGATGCACTTGACCAGCTGCTAAGCGATGACAATGGGAAAGAGTTTCGTCAGGTTGCCATTCTTGATATAAAAGGCCGCGTGGCAACGCACACTGGTAAAAATTGCCTTGAGTCGGCCGGCCATTCGAATGGCGACAACTTCTCCGTACAGGCAAACATGATGCTCAACGACAAAGTTGTTCCGGCTATGGAAAAAGCATGGAAAGAGAACGATGCGTTGCCTCTGGCTGAGCGGATGGTAGAAGTGCTAAAGGCTGCACAAAAAGCCGGTGGCGATATTCGCGGAAAACAATCTGCTGCGTTGCTGGTTGTATCTCCGAACAACACAGGCAAGCCGTGGGATGATCGCCTGATCGACTTAAGAGTAGATGACGCTACCGACCCCATCACCGAACTTTCGCGACTGCTGAATGTATCCAGGGCATACGAACACATGAACAAAGGTGATTTGTATGTCGAGAAGAACGATATGCCGAAAGCGATGGAAGAATACAACCAGGCCATGAAGATGTTTCCCGGTAACTTGGAGATGCAATACTGGACAGCCATCACCCTGGCGAATGGTAAAGAAATAGCGAAGGCTTCAGCGATGCTTCAAAAAATTTACAGACAGGATGCAAACTGGCGCGAACTCACCAAACGTCTTCCCAAGGCCGGCCTGCTCACCGTATCAGAAACTGAGTTAAAAGAACTAACGAAGTAACCGGTTGCGGTTCGCACAAGTTAATAACCTCTAACTGCTGTCAGAACTTCTGATTAAGGAGTGTTAACAATTGTTCATTGAATTGCGGAACCTTCGCGCCCAACGCATCAAAGAACGTTTTATCGAATGCCTCAACGGCTTTCACCGCCTGCTTAACCAGTTTCTTACCTTGATCAGTTAGCGTAACGGTTTTTGCTCGTGTGTCGGTTAAATGTTCCTGACGTTGCAGCAGCCCTTTGCTTTGAAGCGTGCGCAAAACAGTTGACGTAGTCATCGGGTCAATCTTCGTGTGCGATGACAACAAAATTTGCGTTACCTCCAGGTTATTAAGCGTAAGCCAATATGTGCTTGCCAACAGAACGAATTGAGAATGCGTGAGATCGAAAGGTTCTAACGCTTTCCGGATTTCGCGCTGCCAGAGATTTGTGACCTGCCAGAGCAAAAATCCTGAACTGTCTTCGGCCTTTGCAACACTGAATGGATTATCCTTTGATTTCATAGTGCTTTTGCAGCGCGGATCTGTTGCTGCACGTCAGCCGGCAAATTATCGACTATTTTCTGTGCAACAATTTTACGCCAAAAAAAACCGAGCGGTCCGGTCACGGTGATGGTATTAGTTATTCTTAAACCGTCAGGGGTGTGTTCAAATGTGTGCAGGTCGTACATCTTTGCCAACGGAAATCGGGTGACATCAAGAAACATCTCATTCTCGATCGTTTCGAGAAGTTCAATTTTCACGTTGGGTCCGCCCTTGGGCCGCAGGGTAAAGAAGTTTCCTTTTTCAAAGCGCCCTTCCATCCGGGCAAACTCAATTCCGGTATCCCAGGTATGCCAATGATTCACATCAGCAAACAGTTTCCACATTTGCTGTCCGGTAACATCTTTCGTTACCACGGAATAACTTTTTGACCACATAATTGTAAGAGATTTTAATATAATATGTGCAATTATAATATGTGTACTTATTATTTACAACTACCTGAGCCTTCTATTTGTGATTTTGATTCAGTCTATCGCCACGCATCCGTACAACAGCATTTCAATAGCTTTCAAGACAGCCCCATTTTCCCTATTTTTGCTGTCTTTAAGCATTACCAATGACCATTTCTTATAACTGGCTGAAAGACTACATCGATATTCCGGAAACACCGGAAGAACTGGGCCAGCTGTTAACCTCCACCGGACTCGAAGTTGAACATGTGACCGCGTTTGAAACCGTAAAGGGCGGTTTGAAAGGTTTGGTTATAGGTGAAGTGCTTACGTGCACCAGGCATCCGAATGCCGATAAGCTTTCGTTAACCACCGTTGACGTAGGTGGCGATAAACCGCTTTCGATTGTATGCGGTGCTGCAAACGTGGCGGCTGGTCAAAAGGTAGTGGTGGCCACAGTAGGAACAACCGTTCACCCCACAAAAGGCGAATCGTTTTTGATAAAATCTGCCAAGATCCGCGGAGAGCAATCCGAGGGAATGATTTGCGCAGAAGATGAGATTGGGTTAGGCGAAAGTCATGCGGGAATTCTCGTGCTGAACACCACGGCTAAGAACGGAACACCGGCATCGGAATATTTCAAGATCGAATCCGATTATACCCTGGAAATTGGACTGACACCAAACCGCGTTGACGCAGCTTCACACATTGGTGTTGCACGCGACATCAAGGCTTCGAAAGGAAGATCACTGAACTGGCCATCGGTCGACAAGTTCAAAAAAGACGATAGCGCGTTAACAATTAACGTTACGGTTGAAAATAAGGAAGCATGTCCGCGCTATTCAGGCGTTACGCTAACCAATATTACCGTTAAAGAATCTCCGGCATGGTTAAAAAACCGGCTTACCGCGATCGGCCTTACACCAATCAACAACATCGTTGACATTACCAACTACGTGTTGCATGAAACCGGTCAGCCGCTTCATGCTTTCGATGCCGACAAGATTGCCGGCAAAAAAGTGATCGTCAAAACACTTCCTGCCGGAACAAAATTCACCACCCTTGACAACAAAGAGCGTGAGTTAACGAATAACGACCTGATGATCTGCTCGGAAACTGATGGCATGTGCATCGCCGGAGTATTTGGCGGAGTGAAGTCAGGGATTACCGAAAGCACGAAAAATGTTTTCCTGGAAAGTGCATACTTCTCGGCCGACTACATCCGTAAAACATCTATGCATCACGGCCTTAAAACCGATGCATCATTCCGGTTTGAGCGCGGTACGGATCCCAACGGCACTATCTATGCATTGAAACGTGCTGCATTGCTCATGCAGGAAATCGCAGGAGCAAAGATCTCATCCGACATAATCGATATCTATCCTGAAAAGGTTGAAAATAAAACGATCCTCGTTCAGGATAAAAACATCAACCGCTTGATCGGGAAAGTTATTCCGCGCGAAAAAGTTTTTACCATCCTGGAAGCGCTTGACATTAGCGTCACCGACAAGAAAGACGACAGCTATACAGTGTCTGTTCCGCCTTACCGGGTAGACGTGATCCAGGAGGCCGATATTTCAGAAGAAATTTTGCGCATCTACGGTTTGAACAACATCGAACTCAGTGATTTTGCAGGATCGGATTTCATCGCAGAGTTCCCTGAAAAAGACATCAATAAATTCAGAAATACGCTGAGTCAGATGCTGGTTGCGAACGGGTTTTACGAAATCTGGACCAACTCCCTTACCAATGCCGCCTATCAGCAAAAGCATAACCTGACATTCACGGGCGAGCCGGTAGAAATTCTTAACAAACTCAGCGAGGAACAGGGCATTTTGCGACAGACCATGCTGTTCACAGGCCTGGAAGTATGTGCGCATAATATCAACCGCAGGCAGAAAGACCTCAAACTGTTTGAGTTCGGTAAAATCTACTTCAAAACGAACGGAAAATATATTGAAGAAGAACGTCTTGCCCTGTATGTGAGCGGAAACATCGAAACTGAAAACTGGCAGCGCAAAACACAGCCTGCAACCTATTACGATCTGGCCCAGCATGTGACACAGGTAGTGCAGAAGTCTGGCATCAGTAACATCAGGCAGGAAGTTGTGCAGCATCAGTTGTACGACTATGCACTGCAGTTGTCGGCCGGCAATAAAATTATCGGGCTGGTAGGAAAAGTAAAACCTGCTTTATTAAAGGATTTAGGCATCAAGCAGGAAATATTTTATGCTGAGCTACATACGACCTTGCTTTTCACTGCTGCAAACCCTATGTTAGTTGCGCAGGAAATACCAAAGTTTCCAGAAGTAAGACGCGATTTGTCTCTGGTGTTGGATAAAGGTGTGAGCTTTGACGAAATCCGGAAAATGGTATTGAATACTGAGAAGAAGTTGATCCGCGACATCATCGCGTTTGATGTGTACGAGGGAGACAACCTTCCGGCAGGAAAAAAGGCTTACGCACTCGCATTTACGTTGCAGGATGAGGCCAAAACCCTGACGGACGAGGAGATTGACAAAACGATGACCCGGCTGATGAACGCATTTGAGCAGACATTAGGCGCAGTTATCCGCAAGTAGAAAGAATTGGCGCGGTTGAGAATAAATAAAAACACTAACTAGGCCCCCAAAGCCAAGAAAAATTGTTTCCATGGAACAAGACATTCTGAAAACCAACCTGAACGGACTTGAGCGCAAACTTCTCGTGCTCATTAACGAACACAAGAGCCTTAAGGAAGAAATCAAAAGTTTAAAAACTGAGAACCAAGAGCTTAAGTCGGGGCTGAAGAGCCGTGATGAGCAGCTCTATAATTTTAAAAATCAAATTAAAATATCTAAAATTGTAGATAATATAGATCCGGAAGACGGAAGTGTTTCGGAGCTGAAGAAGAAAGTAGACGATTACATTCGGGAAATTGACAAGTGCATTGCCTATTTGAGCCGATAACTGACCGTAAGACTTAATTCATGGAAGAACTTTCAATAAAAATCAGGATAGCCGAGCGTGAATACCCGATGAAGGTTAAGCGCGATGATGAGGAACGTGTGCGGACGGCAAGCAGGCTTATCAATGAAAAATTAAAATCTTACAAGGATCAGTTCGGGATTGACGATAAACAGGATTTGCTGGCAATGGTAGCCTTCGACAGTTTGGTGGAAAAGATGACTGCCGAAGAAAGCCGCCAGGGAATTGATCAAACCGTGCTCGAAAAGGTTTCGCACCTCAATCAACTGGTTTCACAGTCTATTTTATAAGGCTATCCCAGCCTTTCTTTCGCTTTAATTCCTTCCTGCTGCATAAGCCTCCCGGGTTATTTGTAAACCCCAATTTGTACCATTATGCAACAGATACTCATCATAGCCATCAGCTGCACCTTCGCAACCATTCTGCTCAGCATGCTGATCGGAAATCTCCTGTACAAGCGTAAGTCGCGCAAACGTCAGGCAGCGGCCGAAGACAAAGCTGCACTGATCATCAAGGAAGCGGAAATCACCTCCGAAACGATCAAGAAAGATAAAATTCTCGAAGCCAAGGAAAACATCCTGAAAATGAAAGGCGAGTTCGAGGAAGAAGCGAACCGCAAAAAGAATCAGATCATTGCCAACGAGCAAAAGATCAAGCAGCGCGAACAGCAAATCAATAAAGAACTGGAAAGCCTAAAACGCAAAGAAGCCGATACGGTGGAAATGCAGCAGAACCTGGCGCTCCAGCTCGATAACGTTAAAAAGCGCAAGGAAGAACTCGATAAGTTCAACCAGCAGAAAGTTCAGGTCCTTGAAAGCATCTCCAAGCTCACAGCAGATGAAGCAAAAGAGCAGCTGATGGCAACTCTAAAGGAAGAGGCGCAAGCCAAAGCCAATTCAATGATCAAAGACATTCTCGAGCAGGCTAAGCTTTCTGCGACTAAAGATGCCAAGAAGATCGTAGTGGAAACCATTCAGCGTACAGCTACCGAACATGCCATCGAAAACTGTGTATCGGTATTCAACATTGAAAGCGATGACATCAAAGGTAAGATCATCGGTCGCGAAGGCCGTAACATCCGCGCACTCGAAGCCGCTACGGGCGTGGAAATTATTGTGGATGATACTCCGGAAGCCATCATTATTTCAGGGTTTGACCCGGTACGGAGAGAGATTGCGCGCTTGTCGTTGCACCGCCTTGTGCAGGACGGACGTATTCACCCGGCCCGCATCGAAGAGATTGTAGCCAAGACAACCAAGAATATTGAAGATGAAATCACCGAGACCGGTGAGCGCACGGTAATTGACTTGGGTATACATGGATTACATCCCGAACTGGTGCGGATGGTGGGCCGCATGCGTTTCCGTTCATCTTACGGACAAAACTTATTGATGCATTCGCGCGAGGTCGCTAACCTTTGCGCCATCATGGCGAGTGAGCTTGGCCTCAACGTGAAACAGGCCAAGCGGGCAGGACTTCTACACGATATCGGAAAAGTGTGGCCCGAAGAACTCGAAAAGCCGCATGCCATTGTCGGCATGGAGCTTGCGCAGAAGTACAAAGAGCATCCGGTAGTTTGCAATGCTATTGGCGCGCACCATGATGAAATTGAAATGACGAGCATACTCTCGCCCATCGTTCAGGCATGTGATGCAATCAGCGGAGCCCGCCCGGGAGCAAGACGCGAGGTGATGGAACAATACATCAAGCGTTTGCGCGACCTGGAGCAACTGGCCATGAATTTTGATGGCGTAGAAAAATGCTACGCCATTCAGGCCGGTCGTGAATTACGGGTTATTGTTGATGCCGAAAATGTTACAGATGAACGCGCAGGTCAGCTCAGCTTCGAGATTTCTCAGAAGATTGAGCGCGACATGCAATACCCGGGGCAGATTAAAGTAACCGTGATCCGTGAGATGCGAAGCGTTGCTTACGCCAAATAAAAAACGATATGGACATTCAGTTTGAGGAGAAAGAAACAAAAGGCGCTTTTTTCATTAAAGAAGGCGATAAGCGTGTTGCTGAAATGACGTTCAGCAAAGCCGGCGGAAATATTTTCATTATTGATAGCACCCGTGTAGACGACAACTTGCGCGGAAAAAATGCCGGCAAGCAAATGGTACAGGCGGCTGTAAATCACGCTCGGGAACATCAGTACAAAATCATTCCGCTTTGCCCATTTGCAAAATCGGTGTTTGAGAAAGAGAAGTCTTTTCAGGACGTTTTAAATCAATAATCAGAACCAGCTGTTTTCGAGGGAAATTTCACCCGCTAATTCTTAACGCGAATACTGCGCAGCCTTCTGGCGATACACATTGCCATTCTCGCCCGGCAATAATTCCCCGAGACGCGAATAGATCTCTGTCAGGGTGGTATCATACGATAAAGCTTCCTGGTACAAAGGAATTGCACGTTGCGTGTTGCCTTTGGTGTCGTAAATGTATGCCATCGTGTGGCTGAGACCCGCACTCCGATAGCCTCGCGAATACGCATTTTCATACCATATCATAGCCGAGTCCTGCAAACTGGAGTTGTAAAAACAATCACCGATCAGCAGCATACCCTCGCTGTATTCCGGATCAACTGCCATCGCCTTTTTAACTTCGTTGATCCCGTCACGGTATTGTTTACGATTGTAATGGATCAAACCCTTGTTATAAAACGCTTCTTTGTAGTTTGGATTCAGTCGCGTAGCCTGATCATAGTCGAGCCGCGCTGAATCGTATTGATTGCTGTTGAGAAAAGCATTTCCGCGTTCGAGGTACAAATCCGCATTTTCAGGATCTTCATCAATTGCGAAACGATACAGGTAAGCGGCCGAGTCATACGCACCGGCATTATACAAATCACGCGCCTTTTGTAATTTTTCTGCCGCTGCTTCCGGCGAACCATCCGACAGCATAACCGGAACAAGAATCGAAAGAAATATCAATCCCACAAAAACAATCAGCACGATCTTAACAATACGAGTGGAAGATGGCTGACCGGATGATGCCGGATTTTTAGCGAACCTGTTTTTCAGGTCATCCCAAAAAGAATCCTTGTTGCTGTACGACCGACTGTACGAATTCTGAAACTGCGATTCGCTGCGCCGGAAGTTCAGATTCCGAAGAACCATGAAAAAGGCGAAAGCAGAAATACCCGTTAGTATATAGGCAATTGATCGGTCAACTGCCCAAAAGGCAGCAAGTACCACCAGCGATACGCTGAAAACGATAAGCCAAAGTTTCCGTTTGCCGGCTTTATCGTCTTCTGCTTCCTGCATACTACTTCATCAAGGCGATAATCTCCTGTTCTTCGATCCGGATGTCATCTTCACCAACATCGTCAAACGGATTTTCAAGGTGATCCTGAATGTTATCCAGGCTTACCAGGATGAAGCTGTACAGAATTGGCATTACGTACTCCAGGTGTGCTGAATAGTCTTTGAACGTACTGGCGAAATACGGACCATAAATAATCGGGAAGATATAAATAAACACCTTGCTGTATGCCCGCAAGGTTACCGGTGTGCGGTATGTATGAATGATTTTCAGGTTATCGAACGCAATGATCATTTTGCTTACGTACTGACTTACGCGCGAAATTTCACCGCTCTGCACGCCATGCTGGCGCATCTCCATCGTTAGAGCCGAAAGCTTCGAAAACAATTCATAAATCTTCTTTTCATTTTCCGCCCATTCCTTTTCGTGATCTGCATTGAACATGTACCGGATCCGAACCAGCAGATCGCGCACCAATTCGCGCGTGCGGGTTGGCAGTTCATTGTCTTTATCGGATGTCCAGTCGCGGGTTGCAAAATAGATCGCTATGGCATGGCCTTTAAAATCTGAAAAGCGTTGCAAGGCAGTTTCCCGTCTTGTGTAGGCCGCACTGATGGAGAACACCACCGGGAAGACAATTGCCACACCAACCAGCATGTCCGGGAACTTGGCTAAAAAACCAAGGTGGTAACAGACATACGTTGAGATCACCGCCAGGGCAGTGATGATCAGCGTTTTGTAATTGATGATCAGGAAGAAACTTCGGAGGACACGGGGCATGGGTTCAGGAGGATTAAGCCAATTAGTTGATCAGTAGTTTCTCGTACGTAGGCAGATTTGTTTTGAAATCTGTGCCGAAAAACTCCACATACGCTACTTTTGGCCACCACCCGTCTTCGGCTACCTGCACGAATATTCTGACAAGTTTAGACAATTTATTGTCAATTTTCATGAGCGCTGTCGCCTGACCCTTATCATCCAGGTAAACATCGATTGTCCGTTCCTTCTTGGCAACAAAGGCCGCATGGAATTTCCCGTTGCCTAGTGACTGGGTTTTAAGTCCATACGCGAACGTACGTTCCATGTAGTTCAGTTCTTTGTACTTATTCTTCTCGCCTACCCGGATCCAATAAATTCTAAATGGATTCTCTGTGTCAATAACGCCCTTATCATTAAGATTCACCTCGTACACAACCGAGTGGTTATTGAGATTACGGTGAATATAAAAAAGCGACTTTTTAGTATGAGGCGGAACCGGGAAATCAGACGGTGAAAAGCTTAACAGAGCTGCTATGCAGAGGAGTAGTACAGGCTTCATTCCAATAATTCTTTCTGACCGGTTTAGTTTGCAAATTTTGATAAATTGAGCCTTTCAATGCTCATGATTTCTTCCGCGCTAGCTGCCTGGCGATCTGCCCTGCAAGGTAAAAGTTTTAAGATCAAATTAATAGTAACCACCATACTGCTGTTGATCTGCGCTTGGCTTGCACCAATCGTATTCCAATACGCAGAACAGCGCCAGGGGGTTCCCATTCCGGATTTTATTTTGGAGTGGCTTACGGCCACCGACCTGTCGCTTGTGATCTTCATAGTCATGGATGCACTTTTGATCGCCAGCGTTGCAGCATTGCTTACAAAACCCGATCATTTTTTGATTGTTCTTCAGGCTTACGTTATTCTTACCGTGGTCCGCTTCATGACCATCCTGCTCGTGCCGCTTGACGCACCTTCCGGTCTGATTTTGTTGCACGACCCGATAACCGACCGTTTTTTTTACAAGGGCGCAGTCATCACCAAAGACCTCTTTTTTTCGGGCCATACCAGTATTCTTATGCTGATGGCGTTCGGGTTACCCTTCCGTACGCTGAAGGTCTTTCTGTTCGCAGGAGGCGCACTGGTTGGCGTTATGCTGCTCGTCCAGCATGCACATTATACAGTAGATGTACTGGCCGCTCCCCTGTTCGCGTGGCTCGCGCTGGTGGCAAGCAGGCGTATCCATCAGGCTGCTGACTCCCCGGTAACAGAACGCCCGGAACAAGCCTGATTTACCCCGGATATGCGAAGGAGAGGTATTCCTTACGCGATCCTGCTAGTTTGGTAATATTGCGGTAAATTTGCGCGCGTAAAACTGGCCAAAACGCCATTTTCATCGTTAATACCCCAAAAAACAGATCTACAGATATGAAATTGAACGATTATCCAATTTTTGAATTCACCTCCCCCCTGAAACCCGAGCATATTCAGTTTTTTGAAGACTACGGGTTTTTGCATTTCCGGGGATTCATCAATCAGGATACGGTTGAACTTTTTAAGCGCGAAATGCGGGCAATCGAGACGAGGTGGGCCGAACAGAACCTGGAGAAAATAAACGGAGTTCCCATCAAGTGGGGCCGTGATACCGATGGCCGGAGAATTGTACAGCGGTTTGCGTTCAGTTCACAGCATAGCGATGTACTGCACGAATTCATTCAAGACCCGCGCTTCACCGCCTTGTTCCCGTTACTCGGACCGCATGCAAAAAATCCGCGCATGGGTGAAAACGAAAAAGACGGCCTTGTAATCAATCACTATATCAACATCGACAGCAGTAACTTTTCGCGATTAGGCTGGCATACAGATTCTTTGCGCGATGTGTTTTATGGCAAGCGCATTATGCCGATGCTGAACGTTGGCGTGCATCTTACCGATGCAGTTCCAAACAATGGCGGATTGAAAATTCTTGCCGGTACGCATAAGCAAGGACTGCTGAAGCTATTGTTCAGAAAGCGTTATTTCATGGATCATAATCCTGATAAAGATGAAATGAGCCTGATGACGAAGGCTGGCGACCTTACGATCCATGACGGCCGTTTGTGGCATCGCGTGGAGCAATCACCGCTTGTTGGTGAAATAAGCCGCAGGCAGGTAATGTACGTACCCGTGATTTGCGGTGAGTACATGATCAAAAACGAAAACAGCAAAACACAATTCTACCAGCGTTTCCAAAAGCTGGCGAAATAATGAAGCAGGCGATCATTACAGGCGCAAGCAAGGGTTTGGGTAAAGCCCTTGCGCATCAGCTTGCAGAAATGGGCTACAGCCTGTTGCTCATAGCCCGCTCCGAAAAAATCTTAACTGAACTTGCCGTTAACATTACTCAGACGCACAAGGTGCAGGCGCACAGTCTTGCACTTGACCTGAGTGATCCGGCCTCAGCTAAAACAATTTCGACCTGGTGCGCGCAGCATCAGTTTACACCATCCGTGCTGATCAATAATGCTGGCTACGCATGCTGGGGCTTTTTTGAATCGATGCCCATCGAGCAGCAGGAAAAAATGCTGCAGGTAAATACCGGCTCGCTCGTTAACCTTACGCATGCCATTCTGCCAATATTAAAGCAACAACCGCAGGCCTACATCATGAACATTGCCAGCACGGCAGCTTACCAGGCGGTGCCAACTATGGCATTGTATGCAGCCAGCAAGGCGTTTGTAAAATCATTCTCGCGCGGACTACGCTACGAATTGCGTGATACCAACGTTTCCGTGACATGTTTGAGCCCGGGACCGATGTCGACAAATTTCATTCAGCAGGCTGGCATGGAAGCCATGCAGGAAACCGCCAAAAAATTTGAAATGCCCGCAGAAGTGGTTGCTAAAAAAGGATTGCGTGCGATGTTCGGTAAGAAATCGGAGAGCATTCCGGGCATGGTAAACTACCTGACCGTGAAATTCTCAAACATTTTACCCGATGCGTTGCTCGAAAAGATTGCCGCGAATCTTTATCTCACCAAGCTGAAATAAGCATTAGTCTTTTGTAAACAATTGGCGGAGAAACCCGGAGCCATAACCTGTAAGCTGTACAAACGCTGAGGGAATACTTAACAGGGCGACCTGCAAACTTTTATTTACCCGATAAGCGTCAGCGAAAATTGCCATGAAATAAAGAATGTAGCCACACAGGGCGATCAGCGCAAGCGGCAAGCTTATCGGCAAAAGTACGAGGGGCGTGAACATGCCGATCAAAAAAAGTGCAGGGAACCAGTGCGTTACTTTAACCTCGCCGGGATGGGCCCTTCCAACCTGAATTCTGCCCTTACCAAACGATGAAACCTGTTTGCGGAATTGGCCAAGCGTTGTTCTTCGTTTATGATACACAAACGCTTCCGCTAACAGCACCACATTAAAGCCAAGCTTCCGCATCCGAATACTGAGTTCGATATCTTCGGCCAGCCGGTTGAATGAAAAGCCCTGGGTTTTTTCATACACGGCGCGGGAGATGCCCATGTTAAAACTGCGGGGCTGAAACTTGCCAACTCCGTTTTTCTTTCCGCGGATTCCGCCTGTCGTTAAAACCGATGACATCGTAAATGCCATGGCGCGCTGAAGCGGTGTAAAATGCTCATGTGCCCGGTCAGGCCCGCCCCACGCATCGAATTTATTCCTGTTTAGCTCCGCATCAACAATCGTAAAATAATCTGGCGGGATAATGCAGTCCGAATCAAACACAACAAAATAATCGCCTTTTGCCATTGCGTAGCCGACATTACGGCTTGGTCCCGGACCTGAGTTTTGCTTAAAAACGTATTCAATCTTCAGTTTATCGCGGAAGCCGTCAACCACATCGCGACAAAGATTCGTGGAACCATCTTCAACAATAATCACTTCAAAATTTGTGAAGGTCTGCGTGGTAAGACTCTGAAGTAATTCGTTAACCTCCTCGGGGCGATTGTACACCGGAATGATAACAGAATACTTCGGATGATGCATGGATATCAGGATTCGTTTGTTGTGTCAACGATACGAAAGCCGGCTGACGAATTAACTGCTTACGCGTTCAGGCTCGTCCATTCCTACTTTGCTGATGACAAGGTAATCGCGCGAAGAAAGAGATTGCATGGCCAGCATTTCAGCCAGGAAGCCGGTAACAAAAAGCTGCACACCAATCACCAGCGCCACCAACGCAATGTAAAACAGTGGCTGATCGGTGATGGGCCGTTTCAACGGCTCGTGCAAAATAAAGTAAGCGTAAAATTTATTCCAGAAGATCGATGCGGTAATGATAAATCCTACCAGAAAGGATAATGTTCCAAGCAATCCGAAAAAGTGCATCGGCTTCTGACGAAACTTGCTTACAAACGTGATCGACAATAAATCGAGGAAGCCGTTCATAAAACGCTCCCACCCGAATTTGGTGGAGCCATACTTACGCGCGCGGTGTTCAACAACTTTTTCCCCGATCTTTTTAAAGCCTGCCCACTTCGCAATCACCGGTATGTAGCGGTGCATTTCTCCGTAAACAGAAATATTCTTGATTACTTTTTTGTCGTAGGCCTTGAGTCCGCAGTTGAAGTCGTGCAGTTTAATGCCCGAAATCATGCTGGTAACTTTATTAAAAAACTTTGAGGGAATAGTTTTCGACAGCGGATCGTTGCGTTTCTTTTTCCATCCTGAAACCAGATGATAGCCATCTGTCTTAATCATTTTATAAAGTTCCGGAACTTCATCCGGACTATCCTGCAAGTCGGCATCCATGGTAATGACCACATCGCCCTGTGCGGCCCGGAAACCTGTTTGCAGTGCAGCTGATTTGCCGTAGTTCCGGTTGAACCGGATACCTTTAATGTGGGTGTCGGCTACAGACACCTGTTCGATAACCTCCCAGGTATTGTCGGTGCTTCCATCATCGATGAAGATAACTTCATAGGAAAAGCCGTGCGGGGTTAGTGCACGGCTTATCCACTGGCTCAGTTCGGGGATAGATTCATCCTCGTCTTTTGCCGGTATTACAATCGAGATGTCGTATCTACTTTTGGGCATTTAGAATTCTACGGGCCTGTTCTTTTTAACAATTGCCCCGCTTATCAGCGCGAATATAGCGCCTCCAATTAAAACAAATACATAGGACAATGCCATTTTACCGGGTGCAAATTGATTTTGAGTGCTTTCGCGTGCCTTCTCAAGCGCTTCTTCCATTTGATCCTCAGGCATTCCGAAGCTGCGCATCATTTCTTCACTGTTAGCCAAAGAAGCCTCGGCAAGCTTCTGAGGTAACTCAGGATCTATCACAAAGTACAACAGAAACGTAAACAGGAGCGATACAATTCCGGAAACTGCGAACATGATGAAACCATGCTGCCAGGCTTTGCCAAAAGAAAGGTATCCGCCAATTGTGTTGCGGTAAGAAATTCCCGCGTAAATGGCATATCCCACTGAGATGAGCAATGAGAATGCTAACATTTTCAGCTGAACGAGGATAGCATAATTAACCACATAAAGCAAAAGTGTTAATCCGATGGAGATACCTCCCAGGATAAGGCCATTTTTTATTGCGTTGTTCATGAAGCCGGGTGTTCCCTGGCTTTCCTGCGATGAGTCTAATGGTGCGGTCATAGGTTCTATTTTTGGTTAATATTTTTAGTTTCCATGAGGTGCCGTTTTTGGCTGCTTTCTTAGTGCTACCGACACGATAATCGTTACAAAGAAGCCGATCACCATGCTTTGTACAAAGTATGACGCAGCCACTTGCTTGCCATTAGTCGATGGAAGGTTCTCTAAATTACGCTGGTAGGCATCTTTTCCGATCCGCTCAATATCTTCTTTTGGGAAACTTTTCAGGTACTCCGTCATTCGGGTTACGTATTCCCGGATAAAATCGGTCTCCAGTGCTGCGAAAATCCACAATAAAAGTGAGGCAATCGTGGCAGCAACCATCACCATGATGAAGCCACCTGCCATACCTTGCCAGAAATGCAGTTCGCCAGCCTGATGATTTTCACGAAATTCTTTCAGCGTGAAAAAGATAAAGACGCCTAACAGCACGATCCTGAAATCCAGAAAAGGCGCAACCATGAGCGGGTGTCTGCCGAGATAATACATGAGTACTAACAACGTTACCGCCAGCGTGCCGGCAATTGATCCGTTGCGTAAACTGATTCCTACTAAAGGTGATTTTTTCATTACAGGTCAAGCCACTGCTTGTCGTTATTGAAAACCGCTACGGCTTTTCCCGTAAGCGTTTGATTGAACCACGGTGAGTTTTTCGATTTCGACAGATTCGTTTTCTCATCAAACTTCCACTCACGGTTTGGATCAAGTAAGGTAAGGTTCGCTTTTGCGTCTACATCGATTGACGGCTGCTTTAACCCCAGTACGGTACGCGGGCCGGTTGTTACTTTTTCGATGAGCACGTCCCACTTCACGTCTTTCGACAACGACACCAGGTTTGCCGCGAAGGTTTGAAGGTTAACGATTCCTGCATCCGCGTGATCAAACTCAATGCTCTTGCTTTCCTCATCCTGCGGGGTGTGGCCTGATGTAATCACATCAATGGTTCCGTCTTTCAACGCTTTGATGAGCGAGTCGTTGTCGCTCTTCGTACGAAGCGGAGGATTAGTTTTGTAGTTCGTATCGAATCCGGCGAGCATACTGTCATCCAGCAAGGGCTGATAGGCTGTGATGTCGCACGTGATATTCATTTTCTTCTTGGCCGCGCGCACCAGTCCGATCGACTTGGAAGTCGATAATCGGGATAGGTGTAACCGTCCGCCAGCATAGGTCAGCAACTTAATATTTCTGCTGATCGCAATCTCTTCCGCAATGGAGGGCATTCCTTTCAATCCAAGCAGGGCGCTGTTTAAGCCTTCATGCATCTGCCCGAACATGTTCAGCCAGATGTCTTCCGGATGATCAATCAATACTCCGTTAAACTTCTGAAGGTATTGAAGCGACTTCAGGAAAATATCCGTATGCCATACAGGCTTGAGACCATCGGTAAACCCAACCGCGCCCGCTTCATGCAGGTCGATCATCTCGGTCAGGTCTTCACCCTTATTATTTTTCGTTACAGATGCCAGCGGATGAAGCTGAACAAGGCGGTTGCTGTTGCCTTTGATCAGGTAGGAAACATCATTTTTTGTTTGAATGCTGGGGGAGGTATTCGGCAGCGTTGCGATTTCGGTAAAGCCACCCGCTGCGGCAGCCTTGCCTACGGATTCCAGATCTTCTTTATGTTCGAGGCCCGGATCACCTACGTACGTACCCAGATCGAACCACCCGGTGGAGAGGATCATCCCCTCAGCTTTGATAAGCTTGTCGGCCTGGAAGTTCTTATCGCCAATGTCGGCTATCCGGCCATTTTGGATGAGAACGTTTTTTTCTTTTTTGTGAAATGGAGAGTTACTGTCGAGGATTTTGGCGGCCTGGATGAGTATCTTCATTTTAAGAATCGGATCAGGAGAATCTCAGCCAAAAGGAAGCAAAGGGCCAGAATCAGCGCATGCTTCCACAATGGTTTCCCCAAATATCTCGCTTTTATTTCGTTGCTGAAAGCCTCTTCTGAATTTGCTTCAAAAATACTGATGCCGGCAGGGTTGCCAAGTTGTTGTTTTATGGCTTCGCCTGAATGCTGGCCAAGCAGCGACTCGTATTTATTCAGGTTAAAGGCCAGTAAGCCAACCGTGTCGGACTCATGAACAACCTTATAAAAACCGGAATTCATGCTGAACCGTGGCAGATCCATTACAACCTGATCGGCCAGCTTGCGTTGCGCGGGAACAATTTCCTGTTCACCCACAAGTTTCATCGGCTGTTCGCCCGAGATACTGTCGATCCGCAATGCGATAAACGGATCGTTCAATAAATAATAGGGTTTAACCTCGCTCTTCTTGCCCGATGCGGCCATACGATACATGATCGGAACAAACAGTGCGGAATTATGTAACGTGGTAAATTCATTTTGTAAAGGCGCGGCAAGCAAATAGATTTTCCCCTGCTGATTGAACACGGAAAGATAAGGCTGTTCATTTTTAAATTTCAGGATGGCCGACCGGTCTAATCCCCAATCGATGTTTCGTGTGGCCTGCGGCATTGCCAGACGAGCGGAACGCTCTTCAAAAACATTCTCAAAAAACGGATTACTGAAATCGGGATAATCCAGCTCGGTTAACGGAGTGGTCTTAACGGGATTCAGCGTGGCTATGCGCAGCAAACTCTTGTACGATGACGCATCCGGTTCCAATCCCGGTATAACAAACAACGCTCCTCCTCCATCCACAAATGAGCGTAGCGCAGCCGATAACGATGCATCAAACCGATCGATGCCGTTTACTACCACCAGATCAGACTCATTCAGCAAGCTATAATTAAAGTTGCTCACCGTGTACGACCGGAATGCAAACACCTGCCGGTTGCCAAATACGCGTTCAGCAGGACTGATGTCGTTCGTGTTTTTGATTTCGAGCACACGAATCTTTTCTGAAAAATTAAGCGCCAGGTAAAACTCGTTGTCGAAGCTTACCGGGTAATCGTTGAAGCTTACCGTTGCGCGGCTCACTCCGCTGAGACCGGTGGTCAGGTCAAACGCACTTTCCGCCATGCCTTTTGCTGCGATGGTAACGGAAGCTGTTCCGGTTTGGATTCCATTTACAGAAAGTTTTACCAGCAGTTGTTCAACAGGTTTGTTGCCATCATTCCGCAAGCGGATGTGTAACGTATTTTTTTCTCCACCAACCACAAACGGATTTTCGAGGTACGCGGTATCGATAAAAATATTGGTATTGTTTTGATACGTGAGCGGAACCAGATGCCAGCGTTGTGTTGAATCATACACCGAAGCGTTCAATGATCCTGTGGTGGATTGCTGAAAGTCGGATATCCAGAAAACTTCTCCGTCCGTTTCTCCGCGCGAAAGGTTATGAATTCGCTCTTTGATTTCGGGCAGGCTGCGGCTTACCGGTGATAACCGAACTTGCGTGAGCAGGTCGGTAATTTCCGACTTTGTTTTATACGAGTTGGAGTAGGGAGCAAAATCGTTTGTTAATAAGCGATACCGCGTATCCGGTGGAAACACATCTACTATTTTCTTCACGTAGCCGATGCCCGCATCGAGTGCGCTGATTTTTTCACCCACCGGTACCGTCATGCTTAGTGAATTATCGAGATAGATAGAAATATTGCGATTGGAAGAGAATTGTTCGCTTGCCGGTATGATGGGTTGCGCAAATGCAAACACCAAAAACATCAGGAACAAAATCCGAGACGCAAGAATGAGATACTGTTTCAGCTTGCGTTTCGCGGTGGTTGCTTCCTGAACGCGCTGGAGGAAGCGGGTAGTTGAGAAATAGATGCGTTTGGTTTTCCGGAAATTAAACAGGTGAATGATTACCGGGATTGAAAGGGCTGTTAACGCCCACAAAAACGCTGGATACAAAAAACTCATTGAAGCGAAGGTAGGGGTTAAAACGATAACCCCTTAGCCAGGTTACCTGTTTTTGATAGGAGGCATTTTTACTCTCCGGAGCGACTAACGCCTTATCGATCCGATAAAAAAGAAAAAGGCCGTCCGGATTACCAGGCAGCCTTCATATAAAAGCGGTTAGTTTTTTATTTACCGCCCAGCAGCACGAGGTCGTTCACGGTAATCTCTGTGATGTAGCGTTTCTCACCTTTGTCAGTTTCATATTCGCGGTGTACGAGCTTTCCTTCCACAGCAACCTCCTGGCCTTTCTTAAGATACTTTTCAGCCACACCTGCAAGCTTGCCCCAGATTACTACGTTGTGCCACTGGGTGTCTTCCACCTTCTCACCTTTCGCATTCTTGTACGAGTCAGACGTAGCGATTGAAAACGAAGCTTTCTTCTTGTCGCCAAAGGTTTTTACTTCAGGGTCTTTTCCCAAACGACCGATCAACTGCACGCTGTTCCTTAGACTTTTCATACTTACACTATTTAAATTGTTTAACATACATTTTCTGTAGTCACGCCTCACAACGCTTAGCGCAACAAAACCGGTTTTGCTCCGATCGATAATGCAAATGTCAGTGAAGGAAAACACAGCAGTTGTATGATAATCGGTTACTTTCGATTACATTCATTTGTAAACGCTTACGGACGGATATCATCAGTTAAAACCAGTAAATCATGGTAAAGAGTGTAGAAAAAAAGTGTCTTGAATGCGGTGACAAGCTTGTTGGCCGGGCAGATAAAAAGTTTTGTTCAGACCCATGCAGAATCAGTTATAACAATAAACTCAACAGCGATGAAACCAATTATGTGCGAAACGTTAACAATGCCCTGCGCAAGAACAGGCGTATTCTGGCGGAACTCAATCCTGGCAGTAAAACGGTTTCTGTAAGTCGCCAAAAGCTATTGGAGAAAGGGTTTGATTTCGCATATCTTACCAGCCTGTTCACCACCCGGGAAGGAAAGATTTACAAATACTGCTACGAACAGGGATACCTGGAGATGGACAGAGGCTTTTACTTATTGGTAGTAAAAAAACAGTCATTATAACTGGCAAATCATTTGCACAATTGGAAGTCAACCCCCTATCCATGAAAATCGTAATAGCAACACTGGTCCTCACATTTGGAGTTATTACCTCAAGCTTCTCTCAGAACGTCCGCTTGCTGTTCAAAAATGGCGAAACGAAAACCGAAGAACTTCAGGCTTTTTCAGACATCCGGCTTTTCTTGAAAAATAGTACAGTGGAAATCAGTTCGTTGGAATCGATCAGTTTTGCATCTGAAGATGTGGTGGACAAAAAACTAAAAGGTTATCTTACTCAAGCACGTATACAAATTCTCTTCTCCAATGAGCTGAGCAAACCAGGGCAGGCTTCTAAAGGCCATTATCCGAAAGAAGGTAGCCAGACCATAATTTTAACATGTCAGGATTCTTCCCGCGCATTGTTTAAGCGCATTGGTCAACACCTTGCAACGAAGGGTTACGGAATCGATTATTCCAGTACTGAGCTGTTCACTATTAAAACAAGCTTTCGACCCATCGCAAAACCGCGCTACTTGTATTTTCTGAATGTGGTAGTTATCGGTAACCGGGCTATTATTACCGCACAATGGAAAACTACGCGTTCAGAAGTTTTTGACTGGATATACAGTTCAAAAAAGGGAAATTTTAAAAGCCGGGTCAGCCAGGTTCTTCATAATGATTTGATTCAGAACCTCGAGGGCTTTAACCGCCTCGAGACGGTATACCGGTAACTTGTCTGATTTTACTGGTGACGAAGAGAAAGATGTCATAACTTTCTGTTTTAGGCAAAAGGTTACCGTCCATTTCTCTTACAGTAATAGTATTGTTATTGGCTAGCTAATTTATTTTAAAGATGAAAAAGGGTTTCGAAATCGCTTTCGCAATTTTAATTCTTATTACATCCTTGGGGTATAGTCAAAAAACCGACTCCTGCACGGTAAAGCTTAATGATATCTCAGGGAAATATACAGGTGATTGCAAGGGCGGACTCGCACACGGAAAGGGTACTGCTAAGGGCAAAGATTCCTATGCAGGTGAATTTGTAAATGGCCTGCCGGAGGGGAAAGGAACTTACGTATATGAAAACGGGAATACATATACAGGATACTGGACCAATGGATTGAAAAACGGTCAGGGCAAGTTTGTATATAAATTAGCAGGAAAGGAATATGTTCAAAAAGGTTACTGGAAAAACGGTGACTATACAGGAATTTCAAATCCAGACGAAGCTTATCGAATAACGAATCAGTCTGGCATTGATAATTGCACAATCAAAAAACTTGAAGGGTCAGATTTAAAAATAAAAATATCGATCATCGGAGCGATGCTAAAAAGTGTGCCTATGAATCTGGAGGTGACATCAACTTCGGGTCAGGTACGACAACAGTTTAAAGATTTTGTGGTTTATCGCTACCTGCTTCCCAATACCTGTACTGTTAGTTATATGATAAAGACGTCTGGTGGGGGCAAATTTTGTCGCCTTTCATTTGACATTTTGCAGGCTGGCGACTACGAGGTCGTTATTACAACAAGTCAATAGACATTGTAAAAAAATAAACAGCTAATAAACCCATATTCTTGCAGACGTTCAAAATCAAGTTAAATCCAGCGGTAACTTTGTTAGCCTTCGCGGCATGCATTTCATCTACAGGCGATCGGAAGCCGGCCGAATCTTTAGATACACCGCCAAACCTGCCTCAAACCCAGGAAGTGCCCGATACACGTCAAGTTGCCAACGAAGCTCCCGCAGCATACGATACAGCTTCGGAAGAAGGTGACGACTGCGTTTTCAATAACGACTTTAAAGGCTTAACTACCGAATGGCTTGCCGAATTAAAAATTACAAATTTTATCTGGCGTGAAGACCTCAAGAGTGCACTGATTCCAAACGGGGTAGATACCACCCTGTTGTCACAAGGCGGTTGCGGTCATTTCGGAATTTCGGTTGAATTAATACTTCGAACGAAGACAGCTGAACTTTCAGATTCAGCGTATTGGATCTCAAAAGCTCTTGAAATAGCTGACCAATATAAAATGACTGACTATGCTGAACTCATTCGCAAAGGCAAATTGAAAATATCAAACAAGGATGAAGATCGCGTTTGGTATGAAATGTTGTCTGAAACGGACACGGAGGTCTACGAAGGCATCTCTGTTATTGTAAACAAAGATTTCAAACGCCTGACTATGAGCAAATATTTTTATTAGCATATGAACCGCAGACATTTTATCCGAACCACTGGGCTGTCGTTAGCAGCAACACTTTTGTACGATAACATTTTTTCCGCGACAGGCGAACATTTCATCGCCATTGCCCTACCCGACCAGGTTTCGGCCATCGTTAATAATGAGCTGGTCAACTTATCACGCGCAGGCGATTTATGGATTTACCAGGATGTTGCTGTAATTTTTGAAGAAGCGAAAGGTGTGCTCACGGTTTTTATTCAGGCTCCCGATGTTGCCTTGAGCGAAGTCACGTTGCTTTGGGAAACTTCGAAAACAAAAAATACGGTATTAAACGATCAATGGGAACGCACCTATGGCGATGCTTCCTGGCACCAGCCGAAAGAAAGCGAACGCTTCCCGTGGTATTTTATGGAACACAGCGCGGCCGGTACCAGCGGCATGGGCGTTAAAACAAGTGCCGCCTCATTTTGCGCATGGGGAGTTGACAATGGTCAGCTTACGTTAACGCTCGATACGCGTTCGGGTGGTAACGGTGTCAGGCTTGCAAACCGTAAACTGAGAGCGGCTGAACTCGTCAGCATTACATCAAAAGGCAACGAAACACCTTTCGAGACGGCACGCAGGTTTATGAAATTGATGTGCGACAAACCCCGCATGCCGAAACAACCCGTGTATGGTATTAACGACTGGTATTTCAGTTATGGAAATAATTCTTCGAAGCTTATTCTCGAACATACGCGGCTTATCGCCCCCGCAGCCGAAGGATTGAAGAACCGCCCTTTCTCGATGATTGATGACGGCTGGTTTAAAACTTCACCGTGCGGGCCGGAAGGCAAGTGGACCTGGGGCGATGACATGATCACTCCCAACGACAACTTCCCCGATATGAAGCAACTGGCCGATGATATCCGCAAGGAAGGCATGCGCCCAGGATTGTGGATCAGACCGCTCAGCATAAAAGCCGGCACAAAAAAATCGTTGCTGCTTCCGGAGAGTAATACCAGGCGGAGCGATATGCCTGTACTTGACCCGAGCATTCCTGAAAACCTCGAAACGATTCGTAGCTACTTTAAAGTTTATCATCAGTGGGGATACGAAATGGTGAAGTTCGATTATACCAGCTGGGATATTTTCGGTAAGTGGGGTATGCAGATGACGCGCGACAAAGCCATGACACAACCCGACTGGAGCATGAATGACGCGTCAAAAACCAACGCTGAAATTATTTCCGCCATGTATAAAACTATTCGTGAGGCCGCGGGCGATATATACATCATAGGTTGCAACACGTTCAGTCATTTGTCGGCAGGGCTGTTTGAACTTAACCGGATCGGAGACGATACCTCGGGCAACGAATGGGATCGCACGCGAAAAATGGGTGTAAACACGTTAGCATTTCGCGGCATCCAGCATGGAGCGTTTTATGCCGCAGACGCGGATTGTGTCGGCATCACCACCAAAGTTCCGTGGGACAAAACAATCCAGTGGCTTGATCTTGTCGCCAAAAGCGGAACACCGCTATTTATTTCAGCGCAACCGGAAGCCACAAAGGAAGTTCAGTTAAAACACATCAAAGAGTGCTTCAAACTTGCTTCGCAGGAATTGCCGTTGGGCGAACCGCTGGACTGGATGGAAACTCTCGTTCCAACAAAATGGAAATTAAACGGTAAGGTCGAGACATTCAATTGGGAATGATTTTGTTCCGGTAAAGATATGCTCAACGAATTTATTAAGCTCGGGTTAACGCAAGATCAGGCGAAAGTTCTGGCCGAAGCTTTTGTCGGACATAAAAAACTCGCATCTGGCAAATACTTTATCAAAGCGGGTAAGGTATGCTCCGAGATGGGTGTAGTTATCAAGGGTAAATGCCGGTACTTTTACAACACACCGGATGGAGAGGTCACCCGGTGGATCTCGCTCGCAAACGACTTTGTAACCTCACTATCAAGTTTTGTTTCGCAGCAGCCTGCCAAAGAAAATATTCAGGCGATGGAAGCAACAGAAATCGTAATCATGTCACATGCTGACTGGCTCAGGCTTTACGCGGAACACGATTTTATCCGGCAATTGTATACACGAATCATAGAAGCAAACTATATCGGAATGGAGGAGCGTGTGTTTAACCTGATCGCGAAATCAGCTGATGAACGCTACCAGTGGATGCAGGAACACCAGCCACGCTTTATCCGGGAAGTACCCGACAAATATCTTGCTTCCATGCTGGGTGTCCATCCGCGCCACCTGAGCCGGATCCGCGCCCAGCGGAAATAGACAAATGTCCTCGTCAGCCGTAACGCTTTGTCCGTTCACCCATTTAAAAAGACAAACCGTTATGAAAAAACTACTCCTCCCCTTTTTAGCATTGTTCTGTACACTATTTGCTCATGCGCAGGAATCGAAAAAACCGGAAGTCAGTATTGTATTCGGCTTGAATCAACCGCTGGTGACGAAAGGCTTTAATTTTGAAGTTGATTACTGGACAAAAAAATTCGTGTTCGATTATTCACACGGGTTTGGGTTGGAGTTCACCGATAATCTGATCACCAAAGAAGCAAAAGAACAACACCTTGCCTTCAACATTACAAATTCTGTAGGCTTTGGATTGGGATATCGCTTCACGCAAAAATTCAACGTGCGTGTTGAGCCTAAAATGCATGTTTGGGAAATGTACTACGATGACGCGTTCAAGTCATCCGACGGGCGCATTAAAAAATATACGACCTATACCCTCGGCCTTGGGGCCTATTATCGCTGGACTCCCTTTGAGAAGAAACAAAACGCGTTGCGCGGATTAACCGTTGTTCCGAATGTGCGCTGGTGGCCTAACGTGGGAAGCTCGCTGAAAGACAATAAATACACATACTTCAATGAACGCACGCAGCGAACCGAAACGCATAATGCAAACAACATCGGTGTTTCTAACAGTCCGTTTTTTATCAATGTGAGCGTGGGTTATACGTTTAATCTTAAGAAATAAGGTAGTTAGGGCGGTGTACGAACCGCCCTTTTTAATTATCTCAGCTGAATGATTACCTTTAACAATGCCTTTGAAAAAAACAGTAAAGCTTATCCGAATTACATCTTGCCTCGCCAGCCTGATGCTGATAATAAGTGCGCTGGGATTTTCAGGGGCCGTTACACAAGCTGTCTCACAGCAGCAAACGAGAACAGAGGCAAGGCTCACAGGCGGCTCGTGTTCGAAAATACGTTCTTCTTTTAACCGGTTGCGTTCCGGACTGATTTCAAAGAGTTTCTTTGATGCGCTTAGTCAGTCTAATGCTGTCCTTTTTGAGCGTAATCTAACTCCTGCACTCACTACTGAATTTAATCAGGTATCACAAATCTCCGATTCACTTATCACATTTGCAGAATCCATTCGTTTCCTGCATCGCGCCAGAAGCTTCGATAATGCTTTAGTTCTTCAGGGATAATTCCTAATCCCGCACCACCGCTTTCGCGGAAGTGTGCACTTTTCAAATTACCATTTAGAACGCTGACTAACTCAGCAAACATTCAGTTATGAAAGAACTATCTCGCCTTTTGCGTAAGGCAGGCTTTATCCTTATTGTAATGATCGCAGCATTTGCCGTTGGAGTAACCGGCCAGTTTCTGCCGATCACGCGCGAACGTTATCAAAACAAACGCGTTTCCACGGAACAAGTCGATAAAAAGCGAAATGATGACGAATCCGAACCGGAAATATGAACCCGTTTTCTGGTTAACTTTGAAACCAGGTTGTATCTCAGTCGTATACTTGCTTTCTCCCTATTGTATGGAACAACACTACACACTTACCGATGCCGAATTTGAATGGCAGTTTGCCTCAGCCAAACTTGATCCGGCTGTTTTTTCGCACGAGGCTCACCTGCGCCTGGCCTGGATTCATTTGAACCAATACGGACTGGAAAGAGCAATTGAACACATTACCGAACAGTTGAGAAACTATACAAAGGTTGTTGGAGCGGCCGACAAATACAACGAGACGGTAACCATTGCCGCGATCCATGCGGTAAATCACTTCAAGATGCGTTCCGGTTGTAGCGACTTTGCAAGTTTTATTTCGGAGAATGGACGTCTAAAAACCAATCTCCGCGACTTGATGCATTCGCATTATCGCACGGATATTTTTAAGTCAGTTTCCGCGAAAGCAATATTCCTTGAACCTGAACTATTGCCATTCGACTAAATGTCGGATTTCTTAAGTCTCAGGTACGCCAGGTAATTGAAAATCAGTGTCCAGCTTACAGAAATCGCTACAGAGCTGATTTTCACGTAGTCCTGAATTTCCATGAAGGCGTATCGGTAAAATGGCAGCGGCACAAGGTTGGTAATCGATTCCAGCGGAAAGAAGGGAATCGCATTCGGAAAATAATCATCAACATTTACTTTAATGATCAGTTCCAGCATGCTCGAGAGCAACAACAGAATGATCGTTAATCCTGAACGTCTTACCAGGATGCCTAACAGCAACGCAAAGGATAAGTATTCGAATATTTCAAGGAAATACGCGAGGAAGAATTCAATGTCGGTAAACACATACTTCCATTGAATATCAGGCGTATAGATAAAGCCGGTAACTAATGCAATCAGGAAGATGAGCACCACACTCATCATGCTGAGCAATACATTCAGGAGTATTTTCGATCCGATGAATTCCCATCGGCTAAGGCCGTCAATAATATTCTGCCGAATGGTACGATAGGAAAATTCATTCGTGATCGAAATCACCACCATGATTCCGAGCAGCACTTTAAACAACCCACTCCACCACACCAGGTTTAACCAAACATCCGGAAAATGATACAAAGGAATGCGATCAATGTTCAGGTTTTCTCCAAACCCATCAATAAACGATGCGAGCCATTTTAAGAATTCCATTCCACTGGCTGTGGAGAAACCGATGGTAAGAAAGTATAAACCGCATACTACCCAAAACGTGCGGTAGTCGGCCATTTTCTTAAGCTCTATCTTCAGCAGGTGCAGCATGGTCGGTTATTTTTGCGGGTTACTGGAAAGGATGTCAAGAAACTGTTGCTCGAGGGTTTTCTTTTTCGTTACGAGGTGAGTAGCAACTACATTTCGATCGAACAGAAAACGATTAAGGTCTTTGCCCCGGAATCCATCACGCATCGAAACGCGATAGAACCCGCTCTCTTTGGTGATGGAAGAAGTTCCTGAAAAGTCCAGCAGAATTTCGTTCAGGTTATCAACCTCGGCATTAACCTCTACAGTTTCTGTACCCTTACCGACCTCATCAACCGGACCGGTGTGAATCAAATTGCCGCGTTGCAGAATCGCGAAATGCGTACAAACCTTTTGTACTTCATCCAGCAGGTGGCTTGCCAGAATGATGGTTTTGCCGTTGGCCGCAATCTTTTTAATGATCTCCCGGATTTCGGCAATCCCCATGGGATCAAGGCCATTGGTTGGTTCATCCAGAATTAAAACTGTGGGATCATTCAACAGGGCTGAAGCGATCGCCAGACGCTGTTTCATACCCAGTGAGTATGTTTTGTACTTATGATCTTTTCTTGCCGAAAGCTCAACGAGTTCAAGCACATTCGGAATATTGTCGGTTGGGCACTGCTTGATCAGCGCATTCAGTTCCAGATTCTTCTGTCCGCTCAGGTACGGATAAAAAATCGGGTGCTCCAGTACAGCACCGATTTTCTTTCTCACTTGGTTAGTCTGGGTTTCTCCAAACCATGTGAACAGTCCTCCGGAAGGATTAACGACACCCATCAACATACCAAGCGTTGTAGTTTTGCCACTGCCGTTTGGTCCTAACATTCCGAATACCTGCCCGGCCTTTACTTCAAGCGCGAGGTTATTTACGGCACGGATCCTGCCAAAATCTTTGGTTAATCCGTCAACAGAAAGTACAGTTTGCACGATAAGTAAATTATGGAAGATAAGTCGGGTTTATGTGCCGACAATTACACTATTGCTTTTCTTTATTCATCAGACCCTTGATCTTTTGCCCGATGTCGGAGCTGCCATCGACTGTTGAAAAGAGGCTGGTGATTTTATTTAAGGCAACTTTTCCCACAATATCCATCACCAACACATTCTGGCCATCATCTGCGGTAATTACCACACCCTTTGTATCGCCATTTTTTTCCTTGATGTAGGCATTCAGGTTCTTGCCTTCATAGCGTGTTGTCATGATCTCCTCAAAATCTTCGGCTTTATACGAAGCAATGAGTTTTTTGTACTGTTCAGCACCAAAGTTTTTTTCCGTTTTACTTACCCAAACTATCTTCAGTTTCTCGATGTCCTTAATCAATTCATCAAAAGCTTTGTCGCCCTGCTGATTGATCATCCGAAGCGTATTGTTGTACAAAAAGAATGTGCGCGATGAGTAGTTCCGGTCAAGCTCGTTGGTTGTTTCAGTCTGAGCAAATGTCAGCCCCGAAACCAGGAGAAACGCGATTGTGAAAGTATTTTTCATAAAGAGGGATTTTAAAAGTAAAAACCTCATGCACCGGGTTGCCCGAAGCATGAGGTTGAGGTTGAAAATTTTTCAGATGAACCAATTAGTCTTTGTGGTCACCCATTTTTTCAAGCTTATCCAGACCGCCTACGTTCATCTTACGGCCAATCTTTGAAATTTGTTTCAAGTCAATTTCACCAAATAACGTGATGATCATGAATTCCGAGTTGCTGCCAATCAGCATCACAAACTCCCCGATTTTGCCAGGCGCAGTTTCCTTGATATAAAACTTCATGTCTTTATCCTTATCACGAACCGACATCAGTTCATCATATTTGTTTTTGGTAACTACACCAAGCGCTTCAGAATAATAGGTGCGTGCTCCGTTGGTTTTATCTTTTCCAAGAATACGCAACCCTTTCAATTTAGAGATCGCGTCAATTACTTCTTTGTCCTCCGGTGTGGTTGCATCCATGTTGGTAAACAGGCTGAACATTTTGCTGTTGATGGTTGCCTGGGTGGTAAATGATTCGTCACCCGCGTACTTGTCGAAAAACTTCGTTACCGCTTCGCCCTGCGCAAATGCTCCTGTTGCTGCGGTGATCAATGCCAATACTACAATTATCTTTTTCATACGGTTGTTATTTCAAATCTGTTTATAAATTCTTTTTCTCTTTTACTTTATCTTCAGCTTCGTTCAGAACATTTATTTTCTTAGCCTGCTCTTCCGCTGTGCTGAACCCCTTCGAGATCATCATCAATGCTTTCTTGGTTTCTTCCAGTGCCTTCTGCGGATCTTCGATGGTTGCCATATCTGGTTTCTCCTGGATTTCCTGGCGCACAAAGAAGATTGCTGCGGCTACTACGGCAATCCCGGCTGCAATCTTGAGGGTTGTTTGCCAAAGCGAAATACCTTCCCCCCCCGGTGACGTTACTTTTGCAACAATCTCTTTATCGAACCGATCACCCGTTGCTTTCTGCTTCTGCTCATCAAAATAGCTGAACAGTTTGGCGGTATCCTTAAAACGTTCCGGCACTTCGTGCGTGCGGAACCACTCACGCAAACGCTCTTCTTCTTCCAGGGACGTTTCGCAATCCCAGTACTTTTTGATCAGCGTTTCAAGTTGATTATAGTCCATACGCGTTCATCTTCAATAATTTTTCCTTCACGGAATTGCGGGCACGGAACAAATTCACCTTTACCTGGTTCATATCGATTTCCATGATCTCACAAATCTCGTTGTACGTGTACCCTTCGACATCGCGAAGGTGAATTACCTGCCGCTGTTTTTCAGGCAGTGCAGCGATCAATTGACTTACGTGTTGCATACTTTCACCCAGTTCGGTTTTAACATCAGGTGTTTTATCTGCGCCCAGCACATGAAAGCTTTTCTCGAGCGATTCGGTCGCCTTTCGCTGGTTAGCTCTGAGCTTATCAAGCGAGAGGTTCTTGGTGATCCGCATGCACCATGCTTCCATATTTTCGATGGTATGCATTTGCTCCCGGCCATTCCAAACCCTGATTAAAACTTCCTGTACTACATCCTTCGCGTCATCGTCATTACCCAGCATCCGCAGGGCAAACCGAAAAAGCTTGTTTTTCGCAGGTAAAACACGGTTTTGAAAAGCCTCGAGGTTCATGTATTCAAATCCAATAAGCAGACGCCCCGTTTGCCGGATTGTTACATCTAAAAAAAAGATTTTTGCGACACTTCATCGAAAACGGGGCAAGCGGGCCCGACAAGCGGGCTTATGTTCAGGAAAAATACGGATTCGTGGGTTATATCAGGAAGATTTACAAAGCTATATCGGCAAAATTACTCCCGGGGCACGACCCCTTTTTTATGATAATCGGAGCGCAGAAAGCAGGTACAACTTCACTGCACTATTATCTGAATCAACATCCTAAACTGGCAGGTTCATACCCCAAAGAGCTCAATTATTTTTCACGTCACATCCAGTTAGGGAGAGATTTAGACTGGTATCGCCAACACTTTACATCGCTGACAAAGCCAGATGCACTATTTTTTGAATCAACACCCAAGTATATGAACCTCGAGCCGGTAGCGCGGTTAATCAGCAAAACATATCCTCACATAAAACTTATTATGATCTTGAGAGAGCCGGTTGCGCGTGCTTATTCGGGATGGAATATGTATCGTAGTTATTCACCAAAACAAGTGGCACGGAAAGTATCCGTCAGCACAAACTCAGGTGTAAATCGTGTTCACCAGTATCTATTTGCGTGCAAGGCATTTCCTGCGTTTCGTGAAATCGTTGACACCGAGCTGGATTTTATAAAACGCGGGAGTGATGACGGTCCGTTTATTCTTAGAAAGGGTTTGTATGCCGAACAGATTAAAATGTATCACAAATACTTCGACCCGGATCAAGTACTTATTCTCGGTTTTCGCGACCTGGTGAATGACCCCAATAAAACGTGTGATCAGGTGTTAAAATTCTTAGGCGTGGATGGTCCACACTGCTCCTTTAACATAGAACCTAAGAATAAACGCGAATACATGGCAAAAATCAGTGAAGCCGATAAACAGGTACTGGAAGAATTCTACCGCGAACCGAATCGTGAGCTGAAAGAACTGTTGGGCCGTGAACTAAACTGGTAACTATTTTTTCCGTTTTGATTTTACTTCACGGATAAGATTACCCTCTACATTCTCTTTCGAGACAAGTGCATAGTTTCCATTACCCAATGTGGCAAGTCGTTCGAGTGCTTTGCCGGAACCCGCGCCAGTACCAAAATTGAAGATCGTGAGGTACACATCCTGCTTTGCAAATTTTTTAATTAACGCTTCGGTCTCGGCAGAAATCGGGAACTCGCCATCCGTTGCCAATACAATTCGATTATTACCTGCGCGGATATAATTTTCATCGGCTACTTGGTATGCCAGTGCGAGCGCTGCATTGCCATCGGTTGTGCCTTTCGATTCAAGTTTGTTAATGGCTTTTTTAATCTTCTCCTGATTCTTAAACGAAACGGGTTCTAGTAGCACTTTTGGCTTGCCGGAAAAAACAACCAGCGCTAACTCATCTTCCGCACGCATCATATCAAGAAGTTGTAATACAGATTGTTTCAGCAGCGGAAGTTTATCAGCCCGGCTCATGGAACCAGAAACATCGAGTAACAACACGAGGTTATTGGTTGCATATCCGTCCATGTTTCTCGAAAGATCGGGATTACGGTCAAGCCAGATGGTGTCATGCTTTTCAACATAAACCGTGTCGCGGGTGTGGGTGTTCTTTGGATCGGAAGCAACCGGCTTCGACTGATTTGAGACAACGGGGGTTGAATTAGTCACAATATCTGATGGCGGATTGGCCGAAACGGATTGATTCTGCACTTGTATCTTACTTGCCGAACGTTCCAAAACAAAAAGCTCCGGCTCGTAGATTGTTTGCAATAACGGGGCTTTCGAGAGTTCGCAAAACTTGTTATAGTTGCGTGCTACGTTGTTAAACATGTACACATACGTGTGGTACGGATGACTGTAACTTAAAGGCGACAGGCTTGAAACTTTAAATTCGGGTTCCGTAAATTTTTTAGAGTCGGCCGAGAGATCTTCATATGGTGTATACGGACAATTACCATTAAACCGACCAAGCTTTTCAATACCTTTCAGGTTGGTGTATTCATCTGAGATTACGGACCGGATCAGGGTTTGAACCTTTTCAGGATCGGGTTTCTGTGACTGATCGCCCTGATAGAACAGCTTTGCCTTCATGAGTTCCGCCTTATCTGCATCAGCAAGTTGAAGCAGGGCTTTCCCGGAAACATTCCAGGAATCAACGGGATTCGATACTTTATAGCTTTCAAAAACATTTCGAATGTCACCGTACAGAAGCTCCTTCCGCGCATGAAAAACATCACCGATCGCTTTAAATCGCCACACAAGTTCATCCAGACGCTTCAGATTATCGCGCTCATATTTTTTTTGTTCCGTTTCCTGATCCAGTGCAATACTCAACTGATTCATTTCAACCAGAATACGATTCAGCACTTCCGCCTGATCATTCAGAGACTTTCGGTATGCTTCAGGAATCGACTTACTTTCCGCGACAGCCTTTTGTAAGTACGAAACCGGTATTTCAAAATCTCTTAACTCAAACGTGAGTCCGCCTTTGCCTTTATAAGAAGACAAATCCCGATAGCCGGGAGTACTTCCCCAGAGGTTCGTGTACAGCCGTTGTAGATGATCCGTTTGGCGAACACATTCATTAATGTAATCGATATAGTTAGCCAACGCTTTAAAGGTTGGCTGTGTGATGGCAACACTCTGGGGTTTGGCTACCACTGCTTCATGAGCAATGTCCTGAAACGGGATTATGGAATTCGTGATCGGCTTTGTCTCCGTGCGAATTTCAAAAGCCGGTACATAGGTTAGCGCCAGTAACCCCGCATAATTGGACTGCGCATATCCAAAAAACGTATTGTAAAAAGAAATCAGTACTCCGTTGTAGATGTTAATCAGGTCGAGATAAACCCCGTTACTGTGCTCATCCGACTTTTGTGCTTCGTACGTGTTGCCGTCAAGCCCGCTTCGCTTCGTCTGCTGCAGCATACCAATCCCTTCCTCAAACGAGGGGATCATCGAAGAGGCCGGATATTGAATACCGGCAGCATCAATTTTCTTATCAACGAACTCCTGCGACTTCAGGATGTGATTTTTTAAAACGTCAACGGGCCAACCGGAATGGGTTTTTGCGTTAAGATTATAACTCCATGCATTTAACAGGCTCGCTTCGTGCGTTATGCGTTCCTGCATCTGCCTGGTTACCGCAGCATACGCACCGGTTTTGATTGTCTGAAGCTTGTTGTATGAAGCAAGCACTACTGCATACGCATCATTCCTCTTTGAACGATACTCCGCGAACAACGTAGTTACACCTGAAATGATTTCTTCTCCTTTCTTATAGTCGTCTGTTTTATAGTCTTCCAGTTTATGATACGTATCCAGCGCCTTGAGCTGTAAATCGATTTCTTCTGCAGCCTTGCGGATGGCCGAAAGTTTTCCTTTTAATAAGCCATCATCATTCCCGACCTTGCGCTGAAGGGCAGTGTTGTAATAGTAATCCTCAAGCTGAAACGTATACTCAAACCTGACCAGCTGTTTATATTTTGCGGTCCGATAGCGTTGAAGATTCTCATAGTAATCCCGGATCAGTACAAACGAAGCTCTCGCCTCTTCTCCCGATTTATTGAGGTATTCAACATAACTGTTCAACGCTTTTTGCTGAGCAATTGTGATCTGACCTTTTGCCATCAACGGGATTAACAGCAGGAGAAGAAAAACACCTCTAATCATCTGTTAAACTTACATTTTTTAAGTTTTGATTGGAAGTGATAAATTAGACGGATGAGCCAAAAAGAAGAACAGGATAAAATCATCGTATTCCGGGAGTATGAAAGCTCGATAGACGCGAACGTAGCCAAAACAAAGCTTGACGCGTACGATGTTCCCTGTTTTCTGACGCAGGAAAACCTCAATAACCTCATGGCACAGAATCCGTTTCTTTTCCGGATTAAGCTGCACATCTTCAGCAATGATACTGATCGCGCAAAAAAATATTGGATGACCTTTTTGATCGCGACTCTCCAATCACCTGCCCGAATTGCGAGTCAACGGAAATTATCTATGCAGACAGCAGAAAGGGGTTTAACAAATTCGCGGCGTTAGCATTTGGTATTCTGTTCCATATCCCGATGCGATCCCAAAAAGTTCATCACTGCCTGGATTGCAAAACCGAGTTCTGACAATTCACCAGTTATTTATCTACTCTTTTCATCCTAACGCTTGTTATCAGTTCAGTGCGTTTTATTTTAGCTGAGAACAGGAATTTATGCGGGCAAAAATTATTGTAGGGTTGATGGGACCGGGCGAAACGGCAACACCCGAACAAAACGAAGATGCATTCGAGCTGGGCGCAGCAATTGCAAAACAAGGCTGGACACTCCTTACCGGTGGCCGGGCATTCGGAGTCATGGAGGCTTCCATGCGTGGCGCCAGCGTTAATCACGGTTTAACTATCGGTATTCTGCCGGGAGACAACACCCAGGCAGCTTCACCGTACGCTCAGATAAAAATTGTTACGGGGCTCGGAAGTGCGCGAAACAACATTAACGTATTAACAAGTCATGTAATTGTTGTTTGCGGTATGGCCGCCGGAACCGCATCAGAAGTATCGCTCGCCATCCGGGCAAACAAACGGGTGATTTTCCTGAAGCAAGACCAGCTTACAGTCGACTTCTTTAAAAAGATTGGAAACCACCGTGTTGTGGCTGTAGAAACGGTTGATGAAGTCATTGAACAGATCAACGACTTCATCTCCCTGAAACAGATCGTTTAAAATTATTTTTTTACAACCGTGAATTCCACGCGCCTGTTATTGGCGCGGCCGGCTTCCGTATCGTTGGTATCGATTGGCTTGCCCTCACCATAACCATGAGCCGTTAAGCGGAAGCCGTCAATTCCCTGGCTTACGATGTAATCCACTACCGATTGCGAACGCCCTTGTGAAAGATTTAAATTGTAGTCGTCTGAACCTTTTGCATCGGTGTGCCCGGAGATTTCAATCTCAACAGTCGGATTGCTTTTCAAAAACTCCACTACTTTGTTCAACTCAACAAACGACTCACTCTTCAGGGTGGTTTTGTCGAAATCAAAGTAGATATTTTTCAATCGAACCGTGAGGCCAACTTCAATTGGCTGGAGATACAAATCTTTTATGATTGGAGTTGTTTCTTCATCCACTACTTCTGAGCTGTCAGTTGCATTCAGGTATCCTTCCGCGGAAGCGGTTAGCCGATATGTACCCAGCGCTTTAATTTCTTGTTCGTAGCGGCCTTCACTTGCTGGAATTTTAAAACTCACACGCTTATCATTTTTTAATACCGCATCAACTTTAGCCGTAATCGGCTTATTGGTTTTACTGTCGTACACCGTACCGGATAACATTAATTTTTTCGCTACAGGTGTCAGATAAATATCAATAACCACAGTGGTATCATTTCCCAACTCAGCCGGCAACGTAAGCGACACATCTTTTGGCAGGTAGCCGCTTTGCGAAGCATTGATTGTATAAGAAGTTACCTCCGGAATCCGCGTTTCGAATCTTCCAACGGCAGAAGATTTTAAATTCGTTGGCTTATTCTGACCGGGAGTAATCACCAGGTTAACGGGAATGGGCTGCTGGCTCTTCTCGTTATACGTTGTTCCGGTGATCATGATTTTAATATCGCGCGGGATCAGTTTGAAGATATCGAGGTTTCCACCATCCAGCGTGCTGTTGGCACGACTGTTAAATACGTGACCTTCTTTGTCGATACAGAAATAGAATTCATCAGCAGCAGTATTGATGGGGGATCCCATATTTACAGGGGTGCTCCAATTTTGCCAGGTCTCGTCCAAGCGGGTGCATTTGTAAATATCCGCTTTACCACGTTTTCCCGGTGCATTTCTGTCACTTGCGAAATACAACGTTTTATCGTCAACGGAAATAAACGGTCCGAAGTCGTCATCGCGTGTGGAAATGTTCAGGCGCTTGGGAGCTGTCCACTTGCCATCAGCTTCGAGATTACTTACATAAAGCTGACTGCGGGGACCTTGCGGCGTTGTCCCGAAGAAAATGATCATGTGTTTCCCATCGGAAGACAAACTCGCTCCGTAAAATTTTCCTTTATTCAACTCCTTAAAGTTCGGCACATCCAGTTCATGGATTGAGCTGCCGGTAATCAGAGAAAAACCTTTAGAGTCTTTACCTCGTCCGCCTTTGATGAACAATGATCCGTCAGGCAATGCACTGAAAACCTGGTTGCTGTGGTGAATGTTAAATGGCGCCGCGAGATGCTTTGCGGTTGTCCACTCTCCCTTATCATCCAGGGTCGACATCCAGATATCATCGCTTCCTTCTTTTCCAAATGTATTCTCCGGATGATTATGAACGAAGAAGTAAAGCTTCCTGCCATCCTGCGAAATAATCGGTGCAGCCTCATGGTAATGCGTATTGATTCCTTTGCCAAGCTTGACCAGCTCGTACCGGGGCGCAAAGTCCTGAGCGTATGACGAAATACTAACGATTAAAGCAACTGCAAGAAGTAAACGATATTTCATAGAGGGGTTAGTTCAATTAAAAGAATCCGCGACCACTCATCTGAATCCCCACCAGGATCAAAAGGAAAGCGATCAGGTTGAAAATAAATACACGTTTGTGTTTAGCCGCTGCCGCGGGAAGCTTTTTGGATGTTGTTCTCGCCAGCGTAATCAGCACAACAGCGATCAGCATAATAAAGATATGTTCTACCGTCCAGTAGCGGGTTACACCATCACTCATGGTTGTCTCTCCAAACTTTACATTTGGGCTAACGATGTATAGAATCAAGCCAAGTAAAAGCTGAAGATGGGTGGAGATGAAAAGAAAAAGGTTCAGTTTGTTATCGGTGCTTGTGTAATTCTTCTTCCCAAGCCAGCCGGCCAGAGAAGTAACGATAACTACCACCAACAGGATGAGTACTGCATACCGAATGTAAGAGTGTGTGTAGAGGAGAGCTTGGTACATAGGAGTAAAATTTGCTTCGAAAATAATAATGGACCCGAAAGTTACGAAGCATACCCCTGCTTTCGAAATAATCTTTAAAAAGCTATATTTTTGACGATTCCCAGACCATGAACCGCATTTTCACCCTCCTCGTACTGTTTTTGAGTCCGCTTGCGCTTGTTGCGCAGGATGAACCCGTTCCCGATACGGTAACCATCGGGGCCTACACGATCAGCATTCACGATATCGACTTCCATAATAAAGAGTACACTACGCGCTTCTGGCTTTGGGTATTGTACAACAACAACGATAAGTTCGACTTCCCCAATCAGCTCGATATTCCAAACGCGAAAGATATTGCCAAGCCGGAAGTGATTTCCGAT
Source organism: Cyclobacteriaceae bacterium (assembly GCA_016786585.1). Classification (GTDB taxonomy): domain Bacteria; phylum Bacteroidota; class Bacteroidia; order Cytophagales; family Cyclobacteriaceae; genus UBA2336. The sequence continues at coordinate 93,059 of JAEUUI010000003.1, forward strand.
ACAATTGACAATCGCATCTGGCAACTGATGAAAATGAAATGTGTGATGAAACAAAACTGGAAAGTGAAGGATTTTCCGTTTGATCAACAGCGGCTGGTACTTCATGTTGAGAATTCAATCTACGATCGAAACACTTTGGTTTTCGTTCCAGACGAACTCGGCAGCACGTACGATCGCGAGTTAACACTCGATGGGTGGAGGATCACCGACTTTAAAGTTACCACCAGCAACAGTGAATACACTACTGTGTTTGGCGACCCAAGCAGCTACATGCTGCACTCTGAGTACGCATCATTCAATATAGAAATCGATATTGAACGGAACGCCTGGGGATTATTCATGAAGATTTTTATTGGCATGTACATTGCGTTTATGATCTCCGTGCTAAGCTTTACAACACAGCCTACCGAATTAGAACCGCGCTTCGGCCTGCCGGTGGGTGGATTGTTCGCAGCCGTTGGTAACAAGTACATTATTGACTCGTTGCTGCCGGAATCATCGGCATTTACACTTGTCGATTCGCTTCATGCGGCAACATTCATCGCCATCTTCTCTACGCTTCTGGTTTCGGCTATCTCCCTGCGTTTCCATTATAAAGGAAAAGTCAATACCTGTCTTAAAATAAATTACTGGGGTTCGAGAGTCGTAGTCGCGGCCTATGTGATTATCAACGCCATTCTCATTTTAGTAGCGATCTGATATGCGTCTGCTTACCGCGATTATTGTTTGCCTGATTGTTATCCTCTTCATTCAAGCCGTTAAAGTTCCGGCATATGACGTAATCATCCGTCAGGGAACCCTTTATGATGGATCCGGCAACAAACCTTATGTGGCCGATATCGGTATCAACAGCGATACAATTGCAGCAATTGGAAATCTGTCTGCCGCCACGGGGAAAACAGAAATCGATGCGAAAGGACTTGCCGTTGCCCCCGGCTTCATCAACATGTTAAGCATGGCAGAGCGTTCGTTGCTGATGGACGGCCGTTCCATGAGCGACATCAAACAGGGAGTAACGCTGGAGGTAATGGGTGAAGGCTGGAGTGCTGGTCCGGCCAAAAGAAAGAGCCCAAAACCAATCGATAGTCTTTGGACAACACTTGATGGCTATTTCAAGTGGTTGATGAAAAAAGGTACCAGCACCAACGTAGCTTCGTTTGTGGGCGCAACAACCGTGAGAAATTATGTATTAGGTCAGGAAAACCGAAAGCCAACAGCAGCTGAACAACAAAAGATGAACGATTTAGTGCGCGAAGCCATGGAGCAGGGCGCGATGGGATTAAGTACCTCGCTGATCTACGCTCCTGCGGATTTTGCTTCTACTGAAGAAATCATCTCCCTTGCATCCGAAGCTGCAAAGTATAACGGCATGTACATTACACACATGCGCAGCGAAAGCGATAATATTTTAAAAGCCTTGAACGAAACATTTCGCATTGCCAATGATGCGGGAATCAGAACAGAGATTTATCACTTAAAAATCAATCACGATCGCAATTGGAATAAGATTGATCAGGTGCTTTCAAAAATTGACAGCGCACAGAAAGCCGGACTGAAGATTACAGCCAATATGTATCCTTACGCAGCAAGTAATACGGCACTCACAGCCCGGCTTCCGACATGGGTACAGGAAGGCGGTGCGGGTGAAATGCGAAAGAGACTCAGGAACCCTGCGACACGAAAAAAAGTACTCGAAGAAATGCGGCTCGGAATTCCGACCAAAAATTCTGATCCGAAAAGTGTTGTCATACTTGGCTTTCGTTTGGATTCACTAAACAAACTTTATCGCGGCAAGCGATTGGACGAAGTGGCTGCCATGCACGGTAAAGATGCCGATGAAACATTACTCGATTTGCTGATAAAAGACCGCTCGCCCGGTGCAGGTGTATACCATCTGCAGACAGAAGATAATGTGAGAAGAATTTTTAAGCAGCCGTATGTAAGCTTCGGTTCTGACGGAGCGTCATTCTCTGACGCAAAAATCTTTGAAGAATGGGGCACACATCCGCGTGCGTTTGGAACATTTGCCCGTGCGATTGGGAAGTATAGTCGCGAAGAAAAACTTGTTTCGTTACAAGAGATTATTAGGAGAATGACATCCTTGCCAGCGAACAATCTTAATATCAAAAATCGCGGTAAGCTTCAGGCAGGGTATTACGCAGATATTGCGATTTTCGATGCTGAACAAATCATCGACAAGGCCACTTACGATGAGCCAAAACAGTACGCAGTTGGCATGCGCCACGTACTGGTTAATGGTACTCCTGTTTTAGTTAACGGTGTTCATACCGGAGCTATGCCGGGAAGAGTAGTACGCGGACCGGGCTGGAAGAAGAAATAACCATGACGTTTGCCGAACATGTTCTGAATTTTTATCAGTCGCTTAATCTTTCACATCTTAAGCTGCCCAAAGGCGTTCGGGTATTAAATCCTTATCAGGATTCAGTTGCCTTCAGCCTTACCGAGAAATTTTTTAAAAAGTTTTATAGCGATACAAAACCGCGTAAAATAATCATCGGCATTAATCCTGGCAGGTTTGGCGGGGGCATGACGGGTATCCCGTTCACCGATCCGATACGATTGGAGAATATTTGCGGTATTGAAAACGATCTTGCCAAAAAGCCGGAGTTGTCTTCCGATTTTATTTACAGAATGATTGAAGCGTTTGGTGGCCCGGAAGCATTTTTTGGAGACTACTTCATCAGTTCGGTTTCGCCTTTGGGTTTCACGAAAGATGAAAAGAATCTGAACTATTACGATATCAAAGAGTTACAAAAAGTCCTGGAGTCTTTCATTCTGACTTCGCTTCGAAAGCAAATAACGTTTGGTGTGTCCACACATGTAGCATTTTGTCTGGGTGAAGGTCAGAACTTTAAAAACCTCTTGGCATGGAATAAAAAAGAGGAACTATTTAAAGAAATAATTCCTCTTCCTCATCCGCGATTCATCATGCAATACCGAAGAAAACGGCTTGATGAGTTTGTAGAAATGTACATTAAGATATTCAAGCACAGTTAGCTTACAGCTTAATTTGCGGTTACCTGCGTGAAAACCGTGACGTTAACTTCCGCTGTTATTAAAAGATCACCAGAAAGATTATGATCCTGTTCGGCAACGGTTGAAGTCATGGTAAACTTTAGCTTACCACTGGTCTGATTATAAGTATAATTCGATATCTCAGCGGAAAATACATCTGCCTGCACCTCAAAATACTTACGTGATTCTTCGTTGAGAATATTTGCAGCCACAAGTAGTCGCTGATTGGGGAAGGTTTGAGTTGACCCGCTGTTATCCGCAACAAGTGTTATCTCAGCCCAATAATCGCTCGATGAAATCGGATCAAGAACCGAAGATCTGCGCTTAAGCGAAAAAACAACGGCATCTGGATTCTCAAAACCAGGATTCGCAAGTGAGTACTGAAAAGAAAACTCGGGCATATACTTATAGTCAATCGTTTTTGAGAAGGAATTTCCATCAGGATCGGTACCCGACATAGTAATAACAATACTTCCGTATTTGGCCAAGTCATCAAAAGGATCAACCGGTGACTCATCGTCATCACAACTCATAAAAAGCGTAGTTGTTACAATTAAAAAAGCGGGTAGTAATCTATAACGCATAAGCAAGGGTTTTAGATTAATACTTGATCTGAGGTTTAGTAACCACTACGGAAATTTTGGGTATTCTTAGGCTGCCGTAGGCCTAATCAAATAAGGTCCAGAATATTTACAAAAAAAGACCTTCACCTGAGTGGATGAAGGCCTTCAATAACATTTTTATCTTACGCTACCAAACATACGTAGCAACTGCCCCACCCGGGAGCGTAGCTGTGGCAACATAATTTTTGAACGCAATCGCAAAGGTTGCAGCGTCATCATTGTCATTCACAACGATTAAAACCTTTTTACCGGATGGTGTCAGGTAAGCAACGTTGTGAAGATTGCCTACAATATTACTTCCAATGCGAACCGAGCCAGCCGGAACATGTTTAGATGCATGTCCAATGATGTAGTAAGAGACGTTTCGACTCACAACACCCGAAGTGTTGTTAATGGTTAGTGCGCCCTGGCATAAGTTACAACCTCCATCATTCGTATGAGGATCAAAATTCTGATCGGCAGCCAGGTTCCACTCCAGTACGTTGCGGCTCCAGTTGCGGGGCGCTCCAACGATTAATGTCTTCACATGCCACCGCAAATCCCCGGCAAAATCACCGTTACCGCTCGTCCACTGCTCGGTGAAGTATACATTCTTATCCGGATGCGCATTATGAACAGTTGTCAGCGCGCTGATATCACCCAAATACATGTGAAACGCTGAACCGTCTACCATCGGTTTCGTAACAGGGTCGTTCAGGATAGCAATCGGATAGCCAGGATTATCACAGTTGTGATCGAACAAAATAATCTTGGTCGTAATTCCAGCAGCATCGAAAGCAGGCCCGAGATGATTCTTAATGAAATCGTTCTGCTGAGCACTGGTCATCGTCATACTCGGAGTATTTCCCGGGTGTTCAGGTTCATTTTGGATCGTAATCGCATCGATCGTAATTCCTTCAGCCGCCATCCCCTGGATGTATTTCACAAAATATTTTGCATAGACGGGATAATACTCGGTCTTTAAACTTCCCCCTTTAACAGCATTATTGGTTTTCATCCATTTTGGAGCTGACCAGGGGCTGCCCATAATCTTAATATTTGGATTCAGTGCCACGATCTCTTTTAAAACCGGGATCAGGTTTACCTTATCGGGATTTAGGCTGAAGTGATCAAGATTAACATCTGTTTCACCTGCCGGCAGGTCGTCATACGAGAAAACCTCCGCATCCAAATCCGAAGCCCCTATACTTACCCTAAGGTAGCTTACACCGATTCCATTTTGATCAGTCAGGAAGAGTTCGCGGAGCAATGCATTGCGATTTGATGCACTCATTTTCTGATTCATCAGCATCGCACTGCCTCCGGTAAGCGAATATCCGAATCCATCCATCGTTTGATAATGTGTCGTGCTATCCACCGTAATTTTTGGAGCGGTAGACGTTGTTACTTTGAACGTTATCGGAGATACTGCACTAAGCAGATACGATCGGTCAGCGTACGTTGTCCATACACTTATTTTTGGTCCGTTCTCTCCACTCGGGTTGTTATTAATGGGTGGCAAATCGGGTACAGAAGAGCACGATAAAACAAAGATTAAAGCGGTAACAAAAGCAGCAAGGGTCTTTTTCATTTCTTTAAATTATTTCACAACAAAAGTACTAATTGAATGCGGGAGGGCCTGTGTTTTAACAGCCTGATTATCGATCCACAAATAATACGGAAGCGTTTTTCCGGTTTGATTCATAACTACCACCACGAGACTTCCATCTGGATTAACAAAGGCTGTGCTGATCAGGTTGCTGCGACTAGGCGCAGCCTGTATTCGTTTTGCACCCGGACGAATAAATTTTGAAAAGTGTCCGATGTAATAATACGAATTGGCGTATACGAGTTCCCCGGTATTTGTGATACCGTGAACCGGAGCAAAGCAGAAGTTTTGCACATGGTTTGGTCCGCCGGTTTCATCCAACAGAATATTCCAATCAGTCCAGCCAACAGCGCCTGCATTAAAATCCTGGATCATTGACTTGCCGTAACGTTCGCCAAGCTTCCAGTCACTAACTTTTTTCAGATCGAATGGCGCAATACATCCCTCTGTAAAAAGCAAGTTAACATCATTCCAACTTTCTTTTACACGAAGCACGTTTTCATAAACCTGGTCGCCACCGCTCCAGTCTTCATACCAATGGAAGCCGATTCCCCAGATATACTTAGCTGCATCTTTGTCGTTCAACAGCGTAAACGCACGTTGATAGATCAGATCGCGATTATGATCCCACGCAATTAGCTTCTTTTCAGCTAAGCCTGATTTCTCCAGCGTTGGTCCGAGAAATTCTTTAATGAAATCACGCTCATCTTCAGCCGTAAAAATACAGCTCTCCCATTTCTGAGTAGCCATGGGTTCATTCTGCACGGTTAGTCCCCATACGGGAATTTGTTCAGCTTCATAGGCTTTGATGAATTTAACGTAGTAGTCTGCCCATGCCTGCTTGTATTCCTGAAGTAGTTTACCGCCTTTGAGCATATTGTTATTGTCCTTCATCCAGGCTGGCGGACTCCACGGACTCACGTATAACGTCAACTTTCCACCTGCTGCTTCAATCGCTTTTTTAATCAATGGCATTCTGTACGTCTTATCATGCGAAATATCAAACGACTCAAGCTTGGCATCGCCATCTTTTACATACGTGTAACTTCCGCTGCTAAAATCGCAACTGTTGATATGCGTTCGGGCTAATGAATAACCAATGCCATTTTGAGGATCAAAATATGCTTTTAGCAACTCATCTTGTTTCTGCTGAGGTAACTTTGCAAGGGTTTCTGCGGCAGCATCCGTCAACGCTCCGCCAATACCAAGCAGCGTCTGGAACGTTTTATCGGGATTTACGAATACGCAAGTTTCAGTTTCAACCGGTTGTCCATGACTTTCAAATTCTACTGTGTCAATGGGCGAAATCCGATAGTTACTGGAATCTGCTGTGGTATAAATCCATACTTTTTTTCCAGCGAGTGAAAAACCCGGGGTGGTCTCAACCAAAGGTTTCTGAGGTTGATTGCACGAGACCGTCAGCCAAAGAAGTAAACAGAATAGTACTGAGCTAATTATTCGGTTTTGCATGGTGTTGCAAGATTTTGGGTTGGTTTAGGAAATAAGAAACGCGAGTCGTCCCGGGATGGACGACTCACGCTTTCAAAATCAACCGGATTAATAGCCCGGATTTTGCGAAAGGTTTACGTTTTTATCAAGTTCAGCCTGTGGAACCGGCCAGATCAACCTGGTTTCGGTAAGGTTATACCCCAGAGAAGCCCCGGCACCGTCCTTAACTGCGTTGATCACAGTGATTGCACGACCCGTTCTCTTCAGATCAAACCAACGATGTCCTTCGAACGCAAGTTCTAATCTGCGTTCTTTCTCAATCGCCAGGCGCATGGCATCTTTGGAATTCGCAGGAGTAGGACTGAGGTCAACGCGTGCACGAATCTGATCTACCAACGCTTTAGCTCCGGAAAGATCACCAAGTTCATTTAATGCTTCGGCTTTTAACAACATGATATCAGCAAGCCGGATGAAGATGTAGTTCTGATCACTCGGACTAACAAACTGCCGATACTTGTTAAGGAATGGATAGTTATTTTGAGGCCAATGGTTGTCACTCCATTTTCCGGTCACATTTAGGAAAATTATTGAAGCGTTTTTGCGAATTGCATCGCCTTCCGCATTAAATGCAGCAACCAGGTCATTCGAGGGAATGTTGAATTTCTTCCAGTCAAGTCCGCGAAACATTTGTGTTCCCCAGTTATGATCCACACCTCCACCGAAATAGTTGATCTCAAAAATCGATTCCGATGAATTTTCATGCGCGTTATCCCAAAGCTGGTCGTACTCCGGAAGTAAAGAATAGCCTCCATCCATAACAGCCTGACAATAGTTATTCACTTTTTCCCAATCATGTGGTTCCTGCGTGGCATAAACCTTCGCGAGCAATGCATTCGCCGCGCCTTTCGTGGCAAAACCCTTGTGATCTGCTGTAACTCTTGTTCCTGCTACCGCTGTCTCCAGGTCAACTATAATTTGTGCATAAATCTCCTCTTTCGGAACCGGTGCCGGATATACCTGCTCATATACTTCCGGGAAAGTTTCAGGGCTTAGCGTTTTCAGGTCCTTCAATTGCAGCGGAGCATCTCCCCACAATTGAACAATGTGGAAATAGCAAAATGCTCTGATAAACGAGGCCTCGGCTACCATTTCAGTTTTACGGGAAGCCGTTAATGTTCCATCCGTAACCTTGGGCACATTGTTAATCACACGATTTGCCTTGCCGATAGTTCCATACAAGTAGCCCCAGTCGCGGCTAACGTTGCGGTTGGTTGCAATGATTTCATAGTCATCAATCTGGAAGTTATCCGGGTTATCCGCGCCTGCGTAGGCATCGTCAGCTTGCGCATCGCCATTTACGAAATAGTCGAGTTCAAAATACTCGTTCTTAAAATCAGCGTATGTACCGGCCAAAGCAGCCTCTGCTTCGGCAGCACTCTTGTATAGAACAGAGTCAGCGCTGGTGTTAGTAATGGCTATGCCATTGGATTTTGGTTTAAGATCCAAAAAATCTTCACACGATTGCAAAATCGCAATCACTCCAAGCAGATAAAAAAGATGTATCTTTTTCATAATCGAAATTTTTTAGAATTGCACATTTAAGCCCATAGTCATTGTTATCGCCTGCGGATAGGTTCCATAATCAACCCCCAGCGCTACCGGGCTGTTTCCAAAAGCGTTTACCTCCGGATCGAAACCTTTGTATTTGGTAATTGTCAGCAGGTTCTGACCGGTAACATATACCCCCAGGTTTTTCACACCGAATTTTGTAAGTAATTCAGGGTTAACATTGTAACGAAGTGTAAGTGCTTTTAACCTGATATAAGATCCATCTTCAACAAAACGGGTTGAATTCTGAACGTTGTATACATCTCCGCCTCCAACCGCGCGAGGAATATTGGTATCCCTGTTCTCAGGTGTCCAACGATTTAACACAGCTTTCGACTGGTTCTTGCTATCAAACATGCCTTCCAAATCAATTCGGGTAGAATTGAATATATCGTTACCGTAACTGCCCTGGAAGAAGAAGTTCAATTCAAAGCGTTTATAAGCAAGGGTATTTGTGATACCAAATGTGAACTTCGGATTCGGGTTTCCGATAAACGTACGATCGCCCGGATCCCAATAACCATTTTTATTAACGTCACGATAAATCATATCACCAGTATCGGGATCAACTCCGTCTGCGATATAACCGTAAAACAGGCCTACGGGCTGACCTTTTGTAAAGATAGCTACTGAGGTATTGTTGCTGTAGATCGGAGCATAGTACGTGGTTGGCGTATACGTGAGGTCAACAATTTTATTACGGTTAAATGAAATATTGAAATCCGTGTTCCATGTGAACTCCTTTTCGAAGTTTACAGTGGACACTGTAAACTCAAGACCTTTGTTTTCGATTTCTCCGCCATTAGTCAGGATGTTGCTAACATCTCCCACCGATGAAGGCAAATCAACATCCAAAATCAAATTTGTAGTACGCTTTAGATATGCATCAGCTCTGAATGTAATTCGCGCTTTCAAGACGCTGACATCTAAGCCAATATTCGTTTGAGAAGTTATTTCCCAACTGAGGTATGGATTACCGATTGTTGTTTGCGAAACGGTTGGTCCATTAAGCGGACTAGATGGTGTGTCGCGAGTGTACGTATACAGACCGTAGGCCAGGTAGTTACCCGGTAAGCCATCCTGATTTCCTGTTTTACCCCAGCCCAGGCTAAGCTTTAATTCGTCTATAAGATCAATCCCCTGCATAAAAGATTCTGACGAAATTCTCCAGCCCGCAGAAAAGGATGGGAAGGTTGCCCATTTTTCATTCAGCTTTGAAGAGCCGTCCCTGCGAACACTAGCCGTGAATAAGTACTTGCCATCGTAGTCATACATCAAGCGACCAAAAAAGGAAGCCAGCGACCAATCATCAATTGATGTATTTGCTACTGTAATTACATTGGCGCCATTCATGGTTTTAACGCGCAAATCTTCCGGGAAATCGTATCCCGACATGTATGCTCCGTTGTACTTATATTTAACAAGGCCGGTACCGGCAATCACCGTGAAATTATTTTTCTCAATACTTTTTGTGTAAGTCAGCAGGTTCTCGTTTGTCCATGTACTATACGTACTTCTGTCTGAAGCTCCGTTTCCATGTGTGTTCCTGCCGTTATTCGTTCTGAACCAATCCTGATAATAATCCCATTGATGTGTATTAACATCCATCGCGAAGCTTGGCTTAAACGTAAGTCCCTTGATGATCGTAGCCTCAGTCATGAAACTTGCAATCAAACGATTATCAACAACTTCCTGATCTGCACCAAACATATATGCCTTCGGATTTTCCCAGGATGGTTGAAACGGGTTAGGATCAAACTGGCCGCTGCCATCACTCTTATACACATTTAAAAAAGGTGGTGTGTTTAATGTACTCATAATTACACCCCCACGACCGGAGCTCGCATTGTCGGGGGTATCTTTCGTTTTGGATCGTAACAAATTGATATTGCTTCCGATTTTCAGCCATGGCTTTAAACGCGTGTCCATATTCAATCGTACGGAGTAGCGATCAAAAACAGCCGGAGCCACAATACCATCATTCTTCAGGTAATTGGCAGATGCCATAAAGTGTGATTTTTCTGTTCCTCCTGAAAATGATAACTGGTAGCTCTGAATGTATCCGGTTCCAAACACTTCTTTGTTCCAATCGGTATAATTAGTCCAGCTTGGATCAAGCGGGATGTGAATATCTGTCATCAGTTCACGGTACTCAGCAGTATTGAGCGTTTTGATCATTTTCCTAAGCTTCGAAAAACCTCCATAAACGCTGAACTCTAATGTTTCCTGATTTGGCTTACCTGTTTTGGTTGTGATTAATACAACACCGTTTGCACCACGCAATCCATAAATCGCTGCAGATGCAGCATCTTTCAACACGCTGTAAGAAGCAATATCCTGTGGATTCAATCCACGAATATCTGTCATCGGCACACCATCAACTACGTACAAGGGTTCGTTACTTGCAGATACGGAGGTAGCACCGCGAACACGAACCGTGATTCCACCGCCTGGCTTTCCGGATGGTTGTGTAACCTGTACCCCGGCCGCCTTGCCCTGAAGACCTTCCGCTACAGAAACCAATGGCCGATCTTTTAATTCCTTTTCGTCAACTACAGCAATGGCAGAAGACACATCCTTTTTCTTTTGTGAGCCATAACCAACCACAACGATCTCTTCCAGACCGATTGCTGATTCTTCGAGTACCACATCAACCGTACTCTGGTTTTCGATAACCACCTCCTTAGTTGTATATCCAATGAAACTGAAAACCAGCGTACCGCTGGTCATTGTTATGCTGTAAACACCATCTCCGTCAGTGGTTGTTCCTGACGTAGTTCCTTTCAGCACCACACTTACTCCCGGCATCGGAGAACCCGTTGCATCTTTCACCACACCCGTAACATTACGTTCCTGTGCCAGTGAAAAGACGGGTAACGCCAAAATCAAAATCAGTAAATATTTTGCCATCACGTAAACGATTAAATGTTTGAAACTAAACGTATTTGATTCAATCGATCTCGTCCGTAAAGAGCAGAGGATGCCCTGCATCGGTTGAAACCAACCAATCTATTCAAAAACAGAAAATATGGGTATGGTTTAAAAGCCAAGAGCGGATAATTATCCGCCCTTGGTTCAAATTAAACCTAATCGAACTATCTAACGAGAATGAATGACCATGAAGCAGATCCATTCTTATCTGCAGAGATGTCGCAAGTTACATAGAGATACTCTTTAGAAGCACTCTTCGCATAGGCGATGATCTCATACTGAACCGATGTCGCACCGTTGTTAGCTACTTTGGTAGGATCAGAGTTTTCACCACCATAGTACGCCTTGTAGAAACCAATGAACGCTTTTGCATCGGCTGCACCATCACTGACTACGATTTTAGCGCGGTCTCCACCGGATGCCGCTGTAAATGTGTAGGTGTGGTTAGCAAATGTTCTGTACTTCTTACCATCGTTCGTAGAAGTTGCCAGTTGAGCATCCGTATAGCATCCGTTCGGATCGATACCAGCGAAATAACCGTCATCTCTAACGTCTCCTTTTGTATCGTAGCTGTAAACACCGCCCGCGCTGAATTTAAATTCATCGTTGGCAAGACACTGCCATCCGTTAGTAAGCAGGTCGGTCTTAGGAACAACATACCACTCGTAGCTTCCCATTGCTGGTCCAACGAACAGTGACAACTCATCCGCGCGAACCTTCCAGGCACCGCCTTGTAACAACGCATTGGTAAGCGCAGGAGTAGATGCATTGGCTACAAACAGTTTTCTCACCGTATTTGAACCACTTGCATTGGTTGCCGTGAGCGTAACGTTATAAATACCATCATTGGTGAACGTATGTGTCGGCGTAGCAGCGGTAGAAGTACCACCATCTCCGAAATCCCACGCATAGCTCACTGCGCCTTCTGTTTCGTTAGTCAATGTTAACTGATTTCCGGCCATAGTACCTGTAAATGCAACTGTAGGCTTATTTCCCGGAATCGGTGGCTCATCTCCGGCATTGTCATAATGAACGAATGTGAACATCCAGTAAGCAGTTGGAACTGCGTCGGTAGGAACATTTTTGTAGTTTACACGTACGATCAAGGTATCGACCGTGCCATCGTATAATTTCTCAATGTTATAGGTTAGTGATGCCTGAGGTGCAGTTACCTCTCCATCTGAGCCCACCTTTTCAATACCCATATATGCTCCAAGGCCGTCAATTTTCAATTTGTTAGGAGTGCCTTGAATAATAGAGAATGTGCCTTCAAAATCGCCCCACACGGCCAAACTTGCACCAGTTTCGAAATCCTTCATATTGTTGGGATCCGTTGTGTCAAAGCATTGATTTTCTATCGGAAAACGGCCCTTTGTGCCGTGTCCTTCGCCCCACATTGCACCATGTAGATTTCTTTCGAAAGTCAATCCTGCACGGGTAAAGGTATATTCGTGGTTAAGCATACAAGAACGGATCGCTATCTCATCGTTATCGCGGCCCATGCCCCACCACTGCCCATCGATTGTGGTACCGTCCTTCAACGGACCAACCAATAGTGGATATCTTCCGGTGCTGGCATCACGCAAAAACTTCCAGGTTTTTGAAGTTGTGCCTGCCAACGCATCCAGAATAGCATCCGGGTTGGCTACAACAACCTCTGCTTCAAATGTTGCTGTTCCACCTGAGCCGCTGGCAGTAAGTACAACTGTATACGTTCCGTCTTCCGTGTACGTGTGAGAAGGATCTTCTTCAGAAGAAGTAGCGGTTGCATCACCGAAATTCCAGGTTACTGAAGAAAAGTTTTTTGAAAAGTTTGTGAAATGAATCGTTTTGTAATTCGATTCATCTGCTTCGAAACTGAAGCTGGCGATTACCTTGCCTGAATCCTCGTCATCCTTACAGGAGATGACTTGCGTTGCCAAAATCGCGATGGCCGCAAACCCCAGGAAATGATTAAGTAGTTTTTTCATAGTTAGGTTACTGTTAGTTGTTCTTCACAAATACAAGTCTAACTAACTTTCTCTTAATACCAAAGTAACTTACTGATAATGAATGCTATGCAGGGTGTAATACGCTTCAGTCGCATGGAAAAAAACCGCTTAAATAGGCGAATTTCGCAATGTTAGCCCACTTTTAGCGCAATCGATTGATACGGAATCGGCCACGAAAACGATTTCGGTGAAAATCCATAACCAATTGATTATCAATACGATTTTAAAATTCGCTGCCTGAAAAAAATTTGAAAAAAATTTCCGGTTGCGATCAACTCGCTAATAATCAACGCAATAAAATGAGGAAAAAGTGAGGTTTTTAGCCTTCAATAATGATGGATTTCCAGCCAGATTGGAAAAAATTAGGGTTTCGCCTGCGTTTATCGTTTAACAGAGCCTTAATCCGCGAGCTATATTGCCAACAAGTGCTTTGCCGGATACTTAGAATCTCCGACAGTTTGTAAGAAGAAATACTGCCGCGCGAGTTGTAAACAAGGAAAATCATATATAGCGCTTTTCCCAAAGGCAAGCGTGTATTCTGCAGAAGTGTATAAGCAGTCACAGACTCGTCATATCCGCACTTTGTACATCTGCGACTATGCAAACTCCGGCCCGGACCGTACGTCTCATTTCTGCATTTTCGGCACGCGTATCCATCAGCCCATTTTACATCCGAGAGGAATTTCATCCAGCTCTCCTCCGTGGGATGGGTCGCACTAAACTCTTCATAGTCAACTTCCTTCGAAAGCACCCTCGCTTCCTTCACTTCAGCAACATCGTGCTGAAGTTTCACATTATCGCGCGCAAGCAGAATGTTAATCTCAGCGATTTCGCGAGCCTGCTCTTCCAGCTGCTTGTTAGCTGTCTCTAATTGAGCATTCTGCTCTTCAATATGAGCCGACTTCTGAATCAACTCAGCGGTCTTAATCAAAACCTGCTCTTCCAGCGTTTTATTCAGATTGTCTTTGAGTTCCTGATTTTCGTGCAGTTGCTCGATTATCTTTTCACTGGCTTGAGTTTTCTCAAGGCTCAACACCCGAATCTTATCACTGATCGCAAATGACAGCAATAACATCTCGGCCACAAAGCTGAAGCCGAGGCTGTAGTGCGACAATTCTCCAAACGGCTTCCACTCAATCCCAAAATACTGCAGCACTTTGTATAGAATTCCAAAGGCAACAAAACTGTATGCCGCAACAAGAAACCGGGCAGGCAAATATCGCTGTGCGAAGTAGCTTCTTAAACTGGCGTAATAAATTACCGCGAAGGGCAATATTTCGATAAACCTGAACCTGAACCATTCGGGATTTATCGCAATGCTCATTATCAGGAAAATGGTTCGAACTATAAATGCGTAAATAAACAACCGGAAAATCGGACGATCGTTTCTTCGAAGGTTGAGCAGCGAGCCTGAAAAGACAAGTGCTACGGTTGTCGCCAAATAGAGAAAAATTCCGGGGGCATAATAATTCAATACGGGCGAACCCGGCCATAAGTATTGAAACGCAATGCCATCCGCACTCATTTCATATAATCCCACACACAGGATGTACAAAAAATAATACAGGTAGTGACTTTCCCGGACAGCAATAAACATCAACAGATTATAGAAGCTGAAGACCAGGATCATCCCATAAAAAATCCCGAAGAAAAAGTATTCATCGAGTGCGTATTGAAACAGCCAGTCTCTTGAGCGCAAGACAATCAGAATGTCTGCCTTCTGTTTTGACTCAACTTTGATGTAATACACAACCTCCTCATTTTGATGAGAACTCAGGTTGACTATAAAATTCTTGTGTTTGGTTTCGCGTGAATCAAAAACCGATTCATCCCCCAATATGATCCGGGCGTACCTAACCGAATCAATCGGGTCATAAAACTCGATATGGTCGATGGTTTGATCGAAAAATTCAATTACCCAATCTTTTTTCGACTTAGAATTGTGCTTTATTTTAATCCGATACCAATATGCAGATTCACGATTCGGATTGGTGGGATTGAATAGCGTGTTTCGCTTAAATCGAGAGGTATATTCGTCTGAAGAAACATTTGCCACAGTGAGTCTCCGGGTGGAGTCTTCCATATATTCAATCTCCTGGAACGAAAAAATATGCTGATCAACAGTATCCTGAATCGTTACACCCTGCTGCGCAAAACTCTTATTCGCCAGCAAAGTCAATAGTAGCAGTACAACCACTCCATGCCCAATCAATTGGGTAAGTTTATTTTTGCATTGTATCTGTAGTACTTTGATTATCACAGCACTGAATGAAACAAAAGAAGTTTTTCAAAATAATGCAATTGCCGGTCTAAAAACAAAAAAGGTCTGACTGGCAGACCTTTTCAAACCTTATCATTCAGAAACCTACTTCGCTTTCGACTTTACCGGCCCTGAGTAGATGGGAATCTTTATTCTCCTTCCATTGGCCTTGGTGATTGAGTTCTCCTTTTTTCCGAACACTACCCCGCGACAATTATCGGATCCGCACTGGCAATTGAATGGCTCAATATTATGATCGAGAAACAAGGCATAATCAAGTGTTAATTCCTCTCCGTCCGCAATGTTCCGGACAGCAATCACATCCAAGCCATTATAGGCCGTGTTAGCATCACAACTGTGATTTTGCGGGGACCAGTTAACGGGGTTTTCATCCCAGAGAATGTAAACTTCTTTGCTGATCGGATATGCGTAATGCTTGAAATCGTTCTTCTGCCGATCATTCCAGTTAGCATCAACAAATTTTTTGGAGATGATGCGCTGCGCTTTTCCTTCACCCGTAAAAATAACTTCACCTTTTTTCAGATTGCGGGCAGCAAAGATGCCATATCCTGATACCGGACTACCTTTCAAAACGTATTTTTTTTGCTTCGCCTTATGGCGCGCAATGCCTTCGTTGATGATGTTTTTAAGAAATCCGCTCTTTCCGGCCGGATCGAAATTCAAAACAAAGTCAGCCGATCCCTGGTAATCATCTTCATAAAAAGCGGAGCAGGTAAAATTGATTTCCAGAAAATAGATGTCGTTGTTATCATCCATTCTGAAATCCATCCGTGCATACCCTACTCCTCCGAACGCTGTGAAGACAGCTTCAGCAGCTTTGCGCAATGCCTTTTCCGTCTTGGCATCCTTACATGGAACGTTACAGTCGGGATGCAATTCAGAAGTTTTTAACGAATAAGTTTTAAATGATCTTCCTGTTGGAAAAAGGTATTCAATTGGCTTGTAACTGACACACGACTTCCCGTCAGCATTAGCACTTACCAGCACGGTAAATTCACGGCCGGCAATATACTGCTCCACCAAAAGTTCAGGATATTCTGACAGCGTAGCATTAATCTTCGCTTTCAGTTCGTCTTCTGAATTAACCAACGACTTATCATCTACTCCCAGGCTGTCACCTGCCTTTGCAGGTTTCACGAACATCGGGAAGTTAAGTTTAGTGAGCACTTCTTTTACATCTTTTACCGATGTAACCTCTACAGCAGCCGGAGTTTTAACACCTGCGCAGTACGCCACATACTTCATTAGTGGTTTTGGCGGATCGTATAAAACGGCATTTGGTCCGGTATATGGCAGGTTAAGAAGATCAAGCGTGTTGATTACATCGATGGATGGAACTTCCCACTCCAGGTATCCCTCACACAGGTTTACGAATATATCATAACCTTTTGTGCTGAGGTCTTTCAACTGCTTGTATGTGGTAAGTTTATTCAGGAAAACGTGATCCACCTGATGCTGGGGCAGTAAACTCGACAGGTTACGCTTCGGATCGTAATTCTTATAATCAACATTGGTAGTTGAATAATCAGGCTGAAGTACGCAAACTTTCATAATCTCTGCGGATTGATCATTGATGTTTGGATTGATACCGGGCCACGGCATCTTCCAGGATTTCTACGATTAGATGCGTAAATGATTTTCCATCGAAACGCAGGATTGCTCCGATAGATGTGTAGTTTTCATCTTCACTTAATCCGCACTGCGCATTCACCTCAAGCACGTAAAATTTCCCCGTGTTCTTATCCATGCGGATGTCAAGACGGCCATAACCCATACCGCCAACCGAGCGGAAGGCTTTTATGCTGATCTCTTTCAGGGTTTCGATCAGTTCTTCATCGGCCTGCTTATAGTTGTAGAGGAAGCCCTCTGCTTCGATAGGTTTTTCGGTATCGTACGTTTCCCAAAGCCTGTCGAATGAAAGAAACTGTTCTTTTTCCGGCAACGACTCATGAAACACTCGTTCAATAGGCGTATAGCAACGCAATGATTTAGGCTTTGTTGAAGATCCCACGACCAGTGTTGTGAACTCACGGCCGTTTACAAACTCCTCTACAAATATGCCGCCCGTATCGAGCTTCCAGCCGCGATACCCGTTGCGCATCTCGTTGACAATATCTTCAAACTCCTTTTCCGTGCTTACCACATTCTTCACGGTAAGCCCCATACTGCCAGCAGAAACCGCAGGCTTAACGATAAGCGTCTTGCCGATCTCTTTGAAGATTGTTTTATAATCTTCCTCGCCTGATTCGATCACTTTCCACTTGGCTGTTGGCACCTTGCGGGAGTCAAAAGCCTGCTTCATCGGAATTTTGGATGTCGTTATCTCGTAGAAGAAGTCGTCCGAGCCGGTGTAGATGAGATTATGCTTTTCGAGTTCGGCAATTACCGACAAGCCGGGAACCGCATTCGATTCATCGCCATCGCAGAGATTGATAACGATTGTTTTCTTGGTGGTTGGATAATTTTTGATCCGCAGGACAGACTTCTCGATATCATTTATCGTAACGTTCTGCCATTTCCACTCACAACCTACCTCTCCGAACACTCTCGTGTATTCCGCTATGCTTTGCGTGTAATCGTAATAGTACTTGAGGTTCGGGTCGTCAGTTTCCAAATAGGGGGCAAGAATCCATATGAGGTATTGATCCTTGTTTTCGAGAAAGCCCGTTTTTTTTCTGCGGCCTGAGCGCTGAACCGGAGCAACGGCCACGTTCAGATCAGCCTTAACTTTATTCATAATCAGCTTTTTGCAGCCAGTTTTTGTTGTATAAAGTCGGTAAACCGGTATTTTCTAAGTTGAGTATCTGTCAGGTACTTTGCGCCTTGCACAGTGCCAATGCAATTTTTGGCTCCGCAGTTACATTCAAAAGGCTGATCCATGTCCCACTCAGCGGAAGGATAAAAGAAACGCATTTCTTCTCCCGCGGTTATGGGCTTAAGTGCGATCAATTGAAGGGTGGCTGTATCGAAAAAGCAATTCGGATCGCAGCCATGGTTAATGCATTCGAGGTATTCAGGGAAGAGTTCAACGTGTTCGGTTTCGCTTAACTGAACCGTCAGGTAGCTGGGCTCTGAATACATGGCGCGCCAGCCAAACTCTGAGATGATTTCACCGGCTGCGAAGTTCTTGCGTGAGAACAGCGAACGGTTATTAGCCAGGATGTCTGTTCGTACTTCAGCAATTTCGGTGGGAACTACAGCAGTAATCACATTAGAATGGTTGGATTCTGCTTTTTTCTGGGCAGGAGCATTGCCCTTACCTGTTTGAAAGCTCATGGGTTGTAGTGGTTGAGTGAACTTTGATCAACTAGTAAGTAAACTTTTATAGCCATACGTTCCGCTTTAAGATAAAACTTTCAGTTGAAGTAGTGGTCTATACTATAAATGTACGTGTATAGATTGTGTTTATCCAAATTATGAAGCGTGAATTATCATATGATCAACAACTTACATTAATTAATCACATATATACATGATAAACTATCACTGCTTGTTCTTCAAGTGATACTTGATATGAGCTCATCATGATAACTTTCATTGAATGCGCAACTTCAATGATTGATTGAAAACACACGACATATAGTTACATCACCTTACTCTATTATTATAGATATAAGTCAATGATGTCGGGGATATTGAACCGGCAAGTTGTTCGATATGATAACTGATAGACTTATCTGAACTTAGATAAGTCTGCGTGGAAGGAGTAGTCTCGCCCAGAATCGAACTGGGATCAAAAGTTTAGGAAACTTCTATTCTATCCGTTGAACTACGAGACCAGAGTGTTTAAAAATGCAGCTAAACTATGCTGATTTTGAGGATTTCTATAAGCAGCAACTGTTACAAAAATAGAAAAACTATTCTTCCTCCTCTGCCGGTATGGAATAATCCTGCATATAGTCGTAACCGGTCTTAAGATAATTCGGATAGATCTGCAGGTGACGTTTTTTGATCTGCTCCAGCATTACCGCCTTCAACCGGTCGATATTCTCCCCGGTCACGGCCGATATAAGCACAACATGCTCATACCCCTGTTGCTCATAATAAGCTTTCATGGCCTCGGGGTTTACCGGCTCGTCTTCCGTTTGCCTGGCTTTTAGCTGATCAACCTTATTCAAAACTAAAATGGTAGGGATCGAACCCGCACCGAGTTCAGCCAGCGTATTGCTCACCACCTGAATCTGGTTATCATGAAATTTGTGGGCAGCATCTACCACATGAATGAGAATGTCTGCCTCGCGAACTTCATCAAGGGTGGATTTAAACGATTCTATCAAATGATGAGGCAGTTTACGAATGAATCCTACCGTATCTGACAATAAGAACGGAATTCCACCGAATACAACCTTCCTGACAGTAGAATCAACAGTCGCGAACAGTTTATTCTCAGCAAGCACTCCGGAACCCGACAACAGGTTCATCAGGGTCGATTTACCAACATTCGTGTATCCAACCAACGCAACACGCACAACATTGCCTCTGGATTTTCGCTGCGTAGCTTTTTGCTTTTCAATCTTCTCAAGCCGGTCTTCCAGAATCTTAATTGAGTTGCGAATATTGCGCCTGTCGGTTTCAATTTCACGCTCACCTGCACCACCCCGCGTTCCGGTACCACCGCGCTGTCGTTCCAGGTGTGTCCACATGCGGGTCAGACGCGGCAGGAGATACTGATTCATGGCCAGTTCAACCTGGGTTCGCGCCTGGGCAGTTTGCGCTCTATATAGAAAGATGTCCAGGATCAGTAAACTCCGGTCATAGACCTTAACGGTAGCCTCCTCACCCTTTGGATTAAATTCCCGTTCAAGGTTCCGCAACTGCGAAGGACTGAGATCATCATCAAAAATTACCCGGTTAACCTGCCGTGCGCGGATGTACTCCTTTAATTCCGAGAGTTTCCCCTTACCAATAAAGGTTCTCGGATCAGGATTCTGCAGGTGCTGAACCATGCGCTTGATCGTTTGGATGCCAGCCGTCTCAGCCAAAAAAGCCAACTCGTCCAAGTGCTCATTAATCAACTCGTCTTCCTTGCTGGTGCCAACGGCTACCAAAATTGCTGTTTGTTGTTTCATTCGTTAATCGGGCGGCAATTTTAATGCTTAAAATTCACCAGATTCTCATCCAGGCCTAGATATTTACTGATTTTACCGCTGGTTACTTTTTTCTACTTTTGTTGATTGAATCTTACATCAACTGTCAAAAACCCCACTTTTGAGCAGTTAGGCAGGTTTTTATTACCAAACTCATGAAAGTCGCCATCGTGCTCAACACATCCTGGAATATCTACAACTTCCGGATGAATCTGGTTCGCTCACTGCAAGCTCAAGGCCACGAAGTCCACACAGTTGCCCCGGCTGATGAATATACGCATCATTTAATGGAAGCGGGATGTGTTCACCATCCTGTAAAAATGGATAGCCGGGGTGCCAACCCGGTTAAAGACCTTGCACTGGTTTTTGAACTTTACTCGATCTATAGAAAGATAAGGCCTGACGTAATCCTTCACTACACTATTAAACCAAATGTTTATGGTTCATTGGCGGCCTCACTTTTAAAAATCCCTACCATTAATAATGTGTGTGGATTGGGTACGGTATTTCTCAAAAAAGACCTTCTTTCTGCAGTTGCGATGTTTCTTTACCGGATCAGTTTCCGGTTCCCTAAAAAAGTCTTCTTTCAGAATCCCGATGATCTGAACCTCTTCCTGAATAAAAAGCTGGTACCATCATCAACTGTTGATTTGCTTCCGGGTTCCGGAATCGACCTGGGCAAATTTCAACCGGTATCATTTAAGCGGAATGAGAAATTTACCTTTCTGCTGATCTCACGTCTAATAACCGATAAAGGTGTTCTTGAATACATTGAAGCCGTTAAGCAATTAAGGGCAGAGGGGCTTGATGCCCGCTTCCAGGTATTAGGGGCAATTGATCCGGAACACAAACGTGGCATCAAACGGGAGGTTATCCAGGAGTGGATTAACTCCGGTATTATTGAATATCTCGGAACTACAAAAGATGTGCGTCATTTTATCGAATCGGCCGATTGTGTAGTGCTTCCCTCGTACCGTGAAGGGACGCCCCGCACACTGCTGGAGGCGGCAAGCTCGTCAAAACCCATTGTGGCAACCAATGTCCCCGGCTGTACGCAAGTAGTGGAAGATAAAATCAACGGCTTGCTGTGTAACCTGAAAGATTCGGAGGACTTGGCAGCTAAAATGCGGACGATGGCAAATTTCGATGATGATACATTGAAATCAATGGGTGCTAACGGCCGTAAAAAAATGGAAGCCGAGTATGACGAATCAATCGTCATCGATAAGTATCTTCACACGCTCGCGGAGTTAGCATAAATCGCGGGTTTTCATGCAAATCATTCAGACCGGAATTACTGGACTAATTGAAATCATCCCGCAGGTATATCACGACAGCCGCGGTTGGTTTTTTGAATTTTACAAGGAGGGACCTTTCCATCAGCACGGCATTACATATCAGTTTCCGCAGGAAAACGTTTCGTTTTCGCAGAAAGGTGTCGTTCGAGGACTGCACTTTCAGCATAAACCGTGGCAGCAAGCCAAACTCGTATCCGTGCTACGGGGGAAAGTGCTCGATGTAGTGGTTGATCTCCGGAAAGAGTCAACTACGTTCGGCAAATGGCACAGCTGTGTTCTTGATTCCGAACGCCACAATCAGTTGATGGTGCCGGATGGATTTGCTCACGGCTTTGCAGCACTGGAAGATTCCATTTTTTTGTACAAAAGTTCGGGTGAGTACAACAGACAAGCTGAAGACGGAATTGTATGGAATGATCCGGTGTTGAACATACAGTGGCCGTTTGAAAATCCCGTAGTTTCTGAAAAAGACAAGAACCTGCCTACGCTCAATGAGTTGTTGAGAAAATCGTTAATTTAGCGAGCTGGATAATAACAATTCATCATTTTGAAAGGCCGCCCCTCTAGAATATTTTTTCTCTTTAGCGTTGCCCTGATCGCAACCTCCTGCGGTTCATATAAGCAGAACATCATGTTCAAAGTGAGTGATCCCGCTGCCATCAAGCAGCAGGCGGAAGAAGCTCAGCGGAATTATGTTATTCAGGTTAACGACTACCTTAAGCTTGCTGTATATACCAACAATGGCGAACGAATCGTTGATCCGGACCTTGAGCTTCTAAAACAGGTGCCCGTACAGGCTGGAAATCTCAGACCTGACCCTTCTTACCTGGTTGATGTCTCTGGTGTAGTGAAATTCCCTATGATCGGTGAATTGAAGCTTGTTGGTCTTACCATCCGTCAAGCCGAAAAACTCATTCAGGAGGAGTATGCTAAAACTTCTTATACCAAGCCTTTTGTTACACTTCAGTATACAAACAAACGCGTAGTGCTACTTGGCTCACCCGGCGGTGCCGTTATTCCGTTGATAAATGAAAATGTTACCCTGGCCGAAGTATTGGCTATGGGAAAAGGTATTGACAACTTCGGAAAAGCTCACAACATCCGTGTATTGCGGGGAGACACATATTTCCTGGTCGACTTTAGCACAATCGAAGGTTATCAAAAAGGAAACATGATCATGCAGCATGGCGATATCGTTTATGTTGAGCCTGTGAGAAGACCGGTGAGTGAAGCTGCGCGTGACTACGGTCCGCTGCTAAGTCTGGCGGTAAGCCTGAGCACGCTGGTTATTGTGCTGGTTGGATTATAAAATACATTGTGGAAGATCTTAACACCAATACATCTGAAAGCATTGACTTTGGGAAACTCCGAACCATTGTCAGAAGTAACCTGTTCTGGCTTGTCCTTATTTTCATTTCCGCGAATGCCGTTTCCATTCTATACGTTCGCTACACCAAAGATGTATATCAGTCTGAATCAGAAATAAAACTCGATTTCAAACAGGATGCCTCCGAGCTTGGAATTCGCGAAATGGTTCCGGATAAAAATCTTGATCTGATTTCAGGAGAAATTGAAACAATCGAGTCCAAGCTATTTCTGAATACGGTAATTGATTCACTCGACCTTCATATTAGTTATTTGAGTGTTGGAAATTTCCTGAATGAAGAGCTGTATAAAAGCTCACCCTTTAGCGTAACCTTTACCAGGTTGAGCCCGTCACTTCATAACATTCCATTCTCGATTGAAGAGAAAAATTCAGATACGTTTGAGTTACGCCTGGGTGCAGACGGCCCTGTTGCTACAGGCTCCTTTGGCAGACTAATGACCATCGGTGATGCCGAGCTGATCGTAAACCGAACTACGGGCAGAGCTTTCCAGAACTACAATAACTACTCCTTTGTTTACAACAGCCGTGAAGCGTTGCTTGACTACCTGATCAACAACCTGAGCGTTGAGCCATTAAACTTTAACGCAAAAACAATCCGTGTGTCGTTCGTAGACAAGAACCCCATGAAGGCCCGTGACTTGGTAAATGGAATCGACTCCCTCTATCTTCAATACAGCAACGAGCAAAAGAATCTGGCCAACAAGCAGAAGATCGATTGGCTTAACAACGAGCTGAGTCAGATTGAAACGGAAATGGCTGGTTATGAAGACTATTTTGAAAATTTCACCCTGAAGAATAAAACGAGTGACCTGAAGGATGATCTAAAAAAAACCATCAGCCAGATAAACCGTATCGATTCACAACGATTTGAACTTTCCAAGCGCATTGCAGAGATTAACGAACTGCTTAACAATGTTGCCGTAGGCGATTTCTATCTGAACAATGTTCAGCGCAAAGCGATTCCTGAAACAGTTAACAAAAATCTTGAGAAACTCCAGCCGCTTATCCTGGAGATGGATCGCATTAAACTGTCCTACAGCGAGACCACACTTGCCTATCGCCAAAAGGAAATAGAGATCAAGACAATCCGCGATGCATTATTCAAAGAACTTACCAACCTGAAAAACGAATGGCTGCAACGACTTCAGGATTTAAACAATGCAAAGTCACGCCTGGAGAATGCCTTTGCCAACATGCCCGATAAAAACACTCAGTTCAACAAGAAACAACGCTTTTATAAGCTGAATGAAGAAATTTATTTAACGCTTATGCAGCACAAATCGGAGTTTGAAATTGCACAGGCCGGAAGCACGCCCGATTTCAAACTTCTCTCAACGGCAACGCTGCCCGTAGTACCGATCGCGCCCAAAAAATTTCTGATTTACGGTATTGGTTTCGTAGCAGGAATTGTACTGAATATTTTCCTGATCGGTATTCTATACCTCGTTAATGATAAAATTACCAATGCGGATGAAGTTGAACGTCTTACCGGGGTGCCGTTGCTGGGTATCGTAACGAAGCTTCGCAGACAACCAAGTTCCGGTATTCATATCATCGATCATCCGAAATCGATGGTGAGTGAAGCCATGCGAACGCTTCGAACCAATCTTGATTTCTTTAGCGTTAACGCAACCAAAAAAGTAATTGCCATTTCCTCGACCGTTTCAGGTGAAGGAAAATCTTTTATCGCCCTTAACCTGGGAGGAATCATGGCGCTTTCGCGGAAGAAAGTAGTATTGCTTGATCTTGATATGCGCAAGACGAAAAGCAATTCGATTTCTGATCAGGTTGACGAAGCGAAGGGTGTAAGTACAGTGTTGATTCGCAAGCATATCTGGCAGGAATGCGTGGTTAAAACCGCGATTGAAAACCTTGATTTCATCCCTTCAGGCCCTCAACCTCCGAACCCGTCTGAATTGTTGCTGAATGGTGAATTCACCAACATGCTGGAGGGGTTAAAGGAAAAATACGACTTCATTCTGCTGGATACGCCTCCGGTTGGGCTCGTTACCGATGGTATTATGGCGATGAAGCGTGCAGATATCTCGATTTATGTTTTCCGCGCGAACTATTCGAAAAAGGAATTCCTGAAAAACTTACAGCGCGTATTGAAACTCAATAAGTTTACGAACGTAACTACGGTGCTGAATGCACTGCCTCCGATGCATGAAGGATACTATGGCGCGGGCTATTACGAAACCGAGACCAGAGATTCGGTAATTAAAAAATTCTTTAAGCGTGCTTAACTGGTTCCGTAAGCAACGGCCCGCAGAATCTTCGTACAATTTTCCGTTTGTCGACATTCACTCACATCTTCTACCCGGTCTTGATGATGGCGTTCAAACCCTGGAAGAAAGTGAAGTAATCATTCGTGAGTTTCGGAAGTTGGGCTACACCAAACTTATCACAACACCACACGTGATGAGTGACTTCTATCGCAATTCAAACGATACGATCTTACAAAAACTCGCAGAAACAAATGCATACCTAAAACAGAAGGAGGTTTCGGTTACGCTTGAAGCCGCAGCAGAATTTTATCTTGATGAAGCGCTCGTGGCCAGAGTTGGAAACAACGATCCATTGCTGACGTTTGGCAAGAACTACCTGCTGTTTGAAACCAATTTCATGACAGAGCCACTGAACATGAAAGAGTTTGTATTTCTGGCAACTACGAAAGGTTATAAACCGGTGCTCGCCCATCCTGAGCGGTACATCTATCTGCAAAACAACTTTGCGAAAGCCGAGGACCTGATTGGACGAGGAGTTTTGTTTCAGCTTAATCTTTCATCGTTGTTGGGTTACTATTCAAAAGGAGCACAACAAACCGCGCAAAAACTCATTGATAAAGGATACGTCCATTTTCTGGGAAGTGATTGCCATAACCACCAGCATGTTCAGCTACTGGAGCAGGTTCGCAGAAACAAGTACTTTCAAAAAGCAGTATCTTTACCGTTGCTGAACAACACCCTTTAATTTAATATGATTGCGGTAACCGGAGCCAACGGCTTGCTGGGAAGTTACATCGTACGTTTGCTTCATGAGCACAACACTCCTTTCATTGCGCTGAAGAGAAAAGACAGCGACATCAGCCATTTAAACGATCTGAAATCAAATTTACTTTGGCGTGAAGCAGATGTAACGGATGAACTTTCTCTTAAAGAAGCCTTTCAGGATGTCTCCGGAGTTATTCATACTGCTGCCTTCGTTTCATTTAATCCGCGCAATGCGGAAAAAGTCTTTGCCATCAACATTGAGGGTACCCGGAATGTGATCAACGCAGCATTAGCCCAGAATGTAAAACGGATGTTGCATGTAAGTTCCGTGGCAGCGCTCGGCCGGCAGAGAGATCAAACAACTGTTGATGAAACAAATAAATGGATCGACAGCCCGATCAATAGCAACTATGCACAATCGAAATACCGTGCGGAACTTGAAGTTTTTCGCGGACAGGAAGAAGGCCTCAGCACGGTAATTATCAATCCATCCGTGATACTTGGATACAGCAATTGGGAGAAGAGCAGTTCACAACTTTTTAAATACGCATGGGAAGAGAAGCCTTTCTACATGGATGGGTCTTTCAATTATGTTGACGTTCGAGATGTTGCCGCAATCGCATTGCAGCTCTTCCATTCAAAAAAAATCGAAAACGAACGTTTTATCCTGAATGCGGGCTCGATCGGCTTCAAAGATTTTTTTGACACGCTTGCGCAGAATTTCAATAAGAAAGGACCATCTGTACGGGTTGGAAAACCTTTTCTCAAGCCGCTTGCTGCGCTGGAAAGTTTTCGGACCCGAATTACCGGAACAGAGCCGATTATCACACGCGAAACAGCCCGTTTGGCGGGTACCCATTTTCATTACAACGCCCAAAAAATTCAAAAAACACTGGATTACAAGTTTCAAACGTTTGATGCAACAGCAAAATGGTGCTGTAGCCGGTATGCCGAACTTTATGGCGGAAAAAATCATTAATCGGTATACATTTGCGCCCTATTTTTAGTTACCTTAGAAAAACCTAATTGTCCATGGCGAAAGAATTCCGGAAAAAAGAGGATGAGGGGAATGACCTGATAAAGCGATTTGAAGACCACCTGCGGAAAAAGAAAACTGAATTTTTTGAAATAGAAGCATTTGAAGAAATCATTGATTTCTACATGCTCCGCGCGAAATACAACAAAGCATTGCAGGCCGTAAATCTGGCCATCAATCAATATCCGTTCTCAACACAATTTGTTACAACAAAGGCTCAGGTGCTTTCGCAACTGGGTGAATATGAAGAAGCCCTTGAATTGTTAGATCAGGCCGGCAACCTTCAACCTAATGATGCGGAGATCATGCTTACCCGCGGATCGATTTTCACGCTGCAGGGAAAACACAAAGAAGCCATTGAAAGCTACGAACACGCACTTGAGTTTGCGGAAGATAAAGACGAAGTCTACTACAACATCGGGCTGGCGTATCAGCATTCGGAAAGTTATGAGCTGGCGATTGAAGCGTATAAGAATGCTGTTGAATTTAATATCAACCACGAAGGTGCGCTGTATGAACTCGCATACTGTCTGGACGTTACAGGGCAGCTTGAGAGCAGTGTATCGTATTATAAAAAATTTATTGACGAAGATCCGTATTCTGCATCAGCGTGGTATAACCTGGGGATCGTATACAACAAACTCGGTCAATACGATGAGGCATTAAAGGCCTACGACTTCGCCACTACGATTGACGACACGTTTGCTTCGGCGTACTTCAATATCGGCAATACCTACATGAACCTGAGCGAATTCACGAAGGCGCTTGATTCATTCAAAAAAACTATTGAACTGGAAGGACCGAGCGCTGAAGTTTATTGTTCGATCGGTGCTGCATACGAGAACCTTGAGCAATATGATCTGGGCTTAAAGTATTTTCAAAAAGCCGCCAAGCTTGATAATCTGTACGATGAGGCGTGGTTCGGTGCTGGGGCTTGTCTGGAAAAACAGGAAAAATGGTATCAGGCGTTGCACTTTTACAACAAGGCTTTGAAGCTGCACGTTGAAAATCCGGAATATTGGAAGGCAATCGCTCACGCGGAATTTAAGGTCGGCAATATTGTATCAAGCATTGATGCCTACGAAGAAGCAAGCAAGCTTGATCCCAAGGACAAGGAAATCTGGCTAAACTGGTCATTCATTTACTACGAACAGGGCGATCACCAGAAAGCGCTTGACGTATTGTCGCACGCCATGCACGACAATCCTGACGATGCAGAAATCCTGTACCGCATGACGATATACCTGATTGAAGCGGGCAATTACAAGGAGGCATTTAATTATTTGGAAAATGCCTTAATTTTGGACTTCGATGGTCATTCAACGCTTTTTGAGTTCTTTCCGAAGCTGGAAACCCAAAAAGCGCTGTACAAGATCATCGAGCAGTTTAGAAAAGATAACAGCTAGATGAATTACGAACTAAAGAATTTACCTGAGCGCTCCTCCAAGCCCAGGGAAGTAGGCTTTACTATGGCCATGGACAAAGGCCTCAGCATTCGCGAAGCCGAAGATTTTGTAAGCGTTGCCGGAAATCATGTCGACATTGTAAAACTCGGATGGGCAACTTCGTTTGTTACGCCTAACCTGAAAGAGAAACTTCAGGTTTTTAAAAACGCAGGCATCCCCGCTTATTTTGGCGGAACGTTGTTCGAAGCTTTTGTAATCCGTAACCAGTTTGATGACTACCGCAGAGTCCTCGATAAATTCGGGATGACGTACGCGGAGGTATCCGATGGTTCCATGGATATGGAGCACGATAAGAAATGCGAGTACATTGAAAAACTTTCGAAGCAGGTAACGGTATTGTCGGAAGTAGGTTCAAAGGATGCCGATAAAATTATTCCACCATACCAGTGGATCGAACTGATGCAGAAAGAACTGCAGGCTGGTTCCTGGAAAGTTATTGGTGAAGCCCGCGAAGGCGGCAATGTTGGCTTGTTCCGGGGCACGGGTGAAGTGCGTTCCGGTCTCGTTCAGGAAATCCTTACCAAAGTTCCGTTTGAAAAAATTATTTGGGAAGCCCCGCAGAAAGCACAACAGGTTTGGTTTGTGAAACTGCTGGGGGCAAATGTTAATCTTGGTAACATTGCTCCGAATGAAGTTATTCCATTAGAAACCGTGCGTCTTGGATTGCGCGGTGATACCTTTTTACATTTCCTCGGTATTGAGAGAAGCAAAGACGCCAAATCTGTGCCTCCATTCTACGCGGATTAATTGAGAAGCCTTACAGATTATATTCTGCTCTACATAAAAGGGCTGTGCATGGGCATAGCCGATGCGGTACCCGGAGTATCGGGCGGAACGGTTGCGTTCATTACCGGAATTTATGAAGAGCTTCTTCACTCCCTTAACGAGTTCGACCGGGGAGCGCTCAAACTGCTCGGCAGGTTTCGGCTCGCTGAGTTGTGGAAAAAGATCAACGGAAATTTTTTACTGATTCTGTCAGCAGGAGTTGTTACAAGTCTTCTTGTGCTCGCAGGACTCATTTTCTATCTGATCGTCCAATATCCGATTCTCGTCAGCTCATTTTTCTTCGGGGTGATCTTTGCTTCCGTAGCACTGGTATTGAAGGAGATAAAAACATGGGGTTTTAAACCGGTTGCCATGTTCTTTGTTACGGCAGTAATTGGCTATTGCATTACCCGGCTTTCTCCAGTTGCAACACCCGATACATACTGGTTTGTTTTCATCTGCGGAGCATTGGCGGTTTCTTCGATGATCTTTCCCGGAATTTCGGGTGCGTTCATTCTGCTCTTATTGGGCAAGTATGAATTCATGATCGTATCGCTGGTTGAATTCGATCCGCTGATCATTGTCGTTTTTGCCACAGGCGGTGTAGTCGGGCTGCTTTCCTTCGCACGATTGATCACCTGGGTACTTGATCATTACCACCATATTACCGTTGCCGCATTGGCAGGTTTTATGCTGGGTTCTTTAAACAAGGTATGGCCGTGGCGGAAAGGACTGGAGTTCGCCACAACCCGTGACGGTCAGCAAGTTGCAGTATTTGACAAAAGTATACTACCTTGGCACTTTTTATCGGAAACCGGAAGGGATCCCCAACTCTTTCAGGCCATTCTGATGACCGCACTGGGTGTATGCATTGTAATACTAACCGAACGGATTGCAACACGATTAAAATTGAAACACTGACATGGAAAAAATATTTGGTCTAATTGGCGCTACCGTAAGTCACTCGTTCTCTAAATCATACTTCGATGAGAAGTTCTTTCGCGAAGGCTTACGCGACTATCACTACGAGTTATTCCCGCTGACAAAAATTCAGGACATCGAAAAGTTGTTGAAAGAAAACAAGGCCCTGAGCGGATTAAACGTAACTCTGCCTTACAAAGAGCAGGTATTAAAATACCTGAATGAAATTGATCCCAACGCCAAAGAAATCGGAGCGGTAAACGTGATCAAGATTGAAAAAGGAAAACTGAAAGGATACAACACCGACTCGGATGCCTTTTTTGAAACGATCGAAAAATGGTTGCCGAAAGACAAAACATTTAAAGGCCTTGTCCTGGGTTCAGGCGGTTCTTCAAAAGCAGTTCAGCGTGCCCTCAATAAATTGAATATTCCTTTTAAAGTTGTTTCGCGCGACAAATCAGCAGGGGATTACACGTACGAGGAAATCAATGCGAATGGAAAAGAAATCGAGGCTTCAAATCTTGTTATTAACACCACTCCGCTTGGCATGCATCCGAACGAAAGTGCAATGCCTCCGCTGAGCACCGAGCATATCACCCGAGAGCACTACGTATACGACCTGATTTATAACCCGGCCAGAACGCAGTTCCTGCAAAAAGCTGAAATCCGGGGTGCAACAATTAAGAACGGTCTTGAAATGCTTCACGTACAGGCCGAAAAATCCTGGACAATCTGGAATAACTAAGTCGTTCTCAAAAATCATTGCGAAGGTTCGCAGATTGACTATTTGTGTCAGTCAGCGAACCTTTTTCGCATTTCGGGAATTCGTATTAACAGATAACCACTAAATTTCAAGATGGATTTCAAAATCACCAGCGAATACGTTCCCACGGGCGATCAGCCCAAAGCGATCAAACAACTTGTTGAAGGACTTGAAAGCGGAGAACCGCATCAGACGTTGCTGGGTGTTACGGGATCGGGTAAGACATTCACCATGGCTAACGTGATCGCCCAAACAAACAGGCCAACGCTGATATTAAGTCATAATAAAACACTTGCTGCCCAGCTCTATGGAGAGTTCAAAAATTTCTTTCCGGAAAATGCGGTTGAGTATTTCATATCCTACTACGATTACTATCAGCCCGAGGCATTCATTCCTTCCTCGAATCTCTACATTGAAAAAGATCTTTCCATTAACGAAGAAATTGAAAAGCTTCGTTTGAGTGCTACCTCCGCCCTGCTCACCGGTCGCAGGGATGTACTGGTGGTAGCATCGGTTTCCTGCATTTATGGTATCGGTAACCCGGAGGAATTCGGAAAGAATGTAATCAAACTTACGGCAGGTGAAACCATTGCCCGTAACCGGCTTTTATTCGGACTGGTTGATATTCTTTACAACCGTACAGAAGCAGAGTTTAAGCGCGGAACATTCCGTGTTAAAGGTGATACAGTAGATATATTTCTCGCCTATGCTGATTACGCCATTCGCGTTTATTTCTGGGGCGATGAAATCGAATCCATTCAGCGCATTGATCCCGCAAGCGGGAAGAAAATCTCCGATGAAAAAGTTGTTACAATCTTCCCGGCTAACTTGTTTGTGACCGGAAAAGAATCTTTACATCAGGCCATCCATGAAATTCAGGATGATCTGGTCAGACAGGTGAGCATGTTTGAATCGGACCGGAAATTCCTGGAAGCAAAACGGTTGAAGGAGCGGACCGAATTTGATATGGAAATGATGCGCGAGCTCGGGTACTGCTCAGGTATTGAAAACTACTCACGGTATTTTGATCGCAGACAACCCGGTGCGCGACCATTCTGTTTGATTGATTATTTCCCGGATGATTTTCTCGTAATCATTGACGAAAGTCACGTAACCGTACCACAGATTCGTGCCATGTGGGGCGGAGACCGTTCCCGCAAGGTTAATCTGGTAGATTATGGTTTCCGGCTTCCGGCAGCATTGGACAACCGCCCGCTCACATTCAACGAATTTGAATCGATGATGAATCAGGTGGTTTATGTGAGCGCGACACCGGCTGAATATGAATTGCGCAAATCGGAAGGTGTTGTGGTAGAACAATTGATCCGGCCGACCGGTTTGCTGGACCCGGAAATTGATGTTCGTCCGAGCAAGAACCAGATTGACGACCTGCTCGAGGAGATTGATGAGCGCGTAAAGAAAAAAGAACGTGTGCTGGTGACAACGCTGACCAAGCGCATGGCCGAAGAGCTTACCAAGTTTATGGAACGTGCTGGCGTTAAGTGCCGCTACATACACTCGGAGGTAACAACGCTTGATCGGGTGGAGATTCTTCGTGAACTCCGGCTTGGTGTTTTTGATGTGCTGGTAGGTGTAAACCTGTTACGGGAAGGGCTTGATCTTCCGGAGGTTTCATTGGTAGCAATTCTGGATGCTGACAAGGAAGGATTTTTGAGAAATCAACGCTCATTGGTACAGACAATTGGTCGGGCCGCGCGAAATGAAAATGGACGGGTGATCATGTATGCCGACAGCATTACTGAATCAATGCAACTGGCGATTGATGAAACAAATCGAAGACGTCAGGTTCAGCAGGAGTATAACCGGGCAAACAACATCACGCCAAAAACCATTATTCGTTCGAAAGAATCTATTCTCGGTCAAACCAAAGTTGCTGACTCCAAGAAGTCCACGAAGAATTACTACGTGGAAAATGAAGAAGTATCATTGGCTGCCGATCCGGTAGTTGCGTATCTCGGAAAAGATGAATTGCAAAAAATGGCCGATCGAACCAAGAAAGCCATGGAGAAAGCCGCGAAAGAGCTGGAGTTCATGGAAGCAGCCAAGCTTCGCGATGAATACATGGCGATACTGAAGATGATTGAAGAGAAGAAAGAATGATCAGGGTTGAACTGTTCGGATATTTCCAATCAAATCATTTACAGTCCGCTGCAACGAAAGTTTCAGGTCGCCATCAGTCACTTCCGTTTTGCTGATTTTTGAACGGATAAACGAAACGAGCAGGGTACTCTTTTCAGAAATATTGGCAGAAATAGCTCTCAGCGTCAGCAGCAATGCATGCATAGCGTTTTCTCCACCCGTTGACGCCACGATTACGGCCGTAGGTTTATTGACAAGTTCACCGGAAGAAACAACCCAGTCAAGTGCATTTTTCAGAGTTCCCGGAACCCCAAATGCATATTCAGGCGTGACAATTAATACACCGTCTGAATCAGTCAATGCTTTTCGAAAATTCGCTACGGCTTCAGGAACTTCCTGACTGTCGTTAAAGTGCGGAAGCTTTCCCAGATTATCATACACCACGAACTCAATATCGTCTAACGTAGTACTCGTGATTTGATTTAAAACGATTTGGGTGGAAGAATTGGCCCGCAGGCTTCCGGAAAGGCAAAGAATTTTCATTAAACTAAGAGAGGTTTAGCGGACAACAGGAGTTCCATTTTTTTTGTTCAATTCTGGCGAACATAGGTTGATATAAAAAGCAAAAGCCGCCCATACGGACGGCCTTTCACCATGTCAAGCACCACATCAGATTACATAGGTTTCCGGGAAGGAGTCACTTCGATTTTCTTGCCCTTTCCACCCTTTGCAGATGCGTAAGTCGGACAAGTGTATGTGCTGCAAGCAGACATCGCGATTGCTACGGCAACTACGATCACCATTCGACCTGAGAATTTTTGGAGGTTCTTTACTACTGTTGTCATAAGTTTTTGCTTTTATCCATGGTTGACAAAGGCTGTGCCACCGGATCCAAAGAATCAAGCCTTTAAAATCTCTGTGATTTCGGGGAAAATTACAAATAGCCGATTTGTGCTTTTTCAATTTTCCCGGCCGGGCGTTTTGGCATTCACGAAATATCGTTAGCGCCATTGCAATCCAATAAAAAAGCCCTGTAATGGCTACAAGGCTCTTATAAGGATTTGAACCCTTAAGATCTATTATTTCGCAGCAAAACGCTTCGCTACTTCGTTCCAGTTAATCACGTTCCAGAAAGCAGCGATATAATCGGGTCTGCGGTTCTGGTAATTCAAATAATATGCGTGCTCCCAGACATCAAGACCAAGAAGTGGTGTTCCTTTTACTTCGGCAACGTCCATCAACGGGTTATCCTGGTTTGGTGTAGAGGTGATCTGAAGCTTGCCTGCTGAATCTTTAATTAACCATGCCCAGCCTGAACCAAAACGGCCAGTACCGGCAGCTGCAAACTTGGTTTTAAATTCATCAAAGCTTCCAAACGCAGAATTGATTGCATCGGCCAGCGCACCTGTTGGTGTACCACCTGCATTTGGACCCATGATCGTCCAGAACAAGCTGTGGTTGTAATGTCCGCCACCGTTGTTACGAACAGCAACCGGATACTTGGAAATATCTTTACAAATTTCTTCGATGCTGAGGCTTTCCTCAGGCTTACCGGCAATTGCTGCGTTCAGGTTTGTTACATAAGCGTTGTGATGCTTGCCGTGGTGAATCTCCATGGTCTTTGCATCGATATGAGGCTCAAGTGCGTTTGTTGCGTACGGAAGGGCAGGAAGTGTAAATGCCATAAAATTAAATTTTGGTTGAACAATATGTGCCGGCAAGGGCTTCATGACGGCTGTCAAATATACAACCGCATCCGCAACGGGAAAATTCGTTTTAAATGAAGTTTCTGCGAATTAACCGGGCTTCCTGCGATTTG
The DNA here is from genome assembly GCA_016786585.1 of Cyclobacteriaceae bacterium. GTDB lineage: Bacteria > Bacteroidota > Bacteroidia > Cytophagales > Cyclobacteriaceae > UBA2336. The sequence continues at coordinate 128,201 of JAEUUI010000003.1, forward strand.
TGAACTTTTAGCACTCAAAAAGAGATGCCCGACTCGCAAGCCACTAAGTGCCTTTGTCGCGGAGTGCGCGGAAAAAGGTATCTATCAACGCTTTGGCTTCATCGCCTTTTATGCCTTTAACAACTTCGGTGCGGGGGTGTAATAAGGGAGTCTGCACCAAAGAATATCCGCGCTGCAAATCGGATGCACCATAAACAAGTTTCTGAAGCTGTACCCAGTGTAGTGCCCCGGCACACATCACGCAGGGCTCCAGCGTTACGAATAATGTACATTCATTCAGGTACTTCGAACCAAGATAGTTTGCAGCTGCTGTTGTGGCGAGCATTTCCGCATGCGCGGTAGCGTCTGTAAGTTTTTCGGTTTGATTATGCGCGCGCGCAATGATTCGGTTCTTACACACTACCACTGCACCTACCGGTACCTCTCCTATTTCGAGCGCTTTGTTTGCCTCTTTCAGCGCTTCACGCATGAAGTATTCATCGGTAAAGAGCTCCATCACTTCAGCCGGATGCTTTTCATGATCTTCAATGCTGTTCCCTGCCAGTCTTGTTTCATACGCGCGGGACAGTTAAACGAAAACACTACCGTGCGTGACGGCTCAAGCCAGTACTGAAGATAGGAATACCGCAGCACCGGTTCCTGATTGCCGAGCGTGGAACGATCGCCTTTCAGGCGTGATTCAAACTCGAGGTAAATAAGTTTCTTACCGTTCACTTCATGAACACCTTCGCTGAGGAACTCCACGCGATCGAACATGTTCATCACGCCCGCTTTAAAGAACTTTTGCGCCATTTCGAGATTGCCATCCGGCCAGCTGGTGGCTGAGATGTTTGCACTGAAATCGATTTCGTGATCCGGGTTAGTGTACGCTCCAATTGACTTGCGAACAGACGGGTAACGTTCCTGGAAATCGAGGTCACCCATCGGAACAAAATCTTCCGGAAGCATCACGCTGATCTGGTCGGAAATCTTAACCTTCACGAGCTTGGGATCATCAGTCGGCAATGCAAACGAAAGCACCACCAGAAAAAGCAACGGCTTCATAGATTTTTTACTTTTTAACGTACGCGGCAGGCCATAAAGTATTGTTAAATTCGCGCCTTATTCGGCCTGCAGAAACTTAAAACAGGCCCAAATTAGCTAAAAGTCATGTTACGAACTCATACCTGCGGAGAATTACGCATTACGCATGTTGGCCAGTCGGTTACATTAACCGGATGGGTGCAGCGCCAGCGCGACAAAGGAAGTATTTTATGGATTGACCTCCGCGACCGCTACGGAATTACCCAGTTGTTTTTCGAGGACGGAAGTACCCCCGCAGCGTTGATGCAGGCTGCCAAATCCGTTGGCAGAGAGTATGTGATCCTCGCAAAAGGTGTAGTAGCAGAACGTCTTTCAAAAAATGACAAGCTTCCTACCGGTGACATCGAAGTGAAAGTAACGGAGCTCACCGTTCTGAATTCAGCCAAGACGCCTCCGTTTACCATTGAAGATAATACCGATGGCGGAGATGAACTCCGGATGAAGTACCGTTACCTCGATCTGCGAAGAAACCCGGTACGCGAAAGTCTGCAACTCCGTCATAAAATGGCGCAGCAAACGCGTACCTACCTCGATTCGCAAAATTTTATTGAAGTTGAAACTCCGGTTTTAATTAAGTCAACTCCGGAAGGCGCGCGCGACTTTGTTGTTCCTTCCCGAATCAACAACGGTGAGTTTTACGCATTGCCACAATCACCACAAACGTTCAAGCAATTGCTGATGGTTTCCGGCTTCGACCGTTATTACCAGATTGTAAAATGTTTCCGCGATGAAGATTTACGAGCTGATCGTCAGCCCGAGTTCACGCAGATCGACTGCGAGATGTCGTTCATTACACAGGAAGATATCCTGTCTACATTCGAGGGATTGATCCGTCATTTATTCAAGACCGTAAAAAACATCGATATGCCTTCGGTACCCCGGATGACGTACGATGAAGCGATGAAACTTTACGGATCAGACAAACCCGACACTCGCTTCGAAATGAAGTTTGTGGAGATTAAAGATCTGACCGCCGGGAAAAACTTCCAGGTATTCGACAGCGCAGAGATGGTTGTTGGAATTTGTGCGAAAGGATGTGCTGAATACACCCGCAAGCAATTAGACGAACTTACCGAGTACGTTAAACGTCCGCAGGTAGGCGCGAAAGGACTTGTGTATGTTCAGTGCAAAGCTGACGGAACGTTTAAATCTTCAGTTGATAAATTCTATTCGGCAGAAGATCTTAAAGCGTGGGCTGAAAAGTTCAATGCGCAGCCGGGCGATCTGTTGCTGGTTCTTTCAGGAGAAACAAACTCTGTTCGCAAGCAATTGAATGAACTGCGTTTGCTGATGGGTGAAAAGCTGGGGCTTCGCGATAAGAATAAATTTTCGGCATTATGGGTGGTAGACTTTCCATTGCTCGAATGGGATGAAGAAACCAAGCGTTATCACGCGATGCACCATCCATTTACGTCACCGAAACCGGACGACATCAAATTACTTGACACCCGGCCGGGAGATGTTCGCGCGAACGCCTACGACATGGTAATCAACGGAACAGAAGTTGGTGGTGGCTCCATCCGTATCCACGATCGCGAAACCCAGGCGTTAATGTTCAATCACCTTGGATTCACACCGGAGGAAGCTAAAAAACAGTTCGGCTTCTTACTGGATGCGTTTGAATTCGGTGCCCCTCCGCATGGTGGCATTGCCTTCGGGTTTGACCGGTTGTGTTCAATCTTTGGCGGAGCAGATTCCATCCGCGACTTCATCGCGTTCCCGAAAAACAATTCCGGCCGCGATGTAATGATCGACAGCCCTTCAACAATCTCTGCTGAGCAATTAAAAGAGCTGGGGATTAAAGTTTCCTGAGCTTGAAAACAAATAGAGACGTGGCTTAGCGGCACACGTCTCTATTCTAACAATATCAAGCCGGCTATTGCATCACAACCGGATCGTCACCATTTAGTTCTTTTGCGAGATCGATTCGAGTTACCCGGCCATTTTCATAGATGGTGACAATATTGTCGCACTCACCATCGCCATAATCGATCTCAAACGATCCTGTTTCATCGCCCGACTTAAACTGGATGCGTTCTCTGCCGGACGTGTACAACCAGAAGATAGCCATTGATGCCGTTTCCGATTTCTGCTGGAAGCAGGTAAAGTCGATCACCAGCGGCTTCAACACTTTCGATTTGTAAAAATCATCACCAAAGGTATAGTCGTTATCGCTTGATTCAACCGTAAATTTCTCGTTGTCATATTTTGTCGCACCCTTGGATTTATAAAAGTACGTTACGGAGTCGTACCGATATGTAGTCTCGTCATCATAGCTGTAGAAACCAGAGAAGATACCCGTTTCCCAATTATAGTGTGATTCACCCTGATATGTTCCGCCACCGTTCAACAGCCAAGATGAACCTCCAAATTCTGTTACACCATAGTTGTCGTAGGTTGTTCCATACAAATAGCTTTGCTTATACGATGAACCTTCTTCCGTATAACTTTCCCGATAGGTGCTTGCATACTTTCCCTGGATAATATACCGGTAGTCACCGGCTCCCTCCTCGCACCCTGTACCGTAATCATAAATCGTTGTTACGCTTCCGTCAGCATTTGTGGTAGTAGTAATCTGTGCGCAACTTTCCCACGGATCGGAGATGATGGTTGTATCGCCCGGAACTTCCACAGAATCCGAACCGATTTTACCCTGACGGAGGCCTCGGCCGAGTAAATTCTGAAACGACTGGTTCATAGGTCCGCTCATGCTTTCGGCCATGGCGCTGTTGGATCCCATCCGCATAGAAAGGTATTGGCGTACTGCAGGACTCAGTTCAGCTCTTTCGGAATCATCCGAACATGCGGTCATGCCCAGGACAAACAGTACGAATAAAATTGGAACGCCCGCCCGTTGCCAGGATGCACGCGCGTCAGGATTGAAATTTTTCATATCTGGAGGTGTTTTGTTGTTACGGTATTATAGACACGTGGTTTTAGTGCCTGGTTGGAACGATAAACTTAGCCAGCCCAACTGAATTAAAAACAGCTGCGAAACCTGGTTTGTTTTGACCAATCCCGCCACTCGCTGACAAAAACCTGCCGGTGACGGCACAAAACCAGCACTTCAGGCAACACCTGAAAAACCTTTCGGAAGTATCCTAAAATAAGGTAGTTGGAATCCGTTACATTCCCATCATCACAAAAGCACCCCAATAGTAAGGGTCTTTATATTTGGCCATTAACTGCAATTGAGCCTGTTTAAACGCTTTTTGCTTGTTCCCAAGCTTAATCCAGTTGTTGTAAAAATTAGTCATCAGCATTTGGGTTGCCGCGTCATCTACCTTCCAGAGACTCATAATCAATGCTTCGGCACCGGCCACCTGAAACGCACGCTGCAAACCGTAAACCCCCTCACCCGATTTAATGTCGCCAAGGCCGGTTTCGCAGGCACTTAGAATCACCAGGTTTGTGCCTTCCAGGTTGAGATTCATCGCCTCATACGCTGTAAGAACACCGTTATCGTTGCTCGTAATATCTGAGCCTCCACCGGTAATTGATTTGCCCGCACCTGCCAGAATCAAACCTGAGCGAAGCAATGGGTTACGCGATGCGCTTTCTGCATTAACACCAAACACTGAACCTTCTCCCTCACCGGCATCCTGTAGAAAGTATCCGTGTGTGGCAATGTGCACAAGCGTAGGGCTATTTACTGCTTTAATGTTCTTCTCAGTTGCATCTTTTGCCATTACCTGAGTAACCTGGTATCCCGAGGTTTTTAAGAGTTTAGCCACACCATCGACCTCTACTTTCGTGCCGGGCAATGCAGCAATATCCGGAGTTCCGTAATCCGGGAAACCAAGAAGGAAGGCATTCTTCTTTGGAACAGAAGTTTTGCGTGCTTTTAGGGCAATCAAATCTTTTGTATTACCGATGATAACAAGATCATACCGGTTCACTACATAATCCTGATCTGGGCGTTTGAGCGTGTTCAGATTCATTTGATTGTACACACCATCAGGTGAGATATAAATCAGTTTCTTTCCGGTAAGTTCCTTTTCGATTTTTGTCCAGTACTGTTCGTACGAGTAATCGTCTGTCACTTTTTGCTGTACAGCGTTGCGATAAAACTTCGCATACTTTTTTTCCAGATCAGCACCATTCTCCATGATTACAAGCTGCGGCATTTCAGAACCTTTCTTCAGCAACAGCGCCACATATTTCGACTCTGATGTAAAGTCCTGCGCAAATCCGCGCACACGAATGATATCGACAACTGCTTCCGTATCGTTCAATAATCCTAAAATTTGCTTGTAGCTGGTCTTTTGCGTGGAATACCCGGCCGAGAATTCAGTCGACTTTTCTGACAGTGATTTTTCTGCCGCGTTGGCTGCATGTTCAAGATCCGCCAGATTTATTTTTTGCTGCTTGAGTTCTTCTTTTGATAACGTGTAGAGCCTGGCAAGCTGTTCTTTCTGATCGAGCCACGATAAATATTCTTTAATCAAATCCTGGTTTTTGCTTTTCAGGATTGTCTCTTTAACCTTATTCGTTGCGTTCAACAGTAAAGCTTTCGTGGCGAGGTTGTAGTCGTAGAAATCCTGACTCACATACTTCATGGTTGGGCTTGCTTCTACGGCAAATGCATAAAAGCGCTGGAAACGCGGTGCAGTAATATCCCAATAGCTCGTCTTCTCTGCTTCACTCATGGGCGGGAAATACTGATTGATGAAGTCGATGGTTTTATCCATGACATCGCGGTACATCATGTACGCCTGCTCAAGCTTGCCTGTTTTCCAGTACAGGATTGCCAGATTCTCCTGCGTGCGAACGTAGTCCGGATGTTTGGTACCGAGCAGTGTTTCGCGAATATTCAATGCCTTGTTAAGTTGCTTCTCGGCATCTTCATACCGCGCCTGCATCCGGTAGAAGTTGCCCAGGTCATTGGTCACCTTAGCGTAATAGGCATTGTCTTCCGTAAACTTCTCCTTGTAAACCGCTTTCGCTTTTTTCAGGAGCTCTTCAACCTTTTCAGGTTTACCCATCTGGATATAGAGAATACCCATTTGATTGAGTAACCCGGCATACTCGGCATTACCAGTCTGCTTCCGGCCTTCAAAAACTTTCTTTATTTCAAGAAAGGTTGCTTCCGCTTCCGGTAACTTTCCTGAGAGTTGATAAATAAATGCCAGGTTAGCCTGAAACTTCCGGTTGTCGAACGACTGAAAAGTTTTCTTGGGTCCCTGCGAGGAAGCTTTCATCGCTTCTTTCATCAACCCTGCTGCTTCATCGTAACGACCAACGGCCTGAAACAACATGGCCTTATTATTCAGCAAAATTGCCTTCTGCATTCCGGCACCAAAAACTTTATCGGTTAACGTGAGTGCTTCATCAAATTCACGCTCCGCTTCGTTGTACTTTCCAAGCGCCTGGTGCAGCTTGGCCAGGTTATTCAGGTTGGCAATGTATGCTGCACTTTGTTTGCCTACCGTTTTCTCACTCATTTCAAGTGTGCTCGTAAGGTATTCATTCGCAGTTGTGTTTTTCGCTTGTGTGAGATTAACCAATCCCAGACTTGATAAGGCTTTTAGGTATAATATCTCGTTCGTAAGCGATTGCGACTCGAGATAAAGCCGCGCACTATCGAAATACACTTCTGCCAGCTTATAGTTTTTCCAGATGCCATCGTAAAAGCCGGTACCCATTTTAATTTTTTCGCGTGCAATGTCCTGCGGGGTTTGAGGTTTATCGGACCCGAAGAGAAAATTCATGGCCTTGTTTTCGCCTTCGCCCTTCTGCTTTACATCAAAAAAGCCCGCGTTTTCATTCACGGAAATCGCAAACTGAAAATCGAGCGAGTCCATCGACAGGTTGCCTTCAGTGGCCGTCTCACTGCCGGCTTGCTTAACAGCTTTGCCAAGCTGGTCGAGCCACTTCTGAGCATTCGCATTAAAAGTGAGAAAGAGAAGCGCGATCGCGAATAGTTTTCTAGCGTACATGGTGTTTACTCAAACAGGTTAGAAATAAAAAAGGTTGAACCTAGATTCAACCTTTTTCACGTATAAAAATACAGATTTCGTTAATCTTCTTCCACGGTTTGACCGCGTTTCTTGAGCTCATCAGCCAGCAACTTGGTGTCCGCACTCACCAGGGTTGCTACAGCATCCAGGTTTTTACGGGAAGCGTCAAGCCCTTTGATGGACTTGTTAGTAAGGTTCGTTGCAGCCGGTGACTTGGTACGCGGGCTAACACTTTTCGCACTGCTCAATAACGACTTGCCCTGAGTATCCAGCTCACCGATTTTGGTGTTCAGTTCTTTTGTTGATTTCGAGATGCCGCGAAGAGAAGCATAGTCAGCCTTTAGTTTCTCAAGGTTTGCATTTGAGATTGTTGCAGCATAAGCTTTCACATCCGTGTCAACCTTTGTGGCATCGGTTTTCAGCTTTACAGATTGATCCAGAATATCGAATGCATTGTTTTTAAAAGAATCGAAATCGGAAACATCAATATTTTCCGGACGCTTAGGAGTTTTGTCATCCTGTGCCTGTGCGAATTGCGGAGCAATTACCGCCAGAACAAAAAGAAAATAGATGAATTTTTTCATAACAGATTGGTTTAATTTGCGGCAACTAAAGTATGGCAATTACTGCTTTAAATCAACGCGCAACAGCATCTTAGCAAAAAATTAAAACGCATTTTCTAAGCATTTTATCGTGAAAATTCTCGTCAAAATATATACACTCTGGGTTCTGATTGTTTTCACCGTGTTTATGATCCTTCTCCTGCCGGGAATCATGATTCCGCTTTTGCTCGGCCCGAAGTTTTCCAGGATCGGGTATTTTTTCCTCTGGCTCTGGTCGTGGATCTTCAGTATGCTTACGTTTATCCGCTACGATTTAAGAGGGCGTGAAAATATCCAGAAGAAGACCTCTTATATCTACGTCAGCAATCATACATCATTTCTTGATATCCCCGGAATCCGGTTACTCATCCCGGGCGAATTCAGACCGATCGCCAAAAAAGAGCTTTTGAAAATTCCGGTGTTCGGATTTATCGTGAAAGCTGCCACCGTGGTAGTTGATCGCTCAAACGCACAAAGCCGAAAGCAAAGCATCGAAAAGCTGCGCGACATTCTGAAAGGCGGAATTTCGATTCTTGTTTTTGCTGAAGGAACACAAAACCGCACAACGGAAATTCTTCAACCCTTTAAAGACGGAGCATTCCGCATTGCGATCGACACGCAATTGCCGATCATTCCGTTGGTTGTTATCGGGGCCGGGCCACTCATGCCCCCGGGAAAAATGGATATCAAACCCGGAAACATTAAAGTTGTTGCCGGTGAGCCCATCAGCGTGGAAGGATTAACCACGGATGATGTGCAAACGTTAAAACAAAAAACGTTTGACACAATGCTGGGCATTTATAAAAAGAACTCTTAATGGGTTGTTACAGAAGCGTACACCGATTTTAAATCGGTACGTAAACAACTTTTTTGGTTTCGAAAAATTCTTCTGCGAAATAGTTTGACAGGTCGTACAAACTGTACGGGCGTCTCAGTTCGCCCAATTCCTGGTCGAGATCCCCGCCTTTCAAATACAAGATTCCGTTGTCGAGATCGTGAATGGATTCTTCTTTCACTTTCTGATTAACCCAGCCGTAAAATTCTTTAATCCGCGTTACTGCGCGACTAACAATAAAATCGTATTCGCCTTTGATTTGCTCTGCACGAATCCATTCACCCTTAACATTTTTCAATCCGGCTCCTTTTGCCACTTCATTCACCACCGTGATTTTCTTATTGATTGAATCTACGAGATGGAAATTCGTTTCGGGAAAAAGTATCGCGAGCGGAATGCCGGGAAAACCTCCTCCCGTACCAACATCCAATACCGATGCACCGGGTTTGAATGACATTACTTTGGCAATGCCGAGAGAATGAAGAATGTGGTTAGTGTACAGGTTGTCGATGTCCTTGCGGGAAATGACATTGATTTTTTCATTCCAATCCTTATACAAATCAAACAGCGATTCAAATTGTTGCTGCTGCTGACTGGTAAGGTTGGGGAAATACTTAAGAATGATTTCGCTGCGCACGGCTGATTAAATATGATCGCGCTTGTTTTTTACCATCTCGAACATCAGTTCGCGGGCCCGGTGAAGTTGTGCTTTTACAGTTCCCAGCGGAGCCTCAAGTTCAACGGCAATTTCTTCGTACGATAATTCCTGGAAGTAGCGGAGCCGCACGAGCTTTTGGTATTTAGGCGGAAGCTTATCAACAAACACTTGGATCAACTCGGCCTTCTGTTCGCGAATGGTTTCTTCCTGCGGATCGAGGTTTTCATCTTCCACTTCAATCGCGATTCCGTCACCGTTATCATCGGTAAACCGATTGTCGATGCTAAGCGTATTCAGTTTCTTTTTCCGGATGTGATCGATTGTATTGTTGGTCGCAATACGGAAAAGCCACGTACTGAAAGTAAAATCTTTCTTGAACCGGTGCAGACTTCTGAATGCTTTCGCGAATGATTCGATCGTGAGGTCCTCAGCATCGTCTACATTCCGAACCATTTTCAGGATCATGTGATATACCGGGCGCTTGTAGCGCTGCATGAGCTTGGCAAAAGCCTTCTCATCGTTCTTCTGAACGGCTTCGTCAATCAACTCGAAATCCTCGAGTGCCTTATCGGAAAATTGCCGGTTCAGCTCTTCCATCGAATCTTTTTGGTTAAAAACGCCACAGGGGCAGTTGAAATATAGTAAATCACAAAAAGAAAATCTAAGAGCGGCACGGCCCACGATTCAAATTTCTGTCCGAAGCGTTCCACAGCCTGATGAACGGTTACAGACAATAATAACGTCCTGAAAACCAGTGCAGAGGCAACCCAAATCGCGATAGACGAAAAGAATAGCAATGGGATTCCGGCGAACCAGGTAACGAGATGGGTGACGAAAAACAGGGCCAGTAAAAACTGATGCCTGAAGCGGTACTTTTTCCCGACTGAAAGATGCCGCACTTTCTGATGGTAAAATTCCTTCCAGGTTTCTTTCGGAAACGAGTGTACCAATGCATCGGACCCCAGTGAAACCGCGGTTGTTTTAGCGGTAGCATGACGGTTAACAAACAAGTCGTCATCACCACCAGTGACATTTAAAAACGTGCTGAAGCCCTTGTTATCCAAAAACACCGATTTACGATACGCCAGATTCCGGCCAACGCCCATGTAGGGATTGCCTGCCAGCGCATACCCGATATACTGGATTGCAGTGAAGAGGGTTTCAAAGCGGATGAATAAATTCAAAAAACCGGGTCGTTTTTCATACGCAGAGTAACCGAGAACGAAATTCTTATCCCCGGTAAACTGCTCGCTCATCGACTTGACCCATTGATCATTGGCCGGCCGGCAATCAGCATCCGTTAACAAAACCCAATCATACTTTGCAGCCTTAATACCAAGTGTGATTCCGAATTTCTTTCCGTTTACGTGATCAGGTGTGCGTTTGACATCCACCATTTTCAGGCGTTCATTTTTTTTCGTTTCCTCCAGCAGGAAATCGTACGTATTGTCGTTGGAGCGGTCGTTGACGATAATCACTTCAAATTCGGGATGTTGTTGGTTCAGCAGCACCGGAATGAGTTCACGCAGATTGTGCTCTTCATCGTGCGCACATACAATCACAGAAACCGGGTGTACCGAAACTGCAGGATTAAATCGCTTTTTTGAAATAGAGACCCACAGCACGATAATGTAAATAACCTGAATGGCTGCGGCCAGTAAGAAAATAATGAACAGTGGTTGCAAAACAGAAAATTAAACGGTCACAAATATACGCGGGTTGGAGAACCTAAAAAGTGCACTTTATCGCATTTCCTTGACAAGCTTGCCTAATGTTTTTATGCCCTCTTCGATACGCGTGCTCCACGGCTCTCCATAGCTCAATCGCAAGCAATTTTCGAACCGGGCCTGCGAAGAAAATATCTGTCCGGGGGCGATACCAATGTTATGTTTCAACGCTTTTTTATGAAGCTTATAGGTGTTGATCTTCTTGTTGAGTTCGATCCACAACGCGAAGCCACCCTGCGGGCGCGTCATTTTAGTGTCGTCCGGTAAGTATTCGCAGATCGCCTGAATGTAGCGTAACGATTGTGTGTGCAATGCTTTGCGCAGATGGCGAAGGTGTAATTCATACCGGCCATTGCTAAGAAAATGTGCGATAGCCGCCTGCGATAAGGTATTGGTCGACACGGTATGCATCCGCTTTAAGCGGATTACTTTTTCTTTGTATCGGCCGGGAATAGTCCAGCCAATGCGATGACCCGGGGCAAGCGATTTCGAAAATGATGAGCATTGCAGCACAAGACCTTTCTTGTCGAACGTCTTGCATGTTTTCGGACGGTTCTTGCCAAAATACATTTCACCGTAGATGTCGTCTTCAATTAATGGAATGTCTTTCTTTGCGAGCATCTCCACCAATTGTTTTTTATTCTCATCCGGCATGCAGCTGCCCAATGGATTGTTGAAGTTGTTTACAAACAAACATGCTTTAATATCAAACTTTGGAATAGCCTGCTCGAGATAATTCAAATCAATGCCCGTTACCGGATCGGTTGGAATCTCAACAACCTTTAAGCCATGACTTTCCATCACCTGAAAAATCGCGAAGTAGGTAGGGCTTTCAATCGCTACCGCATCACCGGGTTTGGTTGTCGCTTTAATACAAAGCGATAATGCCTCCACGCATCCGGCAGTTACTACAATGTCCTCTTCGCTTGGCGTACCACCCCAGTTGAATGCCTGACGTGCAATTTGTCTGCGCAGCGCCAGGTTGCCCTGGATGTGTTCATATTGCATGCAGCTCGTTTTAGAATCGCGAATGGCCTGCATGACTGATTTAGTAAGCTTGGCTGCCGGAAGTAATTCGATGGATGGAACACCGAGTGAAAAATGAATCAGTTTTTCGGAATTCAAATCATGATATACACTGCTAATCATTTCATCGATACTCACGGGCACAGCATCATCGGGCGGATCGCCTGCTTTGGGCAGATCCAGCACATGTTCGCGACTGAATTTTACATAGTAACCAGATTGCGGCCGTGCTTCGATTAAGCCTTTACTTTCCAGATGATAGTATGATTGAAACGCTGTACTCAGGCTAATTCCCTGTTCTTTACTTAATGCCCGCACGGAAAGGAGTTTGTCGCCTACCTTGAGAACACCGTTCTCGATAAGCTTTTCAATCCGGTCGGACACGTCAATGTATTTGTGTTCGGAACGTACGAGCGTTTTCATAGGCTGTAAACTGATCTGATCAAAATTACGGAAATTACAACTGTTTTGTTTTGATAATTTTTTATTCACACGTAGGGGTAAACAATTTTCCAGCTGTCACGTTTTGGTACCGTTGTTGTAACATTTATAATCCCCTATCGACATATCATTACGCATCCATTTCCGTTCTTACACATGACCAGATTTTACACAGTCGCATTACTTCTCGCTTCCACAATTATTTCCTTTGGCCAAACAAAAAACACCGTTAGCGGCTATTTAAAAGACGTTTCTGATGGCGAAAAATTGATTGGCGCCACCGTGTATGTTCTGGAAACAAAAAGCGGAACGGCAACCAATGCTTACGGATTCTATTCTCTCACCCTTCCTTCGGGAGATTACACGCTTGAGTTCAGCTATATCGGCTTCGAGAAAAAAATACAGAAGATTACGTTAACCCAAAACCTGCAGCTTGATGTGGAACTAAGTTCCGAAGCGCAGGAACTGCAGGCGATAACCGTTACCTCTGAAGGAGAAAATGCCCGTTCGCAAAACCTGGAGATGAGTGTTGCGCGGCTTGATATCTCCACGATCCAGAAAATGCCCGCATTTCTGGGCGAAGTGGATGTGATCAAAAGCTTACAAAGTCTGCCCGGTGTGAGTACTGTGGGGGAAGGTGCAACCGGGTTTAACGTGCGGGGCGGAAGTGTTGGTCAGAACCTGATTTTGCAGGATGAAGCTCCGGTGTATAACTCATCGCACATGCTTGGCTTCTTTTCAACATTTAATCCGGATGCCGTTAAAGACACGCGGCTTTATAAAGGTGCTATTCCGGCCAAGTATGGCGGCAGGCTTGCTTCCATTTTGGATGTGCGCATGAAAGACGGTAACAACAAAGCCTATGAAACAACGGGCGGTATCGGAACCATTTTCAGCAGGCTTTCTTTTGAAGGTCCGATTGTAAAAGAAAAGGGTTCGTTCATTGTGTCCGGAAGACGGTCGTACATCGATGTGCTGGCGCGACCGTTTGTTGAGATTCTGAAAGATGGCGGAGCATTAAACTTTTACGACCTCACAACAAAGGCTAATTACAAGCTTAACGACCGCAACCACATTTACCTGTCGGGATATTTTGGTCGTGACAATTTCTTCTTTGATAAACAGCAAGGCTTTAGCTGGGGTAACTCAACTGCAACATTGCGCTGGAACCATTTGTTCAGCGACAAGCTTTTTGCAAACGTATCCGGAGTATTCAGCAATTATAATTATCGACTCCAGTTCGGTGAAGACAATCGTGATAAGTTTCGGTGGACATCCTCCATCACGAATTACATTATCAAACCCGAATTCAGCTTCTTCATCAACAGCAACAACGAACTCAACTTTGGTACGGACATTATCTACTACACCTTCAATCCGGCAAATGCCCTGGGTGTTTCCAACGGAGATGCCCAGCGTGTTGTTCTTGCTGAGAAATACAACCTGGAAACAGGCTTGTTTATTAATAACGCAATTAACATAAACCCGGCATGGTCGATTGATTATGGCGTACGGTATTCCGACTTCCGGTACTTCGGGCCTGGAACTGCTTATATCTTTGGCGACACCACTGCGGGTGTTCGCAAACCTGTACGGGGCGCAATTGATTACAAGAAAGGGGAATCGATCGCACATTACAATAATTTTGAACCACGCTTCTCCACAAAGATTTCATTGTCGGAGAAGAGTTCCATCAAAGCGAGCTACAACCGCATGGTTCAATACCTGCATTTGATCTCTAATACGACAGCATCTAACCCGCTTGATGTGTGGACTCCAAGTTCGAACAATATCAAACCTGAAATTGGCGATCAATACACCGGGGGGTATTTCTGGAATATCAATAAAGATTGGGAGTTTTCAGCCGAAGTATATTATCGTAAAACAAAAAATCAGATCGATTATATTGATGGCGCCGATTTATTGTTGAATCAATTCCTTGAAGGTGACTTGTTAAGCGGAAAAGGACGTGCGTATGGTATAGAGTTCTATCTTCAAAAAAAGACCGGTAAGTTTAATGGCTGGGTGAGCTATACACTCGGACGAACCGAATTAAAAGTTGACGGAATCAATAATGGTGAATGGTATGCAGCCCGCTACGATCAGCTGCACAACCTGAAAATCACTGGTTTTTATGACCTTTCGAAACGCTGGTCATTATCGGGTAACTTTGTACTTACCTCGGGAACGCCAACAACATTTCCTACCTCGTACATTCTTGTGCAGGGTATTCCGATTCCATACAATGCCGATGGATCGCGTAACAACGTACGCCTGCCTGCTTATCACCGGCTCGATCTTTCAGCCCGACTGGAAGGAAAAGAATTCAACAAGCATGGCAAGAAGCGAAAGAACACCGACTACTGGGTATTCTCGATTTACAATGTGTATGCTCATAAAAACCCGTTCTCAATTTATTTTTCACAAGCTGACCAGCGCTTTGTTCCCGGACAAACCATCAATACAAAAGCAACCCAGCTTTCAATCATCGGAACGATGGTTCCTTCTGTTTCTTACAACTTTAAATTCTGATCACGATGAAATTCAACACATATAAATTTTTTGCTTTCGCTGCTATCGTAGTTACACTTTCGGCTTGCGAAGATGTTATCAACCCGGATTTGCGCGATGCTAAACCGGTTCTGGTGGTTGATGCATGGATCAACGATAAGGTCGAAGATCAGATCATCCGTCTGACGCTTTCCGAACCTTATCTAAGCGGAAAACTTCCAACCGGTGTTAGCGGAGCTACGGTTTCGGTAAGCTATGACGGCGGAAGTATTGACTTCACTGAAGATGCTGGCGATCCGGGGGTATATCGCTGGACAACCGATGCCATCACGACAGCAGATGTTTTTGGAGAGATCGGTCGCGCCTACACCTTAACGATTAATGTAGACGGACAAACATTTGAAGCAAAGTCGAAGATCAACCGTACGGTAGCAATCGACAGCGTAACGTTCGAAGAAGATGACAGTCCGTTCTATCCGGACAATTCTTATATCGCGCAATTCTGGGCAACCGAACCGGAAGGCACAGGTGACACGTATTGGATTCGTTCTTATAAAAATGGTGAGCTGCTCAGCAAGCCCAGCGAAATAAATATCGCATACGATGCAGGATTCTCACCAGGCGGGAGTTTTGACGGAATCACGTTCATTCCTCCAATCCGGCAGGTAAATCCAAATGATGTGGATGAAGACGATCAGCCGCTGTCACCATACGCAATCGGTGACTCGCTGTATGTTGAAATTCACTCAATCACCTATGAGTCGTTTACATTCCTGAACCAGGTAATTGTTCAAACCGACAGACCGGGAGGTTTTGGTGAATTGTTCTCAACTCCGCTGGCGAACGTGTCGACCAACATTAAGTCAACGTCACCAGGTTCATTAAAGGCGGTAGGCTTCTTCAATGTGTCGGCAGTAAAAGGATTGGGTAAAAAATTAGAAGAGAAACCCTAGGCGAACATAAAACAAGGTTCCTTCATTGGAATGGCCCACCTCAGTAGAAAGCACCGTGAGGTTAAAGGGAGTTAACCAGATGCCTCCGCCAAAACCGTGATGCCACACATTTGACTTTCCGTCACTTGCGGTTGGATCATTATTGCTTGACGGATCTTTATACCAGACTCTTCCCACATCATAAAATCCGAGGATTCCCAAATGTGCCGGGAATAAATAGGATTGGAAGCTTGTAAGCTTGATGCGAACTTCGTTATTGAAAAAGAGTTTGCGGTCACCGTAGAAACGCGTTTTTCGAAACCCCCGCAATTCCGTTTTACCGTCCAGAATTTGTGCCTGGTAGAATTCATACTTACCCGTGTTGATGCCTGCGCCGGCACGGAATGCAAAGGTTACAATAGCAGGAATTTTAAATGCCTGATACACCGCAATTGAAGCATTGTGTGACGTGAAGTTATCGGTATTAAAACCTTTCATGTACCGGGAATTCTGCTGCAGGTAAACTCCGCGTGTGGTGAGCAACGGGTGATTCCGTTTATCGATTCCCCACGAGGTTAACAGACCGAGATAATTGCGATCGTTTTCAATCAATGGGTGGGTTGGAGTGTACTCATTTATAATGTACCGGTCTTTACCTTCCGGATTCTCGATCTCCAGCCGCTGAAACGTGGGGCCGATTTTAAAAAATCCTACACTGCCAAGTTTTCTGGCGAGCTTCAAATCTAACCGCACTTCTTGAAAGCGAACCCGGTAGTAATTAATGGCACGGCCTACGTTCACGCCCGGTTCATCATCGATGTTTTTGTTAAACTTCGACTCGTTGCCCCAGCCAAAGAAGTTATTGACGTAGTTGGGCAGTTTGATGTCGGCATCAATCTCACCATTCCACTTGCCGATGATTCCCGTGAACCGGCCATCATACCGGAAATTCGCGGAACTCGTGTTTGCTGCATAGCTCGCCAAAAACAAATGTTTGGATTTAAACGGATCTTTTCTGAATCCGTGATTGATTGTAATGAAGCCACCACCCAGAAATACGCCATCGTCAATATTATAGTTAGCGTAAATAAGCGGTGCGGTGCGGTTGTACTTGAACTCTTTCCAATTATACTCATTCACCGCAGCATCGGTTGACGTGCGCTCCTTCACGTTACTATCGTTTGAAAAAGCGATGTCGTTCGTTACATCATAGACATAAACAGCCTTATCCTTTTTAGATTGGACTTCATCTTTACCTGCTCCACCGATGATCCGGACATCTATCTTTTTATTCCGGTCACCGGTAATGACAAACTGATCATCTCCCCCAATCCAAACAGTCTCACTTCATGCGTTTCACTTGCAAGGAATTGTCTCTCATAAAGCAGTTTACCCCTCTCGCCTTCTTTGTTCAGCTTGTAAACCGACACAGTTACGTTGCCGTTATTCTGTCGTTCTACTTCAAATCGCTCGCGTTTGTCGGAACCGGTTAATGTGACTTCTTTTGCTAGAAACTTATAATGCTCCAATGCACTTTCGCGCAGCATTTTTCTCCGTGCTTTTAATGCCGAAGCAATCCGTTCTCCGTGCAACGCATAGATTTCAGCGGGCCATTTCTTTAACGATGCATCAATCAGGGAATCACTGAGGTGTGCGGTTAAATCATCCGCAACAGCGATCCAATCTTCACGACTAAGCGTGGTTAAAAATTTCCGGTCAATGAATCGGCCACTGAACATCAGGCCTGACGGCCAATTGATTTCCTTATCGAATCCTTCGAATTGAAAGAGCAGCCACTTGTGACCTAAAAATTTTGGAATACGGCCCTCGCTTACGAAAAATGCCTGGTCACGATCGCGCGGAATGGGGCGGTATGTTTTACCTTTTTTGGAATCAAATTCAGCCCAGCGCCATTGGTCATCGTGGCGGTCCCAATCGCCAATCCATAAATCAAAAAGTCGTGAACGGAGAAAAAACTTTTGATCAACTGTATTATCGTTATCCTTTGCGAGTTGCTCCAGCAATTTTGTTGAGCTGATCATTTTTTCTGCATTGCCAAAAAAAGGCATCCCTGCTCCGTTACCATCCGGGCGTTCTTCAAACAGCATGAGCCGGTTAGCAACATCTTTTCGGTAAACACCCAAGCGCGGATCGTCAGGAATAAAAACAACTTTTGGATTGGTGTGATAAATTCCTGCGCCCTGTGCGAGGTAAGGCACTACGAGCGCTCCATACGGATGCCCTGCGGAAATTTGATCCTGCACGATGTCTTCCGCGAATGTATTTCGGAACGGCTCGGGCAACGCACTCTCGGGATACTTCTCAATTGATCGCAACGAATATGCGCGACCAATTGAGTCTTCCAGTCGAAGCGAGATGGTCTGATGGCCTCCGCCCCGCTGAATAATTTTCAGTCCGCCTTTCTCTTTATTTATATCGAATACGGGTACATTAATTTTCTGAGCCCACTCCTTCCGGTAATTTTCGCCAAGCCATTTACGATGTGAGCTACCCGCGTCATATTGGTCGCTCGCGTTGGCTTCTACTGTTCCTTCAGCAATCACTGCAGCCGCGATCGAATCCTTTTTTTCCGGAGTAAGTGCCGGAATTACCTTTTGAAAACTGATGTGATCGTTAGCGATATATTCTACGGTCGACTCAGTGTTGTTCCGGATACTTACGCGTACATAGCCAAGCGACTCTTCGGCATACTGCGAATACCTTTTCTTTTTTGCCGTTCCAGATTTCGAGCCACCGCCGCTAATGATGTAATGAACATTGTCTTTCTCAATAAACTGAAGCGAGTGATCATGACCCGAAGCATAGATTACGCCCGGGTATTGTTCGAGCAACGCCATCATTTGTTTCCTCAGCTTCCGGTATTCAGGATGCGATGTATCCTGGATGCTTCCGAAAATTTTCCGGTAAAGCGGATAGAGCGATCCGACCACCGGAAGCGGGATGTACAACTTTTTATTAAGATCAGTGAATGGAAAGATGTGATCCTTGAGTGAGTAAACGCCTCCATGCTCTCCGTATGTAATTACCGGATGATGGGCGGCCACAATCACTCGTTTGTGTTGGTTTCTTCGTAACGCATCATCGAGTTGCACGATCAGGTCGGCCTGAGTCTTGCAATCACATAAACTTGTTTCTCCTTCGGGCTTTTCCCAGGGTTGAAGCCACCACTGGGTGTCGATCACAATCAACACAACTTTATCGCTTAGCGGAATTTCAACCGGGCCGGGGCAACCATTCTGCGGAAGCAGTTTAATGTTATCGCGGTGAAGCGAATCGAGCCATGCCTGCTGGTAATGAATAAAGTTTATCCCATCCGGACGGCCGCGTTTCCAGTCGTGGTTACCGGGAACAAAAATCATCGGACCCTTAAAGCCCGGAACAAGGTCTATCGAAGCCTGCAGAATTTCTTCAGCCTCAGCGCGCTTACGATTACCGGCCGGAGGCATACCCTTTGGGTAGATATTATCGCCCAGGAAAACAATGGCTGAGGGCACCGAATCGTTAACCTGTTGCTGTAAGAGTTTTTTGTAGGATGCGTTCTTTACCGACTTCAGGCCCGCATCGCCAATCAGGTAAACATGAAAATTATCCTGGGCAAAAAGTTGGATGGGTGCAAGGATGAGGAGGAGCCGGACGACAGCTTTTGACATAGCGCTAAAGATAAAGTGTGTGAGGCAATTTGCCTTAGTGAACAAATGAGTTTAAAAACCTGTTCCTATACGGGATAGTTTAATTCGAGTCAATTTTTGATATTTAACATCTCAACCAGCGATGGAAACTGAATTAATCCGCAAATCAAGGGCTTATGCCGAAGAAATACTCCGGAAACTCCCGGAGACTTTTACGTATCATAACCTGAAGCATACCACTGGTGTTGCGGAAGCTGCCGAAGAAATCGGCAGACAAAGCACACTCTCCAACGATGACCTTGAGAACGTGCTGATTGCCGCATGGCTCCACGACACCGGCTATGAGAAAGATCGGGAGCACCACGAGGAGCGTTCCGCTGACACAGCCACCACATTGCTGGAAAGCTGGGGTGCCTCACCCGACAAAGTAAAAAAAGTACAGAATCTGATAGCTGCGACCCGCATGCCGCAGAATCCGCAGAACCTGGCGGAACAAGTACTCTGCGATGCAGA
Source organism: Cyclobacteriaceae bacterium (assembly GCA_016786585.1). Lineage (GTDB taxonomy): Bacteria > Bacteroidota > Bacteroidia > Cytophagales > Cyclobacteriaceae > UBA2336. The sequence goes on from JAEUUI010000003.1 coordinate 148,139, forward strand.
CCTGTATCACTTATCCAAGAAAGATATTTTTGAATGCGCGCAGCAGATCCGCTCGGAGATCGAAACATTCAAGAACATTAAGTTTGAAAGCGATAAAGAGTGGGGCGAATACAACCTGAAGTTTTTAAAGAGCCACAGCTACTTTACCCTTTACGGCCGGCAGGTGCTGGAAGAACGCAAAAAGAAAAACATTAAAAAGCTGAAGAAGATGCTGAATCCCAAGGTTGACGAACATTATGTGAAAGACCTGGAGAAAGAGCTTGGCAAGCTTCAGAAAAAACTCGATAAAAAAGTTAATCCTGATCGCGGTATCGAAACCATGTTCCGCGTAACATCAGAAAATCACATTACCCTGAGCGGGATGGCCGATACCAAATCGAACATCATGATTTCGATCAATTCGATTATCCTGTCGGTTATTATTTCCGTGTTATTCCGCAAGCTTGAGGAATTTCCCAACCTGCTCATTCCTACCCTGATGCTGGTGGCAACCTGTTTGATTACGATTGTGTTTGCGATCCTTGCTACGCGTCCGAATATTTCATCCGGAAAGTTTACGCGTGAAGACATTAAAGAGAAGCGCACCAATCTTCTCTTCTTTGGAAATTTTCACGGCATGGAACTTAACAATTACGATTGGGGCATGCGCGAAATGATGAAGGATGCTGATTACCTGTACGGAAGCCTGATCAAGGACATCTATTTCAACGGGCGTGTGCTGGCACGAAAATATAAATTACTGCGCTGGTCGTACAGCATCTTCATGTTCGGCTTCGTTGCCTCTATCATTGGCTTTACGATTGCGTTGCTGATGTACTATTATCCGTCAGGGAAGCTTTAAGTCTCCACTTTGTAAATCTCTACTTCGGTACCAAATCCTTTCATCGGCTGTTTGCCGAGGGAAGTCATTTGCACTTTGCCGGCCGCGATCCGGTTTTTAACCGCATCGGTAATGAGTAATTCCGATTGAAACTGCTTGTTAAGCTGCTCAACGCGGAAGGCAATGATTACTGCCGACCCGCTGATCGAATATTGCTTCCGGCTTTCATTGCCAATGTTTCCCGTGATTACATCACCCGTATGTACACCCATGCCCAGCTTGGTTAATGGAATCGTACCATCCTCGCACAATTGGTTAACCTTTTGCAAAATCTTCAGCGAGGCTTCGAACGCCATATCCGCATGCAGCGGATTTTCAACAGGCGTGCCGAACGTGGCCATAATTCCATCGCCCAAAATCTGGTTAACGATTCCCTGGTGCTGATTGATGATATCAATGATCGGCCCGAAGATCTTATTCTGATAATCCATGATTTCATCGGGCGAATGTGTCTCTGCAAAGGGCGTAAAATTCCGGATGTCAAGCGCGAGCACCGTAGCTTCCTGTTTCTTGGCTTTTCCCTGCTCGCTGATCAGTGCTGAGAATACTTCGCGTGATACCTGCTGCCCAAACAACACTTCCATGTCGCTCTTCGCACGCTGGAGATCGTATGACAAATAAATTCTCTTCTGAACCTGCTGCGCAACGTACCCCGCTGCGAGGCCGCTCATCACGAGCACCACACACCGCAGATAAAAACTGTTAGAGGGCAGAAGAACAAGATAAGAATCTGTTTGCAGGTCGAGCTCATACCCGTAGTAAACGATTATCGCATACTCCGCAGCAGCAAGCAAGCCGGTCAGAAAGCTGAGTCGAAAATCGAGGTGCAATACGGAAATGATGATGAACAGGAAGTACATCAGAAAAATCGGGGAATCGATAAACAGCAACTGATGCTGAATATCAACCATGTACAGCATCAGCATACTGGGGAATGAAATCTCGATCAGCGTATGGATAAACCGGAACGTTTCCCGTACCCGGTGATATTTCTTTCGCAAAAAAGCAATCACCCGGAGAATGATCACCTCATACAAAATAAAAAACGTGAGCCAGCCAACCACAAAGAAGTAGTTTTCAGTACCTCCGTAAATGGCCGTGATCTTGTCGCTCAGGAAGAAGAAGTTGATATTGATCGCCACAAAGGCGAGCAGGAACAGCCCAATAATGAGCTGCGTGCGCTGGTATTCACTCCGCGCAATCTCTTTTTCAAACTCAGGATAAAAAATAGTAGAACGTCTCTTCAAATGCAGGGGATTTTGTTCATTTCAAATGACGGAACGCGAACGGGTTTAGTCTACCGGGTTCGCGATAATGTCCGGGTTCGTTAACGAAAATTACTGCATATCGGTTCGAAAATACTACCGGTTAACTGATATGGTCAAAATACCTAAAACTGAAACTGTTTTTTGTACGTATTAACTGGAAACTTTGTTAAGCAAACCCGTTGAGTTCATGAGTAGCCGCAATCCTTACCTTCCTTACTTCGCGTTGGCGGCTGTGTGCCTGATTTGGGGTACAACGTACCTCGCCCTGCGCATTGCCGTCTTGCACTTCCCTCCGTTTTTGTTCTCAGGAATTCGGCAATCGGTGGCTGGTATCATCCTCACGGGATTCATGCTCACGGTTTCAAAGGTAAAATTTCCGCCACTGGATCAAATAATCAAACAAGCCATTGGAGGCTTCTTCCTGATCACGCTCGGCAACGGCCTGGTAGCATGGGGTGAAATGCACATCCCCAGCAGCATTGCCGCGATTATCTGTTCGCTGATGCCGCTGGTCGTTATCCTGATTAATGTATCGGTTAACCGCGAAGAGAAACCAAACTTCCTGATCCTTGCTGGTGTGGCGCTCGGCTTGATCGGTATTGTTTTAATCTTTGGCGAACACCTGAGCGACTTCTCAACACTCGGATACACACTCGGGATTATAACAACGTTTGGTGCCGTGGTAAGCTGGGCAAGTGGCAGCATCTGGATCAAAAAACACAATGCCAATACAAATCCATTTTTAAACGCTGGACTCCAAATGTTTTTTGGGGGTTTGTTCATGTTTCCGGCCGCTTTATTATTCGATGATCTGAGTAATGTAAGCTGGTCGGCCGAGGCCGGCTGGTCGATGTTATACCTGATTGTATTTGGATCCATCGTAGCCTACGCCTGTTATTCGTATGCTCTCCGTAAACTTCCGATGACGATTGTATCGATGTACGCCTATATCAATCCGCTCGTAGCGGTTTTACTTGGCTGGCTTGTACTGGATGAACAATTAACCTTTCGGATGGGCATTGCAATATTGATTACCATAGCCGGCATTTATGTGGTTAACCGCGGATATCAGCTCAGAAGTTTATGGAAAGCACAGCTTACCAAATGAGTAGCCCGGCCCTGATAAATTTTAATACGACCGACTGGACGAGCCTCAGCGAAACTGAACACGCGGGTGAAACCGGGTTAACACACTGGCGCACGCTTCAATGGGGCGACCTTCGTGTTCGGATGGTTGACTACTCGGCCGGTTATAAAGCGGATCACTGGTGCACGAAGGGCCACATCCTATTTTGCCTGGAAGGCGAGTTGACGACTGAGCTGAAGTCTGGTGAAACGTTTGTGTTGCGAAAAGGTATGAGCTATCAGGTATCGGATGACGCAAGCTCACACCGGAGCTACACCGAAACCGGTGCCCGGCTTTTTATTGTTGACGGAGGTTTTCTCCAAATGCCAAAGAAAATAACTGAACGAGGAATATGGATGTAATGGAACTTACGATTGTAGATTACCAGCCGGAGCATCAGCCATGGTTTGAAAAATTTAACCGCGAGTGGATTGAAGAATTTTTTACCCTCGAACCGCTCGACATCAACGTGCTGAAGAATCCCGATCAATACATTCTCGCTCCCGGAGGCGCGATTCTCATGGCAACTGTAAATCGCGAGATTGCCGGCACGGTTGGCTTGCGGTATCTTGAACCGGGCGTATTCGAGTTTACCAAAATGGCGGTCGACAAAAAATTCCGTGGCCTCAAGATCGGGCAGGCACTGGCAGAAGCTGCGATCGAAAAATCCAAAGCATTAGGCGCATCAAAAATCATTTTATATTCAAATACACGGCAGGTTCCGGCCATTGCGCTTTATCGCAAACTTGGTTTTGTTGAAATCCATAATGACGGATTGTATGCCCGTGGTAACATAAAAATGGAACTGTCTTTAACATGAAGCAGCATACCTATAATACAACGATAACCTGGACGGGCAATCAGGGAACCGGCACTTCCGGATACAAAACCTACAGCCGCGATCACATTATCTCGGCAGAAGGCAAGAAAGATATTGAAGCGTCATCCGATCCTTCTTTTCGTGGCGACAAGTCTCGCTACAGTCCGGAAGACTTATTGCTGGATGCGCTTTCCTCGTGCCACATGCTCTGGTACCTGCATTTATGTGCCGTTAACGGAATCGTGGTAATTGAATATGTCGATCACGCCACTGGAATTATGATCGAAGAAAAAGACGGCAGCGGCCAGTTTACGCAGGCAACACTTAACCCCGTGGTCACCGTTCAGCACGAAAGCATGATCGCCAAAGCAAATGAACTCCACCACGAAGCGAACAAATTGTGCTTTATTGCGCGATCGGTTAACTTTCCGGTTCAGCATAACTCAACAGCGGTTGTTAAACCATGAGCGATCTCACCATTACCCGGGCTAACGTTTCAGATGCTGCGCTGCTAACCCGCATCGGCCTGCAGGCCTTTTGCGAAGCGTTTGAAAAAGATAATAACCCGGACGATTTCAAAACATACATCGACGAAGCGTTTACCGAAGATCAACTCCGGAAAGACCTGGAGGAAGATGGCAGCATTTTCTACATCGCCTACAGCAACGGAGAAGCAGCCGGCTATGCAAGGCTTCGAACATCAACGGAAGTAAATGATCAGTTTCCGGGCAAGAGGCTAATTGAGTTACACCGCTTGTATGCGCTTAATAAATATATCGGTCGCGGCGTCGGTAAGGCGCTGATGAATCATTGCCTCCGGGAAGCCAAAGCACAGGATTGTGAAATCATCTGGCTGGGCGTTTGGGAGCATAACCTGCACGCGCAGGGCTTTTATAAAAATTTTGGTTTCGAAAAGTTCAGCTCGCATGTTTTTATGGTTGGAAATGATCCGCAAACCGACTTCCTTTTAAAAAAGACTTTATAATGGCTGCGCTAACATTCCGGCACGCAACGCAACAGGATTTGCCCACCATTGTGGCGATCTATAATTCAGTCATTCCCGGCAGAATGGTTACAGCCGATACCGAGCCTGTATCGGTTGAGAGCAAACTGACATGGTTTAACAATCACAATCCGCAGAAGCGGCCATTGTACATCGTAACGGATAATAACAACATTATCGGGTGGGTTAGCCTCGAATCATTTTACGGACGGCCCGCGTACAATCAAACGGCTGAAGTAAGCATCTACCTCGATGAAGCTGCGCGTGGAAAAGGGTATGGAAAAGAAATTTTGAAAACGATCATTGACCAGGCGCCTGCTTTCGGAATAAAGTCATTGCTCGGTTACATCTTTGCACACAACGAACCAAGTCTTAAACTTTTTAAAAGCTTTGGATTCGAACAGTGGGCATTGTTCCCCAACGTAGCAGTACTGGATGGCGTAGAGCGCAGTCTGATCATCGTAGGTAAACGTGTGGCCCCATGAAACGAATGAATCGGTTTGCTGCATACATATTTGAAACTACTACGGACACCGGCCTGAACGTGACGACCTCTATCCCGTTCGCATCAATGAAAATATTTCTATCTTGAGCAAAACTTCCCTCCTATGAATACAACCACTGCTTCCATTGCCGTTGAGCAAACCAAAAACTCACGTCTGAACGAAGTTGACTTCGACAACCTGGGATTCGGAACCTATATTTCCGATCACATGCTTGTTGCGCAGTACGACAAAGGCCAGTGGCATGAACCGAAGGTGATGCCGTTCGGAAATCTGCCGATGTCTCCTGCGATGCTGGCCCTGCATTACGGCCAGGCGATATTCGAAGGGATGAAAGCCTTTCGCATGAAAGACGGGAAGATCAACATTTTCCGCGTGAAGCGTCATTATCAGCGCATGCTTAAATCGCTCGACCGGATGTGCATGCCGGGGATGAGTGAAGAGCTTTTTACATCCAGCCTGGAAGCTGTTGTAAAGGCCGATGAAAAATGGATTCCAAAAAACGAAGGCTGCTCCCTGTACATCCGTCCGGTAGTGTTTGCATCGGAAAACAAACTGGGTGTAAAAGTTTCTGATCAATACCTGTTTGTAATCATGACCAGCCCGGTAGGGCCGTATTTTTCAAAACCCGTTCGATTGAAAGTGGAACTCGAATACGTTCGTGCGGCTGAAGGTGGAACCGGTTTCGCAAAATGTGCCGGCAACTATGGCGGGGCATTTTACCCGACTCAACTTGCACGCGAACAGGGCTTCGACCAGGTGATCTGGACTGACGCAAAAGAACATAAGTACATCGATGAATCCGGAGCGATGAACATCATGTTCGTGATCGATGGAAAACTTGTTACCCCGGCATTATCATCTTCCATTCTTGATGGTGTTACCCGCAATACGCTGTCACAACTCGCAAAAGATATGGGCGTGACCGTGGAAGAAAGAAAAGTGAGCATTGAGGAAATCGAAAAATCGATCCAGAACGGAAAGCTCACAGAAGCTTTTGGTGCAGGTACAGCTGCCGTTGTTTCACCGGTTGCTACGATCAACATAGGTGGTAAAGATCACCACCTGCCGGCTGTAACAGATTCAGCGCTGATGATGCGCCTGAAGAAAAAACTGAACGACATTCGCACCGGCCACGAAGCTGATGTGCATGGGTGGAATCATATCATCTAAGCAAACAAGCAATGGCTGAATTCGCCAAAACCGACCGTACTACAATTACCCGTTTACCCAAACGCGGCTCGTACGACAAAGACACTGTTTACGCGATTCTCGATGATGCACTGGTGTGTACCCTTGCATTTGTACTGGACGGCCAGCCATTCCAAATCCCAACAGGGTTTTGCCGGATAGACGATTTTTTATACATCCATGGCTCGGTCGGAAGTTTCTACATGCGCGAGATTGCTGAAAAGAAATTGCCTGTGTCCATTGGTGTAACACACTTGGACGGTTTGGTACTCGCGCGTTCCGCTTTCCATCATTCAGTCAATTATCGGTCGGTTGTCATCTTCAGCAATCCTGAATTGGTTACCGACAAATCCGAACTCTACACAGCACTCGAAGTCTTCACAAACAAAGTGCAACCCGGTCGTTGGGACGATATCCGTCAGCCGAATGACAGCGAATGGAAGAAAACGATGGTACTGAAGTTTAAAATCGAAGAGGCTTCGGCAAAAGTCCGCACAGGTGGACCCAATGATGACGAGGAAGATTACGACCTGAACATCTGGGCGGGAGTTGTGCCGATGAAGCTGGAACGAAAAGCGTTGCTCACCGATCCGAAATTAAAACCAGGCGTTGAGGTTCCTGGCTATCTCCGCTGATCACAGCTTCAACTCGCTAAGTTGGATCGTTTTATCAATCCGTTTCTTTTCCTTGTCGTGGATTTGAAAGGTAATCTCAGCATCTTCTTTCGACCAGTCGATAATGATCAGGCCGTAGTTGTTTTCCATCACCGGCCCGGCAATCCGATTGTCGTTAGGAGTTGCGAAATCCCAGGTTGATGTAATTCCACTCGAAGTAACATCATACAAAGGGTATCCGCCCTCTACTTTCAGTTTCGATAATTCGGCATAGTGCACATCCCCCGAAATAAAAAAGATGCTGTTCGCTTTAGTCTTTTTTACAAGATTGATGAAACGCTGTTGCTCGTGCGGGAAGTTTGCCCACGCCTCGTAGCCATTGTGAGTGATCGAGAACTCTGTGCTGGAAGCCATGATCCGCACATCGGCCGGCTGCATGAGTTGCTCTTCGAGCCACTGCCATTGAGTTTCACCCAGCATGGTTGAATCGGGTGTGGTGTACGGCGAATAATCCAGTGTATAATCGTACCCTTTTTGGCCGGAGCGATTGCCGTTGTAGGGAAGTAACTTATCGCGGAATGTTCTCAGGTCCGGAAAAATAATCTGGATTTTCTTTCCGGCTTTCTCCAGCCAAACGGTATGATAAATCCCCTCGTGTGCCCGAATGGTTGAATCGCCCTGATCGCCAAAGAAATTGAGAAATATTTCCTTCGACTCTTTTTTAAACGGATAATGACGGCCGGAATCATTCCATCCAAAATCATGATCATCCCACACCGCAAAGATCGGTGTAGCAGCTTTCAATGCCTGGTATTCAGGCTTCGCACCAAGGATCTTGTAATTCATGCGCAACGTATCCATCGAATACGTGTCGCTGTAAATGTTATCGCCCAGGTAAATAAAGGCGTCCGGCTTTAACGCTGCAACTGCACTAAGAATCGGTTGCGGATCGGATTGATGTGCACACGATCCAAACGCGAGGACAGTTTTATTCTCTCTCGACTCCTTGCTGGGTTGTGAATTACAGGCCAACAGGCCGATCAATAATATGAGGTAAATACGATTTTTCATGACGAGTTATTTTCCGAGCACTTTCTCGCGTTGATATAAAAACAGTGGCAACGGTCCTGCCAATCCAAATAACAGTGTTAACACGATATACAACCAGCTGTTTTTCATGTTGAGTCGTTGGGATTCTACTACAATCCAGATTAACGCTACCGTGACTACGCAAAGCAAGTCGGCCACAAAGGCAGTTGAAATTTGATTTCCGAACATCCCGTGAAGGGTGGCTGCAGGGTCAAGCCAAAGCAAGATGTTGCCGGTTTCAACAGATTCGTTGAACACAAAAATGTTGGGTACAATAAAGCCGATAACGGCTAATACAACATATAAATTTCGCATGAAGGGGTGAATTAATATTCCTGTAGCTCAACTGACTCGTGAATGTGCGTCCCGGGCTTCTCTATCTTCGCGAAAGCCTGCATGGCGCGCGCCACCTTAATCGAGTCGATGCCTTTATATTTTTTTGGAACGAGAAATCCGAAATACTTGAAGAAGACCTTACCAGCTTCCTCTCCCGAACGATTTTCCTGTCGATCGCCCATTAAAAGTGAAGGCCTGAAAATTTGAAACGATGTAAAGCCAACCTCACCAATCGCGTCCTCCACTTCACCTTTTACCTGATTGTAAAAAATGGATGACTTTTTATCGGCTCCCAGGGCTGATACAAGCAGGTACTGACGTGCACCGTTCGCTTTCGAAATCCTGGCAAGCGCGAGCGGGTAATCAAAATCAACTTGCCGGAATTTCTCCTTTGTTTTTACTTTTTTGATCGTAGTACCGAGGCAACAAAATACGTCATCAGCTTTCAATTGACCGCTGTGTTGCGCCATTTGGTCGAAGTCCAGCACGATATTCTCCAACTTTGGATGATTGAAGTCTAACGGCGGCTTACGGCTAATTGCTTTTACTGCGGAATAAGAATCATCATTTAGCAGCAAAGAAAGAAGCTGGTTTCCAATCAGTCCGGTTGAACCGGCTATCAATGCGGTCTTCATACAATCGAAAGGTTAGAACGTTCCCACGTCAGGAATTTATTTACTTCGTTGCTTACCGTGTTGTAAACCCAAAGCAACACACTGAAATCATCCGTCAGGCCGAGCGCAGGAATAAAATCCGGAATAAGATCAATTGGATTTAGAAAATAAATAATAGCTGCGAGCACAATCATGAGCGACTTCCATGAAACCTCGCGATAGGTTCCCGATGCATACGCACCAGCCAGTCGCGAAAAGACCGATAGCTTCTCTTTCGCAGTTGATAACGAAACAGATTTCCAGTCGATCCGCGTAATTCGTGCACCCAGCTTCGATAGTAACAATGCAATCCGTCCCGGCTTACCGGTTAGTCGTGCAGCTTTCGCGAGGGCCAGATCGAAGAACGGATTTTTCAAAATGTAATCTGGATTTCACGCTTGAGCTCACTCAGCGCATGCGCCACCGGATCAATGGGTTTGTTGATGTATCGTTCAAAAATCTTCTTCGAAAGATCCAGGCTGGATGATTCACCCGTCATTTCAGACGCTGCATCGTTGATCGTTAACACAAGATCCTCTTTCGCATTCTTGATATTTTCCCACACTTGTTCAGTCATGAAAACCTGTTGCGAAACATTGTGGTTGTATTCGTTACGGATTTCATTGAGCAGCATCTGGTGAAATTCTTTGGAAGGAATCAGGCCCACGTTCAAACGAACCAGCAGGTTCTGCGGACTGATGCGTTCCAGAAACAAACACATGCGCTCGTATGCCTGCAGGCGGAGGGGCAACACAGTTTCAATGCTCCGTCCGCGGATTTCAAGTTTTTTAAGTTCTATTTCTTTTGCCAGGAACGACCGGATAACCAGGTACGCCACGTACAGCACAAGCAGGGCCGGAAGTAAAATTTTGGCAAGATCAACAACTGCATCCATAGGAATTATTCGGGTTCTTTTTGTGTTTGAAATTTAGATAATTTTAGGCCAGCAACGCGAATTCGCAAGATGTTTTCACCCATAAAACCCATTACCATTTCAGCCAGGGCTGCGGAAGAGATTCGCAAAATCATGACCACCAAGAACATTCCGGCCGATTATTCCCTGCGCGTGGGCATTCGCGGAGGCGGCTGTGGCGGTGTTTCGCTTATTATCGGCTTCGACAAGAAAAAAGATACCGATCTCGCCTACGCGGAAAACGGAATCCCGGTGCTTATCGAAAAGAAGCACACGATGTACATTATCGGCAAGGAAGTAGATTTTTATGAAGGCGCAGATGCGCGGGGATTTATGTTTGTTGATCCCAATGAAAAAGAAAAATCAGAGCAACTTGCTTAACGTTTTTTACTGATAAAAATCGTTGCCTTTTTTGCTTTGCCTCCGATCGGAGGATTGATCTTGGAAATCTTCAGTTCAACCTGAGAAACTTTCGCGAAGCGTTTCAATACTTCTTCCACAATGTTCTCTCCCACCGTTTCCAGAAGCTTGGAGGGTTTGTCCATCTCGTCTCTTACAACGCGGTAAATCGCTTCGTAGTCGACTGTGCCACTGAGTTCATCGGTCTCGGCTGCCTTCGAAAAATCCGCATCTACGGAAATATCTACCTCAAACCAGTTTCCGGATTCGCGTTCATGCGGATACACACCATGAAAGGCATGGAACTCTAACCCTTCCAGCGCAATGCGTCCACTCATTCAATCTCGTCAAAAAAGGATTTTACTTTACGGGTAGCGGATTCCACTACGGTTTGCTGCTCTACAACAAACTCTTCTCCTGATTCAAGCACAATCGGTGCAGGTGTCGGTTTGTTTTCAACTGGTGCAGACGTAGAAATTGTCGCGTTTGGAGAAATCGTTTTTTGAATGCCGGCTTTCGCTTCGTTCGCATACTTATCGGCATCAAAGTTTTTAGTAGCGTTTTTAATCCGCTCCACGCGCTCAATTGTGTCCTGGGAAATGCGCTTCAGATCCTGCAACAAATCATCACGGGTGCTCTCGAGCTTCTTGTAATTTTCTACCAGTGTTTTTAACCGCTCTTCCATTTCCACCAGCGTATGCTTCGAGCGAACTTCCGATTCTTCCAGCACATTGCGCGCTTTCACCTTAGCTTCGTTCAAAATAGCATCTGCCTTAAGTTGCGATTCGCGCATATTCAGTTCTGCAGCCTGACGCGCCTGCTCGATCACGTTCGCACCGGTGTCTTCCGCGGTTTTTAATGTTTTGTAAAGTGAGCTTTCCACTTCTCGCAGTTTCAGCACCTCGCGCTCGGTTGCTTCGAGTTTGATGCGAAGTTCCTTGTTCTCATCGTAGATACGCTCCCACTCCTGCGAAAGCGTCTGCAGGAAAGCATTTACCTCATCCTGATTGTATCCGCGAAAGCTTTTTTCAAAAGCCTTTTGACGGATTTCGAGCGGTGTAATTTTCATAGTCTTTACTTTTAGAACGTTTAAAAAATGACCCGCGTACGCGAGCCTGAAGTTTAAAAAATTTGCCAGGCCGAAATCGTCCGGTCGTCGCTGGCACTCAAAAGTCGTGACTCAAAAGATGTCCATAAAAGTTTGTTAACCGAAGTGCCGTGTCCGGCATGCCTTGCTTTGTCGATTACTTTCAAAAGCTGCAAGGCTTCGGTGTCCCACACCTTGATGGACTTATCCATGCTACAAGTTACGAAATGTTTCCCATCCGGGCTAAATTCGAGGTGATTTATTGCATACATGTGCGCCACGACCTCAGCAACCTGCAAATATTCTGCCCGAACATCCCACACTTTTAACCGTGCATCGCGCGAGCCGCTGAACAGGTAGTTTCCGTCAGGTGAATACCGCAACGTAAAAACCGAATTCATATGCGCTTTCCATTCGTGTTTGAGCGCGAGCGAGTCAAGATCAAATACACGGATGAGGTGATCACTGTATCCCACAGCCAGTTCGCCACGTTCTGCATGAATAGCAATGGTGCGGACTTTATTTTCCGAATGCTTGTTTTTAGCCGTCACCGTAAGCTGATCGTGATCCACGCTTACCAGGCTTCCATCACCGCATGCAATGAACAATTTGTTACCGTACGACTGGACATCAAAAATTGCCGCATCGGTAAAATGTAACGAACCGATTTCCTTTTTATTCTCCCAATCCAATACATGAATACCATCATAATTATGACCGGAAAAAAGCAAGTTGCTCTCGGGTTGATAGTGCAACGCATAAACCGAATTAGGAAGCTTGGCAATCAACTGCCCTTCTTCCGGGTTGGTCATATCCCATTGAACCACCATGCCATCGCCTGCACCGCTAAAGAAAATATTCGTGCGATTTGAAGGTTGAAGCGTATACACGCAGTCGCGGTGACCGCTGAAAACATTTAACCGTGCGATGTTAACCTTGCGCATTTATGGGATTGTGTACATTTTTTACAAAATTGGAACATAAACGCGGATAATCCATGCCCCTTGAAAAATTAGAAACGTCAACCGAGCACGCCTGGGGCCTATGGCATATCACGGAAAAAGAAGATGAACTGATCGGTCAGATCAGCAGATTTGAAACCCTCCCGTCTCACATCACCCACGAACAAAAACGTCTTGAATTTTGTGTGGGGCGACTACTGGCTAAAATTCTGCTCGAAAAAGTATCGGGTACATTTGAAGGCATCATAAAAGATGAGTTTGGGAAGCCATTTTTTAAAAACAACCATTGGCATTTATCGCTGAGTCATTCCTATCCGTACGTTGGCGCAGTGATTCATAAGTCAAAATCTGCGGGAATTGATGTTGAACAGATTAAGGCAAAGCTTTTGAAGATTGCTCCGCGAATCATGCATCCCGAAGAATTACAGGATGCCGGTTCAAATGAGACTAAGCATTGTATCTATTGGTGCGCGAAGGAAACGCTGGTTAAGATTTACGGTAAAAAAGATTTAACGTTTGCAGAAAACCTGCTGATAAGCCCGTTTGAGCTTAAAAACAGTGGCAATATTACCGGCAGGATTATTGTAAACCATATAGAAACGGCTATACCTTTATATTATGAGGTTCACCCCGGATTCACCGTTGTACTAAACCAATAAGGTTATGAGAAATCTAGTTTTTGTGCTCATGCTGGTAACTTCAGTTTGCTTTGGGCAAACAGTTGCAAATTTTACACTCACAAATGCAGTTGACGGAAAAGAAGTATCACTGAACAATTTTACTTCGTCTCCGGGTGTAGTGATCATCTTCACCAGCAATAGCTGTCCGTATGACGGCTATTATCTGAACCGTATCCGTTCACTCGCGAACCAATACAATAGCAAAATCCCGGTGTTGCTGGTTAATTCCGGCAAGGACGACACCGAATCGGTAGCGCAAATGAAAAATTATGCCGATCAGTGCAAGCTCGATGTGCCGTATCTCGCAGATAAAGATCAAAAACTGTTAAGCAGTTTGAATCCCCGCAAAAGCCCTGAAGGATTTTTACTTCAAAAAACAGGCGGAGAATTTAAAGTAGTTTATCGCGGGGCCATTGACGACAACGCGCAATCCGAAAAGGAAGTTAAAGTATCCTATCTCAAAGATGCGATTGTAAAACTTTTAGCAGGCCAAAAAATTGACGTTGCAGATATACGACCTGTGGGTTGTACGATCCGGAAGTAAATCACGCTGTGTTAAGTTACTCAGGATGACGTTGCATTAGCCAATCCTTTAAAAAACTGAATGGCGCCAAAAATTATTGCTCCCCATGCTACAACATACCTGCCACCGCCGCTGGCTGCAGAATATGTAGCAACAGTTACGACTGTGCCTCCGATACACCAAAGTGCACCATAGAGCATATCTTTGTTAGCACGGTCTCGCCTCGCTTGATAAATTTGTTGTTCAACATGGTCGACAATTTTGTTTACGGCTTCTTCAGGCATGCCTTTTTCCATGAGTTCAGTTTTTACCTGATAGCCTGCGCGGTTATCTTTAACGATCCGGTTTGCTACATAGACGTAGAGTTCGTTAACAGTTTTTTCTGATTCTAACTGGTTTTGTTCCATCTTGATTGGGTGATAAACGATTCTTTATGAATATAAGAGAATCGTAAAAAAAGTCAAACCCCAAGATCAGCGCCATCAGCAATAATCAACAGCAGCTCTTTCACTTCTTCTGCCTTAGCATGTTCTCCCATTTTGTCGAACGACATAATCAGGTTTCGGAAAACCCTGCGAATGATTTCAAGATTTGAGCACGGTTCGAAAAAAGAAGGCTGTGGCGTAAGCCTCAATTCGTGGATGTAATTTTCAATATCCTGACGTGTAAAGATCAAGCCTTTGTTAAACGCATTGATGTAAAACTGATTCTTGTCTTCCTTATACGTGACGATAAAAAGATTAGGAAGGTTAACACCATGCACCGGCATCTTCAGTTTCTGAGCCACGAGCATGTAAATGATACAAAGCGTGATTGGATTTCCCTTGTGTGTTTCCAATACCACATTGATCATTGAATTTCCGGGTGAATGGAAATTTTTCGTGTTTGCGCCAAACTTAAGTTTGTTGAACAAAACACTATTCAGAATCTTAACCTGGTCGTATGGATACAGATCGGGCTTGAACTCAAGCCATGCATCGTAGTAAATTTGTTCGAGATCCTGCCGGATTTTTTCAAGCTCGAGATCAGGATATTGGTATGTAGCGACCAGCCAGAGACCGGTTAATAAATCCTGGTCCTTGCTTTCATACCAATCTTTAATTCTGTCTTTGAGAAGTTCGTACTGCAGATCGTGAATAAGCTCTTCAATTCTGCGTTGGACGGACGGGTTGAAATTTGTCTCCCATTCATTCTCCAGAAACGGAATAATATCTTTACCCAGCGACCGGATTTTATCAATAACCTGATTAACGATTTGATCATCCTCATCGTCCAGAAGGGAAACAAGGGCCTTTAATTCACGATCATTCAACTTATGCTCACTCATCCCCACAAAAATAATCAAGTCTGGATAACGCCCACATTGAACTTCTCCACAGGCGCATGATTGGCGGCTTCAATACCCATTGAAATTACGGTTCGGGTGTATAACGGATCAATTATCCCGTCAACCCAGATGCGCGAAGCTGCATAGTACGGACTGAGCTGATCGTTATATCGGTCGGTTATTTCTTTCAACAGGGCCGCTTCCTCCTCTTTGGTAATTTCCTTTCCCTGGGCTTTAAGCGATGCCACACGTATCTGTAACAGTGTTTTTGCGGCTGATGCTCCGCTCATTACGGCAATCTGCGCAGATGGCCACGCGTAAATCAAACGCGGATCATACGCTTTACCGCACATCGCATAGTTTCCCGCTCCGTACGAATTTCCAATCATGAACGTAAACTTCGGCACGGTTGAATTCGCCATGGCGTTCACCATCTTGGCTCCGTCTTTTATGATCCCGCCATGTTCGGCTTTGCTGCCTACCATAAATCCGCTTACATCTTGCAGAAACACCAGTGGAATCTTCCGCTGATTGCAGTTCATAATGAACCGAGCAGCTTTATCGGCTGAGTCGGAGTAGATCACACCGCCCATCTGCATCTCGCCCTTCTTGCTCTTCACAACTTTGCGTTGATTGGCCACAATCCCCACAGCCCATCCATCGATACGAGCCGTTCCGCAGACCAGGGTTTTTCCGTATAACGCCTTGTACTCATCAAACTCGGAGTTGTCGACCAAACATTTGATAATATCCAGTGTGTCGTATGGCTTGGCGCGATCAGAGGGCATCAACCCGTAAATATTTTTTGGATCTTCTTTCGGGGCCGCTGAAGCACTGCGATCGAATCCTGCCTTTTCATAGTGACCCATCTTATTGAACAGGGAGCGGATGTAATCCAAACAAGCCTGATCGTTCGGGAATTTATTATCGGTTACACCGGAAATCTCGCAATGCGCAGTGGCACCACCCAGCGTTTCGTTGTCGATATCTTCTCCAATTGCTGCTTTTACCAGATACGATCCGGCTAAAAAAATTGAACCGGTCTTATCAACAATCATAGCTTCGTCTGACATGATTGGCAGATATGCGCCTCCGGCAACACAACTTCCCATGATCGCGGCTATCTGCACAATGCCCATAGCCGACATCTTTGCATTATTTCTGAACTGACGCCCGAAATGTTCTTTGTCCGGGAAAATTTCATCCTGCATTGGAAGAAACACTCCGGCACTGTCAACCAAATACACGACAGGCAACCTGTTTTCCATAGCCACCTCCTGTGCACGAAGATTTTTCTTGGCCGTGATGGGAAACCACGCTCCTGCTTTTACAGTTGCATCATTGGCAACAACAACGCATTGCCTGCCATGGATGTACCCGATGCCACTCACTACGCCCGCTGAGGGGCAGCCGCCAACTTCTTTATACATGCCGTCACCGGCAAACAAACCGATCTCTAAAAACTCGCTGTCCTTATCAATCAGGTATGCAATGCGCTCGCGTGCGGTGAGTTTTCCCTTTTGATGTTGTTCATCGATTTTCTTTTCACCACCGCCAAGCCGGATTTTCTTGGCTTTCGCCTGAAGCTGCGAAACAAGTTGCTTGTACTGATCTTCGTTCTTGTTGAACTCCAAATCTTTTTCCGGCATACAAATGAGGGTTTATACAGAACGTTACTTCTGCGATTCTTTCCGCTGGCGCTCAAGGTCGCGCTGAATTTTCTCACGCTTTTTTCCGAGGGGCGCAAAGAAATGGTTCGGATTTTCGTTAAGATGTTTGGCCAGCACATCCAGATCAAGAATCATCTTGTTGAGGTTAACGTACAAGCTGTCTTCATTCATCAGCTTGCCCAATGTGTTATCCTTTCGTTCGAACTTTGAAAACGCTGCATCCAGTTTTACGATCGCTTCTTTTGCGCGGTTAATCGTGCTTTGAATTTCAAGTTGCTTTAACGAATCAGAGAATGTTTTCATGTTCGTGAGCGTGGGTTTCAGCTCAGTTAAAACCCCGTTGATATTAAGCGTGACAGCCTGAATGTTATCCGCCAGTGCGTCAACCTTGCTGTTCGTGTTATTAAGTGTTTTGTTAAGGATTTTCGGTGTTTTACCGAATTCATCAAACATTGCATCAAGCTTTGCAGAATTCCCGGCAAGGTTATCGAGAATGGTATTGAGTTTACGCAACGTTCCCTCCAGGTTATCGGCTACTGGTGCAGCATTTTCTGCCAGGAAGTCGGCAATGCCCTTCGCAACCTGCGAGCGCAAGGTGTCTTTTGGCTGAATGGGGTTGGCAATGCTGCCAACGTTAAGCTGAATGTACTTTGTTCCCAGAATGTCTCCGTTCAACAGCGCAACGGTTGAATCGCCTAAAATGATTTCCGAGTCGATTTCCATTTCAACCACTACCCTGTTCTTCGCCTGCTGAAACTGAATTTTGCTGACCCGGCCAACCGCATACCCATTAATGAATACCTGGTTCGAGGGCATGAGTTTATCTACGTTGCTGTAAATAGCATAGTACTTATGGGTTGATGAAAAGAAATCAATCCCCTTTAAAAAATTGAACCCAAAATAGAGCAACACAAGTGACACCGCCATAAAGACGCCCACCTTAACTTCTTTCGATATTCCCATGCTTTATCAGGAGTAATTAAGCTCCTAATTTATGGATTCTACTTCACTTTTATACTCTTTAAAAGCGCGGTAAATCCCGGAGGCGATGAGGTCCTGGCCGTCATCTGTACCCAGAAATTTTTCTTCAGCCTGATTGCTCAGAAAGCCAGACTCGACCAGCACGCTTGGCGTTGCAGTCTTATACAAAACCACGAAACCAGCCTGTTTAACACCTCGGCTGTGGCGACCGGCTTTATTCTTGAATTGCTTCTCAATTTTGTCGGCAAACTTTACGCTGCTTTCCAGATAGGCGTTTTGGATAAGCGACATCATGATAATCGATTCTGTACTATTATCGAACCCCTCATAATGTTGCTCGTAATTGTCTTCATACATGATTACCGAGTTTTCACGCTTGGCAACCGCCAGGTTTTCTTCCGACTTATGCAATCCCATCACCCATGTTTCGGTTCCATAGGTTGCAGGATTTGCTATCGCATTTGCATGAATAGAAATAAACAGATCGGCCTTATTGCGCATCGCAATGGCTGATCGTTCATTAAGTTCAATAAACTTGTCTGTTTTACGGGTATACACCACTTTCACTTCGGGCACATTTTTCTCGATGTACTCCCCAACCCGTAATGCGATTTTCAAAACAACATCTTTCTCCTTCAAGTATTTACCTATCGTGCCGGGGTCTTTACCTCCATGACCCGGATCAAGCACTACCGTGCGGATTTTAAACTTTTCGCGCTCAAAAGGTAAGGGCAGAAAGGGCAGTGCGATGAGACTTGACGACTTCCGGATAAATTCTCTTCTTTTCATACCTGTTTCGTTAGCGAGGCGCGAATGTTTAGCAAGGTTATTGCTAAGGCAACTACTCTAATAATCCTCCGGGTGCTTACGATGTTCAAAGTATTTGCAATAACTTTGCTCAAAGTTGTGAATTTTTCACTAAAACCGAAGCATCTGGTAGTCAACTCCCGAATTGTGCGGCCTCTATTATTCATTTCATTACTGGTTGTTTTCACCCTTCAGGCGTTTGTTATGCAGGCTCAAAATCGCCCGGAAAGGCCGATCAGGACGCCCGAAATCCGGCAGCCCAAGCCCGACACCGTAAAAATTCCCTCCGATACGCTTAAAAATGCTTCTGACAGTGTCAAAAAGGTAGCCAAGGGCGACATCGAGACAACTATCAATTATAAAGCCAAGGATTCAATTATCGTGTTAACCGGAGCCGCCGGACAAATCGTAAAACTTTACGGAGCTGCTAAGATTGTGTATGGTAACATTGAACTGGAGGCCGATGAGATTACCATCGACTACGCGAATCACACGATGGCCGCAACCGGCACACGCGACTCGCTCGGCAGGCGCGTTGGTTTTCCGGTATTTAAAGACGGACCTCAGCTTTACGAGATGAAAGACATCCTGTACAACTTTAAAACGGGCCGCGCACGCATTACGGAAGTTGTTACCGAACAAAGTGAGGGCTACCTGCATGGCGAAACGGTCTTCAAAAATGAAAAGGGTGAATTGTTAAGCTTGCGAAACAGCTACACAACCTGTAACCTCGAACATCCGCACTTTCGCATTCGCGCGACAAAAACAAAAGCTATCCCTAATGATAAAATAGTCTCCGGACCATTTTACATGGAGTTCAATGACATTCCATTGCCCATTGGATTTTTATTCGGAATGTTTCCCGCACAGCGGGAAAGCAAATCAGGAATTATTGTTCCCTCGTATGGAGAAGAACGCCTGCGCGGATTTAACCTGAGACGAGGCGGCTATTACTTTGATATCAACGACTATTTTAAACTTGCCCTTACGGGTGACATCTATTCGAAAGGCGGCCATGCATTGTATGTTCAGGCTCCGTACATCAAACGCTATCAGTATACCGGTAACTTCAACTTCAGTTACTCAAAAAACAACGTCAACCAGAATATTGAAGACGAAAGTGAGCGCAAGGATTACAGTCTTGCCTGGACACATACACCACAGTCGAAAGGTCCAGCTCGTTTCTCCGCTTCGGTGAACATGGCAACTTCCACCTTCAACCAGAACAACAACCTTAACTACGGGTACAATAACACCATGAACTCGAACGGGATCAACAACATTTCCCGCAAACTGAGTTCAAACATTTCATACAGCCAGCGCTTTCCGAACACACCATTTACGATGGGTATGAACATCAGTCATAATCAG
The DNA here is from genome assembly GCA_016786585.1 of Cyclobacteriaceae bacterium. Taxonomy (GTDB): domain Bacteria; phylum Bacteroidota; class Bacteroidia; order Cytophagales; family Cyclobacteriaceae; genus UBA2336. Next base: position 168,342 of record JAEUUI010000003.1, read on the forward strand.
GATTTGATAACCAAGCAGGTCGACATGCAGTTACCGAGCCTTACGGTGAACATGCAAAACCAATATCCCTTTCAGCGAAAAGACGGAGTTGCCACCAAGCTTGACAACTTTTCGATCGGTTACAGCATGGCTGCCAGCAACCGGCTTACGAATTACAAAGGAACCAAAATCGTAAATGGAAAATCAGAGAGTGACGTTGTTCCGTTCAACGCAAACAACTTCCGGTCGCTTTTTGAAAATGGTAAAAAAGGAATCCGGCACACGGTGCCGCTGAGTTACTCGTTCAAGGCACTGAGATTCTTTACCGTTTCCCCCTCGATCAGCTACGAGGAAAAGTGGTACTTCGAAAAACTCGACTGGAAATATGACATCAAAAATGGTGCACAAACCCTGGTTCCGGCTGATACCATTCGTGAGTTCAACCGGATTGCCAACTATTCGTTCAGTACAGGTATCAATACCCGCATTTATGGTATGTACACGTTTAAAAAAGGGAATGTTAAGGCAATCAGGCATACGATCAACCCGTCAATTTCTTTTGGCTACACACCTGACTTTACGAAAAACGACAACTACTTCCAGAAAATCAATCAAAACGGTAAGATCATTTACAAGGCCCGGCATGAAGGCTTCGTGTATGGGGCATCTAACACTGGCAAATCTGGCTCAATTGGTTTTGGTGTAGGTAACACGGTGGAAATGAAAGTGATGAACGAAAAAGATACCGTTGCAAGAAAAGTAAGCCTACTTAACAACCTGTCGATTAGTTCATCTTACAATCTTGTAGCCGATTCATTTAAGCTTGCAAACTTCGGCTTATCTGCCAACACAAATATTCTTAACGGATTGTTTTCCATTAACCTGAGCGCCAACATTGATCCATACTACTATCGGAAGTTAAAAACCGAAAACAACCTCACCTACGAACGCAGGATTGATGACTACGCCTGGAAGCATGGAAGTCTGGGACGCATTACAAACGCCACACTTGCGATTAACACAAACCTGAATCCCAAAGCGCGTGAAAACGAACAGGCCAGTCAGAAAAAAATTGCAAACTCCGACCTGCCGGAGCAGGAAAAGCAATTCCTCCTCAACGACCCGAATGCTTACATCGATTTCGAAATCCCGTGGAGTTTGCGGGTAAATTATAGTTTGAACTACAGCCGGAGTATTCTTACAACCACAACCATCAAACGGTTTAATGTAAACCAGACACTTCAATTCTCGGGTGATGTATCGCTTTCACAGGCATGGAAGATCAATTTCAGTTCCGGTTACGACATTCAAAACAAAGCGTTTACCCAAACCAGTATAAGCCTTACGCGCGACCTGCACTGCTGGACGGCCTCGCTTAACTGGATTCCGTTCGGATACTTTACTTCTTACAATTTTACCATCCGGGTAAAAGCTTCGGTGCTTCAAGACCTGAAACTCGAACGAAGAAAACCGTTCTTCGATAATTTATAATTCTGCTTTTCGTTTCACATTCGTGTGAAACTCGGTGATGGCCCGTGCGTGGAAAACGGGATAGAGAAGCTTGTCGCGAACCCATGAGCCGCTGGTGTACCACGTTTCGTGAATAACTTCTGTCTCGGTTTCTGAAACTTTTTTCAACTGGATCAACTGCGTTCCCACCGATGCCCCGTTTTGTACATAGCAAATCTTGATGTGTTTCAGATCGTCATACACCGCAACTACTTCATGGCCCACTGCTAGATGTGCTTTATTGGCAAAGAGATTGAGGTTTAAAAAAATAAGCTGCCCCGCTTCAAGGCCTTTGTAGTGATCATCGTGATAGGAAAGCTGATTTTGATTCCGCGAATACATCACGCCGAAGGAAACCATCTTCCCGTTCCAGGTATCCTGAGGGCTGATAGTTTTGTATGTGTCCCAGAGTTTCTCCAGGGGTGCGTTGATCCGGAAACGTTTGACGTGCTTGTGATATTTTTTCGAATGATCCGGATCGTAACAGAATGACTGCAAACCGGAAAGATGCGGCAACGCATGGAGCTTGTTCTTTTTAAAAAGCCTGTGAACGCTTTTCTGCCTGATCCGCAACCAATCAACAAGCGAATCTATTTCAGCCATTCTTCAACTTCTTGCATCGTAGGATTTGGCACGTTCTCAAGCTTCAGCTTTTTACGCATACCGCACACATCGTTGAAAAGCTTAGAAGCCTTCATCGACTTCAGTTGTTCAACAGACTGAACACCCATCTTTTGAAGAATCGGATACAAATCAGCACGGATGCCGAGTGCTTGCGCGTCCTCAATGGTAAAGCCACCGCCTTGCTTCTCGGGTTTCATTTGCGGGAAGAACAACACATCCTGAATGGACGGCTGATTGGTCATGATCATTGACAAACGATCAATCCCAACTCCCAATCCTGCTGTTGGCGGCATGCCGAACTCAAGCGCCCGCAGGAAATCTTCGTCCAGCGTCATCGCTTCTTCGTCTCCGCGTTTGCCGAGCTCAAGCTGTTCTTCAAAACGTCTGCGCTGATCGATTGGATCATTCAATTCCGAAAACGCATTACAAATTTCCTTTCCGTTACAGATCGCTTCAAAACGCTCAACCAAACCAGGGATTGATCTGTGTTTTTTCGCCAGCGGTGACATTTCAAGCGGATAGTCCATGATAAACGTTGGCTGGATCAGCAATGGCTCACACTTCTCACCAAAGATTGCATCGATCAGCTTGCCTTTACCCATCGTTTCATCCACCGGTACCTGTAATTTCTTACACGTCTCACGTAACGCAGCTTCATCCATGGCAGAAATATCTACTCCGGTAAAATGCTGGATAGCACCGAACATAGTAAACCGCTTCCAAGGACGTTTAAAGTCGATTGAATTTGTTCCCACCTGCACAACTGTCGTTCCGTGAAGGTCAAGCGCAACTTTCTCGATCATCTCCTCCACCAGATCCATCATCCAGTAGTAGTCTTTGTACGCAACGTACAATTCAACCTGCGTGAATTCAGGATTGTGAAAGCGCGACATACCCTCATTTCTGAAATCCTTCGAGAATTCATACACGCCATTGTATCCGCCCACAATTAAACGCTTCAGATACAACTCGTTCGCAATTCGCAAATAGAGCGTCATGTCGAGTGAGTTGTGATGCGTTTTAAAAGGCTTGGCAGCTGCGCCCCCATACAGAGGTTGCAGAATCGGAGTTTCTACTTCGAGGTATGCTTTATCATTCAGATAATTGCGCATGGAGTTCACCAGCTTCGTACGCTTGATGAATGTGTCACGAACTTCTGCATTCACAATCATATCAACATACCGCATGCGGTAGCGTTGCTCAGGATCGCTGAACGCATCGTGTTTATGAACTACACCTTGCTCATCGGTTGTCTCTTTCACGATTGGCAACGGACGCAGCGACTTTGAGAGAATCTTAAACTCGGTAACGTGAATTGAAATCTCACCGGTTTGTGTGGTGAAGCCATAGCCCTTCACGCCTACGATATCACCGATATCAAGAAGCTTTTTGAACACGACATTGTACAACGTTTTATCGTCAGTCGGGCAAAGGTCGTCTCTTCTGAAATATGCCTGGATACGGCCGGTTTCATCCTGCAGCTTCACAAACGAGGCGGATCCCATGATATTACGCGACATGATTCGACCAGCAATTGAAATCTGCCGGTAGTCACTTTTGTGGCGTTCGTAGTTTTCGAGGATTTCCGCAGCCGATGCGTTTACTTCAAAAAGCTCAGCCGGGTAAGGGTTGATTCCGAGCTTTTCAAGCTCTTCTTTGGCCTGTCTGCGAACCAGTTCCTGTTCAGATAACTGCATTTTTTCAGTGAATTAATCCGCAAAAATAAGCGAAAAGGAAATTAATTCCCTATCCCTTTTTGCGCCTCTTCAGCTCTTTCCGGATCAGGATTAACTCGCGGCTGCTTTGGCCTGCCACCGATGTGTTTTCGTCCGCTCTGCGAAGAAGGTATGGCATCACCGATTTTACAGGTCCGTACGGAACGTACTTGGCAACATTGTATCCGGCTTTAGCCAGGTTAAAGGAAATGTTATCGCTCATGCCATATAACTGCGCAAACCAAAAGCGCTTGTCGTTATGACTGATACCATGTTTGTCCATCAACTGTGCGAGCAACAGGTTACTGTATTCGTTATGCGAACCACACATCACTGAAATGCGCTCGCGATTGTCAACACAAAATTGCAATGCTTCGTTAAACGCTGCATCGGTAGCTTCTTTTGTCGGGTGAATCGGACTTTCATAACCCATCTTCTCGGCCCGTGCACGTTCTTTTTCCATATACGCACCCCGCACCAGTTTGGCGCCAACGTAATAATTACCACGATCAGCAGCAGCGTGTGCGTCTTTCAGGTTTTGCAGCGATGCAGTACGATAAAGCTGATAGGTGTTAAACACGATTGCTTCCGTGCGATTGTATTTCTCCATCATCGCATAAGCCAATGCATCAACAGGCTCCTGAATCCAGGTCTCCTCTGCATCAATTAACATGGGTACTTTGTATTCGGCAGCTTTACCACAAATGCGGTTCACGCGTTCTTTTATCTTCTCGTAAGCAGCTTCTTCCGGAACAGTAAGTTTTTCATTGGCCTGAATTTTTTCAAGCAGCGCAAAGGAGGCCAGGCCGGTAACCTTGAACACACAGAACGGAATGTTCTTTGATGTATGCGCCTTCTCAATCGTCAGAATTGTTTCGCGGGTAGTTTGCTCGAAGCCTTCTTCCGTCTCTTCACCCTCAACGGAGTAGTCGAGAATCGTACCGACATGGTACTTTCCAAGTTTGTCGGTTGTTTCTGCAGCCTCATCGATTGTTTCGCCTCCGCAGAAGTGATCAAAGGCGGTAGTCCTGATCAATCCCTTCACAGGCAGGCCCACCGCAAACGCGAACTTAACCGCTCCGGTGGCCATCTTCGAAACCGAAGGATAGTTAACAAGTGAAAAAATAAAGTTGGCTTTTTTTAGCTCGGCATCCGACTTATACGAAAACGCTACGGATGTATCTTCAAAGGAAAGTTGCGGTCGTGACTCCATAATAAAATCGGGCAAATATAACCATCAGGATGGAAGGTTAGCATGATTTTTACAGGATTGCAGCGCGTAGTTATGCAACGCAGCGTTGCGGTAAAACACATGCCTTTTCATGCGTATTTCCTATCTTTCAGCTTCGCAACTATGCTGCCCGAAAACATCATCCTTTCGCAAAATCCCGGCCCGGACCTTGAAAAATTTCTTGGACAAAAGAAGTATTCTAAAATTATGGTTCTGGCGGATGAGCACACGGAAGCCGACTGCTATCCGGTTATCGGTAAAGCGTTGCCTGCTCACCGGTTGGTAACGGTTCGTAGCGGTGAGGAAGCAAAGACCCTTTCAACCTGCGAAATTATCTGGCAGGCCATGACGGATGAGAAACTTGACCGCCACTCGGTGCTGATTGTTTTGGGAGGCGGAGTGCTGGGCGACATGGGCGGCTTTTGCGCATCTACCTACAAGCGGGGCATCGATTTCATCTTACTCCCTACTACACTCCTGGCTCAGGCCGATGCCAGCATTGGCGGCAAGCTGGGGATTGATTTTAATAATTTAAAGAACCATATCGGTGTTTTTAAACTTCCAGCGTTAACGATGTTATATGCCGGGTTTCTTAAAACCCTTCCGGTAAATGAGCTGCGTTCGGGCTTTGCCGAAGTAATCAAACACGCGCTTATTTCAGATAAAAAGCTTTGGGATGACATCCGCGCAAAAGGGTTGCAGGAACAATCCTGGGATATGCTCATTAAAGAATCTGCGCAGTTCAAGAGTTCAGTGATCGAAAAGGATCCGCTCGAAAAAGGTCTTCGTAAAATTTTAAATGTCGGGCACACCGTTGGCCATGCGCTGGAAAGTTTCTTCCTGAGTTCAGGCAACAAAATTATGCATGGCGAAGCTGTTGCAGCCGGCTTGATTACGGAAGGCTGGATTGCCCGTAAGAAAAACTTGCTGGATCAGCAGTCGCTGGAAGAAATCGAACAATACATTCTTAAAATTTACGGTAAACTGAATATCCCTGAAAACGCCTTGAGTGAAATTGCGTTGTTATCGCTTCAGGATAAAAAGAATAAAGGAAATGTTGTGTTGGGTGCCCTTCAGCAAGGAATTGGAAAGGCGGTGTGGGATATTGAAATGAGCCCAGAGGAAATTACGGAGTCGCTGCGATACTATCGCTCGCGTCAGATGTAATGGACCTCCGAATCTTCATAAACACCAACCTTATTTTCAGTCGTGGTCAGGCGCTTTCTTAATTTACGTGCCTCATTAGCGACAAAGGTTTTAGTCTTTTGCTTGCGGCTGCCGGTAAGAAGCCACGCGGCAAGTAATGCTCCCGAAGTAAGCCCCACCCCGATCATGATTTTTCTTGTTGTACTCATAGTGTCAATAACTCTAATTTACTTATAATTGTTTCATGCCTCCGTAAAATTGAAGGCATTAATTTTCTGTTACATCATTCCTAACATACGATAGTTTGAGTTCGAATATCACTTTATATAAAACAGACCGGATCAGTGGCGTAGTTACCAATTTGCCATCATCAAAAAGCATCAGCAACCGTGCGATCATTATTAACGCGCTGGCCGGCAGCAAAGGAAAATTGCTTAACCTGTCGGACGCCAATGATACACAGCTAATGCTCAGGCTGATTGCTTCGACTGACGCGGTACTGGATGTAGAGGATGCCGGTACAACCATGCGATTCTTAACCGCTTTCAAATCGATAAGCGGAGCATCGTGTATGATCACCGGCACGGACCGGATGAAGCAACGGCCCATTAAAATATTAGCGGACGCACTTCGGACTCTTGGGGCAAACATTGAATATGCCGGGCAGGACGGATATCCACCGGTTAAAATTTCAGGATTCTCAGGGCAAAAAGCCCGCGAAGTGACCATCCGCGGTGATGTCAGCAGTCAATACATCTCAGCCCTGATGATGATCGCTCCTACACTTCCACAAGGCCTTTCGATACGATTTGAGGGCAAGGTTACAAGTCGGCCATACCTTGAAATGACTGCCTCGCTGATGCGCCAGTTCGGAGCCTTTGTTGATTTCACCGATGCCGGGATAAACATCCCGCACCAGAATTATCGCGCGACAACCATCACCGTAGAATCGGACTGGTCGGCTGCGAGCTATTGGTTTGCGTTCACTGCGCTGGCCAATGCCGCTGAAGTCACGTTGCCCAACATTACGCTTGAATCGCTTCAGGGCGATCGGGTGATCACGGACATCATGAATAAGCTTGGCGTTAACGCAGAATTGAAAGGCAGCGATTTGCTATTGACGAAGAAAGGTCACGAAAGAGAAATTACCTGGAACTTCACCGACTGCCCCGACCTGGCGCAAACAGTTGCCGTGGTATGTGCGGCAAAAGGCATCGTTGGAAAATTTACCGGCCTTGAAAGTTTACGGATCAAAGAAACTGACCGGATTAAAGCACTTCAAAACGAGCTTAGAAAAATCGGAGCATCCTTCGAAGAAAAAGACGGTAAATGGGTAGTGGCTTCGGGAACAACCGGCATCAAAAACGGAATCGAGTTCAACACGTACCTTGATCACCGCATGGCGATGGCGTTCGCTCCATTAGCCACGCAGGCCGATATCGTTATTGAAGATCCGGCCGTAACACGCAAATCGTATCCGAAATTCTGGGACGATGTTGCATTGACGGGTGTTACGACAACGTATTCCTGAGCGTTTGCAAATAGGCTGGAAACTTCAGCAGCCGGCTTCCGTACCACGAGAACATCTCACCATCAACGAGGAGAATTCGGGCCGCAGGGCATAGTTTCTGAAGTTCAGCAATGTGGTTTTCCTTAAAAGGGTACGGTTCTGACGAAAGTAGAATCAGTTCAGGATTCAATTGCCGGATTTCATCTGACGTCAGTTCGGGGTATCGCGAACGATCCGCTATAGAATTCTTCAGGCCGGTAAGGCCAATCATTTCGTGGATGAATGTTCCGGACGCAGCAGCCATCCATGGGTTTCGCCAAATCAGATACAACGTTTTTAGCCCTTGTAGTCTTGGGAGATTTTGAAAAGACTGGCGAATACTTCCGACAAGTTCTTGGGCTTTACTTTCAGTTTGAGTCATGCTGCCGACTCGCGTAATCATATCGAGTGCATCATCCAACGCAACAATGTCGCTGATCCAAACCGGGTAATGTTTCGATAATTCAGCTATTCCTGCCTCGTAGTTTTCTTCCTTATTCGCAATAATCAAATCCGGGTTCAGCGCATGTATCGCAGTAAAATCAAATTGCTTGGTGCCGCCAATAATCGCTTTTGTCTTTCTCCAGCTTTCCGGATGAACACAAAATTTGGTAATGCCCACCACACGATCGTTCAGTCCCAGATCAGACAGCAACTCCGTTTGTGAAGGCACGAGGGAAACTATCCGCATTGGCGGAACGTGAAGCTCGATCTGCCTTCCTAACTGATCTTTAAACATTGCTTTCTCCATGGTAAACAAAAAAGTCCTGCGGGTTAGCAGGACTTTTCACAAAAGCTTGAACGATTATTTAATGTATCGGAAGTCGTGTCCCGGTTTTACCTGGAGCAACACTTCGTAAATGAGCTGAATCACATTTTCAACGTCATCCTTGTGCACCGTTTCAACAGTCGTGTGCATGTACTTCAAAGGCAACGAAATCAATGCTGACGCTACGCCTTCTGCGGAGTACGCGAAAGAATCGGTATCCGTGCCGGTAGACCGGCTTACCGCCTGGCGCTGGAACGGAATCTTCTTCTTGTTGGCAACGTCAATGATCTGCTTCAACACATTGTTTTGAACGGCAGGTCCATAACAAACCACAGGACCAAGACCACACTTCAGGTTCCCGCTTTCCTTCTTGTTGTACATGGGTGATTGTGTGTCGTGCGTAACGTCTGTACAGATGGCCAGATCTGGTTTCAACCTTCTGGAAATCATTTCAGCACCACGCAAACCAATTTCTTCTTGAACAGAGTTAACGATATAGAGGCAGTATGGCAGTTTTTTCTTTCCCTCTTTCAGTCTGCGGGCCACCTCGGCAATCATAAATCCGCCCATGCGGTTATCAAGCGCACGACCGGTCAGGTAGTTTTTATTCAGCTCAATCAGTTCATCTTCAAATGTGGCAACGGTACCCACATGTACGCCCATCGCTTCCACTTCCTTCTTCGACTCTGCACCGATATCGATAAATATATTTTTTAACGATGGCGTCTCTTCCCGGGCTGCATCGCGAACGTGAATGGCCGGCCAGCCAAACACTCCTTTTACAATTCCTTTATCGCCCTGCAAATTCACCCGCATCGAAGGCGCAATCTGATGGTCCGAACCACCATTTCTGCGCACATAGATATATCCTTCTTCTGTGATATAATTTACAAACCACGAGATCTCATCGGCATGCGCCTCAATAACAACTTTATACTTTCCCTGTGGATTGATAACGCCTACCGCTGTCCCATATACATCAACCATGTACTCATCGATATACGGCTTTAGATAATCCAGCCAGATTTGCTGACCAGAGTGCTCAAAACCTGTGGGAGATGCATTGTTCAGGTATTCAAACAAAAAATTTTTACTCTTTTTATCCATACGATTTGAAATTATGTCAATTATAAAGGGATGTTATCATGTTTCTTTTTCGGAAGCGTGGCGGCTTTATTTTCCAGCATCTCAAAAGCCCGGATGAGTTTCTCGCGCGTCTGATCCGGATAAATAACTTCGTCAATGTATCCGCGAGCCGTTGCGCGATACGGATTGGCAAACTTGGCTGTATACTCCTCCACTTTCTCGTTGAGTTTCGCAGTTTGATCTGCAGCTTCAGAAATTTCCTTTTTGAAGATAATCTCCGCAGCACCTTTTGCACCCATTACCGCAATCTCCGCAGTTGGCCATGCATAGTTAAGGTCGGCACCGATGTGTTTGGAATTCATCACATCATATGCACCACCGTAAGCTTTGCGGGTGATTACCGTTACGCGCGGAACGGTTGCTTCAGAAAATGCGAATAACAATTTCGCACCATTCGTAATAATCGCATTCCATTCCTGGTCAGTACCGGGCAAAAATCCCGGAACATCTTCGAGCACCAGCAACGGAATGTTAAAGCAATCGCAGAAACGTACAAAGCGCGCACCTTTTACGCTGGCATCAATGTCAAGCACCCCGGCCAGGGAAGCAGGCTGGTTACCGACTATGCCAATGCTTCTGCCGGCAATGCGTGCAAACCCGACAATAATATTTTCTGCAAAGTTTTTATGAACTTCGAAGAAGCTACCCTCGTCAACAATCCCATTCACCACTTCGCGCATGTCGTACGGCTGGTTCGGGTTGACCGGAATGATGGTATTTAAGTTAGGTCTTGCTTCGTTGCCAACAGCATACGAAACGCGTGGCGCATCGTCCTCGCAATTCTGTGGAATGTAGCTCAGTAATTTTTTTATCTCGGCAATGCAAACCGCTTCGTTCGCGCACGCGAAATGCGTGACACCACTTTTCGTACTGTGCGCAGACGCTCCTCCTAATTCTTCCGGAGTTACATTTTCATGCGTTACCGTCTTTACCACATTCGGGCCAGTTACGAACATGAACGAAGTATTTTCAACCATGAAAATAAAATCGGTGATGGCCGGTGAATACACTGCCCCACCCGCGCATGGTCCCATCACAGCCGAAATCTGTGGCACTACACCCGAAGCCAACGTGTTGCGATAAAAAATATCCGCATATCCACCAAGTGAAACCACACCCTCCTGAATGCGCGCTCCGCCGGAGTCATTCAAGCCGATGATCGGTGCGCCATTTTTCATGGCGAGGTCCATGATCTTTACAATTTTTTCTGCGTGTGTTTCCGAAAGCGAACCTCCGAAGACAGTAAAATCCTGTGAGAAAACGTAAACCAGTCGACCGTTTACTTTTCCGTAACCGGTAACAACACCATCGCCCAGGTAGTGCTCTTTATCGAGGCCAAAATCCTTCGCACGGTGCGTCACAAATTTGCCCAACTCTTCGAATGTGCCTTCGTCTATCAATAACTGAATTCGTTCCCGGGCTGTAAGCTTTCCCCTGGCATGTTGTTGTTCAATTCGTTTCGCTCCGCCTCCTGTTAACGCTTCTTCGTTCTTGCGATGAAGTTCGTCAAACCGGCTTTGCAGAATGGGTTCAGTATGCTTTCGCTTTGTCATGGTAGCTTTTCAGGAACCGAAAGATATTGCGATTTTATTGAATTTATTGTGCTGTCAGTGGTCTTTTCAAAAGCTACTTTCCCCGATCCGGGCTATTTTGCGAGATGAATGCACGGTTCGCGATTATCGATCTGGGAACGAATACTTTTCACCTGCTGGTAGCCGAAAAACAGGGCACAAAAGCCTCTGTGCTTCATCGCGAAAAGGTTGGTGTCAAGCTCGGCAAAGCTGGCATCAACCAGGATGTCATTCAGCCAGATGCTATCGAGCGCGCGATCGCTGCATTGCAAGCTTTTAAAAACAAAATGGACTTGTTTGAGGTTTCGTCTGTGCATGCCTTTGGGACAAGCGCATTCCGAAATGCTGAAAATTCTCGCGAGGTGACTGAACAAATAAAAAATCAAACCGGTATCACTGTCCGAATTTTGTCAGGCGCAGAAGAAGCGGAAATGATCTATCGGGGCGTAGCGTCTGCTGTTAACATAACTAACGACATCGGACTAATCATGGATATCGGTGCAGGTAGCGTTGAGTTTATTCTGGCCGACCAACACCAACCGCTGTGGAGCAAGAGCCTCGAACTGGGTGCTCAACGAATCATTGAAATGTTCTCCATCAGCGATCCGATAACACCCGAAGAGATCAAAAAGATCAATGCCCTGCTGGATCAATCGTTGCGCGAAGTTGATGAAGCGGTAATTCGCTGGAACCCGAAAACGCTCATAGGCTCTTCAGGTTCGTTTGATACGCTAAGTGATATGTACTGTCGGGAATATGGAATTCCAGTTACTGATCGTGATGCTGAAACACCCCTCACAATTGATTTCGTTCGAAGAGCACACGAGGAAATCATTCGATCAACACGTGCCGAACGCCTAAAACTGCCGGGTATGATTGAGCTTCGGGTCGACCTGATCGTAGTTGGAAGTTGCATGGTCAAATACATACTCGACAAATATCAAATCAGTCAGATTCGCGTTTCCCGGTACTCGCTGAAAGAAGGCGCGCTCGCCATGCTATCGGAGTGACACAACATCGTATCTTTACCGCATGGCTGATCAAATCTTTCCTTTCGAAACCTTAAAGAAATTTACCACATCTGCTTTTAAAAAGATCGGATGCAGTAGTGAACAAGCAGAACTCGCAACCGAGGTTTTACTCTCGGCCGATCTCCGCGGGATTGACTCGCACGGAGTCGCGAGGTTGTCGGGCTACATTCGTTTGTGGGAAGCGAAACGTATCAACGCCACTCCAAACATTCATATCATTCATGAATCACCCAGCACAGCCGTGGTTGACGGTGATGGTGGCCTGGGGCTTGTAGTTGCTCCGTACGCGATGAAGGTTGCGATTGAAAAAGCGAAACAATGCGGAACCGGGTGGGTGAGCGTTCAGCACTCCAACCATTTTGGAATTGCCGGCTATCACGCCATGATGGCTTTGGAACACGATATGATTGGCATTGCCATGACAAATGCCAGTCCGCTGGTGGCGCCTACCTGGTCAGTTGAAAGAATGCTCGGCACTAACCCGATTGCGGTAGCAATTCCTGCTAACAAGCAACCTGCATTTGTTGCCGACATGGCAACCACAACAGCCGCGAACGGAAAACTGGAAATTCTCCAGCGAAAAAATAAAACCGCCCCCGAAGGTTGGATTCAGGATAAGCTCGGTAAAACTTCTACAAACCCGCACGAATTAAAAGAAGGCGGGGCGCTTGTTCCGCTTGGCAGCGACTTTGAACATGGAAGTCATAAGGGCTATGGTCTGGGTTCGATCGTGGATATCTTCTCAGCAGTTTTGTCGGGCGCAAATTACGGACCGTGGGTTCCTCCGTTTGTGGCGTTCCTCGCTCCTCCGGCTGATCCGGTTGGAAAAGGAATCGGCCATTTTTTTGGTGCGATGCGCATTGATGCTTTCCGCCCGAAAGAAGAGTTCAAGAATCACATGGACAACTGGATAAACAGGTTCCGTTCAGCCAAACCGATAGCGGGTCAACCAAAAGTTCTGATACCCGGTGACCCGGAACGCGAGATGAATGCGACTCGGTTAAAAGAAGGGATTCCCCTCAACGAAAAAGTTGTGGAAGATTTGAAAGAGCTTGCGAAAAGATTTGATTTAAACTTCTAGAAGCCGAACGTAATTCCGCCACGCAAAATCAGTGGATTCGGATACGGAGAGTATTCACCCGGGTTTACCGATTGATAAGAAAAGTTATAAAGCGCGAGAAGATAGAATGCCGCTTTATTGCCAATAGGCTGAACAAATCCACCACCCGCCATAAAACTATTGTAACCTTTTCGCGTAGTGGTTGTAGCCGATTCCGGGAACTCGTAGCTCAAATGTTCGTATTCAGCCTGGAGAAAAATTCCATTGAAGATCGTGTATCGAACAAACGGACTCACACCATAATCGGTAAGCTTTATACTGGGATTAAAATATTTGTACTTGGTGTACCGGTATGTTACGCTTGAGCCGGCCATCAATTTTTGTGTGAGCTTGTAGCCGATCATTGGTGACACGGAAATAACATCGATCTGGCTTCCAAACTGAAGACCCAGTCCACCGCCTACCACAATCCGTTCTTTAAAGGGCACTCCTTCAAGGCTATTGTCGTTATCCCTATGCCGCGATTGGCTAAAAGCAACAATCGTGGCGAAACAAAATATCAGCGTTAAAATCCAGGGGTGAATCATACGTCAATCGTTTTTACTATTCTTCAACGACCACAAAGATATCTTCGGTGCTCTTCTTCATTAAATATTTTTCCCGCGCGAATTTTTCCAGCAATTCACGGGTCCCCATGAGTTCCTCATGGTCCTTTTGAACTTCTTTAATCTTATCCGCATAGTACTCCTTCTCGCTTTCCAATGAACTCAGCTTGGCGGAAAGTTTATAACGCGAAACAAAATCGTTTGAGTCCAACACCAGCATCCAAACCAAAAAAATGCCTCCGGTTACGATATAAAAATTGCGGAGGGCTTTCGGAAGTTTTTTCAGCATACCCAGTTTAAAAAATGATGACTAAGGTAGGAATTTTTCATAAAAAACCCTGTCACCCATTTCGGGGTAACAGGGTTGGTGCCTGAAGCATTCAATTTTACATGTTTTTTCCAGGGAAGTAAGCTGTTTCGCCCAGCTCTTCTTCAATGCGAATCAACTGATTGTACTTCGCCATCCGGTCTGAACGGGACGCAGAACCAGTCTTGATTTGGCCGGTATTCAATGCCACAGCGAGATCAGCAATCGTGCTATCCTCGGTTTCACCTGAACGGTGCGACATAACACTCTTGTATGAATTACGCTTGGCAAGGTTAACCGCATCGATCGTCTCGGTGAGTGAACCGATCTGGTTAACCTTAATCAGGATTGCGTTAGCCACGCCATCATCAATACCTTTCTGGAGGCGTTTTACATTCGTTACAAACAAATCGTCACCCACCAGCTGAACTTTGTCGCCAATTTTTTGTGTGAGTGCTGTCCATCCTGCCCAGTCATCTTCAGCCATACCATCTTCCAACGAGATGATCGGATATTTCTTAGCCCAGTTGGTCCAATAGTCAGCCATTTCCAGTGGCTTCAACTTCTTGCCGTTCGACTTCTTGAAGTGATACAGTTTGGTTTTTGAATCATAGAATTCAGAGGCAGCAGGATCCAGCGCGATGAAAACATCCACACCTGGCTTATAGCCGGCTTTCTCAATTGCTTTCAACACAATTTCGATTGCTTCTTCATTGGATTTGATGTTCGGAGCAAATCCACCTTCGTCACCCACATTAGTTGAAAGACCTTTATCGTGAAGAACTTTCTTCAGCGTATGGAAAATTTCAGCGCCCATCTGCAGCGCTTCTGAGAATGTATCTGCGCCTACCGGCATCACCATGAACTCCTGGAAGTCAATTGAGTTATCCGCGTGGCTTCCACCATTCAGAATGTTCATCATCGGCACAGGAAGTGTGTTAGCACTAACACCACCGATATAACGATACAAAGGAATTCCCGCTTCCATCGCGCCAGCTTTCGCAATAGCCAGTGACGTTCCGAGAATCGCATTCGCACCAAGTTTACCTTTATTGGCAGTACCATCCAGCTCGATCATAATTTTATCCAGCAGGTTCTGTTCATAAACTGAAAAGCCCACAAGCTCGGAGGCGATCTTGGTATTCACGTTCTCAACTGCTTTCAGAACGCCTTTACCCATATATTTTTTCTTGTCGCCATCGCGAAGCTCAACCGCTTCGTGTGTTCCGGTAGAAGCTCCTGACGGAACTGCAGCACGACCGTATGCTCCGCTTTCCGTTACAACATCAACTTCGATGGTTGGATTTCCGCGGCTGTCGAGAATCTGCCGGGCATGAATGCTTTCAATTAAACTCATAATTATAATTTTAAAATTGTGATGTTAAGATTTTTTGTCTTCGCGGATCATGTTCACGAACTGATCGAACAGATACCGTGAATCATGCGGACCCGGAGATGCTTCCGGGTGATATTGTACCGAGAACGCTTTTTTGTTCTTCACCCGAATACCCATGATGGTGTTATCATTCAAGTGAAGGTGCGTTACTTCTACGTTAGGATTCTTTTCGATGTCTTTTTCGCTCACTGCGAACCCGTGGTTTTGCGAAGTCATCTCACCTAGACCTGTGACCAGGTTTTTAACCGGGTGATTCAATCCGCGATGGCCGTGATGCATCTTGTAAGTCGATACGCCGTTCGCCAGCGCAAGCACCTGGTGACCTAAACAAATTCCGAACGTAGGCTTGTCGGCGTTCAGTGTTTCCTTCACGGTGTCGATCGCATAGCTCATCACCGATGGATCGCCAGGACCGTTTGAGATGAAGTATCCGTCCGGTTTGAACTTCTCCATTTCAGCGAACGGAGTTTTTGCCGGGAACACTTTAACATAGCAACCACGTTGTGTGAGATTCGTGAGGATGCTTTTCTTAATGCCAAGATCCAGGGCAGCGATTCTAAGCTCGGCATTTTCATCACCAACCGTGTAAGCCTTTTCTGTTGTAACCACGGAAGAAAGCTCGAGGCCGTCCATCGAAGGGACCTTCTTGATTTCCTCCCGCATTTGTTCAGGTGTAAGCTCTGATGAGATCAGCGCGTTCATCGCTCCGCGGCTGCGAATGTATCGCACCAACATGCGTGTATCAACCCCGGCCAGGCCAACAATGTTATATCGTTCCAGGTATTGCTGAAGGCTTTCCTTGGCTGTATACCGGCTGAAATCTTCCGAGTAATCATTTACCACCAAACCCTTAATCTTCGGGTTGGCCGATTCCTGCTCCTGATCCACCGTACCGTAATTACCGATGTGTGCCGTGGTGTTAACGATAATCTGACCGTAATAGGAAGGATCGGTGTAAATTTCCTGGTATCCGGTCATCCCGGTGTTGAAGCAGATTTCTCCGCCTGTTGTACCTTTTTTGCCGATGGCAATGCCCTCTACAAGAAGGCCGTCTGCTAGAAGTAAGTATGCTTTACCCACGCTTTTTATAAGTTTTACAAAATTAAAATTCTCACCGTATTACGGGGGCTAAACCCCGGATTTTTCTCCCCAAACGTTTGAAAACCTAAGGTTTCAGCCGACTTGATCCGGTTGTCATCTCACGTTTCCTAATCAGCCCACACAAGGGCATAAAAAAAGGGATTGAACCGAAATTCAATCCCTTCTTTATGTATTCGAATTCTATCACTAGTCTTCTTTCTTCTTTTTAGCAGCTGTTTTCTTAGCAGGAGCCTTTTTCGCAGGCTTCTCTTTTGCCTCAACCTTTTCGGTCGTCTCTTCTGCTGTCGTTTCTCCTTCAGCTTTCTTGCCTCCTCTGCGACTTCTGCGAGTCTTCGTTGCCTTGCCAGCCTTCTCATCTTTCGAGTAAAGCGTGTTGAAGTCAACCAGCTCGATCAGACACATTTCGGCATTATCTCCGAGGCGAACGTCACCCATCTTAATGATGCGGGTATAACCACCCGGACGCTCTCCGATTTTAGATGCTACTGTGCTGAACAATTCTTTAACCGACTCTTTATTTTGGAGGTATGAGAACACAGTTCTTCTAGAATGTGTTGTGTCGCTCTTTGCTTTTGTCAGCAGGGGCTCAACATATTTTCTCAACGCCTTCGCTTTCGCAACAGTCGTGGTGATGCGCTTCTCCAAAATAAGGGAAGAAGCCATGTTCGACATCAACGCCTTCCGGTGGCTGGCTGTTCTTCCTAAGTGATTTACTTTCTTACCGTGTCTCATGATCGGTTATTCTTAATCTTCGTCCAGTTTATATTTTGACAGATCCATACCAAAGGTAAGACCTTTCTCTGCTACCAATTGCTCAAGCTCTGCGAGTGACTTCTTACCGAAGTTTCTGAACTTCATCATGTCAGAAATTTCAAGCTCTACAAGATCACCGAGTGTTTTCACGTCAGCAGCTTTCAAGCAGTTGTACGCGCGTACTGAAAGATCAAGATCATGCAATCCGGTCTTCAACAGTTTGCGCATGTGCAGCATTTCTTCATCAACCTGTTCGATTTCAGCATCCTTGCCGGTTTCGAGTTCGATCGACTTATCAGAGAATAAGCGGAAGTGCTGAATCAAGATGTGCGCAGCGCCTTCAAGAGCTTTCTCCGGATGGATTGAACCATCGGTTTGAATTTCTACAACAAGTTTTTCGTAGTCCGTCTTCTGCTCAACGCGGGTGTTTTCCACGCTGTACTTCACATTCTTTACAGGTGTGAAGATTGCATCGATCGGAATGTATCCGAATACCTGTTCAGCAGGTTTGTTTTCTTCTGCCGGCAAATAGCCTCTTCCTTTTTCGAGAGACAATTCGATTTCGAACTGAGCAGACTCATCGATGTTACAGATAACGTGCTCAGGATTCAAAATTTCAAAAGCAGATGTAAACTTAGCGATGTCGCCAGCCTTGAACTGCTTCTGCTTCTTAATATTTACCGTGATTTTGCTTTCGAAGCTGTCAGTAACTTTCTTCAGGCGAACCATTTTCAGGTTCAGGATGATCTCAGCAACGTCTTCTACAACACCTTCAATGGTTGAGAACTCATGAAGAACGCCAGGGATTTTGATGCCTGTAATAGCATATCCTTCCAGCGAAGACAACAAGATTCTTCTCAGTGCATTACCGATGGTAACACCATAACCTTTTTCAAGCGGCTTAAAAGTGAACGTACCGTGGAAGTCATCGGATTTC
>JAEUUI010000028.1 GCA_016786585.1 Cyclobacteriaceae bacterium
CAAAACTTAAAGTTTGCTCATATTTGCAGCCCGATCAGCAAGTCCGCTGGTCGTTTTTGCCTGAGTGGCGGAACTGGTAGACGCGCACGACTCAAAATCGTGTACCGCAAGGTGTGCCGGTTCGATTCCGGCCTTAGGTACTCCTACATGCTTGTGTGACAGCGACTTGACTCAAAGTTGTTGTCACACTTTTGTTGGCACACTTTTAAGCTTTCCAGCAATTAGTTTCATACCAAAACCTACTGTATGAAGGATAACATACAAGCTCTAGTGGATCTTCTCAACGGCCGACTTGAACGATTTGATCGTACGCGTAACATTCAATGGAAACTAAATGCATCACTATGGGCCGGTATGGTCGTTGCAATCGGTTTCCTCCGAAGTAACCACATATACTTTTCACCGGTCGTACTTACGATGGCAGCAGTAGTAATTTGCATTATTCATGGCCGCACCATAAATAGAATTCAGTCATCACTCGCATTCGACAAGCGTTTGGTTAAAAAATATCACCAAGTAATCAACCGGGAATTGAAGGACAAGAGGTTAAAAAAGATTTGGAGAAAAACTAACGACAACAGCGATGATTGGAACACGATTCAGAATGCGGTGACAGTTCTTTTATCTCTAGTTGGGGTGTTGATGCTCAGCAAATGGGTGGAGTTTTGTCAAATGGTGATTGGAATGTAAAGAAAAGTTTGCCAATAAGTGTGTCAAAAGTAATGATGAATGTTAGTAAGAAATATGGCCAATTGCATAGATTAAAAGGTTGTCAGGGCCTGGATGGCGATCCACTTGATTCGATTCCGGCCTTAGGTACTGAAGCCCCCGCCTCGCGGGGCTTTTTGTTTATTATGATTTAATGGATTCTAAACAATATGAAGTGCGTGTTCGTCCCGATAGTTATCGGGACCGGCCTTAGGTACTAAAGCCCCGCCTCGCGGGGCTTTTTGTTTATTATGATTTAATGGATTCTAAACAATATGAAGTGCGTGTTCGTCCCGATAGTTATCGGGACCGGCCTTTGGTACTGAAGCCCCGCCTCGCGGGGCTTTTTGTTTATTATGATTTAATGGGTTCTAAACAATATGAAGTGCGTGTTCGTCCCGATAACTATCGGGGCCGGCCTTAGGTACTGAAGCCCCGCCTCGCGCGATTTTGTTTGTTACTATTTAACAGCCTCTAAATAATATGGCGTGTGTTTGTTTCGATAGTCATCGCGACCGACTTTAGGTGTGGAAGCCTTCATATCCTTACTATTCATTTTATCACGATTGATGTTTCTGAATATTGTATCGGTTAGTCCTGACAAGTTGAACCAGCTTTATTAAAATAATAACGCTTTTGTATTACAATCACATGGCTTATCAGGTAAATCAAATTGAAAGTTTCAATCGTATCTGTATTTATAATTGATCTTCTGCAAATGAATTCAGTAACTAATATTACAGTGTATTGAAAACAAAATAAATTATCTATCACGCTCAAGTGCAGTACTTAGTAAGCGCTACTTTACACTAGTTTACATAACATAATTTTATGTTGGCCTTTCAGTTGTAAAAACATTCCATAATTCAAACAAACTTATAAATTGCCCGCCGTTGTCTAATTAATTTTTGATTCAATGGAACGAGCCGGGAGTTTCGCGTGGGATAAAGTCGTTTGTAAAATTTCAGAGGCAAAAGAAGTGAGCTCGATTGCTTTTGCTCTAATCTTCATTCTCTTTTCATGCGAACAAAATCCGGATAAACCAACCAGGTTTGCTACATCGGATATTTTCCTGATGAAGCAAGCGCTTGATTCTGTTGAAGCAGAGTACCAGGAACCTCGGGCAAAAAAGATTGTAACGGAGATGTATTACAGACTAAATACTGAGCCCGATAATGACTTGTTTGTCCGTACCCTGCGACTCACCTCTACCGTTTTACTTTCGCAGCCATCACCCACATTGAAGCAACTTGATTCGGCTGTGTCGTTTTCGTATGAGGCAAAGAAAATTGCGTTGCTCCACAACGACTCGGTTGAATGGGCACTCAATGAAATTCAGATCGGCAGATATCTTTATTTAAGAGGGTTTTGGCTTAAAGAGTTAAATCAATTGCCGATGGCCTCGACAGTTCTGCTTCGCGGCATCCGGTATCTGGAAAAAAACAACCTCACCAGTGGCCTATCGTCTGCCTATCACTGGCTCTCAGGCGTTGCGCCTACACAAAAAGATGCGCTGGCGGGTAAGCTTACGTATGAACTTCGTGCGCTCTACTACAACGACTCAATTCGTTCACCGGGGTTACGGGCAAAAATCTGCAACGACCTTGCGGTATTCTATACCGATTATGCGAAGGATATTTCGAAAGCGAAAGCCTACTACTTTCGGGCCGCTGCGATTCTCGAGCAATTGAACGACAAGTTCAGTCTGGCAATTGTGCTGAGTAATATTGGAGAAAACTTTGGTGCCGAAGGAAACATGGGTCAAAGCTTAAGTTTTTTTCGTCAATCTGCACGGGTTGCCCAAGCAGCCGGATTACACGATCGTGAAGCGCTCGGTTTTCAAAAAATTGCCACAGTATTCCAGAATGAAGGCCGCTATGATTCGGCACTCTTTTACAATAAGAAGGCTATTGGAATCCTGAAACTTGACCCGAATTATTCTTCCGGGAAAATAATCGAATGGCAGGCAGAAGTCGCTAAGAGCTACATCCGGAAGGGTCACCGCGATTTCGGGTGGCAACTGGTTGGTTTGTTTGAACGCGAACTTCCTGCCATTAAAAGTCATGAATTGAGTGAGACATTCTCAGCGCTGGAGAAAATGGTTTTGGTCTATCAGGATCGGGCCGACTTGCCCAAGTTGGCCTTAACACAAAAGAAACTTTTGGGCCTTCGGGATGCTATCTTTTCCAAAGAGCAAATGATTGAAGTGGGGCGAATTGAAAGCCAGTATGAGATACAACTGAAAGACAAAGAACTGGAAGTGCTGCAATTGTCGCTTACCCTTCAGGCCGAAAATGCAAAGAAAGAGAAATGGATTCGTATTTTGTTGATTGCCGGTATCGCGATTACAACCGTTGGTCTCATCATGGTCTTACGGTTGCTGCGACAGCAAAACCGTTTTAATCAATCGCTGGCCGAACGAAGCGAGATTATCGAGCAACAAAAAGTTGAGCTTGAACGCAACCTCGCAGATCTTCAGCGGACGCAGGGCTACATGCTTACTTCTGAAAAGATGGTTATGCTCGGGCAGTTCACGGCAGGTGTTGCGCACGAACTTAACAACCCTTTAAATTTTATTTCAGGAGGTGTATCTGTACTTGATGACGTTATCGATCGGTTTCTGGTAAGAGAATCACGTTCAACAGACGAAGTCGACAAAGCTTCGGCCGGTTTGAAAGCAGTGCTTAAAAATATTAACAATGGTGTTAGCCGCATGGCAGCTATTGTTGAAAGTCTTCAGATTTTTTCCAGTTCTAAGGAGGCTGTTACAGAGCATTCGGAGGCGGATGTTTTCGAATGCCTGGAGGCATCATTGATTCTGATTAAGTCAAAGCTCGACCGCGAATCAGTAGAAGTACTCCGGTCTTATGCTCCGGTCAAGGTGCGCGGGCATTCTGGCAGGCTGAGCCAGGTATTCATTAATTTGATTGACAATGCGATTTATGCGCTATCGAAAAATTCTGCATCCGACAGGCAACTGGCCATTACAATGGTAACAACAGAAACTGAAGTCCAGATAAATTTTGTCGATAACGGAGAGGGGATACCGGAAGAAATCCACCGAAGCATCTTCCATGCGTTTTTTACGACAAAAAAAACGGGTCAGGGAACCGGCTTGGGCTTATTCATATGCTACAACATCGTGAATGATTTTGGCGGGAAAATCACGTTCGAAAGTGAGTTAGGTCGGGGTAGTACATTCACGGTAACGTTACTGCGTTCAAAATTTACTAACGAAAATAAGGCTTGACAGCGCTTCATCAGCAACTACAAATCACAAACCTGTCGCGGCTATGCTAAAGAGAAAAGTGTTGGCTTCCTTATTTGCTGGTTGCTTGAGCATGGTTATGATAAGTTGCAGCAAACAGGCTGATATTGCTGAACCAACAACGGACCCGGAATTGGTTGCCGCACTTGACTCCGCGGAAGTGATGTTTACTTCTCCCACGGGTGAGAAGATAATAAAGCGTATTCTGAACGATGTTCTGAACGAAAAGAATCTGGCGCTTAAGATTCGTGGTCTGCGGATAACATCTGCGGTACTACTTTCGGGCAGCAATGTTTCTTCGCTGGCACAATTGGATTCTGCAGTATCCTTTGTGAGGCAGGCAGAAAGTCTTGCACTAACTGCCGGAGACTCACTGGAATGGGCGTTATGTACGATTCAATTTTTTAGGTATAAAAATCTGAAGCGCGAATGGGATTTTGAGAAACATAAGATTGGCTCGAAGGCTGTGCTTCTTATTGCGTTGAAAATTATTGAACAAAAAAAGCTGACGGATGGCTTGTCATTTGGATACAGAACACTGGCGCGTTCTATGTTTATTGATAAGGAGCGTATTACCGATGTGTTGAATTATGAACTACTGTCGCTTCAATACAACGACTCTGCAAAATATCCTACGTTGCGGGCCCGAATCTGCAATGATATCGCCATCAAATACACCGAGTCTTTTAACCAGCAAGAAACCGGCAAGCGGTTTTTCCTTCGGGCTATTGAAATCTTAAAGCATTCAGACGATACCCTTCACTACGCCAGGGCGCTGGCTAATCTGGCGGATCCTATGAAGGATATCCCCGAGGCAATCCGTTATTACCGTCAGGCAATGCAAGTATTAAAGTCTGGCACGTTACCGCTGGAAGAGGCATGGGTATGTTTTGAAATGGCATTGAGATTTCAAAGGATTAATCAGTACGACTCCGCTATTTTTTATTTACGGAAGTCAAATCAAAAACTTTTCGCCAGCCCGGGCGACCACCACAAGGAAATGTTATACCGCGAAGCACGTTTGGCCAGAAGTTTTGCAGGCATCGGCCAGATTAGCAGGGCCAGGTGGTTGATAGTAAACCGGGAACAGATATTTAACGAATCGGACGGATTTGTTTTCAACCTTACTCCGGAGCTTACAGATCGGGTAGAAGCATGCGAAGCGCTGGGTGATCTGGAAGGACTGATAGAAGCACAGCGCAGGTTGATGGTTTTACAGGATTCGATGTATTCCAGCGATCAATTTATTGAAGTGGGAAAGACTGAAAATCTGTATAAACTGAAATTAAAAATTCAGGAGCTGAACAATCTGCAAGTAACAAGTTCGCTAAAAGCCATAGCTGCAAATCGGGAAACCAGTATTCGCTTTTTGTTGCTGGGTGTTATTGGTATTACAACACTTGGATTATTGTTGGTTCGAATGCTTTTGATGAAACAAAAGCGACTCAGCGCGTATCTCACGCAACAAAATGAAACAATCGAGTTGCAGCGGGTCAATCTGGAAAAAGGGTTACAGGAACTTCAGCGGTCTCAAGCTCACATTTTAACTTCTGAAAAGATGGCCATGCTCGGACAGTTTACTGCGGGCGTTGCGCACGAATTAAATAATCCCTTGAATTTCGTTTCCGGAGGTGTGTCGGTGCTGGAGGAGGCAGTTGAAGAAGCCGGGCTGGAGGCGATAAACGAGCTTCAGATATTGCGGGATATTCGTAATGGAGTCGATCTGGCAATGAACATTGTGAAGAGTTTGCGCGTATTCTCTAACCCGAGATCTGAAATCGGGTTTGACTCTCACTCCGATATTGCCGAATGCATCAACGCTTCGCTTCTTGTTCTACAATCCAAAATCCGGGCTACCAATATTCGGGTATTGGCTGATTTTCAGGACTACATTGTAATCGGGCATTCCGGTCAGGTGTGCCAGGTGTTTATCAATCTGATCGATAATGCCATACATGCGGTAAAAGACCTTTCGGCAGAAAGAAGAACAATTCAAATACTTGCCCGTAAAACCGGATCGAATGTGCTGATCGACTTCACTGACCAAGGCCATGGAATTCCCGAATCAATCCGGTTAAATTTATTTCGCGCGTTCTTCACAACAAAACCTGCAGGGCAGGGTATCGGACTGGGATTATTCATTTGCAATACAATTCTTCAGGGCATAGGTGGTGCTATTACATTCATAAGCGAACCCGACCGGGGTACAACCTTTACAGTTCAAATGGCTCGGCCTAAACAATAACTTATCCATGATGCGGTGAAAATCGGAATCTTCATCTTACTGGTTGTCGGTTTAACCTTAACGGTTCTCTTGTCTGGTTGCAAGCGGCAGGAAGATTTAAAAGTAAAATCATCACTTGAACAATCGTTGGATTCGGCCAATGTACTTTTCCTTTCTTTGCGCGCAGTAAAAATAGCTGTCCGTGTAAGACCGGAAGTAGCGGCAGAAAAGGATGTAAACCTGAGAATTAAAGGTCTCCGCATTTTATCATCCGTGATGATCTCGAAAGATGACGCTTCAGAAGCCGAACTGGATTCTGCAAATGCGTATCTCAGGCAGGCGGAGAGCCTTGCGTTGAAGACGCGAGATTCGATAGCATGGGCGCTTTGTCAAATTCAGGTATTCCGATACGAGAATCGAAGACGTGAAAAGACTTTCATTAAGCAAAAGATAGGGTCAAAGAGAGTTCTTTTGATTGCGCTGAAAGTTATTGAACGAGCTAACCTGACGGATGACCTATGTGTTGGATATAGAACCCTGGCCCGAAGCTTATTTATTGATAAGGATGCTGTTACGGATATGCTGGAGTATGAACTAAAGTCTCTTCAAAATAACGACTCTGCCCGATACCCTGTATTACGTGCACGAATCTGTAATGACTTAGCCATTACGTATTCCGGGTCATTTAACCAGGAAGAGATTGCCGAAAAATTTACTCTTCGCGCTATTCAAATTTTCAAACACTCGGATGACACGCTGAACTATGCAAGAACAGTATCGAACTTGTCCGTTCTCCGGAAATCCGATCCTGATAAACTGGAATGTTATCGCCAGGCGCTTCGAATACTCAAATCCGGTTCCTTCCCCTTTGACGAAGCACGCATTATTTTTGAAATGGCACACGTGTTTCAATGGTCGGACCATTATGATTCGGCTCTATTTTATTTCCATGTCGGAATGAAAAAGCTATCAGAAGCCCCGGGTAATCACCAGGATGAGATTAGGTATCAGGAAGCATCTATGGCTAAGAGTTTTGCTAAAGCAGGACAGCTTAAAAAAGCAAAACGCCTGATGGCCCTCGACCAACCGCTGGATCAACTAGGAGTTTTTGTTTTTGACTATGTTCCGGAACTTAAGGGAAGAATTCAGGCCTACGAAGCAATTGGTGATTTGAAAAAACTAACGGAAATGCAGCATCGTCTGCTCGAGTTGCAGGATTCAATGTATTCAAAAGAACAGCTTATTGAGGCTGGTAAAGTGGAGAATGGTTACAATTTGAAACTGAAGAACGAAGAACTGAAAAATCTGCAGACCATTGGTTTGTTGCGTGCAACGGCAGCTAATCATGAGATGGGTATACGTTTTTTATTAATTAGCGGAGTTGTTATTACAATACTTGGTTTCGTATTGGTCCGAATACTGCTGACTCAAAAAAATAATATCAATCGGAATTTAACCCGGCAAAATGCAATCATCGAAATGCAGCATCTCAATCTTGAAAGGAGTTTTCAGGATCTTCAGCGCGCACAAGCCCACGTCCTGAATTCCGAGAAGATGGTAATGCTGGGCCAGTTTACAGCCGGTGTTGCTCATGAGTTAAATAACCCGCTGAATTTTATTTCCGGGGGAATATCGGTGTTCGAGGAGGCTGCTGAAGAAATAGGACTGGCCCGAAAAGAGTTTCAAATACTTCATGATATCCGGGTGGGTATAGATCAGGCCATGCATATTGTCGGAAGTCTAAGGGTTTTTTTTGCTCCTGAATCAGCGCCCGGTTTTTTCGCGCATGCCGATATCGCTGAATGCATGACTGCCTCCCTTCTTGTGCTTCAATCGAAAATTCGCCTCCATAAGATTCGGATTGAATCCAATGTTCCTGCATTCGTAGTAGTGGGACATTCAGGTCAATTGTGCCAGGTTTTTATTAATCTACTCGATAATGCGATTCATGCAGTTAAGGGTCTGCCCGAGGAAAGAAAAATTATTGAAATACTTGCACGAAGAGATAGCTCACGTGTGTTAATCGACTTTAAAGATCACGGCTATGGTATTCCTGAGTCGGTTCAGGCGAAACTATTCCAGCCGTTCTACACATCAAATCCGTTTGGTCATCGAAAAGGGTTAGGATTATTTACCAGTGAAACTATTTTACGCAAACTAAACGGATCAATCTCATTCGTCAGTCATGCACAGGAAGGAACTACGTTTATTGTTCAACTCAATGTGCCCGAATAAACCTCTGCTATTCGTCAAATGTAATATTCACCATGCTGTCGTAAGACAGGCCAAGTAATTCAGAAGCGTTTCCTTTGTAAATACCGATCTCAAGCAGCCCAAGACTGTTAAATAACAGGAAACATTCTCCTTCTTCGGCCTGATTATAATGAGTCAGGATGCGTCTGAATTTTTCACCACCAAACTGAACGGTATACGTTTTTCCCTTGCTCAATATTTCAAACGCTTCTTTCGGGATATTGGTGATCAGGTTGCCAAAATTGTCGACCCGAATCACGTGACCGGCAATCAGCTTTTTGGTAGCCTTTACCTGCCGGTCAATCATCTTTTTAAATGTACCCATCGGTCGCCCAATGTCCGCCATGCCAACACCACTCGCAAGTTTCGCTGCCGCGGGAGCAAAAATGTCTTTTTCCGGAAAAGTGGATTGTATAGGCTGAATAGTATTAAGTTCTGCCAAAAACTGGTGTGGCCGATCGCTTATCAGTCCGAATAAACCGTTATCCGTTCCAACAAAAAAATGGTCCTCCAGTTGCAACACAATGGATGAGTCATCGCGCTGGCCGGCCGAGTCGACCCCGACCAGATGAACAGTTCCTTTCGGGAAGTCGCGGAATACAGAACGCAAAATGTATGCTGCGTGAGCAACGTCTGACGGCTTCACCTGGTGACTAATATCTACAATCCTGAGCCCCGGATTTACACTGAGAATTTTCGCCTTAATGGCCGCCACATAATGGTCGCTCTCGCCTGAATCTGTAAGCAGCGTAACAATGGCCATGGTTGATGCTACCGGGTATAATGACTATTTTCGCAAAGCTAAGCAAACATTTCTAATCCCGATTGCGGAATGAACTTTGCTTCACTTTTTTCCGTTAAAGCGCACACACGTAAACAGTTTTTAAACAACCACATCTTGACAGAGAAAACAGTAACCCTTGATAATATTTCCCTCATCGATTTCCTTGGTGTGGAAAACCGCAACATTCAGTCGCTTGCTTCTGCCTTTCCGAAAAGTAAAATTGTTTCGCGCGGCAACGAGATTCTTGTGCGCGGCTCCTCGGCTGAGATCGATCAGATCAGCGATATTCTGAATGCACTTATCCAGCATTTTCATAAATACGGACGTGTAAGTGAAGACATCGTTCGGAGTTACGTAGCCAATGATCCTGAGCTTGAACAGCCCGAGGGACAGGACGGCATTGTCATCTACGGAACTCGCGGAAACCCAATTCGTCCGAAGACCCCTAATCAGGTTAAACTCGTTCAGCTTGTTCGGGAGAATGATCTGGTATTTGCACTCGGACCTGCCGGAACGGGTAAGACGTACATTTCGGTTGCGCTTGCCGTGCAAGCGTTGAAGAATAAACAGGTCAAGAAAATTATTATTACCCGCCCCGCGGTAGAGGCTGGTGAAAACCTCGGTTTCCTTCCGGGAGATTTGAAAGAGAAGATTGATCCGTACCTGCGCCCGATTTATGATGCGTTAAACGACATGATTCCGTTCGAGAAACTTCAATATTATATGGAGCGCGAAATCATCGAGATTGCGCCACTGGCGTACATGCGCGGCCGAACCCTTAACAACGCATTCATTCTGCTTGATGAAGGCCAAAACACCACGCCTATGCAAATGAAAATGTTTCTAACACGCATGGGCCCGGAATCAAAAATGATTGTAACGGGTGACGTGTCGCAGGTCGATTTGCCCGCTAACCAGCGTTCAGGTCTGAAGGAAGCTACCCGCATTTTATCTGGTGTAAAAGGCATTGGTTTTATCGAACTTAACGATCGCGATGTCGTTCGTCATAAACTTGTTCGGGAAATTATCGAAGCTTACGATAAAGATCAGCCAACACCGAAGAAGTAGAATCTTAACAGGCTTTCACATCTTGTGAAGGCTGTGAACTGCGTGTATCTTCCTTGATGTTTTCATGGACGCCCTATGCGCTTGTTCGTATTGCATTGGTATTTGCGGCTGGTATCATTACCGGTTTATATTTTCCGGATCAGATTCCCATTCTTCATGTAAGTATCGTTTTCGCAACACTTACTATTTCATTTTCAGTACTCGCATACTTAAAATGGAAAGGTAGACTTAAGTACATCAACATCGGAGTAATTGGGATTGTCGCGCTTTTCCTGGCGGGATATTGTAATGTCTACTACTCAACCGATTCAAATCGCACCGATCACTTCATGCATGACGGTAAACCGGTGCAATTCTATAAAGTTCGAATTGCAAATCAAGCGCAAGAGAAATCGAATTCCTGGAAAGTGGAAGGAGATGTACTGTGGGTTAAGTATGACACCTCATCCTGGACACCGCGAAGTGGCAAAGTACTGCTGTATTTTTCGAAGAAAAGCTATCAAACACCATTCCGCTATGGCGATGTTTTGCTTGTGAAAGGAAGTCCTGAGTTGCTGAGGGAGCCTTCTAACCCCGGGGAGTTCGACTATAAAACGTTTCTTAGTTATCGTAAAATTTATCATGAGCATTTTCTCCGGGAAGGTAATGTGTTTCACATTGGGTATGAGCCGGCCAGCAGGGTTGTTGCACATGCAATCGTAGCGCGTGAATGGGCGGATAAAGTGATAGAAAAACACGTCACGGGAAATGAGGAACAGGCCACGGCTTCCGCACTTGTGCTCGGTGTAACAGATGGCCTCGATAACGATCTGCTCGGGGCATACGCGGCAACAGGGTCTTTGCATGTACTTTCCGTATCCGGATTGCACGTTGGAATTATTTACTGGTTGATTCTGATCATCCTGAGGCCGTTGAATAATACCACACGAGGGAAAGTTGTGCTTGCCGTAATTAGTACACTCGTACTTTGGGCATATGCGTTTATTACAGGTTTGTCGCCTTCCGTACTTCGGGCAGTAACGATGTTTACGTTTGTGGCGCTTGCAAGGCCATGGGGACAACAAACCAATATTTACAATACCCTTGCTTCTTCTGCATTCTGTTTGTTACTGTATGAACCCTACCTGATCATGTCGGTGGGCTTTCAGCTTTCTTACCTGGCCGTTGCAGGCATTGTTTATTCACAACCAAAGATCGTTGTGCTCTGGCAACCGAAAGCGTGGCTCTGGGAACAGATCTGGCAGATCACCTGTGTTTCAATTGCTGCACAGGCGGCAACGTTCGCGTTAGGCCTATTGTATTTTCATCAGTTCCCGGTGTATTTTTTATTTTCAAACCTTTTTGTGATTCCGGTTTCGTTTGTGGTACTCGTCTTGGGGATAGCACTTGTTTGTGTTAGTGCTATCGCTCCGATTGCATTCGTATTGGGGTTTCTGCTTCAGTGGACTATCGCGTTTATGAATTGGGGTGTTTACCAAATGGAAGCTTTACCGGGAAGCCTGATTGACAATGTTTACATCAATGTCGTTCAATGCTGGTTGTTAATGGCGACAATTTGCTGCCTGGTGCTTTTGTTTGAACTCCGTAAAACAACCTTTTTCTCCGCAGCTGCAATGGGTATCGTTACCTTCTCTGCCATTCAATGGACTCAGTATGTTGAAAACACACATCAGCGGAAATTTGTAGTATACAATGTAGCGGGTCATAGCGCCTGCGATTTGCTTGATCACGGCCGGGCTTATTTCTTTACCGATTCCGCGTTAGCAAATGATCAAAACAACATTCGTTTCCACATTCGGCCGAATCGGCTACGAAATGGTACTGTTGATGTTGTAAACGGAGTCAAGCAGGAGTTTGTAGCCGACCTTCCGGGATGCAGGCTCGTGGTTTGGAATGGGCTGAAAATTCTGCTGTTGGAGCAACGGGATTTTAACGTTCTGTCAGACATCCAGTTTGATTACATTGTGGTTGGCGGAAATTCCGTCAGGAGCCTGGAATCCGTGAAACGGTTAAAATTCAGGAAACTGATCCTGGATAGCAGCAATTCTTTCTATTTTGCCGGACGGCTGCTGAAGGATGGCCAAGCGGAGGGCATTTCAATACATTCCGTACAGCATCAGGGCGCCTTTATTCTTACCCTTGATAACTATGAGTCTGGTTGAATATCACGTGAAAGACCGAACAGCGTTCATTACGCTTAACCGTCCGGAAAAGCGTAATGCACTTAATCACGAGCTTGTTGCTGCTTTAAAGAAAGCGTTTGATGATGCGGCCATTGATTCGCAGGCTAAAGTGATCGTGTTGAAGGCGACTGGCGAGGCGTTTTGTGCAGGTGCTGATCTTGAGTATTTGCAAAAGCTTCAGAAATTCTCGTTTGAAGAAAACCTGCAGGATTCTAATCATCTGAAAGAACTTTTCCTTACGATTTATACACATCCTAAAGTCGTGATTGCACAAGTCCAGGGTCATGCATTGGCAGGTGGCTGTGGCCTGGCTACCGTGTGTGATTTTGTAGCATCCGTCCCTGCGGCAAAATTCGGATATACCGAAGTTAAGATTGGCTTTATCCCGGCTATCGTTTCGTTTTTTCTGTTGCGTAAACTTAGTGAGGCTCGGGCAAAGGAAATGTTATTAAGCGGAGATCTGTTTTCTGCAGAACAGGTTTTGCGAATGGGGTTAATCAATTACGTGGTTGACGCCGGTGAACTGGAACAACACGTGTTGCAGTTGGCGAAGAAACTCGTTGAGACGAACTCTTCCGAATCGATGAAACTTACCAAGCGTATGATTGCGGAATTACCGTCTCGTTCGGTTGAGGATGCGTTGCACTATGCAGCTGAGCTGAATGCACATGCCCGTGGTACGGACGACTGTAAACGTGGTATTGCGGCATTCCTGAATAAAGAGAAGCTTAGTTGGTAAGTTGGAAGATTCACTTTCCATATTAAAAGAGTATTGGGGACACAATCAATTTCGTGCGCTTCAGCCGGAGATCATTAACTCCATTCTTGCGGGGCATGATACGCTGGCCTTGCTCCCCACAGGGGGAGGGAAATCCATTTGTTTCCAGGTACCGGGATTGCAACTGGATGGGCTCTGCATAGTGATATCTCCGTTAATAGCGTTAATGAAGGATCAGGTTGAGAACCTGAAAAACAAAGGCATTCACGCGGTGGCGATCCATTCGGCTATGTCGCGTGAGGAAATCGATATCCAGCTGAATAATTGCATTTACGGGGATGTTAAGTTTTTATACCTCTCGCCTGAGCGGTTACACACCGAAATTTTCATCGAGCGGGTAAAGCAAATGAAAGTTGGTCTTCTGGCAGTTGATGAGGCGCATTGCATTTCGCAATGGGGATACGACTTCCGTCCATCGTATTTACAAATCGCAAACCTTCGTGAATTATTGCCGGACGTACGTATGATTGCACTGACAGCTTCCGCGACTCCTCAGGTTAAAGATGACATTATTGAGAAGCTCTCCTTCAGAAAGGGATTTCAGGTTTTTCAAAAAACATTTGCGCGTGATAACCTTTCCTTTGTAGTTCGCAAAACCGAAAACAAAGAACGAAAGCTTTTGGAGGTGCTGCAAAAAGTGCAGGGTTCGGTAATTATTTATTCCCGGTCACGGAAGGGAACACATGAACTGGCAGACGAACTCAACAAGAAAGGAATCAGTGCAATCTATTACCATGCAGGTCTTACGTTTGAACAACGCACGGATCACCAGGAGCAATGGATCAAAAATAAAAAGCGTGTGATGGTGGCGACCAATGCCTTCGGGATGGGAATTGACAAACCGGATGTGCGGATTGTAGCGCATCTTGATCTCCCTGAAAATCTTGAGTCGTATTACCAGGAAGCAGGCCGGGCCGGTCGTGACGGTAAACTTGCCTATGCCGTAGTGATCTATCATGATTCTGATGTCGCAACGTTGCAAACCAAAACAAAACAATCACTGCCTTCGATCATCGTGCTTAAAAAAACATACCAGGCGCTGGCGAACTTTTATCAACTGGCCATGGGAAGCGGGGAGGGAGAGAGTTTTGATTTTGACCTTTATAATTTTTGCGACCGGTTCGGGTTACAACCGGCGATAACGTACAACACGCTGCGCAAACTGGAAGAAGAAGGACTTATCGAGTTCAACGAAAGTTTTTACAGTCCTTCTGTGGTGCACATTGCGGTTGATAAAACCCGGTTGTATGAATTCCAGGTTGCCAACGAGCAATTCGATCCGCTCATTAAAATGCTGCTGCGGCTGTATGGCGGCCAATTATTCAGCGACTTCACCAAAATTTCGGAGTCGTACCTCGCGAAGGGTCTTAAAATGAAAACGGGTGAACTGGTAGCCGCACTTAAACATCTGCACGATCTTAAGATCATACTCTACAAACCCGCAAAAGAGAAACCTCAGCTCACGTTTATTCTTCCGCGCCAAGATGCCGAAAAACTTCCGCTGGATGTTAAACGCCTGGAGGAAAGAAAGATCCTTATTGAGTCGAAGATGAAGGCGATGACCAATTTTGTCACGTCAACAAACCGGTGCCGTATGCAGCTGATTCAGGAGTATTTTGGCGAAGAAACGTTCGAGACATGTGGAAAATGTGACGTATGCATTGATCAGAAGAAAAAGGAGAATACGGTTCAGCTACAATCGCTTCGTGGAGAAATTTTGACACTGGTCAAATCAAAATTGTACACAATTGATCAGCTTGAGAAACGCATTGCGCCTTCGGATACCGGTTTATTCGTTGAGCTGGTTCGCGAAATGGTGGACGAAGGCGAGCTTGAATACGATAACGTATGGCGGCTGCGCTTGCCGAAGCGATGACCTAAGATTGATCACCGGTGATCAGAACTCCGTCTTTTACCTTACGCATCCCATCCGTGAGTGTTTGTTTGCCGAAATCCATGCGAACGGTTTTGGGATCAAGCCCGTCTAATACTTTGGTCTTGAAAAACACCCGATGTTTATCTTTCGAATAGAATTCGTGAATGAGTTCGAACGTTTCTGGATCAGCGCTGGTTATTTTTTCTCCTTCGAAGTACACCTGGGTGTTATCTTTCAGAAATGCGTGATTAATGATTTCCAGGGAAACAACATCTATATCGTTCAGTCGGTGCCCTGCATACAACAATGTGTTATTGTTGATTACGATATTTTCCTCGTTAATCGTACGAATGGTATCAACTGAGTCAAATTCAATGGAAGTAAAGTTCGTTTTCCAATTGGAGAACAAAATTCTGTTGTTGTTCCGGGCGTAATAGTCGGTGATGGCAGTATACAAGCCGCCTTCATTTTTGTCTGCGCGAATTACCCGTGTATTACTTTCAATAGTGCCGCTCCCGGACGTGAAGTCGGTGATCACTGCGTATAGGTTGAGCGCGTCTACGGCCAGTGTTTTGTTAATCCGGGTGAAAGTTTTTCCATCTGCCTCGATTTTTTTTCCGTAAAGAAAAACGGATTGATGATCTTTCCCCCAGCTGTGTGCATACGGGTCGCCAGGCAATTGATAGGGTTGATACGTTTTTGGATCGGCCCCGGAAATAATGGTCATTTCGATGCTTAGTGAATTTTCGTAGTACACATGGAACGCATCTTTAGGTATACCATGCGCATCGATTATAAATGACGCATGATCGGCCTGCTGGACTTTTCCCTTCCGGTAGATGGTATGTTTGTCTTTGCCAAAATTTCGGGAGAGAACGATGAATGTCTCCACATCGGCATCCATTTCGGTGTAGCCCAATTCAAACCAATTACCCATGGGGGAGTAGATAATCTTGTTTTTCCAGCGATGGTAGTAATATGAATCTGAAAGTGATTGCTGCACAGCCTTACCAATCCGGTTGAACAAGCACACCACTGGCACTACAATGAGTAGAATAACAATACCTGCAATGATGAGCGTGGTAGTCATGAGCCTGTTGGCAGGGATTTATTCTCCGATCAGTTCTTTAGCATTTTCCATCGCAGTTTTAGAAGGCTTATCGCCCCCAATCATTTTAGCGATCTCTTCCACGCGTTCGTTGTCTTTCAACTGCCGGATGTTACTGATGGTTTTTTTGGACGAACTGTCTTTGAAAACATAATAATGAGCTTCACCACGTGCAGCAATTTGTGGTAAGTGTGTAATCGTGATCAATTGATGATGTGCTGCCATCGACTTCATCAATTCGCCCAGGCGGATGGCAATCTCTCCGGAAACTCCTGTATCGATTTCATCCAGTACAAGGGTTGGCATCGCTGTCTTTGCCGCCATTACGTATTTGATGCAGAACATCAGGCGTGAAAATTCTCCACCCGAAGCAACCATCGCCAGCGGTTTAGGCGAAATGCCTTTGTTTGCGCTGAATAGAATTTCAATGGCATCGGCTCCGTGCGAAGCGGGTTCGATACTTTCTTGTTCCACTTTCAGATTTGCATCCGGAATACCGAGTTCTTTCAGCAACTTGACTAACTCTTTCGTAAGCGGCTCGAATGTTTTCTTACGCGCTGATGAAAGTTTTTTCCCCAAGGCAGCTACTTCAGCTTTGGATTCTTCATACAGTTTGCGGGCATTATCCAGCGCTCCATCCAGGTTAGACGTGATTGTTGCTTTGCGTTGCAGTTCGTCCTGCAGGGTAAGCAGGTCATCGATTCCAACCGCCCGATGCTTTTTAAGCAACCGGTATAGCAGGTTAACACGTTCTTTTAAAAACTCAGCCCGCTCCGGATCAAATTCCACGGTATCCTGCTGACGTTCAATTTCCGAAGCAATGTCGTCAAGCTCAATCAGCACGCTTTCCAGGCGCTGCTTGATTGTCTCGTATTGTTTTGCATAGCCGGAAATGATCAGCAGGTGCGAACGCGCTTCCGATAAAGAATTTCTGGCTGCAAATTCCGACTGACTTAATACTGACAACGTAGACTGGAGCCTGCTGGTGATATCTTCCGCATGCTCCATGATCTTAAGTTCCGATTCAATTTTTTCCTGTTCACCTTTTTCGAAGGCAGCTTTCACCAGTTCGTCAAGCTGGAAGTTGATGTACTCAGCCTCCTGTCGTAACGTGTCAGCTTCACCAACCAGGGTGTCGTATGTTTTCTTGTTTTGAACAAAGGTAATCCACGCCTCGCGGTATTGATCCAGCAGCTTTTGGTTGTCACCGTATGAATCAATTAGCCGAAGCTGAAACTCATGGCTCCCGAGTTGCAAAGTCTCGTGCTGTGAATGTACGTCCATGAGCAAACTGCCCAGCTTTTTCATGACGTCCAGCGTGACAGGAGTGTCGTTGATGAACGCGCGTGATTTTCCGCCCGGACTGATTTCCCTGCGAATGACAGTAGTGTCATCGTAGTCGAGATCCTCAGCTTTAAAAAAACTTTTCAGTTTGTAGGCCCCGATTTCAAATACGCCTTCGGTAACACATTTTTCATTCTCATCCCAAAGTACCTTGGTGTCAGCACGGTTACCTTTCAACAAACCCAGTGCGCCCAGCATGATTGATTTACCGGCTCCGGTTTCGCCCGTAACAACGTTCAATCCTGCGGAAGGCTCGAGTTCCAGATGCCGGATCAGGGCGTAATTTTTTATTGTGAGATGCTTCAGCATCAGTCGTTAACGTCTATGATAATTTCGTAAATATCTGCCAAAGCTAATGACAGCTTTTGTCCGCGCATGTTACGGGCCTGAACAGCGGCATCAGAAATCGTCAACAGCTCAGCCAGAACAACCGTATTGTCGGTCAGCACAATATTAATTTTTTTGCCGGTAAATCCGGTAAGTCCGGTTCGAATTTGATCGGGAGTTCCGAGCCGGATGAGTCTTTTTTGCATCGGCTGCTAAGCAACCGACTACGCAGTCAAAATGCAATTAATTCTTCAGGATTTTTGCGTATGCGGTTTGATTGGACGGATCCATCTGGGTGATCAGGTCGTAAGCTTCCCGCCTGACGGGCAGCTGGCCATTTGAGAAGATATTGGCAAGCTCTTTTGACTTCGCATCAAAAAATGAAATGATCAGGATGGCGTTTGGATTGATGTCTTTTGCTTTCCGGATGTTCTTCAATCCCGAAAGGATTATCTGACGACTTTGGTCAGGCGTTTTCTCGAACGTATCAAGGCCTAATCGGTGGTAACTGTAAGAAGCTCTGCGTACATCAGCCATTTGTGGGTTCAGCAGATTCTCAACAATCCAGTAGCGGTTACGAATGCTGCCGAGTGATTGCCAGCCCGGCCGGTTAGAAGATTGCGCGTTGTTAACAACCGTCAATGCCCGTTGAAAGTAAGGCGTGCCACCCAGTTCGCTAAACGAATCATAATCCATGCCGATCACCAGGTAGGCATAAAACGCCAGCATAGAAGTCAGGTTGTTGGTGTAAGTATTGTCGTTGTATTCGAGTGGCTGCGATTCAATGTACTCAAACTCCCAGTCGCGGTCGGCAAAATTCAAAAGCAGGCTAGTATAGTTGGAGTTGTACACTGGTCTTGCCGACTGAATCTGAACCGAAGCACTAAACACACCGATGGAAGGCATGTCGTTAATGTTGATCAGAATGCTGCAATTGATTTTTTCATGTTGCTGATAGGTGTCATTCGTCCATTTGCGTGAATTTAAAAACTGCTGGAACGCAGTCTTCATATCCCGAAATACATTGCGATCGGTTGTTTTAACTTTCGGGCCAACATTTACCGTTACTGTAGCCAGCAGTTCCTGCGCGGAAACATTCAGCGACCAGGCGATCAAGATAAAAGCTAAAAGTTTACGCATGGACTTTTTCAAGAATGGCGGAGACAATATCTCGGGCAACTTCTTTTTTACTCTTCAGATCGAACTTCTTCACGGAACCGCTCCGGTCGATCATCGTAATCTTGTTAGTATCATGACCAAAACCAGCACCGGCATCATTCAGGGAATTCAGAACGATCAAATCAAAATTCTTGGATTCCAGTTTCTTCAGTGCGTTGTCTTGTTCATGTTCCGTCTCAAGCGCAAATCCGACAACTACTTGTTTCTGTTTGATCTTCCCAAGAGACGCAGCAATGTCACGGGTCTTGGTTAATTCAATGGTAAGGTTCTCGTCTTTCTTTTTAATCTTCTGATCAGCTTTAACAGTAGGGCGGTAGTCGGCAACCGCTGCTGCAAGAACAGCAATATCCGTTTGCGGGAATACCGCTACACATGCTTCATACATTTCTTCGGCCGACATTACCTTCTTAACGCTAACCTGGGGGTTTGAAGTATGCATGGCAGTCGGGCCGCTTACTAAGGTTACATGAGCGCCAAGATTTGCCAGTCTTTCGGCAATGGCATAGCCCATTTTTCCGGTAGAGTGATTACCGATGAATCGCACCGGATCGATTGCTTCATACGTTGGCCCGGCTGTAACGAGTACATTTTTGCCTTTCAGTGCATTGTTGTTCGTAAAGAACTCTTCCAGCTCGGCAATGATTTCTTCGGGTTCCGCCATTCGGCCTGTACCTACGAGGCCACTGGCCAGTTCGCCAAAGGCAGGATCAAGAATCCTGTTGCCAAACGAGGCTATCTTTTTAAGATTTTCTTTAGTTGCGTCATGCTGAAGCATGTCGAGATCCATCGCAGGAGCGAGGAATACCGGGCATCGTGCCGACAGGTAAACAGCCATCAGCAGATTATCGCAGCGACCGCTCGCCATCTTGGCAATGGTGTTAGCACTTGCGGGTGCAATAATCATCGCATCCGCCCAAAGTCCCAGATCAACATGATT
Organism: Cyclobacteriaceae bacterium; assembly: GCA_016786585.1. Lineage (GTDB taxonomy): Bacteria > Bacteroidota > Bacteroidia > Cytophagales > Cyclobacteriaceae > UBA2336. The sequence goes on from JAEUUI010000028.1 coordinate 20,038, forward strand.
GTTCCATTGACCGCTTTCGTCTTTGATAAATTCCGAGAGAGCCGGATTTTTCGAAAGCGTTGATAAGGTTAAGGGAGTGATGAAGGTCTTGGCAGAATCCGTCATCACTACCTTTACTTCAGCGCCCGCCTTTACCAAGAGCCGCGTTAACACCGCTGACTTGTAGGCGGCAATACTGCCGGAGATACCCAGCACTATTTTTTTGCCCTGAAGCATGAATGTTTCTTAAAGTTCCGGAGTGCTTTCGGTTGCTTCTCTTCTTCTGAAGTTAAGCTTGCCTTCGATGAATTCTTCTGTTGCAGTTGAAGTCGACTTCGGCATGCGCTCGTAGAATTTTGAGATCTCGATTTGTTCACGGTTTTCGAAAACTTCCTCGAGGTTATCTACCGTTGTTGCGAATTCAGCTAGCTTGTTGTTAAGCTCTTCTTTGATGTTGGAAGCGATCTGCTTGGCACGCTTGGAAATAACAACTACTGATTCGTAGATGTTTCCGGTTTGTGCAGCCAGCTTATCGATATCGCGTGGAATGATGGATGATTGAATAGCCATAGTTATGAATTTGTACTTTTTAAAGTCGTTAATTTTGAATTACTGTCGACATAATACCGTTCAGCTTCTTTCAGGAATTTGCTGTCGGGATACCGGTCGACAAAGTTTTTGTAGCTTGATACAACATCCAGGTAGCGCTCACGCTGTTTGTCGGGCACGCTTTCTTCCGCAAGCAGAAACTTGGATTGCACAATCAGGTAAAAGGATTCCTCTACATATTTTGAATCCGGAAAGTTCTTTTGAAAATTATCCAGCGCTACGATCGCGGCTTTATATTGACGCATCCGAACATATTGAAATGCGTTGTTGAAGCCTTTCTTTTCCAAACGTTGCTGAACGGTGGTAATAACCTCAATCGCCTGATCTTTGAATTTGCTGTTGGGATAACGGTTCAAAAAATCCTGCATGGAAGTCATCGCCTGAATGCTTTCCGACTGGTCTAAATTCGGCCCCGGAGATGATTTGTATAACGAATAGGCATACATAAAACGGGCTTCTTCAGAAAGAACGCCCCGTCCGAATGTTTCGTAGAATGACTTGAACTGCTCAGCCGACAGCAGGTACATTTTCTCGTAGTATTGGCAATAGGCAAGGTAGAATTGCACCTTTTCAGCCTCCGGCAACCCGCGCACAATCGGCAAGATCTGTTCGAAAAGGATAGATGTACGGTAGTAGTCTTTTTTGGCGTAGTAGGCCAGCCCGGCCTCGTATTTTACGCGCCAATCAGGATTCTTTTCAATTTTCCTGAATTTACTGCACGAAAACGCCATTAAAAGCGTCAAAACCAATGTAAAAGCTACAGATACTCTCCGCATAAGCCCGCAAATATAATATAAACCTCGGATAAGTCTGAAACGCAAAAAGTTGTGCAGGACGTGAGGAAAACCCGGTTATTTTTTCACCATCAGTTTTCGGGTGAGTACGCTCTCATTGTTTACATAAAGCGTGTAAAAATAAATCCCGGTGTTCAGCGGATCGGCCTCGATCTTAACGCTGTTCTGACCTGAAGAAAGGTCGTAAACCGACAACGGACTTCCTAAGATATTGTGGATGATGATTTTAGCCTTAACGTGCTCTTGGTGGATGTCGTAGTCGATGCGGGCACTGGTAATTACCGGGTTCGGATAAAGATCATGGATCGTGATAAGCGGGGAGGAGTAAATATGTCCCTTTTCAGCTTTTGCCTCGACTGCGTAGTTGATGTCGATGACACTGACCTCAGTAGGATTGGCCTTATTGAATACCTGGTATTTTACCGAGCTGAAACCTTCCGTCAAGCCGGCATCCAGCCCGATTGAAAACCGTTCAAGCGTCTCACCCGGGTCCAGCCGAACGGTATAGGTATCAGTACGCTGATCCAGGCAGTTGTTGTCCGGACAAAAGAAATTTCGCTGTGTACTGCCGATTTGAGTCTCCAAACGCCTGATCACAAGCGTTATCGGTTTATCAAATGTGTTTTTGATTTTGATGGGGGCCTGAATAACCTCGCCAACTGCCCCTTTGTAAGAATCCTCGAGCGCGGCAACTTCAAAGTTCTGTGCCGTTAATGCATAGCCAGCGAAACAAAAACCAATGGCCAGTAAAAGTCTTCGCATGCACCCGTAGTTTCCACAAAGTTTATTGAAATTTCGCGGTTTTTCATAGTAAAACCTGAAATTATTTGGGTTGCCCGGCAATATTCTACGGAGCAGGTCGTTTCCGCGGAAGCTTTTTTTCGGGAGTGATATTTTTCGGCAGCGGCTTACTGGCTTCCTCCTCAGGTTTAGCAATTTCCCGTACCACATCTTTTTTTAACGGCCGCTCATCGGCCCGCCATTTAAAATCCTGCAGGCGCGTGTTTTCTTCCTCCAGTTCGTGGGGCGGAATGAAATTGCCATCCGGTTGCTTAATGAAGCTGATGCTGTTCACCTTGCCTTCTTTGAAGCGGATGGTGATATTACTGCAGGTAACGTTGTTCATCCCCGTAAGGGTGCCGGTTTTTTCGTCTATTGCGAAATAGATACTCTCACCATTTCCATTAACAAACACTTTGGCCAGCTTGCCAGCTTTGAAATCGGCAATCATTTTCCGGCCCTTTATCTGATTGTAGTTCTTTGAAGTATCCTGCGAGATCACAAACGAATTGATATCCATAAAAATCTTGCTGATCGTATTGTGTTGAATCAGCATGCTGATGGAGTCTGCGGTCATTTGATTGCCGTCCGTCCAGAGCACGGGATTTTTGTAGAAATAAAGTATTGAGTCGGCCGAGCGATATTCCAGTGAATCGGCTTTGCCCTGTAAGTCACGCTTAAAAATCTTGACGTTGTGATAGGCAAGCAATCGTTTCTTGGCGGGATCTACATCATCAATGGACACGAGCGTATCGGCAGTCATAAACAACGTATCACCCTCGTCTGTTACCTTGGCTACATACGCGTGATCATAAATTTTTGCGAAGTTGTTGTTGTAGGTATCTGCTGCCTGACTGTAAATCGTCATGTTTTCTTCGAGCGAAGTCATAACCACATCACCGCGCGCACGGGAGATTTTTTTTATATCGTCAACCGAAATCTTTTTTGCCTTTACACTATAGTTGCGGTTTCTGCCGATGCCATTATTGGAATCGAACGTTCTGCTGATCGTATTATAAATGCCCGACTGATAGTTGTACGTGTTCGTGTCTTTATCGATCACCTCGGTTTCAGCAACGAAATAAATAACCTTCGTTTTTGAATTATACCTCATACTATCGGACTTCATTACGTAGTCCGGGTTGGTGACCTTTACATCTCTTTTAAATGATGCGAAGTTGCTGGTTGCATCATAATAACCTTTCCGGCTCACAAGCGTGTTAATACTGTCGACCAGTTTGCCGCCATTGTAGTACCGGGCTTCATTGATCATCCGATCGTAATCGAGGAAATCAGTATACAATTTAGCCTGCGCAAGTTTTGTGAAAATCACGTTATCCCGAAGCTTGGCTTTCTTGGTATTTCCATCGTATTGAAGATGGCGGGCAGTAATGGTTATCGAGTCACCCTCCAGAATCCTGACGTTGCCAAATGCTTCAACTGCATTTTTACTGCGATAGAACCAGGCTGAATCACAAAAAATGGTGGTGGTATTTTGAACGAACTTCACCTGCTGTTCGCCCTTGATAACACGTTCTACGCGCTCACCGTTTTTAATGCCGCCTATCAAACGGCCCGCGCCTTTTTGCAACTCCACGGTCTTTTGCGCCATCGCAGGGGCGATTACAATCAACAGCAAACCGAAAATCAACAAACTTGCGCGCATAAATGCCAAAATTAACCAAAAACATGCTGGGAACTACCAAACTCGTGCAGGGTAGAGTATCTTGGAGCATGCTTGAGCAATTTCTGAACCATATCGAACGGAATAGGTTATGCAGCCCAACTGACAGAATTTTACTGGCAGTAAGCGGTGGCCTCGATTCGATGGTTATGCTTAATCTTTTTAAGCGCGCGAATTATTCCATCGGAGTGGCCCATTGCAACTTTCAGTTACGTGGCAATGAAGCGGATGAAGACGAACGCTTTGTGCGGGATGCCTGTAGCGCAGCCGGCATTCCTTTTTTCAGCAAAAGGTTTACAACACGAGAATACGCTCAGGCGAATCGTCTGTCCATCCAAACGGCAGCACGCGAATTGAGGTACGCGTGGTTCCAGGAACTGATGAGCAACGAGCAGTTCAATTTCCTCGCGACAGCCCATCACGTAAACGATTCACTCGAAACGGTTTTACTGAAATGGATTCACGGTTCATCGCTTGAGAGTTTTGCCGGCATTCCGGTAAGCAATAAAAAAATTATCCGCCCGATGCTGTTCGCCACACGGGCGCTGCTTGCAGATCACGCCACCGAAAAGGGGATCATGTGGCGGAACGATTCGAGTAACGATTCGGATGACTATCAGCGCAACTTTATCCGGCACCAGGTTATCCCCCGGCTGAAGGAAATTAATCCTGCGCTCGAATCAACTTTTTTGCACGGGCTGAAGAAAATTACGGGTGAGCTTGAGTTCCTGCGTACGCAGCTTGAACAATGGAAAGCTGAACATGTTCACCAAAAAGCCGGTCAGGTTTTTATTGACAAGGCTGCTTTGCTCAACGCGACATTTTCGGATTCATTGCTCTGGCGCGTGGTCCGTGAATTTGGTTTTAATATCGACCAGTGTCACGATATGATGCAGGCTATGCAAAGCCAGTCGGGCAAGAAGTTTATCGGTACATCTCATTTGCTTACGCTGGATCGGGAGCACATCATTATTTCACCATACGATGATGCCTACGAAGCGGTAACGATTCGCGAAAAAAATGAAAGCGTAGTACGGGGCGCGTGGGAGATCAGCATCGAACGGACCAAGTCAAAAGAAATCTCAACCAGTTCAATTGTGGCTTCGCTGGATGCAGACAAGGTTAAATTCCCGATAACGTGGCGCTACTGGCAACCGGGCGATTCGTTTTACCCGCTGGGGATGGAGAACCGTAAAAAACTGAGTGACTTCCTGATCGACCGGAAAATTCCGCTGGCTGATAAAAATGGAATCAGCGTGCTGGAGTCTGACGGGGAGATCATTTGGGTAGTTGGCCACCGGATTGATAACCGTTATAAGATTACGCCCGAAACCAAGTCGGTTGTGACATTCTCGGTGCTGCCATATTTTGGCTGATTCCTTTTTGTTTGGAAGCAAGCCTTTATAACTTGGCAGCCTGATTCAGACTCAAACCTTAAAAATCAAATAGTTATGAAAATTACCGTAGTTGGTGCCGGTAACGTAGGTGCAACCTGTGCCGATGTGCTCGCGTACCGTGAAGTGGCCAACGAAATTGTACTGCTGGATATCCGTGAAGGATTTTCAGAAGGTAAAGCGCTTGATATTTGGCAAAAAGCGCCAATCGATTTATACGATTCACGTACTGTAGGCTCAACCAACGATTACGCAAAAACAGCTAACTCGGATGTGGTGGTAATTACGTCAGGCTTGCCCCGCAAACCGGGCATGAGCCGTGACGATTTGATTACAACCAATGCCGGTATCGTTAAGTCGGTAACGGAAAATGTAATCAAGCATTCACCGAACGCAATTATCATCGTTGTTTCGAATCCGCTGGATGTAATGACATACCAGGCGCACATTAGCTCGAAGCTTCCGCGCACGAAGCTTATGGGTATGGCCGGTATTCTGGATACAGCGCGTTACCGTGCATTCCTGGCAGAAGCACTTAATGTTTCTCCAAAAGATATTCAGGCGATGTTGCTCGGTGGCCATGGCGATACAATGGTTCCGCTTCCGCGCTATACAACCGTAGCGGGCATCCCGGTAACGGAATTGATTGATAAAGATAAGTTGCATGCAATCCTTGAGCGCACAAAAGTGGGTGGAGGTGAATTGGTGAAACTGATGGGAACGTCAGCCTGGTATGCACCGGGTTCTGCCGCTGCACAGATGGTGGAGGCGATTGTAAAAGATCAGCGCAGAGTGTTCCCGGTTTGCGTGAAGCTGGAAGGCGAATACGGCATCAAGGATTGCTACCTGGGTGTTCCGGTAGTGCTCGGTAAGAATGGTGTTGAAAAAATTATCGAGCTTCAGTTGAACGCAGAAGAAAAAGCGTTGATGGAAGCCAGCCGAAAGGCAGTTCGTGAAGTGATGGACGTGCTGGATAAGTTGGGATAATCTTTCCGAAAGAGGAATACATGAAAAAGGGACTGCTCGTCCCTTTTTTTATGCTGGCTTTTGTCTATTTATTACCGCGATAAATAATCTCACCGCGTGCGAGGCCGAATTTTTTGACTTCATTATCCGGTAACGTAAAAACAAATTTGTCTTCAATAGGGGTCAGTCGGCTTTGCGCAATCCGTTTCGGATAGTCATGGCCGTACTTGCGCACGTGATCGTCCTGCCCGAAGATTTTTTCGCGTTCGCGTTTATCGGTAATCGTTGGGTCGGCAAAGGTTACTTCCGGAATCGGGTTGAAGAACGGAACCTGCAGGATTGCAAATCCGCCCGGTTTCAATACGCGATGAATTTCACGCATGGCCTGGATGTCGTCATCCACGTGTTCAAGCACATGATTGCATAATACCACATCAAATTTATTTTCTTCAAACGGAATCTGGTGGATATCCATCTTCACCTTTGCCAAAGGCGATTCAATGTCGGCAGTTATGTATCCATCGCCATGAAGTTTTTCAAATCGTGAAATGTAACAAGCTTCGGGGGCGATGTGTAAAACGTGTTTTTTTGTTTTAAAGAAATCCGTTTGTTGTTGAAGATATACCCAGATCAGCCGGTGACGTTCCAGTGAAAGACAATTCGGGCATAATGCATTCTCCCGGGTACTGATTCTGCCGTAAGGCAAAAACTTGCGATAGCTTCGTTCACACACGGGGCATGTTACAGCACTACCTGCATAAAAAAGTCCGAGTACTTTCAATCCTAATCCGCTAACCCGTTGCAGGTATTTGCGCGGCACGTACCGAATGAGGAATGCGATTACGTTTTTCATCAGGCGGCAAAGATAATAGTCCACGAGTAACTGTCCGCAAGCCATGGTTTACTATCGGGTATTGACCCCGCAGACATTATTTTCAAGCTATTAAAACTATTTACCTTTATACCCCATCCTATAATCAGAAACGCAATAATTGCAGCAAAAAACGGCTAAACCGTGACAGAAACGCTACTGGATATCGCTATGATGCATTCCGACACCCTGATCACCCGGGCCAAGCAAGGGGACAAGAATGCGCAGGGCAAGCTTGTACAGTTGTGGTATAAAAGGATTTATAACTTCAGCTATAAGTTCTTTTTGGATCACGACCTGGCCATGGAGGCTGCGCAAAAGACCTTCATTTCGATGTGCCGGAACATCGAAGGGTTACAAGACATTGCGAGGTTCAAAAGCTGGATTTACAAAATCGCGGTTAATTATTGCCGCGAAGAGGCCCGGAAGACGAAGAACAGCAAATCGATTTCGATGGATAAGATTTACAATGTGGAGGCTGAAGAGTCACCACAATGGGAGAACTCATCCGCACGAAGCGACAATCCGGAGAAATACTATCAGCATACGGAGTTGTCAGACATTTTGCAGAAGTCGCTGATGGAACTGAGTGCAGAGCAGCGCGAAGTAGTGATCATGAAAGAATTTGAAGGGCTGAAGTTTCGTGAGATCGCAGAGGTGCTGAACATTTCTGAAAATACCGTGAAGTCGAGAATGTATTACGGGCTTGACGGGTTGAAGAAGATTTTGGAGAGAAAAAACATTACGAAGGAAACAATACACTATGAGCTATAAACCAGATGAATCGGCCTTGATGGCGTATCTGTATGGCGAGCTGCAAGGCGATGAAAAGCGAAGCGTTGAAAAATACCTGGCGGAAAATCCGCAGGCGATGACTGAGCTTCAGGGAATGATGGATGTGCGGAAGATACTTTCTGTAATCGAAGACAAGGAAGTGATTGCGCCACCCATTGTAATGGAAGATTCGCGTCAGCGGTTTTTATGGAATACACCGTATCTGAAAACGGTTATCAGTATTGCAGCATCAATCATGCTGTTGCTGGTAGCCGGAAAGATTCTGGATTTACGGATAAGCTTTGAAGGCAACTCGGCACAGATAAGCTTCGGTGCGCCTGCCGCGAAAACTGATAACCCGGTTCAGCAAGGCTTAACAGCTCAACAGGTTCAGGACATGATCAACCAGTCGGTGCAGAACAACAATCAGGTTGTTCAGGCAAGCTGGAGTGAATCGCAGAAGAAGATTGATGCCTCAATCCGGCAGAACATGGCGATGAATTCTGAAAAGTTCAATGAACTCGTTAAGAAAGCATCTACGGCATCGGAAGCACAAATCAGCGGGTACGTGGCAAGTTTAAAAAATGAGAATCAGCAGATGGTAAAAGACTACTTTAAGCTTACCACATCCGAGCAGCAAAAATATATCGAAAGCCTGCTGGTTGATTTTGCCAAGTACATGAATCAACAGCGCACGAGCGACCTGGAGGCAATTCAATTACGAATGGCCAGCATGGAGCAAAATACGACAGCGTTAAAAGAAGAAACAGAACAAATCCTGACCAGCATCATATCAAACAATACGACTGCGCCAGGCAATACAGGAACTAAAAGTTATTAACAGGTAAAGAGTATGAAACGAATAATGAATTTTTTGATTGTGGGGTTGATGCTGATGAGCGCACCGTTGTTCGCACAGAACCCAACCGGGGCAAAAACGACAAACGACAGAATGCAGCGCGACATCGCGGTAATGGAAACAGCGCTTTCTCAAATGATTAAGCAGGAATTTGACCAGCGCAATTTCTTCTTCATGGATGTTAAAGGAAATTATCTTTCCGGATATGGTGTAACCTTTACCGTGCCTACAGGTATGTTGAATGTATGGGGCGGAAATGAGGTAATGGTTGTCAGCGGAAACGGTTTCACCGGAAGCTGGAGTTCAAACGAGGATGACCTTGCCATTACGGAAGAAGATGCCCAGAACGCGGAAGATGTGATCAAAAGTCCCAAAAAGAATTCGCAAAAGAACAAAGCTGATGCTGCGCATGTTGACGAGGCACGCGCACTGGAGGAGGTTGCTGTGGCGGGCGGATACCGTAATGGCTCACGCAATACGGTAGGTACCGGAATAGCAACCCGGTCTAAGCGCTATAACAGCGATAGTTTGAATGCCATTAACAATGCAAAGATTATCAAAGCATCGAAAGACTTTATTGCAGACTATGGTGATATGTTAAGCCAGCTCGGACCTGAAGAACGGATTGTTGTAACAAACCGGGGTCAGGGAAACAATGAGTTTTGGATGTATGGCCAGCGTGCAAAACGTTCACTGATGAGTGTTGAAGCGAAGAAATCTGACCTTACAGCGTTTCGCCAGGGTAAAATTAGCCGCGATCAGCTGATGGGGAAAATGAAGGTTATTAACAGTGTAACTACTGAAAAGGCCGAGCCGGACATGGAATTGCTGGTAAGCATCTTCAACAGACTCTATCAAAGTGATTTATCAAGAACATACTATACTCAGGGCAACACATATTATGAACACCTGACCGACTTTGGTGTGATTGTTCATATGCAGGTTTATTCCAGCAACACCGATTATATCGAACGGGGAGATGGTGCAAGAGCTGTACTTTCTATGCCAACGCTGGGATTACGTAACCTTTCACAGGAAGAGCGTGATAAAAAGGTAAAAGAACTCTATCCGGTGTTCGAAAGTGAACTAAAAGAGAATATTCTTGATTACGGACGAACTTTAAAGAGCCTGAATGACAATGAACAGCTGATTGTTGACGTTGCATTAACAAAATGTAAGGATTGCGGAATTCCGTCAAAAGTGGAAGTAGCGGTAAAGGCTTCGGTGCTGAAAGATTTTAATGCGGGCAGAATAGACAGGAATGCGGCATTGGCAAAGATTGAAGTAACGAAAGGAGCAAATCAATAAGCTTCTTATTTACACGACAGGAAATAGTATTACCCGGGTGGTTGTTACAACACATTACATCCGGGTATTTTTACGAATTATTTTTTAACGCAATCGCATGAATAAAAAAATCATCATTGGAGCCGGAGTAGTTGTAGTTTTACTCATCGCCTTTTTTGTTGTGAAGGGAAGCCGCAAAAGTGAAGGTGCGGATATCCTGGCAACCGTAAAGCAGGGAAAGTTTAAGGTGGAAATTGAAACTACCGGAGAGTTGGAAGCAAAAAACTCCGTGAATATTATGGGGCCTACCTCGCTTCGGGATTTCAGAATCTGGGAGGTGAAAATCCAGAATATTATTGATGAGGGTGTGGTTGTAAAAAAGGGCGACTGGGTGGCAACGCTCGATCGTACCGAATTCCAGAATAAGCTGGGAGATAAAAATATTGAGCTCGAAAAAGCAAACTCTAAATACACGCAAACCCAGCTTGATACTACGCTTACCATGCGCCAGTCGCGCGATGAGTTAATCAACCTGAAATACGGGGTAGACGAAAAGCAAATCGTGCTGGAACAATCGAAGTACGAACCGCCGGCAACCATCAAGCAGAATGAAATCAACTACGATAAAGCTGTACGGGCTTATGAACAGGCTCTGGAAAACTACAAGATTAAAAAGAACCAGAACGTTGAAAAAATGCGCGAGGTAGCGGCTGAGCTTCGTAAAGTGCGTAATGAAATGGATAACATGTCGAAGATCGGAGAGGCGTTTAACATCATTGCTCCTGAGCCAGGCATGGTGATTTACAGCAAAGACTGGAGCGGAAAACCCATCAAAGCCGGTTCAACTATTCAAATGTGGGACCCGGTTGTTGCCAAGCTGCCTGACCTGTCGCTGATGATTTCAAAAACCTACGTGAATGAGGTTGATGTGCGCAAAGTAAAAGTCGGCCAACAGGTAGATGTGGGTTTGGATGCGTATCCCGACAAGAAATTGAAAGGCACGGTTGTTCGCGTAGCCAACGTAGGCGAGCAGCGCCCGAACTCGGATGCGAAAGTGTTTGAGGTTACGATCGAAATTAAAGGTACGGACATGAGCCTTCGTCCTGCCATGACAACGAGCAATAAAATCATTGCTAACCAGCTCGATAGCGTATTGTATGTTCCGCTGGAATGCTTGCACAGCCAAAGCGATACCATTACCTATGTGTATAAAAGTGAAGGTCTGAACATCATCAAGCAGGAAGTAATTGTAGGAGATGCTAATGCAAACGATGTGGTTATTAAAGGCGGCCTTAAACTTAACGACAAGGTTTATCTTTCGAATCCTGTCGGTCAGGAAGATGAAGACGTTAACCTGCTTCCTGAAATGAACGGCAAGCGTAAGAAAAAAGAAGCAAAGGAAGAGGAGAAGAAAGACCTGCCTCCGGCAACACCTCCGGTAATCTCTAAAGCGCAATAAGTGAAATCGATATTTTCTCAACGCGTACTGGCTAATCTTTACATAGCCATTGGGGCCGTACTAACCAATAAGGTCCGCTCACTGCTCACGGCACTCGGTATTATCTTCGGTGTTGCGGCTGTTATCGCCATGCTGGCAATCGGAAACGGAGCGCAGCAGGAAATTCTTGCGCAGATTAAACTGGTTGGTGTTAACAACATTGTGATAAAACCAATCATCGAGCAGGAAGAAGAGAAGCTGGCAGAAAACACAGGTGCAAAAAAGGAAAAGCGAAAGTTCTCACCCGGGCTCACCATTCGCGATGTAAACAGCATTCGCGAAACAATTCCCGGCATTACAAAGATGAGTCCGGAAATCATTCTCAACACCTATGTTATCCGGAGCGGCATCCGGCGTTCCGCTAAGCTGGTTGGAATAGATCCGTCATACTTTGATATTTTCAGTTTCGAACTCCAGGAAGGCCAGCGATTCAACGATGAACAACTGAAGATCGGGGCTCCGGTTTGTGTGATTGGTAATTCTATCAAGTCCAAATTTTTCCCGACCGAAGATCCAATCGGTAAATCAATCAAAGTCGGACCGCACTGGCTGAAAATTGTTGGTGTGATGAAGGAACGCCTTGTTTCCAAAACCAGTATCAGCAAACTGGGAATCCGCGATTTTAATATGGACATCTACGCACCTTTGCAAACAGTACTTGTGCGTTACCGTAACCGCGATGTGATTTCAGCAGAAGCGCTGCGCAAAGAGGCTATGAAAAGTGGCGGAAACTTCATCATCATCGGTGGAGGAGGTGGTGATGACGATCAGACGGAAGAACAGCAGATGGAATCTAAAAATTATCACCAGCTCGACCGGCTCGTTATCCAAGTGGAACAAACCAATCAGCTTCAGCCCATCGCAGAGATTATTTCGCGCATGCTTGAACGCAGGCATTATGATCTGATCGACTACGAAATTGAAATTCCTGAGTTATTGCTAAAACAACAGCAACGCACCAACGACATTTTCAACTACGTATTGGGAGCTATTGCCGGAATCTCGCTGCTGGTGGGTGGTATCGGAATCATGAATATTATGCTAGCTTCGGTGCTTGAACGGATCAAGGAAATCGGCTTACGACTTTCCATTGGTGCAAAGAAAACCGATATTATTCAGCAGTTCTTGTTTGAAGCAGTAATGATCAGTGTTACGGGTGGAATTATTGGTGTTATACTTGGTATCTCACTCGCGTTCCTGGTCTCGTCTGTGGCCGACATACCAACGGTTATTAGTTTTATGTCTATCGTTTTGTCTTTCGGTGTAGCTGCTACCGTTGGACTTATTTTTGGAATCGCGCCCGCGCGCAAAGCAGCCAATCAGGACCCTATTACCTCCCTTCGTTATGAATAAGTTAAGCGTACTTTTAGTGATATGTTTTATTGGCGTGTTTGGTCAGTCACTGGCTCAGCAAACCTATTCACTTGAAGATATTATTCAACTGGCGAAGAATCAGTCGCCCTTTGCCAAGCAGGCGGAGACACGTAAGGAAAACCGCTATTGGCAGTATCGGTACTTCCGCACAAACTACAATCCTCAACTCAGGCTGAACGGTAATTTTCCTGACTACAACAAAGATTACTTTCAAAACCGTTTGGATGATGGTACAATCAAGTATCAGCAACGGGAGCAAACCAATGCTTCGGTGAATCTTGGATTGGAGCAACCGATCTTCTTTACCGGTGGTACACTTTCCGTCAATACGGGGTTGAACCGCTATGACGACTATTTCTACGACATCAAACAGTTCAGCGGAACGATCGTTAACGTGCGTCTGGATCAGCCGATCCTTGGTTTCAACGATCTGCGGTGGGACAGAAAGACAGAACCATTGCGCTACGAAGAATCAAAACGCTCTTTTGTGGAGGAAATGGAATCCATTTCGCAGGAAGCATCAAACCGTTTCTTTACTGTGTTGGATGCGCAGATCAATCTGCAGCTGGCGGAATATAACCTCGCCAACAACGATACGATTTATAAGATCGAGCAAGGTCGTTACAACATAGGTACAACTACAAAAGACAAGTTGCTTCAGGCCGAACTTCAATTACTTCAATCACGGCAACAGGTGACCGCTGCGCGCATCAATCTGCAGAATTCAAAACTCAACATGCGTTCCTATATTGGGTTAAAAGAATTTGACGAGTTTAAGCTTGTTCTTCCGGAAATGATCCCGGGGCTGGTGATGTCTGCTGAAAAGGCACTTGAATATGCCCGTCAGAATCGTGCGGACTACATCGCGTTTGAACGAAGAAAGATTGAGGCCGATCGCGAAGTCGCGCAGGCGCGGGGGCAGCGCTATCAAATCAACCTTGTGGCTTCTTATGGTTTGAATAACAGCGGGGAACAAATGTCAGCTTTGTATGACGATCCATTGTCGCAACAGCGTATAAACTTAGGTTTTAATTTTCCAGTGCTGGATTGGGGACGTAACCGGGCCCGGGTGAGAACGGCTACGGCCAACCAGAAATTGAATGAATACGTGATCGCGCAGGATGAGGTAATCTTTGAGCAGGAAATATTAACACAGGTATCTCAATTTGAGGTATTACTTAGTCAAATCGAGATCACCAAGAAATCAGATGAAATTGCCCAGGAGCGTTACATCGTGTCGCAAAACCGGTATTTGATTGGTAAGATTGATATCACCAACCTGAACCTGGCGTTGAAAGACAAAGATGAAGCCAAGCGAGCGTATGTTGCTGCGTTGCGTGCCTTCTGGACGGCCTACTACGAGTTGAGACGTTTAACACTGTACGATTTCTCGTCAGACAGGTTATTATACAATCCTAACGCCAACTAATTACAAGGCCCGTTTACGTTCACGCAAGTGTAATGCTTTCGTGTAGATGATCGGGAACACAAGCAGGGTGAAGATGGTGGCTGTTACCAGTCCGCCAATAATTACCACCGCCAGTGGCTTCTGACTTTCTGATCCGATTCCGGTGCTTAGTGCAGCAGGCATCAATCCAATGGCAGCCATCAGCGCTGTCATAACAACGGGGCGCGTGCGGATTTTAACTGCATCAGCTATGGCACTGGCGATGTTGCCGGATTTTTTCGCCTGTTTGTGAAACTCAGAAATCAGGATAACTCCGTTCTGCACGCAGATACCAAACAGTGCAATGAAGCCTACACCGGCCGATATCCCGAAGTTGATGCCCGTGACATGTAGTGCAATAATTCCTCCAATCAGGGCGAACGGCACGTTGATTAATACATACCCTGCGTCTTTCGCGTTACCGAACATCACGAACAGCAGAATGAAGATGATCGTGAGACTGATCGGAACAACCTGACTAAGGGTATGGGTGGCTCTGACCTGATTTTCGAATTCACCGGTCCAACTCATCGCGTATCCTTGTGGCAGTTTCACGTGTTCGGTAACCTTTTTCTGAGCTTCCGCAATCGTGCTTCCCAAGTCGCGTTCACGAACGGAAAACTTGATACCGATAAATCGTTTTGTGTTATCACGGTAAATGAATGCCGGACCGGTTACTTCGCGAATGTGTGCGATTTCCTTCAACGGAATTTTTTCATCCTTGATAGTCGGGATCATCAGCATCATGATATCATCTTCATTTTCGCGGTATGCTTTCTCGTAGCGGATACGAATGTCGAATTTTCGTTCTCCTTCATATTTAACAGTAGCTGTTTTACCTCCAATGGCCATCTCAATCACGGCTAGTGCATCGGCTTTGGTAACGCCATACATGGCCATCCGTTCTTCGTCCAGCACGATGCTCATTTCCGGCTGACCGATGTTACGCAAGATACCAGCATCCTTAATTCCGGGCACGTTGCTGATTTGATCAAGAACCTGATCGGCATACTTATTTAATTCATTCAGGTCATCGCCATAGATTTTAATCGCGTTAGACGCATTCATTCCTGCTACTGCTTCCGCTACGTTATCGATGATGGGTTGCGAATAATTGTAGTTAATACCCTGATAGTGCTTGAGCTTTTTATCCATTTCCTCAATTAGCCCATCGGTTGTAGTCTTGCGGGTCCATTCGTCTTTCGGCTTCAGGTTAACCTGCATTTGTACGTAGTAAAATCCGCTCGGATCGGTTCCGTCATTGCTTCGGCCGGTTTGCGATAGTACGCTGTTTACTTCCGGGAACGTCATGAGTTCTTTTCGCAGGGTACCTACCATGTCAACAGTTTTATTGAGAGAAGTACTCATGGGTAATTTGGCTTCAACCCACAATGCACCTTCATTTAATTGCGGAAGAAATTCTGAGCCGAGCCATTTGGTTGAGAAGATAGTGGCCAGGAAAATGATGATTGATGCAATAATGGTTAACCGCTTTCGCGCGAAGGTCCATTGGAAGGCCTTTTCAACACTCCGGTTAATAAAATCAATAAAGAAATTGTGCTTTTCGCGAATGTCTTTCCGCAAAAGGATTGAGCTCAGTACCGGAACAAGTGTAAGGGTAAAAATGAGTGCACCCAGCAATGCAAAGCCAAGGGTAAATGCCAACGGTGAGAACATCTTGCCCTCAACTTTTTGAAAAGCAAAAATGGGAAGCAGTGCAGAGATGATGATTAACTTGGAAAAGAATATAGCTTTACCCATTTCGGCACCGGTATTTTTAATCAGTCCGAGTTTTGAAAGCTTGTTAAACTTTTCCATGCCGCGTTTGCTTGCTTCATGGTCGAGTGCAACAAACAACCCCTCTACCATCACAACCGCCCCATCTATGATAATCCCGAAGTCAACAGCACCTAATGATAGCAGATTCGCGCTCATGCCCCTGAGCTTCAAACACAGAAATGCGAACAGGAGTGACAGCGGTATCACAATGGCCACCACTACGGTAGTCCGCCAATCCGCCATAAAGACAAGTACAATAACCGTTACCAATATGATACCTTCAACCAGGTTATGGGTAACAGTTTTTGTACAGTAGTCCATGAGGTTATCACGATCGTAGAACGTTACCATTTTTACGTCCTTTGGCAGGACGGTGGTATTCAATTCTTCGATCTTCGCTTTTACGCGAGAGAGTACTTCGCTGGGATTTTCGTTTTTACGCATCACCACAATCCCTTCAACCACATCGTCATTATTATCCAACCCTACCTGACCCACCCGGGGCAAACTGCTTTCTGTTACAGTAGCCACACGCTTCACCAGCAACGGGTTGTCGTTGTAAATGTCCACGATGGTGTTTTCGATTTCTTCAACCGATGAGAGCAAGCCGATGCCTCTTACAACATAAGCCTGGCCGTTCTTTTCGATTACATCGCCACCCACATTCAGGTTCGATTTTTTGATCGCTTCGTAAAGCTCAAGCGGAGTGAGGTTATACTTTTGAAGTTGTACCGGATTGATGCTGATTTCATAGGTTTTTTCCTGTCCGCCAAATGCGACAACATCTGCTACCCCGGGAACGGCACGCAACTGGCGGTCAATAGTCCAGTTCTGTATTGTAAGCAGGTCGCGTGAACTGCGCGTGGAACTTTTCAGGGTATAGCGGAAGATTTCACCGGTTGGGCCGTAGGGTGGTTGTACCTCCGGTTCCACATCGTCAGGGAGTTGCACGTTCCGGAGCTGATTGTTTACCTGTTGTCGGGCGAAAAAATCCTCCACATCGTCTTCGAAAATCACTTTGATTACCGAGAGGCCGAACATGGTAATGCTGCGAACGTTGGTTTTACGCTGCACGCTGTTCATGGCAATTTCGATCGGAGTTGTTACGAATCGTTCTACCTCTTCCGCGCTTCGGCCATTCCACTCCGTTACGATAATTATTTGTGTGTTGGTAACATCCGGAAATGCTTCAATCGGAATTTTCAGGTAACTCACGATACCCCCGATAACCAACAGCGTAACCCAGAAGAATGTAAAAAATTTGTTCTTCAGCGAAAATGCAATAACGCCTTTAATAAATCTGCTCATACCGGCTAGTCGTTTAAGGCATCGTACACAAACAACCCATTTTTAGAAATCACCTTTTCTCCTTCTTTCAGTCCGTGACTGATGTAGGTAATTCCGTTCAACTGACGATAGACGTTGACGCTTCTTGTTTCGATATCGTTTCGGCTTTTGAATATCATTACCCATGAACGACTCTTATCGAAAATTACAGAAGATGATGGCACAGCAACCATTCTCCTATTCTCATTAAACAGCACATTTACTGTGGCCATCATCTCTGGTTTTAATTGAAAATTCTCGTTTGGAAGCCGCACGCGTACTTTCATCGCTTTTGTTTCAGGATCAATCGTATTGAATATTTTATCGATTTTACCAGTGTAGACATTGTTGGGAAACCCTAGTGTTCGTACTTCAGCATCGTAACCCAACTGGATTTTAGATACATCGCTTTCGCTCACATTGGCCAGTGCCCACACTTCATTGATCTGAGAAATTGAAAACAACGGATCAGAAATGTCGGCCCGGAGCTGTTCGTTCGGGAAAATGTTCTTGGAGAGAATGAATCCGCTGATCGGTGCCGTGATGTTGTACACCGTACCATCTTTCAACTTATAGATGGCATAAATTTCATTAATGCGCGCGAGTTCAGCCCGTGCTTTAATAAGTTCCTTTTCGGCTGCTATCACATCTTTTTCCGAGTTAAGCTGACCTTCAAACAGATCTTTAGCAACCTGTACATCTTTTTCGGCCATGGCTACATCACTTTGCGCATCCAGCTTCTGGCGCTGAAATTCCGCTACCTCACTGCTTCGGATTGTAGCCAGTTTCTGACCTTGCTTCACATAATCGCCAAGCTCGGCATCGATTGATACAACGCTTCCGCTAACGACCGGGTAAACCTGCGCAGCCTTGTTATTGTCCACGGTTATTTTTCCAAACAACCGGATATTATTTTTAACCTCCTGGTTTTTGGCTTCATAGAATTCGCAGCGAGCCATCATTGTATCGCTCATGCTGAACACTTCGGTAACCGGTTCCGGTGCTTTTGTCTGACAGGCAGCTGCGAGCAGCAAGACAACGGCTGATGCAGATAGTAATGCTAGATATTTCATATTAAAACATGTCTTTGCCAATGGTGAGATTGAGTTGCTCAGCTGAAACAGCCAGCTGGATTTTAATGCGGGCGATTTCAGCCAGCGAATTGTTGTAGGATTCAAAAAAGTCGGTGAATTCGAGCACACTTACGTTGTTCTTCATAAAGTTGGTGTTCATTCCTTTGAAAGTCTTTTCAAAATCAACGTTGTAAAGAGTTTGCGCTTTGTTGAATTCGCCTACCGTGTGTGTATACAGTGCGAATTGGTTTTTAATGGAAGCCAAAATCTCTGTTTTCAGATTTTCTTTCGTGAATGCGCGCTGTTCAATTTCAAAGCGTGCCGTTTTGATGTTTCCTTTATTGCGATTCCAGAGCGGAAGCGGGATGGAGATTCCGGCATTAACCTGATTTACAAACGCTCCGCTACGCTGATCATAGCTGGCGAACAGGTTGATATCCGGTACGGCCATACTCTTTTGCAAAGCGTAGTATTGCTCGGCAGCGGTTATATTCTCCAGGGAGATCAGGTAGTCTGCACGATTATCCAGCGCGGTGGCTTGAAGTTCTTCGACCGTGTATGTTTTAATAATCTGTTCAAGTTGCAGGTCGGTAATCACAGGCACTACTGTACTGTTTGTATTCAGAATTGTCTGGACTTTAGCCATTTCTTCGAGATAGTTTTTGAATAACTCCCCGCGGTCATTATTTAAATTCAGGTAAACGCCTTTCAGGCGTACAAAATCCTTCAGTGGAACGTTGCCCTTGTCAACCTGAATTTGATAAGCTGTAAGAATGCGATCCAATAACGCCAGTTGTGCATCATACTTTTCAAGGAGAACTGACTGTTGTGCGAGTGAGTATAAGCGGCTATGAAGTTCATATTTCAATTGTCGCACGAGGTCCTGGAGTTCAAGTGCTGCAACAGTTGCGTTGGTGCGTGCAAGTTCTATTTCGTTCTTGCGCTTGCCGCCCAAGCGGATCAACTGTTCAAGCTGAAAAAATTTCTGGCCGGTTTGCCCGGTATGAAAGAACTGGTCATTACCCGGATCATATGCATTGAAATCGGCTGTAAAAACCGGGTTCGGATAAAGTTTTGCCTGGATAATCTGCGCTTCCTGAGCCTTAACACCCAGGCTTGAAGCAAGCAGGATGTAATTGTTTCTGAGAAAGATGCTGTCAGCTTGTGGAAGCGTGATGCGAAGTGTATCCGAAGTTCCATGCGCAAGCAGCGGCACGAACATGATAAACAATAAAAGTTTTTTGCACGATTTCATTCTTTGTGCTTTTACGACTCCCGAAGCACAAAGGTGTTGGCAAACGCCTTAAAAAAACCTTAAGACGGATAAAGATTAGCTTAAAGGAATTTTAATCCGGAAGATATTTAGATTGTTGTCTTTCTGATACGCAACCGTGCCGGCATGAAGTGTGATGATTCGGTTGATAAGTACGAGCCCCAGGCCGAATCCGCGTTTACCGCGACTGTTTTCGCCCCGGAAAAAATGCTGAAACATGAACGGAAGTTCGGTGTCGGCAATCGTTTCACCAGCATTGGTAATACCAACGTTCACGTTGAAAACGTTTGCGGTAATTTGAATTTTCACGCGACCGTCAGAACTGTAATGGATTGCATTCGTGAGCAGGTTTGAAAATGCAGCGGTTAACAAGCGTCTGTTTCCGGTTACAATTAAATGATCTTCGCTTTCAATGTCGTTGGCAATTTCTACCAGGAATACTCCCTGCGGATAGACTATTTTGAGTTTTTCAATAGTGTCAAAGATGAGGTCGTCTACCCGAACGGTTTCATTTTTGATGTTCGTGCCTGATTCAGCTCGTGCAATATCGAGTAATGCATTGATGATATCGGCAAGATGTTTCGTATCTTCCTTTTGCAGTTTTAAGAACTGGCGGATCTTCACCGTGTCTTGCTCATGTTCGATTCGCTCAAAGTTCGAGACCAAAACGGCAATCGGTGTTTTGAGTTCGTGTGAAATGTGATGGACCACATGCTTCTGAAATGCGAACGCCTCATTAAGGCGTTTCATGAGTTCGTTAAATTTTACGGCCAGTACGTGAATTTCATCACGGGTGTTCGGGATTTCAATTTTTTGATCGGCTGAGTCGAATGTCAAATTTTCAATTTGTACAGCCATTGTGTTGATTGGTAATGAGATCTGCCGGGAAATGTAAAACGTGACAATCAGGATGGTAAACGCGATGATGAAAAAGATCACCAGTAAAACATATTTCAGGTAGCGCAGTTTGGAATATCCGAAGTTGTCGTAAGCCATACTGATACCATAGAATTGATCATTTTGGAAATTAAGATGGACGGCCACAATGTCGTAGTCATCACTTTTGGTTTCAATCCAGTTGTTTTCAGCATTCAAGTCGTTAAGCAGACTTTGTGCAAAGGTGATTTTCAGGTCATCAATGCTGGAATAAATCAATTTCTTGTCTTCATCGAACAGCAGAATCTTTTCTTCGTAGGCTTCATTCAACGTAACGCGTTCCAGCGCTTGTAAAATGCTCGCATTGATCTTTTGTGCTTCTTCGATGAAATTGAGGGTGGAGGTCATCTTCTCTTTTAGCCGCTGCTGAAATTCCTCTTCACGGTATTCTGCGAACAGCGTATAGATCACAATAAAAGAAACCCCGAGCAGAACGATAGTTACGGAGGAAAATGAGAGCAGTATTTTTTGCCGGATGTTCATTGTTTACCGGTCCAGATAATATCCAAATCCGACTTTAGTTTTAATAAGCTGTTTGTCGAATGGTTTGTCAACTTTGTTCCGCAGGAAATTGATGAATACTTCAATATTGTTCGTATTGGCATCGAATGCACTGCCCCAGATCTCTTTGATAAGTTCTTTTTTGGAAACAACCTCGCCCTGAGCTGAAACCATCCTGAGTAAAATCTGGTATTCCCGGGGTGTAAGTCTGAGTTCAATGTTATTCCGATACACTTTTTTGATTCGTTGATGAATTGCCATATCGTGCCAGGTAAGCACATCTGAGGTTTGCGCACTAACCGACCGTTTTGTGAGTGCCTGAATCCGCAGTAACAATTCTTTTTGGAAAAAGGGCTTTGTCAGGTAGTCATCGGCACCGCTGTCGTAACCTTTAACTTTATCTTCAATTTCATCGAACGCAGTGAGGAACAAAACCGGTGTTGTGGTATTATATATCCGGAAATCCCTGCATACTTCAAAACCATTCTTGCCCGGGATATTCACATCAAGAACAACGCAATCGTACGTGTTCTTACGAAGCAATTTTTCAGCAATAAGACCATCGTAGGCTTGCTCTACCAAAAAGTTTTCTGCCGCAAGTGATTCGCGGATATTTTGGTTTAATACGGAGTCGTCTTCAACAATCAGAATGGTCACGCACAAAGTTGCTAAACCTGTGCCGAATTAAAAAAATATATTGGGTATAAGGTTACAGGCCTTCGTCTTCTTCATTGTGCGCGAAATAATCGATTCCCAGAATTTCGCCCGCGTATTCCTTGAAATGAAGGGTATCACCAACCTGCTTTTTTTCGTAGTGATCGCTGTGACAATTTACTTTTAATACCTGGCCATCTTCCAGCTCCACCAGTGCAACCCACTGATCGTGCTTTTGTGTTGTAATGAGATAGTCTTTTTGCTTATAGCGCATATACGGGTTCATGCTGGTTGCGCTAACGTAATCTTTCGGAACGAACAATTTTTCCACGATAACACCTTTCATCACAAGCGGAGGCGCGAACAGGAGATCGTACGCAAAAATACCAAGGACAATAAGGGATGAGATGAACACGGCATATTTAATGCCGGTTACGATTTTTTTTGAGGTTGTCATACAGGGGGTAAGGTTTTCGCCTTAGATACCTGTGTATGTGAAAGGATTTACTGATCTTAACCGTTCTTTCACAGTTGCAGATACATCAAGCGTATTGATAAATTCTTCAAAGTCCTGCTTAGTAACCCGCTCATTTTTCCGCGTAAGCGACTTTAATGCCTCATACGGATTAGGGTAATTTTCCCTGCGAAGAATGGTTTGAATCGCTTCAGCAACTACAGCCCAATTATCTTCTAGGTCTTTATCGATGGCTGCTTTGTTTAACTCTAATTTACCGATTCCTTTTTCCAACGATTTAAGGGCAAGGAATGTATGCGCCAGCGGAACCCCAATGTTTCTGAGTACGGTTGAATCAGTCAAGTCGCGTTGCAGGCGAGAGATCGGAAGCTTGGCAGAAAGATGTTCGAATATTGCATTTGCGAAACCAAGGTTTCCTTCCGCGTTTTCAAAATCAATTGGATTAACCTTATGCGGCATGGCTGATGAACCGATCTCGCCAGCTTTTATTTTTTGCTTGAAATAATTCATCGAAATGTATTGCCATACATCGCGGCTGAAATCAATCAGAATGGTGTTGATGCGTTTCAGACCATCGAACAGCGCAGCAAGATTGTCGTAGTGCTCAATCTGTGTGGTAGGATGACTGCGCGACAGCCCCAGATTCTTCTGTACGAAATTGTCACCAAATTTTTTCCAGTCAATTTCCGGATATGCTACATGATGTGCATTGAAGTTACCCGTTGCTCCTCCAAACTTCGCGGAGTACGGTACGGCTGTTAGTAACTCAAGCTGTTTACTGATCCGCTCAGCAAATACGTGAATTTCTTTTCCAAGCCGGGTAGGAGATGCCGGTTGCCCATGTGTTCGCGCAAGCATCGCAATATCTTTCCATTGATTGGCCAGGTTACTCAGCGAGTCTGCTTGGTTCTTAATCGCAGGAAGCATCGCTGCATCCATGAATTCCTTCAGCGAAAGCGGAATGGCTGTGTTGTTTACATCCTGTGATGTTAACCCGAAATGGATAAATTCTTTAACGCTGCTTAGCCCCAGTTCGTCAAATTTATTCTTTAGAAAATACTCAACTGCTTTAACATCATGGTTGGTAGTCTTTTCTATTTCTTTAATCGCGAGCGCGTCTTGCTCGGAAAGATTTTCATATAAGCTTCGCAGGGCCTGAGTATGCTTGCCGGCCACGCTTTTGAGTTCTGGCAAGGTGTCTGCCAATGCCAGGAAATACTCAACCTCCACGCGAACGCGGTAACGTATTAGTCCGAACTCCGAGAAGTAAGGCGCAAGCGTTTGGGTGGCTGAAAAATAGCGGCCATCGATGGGAGCGATGGCGTTGAGCGTGTTTAGCTGCACGGTATGACTGTTAAGCTGTAAAAATAACAAAAAACGCTACTTTTGCGACCAATCCGAAAACCTGTTTCGGTAAAATACTGTTATAGAGCAAATACGGCACTGATCATGGCATTTGGACTTTTTAAGAAGAAAGAAAATACTCCGGCAGCTTCCAATAAAACGGAATCGCGCGGCCCGCACTATTACGATCTTGCGGTAAAAAACATCATTAACGAAACAAAGGATGCCATCACAATCGTGTTTGAACATCCGGCTGAAAAAGTTAATTATAAGTCCGGGCAGTTTCTTACGCTGATTATTCCGATCCAGGGCAAAGAAGTTCGCAGAGCGTACTCACTGTGTTCGTCTCCGTTTACCGATAGCGACCTGGCAGTTACTGTAAAACGTGTTGATAAAGGATTGATGTCGAACTGGCTTCCCGATAACCTGAAAGCAGGAAGTAAGGTGAAGGTGATGGAGCCCATGGGTCAGTTCACGACAGAATTTAAAACAGATAACAAGCGGCACCTGATTATGTTTGCCGGTGGATCGGGAATTACTCCAATGATGTCGATCATTAAAAGCACACTTACCCAGGAACCTAACAGCATCTGTTCGCTCATTTATTGTAACCGCGACATCGACAGTATTATTTTTAAAGATGCGTTTGATCAGCTTCAGACAACCTACGAAGGACGCCTTCATGTGATTCATGTGTTGGATAACGCTCCAATGAATTGGCAGGGATATTCAGGTTTGCTGAACCCTGAAATGCTGAAGAAATTATTCGAACGCATTCCGGAATGGGGAATTGATAACTCCACGTACCTGATGTGTGGACCTGAGGGAATGATGAAGAACGTAGAGACACTGCTTGAACAGCACTCGATCCCAAAAGAGAAAGTATTTAAAGAGAGTTTTGTACAAGGCACAATCGACAAAGATTCAAAAGCAGAATCTGCTGCTACCGACAACGAACTCAAAACCCGCGAAGTAACAATCCGGTACGATGGTCAGGAATACAAAGTGTCCGTTCCACCTAACAGCACCATTTTGGAAACCGCACTCGACCAGGGGATAGATTTGCCATACAGTTGCCAGAGCGGTTTGTGTACAGCTTGCCGCGGTAAAGCACTGTCGGGTAAAGTTAAACTCGATGAAGAAGAAGGCTTGTCACAATCCGAACGCAACGAGGGTTATGTACTCACGTGTGTTGGCCATCCGCTGACGGATGATGTTGTGATTGAAATCGGTTAATCGAGCCAGTTCACTTTCTTCAGCGCTTCCAGAACTTTTTCGCGTTTCGGTTCCTGCTGTACCGGAACGTTGCACAGCATCACGTAAATAATTCCTTTTGACGGAATGCTTACGTAATCGCAATAAAAGCCGCCTTGTGTGCCGGTGTGTGAGATCATCTTAGAACCATCAATTGTGTCAATAAACCAGCTGTAACCGATAAATGGTCTTTCAGGACTGGTCCAGTTCGGATACTGGGTAACAGTTCTCGAGCGATCAATCATTTCTTTTGTAAGAAAAGCGGTCCGCTGGATCGCTTGTTCATACCTGACTAATTCTTCCGCTGAACTCCACACGCCTCCGTTTCCCGCGGCAGGGAAGGTTGGCTCTTCTCCATAATCTTTCTCGATGAAACCGGAAGGCGTTCGTAAATACGCATGCGATACACCCGTTTCCGGGAATGATCCATCAGTGATAACACTCGACTTCATTCCGGCCGGGTCAAAAATTCTTTCTTTGACAACTTCCTGCCATTTACGACCGGTAACTTTTTCGATGATGAGCGCCAATCCGTTAAACGCTGGGTTCGAATACTCATATCTGCTTCCCGGTTCGAACAACAGCGAGTCGTTACGTTTTATGGTTGCAAAATTTTCTCCATCCTTTGCGGTGATCAGGTAGGCGCTATCGAGGTGCTGCCTGCGGTTGTCAGGCAACCCGGAAGTATGTGTCAGCAAATGATGAATCCGGATTTTTTTGGCAAGCTCCGGGTTCCTGAAATCGGGAAAGTATTTGTACAGACTGTCATTCAGCGAAAGCTTGCCTTCCAGCGCCAGTGATAAAATCGTGTTCGATACAAATGTCTTGGAGATCGATCCCGTGTTAAAAAGCGTACGGGTTGTTATTTTTTCTTTGGTAGTTAAATCTGCCAGACCCCAGGCTTTAGAAAAGACAACCGAATCATTCTTAATAATCATCACCACCCCGCCAGGTTTGGTGTCTTTAAACTCCGGTTGGAAAATCTGATCGATGTCGCGTTCGAAGCCGGATTGTTGATTACATGAAGACACTGCAACAACGATGAGCAGGAAGAATAACTTTTTCATTCGGGAGTGGAAATGTTATGTTTTTGATTGGTTGAAATATTTTCAACTGTCCATGTAATTTTTCGTTCCTGGGCATGCTGGCGAACCATACAGTCGTGCTTGCTGCAAATCCGGCATTGAAATTCAAGGCATCCGTCAGAATGCACAAACAATTCAAGCGATTCACCAAAGTCTTTCCGGATCAGTAAAGCAAGTTCGTCAATCTCGTTGTGTGCTTCATGCACATTGAAGTACCAGGGAACGGTCAGGTGCGCATCTAAATGTAATGTACTTCCGTACTTGATAATTCTCAGGTTGTGCAGATCCATCCAGTTTACCCTCCGGTTCTCGTTGAGCACGCTCACCATTTTTTTCAGGAGTGCGCGGTCCGATTCGTCCATGATCCCGGCAACGGAGCTACGGACGATTTTATAGCCTGTATACAGAATTACGAAACTAAACAGGATGGCGACTGCACTGTCGAGCCACAAAATGTCTGTGAAATAAATCACGGCAAGTCCTGCTAATACACCAAGTGTTGAATACGTGTCAGACTTTAAGTGTTTACCGCTGGCTACGAGCGCAAGGGAATTGTTTTTTGTACCAATGCGAACGCAAATTTTACCCAATACAAAGTTCAGGACGGCAGTAATGGTGATTAGCAAAATCCCATAATCCAATTCCTGAAGGGGGTGCGGATTTAACAGATGATTGATGGCGGTGTAGAGAATGGCAATTCCCGCTATCACAATCATCGTTCCTTCCACTGCGGCAGAAACAAACTCAATTTTTCCGTGACCGTATGGATGGTCTTCGTCTTTCGGTTTTGCAGAAAGGTACAGGCTGTACAATCCGAAAAAACCAGCCACTACGTTTACAATTCCCTCCAGCGCATCGGTAAGAATTGCTACAGAGCCGGTCAGGAAATATGCAATCACTTTCGTGATCAACAGCAACACTGATAATGCTGCTACCCAGGTTTGTATCCGGATATTTTGTTTTGCTGCTTCCAATGTTAAAGGTTCTTTTTTCTCTGCACCAGCCTGACGATAGCCGGGATGGCGATAATCACCCACACAATGTTTAAAAACGTATTAGCATAGGTCTTGTAAAAAATAGTATAAGCAATCAGGCAAATCCCGCTTACAAGATTGAGTATCAAAAAAGTGTAGGAGTCGGATTTAATCTTCTGATAGCTATTTAAACCGTAAGCAAGTAACAGGCCAAGCGACCCACCCCATCCGATGATGTCGAAGAGCAGCTTATAATCCTCCATCAGTTGCGAAGTTTCACTCGTAGAATATAGAAGTCAGCTGTCAGGAACAGAGTTTTCTCATCGGATGACAGTGCACAGTTCGACACCGGTACTCCGTTTATGCGGATTCTTCCCAACACTTTGCCATCACCATTGAATATCCATACGCCACCCGGTCCTGATGCAAAAATGGTATTGTTACTGTCTACTTTCAATCCGTCAGGCAAGCCCATTTCTGTTTTGGCGTTTTCGGTAACATCGTAAAACACCCGTGCGTTTGTAACGGAATCATCTTCCGTTAAATCAAATGCATACCAGGCTGCCTTTCCTGAGTCGGAGTTTGCCACGATCAATGTTTTTTTATTCCGTAAAAAAGCGATTCCATTGGGGCGTGTAAGTGAATCGGTTATCAGTTTTACATCCCCTTCTGCAGGAGCAACGTAAACCCCCTGAAACGGAATTTCTTTTGATGCGTCCTCTTCTTGTTTGGCAAGGCCGTATGGCGGATCGGTAAAATAAAAATTGTAGTTGTAAAACGTTGCATCGTTCGGGCTGTTGAACCGTTTGCCCTGGTATTTATCGGCAATGCTGGTGAAGTCTGCTTTTGGCTGGTCGATCGGGGCATTCATGATCGCAAGTCTGCGATCACCATGCTGACACAAGATTAAATTTTCTTCATCGTCTAACAGCAAACCGTTTGAACCAGGCTCCGGACTGTTGCTGGTCGTGCCCATAAATCCGGAAGGCGTGAGGTAAACTTTCGCGCCATCTTTTTCCGTCCACTGATAGATGGTATTTTTTGGCACATCTGAAAAGAGCAGCATATTCTTTGAACCAACCCAAAGCGGACCTTCACTCCAGTCGTAACCCTCGGCAATAATGTCGATCGTTGCATCGGCTGATACAATGCTGTCAAATGCCGGATCGATTCGTTCGAAGGTTCCCATCGATTGTTGTTCTTGTTTGCCACATGCTGCCAGAGCCAACAGCAGCACAACTAAATACCGAAGTTTCATAAGGTTTGGTTTTGGGTCGTTAAAGATAGCAGATCAGGCCAGTAATTTCTGGTACACGCGGTAGCGTTTACGAATCACTCCACCGAGTTTTTCGCATTCCGCCCGCATGATCAGGTTCTTTTCTAGGATGAGGTGACTATCCATCACCTGCAGGTTGCGTTTTCGTGCCGATTCAATTAACGCTTTCCCCATCAGCACATTCAATCCCTTGCCGCGATAAGACGGCTTGATTGCACCCAGCAGCAGGTTAAGTTGATTGGTCTTTTTCATGGACGACAGAATATGAATGAACCCGAAAGGAAATAACCTGCCCTTTGCTTTTTGAATGCCTGCGCTCATGTCGGGCATTGATACGACAAAGGCAACCATTTCTCCGGCAGTGTTGAGAACTACTTTAACAAGTTCGGGTGCGAGCACGGGAAGATATTGAGCGGCAAACTTCTTCATTTCTTCTTCCGTCATCGGTACGAAACCAAAGAGGGGAGCATACGTTTCGTTTACCAGTCGGAATAAAGGAACAATAAACGGCTTGAGCTGCGACTTCTTTGTGAATTCAACCAGGCGTACATTCTTGTTCGCACTGACCCGGCCGAATATTTTTTGATACACGGATGGCAATGTTTCCGGAACCGGCATTTGATAGGATACACAATCAAGTTCTTTCTGATACCCCTCTTTTTCAACCAGTATCTGCAGGTATGCGGGGTTGGTGGGTGTTGCGATCACGGGTAATAAGTCCAGCCCTTCAATTTGCAGGCCTTGTGGATCTTTGTCCGAAAAGCCGTACGGCCCGATAAGCTTATCCATGCCACGAGCCTTCGCCCAGTGTTCGATGTATTCAATCAACGCATGTGCTACCGGTTGATCGTTGATGCAGTCCAGCGCAAAGAAGCGTGCCGTTTGTTCGTGGTGGTCGCGGTTGTATTTATGGTTTATGATGCCCATGATCCGGCCAACAGGCTTATTCAGATCATAAACGAGTACGCGGATTACATCAGAATATTCTAGTGCCTTGTTTTGCTTCGGATTGTGAAAGTTCCATTCATCCGAATACATGGGCGGAACCCATCGGCTATCATCTTTGTAAATTTTTTCCGGGAGGAAAATAAATTCTTTTAGCAGCGTCTGTGAATCAACGACTTTTAAAACAATGTTCATGAGCAGAAAACCAACGCATAAAAATGAATTTTTTTAATGAGGTTTTAATACCGGAAGATCATTCTGTTTGCGCAGATTTATTAGTAACTAGCTGGTTCAAAACTAACCGCATGAAAATCAGACTAATTCTCATCGCTATGGCTTTCACCAGCATGGCTGTAGCACAAACGGGCAAGCTTTATACGCCCCTTGAATTTCAAAAGGCTTATAAAAACAAGACCCGTAATGCCGATGGTTCGGTGCCTGCCGGCTACTGGCAAAATAAATCCGATTACAAATTGAAGGCAAAAGTTGATCCGGCTACGAAAAAACTCGAAGGTGAGGGAACAATCACATACTATAACAACAGTCGCGATTCACTCACACAGATTGTGTTTCACACGTACCCGGACTATTACAAAGAAGGATCGAAGCGGGCAGGTTTTTTTGCGGGCAGCAATTACCTGAAAAATGAAGGAATGGTGATCACGAAATTGATCGTGAACGGGGAAACCATTTCGATGACTCCTTCCCGCAGGGTAAACTACAGCGGTTCGAACTATTCGATTCGTTTGGCGAAAAAACTTGCGCCCAGCGCTTCGGTTAAGATCGAAGTGAACTGGAATTACACCATTCCCGGCAAAGGGTTCGAACGCAGCGGTGCAATCGACAGTACTTCCATGTTTGTGGCGTATTGGTATCCGGAAATGTCCGTATGCGATGATATCTACGGCTGGGACCGCGTTGTGTACGATGCAGCAACGGAATTTTATCACGACTATTCGAACTACGAAGTTGAGGTGACAGCTCCCGATAATTTTATTGTGTGGGCATCTGTTGCAGCGAACAATCCTGCTGAGGTGTATTCAAAAACCATTCAGGATCGCATCGCGAAAGCGAAGAAGAGCAAAGAGCCTGTTGCAATCTACACAGCAGCTGATTTCAATAAGGGCAAAGGAAAAACAACAACCTGGAAATATACCGCCAATGATTATCCGGATTTTGCGTTTGCATTGAGCGATCATTTTGTGTGGGAAGCGGCCACATATAAAGATTCTTTTGGTGAATACTTCATCAATTCGGCATATCCGGTTGAACACAAAGAATTTGCAGTAGTGATCAAAACCATTGCGCGCTCAATCGAAATTTTCCATACCAAGTTTCCGGTGCAGGCATTTCCGTTTAAAAACTTTACAATCTTCAATGGTTTGGAAGGCGGAGGAATGGAATTCCCGGGCATGGCCAACGATGAAGGAATTCCGGGCGAGATGATGTCGCAATGGATGGGCAAGAAGGTTGATGACTTCGAAGCAAATCTTGGTCTTTCACTTCACGAGATGTGCCACATGTATTTTCCGTTTATGATGGGCATCAACGAGAAGAAATATGCGTGGATGGATGAAGGTATGGCAAGCTTCAGCGAGTATTTTTTGTCGGATGATAATGATAGCCCGTATGAATTTGATTCTCCAAACCTCGGCTCATTGAGTCTCGCACCGGTTATGGTTCCGAGTCACCTTCTGGCGAACAGCGGAACAAACTCATACACCATCGGATCGATGTCATACATTTCGCTGTATCAGCTTTTAGGTAAAGATTTATTTTTGAAGTGTTTGGGTGCATACATGAACGACTGGAAACACAAGCACCCGACTCCGTATGATTTTATGAACACGTTTAATCGTGTATCCGGAAAAGATTTGAACTGGTTCTGGAAGCAATGGTATTTCGATTGGGGTTACATGGACCTTGCGCTTACCGATTATTCACAAAATACAGTTACTGTGGAGAATCTGGGCGGACGGCCGATGGCGGCAAACCTGGTGATTACGTTTTCGGATGATACCAAAGCCAGTGAAGCAATAAACACTTCGGTTTGGAAAGAGGGAACAGTTTATAAGTACAAAGTTAATGGGGGCAAAGAAGTAAAAAGCATCCGCTTAACGATTGAAGGTGGGGTAGACGCAGTTGGATCGAACAACAGCTGGCCAGCAAAAAAATAATAAACAAAAACAGTCTAATTTTCAGAGATGCCTAAAACGGGCATCTCTATTTTTTTATAGCTGCTTTGCGTATGGATAGCAAATGAAGCATGTACGCTAACGGTACCAGGAATGCCGGAAGCATACTGATCGGAAATTCGGTTACGATGGTGTTGGCTGGTTCATTCATGAAAACCCGCAACGGGGTCGGCATGGATAGTATCGCGATCACTACAATGTTTATCAGCAGGGCAAGTCCGAGAATGTTCCATGCGATTACGAGCGCATTTGACATCTTATCAAGCAGCATAAATCCGGAAATGCGGGTTGTTAACAGAACGGCCGTTACTCCGGTGATTACATCAAAGTTTCTTCCTTCGAATGTCATCTGTACGGGAAGTATGGAAACTGAGAATAACGCCCAGAGCAGCACTTCAACATAAAAGCGGAACACCTGCAACTTGATAATGTTTTCCTGTGGGATGCAGGGGAGGATTTCTTTGATGTTTTTCGAGAACGTAAACAATACGATGGTAATCAACGGAATGAGTATTACCGGTGCTGCGTTGAACGGAAACAGGCTGAAATTGCTGAAGATGCCAAACCTTGACCAGATGTAGACGAATCCAAGCCAGCCGAAGAATGCGAGTAATAATCTCCGGGTGAATTTTTGTTGCTGTTCGGCCGTTAACGAAGTTTTTGGTAACGCCAGCCTGAACTCCCGGTATAACAGGTAATAGAAAATTACTGTGATGAGCGGGAATCCGATGAGCGCTGCGTTGTGCATAGAATCCATTTCGGAAGATATAGAATTTTCGTTTTAACAGCCATGGCAACCGATAAATCCATACTTTTGAAATCTTACATGATGTGATATGGAACCTGTAGCGAAAATCGAACGCCCGAAACGCAAATTTCTCCCTGAAAATTTTTCAGTAACCGATTGGTCGGCACTGAAACCGTATTTTGATAACCTGCTTACACGCGACCTGAATTCTTCTGCCGCGCTACGTCAATGGCTGCACGACCGGAGTGAACTTGAATCGGTTATTTCGGAAGACATGGCCTGGCGCTACATCAACATGACGCGGTATACCGAAAACCAGGATTACAACAAACGGTATGAAGATTTTGTGGTGAACATTCAGCCACAAATTGCGCCTGTTTCTGATCAGCTAAATAAGAAAGCTGCGGCCAGCGAATTTCTTGCTGCACTGGAAAAGGAGCCGGGCTTCGACATCATGATCCGCAGTCTGAAGAAGGACATTGAAATCTTCCGGGAAGAAAATATTCCATTGTATACTGAGATCACAACTGAACAGCAAAAGTATGCGCAAATGTCAGGTGCGATGACGGTTGAAATTGACGGTCAGGAAAAAACGCTGCAACAGGCTTCGGTTTTATTGATGTCGACTGATCGCAACAAGCGGGAAGAAGTTTATCATAAAATTACTAACCGCAGGTTAAAAGATAAGGCCGAACTGGACGCGTTATTTTCAAAATTGATTTCGTTGCGAAACCAGGTTGCGCTGAATGCAGGCTTTAAAAATTTCCGTGACTACATGTTTAAGGCATTAGGACGCTTTGACTATACGCCACAGGATTGTGTGAATTTTCATGATTCGATCCGCTCACAGGTAGTACTAATTCTGAACGAGTTCGCACGTGAGCGAAAAACCGCATTACAGGTTGATATGCTTCGTCCGTGGGACAAAGCCGTTGACCCGGAAGGAAAGAATCCGCTGAAGGCATTTGACAATGGCCACGATCTCACCGAAAAAACCATTCAATGTTTCTATAAACTTGATCCGTATCTCGGCCAATGCCTTTCCATCATGAAAGAAATGGGTCATCTCGATCTGGAGTCCCGCAAAGGTAAAGCTCCCGGTGGATATAACTACCCGCTGTCGGAGATCGGGGTGCCGTTTATCTTTATGAATGCAACGTCAACGCTGCGCGACATGGTTACGATCATGCATGAAGGCGGCCATGCGGTTCATAATTTCCTGACGCGTGAACTTGAACTAAACGATTTTAAATCCACACCTTCGGAAGTTGCCGAGTTAGCTTCGATGTCGATGGAATTGATCTCGATGGATCACTGGGATATTTTCTTTACGAATCCGGATGATCTGAAACGGGCCAAGCGTGAGCACCTGGAAGATCTGATTGAAACATTGCCCTGGGTTGCTACAATAGACAAGTACCAGCATTGGCTCTACGAGAATCCCACCCATTCAACTGACGAACGCAGGCAAAACTGGAATCGCATATTCGATGAGTTTACCGATACGGTAACGGATTGGAATGGTCTGCAGGAAGCGAAGGATTACCTGTGGCAGAAACAGCTTCATCTTTACGAAGTTCCATTCTATTACATTGAATACGGAATGGCCCAGCTTGGAGCGATTGCCGTGTGGAGAAATTACCGGGCCGACAAGCAGAAAGGTTTACAAGGCTATATGAACGCGCTGAAGCTCGGCTACATGAAGAGTATCCCTGAAGTTTATCAGGCTGCGAACATCCGGTTCGATTTCAGCCGCGAGTATATTAAAGAATTGATGGAGTTTGTGAAAAAAGAACTGGCTGCGATCGGATAACAATTATCCTCTGCTTTTATCGAGCAGGTCGCTCAGGGTTTTCGCATCTTCTTCGGAAAGATGAAGTACGCCATCCAGTTCAGCTTGTCGTTTTTCGAGTGTTGTAAGAATTTCAAGGCCATCCTCGGTGATGCTTACGTCGGCTGCACGCTTGTCGTTGGGACAAACTTGTTTCACGACTAACTTTTTTGCAACCATGCGGTCCAGCAGTCGGGATACATCCGAATTCTTGTCGAGCATCCTCGACTTGATCTCGGTTGCGGAAATACTTTTAGGATATTGCCCCTTTAAAATACGGAGGATATTGAATTGCTGAATGGTGATACCTTCGGCCTTAAAAAAATCCTGGTGTTTAGTCTGGAGCCAGTTTGCGGTAAAGATGAGATTGATAACCGCTTTCTGAAAAGGGTCTTTGAACTTAGGCTGTTTGATCTCGTCTTCGATTTTCATGGAATAAAAAAAGCAGGACGAGCCGAAACCCATCCCGCTTCTACCAAAACATATTATTGTGCTCCGAATTCGGTTTTTGCTGTGAGCGTAACTTCATCGCCTGTACCAGGACCTGAAGTTCCAACACCGAAATCGATGCGGTTGATGGTGCCCGTTACCTTGAAACCAACAACTCGTTTTCCGCCACGACCAGTAGCCGTTCCGGTAAGTGTCGCTTCAAGTGTTACTGGCTTCGTTACACCGTGCATCGTTAAATCGCCAACCACTTTGTAAGACTTATCACCGGTTTTGGTGAATGAAGTGCTTTTGAAAGAAAGGGCAGGATATTTCGCTGCATCGAAGAAGTCAGGGCTCTTCAAATGACCATCTCTTCTTTCGCTGTTCGTGTCAATTGTGTTAACATCGGCAGTGAATTCTACGGTTGCATCGGAGAAATCGTCTTTAGAAGAAACGATAGTTGCATCGAAACCATTGAACTGGCCTTCAACTTCAGAGATCATCATGTGCGAGATCGCGAAGCCAACCTTTGAGTGAGATTTGTCGACTTTGTAGGTTGTTTGTGCAAACACCCCGGCAGCCACGAATACCATGGCAAGCAATACGGTAATTTTTTTCATAGGAGTTATTTTCTTGATTTATGTACGAAGTAACACAGAATTTGAATTACATGTTTAAACATGTAATTTTTATTATGTAAGTAATTGATAATCAGTGTAAAATTTTGCGAAGTAATCTGTTAATGGCTTGTTAACGGTCAAATCTTCAAATAAAAATCGCGCGTAAGCGCTTTATAGCCGGCCGACCAGTTTTCGCCTTCGTTGTACAGTAAAACCTCACCTTCCTCAGGTTCTTTTTTCCCCCACGCAAACTCCAGCAGAAAACGTTCAACGGGCTTATTCGCGCGGGTTCTGAAAATCCATTTCCGGGAACAATAGAGTCCTTTATGATTGGCTAAATCAATAAACTGCAGTCCTTCGGTATACGGCAGGATTACATTCAGCTTGCCGGCAGGCGTCAACAGTTTTTCGGTAGTGGATAAAATATCTTCGAACGTAAGCTGCTCCGTATGGCGGGCGGTTTCGCGCTGCGCAATCGGTGGCTTATAACTTTTTTGAAAATAGGGTGGGTTGGTAATGATCAAATCAAACCTGGCGGAAGTGTTAAAATTCTGAATAGCCAGGTGATGAACATTTATCCGGTCGTGCCAGGGCGAAGCAGCGACATTTTCGCGTGCATCGGCATATGCCTGATCATCGATTTCAACGGCATCGATGGTTACCGATTCAGCTGCGCGTTGTGCCAGCATCAGGGTAATCACACCAGTGCCCGTTCCAATGTCAAGAATCTGCGTAGCATTAGTAACATCAGCCCATGCGCCCAGCAACACACCATCGGTTCCTACTTTCATTCCGCTGCGATCGTGCCGCACGGAAAACTTCTTGAAATGAAAGTAGTCGGCCATGCGTTAGGGTAACGCTTTAATAATGTTTGCGAGGAATTGATTATCGTCAAGATAATTTCCGCTCGATTGGCTCAGCTTAACAACGACCAAATCTTTTGAAGGCAAGATGAAAACGTTTTGTCCCTCATAACCATCTGCCCAATATAAATCCTGGGGCACATCCGGATAAACTCTTTTTACAACATCGGACTTTGATCCTGCATTAAGCCAGAATTGTGCTCCGTATTCACCCATCGGTGCACCTTCGCATGGCGTGCTTGAATATTCACTCCAGCCTTCCGGCAGAATACGTTCGCCATTAAACATGCCATCATTCAGAAACAGTAAACCAAACCGGCCCCAGTCGCGGGGAGTTGCAAACGCATATGAAGATCCCACATACGTTCCCCCGGCATCAGGTTCAAGAATCATACTGTGCATGCCGGTTTTTTTAAAGAGCCGTTCGGATGCAAAAGAGTAGTACGCACTATCGCCCACGCTGTTACGGATAATCCATGCCAGCATGTTGCTGGTGCCGCTGGAGTATTCAAAAATCTTTCCCGGTTCGGATTCATACGGTGAATGCGATGCGAGCAATCCCGCATCTTTTGCTTTGAACAGCATGTTCGTGGCATCGCAGGGCTTGGAGTAATTTTCTTCCCACCGCAACCCGCTGCTCATCTGCATCAGGTTATGGATGGTTATTGCGTTGCGCTTGTCGTTCTTCCATTCTTCAAACGGTGCCGGATCATTGAGTGAGAGTTTTCCATCGCGTACTAAAATTCCCATAAGCGAGTTCGTTACACTCTTGGCCATGGACCATCCGAGTTGGCGGGTATTCTTGTCGAACCCGTCTGCATATTTTTCAGCGACAATTTGTCCATCGTAAATTACCAGGATGGCGCGCGTGCGTCTGTTTTTCTTTTCACCGGGTTCGGCAAAAGCGTCTTCCACGGTTTTGTTAAGCAGTGCGTAGTCGATGCCTTGTATCACCGTATCGCGAACGAGATTTCCCATGGGCCATGCAATGCTGTCCTGATTCGGCAGCGTTTTAGGAAGATTAAATTTCTGCTTGCGAAGTTCTTCTTCAGTCATTTCGTTAATCAGCGTACATCCTAATCCCTTGCGGTAGATAGCCTTGTGTTCGGCAAACCCAAATACCGTAGCCGTAGCCGATGAATCTTCCGGATGCAGTTCGAATGTTCCGAGGGAAAGCGGAAACGCGCTGAGTTCATTATCGAGTACGCTTTGTTGGGACCGACCCGATAAATAAGCGCAGGAGCAAAGGTTTTTAGCTCCGTAGCCCGTGATGATTGGGAAAGCCTGGGAGGCATAATATACCGCAACACCAATGCTAACGATGAGTATAAACAGTCCAATGATTTTCTTTACCGACATGGAGTTAGGATTTTGTTGTGAACTTACTAAAAAAAATCGCGGCTACGCTCCAACGGCTCCCGGTAAGAGATGGCGATATATTTGTTATTCTTGCGTGAATGGCAAAGCGGATTGATCCCAACGAACTAAAGGCTTTCCTGGATGAGAAAGTGGCGACTTACAATCAGCCCGGATTCATTGCAGATGACCCGGTAAGTATTCCGCATTTATTCACTAAAAAGCAGGACATTGAGATAGCCGGGTTGTTTGCAGCCACGTTGGCGTGGGGCCAGCGAAAAACGATTATCCGCAAATGCCGGGAACTGATGGCGATGATGGATAATGATCCGCACGCATTTATCGTAAACCACTCGGATGCTGATCTCAAGCCTTTTCTGGATTTCAAGCAGAGAACGTTTAATGCAACCGACACCCTATATTTTATTGAATGGCTCCGCTGGTTTTACAGCAGGCATAATTCGTTGGAGGAGGCTTTTCTTGTTCCGCCAGATGAAAAGACGGTTGAAAATGGCTTGATCGGGTTCCATAATGTTTTCTTCGGCTTGCAGGATTTTCCGAACCGAACAAAGAAGCATGTTGCAACTCCTGTGCGGGGCTCAACCTGCAAACGTCTGGTCATGTACCTGCGGTGGATGGTACGAAAGGATAACAACGGTGTTGACTTCGGTATCTGGAAGAACATTCGCCCTTCACAGCTGGTTTGCCCGTGCGATCTGCATGTCGATCGCGTAGCACGAAAGCTGAAACTTATCAGGCGCAAGCAAACCGATTGGCAAACTGCACTTGAGTTGACGGATCAACTCCGAAAG
Organism: Cyclobacteriaceae bacterium; assembly: GCA_016786585.1. Taxonomy (GTDB): domain Bacteria; phylum Bacteroidota; class Bacteroidia; order Cytophagales; family Cyclobacteriaceae; genus UBA2336. The sequence continues at coordinate 58,103 of JAEUUI010000028.1, forward strand.
TTTGACGCAAACGATCCCGTAAAGTATGACTTCGCACTGTTCGGTCTTGGGATTGAAGGCTGGATGAAGCATTAGTAACCAGCGTTAATCTTTTCGATAAGGTATAATCACATCAACGCGCGTAACAATCCGATAATAAGAACACTTGTTAGGATAATATTCCTCGTGCGATGAGAGAAACAGATAATTAACCGTTAATAAAAATGTTTTTTTAAGATTAGCGCCTATTTCTAAATTCGCGCCTTGATTTTAGAAACGTAGGTGCGGCATGAAAAAAGTATTTTCAGTTTTAGTTTTTGCGTTAGTATCCTTTTTAGCAATAGGCCAGGAATCATCGGATGGTCCATCTGAGAAACGGCTTAAATATTTTCTCTCTACCAATTCCGGTATCTCAAGCACCCCGGTGGGTTTCAGAATCGGGTTTCTCGACAGAATGGGCGGCTATATTGGAGCACGTTTCGGTAAAGGATACAAGTACGAAGAGGATGTTCGCAACGGATTAACCGTTACAAAAGCCACATTGTTTGCCGCTAATGCCGGCTTAATATTTCCCATCAATGTTAAGCACGGGTTCAAGGTACATACATTCTTCGGCCTGGGATATGGCAAGTGGTTCGACCGCCCATCCCAAAACGGGCAGACCGTTGGTGTTGAAGTGGAAGGCGGACTTATGTTTTCTTATCGGAGATTTTTGTTGACCACAAGCGGAAACCTGTTAACAGGTGACGGCAAGCCGGCAAAAAAGGACATAACCGTAGGGGTTGGATTCCGGTTTTAATACCAATATCACGCTCTTCCCGACAGGCTAATTTTTTGTTCGCAGCAATGCACCATTCTCGACCCGCCAATATTCGGTTGGTTTACCCGGGGGTTTTTCCTTTAAATTATAAACCGGAGTTCCGGTAACAGAAGCCTGGTAAATAAATGCCTCGATAGCCTTATTTTTTCGATTGAATGTCAATGGTTTGCCCGGTTCGCATTGTTCGGGAGCTACTCTGCTTGTCAGCACGTACACGAGATTTTTTCCGTACGCGAACGCATTTCCATCCTCATCGATACAAAGCGCTGTTTTTTCGTCAACACCAATTCCAACAGCGTGCTTAACATTCATGTCTTTTAACATTCTTGCCATGAACGTCACATGCCGGCCCTGACGCTCGCGTTGCGAATAGTGCTGATCGGAAATCGTGTTCTTTAAATAAGGAAGTTCAATAAAGCTTTTGGAAATGCTGACCGTGGAGTCGTAGGGGTTTTTCAAAACATCTTTTGAATATGCCGAGCCGCGAGCCGCATCAAAGATGTATCCGCTCAAGACAGCACAGCCTGCACTGGTTCCGCCTATCGGGATTTTTTTTGTTTCTATCAGGTATTGAATCGCTTTCGAAACTTCGGAGTCCCTCCAGAACCGGACGTAGTTCCATTGATCTCCACCGGCAATGAATAACATTTCAGCTTCGCGAATACGTTTGCCAACAGATTCTTTTAACGCTTTCGCACGAGTGTCTATTAATAAGGTCTCCACTGAATTTACTTGGCCCAGACCGTAGATAAAATCATTGTAACCCGTTGATCCTGAAGCCCGAATGATTACCACGTCCCCGCCTTTGGCCCGGTCGATCATCCATTGCAGCGCCTGATCTACATCGGTACTTCCGCCCATCAGCACAATACCCGATTCAGTAGGTACCGTTACATCGGATGAATCTCCTGTAATCCCGATTCCTTCGTATCCGGTCGGTTGGGTTTCTTGCGCCAGACTGCACAAGGCCACCAGCATCAACAGCAAACAAATACCGGATTTCATTGTATTAATAGAGAGTTACGCTCAATAATCAGGCTGACGACCAGAATCGTAAGAAGCAAAACGGCTACCACAACATGGGGCAATAGAGAAGTCGGTCGCATCATCAGCATGCCTGAAATAATAAGCAATATGACAACATGTATAAATTGAGTCATGATCGGCAATTCAGAGATAAAAACGTTCTGCAATACCGACAAAACAACCAGTGCGATAGCACAACCGAAAAACTTCCGGTAAATCGAAAAGTAAAACTGCCGCATGTCGCGGTTGTTTTTATCCCAGGAATCAGGAAAGAGGAGGTTTGCCAGGATAAACAACAGAATCGGGTAGAGGATGATGAATAGAAATGTGGGCAGCTTCCACGCAACCATTGACTTTAACTGGTAAGTAATCCACCACTCGTGAATGTGCAGTACGAAGACCAATCCGATCCAGATCAGGTATGGCCAGAACACCTTAACGCTTTTCTCTTCCCGAATAAGCTGGGCTATACCGGTAAGTACAAGGGTAATTCCCAACCCCATGATGATGGATACAAGAACGATCACGTACTCAAAAGGGCTCATTCAATGCTATTTTTCAATTATTTAAACTAATTCTAAATTAAAAGGTTTCCGCAAACTCCTATCGTTATCAACTCACTGACATCGCGTTACGAAAGGTGTTAAAAGCCTTGAAATAATTGTCCCCTGCCATGAAATAAATTTGAAATAATGCCTCCTGATAGTAGATTTGTGCCACTTGAAGTAAAACCGGACACTACACCTATCATGATAAAACATTTCACTTCATCCCTCAGCAAATTTTTATCAGTTGTCACCCTATTCTTTCTCATAAGTTTTACTGGCCAATCGCAAAGCATCCCTGAGGATGCCGCATCGATTTCTGCCGGTCAGACACTTTTCAACGGTAACTGTAAATCTTGCCATAAAGTACATCAGCAATCGGTAGGTCCTGCACTTAAAAATGTGTACGAGCGTGCCCCGTCAATCGACTGGATTAAAGGCTGGATCAGAAACTCGGCAAAAGTTGTAGCCAGTGGTGACGAATACGGTGTTAAGATTTTTGAAGAATACAAGAAGAGTCAAATGACCGCCTTCACCAATTTCAGTGACGAGCAGATCATGAATATCCTGGCTTATATTCAGGCTGAGACAAAAAAGGGCCCTGATACTGCCACTGCCCCGGCAACTGGCGCTCCGGCTGCAGGTGCTGAAACCGGTGGCGGTCTTCCGGCTAACTATCTGAACGTCATCCTGATCGGGATGGTGTTGATCCTGGTATTGCTGGTAATCATTCTTGGCTTTCTCATTTCTTCCCTGAAGCGTTTCCTCGATCAGAAAAACCTTTCCGAAGAAGACAGGGAAGTTGTTCACTCACCCATCACGGCATCAACAATTTCCCGCAGCCGCGGATTTATTTTCATTGTTACATTCCTGGTGGCAGCACTGGGCTTCAAGGCGGTTATCAACGGCTTATACTCTGTTGGTATTCAGCAAGGCTACGCTCCTAAACAGCCGATTGCGTTTTCACACAAACTCCACGCTGGCGATTACGAGATCGACTGTAAGTATTGCCATACAGGTGTAATGAAAGGAAAGAGCGCAACCATTCCTTCTGTCAACATCTGTATGAATTGCCATCGTGCCGTTAAAACAGAATCCCCTCAGATTCAGAAAATCTGGCAGGCGGCAGACTGGAATGCCGAGACATTATCTTTTGGCCCGAATCAAAAGCCGATCGAGTGGGTTCGTATTCACAACCTTCCTGACCTGGCGTATTTCAATCACGCACAGCACGTTAATGTGGGTGGAGTTGCCTGTCAGACCTGCCACGGTCCGATTGAAACAATGGATGTTGTTCGCCAGTACTCTTTATTAACGATGGGCTGGTGTATCGACTGTCACCGCAAAACCGATATCAACTCAAAAGGCAATGCTTACTACGACCGGCTCGTGGAACTGCACAACAGCAGCAAGCCCGGAACTAACATGAAAGTGGAAGACAATGGCGGGCTCGAGTGCTCGAAGTGTCACTATTAATAATTATAGCACAAAACAGAATTAAGAATAACGGTTCATTACACAATGGAAGAATCTAAGAAGATATATTGGAAAGGTCTTGAGCAACTGACCAATGATTCGGAGTTTGTTAAACATGCAGACAACGAATTCGGGCAGGCGCCTGAAGAAAATCTCGGCCACTCACGCAGAGACTTTTTGAAAATGATGGGCTTTGGAATGTCAGCAGTAGCATTGGCTGCCTGCGAAGCACCGATCCGCAAAGCCATTCCATATGTAAACAAGCCGGTAGATGTTGATCCCAGCATCGCAAACTACTATGCTTCTACGTACACCAACGGTGGCGACTACTGCAGCATCGTGGTAAAAGTTCGCGAGGGTCGTCCGATTAAAATTGACGGTAACTCATTATCAAGCGTTACAAAAGGCGGTACTTCTGCACAGGTGGAAGCTTCTGTTCTTTCGTTATACGACAATTCACGCCTGCGTGCCCCGAAGGCATTCAACAGTAAGACTACCTGGGAAAACCTTGACAAGCAGATTATTGAAAAGCTTGGAACGGTGGCCGTTAGCGGAGGTAAAATCGTTATCGTAAGCAATACGATCTTAAGCCCGAGCACCAAGACAACCATCGAAAAATTCAACGCTAAATACCCATCTACACAACATGTTGTGTATGATCAGGTATCAGCTTACGGGATGCTGAAGGCAAACGAAGAGTCATTCGGCACAGCCATGATTCCTTCATACGATTTCAGCAAGGCGAATGTAATTGTTAGCATCGCGTCAGACTTCCTGACATCCGGTGTATCACCGATCGAAGCCACCAAACAATATGCGCAGGGCCGCGAAGTAGGCGAGGAGAAAAAAGAAATGTCTCGTCACTACCAGTTCGAAACAATTCTTTCGCTTACCGGTGCGAATGCCGACTACAGATCACAAATCAAGCCTTCAGAAGAAGGCGCGGTGGCAATTGAACTTTATAATCTGATCGCAGCAAAAGCAGGCAGAGCTTCTGTTGGCAAAGGCGTGAGCAAGCCTTACCTGGAGAATGCCGCAAATGATCTTTGGGCAAGCAGAGGAAAAGCGCTGGTAGTTGCCGGATCAAACGACAAGGCCGTTCAGGTTATCGTAAACGGAATCAACGATATGCTCGGAAGCTACGGCTCAACCATCCTCGGAACCCCGGTGAATTTCCGTCAGGGTAACGATGAGGCGATGGCTAACTTCGTTAAAGAAGCTCAGGCCGGAAGCGTAGCAGCCGTTATTTTCTATAACTGTAATCCGGTTTACGATCATCCGATGGGTGCTGAACTCGCGGAAGGCTTGAAGAAAGTGGGCGTGAAAATCGCCACCGCTTACAAAGAAGATGAAACCGGAAGTCTTGCAGACTTTATCGCTCCGGATCATCACTACCTGGAAGCATGGAATGACGCAGAGCCTAAGAAAGGTTACTACAGCATTGCCCAGCCTGCTATCACTCCGATTTTCAAATCGCGTGCAGCACAGGAAAGCTTGCTGGTTTGGGCAGGTGAAACTAATGTTGACTATTTCGAAGTATTAAAAAATAACTGGAAGAACTGGTTCTTTACCGGTGGGAACTTCCAGGCATGGTGGGATAAGTGTTTGTACGATGGCGTTCTGGAGAACCCGGGCGCAGGCGCAACGCTGTCTTTTGGTGGTAATGTAAGCGCAGCAGCAGATGCAATTGCGGTTAACTATAAAACTGCCGAGTGGGAATTTGTAGCGTACGAAAACGGAACCGTAGGTAATGGCTCACAGGCTAACAACCCACTGCTCCAGGAGTTGCCGGATCCTATCACGAAAGCAGTTTGGGATCACTACGTAACAGTTTCAGCGAAAGACGTTTCAGATATTGATTTCCGCGAAGCGAAAACAGTTTACGCGACACTCGGAATCAATGGAAAAGAAGTACGCCTTCCAATCCTTGTACAGCCTGGTCAGACTCCGGGAACAATTGGTATTCCACTGGGATACGGCCGCACGAAAGCAGGTAAAGTGGCTGACGGTATCGGGGTGAATATTTATCCGTTCGCAACGCTCGTAAACGGTTCACTCAGCTTCAGTGGAGCAGTAACCAAGTTCGAAAAGAGTTCAGAAACCTATCAGATCGCGACAACGCAAACGCACCATACCTACATGGGTCGTCAGACTGTGATTCAGGAAACGGTGTTGTCTGAATTTCAGGAGAAAGACTGGAAGCGCGAGTATCAGCCGGAAGTTACCACCTGGCGTGATAAAGATCATAAAGTAAAACCGGGTGAATTGTCGATGTGGAAAGGACACCACTACAACAACCACCATTGGGGTATGGCAATTGACCTGAACACGTGTACAGGTTGCGCTGCCTGTGTGGTGGCGTGTAACGTAGAGAACAACGTGTCGCTCGTGGGCCGTCAGGAAGTAATTAACAGACGTGAAATGCATTGGTTGCGGATCGACCGCTACTACAGCAGTGCAGTTCAGCCTGAAAGCTGGAGCTGGAAGCAAGCCGAAGCGGCTGCTGAAAATCCGGAAGTTGTATTCCAGCCAATGCTGTGTCAGCACTGTAACAACGCACCTTGCGAAACGGTATGTCCGGTTGCTGCGACAACCCACAGCACAGAGGGGTTGAACCAAATGGCGTACAACCGTTGTATCGGAACGCGCTATTGCGCAAACAACTGTCCGTATAAAGTAAGACGTTTCAACTGGTTTAAGTATCACGATAACGAGCAGTTTGCACAGTCGAACCCGGCTATGAATACTGACCTTGGTAAAATGGTGTTGAACCCGGATGTAACCGTACGTTCACGCGGTGTGATGGAGAAATGTTCATTCTGCGTTCAGCGTATCCAGAACGGTAAGCTCGGAGCGAAGAAAGAAAGACGTCCGCTACAGGATGGCGAAGTGGTTACAGCTTGCCAGGCTGCATGTTCAACCGGTGCGATTGTATTCGGTGATATTAACAACCCGGAAAGCAAAATTTCGAAGTTGTTGAAAATCCGTCCGACCAAAAATGAGAAGGACGAGGAGGATATCACCCGCGTTGATAAAATCGCAGAGAACCCGCGTGCATACCAGGTATTGGAAGAAATCGGTGTGAAACCGAACATCTGGTACCTCGCTAAGGTGCGGAACAAGAGCAAGGCAGAAGCCTAAGTGTTTAGAGTAGAGTATTGACTAATTGATATAGAAGTAAAAACGAATATGCAGGTAGCTTCATCACTTCGCGAGGCATTGATTACCGGTGGAAAAACCGTAAAAGATGTATCGCACGACATTAGCCGACACGTAGAGAACAAACCCACAAAACTTTGGTGGGCGGCAATGGCCATTTCCGTAGCCGTGATGGCATACGGTTTCTATTGTTTGTGCTACCTGTTATGGGAAGGTGTCGGAGTCTGGGGACTTAACAAAACAGTAGGTTGGGCGTGGGATATCACCAACTTCGTGTGGTGGGTTGGTATCGGTCACGCAGGTACGCTGATCTCCGCGATCTTGTTGTTGTTCCGTCAGCGCTGGAGAATGTCAATCAACCGTGCAGCGGAAGCGATGACAATCTTTGCCGTTATCTGCGCAGCCACGTTCCCGTTTGCACACATGGGCCGCCTTTGGTTAGGATTTTATTGGGTATTCCCGCTTCCAAATACGTGGGGTTCTCTTTGGGCGAACTTTAACTCGCCACTGTTGTGGGACGTGTTCGCGATCTCAACATACTTCACGGTATCGCTTGTATTCTGGTACATGGGTCTTATTCCTGACTTCGCAGTTATTCGTGACCGCGCAGTTGTTCAGGGTGCGAAAATCCGGGCTCAGGTTTATAATGCATTAAGCTTCGGCTGGCAGGGTGGAGCAAAAACCTGGATGCGCTACGAATCAGTTGCCTTGATCCTCGCAGGTCTTTCAACACCGCTGGTACTTTCGGTTCACACAATCGTATCCATGGATTTCGCGACCTCGGTTATTCCGGGCTGGCACACAACGATCTTCCCGCCATACTTCGTTGCGGGTGCGATCTTCTCCGGCTTCGCGATGGTGTTAACGCTGTTGCTCATTACCCGTAAAGTATTTAAGCTCGAAGATTACATCACAATCTACCACATCGAATTGATGAACATCATTATCATCATTACAGGTTCAATTGTGGGTATCGCATATATCACTGAATTGTTTATCGCGTGGTACTCAGGCGTTGAGTACGAAGGTTACGCGTTCTACAACCGCGTGTCAGGTCCGTTTGCCTGGTCGTACTGGTCAATGATGACTTGTAACGTAATTTCTCCTCAGCTCTTTTGGGTGAAGAAAATCAGAACCAGTCTTGTGGCAACCTTCGTGCTGTCGATCATTGTAAACATCGGTATGTGGTTCGAGCGTTTCGTAATTATCGTGACCTCCCTGCACCGCGACTACATTCCATCCAGCTGGACTATGTTCTCACCTACGATGTACGACATCGGTGAGTACCTGTTTACGTTTGGGTTCTTCTTTACTGCATTCCTGTTGTTTGCCAAATTCTTCCCGGTAATCAACATGGCCGAAGTAAAGAGTATTGTTAAAGTTGCATCACTGGAGAAGAAAGAAGACGCTTCTCATTAATTGATAAAGAAATGGACGCAGACAAGCATTTTATTGTAGGAATTTTTGACGATGAAGAGGTTTTGCTGAAAGGTATCGGCAAGATCAGAGGCAACGGGGTGAAAATTCACGATGTATTCTCACCGTTTCCGGTTCACGGAATAGATGACGCATTGAGCATTAAGCGGTCACGTTTGCCGATCGCTGCTTTCCTGTTTGGTATGACCGGTACATCACTGGCTTTGCTGATGCAGATCTGGATGCTCGGGTACGACTGGCCAATGATTATCGGCGGTAAGAACCACGCTTCATTACCCCCCTTCATTCCGGTTACGTTTGAGTTAACAGTTCTCCTGGCAGCCCTTGGTATGGTGGGAACATTCTTCATCGCCAGCGACATGAAGCCTTACAAATGGCCTCGTCAGTTCGACTTGCGCAGCACAGAAGACAAACATGTGATGGCAATTGATCTTGCGATCAACTCAGGCAAGACAAAAGATGAGTTAAGAAGCCTGTTGCGCGACAGTGGTGCTTCTGAAGTAAATGAAAAGAGTTTTGAATAAAATACGCCTTTTGAATATGCAGGTTATTAAAAGATTGATCATCGGTTTTGCAGGCACAGCATTGCTGGCATCCTGCGGTGCAGGTGGTGACGACCAGGGAACAGAGTATGCTCCTAACATGTATCACTCGGTGGCGTATGAACCATATACCCAAATTACCGACAAGGAAGCCGGTCGCTGGGTAACGTCAATTGAGTATGTACGCGACTCATCGGAAACAAACTTTTCCGATCACGCTGAGTACCATAACTCAAACTACATCAACCCGTTCCACATGAACATGCGTCTGCCAGCCCCGAATACGGTGAGCAGAAACAAGAGCGGGTATCTTCCATACCGTCTGAAAAAGGACAGCCTCCAGTTCGCGGCCGCTACACTGGTTAGCCCGCTGGACACAGCTGCAGCAAATGCAAAAGCAATCCTGGCGGACGGAAAAGTATTGTATGAAACCTATTGCGATCATTGCCACGGTGCAAAAGGAGAAGGCGATGGCAAGGTAGCCGATAAGTATGCCGGTGTCGCTAACCTGAAAGGGGATGCAATCAAGGGTGTAAGCGAAGGCCACATCTTCCATGTGATCACCATGGGCAAAGGACTGATGCAGCCTCACGGTTCGCAGGTTAGTCCGGAAGATCGCTGGAAAATTGCACGTTACGTAAAGAGCCTGCAGGCAGCGAAGTAAAAAATTAAATCGATCAACGGATCAATAGATAAACGAATTCACATCCAATGGCAGCTGAAGTACACTTACAGGAAGAACGTTACATCTTTAAACCCACCCTCAGGAGGAACATTTTTATTCTTCTGATTGCAGGCGTTGTGTTTTTTGGCCTCGGTTTATTCCTGGCTATGAACTCGGAAGGTCACGGTGAATCAGCCGGCCACGGTAAAGAAGGTCATGCTTCTGTAGAAGCTACAACCCACGACATGACTGCCAGCTTGCAGCACGAAACGCATGATGAAGACACTGCCGCTGATCAGCATAAAGCGGAGGGCGGTGGACATCACGGCAGTGAGCCTTGGATGAAGCGCCTGTTTACCACGCTTTGGATGAACAACGTTTTCTTTACAGGCCTTGGAATCATAGGATTATTCTTTGTTGCGATCCAGTATGCCGCGCAGGCGGGATGGTCGTCAGGGATTAAGCGCATTCCGCTCGCCATGGGCAGCTGGATTCCGTATGCAGGTGTTTTAATGATCATTTTGTGGTTTGTAGTAAAGGGTGACTTGTTCCACTGGTCGCACGCAGGTTTGTTTGACCAGAACAGCCCGGAATTTGATCCAATCATTAATGGCAAGGGCGGCTTCTTCTACTGGCCGTTGGCAAAAGGTACTTTCCCTGCATTCTTCATGGCGCGGATGGTGATTTTCTTCGGAATGTGGTTCCTGTTCTTTACGTGGATTAAGCGTGAAATGCTTCAGGAAGATTTAGCCGGAGGTGTTACCACAACACACTGGCTGAAAGCAAGAAAATTCTCTACCTGGTTCCTGTTGTTCTTTGCAGTTAGCTCTTCTGTTTCCGCATGGGATTGGGTGATGAGCATTGATACACACTGGTTCAGCACCATGTTCGGATGGTACATGTTTGCAAGCTGGTGGGTAACGGGTTTGGCGTTTATCACGCTGGTAGTGGTGTTCCTGAAAGATGCCGGCTACCTGAAAATCGTCAACGCAAACCACCTCCACGACCTAGGCAAATTTGTATTCGCATTTTCGATTTTCTGGACGTACATCTGGTTCGGCCAGTTCCTCCTGATCTACTATGCGAACATCCCGGAAGAGACTGTATACTTTATCGAGCGGATGAAAACCGCTCCTTACAGCTGGATATTTTTTGCTAACCTGTTCCTAAACTTTGTGCTGCCTTTCTTGTTATTTATGACGAGAGACGCAAAACGTCACATGACTATGTTAAAAGTTGTGTGTCCGATCGTGATCATCGGTCACTGGTTCGATTTCTTCAACATGATTACTCCGGGTGTCATGCACTTCGAAGGTGGTGTTGGCTTCCTGGAAATCGGAACAGCCATGATCTTCATGTCGGCATTCCTGCTGGTCGTGTTAACCGCACTCTCGAAGATGCCGTTGTTTGGAAAGAATCACCCGATGCTGGAAGAAAGCCTCCATCACCATATTTAATATCTAAGAAGAAGCGTTATGATGAATTCGATTATAGTTCTTGGTGTTATCTTAATCCTGGCGATCCTGTACCTGATTTTCAGGGTAGGAAGCCTGGTGAATGTCGCCAAAGGCGATTCGGGCAGCAAAGTGGAAAGAGGAAACGATGTTCATGGGCTGCTGTTCATTGTGTTTATGGTGGTGAGCCTCGTGGGCTTCTTTTGGTATTCATATGTTAACTTTGATAACTATACGTTACCAATCGCATCCGAGCATGGTAAAGTGACCGATAAACTGTTCTGGATCACCATGGGTGTTACCGTGGTAGCCTTTACGATCATCAGCATCGTAATGTTTGTTTTCATTTATAAGTATCGGTACAGCGAAAATCGCAGAGCAGCTTTCTATCCCGATAATCACTACCTCGAACTTACCTGGACGATCATTCCGGGGATCGTTTTGGCGGTTCTGGTTTTCACCGGATTAAGAGCCTGGAATGATATTACATCACCTCCATCGAAAAATGCCGAGGTAATCGAGTTGATCGGTCAGCAATTCGCCTGGACAGCGCGCTATCCCGGTAAGGATAAAGAACTTGGCAACGTAAACTTTAAATTGATCGATGCAACGAACGAATTCGGTCTTGATCTGACAGATTCAAAAACGCATGACGATTTCAAATCGCTTGAACTTCACATACCGGTTGGTAAGGAAGTGTTATTGAAAATCCGGGCGAAAGATGTTTTACACAGTGTATACTTGCCGCACTTCCGTGTGAAGATGGATGCGGTTCCGGGGATGCCAACGCACTTCAAATTCAAAGCGACAAAAACAACGCAGGAAATGCGTGACGAACTTGGCAACCAGGCTTTCAACTACGAAATGGCTTGTACCGAAATTTGCGGCCAGGGTCACTTCTCGATGCGCTTCCCGGTAGTGGTTGACACAGAAGAGGATTACGAGCGCTGGAAACTTTCACAGGATTCATGGCTTAAGTCAAATCCTGATTATATGAAAAATGTTCCTGCCGGCTTGCGGGAATCAGCGATGATTAAAGCGGGTATCCCGGTAATTCAGGAAGTAAAGCAGGCAACTGCAGTAGGATCTAACTAAGATTTTTTTTACGCGATGGCAACAACAGCTACACACCACGACATTCACCACGATACTCATACCGATGAGCATGAGCATCACGAAGGTAATTTCTGGACCAACTATATTTTCAGTCAGGATCACAAAGTAATTGCCAAGCAATTCCTGATCACCGGTATCTTCTGGGCATTGCTGGGGGGTATACTATCCGTAATCTTCCGTTTACAACTTGGTTTCCCGGAAGCAAGCCTCGAGTGGCTAAGACCGGTACTGGGCGGTTGGATTACGGCAGACGGAAAACTCAATCAGGAGTTTTACCTGGCGCTCGTTACGATGCACGGAACCATCATGGTGTTCTTTGTATTGACAGCTGGCTTGAGCGGTACGTTCAGTAACTTCCTCATTCCGTTACAGATCGGTGCCCGCGATATGGCATCCGGCTTCCTGAATATGTTGTCATACTGGTTCTTCTTTACATCCAGCGTGATTATGTTCATTTCACTCTTTATCTCAACCGGACCTGCCGGTGGTGGCTGGACAATCTATCCGCCATTGAGCGCGTTGCCGCAGGCAATCTCAGGCTCGGGGTTGGGTATGACGATGTGGCTTGTTGCGATGGCATTGTTTATTGTCAGTAGTTTGCTGGGTGGTATTAACTATATCACCACGATTATCAACATGCGTACGCGCGGGATGTCGTTCACGAAAATGCCGCTTACCATCTGGGCATTCTTCTTCACGGCTATCATTGGTTTGTTATCATTCCCGGTATTGTTCGCAGCTGCGTTGCTGTTGATCTTCGACCGTAGCTTTGGTACAAGCTTCTATCTCTCTGACATTTACATTCAGGGTCAGGCATTGGCACACGAAGGTGGTAGCGCGATCCTGTTCCAGCACTTGTTCTGGTTCCTCGGTCACCCGGAAGTATACATTGTATTGTTACCTGCCCTTGGTATCTCTTCTGAAATTATTGCAACAAATTCACGCAAGCCAATCTTTGGTTACAAGGCGATGATTGGATCCATGTTGTTTATCGCTATCCTGTCGTTCATCGTATGGGCGCACCACATGTTCGTAACCGGTATGAATCCGTTCCTCGGATCGATCTTCATGCTGCTTACGCTGATCATCGCGGTGCCTTCGGCGGTGAAAATCTTCAACTATGTAACAACGCTGTGGCGCGGTAATATTCGCTTTACACCGGGCATGTTGTTCTCAATCGGTCTGGTATCATTCTTCCTAACGGGAGGTATCACCGGTATCTTCCTCGGTAACTCAGCAATTGACATCCAATTGCATGATACGTACTTCGTAGTAGCACACTTTCACCTGGTAATGGGTAGCGCTTCATTCTTTGGGATGATGGCCGGTGTGTACCACTGGTTCCCGAAAATGTTTGGACGTATGATGGATCATCGCCTCGGTGTAATCCATTTCTGGATTACGTTCGTAGGGGTTTATATGGTATTCTTCCCGATGCACTACATTGGTATCGCGGGTTTTCCACGCAGATATTATTCATTCACCAACTTTGCTTTCACCAGCGGATTTGCTGACTTGAATATGCTTGTGAGCGTGGCCGCAATCTTAACGTTGTCGGCACAGTTCATCTTCTTATTCAACTTCTTCTACAGCATGTTCCGCGGTAAGCTTGCACCTGCCAACCCATGGAACTCGAATACGCTGGAGTGGACTACGCCACGCAATCCGCAGCATGGAAACTGGCCGGGCGAAATCCCTGCCGTGTACCGCTGGCCATACGACTACAGCAAGCCTGGTGCGAAAGAAGATTTCATCCCGCAGAACGTTCCGTACTCCGAAACACCGGAGTCTAACCTGCCGCATGAAAACGATCAGATTAAACTGGAAGGTTCGGGAGATTCAGGATCGATTGTCATTGGACCGAAGCATTAATTGTTAACATTTCATACAGGGTTCATTATCAGTTTCCGCTGATGGTGAACCCTGATTTTTTGTCACCATGCGTACGTTTTATAAACTTTCACTTTCGACACTGGTAGCAGTTTACCTGCTGATCATGGTGGGGGGTGTAGTACGCAGTTCAGGCTCGGGCATGGGCTGCCCGGATTGGCCGAAGTGCTTCGGTCAGTGGGTTCCGCCAACATCGGCAGATCAGTTGCCTGAAAACTACAAAGAAGAATATGCTGCTCACCGGCAGAAAAAGAACGAGAAATTCGCGCGCTACCTGAGTGCATTCGGAATGAACGAAACGGCCGATAAAATTCTCACGGATCCTGCGGTAAAAGAAGAGTCGGAATTCAATGCCGTAAAAACCTGGATTGAATATGTGAACCGGTTGGTTGGTGTTACGATCGGCATCTTGATTTTTTCGGTGTTCGTATACTCCTGGCGCTATCGCAAGGTTAAACCGGCCCTTACCATTACAGCTTTTATAACCCTGGTGTTAGTCATCTTTCAGGGTTGGCTGGGATCAATTGTAGTGTCAACCAATCTTACACCCTGGGTTATCACCGTACACATGTTTCCGGCACTGTTAATAGTGTTGATGCTCGTCTGGCTCGTGCATCGCGCAAGTGCTCACGAAACGGTTGCGATAGGAGCTACGCCCTCTCGATTCACGAACGTTTTGTTCGTAACAGGCATCATTGTATTACTGATTCAAATCCTTTTGGGTACCCAGGTTCGCGAAGCGATTGATCGTGTAGCCGTTGAGTTGGCCGACCGGAAAGAGTGGATTTCAGCTGTCGGGCTCGACTTCATTATCCACCGGACATTCTCGTGGATTGTGCTGATTTTGAATGTCATTTTGACGGTAAAATTGTGGAAAATGCAGCGTACAAATCGTTTCGCTCTTATCGTAATCATATTAATTTTGGGGACAATTTTTACAGGGATTGGAATGGCCTGGTTTGCGGTTCCGCCCTTCCTGCAGCCGGTTCATTTAACGCTGGCAACCATATCGCTGGGAGTTCAGTTTTTGCTTCTGCTGCGGGTAAACGAAAAGATTAAACTTGCTCAAAATCCGGATGGTAGCACAACCGTTTGATTCTCTTACCGGCAGTTCGCTGATCGCTGCAAAAGCCCGGGCATATGTTCAAATGCTTAAGCTGCGGCTTTCGTTACTAGTGGCCTTTTCGTGTGCGTTCGGGTTTGTACTGGCTTCAGCCAACACAAACGTTGTAACGTTAACGATGCTTTTTATCGGGGGATTTTTGTTATCGGGCGCTTCGGTCGCAATCAACCAGATCATGGAGAAAGATTACGATAAGGTGATGAGCCGTACCATGAACCGGCCGATGCCAACGGAACGGTTGTCATGGCGTGAGGCGATCATCTTTTCAATTATCTGTACGATACTGAGTCTGTCTATCCTGGCAGCCTACACTAACACACTTACGGTGGCGTTGTCGGTGCTTTCGATGCTGTTGTACTGCTTTGCCTACACACCCTTGAAACGTGTCGGCTCAATTGCGGTGTTTGTTGGTGCGATTCCGGGAGCTCTGCCACCGCTATTGGGCTGGGTAGCCGCTACCGGAAGGATATCCTATGAAGCATTATTGATTTTTGGAATTCAGTTCATCTGGCAGTTTCCACACTTCTGGGCAATTGCGTGGGTGGCGGATGAAGATTATAAAAAGGCCGGTTTTAAACTTTTACCACTCGGTGGACAGAAAGATTTGAATACTGCGATTCAAATTATGATATATACATTGGCCTTGTTGCCACTGGGCCTGTTGCCGGCAGTATTCGGGTTAACCGGAATTCATTCTGCTTTTGTAGTAACAATTTGCGGGGTGTTGTTTTTGGCTCAGACTTTTTCGCTGATGAAAACGGTGAGCCGGGAATCTGCCAAGCGAATTATGTTCGGATCATTTTTGTACTTGCCGATTGTTCAGATTGCATTATTGTTGGATAAACTTTAATTGTAGGAAAGATGAGTGTTGATATTAAAATTGTTGAAGAAGCTAAACAACCGCTGACCATGCATCCGAAGAAATTCGGAATGTGGTTGTTTATGGTTACCGTGTTCATGGTGTTTGCAGCGTTAAGCAGTGCATATATTGTGAGAAGAGCTGAAGGGAATTGGACGTACTTCGAACTGCCGGCCTTATTCTGGGTCAATACAGTTGTGATTCTGATCAGTAGCGCTACACTTCATTGGGCATACCTGAGTGCTAAGCGCGATAATTTAGAATCGGTAAAAATTGCCATGATCATTACCACCGTTTTGGGTGTCGGATTTATGTTCGGTCAGTATTTTGCGTGGATTGAACTGGTAACGAATAGCATCCACCTTGTTGGAAATCCCTCAGGCTCATTTGTATACATTATTTCCGGCTTGCACGGACTTCACGTACTGGGCGGAGTCATTTACCTGTTGATTTTACTGGGCGCAACCCAGAAAGGTTTAGTGCACTCCAAAAGCCTGAATAGAATAGAAATGTGTGCCACCTATTGGCATTTTTTGGGCGGACTTTGGCTATATTTGTTCCTGTTCCTGTTATTGTATCGTTAAGTAAAAGATTAACCTAACCACAATGTCACATACCTCACCCGTTGTTGTACCAGCACCCGGAAAAACCGAATGGGATGGCGGAGTATCACCCATGAATGCGAGCTACGGCAAGCTCATGATGTGGTTCTTCCTGCTGTCGGACGCGTTTACCTTCTCGGCACTACTGATCACCTATGGCCTGGTTCGCTCAGCGCATGCTGCGTACGATGGTACGGTAGAAAATTTCGTTTTCTCACAAGCCTACTGGCCGATCCCGGAAAAGGTATTTGCATCGATTCCATTCTTCCATGGTGTGCATGCACCGTTGGTGTTTGTAGGTATCATGACCTTTATTTTGATCATGAGCTCGGTAACCATGGTACTTGCCGTGGAAGCTGGTCAGCGTATGGATCGCAGGGCTGTTGAAAAGTGGATGCTCTGGACCATTCTCGGTGGAATTTGCTTCTTAAGCTGTCAGGCCTGGGAATGGACACACTTTATTATTGGAGACGGTGCAGTAGGTGCCAACCTGGTGAGAAATGAATATGGTCCTCCGGATTTTGCGGACTTCTTTTTCTTCATCACAGGATTTCACGGATTCCACGTATTCAGCGGGGTGTTGTTAAACTTCCTGGTGTTCTACAATACAGTAACCGGAGTGTATGAGCGCAGAGGTCACTACGAAATGGTTGAAAAGGTTGGTCTGTACTGGCACTTTGTAGACCTTGTTTGGGTATTCGTGTTCACGTTCTTTTATCTTGTTTAACGACTTTAATTCCTTTCAATAATGGCACATCATGGTGAAGAAACAACGGTAACTGTTCTGCCTCCCGATAAAGAGCGGATTAAAAAGCTCTGGCAGGTAGCCGGCATACTTGGTGTCATTACAGGTATTGAGTTCCTGGTGGCATTTTTGGTTCCGCATGAATTGAAAGACGTTCGCGTCTGGACATTCGTTCTCATGACCATCGTAAAGGCTGCCTACATTGTGGGTGAATTTATGCACCTGCGGCACGAGACAAAAGTGTTGATGTGGTCGATTTTGGTTCCGATTGTGTTCATTGTGTGGATGCTTGTTGCGTTCGTGTACGAGGGCATGGCTATCGGTGACGTAAGATTCTGATCCTTATATTTTAACAATATCACATAAGGCTTAAGGTTTCTTAAGCCTTATTTTTTGACTATCAGTATGAAGAAAGCCCTGTTACTATTTGTAGCATTCCTGCTGCCGGTTCTGATTTATCTCTTTCTGAAATCGTTCGGCAAAAATGAATTTGATGTTCCGGTGCTGTTTGCTGATTCGGTAAGTGCTCCAGCTTCATGTTCAGATATTCAGTATAAAACTCCCTACCAGGTTTCCGACAGTATAGTAAGAACCTTTCAGTGGGATAGTACTTCTGCGTTCACGGTAATTGTTTTTGGAAGTTATTCCAAGGAAGAACAGCACGAACGTTCTATCCAGGTTGCCCGGCTGATGACGGAGTTTAAGGATGAAGCGTTAGGCATTGTTCAGATCTCAGGCGAAAACATGGAACGGGTCTACGGAGAGGAGAAAATAGTAGTGCGACATGTTATGATGCGCGACAGCAGCGTAAGTCGGATGAGAAATTGTGTATTTTTTCTAAACAACACACAAGATGCTGTTGTTCTGGATAAAGAAAGAAGAATCCGCGGTCAGTATACGCTTACCAAACGGGAAGATGCTGACCGCCTGATCATGGAAGAATTGAATATTTTGTTTAAACGCTACTGATGCAAACTGAAGTTAAGTCCGAGCCGTACCGAAAACTGATTATTGCCGTATCGATCATCATCCCACTGGCAGTTGCGGCATTGTTCGCCACTAAGATCCCGGGATATGATCTCTCTTTTTTGCCCCCGATTTATGCGACCATCAACGGCCTCACAGCTGTACTGCTTGTAGCCGCGGTAATTGCGATAAAAAATGGAAAGCGGTCGATCCATGAAAGAATCATGAAGATCTGTATTTTTCTGTCGGTGTGCTTCCTTGTCATGTATGTGGCCTATCACATGACCAGTGAAACAACTCACTTTGGAGGTACGGGAGTCATTCGCTACGTGTACCTTTTTATCCTGGCAACCCATATCATTTTGTCGGTAGTAATCATACCGATGGTATTATTCTCTTACGTTCGGGCCATTTCGGGGGATTTTGTGCGTCATAAGAAACTTTCCAAGGTCACTTTTCCGTTATGGTTATACGTAGCCGTGACGGGCGTTATCGTATATTTGATGATCAGTCCATATATGCATCATTCATGAAAAGGCTGTTAACCGGAATAATCTTAACAGGTGTTTTGCTAGCCACGCAGGCTGGGGAAGTGTCAGCGCAATGCTCCATGTGCCGGGTGCAGCTCGAGAATAATGTAAGCAATGGCAATCCGGGAATCGCTGCGGGTATAAACGTAGGCATTCTCTATCTTCTCGCGATGCCCTATCTCAGTGCGCTGGTTCTTGGTTATTTCTGGTATAAAAACAGCAGACGCAATGCAAACGCCAAAGGCCTTACTGCTGGGTAAATGTCCGAGATGCCATAAAGGCGACATTTTCAAATACCCGGTGATCGGTCACGTGGGGCAGTTTAATCAAATGAACCATACCTGTCCGCATTGTGACGTGCGGCTTGAACCAGAGCCGGGCTTTTATCAGGGTGCGATGTATGTAGGCTACGCGTTTACCATTGCCTGCATCGTTCTGGTTAGCATTATCCTGTATTTTACGAACTACACATCGGAGTGGGTATACATCGGAGTAGTGATTGCGCTACTCGTTCTTTTTATCCCGTTAAACTATCGCTATTCGCGGATCATCTACCTGTATCTCTTCGGAGGCATTAAATTTGATCAGCAATACAGCCGGTAAGTTAGTATCTTTATTGGCGTCTCAGTTTTACGTTTGAAGAAGCAAAACCTTGTTCTTGCAGGATTATCCGTGCTGTTGCTGACAGTAGGAATCGGCTTTGCTTTTCGGGTTAACCGCCAGATTCCCTCGGAGGATAAGGCCAGTCAAATTCAGACTAAGCTTGCTTCTGTTCTCAAAGAAGTGGATGCCCAGGCGCAAACTCAACTGACCAGAATACGCGAAGGAAAATCGCTCGCACATACGCCAACACAATTTCTGCTGCTGGATGATGTTAAAATTCTTCAGTGGACCGACAATCACTTCATTCCATCATACTATGTAGTCACTGGTAATTATGACGTGAAATATGTCCGGTTAACATCGGGAGATTTTATTGTCAAACGTTTGGCAGTGGATTCGGTTCGCAATCTAGTGGCGGTTATCCCGCTTCACATTCAGTATCGCATCACAAACGATTACCTGAAACCCTACTGGCATCCAACCCTATTTGATGATCCGAATGTTGTAATACTGCTCCCGGAGCTTGAGCAGGGTAACCCGGTAACGATCAATCATCAGGTCATATTTAAGATCAGCGCGCCAGGGGCATTAAGTCTCAATCCGGCAATACGAAATATTTCAGTTTGTTTGATCGGCATAGCGCTGGTCATCTGGATAGTGCTCATCGGAAGGGGAGTAAGCTACGTAAGCCGTGCGAGACCTTTTGCAGGTTTTTTGCTGTTGGGAACTGCCGTACTTGTTTTGCGTGCCGGAATGATTGCGTTCCGTTTTCCGGCACGATTCGGAAGCTTGTTATTGTTTGATCCGAAAGACTTTGCATCCTCACAGTTTAACCCTTCGCTGGGCGATATGCTGATTAATGCCCTGGCGATCTTCTTTCTGTGCTTCTATCTTTTTAAAAACTATAAGCGGTTCAACTTTCTTTCGAAGCCTAACAACTGGCTTGTAACCCTGGCAAGTGCGCTGGCTGTTTTCTTCGCGATACTTTACCCATCAATTGTTATTCAAACGATTTATAATAATTCGGCCATTACGTTAAGCATTTCGCAGTCGCTATCATTTGACGTTATCCGGATAGCAGGGTTTGTAGTACTCGTAATTTCATGGATCAGTGCTTTCTTGTTTGCCCATGTGGCTGTACGCCTCCTGACGGGTAATGAAAACCTGAAACAAATCTTGATTTCAGTGGCTGCCGGTTTTTTGATCTTTATTGGTCTCAATGAATTTAATGCACAACCGTATGTGGAGGCGGCTCTGATGGGAATCGCATTTGTGATTTCAGTAGCGGGATTCCGGATTTATTTGTCGCTCGAGAGATTCCAATATGCAACGTTCGTTTATTTTTTTGTCGCGCTGCTATGCTTCGCCATCGCAGGGACATGGGCTATTCGGAATTTTGAAAATCACCGGAAAGCCGAGAGCCAGCAACGCTTTGCGGAGAATTTTCTGGTGGACCGAGACTATTTTGGTGAGTACCTGATGCAGGAGGCTGCGCGAAAAATCGAGAACGATGTGTTTATTCAAACACGCCTCACCAATCCGCTGGTAGGCAAGGAAGCGATCAAGCATAAAATTCAGCAGGTTTCATTGTCCGGCTACTTCAACCGGTATAATGTTCTGATTTCACTTTTTGATGAGACGGGCGATCCGTTGCCGGATGAGTCGGATACTACCCGGTTTAATCAACTGGTGAAGCGATACGGGCAGGAAAAATTCAGCACCGACTATCGGAACGTTTTTTATATCACCGATCCTGAAGACCGGACGTCACGAAAGTATGTGATGCTTGTTCCTGTTAAAAAGGGCAAAAGTGTAGTGGGAAATGTAATGATTGAGCTCACGCTGAAAAAGATAATCCCGGAAAATGTGTATCCCGAATTGCTGGTTGATACGCGCTTTCAGCAGGCTTACCGCCCACGCGAACAAAGCTATGCCATCATATCCAGCTCGCAGGTAGAATACAGTGCGGGTAATTTTAACTACGAACCCTTACTTGAGCGTGAACTTGCAAACGTTGATTTGTATTCAACCGGAATTTTTCGGGATGGCTACTTGCATGTGGGGGTGGAGGATGTGAGCGGCCGCCTGGCTATCGTTTCATCTCCTGCAACTCCGTTTATTTACCGGCTGGCGGACTTTTCGTTTCTCGTATTACTTGGAATTGGTGCGGTACTGATATTTCTGTTGATTGAGGGCGTCATTCACTATTCCGGGTCTGGAAATTTGTTTTTTTCAGCGCGCATCCAGCTTATCCTTAACCTCGCGTTTTTTGTACCATTGGTTGCTGTTTGCGTGATAACACTTGGGCTTACTGCGAAGTCGTCCCGAAAGGAGCTTCAGGATGATTTCCTGAACAAGGCTGCGCAGTTCGGGAAAACGCTGTCGTTAACGATCCAGCAGGTCGGATCGACTCAGGGAGAGGAATTTGAAAACGAGTTTAAGAATGTGACGTTGCTCTCGAACCTGGATGCAAACCTGTATGCCAACGATGGTACATTAATCACAACCAGTCAGCCGCTGATTTTTGAAAATCAGTTGCTTTCCCCGTATCTCGATCCCGCTGTATTCCGGAGAATGAAAAGGGGAGAAGCAACGTTTGTTGCAACCGACCATGTCGGGTCGCTTGAGTTTTATGTAGCCTACGCAAAAATTCTCGCACCTGAAACCGGAGAGATGCTGGGCATCCTGGGTATTCCATTCTTTCAATCGGGTGCTTCGATTGAGCAGATGCAAATCACCGTGCTGGCAAACATTATCTCAATATTTACGCTGGTGTTTATCGTGCTGCTGATTGTATCGTTTTTTGTTACAAAATGGCTCACGGCCCCGCTTCGCATGATTACGCAAACACTGGGGCGCATTTCGTTGACAAGAACAAACGAACCGTTGGAGTGGCAGTCTGATGATGAGATTGGACTAATGGTTCGTGAATACAATCACATGCTGGATACATTGAGTGCGAGTAAGCGTGAGTTGGAAAAAAATCAACGTGAAAAAGCGTGGCGTGAAATTGCGCAGCAGGTTGCGCATGAAATTAAAAACCCGTTAACACCCATGAAGCTTACGCTTCAGCAGTTGGAACGAAACCTCCAGCACGAAGAAGGCAACGATAAACTAAAAAAGGCAGTACTTTCGCTTCTGTCGCAGGTAAATTCTTTGGATGAGCTGGCCTCATCATTCAGTTCATTTGCCAAAATGCCTGAACCTGTAATGAAACCGATTGAGTTGATTAGCTTGCTTAACCGTGTAATCAGCCTGCATGCTCACGAAAGCGAAATAACTCTTCATACTGAAATTACGGAAGCTGCGGTGTTGGCAGACGATCAGTTGCTTGGCCGGATTTTATCGAATATTATTCTTAACGGCATTCAGGCGGTTCCGCGCGACCGGAAACCGTCAATAACGATCACCGTTCTGGTGCGTGCATCGTATTACAATATTTCGATTACCGATAACGGATCAGGAATTGACGATGAGCTGAAAGACAAAGTTTTCCTGCCCCATTTCACGACCAAGAAAACCGGTTCCGGACTTGGATTAGCTATCGCCCGGCAGGGCATAGAACAAATGGGTGGGCGGATTTCATTTTCTACCGGTCCGTCAGGAACTACATTTCAGATTGATCTTCCGAAAAATTCGTAAGGTAATGCTGATTGCTACTTCTCACGCATGGCCATCATAACCTTGTTCGCGAAAACAAAGTCGTCAAGCTCTTGTACACCGGAGCGGACAATCTCGTCTTTGTTTCCCTCCCAAAGCTTCAGACCCTTATACAAGAACATGATGTTCTCGCCAATACCCATCACGGAGTTCATATCGTGCGTTACTACAACGGTGGTAGTTCCATAATCGTACGTAATGTCGCGGATGAGCTCGTCAATCCGGATAGATGTTTGCGGATCAAGCCCTGAGTTAGGCTCATCGCAGAATAGGTATTTAGGATTGTTGACTATTGCCCGTGCAATCCCGACACGTTTTTTCATACCACCACTTAGTTCAGATGGCATTTTTTTGTTTGCATTTTGTAATCCTACGCGGTTGAGACAGAGATTAACCCGATCGTACTTTTCATCGCGCGGCATCTTCGCAAGCAGGTCAAGCGGAAACTTAACGTTTTCTTCCACAGTCTTGGAATCGAAAAGCGCTCCGCCCTGGAACAGCATTCCAATCTCTCTGCGGATTTCAATTTTTAAATTTTTATCGCCTTCCGTGAAATTCCGGTGATCATACAGTACACTGCCTTCATCAGGCTCAACGATCTCAACAATGCATTTTAGCAGTACACTTTTACCCGTACCGCTGGCTCCGATAATCAGGTTTGGTTTTCCCTTTACAAACGTTCCGCTGATGTTGTCCAGAATTTTCCGGTCGCCAAACGACTTCGATATGTTCTTCAGCTCGATCATGATGCCAGCATTAGTTGAGCTAATAAATAATCTGCAATCAGGATCGCAATAACGCTTGTCGTTACCGCCTGCGTGCTCGACTGACCGACTTCCAGCGCGCCACCTTCGGTGTAATAGCCTTTAAAAGATGAGATGGTCGATACAAGAAATGCAAAAACAACCGACTTGGTAAGCGCAAAAGTTATGGTAAACGGATTGAATGCGTAGCGTAGTCCGTAGATGTAATCGGTGGGTGTTATATAACTGGCAAAGAACGCCACGATGTATCCACCGGCCAGTGCACAGACAATCGAGAGAATTACCAGCAATGGGTACATCAGCAATGACGCAAGCACTTTCGGAAACACCAAGTATGATATTGAGTTAATGCCCATCACTTCGAGTGCGTCAACCTGTTCGGTGATTCGCATGGTACCTAAATTTCCTGCCATGCTGGAGCCAACTTTTCCCGCATAAATGATGGCCATAATAGTCGGGGCGAGTTCGAGTACGGCCATTTCGCGAACGACCTGTGAGATAACATATTTCGGGATGTAGGGCGCTACGAGATTAAAGGCTGTTTGCACGGTCGTTACAGCACCCATAAATGTAGAAACGAGTGCGAAGAGCATGATGGAGTTAATGCCGATCAACACGCATTCTTCCACCGTAAGCCGGTAATAGGTGCGGAAGGATTCCCTGTTTACAAACAGGTTTCCGAGGAAAATAAAATACTTACCAAAATCCTTCATGGAGAGCACCGGCAAAATATACTATCTTGCTAAAGATACCAAAAATGCCGTACAGCCGCAGGCTTGGCTGTATTTACATTCATTTGAATATGCGAAAACTCATTACAGTTACAGGTGGTACCAAGGGGATCGGCCGCGCCATTGCCGAACGATTTGCGCAAGCCGGTTTTGATGTTGTTGTCTGTGCCCGAAAACCAGACGAACTGGAGAAACTGAAACAGGATTTTAAGCAGAAGTATCCTTCGGTAACGGTTTACACGCAGCCTGCTGACATGGCCGACCGGAAGCAGATTGAAACGTTTGTGAATTTTGTCAGAAATATCGGGCAGCCGGTTGATGTGCTGGTGAATAATGCAGGTTACTTCGTTCCGGGTTCCATCGCAACGGAAAAAGAAGGCGCTCTTGAAGACATGATGAATGCAAATCTTTTTAGCGCATATCACATGACCCGGGGTGTTGTTGATAAAATGATCGCGAACAAATCCGGGCACATTTTTAATATGTGTTCGATCGCCAGTATTCAGGCATATTCGAACGGGGGGTCCTACGCGATCACAAAATTTGCCTTGCTCGGATTTTCAAAATGCCTTCGTGAGGAACTCAAAACTTCCGGAATCCGTGTGACTGCGATTTTGCCGGGCGCTACCCGCACCGCCAGTTGGGACGGGGTAGATTTGCCTGACGAGCGTTTTATGAGCGCGGAAGATGTCGCGGAAACCGTTTTTGCCACCTGGTCGCTTTCGCAACGCAGCGTAGTCGAGGAAATTCTGATCCGGCCGCAACTGGGCGATATTTAAGATCACAGAACAATTTGCCCGTTTTAGGGGTTAACTTGGCAGAAATATTCTATTGTGAACGTAGTAACAACCACCCTGCAATACTGTAACAGCCTGACGCAATACAGCCGCAGAAAAACCATAGAGGTGAAGATCGGTGATGTACCGATGGGCGGAGATAACCCGATTCGTCTGCAGTCGATGACCACCATCGATACGATGGATACCAAAGGTTCGGTTGAACAAGTATTGCGAATGGTTGCTTCCGGCTGCGAGTATGTTCGCATTACAGCCCCAAGTTTAAAGGAAGCACAGAATCTCGAAGCTATAAGAAAAGAATTGCGCCTGCGCGGCTGCAATGTTCCACTTGTTGCAGATATCCACTTCACACCGAATGCAGCTGAACTTGCTGCGCGGCTTGTTGAAAAAGTCAGGATCAATCCCGGCAATTATGCAGACAAGAAACGATTCGAAACAATTGAGTATACAGATGATGCCTATGATGCGGAACTTGAACGCATCCGCCAAAAATTTACTCCGCTCGTAAAGATTTGTAAAGAGTACGGCACTGCCATGCGAATCGGCACGAACCACGGTTCGTTGTCGGACCGGATTATGAGCCGCTATGGCGACACCCCGCTCGGAATGGTAGAGTCGGCACTTGAATTTTTGCGGATATGCCAGGACCTGGATTATCACAATATTGTGTTGTCAATGAAGGCAAGCAATCCGCAGGTAATGGTGCAAGCATATCGTTTGCTGGTTCATAAACTTGAAGAAGAAAAATTCAAACCGTATCCGTTGCACCTGGGCGTGACGGAAGCCGGTGATGGTGAAGACGGAAGAATTAAATCCGCTGTTGGAATCGGAACATTACTGGAAGACGGGTTGGGTGATACTGTTCGCGTTTCCTTAACAGAAGAGCCTGAAGTGGAAGCACCCGTTGCCAAAATTATGGTCGACAGGTATATCAATCGCGTTTCACACAAACCGATTAAGCCGATCGCTTCATCACCCATTAATCCGTTTGCCTATACAAGACGGGTATCACGTGAAGTTGCAAACCTGGGCGGAGCACATCATGTTCCGCGCGTGATTGCTGATCTCAGCAAAATTGAGATTACAGACTATAAGGATTTGCGCAGCATCGGGCATTTTTATTTGCCCGAACCCGACAAATGGAGAATGAATGATCAGGGAGCTGATTATGTGTACACCGGCAACAAGCCGATTCCATTTATGCTGCCGAACGGATTAAAGGAAATACGTGACTACCAAACGTGGAAGCTTACCGATGACGTGAACAAGTTGCCGTTGTTGAGTAAGTCGGAATATCTGTCAACTGACCGGAAGCATGCGCAAATAAATTTTGTAAAGTTTTCAATTGACGATATTGAGGAGTCATTCCTGGAAGCATTGAATCAGGATGCAACGAGCGTTGCAGTTATTGAGACCGATAACGCCCACGCCATGGCCGAGCTCAGAAGAATTTTCTTTGAGCTGGTTGAACAAAACATCAATGTTCCCGTGTTGATTCTTCGAACCTATCCCGCCAGCGATGAAGATACGCTCCGCATATATGCTGCTACTGATATTGGCGGACTTTACATTGATGGATTTGGAGATGGAATTATTCTGGGTGTAAGTACTGAGTTGCCGAAGGAGGAAGCACTCCGGTGGAGCGGCATCTGCAACAAAACAGCTTTTGGCATTCTGCAGGCCACGCGTAACCGAATGTCCAAGACAGAATATATCTCTTGCCCGTCATGCGGACGGACGCTATTCGATTTGCAGGAAACAACTGCGATGATTCGCAAACGAACCGATCACCTGAAAGGCGTGAAGATTGGGATTATGGGATGTATTGTAAACGGACCTGGCGAAATGGCTGATGCCGACTATGGCTACGTGGGTTCCGGGCCGGGCCGGATAACACTCTACCGCAACAAAGATGTTGTGAAGAAAAATGTACCTTCCAAACAGGCCGTAGATGAATTGATTGGTCTCATTAAGGAAGATGGTAACTGGATTGATCCCGAGCTCATCGAAAAATTTTAGTGTATGCAACAACAGGAAAATAAGAAGAATTGGTTTCGTGAGTTTTTCAGCCTTGGAGAGGTGGGGGGGTATTTTTTCCGGGGGAAAGACCCAAACAGGCCGAAAAGCTTCAATCTCAAGGCTATGCACATCATCAATAAAATTGCGATTTTGATGTTCCTGGTATGCCTGATCATCATTTTGAAACGTTATTTCTTCGGCTACTAGCCGGTTTTTAACGGTTTTTAGTAAAAGATTTACATCAACTGAGTTATTTCAAAAATTTGACTGTCAAAGGGTTACAAGTGTGTTTTTTTTCGGATTACTTGTGGCGAAAATCACTATTTTTGCTTGAATTACCCTTTTCATGACCCGCGCCCTGCTTGTCGTACTGGTCTACTGTGCACTTTTGGTGTCCTGCACCGAGAAGGTGATCTGTCCTGCATATCAGAGCGCATATATCTACGATAAGGAAGAGCTTCGCAAAAAGTTTAGCTATTTCAAGGAGGATTCCACTCCTAAAATCTACGCAGCCAATAAGAACAAATACCTGATCGGTGAGGCTGTGCCATACCGGAAAAAGAACCGGAGTCTCCAAACCATTGCCATGAAGCCGGTTATGCCTGTAGTGCCGGATTCGTTGAAGGAGGATGGGATTGACGCAGAAATGATTGTAGACTCGGTTGAACGTAACGTTAACGACAGCACTGCGGTGCTCCGGATTGACACACTGGGTACCGATAGTGTATACATGATCTCGAAAGACAAGGAAGTGCGGGTATTGAAATACAACCCCATGCAACGCAAGTATTATGTTGATACCATCGGGTTCAATACCGAACAGGATAATTACATGTGGTATCTGCGCGATGTTTTGGTGCTACCCGATGTAAGAATTTCCAAAGAGAAAGCGGAAGAAGCGAAGAAGGAGAGTACGAAGGAGCAAAAACAGAAAAAAGGTATCCGGGGATTCTTCTCCAGGCTGTTCAAAAAGAAACAGAATAAATCCAGCTTGGCGCAAGACACCACGGAAGCGGCAGTCACTGCACCCAAAGAAGACTACGGATATGACGAGTTTGAAGGGAAGAAAAAAGACTCTACAGCTGTAGTAACTCCATCTGCGCAGCAACCCAAGCCGGAAGCCAAAAAGAAGAAAGGTGTTTTCTCATTCCTGAAAAAGGATAAGAAAGAAACCAACAAGAAAGAAGCTGATCCTGCCAAAAAAGAAGACGAGAAAGATGATGGCTTTTAAGCCTAGTCGAAGAGGGTAAGATTTCCATGCTGATCTCCGGAAGGAGCCGGAAGAATCAGGGACGGATGATCTTTTTCGGGATTGTTAATCAATGACGATACCGTGTAAATGCCAAGCTTGTTGGCAGCGTACACTTTCAAAATATTGGTCAGTTCGATTTCGGTGCTGGCCGGATTTAGCCAAATGGTTTCCTGAACTTTATCAAAAAGTACCGGCATCTTTTCATGAAACGGCAAAATGAGCTCGTTTGAACGAATGGTGAGCATCGTAAAGGTGTGAACCATGGAGCCGTCTTCATCTTCAAATTCTTCCCATAGTCCGGCAAACGAAAATGGTTTATGGCCTGACTCCGTAACGCGGTGGGGAATTGCTATTTTTTTACCTACTTTTTTCCAGGTATAAAATCCGTCTGCTGGAATGATGCACCGGTTTTGCATCAGCATTTTTTTCAATACGGGCCGTTCCAGAAGTGTTTCAACAGAAAGATTAATGATTTTTTCTGCCAGGTTTTTACTCTTCGCGAAATGCGGAGGTCTGCCCCAATAAAACCATGAAATTCCGGACGATCCGGAACTGGTGATCACGGGCAGAAGCTGGGTAGGTGCTGCATTGAACCGCGGCTTGTAATGATCGGATGGTTCTACCGAAAAGCGTTCGGCCAGCGCTGCGGGTGATATCGTAAGGCTATACCGGTCGACCATCTGTTAGCGGCTTAAAAATTCGAGTGTACGCTCTTCAGACCAATATAGTCCATTTTTATTGAATTGCGTGAAGCCCACGTGCCCTCCATGGTCGGGAGTCTCAAACGACACAAATGGATGATTTTTTAGCAGGTCTTCCGGAAAACATTCAACACTTAAAAAAGGATCGTTCTTTGCATTTACAATCAGCGTGGGTATAGCAATGTTTGTTACTACCCGAAGTGAACTGGATTGTGTGTAGTAATCAATAGCATCTTTAAATCCGTGTATTGGTCCGGTGAATATGTCATCAAACTGTTGAAGTGTCTTAACAGTTTTCAGGGGTTCAATGTTAATGCCCTGCATGATTTTAGCTTTGCCAATAACTTTTTTCCGAAGGCTTCGCAGAAAGCGTTGGGAATAGATCCAGTTTGAAGGCAGCGAGATTTTTACGCAGCTGGTATGCAAGTCCATCGGTACAGAAAAAGTCACCGCTTTGTGAAGTGCAGGCCTGCTTCTTTCTTCTCCCAGGTACTTTAACGTTAGATTTCCACCCAGGCTGAAACCGATCAGGTTAATCTCGTGATAGCCTTTACCCGTTGCGTGATCGACTACGGTTGCGAGGTCGTCCGTTGCACCGCTGTGGTAGAAACGGAGCGCCTGATTCATCTCTCCGCTGCAGCCCCGGTAATTCCAGGTCAGGATGTCGTAGCCGTTGTCGTACAGTGCCTTGGCCATTCCTTTTATGTAGGGCCTGGATGTGTCGCCTTCAAGCCCGTGCGAAATAATAGCCAGCTTTTGAGAGTTGCGTTTCAGCCAGTCGAGATCAAGGAAGTCATTGTCGGGCGTGTTGATCCGCTCACGCTGATAGGAAGGGAGCTTCACCTTCCGGAATTGTGACGGAAAAATCGTTTCGAGGTGTGCGTTAAAAAGAAAAAAAGGAGGACGATGTTTCAAGAGTAACTCGAGCTTAGATTTAAAACAAATCTAAGACTTCGAATTTAAAATTATGTTAAGATGGCCAAGATGATGTTCCCCATGCCACGCGTAGGTTGCTGTCAGGCGATCAAGGCGTACTTGTCTACCCGTTTCCGGATGCACAAAATACTTTTCAAAGTCGGCAGGCTTTAGGCCGCGCAGAAGTGTTATCCATTTGGCATGCAGCGCTTTCAAGAGATTAACAGACAGGGAAGGATCTTGCGCAATCTCGTAGGTTTCGGCCCAGAGTTTTTCATTATATGCCTTGATAGTCGGACTATTTTCTGTTAGCGTCCATTTAAACCGGATGTAGGCGTGCATATGGCTGTCGGCCAGGTGATGTAAAACCTGCCGGGCTGTCCAGCCGCCTTCGCGGTAGGGAGTGTCGAGTTGCCCTGCCGTTAATTTTTGAAATGCCTGGCTGATTTTTTCCGGTGCAGCTTCGATGGCTGTAATGAACTGCTGAATTTCTGTGGAAGAGTATGAATCTTTTGGTTGGAATTTTCCGACCGGATAGCGTAAGGACTCGTCAGACATGGATTTCGTCTTCAGTAGGTTGAGGTTTCTTTTTCTTTTTACTGCTTCCGCGAACGCGGATGTTTACAAATTCGATCAGCAACGAAAATGCTACGGCAAAATACATGTACCCTTTCGGGATGTCGTAGTCAAGCCCTTCGAGGAACAGCATGAACCCGATCAAAATCAGGAAGCCCAATGCGAGTACTTCCATGGATGGATGCTTATGAATGAAGTCACTGATCTTTCCGGAGAACAACATCATGATGCCGATGGAGATGATCACCGCAACGATCATGATTAAAACTTTGTCGGTTAATCCGACCGCGGTAAGAATAGAATCGAACGAGAAAATGATATCGAGGAATATGATCTGGATGATGATCCCGGTCACATTCGGTTTTACTACCGTTGTGGTTTCAATTTCTTCATCGCCTTCCATTTCGTGCCCGATTTCGCGGGTGCTTTTAGCGATCAGGAACATACCTCCAAACATCAGGATAAGATCGCGGCCGCTGAAGTCATGGTCGGGGATACCGATCCAGTCCACGACTGCTTTCGATATAATGTCCGAGAGCGAGAACAGTGGTTCCGTAAAGGTAATTACCCATGTAATACCCAGCAGAAGCATGATGCGTACCACCATGGCAAGGCTGAGCCCAATATTTCGGGTACGGGCCCGCATTTCTACCGGCAGTTTGTTGGAGACAATGGAAATGAAGATCACATTGTCGATTCCGAGAACAACTTCAAAAAACGTAAGGGTGAGCAGCGCGAGCCAGGTTTCAGGTTTGAGAAAGATTTCCATGCAGGCGCGGTGGTTGTTAAGGGTTGTTTCGGTTTTAAAAATAGGATAAGTAAAGAATTCCTGCAACCTCGGCCCAGCTTTTAAGTGACTGATTTTTAGAGCCTTAGTTTTTTGGAACCCTTTTTTTCAGGGTTGGGCGGTGAGGTGGCGGGCAATAAAAAAGCCGCCCTGAGGCGGCTTTTTTATTTTGCCATGTTTTGACAAGTTTTTTAGTGCTTAACCATCACTTTTCGAACGGCTTTGCTTCCGCCCGGGGTCGTGAGTTGCAGCATGTAAATGCCATCAGCCATTGCATCGGTCGCGACCGACTTGGTCTGCTCACCGATTTTAAACTCCGATTGGTACACCGTTTTTCCGAATGCATCGATCAGCACTACCGGGGTAGGTTTTGCAGCGGCAGCCGGCAGTTCGATATTAACGATACGACTCGCCGGGTTAGGATACACGTGAATATTCTTCACATATTCCGGGTCTTCGGTACTGGTTACCACATCAGGTAATGGTGGATTTTCAATGATGTGAGCCTGATAAACTGTTTTGGTGTCGCCATCAATCTTCTGAACAAAAATTACGATGGCGTCTCCTCCATTTGGGTTTGACCACATGTTTTCAAGAGCGTAGTCTGCGTCACTTGCCAAAGAGCCGCTTAGCGCTATTCCTGCAGCAGTAGGTAACATTTGTCTGGCAACATATACAAACCTGGTATTATTAGTGCTTCCGAATAATGGCTCATTACCTGTTTTCAGGATTTCTTTCTGTACAATCACTGTGAAAACGTTAATTCCTTCAAGAGGTAATGACTGGCTCGTTGTATTAGTCAGGGTGATGCTAATCTTCACGTCTTTACCAATTTTCTGAGTAGTCGCCTTGATCTTAATGAACGAAGGTGTTAAAACACGATCGTCATTATAATCATCAAACCAAGCCGTTAGATTTCCTGCCTGAGATCCACCGTCCACCCGGGCTGCCGGGGCCTCAGTGATTCCATAGAACGCGGCCCTGGAATTGTTCATTTGCGGATTATCCTGATTGAGCACATCAACTCCAGGGAATGGAGTGTGGTACTGAATTTTCACAATCTCTCCAAGTGATACATCACCCGTATTATCAGCATATTTTACATTCTGCAATGTGGTAGCATTAGTAAGATTTGCTTCAGGTGATGTATTGGTAAAGTTCTCAAGAAGAACCACACGGCTTCTTTCCCCTATGAAAACATTATCAAAGGCGAATCCGCTTTGCTGACGATTCCCTGCTCCAAATGCAACGCGGAAAACAATTAGTGAATCGGGAGAAGTTGGAGTTGCAGGTTTTACATCGTCTAACTTATAGATGGCTTTTTTCCATCCAGTATATGTCCCAGTCCAACCATAATCACTTGAGCTTTGATTACCCGGACTGTTTGAAATACCCGACCCATCATACCAATTAATCCCCGTACCAACATCCCCTAATACACTCCAACTTGCTTCATCTTCAATTTTTCCGTCTTCGTTGTATTGAAATACCGCTCCATCAACTCCAAATGGCGTATCAGACCATATGTCCAAGGAGACGACTGGCTTGATAGCATCTGAAAAGTTGAAGCACCCGCTCATCACCCACGACTGCTCATTATTGTTGTTGCTGCCTGTAAGGCTTGTGGCCCACGCGTTTCCGTTGGAGGGTTCAGTCCCCGCATTCGTGTTTCCCAAGGCCCATGAAGATCGCAGGCCTCCGGCTATCCAGAAATTGTTTCCTGCATTAAAGCTTTGATCGTAGCCTGTTGAATCTGTTATGGCTTTGTACGTTGGAAGGATATTAACAATTTTCTGAATTGTATCCCGACACTGCGCGGCCGTAATCACAATCAGTTCAGCACTGTCAGATCCAAGATTGGTATAATTAACTATTGGAGTAGCTCCACCCGGTGTACCAGAGAGAGAAAGATTTCCTTCTGTATTGAAGTTCCACAAATATTGACTAATAGCAATAGGGGTTGGCGATGTAGTTTCTGTAGCTATGAACCGTGTCGATGACTGCATGGTTAATGAATCGAAACAAGGATTTCGCCAGCTAAAATCTATTTTCGGCTTAGGATTGATTGTTATTTGCTCCGTTCCCAAATATGCGCAGTAAGTGGTCGTCATTAAATACGTAACAGACTTTGAACCAAGGTTGGCAAAGTTGTGCTCGGGGCTTATGTAGGTACCCTTTGTTCTTCCGTTGTTCACTACCCCAACGATCGGTCCGTTGCCTGCCGCTAACGTATTGCCATCGTTGAAACTCCATGAAGTGAGGAGAATGTTCGCGCTAGTTGCTGGAACGGTTGTCGCAGGACCGGTTTGTACTACTGACGTGTTGTTAAGTCGAACAAAGTTATCAAAACATGAATCTAGCGGAGTCAGCGAAGTAATCACCTTAGGTAATACTGTAAGCGGAATGTCAATAAAATTAGAGCATCCCGCAGTATTGGTGTGCGAAAAGCGCAATGTGTAATTATTTGGAACCAATGTTGGCGTATTTAAGAGAGCTGTACCTCCACCAGGGATCAATGCACCAGGGGTCAATGTAGGACCTGATGGGATTGTCCAGGATCCTGTCGCGACCGGTCCGTTTTCATCACTTCCGGAAAAAGTTATTAAAGTAGGAGAGCCACCATCATGCCCACCTTCGGTACAAATTTTAAGAGGATCAGCAGCTCCTGATGTTACGGAAAGAATTGGCAGACCTTTGATCTTAACCTTGATTGGTGTCCGTGCGCTTTCACATAGACTAACTGTCTGCGTTACCTCGAAATCGTATGTGGCAGGAGCAACTGTCGGAGATGGAATACTGAGGTTCGCCAAGGTAGGACTTGTACCAGAAAAGAAGGAAGCTGAATTTCCCGGCAAGTACCACTTAACTCCTGTTCCTGGAACTACCAAAGTTGATGTATTGATTGTCGCTCCAACGCAAAATTCGCGGTCAGGTGAATCTGGAAAGTTTGGTGAAGGAGCAGCTGGAGCCGGCTTAACAGTAACCGATAATTCTAAGGCCAAGGTTGGAGAAACTGGTTGTTTATTACTTTCACAGCCATTGACTGTTTGTGTCACGTAAAACTTGTGCGGGCTTCCAACAGGTGTTGGAGTGCTAGGATCTACAGGCGGATTGGGTGGCGCAAATGAGTTACCTGTTCCGACAATTGTAGTTAACAGAATATCAGAATACCATGTATATCGATCAGGTGATGTCAATGCGGTTGCAGTAAAAGTTCCGATTGGTGCGCCCTGGCAGGTTTCTGGTGCAATTCCACCGGGTGATGTAATGGCGGCAGCAAGAACACTATTTGGCCTAGCATAAACGGTAACTTGTGTGGGCAATGAAGTTCCGGAACATCCTGTTGATGGATTTTGATACGTATAGGTAATATTTGCTGTCCCGACTCCGAGTGCGGATGGATTAAACGACCAAACCTTTCCGGTAGGAGGAACAGAAACTGTAATTGTTCCGGCTGGTGAAGGATTGAAAGGAGCTACAGTTTGCGTTGCAACAAACTTGTCTGTTGTGGTATTGTCTGAATTGGGTGGTGTTCCAGTCAATGTAACCGCTGGTTCATCCGCACAGAATACTGTTTTAGGTAACGTGAATGTTGGAGTTGGTGCAGCATTGATAGTTACCCACTGATATGTATCGTACACCCCAAAATTGCTTCCCGCAGCAGGATTAGGTGAGCCTTGTCCGAATACTACACAAGGAATCACGGGAGCGCCTGGCGGGAGCACGGGAGCGCCTGCATAACCTGAATTACAAACTGCAAATCCAACAGGCATTTCACCGCCAAAAGCTTGCACAATACTTTGATATGCCGCGAGTTTTGGATCAAAGGCATCATTGCTTGGTGCTGTTATTGGTCTAAAGCCTCCGTTAAACGGATCATAGTAAACAAAGTAGTCAAACTTCCACATGCCAGCCGTTGTTCCGTAAATACTGTTGTAGTATGACATTCGCTGGTCAACAAACGTCTGATTTACGGTTAGTCCAGTAGCAGTAGGCGCATTGTTACAATACGCAGGATCAAGTCCATTGATGCCAGAGACGAAGACTGTAAATGTTTTGATAAAGGCCGTTTGACATCCGCTTCCATCTGTATTAGTGTACGAAATATCATAAGCGCCCGGTGCAAGCGAGTTTGGATTAAACCGGTAATCAGGGTTTACAAACGTTACCCCATTACCCGAAAATGAATTGGTCCCCGTTCCAACACTTGAAATAAGTTTAACAGAATTCGCATTAACGTTAAAACTTGTTGTTGCCGGATCAACCGTTACGTCTCCAGGTAATTCATCAACTGTAAATTGAGTGATAACAGATGGTTGTGAGACATTTATCGTACACAATGTTGTACCGGCAGTGACACCGGCTATTATCGCACTTCCTCCAGAACGCGTAATTGCGGCTCCGGTGATCGCTGGGGGGACAACATTTCCGGGCATCGTATTGCCTGGATGAAGGTGCCCAACTTTTAGCCCCGCGATAGTAATAGTATTAACATTTGCCGTTCCGTTTAGTGTAAAACCGAATTGAACAACAGTATTTGACGACAGATATGTGTAGCCTGTAACGGCCGATATGTCCCCTCCACCAGAGGCAGAAGCGCCTGACCCTACACTTGGATCGAACACAAAACCAGCAGGTAAGGCAATAGAAAATGTATAGGTTCCATTGGTTCCTGAGATACCCCCCGCATCGGTCTCAGCAATAAGAATACTGTTTAGCGAGGTAAATGCCGTGCCGTAACAGAGCGGAGATACTGTTCCGCCACCGGTAACATTACTCGCAGAACTTGTTATCGTAATACTTCCTGAAGCATCACCAATATCCGTTTGGTTATCCGGTGCATCTGTATAATCATCATCCGAGATATCGATTGTATAAGTGCCGGATTGATTGATTTGCAGCGCGTTCACCGCTACTAGCCCTGCGGCTAGAGTTTTTTGACCACCACCCGTTAAGGTGCCGGCTCCGCCCGATGCAGTAATATCAACTTTTCCATTGTAATCTATGTCCGTGTTGTTGTAAGGGTTGCCGTCAACCGCTCGGATAGTAAATCCAAAATTTGAATTTTTGGGCGAAGGATTAGGAGTAATTCCTGGCGGGGTAACTATTATTAATTTACTTGCAGTAACGATAATAGTCTTGTTTGTGGCTCCGGTAGAGTTTGCACCACCGGCATTACCGGTAGCAAAACCTGAGAATCCGGCTTCACCGGTTACAGAGGTAATAGTTGCTTCGATTAAAGCATTGTCTGTTACTTGGGATTTGAATGTTACCCTTATCATGATATTCAAATCGGTACCATCACCTGTCGTGCGAAGAGGAGATGAAGGATTAAAGGTAATGGTCGCGGTACCCGGTCCCGCTGGCGCAACTTGTTCGGTCCCGGCAACTTCAGTGTCTGTATCATCATTGAATAATGCTATCCGCTGTATATTCTCGATATTAGTCACCTGAACTTGCAACTGCGTAATACTAGTTGCCTTGTTGTCACCATCGGCAGAGCCTCCACCTTCACGGACCTGAAAGGTTGCGATGCGCTGACTTAAGGAAAGATTTGTATCATCAATAGAATTT
The DNA here is from genome assembly GCA_016786585.1 of Cyclobacteriaceae bacterium. GTDB lineage: Bacteria > Bacteroidota > Bacteroidia > Cytophagales > Cyclobacteriaceae > UBA2336. The sequence continues at coordinate 95,415 of JAEUUI010000028.1, forward strand.
GCCTGAAATGACCGGTATGCCAACGGAGTTGTTGAACCTCCGGTAAAAATGATATCCGAATTTTGCGAGGTATTAAATGAGTAGCTCGTTCCTGTGACAGTTACTGCAGCAACAGTACCTACAACGGTAACATTGGTCTGGGTAAATGAAGGCTGAACTGCCGTAGTCGATGAGGTAACACCGGGGTCGGTTGTAATCACGAGGAAGTAGTTCTTCGTAGTACTATTCAGTGTTTCAGATAATCCGGTGATGGCGATCTGTGATGCGGACGGGGTGAAGGTGAGGCCGCCAATAGTTGTGTTGTCACCGGTAGTTGTGAAACTATTGTCGGTGGATCTTACCAAAGCGTATGAGCCCCACTTGGAGACTGGCGTGCTGCTCGTTTGAATATTAATGGCGCTAAAGGTTTGTGAACCATTCGACACCGCAGAGAAACCAATCACTGCACGGTTGGTAGTGCCTGCGAACAATGGCGATGATGCAATTCCGGTACTCAATTGAGCAAACGTTGCGGTGGCGGCTATGAAGCTGTAGCTGGTGCCGCTTACCGTTCCTGAGACCCCGCCAGTGTTCACTGTAATGTTGGCGGCAACGAGGGACGGCTGAACAGCCGTAGTTGCACCGGTAACAGAAGGATCAACATCTACTACCAGGAAGTAGTTAGTGCCTGAGGTAATAACCTGGCTTAACCCGGTAATCGCTACCTGGGTTGCTGATGGAGTAAAGGTAAGGCCACCAATTGCAGCAGAGTTGTCACCGGTAGTTGCGTAGCTCGCATCGGTAGAAGTGATCAAACGGTAGTTGCTCCATTTGGATGACGGGGTACTGCTGAGCTGAACGTTAATAACGGATACGGTTTGAGTTCCGCTGGAAGTAAGAGAGAATCCGAACACGCCCTGATTCGAACTTCCTGCTGTCAGCGGTGAACTGGCAAGCCCGGTTGAAAGATTGGCAATCGTAAGCAATGGACTGAAACTGTAAGAAGTGCCTGATGCGGTTCCGGTTGCTGCACCACCGCCCGTTGTTATCGTAACGTTACCTCCGCCAAGCGAAGGTTGTACCGCTGTTGTTGATCCGTTTACCGAAGGATCAACATCAACCACCAGGAAGTAGTTGGTGCCTGATGTAATGACCTGACTTAATCCTGTAATCGCCACCTGGGTTGCTGATGGTGTGAAGGTAAGACCGCCAATGGCGGCCGAGTTGTCGCCAGTTGTAGCATAGCTTGCATCTGTGGATGTGATCAGCCGATAGTTAGTCCACTTAGATGCTGGCGTACTGCTCAATTGAATGTTAATGACTGTAACGGTTTGACTTCCACCCGAGGTAAGCGAAAATCCAAACACTCCCTGATTGGTACTTCCGGCTGTCAGAGGTGAGGTAGCAAGTCCGGTGGAAAGGTTCGCAATGGTTAGCAGCGGGCCGAAGCTGTAGGATGTTCCGGTAGCAGTTCCCGTAGCCACTCCGCCACCTGTAGTAATGGTAACATTAGCTGCCGCAAGCGAAGGCTGAATTGCGGTGGTAGCTCCGCTAACACTTGGATCAACATCCACCACCAGAAAGTAATTTGTTCCGGAAGTAATTACCTGACTCAGGCCTGTTATCGCAACCTGACTGGCTGAAGGAGTAAAGGTAAGGCCACCAATGGGTGCAGAGTTATCGCCAGATGTAGCGTAACTTGCATCAGTTGATGTGACCAACCTGTAGTTAGTCCATTTTGACGCAGGCGTGCTGCTAAGTTGAACGTTAATCACAGTAACCGTCTGGCTTCCACTTGACGTGAGCGAAAATCCAAAGACACCTTGATTGGTTGCACCCGCTGTAAGCGGTGAACTGGCGAGGCCCGTTGTAAGGTTCGCGATGGTTAATAATGGCGCAAACGAATAAGCAGTTCCGGTTGCCGTACCGGTAAATGTTCCGGTAGTAGCAGTTGCATTGGTAGATCCCAGTGAAGGTGTAACTGTGGTAGTACTTCCGTTAACGGCAGCATTGATATCCGCAACTAAAAAGAAATTTGTTCCTGAGGTGGTGATGCTTTGCGAAAGTCCGGTGATCTGAATTTCAGTTGCTGTAGCATTGAAGGTAAGACCTCCAATGGCCGCAGAGTTGTCACCTGTTGTTGCAAAGCTATTGTCAGTTGAGGTAATCAGTGAAAATGATGACCATTTCCCGATACTTGAATTACCCGTTTGAATATTGAGTGTCGAAAGCGTCTGTGTTCCGTTGGAAGTCAATGAGAATCCAAAAACGCCCTGACCGGTTGCTCCTGCCTGGAGGGGGGAAGTTGCCAGCCCGGTGGAGAGATTGGCGATCGTAGTTTGAGGAGGCGTTAACGTATAGGTAGAACCGGTTATCGTTGTACCGGTTGTTGAACCGGTTGATAGCACAACGCCTGCGTTAGCAAGAGAAGGAGTGGTTGAGCCTGTTGCTGCCGGTGCTACATCTACCACTACAAAGAAATATTCATCGTCCGCGGCTGCCGTTGCTCCGTCAAAATTGGTGAGGGGAGCTCCTGTAAACACGATATCGGTAGCAGATATTGTTCCGGTAGCGATCTGTGTTTCAGTGCCAACACCACTGAATGTTGCATCGGTAGATTCGTATAACCGGGCATTCGTGAATTTACCTACCGGTGTCGGAGTCATTCCAACAGTAATGGTTGTCACCGTGTTACCGCCACCCGCTGCCTTCGTGAGCTGAACACCCAAAATGGCAATGTCGTTTGTACCGGAAATTTGCGCGGCACCGGAAAGACCTCCTGTGGCGGTTGTCATGCTGACGGCCTGCGAGAAAGCGGTGGTTGTTGAAAGTAGAAGTAATGCAAAAAGATGAAGTACACGTTTATTCATAACGAATAGTGATTTCAGATAAGTGGTTATAAAATATTAAGCGACTAACTATTTAGTTATGTCGCCTTTGTTGTCAGTTTTAATTAAGAAGATGGATGAAAATCCGCCAACGGTATTGGTTCCGCAAATCAATATTTCACCGGAAGGCAATTCGCGAATTGCACTCGGTACCTGATCGCCTGAACCGCCCATAGTTTTCTGCCACTCGGGTTCACCGAACGCATCGATTTTGATTAACCAAATGTCTTTGCCATTACCGGATGATAATTCGGTATATCCTGCAATGATGTATCCGCCATCTTTTGTTGAGGTGATGGTTTCGCCTCCATCCTGAATGGCAGATTCATTCTCATTTGTCAAGGGTTCGATGCCCGTGCGGCCATCAAAAAACCGAATGCTCTCAGGAATTATATTTCCTGACCCGTTTGCACGAACAAAAAATAAATTGCTTTTAGAGTCATTCGTTTCACTGCTGTACCTGCCAGTAACGCCAAATCCGAAGGCAGGGTTCTTTGCAGCACTGATGTCACCCGGTACGAATAATTGACTGGTTGTTTGGCCGAGTACACTGAAGTTTACGAACGTTGATTGTTCTTCCGCAACCGGTACGCTGATATAGGATTTATTAAATCCACCCTGATCAACTGCGAGCGCTGTTGACCAAATAACTTTTCCGTTGTTATAAATCAGGCTTTTGGAATTCTGATAAGTGCGGTCGTTAATGTCGTATTCAATTGACCATACCGAATCAACTGCGCTGTTCAGTTGCATAAGAATTGTTTTTTGAGGAGCAGCCTGTTGACCTACTACACCGTCTTTAACAACTCCAAGCACAAACACTTTTCCATCGTCAGTTACGGTGAGTGTTTGTCCGAAGAAATCCTGCTTCACCGGATGAGCCGGGCTGATCGGACGCTTATCAGATCGGAAATAGGTTTTCACGGGGGGGTAATCGAGATTCGCGTTTAGTTGCAATACCCTGAGCGAAGCAATCTCTGTATTAGCGGCTTGTTCCGCGAAAGGGTCGATTTTAATACTGTCGCCTACAACCACGTAACCATCAACAGCCCCTGTTCCTGAAATAACCGGCTTAATTGCCTTTCCTGTGCCACCGGGGAATCGGTGCGGCTCGCCAATTTGATTACCATTTTCGTCAGTTTCGATCACAACGGTAACCACCAGTGTGTCATTTACCTGCATGTTCCCCAGGACTACATACCCTCCGGGAATGCTTTCCACCGAAGTGGCTGAAAGCGTATAAGCGCCATTGAAAAACTTGATGAAAGTTTTCCGTTCGGAAGGATCCGCGTCTTCTAAATTAGAACAACCAAAGACTACACCGAGGATAAAAAGCGGAAGTAAAACTTTTCTCATTTTCTGCGCTTGAGTTTTTTAGGATTGAAGATATTTTGAATGTACCCCGCTGAGATTCCAAGGGAAGAAACTTTAAAGACCGGGTCGGCATAGTTCAACTCCCAGGTGATCTCCTGATTCTTGTAAGCCGACTCTTTCGAACTAATCTTCGTCAGGCCATGTAAATACCTGATTTCTGATACGATGTAACCTCCACCTACACGAAGCTTGATGCCGATCGCGGCCATCAAACTAATATTCATTGAATTTCGTGACGGCTTAAAATCGAAGCTTTTTTCCTGTACCGAGCTTTGCTGATCGCGAACCTGTTCTCCGGTAATTTTTGCTGAAAGCAGATAGTCGATCGCTACCCCTCCCGATACATAAGGATTAAACTTTTCATTAAACTTTGACTTGCTTTTAAGGGGTTTGTATTGCACCGCGAGCGGAACACTTAACCATGTTTGTGATTCAATTGCATCGGTTTCGTTTTGGAAATTTGCGTCAGAACTTCCGTCTTCGTTAAACCGCGTAAATACCTGGTTAAGCCCGAAGCGTTTCTGACTGTAGAGGATTTCTCCGTGAAGATTCAGGCGCTCGCTCAAGGGAACGTCTCCGAAAACCCCGAAGTTTATTCCGATCATTGGCTTATACTTACTCTCACCGGCTAAATCGCCTGCAGTCGCATTTTCTTTAACATTCGGTCTGGATGCATCAACTCCAAGTTTTCCTCCAATCCGGAAGATGGGCAGCGTTCTAAAGGTGTGGTAAAGTGCTACAAATTCGGCAGGATCGACAGCTTCATTGATTTCAAAGTATGGATCCGTACGGAGGATGTTTAACATGGCTTCGTCAGCCTTCTCAGGCTCTTCCAGGTAGATATAACTAAGGCAAAGTATTTTGTATGCCTCAACTTTATCCTGCTTGCTGGTCATGCTTGAAATAACTTGCGGACTTAGCTGCGTTGGAATTTCATGCAACCTTCCCTGCTCATACGTTGCGCGTGCCAGACGCAGCGTTTGTGCAGGAGTAGGAGAGGTTTGCGCGAAACCGCAAAACGAAACAAGAATCAGAACAATGGGTAAAAGTCTTCTCATTGGGAGCAATTATTATTTAATATTAGCACATGTGCTTTCTTTCGGCATTGTTTTCGGATCTCCTACGTATGTTGTCCATTCTTCATCGCTCATGTTACGCTTGATGTAGTCTGTGCAAAGGATATTCGCCATCGTGGTGATCTTGGTAGGATAAGCCCAGATACTTTCTTCATTGGCAGTAACGATTTTGTCGGCATCAATAGCACTGCGCTTGATAACCTGACGTGCACTTTGCAATCCAACCATCAGCTGTTCATCGTTAGGCGTGAATGCAATGGCCCATACCCAGTCACCGTGACCCTTTAATTGGATTGGTTGAACGTTAAGTTTATTCTTATTCAGATTCCAAAGCCTTACACTTTTATCCTTACTAGCAGACGCGAAGAAAGTTGCCCCATGGTTATACTTGATCTGTTCAATCGGCCCTTCGTGGCCTGGCAAATTCTTAACTACCGTATTGCTAACTGTGCTAATGATCCGTACTAATCCGTCTGTATCACCGATGATCAGCTGTTCAGCTTTTGGATGCCAGCATACTGCAGTCAGGTGCGTGTTCGAGCGCGTACGTAAGTCGATTTTCGTAACCGCATAGTTATTGGCAATGTCCCAGATGTACAGGATTCCATCTTCTCCCGCACCGGCAAGTTTCTTACCATCCCAGCTTAGGTCGATTGAGTTGATCTTAACTGGAGGCTTAATAACTTCTTTCGCGGTATTTAAATCGGAATACTTAATACTCCGCCCAGCGTTATCGCGAACATAAACGCCTTTCCCGTCTGGTGTAAAGTGAACGTTCTCAATTGAGTTTGTAAAGCCGTAAACCTTTTTCGGAGCAGACATATTCTTCAGATCGTATACATTAATGAAGTTGTTCTGTTCATCCGGTGTGTACAATCCGGCAGCAACCAGTACCGTTTCAGACGGATTAACATCCATCGAATAAACCTGATAATTCGGGTTTCCAAGTTTGTCAACCAGAATCTCAGCAGGCCACTGCCCATTTACATGCTTCCACTTGATGATTTTACCGTCGCTTCCGCCTGAGTAAATGTTGTCGTCTTTGGCAAGCGTTATCAACGCACGGGCTGCACCCAGTTCATGACCAATGAGTGATTTAGTCAGGCCGTGGTCACGTGTACGCAGCGCTGCAAGCAATCCGTTGTAGATATCATCGTCATATTCTTCGCCTTCATATTTGGAGTTGAACATGTATGCCTGTTGCGCGAGGAGCGATTGTAGTTCTGGTTCACTATTTAACTCCTTCGACTTCAGCGCCATTGCTTTCGCCTGAGAGAGGTAGCTTCTGCGGGTTGCATCTGCACGGGCAATATTGGCTTTCTCTTCATTACTTTTGGCTAACGCTTCACTTGCTTTCGCAGCTTTTTCATTTTGTTGAGCTAAAAGCCGTTGCTTTTGAGCTTCTTCCTCCTGTCGCTTTGCTTCTGCTTCATTCTGCTCAGCTATCGCACGTTGTGCTTCCGCATCTCTTCTGGCAGCAACCGCGGCTTCACGTTGTCTTTCCGCATCTTCTTTTGCAGCGATCGCGGCAACCTTTTGTTCGTCAGCCAGTTTTTGCGCAGCCTTCGCAAGCGCTTCCTGTCGCTTCGCTTCAATTAAGTTTCTGTCCGCCTCTAATTTTTGCACAAATGCATAGATCAGGAACAGGATGGAAATAATCGTTGCCGTAGCCAATACAAGCGCGGTTCTTCTCGCGCGCTGAAGCTTGCGCTTCTGCTCGAGTTCTTTAATACGCTGCTCGGTTTCGAATTCTTTTTTCGAATATTCGAGGAACACCAGCGTACGTTCGAATGCCGGATGGTAACGCTGCCCCCAAACCAATGTTGGTTTGTGCTTCGATTGCCAGTTCAGCGCAAGTTGCAAATCCGGTGGTCTCCAAAGGCCGGCTTTGCCTACCTGGTACATACTCGCGGCTTCCGCCAGGCGGATATACATCTGCACCGCTTCAGCTTCATCGTCAACCCAGTTTTTCAACCTTACCCAGATGCGCATCAAGCTTTCGTGCGAGATATCGACCATCGACTTGGATGATATCGGTGTTCCGAAAGCAGGCGTCAACAATGACCTGCCCGGCTCACGGAATTTTTCAATTACATCAATTACTTCTTCTTCCGAGCAATCGGCAATCGCAGCAATCTCGTTCAAACGGGTTGGCCGTCTGATACCGAAGTTTTCACCACGTTTTTCGGTGATTGCTTTAAAGAGAATCTCACAAATGCGTTTCTGATCGTCTGTTAGTTCATCGAAAGCTTCGTTGGCGTGCATCGACAACGCTTCCGCCATCGTACCAATCGCTTCGTAGTGCTTCAGGTCGACCTGCTCTTCTTCATAATCGCGGTACAGCGACCAGTAACTCCATGTACGCATCAACGCGTGTTGCAGAATTGGCAGCTGATCCGGGTTATCCCCCAAATCGTTCAGCAACTGCTGTACAAGGCGCGGAGTAATCTTAGCACCACCTACTGCTACCGGTCCTTCAATCGCCCTGCGCTTTTGTTCGCGCGTCAACTGTGGAATCAGGTAGTGGCTATCGTTGATCTTTCTGGTTAATTCAGGGAACTGCGCACAATCACCGATAAAGTCTGAGCGCATAGTGATCGCAACGTAAATCGGAGAGTCCGGATAGTTGATCGCTTCGATCAACAGGTTTACGAACGCAAGCGTTTCGTTAACGGAATTAGGATCAGTGCTATCCTTGAAGCGGAACAATTCTTCAAACTGGTCGACCAGGATCAGGTAATTTACATCGCCTGATCTGCGTGACTGCTCAACTGCTTCAACAAGACCCAGGGAACTGCTTCGCAATAAAGTCGAGAAGATCGTACGCTTGATCTTCTTTTCTTCCGGATCGGCATCCAGGTATTCTTTATTGTTTTTCAATAACGACTCGGCCAGGTTATCGATTGGTCCGGCTCCGGGACGTGTTACCACAACTTCCCAGTTGGGACTGGCATCGGTAAGAAATCCACCGTATAGAATGGGAAGCACTCCGCAATAAATAAACGACGACTTACCACTACCGCTGGGTCCGATAACACCTACGAACCGGCTTTTTGAAAGCTTGAGGAGAACCTCATCGCTTTGCCCTTCGCGCCCGAAGAACAAATGGCTTTCTTCAATTTTAAAGGGACGTAACCCGGGGAAGGGGTTTAAGGTCGATACCTTTTCGTCAACTATTTGTGCCATAATGTTAAGCGTTAAATTCTGCTAGTAGAGACTTGATTGATTTTTCTGAATCGCGAAGATCACTTTCCACGATCCGTACATTCTGATTTTTAAATGCATCGAGGTTAACGGCTGCACCGGGGGTGGTGAATACCGCCTTTCCTTTAATCGGTTTCTTCCGTCCGAATCCGGGAGCTTTCAGCAGGTCGAGCACTTTCATGCGTACCCACTGATCGTTCACTTTACCTTTGTAGATGATGGCCGCATCGAAATTGCGGAGGTTATCAATGTGCTTCTGGCGAAGGTCAAGCAATTCGCCTTCAAACTCAGGCACCAGAACTTTGTACCCTGATTTTTCAATCGCATCGATCAATGGCTTCACATCGTTATGATCTACGCGATCATGCACGAGGTAAATAGATTTGCCGCCCGTATCTTCCAGCGACTTCTTTTCGTGTGTGTCGAGCAGTTCTTCACGCACGATGTTCTTGAAATCTTCGAGCGGAGTCTGAAGAATTTCCGCACCTTCCTGCGCATCGGTATCGCGCTTGATGTTGTCGATAAACGCTTTCTGACGTTCGCTTGCGTTGTTGAGTGTAGGCGAAATCCAGATGAGGCGTGAGAATTGATCTTTACCAACTTTCTGACTCTTCTCCGCCGCGAACTTGTTTTGCAAGTCAACAATCGAACGATCGGCACCATCCGGAATTTCACCGTACGCGCTTCCGATCAGGTGAATGGAAAGGCTTGCATCTTCGATATCCCTGCGAACAATTTTTTCCAGATCGCTTGCATATCCCGGCAGAGTTTGATTTGGTAATACGATGTAACCGTGTCGCTGAAGCTCGCGCTTGATGATGTTACGCTGAACCGAAAGGTCGTGTCCTGTCTCTGCGAGGTAAATCGTTTTGCGCTTGTAGATATTTTTTACTTCTGATTTTGCAGCACCATCGCGCAATTGAACCAGTGTATCGAAAATGTCGTATGCGAGGTCGACCATCTTCATCCAGTATTGGCGTTCTGCTTCGTTGCTGAAATAATCAGCATATTCACGCACTTCACCTGATTCGGTATCGAGCTGATACATTTCGTAGCCAATCAACTCACGCAAGCGAGGAGGTTGTTCCATCACTGACAGCGGAGCTTTGAAAACCTTGAACACGCGGTTGCGTGTTTTTCCCGAAGCCTCAATGGCTTTGAAGAACGTTTCGAGGTTATCCAGGCACTGACCGGATTTTATAAAATCCTGCGACAGCAGACTTACTGCTACCGCTGCATTGTCGAGTTTGGGAGAAGCCATATTATCGAACTCACTCTTCAACAAAATTCGTGGCTTATCGCCAAGAACCTGCGTAAGCATAAGTTCCAGGAACCGCTTGAATTGCGTTACCCATCCGGCTTGTCCGCCCTGGGCTTTCTCATTGTCGCGGTCAGCAAATAATACGAGTACGTCTACTTCAAAATTCATTACTTTCTAGGGTTAAAGTTCAGAGGTTAGCACTTTCGCTTTTGACTGAGTGCTGGTGATATTTTTTATGAGTCCTTCTACAAGTTCGTGGTGATTAGCCATTACGAAATAGAAATCAGCCAGGTTAATCTTGAAAACAATTGACCGTTCGGTTGCTTCAATGCTCTTGGCAGGGATGGCTTGTCCATTCTGGAAGATGTCGCCATACACGCTGCCAGCTTTCAATGTTTTGATTACTGTCGTGTCATCTTTCAGGTTAATCTCACCAAGAGCCACAATGATGATCGGCATGCCTTGTTCTTTTGCATCGAACGTAAGCTTTTGGCCTTCATTTAAATCGATCGGAGAGATTTTGTCGAACAGATCGGCCAGCAATACTCCGTTAATGTTTTTGAATTCGGGAAGCTGCTTGAGGAACAGTACCATTTCAATTCCCAGGAAGAAACCGTCATCTAACCCATCCAGTAGTTGGTTGTTTTCGATGGATGAGTCAAGGAATTTTTTATCGCGAACCGGCAGGCGTTCAGAAATAACTTTGTAGAAATTCTTATCCTTATTGTAAATCACCCACGCTGCAGTTTCCTGGAGCATCTTATCCTGATTAAACATCTGCGCAATCAAACCACGGCTTACGCGGAAATCTTTCAGGTAAGCAGACACATACACTGCACAGACTTTTGTCCAGCGATTGTTCATGTTAAAATCGCGGTTCAGGATGTAGTTGATTACCTGGATCGGATTGTAGCTTTCGCGAGGGAAATAGATCTGCAACTGCTCAAGCTTTTGGGCAACCGGAATGTCATCGAATAACGGGAAGAGCTTTGGCTTTAGATCTTTCTCAACGAACAAATCCATCAGCTCAAGCGCATAGGCAACACCGTTCGGATCTCCTGATTCAATGTTCTCGCGCACCAACTGCACAGCTTCCGGATCGTACAGAATTGAAAGCAACATGGTGATGTGATCGAAGTTCGAACGAATCTCTTCACGAATGGCATCGCGGAGCAATGCGTACTCAGATTCTTCTGGTAATTCCGCAAGGGCGGCAAGGTTCCAGATGGTTTTACCAAGTTCTGTTTCCAGTAGTTCCGTTACTTCCTGTGCCTGGCGGCCTGTAGCGCGGTAGTTAATGTACCGGAGCGAGTAAAGAATTTGTTTTACAATGCGCTTATCCGGGTAGTCTGCTTTTTTCCAGAGCAAGGCAAGTGCTTCATCGCCACCGATGCGGCCCATGATCTGTACAATGCGGAGCATGACGAGGTCGGTCTGCCCGGATTTATGAAACGATGTTTCCAATACGGGTAACGCTGCAGGTCCGGCTTCGATCAATGCAGCAGCGGCATCATGCCCGTAAGTAGGAGAGGAAAGAAGTTCAATCAATACCGACCAGGTTTCAGGCCGTTTTACTTTGCGTGCGGTAATCAATGCCTCGTGACGAACCTGTACGCTTACATCGCGCAGCAGTTCCAGTAAAATAAAAATGGTACGCTGACTGATCAGTTTGCGGAGAAGCTTTGCGGCAAGGATACGGTCAGCCGGTTTCACTGATTTGCTAAGCTTCATCAGTTTATCCGGTGAGATTGAGAGCAGGTCACTGTCTTCTGCTTCGCCCTGTGCAGTTTTTGCCAGGTTTCTGATCTCAGAATTCTTAATCGTCTCCTTATCAATGCCGAGTTCCTGGATTTTTTCAACTGCGAAAGACTTCACTTTCGGATATTCACTTTCCGTAAGGCGGATAACGGCATTTTCAAAAAGCGTTGGCTCAAGTTTTTCCATCAGCTTCAAACCGTAAATCACTTTGTCTTCGGCCGTGCTGTTAACTTCTTTTTCGAGCAACTTATCTACGGTGTACTCGCGTTCGATTTTGTGATCAACCTTTGCTTTGTTTTTGATCAGTGTAGTTTGAAGTGTTTCGCGATAGATTCCGTAAAGCTTACTGGCAACAAGGTACCAGCCGATAATCAATGGAATGGCAAACACAGTCATGTAAATCAAGTCTACCAGGTTGAACCGCTGGATGCCAAGAATCAACGCACCGGCAACAAGCGTTGCGAAACCGGTAACAACACCTTCGAGCTTAGTTTGTACATCGATTTTGATATTTGTTTCAATCGGGAGAAGATAGAGTTTGAACGAAGGTTCGTCCAGCGACTCTTTAACCGACAATACAAACAGCTTGCTCATCGCGATCATGATGAAGAAGATAATGAACGATGAGCTGGCGGTAGTGTAACCGAATGAAAAACCGATTGCAAGCGCAACAAGTGTAAAAATTCCGATCAGGATCGGGTTAACGAGAACGGATGTTTTTAGGCCGTAGTCGGCAATAACCCGGTCGGCAGCAAATGTTTGAAACAAAAAGCTGAAGATCACAACGGTTGCCTCGAAGTAGGAGAGAAACTTAGGCAGTGCATCTTTTCCTTTATCGCTGAAGAACTGTGTTGAGGCATTCAGGAATGAATAGTCCACGAACGTGAGTGCCACCATCGAAGCGATGATGAAGAGCGACAAAAACAATACATATTTGTTCTTGAAGAATGAAAACGTGGAAAGCTTTTGGTTGAATTGTTTTTCGCTTTTCAGCGACCAGCTTTCATCGGCAAAACGCGCGGAAAGGACGATGAAAAGAATTGTGAAAATCACGATACCGAAAAGACTGATCGTGAACAGGCTTTCAATTTTTATATAGTTAAGTAAGATTGGAATAGAGAAGAATGAAATCAACGAGGCGAGCAACGCGCCCTGGTCAACACTTCCCAGTAGACGTTTCGATTGCTTTACGTTGAAAAGACGGTTGAACGTACCCCAAAATACGAGCAACACCACAAGCGTAAAAGGAGCGATCTGGGCGTATGAGAAGAACCGCAAATAGCGTTCGTCCATGGCAACATATTGGTGTCCGAATTCAACAAATGCCGCGATAAGGATAATGGTCAGAAGGCTTAGGATCGCCAGGAGCCGGAACGGAATTCTGTTTTGCAGGAAGTTGTAAGCAAGTGTCGCAAACAACCCGAAAACCCCAGATAGTACGAATGCTTCCGGCAGTTTCTGACTTCCGTCAGACAGGCCGAGGAACTGCGTTTGCGCAGCTACGCTGAAGGTCGCCAGAAAAGCTCCCATAAAGAAGCTCATGATCAGCAATAATCCAACGCGTCCTGTCTCGCCCTCCTCAATAGAGAAGACCTTGTTCAGTAGACTTTCTTTCATAGATTTTCGACAAATGCATATAAAATTCGATATAATTAAATTTATTTCCTACAGACGACAAAAAATTCACAATTAGCCATTTTATGCTATTGTAATTAAAGTTTTACTTTAATGTTAAACCGGTAAACTTCTAATTGATTTTTTGTTGCTCGGCAGCACACTTCCATCCGGGGAAAAATTTCTGAGCGCTATTTATATCGATTCCTGCTAAGATGTAATCCTTGAAAAGAATTCACCAGAATTTGATACCGTTTTACCTGCCCAAAATGCGTTAGGGAAGCAGCAAGGAACTATCGCCATAACTCAAAAAGCGGTAGCCATGGCTCAGCGCCTGGGCATACACGTTCCGCCACTGCCCGCCAATGAAAGCCGCAACTAATAACATAAGGGTTGACCCGGGTTGATGGAAATTGGTAATCAAGCCGTTGCAAAGCCTGAAGCGATACCCGGGATAAATAAATATCGATGTGGATCCGGTAATGCTCATTAACCTCTTGGAATCCATGTGTGAGAGAACCGCCCGGAGCGAGTCGGCCGGTGAAACCGAATCGGGGAGTTGGTAAGGGTCATGTTGGGTAATGGTAAACTCCGCTACGGCAGATGCGATCAACTTAACGCCAAACCAGTATAGACTTTCCAGCGTACGCATGGATGTTGTTCCTACCGGGATGATTTTTTGCAGATGCTTCAGCAGCTTTTCGATTGTTTCCCTTTTTACGGTAATCTGTTCGTGATGCATCACGTGATCGAGCGCATTTTCTGCTTTCACGGGTTGAAATGTTCCTGCGCTTACATGCAACGTAAGGAACTCACGATCAACACCCTTACTTTTCAGGCCGCTGAAAACCTGTTCAGTGAAATGAAGCCCGGCTGTTGGCGCAGCCACTGCACCTTCGTGATTGGAATAAATGGTTTGGTAACGAACCGTATCTTCCTGTTCAGCCGCCCGCTTGATATACGGTGGCAACGGTGTATTGCCAGCGGCCGTAATGATTTCAGAGAACGTACGATTTCCAGGCCACGAAAATTCGATGAGTCCTTCTGTTCGGTTTGCTAGTGAGGCAGTTAAGGTTATACCATTCAGCGCTTTCGACAGAACCTGACCGTCCTTCCAGCGCTTAAGGTTACCGATGGCGCAATGCCATGTGCACGTGTTCTTAACGAGCATGGCAGACGCCAGCAACGTATCAGGCGAAACCGGGTTCAATAAAAATATTTCAATATCTGCACCTGACTCTTTTTGAAAATGAAGTCGCGCAGGGATAACCTTTGTGTCGTTAAATACAAGCAACGAGCCCGCAGGGATAAAATCCGGGAGGCTTTTAAATATTTCGTGATCGATTTTGCCTTGCCGGTATACAAGTAGTTTTGATTCATCGCGGTTTGCCAGCGGCTGATATGCGATCCGGTCATCGGGTAACTCGTAGGTGTATTCGTTTATGTTGATGAATGACTGCATCGGCTATTCAAAGAGGACAAAATTAACCCGGAAAATTATTATTTAATTTGGCGCTGGTTTACTACTGTATGGCACTACGCGCATCGGTTACAAAAAAGGTATTTGAATTCAATTTCACGGCCCGCACTTCGCGTGGCCGGATGAAAAACCGCGTCAGTTGGTTTATCAGGCTTTGGAATGACGCCAACCCTGACGTATTCGGACTGGGTGAATGTGCCCCGTTGCAGGGATTGAGCATTGACGATAAGCCTGATTATGAGGAGGTTATGAACGGTGTTGTAGCACGTGTTGATGAACTCAACCTGTCTGGCAACACCCTTTTGCAGGATGCTGCCGGGATTGTTCCGGCCGGGTTTCCGTCAATTCTTTTCGGATTGGAAACTGCGCTGCTCGATTTAAAGAACGGAGGCAAACGACTGATTTTCGAGAACAGCTTTTCTGCTTCGAAGCCGATACCAATCAACGGGCTTGTATGGATGGGCGATCTGGACGAGATGCTCCAGCAGGCCTCTATAAAAATTGAGGAGGGTTTTCGCTGTATCAAGATTAAAGTAGGCGGATTGAATTTCGAAAAAGAGTGCGACATCTTGAACTACATCCGTAAAAAGTATTTTCGGGAAGACATCACGTTGCGCCTCGATGCGAACGGTGCATTCAAAACCGAAGAAGCGCTATACAAACTTTACGATCTTTCGAGATATAAAATTCATTCCATCGAACAACCGATCAAGCCGCGGCAGCCGGAGCTTGAAGAACTCTGCAGGAAGTCGCCTATCCCGGTTGCACTTGATGAAGAGATGATTGGCGTTCAATCCGCGGAAGCAAAAAAAGAACTGTTGTCGAAAGTCAAACCGCAATACGTTATTGTAAAACCAAGTTTGCATGGTGGCATTCGCGGGACACAGGAATGGATCTCGATTGCCGAATCGATGAACATTGGCTGGTGGATAACGTCAGCGCTTGAATCGAACATCGGGTTGAACGCGATTTGTCAACTTACAGCTAACTACTCAGTTTCAATTCCGCAGGGATTGGGTACAGGCGCGTTGTACGACAATAATTTTGAGTCACCGCTGGAGGTTAAGAAGGGTGAGATATTTTATAATCCAAAGCTCTCCTGGAACCTCGAAGAATTTTTTGAAGCCTGATCAGCTTTTTCGTTTGATGTATGCACCTTCGAATGCACAGTTGGCCTCGTGCATCCGGCAAAGGTTTACTTCTTTAATGTCGATTTTGGTTTCGGTAAGCATCAGCGTGAATTGCAAGGGGCATTCATCCGCTTCATAAAATCCTACGTAGTATGTTTTTTCATGGCTAACCATTACCATGTTTCCTTTCGCTTCACCTTTACAGCCTGCCTGGGCAACCGAAAGTTCAAATGAAAGGTCGTTGCCGTTTTCGGTGATTACTAAAACTGCTGTGAAACCTTTTGTAGTGCTTTCATGATCGTAGATGCCGGCAAACCGCTGATAGTCATAAACAGTTTTGTTATCCGGCTGTTCATAAAAATCTTTCGTGGAGTCGATTTCAACCGCTGATCCTGCAGACTTTTCATCCTTCTTTTTTTCGCCACAACTTGCAACAAGTCCTGTCAAAAGGATCGGTAAAATGATTAAAATACTGTTTATGGTTCTGATCTTCAGCATGTTGCGAATTGAATTCCTATGAAAAATACTAAATGTCTGTCGCTAAAATGACATTTTGCAGCTAACTGATTTGCTACTTTTGCATATGGAAAAAATCAAGCCGGTAATCTATTGGACAGCAAGAATTGCTGCTGCCATAATCATGGTTCAAACGCTTTACTTCAAATTCTCCGGGGCAGAAGAATCGATCTATATTTTTTCCACCGTTGGAATGGAACCCTGGGGCAGGATTGGTACAGGGATTCTTGAACTGGTTGCTTCGGTTTTAATTCTTATCAATGCAACTGCATGGCTTGGTGCACTGCTTGGCCTTGGCCTGATGGCGGGAGCCCTGTTTTTTCATCTTACCATTTTAGGTATTGAGGTAAAAGGCGATGGCGGCTACCTTTTTTTACTTGCCGTGCTCGTGGCTGTATTATGTGCGATTGTTCTCGCATTCAACAAGCAACGCATAACAGACATTGCTGCAAAAGTTTTTGGTAAAAAGAAAAATTAATTACCTCCCGTATTGGCCAACGCGGTGTTCAGGCTTTCCTGTACCGCAGACTGATCTTTCAATGCATCTTTAATTCCGCTGATCAGGAACGAAGGTATCGTTTCATTCTTTCCGAGTTTCGTACGAACCTCGTGAATCATTTCCAGAGCGTCTTTTTTCTTTTCGAAATCCGACAAATTTTTTACTGCAGATTCCAGGTTCGACCAGGCAGTTTGCGCTGGCGACTTCTCTGTTTTTGGAAACGTTTTTAAATGTACACAAGCATTGTACTCATCTACGAGTTCTTTGAGATTGGAACGTGCGAGATCACCGGCTTCAACTTTTTTTACAACATCCGGACAATCCGCTAAAAATTGTTCTACACGTTTTTTAAATCCGAGATTGGGTACTTCCAGCATTGATCCATCACGCTTCACAAAATAGCGGCCGTCCCACGTGGTTTGATTTTCCAACTGGTAAGCATACAGTGAAAGATAACCTGACTGCATGACCTTCATGAAGGTGTACGTATCGACATGCTTGATCGTGTGATAGATATCGTCATTCATTTTGAATGAGATAACTTCCAATACCTGGAAGGTGCGCTTCTTACCCTCATGCGGAATGAGTTGAATATACTTTGAGCCGGCACCGGCATATCGCACACCCGTGCCGTTGAAATATTTTACTTTACCCTGAAGCGTGTCGCCCTTGATTGTAACGACATAATCCTGAGCAGAGGCCATTGCGTAGCCTGCTACAAAAAGTATGATCATGAAAATCTGAAGCATGGAATTTTTTCTCATAAGGGCAGCATTTTTGGGGTCAGAAAGTTAGCTAACTCCCGACATAACGCCATAAGCCGCGGGTGTATTATGTTTTAGTGTTTTTCAGACGGCCGGCATCCTTCAGCGCCCTTGAAATAATCCATTCCAGCTGGCCATTTGTACTTCTGAATTCATCGGCAGCCCACTTCTCAACCGCCTTTAACAATTCGGCATCCAGGCGAAGGGCAAATGGTTTTTTTTCTGCCATTTTTTACGGGTTTTCGCTGTTCAACATAAGTTTGCGCATTGCGCGTTCTGTCTCTTCTTTGTTGGTGGTGCTCATTACAATTTTTTCACCGTCAGCCAGGCTAAGCGTTAACACGAAGTCAGGCTTAACAATCATGCGAACTGTTTTCGACCGCGGCGACTTGTGATAGCCCAAGCCATAACCTCCCCAGATGTTGTACGGACCAACCGAATAACGCGTAATCCGATCGGGAGTGAGTACCTTCCAGCGTTTCGCATAGGGATAAAACCTGTACCGGAATTCACTGTCGTTAATTTCGAAAGACACCTCAAAGGCCAACATGAGCCATAGCGTAGCAGCGAGAATCAAAATTGTTGCCAGTGTAAGTACAATAAGCCCTGTATCAGAAGCTGGCCGGTCTCCCCAGGGAATGTTCAATACGAATTGCTGGTAACAACCGTAGAGCATGACCGCACAAACACCTACGGAAATGGGTATTATGATCATCCAAATCCAGGTAACCTGCCGGAAAGTCTGCTTCTCCGAAAAAATTACTTTGCTCATCTACTGATGCAAGGTTCCGGTATTCACCACAGGACTAACATCTTTGTCGGAGCAAAGAACGACCATCAGGTTACTCACCATCGCTGCCTTACGCTCTTCGTCAAGCTCGATAATGTTTTGCTTGGATAAATGATCAAGCGCCATTTGAACCATACTCACAGCACCTTCCACAATTTTGAATCGTGCGGATACAACAGCTGTAGCTTGTTGTCTTCTCAGCATGGCACTGGCAATTTCAGGAGCGTAGGCAAGATACCCGATGCGGGCTTCAATAACCTGAATTCCGGCAATCTCCAACCGCATGCGAAGGTTCTCTTCCAGCGCCTGGTTCACTTCTTCATGACCCGAACGCAGCGTAACTTCCGAATCTTCTTCGAAGTTGTCGTAGGCATATTCACCGGCAAGTTTACGCACGGCTGAATCACTTTGAACTTTTACGAAGTTCTCGTAATTGTCGACATCGAAGGCAGCTTTGAACGTATCCTTAACCTGCCACACGAGAATGACACCGATTTGGATCGGGTTACCCACTTTATCGTTTACTTTAATTTTTTCACTGTCGAAGTTGCGTGCCCGCAGGGAGATGGGTTTTTTAACATAAAACGGATTGACCCAGTAGAAACCATTTTTCTTCACCGTGCCTTGGTAAGCTCCGAATAATACAAGGACTACCGAAGAGTTTGGGTTGATGAAAAAGAAACCCGGCATCAGCACAAAGCCAATAACAAGCGGCCAAATAAAAATGGGATTCCGCCCCACGATCAGGCCTAACGTGCCCAATACGAGCAGCAACAACACAACGGTTAGCATCAGATAACCGGATACGGGACTGGAGGTTTTTTCCTGGTTCATACAAGTGATATTAAAATGATATTACAAATATATTATTTTGAATAAATAACGCAAACGGTTAGCGCAGGGTTACAAACTTGGAAATCAGCCCCTGACCCTTATTTTTGAGGCCTCTAAATCTCTTATGGTACAATACAACCCCAAAACCTGGCTTTCCATCATATTTCATTCCTACAGCAGATTTGTTGTTAAAACAATGATGCCCGCGCTGGTTTTTATGGGCGTGTTTACCACTATTGTTTGCGTGGTGATGCTTGATGTATTCGGATTTAACAAAACTCATTTTCAGAATACAACCGCACTTCACTCGTTGCTCGGTATTGTACTGGGTTTGTTTTTGGTGTTCCGGACGAACTCAGCATATGATCGCTGGTGGGAGGGAAGAAAACTTTGGGGATCCATGGTGAACAGCACCCGAAACTACGCACTGAAGTTAAGCGCGTATCTTCCGAAAGATGATGCTGAAACACGAAAATGGTTTTCGCAGATGATCCCGAATTTTGTTGTTGCTTCAAAAGAACATCTACGGCAGGGCGTTCAGCTTTCTGAACTGGAGGCGGCCGAACCCGGATTCCCGGAATCAATCGGGCAGATTGTGCACAAGCCAAACCGGATTGCCGGTATGCTGTACGACAAGGTTAACGGTTTGTATATGAATGGAAAGCTTACAGGCGATCAGTTCCGCGTGCTGGATAAGGAGATGAAAGATTTTATCGACATCATCGGTGCTTGCGAGCGGATTAAAAACACTCCGATCCCGTACTCGTACGCGATGTTCATCAAGAAATTTATTTTCATTTACATCATCACCCTGCCGTTTGGTTTTGTAACCAGCTTCGAATACATCACGATTCCCACCACGTTGCTGATAACGTTTGTCTTGTTAAGTGTTGAATTGATTGCCGAAGAGATTGAAGATCCGTTTGGTCGTGATATCAACGACCTTCCGACCGATCAGCTGGCCGGTCGCATTAAGGAAAACATCCGCGAAATTTTACTTTGAGGATATCAGCCAAGAATGGCGGATATGATAAAATAGATAATGATGGCGAGGATCAGCACACCGTACATGATCAAGTCCACCCGTACGTAGGGTTTATATTCCTGGTATAACTCGCGCAGCTTTTTGAACATCGGGTTCAAAATTACATTCATTTTTTTAGCGCAGCTATTGTTTTACCGGAAACAGAATTGAATATTTCCTCTTTACTTCCATTGAAATACGGTTTTTCGATACTGATACTGTGCCTGTTGATAGGTGTTGGGGCTTACGGGCAAGAAGTTCTGGAGAATAACCCGCCATCCGTAAAATTTTATAAGATCAATACCCCCCATTTTAAGGTACTCTATCCAAAAGATTTTGAAGAACAGGCACAACGCGTAGCCAACACACTTGAACAGGCATACTCGCCTGAGTCGCGCACGATGCTCGCAAGGCCGAGAAGAATTCCGGTGATTCTTCAAAACCAGTCATCCATCTCCAACGGTTTTGTTACACTCACCCCAAGACGGTCGGAATTCTACACGATGCCTTCGCAGGATTATAATTTTTTAGGAACAAACGATTGGCTCGACCAGCTGGTGTCGCATGAATACCGACATGTAGTACAATATCAACGTGTTAACAGCGGATTTAATCGTTTACTGTACTACGCCTTTGGTCCTGCAACCCTCGCGGCCATGGCAACCACGTCCGTTCCGCAGTGGGTTTGGGAAGGCGATGCGGTTGCAACAGAAACAGCCTTTACACACAGCGGTCGCGGGCGCATCCCGAATTTCGGTTTGCTGATGCGAACCAATCTGCAGGAAGGCCGCGTGTTTAATTACAACAAGCAATACCTCCGTTCGTACAAGCATAACATTCCGGATCATTACGTGCTGGGTTATCACATGATCGGTTATCTGCGCAAGCGTACAGGCGATCCGGAGGTTTGGGGAAAAGTGATGACGCGCACGGCCAATGCATCGTTCATCCCGTTCCGGTTTTCCGGATCAGTTAAAAAAGTTGCTGGGTTAACGTTACCGCAGTTGTACCAGGCAATCGCAGAAGATTTAAACAAAACATATAATGAACAGTTGAGCCGTACACACCTTACTTCGTTCAACATCCTTTCAGCAAGAAAATCGAAAGCTTACACCAGCTACATGTATCCGCAGGTTCTGGGTGATGGAAGCGTCATTGCCATGAAAAACGGTCTCGGTGATTATACACAGTTTGTGGTGTTCAGAAATGGTAAGGAAGAGAGGTCGTTTGTTCCGGGAGTTGTTAACGATGCCGGAATGTTGTCGGCAGCAGGCACTAAAGTTGTCTGGAGCGAATATGGTTTTGATCCGCGGTGGCGGGTGAAAAATTACTCGCTCATTAAAACATATGATGTTGAGAAGAAAGAATATAAAGTGCTTACGCACAAAACCCGGTACTCCGGAGCCGCAATATCATCGGACGGATCAAAAATCGTTACCATAGAAAGCACAACCGACTATAAAGTTTCTGTCGTGGTAATTGATAGTGACGCGGGCAGTGTGCTGAAGAAATTTGCGAATCCGGAGAACGCGTTTTATTCCATGGCGCGCTGGTCGCCCGATGGAAAACAAATCGTTGTGCTCAAAACGATCAACAATCTCCGGAGTGTGGTATCGCTGGATTACGAAACCGGCACAGAGACAACACTGATTAAAGGTTCTGACGAAAACATTGGCCACCCGGTTCTTACCCAAAACTATTTGCTCTTCAACTCGCCAGTATCCGGTATCGATAATATTTACGCGCTTGATCTTCAGAAGAATGTGCGGCTTGCTGTAACCTCTTCAAAATATGGTGCATATAATCCAGCGGTATCACCCGATGGTAAAACAATTTTTTACGACAACCAGTCGCGTGATGGATTAGACATTGTTTCGGTTCCATTCGAGCCGGCTGCATGGAAGGTTGTAGAGAGGACGGATAAACCTAAAGAGTACTATGACTACCTGAGCGAGCAGGAACAAAGACCAACGTTATTCGATAGCATTCCTGATAAGGCATTGTCGTCAAGTCGTTATGCCAAGCTATCCGGACTATTTAATCCATATAGTTGGGGAGCGTATTTCAACTCTTCATTTACGCGGGCCGATATCGGAATTTCTTCACAGGATGTTCTGAGTACAACTATCGTGAAGGCAGGCTACCTGTTCGACATTAACGAAAGAACCGGGGCATGGCATGCAGGATTGAGTTACCAAGGATTGTATCCGATCATCGATGTCGATTTTTCGTACGCGCACCGATCAGCAAACGAAGGTAATGCTTCCTTTTATGCGGTAGACACTAATACGAATGACACAACTCTTGTGTCCAAAAATGTTACGTTTGATTGGGTTGAAAAGACCGTACAGGCCGGCTTGCGGATACCGTTAGTCACTACGCGGTCGAAGTATTACAGCAGTGTTTCACTCAGTAATTATGTCGGATACACGCATGTTTCTGAATTTAAAAATTCAATCACCGATTCGCGCT
Source organism: Cyclobacteriaceae bacterium (assembly GCA_016786585.1). Classification (GTDB taxonomy): domain Bacteria; phylum Bacteroidota; class Bacteroidia; order Cytophagales; family Cyclobacteriaceae; genus UBA2336. The sequence continues at coordinate 118,078 of JAEUUI010000028.1, forward strand.
TCATTCCCTTATACATTGTTGACGGGCAGTCGGCTGGAACACGTGGCTATCCATTTTTTGAGTACGCAGGTAACGGCAACCTGATGTTTAATCATCTCGGTATTTCGGCTTATCGCCTGTTAAAACAGAGCCGGCGCGACATTAACAGCAAATGGGGACAGGCGATTTATATCGATTATTTTAATACGCCTTACGGAGGCGACTACAAGGGCGGATTATTTTCTGCGTATGCGACCTTATACTTCCCCGGTTTATTCAAACATCATTCATTCTGGGGATACGGTGCCTATCAGCAAACAAATGTAGATGTGGCGTTGAACGACTACGTGTTCCGCAATAACGTGCCGATTCCGCGTGGTCATTCCGTATACCATTTCGAAAAATTCTATTCATTCTCGGCAAACTATACATTCCCGGTCTGGTATCCGGATATCTCGTTAGGCTCGTTGCTTTATATTCAGCGATTCAGAGCGAATGCTTTTTATGATTACGGGTTTGGCAACAAGATTCTATACTACAATGTTACCAATCAAACCTATGCCTCCGTGGGCGGAGAGCTGCGGATGGACTTCAATGCGATGCGTTTTTTACCTCAACTTAATGTTGGCGTTCGCTATGCGTACGGCCTCAAGCCATCGGTCACCAGGTTCGAAATCCTGATCGGGCTCGTGAATTTTTAAAACTTTTTGAAGCCTTGAATTTCGGGGTTTTTAACCCTATTTTTGACCCCTACATTTACAAAAACAGCTAAAACAGCATGGCGGAATTAGTCAGAATGCCCAAGATGAGCGATACGATGACGGAAGGTGTTATCGCAAAATGGCATAAGAAAGTTGGTGATACAGTGAAGGCAGGTGAGCTGATGGCGGAGATCGAAACTGATAAGGCCACGATGGACTACGAATCATTCAACGATGGTGTTGTGCTTCACTTGGGCGCACAGGAAGGTCAGGCAGTGAAAGTAAATGATGTGCTTGCGGTGGTGGGAAAGAAAGGCGAAGACTTTAAAGCATTGTTAGACGGTGCCGGCTCGGGCGCTTCCGCGGATTCGAAAAAAGAAGAACCTAAAAAAGAAGAGGCTAAAAAAGCGGAATCGAAACCGCAGGAGTCGATCGATACATCCAACATAAAAGCCAAGATTGTTCAGATGCCCAAGATGAGCGATACCATGACCGAAGGTGTGATCGCTGCCTGGCATAAGAAAATCGGGGATGCGGTGAAGTCAGGCGATCTGATGGCGGAAATCGAAACCGATAAAGCTACCATGGAGTACGAATCGTACGACAACGGTACACTCCTTTACATCGGTGCTGAAAAAGGTCAATCGGTGGCAGTGAACGGTGTGCTGGCGATTGTTGGCGATAAAGATGCTGACTGGAAGACATTGTTGAAAGCAAGCCAGTCGGGTGGAAGCAGTTCTTCCGCTACGCCTGAGAATAAAGCAGAGCAAAAAACCGAACCGAAAACAGAATCGGCAGCGCCTGCTAAAACGGAGGAGGCAGATCATTCCGCAAACGGTCGCCTGAAAGCGTCTCCGCTTGCCAAAAAGATTGCTAAAGATAAAGGCTACGATATTTCAAAAATCACCGGAACGGGTGATAATGGTCGCGTTACAAAAAGTGACGTTGAAAATTATAAGCCGTCTGCGGAAGCAAAGCCTGCATCGAAAGACAGCAAAGGCGGTGCACCGGTAGTGTTACCTCAGGTTGTTGGCAAAGAAAGCTTCGAAGAAGTAGCTGTGTCGCAAATGCGTAAGGTTATCGCGAAGCGTCTGTCGGAAAGCATGTTCACCGCTCCGCACTTCTACGTAACCATGGAAATCAACATGGATAAGGCTGTAGAGGCACGCAAGAGCATCAATGAAATTTCACCGGTTAAAGTTTCGTTTAACGATATCGTGCTGAAGGCGGTGGCAAGTGCGTTGCGTCAGCACCCGGATATTAATTCGAGCTGGCAGGGTGATAAAATCCGCAAGAACCATCATATCCACATCGGAGTGGCGGTAGCCGTAAAAGACGGCCTGCTTGTTCCGGTCGTACGCTTTGCAGATAACAAGTCGCTGTCGCACATTTCGGCAGAAGTAAAAGATCTCGCACAGAAAGCACAGGATAAAAAGCTCCAGCCGGCTGATTGGGAAGGAAGTACATTCACCATTTCGAACCTCGGAATGTTTGGCGTGGAAGAGTTCACTGCGATCATCAACACGCCGGATTCGTGTATTCTTGCCGTAGGCGGAATCAAAGAAACTGCGATCGTGAAAAACGGTCAGCTTGCCGTGGGCAACGTTATGAAAGTTACCTTGTCATGCGATCACCGCGTGGTAGACGGAGCAACAGGGGCAGCCTTCCTGAAAACGCTAAAGGGCCTGCTGGAAGATCCCGTTAGAATTTTGATTTAATCAATTAATGCCGGACATGTTCCGGCTTCTTTTTTTTATGAAGATACGTTCAACTACCGTATTGGCGATCCGCCACAACGGCAAAGTAGCGATTGGTGCCGATGGGCAGGCTACGATGGGTAATTACATTGCAAAAAGTAATGTTAAAAAAATCCGCAAGCTTCAGGATGGCAAAGTGGTGACCGGTTTTGCCGGCTCAACTGCAGATGCCTTTACCTTGCTCGACCGGTTTGAAGAAAAGCTGAACAGCTACGGAGGCAACATGAAACGTGCCGCGATCGAACTCGCGAAAGACTGGCGCATGGATCGTTACCTGAGAAGACTCGAAGCTATGCTGATCGCAGCCAACAAAGAAGAAGTGTTGATTTTGTCTGGAACAGGCGATGTACTGGAGCCGGATAATGAAGTGGCAGCCATTGGTTCTGGCGCGATGTACGCGCAATCCGCAGCGATTGCGCTTAAAAAACATGCCTCACATTTATCAGCTGAAGAAATTGTTCGCGAAAGCCTGAACATTGCAGCCGACATTTGCATTTATACAAACCACAACCTCGTGGTTGAAAATCTTTGATCCTTACTAAACCGCTATGAAGAAAATTATTTCGCTCGCATTCAGTCTGATTGTTTTAACAGCGCTGAATTTGTTTGCCCAGGAAGAAGAACAGAAGCCTTCGGTGTATCAGGCATCTGCCGAAAAGGTACACGACCTGGTGCATACCAGGCTCGAAGCACGGTTCGACTACAGTAAATCGCAGATGTTGGGTAAGGTGTGGATCACACTGAAGCCGCACTTCTATGCAACCGACTCACTGAAGCTTGATGCCAAAGGGATGGACTTGCACGCGGTGCAGCTTGTATCTGCAACAAATGTTCCGCTCAAGTATGCATATGATGGCTGGGTGATTAAAATCAAGCTCGACAAGCAGTATACCCGTAACGATAAGTTCACGATATACATCGACTATACCGCAAAGCCAAACGAACTGAAAGTGAAAGGCAGCGCAGCAATCAACGATGCGAAAGGATTGTATTTTATTAATCCTACCGGGGCCGATAAAAACAAGCCTACCCAAATCTGGACACAGGGTGAAACCGAAGCCACTTCTGCCTGGTGCCCGACTATTGACAAGCCGAACCAAAAAACGACAAGCGAGATTTTAATGACCGTGCCGGATAAGTACGTCACGTTAAGTAACGGGAAACTGGTCAGTCAGAAAAAGAATGGCGATGGAACCCGCACCGATCACTGGAAGATGGAGCTTCCGCATGCGCCATACCTGTTTTTTATGGGTGTAGGCGATTATGCAATTGTTAATGACACCTACAACGGCATGGAAGTGAACTATTATGTTGAAAAAGACTATGCTTCCGTAGCGCGGAAAATTTTCGGTGACACCCCGGCAATGATTGCGTTCTACGAAAAAGTAACAGGCGTTAAATATCCATGGGTGAAGTATTCGCAAATGACTGCCCGCGATTATGTGAGCGGAGCGATGGAGAACACAACTGCAACACTTCACCAGGAAAGCGCGCAACAAGATGCACGCGAGCTGGTCGATGAAAATTCATGGGAAGGAACGATCGCACACGAACTCTTTCATCAGTGGTTTGGCGATTACGTAACGGCTGAGAGCTGGAGTAACCTCACCGTGAACGAATCATTTGCTGATTATAGCGAATACCTCTGGTACGAACATAAGTATGGTGTTGATGAAGCCGGTGCCGAGAATTTTACGCAGATGCAGTCGTATTTGGGTCAGCCATCCGAAAGTGAAAAAGACCTTGTGCGTTTTTATTATGACGATAAGGAAGAAATGTTCGACCTGGTAAGCTACCAGAAAGGCGGGCGGATTCTTCACATGCTTCGCCAGGTGGTTGGCGACAGCGCCTTTTTCAAGGGGATTAATGAATATCTCACAGACAATAAGTTCGGGACCGGAGAGGCTCACCAGCTCAGACTCGCGATGGAAGCTGTCAGCGGCCGTGATTTGAACTGGTTCTTTAATCAGTGGTATTTCGGGTATGGCCACCCGGTTGTCGACATCAGCTACGCATATGATGATGCTGCGAAAAAAGTAAGTGTTACGATCAACCAAATGCAGGGTGAGGACAACCTGTTTGAACTTCCGCTGGATATCGATGTGTACAATGGTGATCAAAAAGTTAGATATTCGGTTTGGCTTAACGAGAAGTCTGAAACGTTTACGTTTCCATACACAACCCGGCCTGACCTGGTAAATGTGGATGCGAATAAGTTCACGCTTTGGCAAAAGACCGACAACAAAACACTCGAAAATTATATCCATCAGTACAAATATGCCGGGAACTATGTCGACCGGAGAGAGGCTTTCATCGCTGCGTTAAAACAAACCGACAACCCAAAGGCGGTTGAGCTGCTGAAGCTTGCGCTGAATGATAAGTCGAACCGCATGCGCAGAGGCAATCTCTCCCGAATTAATCCCGCCGATAAAAATCTGCTGGCTGCGCTTGAGCCGGGTATTGTCATCCTGGCGAAGAGTGATAAATCCAAACTTGTCCGAGCGCAGGCAATAAACCTGCTGGCTAATCTGAAAAAGCCGGAGTATATGGAGATCTTTAAAGCAGGTTTGAGTGATTCATCGTACAGTGTGGCCGGAGCTTCGCTGTATGGATTATCTCAGCTTGATAAAAATCTCGCGTTGGCGGAAGCGAAGAAGCTGGCCACGAAACCTAACAAAGGCTCTTTAAAGGATGCGATTTCCAGTGCGTACATGAATTCCGGCTCGGAAGAATTATTCGCTGTGGTTTCTGAGAATTACAAAAAGATGCAGTGGTGGGAACAACTCGGTCAGGTCAATGACTTTGCAGGCTACCTGTCGGAATTGAAGAGCGCTGATAAGATTAAAAAAGGAACAGATCTAATCATCGCAGGAAGTAAGTCGATCCCTGAGCAATACCAGACGCAAACCAATGTGATGATCAATAAGGCGCTTCAGGTGATTATCGACAAGAAATCGAACGACAAGAAGCTGCGTGCTGAGATCGAAAAGAAGCTCCTTAAATAACTTTTTTATCTTCTTCCTGTGGAACAGGCTCTTCGGCAAGAGGTGCCTGTTCCTGTGGAGTATCCTCCAGCAGGATTACAAAAGGTTTTAGGTGCTTTGAATACGCGAGCAATACCCGCATAACTCCGGTAATCGGTACAGCTAAAATCATTCCTGCAATGCCGAGAATCTTTCCTCCGATCAGCAACGCGATAATCGCTGCCAGGGCATTGATGCTCACCTTTGATCCTGTGATCCGGGGTGTGATAAAATTTCCCTCCAGGAACTGAACGGTCGAAAAGATGGCGACAACACCCACGGCATACCAGGCACTATCTTTTGTAAGCAAGGCAAACACTGCAGGTAGTAAAGCTGCAATGAATATTCCGACATACGGAATAATAATTAGTATGCCCGACAAGGCACCGAAAAAGAAGGCGTGATCAATTCCCAGAATCAGTAAACCGATTGTATTGGCTGTGCCTACGATGAGTGTAACGATTAACAAGCCTGAAATATAACCTTTCAATACCGTGTCGATTTCCTTTTTCCATTTCAGCTCCTCGTGATGCGGCAGTAATGCCAGGAAAAAATTTCTGAACCTGTCGCGATAGATCAGGAACAGGAACATGTAGATCGGTATCTGAACAATCAATGACAGCGTTGATGTTGTAGAGACCAGGAAATTCGTTACGTAAACCGTTGCGCTTTTCAGCGAATCTTTTATCATACCGGTTTGATCGTCTTCCGTAAAGCCGAGCGTTGTTTGTATTTGTGTACTCACGTCATCTACCAATACCCGGTATCTGCTTTCCAGATTTGGCAGATCACTAACCAGTGATGTTAGTTGATTGCCGATAATCCACATAGTGCCAACAAAAACAACCAGTGAAATGCTCAGAACAACAATCACCGAAAATGTCAGCGACAGTTTTTTTTCGAACCATTTCACCACGGGAAGGAGCACGATCGACAGGAATGCAGCGATCAGCAAAGGGATTACAATATCGGCAGCAAATACCATCGCGAGAATGCATAACGCAATGATCATGAACAACTTGTAGATGTAATCAAGTCGGTCGAACGGTTTTGAAACTTCCATGCTTAACGCTACTTTGGGGCTCCTATAAAAGTACAACTAATATGAAAAATTACGGCATTGCTTTCCTCCTTATGCTGCTCGTGGGTTCAGCCCAGGCCCAGGGTTTATTTTCCGAAAAAAAATATACCCGCCAGGACACCCTGCGGGGATCCATTACCAAAGAACGTGCGTGGTGGGATTTGCTAAAGTATGAACTCTCGGTTTCGGTCAATCCCGCGACAAAATCAATCAAAGGAAACAATGTTGTTCATTATAAGGTGCTGGAAGAGAATAGCGTGATGCAGATCGACCTGCAGGCACCGATGAATATCGATAAAGTCACGCAGGATGGCCAGGCGCTGGAAGTAAAGCATGACGGTAACGCACATTTTATCACGCTTTCTAAAAAGCAGGTACCGGGAACGTTGAGCATGATCACCATCGAGTTTTCGGGTAACCCTACCGTGGCCAAGAATGCACCGTGGGATGGTGGCTTTTCGTGGGGCAAAGATGCTAATGGGAAAGACTTTATTGCCACCTCGTGCCAGGGAATTGGCGCAAGCTTGTGGTGGCCATGCAAAGATCACATGTATGACGAGCCTGACAATGGCATGACGATTAACCTGAATGTTCCGGGCGACCTGATCGGAGTTTCAAACGGCCGTTTGAAGAAACAAAAAGTCGAGAAGGACAAAACAAAGACATTCACGTGGGTTGTTGTTAACCCGATCAATAATTATGGTGTCAATGTAAATATTGGCGACTACGCAAATTTTACTGAAAAGTATAAAGGCGAGAAGGGCCTGCTGGACATGGACTTCTGGGTATTGAAAACCGACCTTGACAAAGCGAAGGAACATTTTAAAGATGCAGCCCGCACAATGGAAGCATTTGAATACTGGTTCGGGCCTTATCCGTTTTACGAAGACAGCTATAAGCTTGTGCAGGTGCCTTACCTGGGCATGGAACACCAAAGCTCGGTAACGTACGGTAACCAGTTTAAGAAAGGTTATTTGGGTATGGACTTAAGCGGAACCGGCTGGGGATTGAAGTGGGATTATATCATCGTGCACGAATCAGGTCACGAATGGTTCGCGAACAACATCACCTACAAGGACATTGCGGATATGTGGATTCATGAAGGGTTTACCATGTATTCAGAATGTTTGTTTGTGGAGAAGTTTTATGGCAAGGAAGCTGGCGCTGAGTACAGCCGTGGTGTACGATTTGGTATTGCAAACCAATCTCCGATTATAGGAAACTACGGGGTTAACTCCGAAGGCTCGGGCGACATGTATAACAAAGGCAACGCGATGCTGCATACGCTTCGTCAGTGGGTAAATAATGATGAATACTGGAGAGCAATGCTTCGTGGTCTGAACAAAGAGTTCTACCACCAGGTTGTTACCACCAAACAGGTGGAAGATTATATGGCCAAAAGCTTGAACCTCAACCTCGCCAAGTTCTTCGATCAGTACCTGCGCGACAGCCGCATTCCGGTTTTTGAATACGTTGTAAAAGACGGTAACATGTCATACCGCTGGTCGAACTGTATCCGTGGTTTTGATATGCCAGTGAAGGTTTGGATTGATGGTAAGGAGAAAATGCTTAAACCTACCGGACGTCCTCAAACCCTCAAACTTGAAGGTCAGACTGCAGCCGTAAAAGTTGACCCTAACTTCTACGTGTATTCATTCAACGCATTGGGGAACTAATCAATTTCAGGTTCAGGGTTTTGGGACATCCCGAAACCCTGAATTTGTTCAACTGTTATCGATCGCCTCCAGGATAACCGCGCACGATTCGCGAATCTGTTCTTCGCTGATGGTTAGGGGAGGTGCAATCCGAAAGCTGTACGGATGCGATAAGAACCAATAACAAATTACCCCTTTCTGTTTTGCATATTCCACGATCCGGTTAACGCGTTCGGCAGAATCAAAGTCCACGGCAAACATCAACCCGAAACGTCTTACTTCCCTGATATTTTTGTGCTGAAGCAGTTGCTCGAACAGCTTTCCTTTTGCTTCAACCGTCTGCAATAGGTTCTCGCGTTCGATAACTTCCAGCGTGGCCAAAGCTGAGGCGCAGCAAACCGGGTTTCCGCCAAAGGTTGTAATATGGCCCAGCATTGGATCATGCGTGAGCATCCGCATGATTTTCTTATCTGCGATGAACGCGCCAATTGGTAATCCGCCACCGAATGCTTTTGCAGTTGTCAGAATATCCGGAACGATATCAAATTGCTCGAATGCAAACAAAGTTCCGGTTCGTCCCATTCCACATTGAATCTCATCCAGGATCAGCAGCGTGCCGGTTTCGTCACATCGTTCCCGTAATGCCTTCATGTAGCCTTTGGAAGGAATCCTTACTCCGGCATCGCCCTGGATGGTTTCGATAATAATGCAGGCCGTGTTGTTCGTAATCTGTTGTAAATCCTCTTCAACATTAAAATCAATAAACTTCACATCGGGAAGTAACGGTCGGAAGGCTTGTTTTTTGATTTCATTACCCGATACACTCAGCGAACCATGGGTGCTGCCATGATACGATTTGCGGCAGGCGATAATTTCCGTGCGGCCTGTAACGCGCTTCGCGAGCTTTAGGGCTCCTTCATTTGCTTCTGTGCCGGAGTTAACGAAATACACACAGTTCAGTGATGGCGGAAGCAGGCTGGTGAGTTTCTTCGCTAAAAGATTTGAGCTCGACTGAATGTATTCACCGAACACCATTACGTGCAGGTGCTTGTCGAGTTGATTTTTAATGGCCTGGATAACGTGTGGATGCCTGTGGCCGATGTTGCTTACGCCAATACCCGAAATAAGATCGGTGTAGCGTTTACCTTCCGGGGAATAGAGGTAAATGCCTTCGGCCCGTTCGATGGAGATGAGGAAAGGTGCATCGTTGGTTTGTGCGAGCTTGTCTAAAAAAATCTCCGGGCTGAATTCCATGGCCGCAAAACTAGGAAGAGTTCGCCACAGCCAAAAATAAAAACGGCCCCGGGGAACCGGGACCGTCTTAAACAACCAATTTTAAATTATAAAAAAATACAACCCCTTGTATTTTCAATTGTTGAGTACGGAAGCCTTTGTTGAAAGACTCTCCGGCTTGCTTTCCGTTACTACGGAGATCATAATTCCCACAGCAATAATCGCGATCAGTATAATTACCTGCTTGAAGCGCGACACGATCCCCGTGTTTCCCATGTCTCTGTACATCCCGTTCGTCATAAGCTAAGCCATTCGTACATCACAAAGGTGCTGCATTCTGCTTGCGCATTCTGCCCGAATAGAGTCGAAATCCTACATCCGTGAGGTTGCGGCTTGGATTGCCGGCTGGCGGGAACGTTTACTTTTTGGCCTTCTCGAAATTGTCGACAAGTGTTATAAAATCGCGGACGAGGTCGTTTGGCACCGTTACCGACAGGTGATATTGCTGAATTTGCCATCCCTTGCTGGTTTTCTCAAGTACGCCGCTACCCCGGCAAACACCCATCCAGGTGGTCAAAAGTTCGGAAAACCATGCAAACCTGCCGTCATTACTTACATGAACTGAGCGGTCGTATGCTTTAAAGTCCCAGGCTTTTCCGCGATCAAAATACGGTTTGGCGAACGCCAGGAACTGCTGCTTGTTCCATCGTTCGGATGCATCGGTACCGATGAAAATGCCGTGATCGGCAATCATCCCAAAGTAGGCTTTGCCATCGGCTTTCGTAGCGGCCAGGTGCCAGTCGTCAACAAACTTGTGGATGGCGGTTGTATCGGCCTGCGAAAAGGCCTGAGTGGCAATGAGCAGTACCAACGCAAGGAGTGTATGTTTCATGGTTATCGGCAGTATTTAACTTGAAGTTCATTGATTCCGGTGGCGCCCAGTTCTTTTGCTTTCCGCAGATCGGCACAGGCGCTGCTGTACTTTTTACGTAAGCCGTTCAGGATGGCCCTTGAACGATATCCTTCCGGGCGTTGAGGGCGAAGGTAGATCGCCAGTTCCAAATCCGGTTCGGCCTCTTTAAAATCATTGAGGGAAATTTCTGTTTCTGCTTTCAGGATAAAAATTTCAAAATACCGGTCGGGTATATCTTTCGGATCAAGCATTACCATAAAAGCCTCACCGTAGATGTCGGTCATGTTATTGCGGAATGCTTTCTCTCCAAGATCGAGGTAGAACATTGCCTCCTCGGTGTTTTTAAGATAATCAAGATTAAGTACGGCAATCCGGTAAATGAGCTCAAGGCTCCAGGGCTTTTCACTGTGCAACTGCTTGAGCGATTGTAAGGCTTGTTCGTATTGACCAAGATAATACTGACAGCTGTAAATTTTTTCAAGCGTCTCCGACTGGCCGCGCTCCTGGTATTTCATGTAATACTGGAAATAGCGCAACGCCTGTTCAAAGTTTTTGCCGGAGAAATTCACTTCCGCCATGCGGCCGGTTTCTTCGATCAGGCTGTCTCGCGTATCGCGGAAAACAAATTCCATGGGTGCCTGGTCGCTAAGGATAGCGATTCGGCTGATCGCCTCATCGATTTTACCGGCACTGAACAACGCACTTGCTTCGCGCGCTTTTAATACGTTTTCATGGTGGATGCCCGCTTCATACCGGTCGAAGAGAAAGCTGGCCAAATGAATAACCCCAAACGAGATTCCAGAAAGCACGAGAAACACCAGGAATGCCAGTCCCTGAACTTTAAAGTAACTGCCGGTAATCGTGTAAGTCTTTTCATCTTTTTGGGAGTACTGTCTGCGCGTTTGGTATTGCCTCCGCCTCATTTCACGGGCATACTGTTCGGCAGCCTGCGTGGAGGCTTGCGTTTCGTATGTGTAGAAACGGGAATCATAGCGTGACTTCTTTACAGGATCGGAGAGCACATGATACGCTTCATTAACCTGCTTGAAAATTTCTTCGGCTATGGAATTATTAGGATTTCTGTCCGGATGATACTGCATGGCCAGCCGCTTGAATGCTGCGCGGATTTGCGCGGAAGTCGCAGTTTGTGGTAGACCGAGTATCTGGTAGTAATCCTGCACGGGGCTGTAGTCTTTACGTAACGAATTTACGTGATTTTAGTATAACCCAGATTTCGAGATAAATCAGACAAAAAACAAAACCCCGCGAAATTCGCAGGGCTTCGTTTACAATAAACAATCTAAACTAATTCTTATTTGATTCTCGCGATCTCCTGTACGAGGTCGATCAGCTTGTTCGAGTAACCCCACTCGTTGTCGTACCACGATACAACTTTCACGAAATTATCGTTGAGTGCGATACCGGCTTTTGCATCGAAGATGGAAGTACGTGCATCACCCAGGAAATCGTTCGATACAACATCATCTTCCGTGTATCCGAGAATTCCTTTCAATTCACCTTCAGAAGCTTCTTTCATAGCCGCTTTGATTTGCTCGTAAGAGGCTGCTTTCTCTAACCGCACGGTCAGGTCAACAACCGAAACGTCAGCCACCGGAACGCGGAACGACATACCGGTTAATTTTCCTTTCAATTCCGGAAGTACCAGGCCTACAGCTTTAGCCGCACCGGTAGAAGAGGGGATAATGTTCTGGTAAGCACCACGGCCACCGCGCCAGTCTTTCGCTGACGGGCTGTCGACTGTCTTTTGCGTAGCGGTTACTGCGTGTACAGTGCTCATCAAACCTTCGAGGATACCGAACTTGTCGTTCAATACTTTTGCGATAGGCGCGAGACAGTTTGTGGTACACGATGCATTCGATACGATCGTGTGCTGCGCAGTCAATTTCTTATGGTTAACACCCATTACGAAGGTAGGGGTGTCGTCCTTGGCAGGAGCTGACATCACCACTTTCTTGGCGCCAGCGGTAATGTGTTTCTGGGCATCGGCCTGGGTTAAAAACAACCCGGTTGATTCAATCACGATTTCAGCGCCAACTTCATTCCACTTCAGGTTAGCAGGATCTTTTTCGGCTGTAACGCGGATGGTTTTTCCGTTTACTACCAGATTTCCGCCCTTCGCCTCAACCGTACCGTCAAACTTCCCATGCGTAGAGTCGTACTTAAGCATGTACGCCATGTATTCCGGGTCAACGAGGTCGTTGATACCCACAATTTCAACATCCTTACGATTGATGGCAGCCCTGAAAGCCAGGCGGCCAATCCGGCCGAAACCGTTAATTCCTACTTTAGTCATTATGATTGAATTAGGTTAATTTTTACCGCGACAAAAATATGATTCGCTGCACCTAAAACCAATTAATGCCGGGTTCGGTTCAGTATTTTTTACCGGCTACGTTTGCAAATCCCCTTTGAGGATTTATCTTTGCGACTCAATTTTCCGACCGCCCTTCAAAATGGCATCAGAAAAGCGAAAGACGGTCTGTTCGTCTAGGGGTTAGGACACCAGATTTTCATTCTGGTAACACGGGTTCGATTCCCGTACAGACTACTGAAGGGGAATTTTCATCTAAAAAATGGAAATTCCCCTTTTTCATTTTTATAGCAATTCATTGAAAGTGAATTTGTTAAAGACAGAATTGAATTAACACGAGGAGTTCGATGAATGGAATGTGACAATTATAATTGCAGGCACGCAACTGGGAACCCGAAAGTATGACTTGAAAGATTATAAATATGTTGTTGTAAGTGCCTGGTGTGATCGTCAGGAATTCTTTTTAAAAACAGTCGTTTCTCTTTTCCAGCCTGTCAAAAATTAATTACCGCTATCGATCATATAAATTTCTTCATAGAAATGCTCCGCTTTCAGATCCCGAAACGCATAGTCGCTTCTCCAGTCAGGAAAAGTTTCAAAGATTTTATGTTCAGGATCAACCCGGTCAAAGTTCACAAAGTCAATAGTAAAAGGCTTTGTTTTTCCTGAGCGGTATCCGTAAACCAATTCGTGCCCGGTTGTGCGATCTTTATAAATAAGGTGTGGCTGGAAAGCGATTTTGGTGCGTTCCATAGTCCCGGTATGAATGTCAAGGACTACTTCCCGATGCTGCTTCATCCATTTAATAAGTTCATTTTCTTTTTCAGCCTGTGACATGATTTCGGCAACGACTTTTACATAATCCGGATGCGCGCTGAAAGTATAAACTTCTTCCTGTGAATACCCGGGACCTGAAACGGTCAGCTCGGCAGTGTTATAGTGCGGATTTAGTGCAGTTTCCGGAATTTCAGCGTAGTACAGGCAGGTCGTGTCGATCACTTTCGCGAACGTCAACGTAAAATTTTCATTCAGAACTCCTTCGATGATGGCGTTTTTGTCAAGTATTTCAACATAAATACCGGGCTTCACATCCAGTATTTCATCCTGGACTTTTTTCATGTGCCGTTGGGAAGGGCCAAGCAGCCCGTCCGGGAATACCTGCCTGCGGGCGATGTGTTCAAAGATTGTTACATTCTTTACCGTATTCATAGTTATTTCTTTTTAGTAAATAAAGCGGATAGTCCATAGTTCGTCAGGATCATCCCGAGATCGGTAACATCGAATTCCATTTCCTGTTCCATAATCCGATCACCACCGATAACCTTGTGTCGCCTCGCGGTCGGGATAATCTTGACACGTTCAGTCAGAAGTCCGAGGGCAACCAACTGCTTCTTCTCATGAAGCGCGGTATTGTTTTCAGACGCATGTGAAGCACGGATTCTTTCTTTTTCCTCCTGACCGGCTACAGTTTGTAAGAATTTGAGTGTATCAAGGTAGGTATTGTCGATCAGGGTCGCGAGTCGGTTGAACTGTTCAATGGTAAGTTTTTGTTCGCACAGTCCACGAAAAAGACCACCCAGAATTGTCGCCTTTTCGCGATCTTCAAGTCGCTCAAGGACTTTGATGATCCGTTTGTAAAAATCTCCGGCACGCTTGTCAAGTGCTTTTAATAACCGTTGCTTTTCCTCACGACTGGCCTTTGTAGCTTCCTGAAAAAAATCATGCAGCTTTTCATCAAACGAATCGGCATTGAGCTGCAACACAGCCCGGTATATACCGAGCCCCACACCCGCAACGGGAAGCGATTCACCAACTGTCAGAAAGAAATCCGTGACTAAGGCAAGCGCGTTTTTATCCTCTTTGTTGATTAAATCAGCCATACGATATTATAATGTCAGTATTATCAGGTTAAGAATAAGCAAGCCCATCGGCAGTTTTCAGCAGGGCGATGATCTGAGTATCGGTTTGTTCAAGATGCTTTGATTCCATTCGCTGTGCAACGGCCTTCGCGAATTCAATTTTACCCATGGACTTGTCAAATATCGTTCCCGTAAAGGGAAATGTTTTTGACATGGCTTGGAGGTACGAGCTTATTGCGGATTGATACCCCTCTGCATCAACGGCTACTTCAAAAATAGAATTGGCAATATCTAACGGGTAATAGTATTCAATAGCAGGCTTGTCAAGTACGATAAATCGTTTATGATCAGCATCACCAAAAAGCTCACGGATTTCAGCAAGGAGTTTAGTACGCTTGAATGGTTTGTCAAACAGCCCGCAAATTCGCTCACGATAAACAGGCGAGTAGACTTGGGTCTTTAACATTTGAACGATGGCTTCAGCCCCCACCTTTGCGTTGTCATAGCCATCGACAAAATGAAAACTAAGCTCGTGCCGGAACAAGTTGACACTACGCCCGGCCTTCACAACCGCACGAAGAAAGATTTCATCACTGCGTCCTTCCACGACAACGATATTCGCGGGGAAGAACAAATCGCTTGGGCTGGCCCCGAGCAATTGATAAACATGACGTTGTAATGCAGTCAGGTCCTGAACAGGCTGGACTTCTACAACTCCGGCTTTCTTTTGAACATAATGGTTGTTTGCAACAACTACGCGATCAAGGAACAAATGTGAATGCGTGGCAATCAGGATTCGTTTGAGAGGAAAGCCGTTCTCACCCTTGCTGGCATCTTGCATGGCTGCGAAAACAATCTTCTGAATCCTGGGTTCAAGGCCAAGTTCCGGTTCATCGATTGCCAGGAACGTTACTAAAGGATTGTATAGCTGGATAATAATCGGAAGGACCGATCGTGCCCCTGATCCCTGCGACATCGGGTCGAGGTCATTTACTTTTGCTTTTGTGTTCGTGACATATCGGCCGGTCTTTTGATCTTCAAAACTCCAGGTATCAAAGTATATATTCATCCAGGCGAGAATTTTTTCGCGGGTGGCCTCATCTTGTAAGGCAAGTTCTTCCATCCAGTCAAACAAACCGTACTGATTGGATTTGAGGTTGACGCGTTTCCGCCTGTTCTCCTTTTGCTTATCCGAACGTTCGTGCACATCAAAAGCTTCAAGCTTGATATCATATGCGCTCGTGGTATAAACGCGATTTAAACCGAGGTAATCAACCCCGTCATTGAGTTTATCCATGAACGAATCGCACGAGGAAACGAGTATAGACGATTTGCCTGAATTATTTGTGCCAAAGAAAACGTTCAGACTGTCGAGCCTGAGCGCTGTTTTTTCGTGTGTGTACGCTTTGAAAGGCTTCAATGGAAGACTTATCGGTTCGAGTGTTGCCATAATCTCGAAGTCAAGATGAAAGTCCAGTTTGTCAGCCCACCCGAAGATCTCAAAGATCCGGGAAAAGCCTACTTCAAATAGCTGTTTGTGATAAATGTCGCCCGAGCTTAATTCGGCAATGATAAAATTTTCTCCTTGCGGTGTAAGGATTAACTGTACTTCATCATTTTCAATATAGTGTTCGGATGAATAATACGTACCGTTTTCAGGAGTTATGTAGTGTTCCTGCAATTGAAGATGATTCGGGCTATTCCACTTGGGATTTCGTTTGCCAACGCAGATTTCTAAACTCCTGACCTGCGCATTGCTGTAGCGATGGGAACTTGAATAGCCGCTGCCATGCACATTCATTCCATACCGTATTCCGAATCGCCAGTATCGTGAGCGGGGCGTGATGCATATTTTATACCGGTAGCCTTCAATCGGATAGATTTCTGGATGCCGGACATCATTAACTTCGAGTTCGCCTGTGTTGGCAAGAGTGAACATGCTATTGAATCTTGAAATGATTTTGATTGTCAATAATTAACTCCCCACCGGTACTGTGCGCCCAGGAATTCACGGCTTCGATAAAGTCGAAGATGCAGTCCAGGTATTGTTCGACATAGGTGGGCTGTATAGTAAAGTATGACAAATGTTTGTCAATCCTGTCTTGGTATATAAAGTCCCCTGAATCCTGTACGATAAAACCATTTTGTACCGGAATTCCAAGAAGGTAACTGTTTGGTAAGTGGGCGTTGTGTCTGCTAACGTCAGTTGCTTTCAGTGAAATCAGTTTGGTTTCTTTTTCGGTCGTATCTAAGAAGATATCTGATCCGTCTCGTGGGCTGTTGAATCGCTCAAAACTTCCAATGATTTTAATGACGGAAATGATTGGAGCCAGTCGTTCAGTGCTAAGTTGACTGATGGTGATGGGTTGTTTTACGAGCTCTTCAAGTTGTGATTTGTAATATTTCAGACTTTTAAAAATCTGAAACCCAAGGAACTGTCTATCTGTGAAGGGTTGAAGGATGATCGAACGATCGAGTTTTAAAAAATTTGATACATCTTCAAATTTCAGTCTGGCTTTATCTTTGTACCCGAATAGGATCTTGATAAATGCACTTACCAGGAATAATATTTGCGTGTCAAACTGCACCTTGATATAGTCGCTAACTTCGTTTTTTAGTCGTCCTTCACGATTGAGTTGTTGGATCGTTTGTGTCAGAATTTTTGACACGTTCTTTTTGGCATCTGCTTTTCCTCGTTGGGTAATACTGTAAGCTAATGGTCTACGAACTCTCAAATCAAACGGTAAGTCTTCATACGTACCGTAATCCACGTTGTAAACACAGATCACTTTTTCCCATCCGATTGCCTTTACGGCATATCCTAGTTCGATCAGGACATTTGGATTCGGAGTTTTTCTGTCGTCCGAAGTTTTGTTGATGATTGAAATATCAGCAATGAAAATGTCGGACCGGGAAATTTTGTCAAAGATGGAATTGGCAATATCCGGTGTGCCAGTTAGCCCTTGCGTATCTTTGTCTAGCGCAACCTCTAATAAAAAACTTGTATCATTTTTTAACTGTTTAATGGTTGCTTTGATGCAATCTTCAATAAATGATCTATTAGTTGCGTTTGGCAAGTCAGATTGCCACGAATAAAATATCTGTTTAATCACGACTATGAATGATTTATTAACGTTGACACAATTCCATCCTCTGTTCTGCGAAATTCATAGTTATACCAGGCGGAACAGTTGCGCCAGGAAAGACTAAGTGTTAACCTGCGAAAGTCGGATTGGATTTTATCATCAGGTTTAACACCCTGTATGCTGAAGTACGCCCAGCCAACGCTGAGCAATAGGGGAATCCAGAAATTCTTGAGAACTTCTTTAACGATTTCTTTCATGGGAGGCGGGGGCTCACCTCAGGCGACTTTCTCACCTGAGTCCAACGAAGATACTAATATTTGTTTTGGATAAGTACGTGTCGGAAACTCAATCTTCGGTTAGCTTCTCGAGCCCAAATTCCTCCAGAATTTCCATTGCCTCCGCGAGTACGCGCATACCCGAGCCGTCCCGAAGCGGGAGTTTGTCAAGATCACTGGAAACCAAATCCCCGAGCGTAATCAGTCCGTTCAATTGTGCCATTAATCTGAACTGCTCGCTGACATTCAGGGTATCAATTCTCAGCAGTAATCCTGAATCTGTGGCGGGTTTTTTCATACCGCAATGATACAAAAGGGTTGCGTACTTGCCAGCCTTGCAAGGCGCTAATTTGTTTTGATTGCGGCATGCCGCGAAAGAAAATTATCAGCAAGGACAAGTTCAAGATTGAGCTGGGTCAGCGCATTCGCGTGATTCGCAAGGCTAAAGGCATATCCATCAAGCAGCTTGAAGCAATGGACGAATCCATTGATCGCTCCAACCTGAGTCGCTTTGAAAAAGGCGAGCTGCTCCCGACTTCCTACACGTTGCTCAAACTTGCCACGCTGCTGGAGGAGGATATCAGTTCTTTTTACAACGGTAAGAAGAAGGAGGATTAACAAGACTTAGAACCTCATTCCCAATAGGAGTTTCTCCTACGCAGGATAATTTGGCGTAAGCTGTATTCAATTTCTTCAGAATCGCGCTATCTTTCTATTCCCTAATCCCTTGGCACCATGAATGACTATGTTCGCAAGGATCAAGTACTCGAAACAGAGATTTTTAATTCTTTTGACGAATACAAAAATGTCAGCTTCATCAACTGCACAATTGCTTCACTGCATTTTGAGGGAACGGAAAATATTTCCCGCGTCCAGCTGGTAAACTGCACGATTCAGGAGGTCGTTCTGTCCGGCAGCAAGTTGACGGCATTCCAGTTGTCCAATTGCAAGGTAGCCTCCCTGCACGTTGAAGCTGATTCAGTCAAAGTCGTTGCGGATGATAAGGGAGAACCGCGTACTTCATATCTGATTGATCATTTTTCTGTCTTTAAGCAGTCCACGGTCGGCAAGCTTTCCATTGAACTAATCGGCATTAGAACCGTGACCATAAAGTCCTCAACGGTTGATCTTTTTACGTGCATGCAAAGCTATCTCGGTGAAGTTGTACTATCAGAAGCTACCTTGAAGAGTGTGGCAACATCCCAGGATATAACGTTTGATGAGGCATTCAGGGCTAATAAATGCACGATTGATTATCTAAGCCTTAGTGCGTTTGTTTTGCCACGATTTGTTTGTCGTAAGACAACGTTTAATAACGACATGGAGATTGATGTGGAGCAAATGAAATCAGTTACATTTTTACAGAGCACGGGCGGAAGACTGGTTCTGACGGGCCACATATACAAATCTGTAAAATTGACTGACACGCGATTGGCCTATCTGGAAGCGGGGATGGAATCTGTTGAGAAATTTGTCGTGGAAGCTTCTGCAAAATGGAACTTCAGAAAGGTTCTTATTAACCGGATCAACTTTGAGCATTTTCCCCGGAACAAAGATGCGGAACTCAGACTGTTCAATATCAAACGGAGCTTTTGCAAATGCAGGGATTTGAAGCCGGTGGAAAGCTGGACATAGCAGATGTCGATATTGGGCTGTGCAATCTCTCCAATGCCCGACTTCATCGCGGCATCTTCAATAACGTAAGCTTTGGAAAGCTTGAAGCATTCAATTCGGTGCTGAATGAGTCAACCTTCTTGAATATCAATTGGCCAAAAGGATATCGAATTGTTGAGTTCGATAGCGATATCCAGACGCAGATCGATGACGGACATATGAAAGCGAATTCTCCCGAATTGCGCATCAATATGTATTCCCGGATCGTAGATACATATTGCCAGTTGAAGAATCTGTGCTTGAAGCAAAATAATAAGATGGGTGCGCTGCGGTTTCAGGCACACGAGTTGAATTTCACGTACAAAATTACGCGCATCAGGTTGTTCAAGTTTGGTGTCAGAGGTTTCCTCGAAAACTTCAGTGATGGAGCAATTCTGTTTACGAATTGGTTGTTTTCTGATTTTGGAACAAGTTGGCTGAAGCCACTGGGTGCATTAATACTGGCAACGTTCATCTATACGGCTGTATTGGCGGGCCGACATGATCTGGGATTTACGATACTCTGGAATCCATTGGACTGGGGTCAACATTCTTGCGATGCCTGGCACGCTGCCAGTGAAATTTTTTTTAGACTGCTTTCACCGGTACGAGGCGAAACCCTTAAAACAGATTGGATGAAGGAATCAGTCAATATCTTTGGTCCGCTTGATTTCTTTGCCCGAATTTTCACCAGTTATCTAATTTATAATTTCCTTCGCGGTACACGTAAGTTTAATTTCAATATCTGAGCATATGAGTAAATCCAAAGATGAAGCTTCAGATGGAAGCTGGAAGGAATATCTGTTAAAGAGTGGTTTGCCGCTGGAGTATGAGATACTAAAATTTCTGAGTAAGAAAGGATGCGTAGTCAGTCATGAATTTCCATACCTGCGCAACAATGATCAACAGACGGAAACAGAATTCTCGTATGACATTGATGCCAGCTACGCTAAGTTACCCGCCTGGACCGATCTGATGATTGAGTGCAAGTATCGACATGATTCGACAAAGTGGATTTTTCTGCCGGACAGTTATGGCGGAGTCGATGAGATTTATCATACTTCATTCATGCATCCCTTAGATCATTTCAATCAGCATAACAAATTTGTGTTGCCTGACTTTCCATGGGAATTTGCTCCCTTGTGTTCTAAAGGAGTAGAGGTGACAGGAAAGGAATTCAATCCGAAGTCCATCACACAGGCCGAACTTCAATTGGCATATGGAATGGTGCATAGGGTAGTGGACGCGTTTGACAATCAAACAGACGAGGCGATGGCCGCAACGTTTGCCGACACGTTGTGGTTTCATGTACCGGTGATCGTAACCACCGCACAACTTTATCGCTTAAACCCCGGAATTACAATTTCGTCAATTCGGTCAACAAATGGCATTGAATCAATAGCATCCAATGTGGATGCGGTTATAATCAAGTCCCAACCGGGATTGCAGTTGAAGGATTACAACATGACGCATTTTGCTAACTTTATTGATGGCCGGAGCGAGAAGCTTGAAGCCTTGCTTGGAGCAAACAAAGATCTTTCAATGGTAATGTCGGGAATCGCTTCAAGTGAATGCCCGGCCGCAATGGTGGTAATACACCACGATGACGAAAACAAAGCATTCAACAGGCTGTTTGACTATATCGACAAGGTGATGAAGCCAGGTCCCGAAATTTTCGCGGAGATTAATAAGCGAAGAATGGCACTGAATGAAAAAATGCAGGCATTGTCTCGAAAAAGAAGGAATCAATCTTCAGGGGAATAGGTAAATGCGCGCGCCTCAAGTAGAGATACATGACGCTTCTTCCGAGCTCGAGTACTTCTTGGCTTAACCCGAATGTTTTCTTAAAACTTCTTGCAGCATTTTTAATTCTGAAATTCAATGACTTAACCACCCTAACGTTAGGGTTGTCACTATTTCGGTAATCCCGCATGTGCGTAGTTAGCGCCATGATTTCAAGAACAAACGCTTTTAAAAGGCCAGAAGCTTTGCAACTCGCAGGCTTCGACTTGCTCATCGCAGCATCGGCAAGCTTTGCGAATGTCTACGCTATTCGCCACGCTGCGCACCCCCCAAAATCTCCCACACCAATGTCTGAGCCAGCACGAGGAAACTAAACTAACGAGGATGTGCACGCTTAGAAAATAAACCGCACAACGCAGAAACAATTTTATCAGTCGGGTGTTATAGCTAATTTATGCGTATGACGTTTACATTGTCTGACATATTAGCCTGGGAGCAGAAGTACAGAATCCGGTTTATCAATTCAATTTCCGGGTATAAAGCGGTTCATCTCATCGGCACGCAAAATGGTTCCGGGCAGCAAAACCTCGCAATTTTCAATTCCATCGTTCATGTAGGCGCGTCACCACCCCTGATCGGATTTATCATGCGTCCCGTTACGGTAGAGCGGCATACGTATTCCAATATTCTGGAAACCAGATGCTACACCATCAACCACGTGCACAAGTCGTTTGTTAAAAATGCACACTATACATCGGCAGCGTTTTCACGCGAAGAATCTGAATTTGAGAAGTGTAATCTCACGCCTCAGTATGTGAATGATTTTGCCGCACCCTTTGTGCAGGAAAGTAAAATCAAGTTCGGCTTAACGTTGAAAGAAGATATCCTGATTAAAGAGAACGGTACCCGGCTCATCGTTGGGCAAATCGAACATATTTTAATTGATGAGGCGGTTGTTGAAGCGGATGGTCAGTTGGATCTTGAAGTGGCGCATGATGTGTGCGTGACCGGCCTGAACCAGTATTCGTCTGTTTCGAAATTGAAAAAGTTCGATGCAGCATACGTGGAAAGTCTGCCGGATTTTAAGGTGAAGGAGCGGTCTGACAGTGTCGTGTTTGATAAAGAATCTCAGTCATATTCCGCCAGTCTTCTTCCGTACGGAACTAACATCGGGGCGCCCAGGATCACCGAAACCGGGGTGGTGGCCTGGAAGAATACAAGCATTGCCAACTTCAATCATACGTTCAGCAATAAGATTGAATCGCTGAAGAAGAATTATCAGCAATTGATCAACGAGTATCAGTTGAATGAAATGATTTATCACGCGAAAATCAATTTCGAGCCCATCGTGGGGCACGTGTACCACCTGTATGTGGATAAAAATGAGGACGAACGATTTTTGTCCCTGATTCCCCCCTCCAGCTGGAAGGCAGAACATCTCGGTTCGTTCCGCTTAAATCATGAAAAAATCTGGGAACTGGTATCAGAAGGCAATGGGTAGCATGCTCGCGTTTTCGTGAACCACGAATTCATCCCCACGATAAGCACCGGAATCTGAAGCGAAACTCATCGCATGCTGGAAATTCATGGTGCGTGGCATAAAAAAATTATTGCGGTTTAAGTTAATCGACTAAAGAATCTTACTTAATCTTAAAACAATCTCTTTGTGCCTGGTTTAACTTAGGTTTAACTATTTGAGAAATCTGTGTAGGGGTCAGAAGCGTCCGTGCTGAATTAAAAACGCTGGTTAGTTTAGCTGAATAGTATCGAATTAATTAAGTTGAAACTGGTTGAAGGGCTCGGGGTCTTCTGAGTCTTTCACATTTGATCTATGAAAATTATCTTTTTTGCATTTGTTTTCTTCTTATCGACAGTTGTCTGGAGCCAAACTATCCTCCGGGGCAATATTACACCATCCGTAGAATTTCAATCGAGGCTGTACATTTTCAAACATCATGAAATTGGCCTGCATTCACCGGTGCTTTACGACAGCATAGAAATAGGAACAGATGGTTATTTCTACTATCAGTTTACAAATACTAATCCTGAAGACATTATCTATCAGATTCTTCTACCGGTTAAGTCGGGTAACCGGTTTCTTAAATATGAATCTTTCAATAAAAACTTTCTTTATGTTTCCACCGAAGGCAACAAAAGTATTACGCTTAATGCGAAAGCCGATTCGCTTTTCTATTCTGCAAAATATACGGGAGCTGGTGCTGCAAGCATTCAGCATTTCACCACGCTTCAAAAGCCATTCTTTTATCTTGAACGAGCTATAACGGACTCAATCAGTAAAAACCCGGGTATGCAACAGGAATACAAACAAAGGTTGTTGCCTGTTTGGATGAAAACCATCGATGATATGAAGTCAAAAGTCATTGATGTATTGGATACCGCTCATTCTACCACCACGATCTTGCTGGGGCTGCAGTTAGTATTCGAAGCAAACTTCGGTAAATTGGATAGCGCAACCGCTGAGCGGTATCTGTCGAAAATAGATAATCAAAACCTGCTTTTGGTTCGAAATATACGAAACCTCACAAGGCTTAAGCGTTCAGACAGGACCGGCATCCAGCTTCCGGATGTTGTATTAACTGCGCCAAACGGCACCCGTAAACATTTGTTTGATCACAAAACCGGGTATGTGCTGATAGACTTTTGGGCATCCTGGTGCTCGCCTTGTCGATATGCTAACCGCAACGAACTCCCAAAATTGTATCATGAATACAAAAGCCAGATTGACTTGATCGGCATAACGATCGATGAGGATTTGATAAAATGGAAGACCGCTGTCGTAAAAGATACAACGGCATGGGTCCAGTATATCGATAAAGATTACGTACTAAAGAAGTTACTCGACATACAAGCCGTTCCCGTTTATCTGTTGATCGATAAAAATCACAAAGTAGTTTTTGAAGCCCTGTCGGTGTATCAGATGCACGAGTATTTAAAAAATCTTTTCAAAAAGAAATAGTTATTTCAGGTGGGTAAACCGTCCACACATGCACTTTTAATAAGGGGAAAGAACGCACCATAGTTTTTGGATAATTACCATTTCCCACCACAGGCCGCGGGCGTGTTTTTTGTTGATAGTTTCAAAAGATTGAATTATGAAACTAACAGATAAAGTAATCGGCACCGCATTTATTGTTCTGTCAATAATATCGCTGACATTTTGCAACCGGCCAACCGTTCAACGTGGACCGGAACAGGATTCAACTGAAAACCCGCTGGAAACAAAAGCCGACAATACCCTTAATGCCGATACCGTTCACCGTGTCGACAGCACTGAACAACCTCAGGGTGATTCCACGCGCAGGC
Source organism: Cyclobacteriaceae bacterium (assembly GCA_016786585.1). Taxonomy (GTDB): domain Bacteria; phylum Bacteroidota; class Bacteroidia; order Cytophagales; family Cyclobacteriaceae; genus UBA2336. The sequence continues at coordinate 142,692 of JAEUUI010000028.1, forward strand.
CGTAACAAGGAGTCAGCGATTCTGCATTCGCAAGCCGTTTTAACGCCCGCGCGGTTCGTCGGATCGCATAACTAGCTGATTTACAATGCTCCGCACATATGTGAGCGTTGCGGTGATTGGATTTTTCTCTATTTTTGATTCCCAAACCTCCACGTGTGCCCAAACAGTTATGTAATCTCTCCAGTTTGGATGAGTCCGCGAAAGCGGCATGTTGTGTTTCGCGCGACAGCCATGCATCCCGATTGGCGAACTTTTTCATCAGCGGGGGTTTGATGCAAAATGATTATTCAACTGATTTGTTCAGGATCTGAGTGTTGAGAAAGAAATATCCATATTTCATTTTGCTCGTTTGGATCTTTCTGATGGCTTCCTGCAGGGACAACGTGGAAAAACAGCGGTCCCGTAACCGGCGTGAATCTGAAATTGATACACTAAAACGTTCATTAGATTCTGCTTATGTTCTGTACCAGAATCCCGCAGCAAAAAAGATTATAAAGCGTGTTTACGACAGGGTAAAAACCGATCCCGGAAATCCATTATATAATAGAACGCTGCGGCTGGTTTCGATGGTGTTGCTTTCGAAGTCATTTCCGACAAGGGTGGAATTGGATTCTGCAGTTTCTTTTGCCCGGCAAAGCGAACAGTCTGCATTACAAAAAAATGATTCGGTCGAATGGGTACTGAATGAAATCCAGGTTGGCCGATATCACTACCTGCGGAGCTATTGGCTTTCTGAGTATGATGGATCAACACAGGCATCCAATACATTCCTGTCGGCAATTAATTTTTTGGAGAAAAAAAATGTAAAGGAGGATTTATCATTTGCCTATTACTGGCTTTCACTCGCCACCACAAAAGGTAAAGATGTTTTACCGAAAGAGCTTGCATACAAGTTACGTGCATTAGATTATAACGACTCGGCAAAGTTTCCGGCACTTCGGGCCAAAATTTGCAACAGTCTTGCGATAACTTACAATGATTACACAAATGATTTGAATAAGGGTAAACCTTACTTGGTGAGAGCAAAAACAATTCTTGAAAAGCTTGACGATAAGTTCACACTGTCAATCGTACTGGGAAACCTGGGTGATGTATATGAACGCCAGCATGACATTAAACAAGCTTTGTACTATTATCGCTCAGCCGCAGTGGTTGCGCACGATGCAGAACTTTGGCAGCGTGAAGCGGATTCCTATCACCAGATTGCCAAACTCTATCAGGCCGCGAAGAATTATGACTCCGCGATATTCTACAATAAAAAAACACTCGAGATCATAAAAAGGCAGGAAACCTACCCGACAGACGTGGTAACGGGCTGGAAAGCAGAAGTAGCAAAGAGTTACATCGAAACCGGTCACCGCGACATAGCGCAGAAGTTAGTTATTACATTGGAAGACAATCTTTCCCGTAAGGCTGCTGACGGAGCGGAACTCAATGACATTTCTGAAACTCTTTCACATCTGATTTCTGTCTATCATGCACTCGAAGACTACAGAAAATTATCAGTCACCCAAAGCAGGCTGATAAAATTACGCGATACGCTATACTCACGGGAGCAAATGGTTGAGGTAGGTCGAATTGAGAGCGCATATGAAGTTCAGCTTAAGGATAAAGAGTTGAAAGTACTACAATTGTCAATGCAACTGCAGGCTGAAAATGCAAAAGTGGCGCGAGCTATACTGCTATTGCTGGCAGCAGGAGTGATAATCACTACAGTTGGTCTTTTTCTGGTGCTCCGGCTATTGAAGCAAAAAAACCGGCTGTATAGATCGCTCGGGGAGCGAAATGCAATTATCGAACAGCAGAAGATTGAACTTGAGCAAAGCCTGAAAGATTTGCAACGTGCACAAGCGCACATGCTCACCACTGAAAAAATGGTGATGCTCGGTCAGTTCACCGCAGGTGTTGCTCATGAACTGAATAATCCGTTAAATTTTATTTCCGGCGGAGTTTCTGTTCTGGATGATGTTGTCGGTAAATTTTTATCAAACGATTTGTCGCATGAAGAACTTGAAGCTTCATCCGAAGAGCTGCATACCGTTCTGAAGAATATTAACAACGGAGTAGACCGTATGACGGGTATTGTGGAAAGCCTTCAGATTTTTTCAAATCCGAGGGAGAACCTTACCGATAAATCGGAAGCTGATGTTGCAGAATGCCTGGACGCCTCGCTGCTGCTGATCAAGTCTAAACTTCAAAGCGATCGTATTTCTGTTCAGAAGTCGTATTCATCAGTTAAGGTACACGGCCATTCCGGAAGAATCAGTCAGGTATTTGTCAACCTGATCGACAACGCGATTCATGCCTTACTCAGCAAACCTGTCAGCGAACGAAATCTCTCCATTAACATGAGTATAACGGAAGAGTTTGTTTACATAAATTTTGAAGATACAGGAATCGGTATCCCGGATGATATCAGGAGTGATATTTTCAATGCATTTTTTACTACAAAAGAAACAGGACAGGGTACAGGCTTAGGGCTGTTCATTTGCTACAACATTATGAAAGAGCTTGGGGGTAAGATAGCGTTTAAAAGTGAAGTAGGACAGGGTACAACATTTACGGTAATCTTGCTCCGTTCAAAATTCTAAAAAGCATAGACGGAGATGATTTAACATTTTACCTTGATTGCGGTTGCCCGGTTAGCTCATCACCTAAGTTTCTATTCATTAGATGTCGCTCATCAGCGATGCTTTGCCTTTCCGTATTTCTTTGGAAGCTTTTTACTTTTTTCACGAAACTGTTTGCTTTTTGGCCTGTATGGATTGTACCATTGATGAACCTTGGAGGATGAACCCCGGTTATTCATCCCCGACCTGTAACGCGGGTTGTAGGAAACGTTAGGCGTCAGATTATATGAAATAAAAATCTCGTGGCTTCCGGAATTGTATTGTCCTAATGTTGTTGTTCCGACCGTGTACGCATATCCGAATTGCAGATTATTCACAACTTGTAACTGTGTCATAAGTTTGATACCATCGTTTATCCGGTACGATAGTCCGATGTTATATTTTCGGTAAATCGAGGCCCACGCATTCACATCAGTAAAAACATCATGCCCGCGCAGTTGCTTGATCATCAGGGAAGGTGACAAGGATACATTTTCGGTAATGTCAAATGAGTAACCTGCGTAAGCGAAGTAGTGAAGATACTGGTTGGCATTAAAGCCGTGATATGAGGGCGGAATAGAGCCTATATCGGTGTAATCGTTTGAGTTAAAAATAGAGGGCAGGCTCATCCCGATGTCGAACTTGCCAAAGGCATAATTTACTCCAAAGCCAAGATTAGCTAACGTCCTGGTTTCAGTTCCTGAAAATGCCGGATCACGATCTATGGTATTAACAGACGCGTAGTCAGCTTTATAAGTTTTCAGCGCAGGCTGAAGTCCGATGGAAAGGATGCTTGAATTATGTCCGCGAGGTGCAAAGTGAAAATGACGCGCCAGTACAACCCCTAGGTGGGTATTACGCATAACACCATATTTTTCCGAGAGGAGTACTACACCCACACCGTTTTTTTCGCTTCCGACGGGGGCATCAATTGTTAAACTTCCTGTTAGTGGTGCCCCCTGAATGCCTTCCCATTGTTTTCGGCTGACAACCTTAAAACTGATGCCGTCTCCGGTTCCAGAGATTGCCGGGTTGATAAGCAACCGGTTGAAATTGTACATCGATGACAGAGCTTCATTCTGAGCAAAACTCTCACGCGTTGACAGTGTGAAAATGATCAGTAATAAAATGCAATGCAGTTTGGCGTATTTTGTTCTCATAGTTGCCAAGCCATTGCAATTAGTAATCCAGTGACAAACTATAGTTAACAGGTAAAATTTGAACGATTTTTGAAAGTGTTGACAGGAATTCTATGAAATTCAGTGAAACCAGGTCACGATATATCGTGTATCAGTCATGTTTTGCTCACCAGATTACGTAAACTATTCTGACTAATTGGCTTTAGAATAACCTCGTCAATCAGTTTTTGATCTTGCATGACATTGAAAATGTTACCGGAGAAAAATTCGGCTGTTAAAATGCGCCTGATGTGCGGTGCATTATTCTGCACCAACTGAAGTACATCAATCAGAATAGCCTGGTCATACCAGAGGTATTTAGAATCCACGATTATCCAATCCACACTTTTCAATATAGCTTGCGCATTTCCGGATCTCAGATCTGTTTGAAAATCGCGGATACTAGCCAGAATCTTCATATTGAATTGCTGGGTTGGCGCAAGCAACTCAATGGATCGCTGAAGAATAAACACCGATATGGAATCGCTGTCAATGATGATAAGATTCCGGGTTTTGGGATAAGCAGGTAACACAAATAAGAGGTTTCTTCTGCTTCCGTGTCTCAAAATAAGAGCCATTATAAAATCCCGTAAAGCTTACTATATATCTCATTGTACATTCCAAAAACACGAAACTGGGTGATTTTCGTTTACGAGATTTCATAATCAGTCGGGAATACTTTTGGCAAACTTGCTAGAATCAAGAAGCGAGTTTAGTGATTATGGAGCATACTTGTTGCTCATGTATCGCCTGGAATCATAATGTTGAATCGACAGGATAAACTGAACATTCCGGACATGTTCGCTTACCCTGTTACACGCCTGTCAAGCATGAGAAAATACCTACAGATAGAGTGATTATCACGAAATGTCGTGAGGCCATTCACTAAGGTTCGTGATTTCTTAAAGAGTTTGCTTCAAAATGCCTCAATCTGTCTGCTTAATGCACATCTGTTCTTTGGAGTGAACTTTGAAAAGCACGGTTGCAAAATCAACACGTGTATGGCAAGTAAGCGCATTCTGTTTTTATTTTTTCTCGGTTTCATTCTTCCCGCATCCGTATTTGGACAACGATTTTGGGTTGCATCCTCGTCCGGTAACTGGAACAACTCAGCAAACTGGTCAGCAACTTCCGGAGGATCCGGGGGGGCGTCAGTTCCAACATCAGCTGATGCCGTGATCTTTAACGGTGCCGGTGGTAAAAATGGTACTTGTGTTATCACTACAGACGTTGTGGTGGCAGGCCTATCCCTGACCGGGTATAGTGGTCAGATTACGGTTTCATCATCGAACCTTTCAATTAATGGAGCCGCAACATTTAACACAGGAACGATTGCAACCTCCGGTGTTGGATCAACGCTTGCCATCGTTACGACCGGTAACGCAACCTTTGCGGGAACCGTTTTCTCCATTCCGCTAACGGTTACAGCCGGTAATCTGCTATTTAATGGAAGTACGTTCAATAACACGGTAGCGGCTACAAAATTTACAACCGGAGTTAACCAGGTCGCCACAGGTGGTAATACGTTCAATGGCGTAACGTCCATTACCAACGCATCGTCGGCTGATTTAATCTTGGCCAACATTACGGCGGATCGCTATAACTCGGATGTTACTTTTTCAAACACCAGTACGGCCAGGCTCTATGTGAGTGGGAATTCCTCCAACAATAGGTTTAATGGAAATGTTGTAGTTAACAGTACGTCCGGATCTGGTGTAACTTTCAATAATGGTGCAGCCAGTAGTTCCATTTTGGCGGTCGGGAAAACGCTCACCATTGGAGGGCTTGGATTTTCAGCCGGAAGCCTTACCCTTAACAGGTTTTCGCAAATCGGCTCAGCACCCACGACACTTGGCTTGACAGGTTCCGCAAGTCTGACCATTGGATCAGGTACAGTTTTTAACGGCAATATATCATGTGTTGCTCCCGATGTTTTATTAAGCGGGGGAACGTTTCATGGTACGGCATACTTCGAGAAGACAGGCGCTACTGCCGGTATAGGCACAGGTGGAAACATATTTAATGGAACTACAACTCTCAAGAATACAGGTTCAACCATCTTTTATCTCGGTAATGGCAATGCAGATATTTTTAATGCAGATCTTTCCCTGATCAATGCAGGTTCAAACTCAAGTCTGCGGCTTGCCAATACGGGATCCGGGCATCAGTTCAACGGTAATGTCTCCATCGAATCAACTTCCATGGGCGCAACGGTTATTGGTTCAGGGTCATCCACGATGGCTTCGGGTAAAACCTTTCAGATAGGTGCTTCGGGATTTTCTACGGGATCTTTTCAGTTATACAACTTTACCAAGGCGGGCACGACTCCACTCAATTTAACATTCGGAGGAACAACATTTTTGTACTTAGGTTCGGGCTGCGTTTTCAACGGTAACGTTTCATGTGTTGCTCCCGAACTTCTGTTGAATGGAGGAACATTTCAGGGTACGGCCTACTTCGAGAAAACAGGCGCTACCGCCGGTATAGGCACAGGTGGAAACACATTTAATGGACCTACAACTCTCAAGAATACGGGTTCAAACGTCTTTTTACTCGGTAATGGTAACGCTGATATTTTTAATGCAGATCTTTCTCTGATCAATGCAGGTTCAAACTCAAGCCTGCGGCTTGCCAATACCGGGTCCGGGCATCAGTTCAACGGCAATGTCTCCATCGAATCAACTTCAATGGGCGCAACGGTCATTGGTTCAGGGTCATCCACGATGGCTTCGGGTAAAACCTTCCAGATAGGAGCTTCGGGATTTTCTACAGGATCGTTTCAGTTATACAACTTTACCAAGGCAGGCACGACTCCATTAAATTTAACATTCGGAGGAACAACATTTTTGTACTTAGGTTCGGGCTGCGTTTTCAACGGTAACGTTTCATGTGTTGCTCCCGAACTTCTGTTGAATGGAGGAACATTTCATGGTACGGCATACTTCGAGAAGACAGGCGCTACTGCCGGTATAGGCACAGGTGGAAACACATTTAATGGAACTACAACTCTCAAGAATACGGGTTCAAGCGTCTTTTTTCTCGGTAATGGCAATGCTGATATTTTTAATGCAGATCTTTTCCTGATCAATGCAGGTTCAAACTCAAGCCTGCGGCTTGCCAATACGGGATCCGGACATCAGTTCAACGGTAATGTCTCCATTGAATCAACTTCAACGGGCGCAACGGTTATTGGTTCAGGGTCATCCACGATGGCTTCGGGTAAAACCTTCCAGATAGGTGCTTCGGGATTTTCTACGGGATCTTTTCAGTTATACAACTTTACCAAGGCGGGCACGACTCCACTCAATTTAACATTCGGAGGAACAACATTTTTGTACTTAGGTGCCGGCTGCATTTTCAACGGTAACGTTTCTTGTATTGCTCCCGAACTTCTGTTGAATGGAGGAACATTTCAGGGTACAGCCTACTTCGAGAAAACAGGCGCCTCTGCCGGTGCAGGTACAGGTGGAAACACCTTTAACGGACTGACAACACTCAAGAATACCGGCTCAAGCTACTTTATCTTGGGTAACGGTGCAGCGGACATATTCAATGCAGATCTTTCCCTGATTAATGACGGTTCAAACTCAACCTTGCAGTTGGCGTACAATAGCTCTGGCACTCAATTCAACGGCAACGTTTCGATTGAGTCAAGTTCAGCGGGCGCAACCCTCATCGGCGGCGGTTCTTCAACAATAGCTTCGGGTAAAACCATTCAGGTGGGCGCTTCCGGCTTTTCTGCAGGGTCGTTTCAGTTGTATAAATTTACCAAAGCAGGCCCGGCACCGTTAAATTTAACCCTCACGGGAACAGCCACCTTGCTTGTAGGTGCAGGATGTGTTTTTGATGGCGATGTTTCCTGCATAGCGCCTTCCATCCTTTTAAACCAATCCACGTATAACGGTACATCATATTTTGAGAAGACGGGTTCTGGCGGTGGGCAAAGCACCGGCGGGAATACCTTCAATGGTGCCACCACCCTGAAAAATTCGAGCCCAAATAATTTCGTGATGGGTGCGGGCTCTGCAGATATTTTCAATGGCAACCTTACGCTTGCGAGCGCTGGCTCCGGGGGTGCGGCCGTATTCGTAGCCTACGCGGGTAACGGCCATCAGCTTAACGGAAATGTGATAATTGAATCAACTTCCGGTGGAGGCGTGGCAATCGGCAGCGGAACACCCACGAGCGCATGGTCTGCTGAACTGAAAGACGGGAAAACAATTTTAGTTGGTCCCGCCGGTTTTTCATCGGGCGGGCTATACCTGAGTGATTTCAGACAAATAGGAACCACTCCGGTGAATGTTGTGCTGACAGGCTCCGCACTGTTCTTCGCGCAGGATACAACCTCGTTTGATGCGGCCGTTTCGTTTACAGCTCCACGCGTTTTGTTAAGTAACAGTACGTTTAACGGAGTGTCCTACTTCGAAAAAACAGGGACTGGTCAGGACAATAGCACAGGCGGGAATTTGTTCAAGGAAAATACCACTTTCAAAAATTCAGGGTCAAGTAATTTTGTTCTGGCGGGGACAACTGCTGATAAGTTTTTAAAGGATGCCACTTTTGAGAACACAGGCGCGGGATCAATCTTTCCTGCTCACAACAGTGCTAATAATATTTTTGAAGGAAACATTATCGTTCAATCTAATGCGGGTAGCGGTATCTTCTTTAGTACCGGCGCAAACGGAAGTGCCGAATTAACTTCGGGCAAAATTCTAATCGGCCCGGGCGGGTTCACTTCGGGAGGGCTGGTACTCACCAGGTTTGATCAATTGGGTACACAGGCAACGAGTCTCACACTTACCGCCAACGCCTATTTCTCTGTAGGTCCGTCAACCATTTTTACTGCCGATGTTACCATCACATCGCCAGGGGTTATCTTGAACGGTGCAAATTTTAAGGCAAATACGCTTATCAATAAGAATGGTGCACAAGCTTCGATTGGCACAGGCAACAATGTATTTGATGGAACAGTTGTGATTAACAATTCCGGTACAGGGGCAATTCAGACGCACGGATCGAATGTGTTCAACAACGTTACGACACTTTCAAACACAAGTTCAGGAAACATCGCGCTCGAATTGATAAACGGCAGTACTTATAACAAAATGCTGTCAATCACGAATCAGGGAGCGGGCATTATTTACATAGGTCACGCAGGTGCCACAAGTTTGAACGACAATGTGACCGTTAGCTCAACCGCAGGATTTGGAGTTTACTTTGGTCAAACAAGTACGGCTTCCATTACCCTGGCTTCCGGAAAAACGCTAACGGTTGGGCCGCTGGGTTTTACGAGCGGCGAGTTAAGGATTGCCCGATTTACGCAATCGGGGAATACCGCGCAGAACCTGACGTTTGGAAACAGTGCTGGCTTCCGTACAGGCCCGGCTGCAATCTGGGGTGGAAACGTTAATTTTTCTGCAGGCCGGTTGTTCTTAGATGGAACAACATTTTCGGGAACGAGTGTATTGTCTAAAACTGGCGCGGGCGGCGATAGCTCAACCGGTGGGAATGATTTTATAGGTGATGCCACAATTAATGTAAGTTCTACAGCGATCGTTCTTGCAAACACAACCGGAGATACTTTTCATGGTAATGTAATATTCAATGTTTCTCAATCTTCAAAAATTTATCCTGCCTTACAGGGAAGCACGACAATCGCTGGTAATGTTACGATACAAAACCTGGATGCTTCAGCGGTTGAAGTTATTTTCGGTTACTCTGCTATTGGTGGTACTGGCACAACAATGCTTAATGGTTCTGCTGATCAGGCAATTTCATCGAATTTTACGCCAACATTTTTCCGTCTGGTTCTGGATAAGCCATCGGGGGTCGTTAATTTGAATACACCTGTTAACATCAATGTGAGTTCAACATTCACATCCGGAATCATAAATTCTTCCGCTACCAACTACGTTAATTTTGCAAACGGATCAAGCTCAATTGGAGGTTCAGATGCAAGTTTTGTAAACGGGCCCGTTCGCAAAACGGGTAACAATGCGTTTACATTCCCGATTGGTAGTTCCTCTGGCGGTTCAAGCGTATTCCGGCCAGTTTCTATGTCAGCGCCTTCTACCACCTCAGACGTATTTGTGGCGCAATATTTCAGACAACCGCAAGCGTTCGGAGCTGCAGCAACATTTCAATCACCAATTGTTGCAGTTAACGGCTGCGAATACTTTTCCTTTAGCCGGATAAACGGTAGCTCAAATCCGAAACTGACGTTGAGTTGGAGGCGAAGTGATTGCGCAGCTGATCTTTTCACCAGTGACCAAAGTAAACACGTGGTTGCGCTGTGGACCGGTTCAAATTGGATAACTCAAGGTAACTCTGCTACTTCAGGGGACGCAACAGCGGGGACAGTTACATCCAACGCAGTTACAGGCTTTGGAAACTTTGCAGTTGGTTATACAGCTATACTGTCTAATAGCCTTACGTTCACAGCCTGTTCGGGTGCTTCTGTTGGATTTTTTCCCACGAGTGATGTTGTAAGTGCAACCTATTCATGGACGAGGGCCGCAGTCGCCGGCGTGTCGCCCGGTTCCACTAGTGGTACCGGTAGCATCAGTGAAGTTCTGATGAATTCGACCTCAAGTCCGATTGTAGTTACGTACCAGATTGTTACTTCTACTGTTAGTTCAAGTTCGGCGCCCGAAATGCTTACTGTCACGCTGAATCCTTCTCCATCTCTTACTTCGACATCAACGCCTTCAGCAATTTGCAGTTCATCTGCGTTTGTCTACACCCCAACAAGTTCATTGTCAAACACAACTTTTTCGTGGACAAGGCCGGTACTGAGCGGTATCAGTCAATCCGCAAATAGCGGAACAGGATCCATTAATGAACAACTTAATAATACAACAGCTGATCCTGTATCGGTCGTTTATAACTATACACTTTCCGCTAATGGCTGTCACGTTCCACAGGCAGTGACGGTAGTAGTGAACCCGTCACCGCAGCTGAACGTTTCATTAACCCCTTCGGGAATTTGCAGCACTAATTCATTCTCGTACACATTGTCGAGTAATACAACCGGAGCAATGTTTACCTGGACTCGCACTTCGGTTGCAGGAATAATACAGCCGGCAAATAGCGGCGCAACTGCGATTAATGAACAACTTACAAATTCAACAGCATTCCCCATTACAGTTCCGTATCTAGTTATCACAAGTGCTAATGGCTGTAGTAACGGCCCGTCCGGACAAACAGTGTCGGTTGTTGTGAATCCAATCCCGCAATTAACAAGTTCTTTGTCGCCTGCCGCAATTTGCAGTAATAACGTATTTGGATATACGCCAACAAGCCTTACACCCGGCACCGCATACTCGTGGAGCCGCGCCTCGGTGGCGGGCCTTACCCAGTCAGCTGCAACCGGGACAGGCCAGATAAACGAAACCCTGACAAATACAACTACAAACTCCGTTAATGCAGTTTATGATTTTACGTTGTCGGCCAACGGTTGTACCAACAATCAACTCGTAACAATTGCAGTTAAACCAATGCCTGTACTGACCAGTGTACTTACTCCGGTTCCAATTTGTAGCGGTACTGCATTTGTCTATGACCCGGTTAGTTCGTTATCTGGAACAACTTACGCCTGGAGTCGTCCTGCCGTATCAGGCATAAGTCAATCCTCTGGAACGGGTACCGGCTCGATTAATGAAATTATAACAAACATAACATCAGCTCCGGTATCAGTTGTTTATAATTATAACCTAACATCAAATGGTTGCAGCGCGCCACAGGCAATTTCCGTAGTCATCAATCCAACTCCACAATTAAGTACACCGCTCACCCCGCCGGCAATTTGCAGTGGATCAATTTTTGGATACACGCTCGCAAGCGCGACAACGGGTACTTCATTTTCATGGACCCGAGGTTCACTTACGGGAATCAACGAAAGCGCCAGCAGCGGTACGTCTGCTATTGCTGAACAACTGACTAATTCAACTTCGTCTCCGGTTACAGTGGCGTATGTTGTTATTTCAAGCGCGAACGGGTGTAACAATGGTCCCTCAGGTCAAACGATATCAGTTGTCGTGAATCCTACTCCACAATTAAGTAGTCCCGTTTCCGCTTCGCCTATTTGCAGTAGTAGTACCTTTACGTATACGCCAACCAGTTTCACGTCGGGTGCAACATATTCGTGGAGTCGCGCCTCGGTACTCGGTATAAGCCAATCGGCATCTGCAGGTACGGGCTCAGTGAGTGAGCAACTCACAAATACAACAACAGGCCCGGTAAGTGTGATCTATAGTTTCAACCTTGCAGCGAATGGTTGCAGCAATGTGCAAAATGTCGCGGCAACGATAAACCCAACACCAGTTTTATCCAGCGTGTTAACTCCGGCTTCAATATGCAGTAATACTGCATTCATTTATTCACCAACAGCTTCTGTTCCCGGAACCACGTTCTCGTGGAGCCGTCCCTTGACAACTGGGATAAGTGAACCTGCAGGCTCCGGAACGGGATCTGTCAGTGAACAACTGACTAATACAACCGTTAATCCTGTATCTGTGACCTACAACTACACATTAACAGCTAACAGTTGTAGTAATCCTCAGGCTGTAACGGTAGTTGTAAACCCCACACCTAACTTGAGCAGTTCATTGGCACCTCCTGCGATTTGCAGCACGGCATCGTTTTCGTATGCGTTGACGAGTGCTACAGCAGGGGCTTCATTTTCATGGAGCAGGGCATCTATTGCTGGTATTACTGAAGCGGCAAGTAGCGGATCGTCAACCATTAATGAACAGTTAACCAATTCGACTTCAGCAGTCGTGACAGTTTCATATGTTGTTATAACAAGCGCAAATGGATGTAACAATGGGCCTGCAGGTCAAACTGTGTCTGTCGTTGTTAACCCGACTCCTCAACTGAGCAGCACCATTTTACCGAGCGCAGTCTGCAGCAACAATACATTTACGTATACGCCTGCTAGTTTAACTTCCGGAGTAACGTTTTCGTGGACTCGCGCTGCGGTTGCGGGAATTAGTCAATCGAGTAGTACAGGTATTGGTGCAGTAAATGAACAACTTAACAATACAACGAGCGATCCTGTTTCGGTTGTTTACAACTATACGCTTAATGCTAATAGTTGTTCTGGTTCTCAGCTTATTACGGTCGTAGTAAACCCGACACCTCAGGTAAATAGCGCTTTAACTGCAGCTCCGATCTGCAGCGGTGTTGTGTTCGATTATAATTTTACAAGTGCCACAATAGGAACTTCCTATACGTGGACAAGGGCGAGCGTGACGGGAATTGCAGAGTCGACAAGTACCGGGACAGGTTCAATTAATGAGCAATTAACGAATTCTACACCATCGCCGCTTACCGTTCCATATGTTGTTGTTGCTACCGCTAATGGCTGTAGTAATGGTCCCTCCGGACAAACTCTTTCGGTCGTTGTTAATCCGACACCACAGCTCAGCAGCTTGTTAAATCCGGGAGCGATATGCAGTACAAATACGTTTGGATATACTCCAACGAGCGCTACTGCGGGAACTAAGTTTTCCTGGAATCGCGTTTTTGTAACAGGTATTAGTCAGTCACCAACTACCGGCACAGGATCAATCAGTGAACCACTCACAAATACAACAAACAGTCCTTTAAACGTTGTTTACGATTTTGGACTGGCTGCAAATGGTTGTACAAACGATCAGCTCGTGACGGTTTCTGTAAATCCAACTCCGGGCCTAACCAGTTTGCTTACTCCGGCAGCGATATGCAGCTCAACAACATTTGCCTATTCTCCGACAAGTTCCCTTTCGGGAACCACATTTTCCTGGAGCAGACCTGCAGTCTCCGGTATTTCCGAATCAGCGGGCGCGGGTACGGGTGCTGTAAGCGAACAGCTTACTAATATTACTTCTTCACCTGTGTCTGTTATTTACAATTACAATCTGACTGCCAACGGTTGCAGTGCCCCCCAGGCAATAACTGTGGTGGTTAATCCAACCCCTCAGCTGAGTAGTTCATTATTGCCCGCTGCCATTTGTAGCGGATCAACCTTCTCATATAATTTTTCGAGTTCAACAACCGGTGCATCTTTTTCATGGACGAGAGCCTCGGTGCCCGGAATTAACGAAGGATCAAGTAATGGAACTTCTTTAATTAGTGAGCAATTGACGAACTCAACAATTTCGCCTGTTACAGTCCCGTATGTAGTTGTGACGAGTGCGAATGGCTGCAACAATGGCTCGACTGGTCAAACGGTTTCCGTTACTGTTAACCCGACACCTCAACTGAGCAGTTCACTCACCGCGAACGCAATTTGCAGCAATAATACCTTTACATACACACCAACGAGTTTGATTTCAGGGGCCACATATTCCTGGAGCCGTGCGTCTGTTACAGGCATTAGTCAGTCCGCTTCGACTGGAGCCGGCTCGGTTAGTGAACAATTAACAAACACCACGACCACTCCGGTAAATGTTGTGTATACCTTTTCTTTAGGAGCCAACGGATGTAATAGTATTCAAAATGTAACTGCGCAAGTAAATCCAACGCCTGTTCTGTCGAGTATTGTGACACCTGCGGCAATCTGTAGTAACACCACATTTTCGTATACACCTGCAAGTGCGGTTACCGGAACAACGTTTTCCTGGATCAGGCCGTCAGTCAACGGAATAAGTGAGTCGACTGAAAGTGGCAACGGACCGATAAGTGAGATACTTACCAACACTACTGCTAATTCCGTTTCAGTGCCGTATACCTACACCTTGACAGCTAATGGATGTAGTGCCTTTCAGGCTGTAACCGCAGTTGTAAACCCAATGCCAGTGCTAAGTTCAGCTTTGACTGCGCCTGCAATCTGTAGTGGTTCCTCGGTAACCTATAATTTTGCAAGCGCCACAGCAGGGGCCACTTACGCATGGAGCCGTGCGGCTGTGACGGGTATTAGTGAAACCGCAAGTAGTGGTACAGCTTCGATTAATGAGCAGTTGACAAACTCAACGGCAGCACCGGTAATGGTTTCCTATCTGGTTATTACGAGTGCGAACGGATGTAATAACGGTCCTTCAGGTCAAACGGTGTCGGTAGCTGTTAACCCCACACCTCAGTTAACCAGTGTGCTTAATCCTGCACCCATTTGCAGTGCGACAACGTTCAATTATACGCCATCAGCTTTGCCGCCAGGAACTACCTATTCGTGGATCAGGCCTAATATATCTGGAATCAAAGAAGGATTGGCGAGCAGTTCAGGGCCAATTAACGAAGTGCTTACTAACCAAACGGCTCAAACACTAGATGTCACATACAACTTTGTATTATTGGCAAATGGCTGCTCAAAAAATCAGTCAATCTCAGTAACCGTTAATCCAACACCCGTACTTAATTCAGTTCTTGCGCAAACAATTTGTTCCGGAGATTTGCTCACGAGTACGCTGAGTACGGAAACAATTGGCGGGACGTTTAGCTGGTCGAGAAGTATAGTGTCGGGTATTTCGCAAGCTGCAAGTAGCGGAACGGGTTCTCAAATCGCGGAAGTGCTTACAAATGCAACGGCTCAGCAAGTGACCGTTCCATATATTATTACAACATCTGTGAATGGCTGTTCGAATGCAGGCCAGTTGTTGCAGGTGACTGTTAATCCACGTCCAACGCTATCATCCGTACTTTCAGGTGCAATTTGCAGCGGAGGCACGTTTGACTATACCCCAACAAGTCTTACAAGCGGCACTACCTTTGCATGGAGTCGGGGAGCGAAGTCCGGAGTTACACCATTGACAGCAAGCGGACAAGGTGAAATAACAGAAACCTTGACGAATTCTACCGGTAATGCAATACATATTAATTATAGTATCGTTCCAACGTTTAGCGGATGCGAGGGTACCACCGCATCGCTTGATCTGAAGGTAGGAGCAATCCCTACCGTTAACATTACTTCGCCACCGCCTGTATGTCCCAACCAGAAGGCCGATTTAACTGTTTCGGGGATTACCGCAGGTTCAGACGCCAACCTTCAATATTCGTACTTTACCGACCAGAGTCTTCAAACACAGGTTTCCGATCCAACGAATGTTGCGGAAGGAACATATTACATAAAAGGCACCAATTCAGATGGTTGCGTGAAGTCGGGTCCTGTAATAATTACCTTTAAGATTGTTGGTGAACTGACCTCCAGTCTGGAGCAATCCGCAACCTGTAGCCCGGCAGTTTTTGATTACATACCAACAGCTTCGATTTTTGGTTCAACGTTTACGTGGACACGGATTCCTGACAATTCAATCTCCGAAGCGTCTGTAAATGGTTCGGGCGAGATTCATGAGGCGGTATTGACCAATACAAGTCAGTCAACAGTGGTTGTTAAATATCTCGTGATTACGTCAACAGGTCAGTGCAGCAATCTTGGTGATACGGTGAAATTACCAATTTTTCCGATACCCGTATTGAGCAGTTCACTGGATGCAGGAACAGTTTCTAATGGTGAGCAGTTTCTTTACGAACCAACAAGTCTGGTTTCCGGATCTTCATTCGAATGGTCGCGGCCGGCAGTAACAGGCATCCTGGAAGGTGGGAACAGCGGTCATGGAACGATCAGCGAGATATTACACAATACAACATCAACACCGATCGGCATACAGTATGGGGTTGTCATAACGGCAAATGGATGTACAGGGTCGGAACAATTTGTAACGTTGATGGTTGGCCCTTACGAAACGGTGAAAATTCCGGAAGGTTTTTCACCAAACGGTGATGGTATTAATGATATGTTCGAGATTATTAACACTTCCGGGTTCCCATCCGAGGTGAGGATTTTCAATCGTTGGGGTAAACTTCTTTATTCGAACGACAACTATCAAAACGATTGGTCGGGTGCAACGCTTCCTGATGGTACTTACTACAGTGTTGTAAAGGTTGGTAAGTTTCTTAAAAAGCACGCACTCACTATTCATCGTTAATCGTTACCTCAACCTGTTCGTTATGCTATACAAAATGGCGTTGACATCATTACTTGCAGGTGGCCTGCTTACCATTTTGACGAGCTGTAACAGCACGGATGAGTCGACCCTTTCCGAGCAAAACGTAACAAAACTTCCCCTTGAGTCGGCATTAGACTCAGCGGAAGTTTTATTTCTTTCATCGGAATCAGAAAAAATTGTCAAACGTGTATATCCTGATCTTATTCTGGAAAAGACCGGTCCCTTAAAAATCAAAGGATTCAGAATATTCTCAACTGTACTGCTATCGCAGGAAATTAAAGATTCTCATCAATTGGATTCTGCTGTGTCTTTTGTAAAAGAGGCGGAGAAAATGGCGTTGGCCACGGGAGATTCTTTAGAGTGGGCGCTTTGTCAGGTTCAGATCTTCCGATATCAAACGTTGAAATTAGATTGGCAATTTGTTATTGATGAGAGGATCGGTTCGAAAGAAAAACTTCATCGTGCCCTGCGAGTTCTTGAGCAGTGCCGTGCTAACGATGCTACTTCGTTGGGCTATCGCACGTTGGCACATGCTATGGAATATGATCATGAATCACCGGCTGATGGTTTAAAGTACAGTTTTCGGGCACTTCAGTATAATGATTCTTTGAAATATCCGATTCTACGCGCATTGATATGTAGTGACATTGCTATCAACTATCTCAACGGGTTTGATCAAGACACTTACGCAGAACGATTTCTTCAACGTGCTATGGAAATCCTGAAACGCTCGTACACTACTTCGTATAATGCACGACCTGTTTACATTCTTGCGCCTTCAATACTAAGCAATAATGTAAAAAGCGTTCGCTATTATCATTGGATTGCTTCAGTAGCGAAGTCCGTAAAATCAAGGGATTGGGAGTCTGATGTCTACTTCCAGATTGCTAAGCGATTTCAATCCATGGATATGTATGATTCAGCATTGCTCTTTTCGCGTAAGAGTATTTCGGTTTTGCCGGAAACTTCCCGGGATTATAAAAGAACAGTTGCCTATCGCGATGCATGTATGGCAAGAAGTTATGTGGGAATTGCTCAGCCTGCAAAGGCGAGGGCACTGATTATGGTTCGTCAAAGAATGTTAAAAAGCATGAATCAAAACGTAAACGCGCGCAATCAGGAGATGGAAGAGATTGCTGACGTTTATGCTGCGTTAGGCGATTTCAGGAAATTGTCGGAAATGCAGCAGGCAATTTTAATGCTTAGAGATTCTGTGCTTTCCAGGGCTCGATTAGTAGAAGTTGGTAGAATTGAAAGTCGCTACGAACTGGAATTAAAAAATAATGAGGTAAAGGTCCTGCAGATTTCAAGCCGTCTTCACGCTGCTGAGACTGAACGCGAGCTCTGGGTACGTTTTTTACTTATAACAACAGCGTTTATTGCTACAGTTGGCTTTTTAATAGTTGTAAAACTGCTAACGCATCAAAATCAACTGAATAACTCGTTGTCGAAACAAAACGCCACGATTGAGCGACAGAAAGTTGAATTAGAGAATAGTCTTCAGGAACTTAAACGAGCGCAGGCTTATGTGTTGACCTCAGAAAAAATGGCCATGCTTGGACAGTTTACAGCAGGTGTGGCACATGAACTTAATAATCCATTGAATTTTATTTCGGGTGGGGTTTCAGTTTTAGAGGAAGCAGCTGAAAATGCAGGTAGTACTGCTTCTGAAGAAGAACTACAAATACTTAAGAATATCCGAAATGGCGTTGATCGTGCAATTGCAATTGTCAACAGCCTTCGGGTATTCTCCAATCCCCGGTCTGAGATAGGAGTTGATTCGCATGCCGACCTTGCCGAATGTATCAAAGCATCACTGCTTGTGCTACAACCTAAGATTAAAAAAGAGAATATAAATGTAACGACTGAGTTGATTGATTGCGTAGTAATTGGTCATTCGGGGCAGATCTGTCAAGTGTTTATTAATCTGTTGGATAATGCTATTCACGCGGTTAAGGATATGCCCAAAGAGCAAAAGAACATTATGATCCGCTCTCGGGCAGGAAAGGGGAATGTGGCAGTAGACATCCGTGACACCGGGGTCGGAATTCCTGAGTCTATTCAATCAAATTTATTTCGGGCCTTTTTCACAACTAAACCAACCGGGCAGGGGATTGGGTTAGGATTATTCATTTGCGACACGATTTTGAGAGGAATAGGCGGCTCAGTCACAGTCACAAGTCGGCTTGGTGAAGGGGCAACGTTTACGGTGCAGTTTATGTGTCCAAAATAATTTTTCTTATTAACTTGAACTTTGGTAAAGTGAAAGGCATATATCTCTCAAAACCCCCGAGAGGATCAGAAAGAAATGGCTCGTTGAAGTACTTCAAAGAGTCAGTAATTAAAATTTGTCTTTTTATACAGTGCATTTTTAACCGAAAAATGCGCCTTCATTTTTATATGAGTGAGAGCGTCATTTTTATAAAAGAATAAGCCCCCAACAGCCAATGGAAAATCGATTCAAATTGCTTTATGTCGATGATGAGATCGACAATCTCTCTGTCTTCAAAGCCGCATTTAATAAAGAGTTTGATGTAGTAACGATGGAATCGCCAATTCAGGCGAAGGAACTTTGTGAAACGGTAAAGTTTGAAATTATCGTTGTTGATCAACGGATGCCGGAGCTAACGGGTATCGAATTTCTCAGCCAGATAAAAGATACGCAGAAAGAATCCGTTAAGATTTTACTGACAGGATATTCTGAATATCAGGTTGCCATTGATGCCATCAATAAGTGTAAAGTATTTTACTATTGCACGAAGCCATGGAAAAAGAATGATTTGAAAGTAGTATTACTTAAGGCAATCGATTTTTTTGAACTGAATAGAAACAACCAATACTTGGTTGATAAATTGACGGTAACACTTAAAGAACTGGAGGTTTTTCTGTATCGTGCCTCTCATGATCTTCGTTCTCCAATCACTACACAGATCGGATTGTTGAAACTTTTGCAGGAAGAAGTTGTTGGCAATGCCCGAAACTACCTGGACATGATTGAAGAGACAATTTTGAAACTTGAGAAAACGGCTGAAAAGATTTCTGAACTCAGCAGAATGGGGTACGATTTCCTAAGTGGAAACCTTTCTGCAAACGTTTCAGAAATAATTAAAGATGTAATCAGCGAGTATCAGGTGGAGCTTACGCGACTAAAGATTTCTGTTGTTATAAACGATTTTAATAAATCGGAATTAATTGTTCAGCGTGAGCCAATGATGACGGTACTTCGTCAAATAGTTGACAATGCAGTTCAGTTTAACAGGCCACAGGAACCTGACAAACGAATTGTAATCGATATTACACCGAATGCAGGAAACAGCCAGGTTAATATTTCTATTTCCGACAATGGTTCGGGTATTGAGCAGCGTTATATGGATCGGATTTTTGATCCGTTTTTCCGCGGCACAGCACTTTCTAAAGGTAATGGCCTTGGATTATACATTGTCAAGAAGGTGTGTGATCTGTTAAAGTGGGAAATCTCATTTTACAGTAATGGCGAAGACCGTACCGTAGTAAATATTCTCGCTAACAATTCATCTCTGGTTCCATGACCGATAAGAAGGCTACCATTCTGTTTATTGATGACGAGCCGGAGAACTTGTCAACTTTTCAGGCTCAATTCCGGCATCATTTCAATATTATCGTAGCAGATTCTACCAAGTTGGGCCTGTACTACCTCCGTCAAACAGACGTGACTGCAATTGTCTGCGATCATAAGATGCCTGAACAGACCGGGCTGGACTTTTTCTCCAATATTTTGGATGAGTTTCCGGATGTTGCAAGGATCATGCTGACCGGTTATGCAGACAAGGAACTTTTGATGAAGTCGATCAACATAGCAAAGATCGAATTTTTTTTAACGAAACCCTGGAACCGCGATGAGTTGCTTCGGACAATAAATGTTTCCATTGTTGCTTCTGAATTAAAGCGTAAAAATCAACAGTTGATCATTGACCTCGAAGAAAAGAATAAGGAACTAACAAAAGCCAACGAAAAAATTAATGACCTGAAGTCGAAACTTCAGGATGAAAACGAATATTTGCGGAAGGAGATAGCCAATGAGTTTAACGCAAGTATTATTGGTGCAAGTGAAGCAGTTGGCTTGCTTAAAGACAAGATTAACCGCGTTGGCCCTACGGATTCAACTGTGCTGATCCTGGGTGAAACCGGTGTCGGTAAGGAATTGGTTGCACGCTCCATACATCAAATCAGCAGGCGTAGTGGCAAGGCATTTGTAAAAATTAACTGTGCGGCTATGCAGCCTTCTTTGATTGAAAGTGAATTGTTTGGCTATGAAAAAGGATCATTTACCGGTGCGCAAGCCAGCAAACTTGGATTGTTTCAGGTGGCAAATGAAGGAACAATTTTTCTGGATGAGATCGGAGAGACGCCCATTGAATTTCAGGCTAAATTGTTACGGGTTCTTCAGGATGGTGAATTTTATCGCGTTGGTGGAGTTACACCCATAAAAGTAGACGTTCGGGTTATCGCGGCAACAAACCGGAACCTGGAAGCTGAAGTTGAGCGCGGCAAATTCAGAAGAGATTTATTCTATCGCTTAAATGTTTTCCCGATTGTTGTACCTCCGTTGCGCGACAGGCTTAGCGACATTCCTCCATTGGTAAACTTTTTTATAGAAAAGCTTAACAAGCGTTTGGGAAGCCGGGTTGAGTCGGTTAATGAGTCGGTTTTCAGGATGCTACAGAGTCACTCATGGCCGGGTAATGTTCGGGAACTTGAAGCTGTGATTGAACGATCAATCATTGGAAGCGATGGTGAAGAGCTTAAGCTGTTTGAGTTGATCGAAGTAGGGCAGGTTCCGGAACAGGAGGTTTTAAAACTAACGTTGGATGAAATGACGAAGCGATATATCATTTCAATTCTGAACGAAGTAGACTGGAAAATATCCGGTAAAGACAGTGCTTCCGAAATATTGGATCTTCACCCGAACACGTTGCGATCACTCATGCAACGATTAGGAATTATGTTTAAAAGAGGCTCCGGCATCTAAATGCAAAAAAAGGTAGCGAAATTTATTAATCATGTAACCTTTATCGTAATTTTACGATATAATTGTTATGGGGCTTACAAAAACAGAAGAATTCACTAAAACTCAGAATGAGCTTGCAGTCCTTGCCAAAGCCCTTGGCCACCCCGCCCGGATTGCCATTATTCAGTTCTTGATCAAAACAAAGGCGTGTGTGTGCGGAGATATTGTGGATGAGTTACCGCTGTCACAGTCTACCGTGTCGCAACATCTCAAGGAATTGAAAAATGCCGGGCTTATTAAGGGTGATATCGATGGGCCGAGTGTGTGCTATTGCATAGACGAAAAAGCTTGGAATAAAACCAGGAAAGCGCTCGGAGACTTATTTGATTCTTATAAAGGAGCAGATTGCTGCTAAAATTTTTTGACCAAATTAATCGCAATATTACGATAATTAACTTTTCTTATTATGAAAGAACAAACATCAGAACAATTAAAGGAACTTGTAAAAGAGAAATACGGACAGATCGCACTCCAAAGTAAAGATGTTAATGCATCCAGTTGCTGTGGCTCAACGTGCTGTAGCACGATAGACTATTCCGTGATGGCCGATGATTATACTCAGCTTGACGGTTATGTGGCCGATGCCGATTTAGGTTTGGGTTGTGGTCTGCCAACCGAGTTTGCCAGGATAAAAGAAGGCGACACGGTCGTTGACCTGGGTTCAGGTGCAGGTAACGATGCGTTTGTTGCGCGCTCGATCACCGGAGAAAAAGGTCAGGTTATCGGAATTGATTTTACGGAAAAGATGATTGAGCTTGCAAGACTCAATGCCAAAAAACTGGGCTTTGGCAACGTGGAGTTCCGGCAGGGAGATATTGAGAACATGCCATTGGCGGCCGGCATCGCTGATGTTGTGGTAAGTAACTGCGTACTAAACCTTGTACCGAACAAGAAACAAGCCTTTGCTGATACGTTCCGGGTCTTAAAGAAAGGCGGGCATTTCAGCGTGTCGGATATTGTTATCGTAGGTGATTTGCCAGAAGCTTTACAAAAGTCAGCCGAAATGTATGCGGGTTGTGTTTCAGGAGCGATCCAAAAAAATGAATACCTTTCTATTATCAAACAAGCAGGTTTCACCGATATAATTGTTCAGAAAGAAAAACCGATTGCGCTTCCCGATGATATTTTAAAGGAATATTTATCAATAGAACAAATTCAGGAGTTTAAATCAGGTACGACAGGCATTTTCAGTATTACCGTGTTTGCCATGAAACCTGCAAATTGTTGCGCGCCCGGTTGCTGTGCTTAAAAAGAACATGAAGATGATCAGAACAAATCCATTGCTTCCCCGGCTTCAGAATACAACCGACATGCTGGTTAGGCGGTTCGAAAGTATCTCTGCTGAACGAAAGGAAGTACTCAATCAACTAACGGGTTTTGTTGAAAAGTATGTTCAAGCCAGGCGTATTGTTCACCTCAATTTCATCTGTACCCACAACTCCAGGCGAAGTCATATTTCGCAACTTTGGGCCCAGGCAGCGGCATATTATTATCGGCTTCCCGATGTTCAGGCTTATTCAGGTGGCACCGAGGCTACGGCATTTAATCCACGAGCAGTAAGCGCTATGCTGGATGCGGGATTTGAAATAGTGAAAGTAAGAGAAGGTGACAATCCGGTGTATGAAGTCAGCTATGCGGAGGAAATAAATCCGGTAACTGCCTTTTCGAAAAAATATGACAACCCGTTCAATCATAATGAAGATTTTGCGGCTATAATGACATGCTCGCACGCTGACGAAAATTGTCCGCTGATACCCGGAGCTTCCACACGAATCACTCTTACGTATGACGACCCTAAGGAATTTGACGGAACGGCTCAGGAGATGTTGAAATACAAGGAAAGGGTA
The DNA here is from genome assembly GCA_016786585.1 of Cyclobacteriaceae bacterium. GTDB lineage: Bacteria > Bacteroidota > Bacteroidia > Cytophagales > Cyclobacteriaceae > UBA2336. Next base: position 166,296 of record JAEUUI010000028.1, read on the forward strand.
GAGGAGATTGGAACCGAGATCTTATATGCGTTTTCCAGAGTCATTCGATAAATGATTAATGGTTATGTTTTTTTGGAAGTGACACCCGGCGCTGTGATATTCAGTGTAAATGCGGCAGTATGAACTACACCGTTTGTCTGGAATTGTACCCACATCCGATATATCCCTGGTTTGGATACCTCGGCATGCCCGACAATTGGATATTGCAAGGTTGACTCCGGATGGATGTGAAGAAAACTTTTCTCGTCATAGTTAATAAGGATAATGTGCGCAGCTGCACCCAGGTAATTTCTATGTCAGCTCGTTTCAGATCGTAACCATCTTTTGCGATAGCAATCGGAATTTCTAAGGTTCCTGTAATCAGGTCTTTTCGTTCAATTGTTACGCGATACCCATCAATCGTTGTAAATCGATTAGTTTCCAATGTTGCAGACGGCAGCGGCTCACCCTTAACGCTTAATTCGAACTTATCGGTACGTGTGGAATATCCCTTTACTTTGTAATCCGCGTATACGATGAAATTTCCTCCTGTGGGAAAAGTTTCAGTTACCTGATAAGAACCTTTTCCATCAGGCTCCGCATGGATATGAGAGAACCACGATAGATGATCGTTTACAACAATCACGTGAAGCAGACGTTCGTGTATTTCTTCCAATTCAACATCTGACGAATTGTTGATGATAGCCGGAGTGAAGATTAATGTTACTGCCTTCCCGGATTCAGGTAACGAACCGGTTTTCAGGGTCATAGCTACTTCCGGATGGGCATTTGTTTTTTCCAGTGCCATTCCACACTTGCTGCATGAGTCACCCGCATTACCGGTGACCCCGGGATGCATGGGACATGCATAATTTCCGGTTATGGCGATAGGATGTTCATCAGTCGTTTTAGTTTGGCGGTGGTTAGTTTCGCAGGAAATTAATGTAAGTGCCGCGCATGTTGCAGCGATTAACAGATTAGCTTTCATTTTGTCGTTTTAACCTGTTAACGATTTTTGAGATTAGCCTGATTTACACTTTAGCAGGCATTATTTACAGGATAACCCGGTCATTTTTATTCGACCACATAAAGGAATACTCTGAAATTGAGTTTTTAGCCGTTCCTGCTATAAAACATACATATGAGTTAAAGGCATAGTTAAAATTTGTAGATTCATCGTTTTTAATCCAGGCTGAAACGCGCTTTACTGCACGATTAAATCAACGTTTGAACATTTCAAGGATGAATACGGCTGACAACTTCGAAAATCTGGTGCAGGTGGTTCAGGATTTATCGCTTGCACGAAGTCTCGAATCCATCACTTCTATCGTTAGAACCGCTGCGCGAAAACTCACCGGTGCAGATGGAGCAACTTTTGTGCTTCTGGATGATAACCGCTGTTATTATGCGGATGAAGATGCAATTGCCCCGCTTTGGAAAGGCGGAAGGTTTCCGGTAGAAAGTTGTATTAGCGGTTGGGCCATGTTGAATCGTCAGCATGTTGTTATTGAAGACATTTATGCCGATAGCCGCATTCCTCATGATTTGTACAAGCCAACATTCGTTAAAAGCCTGGCGATGATGCCAATTCGTAAAGCAAACCCGATTGGTGTAATCGGAACATATTGGGCACATCAGTATGTGCCAACGGCACGTGAGCTGGCGTTGCTGCAGTCGCTTGCGGATATGACAGCGGTGGCCATAGAAAATGTTAATCTTTATCTCGACCTCGAAAACCGGGTGAGCCAACGTACGGCCGAGCTTGAAGAAGCGCGTAAATCGCTTGAGGCCTATAGCCATTCAATATCACACGACCTCAAAGCACCGGTCCGTTCCATCAAACTATTGGCTGAAATGCTTTCCGAGCGAATGCAGGAACTAAACTTCAGTGATACGGAGTTAACGCGGATAACAACCCGGATGCTTAACCGTGCAGATCATATGGATGCATTGGTAGCGGGCTTACTTGATTTTGCCCGTTTAGGTAAACACGAACTTTCCTATACACGTGTTCCGATGCGAAGACTTGCGGAAGAGGTCGGTCGTGAGTTAATTGAGCATCATCCGGATCGTAACATTCACTTTTCTGTCAACGAACATGTGCCTGACGCATGGGGAGATGCGTTATTAATCCGGCAGGCTTTGCAAAATCTGATCGGTAATGCTATTAAATACACGAGTAAAAAAGAATCAGCCAGAATAGAAGTGGGGGGTGATTCGGTCGATGAGTTTAACTGGTATACGGTCACCGACAACGGTGCGGGATTTAACGAGGCATATGCCGATAAACTATTTGAAACATTTCACCGCATGCACTCCGAGAAGGATTTTGATGGAATTGGAATTGGTTTGTCGCTTACCAAGCAAATTATAAATCGTCATCACGGAAAGATTGATGCCAGTGCAATCGTGAATGAGGGCGCAGTTTTCCGCTTTACGTTACCCAAATCATCATCTTTATCTTACACATGACTGAACAAACAACACCCAAGCCAATAAAAATTCTGATGCTGGAAGACAGCCCGGATGACGTAACAATTATTGAACGCGTGTTGCGGAAAGGGAAATTGTCGTACATCAAGCAACAGGTCGATAAGCGCGATGAATACCGCGATGCCATTCTTCGATTTAAGCCGGATGTTGTTTTGTCGGATCATGCGTTGCCGGGATTTAATTCGCGTGAGGCTCTTCGGATTTGCCGTACCGAATTGGGCGATACGCCTTTTATTTTAGTTTCCGGAACAGCTTCAGATGAATTTGCTGCTGCTTGCATCCGCGAAGGTGCAGATGATTACATCTCAAAATCTGATCTCACGAACTTAACAAGTTCAATCCGGGCTGCAATAAAGAAGCGTAAGTTAGAGAAACTCAGACGCGAATCGCTGAAAAGCGTACGAAAGGACTTTCAACGCCTTGAAGTTATTAACAAAGCGTTGGATCGTTATGCTTATACGGTATCGCATACCTTGCGTGGTCCGCTTACAACAGTTAAAGGATTACTGAATCTTGCTGAACAAACGCATGATATAAACTCTTTGCGGTCGCTTCATGAGATGATGCAAACAAGTATTAATAAACTTGATACTATTCTGATGCGATTGCTCGAACAGGCCCGAAATGCAAATGCGGAAATCAATGTTCAGCGGATCGATTGGGTTGCATTATTAGATGATGTAATTGGTGGATTAGCATATCTTGATCCGCAAAACAGCGTGAACAATTTCATGCACCTGGAAACGGCAGTTGAATTTAATTCAGATCCGGAACGCATAGCTGCACTGCTGAGTCACATCATTGGCAATACGTTTGTTCACCGGAGTAGTGAAAAGCACCATGAGAGTATCACGAGTATTGAGGTGTTCACAACTGCTGAATCCGCTATTGTAGTTGTAAAAGACAATGGGAAAGGAATTCCGCCCGAATACCTTTCAAAAGTTTTCGATATGTTTTTTAAAGTTGATACCGGAATGCCCGGGATAGGCCTCGGGTTGTTTTTGGCCAAAGAAATAGTATCCAGACTTGGAGGTGCTATCGATGTTACCTCGCGGATAAATGTCGGCACAACGGTGCGCATCGAGTTACCGAATAAACGTATTCGTGAAGCGGCTACTACCGAAGATTAACTACGGAATCTTGTTCATCACCATCCAGTACAAGCCCAAATCGCTTACGGTTTTCGAAAAATTTCCAAATTCAACAGGCTTTACAATGTAGCTGTTCGCTCCAAGTGCATAACATTTTTTAATATCGGGGTCTTCTGCCGAAGATGTTAGCACCACTACAGGTGTTGACTTTGTTGTTGGGTCGGATTTTATTTTCTCCAGTACTTCCATGCCGTTTATTTTCGGCATTTTAAGATCCAGCAATATCACTTTTGGAAGATTTGCTTTTTTGCGGCCTTCATATTCCCCCTGGGCAAAAAGAAAATCCAGCGCCTGGGCGCCATCACTAACATGGACGATGTTATTGGCAACCTGATATTTTTTTAATGCGCGAATCGTTAGTTCGGCATCTTCGGGACTGTCTTCAACAATTAATATCTCAACTTCCTGATGGGTCATAGAACTCGTATAAAGTAAAAAGTGATGTAATGTTTTACTGCTTTTTGCAGGTTTTTACATTTTATTCAAAAAATCCGGTAAATGCCCCGGTATCAATGCAGGCGTGCAGCACTGTTTTTAATTCAAAAAAATGTGGTGATTAATCCCCCTAAATGAAAAGAAAAACAGGATTTTCCCGTCTGGTAAATCCTGTTCCTCCGTTGTCTAACGTCTCCAACAGTTGGTTATCAATCATCTGGTATGAGACGCTTTCAAGGTAAATCGGATGATGTCGAAAAACGGCCCGATGTAATTTTTTTATAGAACGATTGACGCGCCAGTGAACACTCCTGATACGGAAGCGGAACGAAACCCGGTTGGTATAACAGTATGGGCGTGAAGGGCTAAAGTTTGAGTGTACCCATTCCGCCATCGACTGCGAGAATCTGGCCGGTAATCCATTGTGATTCGTCACGAAGAAGTAACGACACCATGCCTGCAACGTCCGATGCGCTGCCTATTTTCCTCAGCGGATTTCGTTTTGCAAGCTGATCACGTTTCTCATCCGTATCTACAAATTTGGATGCAAGCGGAGTGTCGACTAACGATGGTGCAATACAGTTTACGCGAATAGAAGGAGCGAGTTCTGCTGCCAACGCGCGGGTAAGTCCTTCCAGCGCGGCTTTTGCCATCGATATCGATCCGTGAAACGGCAGGCCGAGAGATGCTGCCACGGAACTAATTAAAACGATGGATGCCTGTTCACTCTTTTTCAGATTGGGCAGATACTGCTGAATAAACATCGCAGCTCCCAATGCATTGATTTCATAATCGCGGGTGAAGTCGGCGGGTGTGAGCCGGTTGAATGGTTTTAAATTGATCGTACCCGGGAAATACACAAGTCCGTCAAGGGGTTGCTCCAACACCGGAAAGAAACCCTGGCTGTATCGTTCAACGAGGAACGACTGGTTATATCCTTCCGAAAGTGGTTTTGTTGAGATTCCAAAGACCTGATGGCCATCATGTTGAAGCATCGAGGCTGTTTGCAGTGCGATGGCGCTGGAGGCACCGGCAAAAAGGTAATTTTTTGACATGGCTGACTTAATACAGCTTCTAACAGTCAGCACGGGAAACTGTTTACGTTTTAACTGATTTTAAGCGAAAATTTGGCACTATTTCCAGCAGAACCAATTGTACTTCACTCCTGAAAATGTGCTGTTCACACCATGCATTACCGTTGCATACTCCGAAGCGGTTATCCAAAGCCGGGGTTAGCGGGTTATTACTGCATCAAATGAAAATCAAATTCAGAAACGTATGGACATGAACATTAAAAACACTTTATTTTGGTCAGCCACGGATGAGCGAATTTGAGCGATAATGCCGAATTGCTTGACGTGCTGGCTACAAATGGCGTTATCCACCCTATTGATAAAGTGTTGTTGCCGAACTAAAAAGTAGTAAACAATCCAGTCCATACCTTGTTTTACAGAGTATGGGTTTTTTTCATTGATTCATGGAAATTACTCAAATAACCCGTGTTTCGCGTTAAATATCGATACGTATTCATCCTGTTATTGGCGATTTACTCGCTTTTTAACATCCTGCTGGTCGTGGGCGACAAGCTGTTTGAATTCCCCATTCCCAAAATCTTCCTGTTTGCCCTGCTGTTGGTTGTCGTTCTGGTGATTTGGGAACTCAACCGGCTAACGGAAGTACTGATTGACAAGTGGTATAAACCCGGTCGCAAAGTCCACCCCCTGATCATCCTTTTCCTGACGAGCCAGGTAAACTCGGTTATTGCTGCATGTTCGGGTCTGTTAATATTGTATGTGGCCATGGGCCTGCCATTGGAATGGAATACCGATCACGTTAAACTCGTATCGGCCTTCGCGTTTCGGGTAAACCTGTTCCTGAATTGCGTGAACGCGATTTATTACTTCATGGAGAAATTCAAGAATGCAGAGATTAAGGCGGAACAGTTCAAAAAAGCCAGTATCGAAGCACAATTTGAAGCGCTGCGAAACCAGATTAATCCGCATTTTTTATTTAACTGTTTGAATGCCTTATCAAACCTGGTCTATAAAGATGCTGATACGTCAGCGAAGTTTATCAGTCAGCTTTCCTATGTGTACCGGTATTTGTTATACAGCCAGGAAAGAAAAATTGTCTCGCTGGCGGAAGAACTTGAGTTTATGGATGCCTATCTGTATCTGTTAAAAATCCGGTTCGGGGAAAACATATTCATTAATAAAAATATCCAGACTGATGTAGAGAAGTTTCACATCGCTCCGGCTACGTTACAGATGCTGATCGAAAATGCGATCAAGCACAACGTTGTTTCCGGTAAAGCACCGTTAAAAATTGAAATTACCTCCCTCAACGGTTCCATTACGGTTGCGAACAATCTGCAGGAGAAGAAAGTAAAGGAGCCTTCGGCTTATGTGGGTCTTAAAAACATCAAAAAACGGTATGAATTTCTGAGTAACAAGCCCGTTGAAATAAAGAAGACCGACTCGGAATTTATTGTGAAAGTTCCACTTGTGCGAATTGAACCAAGCTGACATGAATGCATTGATTATTGAAGATGAAGTAGAAGCAGCTGAGCGCCTTACTAACTTATTACAGGAGTGCGATCCGGATATTAACATCGTTCAGCGCCTGGATTCTGTACAGGATGTGGTCAGCTATTTCTCCTCCGGGAAAAGTGCCGACCTCGTGTTTATGGATATTCAGCTTGCGGATGGAAAAAGTTTTGAGATTTTTGAAAAGGTCGCGATCGAATCACCAATCATTTTCACCACGGCATTCGATCAGTATGCCTTGCAGGCCTTTAAACAGCACAGCATCGACTACCTGCTGAAGCCAATCCGGTCGGAAGATTTACGGAAGGCAATTGATAAGCTCAAAAAAGTTTATGGTTCCGGCCTTCGCCTGACAGAAGATGATATTCGGGCGTTGAAAGAACTGGTTCAGCAAAATAATAGCCGATTCAAGCAACGTTTATTAATCAAGTCGGGGAATAAACTTCAATATAAACCCACCAATACGGTAGCGTATTTTTTTGCCGATGGTAAGATTGTTTACCTGGTAGGAAAGGGTGACAACAAGCGGGCGATTATCGACCACACACTCGAAGAGCTCGAAGAGATTCTTAATCCCGACCAGTTTTTTCGCATCAGCCGGAAGTACATTGTGAATTTTGATTCCGTGCTGGAAGTTAAAGGCCTGATCAGTTCGAAGCTCGAAGTCCGCCTCCATCAGCCGAGTGAGCATGAACTAACGGTTAGCCGCGAACGCATGCACGATTTTAAGGCATGGCTTGATCGCTAATGCTGAGTTCTGTTTTTCCGGGATGCACGACCGAGGAATTTAAAAGCATCAACCATCAGGATCGTTCCCGTAACGCCTGTCGCACCCCCGGCCACGAGCAGAACTTTTCCTAAATCATCGCGTTTGCGTCCGAGCATTAAACCGCCTGTGATGGTTATCGAGTAACCGAGTGTGGCTACCGCGATCCCGGTTTTGAATCGTTTTTCAGATTTTCCGAGGTTCAACTGTACGTTGTCGATATCTGCACGAAGATTGACAATCTCTTTTTTGAATTGTTCAAGCGTACGAAGGCTGTCGGCCGACTGAATATTTTGACTAAAGGCATTATAGGAGAAACAAAGAAGAAATAAAAGCGTACTAAGAACTCGCATAGCTCAAGTATTACTGTTTTAGGATTTACGTATTCATTAACAATTAATCAGGTTAATGGTTTGCACGTTGGCCAAGCTAAATAAACTTTTCCGAACAGAATTTACCCTTCACTCCTGAAATCCAGCCATTCAGGCACAAAATCTTGCATTTCGCTCTCGTCAGGGTTCTAAATCTGTCGTTGCCGCGCTTGCCAGTCTGGTTTACGTAAACTGCGTTGTCCGGATTACGGTTACCGGATGGTAGAACGCAATCATCGGGTATCGTTCGAAATATTTGGTTTGAAGGTGATTAAGAATTGTTTGACAAATGCTTTCCGAAACGATGGTTTCAATTTTGATGTTTTCTCCATCCCACTGGTTGTCGCGAACGCCTGACACTCCTTTTCCGGAAACCGCAGACGATGTGTAGCCTTTCGCGCCAAGCTTTACAATTTCTTCTTCTATCGGGCCGGCCAGATTTTCTTCAGCAATTATGGTTAACAGCATTAATGTATTCATGGTACGTTTTGCTTTATCAATTGAACATGTAAACTGCGAACTCGTGATACAACGGAATACCGACAATAATGTTGAACGGGAATGTTATTGCCAGTGCCGCGGTAAGGTAGTACGAGGGATTTGCCTCCGGAAGCGCTACCCGGCATGCGGCCGGTGCCGCAATGTAGGAAGCACTGGCAGCCAGCACGCCTAAAATGGTTGCTCCGCCCAAGCTTAATCCGGCCAGGTGACCTAACCAAATCCCGAGTATGGCATGAAGAATCGGAAACATGATTCCGAATGCAATTAACAGGAGGCCGCCCTTTTTAAGATCGGATAATTTTCTCCCCGCCACTAATCCCGCTTCCAGCAGGAAGAGTGTGAGCACACCTTTAAACGGCATGTCGAAAAGAGGCGATACTTGTTCCCAGCCGGTCTTGCCCACAGCAAGCCCGATGATTACGAAACCGATTAACAGCAGGCTGCTTTTTCCTGCCAGTAATTCGCGGGCGATTTCTTTAATGGATGCCTGGCCAGCGGAAGATGTGTAGTTCATTCGGGCAAGCGCAATTGCGATGAGGATCGCAGGGATTTCCATCATCGCCAGCATGCTCGGCATAAAACCTTCGAAGGAAATTCCAAGGCCTTCGTGGAAGGCGAGTGCTGCGCTGAATGTGACAGCCGAGACCGAACCGTAGTGTGCTGCAAGTGCAGCCGCATTCGGTACACTGAATTTTCCGGCTTTTCGCATGATGGCATACGTCCACAATGGAATCATGCAACACAATGCGATTGCTGCCGCCGCAGGCAGAGCAACTTCCTCGAATGTGGCGAGTGATAATTTGTAACCACCTTTCAGGCCAATGGCGATCAGCAGGTAGATGGTTAGTGATTGATAAAGTGAATCGGGAAACTTAAGGTCGCTTTTCAGTCGCGACGCAATGATGCCGAGCAGAAAGGCCAGCACCATGGGTGACAGAATACTTGTCAGCATGATTATTAGTATTGATTTAGGAATTCAACTTTACCACTGTCCAGATGATACAGCGCTCCGACAATTTTTACAGAGCCTTCGCGTATTCGTTTCGCCAGTACCGGCTCAAGTGATTTGAGTTGTTCAACCTGCAGGCGTACGTTTTCACGGATGGCAGCATCGAGCAGGTCGGCAGGATGACCTTCACGTGCTTTCTCAACGGCAGGTTTGATGGCATTGATCAGCGTTACAATGTGGCCCGGTACTTCAGGCAGTTTTACTGCGGCACTTACGGCTCCGCATTGCGTGTGACCGAGTACGACAATCAATTTCGTCCCCAATAATTCTTCCGCAAACTCAATGCTTCCCCAGGAAGCGTACGTGGATACCTGACCGGCCGTGCGAACAATAAACAAGTCGCCCACGCCCTGGTCAAAGATTATTTCGTTCGGTACACGTGAATCCGAGCAGCCAACGATGGTGGCGAACGGAGCCTGACCGGTCGCTACTTCTTTAATCCTGTTTAAATCCTGATGAGGCCGGATGGACTTACCCTGAACAAAGCGTTCGTTTCCTTGTTTGAGTTTGCTGAGTGCATCATCAGGCGAAAGTTGCTGTGCATACAAACTTGCCGACAGTACGAAGAAGATTACCCCGAATAGAAATGTTTGCTTCATGTTTTATTTTTTTTTCGGGCGCAAAACTCAGGCTTTCAGATCATATATTTTTATTTATATTTATAATGTTATCCATAAGTAATTTTTATGAATTACACGCTTAATCAACTTCAGATCTTTTCAAAAATCGTTCAAACCGGCAGCATCACCCGTGCGGCAGAAGAACTTCATCTTACGCAGCCTGCGGTGTCTATTCAGCTCCGGAATTTCCAGAATCAATTTGATCTGCCGTTAACCGAAGTGGTCGGTCGTAAGATATTTATCACCGATTTTGGGCGTGAGATTGCTGCGGCTACTGAAAAAATTCTGAATGAGGTTAATGTAATTAACTACAAAACCCTTGAATATAAAGGTCAGCTTACGGGTCGCTTGAAAATATCAGTTGTATCAACCGGGAAATATGTAATGCCGTATTTTTTGTCGGACTTTATGCAGCAACATACCGGTGTGCAGCTGGCGATGGATGTTACCAACAAGGCGCAGGTGGTTGATAGTCTGGTAAACAATCAGGTAGACTTTTCGCTTGTGTCGGTGGTTCCGCCCAAACTGGCGATTGAAAAACTTGACCTGTTGCAGAACAAATTATTCCTCGTGGGAAATTCCAAAACAAAATTTAAAGGCCGGGTACACGACAAGCGCATATTTGATTCACTACCGCTCATCTATCGCGAGCAGGGTTCGGCTACGCGTCAGGCGATGGAGCGTTTTATTGAACGAAACAAAATTACGGCTTACAAAAAGATTGAGTTAACTTCAAATGAAGCCGTTAAGCAGGCAGTGCTTGCCGGACTTGGGTATTCTATTATGCCTCTGATTGGTATTAAAAATGAACTCAATACCGGTCAGTTGCAAATTATTCCGGTTAAAGGATTACCGATTCTCACCACGTGGAGTTTGGTATGGCCAAAGGATAAACGACATTCGCCCATTGCTACTGCTTTTTTAAATCACATAAAAAAGGAGAAGCGCCAGATGGTTGAACAAAACTTCTCATGGTACGAGTCATACGCGTAGAATTCAGTCAGCCTTGGCTGATTTGCGCTTTGCTTTCACGGCAGTAGTTTTTTCTGCGGTTTTAATTCCTTTTTCCTTCATCATCGCCAGACCGTAATCGCGAATCGAGGAGATTAACGGGACTACTTTTTTACCCTTCGCGCTAATCGTATATTCTACTTTAGGCGGCACGGCTGCATAAACCTTCCGGGTTATCAACTCATGTTTTTCCAATTCACGCAACTGAGATGAAAGCATCTTGTGCGTAATGTGCGGGAGCGTCTTTTTCAGTTCGCTGTATCGCATTGTCTGTTTATTCAGTCGCCACAGAATCGGCATCTTCCAGGTTCCCCCGATAAAATGAAGGGCAAACTCTACCGGATTGTAATACACTTTGTGGTCGTAGATGAAATCAGGCATAACGCTATTGATTGATATGCTAAAAGTAATAAATCATACTGCGACTGCCTTTACTTTCCAAAAAGATAGTATCACACCTTTAGGTAGTAATTATCCGGATGTCGTATGCTGTGTTCACTTTTGTTTCGCGGAGCAATGCTCTGGAAACATTAATACAAACACTATGAAAAGATTGATTTTAACTGTTCTAATGGCGTTAACTGTATTCATCAGCAGTAAGGCACAGCACAATGCCGGAAATAACGGCAAAGTGTTGCTGATTGCGTCTAACAAATCGGTAAGCAAACAGACCGGTTGGCCGATAGGGGTATGGTTTGCTGAGCTTACGCATCCGTACTGGGTGTTCAGTGAGGCCGGGTATACTGTGGATATCGCCTCACCGGAAGGTGGAGAATTATTTTTTGATACGTTCAGCGATCCGGAAGATCAAAGCCGCTACGCTGCGTTCGACTATATCTCGCTCGGGTTTAAAAAAGACGCTTCGAAGATGGAGCTCGTGAAGAACACCCTGAAACTGTCTACGGTAAACCCCAACGATTACAAAGCAATTTTTGTGTGTGGCGGTCAGGGCCCGATGTATACATTTTATAAGAATCCGGAAATTGAAAAGTTCTTTGTTGATTTCTACCTCACCGGAAAACCAACGGCAGCAATTTGTCATGGTACCTGCGTGTTACTGGATGCGAAACTTCCTGGCGGCAAATTCCTGGTGGAAGGCAAGCGCTGGACGGGATTTGCTTCGGAAGAAGAGCAATATGCCGACAATTACGTTGGTCAGAAAATTCAGCCTTTCCGGATTGAGGATGTTGCGCGACAAATGCCGAATAGTAAATATGAAGATGGCGCTCCGTTTTCATCGTTTGCCGTACGTGACGGGAACCTTATTACCGGCCAACAGCAGAACAGCGGTGCTGCGGCAGCGGAGAAAGTTGTTGAAGCATTGGCGGAAGACAAAAGCCGGTATCCAACCTACGTACTTGTGCATGGTGCATGGGCCGATGAAAGCGCGTGGGGATTTGTTCGTAACCAACTGGCGGTTCACGGAAACGTGGAGGTGGTAAATCTTCCAGCTCACGGAATTGATCAGAAGGATGGTCGCGGTACAGGGTTGGCCGACTATGTTAAAACGGTTACGCAGGCAGTTAATAAATATGCCGGCAAGGTTACGCTGGTGGGTCACTCGATGGCAGGTGTTATCATTTCGCAGGTCGCGGAGAATATTCCCAATAAGATCGAGAAGCTGATTTATGTTTCTGCATACCTGCCCCGGAATGGAGAAGATGTGTCTTCGATCACCAATAAATTCCTCAACAACAAACCGATTGAGGTGTTTGAATTCAACAGCGACTATTCGCTGGTAAGCATTAAGAAGGAGGTATTGCCTAATGTTGTTTGTGCCGATTGTTCGCAGGAGATGAAAGATATTCTGGTGAAGTACCACCGGGCAGAACCCGTTAAGGCGCTTAACGATAAAGTTGTATTAACGTCAAAGTTTTCGTCTGTGCCGAAGTACTACATCAGCACGAAAAATGACTACGCAGTTCCATACGCCCTGCAGCAACAGATGATCCGTGACAACGGCACTTTGAAAAAAGTATTTGAGTTGGAAACATCACATCTTCCGTTTGTAGTACAACCTGAAAAATTTGTGGAGATCATTACGTCTATTAAATAATGACGCTTACAAAACTTTTCCTTTCGATACTGTTACTGGCAGCAACCCGGTTGGCCGCGCAAATTCCCGTTGAGGTTTTTGCCGGTAACCGGAAAGCCAGTTTCGATGCAATGTTTTTTCGGTACTTCACAGACGCGGATGGTAATCATTCGAAGTTTTTATTTTTCAGTCGCGCCCGGGGTACGGTAGATTATAAAATTACGGAAACTCAGAACCTGCCTTCGTTTGGCTTAACGGAAGCGTTCAGTTTCAATCACCCTGCGTGGAAGGGCTTTGCACCTGTTGCAGTTGTTCAGATTTTTAATTCCGGAATTTATCCTAAGGCGGGCATTCAATACTTCCGGGCGAAGAAAGATTTTACCCTCTTCACGTGGGTGGTTTGTGAAACGCTTAAGAAACCGGGTGTTGATGGCTTTCTGCTGCTTCGGTTTACCCCTAAAATTTCTGAGAAGATCAATTTGTATTCACAACTTGAGAGTGTTAATACGATTCCGTCTGATGGTGAAGCAGCGTATTCATTTATTCAGCGTTTGCGATTAGGTGTAGGATTCGGTGCATTCCAGTTTGGCGCCGGAACCGATATTACGGAAATAGGCAGAGCCAGCATGCTGAAGACGTATAATGTAGGAGGTTTTTTACGGTATGAGTTCCGGTAGTGTATCTCGTTGAACCTTGCGGACGAGAACCCGGATGAAAAATAGTCGTGCCGAATTGCCCGGTGTTGTGGAGATTAATTTTTTCTTGATCAAAGGTCAAACAAAGTCGAATTTTTGAGGTTATTACAGGGGAGAATTTGTTTGACGTTTTATGAGATCATTTCTATCCGCAGTAATATTTTTTTTCGCCCTCATTTCCAGCGCACAGGCGCAGTCTGATGCCGACCGTATTCTTGGAGAATGGATGTCACCTACAAAAGATGGCCGTATCCTTATCTATAAAACCAATAATAAGTATTATGGCTCAATTACCTGGGGTACCGGCGGTTCGGGTACAGATGATAAAAATCCTGACCCCGCATTGCGCAAAAGACCGGTTATCGGACTCGAGATTTTGAAGGACTTTGTATTTGACGAAGGCGAGTGGCTGGAAGGAACGATCTACGATCCCCGTGAAGGAAAGACGTACAGCTGCAAGCTTTCGCTGGATGAAGGAGGCAACAATCTGAACATTCGCGGTTACATCGGTTTTTCTCTCTTTGGAAGAACTGAAACATGGACCCGGTTTATTGCTCAGTCCAAATAACAGGCATCATAGTTTAACGCACATTACCCATCGGCATCGCTGGTGTGCATAATTTCCTCATTTACAATTATTCCTCTTTTTGAAAGGCTCCTTCCCTTTGAGGATTAGAAGAAAATTTTCCGGTTCCGGATTGGTATAATTTTTAGCGGATTTCAGTAAGGCCTAACAAGCCAGAAGAACACCTAAAACAAGTTAATTATGTTTGTACCGATCACATCAGAAGTTACCCTTTCACACGGAATGATTGTAAAGGAAATTGCAACTGGCCGCCTTTATGAATTGGGCGACAGGATGAAAAGCAATTCAGAAGTTTGGGGAGACGATCCTTGGCAACTACGCGAAGTTGCTGGATCACATCGTGATTTAAAAGCAGTAGGTTACCTCGAGCTTTCTGAAAAATATATGGCTGAAATTGAATCGGAGTAATCGTACCTTACATTTCTCCACCGTAGTCAGTACATTAATTTAATGTTGCTTATGATAACTGATTTTCCGAAATGGTTTATGTAACGGATTGACCTACGTTCTCCAGTCCGAAGGTCCAGATTGGAAAGTCCACATGATTAACCAGGTCCTCTGCCACGCTTCCGGCAAGCAGGTAAACAAATCCTTTCCAGGCATGTGTTCCCATAGCAATCAGGTCGGCATCGATCTCTTTCGCGAATGCATAGATTCCATGTTCTGCTGAGAAATCGGAGCGGATGTTAATGGAATAGTCTTGCAGGTTTCCATCACGGGCAAATTTATCCAGATCGGCTTTTATGTCGATGTCTTTGCGGAATGTTCGCGGTGTGTTTACCGAGAGCAGGCGCAGCGAGGCTCCGAAGAATTGCTGCAGTTTGAAAAGTTCATAGAAGAAATCTTTGTCGGGCTGACCGGAAACCGGAACCACAATTTTTCTGACAGCACGGGCGGGTTCCTTACGAATTGTAAGCACCGGAATGGAAACATGCCTGACTACTTTACCTGTGTTCGAACCAACCCCAAATTGTCCGTGGCCCTGGGTTCCCATCACAATCAAATCCATCTGCTGTTCTGCTGCATAGTGTTTCACACCGGAAACGAGCGCACCCATTTTTTTGATCAACTTGATCAATATACCGGCCCTGCCATACGCTTCCTTCATCGCGTTAAAATGAGAATCAGCTTTGTTCTCCAGGTCTTTTACAGTTTTTGCACTGAACGAGTAACTGTACGCCAGGCTCGAACTGCCCGTTAACACGGCTGTATCAATCATGTGCAATACATGGATTTCGCCACCGGACTTCACGGCAAGTGTTTGCGCGAATTTGAATGCCTCTACCGCAGTTGCGGAAAAATCACAGGGAACAAGTATTTTTTTCATATCGCAAGGATTAGCTATTGCATGAAAGTAGCGTCAAGCAGATACGTGATGAATGATAAAAGTCTATCGCCAACCGTGACTTTTGTCACGTTTAATGCCGTCATTATTAGATTTCTTCAGTACGGATTTGAAGGCGTTCTTTTATAAAGTCGTCTAAAATTTTAAATCCAGAAAGTCTTCAGATTCCATTCAGAATATCGTCAGAGTCGCGGGTTTCTTTTGATTAACAATGATGGTTGATGCAATGAAGGGGTATGAATTGCAGTTGTTAACATAAACATTGTTGAGTGTTGTTCTTCATCAAATGAAAATCGGACCTGCGCAGACTTGATTTTTCAATGCTGGTAAGAAATAAAAATCTATGAAAAGGAGCAGACTAATGTATACGATCGTGATTCTTGTCGTGGGAGTTTTGGCAGTAGCTATTGTTGGCTTGTATATGGTTTTTTTTAAACCTCACCGCTCAGTAGAGGATGAGCAGGCTATCCGGGTAACAGCTGTGCAGTTGTTTAACGATTTCGAAAACGATGAGGCAAGTGCCAACGCCCGATATCTCGATAAAGCAGTTGAAGTTACCGGTCACATTGCCGACATCACCACCGACATGGAACGTCATCCGGTGGTTACGCTTGGTACAGACGATATCTTATTTGGTGTGCGGTGTACGCTTACCGATACCCAGCCGGGTTTACAAGCTGGTGATACGGTTCAGATAAAAGGAATTTGTAAAGGTTTTTTATCAGATGTGATCATAACCGATGGAATTTTAACAAAGTGATATGAAAACAAAATGGGTTTCCATAATTATCATTGGCCTCGCAGGAATGCTTACGGGATCGTGCGTTCATGACACGTTCATTGTACCGGAGGTGGTGGATGAAAATCCTGATCCGGGTTGTTCAAGCGATGGTTCAGTATGCTTTGAGAGCAGTGTGCTGCCAATTTTTGTCTCCTCCTGTGCGATCAGTAAATGTCATAATGCGTCATCGCATCGTGAGGGATACGTACTGGATAGTTATGCCAACATCATCAAACGCGGTATCTCACCCGGTAACGCTAACGGCAGCAAGTTATACAAAGTGTTGTTTGAAAATGGTGAAGACCGCATGCCGCCCGATGGTTCGTTAACCACGGCTCAGAAAGATTCGATCCGGGTATGGATCAATGAAGGTGCCAAAAACACGGTTAACTGTAATTGCTACTGCGATCCGGAAGCGTTTACGTTCGCGGCTGTAATCGAACCCCTGATTAATAACAAATGCGTGGGTTGTCATAAACCCGGATCGTTAAGCGGAAAAATCGACTTGTCGACCTATGCTAAGATTAAAGCTCAGGCAGACAACGGGAAACTGTTAGGAAGTGTTTCGCACGACTCCGGCTTTAAGCCAATGCCTGAAGGAGGAAAACTTTCCGATTGCGAGATAACGCAGATTACGAAATGGATTGATGCCGGTGCTCTTGACAACTAAAACTATGAAGGTTCGATTATTTTTTATGAAGTCCGGCTTACTGCTGGTGATCGTGAGTGGACTGCTGGGCGGATGTTATTACGACAACGAGGAATCATTGTACGGCATCACTACGTGCGACTCGACTTTTGTATCTGCTTCCTTTAGTACAGATGTTTCACCGCTTCTTGAGGCACATTGTAACCGGTGTCATGCAGGCAGCTCGCCATCGGGTGATATTTCGCTCGACACGTATAGCAACGTATCAAACTATGTAGGCAATGGCAGTTTAATCGGTAGTATTAAGCACGACCCCGGCTTTAAGGCAATGCCAGAGGGTGGAGGAAAACTGAATGCCTGCGACATCAAAAAAATTCAAACCTGGATCGATTCGGGTGCTCCCAACAATTAAAACTCCCTTATTTATGAAACGAATTTTGATTACATGCTTCCTTTCGGGGATAATGATACCCCTGTTTTCGCAAAGCTTGTTTATGACGCGAAGCGGACAAATCTCTTTCTTCTCAAAAACTTCGATGGAAAATATCGATGCCATGAACAATGAAGTGACCAGCATCCTGAATACAGGTACGGGCGAAGTAGTATTTGCAGTGCTTGTAAAAAGCTTTCGTTTCGAGAAAGCGTTGATGGAGGAGCATTTCAACGAGAATTATCTCGAATCGAACAAGTTCCCGAAGTCGACCTTTCAGGGAAAAATTACAAATCTCACATCAATTGATTTTGCAAAAGAAGGTTCTTATGCGGTTACGATCCAGGGCGAACTCACGCTCCATGGTGTTAAACAGGCAGTTACTACTTCCGGACAGTTGGAGGTGGGGAAGGGTAAACTACTATTAAAGGGCAACTTTCCGGTTACACTGGCAGACTATAAAATTGAAGTGCCATCGCTGGTAACTGAAAAAATTTCCAAAACCATTGACGTGCGCGTAAACTGTGAGTATGAACCGAAGAAATAGAAAAACAGCATTTGGTATTTTTGTTGTGATGATGTTATCCGTGCCCGCCTGGGCGCAGGATGATCTTATGAAAATGCTGGATGATGAAACATCCGACAAAAACAAGACCGAGTATGCTACCGCTACTTTTAAGACCACGCGGTTAGTGAACGGGCATTCAATTGAAAATGTCGCTCCGGGTGTTCTGGATTTCCGGATTTCGCATCGGTTTGGATTCATCAGTAGCGGAGCCTACGAACTTTGGGGACTTGACAACGCTTCCATGCGACTGGGGTTTGACTATGGACTAACTAAACGTCTGATGATTGGTGTTGGCCGCAGCACCTATCAAAAGCAGTATGATGGCTTTGCAAAATATAAAATACTCCGCCAATCAACCGGGGCACGTAACATGCCGCTTTCTGTCAGCGTGGTGGGCACCGTGATGTACAAGTCGCTGAAGTTTGATGACCCGACCCGAACAAACTACCAGTCCTCAAATTTTTATTACTGCGGCCAGATCATCTTTGCACGTAAGTTTACGGAAGGAGTGTCGCTTCAAATCGCCCCTACGGTTGTTCATTACAACTTTGTTCCAACCGCAAATGATCCCAACGATTTATTTTCCGTGGGTGCCGGTGGGCGGTTTAAAGTAAGCAAGCGGGTGAGTGTTAACGTAGAGTATTATTACCAGTTACCGGCCAACCAGTTTGCAGGAACATACAATTCACTTTCGATGGGCTTTGATGTAGAAACAGGCGGACACGTATTTCAGCTGTATATGACAAACTCTACCGGCATGACCGAACGTACATTTATCTCAGAAACTACGGGTGATTTCTTTAAAGGCGATATCCGTCTCGGGTTTACCATCTCGCGCGTGTTTACCATTCGTAAACCGCGAATCGATTGAGATTAAACTCCGTGAACACCAAACAGGTAGCCAACCAGAGCCGACAAGCCCATGGCAAGCGTTCCCCAGATCGTAATACGTGCAATGGCCTTGCCCACAGACGAGCCCCCTGTTTTGGCAGCTACTGCGCCCAGGATGATCAATGAGATAATCGTTGATCCGTAAATCCAGTATTCCATGGATGAGATCGGGGCGAACAACCCCACCAGCAAAGGCAACAGACCGCCAACTGTAAATGACGCACCCGAGGCAAGTGCAGCCTGAATCGGATTGGCTTGTGTGATTTCGTTAATGCCAAGTTCATCACGTACGTGTGCCGCCAGTGCATCTTTCTCCGTAAACTCAAGTGCTACCTGCATGGCAGTTTCTTTTTTCAATCCACGCTTTTCGTATATCGCGGCCAGAATGTTTAGTTCTACTTCCGGCATGGTGCGAAGTTCTTCAGCTTCGCGTTCGATGTCAGATTTTTCGGTATCCATTTGTGAGCTTACGGATACATACTCACCGGCTGCCATCGATAAAGCTCCCGCCACAAGGCCGGCCAGGGTAGCCAGTGCAATCGGATCGCGTGTTGTACTGGCAGCGGCAACGCCAATCGCGAGACTGGAAACGGAGATGATCCCATCGTTCGCGCCAAGCACGGCTGCACGCAGCCAGTTACTCCGATGAACGTAATGACTCTCAAGGTAGTTATCAAGTGTAATCATGAGACGCTGTTAAGATGAAGGTTGCCAAGCGGAAACCAGTTTACTCATCAAATATACACAGGCATTTCAGGAAATACTTGTTTTTGCTGATACGTTCGAGGTACTACTCGCTTCGCAGGGAATTAACGGGATTGCTCACAGCTCCTTTAAACGCCTGAGTGCCCACGGTGACCCACGCAATGACAAGTGTGAAGGCTCCTGACACTGCAAATATCCACCAGCCAATGGTGATACGGTACGCAAAGCCCTGCAGCCATTGATTCATGAACCACCACGTTACCGGAACGGCAATTACAAAGGCAATTCCAATCAAGGTCAGGAAGTCGCGTGAAAAGAGATTTACAATTTGATACACACTTGACCCCAATACCTTGCGGATACCGATTTCTTTTGCACGTTGTTCGACACTGTACGCTGCCAACCCGAACAGGCCTAGGCACCCGATGAAGATGGCCATACAAGAGGCGATGGTGAAGATAATACTGTACTGACGTTCCGCAGTATATTTTGCCGCAAACGTCTGGTCGAGAAACTGAAATTCAAACGGATTACCGGGGAAACTCTTTTTGTAAAATTGTTCAAGCGTTGCGAGTTGCGCGCTCATGTCCTTCCCGGAAAGTTTAAGTGTGTAGAAATTTCCGCTACGCGAAGGCAGGAAAACAATGGGTTCGATTGCATATTGAACCGACAGGTGGTGGTAGTTCTTCATGATACCGCGAACGATGAACTCGCGTTTATCCCATTTAACTTTTTGCCCGACCGCATCTTCTGATGAAGCAAAGCCCATGGCAGCGGCAGCTTCTTCGTTGAGTATCAGGTACTCCATTTCGTTCCATGTCTTATTACACATTTCGCGTGTGAAATTTTCACCGGACGCCAGCGAAATTCCATAGGTACCAATGTACCGATCGTCAATCATGATAATATTGTAATTGACTTTTTCATCACCCGATGTTGGATTCAAACGCGTAATGCCTGACGTTGAAAAATTGAACCCATCGCCCGGCACCCCGCCTGAACGACTAAGTTCCTGCACGAAAGCAGCCTGAGTCAGTTCGCCTTCAAACGCTGCGCTGCGATCCCGGAATGTGTTGTCGCGATTTACTTCCGCTCCGCGGATAACCAGCAACTGACTTGCGTTCATCCCCAAATCTTTGTCTTCCATAAATTTCCATTGCTGGAAAAGAATCAACGTAGCGGCAATCAGCATCAGTGAAATTGAAAATTGGACAACCACGAGCGACTTCCGTACAAATACTCCTTTTGATGATTTACTGAAGACTCCTTTAAGAACTTTTGAGGGATTGAACGAAGACAGCACAAATGCGGTGTAAGCGCCAGAACCAACCGTGCCGATGATCAGAATGATAACCGCTGCAATCCAGAAATTACTTTGATTTAAAACCTCAAGCGTAATGTTTTTACCAATCAAGTTTGCGTACGGTGCCTGTAGTGCGGTGACAAGTGTAGCCGATAAAACGAATGCAACACTGTTGAGCAGTGCTGATTCGCCCAGGAACTGGCGGATGAGCTGGGCCTTGCTTGCACCCACAACTTTTCGAATGCTGACTTCCTTTGCCCGCTTCAGTGCACTGGCTGTCGAAAGATTAATGTAATTGAACCATGCGATAATCAGAATTAAGCCCGCGATACCTGCGAGCAGATATACAAACTTCAGACTTCCGAAGGTTGGCAGCGGATCAGTGAGCGATTGGCCCAAGCGCATGTCGGCCACGGATTGCAGAACGATGGAACTGGTTTCTTCGGGGTTTGCGGTATGTTCAAGTTTGGTGTATTGACCGGATACATCGGCAACGTTCGCATCAGGCTTAAGCATCACATACGTAAACAGCCATTGACTGCCCGTGCCATCCATGCTGGCCCACATCTCGTTTCCATTCAGGTTGGCAGCGTTGTATAAGGTTTGAATCGAGAAGACCATGTCGTACTGCAGGTCGGAATAGGCAGGCATGTCTTCATACACCAGTTCAATCGTGTACAAAGTTTTCCCAAACTGGTTATTAAGGGTTAGTGTTTTGCCGAGAGCTGCGTCATTACCGAAGTAGCGTTTGGCAGTTGTTTGCGACAGCGCGACTACATTTGGCTTTGAAAGCGAAGCGGAATTGCCTTCAATAATGGAGAATGTAAAGAATCCGAAAAAATTTGCATCTGCGTAAACGAAGTTGTTTTCCCGGAATGATTTATCAACCGCACCTTCCCGGTTTTCACAACTCACAACGCCTGTTCCTAAATTGGTGCCTTCCGCAAGCCGGCAATACTGATCAATGCCACTGATTGTTGAAGCCGCCTGCGGAGCAAACCCCGGGGCAGTATAATTGTCGTATTGGCCTTCGCCTTTTTCGTGCAGTACCCGATACAAAGCCGGTGCGTTCGTATGAAATGTGTTGTAACTTTTTTCAAAGGCTACGTATTGCGTAATCATCATGAAAGCCGTCATGCCGAGGCAGAGGCCGAGCGCATTGATCACGGTAAACGTCAGGTTCTTTTGAAGATTCCGGAAGGCGAGGGTGAGGTAGTTGGTAAACATGTGGCGGGTTAAGTCCCGTACGGATTACAACATCTATGCCTTATAAATGTTTTGAAAATCAACATGTTTTGAGAGTTTTTCATGACTAAACCGGGCGTTTATGGGAACTGGCGTCCGTTACCGGACGTAACCTCGGACCCTGAAAACTGGTACGTTATCCGGCAGTATCAGCGCTTGGATCCAAAACAAATCGGGGGTGCGGGTGTTATTGCTGATGATGAATCAGGCTGAGATCACCCTTATTTTTCCCAACCAGTTATTTGAAGATAATCCGGCCATTACCAGGGGGCGGACAGTTGCCTTGATTGAAGATGAGTTGTTTTTCCGGCAAGTCAAATTCCATCAAAAAAAGCTTGTGCTTCACCGTGCATCCATGAAGGCTTATGAAGCTGAATTGATCCGAAAAAAAACAGACGTACGGTATTTTTCAAGTGTTGATTATCAGTCATTACAAAAAGTTATCTCAGTACTGGCCACAGAAGGGGTTAAAAAATTTCACATAGTAGCCCCGACAGACTATTTGCTGGAGAGACGGTTGCACCGGTACAGCAGTTTGCATTCGATTGCTATCCAATACTATGATTCACCGTCTTTCATCTGTACACAGAAATACCTTGATGAATTCTTTGCTTCCCGGAAACGCTATTTCTTAACTGACTTTTACGTTGAGCAGCGCAAACGGCTTAATGTTTTGATGGAAGGCGAAAGTCCGGCCGGCGGAAAGTGGACATTTGATACTGAGAACCGGAAGAAGATGCCTGAGTCGGTGGTTCCCCCCGCGTTGCCCGAGTTTTCACGAAGTAAGTATTTAGCGGAAGCTGTTACGTACGTTCGGGAGAATTTCAGCGGCCATTATGGCGATACAGATAATTTTATTTACCCGGTTACCCGCATCGAAGCCTGGGAAAATCTCGAGCGTTTTCTTGCCGAGCGTTTTCAGCATTATGGAATTTACCAGGACGCGATTATCGACCGAAACCCATTTTTGTTTCACTCGGTGCTTACACCGGCACTTAACATAGGCTTGCTCACACCTGCTGAGGTGATAGAGGAAACTCTTGCATTTGCGCGAAAGAAGAAAATTCCGATTAATTCGCTCGAAGGTTTTGTTCGTCAGATCGTGGGCTGGCGCGAATTTATCCGGGGCCTGTACATCCGCGAAGGAGTACGTCAACGAACAACCAATCATTGGGAACATACCCGCAGAATCCCGGAATCGTTCTGGAATGCGTCCACCGGCATTGAGCCGGTTGATAACGTTATCCGCAAGGTGCTGAAGACATCGTACGCCAATCATATTGAACGGCTGATGGTGGTGGGGAATTTTATGCTGTTGTGCGAGTTTAATCCTGATGACGTTTACCGGTGGTTTATGGAGTTATTCATCGATGCCTACGACTGGGTAATGGTACCGAATGTTTATGGTATGAGCCAGTTCTCCGATGGGGGAATGATGAGTACGAAGCCATACATCTCCGGATCAAATTATTTACTGAAGATGAGTAATTATAAAAAAGGCAAATGGTGCGAAACATGGGATGCGCTCTACTGGCATTTCATCAACACCCATCGCACCGCGTTTTTAAAAAATCCCAGAATGTCGATGATGGTACGGCAATACGATAAAATGGACAAGAGTCGTAGAAAAATGCTTGAACAGGAACGTGAACGTTTCTTAACTGATTTGTCGTGAGCGAAATGTTATCGTACGCGCGGCTTCTGGAGCAGGTTAAAAACATTGATGTTGAGCGATATGCAAAGACCCGGAATTTCTATGACGGGCATGTTTCCGGGTTATCACCTTTTATTTCCCGGGGAGTCATTTCACCACAACGGGTGAAATCAATTATTCTTTCAGGCAACTCGATTGAGAAATCGAAGATGTTTATCAGTGAGTTGGCGTGGCGCGAATACTTTCAGCGTATTTGGTGGCAGCATGGAGAGAAAATTCTGACTGATTTTTATCACACTCAAAATCCAACCGTTCATGATAAGCTGATCCGAAATATAACCGAGGGCACTACAAGCCTTGAGGCTATTGACGGTCCGATCCGGCAACTGCTTACTACGGGTCGAATGCACAATCACGCCCGGATGTATGTGGCTTCGCTTGCATGCAACATCGGACGCGCGCATTGGCTGCACCACGCACGATGGATGTATTACCACTTACTGGATGGCGATGTGGCGAGCAACTCACTGAGCTGGCAATGGGTGGCAGGTATATTCAGCAATAAGAAATATTACTTTAACCAGGAGAACCTGAATCGTTTCAGCGGCAGTACGCAAACTGGTACGTTCATCGACTGTTCCTATGAGCAACTGGAATCGCTCGATGTTCCGGAAGAATTACGCGACACGGCCGAGCCGACACTGGAATGTAAACTTCCGGAAAGTACTATGCCTCAATTAGATTACGACAAACCGTTGCTGGTTTACAACTCGTATAATCTTGATCCGGAGTGGCGTGCCCAAGAAAGCGCTAACCGGTTGCTGCTGTTGGAGCCTTCGCATTATCAAAAGTTCCCGGTTGCTGCGAATGTACTCAACTTCATTGTGTCGACAGCGAGGACATTCATTCCCGGCATCCAGGTATTTACGGGGGAGTTTCAGGAAATTCCCGGACTTCAAATGTTCAGCACGGTATATTTTAAGGAGCATCCGCTAAGCAATCGCTATCAAGGCCATGCCGATAGACCCGACTGGATGTTTCCAAACATTGAGCCCAGGGGCTCGTTTTCATCTTATTGGAAACTGTGCGAAAAAGAACTGTGGCGAAACCGGTAAAGCTTAGATACCAAGATTTGTTACACCCGATGCCCAAAGGAAGTAAATCTTTTCCTTCTCTAATTCTGCCACCTGCTTTAATAGCTTGCTTTGCGATTGCAGCAGTTTCTCAAGCTGTACGTTAATTTTGAATAAATCGCTTTCACCTTCCGTGAGGTTCATCAGTTCGGCATTCACGATTCGATTATAGTTATCAACCATTAGCCGTTGTGAAACGATAATCTGCCGCAGCGTAACCAGCCGGTTGTAGGCCTGATCGATTTCAACCCGGATGTTTCGCTGTGCATCGGCACGCTGAAAATTGGTGTTTGTAATTTTTAGTTTGGTTAGTGCAAGCTTTGAACGTTCCTTCCGCAGGAATACCGGCATGGAGAAGTCAACCCCGAATTTGTAGTTCTCACCCCAGCGATCATTGTTCAAACCCGAGTAATCAAACGGCTTGTTTAAAAAATAGTAGCTCAGGTTCAACTCCGGTTTTAAGAATTCAACGGCTAGTTTCCGGTCAATTTCCAATTGCTTTAGCTTGATCGATATTTTGCGGATCTCCGGGTGGTTAGTGATTGCATTTTCACGCAACTCGCTTACACGTTCAGGATTCAGCCATGCAGCATCCTCCGGTTTGTACACCGGCATGTGCGATTCACGCAACTCCATCGGAAAGCCGGCACTATCCCACAAAAAAGTTGAAACGGAAAGACGGGCATTATCAAGACTTACTTTTGCTTCCAGCAATTCAACGGAACGTTGCTGTACGGTGATTGAAGCCTGTACGGTGTCAATCAGGGAAACTTCTCCATAGGTATATGAAGTTTTAATCCGCGACATGATGTCTTGCGCGATTTGCCGGTTTCTTAGAATAAGCTGATAGTTGGCAGCGGTATAAAACCAGTTCCAGTATTCTTTCGCTGCCTCCAGCAATAGTTTATTAATAATTTTGATCTGTTCTGCTTCGTTCAGCCCTTTCATCAACGCTGCCTGATTCAACATTGCCCTTCTGTCGTCAATGAATAGCCCGCGGCCGATCGGAACAGATACGCCTGCATACAGCTGCGTGTAATCGCTTGGTGAACCAATGTATCGTTCAGGATTCAGGTATGCCCCGCGATTTTGTTCAACGCCAACGGTTGGATCAATCGCGATACGGGTGGGGATTTTAATTCCGCCATTAACAATGCGATAGTATTCAACCCCTTCATTTTGTTTCACGAGATATTGCATCTGTACTTTCGGATCGAAACTTCCGCGTGCGAGGCGCAATTCCTGCCGGGCATTTTCAGATAGGAGTGATGCCTGCCGGGCAACGGGATGATGCGCGATAACTACCGCAAACAGGTCGTCCATCGTAAACCGCGTAACGCTGTCGGAACTTGTCAGCAACGTATCAATGCCATTAGCCTTCTGCCCGAAGCTTTGTCCGGCAAACGCGATGCACACAATACAAACTAAAAATACCCGGTACATACTTATTTACTTTTTGATTTCTTTGAGTCACCCTCGGGCGCTGCGTCACTTTGCGGTTTTTCGTACAAGCTTGGCGGGAATCCATTCAATTGTCGCCACAGTTCATACCATACCGGTACATTGTCGAGCATCACCCAGCCTTTGGTACCTGAACCGACACGAAGTTCTTTTGGCCATTCACCTTCGGCATTGTCGGGCACCAGCAGAATTCTGAACTCGCCCGGCTTCGAACTCACATAATCGATCACCTTTACACGGCCTCCGAATGTTCCAACCGAAACACTGGGCCATCCGGAAAACTGAACCGCAGGCCAGCCATCAAACTGAATGCGGACTTTACGGCCCGCGCTGATTAACGGCACATCCATGGCGCGCACGTACATTTCAACGGCGAGCTGATCGGTGGTCGGCATGATTGTGCAGATCGCATCACCTTCGTGAATGGTTTCACCTAATCCGGCTTTCATAGCTTTCACCACGTAACCTGATTGAGCGGTAATTACCTGGTATTGTGCCTGACGAATCGATGTATTGGTGTACTCATTGCGATATTTGGCAAGGTCGCCCTGCGATTCAAAAATCTCTGAGTACGTATTGTTTAAATCCGATTCCGCCTTGTTGATCTTATCAAGATATTCAACTTCTACACGATTAAGCTCAAGTACGGAGTTTTGATAATCCGCTTCGGCACTGCGATACTTATATTCAAAGTCCTGGAGCTTGGTTAACGGAATGTTGCCTGCTTCGTACAGTTTCTTGTTACGCGCATACTGATTCTCAGCGTTCTGAAACCGGATTTTATCGGCATCGCGTTTGGCTTTCGATTGCGAGATTTTCAAATCTTTCGCATCCTCCAGCGCCTTGATCTGACGTTGCAATGCTTCGGCTTTTAAACTTTTGGATTTGATCGCACTTTCTTTTGCGGAGATCTGCTGATCCATCCGGTTTAATAACTGCGGATCAAAATACTTTTCTTTCACTTCCGAAAGTGTAACGATGGTGTCACCCGCGTTAACAAAGTCACCTTCACGCACATGCCAGCGCTGAACGCGTCCGGCAATCACGGCTTCCACACGCTGCGGCCTGTTGGCAGGATCAAGCGCGGTTACTAATCCGCTTCCGCGGATGTTCTGCTGCCAGGGAAGAAACATGACAATAATAAAGAGTGCCAGGAGTACGAGCAGTAACCGCGCAAGCAGGCGTGCACCCGATGGCCCGCGCAAACTGCGGAGCGCATACAGCTTTTCGGGCTCTATGTTCCTGTACATATTATATTTTGAAATCTTCAGCATACTTATTCAATGTATTTTTGGATAACACCTTTTTTATAGAGCGTTTCGTACGGGCCGGCATCGATGATCTCGCCTTTGTCAAGAATTACAACGCGATCACTTGCCGCCATAACCATCGGGTCGTTTGATACAGCTACCAGCGTCCATGGTTCAGTTGGATCAATGGCGCATTGGATCAGGTGGATTTTATCGGCTTTGCTCAACCCCGAGAAGAAATCGTTGAGCACCAACAGTTCCGGTTTTTTCGCGAGGCATCGCGCCAGCACAAGCTTATGGATGGTTGAGTTGGAGATACCCTTACCACCACTGATTAGTTTTGTCTGAAGCCCGTCTGGCAACGCAGAAACATATTCCTGCAGTCCTACTTTCCTCAAAGATTCAATCGCTTCTTCCGGGCGAATCGTTTTGCCCAGGAGAATATTGTCATAGAGTGTGCCGTCAAAAATATCATCGTTCGAAATATTCTTGGAAACTTTATCGCGCAAATGCGTGAGGTCAATGTCGCGCAACGAATACCCGTTAACCGAAATGCCACCCGAGTAATCGGTATACAATCCCGAGATGATATGGGCAAGCAGTGATTTACCGCTGCCGGGAGTACCGGAAATACAAATCCGTTCGCGTTTTTCAACTTTAAGATTTAACCCCTTCAGAATCGGAACGGGTGAGTCTTTGAATTTATACGTGAGGTTACTAAGCTCAATGGAATAACCGGAAGCTGACGAATGTCGCGGGAAATCCAAACCACCGGAGCGTTCCAAAGGCAAATCAGTCAGGTGTGCCACTTTATCAACTGCCGTAAGCATGTCATAAACAACTTCGGTGTGCATGATCATCTTTTCAACCGCATTCAGCACGAGAATGATCACTACTTCAGCCGCAACAAATTGCCCGAGCGTGATTTCGCGGTTCACAACCAGAATCGTTCCGATAATCAGCAACGCACCGGTTACCGCCACTTTCAAAAATACGAATGACGAGAACTGCATCATCAGCACACTGAAATGCGACTTGCGGTGTTTCAGGTAGTTGGCCAATGCGCCATCCGTGCGTTTGTAGGGCAAATCGGTATTACCCATCAGTTTGAATGAATGAAGGGCACGTGCCATTTCTTCGAGCCACTGTACTACCTTGTATTTATATTTGGATTCTTCAATGGAAGAAGCCAGACCCCGTTTTCCTGTAAAGGCAAGCATCAGTGCCAGAACGGTGATCAGGAAGATACCAAAGAAAACAAAGAACGGATGGTACAGCGACATCAGGATCAGTCCGAATAAAATCTGAATTGCTGCGGACGATAATTCGATCAACAGTTTCGGTAATCCTTTTTGAATGGTGATAATATCAAAGAATCGGTTGACAAGTTCCGGGGCATAGTACCGGTCGAGCGCCTCCATCTTAATCTTCGGAATCCGGAACGCAAATTCGAATGCTCCCTTAGCAAAAATTTTCTGCTGAAGATGTTCTACCAGGCTAAGTTGCACGATCTGCAAAATACCGGTAGCCAGCACCCCTGCAATAACAAGCCCGATCAGTACGTACACGGAACTGAAGAATACGCCACCTGAAACAAGCTCAACCGTACTTTGAAGCCCGATGGGCAACATCAGGCTGACCATACCGATAATCAACGCATACACCATGATATATGCGATATCCTTACGTTCAGTTCCAAGCAACCGGAATAATCGTTTTACGGGTGACAGCTTTGTACTGTTGCCCGCTTCCGAAGAACCAGTGAATGTAGTATACTTCATCAGGGCGAGGCAAATTATCCTGCCTTGTTCTTCCATCCACGGATGAGATCCAACAAAGTCGCGGATAGAAAATGTCTTCCCGTCAAGGAGGGAATGAACCTTACTTCGCTCAATGCGGATAAGTACCGGAATCAAACGTTCCTGTTGTACATGAAACAATAAAATTACTTCGGGCGACTCTTTCAGGAAGTCCGGCAATTCCTCGTTTGAGAGTTTGTTATCAAAGACTGCCAGGTTTACTTTTCCGGCTGCTTCAATCAGGTCGCGTTTCAGCTCCTGCAATTCCGAAGCATGGTATGATCGTACGTTACGGGTAATATCTTCTATCGTACCGGGATCAATGGCCTGTCCGAGCGCGAGCGAAGCCTCCTGAATAATTTTCTCGAGTTGACTGTTTGTCATAACGGTACCTGAATGGTTTTAAATACGAGGCCTTCCACGAATGTGTATAGTGTATCGAAATGCTTTTTCGGATTATACTTTATATCCGACAAAGATGGTAAATGTTGTGCGTAGTATAGTTGATGCTTTACCACGAGCATGATGGTGCTCGTAAGCGAATGCGGATACTCGTAAGCCGGGCTTACGCCTTTAATCAGCATCGCAATTTTTTTGCAAAGCAATTTGTAGGGGAGGAACAACCCATCCTTGTTGTCGGCATCCACGTGTTTGGTTAAAAAGGTTTTTTCGAACTCTGCCTGAACGATACGTTCCAGGGCGCGTTCATCCAGTGCGTCTGTAGAGGTGTCGAATGTTTTGGGTTCACATAACTTGCGCAGGCAGATTTTCAGGCGCTCTTTCGGATCCTCTATGTTATGCGTGTAGAAATCAATGCGATGTTCCAGCCATGTCCAGTACCAGTCAATCAGGTAGGTCAGTAGTTTGTGTTTGTTTTCAAAATACCGGTAAACCGATGCCTCGGTAGACGAAATCTCTGCAGCAAGCTTCCGGAACGTAAATTCTTCGAACCCCAGTGTATCGATCAGAGCAATACTTGCCGTAACGATGTTCCTTCCCAACTCGGTCTCCTGAGGGTCGCGCAAATACAGGCTGCTGGACAATCTATAAGTTAAAATAGTCATGCTATTGTTTGTGATAGTATTACTATTAACGCTCGTAAACGTAAAAAGTTCTAACGCTTTTGGAAAAAAAATCGTTGATTTTGAGCTGAAAACGGAATTTTGGATGTTTTCTGACGGCAGAGCGAAATTCTGGCAGCCCGGTGAGATCGTCTGCTAGTCGTTCGGCAGCGATTCGAAGGCCCTCCGCTTGTCGGCCATCCACGCCTGCATAGCTTCTGGTGACGTCATCTGCTGGCGCATTTCATTCATAGCATCGATATGGGCCTGATCGCCTTTGCCTACCATTTCCCGCGCGTGCTTACTCACCAGTAGGGCGATTTCGTCAAATGAATTGGCGCTGAGGGTGTGATCGCATGCGCCACCCAGTTGTTTGCACGTCATTGTCTTCATGATGGATTCTGTTCGCGAGTTGTGGTCAAAAATAGTAAATGGAGTGGCAACGCACACTCCCGAGGTAATTATTGTTACCGGTTTCAGGTAACAGTATTGAACGTGTTTGGGATGAGATGATTTGGCTGACCGGGTCGGCTTAAGGAACCACCAGCATCGGAACGTGGATATGTTCCATTAACTCATCGAGTGATTCGTTGCTGTTAGAGCGCATGGTTTTATCCATCACAACAAAGTCGAGCGGGTTCTTCTTTGCATGATCTTCGATCCGATCGGAAATAAATCCTACTTCAATTTTAAAGTCGTACGAGACACCCTCTTTAACAAGAAGTTCTTTTTCAAGAACTGTAAATTTTTCGCGGGCATCCTGTTCGATGAACTTTTTCATCGCGATAACCTCTTCCGATCGGGGCTGGATCAGGCGGTAGGTGTACAGGATGGATAAATGCGCGCGCATGTGACGGGCCATCGAAACTGCCCATTCAATGGAATGCCGCGTAGATTTCGAGAAATCAATGGTGCATAATATTGTCTTCACAGTGGATTCGATAGTCGGCTTCACGAAACAAAACTAAGTCGCATGCTGCCCGTAAATGGCGATTTCGCTCACCTCAAAACATGATTTTTGTCAGGTCTTTCAAAGATCAGTACCTTGTACCTTTATGGAAATGAATCCACATCCGCTGGTCACAGATGACGCTTTCCGTGAGATTTTCCATAGCATGTCGGAGGGTATCGTTATGGTTGACGAAGGCGGACAAATTGTGCTGGCTAACCCCATTGCAGAAACGATTTTCGGGTATTCCAGTAATGAACTGACCGGCCTGACGATGGAGGTTCTGGTTCCGCAAAACCACCGCGGACACCACGCCCAGTTACGAAAAGGATTTAATAAGCACCCCGAACCCCGCAGAATGGGGTTTGGCCGCGACCTGACCGCCCTCAAAAAAGACGGGACAGAGTTTCCTGTAGAGATCAGCCTCAGCTATACGCGGGTAAAAGGTAAAGTGCTGGTAATGGCGTTTATCAGCGATATTTCCGAACGCAAGAAATCAGAGGAAGCGCTCAAGCGAAGCGAAGAACAGTTGATTATTTACGCTGCAGAACTTGAACGGAAAGTTCAATCGCGAACCGAAGCGTTACATAAAACCATTCGCGAACTTGAAAAAGAAGTTATCGAACGTAAACGCGCGGAGGAAGAAACCCGGAAAGCGCTTGAGAAAGAACGCGAGTTTAATGACTTGAAAACCAAATTCGTTTCGATTGCTTCGCACGAATTTCGTACGCCCCTCAGCACTATTCTCAGCTCCATCGCACTGGTGGAACAATATAAGCAGCGGAACGATCTCGATAAAATCGACAAACATACCGCCCGGGTGCGCTCGTCTGTAGAACACCTTACAGCCATACTGAATGATTTCCTTTCGCTCGGCCGGTTGGAGGAGGGTAAAGTGGAGGTTATCAATGAAATGATTCCGATGGAGTCGTTCTTTCATGATTTAATCGAGGAGGTTAAACCAAGTTTGAAGAAGGATCAGCATGTTCTGCTGCATTTGAAAACCGAAGTAACTGCGTTTACGGATGCACGCATTCTGCGGAATATTTTGTTTAACCTGATTTCCAATGCGAGCAAGTATTCGGAAGAAGGCAAGAACATTGAAATCCACGTTAGCGCGGATTCAAAAAGCTTGTCCATTGCTATTGAAGATCACGGCATTGGCATTCCGGAAGAGGATCACAAGCATTTGTTCGAGCGCTTTTTCCGCGCGGGAAATGTTTCGAATATTCAGGGTACAGGTCTCGGGTTGAACATCGTAAGGCGGTACATCGAGTTGCTGAAAGGCGATATAACATTTGAAAGTGAATACAAGAAAGGGAGTACGTTTACAGTCTTAATCCCACTCAATGCATAGGTTATGAAGAAGATTCTGCTAATTGAAGATAATCCGGAAATCCGCGAAAATACCGGGGAGATTTTGTCGCTGGCGGGCTACGAAGTCTCAACGGCTGAAAACGGTAAGCTGGGCGTTGACCTCGCACAAAAAATCAAACCCGATCTGATCATCTGCGATATCATGATGCCGGAGCTCGATGGATACGGAGTGCTGCATATCCTGAGCAAGAATGAAGAAACTTCTTCGATCCCGTTTATCTTCCTCACAGCAAAGACTGAGAAGACTGATATCCGCAAAGGGATGACACTCGGGGCGGACGATTACTTGACCAAGCCATTTGACGATACGGACTTGCTTAACACGATCGAAACCCGGCTCCGCAAACATGAACTGAGAAGCAAGCTGTACGACAATACACAGGCGGGCCTTGATCATTTCATCCAGGATGCGCAACGCGCACTGAACCTCACGGATCTTTGTAAAGACAAAAAAGTCAAGACTTTTAAAAAGAAGGCTGAGCTTTTTACAGAAGGGGATTCACCTTCGAACATCTTCTTTATCAAATCCGGTAATGTAAAAGCTTTTAAATCGCACCCGGACGGGAAAGAGTTAATTACCAACCTGTATAAAGCTGGAGATTTTTTCGGGTTTGAACCTTTGCTCGAAAACAAGGCTTATCAGGATACCGCCGTAGCGCTGGAAGATACCGAGGCGATTCTTATTCCAAAAACTGATTTTTTGATCCTGCTGAACAGTCAGGCCGATGTTTCGGCCAGCTTTATCTCGCTGTTGTGCCGTAAGGTTTCTGAAAAGGAAAGTCAGCTGGTTAACCTCGCATACAATTCTGTGCGTCAGCGTACAGCCGAGGCGTTGCTGAAGGTAAGCGAGCTGACAGAAGGGAAGGAGAAGATCAGCATTTCGCGTGAAGACCTTGCCAAGATTGTGGGTACGGCTTCTGAATCGGTGATCCGTGTTCTTTCAGATTTTAAAGATGAAGGCCTGATTGAGATTGAAAGCGGTAAGATCAAAGTACTGAACCGGGCGAAGCTTGAAAAAGTAGTTCGCTGGAGCGTTGCACGATAACGTTACAACGGCCGGATCAGCAAGTTAAAATCCACATTTAAATCGTCCTGAACTTTTACGAGGCCCATCATGCGTTCTGGCGCATGAAGCTGAAAATCGTTAAAGCATACGCTGTGCTTGCCGGCCAGCTGGATGAAGTTTCCTTTTTGGGCTAATGCAAACTGGACATTTACTTTTTTGCTTACCCCCGCGAGTGTGATTTCAAGGGCAGCAGTCGCTTTCGTATCACCTGTATGTTTGTCGAGAGTTAAGAAAGAAATCGTGAGATACGGATTCTTATCAGCCTTGAGTGTACTGCGGAAATCTTTTGTAATCAAACTGTTGCCACAGTTGAAATTGTAAACCGGAATAATCATTTTATTCGCTTCAAAAGCCAGTTGGCCATTTTCTCGGTTATGTTCATAAACCAGTGTATCAACGCTGTTATAACAACTGATGAAGCAGGTAAAGGAGTTAACATTAGTCTGACCATGAATGGATAGCTGACTGTTGTAATCGATTACCCATTTCCCGCGTTCAGTGTTGGTTGCTGCGGTAAGTGCTAGGAGCAGTAAAAGGATTCCGTTTTTCATAGTAAAATAAAAAAGAAAGAGCTGCCGAAGCAGCTCTTTCGCAGGAGGTTATTAGAAAGCTATTACGCCCTGTAATACGAAGCCACTGAACTTCGCATCTTCCAGGATATTGCCGGTAGGGAAGTCGTTGTACTTCTGTGTTACATATTCGCCTTTCACCAGGATGTTCGGAGTTACGAACCAGCCTGCTGCAAATGCGGTACGGTCTACAGAGATGTCTTTGCGTGTTCCCTGGCTTATGCCAGCAGCCTGCGCGGTGTTTGTGGTCTGACCAAATACTTGTTCACCTTTAACCTGGTTGTAGCGTGCGCCCAGGTAATACTGTTCGCGGGCTCCAAAGCGGTACAGGAGGTCAACGGCAAGTTGGGTGAACTTGCGATCGTCTTGTTTATCAAACTTGGTAGGATCGATTGCGGTTGTGTTGTATTGGATCTCACCGCTTTCAACTGCATTCTTTCCTTTTGCTACTTCGTAGGTTCCGAAGAGTTCGAAGCCGCTGAGTTTAACAAACGGGTTGATCATGAAAGACGTAACATTGTCTTTGAAGTTTGGATTCAGGCGGCCTGAGAATGCGTTATCGGTTACTTTCGCTGTTGTTGGCTCAAGCACAAACTGGTAGTTAGAGCCGGTGCGGTCGCCACCGTACAGCGTACCGTTGACAGATGATTTTTTAGTGAGGAATGAACCTGTAATTCTTACGCGGTTGTTTTCACCGAATGTTTTATCGTAACCGATTTTTCCATAGATGGAAGGAGCGCGTTTTGATCCGTTCTTATCAGTTCCGGCTATGCTGCGTTCAGCTACACTACCCTGGATTTCTCCGTTGGTTGCGGCGGCCATCAACAACATTCCGTTTTTTTGCCAGTATAATTCCGCACCGATTTCAGTTGTGAAGGCATCCATGATATTGTTTTCCATGAATGGGTTCCAGAATGTGTTACCGCCATCGCTTCTGCGGAAGTGCGCATCGCCATAGTTGATTTCCATGTGGCCGATTTTCAATGTTAAATTGGTCCAGAGTTTATCCATGAGGGCGCTGTTCAAAAATCCTACTTTGTCGATTTGAAAGTAACCGCCTTTAACCCAGAACTCGTTGTGGTGGTGAGACGCCATGTAGGATACTAACCCTACACGAACACCGTCAGCAATTTGAACATCGATGTTAAGGTTGGCTTGCGCGAGTGGAAAGCCGCCCTTCATATAATAGAGCGCCTGGCCCGGTGTTTTGTCTGCGTTGCTGTGCTTCAGGTTCTGATAACCCTGTGTGAAGTTTGCGCCCAGGCGAACCTTAAAACCATCAAACTTAACGGTATCGTTTTTCGAAGTTTCAAATACATTCAGGCCACGTTGGTCGTATGGACGGAAGTATTGGATTTCGCCCCGTTGCGCCCGGGCGATCTGGGCAGTAACCAGCAGTGCGATTGTTACTGCAAGGCTGAGGATATGTAAGCGTTTCATAA
The DNA here is from genome assembly GCA_016786585.1 of Cyclobacteriaceae bacterium. Lineage (GTDB taxonomy): Bacteria > Bacteroidota > Bacteroidia > Cytophagales > Cyclobacteriaceae > UBA2336. The sequence continues at coordinate 202,172 of JAEUUI010000028.1, forward strand.
ATAGTAATTAATAGAGTGAATAAAAAGGGTGATTTGTTTGGTTTATCGTTTTGCCTGCTGGTTAGCAGGTGATGGAGTCATGGTGAGATCAAAGTTTACGGTAACTTCTGCACCCACGGTGATCGTACCCATCACGGCTGTAGGCTGGCTCATTTTAAAATCTGTCATATTGATTTTTTTACTCAGCGTTAGCTGCACTTCTCCGTTGGCAAGCATAGTTGCCACGCCATTCAGTTTGATCGACTTTGACACTCCGGCCATTTCGAGGTAGCCGCTGGCATCAATGTTTGCTTTGCCGGGCGATACCGGTGTAACCTGTGCGGAAATCAGCAGGAACGTGATATTCGGATTCTTTTCATAGAGAAATGCATCGTAGGTTTTATTGTCCATCATCTTTCCGTGAGCGCTTTTTATCCCGGTAACAGGAATGGTCACTTCAGCTGACTTAATTGCCTTGAGCGTATTGTTCTCAACTACCAAGGTACTCTTGCAGGTAATCAGGCTGATCTCAGATTCCCAATCATGCAGGGTTGAAGTTCCTTGTATGTTCGACTTGGATGTTTTAACAATGTATTCCTGCGCACGCAGCGTAACGAATGTCAGCATTGCAATCGTTAGCATTAATCCGATTTTAATAGAGCGGTTCATAACGGATAGATTTAATTTTCAGAAAGGTAGAATGATGCCAATGCGGGTTGCATGACAAGCGTAAGGATGAATGATGATCTTTATCAGTGAATAAACTGATGTTTACTGACGCTAAAGCATTGATATTCACACGCGATGATGCGCATGATTGATATTTGAAAATGCAAACGTTTGTGATTAGTTACCGGCAAACGGTAATGCCATCTTTGTCAACCGGATGACTGTCGTGGTGATGGCTGTAAAGTGTCCGTGAAACAAGCATAAGGCCCACAAACACCATCGAGAAGGTTGTGATTTTGCTGAAGCTGATGTTGAAGTAGTTCATCAGCTTTTGAACGAGTGAGGTAAAACCCAGCATAACGGGTAATGTTCCGAGACCGAAGATCACCATAAACATAAATCCGGTTATCGGTTCGGTAATCGTTACGCAGTAGGAGAGGGCCATGTACGTTAATCCGCATGGAAGCAAACCGTTAAGCATGCCCGTTACTACGAGTGCTGCTTTTGTTTTGCGTTTCATAAAATCACCCAGCCTGAGTTTAATGAACGTGGTTAGCCGGTTGATACCCGATGAAATAAAAGGGACGTTGAAATTTGTCATGCCCGCAAACCCGGCAATAATTAACAACACGCCAAGTGTTACGCTGAAGATTCCCTGCAAACCGGTACGTTCAAAAACGAAGCCGACAGACGCTGCGACAACGCCCTGAATACCATAACTGATAATCCTGCCTCCATTATATAACATCCGGTTAATGAGCGCAGGCTTGCTTAGGTTGGTAACTGCAATTGCCAACGGACTGCACATACCTGCACAGTGCAGGCTGCCTAAAAATCCAATGGCAAGTGCAGTAAACAGTATCACAGGTTAACGATTTCTTCCTGGTAGTAATCTTTTCCGTCCATTGTCCAGAAGAGTTTTACACGATACATACCTGAAGTAAGACCTGAAACGGCTGTATCAAACTCGCGGGCATGCGGTGTTAATGAAAAGGTTCGGTCCATGCGGGCGTTTGAAGGGCAGAATAACTGAAATTCGCCTTGTTGAACATGCTGTGTGCTGTCAAACGTAACTTTCATAGCGTTGCGCGTAGCTACGATAACAGGCTTTTGATTGAGCTGTTCCGTATTTTTTATCCGTTCGATTTGATTCTGGTAGGCTAGTTCCTGTTTGTAATAATCAGCTGATACCAGCGGCATATCCTGTCGCACGCAAACAACTACCAGCGTGGCAATAAATAGTGTGAAAAGAACAAAGGCAACAACAATCCATTTTCCGGGGTTCATATCATTTACGTTTAGCGTCAGAAGCTTTATGTACAGGTCCGATAAATTTCGCTTTTATCGTCTCAATTTTTTCACCGTTGTAGTAGATGCCCAGTTTAACTACTGTACGTGCATTGGTAATGGCTTGTTCCGGTATCCGGATAAAGTAAACTCCTTTTGTAAATCCTTCGGCAGGAACAATGATTGCTTTTGCGTCAGCTTTGCGGATCTCGGCTTCGGCTGGAGATTCTATTCGGATCTCGAGGTTGCGGGGCTCAAAGGTTTTGTTAACAAACTCAACATTATACAAGTTTGTAATGTGGGTGCCATCGCGTTGAAATAATGTTCCCGGAACTTTCAGAATGGTTGCTTCTACATCTGAACGTGTAATCAGCGCAAAGCTTAGAATACCGAGAAGTATTAGCAATACAAAAGAGTAACCGATTACGCGGCTGTTGATAATTTTTACAATGCCATTCTTGATCGAGTTGTACGATGCGTAGCGGATCAGGCCTTTGGGTTTTCCGATTTTAACCATTACCTCATCGCAGGCATCTATGCAGGCGGTGCAGTTCACACACTCAAGCTGTGTACCGTTGCGGATATCAATCCCGGTAGGGCAAACATGAACGCAAAGCTTGCAGTCAATGCAATCACCAAGTTTTGATTGATCCTCGTTTTTCTTGCGATGTCCGCGTGGCTCCCCGCGAATCCAGTCGTACGCAATTACAATTGAATCAGGGATTAGCAACACGCCCTGGAGGCGTCCGTACGGACAAACTGCAACACAGGCCTGCTCACGGAACTTTGCGTAGACACCGTAAAATATTCCCGTGAAGGCAATCAGTCCGATGAAGCCAGCCAGATGTTGGGAGGGTGATTCATTTAGAATTGCCCAGGTCTTTTCGGTGCCGATCAGGTACGCCATTACGGTGTGAGCGATCAGCACGGATACTGTGAGAAACAGAATGTGCTTGGACGTCTTCTTTAGAATTTTTTCGCGGTTCCAGGGTTGCTTTGAAAGCTTGCGCTGATCGTTTGCATCGCCCTCGATCCAGTATTCAATTTTGCGGAATACCATTTCCATGAACAACGTCTGCGGGCACATCCAGCCGCACCAAACCCGGCCGAATACAACCGTAAACAGGATAATGAAAACGAAGAATGTAATCAGCGTAACGGCCAGTAAAAAGAAATCCTGCGGCCAGAATGCCTGGCCGAGGATTACAAATTTTCGTTCGAATACATTTAACAGCAGGGCAGGCTGACCGTTGATCCGGATAAATGGACCGGAAAATAATAGCGTTAGCAATGCAACCGTAACCACAATCCGCCAGCGGTGAAAATTGCCCGAAGGTTTTTTTGGGTAAATCCAGATACGCTTGCCAGCTTCATCAACCGTAGCGATGGTGTCTCTGAACTCTTCGCTTGCCAGCTCCACACTTTTTGCCAGCCGCTCTTTCCTGATGTCAAGCTTAATTTCCGATTGCATATATATCGCTTACAGGCTGGCCTGTATGTTTGTCGTATCGGCTGCTGCCGGTTCCGGTTTATATAATTCGCCTTGTGCTGCTTTTGGATTTTCAGGTTTGGTTCCCTGTAGGCTCATGACATAGAAGGCAACATCCCGAACATCTTTCGGACTCATGTTCTTACCCCAGGCTGGCATACCTTTCTCTACAACACCGTTTTTCACCGTTGTAAAAATGTTCTTGATGCCTCCGCCATGGATCCAGTATTCGTCTGCGAGGTTAGGGCCAATGGCATTCCCGCCACCGTCTTTTGCATGGCAAGCCACGCAGTTAATCGTAAAGATGTTCTGGCCGCTCGTGAGAATCGCAGCATCCTTCTCGAACACAAGTGTATTTTCGTCAATGGCCGACTGTGGCTGTGAAGCTTGTAATTTCAGTGCAGCTTCTTCCGCAAGTGCCAATTCATTTTGATATTCCTGTTGCTGCAAGGGCAGGTTATCGGAGATGTGGTACACGAACAGATAGATAGCCCCCCAAACAACAGTTCCTACGAACAACCAGGTCCACCATGGCGGCAGGTGATTATCGAGTTCTCTAATGCCATCGTAGTTGTGATCCAGTTCAACGCTGGCTTCTTCTTCAACGGGTACAGAAGCGTTTACCTGTCTTACAAATTTGCTCCACCAGGTTGGGCGGGGTTTGTAAACGATGCCAAGTTGGCGTGCGCGTTCTTTTTCAGCTTCCGTGGTAAGTATATTAACCACCTTTACGAGGTAAAAACCCACAAAGGCGATCAGCAGAATCATGACAAAGATAAGCGTGGTAATCATGTACAACGGCAGCATCGGGCTGTTGAACGGATCGTCCCAGAAAGACAATTGTTTAGCTGCATCCTGTGCGGACACCGAAAGCGTTGTTATCAGCAACAGCGTTAACAAAGAAAGTGTTTTGATCAGTCCGCCTTGTTCACGGCCTTTCTTTTCGCGGCACTCTTTGCATTTGCCGGTGCATTTTTTGGTTGATGCGTGGTCCGGCTTTGCGGATTGTATGTCATTTTTCGGATTACACATGGCGATTAACAGTTTCGGTTGATGATTTGGGAGCTTCGTCATCCATTGGCAACGACTTCATATACTGGATGAATTTTTTATCCACCAGGAAAACATACGCCAGCAACGCGATGAAAAAGGCGAAAAATATTACGAATGAGATGACCGGCCAGATGGCCACGTCCGTCATACTTTGAAGAACATTTTTGTACATAACGGTTCTGGTTATTTGTTAACGGCAACTTTTTCGGCCTTGATATCGGTGCCCAGACGTTGCAGGTATGCGATTACGGCTATGATCTCGGCATCGCTGGATACTTCAATACCATCTTTTTTCAATGAGGCAGTAATTCCTTCAGCCTGCTGTTCAAGTTCAGCGTTGGCAGTTTCTTCATAACCTTCCGGATATGGAACGCCAACCGTACGCAGTGCGGAAATCTTTGCACCCGTGGAGGCTTTATCAATAGACTGTTCGAACAACCATGGGTAGGCTGGCATGATCGAACCGGTTGAAACGGCATCCGGAGCCAGCATGTGGTTATAGTGCCAAGTGTTGGAATATTTTCCACCAATGCGGTGCAAATCCGGACCGGTACGTTTTGATCCCCACAGGAACGGGTGATCATATACAAATTCTCCGGACTTTGAATATTCGCCATAACGCTCTGTTTCTGAGCGGAATGGGCGGACTAGTTGAGAATGGCAGCTTACGCAACCTTCGCGGATATAAATGTCGCGGCCCTGCAGTTCAAGCGGAGTATAAGGCTTTACACTGGCGATGGTTGGAACGTTGGATTTGATGAGGAATGTCGGAACGAGTTCGATAGCTCCGCCAATCAAAATGGCAATCAGTGCGAGTACGGTGAACAGTAAAGGCTTGTGTTCCAGCAAGCGATAGTGCCAGCCGCCTGTTTTCACAACATAGTTCTTCGCAAGTGGTGCGGCTTCGGCGGGTTCGTTGGCAATGAAACTTCCGGCATACGCTGTCTTTACCAAATTGTACGTCATGATGATGGCGCCTGTCAGGTATAACAGACCTCCGGTTGCGCGTAATGCATGCAGCGGAAGAATCTGTACGGTTGTTTCGAGGAAGTTTTTGTACACCAGGAATCCTTCCGGGTTAAATTCTTTCCACATCAGGCTTTGTGTAACACCTGAAACATACATTGGCAACGCATAGAAGATGATACCCAGCGTTCCCAGCCAGAAGTGAATGTTTGCCAGTTTTGTTGAGTACAGTTTGGTATTCCACATGCGTGGAACTGTCCAGTATAACACCGCAAAAATCAAGAAGCCATTCCAGCCCAATCCTCCAACGTGTACGTGTGCCACGATCCAGTCGGTAAAGTGCGCGATCGCGTTAACATTCTTCAGTGACAGGAGAGGTCCTTCGAGTGTAGCCATACCGTATGCGGTGATTGCCACAACCATGAACTTCAATACTGCATCTTCGCGAACGCGGTCCCATGCTCCCCGGAGGGTCATCAGACCATTCAGCATACCACCCCATGACGGAGCAATGAGCATGATCGAGAACACTACGCCTAATGATTGTGCCCAGTCGGGCAACGTGCTGTATAACAAGTGGTGCGGTCCCGCCCAGATGTAAATGAAGATCAACGCCCAGAAGTGAATGATCGAAAGTCTGTATGAGTACACTGGACGGTTCGCAGCCTTCGGCAGGAAATAATACATGATACCCAAGAACGGAGTAGTCAGGAAGAATGCTACCGCATTGTGTCCGTACCACCATTGCACGAGTGCATCCTGTACACCGGCATACCAGGAATAGCTTTTGAAAAGCGATACCGGCATTTCAAAAGAGTTAACAATGTGCAGCACGGCTACCGTTACAAACGTGGCGATGTAAAACCAGATAGCCACATACATATGGCGCTCACGTCTTTTAATGATCGTACCGATCATGTTAATGCCAAATACAACCCAAACCAACGCGATGGCAATATCAATCGGCCACTCCAATTCGGCATACTCTTTTGATGTAGTAAGACCCAGCGGCAGCGTAATGGCAGCTGCCAGAATGATCAGTTGCCAGCCCCAGAAGTGAATCCAGCTAAGCGTGTCGCTGAGCATTCGCGCCTTCAGCAGACGCTGCATGGAGTAGTACACCCCGGCAAACATTGCGTTGCCCACAAAGGCAAAAATGATTGCGTTCGTATGCAGCGGTCGTATCCGGCCGAACGTGGTGTACTGAAAATCAAAATTAAAGATCGGGTATACCAGCTGGATTGCAGCGGTAAGCCCGACTAACATGCCTACCAGTCCGAAAATGACGGTGGCGATCATGAAGGCTTTTACGATTTTATTATCGTAACTGAACTTTTCAATTTCCATAGCGTGAGCGCATCGGTTAAGGTTATTTTGTGATAAAAGTAAAAGCCCATGAAAGGGTGGCACATGATGGGTGTTAGATGGTTACATGATTTTTGTCACCCTGCTGAAAATCAGCCGTCAGGCTTATAATCTTCATGTTATCAGGCAGTTACGACTGTGATCGGTGAAGATTAAATAGTAATCGTAATTTGTATTCCCTAGCCAGCAATCATGGATACTTTTACCAGCGATCTTTCTTCAAAAGAATTTCCTGTTCGTGAGAAGATTTCGGCCAAAACCATTCGGCCGTCTATACTCCATATTATAAAGAGTGATCACCCGGATTTCAAAGAAGACAGTTACTGCTCGCTTACTGAGCTGAATATGTACCGGCAAAAGTACATCTCCGATTTTCTGTTACGGGAGGTAGGTGAGTTAACGGAACTCGAAGACACGGTGCTGGATGCCCTGAAGAACCGGGAGTCGCTCGTGAATAAAATTGAAGAGCCGGAAGAGCAAATCAGTTTTGGGCAACGACTGGCTGATCGCGTAGCGACCTTTGGGGGAAGCTGGACGTTTATCGTTCTTTTCGGATTCTTTTTGCTGGTGTGGATGGTTATTAACTCGGTGTTCCTGATAACCAAGCCTTTTGATCCCTATCCGTACATCTTACTGAACCTGATCCTGTCAACCCTGGCTGCGCTTCAGGCTCCGGTGATTATGATGAGTCAGAACCGGCAGGAAGAGAAAGACCGCGATCGCGCCCGAAAAGATTACATGATTAACTTAAAGTCTGAGCTTGAAATCCGTATGCTCCATGAAAAGATCGATCACCTGATTATTCATCAGCAGCACGAATTGCTGGAGATCCAAAAAGTTCAGATTGAGATGATGAACGATATTCTGGATAAACTACCCGAAAAAAGCTAGGCGTTACGGTTGAAGATTTTACGGATCGCATAACCCCAGTAGTCAAGTGCTATTCCCAACATCAATACACCAGCGGCAATCAACAGTACGTTAAGCTGGATGGATGAATAAAATACCCCGCCTGTCATTCCACCCACAAAAAAGAAGAAGATGATGGTAAGCCGGAGGCGAATGGACGAAAACAGCCGCGTGCGCTGCGTGTGTTCTCTATAAAAGAAAAGTTGCGACAGTTCAATTCCCAGGTCGGTAAATAAACCGGTCAGGTGCGTGGTACGTACCGCTGCATTGGAGATGGTGGTAACGAGCGAGTTTTGCAAACCCATGGCGAACAGCAGCAAAAAGGCCAGCGAATCGGGGTGGTCCAGTACTAACAAATCTCCGAATAGCGGAACCGAGAGAAGTATTGCGCTTTCGATCAGCGCGGGCAGCACGTATACATACGGGAAGTTCTTCTTGTAAAACAACTCCACAAGAAAACTTGAAACGAAAGAGCCGAGGAAGAAGAAGAAGATGTAGAGAAAAAATATGAATCCCTGGAGGAAGTTGAGCTTGAAAAGTTCATCTACAAAGAATGCAAAGTGGCCGGTAACGTTGGTAGTCAGGCGTTGTACGGCCAGGAATCCTGCAACATTTACAAGGCCGGCAACAAACGAAAGCAACGAAGCAATTCGCAGATTATGCTGTAACGTACGGGTTTCACCCCTGTGCTTAAACATGTTCTATGAGTAGGATGGAGGTCTCCTGCCATGAAGATACGGTTCTGCCAGATAGTGTACAATGGTTAGTGCTGACACTTATTGATTTATAGATGCTGCCCGTTCCTACATTCATCGACCCATGCTGCGGTTTACCGATCACAGGATTCTACCGAGGCTAATAAAGGCTTCAAAAGCACTAATTATGGTACGATTTTTTCATTCCCTACGAAGAATAATGGAAAATAACGTGACAAGCGGTGGGATACCATCCATAAGACTAATAAAAACCAAAACTATGAAACGAGCAGGGTTATTAATTGTATTATATCTTATATGCAATGCATTTGCATTTGCCCAACATGCATCAGTAAAAAAATCAAAACGGTTGATAGCGGTTGATCATGGTACAGAGGCTATGGCTCCTGTGGAAGCAGCGATCCGTGAAAATCCAAAAGCGGCCGATCTATATTACTATCTGGGCTACGCTCAACTTAAAAACAACCAGCTTGATGCTGCCGCAAAATCTTTTGATGCGGGGATTGCAAAAAATCCTAAAGAAGCAATAAACTATGCGGGTAAAGGTCATCTTGCCTTGCTGCAGAATAATGTTGGCGAAGCAAAGATAAATCTTGATAAGGCACTGAAGTTGTCTAAATCCAAGAAAGTGCCGGTTTTGAAAGCTGTTGCAGAGGCGTACTTAACGCAGCCCCAGCGAGCAAACGAAGCTGTAGCATTGTTATTAAAAGCAAAGTCGATTAAAGACGATGCGGAAGTTGAAATACTGTTGGGTGATGCATACCTGGCACAGAATCAGGCAGGCTCTGCTGTATCCGCCTATGAAAATGCGGCTGCAATGGATGTCAAAAACGGTGAACCATATTATAAGATCGGTATGATCTATACGCGGGTTAACCCTGCTATGTCGCAACAGTCTTTCGAGAAGGCAGTGGCTGTAGATCCAGAGTTTACGTACGCATACGATGAATTGGCCGACATCTATTATCAGCAAAAGGAGGCCGACAAGGCCGTAGCGGCTGCTGAAAAATTCCGTCAGCTTAGCAGCGATCCTGAAAAGATCAAGATGCGACTTGCGTTTATTTATGTGATGCAGGGCGAGTATGCGAAAGGTAATCAGCTGTTCGAGGAGCTTGTTGCAAAAGACGATGTAAAACCGATTGTTTACCGTTACTACGTTAAGTCGTTGCAGGCTACAAAGGATTCAACTGACTCAATCACCTCGGCTACGGTTTCCGAGCGGTTCCTGACAACGGCCAAGCCGGAGGACATCACGCCGAAAGACTATATCGAACTTGGGAAACTTTATATCGCGTTGGGTAACGATTCACTGGGAGAAAGTCAATTGACGAAAGCTGTACAACTTGATCCGAAAAGCCCGGATGCAGTTCAGGCACAGGCTGAGATATATTATAAAAACAAAAAATACAGCGAGGCTGCGGATGCATATAAACGTCTTGTAGCGGTTAAGGAAAAGCCGAGTCCGAATGAGTTTTTGAACATGGCACGGGCATATTCGATGACGGAGCAATATCAGCAGGCAGATACTGTGTACACCCAGTTAGTAGAACAATACCCTACTAATATTCAGGTGACGGTTGAAGCAGCGCGCGTAAAAGCGAACATCGATTCAACCCAAGAGGCAGGATTGGCTAAACCGCTTTATGAGAAAGTTCTTGAGCTCGCGAATGCGGCACCGGAGAAAAACAAGACGTTCATTATTGAGTCTTACAAGTACCTCGGTTCTTATTATGCGATCAGTGAAGGAAACCTGGCAAAGGGAAAAGAGTATTTTCAGAAAGTGCTTGCCCTGAATCCCGCTGATCAACAAGCAAAAGAAGTGTTGGAGGCTATCCGTCAGGGTGCGATTCAGCGTCAGAAAGGAACGGGAGATTAAGAAGCGTTAAAAAGAGTATGGGAGCCTGCCGATAATCCGGCAGGCTTTTTTTATCCCACTATCCGGCTATCACGTGCAGCATAGCGCGCATATACCAACAGCGCTCCGATCACCATAAGATTGCGAAAGATATTCAGCATATCGTTTTCCGAAACGGCAGCACGCGGAATGTGGACCAGTACAATCATCAGCAGCACATAAACAGCCATGAGCACGGCAGCCAGTTTATCAAACCTGCCGATCAGGCAGCTTACAATGAAGGCGAGAATCAGCGCGGCAGTGAAGTAATTCCAGAACATCGGTGCGGGCAGCCATGATGGAACAAAGCTTGCACCCACATCCGGTGCGCCAATGTGCAAGCCCACATAAAGTAAAAACGATAGGGGGAAAAGATAGCGGCCAACAGCAAGGATTGCATTCATAGGAGTGGGATTAGTTTGTTAAGAATGGAACCAAGGGCCGGATTTCAAGGGAGCTTTGCGGATATTTCAAAATCGGGCAACTCTTGCTCCAGTGCTCTACCTCTTCAATGGTTTCTGCTTTGCAGATCACAAAACCGGAAACCAGCACACTGTTCTTCTCTTTGTGCGGATGTCCCGGGGTAACGTGGTCCTTGTTTACAATTGAAGCTTCATACCGGACGGGCGCGGTAGTTACCAGTTTGCCTTGCATGGCGATGTGCCCGATCCATGATTGCCAGTGCGGCATTTCCGCTGCCATTTCTTCCGCGGTTGCGAGATAGCCGTTTTCCGCACTTGCGTTTCGGAATAATAATAAATACTCGGTCATAATGATTTGGATTTTGGTGAATTGATGCTGTAAAAATGGAATTCACGAAAATCCCGGACGATGACAAAAGTCGATGTTTTACAACTTGGATTTCAGCCGGCTGAAAACGTCTTTATTTATTCCGAGGTATGAAGCGATGAGCTTGCTCGACAGGCGCGTCATCAGCGTTGGGCGATTTTGCATCAGCCACTTAATCCGGTCAAGAGCGGAGAGCGATACAAATGTGTTAATCCGGTAAACAGAATTGGCATACGATGCTTCGAGGATTTGTTTGTATACCTTGTCGAACTGCAGTACTGTTTCCATCATTAATTGAAAGCCTTGCCGGTCGATTGCCAGCAGTGCCGAGGGTTCTACAGCCCGAATGTTTTCGGTTGCGGGCTGGCCGCTTCCAAAACTGATCAATTCGCTGCACCAGTTATCCTCAATTACAATATCGCGTGTAGTCTCATTCATTTCCTGATCGTACACATAAACTTGTAAACAACCTTTCGCGACAAAGTACACGTATTTGCAAGTATCGCCCTGGGTTAGTAGTTGCTCATTTCGTTTGGTGGAAATCGGTTTGAAATTAGACAGCACCAGTTCGAGTCCGGAAGTTTCGGAACCTAGTCGTTTGATGATGTGCTGCCGTAAAATCTCTATCGCTTCATTCATGGTATGTGAATGTTGCTTACTTAACACGGGATTTGTAAAAATGTTTCATCACGGCGAGCTACCGGAATATAATCACTGTATTCGGTGCGGGCCGTTCCCGGAACCGTTTTAACTGCGCTGCATCAATTGGCTTCCATAACGTTTTGCCAAACTGATCGAAGTCAGGGTAAAATCCAATCACTTCAAAATCATCAAACACAAACGGAATGCCTTCTGCGCCTAACGGTGAGTCCGCATCGGCCAAATGAAAATGTAAATGCGGGCCGGTTGTTTGACCGGTAAACCCTACTTTGGCAATCACCTGGCCGCGCTTAACTTTTTGTCCGATTTTAACTTTTATGCTGTTCGGCATCAGGTGTTCATAAAATGCGTATTGCTGATCATTCAATTTGATTGAAACATAGTTACCGGTTGCACGTTCCGCAGAAGGATTGGCGTGACCGGAAATTGTTTTACTTTCCGTAAACACATTGCTCACAGACGAAACAACGCCATCGGCAACAGCCAGCACATCGGCACCATATCCTAACCAGTTTGTTATCACATCAGCGTCACCCGAGGTGATTTGCCCCTGATCATTCAGCATAATAAAATCAATCGCATAACGACCGGGAATCCGGGGCTTGTTATCAGTTGTGTGGATAACGCGCCTGTGTCCGCGATCCCACGAGGGTTCATAAACAGCAGCCCATGTTCCTGACACGGGCTTTCCCAGTACTGTGGGCAATTGAACATTACAAATTGTGGATGACGTCTGACGTGTGAACTGTTTATGCGCAGCATCGTTGACAAACGAATAGGTAATAGCGTGACAAACCCGGTGAATATTTTTGCGAATCGTAAGTTCAACGTAAACTACAGCAGTTGCCTTCGGTGCGATGCGTGTACTACTAATCTGTGCGCCGCCAACCGTGCGCATTCGCTTTTTTAGTTCCGGTTCGTCCAGCTCTAAACAGGCAACTGAATCGCGCGTATTTAAAACTGAAACGTTTTTCAGGTCGATGCTGTCAGTTGAAAGATTAGTTACTGTGAGTTCGTAATACGCGGTAGACTGTTCGAAAACATCGAAGAACCTCAGAAGTTCTGGATACTCAACATCAAGTGTTTGATTCTGCCTCTGCCCAGTGGCAATCAAAACACTTCCTGACAAAATCATGACCAGCACTAGTTTTCTCATTTGGCACAAGCATTTAATAATGCTAAAGCCCAAAATAATGAATTATTCAACGGAGTTGCGGACTGTGTTTTTTTTGCCTCTCAGCTCAGATGCACCATTGATAGGAGTAACTCCTATCGAATTTGAGTCAAATGGCAGATATAGCCCTGATTTAAGCCGATCGCTACAGGTTTCTAAAATGGCTATTTAATCAACTTATATGTTAACTTTTATCAATATAAAAGTTGATGAATGCTGTTTTTTGGTAAATTGACGTCAGCTGGATAAGTTTTTTTGCCTGCTGGATGGGTTTGGTACTGTGATGCTTCACGGACAACATGCCAAGTCGGATATTGAAATATCACCTGTCAGTCGCAGCCGTGCTGGCTGCGCTCTCCATCGTTCTCGCCATCGCGATGCTAACGGGTTACAGACATGGGTTATATGCACTGGAGACAGGTGTTTTACTGCTTACCGGTGCCTGGCTTATCGCATTTGTTTTTTCGTTTGTAACGATCGAACCTCCGGTTCAGCTGCGTAACGTAACTCCCCGAATCGAACAGAGTTCGTTATTTGATTTTCAAAATGCGATTTACAAATCCTCCATCGTATCGCGCGCGAACAAGAAGGGTGACATCACATTTGTTAACGAAAATTTTGTGAGGATCAGCGGTTATTCATCGGAAGAACTGATCGGAAAAAATCATCGCGTTATAAACTCCGGCTATCATCCCGCTTCATTTTGGGTAGACATGTGGAAGACAATTTCTTCCGGTCATATCTGGAGAGCGGAGGTAAGAAATAAAGCCAAAGACGGATCGTACTACTGGGTCGATACATTTGTGATGCCGTTTTTAAATGAAGATAACACCGTGCGGGAATTTCTCTCCATCCGCAACGATATTACCGAACGTAAACGAAACGAAGAAGAGATAAAAAAGCTCTCGCTGGTTGCGAGCAAAACAAGTAACGCGGTAACGATTACCGATCCTTCAGGCGCGGTAGAGTGGGTGAATGACAGCTTTGTGCAGATCACCGGCTACTCGTTTGATGAGGTAAAAGGAAAAAACATGCGCATGCTTCAGGGCATGGAAACGGATCCGGTGGTAGTGAAGCGCATTAATGAACGATTGCGCCAGGGCAATTCGGTATCCGAGGAATTAATCAACTACACAAAACAGGGCCGGAAGTTTTGGGTCAGGCTTAGCATCACCCCGATTTTTAATACTGACAGAACCATTCGAAATTTCATTTCCGTTCATGCAGACATCACCCGCATCAAGGAGTATGAAATGTCGATATCCGCGATAGCACGCGAGTTGGCAGGTCTGATTGAAAATGCAAATGTCCCGATTTTCGGAATCAACGCACAAAGACGCATTACTGAATGGAACAAAGTTGCTGCAGACTTGCTTGGGTACGAGAAACATCACGCCATCGGATCAATGCTGGAGGCGAGAATTTTTGAAGAATCTTCACGTGCAAAATTCGAAAGCATGGTGCAGGAAGTTATGAGCGGAAGTTCGCTCGGGAATATCGAGTGCGCCATTGTTACGCAAAGCGGCCAGCGGCTGATTCTGTTGATGAGTGCATCGCCACGGCTCGACTCGAATGGAATAATCGCCGGTGTAATCTTTGTTGCACAAAACATCACTGAACTTACCGAATACAGGCAGTCGCTCGAAGAAAAGGTTATCGAACGAACACACGCCTTAAATGAAGCGCTTCAGAAAGAGCGCGAGCTTGTCGACATAAAAAGCCGGTTCATCTCAATAGCATCCCATGAGTTCCGAACGCCCCTGTCAACCATCTCCGTTGCCACGGGACTGATTCGCAAGCACCATTCCAAATTGTCACCGGAAGAACTCGACCACAAACTGGCGAACATCCTGAAACAGGTTGAGCATATGACAGTGATGCTGGATGATGTTTTGTTGATTGAAAAAGCCAATGCAGGCAAGCTTGATGTTCAGCGAAAGGAAATTTTACTGGATGATTTCTTCAGCAACTTGTGCGCTGAAGTGGAACGAAGCAAAGGCAATACCCATCATATCCGTGTACACAAATCGCTGGTTTTCGACCGGGTGAACAGCGATGATAAATTGTTGCGAAGCATTTTTATTAATCTCTTAACCAATGCCATCAAATTTTCTCCGAGCGTTGCCCTTGTTGATGTAACAATCCTCGCGGCCGGCAATAATTTGTCGGTTCGTGTAAAAGACTATGGCATCGGCATTCCTGAAAATGATTTGCGCAATTTGTTTGAACCATTTTTCCGGGGCGGTAATGTAAACGCCATTCAGGGAACCGGACTCGGACTATCAATCATCCGTAAGTCACTCGATTTGCTGAAAGGAAACATCACCGTTGACAGTACACCCGGTAAAGGAACTGAATTCCATGTAACGATCCCGATACACGCATGAAAACCATTTGTATTGTTGAGGACACCGAAGACTTGCTGGAGAACCTCGCAGCCTTTCTGACGCTCGAAGGCTATGAAGTAATCGCGTGTTCCTCCGGCATGGAGGCACTCGATCAGCTCACCAGCCGAATACCCGATATGATTATAACCGACTTATGGATGCCGGGCATGAATGGATTTGCATTCATCGATCATGTGAAAGCCATGCCGAAGTGCAGCAATATTCCGGTTTTGGTGTTTACGGCTGCACCACTCAAACCGGATGAACGCGAAGCACTGCTTCGAAAAACAAATGGTATTGTGGTTAAACCAGTAGCCATGGAAACTTTTCTGGAATCAATAAAAGATCATTTCAACGAGGATTAATGGACCGGAAGATCTCGATTGCTGTGGCAGATGACCACGGACTGATGCGGCATGGTATTGTGTCGCTGCTGGAAGAAGACCCGGAGATTCAGGTTGTAGCTTCCGTTTCAAGCGGGGAGGATGCGGTAAATGTGGCGAATAATCGCCCGCCCGATGTTTTCCTGCTTGATATTGTAATGAAGGGCATGAGTGGCATTGAAGCTACGCGTTGGATTAAGGATCAAAACCCTGGAATTAAAATTATTCTCCTATCCAGTGAAGTGAGTAAGGAATTCATTTCTGAAGGAATGCGGATGGGTATTGATGGCTATTTGTTGAAAGATTGTTCGCGTGAGACATTGCTGGAGGCCATTCGCACGGTAATGCGGGGCGAGAAATTTTTCAGCCCTGAAGTGACCAACCTCATTTTCCGCGACTTTTATTTAAAAGAAACGGAAGGGAAGGGTCTGCCATCAGGCAAGGCAAAAGAACTCAGTAAACGGGAAACCGAAGTGCTGGTGCTGATCGCTTCTGGTAAAACCATTAAAGAAATTGGCGAGCACTTATTCATCAGCCCGAAAACGGTAGAGACGCACAAAAGCCATATTATGGGTAAACTTGAGCTTACCAACACGGCCCAGCTCGTGAAATACGCGATCGAAAACAAGCTTGTTTAGAGCAATCCGCGTAGGCTGCATAAGTAGATTGCCTGATTTTGGTATCAGGAATTTGCTGATAGCCATGTTTATTATCCCCCTTTTTTCATCTGGAAACGCAAGTTTTTAGTTATAAATCCCACCACGGTTATTTTTTATTACATATGGGTACAGACTGTTCCGCAAACACCTGATTTTTTTCAAATCAGCAAGGCCCTGTCGGAGGAGGTATCGTGTTCCGTCACCTTTGACTCATCAATTAAACAACAACACGATGAAAACGCCCTACATGAACATTAAAGAAAACCAGGGATTTATGATGATCCTGGTAATTATGATTGCATTTATGATACTTTCCTGTATTCCTGTAAATGCACAAGTTTACACAGCCGGTATCAGCAACAGCTATTTGGACATTCGCCCTTCCGTTGTTCCGGAAAGAAAAACTTCATTCAGCATCACCGCGCAGGCGGTAAGCATGAGTGAATCAATCAACTCACACTTTATTGAATTGAAGCCCGTGATGACACCCTGCGGCAGTCGCCTTTATTTCAGCCGCCTTCCTTACCAGGCAGGTATTTTGAAAAGCAAGTACGATGAGGATATCTGGTATACCGATTATGATGCAGTTAAAAACACATGGGCTGAACCTAAACGCCTGGAAGGTGAGCTTAACAATGCGGGACCGAATTTTGTGAATAGCGTTAGTCCGAAAGGTGATACGCTGGTACTTGGAAACCGGTACAAGAAAGGAAAAATGTTCGCAGGTCTTTCGTACAGCGTAAAAGTAAACGGTGAATGGTCGGCCCCTCAAACGATCGACATTCGAAATGACTACAATACTTCCGAACATGCCAATCATTATGTTTCATTTCAGCATCATGTAATCATCAGCGCCATTGAACGCGCAGAAACTGTAGGGGATCGCGATTTATATGTGAGCTTTTGGGATGGTGGTACGGCTACCGAGCCAATGAACCTCGGCCTGACCGTAAATACGGAGTTGGAAGAATCATCGCCTTACCTGAGCAGCGATGGTAAAACACTGTTTTTTGCTTCAAAAGGTCATGATGGCTACGGTGGCTTTGACATTTATATGACTACCCGGCTGGATGACACGTGGACTAACTGGAGCCAACCGGTAAATCTTGGCCCTGCTGTAAATACCGCTACGGATGAAGAGCACTTCTCCCTGACCCGTTGCGGCAAGTTTGCCACGTTCTCTCGCGCGATCGATGCCAGCAACGTAGACCTTTATCGTGTTAACATCGGCACTTCACTTGAACAGTTCAATAGCCAGCCGTTAAACATACCATTTTCAATTTCCTTCGCTTCACTATGAGACATCCGATGAATCCAGCCGGTTAATATCCCTTGCAGCCGGCTGGTCTTTCATACGACCCTTTATCGATTATGAGAACAACTAACAAAATAAAGAAGATTTTACTGGTGGATGATGATTGCATGTTCATCCTGATCCACAGGCGCATGCTGGAACTGTCGGGAATCACTGCAGAGATTCAAACTGCATCCTCAGGTACTCAGGCACTCGAACTCCTCCAACACTCCCGGAAAGGGAACAACGAATTGCCTGATGTTATTCTGCTCGACCTCACCATGCCGGGGATGGACGGCTTCGAGTTCCTGGCGAATCTTGAGCGACTTGATCTTCCGAATGCCGAGGATATGAAAGTTGTGATCGTTACATCATCTGCTGATCCGCGCGACAAAGACCGGTTGAACTCATTTAAGATTGAACATTATCTCCAAAAGCCGGTTGCGTGTGAAGTATTGCTTGACAGCATCGGCATCTCAGCATAAGTCGTCAACGCTAAAAAAAATGTATATGGAACAGGTTATGATATTCTGCGATTTTTCAACGCAATTCAACGAACGGTTCTCGGCTGCAATTGATATGGCTGGTACTTCCAAGAGCCTGGTAAATGTGATTCATGTAATCAATTTGTCGTTGCCGGTAAAAGAAAATGAACTTCCGGCTTATTCTACGGGCTGGTCTGTTCTGAAGTTTTTACGGGAACAGGCACAAAAGGAATTTGCGCTTCTGAATAAACGGCTCAACCACACGGAAGTTCCGGTCGCATTCGAAGTTACATTCAGAACGTCACTGATGTCTGCATTGTAATGCGAAGAGTGATTGTTGTGAACCCGTTAGTAAAGCGGTTTATTTTTTGCCCGGGGTTTTTCCCATAAAGTTGGCTTCTGCAATAACGCCTTCACGATCAATGATCCTTACCGAACTACTGGTTGTTTGAATCAAATTCTTTTGTTTGAACTCTTTCAGCAATCGTACGAGTGTTTCTTTTGCTGTGCCGGTTATGTTGGCAAGGTCTGTACGCGACAAAACGATGTCCACCGCATCGGTTTTTCCGGCTTCGCGGAATTTATCTTCCAGTACCAGCAGGTTAAAGGCCAGGCGTTCGCGTACGTTTCTGGTGGCCAGGTTCGTGAAACTGTCGACAAACCCGCTGAATTCCAGTCCGAGTAGTTTTAGCAACCGGTTCGATAAGGCCGATGAGCGTGACAATACTCCGAGAAAAACTTCCTTTGAGATAAAGGTAATTTCCGATGATACCAATGCTGCTGTTGAATCGGCATACCGCTCTTCACTTAACAAGGCGTGATACCCGAGTAATTCGCCGGCAGAACAGATGTAAATGATTTGCTCTACACCGGTAGGAGTTGTCTTGTACTTTTTAACCTTTCCGCTTTTGATATGATATACCCCGGTTGGAATACCGCCTTCACGGAAAATGATTTCCCCTTTGCGATACACATGTGTAGCGCCACCAATTAACAGTTGATTGATATCCTCCGGGGGAAGCCCTTCAAATAGTTGTTCGGTCTTCAGCCTGAAGTTTCCGGAAGGAAATTGGGTTGACATGCCAGCCAATAAAATTGGGCAATTGTTTAGATAACGGAGTCAACAAAGATATTGATTTTTATCAAGCGATGATTATTTGATGGGGCTGTTAACAGGTAAATATTTGATTGATTTTTATCAATCCTCTTGTTGATCGATTACATACTTTTTGTGCTTAATGCGGGTAAAGAATTGTTGAAGTTGTCAACTCATCACTTGCTTGCTAGTAAAATAAACGCAGTGTTTTCAAAGTTGAGTGTATATGACCAATACTTGATTCAATCTGCATGCACATCAAGCATGCAATGCGTCAAGCGTCAAAAGCTATGCTGGATTAACTGTTAAATCTGATGGTAAAGAGATGCTTTCCATCCGCGAAAGCGTATGAAACCCTGTAGCCGAAGTTTTCACAGATTTTTTTTACGATCGCAAGACCAAGCCCCGAACCGCGTTCATGGTTGGTTTCTTTTCTGAACCTGTCAAAGATTCGTTCAGGCGATTGAAGCGGTGTTCCGGTGTTTCCGATTTCAAGTCGTCCGGGTTCTACGGTTACAAAAATACTTCCGCCTGAAGCCGTGTGCAGGATCGCGTTGTGCAACAGGTTTGTGGCCAGCACTTCAATAAGCGTTCGGTTAGCGTTGATGGCGGCCGGGCGGATTGATTCTATCAGTTGCAAACCATTTTCTTCCATGCGCGGCTTTAGTTTGGTAAGATATTCTCCAACCAGCGCATCAAGTTCGATATTTTCGGTTTGCGAGAATTGCCGGTTGTCTATTTTACTCAGCAGCAGCAGGTTTTTGTTTAACCGGTTCATGCGCTGCGCAGTTTGTTCGAGCCGGCCGATAAGTTCTGCAGCTCCTTCTGAGAGCCCAGACTGTTGCATGAGCAGATCAAGCTTGGCCTGGAAAACTGCCAGCGGAGTCTGCAATTCATGCGCAGCATCTTCGATAAACTCTTTTTGCTGAAGAAATATTTTCCGGTTGCGCCCGGTTAGTGTTCCAATGGTTTTGTTCAGATCGTTGAACTCTGAAATCCGTGTTTGTTCGGTGTCAATCGTTTCGTTTTTATCCACCTCATAGGCCTTCAGCTTGTCGAGTGTTTTGTAAAACGGTTTCCACAATCTTCGCGTAAGCGACCGGTTAATAAATAATAAACCTCCCGTTAACGCAAGTATCAGTACCGCCTGTACAAGGCCGATGGCGGTTAACAGTTTGTGATTATCGACCAGCGACATGCTGATGGTTAACCGGTAAGGCATGCCTTTGATTTTAACAATCGAGGAGAGCATCCGGTAAGGCCGCTCAATTTGTTCAAGACTGTCGAAAACGTTCAGGGTTTCAAATGTCTGGCCGGGTATTGAACCCGGTGAAGGTTTGATGTGAATATTGTACGTAAGCTGATCAAGCACTTCCAAATCGCGTTCCAGATCATCGAGGTATTCAAAGCTTTTAACGTGTTTTAGAAATTGCTCCGATTGTAACTGGAGTGTTTCATCAACCTCATGATTTAAAATCGCGCTGATGGAGATGTATGAAATTGGCATGCTGATGAGTACCAGCAGCAACGAATATAAAAGCAGGCTTCGAAGGCTTACCTGAAGAAGTCTCATTCGGTAAATTTATAACCCAATCCGTAAACGGTCTTGATATAATCGGCTGAACCGGCATCCGCCAGTTTCCGCTTCAGGTTTTTCATGTGCGTGTAAATAAAATCAAATTTGTCGAGCAACTCGGCATCATCGCCCGACAGGTGTTCTGCAATCGCATTTTTCGAAACCACGCGGTTTCGGTTCGCCAGTAAAAATACCAGCAGATCGTATTCTTTGCGGGTAAGTTCAACCGGTTTTTGGTTAACGTGCAGCGTTTTTCCAAGCAGGTCGACTGTGATTTCATGAAAACTAATCCGGTTGCTTCCATTAAAATGCCTGCGCCTGATCACAGCCGATACGCGCGCGGCCAGTTCCGGAAGAAAAAATGGCTTGGCCAGGTAATCGTCTGCCCCCAAGTTTAATCCGGTTACTTTATCATCCAGCGAGTTACGTGCGGTGATGATGATAACGCCATCCTGTTTTTGATTGGCCTTGAGCGTTTCCAGGATTTTTAATCCATTTCCGTCCGGCAGGTTGATGTCGAGCAGAATGCAATCGTACTCGAATAGTAAGATCTTTTCATTTGCTTCCTGTGCGGTGTAAGCAACTTCACATACGTAACTTTCCTGGCGCAGGTATTGGGCCATGCTTTTTACAAGTTCACGTTCGTCTTCAATGATTAATATTTTCATTGCTGCGGGAGAAGGTAGCGAAACTATTTTAGTAAACCATGCCCGAACGCATAGCTGGCAGATTGATACCAGGCTATAGCTTCGCGGGTTGATATGGAGTCGTTGCCTGGCTGCATTCCGGCAGAAGCCGTATAGCGGAACGATTCCGTTTTAAACTGTGGTGACAATACAATGAGCGCGTTGTTCTTAACGTACCCTAAACTCTGATACGTGCTGATGAACGCACGCTCACGGCCGGGCTCGAGCTTGTTAATGTCGTATCCGAAGAACTTGCTGGTGTATGAAAAGTTTAACAATCCCAGCACGGTCGGACCAATGTCGATCTGACTCATCAGCCGGTTCATAACTGCCGGCTGAACATGGGCTGGTGAGTAAATCAGCATGGGGATATGATATTTCTCAATCGGCAGTTCGGTTTTGCCCGCACTGGATGCACAGTGGTCGGCCACGATAATAAAGATTGTGTTGTTAAACCAGGGCTTCCGGGATGCTTCGTGGATAAACCGGCCAATGGCGTAGTCGGTATACTTCACCGCGCCTTTTCTCCCGGTATGTGATGGAATATCAATGCGGCCATCCGGATACGTGAACGGCCGGTGATTAGAGGTAGTCATGACGTGCGCAAACACGGGCCGTTCAGGCGTATGTGCGTCCAGGTTTTTGATCGCCAATGAAAAGAGATTTTCATCCGCTACGCCCCAAATATTCTCATAATCAATTTCTGAATCTTTTAAGGCTGTGCGATCCGTTACTTCATAGCTGTTGTTGCTGAAGAAATAGTTCATGTTGTCGAAATAGCCATATCCTCCGTAGATGTACTCACTCCGATAACCTTTCTGCTGAAAAACTTTTCCAAGCGAAAACAAATCTTCATTATTGGGCCGTCTCACAATTGATTGACCAGGGGTGGGGGGTATGCACAGCGACAGCGCTTCAAGGCCCCGAACGGTGCGGGTTCCGGTAGCATAAAGGTTGGTAAAAAGTAAACTGTGCTCCGCAAGAGAATCTAAAAAAGGTGTAATATTTTTTTTGTTACCAAAATGTGCCATGAAGTCGGCACTAAAACTTTCCACACTGATTAAAACAATGTTTAATTTTTTTTCCGGACCGGGATTTTCAATGCTCCGCTCCAGGTTCATCGGGTCGTTTGATGTGAACGTGGCTTCCGGTGTTTTTAATAATGACCGGAGCGTAGTGAAAGCTTTTTGGGTTTCAACGCTTGCGTAAAACTGATCGTAGTTTAATTCGTTGTGACGGTATGCCGAGAATAATTCATAGAGTCCGTTGCCGGCAAGCTCGTTGGCGTACTGATTAGTGCTAAACCGATGATACTGATTGCTGAACGACAGAAACACGAAATAAAGCAGGACTCCGTATGCAGTGATCAGTATACTCCTTCGTCTGAACGGCAGGTAGTTAGTAAAGGTGGGTCTGATCGCCGGTTGCAAAAACCAAAGGCCGGCAGAGGACAGTATAACCATTACCAGCACAAGCCACCCGATCGGGTAGGATTGGGTGATGTTTCCGATTACTTCTGTTGTGTACACCAGATAATCAACGGCAATGAAATTGAACCGCCCGCTGAATTCGTCCCAGAAGAACCATTCTGCGGCTGCACCAAACAACAAGAGGAAGATGATGATGAAAAATAATCCGTTAAGGATGTATTTGTTTGCCCGGCTTTTGAAGAACCGTTCCGGTGTCAGCCATAGATAAAGTGCAAGCGGTATGGCTGCGTATGATGTGCTTAGTACATCGGATAACAATCCGAAAAAGAAAATACCCGCAAGTGTTATGAAGGAGAAATCAAGATCAGACCATGACTTGATCAACAGCGCAATCCGCACGACCATGGAGATGCCAATGGCGAGTGCGTAAAAGAGGGCAATTAAACCAGTGCGGTTCTGGGGAAATCGGGGAACCAGTTTCATGGTCGTAACTAACGACCGGATTCTGAAGATAATCTGAATTCCGCGTCAGAAATCAGTTACAACCGCATCCACCCCCGTTTTTTCCGCCATTTGCGCCAGAAGCGCCTTCGCGGTAAAGCTGGAAACTGTTCTCAAATTTTTGTGTTTTGCGGGTTGCCAGTTCCATCTCCGAGTCGTTCAGGTGCATTTTCTGATACTCCTTCACAGGGGAGCAGCTTACTGCCGCAAGGGCTACGGAGGCAATAATCGAAATGCGTGTTAAAACCTTTCTTGTTTTCATTATCGTGTCAGGTTAATATTTTTTGATGTGTGTATATGGTCATTTTCGTCAACAATAATGCAGGCAATGCCTTGCATCTGGTTGATCAGATTCAGTCCTGCTTTTATTCCCATCACCATTACCGGGGTTGCCATAGCATCGGCCAGTTCGGCAATCTGCGTGATGATCGTTACACTTTTAATTCCGTGTACCGGTAAACCGGTTTTGGGATCAATCGTATGTGAATATTTTTTTCCACCGATCATTACATATTTCTCATAGTTACCGGATGTTGCCACGGAAGTATCCGTTAGTAAAACGGAACCAAATGGCAAGTCGCGCGAATCGGGATCAGCAATCCCAATTGTCCAGGGTTTTCCACTTGGCTGATTACCCCATACGGTAAGATCACCGGCAGCGTTTACAATTCCGCTTTCAACGCCTTCTGCACGCATAACCTTTTTCGCGCAGTCGGCAGCATAACCTTTTCCAATACCTCCAAACCCAATGCGCATGCCTGCATATTTCAGAAACACGGTTGAGTTTTCACGATCCAGTACAACGTTTCTGAAATTGATCAGCCGCACGCTTGCTTTGGCCGTTTCAGCATCGGGCAACTCGGTCATCGTTTTATCAAAATTCCACAGGCGTTTATCAATTGAACCGTAGGTGATATCAAACGCGCCTTGTGTCAGTTCGGAAATTTTTTGCGCACGTTCAATCAGGTTAAAAACTTCAGCATCTACACGAACCGGTTCAATCCCGGCCATGGCGTTGATCTGATTCGTTTGACTTGAATCGCGGAACGTGGTTAATAATTGCTCAATGCGCTGAACTTCAGTAATGGCGCGATCGATGCAGGCATTCGCCCACAACTCGTTTTCGCTTACAACGGAAAATTCAAAATGATTGCCCATGAGTTTCATCCCGCGACTGAACGTTTGCATGGTCAGTTAACGGCCTGATTTAATTCATTCATAAATGTTTCCTGCGAGCCGAAGGCGTAGCCATCCCAGGTTTTAACTACCGTCCCGTTCTCATCGGTTAATACGGTAAATGGAAATTTGCCTGACGGATTGTATTTATCGGCCAATGCTTCATTCAGTTTCACCTGTTCTTTGGGTAACTGATTTTTTTTCGACCTCGGAAAATCCGCCCGCACCAGCACGAGTTTCTTTTCCGCGAGCGATCCGAAATCGGTGCTTCCGTAAACCTCCTGTTTCATTTTAATGCACGGTCCGCACCAGTCGGAACCTGAAAAGCTGATTAAAATAAATTTGTGTTCCTTCTTTGCTTCCTGCTGTGCTGCTGCAAAATCGGTAAGCCAATCGGGTGTGAGCAGGAATGAAATTAAAACGATGCTGATAAGACTTTTCATAACGTGTTATTTAAACTTGGCAAAAAGAGTAATGATATTGGATGTTAAACCGGTTGACCGGTTATAATGGCCATACCGCAGTTCAAGGGCATTGAATTTTGTAATCCCCATTACACCTCCCGGTGGAGCAAACCGGATGCCCATACCGGCCATCGTGCTGGTAAGGGTCGACAGGTCATAGTCGCTGGTGTAATACGTTTCATCAAGCGCATGTTTTTGATAACCTTTGAAATACTTTACACCTGTTTGCGAATAGTATCTGACAAACGGACTCAATGAAAGGAATGGTGTAATCTTCACCGGCACTTCGAGTTCTGCAGTGTGAGCAGTCAGGTTCCAGTCGTCACGATAGTACCGGTAATACGATCGGATGATAAACCTGTCACCGAGGAAGTAATTAAGCCTGATCCCCAACGGAATTTTAAGCCGGGTGTCGGGCAGATGCTCGACTTCGTGTGAACCGTCTGTGAAATATGTGCGGTGATAGAGCGTAGCCAGTTGCCCGCTCTGATACGCGACATCGGCAAGTAATAATACCTGCATACGTTTATTAATAACCTGGCTTAGCGTAAATGATAAGCTGTACGAGTTTCTGGGCTTTGATCCGCTGATGTTGCTTGAATATCGAAGTTCGATAGGAAGGATAACTTTCCACGTATCGAGAAACACCTGGCCTTTAACTCCGAACTCGCGGTTTTTATCTTTTGAAGTTTTAGTCCAGCCCGCAGCAAGTCCTTTTGAAAAGTAATCGAACTCGCTTGAAATCGAACCGGTAAAGTTCACGGCAGAACCTTTTTGTTCATCCGCGATAGCGTACGACAAGGAAGGATAGATTCGCTTGTCGCCGGATGAAGCTGATGAAATGGTGTTCGGATCGATCTTATCGGAAGAAGCGGATGTGTACACATCAACACCCAATTCACCCGTGAGTGTGTGCTTTCGTTTCCACCGGTCGTATCGTGAAAGTTTAACATCAATGGTAGTGGCGAAGTCGGTGAGTTTTTCGGTCCCGATACCACCCGTTACCGCAGAGTTATTACCGGTTTGGTGATAGTAACTGGTAACGAAATCGACTTCCTCTGTTTTTAATTTTCGGTTCGCGTAAGCGGCCGAGTCTTCTTTTGACTGCGCGAAGCCGGCGATCGTGGAGGCAAAAATTGCAAGCGCGGCAAGGGAAATTTTAAGCATATGGGTGGTTAAAAAGGCATTTTACGAAGGGAATCTGAAGAAATTCTGAGGGACTACAACCGAGTGACACATTTCCCTAAAATCGTGAAAAAAATGGTTATTTACGGTGTATTGCATACGAGGCTTAAGGAACAAGTCGGTTACTAACATGATTTATTTCATAACCGTTCCTCTAAAAAATCAAATTGGTATTTATTCGGATTTTATACATTTGCAACGTTCATGAAGAAAGGACTATTGTACATATTGATTGCGATTATTTGCGTCAACAGCTTTTCGAAGCAATTGTACAAGGTTCCTGTGCTCGTGGTTCACTATACCGAACATCATGCCCTGGATTCCCGCGTTGGTTTTATCGACTTTCTGGCGATGCACTACTGGGATTCAGACGCGGGTAGCAAGGGCGATGAGCGCGACAACCAGTTACCGTTCAAAAAATTTGAACATGAAGCATTCAGTCAGCCGATGACAGTTCCGGTGTCAATTGCTTTTGCGTTGCGTAGTGAACCAAACTTCAAATCTGTTTTTCCCGCTTACCACGAACCGCAGGTTGAGAATGCACCGGTAGGTTCCATCTTCAAGCCGCCCCGGCTTGCTTAGTTCCTTTCCTGTTTATTCAGTTACGGATCCGTGCTGAATTACTTTTTTATTTACTAAGATATAATCACATGCTTAACAGAATTATCAGCTTCTCGGTTGAGAACAAGCTGGTTATCGGACTATTCGTAGTCGCACTTATCGGATGGGGAACCTTTCAGGTAACTAAACTCCCGATCGATGCTGTGCCCGATATTACCGACAACCAGGTACAAATTATTACCGTGTCGCCTGCATTAGGCGCCACTGATGTCGAACGCCTCGTAACCTTTCCGGTAGAACAGGCCTGCGCCAATATACCCGGACTAAAGAATGTCCGGAGTTTTTCACGTTTCGGGTTATCACTCGTGACAATTGTATTCAATGATCATGTTGATTTGTATTGGGCGCGACAACAAATCAGCGAGCGCTTGCTACAGGTCAGGCAGAACATCCCGCAGGGAGCAGGACAACCTGAAATGGCTCCGGTAACAACCGGACTTGGAGAAATTTATCAGTACGTGCTTCGTCCGGAAAAGGGCTTCGAGCAGAAATATGGCCCAATGGAACTTCGCACGCTTCAGGACTGGGTTGTGCGCAGGCAATTGCTTGGAACTCCCGGTGTTGCCGAAGTGAGCAGTTTCGGGGGACAGTTAAAGCAATATGAAATTACGGTGAAGCCCGAACAACTCAAGGCTTACGATCTTACCATTGCCGATATGTTCGATGCGCTCGAAGCAAACAACGAGAACACAGGTGGGGCATACATTGAAAAAGGCCCGACTGTTTTATACATCCGAACCGAAGGCCTTGCGCAAAGTCTGGAGGATATCGAAAAGATTGTGGTCAAAGTCTGGGAGAACGGTCAGCCTGTTTTAATGCGCGATGTAGCTTCGGTCGGGTTTGGATATGCAACCCGGTATGGCGCGATGTGTTACAATGATCAGGGTGAGGTTGCCGGTGCGGTGGTGATGATGCTCAAGGGCGAGAATTCTTCGGCTGTGATCAAACGCGTAAAAGAGAAAATCGCGGAGATCAAAAAATCATTGCCGGAAGGTGTGGTGCTGGAGCCGTTTCTTGACCGGACGAAAATGGTGAACAATGCAATCAGCACGGTGAAGATGAATTTAATGGAAGGAGCGCTGATTGTAGTATTTGTGCTCGTGTTCTTCCTGGGAAATTTACGCGCAGGGTTAATTGTTTCGTCTGTTATTCCATTGTCGATGCTCTTTGCGATTATCCTGATGAATTTATATGGTGTTGGCGGAAACCTGATGAGCCTGGGAGCCATTGACTTCGGCCTGATCGTGGACGGTTCGGTGATTGTTGTGGAGGCTATCCTGCACAGGTTTGCACACAGTAAACATTTTGCATCCATCTCGCGGTTATCGCAAGCCCAAATGAATGAAGAGGTAACTCACTCAACCGGATCGATGATCAAGTCGGCCGTATTCAGTCAAATCATTATCCTGATTGTTTATATCCCGATTCTTTCACTCGAAGGTATTGAAGGCAAAATGTTTAAACCAATGGCTTATACGGTTGGGTTTGCCATTCTGGGTGCATTCCTGCTGTCGATAACATACGTGCCTATGATGAGTTCGCTGTTTCTCAGCAAAAAGATCAGCCATAAAAATACGGTTGCGGATCGTATGATGGCATGGCTCGAAAGGGGCTATCAACCATTGCTGAAACGCGTACTCACGCTGAAAGCGCTTGTGCTCAGCGTAACGTTATTGTTGTTTGGTTTTTCTGTTGCTGTATTGCTTAACATGGGCGGTGAATTTATTCCGCAACTGGAAGAGGGCGACTTTGCCGTTGAAACGCGCTTGTTAACCGGAAGCAATCTCAATACTTCCATTGAGGCTACACAGAAGGCTTCAAAGATACTGCTGGCAAAATTTCCGGAAGTTGAAAAGGTGGTTACGAAAATCGGAAGCTCGGAAGTTCCGACTGATCCGATGCCATTGGAAGCGGCCGATATGATGGTTATCCTCAAACCGAAAAAGGAGTGGACTTCCGCATCAACGTTTCCGCAGCTCGCGGATGAAATGGGGAAAGAACTTGCTGCCGTTCCCGGAATCAGTGTAGGTTTTCAGTTTCCGGTGCAAATGCGGTTTAATGAACTCATGACGGGCGCCCGACAGGATGTTGTTTGTAAAATTTTTGGGGAGAATCTTGATACACTTGCGTATCAGGCACACAAGCTTGGCGAAATCATTAATACGATTGATGGATCAACAGCTTTGTATGTTGAATCGGTAACGGGCATGCCGCAGGTTGTGATCAAATACAACCGGGAAGCACTGGTAGCGTATGGATTGAACATTCACGATATCAATAATACGGTGAATGCTGCCTTTGCCGGACAAGCTGCCGGGCAGGTGTATGAAGGTGAACGAAGATTCGACCTGGTGGTGCGTCTTGAAAAAGATTCACGCAAAAATATTCGCGACATAGAGAATTTATTGATCCCGGCCGCTCGTGGTCAGCAGGTTCCGTTGTACCAGGTAGCATCAATCGAAGAGATTGAAGGCCCGAATCAAATTCAGCGCGAAAACACAAGAAGAAGAATTATCGTGGGCTTTAATGTTTCCGGGCGTGACGTGCAATCGATCGTCACCGAGTTACAACAAAAAGTTAATGCGAATATGAAGCTGCCCCGTGGTTATTCCATAACCTATGGGGGCGCATTCGAAAACCTGACCGGGGCAAAACAACGCTTAACCATTGTGGTTCCGGTGGCACTTGTACTCATCTTCCTGTTGCTTTACTTCGCTTTTGGTTCAGTCAAGCAGGGTCTGCTGATCTATTCTGCTATTCCGCTTTCGGCTGTAGGTGGTATTTTCTCATTGTGGCTTCGCGGAATGCCTTTCAGTATCTCGGCCGGTGTCGGTTTTATAGCATTGTTTGGTGTTGCCGTACTAAACGGAATCTTATTGGTATCAGAATTCAACCGGTTAAAGAAAGAAGGCTGGACTGACACTGCACGCATTGTTGAACATGCTACAAAATCAAAGCTTCGCGCGGTGCTGATGACTGCATTTGTTCCGGCACTTGGCTTTATCCCGATGGCAGTAAGCCAGGGCGCAGGAGCGGAAGTTCAAAAGCCGCTCGCAACGGTGGTAATCGGTGGATTGATTTTTTCAACTCTTCTCACGCTGTTTGTTTTGCCGGTGCTGTATGTGTTGATGGATCGTTCAAAGCATTCGATTAAACCTCATCACGCGGGAATCATACTTTTATTGATTGGGTTATGGCCGGCATCTGCGAATGCGCAGCAACCTGTGCCCATTACGCTTGATAAAGCAATTGATATCGCCATGAAGAACAATGCTGATCTTTCGCTGGCACGCCTGAATGAGAAGTACTATGAACAATTGAAGCGAAATACCTTCTCGGCTGATAAGGCCGGCGTGTTGATGGAGTACGGTCAAATCAACAGCAAGGCAACCGATAACAAATTTTCAATTTCGCAGGGTATCGACTTTCCAACGGTTTATCAGCGACAAAAAAATCTTGCACGCACCGATTACCGGATCAGTCAGCTTGAAACACGAATGAAATCCATCACGGTAAAAGCCGAGGTGAAGCGAACTTTTTATGAGCTGCTTGCGCTGAAAGAGAAAAGCAAGCTGCTTGATAAAGCGGACGGTCTCTATGTTCAATTCCTGGAAAAAGTTGAAAGACGATTTGCACTCGGAGACGCGGATGTGCTGGAAAGATCCACGGCAAGAAGTCAGAAGCTGCAGATTGAAAACCAGCGCCTGATTCTGCAGGCTGAGTATCAAATGAAGTTGAATGAATTTGCGCTGCTGCTGAATTCAGAAAGCTTGGTAGAACCGGAAGGGGAGATTCAATACTTGCTGATGGTTAACGATACCAGTATTTCAGAGTCTCCGGTGGTAGGCCTTGCATCAGAAGAGATTAGCCGGAACATCAATGCACAGAAGCTTGAGAAAGCTCAACTTTATCCATCGCTGATGGCGACTTATAATAACCTGAGCTTTACCGGCTTTCAGCGCGTTGGCGACAACGAGCAGTACTTTGACATCCAGGATCGGTTTTCCTATGTCGGCTTCGGGCTTGGTATTCCGTTATTTCATGGCGCACAACGTGCAAAAATCCGCGCTGCCGGAGTACAGGTTGAAGCGAGCCGGTTGCGGTTGCAAACCACCCGGCGGCAACTATCCATTCGCATGCGCAACACACTGGCGTTTTACCAGGAACTCAACCGTCAGGTAACGACAACCCAAACCACGTTACTTCCTGAATCAAAACTTATTCTTGATGCGGCCGGAAAGAGAATGGCTACCGGAGAGATTGGTTATTTGGAGTGGGTAATGCTGGTGAATCAATCGATCGCGATCCGCAACCAGTACATCGATCTGGTACAGCGAAAAAATGAAACTGCTTTTGAACTCGAACAATTAAACGGAACGAATCAATGAAAAATTTAATCTATAGCATACTCCTGTGTCTGGTTGTTTCCGCTTGTGCGGATAAGCCCGAAGCGGTTCAGGATACTCCGGCTATTACAAATGAAAACACGGTTGTGCTAACAAACGAACAGGTAGCCAATGGAGGTATTGTTGTTGGTAAAAGTGAAACAAGAAACCTTACGCGTAACATCCGGGTAACCGGATCAATCGAAGCCCCTCCGGGCAATGTGATCTCGGTCAGTTTTCCGTATGGTGGATATGTACGCAAAATGAATCTTCTCCCGGGAACAAAGGTATCCCGGGGCGACTTGCTCGTTACGCTGGAAGATCCGCAATACATTCAGCTTCAGCAGGATTACCTTACTGCGAAGAGCAGGCTAACATTTCTGGAAACGGAATTCAATCGCCAGAAAGAACTGAATGCCGATAAAACAACGAGTGATAAATTGTTTCAGCAGGTGCGTGATGAATACGACAAGCAGCGAATTGCAGTTAAGGCGCTTGCAGAAAAACTCCGGCTCATCAGTATTAATCCCGACAAGCTTACTGCAGAAACGATTTCCGGCAACGTGAATATTTATTCACCCATTAACGGCTTTGTTACCGATATTTTTGTGAATACCGGTAAGTACGTAACACCAACCGATGTTTTGTTTGAACTGGTAAATCCTGCGGATGTTCATTTGATTTTGAATGTGCATGAGAAGGATATTAATTCGATAGCAGTAGGGCAGGCGGTGACGTGTTACAAAAACAACGATCCGAAAAAATATGACGCCATTGTTCACCTGATCAGCAAAAGTGTGAAGAACGACCGTACCAGCGAAGTACATTGTGATTTTACCGGGAATGCCACTTCCTTTTTGCCCGGCATGTTTGTGACAGCTGATGTTCAGCTTGCGAACAAGGAAGTTACTGCCGTGCCTGATGATGCAATTGTTCACTACGGTGGTAAAGCCTTCGTGTTTGCCGCACACGGTAAAAACGAATTTGAAATGATTCCAGTTGAAACCGGTATGAATACAGCTGGCTTTACAGAGATCACAACAGATTTAAAAACGCACGATATCGTTGTGAAAAACGCCTATACATTATTAATGAAGCTTAAGAATACCGAAGAATGATAGTTCAACGGTTAGTTGGCTGTTGGTGTGCCGCGATACTACCGGTTTTTATCTCGTTGTTCGCAACGGCCCAAGGTAACGTTAACGGTGTTTATAAAACGGAAACTGATTTCACGAGTCATGTTGTTGCAGACTCACGTTTAACAGATTCCCAAAATTATATCCAGTCGTATCGGACGGTATTGAAGGTTTACCGCAATGGGAAAATGGACCGGTATCGGTATGGTCAGGTATTCGGGTATTTCCAGAATGGTGTTAAATATCGTGTATACCGGAAGGGGGCTGTTTTTTCGGAGGGGTGTTATTGCGAGGTACTGAAGGAAGGTGCGTTACCGGTCTATAAGGGCCTGTCAACCCACCACCGGTCGAACGGGCATGTGGTTTACTACTATAGCAAGGGTTTATCCGGAACATTGAGGAGGTTCACCATACGTAATTTGAAAATTGATTTTTCTGATGAACCAGACTTTCTGAGAGATGCAATCGCGCAATACAGCAAATCAGATATAAAAACGCTGTTTATTATTAGCGATTTATATGATAGCTTTATCGTAGAAGGAAAGAAAGCGGTAACCCCTTAACCCTGATCCTTGCATGAACCTGAAAAAAGCACTATGGCTGGTAGTGGCATCGGTATGTTTTATTCCCGGCCTGCATGCGCAGTCCGACTCCGTTGCCCATGTTCCAAAAAAATTTAAATGGATTGCACCGGCTGTGTTGATTACCACCGGAACGCTCACGATGCTTGACTCCGATGCGGACGAGTTCTTCTTGAGCAATTATGAAGTTCGTGAAGAGCGGAATGAAAACTTCCTTAAGTTCTCCAATCATGCCGATAATTATTTACAGTATGCTCCGGCCGCTGCTGCGTTGATTATGAGTGTGAGCGGAGTGGAAGGAAAGCATAACCTCGTAAACCAGGTAGCATTGCTTATTAAATCCGAACTCGTCATGTCGGCTGTCGTATATTCCTTGAAATACACCGTGGGTGAGGCGCGTCCGGATTCCGGTAAGAAAAATTCTTTCCCATCCGGCCATACGGCACAGGCGTTCACTGCTGCGGCATTCCTTGCAAAAGAGTATGGTTACAAAAGTGTGTGGATCAGCATCGGGGCATACACAACGGCTACTACCGTGGGCGTGTTCCGCATGCTTAATAATCGTCACTGGATTTCCGATGTGCTCGTGGGAGCCGGGCTCGGCATTCTTTCCACCGAAGTTGTGTACTTCACGCACAAAAACCGTTGGGGAAAAAATAAAGTGGCAGTCACGCCATTCTCATCTTCGGGCAGTAAGGGCTTGACGTTGCGTTATGTATTCCGATAGTTCGGAATTTTTTTGTTAGCTTCGGAAGCTCACTAACGCTTACCCAGGTTAACCTGCAAATTCTTATGAATAGGTTTCGAATTTTTCTCTTCCTACTGGTATGGCCTGTCACGTCACTTTTTTCACAGGAATTTATGACAGTGAAAGCCACGGATCTTCAAAATAAAATAAAGGGAGGTTGGGCCGGACAAACCATCGGGGTTACTTACGGAGCACCGGTTGAATTCCGGTATCAGGGTACGATGATCAACGACTATCAAAAACTCAATTGGTATGATGGGTTGTTAAAGAAATCGATGGTGGAATGGCCCGGAATTTATGATGATTTGTATCTCGATATCACATTTGTTGAAGTTTTTGAAAAGGAAGGATTGGATGCGCCTTCCGCCAGCCACGCGCGAAGCGTGGCAGATGCCGGATACATGCTGTGGCATGCTAATCAGGCTGCGCGGTATAACGTCCTCAATGGAAAAAAATCACCGCAGTCTGGTTATTGGTTGAATAATCCTCATGCCGATTGTATTGACTTTCAGATTGAAGCTGACTTCGCGGGGCTTATGTCGCCCTTTATGCCCGCTACGGCATCGGTTATTTGCGATACCGTTGGGCACATCATGAATTATGGTGACGGTTGGTATGGGGGTGTCTACATAGCAACCATGTATTCGCTTGCGTTCGGGTCAAACGATGTTCAGTACGTTGTAGAGGAAGCATTGAAAGCAATACCTGAAAAAACCAGATACCACGCGTGTATCTCCGATGTAATCAAGTGGCACAAACAATATCCGGGCGACTGGAAATCAACGTGGTTTGAAATTCAAAAAAAATGGACGGACGATATCGGTTGCCCGGAAGGCGTGTTCAGTCAGTTTAACATTGATGCAACCGTTAATTCTGCGTATGTGGTGTTGGGATTATTGTATGGCAACGGAGATTTTTCTAGAACAGTGGAGATTACTGCGCGAGCGGGGCAGGATGCCGATTGTAATCCATCAACTGCCGCCGGAATCCTCGGGGTTATGCTCGGATACACTGGAATTCCGGAATATTGGAAAATGGGTCTCCATGAAATTGAAGATATGGATTTCAAGTACACGCATACTTCATTGAACAAGGTTTATAGACTTAGCTATGTGCAAGCGATTGAGAACATTGAGCGTCATGGAGGAAAGGTTGATGGCAACAACGTGATGATAAAGAAACAAAATATTAAGCCGGTAAGATGGGAACAGTCTTTTTCAGGCCTTTATCCGGTAGAGCGATCCTGGATTGGCAAAAATCTAACGGATGAACATGTGCTTGAGTTTACTGGAAATGGCATTGTTATTAACGGCCAATACAAGTTTACAGCGGGTACAGTACCAGAGCCGGGTAGTGAAAAAGTGGCGCAGCTGGAAATTTCTGTCGATGGAATGAAGCCTGAAAAAATCTCAATGCCTCTGAATTTTACTACGCGCAAAAACGAGATTTACTGGAACTATCAATTGGCAAACAAAAAGCACATAATTCGGCTTAAATTATTGAACCCTGATCCGAAGGCAGAACTTTTTATTGCTGACGTTATTTACTACTCCGAACCGAACCGCAAGTAGTTATCGGTTACCTTCTTCGCGGATGCTTCGTGCATTTGCATGGATGAACGCGATCATTTCCTGCAAGTTAGTAATGCGCGAATGCCAGTCGGGATCGGGGAATTGCTTCAGTGCATGAGTAATGTTGTTTTCGTTCACGAAGCCTTCAATTACCGTACAGCCTTCCAGTTCATTCAACGGATTTAGGAAAATGTAGCCGTCAAACAATTGACCGATCGTAAAATTCTGGTAACACGTTGAGTTAATGCTGGTATCTTCCAGCTTGCCGATGTCGGAATTGATCAGATCAAAGCCTGCGGGCTTGTTCCTATTGGCTTGCATTAATTTTTCCATCAGGCCATCAAGCGGAGAGATCGATTGGTAAGTTTCGCCTGTTTTTTTGATGAACGACTGATGCAGCAGGATGTTAAAAACTTTCCCCGGATGTTTTTCATAAAGCCGGTTGCCCAGCCAACTGCGATCGAAGGCGCAGAAATCATCACCATTAAACAGGAAGTAAGGCGAGCCATATTTGGTATACGCGTGCGGAGTTCCGACTAACGCAAGGATTTTCCCTTTTTTAGCGAGCACTTCATGTTCGATCACATCTGCCCGGAATTTGTCGACTGTGCCTTTTGAAAATACAGCCCGCATAGTTTCGCCATCGCGCTTCCCTGTGAATTTCTCCCAATCATAAATGTAACTGAGATTCAGGATGCGGAAAGGTTTCGCTGATTTTGGCAGCGTTTGGTTAAATGTCCACGCTGCCCTGGCTATGTCTACATATTCGCGATAAGCCCAGGTAACGTTGTAGTCGAACATCATTTTCTCTGCAAGTTTTTCATTGAAGTCAGGAGCAGTGGTAAGGCTGTCCATCAGTCGCTGGTTTTCATACGCACCGAACTCCATTCCGATGGTGTGTATGCCTTCCCTGTAGAGCAATGGAATCAGTCGCTGAACGAATAGTAAATTCTGTTTCACGATGTGCCGCTCACCCAGCAATACAACATCATTGGTTTTAAATTTTTGAATGACGTACGCTTCCGGACTAACCGACTTTGCGTTGATTATACCTGCCAGTTTTTCTAAATTTGCCTGTGCATACGAAGAATAGCTTCCGAGAATGAGTAGTATGATTATTAGTGCTTTCATTTCATTGTATCTCTAAAATCATTGCTGTTTTTGCCGGAACAGTAAGTGTGTTCTCGACCGATAATTCTTTGCCGTTCACAATATCCCTTGCTTTAAAAATGGGTTGAATCATTTGCGCGTAGCGATTCATTTCCAGTGTGGCCGCATTTGTGCTTTTGTTCAAGATCACCATCACTTTTTGTTTATCCGTATACCTGAAATATACATACACGTCATTCTTCTGCGGGGCGTAGTGCATAAACTTCCCATTTGCGATTGCATCATTTGTTTTTCGCCAGTTCATCAGACGTGATACAAAAGCTTTGGCATCTTTCTCGGTATACGTTAATCCAGCTCCGGTAACAGCATTTTTTGTGTCGTCTTTCCAGCCTCCGTAAAAATCACCTCTGCGCAAGCCATCGTTGCCCAGCTTTTCGTTTGTCATTAGTACTTCGGTTCCGTAGAAGAATTGTGGAATCCCACGCATCGTTGCATACATCGCGATGCCCAGTTTCCAGTGATCAAGATTTTTATTCAACCGTGTGTAGAACCGGTCGAGGTCGTGATTATCGGGAAAGATCAATTGATTCTCCGGA
Source organism: Cyclobacteriaceae bacterium (assembly GCA_016786585.1). Classification (GTDB taxonomy): domain Bacteria; phylum Bacteroidota; class Bacteroidia; order Cytophagales; family Cyclobacteriaceae; genus UBA2336. The sequence continues at coordinate 239,192 of JAEUUI010000028.1, forward strand.
TGCGGAAATTGAAAGTCCTGGGCCACGCCCTGGTAAACATCCCGCCAGGTAGAAAACCAGTCGTTGGTAGTGGTTAAACTTGAAACGATGTTATCATTCAATCCAAAGTCCATCAAGGTTGGTAAGCTAGGTTCGTAACCGTCATAGTTTACCTTATCTTTTTGCCAATACGATACCTGCGAAACAATGCGCGTCATTTCTTCACCCACAATGTTGAAGTTCGGATATTCTTCCAGTATGGTTTTGTTCCATTGCGCTAGGAAATCCTTGTCGGCATACGAATACGTGTCTTCCCGAAAGCCGGAGAGTCCTGCGTATTCAATCCACCAGATGGTATTTTGCGTGAGGTATTTCGCCATCAGCGGATTGCGCTGATTCATATCCGCCATGTGATGATCGAACCAGCCGTCGGTATATTCTTTTTTGTCCACCTCGGTGGCGTACGGATCGGTGAGTGTTGTTTTTAAAAAGTTGCAGCGTGTGTGTGTGTCGGAGAAGTTAACCCAGTCTTTAGAGGGCAAATCTTTCAGAAAGTAATATTCTGTTCCGCAATGATTCAATACCACATCCCAGATCACACCTATGCCGCGTGTTTTTGCTTCCTGTACAAGCTTTTTAAACTGTTCGTTTGTGCCGTAACGCGGATCGATTTTATAAAAATCCGTGGCGGCATAGCCGTGGTACGAGTATTCCGGTTCATTGTTCTCCACCAAAGGAGTACACCATAACTGCGTAAAGCCAAGGGATTGAATGTAGTCGAGGTGATTGATAATTCCCTGGATGTCGCCTCCGTGGCGTTTGCCGTCACCGTTGCGGTCAATTGTTTTTTCAAGCAGTGTAGGCACAATATCGTTTGTGAGATCTCCGTTCGCGAATCGGTCCGGCACGATCAGGTAGATTGCATCTTTGGGAGAATAGCTCATACGTTCCGCACTGTTGGGTGTGCGGGGAAGAAGCGGGAAGTCTTTGATTAAAGCCTTCTTTCCTTTTTGATTGAAGCTGAGCTTTACCGTACCCGGAGTTGCGGATGCAGTAATCGCGAGGGTAACAAACAGGTAATTTTTGTTTTCAACCGTTTCGGTTTTGATCAGTTGAACGCCTGAGTAGGAGAGTGCAGGCTGAAGCGATCCGATATTTTTCCCATAAACAAGAAGTGTTACCGTGTCGTATTTCATGCCAACCCACCAGTTCGGTGGCTCTACGCGTTCAATGGTTTGAGCGGAGGCAACGAAATATCCAACGAGTATGAGAATAAGGATGAAGTGTTTTTTCATGGAATGATGTTTAAATCAATACGTATTTTCTTCCGGGGTATGTATGAACATGAACCTAACCGTTCTGTGATCGTTTGTCTTTTAATCGCTTTACGAATTTAACAAGTTCAAACCAGCTTACCGATATAAATCCGATGATGATGCACAGGCCGACCTGAGAAAGGGTGGGTGTTTCAAATTCAAAAAACCGGGTGAGTGGATTTACAAAAAGAATTAGCCCCACCAGCGAAACAGTGATCAGAATGATAAGCGGTACCAGTTTATTGCGGTAACGCAGTGTAGTGAGCATGGAATAATAAAACGAACGGTTTATGAGTGTAAGGAACACATTCGCGGTAATTAACACTGTAAAGATCAGCGTTCGGGTCAGCGGTTCATTATATCCCTGACTTACGGCATACTGGTAGATTGATAAAGTGCCGACTGTTATCATTAATCCCTGCAGGATGCTTAATGAGAGCTCATTCCAGTTAAAGAAGGTGGTTGTAAGCGCTTTTGGCTTTTGTTGCATGGTATTCTTTTCAATCGGTTCATTTTCATAAATAATGGAGCAAGTGGGCCCCATAATGATTTCCAGGAAAATAATGTGCACGGGCGAAAAGATGTTTGGGTAAAGCCAGCCGAGTGCAAGGGGAATAAAAACCGTGAGGATGATCGGAATGTGAATGGAGATAATATACTGAATGGCCTTCTTGAGATTGGTGTAAATCTTGCGCCCCATGGCCACGGCATGCACCATGTTCGATAAGTCATCCTCCAGCAAAATCAACGATGCTGCCTGTTTCGCAATTTCAGTTCCTTTCTTGCCCATGGCAATTCCGATGTGTGCAGCCTTAAGAGCAGGCCCATCGTTTACGCCATCGCCTGTCATCGCTACAATTTGTTGGGCAGATTTCAGAGCGTTAATAATTTTTAGTTTCGCCTCCGGAAACATCCGTGTAAAGGTGGTTGTGTTAAGAACACAGTTTTTTAAAGCTTCTTCGGGCAACTTCATCAGTTCTTCTCCTGAAATTGTTTTTTCGTAATCTCTGAAACCAATTTGCTGTGCAATGGCAGAAGTTGTAGCTGCATTGTCGCCCGTAACAATTTTTACGGCAATGCCCGCTGCGTAAAAATCCTGAAGAACCTGTCGGATGTTCTCCTTTGGCGGATCGTAAAATGCTACAATACCCTGAAATGTAAATTTCAACTCCTGTTGATTGACCGGATATTCACTTCCTGAAAAGTCGGAACGACCAACACCCAATACCCGGTAACCTGACGATGTCAATGATTTAAGTGAAATGTTGATGCGTTCTTTTTCCTCATCGGCCAAATCGGAAACATGCATGAGCGCTTCCGGTGCTCCTTTTGCCGCAATGATGAGATTACCGTGTTCATCTTCAAAGACATGCGTCATCATGGGTGGAATTCCGCCCAGCGGATATTCGTGAATAAGTTTGTGGCTGGCGTTTTCTGCCTTGGCTGACACATCCTTCCATGCCTGATGCAATGCAATTTCCATGGGATCGAACGGAATGGGTTCACTCGCAAACATGGCTGATTGAATCACTGCTTTCTGATCTTCCGATAGTGTTTCGGTCGGAGAAACGATGGCATTACTTTTTAACGCAAAGATTTTTGCCAGCGTCATTTTATTTTCTGTGAGTGTTCCGGTTTTATCGGTGCAGATTACGGTTGCACTGCCCAGCGTTTCCACCGTTTTCATTTGTTTCACTACAATGCCCAACTTCATCAGGCGCCACGCACCCAGTGCCATGAACGTTGTAAATGCAACGGGAATTTCTTCCGGCAAAATACTCATCGCGAGTGTGAGAGATTGCAACAGGCTCTTCAACAGTTCGTGCGATCGTAAAAAATTGATGATCCAAACAATTACAAATACGATCGTCCCGGCTATTGCCATCTTTTTTACAAAATTGGCAATCTGGTTTTCGAGCGGTGTTTTTTCTTCATCAATGCTCTCCAGGCTTTTGCCGATTTTGCCAAGTTTGGTTTCGTTTCCAATAGCCGTAATTGTTGCAATGGCCAACCCGCTTACTACCGTAGTGCCCCGGTAGATGTAGGTGTTTGGTTGAAGTTCATCTTTATTTACGGGAAGTGATTCACCGGTAAGGACTGACTCATTCACTGAGAAATCATTGGCGTGAACAATCTTGCCATCAGCGGTGATCAGTGTTCCTTCTTCTACCATCAGACTGTCACCCACCACTAAGTCTTCGCTTTTGACTACTTCAAGATTGTTGTTGCGGATTACCTTGCAGGTTGGTTGCGAGAAGTCCTTGAGCTTTTCTAGTGCATTCTTGCTGCGGGAGTATTGATATAGTGAAATAGAGGTTTGAAAGACAATGGCAATTGTCATAAAAATTCCATCGCCGGTGTTTCCGCTGATAAAATAAATGCAGGCGGCTGCAAGCAAAAGAATCATCATCGGCTCTTTGATGATGCGCTTAACGGTGTCGGTTACCGTGTTTTGCTTTTTATAGTCAAGTTTGTTCTGACCGTATTTTTTTCTGGCAACTTCGACCTGCTCGTTTGTTAAACCGGAAACATGGTAGGGATTTGCAGGCATTATCAAAGATAGCGCTAATTCCTGCAAGTTGTTTGCCCGCTTTCTTCATCCGTATGTCGCCAATACAACTTTTGTGTGCTACAGTCGGTATTGGTTAGCGTGATACGCCTTAATTCCAGATTCCGTTCTTATCGGTAAGAACAACAGGCTGGCCATCGGTAACGAGTATCGTATGTTCATGCTGCGCCATGAATCCACCCTTATTTCCCACCAGCGTCCAGCCGCCTTCCAGACATTCAGCAAAGGTGGACGTGGTTGAGATGAATGTTTCAATGGCAACCACGGAATTCTTTTTGAATCGTGCATGGTTAGTGTTGTCACGGAAGTTCGCAATTTCAGATGGCGCTTCATGAAGCGCCCGCCCGATTCCGTGCCCGGTGAGGTTTCGTATCACTTTGTAACCTGATCTCTTTGCTTCTGTTTCAATCAAATGACCGATGTCTGAAATACGAACTCCACCTTTGATATTGTCGATGGCCTTGCGAAGAATTTGTTTGGATGCGGTAACGAGTTTTTGATGATTGTGAATGTCGTCCCCAAGTACGAAAGATTCTCCGTTATCCGACCAAAAGCCATTAAGTTCTGCGGATACATCAATGTTGATCAAATCACCTTCCTGAAGAATACGCGTGGGGGAAGGAATGCCATGGCAAAACTCCTGATTTACGCTTATGCAGGTAGCTCCCGGAAATCCATACGTTAAAAATGGAGCAGACCTTGCAGCCAAGTCGGCCAGGATGGATGCGCCATAATCGTCAAGTTGTTTGGTGCTCATTCCGGGCCGGGCATGCTTTCGCATTTCTTTTAGCGTAGTGGCCACCGCGTCACTCGCACGCTGCATTCCGATAAGCTCGCTTTCTTTTGTAATCGACATAGTAGTCAGCTATTCTTGTGCAATATTACTTCACCTGCAGGTTAATCCAATTCACTACTTCCTGCAACACAGCCGGTGCCATGGTTTGTTCAATCGTCCCGTATTCCGTGGGTGAACCGGTTTTGCTCTCCTGAAAAAGGTGATTCAATCCGGGAAGTTCCCGGGTGGTTACATGTTTATTACCTCCTTTTGCTAATGCGTTTTTGATGACCTGAAGATTTTCCTTTGGAACCTGTAAGTCATTACTGCCATTTAACGCCAGTACCGGACACTTTACGTTCGCGAGCACCGGTGCCGGATCGTGCCGGATGAAATATAACATCCACGGACTGGTTGTTTGAGCAACAGATATAGAAATGACATTTTCCGGAACATTATTTTCTTTCAGGAGAGTAGTGAGATCAGATTTTAGCTTTTCAACATCAGTGGATGTTTTGATCAGGTCGAATCCTTTTCTGTTCAACACTTCGTTTTTCGCAAGAGTAGCCGAATCAACTCCTGCTGCTCGACCAATCAACGTTTGTTGCTCAAGCAGAATCTGATCACCCGGCACGCCCGTTCCGGCAAGTAAAACGATGAAGGCAACATCTTTCGAATTAGCTGCAACCATCGGTGCGATTACTCCGCCTTCGCTATGTCCGATCAACCCGATTTTCTTTTTGTTGATTTCCTTCCTGGTCTTTAAATATTCAATCGCGGCCATTACGTCCGTTGCAAAATCGGCACTGGTTGCGGTCTTAAAATCACCGGTTGACTTCCCCACTCCGCGATCATCGAATCGCAGCACGGCAATTCCGTTGCGTGTGAGGTAATCCGATAAAACCAAGAATGGTTTGTGGCCCAATAACTCTTCGTTCCGGTTTTGTGGTCCGCTACCGCTGATCAATACAACTACCGGAAACACACCCTCTTTTTTTGGAAGGGTGAGTGTGCCCGCAAGCGTCAGTGCTGCCCGTTTATTTTCGATAGTTACGTCTTCCTCATAATAGGGGTAAGGTTTAACAGGCTCCTGCGGCCGTTGGATTTTTATTTCTGACTTTTGTCGGGATAACGTTAGCGGGAATGATTGCCCCGCTTGTTTAAACGTGCCCGTGATGATACTGTCAGCTCCGAGTGTTCCTTCGTATTGAATGCCGGCTGAGGCTATGGAAATTCTGAGCGTTGAATTGTCAAAAGTGGTTGACGTAACCGGGATTCCCTTAGCACCCTGGTCGGGACTGTCTAACGTAGATGAATAACCGCCTGCGTTTTCAGAAACATTAAAAACAAGTCTTAACCGTATACCCTGTACGTTCAGCACTCCGCCCCAGGCCCCGGAGATATTCTGGGCAATGGTAGTTAGCGAAAAACCAATGATTAAAAGTGTGAGGCTAATGCGTTGCATGGCGGTGTAGCGTTAATGACAAGCTAAGATAAGAAACGTTTTCAGGTTATGGATTACAAAGTCAATTCCAGTTCAAATACTTTGTTACTTCCGGGCGCGACAGCAAATCAGCGATTAACTGTTGTTCCCGTTGCCCGGATTGATAGGGATGATTCTGGTAAAGTAATTCATGTAGTGTACTTGCTGATGCGATATCATCTTTGCGAAATTCCTGCGCGATTTCATTTACACGTTTCGTATACCGGGTGTTAAACACCAGTTTATCTTTATTAACCAATCCCTGATCAATCCATAAGCGCGTTTTCTTTGGGCAACGGCATGCGTTGGTTGGATTAATCAATCCGCAGCGGTTGTGAATGAACGCGTAAAGATCGGCACGTGCACGCGCCAACCGTTGACGAAAATTATCGGGTGATATGGCTAATACCTCAGCACCCGAGGTGTGTCCGATTTCAAATATGTCACCCAAGATGTACACGAGCCGCTGGTCGCGGGTCAGGCACATCAGCATTCCGGTGGTGCACATCAATCGTGTTTCTTCAATCTCAGCCGCGTCAAGTCCGATGGTCGCTTGCTCCGGCATGTTTTCGAGTGTTTCGGTATTCCCAACAAAAGAAGAAAAGTTCACATAGACGTCTTCCATCTTTCTGCGCTTCATATCGAGGAAATGGTTGACAACAATGCGGTAAAGCCACGTGCGGAACGCGCTGTTTCCATTAAACTGCGCCAGGTGCGTTATAACCTTAACAAGCGCATCGTGGGTTATGTCTTCCGCATCGGTCGGGTCAAGCACCAGTTTTAGAGCTACGTTATACACAAACGTGTAATGACGCTGGATCAGCAGTTCCAGTGCCTGCTTGCTTCCCGCTACGGCTTTCGCGCAGAGCTGGCGGTCTTCTTCATTGGCTGAAACATCCCGGATGTCCATATAGCAAAGGTATTGGATTACTTACTTCAAGTTATTGATCAGCACGGGCGTATCAAAATATAATAACGTCCCTGCATGGCGTTGCGAGAAAAATTTTTCTGCTGCTTCTTTAGTCTGCCAAAGCGTCACAGTACCGTATTGCGTATCATTTTTAATGTCGGTGACACGGACAAGTCCGGGTGCGTTGGTAAACGAAATGGTTTTGTCGAACTGAAGCACCGACCAATAGTGACCACTGGTTTCAGATTGAGCAATTTCCCGTGAACGCACAATTTTGTAGTAGTCAACCCTTCCTTCTGCCCCGTATGTCTTGCGGACCCGCTCGAACCAAACGGGGGTAAACCACGCTTTGGCATCCGCTTTGTTTTTCCAGAGATAGATTCCTCCAAACGTTTTATGGTTTTCACTCAGGTGATAATTTTTTTGCAGTAATCCCGGAATGGCTGCGTATTGTGGAATTGACTCTTTGAATTTTCGGATGATCAGGGTTCTCCAGGCATACCAGGGTTTTTTAACATAGGTGATGGTCACAACTGAAGCTGTGTCGGTTGATGTTGTCTGATCCTGAAAAGAAACATCAGACGTGGACTGCAGGGCAGTGCCTGTAAGCACGAGCAGGAGCGAGGCTACCGCTGCTGCGGAATAAAGTAATGGATTTAGCATAAACCGTTTTCTCCATTAGACGGCCGGCCGTGCAGGGTGTGACAAAACTATTTTCGGAAAAAAATTGCCGGGCTTAAGAGTACCTTAAAATCGGCATGAATCTGCGTTTAGCGATAACTACATCGGATAAATCCGCATCACGAAGGTGAGCTGGTGTTTGCTGACCTGACCGTCAAAGGTTTTGTCGTTGGGATAATTTCGGCCATACATCAGCGACCAAATGCCCTCGAAGGTCAGGCCTGCGTGCGGAGTGTAAAATAGCTGCGACTCGTATCCGGTGGTTAAGTACTTTACTTCAAAGCCGCCAATAAATGCTCCGAGCACAGCTTCTGCCCCTGCGTTCGGTCCAAACATGAAGTCGAAATTCGCATCATCGATGGTTTTATTGGCTTGTACTGACGCGTAAAAGGAAAATGCGATCGTCTCATCGTGATTATAAAGAGAGTAGATGTAGCCGGCTTCGGCAAACACGCTTCGTTCAATGCCCAGCCCCAACCGGATATCGCTGCTGTCATGAAACTTCCGTTTTGTCTTTACGCTATCGGCCTGACCGAAGGTGGCTTTGCTGGCAAGCAAGAGTAATAGTATTGTTACAACGTATCCTGTTCTCATGGTTTTACCGAATCAAAAAATCAAGTAAATCATTTACGAACCGTAAAAATACACGCACCTTCTGTCTCAGGAAGACGCCTCTTTATTTTGGAAGGTTGCATCACCTGCAATTTATTTTATCTCTGGAATGGATAGAATTCTTTTGTTATAATCTATGCGATTGGCCGAGCGTTAAGGTAACGGATATTTCATCAAAAATATTTCAGTATTTAGTCAAGCCCCAGATCAGATGTCATCCGATGTTCGAGCCTGATCTCATCTGCCGGCATTCCTGAGCACTCACTTACGATGTCAATGACTGCTTTTTCAACATCTTTCTTTCTCCATGTTTCCGGGGTTGTTTGTAATTTTGAGTATACGCAGTCTGCGATATCCTGAACCGTCTGGAGCGTAGCGGCTTCCGGATCGGGAATAGAGATGTTAAAGTGCTTTTCGGTGCTAACGATCAGTTCAACTGTATCAAGGCCCATGTCTGCTGGTTTAATTCCATACGTCTTTGATCGTAATCTGAAGAACTCGTCAAGTTTGCCTGTGTCAGGATCGCTGACTTTGTCACTTGATTTTATGATCGCATACGGAAAGTAATATTGAGTAAGATAATACGTCAAAAGTAATTTATTGGTGCATACCTATTCAGCAGCACTTTTAAGAATCCGGTCAGATGCCGAAATGCTTGTTTAAGCTACTTTTTAATAACAATTGATTTTCTTAGTCTTCTTATGGATTCTTTGAACGCTTTACTGACAGCATAGCTGCCAGAAAGAATGTTAATTGAATAGTGTTGAGTTTTTCCGTTTGCTTTCACCGGATTTGCCGACACGCGAGTCGTACAGTGCCATACGACAAATTTTCTTTCCAGATCAATCAATTTCATGCTAATAACTGCCTGTCGTCTTTGGTAATCTGGGTTGCTAAGCTCGTTGTCATTGTTTTCGTTGAGTTTTTCTAGTCGGGTGAGCAAAACAAAATTGACATCCAATTTTGCTTGCAGCGTGTTGAAGGTTGTAGTGTCAAATGAATCGTAACGGGGCAATTGAATACCGGCTAGTTGGGATTTATACGCTACATCCCAGTAATTCGGGGTTGTTAAGCCGGAACATTCAAGTGTGATTTCATGGGTAGCCCAATCCATTAGCGTAACGCTTTCATTTTCGGATAATTCCGCCATCGGAGTAATCAGCAAGGTGCTATTAGTACTAACTATCACGCTTTCTGGACTGGCGGAAACTTTTGTATTCGTAGGAGAACACGATGTCAGAATTGCAATCACAGTTACTATACCACACGTTACCGGAACTGCTTGGAGACACACCCTTAACCGCATATGCCTTATGCTTTTCATTTTGCGTAAAAAAAGAGGCACAGAATGAACGCCAAGGGACGTGTTAGAATCGCCATGATGTACAGCAGTATTTTTGTCTCTTTGCTGAAATTAGATCGGTAGGTTAACAATATCGTTGCCAGGATTAGGATAAGTGAAATGACGCCAGCAATGTGAAGTTCGTTCATAGCTTTGCATTTATGGAATTTTACCGATCGTACAACGGTCTATCGTCATCAATCAAATACATCCTTATATGTGTGGAATCTCCACGTTCCAATTTAACATTGGCTAAAACCCATTTTTTTCCAACAAATCCACCTTGAAGTCTGTATCGGCCGGGCAACACCTGGAAGAAAAACTTACCGGAATCAGTTTCGTGGATTACTCCGTTGATGCTAAGGAATGCCGGGATTATTATTGATTTTGTTTCAACTTCCAGTATCTCTCCTGTGATAATCGTATCAGTTTGTTTTTTGGCCTTGTGTCTTTCAGCGATAAAACTCCCGCCGACTGCAGATTTGTCAAGCAATTGTTTCTGGATGCACGATGCGAATAGGGAGGAGATCAATAATGTTACAACAACGCGTGTAAACATGGCTTAGTTGTTTAATTTCAAAGGAAATAATTTTCAGCTAGTGCGGATTGTCTCAACGTAGCCTGCTGTGCGTGCAATAATGAGAATAATATTAACAATTTGCATTAGTTCCTTTTTGACTTTTCGGTACTCCTTGCAGGGTTGAACCTGTTTGTTCAACGGTTATTACATCCACAATACGCTTTCGGTCGGTGGCATTCGGAACCGCACTTTTAAACCAGCTTGATTCGATCGGAGTGCCTGAAGCATCGTATTGACCTGTGTGCGTAAGGCCACCCCAAGCCAAATCCTCATAGAACTGTTTGGATAAATCGTAGCCTTTACTCTTTCCAAAGTCCTCTAAAGCTAAAGCAATTTGGCTGATAAAGTTTCGCACGAATTCAGCATGTTGAACACTGTTAAGATTTCCATTAAAGGAATTTTTTTTAAAGTCATCGACTAACTGTGGAAATGATATTGTTGCGGATGAAGGATCAACTTTGAAGTACACTGTCAAATACGCATGTATCGCTTCGTGCAAAATGGTTCTAGCCACTGCTAAGTCTGTACTTTTTTTGAATTTACGCCCATCAAAGGTAGTTGTTATAGTACCCGTTGTTCTATCGTAAAGTGAACTGGTGAAAGCGTTCTGGTCTGCCGGCAACTGTCCATCCTTCAACTTCCAATTAAACCCAGGCGTGTCGCCTGAGAACTTTTGAATAATCTGCCCCAATGAACCGTTAGTAATATCCTTGAGCGCGGCAACAACAGGCTGCATGCATTTATTAAGCTCGGTATCGTCAATTTTTGAGTTCTCCCATTTGTCAATGAGGAAGTTTGCTTTCGAAGTTGTTGCAGCTTCATCTTCGATGATAACAACCGGGCTTCTGTAGTTGCTCGGCTGTTTAGTCGGAACGATATTCGGGCCTTCAGGGTCCGCTTGAGTTCCGCTTGGGTTTGTTCCACCGGCTGTAGTAGGGATGTAGGTTCCCCATCCGTTGTCCTCCGGGCGGGGCATCGGGCCAGCATTGTCTCCGCACCAGCCATAAACTGCTTCGCTTGCGCATACAGTGGTCATGGTCTCAGGTATAGGAAGACCTGTGGCAGTGCTTACTTTGTATTCCTGCCAGCAAAAACTTTGGTATCCAACCACGCATTGAGATATGAATTTTGTCCTCCCGTTACTTTCTCCCGATCCGGTGCTCACGTCACTGGCGGGAACATGATGCGTTCCAATGAGGTCTCCATCTAAGTTATAGCGGTCAATGATTCCTGAGAACCCATCGTCTGAAAGTTGTTCTTCATTAATACGGTATCGGAGAATAAAGCCGTAGAAACTATCCCCAATCTTTGAAACAACGAGATTATCAAAGTAAGCGTCAGAGGTATCCGGCAGACTTACTGAATAGTTAGTGATGTCCTTATAGACATCGAAATATTTATAAATTTCAGTGAGCTCGATCTGATCTTGTAGTCGGCCGGAGTTTGATTTTGAAAGTATACTTTCAAATAATTGTTTGGCCTGTGTATCTTGTTCAAGAGTTGTAATGATAACGCCTTTTGTTTGATAATGATGTTGAATCGATTGATCTTCTTCGCACGAGGCCCACAGTAAAAATGTGAGTAGAAATAATGAAGTTCTTTTCATTGGTAGGTAGTTGATCGTACCAATCTAACCGAAATCACTTCTAACCATCAGACTTCTAATAGAAATATCTTAGATGATTTATTTTCAATAATCTGGTTTTATCTGTTTTACTGGTCTTTTAAATGCACTGTGCTGAGCAAGCGATCATCAATCACGATTATCATGTGTACTGCCTAAAGGAGAGTCAGGCAGAAATTAAAAAAAATGGAGTAGCCGCCGAGTTGTACGTACTAACTCGTATCGTGAGCGGCTTACAAAAGGGTTGGAGGAAAGAAGTATTATTTTTTCGGCTCTTGCTTAGCTGAGGTTTCTTTGTCAACTCCACGCTTTACCTCGCTGTCGAACAGCATGCGAACCGAAGGCGTGTACGTATCGTCATACTGGCCGCTCTTCATGCTCCACAGGAACACACCCAAAAAGATAACCGCAATCGTTAAGCTGATCGAAATTAATAATGCAATGATCGACATACCGTATGCTTAATAAATGGTGCGTTCAAATTCGTAGGAATGAAAACGTTCAAACGCAGCACGTTCAAGCGCTTCACGATGGTTCGGATGCGCAATTTCAATCAACGCCTTGGCGCGCTGCTTCATATTCTGGCCATACAAATACGCAATGCCGTATTCGGTAACAATGTAGTGTGCATGGGCACGGGTAGTCACCACACCGGCACCGGGCTTCAGCATGGCCGAAATGCGCGATACGTTTTTAGCGGTGGTAGATGGCAATGCAATGATCGGCTTACCGCCTTCGGATAATGAAGCTCCGCGCACAAAGTCCATCTGCCCGCCAACACCAGAGAAGTGATACGTACCGATGGAGTCGGAACACACCTGGCCGGTAATGTCTACTTCAATCGCGCTATTGATTGCAGTTACTTTCGGGTTCTGCCGGATCACGGCTGTGTCGTTCGTATAGTCAATCCCCAGCATAGCGATACTCGGATTGTCGTCTACAAAGTCATACAGCTTGCGACTGCCAAGCATAAATGATGATACAATCTTTCCGCGATGCTTACGTTTAAATTTGTTATTGATCACTCCGCTTTCTACCAGCGGAATGATGCCGTCTGAAAACATCTCGGTGTGCATGCCCAGATCTTTATGGTTGCCAAGACTGGCGAGTACGGCATCTGGGATCGAACCGATACCGGTTTGAATGGTTGCTCCGTCTTCCACCAGCGAGGCACAATATTCACCGATGCGCATGGAAATTTCCGACAGCGTTCCGTTGGCCGCAACTTCCGGAAGTTCCTGCTCGAAATACACGGCTGCATGAAATGCGCTGATGTGCACCATGCTGTCGCCATGCGTACGAGGCATGCGCGGGTTAACCTGGGCAATCACATGTTTGGCAACCTTGATGGCTGTTGCAACAACGTCTACGGATACACCCAGTGAGCAATATCCATGTCTATCCGGAGGTGACACCTGGATCAAGGCCACATCCAGCGGCAATACATTCCTCTTAAACAGGTTGGGGATTTCGCTCAGGAAAACGGGGATGTAATCTCCGCGGCCATCGTTAACCATGTCGCGCACGTTGGCCGACACAAATAGACTGTTAAGCTTGAAACTCGACTTATATTTCGGATCATTGAAGGGCGCTTCGCCCTGCTGACTGATGCTTACAATTTCAACATCGTATAGTTCATCGGCACGTTCCACCAGCTTGCGCAGCAGGTGATGAGGTGTTGCCGCGCCACCATGAACGAACACGCGGTCGCGTGACTTCACGAACTTCAGGGCAGTTTCTCCGGTAACATATTTTGTGATATTCATAAAAGGGGGTTTTAGAATATTATACTATCAGGTAATGTTTTTGAATTTACGTTTGGCAACCAGCTTCACAGCCAGTGTTGAGAAGGATACCACACTGATACTGCTGATCGGCATCAGGATGGCTGCTACAAGGGGAGTCAGGTGTCCGCTGACGGCAAAACTTAATGCAATGGCATTATAAAAGAACGAGATGGCAAAGCCTGATTTCAAAATCGTTGCCGAGGCACGTGTAAGCTCCAGCATCTTGTCGAGTTTGCTGATCTCACTTCCGTGAAGGATGCCATCGCACGCAGGTGTAAACACTCCGGTATCATCCGTTACAGCAATGCCAACGTCAGCCTGTTTCAACGCACCCGCATCATTCAAACCATCGCCCACCATCATGACGGTATTGCCTTTTGCCTGAAGCTCGTGGATGTAGGCAAGCTTGTCGTGCGGACTCTGGTTAAACAGCAGTGTAGTCGATTCATTGAATATGTGCGACATCGGCTGTTTTTCCGTTTCATGGTCGCCCGAGAGCAATGCTTTGCATTTATTACCGAGGCGCTGAATCATGGCTGAAATGTTTCTGCGCACCATGGTCCGGATCATGAAGTAACCTTTTATTTCATCATCGATCGATACAAATACATACGATGCTGACTGATCAAGCTTTTCATGGAAACCGGTGAATGCTGCGGATCCGATTTTATACACCTTGCCTTGCAGGTGTGCCTGAATTCCCTTACCGGGAAGTTCCCGGAAATCATCAACCGGTACGCTGGCAGCTTTGCGGATATAGTCATGAACGAATCTGCTGAGCGGATGTGTGGAGAAACCGGTAAGCAATTTTATTTTTGCAAGTTCGGCTTCATCAAGTTCACCGATCAGGTCTACGTCCGGATCCTGGCCGTGTGTAACCGTGCCGGTTTTATCGAATACCACGGCATCAATCGTTCCCATACGTTCCACCACATCGGCATTCTTTAAATAAAGTTGTCTTTTACCGAGCTCGCGCAACACGCTTCCCATTGTGAAAGGTGCAGCCAGCGCCAGTGCACACGGACAGGCAACCATCAGCACCGAAGTTATTACCAGCCACATCGATGCAGGCTCAGTCACATACCAGTACACTGCTGTTACGGCTGCAATGCCAAGCACAACCCAGGTAAAATTCCGGGCCGCCCGGTCGATTATTTTCTTGTATTTGCTTTCGTTTACTTTCTTGAATGCATCGCTGTTCCATAAACTGGTCAGCTGACTTTGTGAAGTACTTTTCTCAACTCCGAGGCTTACGGCAGTACCGATCAGTCTTCCGCCTGCAAAAACCTTGTCACCGCTCTTAGCTTTTACCGGCTTCGCTTCGCCGGTAACAAAGCTGTAGTCGATGTAAGCGGAGCCATCCAGCAGTATACTGTCGGTGGGAACAAGTTCAAGATTCCGGATACGGATGGTATCACCTTTAACCAGATGATAAATCACTACCGGTTTCCATTCACCATCGGAGTCAAGGCGATGAACAGCCAGCGGAAAATAGGAGGTGTAGTCGCGATCGAACGCGAGACTTTCGTATGTTTTGCTTTGGAACCAGCGGCCAATTAAGAGGAAGAAAACAAGACCGGTGAATGAATCGAGATAACCCGGGCCTGTTGCAGTGGCGATGTCATATGCACTCCGGAAAAATAACGCGAGCAGTCCGGCAGCAATGGGTACATCAATGTTGATTTGCTTCTGCTGGAAACTGCGAACAGCTGCGCGGAGGTAATCGATGCCGCTGTAGAATAAAACCGGTACGGATAACGCAACGTTGAGCCACGCAAAAATGCGGGTAAGTGTGTGATCGGCCTGGTCGATCCCCAAATATTCCGGGAACGAAAAGAGCATCACGTTGCCAAACGCAAAACCGGCAATGGCAAGCTTGAGTACGAGCGATCGATCCGTGCGGGGCTTTACTTTTTTTTCCTGTTCGAGGGTGATGCGCGGGGCATATCCCACGGATGCTAACAATCCGGCTACGGTACCTAGGGAGATAACGGCTGGGTTGAAGTCAACGTGGACAGTCTTCTTTGCGAAATTTACTTTCGAATCGACCACACCGCGATTCAGTTTGGAAAGATTTTCCAGCAGCCAGATACACGATACGCAGTGAACAGAAGGAATAAAGAAATCCGCGGAAGCGAACGAAGGGGAGTTGAAGGTTAAAACCTTCGCAGAAATTTCGGGCTCATCAAGATACCCATACGAGGTATCGGTGATGGCAGGAGTTTTGGTTCCCGGAGTTGAATTAAGATCATAATACTCGCACAGGTTGTTGCTGTCCAGGATTTCATACACCGTTTCGCACCCCTTGCAGCAAAACGGCTTATCGTCACGCCAGTGAATTTCTTCACAGGCAGCACCGCAATGAAAACACGTGGTTTCAGCAACAACGTCTGTACGAGTCATTTTCTTTTGGTTACGCTGTTACAGGTTCATTCTTCATCACGTACGACCACACCAGTTTATCGGTATGATTTACCAGCGATTCGGTCAGGCTGCCATAAAACATATGGGCGATGCCTTTGCGACCGTGGGTACCCATCGCGATCAGGCTGGCGTCCATGGACTTGGTAAAATCCACAATGCCTTCTTCAGCGCTCAGGTGATTGTACGTGTTGATTGTATAGTTTTTGAACTGGAAGCGTTTTACAAACTGCTCTAGTCGCTTGTTGGTTTCAGTATCCGTAGTAAAGTTCAGCGGAGTGTTTACCCATAAGATGTGCAGATGTGCTCCGAAGAAATGCTGGAGTTCTTTCACCTTCATGACCAGATCTTCCTGGAGTTCCGTTTCGAGTGTATTCGGAAATACGATATTCTTGATCGGGCCTTTGAACGTGTCTTTCACTACCAGTACAGGTACTGTTGAATGACGGACAATTTTTTCAGCGTTCGAGCCGATGAAAAGCTCCCGTACACCACTGGCTCCGTGCGAGCCCATGATAAGGGTATCGATCTGATGGTCGTGGGAGTAACGCACAATCATGTCGGAAACTTTTCCGAACAGTACTTCAGTAACAACCTTAACCCGGTCTTTGTTATAAGTCTTCTCAACAATGTCAAATTCTTTATCAGCTTTTTCCTTCAATTCTTCCATCAAATCCTGTTCGAAAGACAACACAGGCATGAGAACGGAATCGTGTAACACCGGCAATTCAACAACGTGCAGCAGGTGCACGGAGCTGTTGGGTGACTTGGCGGCAATATCCAGCGCAAACTGAAAAGCGTTTAGCGCTTGTTGCGAGAAATCGCAGGGGACCAATAGCTTTTTCATAACGTTTGATTTAGTGATCAAAAATAGCCCTACTGCGGGTCGCAGAACTTGATGACTATCACAGGCGGAACTGATTTTTATCATCCGGGCATTGTGACCCGGGTCATGGGTTGCGGGGCGGGGTGCTGGTAGCTTTCGTAAAATTTGAAGTATGAAAACTATTGGCCGCACCCCGAAATTCAGCCAGAAACTGATTGCAACACGTTCAGCAACCTGCGAATCTCCGGGCACGGCATAATGCCCTTTATCCCCTTAAACCCCCTTACGTTATGCAACTCAATCGAAAATTCGCTTACCTGACCATACCTGCGATCTACCTGATTGCCGGGTTGGTGTGGATCACGCTGAGTGATGCCACGTTATTCAGCATCAGTTCGTTGCCCGGCTGGGCTAACAGTCATTTTCAGCAACTGGCCATCTACAAAGGGTATTTGTATGTTATTGTGACCTCGGTGTTGCTGGCTCTTCTTATTAAACGGTCTTTTGGATCCATCGTAAGCGTGAAGAATGATTTCATGCGACTCTTTGCAGAGAACCCGAACCCGATGTGGATCTACGATTCAAAAACACTGAAATTTCTGCTTGTTAATGATGCCGCTTGCAAGGCATACGGCTATACGCGTGAAGAATTCTGTAACCTAAACCTGTTTGCAATTCGCCCGGTAGAAGAGTACGACAGGCTCAGGGATACTGTATTCATGCACCGGGAGGGACTGTACACCACGGAAAAATGGCTGCACAAAGGGAAGGATGGAGTGCCATTTTACGTAAATATTTTTGCCAACGACACACGCTACGCGAACAAGCCTTGCCGCATGATAACGGCTATAAATGTCAACAAAGAACATCTTGCTGAAATTGAACGCAATAGCCTGAAGCAGGCACTCGACAGTTCAGCCCTGGTTAGTGTTACCGATTTAAAAGGCAGTATCCTTCATGCTAACGGGAAATTCTGTGAGGTATCAGGTTATTCGGAAGCTGAGCTCATTGGAAAGAACCACGACATCGTTAACTCGGGTTATCACTCGTCTGAATTCTGGAGGGAAATGTGGCGGACGGTTGCCAAAGGAAAAACGTGGCGTGGCGATATCCGTAACAAACGCAAAGATGGTTCTTACTACTGGGTGGATACGTTCATTAATCCCGTTTATAACTCAGAAGGTAAAATTCATAAGTTTATGTCCGTGCGGTACCTGATTACCGAGCGCAAGCAACTTGAAAGCGAGCAGAATATTTTATTGAAAGACCTGTCGCATTATGCCTTTCAAACGTCACATGAACTGCGTGGTCCGGTAGCCCGCCTGTTGGGATTGACATCCCTGTTCAGTGAATACCCGGAGAAACAATTTGTTGTCGATAAGATTCGGGATACCACCGTGGAAATTGATTCGGTGATCCTGAAGATGAATGAAGCACTCGACCGGAATGCGTATCCCATGCTGAAGAAATACGAAGAGCGTTCGGGTTGTTTACGGGCTTCCAAAAGGGCCAGCTGATGAGGCGCGTTATGAAAATCAGCCTGCACAATGATCTTTATCAGGCTGGCTGCATGCACCGCGTACGATATTCAGCATAAAATTTTTGCTATGCGTATCCTGCTCATTATTATCATTTTTGTTCACGGAGTGTTACACATGCCGGGTTTTATAAAAGCATTTGGTATGGCTGAGTTACCCCAGTTGCCACACCCGATTTCGCGCATTCACGGAATCTTCTGGGCGGTTGCTTCCATATTGTTCATCGCTGCAGCCATGCTCTTCCTGAATTATAACAAGTGGTGGTGGCTTGTGTCGGTAATCGCATTGATAATCTCTCAATACCTCATCATCAGCGACTGGGAGGATGCCGGTTTGGGGACAGCCTTGAATATTGTTATCCTGCTGATTACCATTGTCGGGTACGGTGTCTGGAGTTTCAGCAACACTTATCATAGTGAAGTAGAAAATCTGCGGAAGCAAAACCTGAAACAACAGGCTGTCATGCTTGAACAGTCGGACCTTGCGCATCTTCCTGAACCGGTGCAATTGTACATTCGCAATTCCGGTGCGCTCGGGCAACCGCGCGTACAAAACTTTCGCGTTGACCTGGCCGGTGCGATCCGCAGCAGGAATGGCGATTGGATGCCCTTCACGTCCACGCAGTACAATTTTGTTGATCGCTCCGCACGATTTTTCTTTATGAATGCTGTCAAGAGCAATCTCCCGGTAGCCGGGTTTCATTGCCTGAAGAACGGCAAGGCGTTCATGGACATTCGGTTGTTGTCGCTCTTTCGTGTACAGTATGCAGAAGGTTCGGTAATGAATAAAGCCGACACCGTTACTTTTTTCAATGACATGTGCTGCCTGGCACCGGCTACATTAATTGATCCGCGCATTAGCTGGCTGGATGCAGGCAACGGCCATGTAACTGCAATATTTAAAAATGATGACGTTGCGATTTCGGCCAGCCTGTTATTTAATGACCGCCATGAACTGGTGAACTTTATATCGGAAGACCGCCCTGCGTTGCAAAACGATGGCCAATTTGAGCAAATACCATGGTCAACACCGCTTAGCCAGTATGACGACCGGCTCGGCTATCATTTGCCCCGGCATGCCGATGCTGTTTACGGGTATCCCGATGAAAGTTTTATGTATGGCCGATTCGAGATCACGAAAGTAAGTTACAACGTAGCATGAGAACGCTTACCACAAACTCGCCTGAACTCCGCAGCTTTTTGAAATATGTTGCGCTATTTCTGCTTGCGCTTAATGGCATTGGCGCCTTTATCGGGAGTATCCCCATGATGCTCGATCCCAGCGGCACAACCAGCAATATTCAGTTGAGATACCTGGAATATACTCCGTTCGCTGATTTTCTGATTCCGGGTATTGTTCTTTTTGTGTGTAACGGACTGTTGAGTGTGTTCGTATTTATTGCGCTGGCGTTTAACTGGCGGTTTCATGGCTGGCTGGTGTTTTTGCAAGGCATGGTGCTGACGATCTGGATTATTGTTCAGGTAATCATGTTGCGTGACTTTAATTTTCTGCAAGTAGCGTTCGGTCTGATTGGTATTGCGCTGATGATTCTGGGTCATTACCTTTCACGCTTTCGATAAGCCTATGAATGTCAGCGTAAAATTTTTGGGTGCAGCGCGTTCCGTTACCGGATCACGATACCTGGTTACGGTGGGTAACTTCCGGATGTTGTTTGACTGTGGTCTCTTCCAGGGATTGAAAGAACTGAGGCTGCGTAACTGGGATGAGTTTCCTGTTGATCCGTCAACCATTGACGCCGTGGTAATCAGTCATGCGCACATCGACCACTCTGGTTATCTGCCGCGACTGGTGAAAGAAGGTTTTGCGGGTAAAATCTATTGCACTCCGCCAACCGCTGAATTGATGAAAATTATGCTGCTTGATTCTGCCAAGCTGCAGGAGGAAGAGGCTGCCTTTGCGAGAAGGAAAGGATATTCACGGCATGCCGATCCGCAACCGCTGTACACGAGTGCAGATGCTGACCAGGTATTTCCGCTTATTCATACAGTAGCGTATGAAGAACGGGTGCCGATTCATGCTTCGGTTTCTATTTGTTATCATGATGCCGGTCATTTATTGGGATCTGCCATTACGGAAGTTTTCATCAAAGCCGATTCGCAAACCAAAAAAATTGTTTTCTCGGGTGACCTAGGTCGCCAGAATGATGCGCTGTTGCATCCGCCAAAGCGGATCCGCGATGCCGATGTTTTATTTATCGAATCAACGTACGGAACAAAAGACAATCCTGCGCTTGATCCGCTGGCCGACCTGGAACGAATTGTAAAAGCCACGCGCCAGCGAAACGGTGTTTTACTGATACCGGCCTTTGCCGTGGGGCGAACACAAGTGCTGCTTTATTATCTGCATCTTTTGATGGAAGCCGACCGGATTCCGGATATACCGGTTTATATAGACAGCCCGATGGCGATTTCTACCACGTACTTGTATTACCGGTTCCCGGAATATCACAAAGTCGATTTTAGCAATTCGTTGTTTGCGCGGCAGCTTGAAACCAACATGCTCGTGTTTGTGAAAAACGAACTGCATTCGAAAAGTTTAAACGAGATAAAAAGCAATGCGATTATCATTTCGTCAAGCGGAATGATGAGCGGAGGCCGGATTCTTCATCACATGTATCACAGACTTCGCAATGAACAGGACACCCTGTTGGTGTCAGGCTATCAGGCCGAAGGAACCCGCGGTCGCGACCTGGTCGACAAAAAGCTAACGATCCGGATTTTTGGAGAAGAGGTTCCTGTGAAGTGTCATGTTGAAAATATGACTTCACTTTCCGGTCACGCCGACCGCGGTGAGTTGTTCGAATGGATGAAAGCCTTCGAAACCAAACCCAAGCTGGTGTTCACCGTTCATGGCGAAGCTCCTGGTGTTGATCAATATGCACAGGCGATCCGGGATCGGTTCGGCTGGAATGTGGCCGTGCCGGAATACCTGGAATCCTTTTCATTGTTTGACGGAATTTAGCGATGAGAACTCAAACACGATCTGTAATCCGACACGTTCCTGCACCGGCAAAGAACATGTTCATTCAGGGGCTCCAGATTGCTGTGTATGGTTCGCTGATCCTGTACTTCGGCCGTACGTTATTTGTTCCATTAAGTTTTGCATTGCTCATCAGCTTTGTATTGTACCCGGTATGCCACTGGCTTGAGCGAAAGGGTTTCGGTAGAATGACGGCAATCGTGGTGTCGATCACCGGGTTGATGCTTGCTGCCTTGCTGATCGTATTTCTTTTGATCAATCAGTTTTTTGGATTTGTGGAGGAATGGCCATTGATCAGCGACAAGCTTGCAGTGGCCATTAACGAGTTCAGGCTCTTCCTTGAAAACAGCTGGGGCTTCTCCATGGCTGCACAGAACCGCGTTCTCGCCTCAATCACGGAGCAGTCGGGCAGTGCCATTGTCCAGGTGCTCCGGCATTTATTCAGCGCTTCTGCTTTTTCTCTCGTGATGCTGATTCTTGTTCCGGTCTACGCTGTCTTGATTCTCTACTATCGCAAAACCTGGATGCTGGTGCTGACGAGAATTTTTTCATCAGAAAAAAAAGAAAAGCTGCATGAAATGATTGCGCTCACAATTCAATCGTATTACAGCTTTATTAAGGGCATGGCGATTGTGTATTTAATTGTCGGAGTTTTGAACAGCGTGGGGTTGTTGCTGCTCGGGGTTCCGCATGCTATACTTTTCGGATTTATCGTGGCAGTGTTAACATTCATTCCGTATGTTGGGATCATCATCGGTTCGTTGTTGCCAATTGCCATGGCATGGATCACATTCGATTCGGTCTGGTATCCGGTAGGCGTAGTGGCGATTTTTACATTTGTGCAATACCTGGAAGCAAATATCATTTTCCCGCTTGCGGTAAGCCGTAAACTCAATGTGAATACACTCATTATGCTGCTGGCCATTTTTGCAGGTGGAATTTTATGGGGGATGGCTGGAATGATTTTGTTTGTACCGTTTGTCGGGATAGCACGATTGATTGCCGGCCACAACCCGCGTTGGAAAACCTTGGCGCTGATTCTTGGCGCGAAAGAAGACTGGAAGTTTCCGCATTCTTTTGATGAAGATCAGACACCGGTCTGACCATAATCATGCCCTTTACTGAATGCGTGAAGTAGTTTTCGGTGAACAAAAATCACGCTTATGAAAACGCCTGTGACTAAAACCGACCACCTGCTCGAAGCAAACCTCGAATGGTTGCACAGCCAAACCGTTGAATGGCTTCGCGAAGTGGATTTTTGGAAAGATGAAGCAACGTTCTTTTACAACCTGCTTCGCAGAAAGGAAGTGACTAACGCATTTCCGGCACGCGAACTTGCTGAACTTGAAACGGAACTGATCTGCATCGCAGGTCAGGATATTACTGCATTAAAAACAAAACTGCAGCAGCATGAAGAGCAGTTAAAATCACTGCTCTCGCAACCACACTGTGATCAGGAGTTCGAATACCGGCAACGCCATCGTGAAATTATGGTTGATGTAGTTACATTGGAAAACCGGATACGCGATTATAAAAAATCGGTATTCCATTATGTGAAGCAGCCATGATCCGGAATCTCGACCATGCCGATTCGGTAGTTAAGATTACGCTGGCCATATCCGTACTGCTTTGTTATGCGTTTGGCATTATTGCCGGGCCCTTTGCTCACGCACTGGGTTTTCTTTCGGTTATTGTGATTGTAATTTTTGTTGTGCGATATGTTCGTGTAAACAAAAAACGTAAGCCGTAATGATCTTCCCTTACTCTATTCTCCCAATACCTTGATGGTGAGTGCCACCAAAATGAGAATCAGGATGATGATGAACAGCACGTGGTTTTTATATTTTTTCATACGTAATCAGACGTCCGCTGTCTTGCGATATTTGTTAAACCGGTAGATAAAGAGCGTGGAAAGAGCCTTGGTTGCTTCGGTTTCCTGCTCAAGAATTTGTTGAATAAGATCAACCACGGTGTCAAGCTCCAGCTCGACCGCCAGCATGTATGCCATCCGGTAGTTTGAAATCTTAACGGCCTGGATATTCTGAATGCCTCCAATGATCAAAACATCCTTCAGGTAATGGTTGTGTACGGATGCGGTTAACCTTACGGTATCGTTGATCAGTTGTGTCATGGTATCGCGATGGCCGGACACGGGTTCCTGCATCAGGTAGTTAAAAATGCGTTCAAGTTTAAGCAGGTTATTTTCGCATCCGCAAACCTGTTCCTCCAGTTGAACCGCCAGCGTTGGTGAGGTCAGCTTGTCGGCCAGTACCCGGAAATGATCGCGCATTAACTGTTCGGAATGAAACAGATTGCTGAGCGTATAGGCCAGTGCATCGGAAACGGAGTGAATTGTTTTCATAACTTCAAATCTTTTTGCGATTCGGGAATTCAACGAACATTTCTTTAACGGCCTGATTAACCAACCTGTTGATTTGCTCAGGCGATGTAATGCCGTCAACATCCGATACCGCCCAACTGCGCCAGATCAGCTGGTTGATCCGGGTATCGGTGAGATCAAGTACTAAGGTTCCCTGTTTGTAGGTATAAACATTTTGTTGTTTACGCGTGTAGTATGGACTGTACGCATAGCCGAAGGGTTCGGTAGCAATCATCGTTTTGTCTTCCACGATAATGTGGTATTGCAAAAGCAGATCGGGTTTTTCGTTGGTGAGCTGATAGCCACGTTTGGAGAGTTGCCGCATCACAGCCTCTTTAATACGCTTGTCGTTAAGGGCGGTATAGTAATCGGCATTACGGAACACAGTTGAATCGGCCAATGCCCAGTTAAACGTTGAATACTTCCATAAATCATAATCAGGATCGAGGTCGGTTTGCACCTGAAGTGACGGGCTGCATCCGCCCAGTATGAAAATCATCAGTAAAATTATAGTTACTCGCATCGTTAAAATATTTCACTGATTGCGTAACGATTCCGGCCAAATTCAAATTCGTCTCCGGCCTGCTTTCCTTTCATCGCCAGGAAAAGCTGGCTATGGGTAGAAAGTCCGGTAAACACTTCACCGTCAACATTCACCTGACCCGCACTTACTGAGATGAAAAATTTTCCGCGATTGGTCACCACTACTGCACCGGCTTCGGGTGTGGAATGCGAAACTTCATACAGTGTTTTCAGGTAGTTCAGTACGTTCATATCCGATATGGCGAATGAAAGTGATTCGTTAATCGCGTTGATCTCATCGGCTTGCTGCGAGCTTTGCGACATTTCGGTGCTGTCGTATTCTTCTTCGTTTCCCAGGCCTTCCCGGGTGAGAATAGCTTTAATGCGATTACTGAAATCGTCTAACTGATGCTGTTGCTTTTTGATGCATTCTTCCAGAATCCGATGCCGGAGGATGCTGTAGTTTTTTGCTTTCATAAAACAAAGTTGGTTAACCCTATCGGCTGATAATCAGAACAATGCTCAACCCGTGAAGTGATTTTTATCATACCGGTTCTAATGATTCAATGGGAAAATGTAAAGCGGACATTTGCTTACCGTGGCCAGGTGTTTGATCGCGCTCCGGTGAAAGATTCGCTTTATCCAGCTGTCATGCGTAACACAAAGGGCCAGTAAATCAGGCTGATTGTGCTGCAGGTAATGATCAATCGCATCCGGAACCTGTCGCGCGTGAACCGTGTGGAACCGGAACTTCCTTTTTCCGGAAGTATTGAATTTCATTTGAAGATGTTTTAATTCTTCTTCGGCTTCCGCGCTAACCGATTCTTCCATTACCTGTAAGATTGTAAGCTCACTTTGGTATTTGCTGATCAGCCATTGTAACGGCTGCAAGGGAAGCATGAGTTTGCGCCAGTAGTCGAACGCAAACGTTACTTTCTGAAAGCCCTGGTATGACGTACCATCCGGAACTAAAAGCACGGGCAGTGTGCTGGCCCGGATGATGGGGTATGCGTGCCCGCCTGAAAGAAGTGCCAAAAGATCGTCCGGGCCACTTGTACCCATCACTAACATATCGTATTCGGCTTCACATTCTTTTATGGCATAGCCCAGTTGCTGGTACGATATCCGGATATTGGAGTCGCAGGATATTTTGAACGTGCGGCTGACCTGTAAGCTTTGCAGTTCCAGTTCATCGCGAATCAGGGTAAGCGAAGGTTTGAGATTTACATCCAGCACATCGAAGATGGAACCAATGTGGAGCAGCGTTAATGTACTCCCGGTAACCTGCGCAAACTTTGCAGCGAAGGCGATTGCGTTATCGGCTGCAGGGGAAAAATCTGTCGGGCAGAGAATGCGTTTCATGGGTACGGGCTTTATCAAAGTTGTTCCGGATGCTTTTTAAAACGCGTGATGATAATCAGCGCATCGGCTGATAGTTATCATGCAGCTGCCACGGACTGTTAAATATTTTAGCTGCCGGTAAAAACCGTGATTATGAAAACGAGCAGAGCACTTTTAGGCGTTGTGGCCGGTTTGGCCGCAGGTGCAGCGTTAGGAATTTTGTTTGCCCCGGATAAAGGTGAAAAAACCCAGCGCAAAATCAGGCGCAAGGCAGAAGACTTGCTGGACGAAATGGAAGATGGTTTTGAAGACCGGTTCGGGCGTTTCCGCAACAGTACACGAAAAGTAAAACCATGTGAATGCGAATCGTGTTCGTGTGAACGCAAAGCCGGGCAGGTAACCGGGTCTTAGCAGAGGAGTAGGTTCATTGGCATTACGTTTGAGTTGATGACCGTGGTCAAAAACAGACTTTATGAAAACAGATTTAATTCTTCGTGAACATCTGGCCATTGAGCGTACCCGGCTGGCTAATGAAACCACACTGCTCGCGTACATCCGCACCGGGCTTTATTTTCTGGTGGCAGGTTCAACACTGGGGCAGATCGTCAACACAATTTTTTGGTCGATCGCAGGTACACCTCTGATTATTATCGGACTACTCATCATGATGACAGGCTTCTATCGCTTTACGCGGATAAAAAAGTCGATCGAATTAAGCAGAAAAAATATCGGGCAATCGAGCACAGAGTTTATCAATCTTGCGCGCGGTACGATGAACGACCTGGCCCCGGATTAATTCAGGTTAGTTAAAAAATGCAGTGCCGGGGTGCAGACTGCAATTTTAAAGGCGGAGGTGACTCCGCTTTTTTTATGACTGATAAAAATCACTGTATCGCATGATGAAACCCTGATCACTCCGGGCGATGATCGCGCTAAGTTTGATTCAATATTTACAAACAGATAATTGATTGCCTATGAAAACGATTCTTGTTCCGACCGACTTTTCCAAGCATGCGCAGTGGGCTCTTCAAATGGCAGTTAAGATTGCCAGGAAGGCCAAGAGTAAAATTCTATTGTTGCACATCGTTGAACATCCTATCGCAGATTCGTTTAATGTAGAGGGTCAGATTGCAGTCGATCAGGGGTGGGAAGACAAGTTATTTACCCTTAAGCTGATCGAACAGGGCAGAATCAAACTTTTGGAAGCAGCCGATGCATTGACCGCTGAAGGTGTTGACGTTCGTGTGGCGCTGCGGATGGGTAATCCGTTTCATGGAATCAGAACTGAGATTCTTGAGCAGGAGGCTGAACTTGTGTTGATGGGTGCATCCGGTCATTCAACATTCGATGAACTCGCCCGCGGATCGAATTCCGATAAAGTGGTTCGGTATGCCAAGTGCCCGGTACTCACGGTTCATGAAGAGCCCGGTGATCAGCCCTTCAAAGATATTGTTTATGCTACCTCGCTGGCAGATCGAGAAAAGGATTTCGGTCATGTAGTAAAACGGCTGCAGGAAATTTTCGGATCGAACGTACACCTCGTACGGATCAATACCCCGATGAATTTTCAACCCGATCACATGGTAAAGTCTGCAATGATTCAGTTTGCCAAAAAACTAATGCTTCAGAACTATACCCTGAACATGGTGAGCGATTGGGATGAGGAGAATGGTATCATTCATTTTGCCTCAACGATTTCAGCCAACCTGATTTGCATGGCCACGCATGGCTATCGCGGACTTTCGCATATTTTTATCGGCAGCATTGCCGAAGATGTGGTTAAGCATACTACGAAACCTGTGCTAACGTACGTGATGAGGAACTAACGGTTCCTTTGGATCCCTCAGCATGACGATTAAAATTAAGTTTGGTGCGTTGGAACCAGTTATTTAACACGATCAAACACCCAATGATTGTGATAGTTTGTTTTGGCACTGGTGAATGTCTCATCCGCGATAAACTCATCCTCATTTGCTCCGAATGAGTAATTCACAATGTTTGAAAAGCCTTTGTTCCAGATTGAAGCGCGGAGATGTTCTTCAATCCATTCAAGTTTGCCGTTAAACAGCAGTTTCACGTTGTGTCGTTCGCCATCGGCTGTCATTTTAAACTTCAGCCTGCGTTTCTTTTCGCCCATATAACGATACCGGGTGAGCGAAAACTTATCGCCCTGTTGCTCGATAAAAAAAATCGTCTTTGTAATCCGGGCGGAATTGCCTGACGTGAGTTTGCTCTTTTCGAGGTTGAGAATCCAGGTGCCTGAGTAATCAGGCTTTTGTGTAAAGGCAACTGTGGTGGTGAGTACAAAAAGTACCATCAGGAGACGGGATTTGGTCATGCGAAAACTCTTTAGGTTGTGGGTTTTCGTGGTGATGATTGACGGGAAGTTTTTTTCCTAAGATGAGGTGGAAATTTTTATAAATACAGATGTACCACTTTTTTGGAGTACGCTACCCAGTCATATGCATATACTTCTCAAGCAACTGCCTGGAGACCGGATTGCCATGTCCGAGAAAGAATCTATTGGCCGGGAAAGACAGGATGTACGCAAGGCTCTTCTTTACTGTTTCCAAATTATCGTGGAAAGGCGGATGTTTCATCCGGTTGTTGAATGCAATTCCGCCCAGCAAGATGCCGGAGGATGCCAGATCCATAATAATTGCATCACCGTTATCAAGAATTACCGACAGCGAACCGGGAGTATGGCCGGGTGTATGGATAACGTTACCGTTTATTCCATAGTGAGACAGGTTGAAAACCTCATCGCCGTGAACAATAATATCAGGCAAACACGCACCCACCTTGCCTTTGGTAAGCTGCGGTTTCAGTACGATGTCCCAGAATTTACTGGTGGCGTTTAGCGTTTCAGTCATACCAATACCTGTTTCGAGCGCCTCCTTATCCAACTCGTGCACCAATACCGGAACACGAAGGATTTTTTTTAGGGCCCGAACGCTTCCGAAATGATCAACGTGTCCGTGCGAAATGATGATCAAACTGATGTCTTCCGGGTTGATGTTGTGATCACGGAGTTGTTTAAGGATTTTGGCTTCACTTCCGGGAATCCCCGTGTCAACAAGAATGTGATTTTTTTCACCCTGAATAAGAAAGCAATTAATCATGCCTAATGGGGCAATGGCGAGTTGAATGACTTTTTGCATCGATAAAATAAAGTTGAATCAATGGCAAAAGTATTCCACCTTGTTTTCCTTCCACTTGATAAATGTTAGGAAATAATCTTTTTCCGGATACGGCTCAACGATTCGGGCTTGATCCCGATGTAGGATGCAAGGTACTGTACAGGAACATGCTGAATGAAATCCGGATTTTCGCTCAGAAGTTTCAGGTATCGCTTATCGGCAGAGAGGGTGAGCAAGTCGGAAGTTCGTTGTTGCGCAGTTGTGATAACCTTTTCATAGATATACTTACAGAACGGACTCCAGAGCGTGCATTTCTCTGTGAGCAGCTGGTAGTCGGCCTTTGTCAGCCACAACACTTCGCAGGTTGAAATGCACTGTACGAGCTCAGTGGAAACGACCCTGGCATTGAAACTTTGAAAAGCGGTTACAAGGTTATCTTTACCGGCAATATGTGTTGTGATTTCGGTGCCTTCTTCGAACCGAACAACCCGGATGTAACCGTTCAACACAAAGTACAGCTTTTCTGCAATTTTGCCTGCGGGCTCCAGGATGGTGTTTTTCGGGTAAGCAGAATACTTAAAACAATCTGCGAGTAATTTGGCGTCCGCATCGGTAACGGTAAACCGATTTGAAAGATAATCAAGAAGGGGCTGAGTGGTCATTTTTCGTTGCCAAACTGGCGTGATAGCAGAAAATTAGTTCTTAATCGCTAATTACTGAAATGATATTTTTTACCCTTTATCTAATAAATTTCAAGGAGGCGGAGAATTTTGAACAGTGCGGACGACTCCTCCGTGCCACCACGTATGGTAAAATCCGGGATGCCGGGAATGGGAGGCGTCCAAAAAAAGCAGCAACTTTCTGACAAATCGCAATCTATGTCTGTCCGGTTCTGTGTCTTGTCTTTAACCGTGCTCTTTGTGGTACTGGTTCACCCTGCTGCCGCGCAAAACATTCCTAAAAATCCCAATAAAACAGAAGCGGGATTGCGTCAGGGTAAATGGACGCTAATCTTTGATAACGACTGGAAAGAAATCAGTACTTCCGCGAATGCAACTTATTACCGTGTTATTGAATACCAGCAAGGCAAGCCTACCGGAACCACGCGCGACTACTTTGCAGATGGCCGTCTGCAATGGGAAGGGCAACTGCTAAGCGAAAATCCTGACGTCAATACTGGCATTTGTACTTGGTATAATGATGATGGCACAAAGCAACGCGAGTCGAATTACGTAAATGGTAAGCGCGAAGGAAAAGAAGTTTTATACTATCAGGGAAAGAAATATGCTGAGGGAACGTATACCAATGAACAAAAAAACCTCGATTGGATTTATTACGGTACCGACTTTGGAAGTTTGTCTGCTACGGCTACACAATTCTATCAATTAAAAGATTATGCCAAGGCAGAACCTGCATTTAAGAAAGCACTGGCAGTAGCCACCGCTGAATTTGGGAAATCGTCCGTTCAGTATCGGGATACGCGCTGGTGGATGTATTTTTTATATAGTGACCAGAAGAATGTCCGCGAAGCGGTAGCTGCCATCCGGGATGCTGCGCGGGCAAGCGCGGTACTTCGTGATGAATTTGAAATTCGCGTGATTGAAGATGCAGAACGGTTTGCTGATAAACTGAAAAACGATAAGCAATACGGTGAGGCCCTTGCACTCTTCAGGCTGGCTTCACGCGTACGCGAACAACGAAATTGGCTGTCGGACGCTTCATACTATAAAGATCTGAAGGGCACACTCGATGTTCTGTACTGGCAGGGTAAGAGAGATTCATTGCACTATTACTTTGAGAAAATTGCGTCTGTGCTCCCCGGTGAACGTCAGCTGGGGACGCATTTGTACGATTGGGCATCATACTCGGTTGGTCAGAAACAGCCTGCCTATTTCAGTAAAATTGAAAAAGCATGCGAAGACTATCTGCGTGACCGCGAACAAAAAAATCTGAAAGATGCCGGCTATGCCGAAGGCTTACTGGCCTATGGAAAAATTCAGCAGGCAAAAAACCAATATGAACGGGCACTTAAAAGTTTTGCGGATGCGCGCACTGCGTTGAACCCGGAAGAGAGCCAGAAGCTTTATTATAAGTCGCTGCAGCTTTCGGCAGGAGCCTACAACGAATCGAAACGATATGATGCAAATGCGCGCAATGTATTCGAAACACTCGGGCAGTTGAGCGACCGGTTCGCAGAATACCTCGGTACCGAATACATCGATGCACTGGCAGAGATTGTCCGGTATGCCAAAGCAACTGCAAACTATCCGCTGGCAGAACAAACGCTTGTCAAACTGTTGCCGGCAACTGAGAAACAGTACGGAAAAGCAAGTGCGGAATACAAGGTAATCGCGGTTACGCTTTCGGAAGTTTATAACGCACAGGGCAAAACGGATCTGGCGAAAGCCACGGCACAAAACCTTACGGCAAGCGATCAGGAGCAATTAGCCAATTTCATGGGTGTGGGAAGTTCCAACAATGATCCTGCATTGTTACAAGAGGCACTGGCGCAGGGGCGGTTTGCGGAAGCTGTCACAATTTTCGAACGAAGCTACAGCGTAATGAAAACCTATTATGAAACCAAACAGGATTATGAGGGCCTTGTGCTAATCAGCAGCGGAGTTGCGCTATGCTACCAACAGACCGGTGAACTGTACAAAGCAGGACAGTTGTTACTGGAAACAAAGAAGATCGCAGATGCACACCTCGACAAGACATCCGAAAACTACATGAACATGCTGCTCACGCTGGGCGATTATTACTCGGCAACCGGGCAGTTTAAGGAAGCGGACGATGCCTTTTACTCGGGCATGGAAATTCTGAATAAGTCGAGAACCTATAGCAACGCAAAGAAAAACGATGAACTTTATTACCGCCTGGCAGCGCGCATGGCTGGATTGTATGCACGGTGGGAATACTTCCGGGATTCGGAAAAGTTGTATTACGATGTGCTGGCCTATCGCGAAAAGACTACCGGAAAAAACAGTTTGGAGTATCACTTTACAGCAACGGAACTTGCTGACCTGTACCAGCGGATGCGCATGTTTGTACGGGCAGCCGATTTGTATGAGGAGGCGATGCCGGTGATTCGGAAAGAGATGGGCGAGCAATCGTTTGTGTACATTGATGCGTCAAGAAACCTGGCCAACATTTATCTGCTTCAGGGAAACTATCGGGCATCTGAAAATGCATACCTGACGGCCAAGAATTTTTATCAATCCGCGATGGGGACTAAAAGTGATCGGTATCGGGGTGCGCTGGCCGACCTTGGGTTGTTATACACGTACTCCGGCCAATGGGCCAAAGCCGCTCCGATTTATCACGATCAGGTGGCACTGAACCTTGAGCAGGTTCGAAACCTGTTTCCGCTATTAAGTGAAAAAGAGAAATCAGATTTTTATTCAATCGCGCGCTCGCAGTTTAACACCTATAATGTGTTTGCGATGCACCAACTGAAAGAGGTTCCTGCGGAAGCAGGAGAGATGTACAACTTGCAACTGGTGTCGAAGTCGTTATTGTTTAAGGCTACCGACCGCGTACGAACGAGTGTTTTGAACAGCAATGATGAGAGTTTAAAAACACGTTACAGTGAGTGGAAAACTGCACGCGAACAACTTTCCAAAGTTTATCAGCTTAGCGCTGAACAAAAGAAAACGGCTGGCATTGATGAAGAGAAATTGGAGATAACGGTGAATGAACTCGAACGGGAGTTAACGGTTAAGTCGGAATTGTTTGCCAAACTGATTAGCGATAATCCGGACTGGAAGAAAATCCTGGCTGCGCTCAAACCGGGTGAAGCTGCTGTTGAGATGGTGCGGATTGTAGAGGCATTACCGGAATTTACATTTGATTACATCGGAAAAGGTATTACCATCGATACGCTTGATGCGGAGGGTTACGCACGCGTGAATAACCTGGAAGTAAAATGTTCGGGTTTGAAAGCGGGTCTTCGCGTGGGGGAAACAATCCTGAGTATAAATAATCAAACTACGAAAGGAAAGTCAATGGATGATATTATTGACTTACTTCAATCCAGCCCTGTTACACTGATTGTTCGTAAGAAGAACAGCAAAGCAACCTATACCGTTGCGATTGCAAGTGATTCTGTTTTTTATCGCAGCTATCCGAAAAAAGTTCGGTATGTGGCGCTTGTGGTGAAGCCCGAATTGCAGGCCCCTGCTTTTGTTGTGTTGCCGAACGGTGATGCCATGGAAACAAAGTATGCTAAGTTTTATCGGAATGCGATCACGCATCAGGTGGAAGATGTGTATTCGTACCCGATTTTCTGGGCCCCGATAAAAGATGCTGTCGGAAATTCCCGTAAAATTTATTTCTCCCCGGACGGGGTTTATAATACGATCAATCCCAATACGCTTTACGACCCGGATACGAAGCATTATGTGCTGGACGATACCGAACTGGTGCTGGTAAGCAATACAGCTGATGTATTGAGGCCATCCATCTCATCAGCATCCAAAAAAGCGATATTGATCGGATTCCCGGATTACAATAAAGCGGGATCATCTGCTGTAAAGCAACTTTCGGAATTCACAGTATTGAAGAAGGACTCTGCACAGCGCTTTATGAATGGCAATACCGTAACGGAGCTTCCGGGCACGCGTGTGGAAGTTAACGCGATTGAAACATTGCTCAAACCAAAGATGGATGTGCTGAAGTTCATGGCCGGAGAAGCATCGGAAGAGCGGGTTAAAGCAATGGATGCGCCACGCCTGCTGCACATTGCCACGCATGGATTTTTTCTTGATGATATCTCAGCAAGTGATGAAGATCAACGGGGTGTGACGGGTGTTTCCAATGCTGCGTTGGCAAAGAATCCGTTGTTGCGATCGGGATTGTTATTGGCCGGTGCGGGAAAAACGATATCGGAAGGGCGTCAAAGCAATCAGGAAGAAGATGGCGTACTGACTGCGTTCGAAGCACTCAACCTCAACCTTAATCAAACCGAAATGGTCGTCTTATCCGCGTGCGAAACAGGATTAGGGCAGGTGCAAACCGGGGAAGGTGTTTACGGTTTGCAGCGCGCATTCCGGGCAGCAGGCGCACAGTCGGTGTTGATGAGTTTGTGGAAAGTTGATGACCAAGCCACACAACAGTTGATGACCGGGTTTTATGGCGAGTGGCTCACCACGGGTAAAAAGCAAACCGCATTCCGGAAGGCGCAGTTAGCGTTGCGCCAAAAATTCTCTCATCCGTATTATTGGGGTGCGTTCGTGATGATGGGAGAGTAGCCAATCATTGTAATTTGATTGATACAACTAACTGGTTAACCTGATATAAATGATGCCCACCTACCGGTGGGCATCTTCGTGTTACAAAGTTTGTGACCGTATAAAAGTTTTAAAACTGAAGCGGAGGACCTACCACCTTCATTTCATGGTCGCTGAAAAGTTTAGCTCCTTCTTCCGGTGTTGGCGGTCCGGTAAAGGTGGAGAGTTTCCTAAAGTAATCTTCCATTTTTCCGGAAGGCTGAAACATAAAGAGCATTTTACCTTTATCGGTTGTTTGGGCAAAGCAATGCGGCACTTTCCGGGGTAGGAAGATCATGTCGCCTGTGGCAAGATGATAGATGTCTTCACCTACCTTAAAGATATACTCACCTTCCAGGATGAAAAATATTTCATCTTGCTTTTCATGTAGGTGAAGAGGCGGACCTCCCTTTACATGGCCCGTGTACTCGAACACGGTTAGTTTACCTGAGGTGTCTTTTGCTGAAACTTTAATGTCGTTCGGGCTTGTCCCCCCAAAAAGCAGCGTTGATTCGTTAAACCTGCTTTTAGCAGCCTTCACTACAAAACCTTTTTCGGTTCGGGTGTCCTGTGCAGAAAGTTGTTGACTTAAGGCAAGAGCCGGAATTGCAGCAACGGTTGTTGCGATAAATTTTCTCCTTTGCATAAATCGGGGTGTTTAGTTTTATGCAAAGAAAAACCGCATGTGCTTTGTGCTGGTGGTAAAAATGCGACAAAATCAGTATGTATCGGCTTCTCCGAATAACCGTTCCGGTGCTGTTGAATCAATTTCATGAAACTGGTTAGGCGAAAGGCCGGTGAGATCGCGATAGTCGCGCGCCAGGTGCTGATAATCATAGTATCCGCAGTGAATGGAAATCGACAGCCAATCGAGGTCTGGATATTTGTTTTTCATCCGGAATGCGTTTTCGAATCGCATCACTTTTAAAAAGTACTTGGGCGAAACACCCATACGCTCACGAAAATGTCGCTCGGCATTTCGTGTTGAAAGGCATGCGGTTTTGGCAAGTGAGTCGACCGTTGGGATCAGATTAATTGTAAACAGGTTTGACGTAACAGTATCCAACGCATGCGTGCTGCGCGAATTGCGCCTGATTTCTGACAGCAGAAATTTCTCCACTACAGTAATCATCTGTGGATAAGTCGCGCAATCGTTGATCCGATCATTCACCGAATTGATCTCTTTCGATAAAATAGTTTCCGCATCGATGTATTGGTTGGTCAGGTAATGCGAGGGTACACCGGTTAACCGGTACAATGCTCCGGGTTTAAACACCACCTGAATCAGCAGGAAGTTATTGCCAACGTACCGGTTACTTACTTCTGTTTGTTGTCCGAATAATACAGTTGCCAGATTACCGGTTTTTGTACCACTGTTTTTGTAGCTAACCGTTTCCCGGTCGCGCGCATAAAAACTGAGGCAATGTTCAGGTCGGGGCGGATAGGCTTTTGCAGGGAGCGCGGCATCCTGCCGGATGTGGTATTGTACTAGCCGGATGGTGCGAATGTATTCGGATAATGTTACGCTCGGTTTATATTCCTGAAGTACCACGGCAGTATTAATTAATTTTTATGCTATGCTTAACGTAGTAACCATTCAGTTTATTTGAGCGCATTGGTCTGAATATTCAGATTCCCGACAATAATCCATGCAACCACCAGGTTCGGTACCCAGCACAGCCAGGCAACAATCGGGTAAGCCGTATAGAAGTCGTTGAAGATAAATGTCAGCAGCGGCAGCCAGATCCGCAGCGTTACTGCAGCGAAGGTGGCTGCGTAACTGTAAACCATGAAAACCTGATGTTGCCCGATATCTTTTTGTTTAATCGCGACAAAAGCTTTTAGTGTGGAGGTAAACCAAACAATACCCAGACAGATAAAACCAGCGGCTGAAATGAGGCCGCCGGTTGCAAACCATCCGATATAAATTCCGGCGAGGCTGCTGGTTATGACTGATATGAAATATATAAAACCAATCTGCCGGTGCAGTTTACTATTTCTGTTTCTGAAGTTTGGCAGAAACTGCGACCATCCGATTAGCAAGGCAACACCACCTAAAATGATATGTGTATAGAAGCCTATGTTCCATGAAGTATCCAGCAAGAGACTTTCGGGTTTTGAACTTAAGAGTCCGAACTTTGGGTCGATAAGAAAGTAAATGGAGGGATACAGGCCAATCAGAATTGCAAGAATGATCAGCAGGGTTTGAAAAATGCGTTGTTTCATGAGACCGGTTGTAGAGGCCTGCCGTAGGATCAGCCGTTACGGGTTAGTTGTTCGAGTGTTAATTTTACCGCTTGCGCATTTGTTGTTGGCGTGAAATGAAAGCGGGTATTGAATTTTGTACTGTCGAAATAATAATCGCGATCGTACTGGTAGTTCATTTCAGCCACTTCCTTCAGCACGGGGATGAAAAGCCCCATACTTTTTACCAGCCAGTTCGGTAAGACAAAACAACTATTCTTTTTGCCCATTGCTTCAGCAAAGAGCTTCACCCACTGCTCTCCGGTTATCTTTTCGGTAGTGCATGGCAAATTCCAAACCTGGTTATAGGCATCCGCTGTGTTTCCTAACATTGCCATTCCTTTGGCGAGGTCCGGAACATACCCAATGCTGTGTATCCGTTTGGCATCGCAAAACCACTGAGCTTTTTTATCTTTTAAAAGATTGTTATAAATCATGACAATCGGGATGCTTTGGTCGCGGGCGGTACCACCCATGAAATCGGGCGCACGCGCGATAATAGCCTCTAACTTTTTATTCTTGATGCTGTCCAGGATAAGCCTGTCGACCTCTGCGCGGATTTCACCTTTTTTGCTTGTCGGGCTGATGGGTGAATTTTCGGTAATATGATTCACATTATTGCCGCCAATAGCATACACGTTATCGAAGAATACCAGTTTGGAGTTGTATTGTAAGCAGGCATCAATCACATTTTGAATAAAGGGAATCCAAAGCTGCTTCCACATTTTTACCGAATAGGGAAAGCCGATTGTTACATACGTTATTCCTGAACCCTCAATCGCCTTGAATACGTCTGCCCGGTTGGTAAGGTCAGCTGCAAGTACGGTATCGGTCGGATTAATTTTTTTGGGATTCCGGTTTACCAGCAGAATATCGGGTGTATAGTCTTTCAGGTATTTAGCCAGGTCAATACCGATGGAACCACCGGCTCCAAGAATAGTTTGTTTCATAGCCTGACGAAATGTGTTCGGAAGTGAAGCTACGGAATAAAAAATAATGACGGCTTAAATTTTCGAAAACATCGCAAAAAAGTTACTTTTTATGGGAGAGTGATGCGCTACCTGTAGGTGCGGCCATGCTTGCGATCGCGATCACATCTGCACATTAATGCGACCGATGGCAAAAGAAAGATCGAAAAACAGATTAATGCTTAACCTCCAGGCCGTATTTTACTGCATCCTTTAATACATCGGTATCGATGTCGTCAAGCTTTTTGAATTTGATACAGTAACCGGTTACC
Source organism: Cyclobacteriaceae bacterium (assembly GCA_016786585.1). GTDB lineage: Bacteria > Bacteroidota > Bacteroidia > Cytophagales > Cyclobacteriaceae > UBA2336. The sequence goes on from JAEUUI010000028.1 coordinate 276,769, forward strand.
GTTGCCTTGCCTAATTTCTTTCCGTAGGTACGGGCCAGGTATGTTTTATCGGGCAGGCCCATCACATAAACCGAGATGCCTGTTGTGTTGGCACTCATTCCCACCCGGTAGAATTCACGTGTCGATCCATCGGCATATTTCATGGTATAGAACCCGTATCCAATGTTCGGATTGGTTACCACTTTTCCCTCGCTGTTTTTCCCGTCCGTAAACCACAGTTTACACTTCGGAGCCACGCTGAGGGTTAGTTTGTGAAGTGCCTGAAGGTCGTTGCGTTTCTGTTCCGGTTGACTATTTATATACACGTCAATTTGCTGTTCGGTTTTATCAGGTTTTGATGAGGCCATGGGAGAGGTGCTTTGTTGATACAAGATAATAATTGCAGGCGTTGTGCGTGGCTAATTTTTGCGCAGCGGAAGCAATAAGCGTAGCGTTGTGTTGCGCAGCCAAAGTCCGCCCCATACAAATATTCCGAAGTACACCGTAAACAGGGTATGCGTGAACAGTGGGTTATCCAACCGGATATGCGTGGCAACCGCACCACCGAAATAACCGGTTAACAGGATAGCGCCTAAAACAGACGTCCGTGGAAATGCATACAGCAACGTTGAGAGCAGTCCCAGGGCTCCAATGATTGGCAGATGATGTGCGGAGAAACCTAATGCAACAGTTCCTTCCACTACCTCGGGTGGTTTAACAAATTTCATAATGCTGTCGAGCAGCATAAACAGGATGACAATGCCGCTCATGACATACGAAGTCCAGCGGGCAGATTTTGAAACGGTTTTTTCCATCGGTATAAGTTTCATGTGTTTTTCATTTTTGATAAGACAAACATAGCGGCCGGCTTCGTCACACGCGATGTGTAAATCCGACAATCTGCGGGTTGATTACGACAATCTCTTTCGAAATTCAGCAGCTGTTGCTTTTCTGTGCTAAGCGCTGAAGCCGATCGGCTTACATTGCCTTCAGGATTGCTCTAAAGCGATTGATATTAATATTGGGTATTGAGGTAATTTTATTCAGGCTGTTCGCTGAATAGGTCGTCAAGTTCTAACCGGGTTAGCAACATCCGCTTGTCTCCGATTTTTTTTGCTTTGATAAAATAACCCGATCGGGTAAAAATCAACTTGTCAAAATCCGTTTCTGTCGTTGAAACAAGTTGGCCATCTTGCGTAAGTTTAACGAGAAAGGTTTTTCTCACCGGATCATTCGGGTATCCAAGTTGTTCCTGAACAATTACTTCGTCATCCGACACATAGAGAATTTGGTTAAGGTATTCGTTTGCAGGAGTACCGAATTTTTTTGTCCATAAGGTGTCGCCATCTGAATTCGTTCGAATCATGAAACAGTTTGTATTAAAAGATTGGTTTACTTCACAGGTTCTGCCGGCAATTAAGAAGCCTCCTGTGCCGCATGACCGAACATCATAGCCTACATCACTAAGCGGAACGGGATTGAAATTATTTTTTGTCCACTGAACCACTCCATTTCTGTCGTATTTACGGAGAAATGCCTGGTAATCGCTTCCCGCGCCAGTCACTACAAATCCCTTGTCATTCGTTCCGGCAATGTATGAACTGACTGAACTATCCTCCTGATCAGTATGCTCCCACACAGTAGTCAGGTCGGCACGAAGCCTGACTATTTTGCTTCCAAACAGGAGAAATCCATGATCATTTGTTTGCGCAACGCTGTTCAGCGAGAATGCATTGATTTGAACTCGGTTAATTTCATCTCCGAATGGATTCAGGGTGATGATCAGAACGGTAGTCGAATACACACTTAGTACAGAACTGCTTCGCAGGGAAGTCCCCTCGTGCCATACGGATATAAATAAAATCATGTTACCGTGTTGGTCGTAACAAGCCTTTATTAAGTTACCCGAGCCCCGTGAGAAATTGCTTTTCACCCAGGCGGTTCCAAAGTTCTTGTTAAGCTTGTAAATGGTTAATCCGCCAAAATCCTGATTTCCGGCCACTACTAAGCTGTTTCCAACCTCCTCCATATAAGAAATAGTGTTCAGTTTGAGCTCCCGGGGAAGACCCTTTCCGAATGTGGAATCTTCATCGTTGCAGCCTGTCAGCGATGTGGTGGCGGCCAAAATCAGGACAATGAAATATGAGAATCCTTTCATAGTGAATCTTGAAATCTAATTTATGAAACAAAGTTGAATTAGTAATTATCGGATTGTAAACCGCTAATCCCAAAAATTGCAATGATCGCGTATCGGTTGTGGCCAAGTCTTGCATATTTCGGCGTTACCGGACCGATCATGTTCTGATCGTCAGGATGGACGATGAATGCCGACAGGGTTTTCTAGTTTGACTTTGTCCCGGCAGTAGTGCTGACGACCACCAGGAGTAATGCGGCCCTTGCGCTTTGCGGAATTGAAAGAAAATCCGGAGTACGCGGCACTTCTGCGCGCCAGAATTTCAAATCAAATGGGTCTTTTAAGAATCCACTATCGGCCTACAGAGGATGCACTGCGAAAGCTACTGGATCAACTTGATCGGGAGATTATCCGCCTGAAATAGCGTAAGAGGTCTATTCCGTTCTTCATTCCGTTCGCTATGCATGTGTGCATCAGCGTACCGTGGCACTGTCCAATGAATCACCTGATATGGCTTGATTCTCAGAATCTGTAAGTCCAATGAATTCCATAACCCGAAAGATGATAAAGATTACCACTCCCGTGGAAGAGGAAATGATAGTCAATATAAAAATAAGCCACGCTAGCCTGTTTTTTTTAGGGCAATCTGCTAATACAATTAAGGCTAAGCCCATGTTGACGACAATTGATGCGAGAAGAATGATCATTTGACCTTGCATCCGGCTGTATGTCCCCAACGAGTCGGTATCGAGTATTGCATAGAAATATTCGATAAGAAAATTTATTCCAATGCGGCTTATAAATGTGAATACGACTAGGACGATAACGTACTTGGTTATCAGTTTTTTCAGTATTAGGTTGGTTAGAAGTTGATTCATGGAAGTTGTTAATTAGTTATTTGCGTCCGTATTATTTTTTCTGATTGATCGATACATTAAATAGAATGCCGCTGGCGAAGCAATGCTGAACAAAGGTTGATGATAATAAAGAGAGGTCTTTTAATAAAAGATTTGTTTATCCATCAGGGCCGGATATCAATTTCCGTCCCGACTTTTACTGCGCTGTACAGCTCATCAATTTCTTCGTTCGTAACCGCCATGCAGCCTAACGTCCAATCGAACCACCGGTGAAACTTTCCAATCAAACCCGTATGGTTTCGTAGTCCGTGAATCTTAATCTCGCCGCCGGGTGATTTGTTATGCTGCCTCGCATAGGCTACGTCTTCTTCATTCGGATAGGAGACACCCAGGTTTTTATGATAGCCGCTGTTTGGATTCTTGTCGTTGATAAAATAGAGGCCTTCGGGTGTCTTCTTATCACCTTCAAATTCTTTATCGCCCATGGGTTGTCCGCCCAGAGAAATTTTATACGTCTTAACGAGTCGCCCGTTCGCATACGCCAGAAGTTGTCTTTTCGATTTATAAACAACCAGTTTGTCGATTTGGATTTCAGCCGGCAGTTTCTGTTCCGGATAAAAGTAGTAAAGGACTAATGGCGTTAACAGGATGACGAAGATGCTCGCGAAGATTTTTCTTTTTCTCATCGGGGTCACAAGCTATGCTTTCGTTCGCCTTTATCCGAAAATCAACGAAGGTATTCCGATGCCGATAGCTACTCCATAGATTAAATCAGCCCAAACAATCCGTAAAACATTAAAGACATAGATCAAGCCCACTAATGGGAAAGATAAAATAGCCAGTATATTCTTATTCTTTACTTGTTGTTTGGCTTGTTGAAAAACGTTGTCGGCATCCTGGTTTGATGGTATTGCGTGCATTCCGATTGAGACACCCAGCCAAATGAGGAAATATGATAGCGGATGATCTAAATCAAAAAACTTAACCGGCATATACGCCGGCAGACAAATCAGCAGACACAATAGTGTGTTAACGACAAAAGGCCCCATCGATACCAGGAATGTTGTTGTAAAGTTATCTGTGTTTTCATGAACAACATATCCTGCCGGATTTCCGAATCGAAAATAGCAGGCGTCAAACACAGCTATTTTCCTGACTTTGCAAAAGAACATGTGTGCGAATTCGTGTACGATAACCCCCGGAAAGGTTAAAACAGAAATGATTTCTCCTGGTATGAACATACGCTTAATTTTACTTGGACCAGCCGTTTGGAAATTGTTTTAAAAATTCTTCATGCTTTAGAATTGTGCGGCTATAGAGCCGGTGATCAATTCTGTTATAGTATTGTTTCAGTTCCTCATTCAGGCTGTCAATTTGTTTTGCTTTCTCAAGATACAACACTGAAAATTGTTTGTCTTCTTCTTTACCCCGTTCTGCATAGAGACATGCGTATGCTGATGCAACGGATGCTTGTGACATAGCCAGCGTTGTATCAAGCGCAAGATTTTCCAAAGATGCTGCCAAAAAACCATCGTAGTCTTTCGCGTCAAACGTGGCACCGATTTTAGCCTGGATAATCAGGTTATCAATATTATAGTCAGCGGGAACTCTATCCTTGCATCGTTCAAATTCAACAAGGGCATCCGCACCTCGGTCTTTTGTCAGGTATTCAATACCCCGGTAATAAGAGGCCAATATGCTCAGATCCTCGACTTCGGGTACTTTTTCACTTGCGGATTGCATTAACGCGGCTGCGTTTGTGTAGTCGCCATTTTGAAGATATACACCCGATTCCTTGATTTCTGTATAAGCACTGTAAAACTTCCAGTTCCAAACAAACGATACTAAAACAATTACGATAATTGCTATGAAGAAACTCTTAACCCAAAGTGGAAATGTTTTGTTTTTGATCTTGATCTCACAATCCTTACAGATTGGGTAAGCTGATATCTTATTGAGTTCCTGGTCTCCAAAATCTTTGCTGCAGGAAGAGCAAACGGTGGGATCAATTTCTCTTTCAATTTTTTTGTTTTTCAGATGACTTTCGTCTGTGAAATTTTTTTCAAAGCAATTTTCGCAATAAACCTGGTTGTCGACTTTAATGGTGTCATTGAGCGGAATAGTTCTTTTCTCACAACTGCTGCAGTCTGCTGTTCTCATTCGTTAAGGGGGTGTTAACTTTTTGTTGTGATTAAAAATAGTAAAAAAACTGTTTGCGGGAATTCCTGATACCAGAAATGACAGGGTTGCAGAGGTTAGACTTGCAAGCAATAGATGCACTTCATCCCGCAAAATTGTTAAATCTTTCGTCCGTCTCTGACGTTGATTGCGGATCCCTCCGCCAGAAAAACTGATTTGGGAACTTCGCGATCGAGAAAGGAGAAGGCCTCACCGTAAAGATCACCAAAGTTAACGTCTATGAAATATTCTTTTGCCGGATACACTTCCCATCGCGGGTGCTCTACTCCGTATTCAGAGGTTATCGTGTCGCTGATTTTAGTATACCCCCAATAGTGCTCGGTAATAAACTCTTCTTCACTTCCGGGTTGAATGGGGACTGAAGTCTTTTCTGTAACAACCTTGAATGAGTTCCAGTTTTTCTTTTTCCATTGATACTCCACGGCTAAACTATCGTGGGATGCAGCCCATGAATGCCGCATCGGCATGGTTTCGTAGTTTTCGTTGTAGACTGTATTCGCCACAAATGCTAAGGCAGGTTTGGGTACAATCTCTTTGATAAACACGACCCCGCGTTTCCATTCTCCCTGATCGTTGTAACGCACGTAAAACCTCAGGTTTACTTCCTCGAAGTTCACATGGAAGGGAATCTTGAATCCTTTAACCTGCGTGTTCTGAAACATGAACCCGATCAGGCTTACGTAACATACGTTATTCCAAAAATCAATCTCTGTTTTATGGGGTAGCCAGGGGCGAAGCAAATTACTGTCGATGGCGTAGTTGGCCATCGCTAACTTTCTCCATTCGGCCTGTAAGAATATTTTGCGCATGGGTGTTGAACCGGTTTCGGGTCGGGTTATTTCTTTTTTGATTTCTTTAATATCATGTAAATCAGAGCTAACGGAATTAAGGTAAAGAAGCCCCAGGTGTTAGCCAGTACGCTATAGATGACTATGCCTCCTAAGAATCCGATAAAAACGGCATCGATTACCGGGGATGATTTGCTTTCTTTTTCTCCTGACGGTTTTTGACCGGGTGTTTCCGATGAACTCATAGTAAGTTTTGTTGGTTTGGCGCCCGCGGGCAATCTGCTTGTGTTTCGCTTGCTGGTTAATTAAAAACACCTGCGGAGGTCAATTGTTTGGTTAACGGGGTATTGTTTACAGAACTCCTGTTGTGCAAGATAATCGTTGGTGCGATGGCGTCCATGCAGAAGCCAATCTGCTGTTAAATTCTTTACGGGAAGTCTGTCTTATGGATTTTTGGGGCGGATTTGTTCGGCCAGCTTCTTTGGGGCGACTTCGCAATAGGCGGTTGTCAAGGCATCGGCAAATAAATCCTTTCTCACTTTTTGCAGTTCAACCAACGTCCAGCCTTGCTTGCCCCATTTGTTGTCGACCGGGTAAATGATCTTCCCGTTATCGGCGGATGTAAAAACATGTTGCTCAATCTCGGGCAGCTTCAGGCTGGCCAGCTTGTTTTTGGGGTCGTAGGTTGCAAAGATCTTTTTCTTTACCCGGAAGGAAGTCTTTTCGAAGTGCGGTTCTTCGGTTGCTTCGGGAAAGGAGAGCGCAAGTTTTCTGAATGATTGGAGTGATACCATCGTGAAGGATAGCGTTACAGGATATACCGGCAAGATAATCCTTCAGGCTATGGCGTCCTATGCAATCATCCCTGACTTGATGAGCTTAATCGTTCTTTTTTGCCAGTGTATCGATGAAGTCTCTGACTTGATTGAGTTTGTCGACCGGCAGGCCTTTTAGTTTGCCAACGATATTTCCCTTCTTTTTGCCGCGGATTAGTTTCTGCAGGGAATGATCTTTATAAATCCCGGTCTTGTTGTCATTCTCCCACGTGAAGAGGTCGTCAAGGGTGCAGTTCAACAGCAGGCATATTATTTCGAGGTGCTTAAAGCTGATGCTGTCGACCTTGTTGTTTAACAGCCGGCTCGTGGTGTGGGCGGTGAGGCCGTTCTTTTTTAAAAACTGACTGGGGTTTTCAATGCCCTTGTCCTCGAATATTCTGATGAGGTCTAGTTTTAGCATAAAACGTTGTTAATATTGGCAATACCTAACGAATTATCAGCAATCAGGTTGCAAACATCTGCATCGCTTAAGAAAATATCGGTAAGAACCAGTAAACAATCAGCAATGAACTGATGAAATTTTGCAACGACATTGAAAATATCTGCAAAAGAATGATCAAAATCTGCAACGATGTTTTAATTATTTGCAACGCTCTTGTCAAATATCGCAATGGAGTAGGGGATATTAAGTTCGGGGGAAGCGTTTTTTGGGAGAATTGTCGGTGTTTAACTATTGGGAGTGAGGGCAATCGGGGTAGCAAAATCAAGTATCAGTTGTGGGGCCACGATTTCCAGCTCTTGTTGTTGGGCCGCCATTTGCCTTATTGGTACTCCTAATTTATCTTTTTAAGAGTTCAAATTTTTCTGATTTTTTAAATCGGTCCTTTGTGTGGAATTCTCCAATCAGGTCTTCTAAGACAATTACTGTGTCAGATACTTCCCGAACCACGTAACGGGTGAAACTCGGCTTACCGTTTTGTTTGATTTCTTTTCCATCAGGACCACTGGCTATCAACCCAGGTTGCATTTCCGTTTGAATTGACAGTGTGTCGTTTTGTATTCGCCAGTCTTTCACCAGCAATGACATATAAGGCGCCATTCCTACTTTGTCATTGATGTTCATTACTGGTCCAAAGATACCAGTTCGGTCTTCATGAAGTTCCATATACATGCCCCTTACCGGTCCATTATTTACGGATTTCATCCAACTTCCAACAAGGTTTTTTTCATTCTCTTGAAGTGGTGATGTGCTTGTGGTACAAGCTATCAGAATAAGTACATAAAATATAGAGACGCGTTTCATAAGATGTCACATAATATTGTGTTTATGCGGTGGTGACTTTTCTAAGAGTGTTACTGTCTACCACATCAAAACATGTTTTTAAAAAAAAACTAAAAATTAAAAATTTAGATGAACCCAGCCATTGATTATGCACAGTGTTGGTGTAGTTACTTGTCTGCTTTTAGTAAAAAGCATTTTGACAAGTCAAGTCCAATAATGTCCTCGTGCCAATTTGCGTAGGGAAAACTTTTAGCCGTATAAATTTCTAAATATTGTCCTAGTTCCTTAAGCCTTTCTTCTTCAATCGTGTCGTATTTGCCATCATTTGGAATTCCGTCTTCGTCAAGGTCGTTATTGTCAAATGCCTGCCAATAGCCTCGGTCTAAGATTTTAGTCAGCCCGTCAATTGTTTTACTATCGGGAAGTATCTCCAAAAATTTCTTTGTGTTATGCCGTTGAGAAATAATTTCATTCTTTGACAGTCGGTCAGTTTCGAAATATTGTGGCATACTATTGTATCCATCCAATGATTCTCCATTGCGCTCCAGGTTATAAAGCAATACATCATCATCGTGTAGATGGAATGATAATGCGTACGTACTCAATTTGGCACTCAATTCGTTAACTAGCTCATATAAGTAAAAAGGCTCTTCGAGGTTTACGTTTAATTCAACAATTGTTGTCCATTGGTTATATCTCTCAGTTATCAGGTAAAACACTCCAGAATTTGAGTAGATATTAGATTCTAATACCTTCTGAAAGCTTTCGGACGTTAATTCAATCTTTTTGAAAATCGATAATCTTCTTTTCAGTAACAATGCTTTTAACACGTCAACTATGTCGGATTGGTCTTTCTTATAGACGTTTAGCGAAGTTGAAAATAGTCCCATTTGTTAATTGTCTGAATTTGTTTTTTAATGGATCATAATGTTTGGTATGTGGCGGTGTGTGATTCCGCTATTGAGTAAGTACTTTGTTGGTAGCTGTAGGGCGTCAACCGTCAACGTGTTTGTTCTTTTATTTCTTTTGGTCTTATGTTATAAAAAAGACTCCCAATTATTAGTCCGATGGAATAAAAGATTGATGCTTTAAATATCAATGTCCCTTTAATTAGTGAGAATGTTACAACTACTCCGAGGATTCCAAGTGCAACCAAAATTGCCTTGATTGTCAAATTTGATTTGTCGCTCTTAACTATTGCATTGTATGCTAATGCATACACTATAAATGTCGGAATTGAGAAGATTAATCCAAATGATATAAATAAGAAATATACTTCGACTGCGTCATTCATCAATTTTGAATTTTCTAAGCTGTCATAGATAGTCATTATTGTCGGCCCAATGATTAACGATGTCAGCCAATGTTTAATTGGGTATACTAATTTCACTTGTTTTTTCTGTTGTTAGTCCAAACTGCCCAGCCCCGTTGCTGCCTCGCGTATAAAACGGCAAGCCAAATTAATGATTAATCATTGGACTCTGTATGCGTGAGACTTTATTGTGCGCTCATTAGAATATTGCTAGTTGTCCGCCGGGTATTGTAATAAAATTTCTTTGGCCAATATGAAGATTCCAGCTTTCGTAATATGCACTCTGAACAAAAATGTCTAAGCGAAGACTGTTTTCAAAGGTTATTTGTATGTCATATAGCCCATCCTTGATTTCAAAATCTACTATTTTTTTGCTTATAACTTTATCTTTTAAAATATTCATTCCCTCATCGTGGGTACTCTGTCCCTCAAATTCTGTATTGCCAACGATAATGGTTTCATTGTGTGCAACTAGCCTCCATGGGCACTCCAAAAAAAGGGTTGCGTTATTGTCAAAATAGAATGTCGGAAGAACACCTTCGATGTTAATAATTCTCGTTCCTCTTAACTTTTCTAGTTCTTTCTTGTCTTCCTCGTTCATATTTCAAATGCCAATGACTTATGGCTTTTGTTGTGCCAGTTTAAATTCACTCGTTATTGATTCAGTTAGTAGCCACTAGCCGCGGCTGTGGCTGTCCAGCCTTAATTTTCCACTTCAAGATAAATTGGTTGTTCGTAGCGTGGGTTTTTAATTTTTGTCGGTTTGTAGTTATCTTCAGTCTTACCACATGACGTCAAAATAAATTGCATCAATAAGATAAGTGTCAGCCTTTTTTTTAATTCTTGTTGTTTGTGTCAATTTACTTTATAAATCATTTCATAGTCGTGAGCAGTTACGAACATTGGAATATTATCCCAGTCACCTCGATTTGTCTTGTATGATGCTTTAAATAACTCTTGAAGTCTTAAAATTACTAAGAGTTCACATACAGCATATGCTTTTTCAATATTCGGTTCTTCAAATCTGTTGTTTTTGTGGACATCTTCAAAAACTTTTTGAATGTCTTCAAATCCCGTAATTGTCAAATGATTTGCTGACGAGTCATAAAAGTCTGATAACCACTCCCAATTTGTCAAACTGTAATTCTCAAATGAAAACAGGTCTATAAACCAACGGTTATAGTTGATTGTAAAACCATTCATCTCACAATAGTAAGCGGCAGGCTTAATTTCATTGCCTGAGCTGAATAGATTTTTTACAAAACCTTGTTTTTTCTTCAAAACGTGTCTTGTCGACTTGTCAAACTCTTTTATGTGTTTTGCTAAGTCAGAAGTCAAATGCAATAAATTCTTGGCAAGAATTTTATGAAAGTCAGTTGTCGGAATATTTTTCAGTTCTTGTTCAGCCATGGCAATTGCTTCGTCAAGTTTTTGCCTTTCGAGAAGTTCAGATAATTTGTCTGCTAATTCAAAGTTCATCGGTTACAGTCGTTTTTAAGGTTGCCTATAACGTTTAGCTGTAAGGTGTGCTGCCGAACCAAATTAATAATTTATCACCAAACTCTGCCGGCATGATTTACATGCATTGTTATGGAGTTATTCTTTAGTCCAATCCCCTACAGGGGCCATAATAAAAATAAAAAGGAATAACGTTTTTCAAGGTGTCATTTTCTTCTCTGATGATGGTTAACAATTCCTTTTGGTTGTCCATGAAAATACGATCACCAAATCGTGTTGGTCTGTCGGAATGATACTCAAGAAGCAGCGTGTCGCCAATTTGTTTATATGTCCCGACAAAATAGTCAGTAAATAGCAGACCTCTCCAGCGAATTTCAAATCTGTTTCCTTCTCTGAGTTTAAATGTCGCGTTGTTTAGTGACCCCTCGTGGCAAGCTCTGAAAAGTACCTTTCCATAAATTTTGTCCTCGATATCGAAAGAGGACTTAGTGAAAAAGATAAAGGAAAATACCCCAGCGATTAGAATTACCGGAACCAAATGATTCGATTTGAATGTCTTCCTATTTTTTACCAGTCCGATTATTTCTCTGATCAGTTTAATCATCAGCCATAGAAATCCCGCTACGATTGCCAGGCCGATCAAAAATATCCAACGTCCGCCTGGGTATCTGATCCAGATTGGATGCGTATAAATCAAGATCAACAGCATCACGGAGACAAGTCCGATTGAAACAAGCTTTTTTGTCACAGGCCCGGTTTTGTTTTTTTTTACTTCTTCATTGGTAGCCTTACTCTGCTTTCCTGGCAACTACTGATTAACTTAGTCTTTGTTCTATTTGAAAGACATTTCCTTCCGGGTCTTCTCCATCAACAAACAACGAGTTAATACCATCAAATTTTTTGATGTCTCCGATTACCACACCCTTGTCAACAAGTCGCTGCCGAAAGCCTTCTAAATTGTTAGCCAGGTAGAAAACTAATTTTATGTTACTCTCGACCCTGAATTCTTTTCCATCTTCCGGTTCATATCCTTGTCCGATTTTATGAATCGCAAGTTCTATTTGTCCCGCGTTTAAAACTATCCACTGATCCTTTATCTCCTCTACTACAGAGAAATTAAAATTGTCAACATAGAATGACTTTAACTTGTCCACCAGATGTCCGAAGATGATAATTCGGCCTAAAGAAATTTCCCTTTGTTGTGCCATATATTATTTGCTCTTGTTGTCAAAAAAAGACCTGCGGTATAAATCGTTTGTTTACTAATTGAGAATAAACAAATCGAAACAAACTGTCTCCCGAAGGGAGATGGATTGTAGACTTTGTTTTGGCCAGTTACATCAGTCCTTTCTAATTTCAATTAATTCGTTCTCCTTTCTGACAAAGACAAGGTTGTCTGTCATGATTTCACGATATGTCCACTCGCTGAATTTTTTATGGTTTTCAATAAATGCCGCGGTGGCAACTCTGTCTGTTGTAAAGTGAATAGTGTCGTTCTTAATTCTCCAAGTACCTTGAGAAAGTCCTTCATTAACTTCTCCATTTAGTTTGAATTGGTAGACATTGTCTCTGAATAGAACAATGTAAGTTGTTGAATTATAACAATTCCTTACAAATGTCTCTGATATCAAGCTGTCTCGCTGCCAGGGTTCGGCCTTCTCAAGTGAGAAGTTTACTTCATTACAATTTCTAAAAATTGCACTTTGTGCCGAACAGTTAATGAGTGCAAAAAATGTCAGAATTAGTGGTCCGTATCTCATTTTATGTAATGGGCCATAAACGCCTGTGATGTTAAAAATAGTAAACGTCATACCGATTACACACTGGCGTAAATATTGTTGGTAGCCGTTAGTATTTCGCCTCGTAAATCAGTCCCAATGCCCCAATTCTTTTTTCAGTTCGGTAAGTGTCTCCCGCATTGAGTTTATTGTACTCAGGCTCATCGACTTCGATCTCGACCTTTCTTCCTAGGTTCGAGTCGTCTATCTCAAAGTAATATCTACCTCTGTATCTATCTTTGTCAACTATTTGTCCGGTAATTATGCTTGCCTGCTGTTCTCCAGCGGTACGATTGTAAATACTCAGGAGTCCCTGTGTAACAGCAAAGAAATAAAGGCCCATTCCAGGTATCCAAACCAAAAACTTAAGTCCAGTTTTAATCTTCGTCCAAAGTTCAGGATCGGATCCTTCATAGATCAACCAAAAGTCATCAGTCAATAAAACCCAATAAGCCGACATAAATATTGACAATATGACTATCGGGATCATCAAATGTCCTAGAATTATATCTGCCAGTCCGAACTCATTGGAGGTTGAGAATGCATCAACGATTGTAATAATCAATAAAACGATCAGGACGATAACGACCGGTCTCTTTGTCTTGTCAATTCTGTCTTGCATGATGATACTATTTGGCTGCGAACGTTTGCTTATTGGCCGCAATGTGACCTATATCCTGTTATAGTCTATATGCAAGATAACTTCCTCACCCCGCTCTTCCAACGCCATCACTCCAAGCCATTTTCCCGTCAATTATTTATCTTTCACCCATGAACCGCATCGACCGGCTTGCGCACAACGTTTGTGTTTATGGAGTGTGGGAAGCTGCCATCCCGCCATTGCGCAAACATTGTATTATGTTCTGGCTTTAGGGCCAGAACATGTTTACTAACTAAGATGTATCGTGTCGCCCTCTCTTCCTCCGTAGAAATTACTGCCCACCTGAGTAATGAGGTATTTTGACTGCCCTGACCATGGGTCTATACCCATAACCTGGTTGCTCACGTGAATTTTTTGTGCACCAACATTGATAATTGCCTGACATATGGCAGAGACATCATTTCCTCCCCAGCCGCAGCTATAAATTGCAAACGATACCTTTGGTTGTTTCGGACCCGGGGTTAATTGAGGCTGCCGAATTAACGGACGGTAATTATCCGGTGTCATAGAGACTCCCTGGCGCTCTACACTTGCAACGGCCCAAAGTTGATTGTTCCAAACAAAAGTCATCCCAAAGAACTTCGGCTGACCGAAATTGGGATCTCCAAAGAGGTCGTTTGATGGAGTAAAGTCCCGGGTGCCCTGGTTTGCAAGATTTTGCACAATTGATGTTACATCAATTCCTTTCCAATTTGAAGCATATATTGCTTTTTGGACTGTTACCTGATCTGACATGTTCATATTTTATTAGTTTGTGTTTCCCTGTGATTTGGCTTTTCGGTGTCCCTTCGTTTTTATAGTGTTCTTTGATCTGCACTTTTAGAAACCGTGCATAACACATCCTGCTGCACATAGCGCTTTTAAATAAATCATTGCTTAAACGTGCAAAGAATTTCACCGATACCCGTCTGTTAAACGATTACAGCCGATTATAATCGTTTGCTACTAGATACATTGGAAGCGCAACCTGGCGTTTGGACAAAAAATCTTTTAAATCTTATCTTTCACCCATGAACCGCATCGACCGCCTCACTGCCATGCTTGTACACCTTCAGTCGAAGAAGGTGGTGAAGGCTGAAGAAATGTCCGAACGGTTTGAAATCAGTTTGCGCACGGTATACCGCGATGTGAAGGCGCTCATGGAAGCCGGTGTGCCTATCGGTTCTGAAGCGGGAAAAGGCTATTTCATTGTGGATGGCTACCACTTGCCACCGGTCATGTTTACGCAAGACGAAGCCAGTTCTATGCTGCTGGCCGGGAAGTTTGTGGAGAAAATGGGCGACAAGTCGATGAAGGCTGCGTTCGAATCGGCCATGTTTAAAATTAAGGCCGTGCTGAGCGATCCTGAAAAAGATCACCTTGAACAACTGCACTCGTATGTTGAAGTGTCGGTCGCAACCCGGCCGGTGCAGCATGATTTTCCGGATCACTTCATTACGGAAATCCAGCGGGCAGCGGTGAAGAAGCAGGTGCTTGAAATCGAGTACAGCAGCAACCAGGAGGAACACACGAAACGCGAAGTCGAACCGATAGGCTTGTTTTACTACAGTGCTGCGTGGCACCTGATCGGGTGGTGCAGGTTACGCAATGGCTATCGCGACTTCCGGGCCGACCGGATTAAGAATCTCATCGCCACGGGCAAAACGTTTGAGGGCCGTAACCTAATGTCGCTGCAGGAATATTTTAAAACGGTGTTTCATAGTCACCACGGCATGCAGAAGGTTGTAGCAACGTTCAACAAAGAATCTCTTTATGGCCGGCCGCTCTACGGGAGCATTGGTCAAACGGACCTGGGTGATAAAATCCGTGCGGAGTTTATGATCGAAAACCTCGACCACATGGTAAGCTGGCTGGTGATGTTCGGCACTGGTGTAACGGTTGAAGAACCAGAAGCGCTGCGCGTGCGCATGACCGATTTTGCTGAAATGCTGGCTTCGCATCACGGTACGCTGAACGTGATACGCTAGCTGCTGACATAAGGCTGTCAGTTCCTTCAAAAAAAAATAAAAATCCTGTTTTGTGCTGACATAGGGCTGTCAGCTGCCGTGCGTTGATTAGCATAAAAAATCAACGTTATGACCACAGCTGTATCTCAACCCATCGCCAGACGCATCAAACCGATCAGTTTCCTTTTTTTCCGGACGGAAACTACGGTAAATGAACTTGCTTCCTTTTTTGATATTGCGCCCCAATTGTATGCGGAAGCTGCTAAGAACAATCTTCCGGTTACGGGCCCGATCCACTGGCACTATGCCGGCTTCACGGATGTTCAGAAGCCCTTCACACTCGAAATTTCATTGCCTGTCGGGGAGATCATGCGCGGGTATGACGGGCCGTTTCATTTTAAACGCACGGATGATTTTAGCTGCCTCTCACTTGTACACGAAGGGAACTGGTACGAAATGCCCCGCAGCTACGAGGCTCTTCTGAGCTATGCAAAGGAAAACGGACTGACGCCTTCCGGCAACAACCGGGAGATTTATGTGAATGTCGATTTCAGGAACCCGGACGCGAACGTTACGGAAATTCAACTCGGTGTATTTTAACTCTTCACGGATGAAGAAAGTTATACTCATTGCAGGCATACTCGTGGCTGTACTTGCTTTATTGATGTCGCGCCATGCTTCTGCCCAAACAGCACATACGATGAAACTGAATGCCGGAATTATCACCCCGAAACTGCAGGAGACGAAAGCCTTTTATACGATCAAGCTTGGTTTCACCGTGGTTTTCGAGAATGAGTTTTACCTGTTGTTGCAGACTCCGGGCGGAAACGATCAAATCAGCTTTTTGCTTCCCAACCATTCCACGCAACAGCGTGTCTTTCAATTGCCATTTGGCGGAAGCGGGGTGTACCTGACGATTGAAGTGGACGATGTGGATGCCGAGTATCAACGAATTCAGTCGCTCGGTGTGCCGATTGAAATCGCGATACGCAATGAAGACTGGGGCGACCGGCACTTTGCGATTAAGGACCCGAATGGAATTGGCATTGATATCGTTACCTATACAAAACCCTGATTTATGGAAGTACTGGTGTTTAAAACTTCGGTAGAAACTCCGCAGCACATAAAATCGCTCAAGCCGCTGCTGGATTCTGCTGCCGGCAAGGGGCGCTGGAATTTTGCGCTGGATGATTGCGACCGCATTCTGCGGATTGTTTCGAACGGTATGAATGCTGTTACGGCTATCAACCTGTTGAATGAACATGGTTATGAATGTGCTGAACTGGAAGATTAATCCAAAACATGAGAAAGATAATACTGTGTGTGGCGGTTAGCCTGGATGGAATGATTGAAGGCCCGAATGGCGAGTACGACTGGTGTTTTACCGATCAGGATTATGGCATGTCTGGATTTATGAAACGTGTCGATGCGATTTTTTATGGCCGCAAAAGCTATGAGATGATGCTGAAAGCGGAACAGGAGGGAAACGCAAACCCGTTTGCAAACATTAAGGCTTATGTTTTTTCAACTTTAAGGGATACTTCGTATCCGGGAACGGAAATGATTCGCACGGTTGATGCCGTGCACGAAATAAAAAACCAGCCGGGTAAGGATATCTGGTTGTGGGGTGGAGCCTCGCTTACCACGTCACTGCTGAATGCGGGGCTGGTCGATGAAATGCTGCTGGCTGTTCACCCGATTGTACTGGGGCAGGGGAAATTATTGTTCAACCAAATCGATGGCCGAAAACATTTTGCGCTGAAATCAAGCCAGGCATATTCATCGGGGCTGGTGATGCTTTCGTATGAAGCCAAAAAATGATCGTATTTTTGCCGCGTGGATTTACGCGATAAGGTCAGGGCAACGGAAGAAGTGTTTGAAAAGCTTGATGCCGAGATAGCATCGTTTCAATCGTGGTCGGGCCTGCATTGCAAATTCGGGTGTGGCAAGTGCTGCTTCAAGGCCGATATAGAAGCTACCATTCTTGAGTTTCTGCCGTTCGCGCATCACCTCTACGAAAACAACCTTGCATTTGAATGGCTCGATAAAATCAAATCAGGCAATTCTTCTATTTGCTATATCCTGAATCCCACGCAGGCAGGGGCGGGGCTTTGCACGGAGTATCGCCATCGCGGATTGATCTGCAGGCTGTTCGGCTACTCGGCCCGCACAAATAAATATGCGGAGAAAGAACTCGTGACTTGCCAGATTATCAAGTCGGAGCAAACTGCGAATTACCAGGTGGCTGCTGAAAAGGTTTCAGCCGGTACAGGTGAAATCCCGATGATGAACCAGTATTACATGCAGTTACACGGGATTGATATGGATCTCACCCGCGATTTCTATCCGATCAATGAGGCTGTCAAGCGCGCTATCGAAACGGTACTGGCGTGGTATGCGTACCGGGAGCAGCCTGATTAATGTAAGAGATTGTTAACGAAAAAGGTGGTTTGCTCGATGGCCACTTTAATCGCGGGCGCGGCTACGTGTTTGGCAGGCTTTATCAAAACCTCAGCTGATGTAATTCCAAAGGGCTTAAACCAAAGCGTTATCATGATGATTACCGCGACCAGTATGCCGATCAGGAGTGTTAGTTCTTTGTAGGTAAACTTCCATTTCATGATGCCGGGCTCTTTACGAATGCTGTGCCAGTCCTGAAAAAAGCTTTTTTGAATCATTTTTGAAGGTTATCTGCCTTGTATTGTACGGTTCTGGACAATTCTTCTGAACTTTTCCGTACAGTTATTACTTAACAATGTGTTAAAGGTTACTGTTGCCACGTTCGGAAGAATTAACGGTCATTCTTTTTGGTATAAATTTGTACACGGCCTTAGCGCTGAATTACGCATATGAATAGAATTTACTTTTTTACTGTCGCTATACTCTTTTATTTGGCTTCTTGTAAAAAACCACCTGTAAAGGAGACAGAAAGTTCATCCCAAGCTCAGGCATCTACACCTGAAATTAAACAAGCCGAGCCAGTACAAGTAGCAGCCCAGGAAGTGCGGTGGCTTACGTTTGAACAAGCGGTTGAAAAATCTAGAACCGAAAAGCGCAAAATCTTTGTGGATGTGTATACCGACTGGTGCGGCTGGTGCAAAGTGATGGACAAAAACACATTTAGTGAACCGAAGGTCGCGCAAATCCTGAACGAGAAATTTTATGCGGTGAAATTCAATGCCGAGCAGCATGAAGATGTTGTGCTCAATGGGCATACGTATAAATTCGTTACCGTTGAGAATCGCGGGTATCACGAACTGGCGGCCGCACTTCTTAACAATCAATTAAGCTACCCGACCGTAGTTTTCCTGGATGATAATTTCAATATGATTCAGCCTTTACCGGGATACCGGAAGCCGGAAGAATTCCATCCGATCATTCAGTTTATTGGGGAAGATCATTACAAAACCACCAAATGGGCTGATTGGCAGTCGAGCTATAAATCTCCGTATTAACGTTTTTACCTGACCTATACTTAAATAAAAAAGCCGTCCCGATGGGGCGGCTTTTTTTATATACTGGAAACACTAAAGGATTAGTGCTTCTTTTCTTCGTCTTTCGTTTTCAGGTAGTCGGTATACCCCATGGCGGCAGCAAAGCCTACCAGAACGGCAACAATTGCGATGAACAGGTTACCTCCGTCTGCAAGAAATTGATGAAACATGATATCAGGGTTTTAACGGTGTCAAAATTAATGGTTTGATCGGAATTCCGAACAGATTTTCAGGCAAAAATCACTGTGTTCTGTTTAAAAATTTCCTTCTGCGGCCCATATAGTAGAAGTTGATGACAGCCAGCACGATAATGACAATCAGCACCAGGAGCGTGATAAATAGCCGGGTATTGTTGAGTTCCAGTGTCTTGATTTCGGCTTCCTTTTTAAGCATTTCAAACTCTTTTTCTTTCTCCTGCAGGTTCAGCGCCATCTCCATTTGTGCGATGTTCCGGCTGCTCTCTTCCCCGAACACCTTTTCGCGGGCTGAGTCGTACTTGAGAAGTGTTTTGTAAGCTGTCTTCACATCGCCCAGGCGGAATTGATTTTCGGCCTTGTTACGGAGAATGTCCGGAACAAACCGGTATGCCTGAAGGTCCTGGGCGAGCGAATACGCTTCTGTTAAATACTGCATCGCCGGCTTGGGCTGATTTGCTTTTGTATACGCAATACCGATGTTGGTAATGGTTCCCAGCATACCCAGTCGGCTGTTTTGTTTCTCTTCAATCCCGAGTGCCTTTTGGTAGTACTCGATCGCGCGCTGGTAGTTGCCTTGCCGGAAGAACACGTTGCCGAGGTTGTTCATCGGATCCGCAAAGGGCTGGCCTGATTTTTCGCTGAGCTGATATGCTTTCTCAAAATACTCGGAGGCTTTTTCATACAACTGTAGATCGATGTGCAGGTTGCCGAGGTTGTTCAGTGAGCCCACCAACCGCGTTTCATCTTTTAGTTCAACCAGCTGGTTATATGATTCTTCGAGGTATTTCATCGCCTGGCCATAATCGCCTTTGATCGAGTAAATCGTGGCGATATTGTTCTTCGTGGTCGCAATGCCTTCTTTGTTTTCAAGGGTTTCGTAAATTTTCAGTGAACGGATATAATACTCAAGGGCCTTATCGAATGCGCCCTGATTTTTATACGCTACACCCAGGTTGTTATACGATGCTGCTACACCTTTCTGGTCGTTGATTTCGGTAGCCAGGTTCAATGCTTCGCGTGTGTATCCAATGCCCTTCACGGGATTTGACGACACCGTGGCGCGAAACAACTCGTTTAATACTTTTACCTTTCGTTCATTCCGGGCTGTGTCAAGCGCTTTCAGCAGGCTGTCGGTTTGCGCGACTGCGGGGCTGAGCATGACAAACGCTAAGAGGAGGGAACACAAAATTCGACTGATCATAAATTCCTTCTGGGTTTCGGACATTAAAGATAGCCTAAAATCTCACTCCGGAAGGGGAGGGTTTTGCGAAATCGACCGCTGGCATAAATTCGGTTCGGATTGCGCCCGTAAACCGACAAATTTCTGAAAACTCCGAACTCATGAAAAAATCCCTGATCACGATCATTCTTGCGCTGAGCTTAACAACATTGCTGCAGGCACAAACTCCTGATGAAAAACAGGTGACCGATGTTGTGAACAATCTCTTCAAGGCTATGCAAACAAACGACACCGTATTGTTCAAGTCGGTGTTTGCCGATCAGGTTACGATGGCTACAGTCGCGAAGAATCGCGAAGGGAAACTGGTTCTTGAACGTGAGACCGGTATTCGTGACTTTTTGAAAGCGATTGCCAAGCCCAACCCGCGAGGCGCATTCAATGAAGAAATCTGGAGCATAAAAGTTCAGCTCGATGGCGACTTTGCGCAGCTGTGGTGCGACTATGCATTCTATCTCGGTAATACGTTTAGTCATTGCGGGGTCGATGCATTTCACCTTGTCCGCACAGCGGACGGCTGGAAGATATTCCACCTGGCCGATACCCGGAGGCGTGAAGGGTGCAAGGTTCCTCAGGAAATTCAGGATAAGCATAAATAGGCATGAAGAAATTAATATTGGTATACGCGCTGCTAATCATAGCGCAGATTTGTTATGCGCAAACCATTACCACGTTCATCCTCGTTCGGCATGCTGAAAAGGCTGCTGAAGGTGGCAGCGACCCTGAGTTGAAACCGGAAGGCGTGAAGCGTGCTGAATCGTTAACGGCATTGTTTGAAAAGACAGACGTTACGGCTGTGTACTCAACGGATTTTAAACGCACTAGAAATACGGTTGCTCCGCTTGCGGCCGCGAAAGGCCTGACGTTGAACACATATTCATCCATGAAAACGGCTGATCTCGAAAAACTGGTGGCGGCTCACGCAGGCGGGACGATGGTCATTTCGGGTCATTCTAATACCATCCCTGATATCGCGAATGCTTTGGTGGGTGAGAAAAAGTTCGCACAATTCGCTGACAAGGATTACGGAAACATTTTAATCATTTCAGTCACTGCGGTAGGGAAGGATGCGAAGGTTGTTTGGCTAAGGTATTAGTAGGCAATCTTGAGGTAGATGAAGAGAAACGTTACCGTCAGGTAGATCCAAAACAACGAGAAGATAACATGGATCGCGGTTTCAAATTTTTTGCCCCACCACAATTTTGTGGAATAGATGAATAGCTGAAAGATCAGCCGGGTACCCCAGAAAATAAACAAGCCGAGACTAACAACTTGCCCAAACGGTGTGTTCACGATTTCCGGTGCATAGAAAACACACAGTAGTCCCATCAGAAAAACAATCAATCCGATAAAGAACGTGTGAACATACATCATTTGTGTATTAATCAGGCTCACGGGTTGAAACTCCACTTTCCAGTTAAAATACCTTGGAAATATTATGTGGACACCAGCCAACACGAAGAATAAATATCCGATGATATTAAGATGCAGTTCCATGACGTTGCAGGATAAAAACGGTTATGAAAGGGGTAATATTAAATTCAGAAGTAACAGCTAAGCCGGAATCACGAAAGTTTTGAAGCCACGTGTTTTTTGCGAAGAAATGAAAGAAGCCAATGTTAAACGCAAGAAAGTTGTTTACATCGCGCAAATGTTCCGTCACTATAATCTTCCCATGAGCGGAGAGCGCATTTGAAAGCGTCTTCAAAAAGGCTACGCGTTCATGATCGTTCCGAACTTCATGAATCGCCAAGGTTAGTAGTATCAGGTCAGTTGTGTTTGCCTGAAGCGGCACATTATCGGTAGAAATTTTAATTGTACCTGGAAACTGCGGGTAAGCACGCCTCGCACGCTCGATGGACACTTCTGTGTGCTTTTTCGGATCGTAAAAATCGAAAACTCTTAACTCCGCTTCCGGATAGATTTGTTTTAACAGATAACTTGTTTCGTCAAACCCGGCATGGATGTTCACGATCTTCGATTCGCCTGGCTTTTTCTCCAGCCAATCAAATGTGTAGAGATTGGAAAAATCATAGATGTAGGCAGATGCGCATAGCGAGACAACTGTGCTTACTAGAATCAGTCCGCCAATCAGCTTAAAAACTATTGCGTAAGAATCTGAAAGGAATGTGGATGAAGTGAACAAGAATGCAATTGCCAGCGCTGCCAGGAGATAATAGTGCCAGTTAAACCGAACGATGTTCGCTACGCCTGAGAAGCTTGTTCTTTCCATGTTTCAATGCGCCCCTTTTTCCAATAATAAGGAATGTTTTCGACCACAAAAGCATTTGCCAGCACGGCTTCGGGAAATCTCTTTTCGATAAAATCGATGTGGGATTTTGTAACCGATACAGGTTTTGGCTCCCAATGTTGTCTTACACCTTCGATGATCAATACTTCCTGCGTCTTATCGTTGTAGGTAAACGTAAATGGTAACGGGCCGGCATAGCGCCTGGCTTCCTTCCAGTCGAGAAAGGGTGAATTTTTCGGCAGGTCTACACTTGGTTCATTTTTTAATGTAACGATCTCTATTCCTGACTGACGTGAATGAAAGCTCAGCGTATCTGCTGTGATTTTCTCAATAATATCTGTGGTGGTGTAATTGTAATGTGTAAATATGTTTCCGAAAAAAGACATGCGCGGTTTATTGGTTTCGGATTTTATGATGTAAAGTCCGCGTAACCGTTTGCCTGCGTTGGTTTTATATCGCACAAAGATTCTGAAGCCAGCGAGAATAAAATCATTTCCAATAAATTCGGGGAAGCCTTTTGGTCGCAGGTTTTTGGTTGTAACAAGCGCAACTGCGACAAACCCCCATTTATCATTCAGCGTGTCCAATTCAAGGCAGGGTGGGATCAACGGCTGTAACATTTCCTTTGGTACCGAAAACGTTAAGACGAGCGAGTGTTCAAAGAAAGTTTCTACTGCGAAAGGATGGTTTTTAAGGGAAACCATTACTGGGGTTTTTGACCGGGTTGTGTAAGTATAAATTCATACACTACCAATACTCCCGTAAACGCAAGCGCTACCAACAAGTTTGCCTTTCCGAATAATAATAAATCAGGTGCCACGAAAAATTCTATCAGGTTCATGGTAAGCACAATAAGTATCTGAGCTATGCTGCATAACCGTGATTTTATTCCGGATAGAATCCAGATGAACATCAGAATTTCCAGCACGCCAATTGTTTTTGTGAGTATTGGGGCGTACTCAGTGCCAAGAATCCGGCCGACAATCAACTCATGCCGGGGAACAAAATTGAGAACTTTACAGAAAAGTCCGTTAACGAGCCAAACGAGCGAAATAAGAATTTTCAGAACAGTTCGGATGATCGCACGACTGTTCTTTTGCACGCTTACGCCAGGTTATGAAACACGTTCTGAACATCATCGTCACCTTCCAGTGTTTCGATTAGTTTGAGAACTTCATCCTGCTGATCTTCAGGAAGCTCTTTTGTTGTCGTTGGGACGTACTGTAGTTCAGAGCTTTTTGCTTCGAGTCCTTTTGATTCCAGGAACTTCGCCATCTGGCCAAAGTCAACAAACTTCGTGTATACGATTGTCTCTTCTTCGTCACGCTGGATGTCTTCCGCACCGGCATCGATCAGGTCGAGTTCCAGTTCATCGAGATTTAACTTGGCGGGGTCAAACTTGAAAACTCCGCGGTGCTCAAACATAAACGATACTGATCCTGAGTTACCCATGCTGCCACCACCTTTCGAAAAATGCAATCTTACATTGGCTACCGTGCGGGTTGGGTTGTCGGTTGCAGCGACTACCAGTACCGGTACACCGTGTGGTGCGTAGCCTTCGTACACAACTTCCTGGTAATCTTTTTCTTCTTTTGAGGAGGCGCGCTTGATCGCATTTTCAACGCGGTCTTTTGGCATGTTCACACCTTTTGCGTTTTGAATCGCCATGCGAAGCTTCGGGTTGTTGTCGGGATTCGGACCACCCTGCTTTACAGCAATGGCAATATCTTTCCCGATGCGCGTGAAGGCTTTCGCCATCTTGTCGAACCGCGCGAACATCTTATGCTTCCGTTTTTCAAAAATGCGTCCCATGAGCTATCCAATGATTATCGGATGCAAAAATAAGCGGATTCGCGAAACGGTAAACAGTTTACGGTTTGCTTTTTAACGCCTTTTCAAGGCTTTTCGCACGGTTGATTTTATGGGTTTCGGTTCGAATGAATTGGCCGGTATGAAGTATTTCCTTCGGCACCTCGTAAACCGGAAGGGTGTTTTTGAGTTTGATGGCAATATCCGTTGGTACGGTTCCTTCAATAATTAACACAAGCCGGGTGCCCAACCGCTCATCCGGTACTCCGGCAACGAAGAAAGGTTGTGCCAGCAGCGGTTCGATTTTCTTTTCGATTGATTCGGGAATCAGCTTAATTCCGCCACTGTTGATTACGTTATCGAAGCGACCCAGAATTTTGAAATGACGACCGTCAATTAATTGAACAATATCGTTGGTTATCACCGGTTCACTGAATTCAGGCAGGGTAATGACCAAACAATCGCGTTCATCGGTGGTAATCGTAATGCCCGGTAAAACTTCGAATGAAGTCTGTGCATCGGTACCGTTTAGTCTTTGTAACGCAATGTGCGAAACGGTTTCTGTCATGCCGTACGTTGCGTATACATCGCACGAAAGTGTTTTTATTTTTTCCAGCAGGGAAGGAGAAACGGCTGCTCCGCCAATGATAATCGATCTAAACCGGTTCAGCTTCGCGAGTGAAGTTTTGTTTTTGAAAATCCCATCCAGCTGAAGTGGAACAAATGCACCGAAATCCGGTTGCATGGGTAAATCCTTTAATGGATCAGACGAAGGTTCAGTTGCCACGATGTTCATGCTTGCTTCAAGCGCCCGTACCAGCATCATTTTTCCGGCAATGTATTTTGTATCCAGACAAACCAATGCGGTGTTTTTATCGGTCAGGCTAAGTTTGTTAATTGTCCGGGTCGCGCTGTCAAGCAACTGTTGGCGGGTAAGCGTAATTTCTTTTGGTGTTCCGGTAGAGCCGCTGGTTTTAAGTGTGACGTGTTGTTCACCGTTAAGCCAGCTTCGGATAAATGAAAAAGTATTTGATTCAAATTCTGAATAACTCGAAAAAGCACCATTCAGAATTGCATCAAATTCAATCTGACGATTATTGATCCATATACCGGTCGGTGAATTGGGCATTACCTGTTCAATCGTTTAGTGATAAACAACGCTTGTGAGACCCAATCAGGACTATTTTGTTCTTCAAATATGATTTTTCCAGCGTGGATTTCTGCCATAATTGTTGCAGTATCTTCAGAAGTGTCGATCAGATACACGTGCTGGAATTTATGAAGATTGCTTTTTAAGTAGCTCAAACCGGTTTTATAGCGATGCTCTATTATCGGCACCGCAATATCATGTCCTCCCTCGGCAACGCGTTTCTTTACACGGTTGATGTTAACGGAAACATCGGTTGTGTATAAAAAATAGATAGCTACCTCATACCCTTTCTTCATGATGGCGTAAGTCCAATCGTAATCACTCTGCATCGCGAGATTACTTTCTATCATGAAGTCGCTCATGTCGCTCAGATGATTGCTAATTTGGAGGCGTGCTTCTTCATCGGCACGCTGGAAGTTTTCTGCGGAATAAGATCCAAACGACCGTGCGATCAAGTCAACATTTACAAAGGGTAATTGCTTATCAATAAAATCTTCCGAAACGGCTGTCTCGTAGAATGTTGTCTTCCCGGTTCCGTTAGGGCCGGCAAGGATATGAAGTGTTGGCATTTACACCTGAGTGGGTAATTTGCTTTTTATCCGGGATTGATCAGCAGGATTCTCTTCGATCAAATCGCCATTTTCAATATAAAAAATGGTACTTCCTGCTGTTTTAGCTTTCGACCGAACGTGAGCACGATAGGCCAGGGACAATTTCTTAAAATTTATCTTTACCGGTTCACGCATATGCAAGTATAACGAAAATTACCCGAAACTTGTTCGGTACTCAATCAATATCGAGCTACGTGAATAGCTCATGGTTTTTTCTTTTTCTTTCGTACGACAAGCTCCGGGTACCCATAGGTAGTGTCAACTTCCCGGCTAAACTCAAGATCCGAAAGATCGGCTATCACCAGCTCAATAGTTGTGTAAACCAGATTCTCGTCAAGCAAATGCCCGCCTGTTGTTGCACCGGTGCTATCGGCTACCGACAAGTGTAAATGCAAGGCAGTATCAGAAAATGTTCCTGTTAATGACAATACTTCGAAATGACCCGTGGCTTTGGATCCGTTCGGTTGATTGGCAAACCGAAGATTATACTGTTCAAGACTTCCTACACAGGTTACAATTGCACCCGCCTTGATCGCGTTAGTCTTGGCAAACTCATCGATCGAACGTTTCAGATCGGCATGAGGCTTTAACCGCAACACGTACAAATTCTGTTGTTGTGAATTAACCTGTGCCGATCCGATCATACAAATAAGATTAGCGATAATTAAAAGTATGAGGCTGCGAACAGTCATACGCTAATTGATTACGGAAACTTCGGATACTTCGACCAGTCCGGATCGCGTTTTTCAAGGAACGCATTCTTGCCTTCTTTCGCTTCGTCACTCAGGTAATAAAGAAGCGTTGCATTTCCTGCAAGTTCCTGGATACCTGCCTGGCCGTCAAGCTCGGCATTAAACGATGCCTTCAGCATGCGTAACGCCAGCGGACTCTTCGCAATAATTTTTTTACACCACTCAACAGTAGTTTCTTCCAGCTTGTCGAGCGGAACAACTTTGTTTACGAGACCCATCTCCAGTGCTTCCTTTGCATCGTACTGATCGCACAGGTACCAGATCTCACGCGCTTTCTTCTGGCCAACAATGCGGGCGAGGTATGACGCACCAAAGCCGCCATCAAAGCTTCCTACTTTAGGACCGGTCTGACCGAAGCGTGCGTTCTCCGCTGCAATAGTAAGGTCGCAGACTACGTGTAACACATGTCCGCCACCGATGGCCCATCCTGCAACAGCTGCGATGACAGGTTTAGGGATGGAACGAATTAGCTTTTGTAAATCCAACACGTTAAGTCGTGGTACGGTATCTTTTCCAACATAGCCGCCATGGCCGCGTACACTCTGGTCACCACCGCTACAAAACGCTTTTCCGCCTTCACCGGTAAAGATGATTACGCGAATGTCAGCATCTTCGCGACAGTAATACATCGCATCAATCATTTCGTGTACAGTCAACGGAGTAAATGCATTGTGCACCTGCGGCCGGTTGATGCTGATGCGGGCAATACCATCGTATTTATGGAATAAAATCTCTTTGTATTCTTTAATCTGTTGCCAGGGATATTTATAACTCATAGCTCTTCTTTATTTTCTGTTTAAGATTATCAAAAATAGTTTTGTTCAGGTCAAGGGCAGTTTCCAGCTCCAGAATTTTTGTGGCGCCATCAAACTCGAAGAAATCTTTCAGCGTGTTTTTGATTTTCCGCTTGTTGTCAAGTTTGAGATGATCGAATTCAAACTCTTCGCAAAGCTTTTTCGCGTTCAGCTTTTGGCGGGTAACAAAGTACTCGTCAGTTTCCTGCAACGAACCAGGTCCGTCAATCATCTTAAAAATGATACCCCCATGATTGTTCAGCAAGATGATCCGGAGGTTCGGCAGGTTGTAGTTATGCCAGAATGCATTGCGGTCGTAAAAGAATGCCAGGTCACCCGTGATTAAGAAATTCGGAAGCTCGTTGCTCAGGCTGTGCCCGACAGCAGTACTCGTACAGCCGTCAATACCGCTGGTGCCACGATTGGCGAACACGTTAATGTTTTTCTTGGGATCGTTCAGGCCCACCAGGTTCGCGTACCGTACGCTCATGCTGTTCGCCAAGTGGAGGTTGCAAAGGGGGGGTAATTGTCGCAATACTTCGTGAACAAGCTCCAGTTCGCCAAACGCTTCTTTCGAAAAGAAGTCTTTCAATGCTCGCTCGGCACGATGCTCTTCCGCTTCCCAGAGTTTCTGAAAGTTGCTTTGCTTTTGCTTCTCAAAAACTTTCGATTTTTCTGTTACCTGGATCGAATCAAAGAATGACGAAGGGTTAGCGTGAATGACTTTTGTAATACTTTGAAACGGATCGGCCACAACGCCTGCCGGCTGAATATGCCAGTGTGCTTTCGGAGCGTATTTTCTAAGGAAGAGCTTAAGACTTTTCGAGATCACCGATTTGCCAAAGGTGATCAGCAAATCCGGGCGAAGGCTTTTCTTCACATCGTCAGGCGCATGCGGCAGAAACACATCGGCATGCCGTACAACGCCCTCCAGTGAATTGAGATTAGAGATGATATCACCTACTACCGCAGCGGGCTGCGACTGCATGAAACTTCCCAGCGATGCAATCAAGTTGTTATCATAGTCGTGCTGGCCCGCAACAACCAGTATCTTACTGTATTTTGTCCATTCGCGCTTTAGCTGATCAGCCTGATCGCCAGCGAGCGTAAAGGAGTTTTGAATTCCTTCTACAATCCGCGCATCTTTCGTATACGTGATTTTCTCTTTCGCATCCGGATAGAATGGTTCGCGAAACGGAGCATTGATGTGTACAGGTCCTTTTGGTTCCTGCATGGCCAGGTTGATTGCTTCGTTCACAATCCGGTTAACTGCCCACTGGTCATCGGTATGATCGTACGTCTGCGGAAGCTGATACGATTGCTTAACGTGTTTTCCGAAGATATTCTGCTGATGAATGGTTTGACCATCATGCTGCGCGATCCATTCAGCGGGACGATCTGCCGTAAAGATGATCAAGGGAGTTTGTGCGAAGAATGCTTCCGCAACAGCGGGAGAGAAGTTATAAGCGGCAGTCCCGGATGTGCATACCATCGCTGCAGGATTTCCGCTTTGCTGCGCAATGCCCAGCGCTACAAAGCCGGCACTGCGCTCATCACTGAACGTGCGCGTTTTTATTTTATCGTGCCGGGAGAATGCAAGCGTTAACGGGGCACAACGTGAACCCGGACACAGCACCACCTGGTTTACTTTTTTGCGAGCGCAGATTTCAGCGATATCGTAAATGGGTTGAAGGCTCACGCGCGGATAACTTTCAAAAGAGTGTTGAGCTTGATTTCGGTTTCATCCCATTCGCTTTCCGGAATTGAGTCGGCTGTAACTCCGGCACCGGCATACAGAATCGCGTGCGTATCAGCAAGCTGCATGCAGCGAAGGTTCACAAACAAACAGATGTTGTTATTAATATTTACCGGCCCGAGATAGCCGGCATAAAATTCACGGTCGTAACCTTCGTTCGCTTTGAGGAATGCCAGTGACTCTTCAAGCGGCATCCCGCACACAGCGGAAGTAGGATGGATGAGTTGAAGCATAACCGAACCCAGTTGCGGGAAGTTAGTCTCCTTCATGTCTACCGCGTAGGTTGTCTTCAGGTGCATGACATTACCGGCAATAATTGTTTTCGGTCCCTGCTCATCGTATTCCCGAAGACGGATCTTTTTAAAATTGCTGATGATGTATCGCGACACGAGCGCCTGCTCTTCAATTTCTTTTTGCGTCCACGCCACGTTGCGGATGTCTGTGCCCGGCTCAAACGGTTTTGTTCCTGCCAGCGCGACTGTTTTAAATATCCGGTTGTTCTCGACCTGGATCAACAACTCCGGTGTTGCACCCATCCATGTTCCGACTTTCGGAATGCTTACGAATGTGATCAATGCATTCGGATAGGTGTCGCAAAGTTTTTGAAACGTTTCGATCGGATCGAACGACTCAGGAAGTTCTACACGTCTGGCGCGTGACGGAACAATTTTTTCAAAGGCACCTTCTTCAATCTGTGCAATACCTTTCTTGACGAGTTGTTGGTAGCTCTCCTTGTCGGATGATTGCGTAGATGTTTCTTTAACGAAAAAAGATTTTGTCGGACGCATCCCTGCTTTGGAAACAGCTTCGTTAAACCATTCGCGCGAAGCAATTGATTCTTCGACCGCGGGCTCGTCAAGCATGCCGTTAGAAAATGAGAACAGCATGTCGGCTGGCAGGTAGTACCGGCTCTTCGTCTTATCAAACGGAGCAAAGATGAATCCGGGCGCCAGATCTTCAATGATGGCTTTTGGTTCGAGCGTTTTTGCAGCGTACGAAACAACCAGATTTTTTACCGGTGCATTGGGTAAACGCCACAGCGCAAACGAGTAGTTGTTTTCAGCGGCATGGTGCAACAGGATGTCGAACGATTCTGTTTCGCCCGGCTTATGTTTCTCCAGTATGCTGACAACTTTTTCCATTCTACTTCTTATCGATCACGGCCATGGTTATGCGACTAACACATACCAGCTCGTTTTGTTCATTGGTGATTTTAATTTCCCACACCTGCGTTTTTTTGCCCACATGCACCGGTCGTGTTATTCCGGTAACAAACCCTTCGCGCACGCTTTTTATATGATTGGCATTGATCTCCAGGCCCACGCAGTATTGCTTGCTCATATCCACGCAGCAGGTGGCGGCAACACTGCCGAGGGTTTCTGCCAGTACAACCGAAGCGCCTCCGTGCAACAGACCAAGAGGCTGGTGCGTGCGCTGGTCGACCGGCATGCGTGCTTCGATAAAATCTTCCCCGATTCGGGTAAACTCGATTCCCAGGTGCGTAACCATGGTGTTTACCGACATCTTGTTGAGTGTTTCGGTAGTTACGTTCGGATTGAATAACGCCATGATTGTTAGCGGGTTACAAAAACGTGGTATTCACGTTTATTTCCCTATTTTTGCGCGCCAAATTAGCTGAAAATTGAACACCAAAAAAGTTTACATCGTTCGCCACGGCCAGACCGATTTTAATGCGCGGGGCATTGTGCAGGGCAGCGGTGTCGACAGCAGTTTGAACGAGAAAGGACAGGCACAAGCACGGGCGTTTTACGAAGCTTACAAGCACATTAGGTTTGATAAAATCTATACCTCAGCGTTGAAACGTACACGCGAGTCGGTAATTCACTTTATTGAACAGGGTATTCCGGTGGAAGCCTTGTCGGGGTTGAATGAAATCAGCTGGGGTAAAAAGGAAGGGCAGCCAATTACACCAGAGGAAGACCGCTACTATCATCACATGCTCAGCGAATGGCAGCGGGGTGATACGTCATTACGAATCGAAGGCGGTGAAAGCCCCGATGAGGTAGTGAAACGTATGAAGCCTGCGGTTGATCACATTCTGTCGCACACCGAAGAAAAGAATATTCTCATTTGCATGCACGGTCGTGCCATCCGCATTCTGCTATGCCACCTGTTGAACTATCCGCTGAAAAGCATGGATATGTTCGAGCATCAGAACTGTTGCCTGTATGTGCTGAACTACACAGGCTCAATGTTTTCGGTAGACGTGTATAACAACACCGACCACCTGAAAGCGGCCATCGATAATAATTAATTTGTTGATCGGTAATATTGGTGATAATAATAATTGTAGAGACGCAAAATTTTGCGTCTCTACGTTTTAAAAACATTTTTTGAACGCGTTAAAAAAACGCATTTGTGGAGGTGAAAAAAATGTCACGTCTACGTTTTTATAATGCAATCTCTATGGCATGTTTTCGGGTGTAGTCTTGACGTGCAATACGGCAAATTGCCGAACGATCATCCATGAATCATTTCTTCAGTCTCGCCAAGCCCGATTTAGCTTTACTGTCGATGCTGTTTTTGTATTCGTGCTTTTTGTAGGTAATGGCTTTCGAAAAATACTTTTTCGCTTCCGCGGAATTGTTTTCATCCATAAAAATGTAGCCAAGTTGCAGGCAGGCATTCGGGGCGAAGTACCAGGGTTCTTCACCGGCTTCTGTTATGGTCTGTAAGTAATTCTGCTTTGCGTCAGTCAGCGCATTCTTTTTGTGAAACAACCGTGCTTTGCGATACACAAATTCAGTCTTCTCTTTTTTGGATGGGATGTCGGAATCCGTTACCGATGTAATGATGGCTTCGGCCTGAGTGTAATACCCGCCATCGGTTGCGTACCGGATTTTTGAAAGTTTGATGTTTGGATCGGTTTTTTCCGCCAGACTTCGTGCAGCGTATCGGTCGGCTTCGGTCGATTCATTTCCGGCAGTGGTTGCCTTGGTGAAGTACTTCCGCGCATCTTTTGATTTTCCCTGAAGCCAGTAACAAATCCCGATTTTGTAGTGAGCATCTTTTACATAATTCGATCCCGTGTAGTGCGACAGAAACTTCTGGTAATGTTCAATCGAGAGTTTGTATTCTCCTTTGTGCAGATAAACTTCTCCGGTTTGGTAATCCGCGTAAGCGATGAGAAGACCGTTTTGATTTTCATGCAGTGTTTTAAAGTAGCCAAGTGCCTTTTCGCTTTCCGAATTCTTGATCGCGACACAGCCCCCGAGGAAGAGTAAAAGCCTTTGATCCGGATATTGGGTAATGAGCTGAGCCAGGCCGCCAGCAGCCGGAGCAGTTTGTTGTAAAATAAATCCTTGCGTAAGATGATAAATGAGTGCCGTCTCAAAACTTAAGTCACTCCCCGCATCTTTCAGCGACTCGAGTTCCCGAAGCCCTTTTTCAACAGAACCTTCCATCCCGAACATGCTGATGATCCACTGATATTTTTCGGGGATCGAACCGAGCATAACCTCAAGCACTCCGGAAGTTTTTTTGACTGGAACGAAGTCGGGGAACTTCTCTTTGCATTTCTGCACCTGCAAATACGCTTGCCGGATGTTCCACGCAGCATCGACTTCATGACCGAATTTTAAATACGTGAATGCCCATTGTAACCGTAATTCAGCCAATGCAAACAATGCGTCAGCAGTTATGGGATCAATATCTTCCAGTTTATCAATGCGGTCGCTCCAGCGGTCTTCGTATTTCTCGAAACTCACTTCATTTTCGGTGATCAGTAATTCGAGTATGTCAGCCAGGGAGGCAACATAAATCTGCTGCGGAGTTTCAGCTTTTGGAATGCCTGCACGCGCTTCCGCCAATTCAAGGTTAAGTGCCTGTTGATAGGACTTGAATGTCGGTCCGTCTGTGATCCAGTTCTTCTGAGCAACACAAACTGCAACGCATAAAAAAAGACAGATCGTTAAACCTGTCTTTTTTTCTGTTCGTATCGTGAATGATTTATTCAACGGTCTTTCTTCTGCGGGTAGTAGGGGCAGGAGCTGCGCCAGCCTTTTTAGGCTTATCGCTTTCATCCAGCGACTCCATGTCCACATCCGCTAAGATACGGCCTGAATGTTCATCAATTACAATTTTCTTTTTCTCGCGAATCTCAGCGATTTTCTGAGGCGGGATTACGATGTTACAGCCTTCCGCTGCACCACGCACTACACGTACCACGGCCAAACCGTTTGATAAGCTGCCACGCAGTCTGTCGTAATGTTTCAGGATTGCTTTGTCTTCGATTTTCTTAACTGCCTTTTCGCGTTCGGCCAGAAGCTTTCTTTCTTCTTCCTCGCTTTCACCGAGAATTTCGCTAAGCTCTTTTTTCTTCAGTTCGAGGTGAGCTTTACGTTCTTCGATAAGCGCTTCGGTTTTTTCGATCTCTGCTTTCTTAGCAGCGGTCAGATCCTTGCCTTCTTTTACTTTCTTCTCGCAGATCTGGATCTCAAGTTCCTGAAGTTCAACTTCCTTGGTAATCGCATCGAACTCGCGGTTGTTGCGTACGTTCTTTTGCTGTTCTGCGTATTTCTTGATCAGCTTCTCGGCTTCTTTCGCAGCCTCTTTGCTTTTCTTGATGTTATCCTCGATGTCCTTTAGCTCAGTCTGGTGGCGCTGCAGGCGGGTGTTATAACCGACCATTTCATCTTCCAGGTCCTGGACCTCATCGGGAAGGTCGCCACGTAATTTTTTTAGTTCGTCTAGTTTAGTGTCGATGCTCTGTAGTTTTACAAGGGCTTCGAGTTTCTGTGCTACGGTTTGATTTTCCATTAATTCTTAAAAGTATCGTACAGGATTCGTATCAGTCGCAGAAAAATTGACCGCAAAAGTAGGAAATTTTTTGTTCAAAATCTCGCCTAAAAGCTCTTTCGTGAAAATCTCGCTTTCGTAGTGTCCGATGTCAGAAATGGTGATTTTGCCCTCGGCATCGAAGAATTCGTGGTATTTGAAGTCGGCCGTCACAAAGAAATCGGCCCCGGACCGGATGGCCTGCGGGAGTAAAAAGCTTCCCGAACCGCCACAAACTGCCACTTTTTTCACTTTTCGATCTAACAGGCGAGTATGCCTGATCGCAGTCAAATTCATGCTGTTTTTTAAACGCTTCAGAAATTCGATTGGTTCCAATGGCTGTTCAAGTTCCCCGATCATGCCCGAACCGACCTCCTGATTTACGTTCGCCAGGTGCGTCAGGTAGTAGGCAACCTCTTCGTAGGGATGAGCCGATTTTAAGGCAGCGATGACCTGTGCCTCCTGATGGGTTGGGAAGATCACTTCCACACGATCCTCGTTTACATGTTCCTGTTTGTTAACCTCACCAATGTGCGGGTTGGCATTACCCACCGGCATGAACGTGCCCGTACCTTCCGTTTGAAAGCTGCAATTTTTGTACTCACCAATTTGCCCCGCCCCAGCTGTGTAAAGAGCCTGCAATACTTTTTCCGTGTCAGCTTTAGGGATGAAGGTTACCAGCTTGGTAAGTGTATCGGTTTTGGGAGCTAATATTTTCAGGTTCTTCAAACCAATCTTCTCTGCAATCTTACGGTTCACTCCGGTGTGTACATTATCCAGGTTGGTATGAATGGCGTAGATGGCAATGTGATTACGAATCGCTTTCAGAATGGTACGTTCAACATAATTACTTCCGGTAATCTTTTTTAATCCTTTAAAGATGATCGGGTGATGGGCGATGATCAGGTTACACTTTTTTTTGATCGCTTCATCGACAACTTCTTCGATACAATCGAGCGTTATTAAAACCCCTGTCACTTCCTGGTCGGGTTCGCCTGTTAACAATCCTGAGTTATCGTACGATTCCTGGTAGGAGCGGGGCGCAATGGTTTCTAGGTACCCGGTAATATCTTTTACTTTCATCGTGAATAGCAGATGCAGCCGTTTCGTATTTTTACACGCGGTAGGCAAAACTACACTTTATTAATGTCTG
The DNA here is from genome assembly GCA_016786585.1 of Cyclobacteriaceae bacterium. GTDB lineage: Bacteria > Bacteroidota > Bacteroidia > Cytophagales > Cyclobacteriaceae > UBA2336. Next base: position 311,940 of record JAEUUI010000028.1, read on the forward strand.
TTCTGAGGTTTTTACTCTTTCCGTTTGCTGCGTTGTACGATGTAATCACCGCTGTACGTAACCGCCTGTATGATAGAGGCTACAAGCCTTCGGTGCGGTTTGATGTGCCGGTGATTAGCGTGGGTAATCTTGCCGTTGGCGGGACCGGTAAAACCCCGATGGTTGAACACCTCATCCGGTTACTTGCTCCGGAATTCCAAATTGCAACGTTAAGCCGGGGTTATGGTCGTAAAAGCAAAGGCTTCAGAATCGCGAATGAACATGATTCGGCAGCGACAATCGGTGACGAGCCTTTTCAGATTTATAAAAAATTTCACGAGCAGATACATGTAACCGTGGGAGAAGACCGTGCTTACGCGATCCCGATGTTGTTGCAGGAGCATGACGATACAACTGCCATCATTATGGATGATGCCTATCAGCATCGCAGTGTAGTCCCGGGTTTGAGTATTCTCCTGACGGAGCATCAGAATCCGTTCTACAACGACTTTCTTTTGCCTGTCGGCAGATTGCGGGAAGCGAAAGCAGGCGCTGACCGGGCTGACGTAATTGTGGTTACCAAATGCCCGGATCATTTAAGTGATGATGAAGTGATGGAAATCGAAAACCATATCCGCCACTATTCGGTGAAACCTGTTTTCTTTTCTAAAATCCGGTATGCCGAACCGGTGTCCTTCGGAGATTTAAATGCACCATTCACCAAACAGGTTATCCTCGTTTCAGCCATTGCCAATTCGCATATTCTCGAAGCGCACGTGCGCAAATCATATTCGCTGATCCGGCATTTTTCATTTCGGGATCATTATGTGATCACGGCATGTGATATGAATGATATCACCGCTGCGGTAAAAAAACACCCTGCCGGTGACGTTTGTATTCTTACCACCGAAAAGGATATGGTCAAGCTCAACCGAAGTGAATTGCGTGAGCAGATAAGTCAGTTAGCGATTTTTTATTTGCCCATCGAAACGGAATTCATCAGGAATGGTAAGGATTTTGATACGCTCGTGCTGTCTTTCATGCGGAGTTTTAAACCTGACTAAGTAAAAGTATCTTTGAGCGTGTTTAGCCGGCATTTTCTTACGGTATTGTTCGTTATTGCATCGCTGGCCGTCCGGGCGCAGGATGATGAGCCCGGCTCGCGTGTTGGGTCAAGCATTATTGACGACAGTACGAAAAATGTTTACGGCCCAACAACCTCGCTTTATTTTTACGAGTCGGATTTTTTCCGGAACAATTTTACGCTTCACACGCTCGATACCGCTGCCTGGAATTTCCACCGCTTTAACTACGTACAGCGCAACAATAACTTCTACCAGGATTTGGGGAACATCGGCACCGCTATCCGGCCGGTCTTCACCGAAGTAACAGAAACCATCGGGGCAACCCCAGGGTTCACAGCCTACGATCTCTACTGGAATTCAGAGACAGTTAAGTACTACAATACAAAATCGCCCTACGCGAATGTGAAATGGGTGCTGGGGGGAAAGGGCCGCTCGTATGCGCGTTTTACCTTTACCCGAAACATTAATCCGCGGTGGAATGCCGGCTTCGATTATCGCATACTTCAGATCGACAAGATCACCGCGCGCAGGTCGAAAGGCGACCGTACAACGAAAAGCAACTACTTTGATTTCTTTACTTCGTTCCAATCCAAAGACAGTTTGTACAGCTTGTTCTTCAATGCCAGGCGCGACTTTATTCAGGTGGATGAAAATGGTGGTGTGCAGACGAGTGAAGATTTTAAGTTCAGTGATCTCTTTCTCACGCAGAACATCCAGACATGGTTAACGGCCGCGGAAAGCAACGACAAACGCGGGGCATTGCATTTGTTTCATCAGTTGAACCTGGCGTCCGGGCTTCAGCTTTACCATACCAGTGATTTATACCGGCAGATTAACCGGTTTAATGATACCGACCCGACCAACGATTACTACGATTTTACGGTTGTTGACAGTGCCAAGACCCGCGATCGAACAGAATTCAAATCATTCCGGAATGAAGTTGGTATTAAGGGAAGTTTCTTTAAAGCATTTTATAACGGGTATGCCGCGGTAAGGCAGTACAGCATCGATTATAAATACATATATGAGAACAACTTTTTTCTCGATACAAAAAAGGTTGAACCGTATGTTGGTGGCCGTATCGGGTTACAGGTTGACTCACTCGTGGAAGTAAAAGGCTGGGCCGAATGGATGCTGGACGACCGGTACATGGTCCAGGGCTCGATCAAAACAAAATGGTTTGAAGCAGCCGCCAAGCGATCGGTATCAACGCCAGCGTTTGTACCGCAGGCATACCGGGGCAGTCATGACCTGTGGATCAACCGCTTTGGAAATACCGAGGGCACCGAACTGAAAGGTAATTTGATTTATGAATCGAAACGTTTTTCCATTTATCCCGGTGTAAGATTCTCCACATTCCGGAACTATATATTCTTCAAAGAAGATACGTCTGCCGTTGGGCAGAAAGTGTTACCCTACCAAACATCGGGTTATCAAACCTGGGTATCGCCCGAATTAAATATCTCGCTGACGCTGTTTGACCACCTCACGCTTAAAGGACAAGGTATTTACACACGCATCCTTGAGAACTCGGATGATGCCATGCAATTCCCGGAAATGTTTGTGAATGCGCAGATCGCATACGCTGACATCTGGTTTAACGGTAACTTTGATTTTCAGGCCGGTATCGATGCGCATTGGAAATCCAGCTACTATGCACCCGGCTACGATGTTACTTCGCAACAGTTCTATACGCAGAAGCGATACCTTACGCCCTCATTCCCGGTGATTGATATTTTTCTGAACGTGCGCATTAAACACGCGCGCATCTTCCTGAAGTACAATAACTCGCTGATGCTGTTTTCAAATTATGGAAACGTACCAACACCGTTTTATCCCGGCATCCGCAACCTGGTTGACTTTGGGTTCGACTGGTCGTTTTTTGATTAGCACGTATGAAACCGGTTGATAAATTCACGCTTGGCCTTGAGCTTCCTACCGACCCGCGCTGGATTAACATCGCGGAGAAAAACATTGAAGACATCCTGGTTGATCATGCGTACTGCGAACAGAAGGCAGCGTCATCCTGTATTTCACTAATCATTCAGTACCCTGAGAAAGAGAGGCTGGTGGAAATGCTTACACCGGTGGTGGCAGAAGAATGGGCGCACTTCGAACGGGTAATTGAGCAGTTAAGGAAACGCGGCTACAAGTTCGGGCATCCGCGTAAAGACGAATACGCGGAAGAGCTTTACAAAGTAATTGTAAAGGGCGGAAGCCGTGAGCAGCAACTGGTTGAGCGGCTTTTAATGAATGCGTTGATTGAGGCGCGGAGCTGCGAACGCTTTAAACTCCTTTGGAAAAATATCGGTGATCAGGAACTCTCGATCTTCTACTACGAACTGATGGTATCAGAAGCTGGTCACTACAAAAATTTCCTTCAGCTTGCACGTGAGTATATGCCTGACGACTACGTGACCAAACGCTGGAATGAACTGCTTGCGCAGGAGGCCGAAATCATGAAACGCATGGAAGTGCGGGGCGATCGGATGCACTAGGGAATTTTGAATTTCAAATGACGAATTTCGAATTGGCAAGCTGAAATTCGTAATTCTAAATTCGTAATTCATAAATCAAGTTTTCTGCTTTTTCTTTTTCGCAGCCGGGAACAGAATGTTATTCAAAATCAACCGGTAACCTGCTGAGTTTGGATGCTGATTGAGATCGGTTGGTTCTTCGCCCACCTGGTGTTGATAATCTTCCGGGTCGTGTCCTCCATAGTATGTCCAGAAACCTTTGTTCAACACACCGTGGATGTACTTGCTTTCGCGGATCTCTTTGTTTTCACCCATCACCAGTACATCGGGTTTAATCAACGCAGTTTTGAAACCTGTTGTTTGGCCGAAGAAACCCTTGATCACTTTGGTGTGATTCTGCGTAAGCATTGTTGGAACGGGATCCCACTTGGCTGAAAATTCAAACAGCGTAAAGTAATCGTTATCCTGTCGTAAGCCGCGCTCGCGTGGCGGGTTGTCGATAGAAGAGAATTCATATTCGTACGGATCGCGCACGAGTTTGAAGTCCGTAAACGCCAGTGTTTTTTCAAAGTCGATTTTATCCTGCGCATCCGGATCAGATCCATCGCCATCGAACATTCGCTCGCAAATGTCTACACCTTCCGCGGCAAGCGCGATATCGAAGCTGTCGGTGGCCGAGCACATGGCAAACATAAAGCCACCACCCGCAACAAATTCTTTAATCTTTTTCGCTACCGCGAGTTTGAGTAACGACACTTTATGGAACCCGTGTTTTTGCGCAAGTTCTTCGGCTTCTTTTTGTTGCTCAACATACCAGCCGATGTTGGCGAATGAGCTGTAGAATTTTCCATACTGCCCGGTGAAGTCTTCATGGTGGAGGTGTATCCAATCGTATTTCGGAAGTTGTCCGGCCAGCACTTCATCGTCAAACACCATGTCGTACGGAATTTCTGCATATGTGAGTACGAGTGTAACGGCATCATCCCAGGGTTGCGCAGTTTTCGGTGTGTACACGGCAATGCGCGGACACTTCTCCAGCTTCATCACATCGTAGTTGTTAGCCGGGCTTGCTATTTCGTTCAGGATCTGATTGGCCTGCGCATCGGAGATGACTTCGGATGTCACTCCGCGAACGACCAGCTCATTTTGGATTGCCGGATGGAATTTGATCATGAAGCTTCCGCCCCGGTAATTTAAAAGCCAGTCGACTTCGGTTTCCGATTTCAAAACCCAGTACGCGATGCCATACGCTTTCAAATGATTGGCCTGGCGGTCATCCATCGGAATGAAAATATAGTTGGCCATACCGGCCCTGAAAACAATCAGAAAGCAAAACAAAAGAAGTCCCCGCATCGTATTCACCCTGTTAATTCATTTAAATTTACCACTTGTGAGGCATTTCAGATCACCGCTGGTGGATTTACGTTCAAAACAGCAAAATAAATGCGGTTTTGCATGTAACATTATTGTCTGTTAATCAACGTATAACCGGATCCGTTTCGTTACAAAAATCAGATGAATTTATTCGAAAACATAAAAGAAGGTCTTCGCTCCGTGCAGGCCAACATGCTGCGCTCGGTGCTTACAGCCGTGATCGTGGCTATCGGGATCACCGCATTGGTCGGTATTCTCACAGCCATTGATGCGATCGAAACTTCGGTGAGTGCCAGCCTCTCTTCGCTGGGCGTAAACACATTCGACATTACCTCAAAAATTTACCGGGGAGGAAGTTCGCAGGGTGTAACCCAAAAGGTTTATCCGCCTTTGAAGCTGAACGAAGCCCAGCGTTTCATCGATCAGTACCGGGTGCCGTCAGCGGTGTGTTTGTCGTCTTACCTTTCATGGGCGGCAGAAGTAAAGCATGCTTCGCTCAAAACCAATCCCAACGTGAGCATCCTTGGTGCGAATGAAGAATACATGCCCATCAAAGGTCTTGAACTTCAAAAGGGCCGGGGGCTCTCAAGTATTGAAGTGCAGTACGGATCGCATGTAGCGGTTATCGGCCATAAAATTTATACAGCGTTGTATAAAGACAACGAAGATCCGATCAACTCGAAGATCAACTATGGAGGCATGCAGCTTAAAGTTGTGGGTGTGATTGTTGAAAAAGGTCAGATGGCTGAGAATAATTACGATAACATGGTGATTGTGCCGATCAAGCTTGCGAACCAGATGGCGCAGGGCAGAGGGTTGCAGTATGAATTAACAGTCGGTATCGAAAATCCTGATAAGGTAGAATTTGCTATGGGTGAAGCCACCGGGTTGATGCGTTCGATCCGGGGTGATGAGGTAGGTCGCGAAGATTCATTTACCATCGAACGCAGCGAAACTGCGGCTGAAACACTGGCCGGTATAACCAACGCGCTTCGTATTGGTGGGTTTACCATTTCGTTTGTTACGCTGCTCGGTGCATCCATCGCGTTGATGAATATCATGCTTGTATCGGTAACGGAACGTACCCGTGAAGTAGGCGTTCGAAAAGCATTGGGTGCCACTCCGCTCCGGATTCGTCAGCAGTTTGTGATTGAAGCCATTGTTGTTTGTCTGCTGGGCGGAATTGTAGGCGTGCTGCTGGGTATCGGTTTCGGCAATCTTGTAGCCGTTATCATGAATCTTAAAATATTTGTTGTGCCATGGTTCTGGATGTTTATCGGCCTGACGGTGTGCATTTTGGTGGGTCTGCTTTCCGGGTATTATCCCGCCAGCAAAGCCTCCCGCCTAGACCCGATCGAATCACTTCGATTTGAATAACACATACCACATTGTTTACTTGCATAAAAAAACTCTCCGCCGGGGGAGTTTTTTTGTTTTAGGGATTCGATAATTTTAGGCAGCAAAGTTGCGTTCAATCGCTGCGGGGAACCCTCACATGAGACTCATTCGACTATTACTTATTTTTCTGGTGGTTTCGGCAGCAGTAAAACCTTTGCTGGCGCAAAAAAAGGATGATAATTCATACCTCCGAATCACCAACGTGCGGTATGCAACCCACACGCATTCCGACCCGCTGCTGAACATGCTGAATGTTTACATGCCCAAAAAGGGGAGTAATTCCCCCATGGTGGTTTGGGTACATGGCGGCTCACTTTCCTATGGCGATAAAGACAACGTACTGCATAAAGCAGAATACTTCACGGCCCGCGGGTATGTTTTTGTGTCGATCAATTACCGGCTGACACCGGCTGTGCATCACCCCGCGAATGTACAGGACGTAGCTGATGCGGTTGTTTGGTTGTATGAAAATGCACGACACTACAGCGCTGATCCTGAAAAGATATTTTTAATCGGCCATTCAGCCGGTGCGGATCTCGCGGCTATGGTAGCGATAGACAATAAATACCTTTCCAAGTCGGGCGGAAGCACACGTATTATTGATGGTGTTGTTCTGCTGGATGGAAATGGATACGATCTTTCAATAACGATGAAGAATGCCGGCAATAAAATGAAGGAATGGTACACCGAGGCATTCGGCAAGACGAAAAAAGACTGGGATCAGGCTTCCGCAATTAATTTCATTGAAGCTGGTAATGAGATTCCACCGTTTATGATCGCTTACGCAGACGACCAGGACCTATCGCAAAAACAGGCTATTACACTTTCCAAGAAATTATCGGAGGCCAAAGTGAAGAATACAGTCTTTCACTACGAAAAGAAAACCACGAATTCACTGAGCAAAGAGTTGGGAAAAGAAACCGACAAGCCAACCGAAGATATCTACCGGTTCCTCCAGGAGATTCACTACATCGCGGTTAACCCGATCCGATAACTACAGCAATGGCATTAAAATCTTTGTGACGTTGGTGGCCACAATTTTGTGACCTTCAGGATTGGGGTGAATGCCATCCGCCTGATTGAGCTTTTCATTTCCCGCAACTCCATCAAGTAAAAACGGCATCAGCGTAGCCTTGTTCTTTTTGGCGATCTCGGGAAATACTGCATTAAACTGGGTTGAATATGTACCACCCATGTTTGGCGGAACCATCATACCAACAACAACAACCTTCACAGCCGGGTTTTTTACTTTTACCTTATCAATGATTGCTTGCAGATTTTTTTTCGTCTGATCAACCGGAAGTCCGCGTAACCCGTCATTTGCGCCAAGTTCCAGTACGAACACATCAATCGGCTGACGCAACACCCAGTCGATGCGTGATAATCCTCCGGCAGATGTTTCACCGCTTAACCCTGCGTTAACAATTTTCACATTTTTTCCGTTTTTAATGAGTTGCTCACCCGTTAACGTGGGGAAAGCATCTTCCGGCGAAAGTCCGTATCCTGCAGTAAGACTGTCGCCAAAAAATAAGATTACTTTTGGCTTTGTCTGAACAAACAGGGCCATAACAATAAAGAGTGCGTATTTTCCGACTACCATAATGTTTGTAGCAACAATTTATGTTGTAATAACGATATAATTCTGAAATTGATTTAGCAAAAACCATGTCACAAACCGTTCTTCAGGCCGAAGGTCTTACAAAAACTTACCGATCGGGCGCCAATTCCCTTACCGTACTTGATTCTGTGAGTTTCTCGGTTACGCAGGGCGAAACACTATCCATCATAGGCCCGTCAGGAAGCGGTAAAACAACCCTGCTGGGCTTGTGTGCAGGATTAGACGTACCGAGCAGCGGAATTATTTCATTGATGGGCTTTAAGCTGAACGCCATGAGTGAAGATGACCGCGCACACATCCGCAACCAGTATGTTGGTTTTGTGTTTCAGAATTTCCAGTTGCTGCAAACACTCACGGCACTCGAGAATGTAATGGTTCCGCTGGAATTGCGTGGTGAGAAAAATGTATCCGCGAAAGCGAAAGATTTATTGTCGCGGGTGGGGCTTGCCGAACGCATGCATCATTACCCTACACAACTTTCGGGTGGCGAGCAGCAACGTGTTGCCATGGCGCGTGCTTTTATTACCGATCCGAAAATACTTTTTGCTGATGAGCCTACCGGTAACCTGGACGAAGAGAACTCCGGGCATGTTACCGATCTGCTGTTTACCCTTAACAAGCAGCAGGGTACAACGTTGATCCTGGTAACGCATAATCTTGAGTTGGCGCAAAAGACCGAACGCATCTTGCGCATGCGCGGAGGCAAGCTTGTTGATCAGCTATCCAAGGCGGCACTATGATCGAGTATATTATCAAGCTCAAGCGTAAAACGAGCAACCTTTTCAACGATGGTTGGGTGTGGCGGATGGCGTGGCGTGACGCACGACATAATTTTTCGCGCCTGTTTCTTTTTGTAGCCTCGCTCATCACAGGGATTGCTGCAGTAGTTGCATTGGACTCGCTGAATAATTCACTGCAAAATGATATCGACCGGAATGCCAAAGAACTTCTCGGTGCCGACTATGTGATCAACACCAATCACAAGTTCGAACCGGAACTGGTAGCGGCATTCGACTCAACAAAAGTTGAGCAGGCTTCGCAGGCCGATATGGCTTCGATGGTTCTGTTTTTGAATAACAACCAGTCGCGGTTGATCAGACTTGTTGCGTTTGACGGACCTTTTCCGTTTTACGGCAGGCTTGAAACGCAGCCTGCGGACGCTTACGAAAGAATGAAGAGCGGCCGCTTTGCGATGCTTGATGCCTCGCTGGCCAGCCAGTATGAAGTCAGCTCAGGTGATTCATTGCGCATCGGTAATATCGTTTTTAAAGTGGCAGGTGAAGTTAAACGTCTTCCGGGTGGTGGCGGAATTCTTACCACGTTCACGCCATCCATCTACATTTCGATGAGTGAGCTTGATTCAACAGGACTTGTTCAGTATGGAAGCCGGGTTACGTACAAACGATTCTTCAAAACCGATTCGGAAGCCCAGGCAGAAAAACTGGTGGAGGATTTCCGGCCGCTCGTGCGGAAGTTCGGGCATTCGTATGAAACGGTGGAAGGAAGACGCGAAGGTTTGGGGGAAGGCTTCAATGCGATTTATCGGTTCTTTTCGTTACTGGCATTTCTAGCGCTGATATTGGGTTGTATTGGTGTAGCAAGTTCCGTTCACATCTATGCGCGTGAAAAGCGCGATGAAGTAGCCGTGCTGCGATGCATGGGATCAACCGGATGGCAGGCGTTTAATATCTATTTCATCCAGATTTTTTTCCTGGGTGTTATCGGCAGTGTGGTGGGTGCATTTCTCGGGGCCGGCATTCAACAGGTTATTCCGGTAGTGTTCAGCGACATGCTGCCGCTGGAAGTAAGTTTCTCGATTTCATGGGTTTCAATTATCCAGGGTGTTGTGTTGGGAACACTTGTTTCGGTATTGTTCTCCATGCTTCCGCTGATTGCAGTCCGGTTTGTGCCACCCCTTACCGTATTGCGTTCTGATTTTGAATCGGTGCGCAAGTTTTCAAAGTCGCGGCTTCTAGCGATGGTACTCATTGGATTATTCCCGTTGCTGTTCGCTGCCTATCAAACGCATAGTTTGCGTATGGGCGGAATGTTCTTTCTTGGATTAGCAGGAGCATTGGGATTGCTCACACTGGTTGCCATCGGGTTGTTGTACCTCGTCCGGAAATTTTTCCCGGCCAATGCTGCGTTTGTGTGGCGGCATGCTATGTCAAATCTATACCGGCCGAACAACCAGACACGGATGCTCATGGTATCGATTGGTCTCGGTGCGTTTATTATTGCTACGCTGAACATTGTTGAGAAGAGTTTGTTAAGCCAGGTTGAATTCACCGGTCAGGAAAATCAATCGAACACAATTTTGTTTGACATTCAACCTTCGCAGAAGGATGGTGTAATCAAGCTGATGAACGACAACCATCTTGATGTAAAACAGGTTGTGCCGATTATTACCTGCCGTATCAGCGAGATTAACGGCCGCACGGTCGATCAGATTCAGAAAGACACGACCGATCGTATCCGTAACTGGGCGCTCACACGCGAATACCGGGTTACCTACCGCGATACGCTGACGGGTTCGGAGGAGTTGTTGAAAGAGTACAAGAAGAATGACTTAGTGGTTAAATATCCTGCGCCTAAACTTCAGTCGAGGAAGTTGCAGGGAAAGGTTTGGGAAAAACTTACCGATAAAAATATTGAGTACTATCCCGGAAGAGAAATTGGCGATTCGGTACAGGTTGAGCTGGCGAAGAGCATCGATTCGGTTTACGTAACGATTTCCGAAGGAATGACCGATGAGCTGCAGGTAACCGTAGGCGACACCATCGTGTTCGATGTTCAGGGCATTCCGGTGAAAGTTCTCATCAGCGGAATCCGGAAAGTAGACTGGCCAAAAGATCCGCCAAACTTCATCTTTGTTTTCCCTACCGGAGTTTTGGAAAACGCTCCGCAGATATTTGTCGCTACTACGCGCATTGACGACCAGCAGGTGGCAAACCGGTTCCAGCAACAACTCGTGACGCTTTATCCGAATGTTTCGCTGATTGATTTACGATTGATACTCAGCACGATTAATGAATTGTTTGACAAGCTGGGATTAGTTGTTCGCTTCCTCGCGTTATTCAGCATCATTACCGGTTTGGTTGTGCTGGCGGGAGCGGTGATCAACAGCAAGTTTGTTCGCATGAAGGAAAACGTGTTGCTACGCACGATCGGGGCGAGGTCGCGGCACATTACCGGCATTACGCTTATCGAGTATGCTTACCTGGGGTTATTCTCCGCGCTCACCGGACTGATTCTTTCGCTCGGTGGGGGCTGGCTGCTCACGAAATTCTTCTTCGAGATCACATTCGCATTCGATTGGGTTGAACTGCTGATCATTACCGGAGGTGTGGTATTGCTCACGATGGTAATCGGCTGGTGGAATTCACGCGATGTGATCAATACACCTCCGTTGCAGATCTTAAGGAAGGAGGGTTAACGCTGGCCGTCATTGCGCTGCAATCTCGGCTTAATTGTAAATAAAAAATCTTCTCCTTAACATTGCACTCTCTTTTCGCAAGAGAAGGGCCCATAGCTCAGCTGGTTAGAGCACTTGACTCATAATCAAGGGGTCGCTGGATCGTGCCCAGCTGGGCCCACATTAGCTTCCTTAGGGAAGCTTTTTTTATGCTCAGTTCCGAGCAGCAAAGTCCCGTGGATACTTTTCAAGTAGTTTTTGAATGGAAGTTAACGAGGTCTAACATTCAGTTTAATTACTCGATTCGTGTGTTTATAGAATCGACTTTTATGAATTATTGTGAGATTTTTTTATCAACATAAACACCTGTAATAATTAGTTAAATGTTGCTATCTAACTATAACTAGGAAACTGAAGTTATCTGTTTTAAACACTATGATAGGTGATTGAAATGAGTCACCACATTAGAAGAAGGAAAATTTTCGTGTACATTTCATGAGGTTGAATCTTTAACTCTAAAGTCTTATGAAGAAAATTTTATTTTTTGTTCTGGCTTGCATTCCATTCTCTTGTCAGGAAAATAGTGTCGAAAAGCCATCATTAGATTACTCAGCGATCATGACCAATCTTGACTTAGTACTCGGCAATACTTTTAATACTGCGCGACTGGCTGGTAAAGAGAGCATATCCATAACTTCGTTAGACTATTTGAAAGCAAATTATTATCAAAGTAATCTTGACCTCAGCGGAATTGATTCAAAATTGTCTGCTCGCGCAAGTTCAGCATTGGACTTGAGCTTTTTAACCCCTTTTCAAGAAGCTATTGCACGTCCCTTTCTGGAGGATGTAGTGGAAGTCGAAGAAATATCTGACCTTTCTGGTATTGTGGCACACTTTGAAAGTGCGATTGCGAATTCATCTCTCGTGCCGGAGCAAAAGTATCAATTATACGTAATGTGTTCGCTAGTTAAACAGGCCGGTATTTTAATTGCTGAGGTGCAGGATGATTTGCTCGCAGGTAAAATAAATGGGGAAATCAATGTCAAGGAGGCCTTACGTGCTGGTGTCGAAAGTTTAGCAGCAGGTGCTGTTTACGGAGCTTATGTAGGAGCCACCGGAGGAACGATGACCGTCCCGATTGTTGGAACTGTTGTTGCGGGAGTGGGATGTGCGGTCGTAGGAGGAGCAGTTGGATTTGTTACCGGTGTAGTTGGTTCCATTGCTTCTCAGTTATTCTGGGATTAGATATGAAGAGATTAATTGTAGGTGTTCCATTTTTATTTTCTGCACTTCTGCTCATGACGAAATTTCTGCATGAGAGAACTTGGCTACAAAGCTTAGTTGTTGCGGGAAGCGAGACGTTTGTGATTTTTTTCGTTATGAAATACTTCTTTACGTGGTGGAGTAAGAAATCGGAAGAACAAACTGCCCGGAAAACTCATGATAGTAAGTGACGGGCTTACAATATGTAAAGAGGCTGTCAAAAATAAGGCAGCCTTTTTATGCACGGACAACATACCAGCTGCCCATCTGTATGCCCTATCAGGTAGTGATGAGAGTGAAGTTTTTAATTTTTTTCGCGAATCCTTGCAGCGATAAGAAGTGCAAATGCGGGAATTATTGATCGCTCAATTAAAAGACTTATTTTTGAGCTGACCCATTCCCCTCATGGAAACTACCCTCACTCACGAATCTTGGACAAGCGTCCAGAAAATAGCGTTTCGCTTTGCGTTTTTAGCGATCGGCCTTTTTATCCTCATCGAAAACAATGGCGCGTACCCATTCTATGATGTTATCATGGCATACCCGGGCGAGTTGTTGCACATCTTCATTCCCTGGGTAGGTAAGAATATTCTGCACCTGTCGTACGACATTACTGTGTTTACGAATGGCAGCGGAGATACAACGTACGATTATGTAATTCTCTTCGTGATCCTGTGCCTGTCGGTTACCGGTACCATCATCTGGTCGCTGCTCGATCGCAATCGTGATAACTATTCAAAGTTATATTACTGGCTTACGGTGGCCGTACGGTTCTATGTCGGCCTCATGCTCTTTAACTACGGCATGTATAAGGTTATTAAAATGCAGTTCCCGTTCCCGGGCGTTGGCCGGCTCATGCAACCCTACGGTAATTCGTCACCGATGGGCCTTGCGTGGACGTTCCTGGGTTTTTCAAAAGGATACAACCTGTTTATGGGCCTCGCGGAAGTTGCTGCCCTGATGCTGCTGTTCCGCAGAACAGTTACGGTGGGAGCGATCATCACACTCATGACAACTGCCAACGTGATGGCGGTAAATTATTTCTATGATGTTCCGGTAAAAATCGTGTCAACCTCCCTTGTTGTAATGACGCTGTTCCTGTTGTTGCCTGATCTCAAGCGACTTTTCAAATTCTTCTTTACCGGTGAAGCAGTTAGCCTGCCCGTTATGCCGGCTCCGGCTATTCGCAAAAAGTGGCTTAAGATTACCGGTTACTCACTTAAGTACGTAGTGATCGCGTATGCAGTTGTTGTTGGTAGCATCGAGCTCGTTTCAGCTTCCACGCAATATGGCGATGCGGCACCCAAGACTCCGCTTTACGGAGCGTATTTTGTGAAATCATTCGTGGTGAATCATGATACGCTGCCGCCTCTCGCAACCGATTCAACCTATTGGAAGCATCTGATTATTCAGTGGGGCGAATATGCGCAAATCAGGTTTCTCAACGACAGCACGCGCGGTTATTCCATGAAGATTGATACCGTAGCACGAACGTTGTACCTGAAACAGCGCCTGGATACTACGAATAAAAGTTTGCTGGCGTATCAAATGGTGGATGAGAAGAATATGCTGCTGAGGGGAACGA
>JAEUUI010000029.1 GCA_016786585.1 Cyclobacteriaceae bacterium
GTCCTTTTTGGAGCCACATAGGCCCAAAATCCTGAAAAACAGACATTAAAAGGTTAATACCATGCCTGGAATTATAGGACGCAAAGTGGGGATGACGAACGTCTATGGACCGGAGGGTGAGAACATCGCCTGTACCGTGATCGAGGCGGGACCCTGCATCGTCACACAAGTTAAAAACGTAGAAACTGACGGATACCGTGCAGTTCAACTCGCTTTCGGTGAAAAGAAAGAGAAGAGCGCTACCAAAGCCTCTATCGGTCACTTTAAGAAAGCCAACACCACACCCAAAAAATCTGTAGCTGAATTCCGCGACTTCCGTAAGGAGTTTGACGGTATCATTGAGCTCGGAAAGCAAATCAATGTTCAGGATGTGTTTCAGGAAGGCGACTTCCTTGATGCGATCGGTACCTCAAAAGGTAAAGGTTTCCAGGGCGTTGTGAAGCGTCACGGCTTTGCCGGTGTGGGTGGTCAAACACACGGTCAGCATAACCGTTTGCGTGCACCCGGTTCTATGGGTAACGCATCGTTTGCATCGCGTGTACCAAAAGGCAAACGTCTGGCAGGCCGTATGGGTGGCGATCAGGTGAAGGTTACAAACCTGAAAGTTGTTAAGATCATGGCCGACCAGAACATCATCGTGATCAGCGGTTCTGTTCCAGGTGCTAAAAATTCAACTGTAATTCTCCAGAAATAATGGAAGTAGCATTATTAAAATATAGTGGCGAGAAGTCTACGAAGAAGGTTAGCCTTCCGGAGACCGTGTTTGGCATCGAGCCGAACGACCACGCGATATACCTGGATGTAAAGAGCTTCCTCGCAAATCAGCGTCAGGGAACACACAAGTCCAAGCAGCGTAACGAAATTTCAGGTTCTTCTAAAAAGCTGAAGAAGCAAAAAGGAACCGGTGGGGCTCGTGCGGGTAACATTAAAAACCCTCAGTTCAAAGGTGGTGGCCGTGTATTCGGTCCTACGCCTCGCGATTACTCATTCAAGCTGAACAAGAAAGTAAAAGACCTGGCGCGTAAGTCAGCGCTTTCATACAAGGCAAAAGATAATGCGATTGCCGTGTTGGAAGACTTTTCTTTCGAAACAGCAAAAACCAGCCAGTACGCAAAAATGCTTTCTGCAATTTCTTTGGCTGATAAGAAAACATTGCTGGTGCTTCCTGAAAAGAACAAGAATGTTGTTCTGTCAGGCAGAAACATCAAAAATGCGAAAATCACTACGGCAGATCAGATCAATACATATGATGTGGTAAATGCAGACAGCGTGATCTTCGTGGAGAGTTCTGTTAGCAAGGTTGAAAACTTATTAAATAAAGACTAATGAGCGTCCTGAAGAAACCATTGGTTACCGAGAAAGTATCAGCCCTGAACGAAAAGGGACGCTACGGCTTTTTCGTAGACATCAACGCCAACAAGGTAGAGATCAAGAAGGCGGTTGAAAAGCAATACGGTGTAAACGTGGTAAGCGTAAACACCATGAACGTAATGGGTAAACTGAAAACCCGCTACACAAAAACCGGAATTCTCGCTGGTCGTCAGCAGAATTACAAGAAGGCCATCGTAACGCTGGCTGAAGGCGAAGTAATTGATTTTTATAGCAACGTATAATTATTAGACAATGGCGTTGAAGAAATTAAGACCGATGACTCCCGGCACTCGTCACAGAGTGGCAGCATCTTTTGGAGATGTTACTACCAATGTGCCTGAGAAGTCACTCGTTGTTACCCTTAAGAAATCAGGCGGACGTAATAGCAACGGTCGCTTAACCATGCGCTACATCGGTGGTGGTCACAAGCAGAAGATTCGTATCATCGACTTCAAGCGTGACAAAGCTAATGTGCCTGCAACGGTAGCAACCATTGAATATGATCCAACACGTTCAGCACGTATTGCTCTTTTGCACTACGTAGATGGCGCGAAGGCATACATTCTTGCTCCCGCAGGATTGGAAGTTGGTCAGCAAATCGTTTCAGGTGCTGATGTAGCGCCTGAAGTTGGAAATGCATTGCCACTTGCTAAGATCCCGGTTGGTACGATTGTACACAACGTAGAAATTAAGCCAGGCAAAGGCGGAGCAATCGCTCGCTCAGCAGGTTCTTTTGTTCAGTTGCTCGCACGTGAAAACGGTGTAGCAACGTTGAAAATGCCTTCTGGTGAAATGCGTAACGTATTGGATCGTTGCATGGCAACGGTAGGTACGGTTTCCAATGCCGATCACATGAACGAAAGTTTAGGTAAGGCTGGCCGTAACCGCTGGAAAGGTATTCGTCCTCGCACACGTGCGGTAGCGATGAACCCGGTAGATCACCCGATGGGTGGTGGTGAAGGTCGTGCTTCCGGTGGACACCCTCGTTCACGCAACGGCTTGTTGGCGAAAGGCAAGAAGACCCGTCACCCGAATAAGTATTCTGATGGTTTGATCATTTCTAGACGCAAAAAATAATGGGACGTTCGATAAAAAAAGGACCGTACTGCGATGTAAGGCTTACTAAAAAAGTAGAAGCCGCAGAAAAGTCTGGCAAGAAGTCAGTGATAAAGACCTGGTCTCGCAGATCAACAATTATCCCTGAAATGATCAGCCACACATTCGCAGTGCATAACGGAAATAAATTTATTCCTGTGTACGTGACAGAGAACATGGTGGGCCACAAGCTGGGCGAATTCGCTCCAACCCGCACATTCAAAGGTCACTCAGGTAACAGAAAAGACGCTTAGTAAGTCATGGAAGCTACAGCTAAAAAAACGAAAAGATCGGTTCTCAAGAGAGAGAAGCGTGATGCTAAAAAGGAGGCAGCGAAGACTGGCGCGGTTAAGGCCCGCCTGACAAACGTTCCTACTTCACCACGTAAGATGAGATTGGTAGCTGACCTGATCCGCGGTGTGCGGGTTAACCAGGCGCTCAACATCTTAAAGTATGAGCCGAAAGTTGGCGCAGAGAAAATCGAGAAGCTGTTGCTTTCAGCGATTTCTAACTGGTCAGCAAAAAATTCTGAGCAGAAGCTCGAAGAAGCAGATCTTTTTGTGAAAGATATTTTTGTGGATGGTGGCCGTATTCTGAAAAGATTACGCCCGGCTCCGCAAGGACGTGCACACCGTATTCGTAAGCGCTCAAACCACGTAACATTGGTGGTTGACAGTCTGAAGAACGTTGGCACTGAAGTAAAATCAACTGAAAAAGAAACCAAGTAGTAATGGGACAAAAAATTAACCCTGTAGGATTCAGATTGGGCGTAGTTCGCGGTTGGGATTCCAACTGGTTCGGAGGCAACGGATTCTCCGACAAGCTTGTAGAGGATCACAAGATCCGCAAGTACGTTGATGCCCGTATCCAGAAAGGTGGTATTGCTAAAGTGGTTATCGAAAGAACCCTGAAGCGCATTACGCTTACTATTCACACGGCTCGTCCGGGTGTGGTTATCGGAAAAGGCGGTACCGAGGTTGATAAGATTAAAGAAGAATTGAAGAAGCTTACCGGCAAGGATGTTCAAATCAACATCTTTGAAATTAAACGTCCTGAACTGGATGCGAAACTGGTAGGTGAATCTATTGCACAGCAGATCGAGGCACGTATTTCATACAAGCGTGCCATGAAGCAGGCTATTGCTTCTGCGATCCGTGTAGGTGCTGAAGGTATTAAAATCAAAACGTCAGGTCGTTTGGCTGGTGCCGACATGGCCCGTACGGAACAATACAAAGAAGGACGTATTCCGTTGCACACGTTGCGTGCGGACATCGATTATGCGATCTCTGAAGCGCAAACCGTGTACGGTAAGATCGGTATCAAAGTATGGATCTTCAAAGGCGAGGTTTACGGCAAGCGTGATCTTTCTCCTAACGTGGGTGCAGTAGCAAACGCACAACAGGGTGGTGCTCAGCAGGGCGGTCCTCGCGGCGGAGCTAATGAGCGCGGTGGCGACAGAAGAAGAGGCGGAGATAACCGTGGCGGTGGCCGTGGTGGCGACAGAGGCGGTCGCGGTGGTGATAACCGTGGCAGAGGCGAAGGTCGCGGTGCAAGAAAGAATTAATTAAGGAACGAGTTAAAGAACTATAGTAATGTTACAACCGAAGCGTACCAAGTTCAGAAAAATGCAGAAAGGACGTGTGAAAGGCATCGCCACACGCGGTCACTCTCTTGCGTTCGGTTCATTTGGTCTTAAATCACTCGAAGGCGGCTGGATCACAGCACGTCAGCTGGAAGCAGCTCGTATCGCGGTAACGCGTGCGATGAAGCGTGAAGGTCAGGTGTGGATTCGCATCTTCCCGGATAAGCCAATCACCCGCAAACCTGCAGAGGTTCGTATGGGTAAAGGTAAAGGAGCTCCTGAGTATTGGGTAGCAGTGGTTAAGCCGGGTACAATCCTGTTCGAAGCGGGTGGTGTGGATCGTGCAACAGCACGCGAAGCAATGCGCCTGGCAGAAGGAAAGCTTCCGTTCAAAACGAAGTTCACTGTAAGAAGAGACTACGTAGATTAATAAGCTATGAAGAGCAAAGAAATTAAAGGTATGGGCGTTGCCGAGCTGAACGAAAAGATCAGCACCGAAAAAGAAGCCTTGCGTAAAATGAAATTCGCGCACCAGGTTTCCGCTATCGAGAACCCCATGAAAATGAAAGAATCCCGCAAGCTCATCGCGCGCTTGAAGACTGAGTTAAGGGCTAAAGAAATTCAAAAATAATTCCTATGGAAAGGAACTTACGTAAAGAAAGAGTTGGAAAAGTTGTGAGCAACAAGATGCAGAAAAGCATCACGGTAGCCGTTGACAGACGTGTAAAGCACCCGATCTACGGCAAGTTTGTTCACAAAACAACCAAATTCATGGCGCATGACGAGAAGAACGAGGCTGGCATTGGCGATACCGTGCTGATCTCGGAAACCCGTCCGTTGAGCAAGAACAAGCGCTGGAGATTAGTTCAGATTATTGAAAAAGCTAAGTAATTATGATAAGCACAGAATCAAGACTTACGGTAGCAGATAACAGCGGAGCAAAAGAAGTGCTTTGCTTGCACATCCCCGGAGGTACCGGCAAGCGCTACGCTTCTGTTGGCGATAAAATCGTGGTAACGATTAAGTCAGCTATGCCAAACGGCCAGGTTAAGAAAGGAACCGTTTCAAAAGCTGTGGTTGTTCGCACGAAAAAGGAAATCAGAAGAAAGGACGGATCATACATCCGTTTCGAAGATAATGCAGCTGTTCTTTTGAACGCTCAGGACGAGCCACGCGGAACCCGTATTTTCGGACCCGTTGCACGTGAACTGAGAGAAAAGCAGTTCATGAAAATTGTTTCACTCGCTCCTGAAGTAATCTAAGTCATGGAAACGAAGAAAGTAAAATTGCACATCAAGAAAGGCGACACGGTTAAAGTGATTGCCGGTGATGATAAAGGTAAACAAGGTAAGGTACTTGAAGTGATCGGTTCTAAGAACAGAGCGATCGTGGAAGGTGTAAACATTGTTACCAAACACCAGAAACCGTCAGCAGGTAAGCCTGAAGGCGGAATCAAGAAGACAGAAGCATCGATTCACATCAGCAATTTAATGCTGGTTGATCCTGCAAGCGGTAAAACTACACGTGTAGGCCGCAAGGCAGATGACAAAGGAAAATTACAGCGCTACGCTAAGACAACCGGAGAATTTATAAAGTAATGGCTACTCCAAGATTAAAAGACAAATACACGAAGGAAGTTGTAGGAGGCTTGAAGAACAAGTTTCAGTACAAGTCCATCATGCAGGTTCCCAAGATCGAAAAGATCTGTATCAATAAGGGAATGGGTATTGCAGTAACTGACAAGAAGCTGATTGATGTGGCTCTTGAAGAGATCACAACCATCACCGGTCAGAAGGCTGTTGCTACCAAATCAAAGAAGGCGATCTCTAACTTCAAGTTGAGAGAGAACCAGCCGATCGGTGTGCGAGTAACGCTTCGTGGCAACACGATGTACGAATTCCTCGACCGTTTGGTGAACATCGCGCTTCCCCGCGTACGTGACTTCAAAGGTGTAAGTGCGAAGGGATTTGACGGTCATGGGAACTATACGCTCGGTGTGAAAGAGCAGATCATTTTCCCTGAGATTTCGATCGATAAAGTAACAAAGATCAGCGGTATGGATATCACGTTTGTGACCACCGCAAAGTCTGACGAAGAAAGTTATGAGCTCCTGAAAGCACTCGGGATGCCTTTTGCTAACGCTTACAAAAACTAAGAATTGCTATGGCTAAAACATCAGTAATCGCAAGGCAAACAAAAAGAGAACGTCTCGTAGCATTGTATGCTCCGAAGCGTAAGGCCTTGAAAGAAGCCGGAGATTATGCTGCGCTGGACAAGCTTCCACGCAATGCTTCACCGGTGCGTCTGAAGAACCGTTGCAAGCTTACAGGTCGTCCGAAAGGATATATTGGGAAGTTCGGCGTTTGCCGTAACGTTTTCCGCCAGATGGCATCTGACGGCAAAATCCCAGGATTGACCAAGTCAAGCTGGTAATTCGGCCTAAAAACGAAGAATTTCCGGGTTAGACCCGGGGTTAAAATATTGGTTGCTGAGTGTCCAGGTCGGGTAAAACCGAAACCAGATGACAGTTTTGAATACTAAAAAATGTTCAATATCTTTGCAGCCCGTTCAAAAGACGGGTT
>JAEUUI010000010.1 GCA_016786585.1 Cyclobacteriaceae bacterium
AGTATTGCTACTCAAGTTACCGTTCGTCTTGCATGTATTATGCCTGCCGCTAGCGTTCATCCTGAGCCAGGATCAAACTCTCCATTGTAATAATCTTAAAAACTAATCTCGCGATCAGCCCGGGTTGTGTTACTTACTCCGAGTCTCTCGAAGTCAAGCCACAACCCCAATAATTGTCTGCCCTGGCTATGATTCATTTTTACTTATCCCCCGTAATCTTTAGACCACTCGCGTGATCCCTACAGGGGCCTTCCGAATTTCAATCGCTTCGCAGCGATTGTATCCGGGGTCCGCTATCAATTCCACATTCATTCAAAGAACGTCTTACCAGCCGAAGCTGATAAATGAGGTTTTTCAACCTGACTTCTGAAATCCTTCCAATTTCAGCCCTTTCTTCATTTTGGGAGTGCAAAGGTATGTGCTAAAGGCACATTTCACAAGGGTAGCCAAAAAAAATTTCGTGCGTTTTGTAAGCCTGCTGATTATCAGAAACTTAATTACTGCTGATTTCGCAAAATTGTTTGCGTTCGGTCAGGTCCGGTGGAAATAAGTGTGATTGGGACCCCTAATTGTTGTTCCAAAAAGGCCACATACTGCATTAACTCGGCCGGGAGATTTTTCTCATCAATCCCCTTCAGGTTTACATTCCAGCCTTTCATTTCCTTATACACGGGCACAATTTTTTCGTGTATCAGTTCGTACGGAAGTGTTTCAGTAATGGATCCGTCCTTCAACTTGTATTGCGTACAAATCTTAATTGTCGGGAAAATGCTCAATACATCAGCCTTCATCATCAGCAACTGCGTCACGCCATTGATCATGATAGAATACTTCAGTGATGGAATATCAATCCAGCCACAACGTCTTGGCCGGCCCGTAGTAGATCCAAATTCATTACCTTCCTTACGAAGTTTATCACCCTCTTCATCAAGCAATTCAGTAGGGAATGGACCGCTTCCAACCCGCGTACTGTAAGCTTTAAAAATTCCGTACACTTCGCCAATATGCCGCGGAGCAACTCCGAGGCCTGTACATGCGCCTGCTGCTACAGTGTTCGAACTTGTAACAAACGGATAGCTTCCAAAGTCAATATCAAGCAATGAACCTTGTGCGCCCTCCGCCAAAATGGTTGAGCCGGCATTAATTTCTTTGTTGATCAAGTACTCACTGTCGACCAACTGAAATTGCCGCAGAAAATTCACTGCATCATTAAACTGGGCTTCCAGTTCACTCCAGTTAAATTCAACCTGGTGTTTGTTCAGTATTTCAAAATGGATGTCGGTGAGTTTCTTGAACTTATCTTTAAAATTATCAGACAAAATATCGCCTACCCGCAAGCCCTGACGACCAATCTTATCCTGGTAAGATGGACCAATACCTTTTAATGTCGAACCAATCTTCTGTTCTCCCTTTGCCTTTTCATACGCCTGATCCAACAAGCGGTGAGTAGGAACGATTAGGGTTGCTTTTTTTGATATGAACAGATTAGCCTTCACATTCAGGTTGAACTTTTGAAGACCTTCAATTTCTTTTTTGAAAACAATCGGATCAAGCACCACGCCATTGCCGATGATGTTTCTGGTTTTGTCGCGGAAAATCCCGGAAGGAATCTGATGCAATACATGTTTGATTCCATCGAACTCCAGGGTATGGCCGGCATTCGGGCCGCCCTGGAAACGTGCAACCACATCATACTTCGGAGCAAGCACGTCCACAATCTTACCCTTACCTTCGTCTCCCCACTGAAGGCCTAACAAAACGTCAACTTTACTCATGATTATTGGGCGAGGGTTAAAGCCTCTTCTTCTGTTTTAGCAACCTGAAAAATAGCATTCAATTTGGTGATCACCAGCAACTTCTGAACACTCTCAGAAGGATTGAGCAGGAATACTTCCCCTCCTTTATTTCTGAACTTTGTGAGAATGGTAATCAGCACTCCAATTCCGCTACTGTTGATATAGCGCAATTTCGAAATATCGATAACGCACTTCAACACCTTTTCCTGAATCGCATCGGTAGCTTTCGCCAATAAGGTGGTGCCATCGTTTTCTCCAATCAGGTCGCCTTCCAACCGGATGATCAGGACTTCTTTTTTTATTTCTGAATTGAATTTCATGCTGCTTGAATTAAAATTACCATGGAATCAGGCCACGTGGTTGAGCTTTTTGTTCTCGCAATCCGCTTTCGCGCACGATGCGTACAAGATCAACGAATGATGAATCACGTTAAATTGTAAAATCTCTCCAGCCGTTTTTTGTATGCTGTGAATCCTCGGATCGCAAAATTCGATCACTTTATGGCAATCGGTACAAATCAAATGATCGTGCTGCTTGTTGCCGTGCGATTTTTCGTATTGTGCGAGATTCTTGCCGAACTGATGCTTACTGACCAGGGCGCACTCCACCAGCAAATCGAGCGTATTATAAACGGTCGCCCGGCTTACCATGTAGTTCTTGTTTTTCATGCTGATGTAGAGTTGCTCCACATCAAAATGGCCTTCGCGGCTGTAAATTTCCTCCAGAATGGCATACCGCTCCGGAGTTTTCCGTAACTCCTTGTTTTCGAGATAGGCGGTAAAAATGCGCCTTACTTCTTCGTAAACTTTAGGGTTTAGTGCCATCGTGGTTAAAGGGCAAAGATAGAGTAAGGATTGATCAGGATTAAAGGTTTTGGTGGATTTTTGTACCCGCCATAATTCCCGAAAATCTTACTCTTTTGAATCGAAGCGATTCACTTTTACGATTCCTTCAACCTGAGAAAGTTTCTGAATAAGCTGTTCGAGATGACGCGTATCGTTAACGTAAAGCATGATCTCGCCTTCGAAAATACCCGAATCGGTATGAATCGACATTGAGCTCATGTTTACTTTCAGCTCTTCCGAAATTATGCGCGAGATGTCGTTGATCAAGCCAACGCGGTCAGTACCCTTGATCTTCACACCAGTGAGAAACGCAACTTCGTGCTGAGACGTCCACTTGGCTTTTACCACGCGATTACCATGATTGGATAACAGTTCAGCTGAGTTCGGACAGTTTGTGCGGTGAATTTTGATGCCTTCATTAACAGTAACAAACCCAAACACATCATCACCTGGAATTGGCGTACAGCATTTGGCAAGCTTGTACTCAACCACATCCATGTCTTCACCAATCAAAAGAATATCATCGTAGCGGCCTTTAACCTTTTTAATCTCCTGCTCGATGACTTTGGGATCAGAAACTTCAACTCCGGGCTTTGTTTTGAGCGCTGTTGCTGGCTTGTATTCCTGAAAGCGCTTGATATCCGTAGGATTGATGAAACCTTTACCTACCCGATAATACAAGTCGATGTGTGTGGGTGCGCTAAAGAATTCACGAAGCTGCTCGAGTACAGTTTGAGTCGGTTCGATCTTCATCTGCTTAAGCTTTCGCAGGATGATCTCCTTACCATCTTCAGCAGCTTTCTTTTTTTCTTCTTTTAATGCATCCTTGATTCTGCCTTTCGCTTTTGATGTGACAACGAAGCGAAGCCAGTCTTCATGCGGCTTTTGTTTTGAGGATGTAAGGATCTCAATCTGGTCACCGTTCTTCAAAACATAATTGATCGGGACAAGCTTGGTATTCACTTTAGCTCCGATGCATTTCGAACCCACTTGTGTGTGAATGTCGAACGCGAAGTCGAGTGCAGTTGCTCCGTGCGGAAGCGTTTTCAGTTCTCCTTTCGGAGTAAACACAAACACCTCTTCACTAAAAAGATTTCCACGGAAGTCATCCACGAAGTCTAGCGCAGAGTGATCGTTTTGCTCGAGGGTGTCGCGAACTTTTGCCAGCCACTTTTCGAGGTTCGATTCGTGCGAAGAAGCGCTTTCCTTGTATTTCCAGTGAGCAGCGTAACCTTTTTCGGCAATTTCATCCATACGTCTCGTACGGATCTGAACCTCAACCCATTGGCCATTTTTGGCCATTACGGTAGTATGCAAGGATTCATAGCCATTCGCGCGCGGTGTGCTGATCCAGTCACGAAGTCGGTCGGGATTCGGAGTATAAAAATCCGTTACAATGGAATACACTTGCCAGCAAACTGATTTTT
The DNA here is from genome assembly GCA_016786585.1 of Cyclobacteriaceae bacterium. Classification (GTDB taxonomy): domain Bacteria; phylum Bacteroidota; class Bacteroidia; order Cytophagales; family Cyclobacteriaceae; genus UBA2336. The sequence goes on from JAEUUI010000010.1 coordinate 4,069, forward strand.
CCAGTTCCAGTGGTGTGTCCAGAATGATGCGGATCGCAAACAAATCGTAAACTTCTTCAAACGGAATATTCTGCTTGCGCATTTTATTCCAGATCGAGTTAACCGATTTCGGGCGGCCTTTTATTTCATACTCAAGACCAAGCTCATCCAACTCTTCAATGATCGGCTGTGTGAATTGCTTGATGAATTTATTACGGCTCGCGCGGGTCTCGTCAATGTTGCGTAAGATCGAATCGTATGCCTGACGATCCGTAAACCTCAGGTACAAATCTTCGAGCTCACTCTTAATTGCATTCAAGCCGAGACGGTGTGCGAGTGGCGCGTAGAGATAAATCGTTTCAGAGGAAACCTTTAACTGCTTGTTACGCGGCATGCTGTCGAGTGTGCGCATGTTGTGCAATCGGTCAGCCAGCTTGATGAGAATTACGCGGACATCATCCGACAAGGTGAACAACATCTTCCGGAAGTTCTCCGCCTGCTGTGATGTTCCATGCTCGAAAACGCCCCGGATTTTCGTCAGTCCGTCAACAATGGAGGCAACTTTCTTTCCGAACATCTTTTCGATGTTGCCAAGCTCCATGTCGGTGTCTTCCACGACATCGTGCAACAGGGCAGCAATGATAGAGGTTGTTCCAAGGCCAATTTCTTCCACGCAAATCTGGGCAACAGCCAGCGGATGGAAAATGTAGGGCTCACCGGATTTTCTGCGCATATCTTTATGCGCTTCCAGCGAAAGCGTAAATGCCTTTTTGATCAACCGTGCATCACCATCTTTCAGAATCGGCTTTGCCTTCCGCAATAACTTCCGGTAGCGGCTGATGATTTCCCGTTTCTCCTGCTCAATATCGATTACCATTCCTAACTATAACAAAAAGCCAGCGGCTTTAACTCCTTATATTACCACGATTAAAACGAAAAATCTTTATTTCGAAATTCAGAATAATGGATAAATTTGCGCTCCTTTTTAGCAAATAGCGTTGAAATATAGCAATCCGCGCATATTTGACAAAAAAGCGGATGTGGCGTAATGGCAGCCGCGCCAGACTTAGGATCTGGTGCCGCAAGGCGTGGGGGTTCGAGTCCCTCCATCCGCACCAAACCAGAACCCTCGCTCCTACTTATCGGTGTGAGGGTTCTTGATTTAAACACAAAACTGAATTGCTTTGGAAATTACACTCGACAAAAAGAACAGTACTGAAGGTTTGATCAAAATCAAGATCGAACAGGCTGATTATCAACCCAAATACGAAGAAAAAATCCGCGATTATTCCCGCAAGGCGAACATCAAGGGATTCCGTGCAGGTAAGGTACCTTCCGGTGTAATCAAAAAAATGTTCGGGAAATCTATCCTGGTGGAAGAAATCAATCACATGCTTTCCCACAAGCTTACTGATTACATCAAGGACAACAATCTTCGTATTATCGGGGAGCCGCTTCCTAACCGCGAAAAAGCTGATACCATTAACTGGGATAGTCAAACAAACTTCGAATTCGAGTACCACATCGGCATTGCAGAAGATTTCAAATATGATCTTTCAAGCAAGGTTAAGGTTAAATCTTACCCGATTGAAGTTGATGAAAAGGTGATCGATGAAACCATTTCCGATCTTACCAAACGCTTCGGCAAAGCCGACTATCCGGAAGTAAGCGAGGCGACTGATAACCTTTTTGGCCAACTGGCTCCTGCGGAAGAAGGCGGTTTCAAAAACGAAACTGCGGTTATTGATATCACCAAGGTGACCAAGAAAGAGCAGAGCAAATTAGTTGGGTTAAAGAAAGGTGAAGAAGTTTCTTTCGAGATCAGCAAAATTTTCGATAAGGATTCAGATGTAGCAACGTTGCTGGACGTTTCCGAAGATGTTGCCAAGAAGGCGAAAGGAAAGTACACTCTTAAGATTGAAAACATCAGTCGTGTTGAACCGGCTGCTATCAACCAGGAATTGTTTGACCGAGTGTTTGGCAAAGATTCCGTTGCAGATGAAGCCGCGTTCCGCGCAAAGGTGAAGGAAACGATCAGCCAGAATTATAAGCGCGAGACCGATTATTTCCTCGATCACAACATCGAAGATCATTACATCAAGAATACGAAGGTAAACCTGCCTGAAGGTTTCTTAAAGAACTGGCTGAAGGCAACTGGCGAAGGAAAAGTTACCGATGAGGTGCTGGCGAATGAATTTGATGCCTACACCCGTACCCTGAAGTGGGATCTGATCAAGAATAAGATTGCTGAGGATGCTAAAATTTCGGTTGAAACGGATGAGGTAAAAGCCCGCGCGAAAGAAGTTATTCTGTCACAGTTTGGCGGAGCGGCTTTCGCGGAACAGCTTGGCGACCGCCTGGATGCGATCACCGACAACTATTTATCCCATGAAAATGGGCAGAATTTTATGCGGTTATACAACCAGCTTCGTAACGATAAGATTATGAACCACATCCGCCAGAATATTACAATCGATGACAAGGTGGTGTCGGTTGACGAGTTTAAGAAAATCGTTCAGGAGCACACGCACTAGCCTCTACAATAATTATGGCCATTCGGCCGACTATGGTTTTACCGGGCGGTAAAACCATTTTTATTTAAAAAAGGTTATAGTGGGGGTTTACAGGAATTTACTAACCTTGTATATCCGAAATCATCGAAAAAACGCAGAAATAAATACTATGAACCACAACAACGAATTCAGAAAATACGCTGTCCATCACCTCGGCATGAGTGGAAACGCACTTGACGACTACTCCCGGAAGATGGGCCAGTACTCTGGCAATGTGACAGGTATGACCCCCAATATCGTAGAGGAGCGCCAGATGCGCGCTACGGTCCTTGACGTATTCTCACGCCTGATGGCAGACCGCATTATTTTCTTCGGCACAGCGGTTGACGACTATGTGGCTAACGTTATTACCGCACAGCTTTTATTCCTCGAATCAGCTGATCCGAAGAAAGATATTATCATGTATGTTAACAGCCCGGGCGGTTCGGTATATGCCGGCCTCGGAATTTATGATACCATGCAATACGTGAGTCCGGATGTGGCTACTATCTGTACAGGAATGGCAGCATCCATGGGTGCGGTGTTACTGGCAGCCGGAACGGCCAAGAAGAGATCAGCATTGCCGCATGCACGTGTTATGATTCACCAGCCATCTGCCGGCATGCAGGGAACGTCAGCTGATATGGAAATCAGTTTGAAGCAGACTATCGAGCTTAGAAAAGATTTATATACAATTCTGGCGAAACACTCAGGTCAGACATACGAAAAGATTGATAAAGACTCTGATCGCGACTACTGGATGCGCGCAGCAGAAGCAAAAGCTTACGGTCTGATTGACGAGGTTTTGGAACGGAATAAGAAGTAATTAATTGGTATATTTGTATCTAACTCCGTGCAATTCAGAGCATTGGAGTTAGATCAAATCAGCGGGAAGTATGGCAGAAGTAACGTGTTCGTTTTGCGGAAGAAATAAGAAAGATGTTGACCTGATGATCTCGGGGATTCACGCGCACATTTGTGATAAGTGCGTCACCCAGGCTACGCAGATCTTATCGGAAGAGAAGAAGAGCAAAACCGAAGCTGGCCTTACTCCGAATTTCAAGCTGATTAAACCGCGGGAGATCAAGAAATTCCTGGATGAATATGTGATCGGACAGGATGAGGCGAAGAAAGTGATGGCCGTGGCTGTTTACAACCACTACAAGCGGTTGATGCAACGCAAGCTTGATTCGGATATCACGATTGAAAAATCAAACATTATCATGGTCGGTGAAACCGGAACCGGTAAAACATACCTGGCCCGTACACTTGCCAAAATGCTTCAGGTTCCGTTTTGCATTGCTGATGCTACCGTTCTTACGGAAGCAGGGTATGTCGGTGAAGATGTTGAGAGCATTTTAACCCGTCTTCTTCAGGCAGCAGACTACAACGTTGAGTCTGCAGAACGCGGTATTGTTTACATTGACGAGATCGATAAAATTGCACGCAAGTCTGACAATCCTTCTATTACGCGTGACGTGAGCGGTGAAGGTGTTCAACAAGCATTGCTTAAACTACTGGAAGGAACGGCCGTAAACGTTCCGCCTCAAGGTGGGCGGAAGCACCCGGATCAGAAAATGATCACGGTGAACACCGAGAACATTCTGTTTATTTGCGGGGGAGCCTTTGAGGGCCTGTCGAGAATAATCGGCAATCGCCTGAATACAAGACCGTTAGGGTTTGCTTCATCGTCAGGACTGCACCCGTCCGATTTTGAAAAAGAAAATCTGATTCAATTTGTTACAGCGTTAGATCTGAAGACATTCGGATTAATCCCTGAATTAATCGGCCGCTTGCCGGTGGTTTCATTCCTGAACCCGCTCGATAAAACTGCGCTGAAGAAAATTTTGGTTGAACCCAAGAACGCGCTGACCAAGCAATACAAGAAACTTTTTGAGATTGAAGAAATTCAACTGGAGTTTAAAGAAGGCGCATTAGACTTTATTGTAGAGAAGGCAATTGAATTCAAGCTTGGAGCACGTGGTCTGCGCGGAATTTGCGAGGCGATCATTAACGATGCTATGTTCGACCTTCCTTCAGAAAAAGACGTTGACCGTTTGGTGATTACACGGGCGTACGCAGAAGAGAAATTCAATCGCTCGCAGTACAGCAAACTGAAAGTTGCATAGGAGCTCACGACAAGTAATCTTAACTCTTATTGTTTGAGATATTGCAGCATCAGTCGTGCTGTGTTTTCTGACGCTGAACCTGTGTCAAGAATCCGAATGATCTCATCGTAATCATTTAACATCTTCTCGCGATAAGCTTTATCGTTTAGGATTTTATTAAGTTCGTTGGATACTGCTTCAGCCGAAGCATCCTTTTGAATCATCTCCTTTACCACCAGCTTGTCTGCGATCAGGTTTACCAGCGAAATGAATCGTACTTTTATCAGCAGCTTCGCTATCATATAACTTAGGCGACTGGTTTTGTAGACCACCACCTCGGGCACCCTGAACAGAGCTGTTTCAAGGGTTGCGGTTCCCGAAGTGACAACTGCGGCATCGGCTGCACGTAGCAAGTCGTATGCGGCATCTTCTACAAACTTGACGTTTGATAGCTTGCTTAAATCCTGATACAGACTTTTATTAAGGTTACTCACTGCAGCTACCACAAATTGAGCTTCAGGCATTTTCGCAGCAACACCGGCCATCACGGGAATAATTTTTTTTAGCTCCTGATGTCTGCTGCCCGGCAGCAATGCCACTACTTTTTTGTGTGATTCTAACTTCAGAGAAGTTGCGAAATCAACCTTTGCTTGATGTGATTTGATGGCATCCAAAACAGGATTTCCGACATAATTGATATCCCAGTCAAATCTCTTAAAGAACTGCTTTTCGAACGGAAGAATAGCAAACATCCGATCTACGTTTGCTTTCAGCTTTAATGCACGGCTTTGATTCCAGGCCCAAACTTTAGGTGAGATATACCAAAAAACTTTAATACCGTGTTTATGGGCAAATTTTGCAATTCGCATATTGAAACCCGCATAATCAATCAGAATTACTACATCAGGTTTATACCCCAAAATGTCTGCCTTACACTGATCGATTTTTTTCGAAATGGTTCGAAGATTCGCGAGTACTTCAGCGAATCCCATAAACGCCAGTTCGCGATAATGAACAACCTTGTCCATTCCGGCCTCGAGCATATAGTCTCCACCAAAACCCCGGAATCGCGCATCAGGTTCACGTTGCTTTATTTGTTTGATCAGATTACCACCGTGAAGGTCGCCAGAACGTTCGCCAGCAATGAGGTAGAATTTCATTTAGTGAAGATGGCTGTTATTTATTGGCCGCCAAAATATTCAACGTAGTTACGTGGTGTTTCGTAGAGTCTGAGACTGTGCAACTTACCATGTTTTGTTATTGTTGGCAGTTGTACTTCAAGAATTTTCCAGATTTCCACAATTAAGTTTTCGCAACTGGCCATTTTATCTTTCATGAAATCGACATCCAGGTTGATGTTCTTATGATCCAGCTTATCGGTAACCTCCCGTTGAATCAGTTTACTAAGTTTCTTCAGATCTACCACAAACCCAGTTTCCGGATCAGGATGTCCCTTTACGGTAACAATCAGATCAAAATTATGCCCATGCCAGTGATCGTTCGCGCAGGGCCCAAACACTTCAACATTTTTCTCTTTAGTCCATGCAGGATTATAGAGTTTGTGAGCTGCGTTAAAATGTTCCTTTCGGGAGATGTAAATCATATTACAAAATTACAAAACCATCTGCGCATTATTAAAATCCTCTACTCCACTCAACAGTACGGCCAAGTGCATAAAAAAAGGCTGTATGCAGTGCATACAGCCTTCTCGAATAGCTTTATAAACTCTTAATCCTTTTGAATTACTAACGCATAGCCAGCGTTTGTTCCGCAGCAAGGAAGTACAAAAGTCAGATCCAATTCAATTCTACATGGCCCTGTTATCTCACCGGTTCCTGAGGTTGTCGTGGCAGTTGCCGCGCTACCGTATGTACCGCTAGCCTGAGATGCTACAGTAATAGCACCTGTTGAGAAATCTGCAACTGTGAGAAGCAGACCTTGGTGGCTAACTGTAGTAGCAGGATACTGAACAATACGAATGTGAGTCTCATCAACAACCGATACAGTCAGGTGGGCACCCTCTGCGAAATCTTCCCAGTCATCAGTAACAACTGAATACGTTCCAGCCATATCAGCCAGTGTCTGTCCTTCCGGGTCGCTACAGTTATTGCTGACAAGCGTTACGGTGTGAATGCTGTTTCCATTGCTTGACGGTTTCGCAAGACGGATGCGAAGGTTCTCAGTACCTTCCCAATCGTTGTCATCGATGAAGGCGATTTGCACACCTTCTTCGGTAACTCCGGCTACTGTGTAATCTTCACCTTCAGTAGCTGTTCCATCAAAAATCAAATCTGAAGCAGATACGCTTCCGTTTACGAAAGGAATGGTAACTGTTGAGTTTCCATCTTCCTCGTAATACGCGGAAGCGATGCCCGCAAATCCTGCGGATGGCTTATCACTTCCGTCATCGCTACAGCTTACTGCGATTGCGCAGAAGCTAAGGGCGACCAAAGTTCTATTAATTAGTTTGCTTTTTTTCATTGTGGCGTTTTTAATAGTTAAGATTTTGAGACAGTAAGGCGAGAAACTTGTCTCGACCTTACTGTCTACAATCAATTACGATTAAGGGCGTGGCTCAAGATACTCCAGTGTTAAACCGGAAATAATGCGAGTATTTGCACCAGAACCCCAGTCAAAATTCAGAACGAAGGTCTTCGTAGCTGGGTCATAATGATTGATTTGACCAGGTGTATTCTTCAACAAGGCATTCGTTGAGCTGGTTACTGTAACGTCATTTGTAGTCGGGTTAACAGCAACCTGAGTTCCCGCAACACCACCTACACCGCTACCGTCTTTCCACAATGGAACGATACCTGAAGTAGTACCGTTTATGGTTGACAGTGGCATCTCCAATCCTGAGATATAGTTACCACCCAAAACCAAGTCAGGACCACTGGCAGAGTTACGCGTGATAGAACCTCCTGTGATTTCGTAAACGCCATCATAGATATTCTTTACAACCACTGCAAGCAACGCTACACTGAAGTGCGCACTCAGAATACCCTCTGATGCAGAAGCGATACGCAATGGAATTACATAACTCTTCGACAAATCAAACTGATCAGGATAAAGCGTGATAGAAATTGTTACTTTCTTCTCACCCTTTGGAATTGTAACCGTGGTTTGATCCAGGTCATAGTTTGCTTCAGGCATAAGTTCATACGTAGCTCCACCTAATGCCGCGCCACCGTTCAATCCGGTTGTCATCTGGGTATTGTACTCGTCTAACGCAGTAGGATCAACAGCGAGCGTCAACTCGATGTCACTGTTATTACTGTTTGGACCAGAATAGCTGATAATCTGCTCAAGCGTAAACTCAGGAGCGACTTCTGTTGAAGCTGTCCATACAGGATATACTGCTCCTGAAGGTGATGTAGGAACCGATGGATCATAAAACTCGATCACATTCTCTGTGCCCGAAGGATCAAGCGCATACTTGCTGTCGTCAAGGCAGGCTACAAGGGAAACACCCAATAGCGCTACACATATTCTCAAAAAAGTCTTTTTCATATTTTTTTCTCTTTAGCGATTGGAAATATTATGATGGATCCCAGAAGATTCTCTCACTGCGGTAGTCAACTACGCGATAGTTTCCTGAGTTAAATGCTGACTCTGATGAAGGATACATAACGCGCGTAGGCAGGCGGTCGAACCGTTCTGTGATGGTTGATTTATTCGATGCAATATCGAAGTTCTCGCCACCACCTGGAACTGTTACAGGGTAACCTGTTCTGCGGAATTCATTATATGCTTCATCTGAAGTGATCATGTTCATCGCAATATACTTTTGAGTAATGATTGCTTCCAGGCGCTGTGCTGTAGTAGTTGCTGCCGTAATATCAACCAGGTAGTTACCTGTATTTGTTGAAATATATGAGCTAACAAGAGGTGCTACCGCCTGAGTCACAGTCTCAGCTTCATTCTTATACAAGTAGTTGTAAGAAGCTGTGATTCCAGCATTGAAAGCTGTTTCAGCAGCAGCAACGCCGCCTGCAATGTACCCATTCAGGTAAGCCTCAGCTTCCAGGAAGCGAGCTTCAGCAGCCAATACTAATGGTTGGCCCATGGCAGGACCCTTCAGCACGCCAAGACCCGCATAAGCACCACTACCAGCCCATGTAACCTGATTTGCTACAATTGGAGCAGCATCGGCTTCGTCACCTAACTGATTATGGGGTGTAGCCGGATAGTTAACATATATAGTTCTTCCACGACCTACATCTGAGATTTTCGGACCAGCATAGAATGCGAAAGAGTATGAAGTTGGAACACGTGAAGAGTTTGCCAATGCTCCGGCAACTGTTTTTCCCCAAGTAGCCCACTCCGGATTTGGACGGTTAAGCTCATAGCCTGGATCAACAATTGCATCGTCAGAAATGAATCCGAGACCGGTATCCAGCGTAGCGAAGCCCGCTGCTGCGTTACCAGGCGTTGAAGTGCGAACAAGCATTTTCAGCTTAAGTGTATTCGCAAACTTCTGCCATGCTTCCATGTGAACATCAGTTGCAGCTCCGGCAAATTCAGCGAATAAAGGATCTGAAGCAGCAGTTAATCTTGTTCCAAGAGTCGCGTTCTCGATCTGAGTGATAGCTTCATCACATGTAGCAATCAAGTCTGCATAGATAGCAGCCGCGTCATCGTACGCTGGCGTAACCAGACCTTCTGAACCGCGAAGTGCCTCAGTGTAAGGAACATCTCCGAACGTATCCACCAACTTCATGTACAGGTAAACTGACATGATCTTCGCAGCCGCGTTAAAGTATGTGTTAGCCGCGTCACCTTCTGTTTTGTCAATGATGTATTTAAAATCATTCAACGGATCCTGGTATGTATTAGTCCACAAACCATTGTAATCAGCAGGAGTCAGGTTGTAGCTTAATAATGTACCGAAACCTGAGAAACCACCGGCATTAGCAATAAATCCACCGAAGTGACCACCGTAGCTGTTGTAAGCATTGGCAATCGAAGCAGACGCAGTAATTGCTTGAGGCAATACAAGGTTTACATCAGCAGCCGTTGCCGCGTTCGGGTTCTCGTTGATGTCGAGGAAATCCGAGCATGAAGAGGCCAAGAACAGCATTGCTACTGCTCCTGCCCATATTTTCATATTAAGTTTTTTCATCATTTCTCTCAATTAAAATGTTAATGAAATAGTACCACCTACGTAACGTGCCGGAGGAGTCAGGTTGATACTGGTGAAACCGATGGCGTTGCTATCAGCTCCAGAGTTGCTGTACTCAGGGTCAGTGTAGAGGTTGGTCTTAGGCACCCAGATGAACAAGTTACGTCCCTGAACGCTCAAAGAAGCCGACTTGATAAACTTAGTTGCCGACAACCATGCTGTAGGGAAATCATAACGCAATGAGATTTCGCGGATTTTCCAGAAACCTGCAGAGTGCGTATAGTTTTCACCGATGCTCGTGTTGCGTGTACCGTCAGTCCAGAAGTCAGCACCACCCGTAGCAACTGTCACGTTTGTGTTATCGATATACGTTCCTGGATTTTCAGGATCTTCGTACGCTGAATTCGGGAACACGAAACGCTCGCGGTTGTACCATCCTGTACGGATACCTGCTCCAGAGAAGTCAAATGAAGTAGCCACCGCATTATAGATATAGCTTCCTGTACGGAATTCTGCTGTTGCGGCAAGTCTGAAGCCCTTGTACTTTAACTCACTGGTCAGACCCAGGATGTGTGGAGGAGAAGTTGTTCCAACATTCTTGTACACACCATCTGTAGCAGGGAAACCTGTGATCGGGTTAACGATAACTTTTCCATCTTCTGTTCTGTTGTACTTAGTTACAGTTAAGTAAGGGAAAGGTTTTCCAACTTTAGCCACGATTCTACCGTTACCAAGTGAACCGATGTTAAGTTCATCTGTTCCATCAGCCAAAGAAATAACTTCGTTTCTGTTCAGTGTATACGTTACACGGAACATTGCGCTAAGTCCGAAAGATGTTTCGATTGGAGTAGCCTGGAGGTAAGTTTCAATACCCTTGTTCTGAACTTCACCTACGTTTGTCAGGAAAGAGTTGTATCCAGACGCGCTTGAAATTTGAACAGGGATAGTTTGGTCAACTGTATTACTCTTATAGAGCGTCATACCGATGCTGGCAGAATACTTCTTCAAATCCAAGTCAAAACCACCTTCGATTGAAGTAGTGATTTCTGGCTGTAAGTCAGGAGAAACCAATGTGTTGCTGATACCAAATCCACCACCGCTTGAGTATGGATAACCGTAGTTCTGGTTGAAAGTTGACTGAAGCGCATACGCTCCAATGCTAACCTGACCAACCTGTGAGTAACCACCTCTGATTTTCAAAGCATCAACCCACTCAGACTCCTTCAGGGCAGAAATTGCATCAGAAAGGATGATTGATACATCAGCTGCAGGGTAGAAGAATGATCTGTTTTCTTTTGCCAACACTGATCTCCAGTCGTTACGACCGGTTAAGTGCAGGTATGCCCATTCTTTGAAGCCCAAGCGAACATCTCCGTAAAGACCCATTTGTGTAGCGCGGCTGTTAGACTCGCTACCTGCAAGGTTAGTAGAAGAGTTTCCTACGTTGTAAACACCGCTGATTACCAATCCGTTAGCAGCAATGAATACGTTTTTGTCTCTGTTGTCACGAGCCTGGAAACCACCTACCACAGTCAATGAAAGGTCGTCTGACAACTTAGCTTTGTATTCAGCCAAAAGGTCGATTACAAGCTGTGTTGAATAGAATCCGTTGTCTGAAACGCTACCCGGAACGTCTGTTTTAGAACCACCTGAGTTAGCTCCTGTTGCACTCTTAGTCCAATCAGAGAAAGTGAATTTACCAGTCCACGTTTTGTTAAATACGTGACGGTTGCTCATACCCACGCGACCAGTTAACGTCAATGGAGTAATCGGATTCCACTTCAATTCCATGCTGCCCTGGAAGTAGTTGTTTCTTGTCTCACTTCTGTTGTTAGACAAAGTCCAGTATGGGTTGTCGTAGTATTCGTTGTAATAACCGTTAGGGTTAGCAAAGTTTGTTGCAGGATTACCTCTCCACTTCTTATACTTGGTAACCTGAATTTCACCAGGAGACATCATTACATCGTTGAAGGCAGTACCAACAGCAGAGCTAATATCGTAGTTGTTTGAAATGTAGTTCGTTGAAATCCCAGCGCTGAGGGTTTCACCTATTTTGCGGTCTATATTCGCACGGAAACTGTAACGCTTGTACTTGTCCCAAGGCACAGTAGAGTGCTGTCTGAAATACTGACCTGATGCGTAAATACGACCTCTATCATCGCCAGATGTTACACTAAAGTCAGTCTGATTCATCATACCAGTTTCCCAGAAGTCGTTTTTACCGTTCGTATGAGAATACTTGGCATACTGGGTTAGGTGACCGCGAGCATAAGGATCCGTATTTGTTGGATCAAGTGCTTCAAGAGGCTTACCGATTGGACGGATAGTTCCATCGAATCTTGGTCCGAACTGCTGATTTTCGTAAGGAGTATATTCCGGAGGAGTATCAGGCGTTGTACCAGAACCCCACTTTGTCTGAAGTTTAGGCAGGTAGTTTACAGTTTCAAGGGTTGTAGTGTTTGAAACTTTAACTTCAGTCTTACCAGCCTTACCTCGCTTTGTAGTTACGATCAACGCACCGTTTGATGCATCTGAACCATAAAGAGCGGCAGCACCAGCACCATTCAACACCTGAATATCTTCGATATCTTCAGGGTTGAGGTTACCCAACACGCTGTTAGGAGTGATGATGTTATCCAACACCAAAAGAGCTTGGTTGTTACCCAACAATGAGCGTTGTCCGCGAAGAACAACACGATAGTTAGGGTTTACACCTGAACTCACAGCACTTACTAACAATCCTGGCACTTTACCCTGAAGACCTGCCATAGCGTTGGCTGTCTTACCCTGGGAAATGTCAGCAGCTTTTACTGTTGTTGCCTGGTTTCCTAATTCGCGTCTTTGAACAGTCAAACCACCGGCAACCACAACAACTTCGTTCAAAGTTGCAGCGTCTGCTTCCATCACGATGTCAACAGATGACTGGCTAGTCACTGCAACGTCCTGAGTTTTAAGACTGATAAACGAGAATGTTAAAGTTCCCCCAGCAGAAGGAATTGACAGCGAATAGCGGCCATCTCCATCGGTCTGAGTTCCAATAGCTGTTCCTTTCAGAACAACGCTTACTCCGGGAAGCGCGCTGCCATCTTCAGCAGATGTTACGCGACCAGAGACCGTGCGATCCTGCGCGGATACCTGCATTGCTGCAAGCATTAGCACCATCGTCACACAAGACAGTAAAAGTCTCTTCATAAGATTTAGGTTTAGGTTAGTTAAACAAAACTTGAGTTGTAAACTTATAACAAAATTTTAATCTTAAAAAGATTAGTAACTTAAAATTAGCTACTGATTTTGCCCTCTGCTACCCAATAATGGGGTATTTTGGTACCTCTCAGGGTATTATAGAATCGTGAACTCAATCCGTCTGTTTTGCTGACGGCCATCTTCGGTTTCGTTGGAAGCCACCGGTTTTGAAGATCCGAAACCCTTCGCTGAGAGCCTCTTCGGACTTACTCCCTTGGAGATAAGGTAGTTGTAAACTGCATTCGCCCGTTTTTCCGACAATTGCTGATTATAGGCCGGATTTCCGGAATTATCGGTATGACCCCCTATTTCGATCCTGATTTGGGGGTTTTCGTCCAGAAAGCGCGCAACTTTTTCAAGCTCGGTGAACGACTTCTCCTTCAGTTCATAGCGGTCAACCTCAAAAAAAATGTTCTGCAAAACAGCGCCTTGGCCCTTCTTTGCCCGGTCGAGCTGGATATCGATCACGAGCGGTTCGAAGTCTTTCATTTCCGCGTAATTGAAATTAAGGCTCTTGAATAAATAGCCCACTTTATTCACATACAGACCATATTCAGAACCTTGTGTTAACACCATTAAATATTGACCCGAAATTGAGTCTGAATCTACCAGGGATACGATCTCGTTTTTGTTGATGTCAAAAAGCTCGATTCTGGCTTTCAATTTTTCGCCTGTTTGAGCATCGGAGATAACTCCCTTTACATAGTTACTTCGGAATTTAATAATCTGATTTTCAGGTATTTGAATTTCCATTAAAACCGATTTTTCCGTGCCATTCGGCAGATTTTCTTCATGTGAATAATACCCTTTCTTTCCATCGGCTGTTATGAAGAGCGAGTACTGATCTTCGTGGTTGTTAACCGGCCCTCCCATATTGACAGGCTTAGACCAGGTATTACCTGATTTCTCGCTATAAAAGATGTCATAACCACCGTAGCCAACCAACCCGTTGGAAGCGAAATAGAGTGTCTTTCCATTTACGTGAATGAAAGGCGAGCGCTCGTCATATTGGGTGTTAATCGGTTCCCCCAGATTTCTGGCTTTTGTCCACTTTCCGTTCTCGGCAAGTGTTGTGTACCAGATGTCATTGCGGCCAAAGCCACCCCGTCTGTCGGAGACGAAGTAAAGCGTTCGGCCGTCGGCTGAAAGCGTAGGGTGGGATTCCCAGTCCCCCGAGTTGACATTAGGACCTAAATTCACAGGTTTTGACCATTGTTCGCCCGTTTTTATGCTTTCGAAAAGGTCGCAATTGCCACTGTACCCACGGTCTCCACAGGAGGTAAAAATGATTTTTCTCCCATCGGCAGAAATTGTGCAGGTGCCCTCATTATCAGGAGTATTTATCATAGCGGAGACCGACTGAGGTTCCAGCCATTTTCCGGAGGCATCCTTACGGCAAATCACCAGGTCTTCATCGTCTTCCAGGCGATGTCCGCGTCTGCGGGTAAAGATCAATTCCTGCTGATCGGCCGTCAGCGCGGGAAAGTACTGAAGTGGGAAACGATTTACTGTGTCGCTTAGGGGATGCGGCCTGGTAGCACCATTAACTGCCTGATTATTAAGAGCAAACCTGGCATTTTCAATTTGGCTCATTGCCTTGGCTACGCGCTGCTTGTTTTGGGTTTCAGTATTTACGTACCCCGACAACACATCGATTGCATCTTTATACTGACCTGAACGCATGTAGACTTCACCCAAATCAAACCAGATCATTTTCTGTTTGCGCAGATCTTTCGTAAGTGTTAACGCATATTTAAAGTTGTTTACCGCGCGCTGATAGTCTGCCATTGACATATACACTACTCCGAGGCGATAATATGCTTCAGTGAACTTCTTGTCTTTTTGAATTGCTTCAGTTAATGCACTGATGGCCTCGTTATACTGACCGCGGACGCGAAAATTATCGGCCACTGTGTACAAGTCAATTGCTTTTTTAGACTTGGTATCCAACCCGGTTTGAGCGATTACCCAAGCAGGCAAAAACAATAAAAAGAAAACAACTACACGAATCATGTTTTAAAACTATAAAACAATCTTCGATACATCAATTTCAGGGCCATCAAAGGCCAGCATGGAATTTATTAACCTGAATTTTTTGAAGGAAGGTATATCCTGAATGGTAACCGGAGCCGCTTTTATTTCGGCCGTATCGAGTAAAAATTGTCGCATGGTCCCTTTCAGCAACGGGTCGGCCGGAGTTATCCAGTTAACGCCATCATAAAAAATAATGTTACTGTACGATGAATCTGTTACAAAACCATTTTTCACAATCAGAATGTCATCGCAGTATTGCCGTTGCGCTAATAACGCATGGAGGTTATTACGATTATGATACTTATGTACATAGTCGATTTCCTGATCGTAAACCACGCGCAAACTATTAACGGGTTTGATTTCGTAGGGAATGAACTCAACCGATTCCAGCTTATCGGAATAAACAATGCGTGCTTTAAACAATCCTGTTTTTGGAGGATTGTATTTTTTCAGATTATCAAAAAGACTAATGGCATTCTTTTGACCGGAAAGTTCTTTGACAGACCTGTCCATGCGTTGCTGATGATAATTCAGCCGATGGAAACTTCCATTCTGAAGCCGGATGGATTCAAGTAACCGGAACATAAATTTTATCGATCGCTTCCTGGTATTCGGTGTCAGCGTCACTTTGTGTTGTGATGCCGCCTCCGCTCCGGTAATATACATGTTTATCAACTTGTTCGATAAAACGAATCATTACTCCGCTGTCGAGTGTTGTTCCATCGAAGCAGCCAAAGACACCTGTGTAGTATCCACGTTTTTCCTCTTCAGCTTCAGAAATTATCTCACATGTTTTCTGCTTGGGTGCTCCGCTAACAGATCCTGCCGGCAGGAGGGTTACTAAGATGTCGCCTAAATGCTCAAGGTAGTTATCGGATAATGTTCCGTTAATTTCTGAGCTTACCTGAAGCAAATTTTTATTGCTTGTTTTTATTTCATCGATGAACCGGAATTTCGAAACCTCCACATTTTTTGAAACAAGGGTCAGGTCGTTACGGATGAGATCAACAATTGTGATGTGTTCAGCTTTTTCTTTCTGATCATTCAAAATGACTTCTGCAGCATTGGGTAATGATGCGTCAATCGTTCCCTTCATGGGATAGGAATATATTTTCTGATCCCGTATCTGTATGAAGCTTTCCGGAGAGAACACCAGGAACTTATTGTTCATTAACAATTTGTACTTCGCGTTAGCGGCATGAAATACTTCATTCAACGACCGATCAATTTCGATTTGAGTTTTGATCGTCAGGTTTGTCAGGAATGAATCTCCATACGCAAGGCGTTCAAAAACTTTATCAAACTTGCGTTTGTATTCGGAGAACGTGATCGGAAATTTCTTTACTGTTGGTTGAGCTGACGCTGAAGACTCAGCGGTAGCATTCGTGAATCCATTGATGCTAAAGATCACGTTATGATCCTTTGCTTCTGCAAGTTTGAAAGCTACCGGCTTTTCTAACTCAAAGTCGACACAAAAGAAAAATGGGGTTTTTGTTCTTCCCCACTCGTTTAATGCCACTGTAAATTCCTGAAGTGTCATCAGGGAATGTTCATGTATTTATGAATCTGCAGCGATACCTCCCACTTCGGATTTGCTTTCACATACTCAATGATCAGCGGAAGCATTTCTTTTTCTTTCGACCATTCCGGTTGCAGAAATAATTTACAAGAGGCCGAGACCTTTTGAGCGAAGTTTTCAGCCCATGTAAAATCATGTTTGTTGTAAACGATGACTTTTAGCTCGTTAGCCTTATCGTAAATCGATGCATCCGGGGCTTTGAATTTTTTGGGTGAGAAGCAAATCCAATCCCATGTGCCGGTTAGCGGATATGCGCCCGAAGTCTCAATATTTGTCTGTAAACCAGCTTGTTGCAGAGACTTTGTCAAGAGTGTCAGATCGTACATGGCGGGCTCGCCCCCAGTGATTACTACCAGCTTCGTTCCGCTGGCCTTGGCGCGGTTCACCATTTCTTCCACGGAAACTTTCGGATGTGCGTTTGCATCCCAGGATTCCTTTACATCGCACCATGTGCATCCGACATCGCATCCGCCCAAGCGGATAAAGTATGCGGCATGGCCCTGGTAAAATCCCTCACCCTGGATTGTATAGAAATCTTCCATCAACGGCAGTTGATTTAAGACTTCAGATTTTTGACTTGAGATTTGAGGGTTCACGATTTCAGACTATCCATCTAAAAAATCAGAACGAAATTACGGGTTCCGAAGTTCAGCTGCGCGAAGCGTATTCAACAACAACGAAGCGATCGTCATCGGGCCAACACCTCCCGGCACCGGAGTTATAAATGATGCCTTTGGCGCAACACTATTAAATTCAACATCGCCCTTCAATGCGTAACCGTTTTTGTATTGCGCACCCTCAACACGTGTTGTACCTACATCAATAACCACTGCCCCCTGCTTTACCATATCCGCGGTAACAATGCCGGGCTTACCAACTGCCACAACCAGTATGTCGGCCTGACGCGTGAAACTTGCCAAATCCTTTGTGTACTTATGACAAACGGTAACAGTAGCTCTTCCCTCCTCCACCAGCATCATGCTTAATGGAGCCCCCACCAATCGGCTCGCGCCAACAACCACACAATTTTTTCCCTCTGTTTCAATGTTATAGCGCTTCAGCAATTCCATCACGCCATACGGTGTTGCGGGAAGCAACAATGGATTTTTGGAAACAATACTTCCGAAGTTGCGATTGGTGAACCCATCAACATCTTTATCCGGACGAATCTTTTCCGTTATGCGTTCAACCGAAATGTGCTGCGGCAACGGAAGCTGAACGATAAATCCATCTACATCTTCATCGCGGTTGACCTGATCGATGTGCTTCATCAGTTTATCTTCGCTGATCGTATCAGCAAAGCGCATCATCGTGTAATGAAATCCAACTTCCTTGCACGCTTTAACTTTATGATCAACGTACGTCTGGCTCGCGCCATCATCGCCCACCAGGATGATCGCCAAGTGCGGAACTTTTTTGTTCAGCTGCCTGCGTTCTAAAACCTTGTCGGTGATTTCTTTTTTGATGTCGGAAGAAATTTTTCTTCCATCAATAAGCGTGTACGGTGTTGCGTCTGCCATGAATTAATCGATTTTCAATACAGCCATAAATGCTTCCTGTGGAATTTCTACGTTACCCACCTGGCGCATGCGTTTCTTACCTTTCTTCTGTTTTTCTAACAGCTTGCGCTTACGCGAGATATCACCACCATAACATTTCGCCAAGACGTTTTTGCGGATAGCACTGATGTTCTCACGCGCTACAATTTTTTGTCCGATGGCAGCCTGAATAGCAATTTCGAACATCTGGCGCGGAATAAGTTCTTTCAATTTTTCGCAGAGCTTGCGGCCCCAGTCCTGTGCTTTGCCGCGGTGAACGATTGCACTAAGCGCATCCACTTTATCACCGTTAAGCATCACATCAAGTTTAACCATGTCCGATTCACGGAAGCCAATCAAATGATAATCGAGTGAAGCATACCCGCGCGAAATCGATTTAAGTTTATCAAAGAAATCAAATACGATTTCCGACAACGGCATTTCGAACGACATCTCCACGCGGTCGGTTGTCAGATAATTCTGGGTGATGATGATTCCCCGCTTCTCAATACACAAGTTGATGATTGGGCCGATGTAGTCGGCTTTTGAAATAATTTGAGCTTTAATAAACGGTTCTTCGATACGCTGCATTCGGGTAGGATCAGGCATATCTGACGGAGCATTGATGCTTATCTCTTCTCCATCGGTTAGATATGCTTTAAACTGAACTGACGGAACCGTAGTGATCACGGTCATATCAAACTCACGCTCAAGACGTTCCTGGATAATTTCCATGTGTAGCATTCCGAGGAATCCGCAACGGAAACCAAAGCCAAGGGCGGCCGATGTTTCCAGTTCCCACACAAGAGATGCATCATTCAGCTGAAGCTTCTCCATGGAGGCGCGCAGTTCTTCAAACTCTGTGGTATCAACCGGGTAGATACCGGCAAACACCATCGGCTTAACCTGTTCAAAGCCTTTCAACGATTGACCGGGATTATTAACCGTTGTAATCGTGTCTCCTACGTGCACTTCGCTGGCAACTTTAATTCCTGAAATGAGGTAGCCTACGTTACCGGCAGTTACTTCCGTTCGCGGATGTTTATCAAGTTTCAATACCCCAATTTCATCGGCATTGTATTCCTGACCGGTACTGATGAATTTTACTTTATCACCCTTCTTAATTGACCCGTTAAATACACGGAAGTAAATCTCGATTCCGCGGAAGGAGTTGAACACCGAATCAAAAATCATGGCCTGAAGCGGAGCATTCGCCTCACCTTTCGGTGACGGGATACGCTCTACCACGGCTTGCAGAATTTCTGCAATGCCCTTTCCTTCTTTCGCGCTGGCGGAAAGAATATCTTCACGTTTACAGCCGATCAGATCGATGATTTCATCGGCCACTACTTCCGGATTGGCGTGAGGCAAATCAATTTTATTCATGACCGGGATAATTTCCAGATCGTGCTCGAGAGCCAGATACAGATTCGAAATAGTTTGTGCCTCGATACCCTGGCTGGCGTCAACGATCAGCAGAGCGCCTTCGCACGAGGCGATAGCGCGCGAAACTTCATAGGAGAAATCTACGTGCCCAGGGGTATCAATCAGGTTCAGGACGTACTTTTTACCATTATAGGTGTAGTCCATCTGAATGGCGTGAGCCTTAATCGTGATGCCCTTTTCCTTTTCGAGGTCCATGTTATCCAGAACCTGAGCCTCCATCTGGCGCTCGTTCAGGGTGCCCGTAAACTCCAGCAGGCGGTCGGCCAGTGTGCTTTTTCCGTGGTCGATGTGGGCGATTATGCAAAAATTGCGGATGTTTTCCATTCCCGTCAGTTCCTCAATGGGTTTTAAACCGCAAAAGTAGGGATTTACGGGCAACCAGCCTTGCTTCCGGGTGTTTTTAAAACCCGGTAGGTTTGACTCAATATATACTGAGTAACACCTTATATATTGGCGTCTTTATTATGCGACTGGTTCTAACTTTAATCTTCTTAACAACCGCGTGTATTCTGGTCGGCGCCCAAAACGAGCTGAAAGGACACGTGCTTGATTCTGTGACACGACAGCCTGTCCCATTCGCTAACGTATATTTTGCCAATACTTCCATCGGCACCATGTCGAATGATAAAGGCGAATTTGCACTTAGCGGATTTGCATCAGGTAAGTATGACCTGACAGTTTCATTTGTAGGTTACCGGACAACACAGGGAACGATGACATTCCCGCGCACTCCACAACCCATCATTGTTTTACTTACTCCGGAGGCAACACAACTTGCCGAAGTTGTGGTGAAGCCAGACTTTTCTCAGAAGGCATCGGACCTCAGGAACTTCGAAAAATATTTTATAGGTGACAACAGGAATGCATCAAAATGTAAGATCCTCAACGAAGATGAGGTTGTTGCATACAAAGACGAGGATACCAATTCACTCCTCACCTTTGCCCGAGCCCCGATTGAAATAAAAAATGAAGCGTTAGGGTACACTGTCTTTTATGAGCTTGAGAATTTCGAGGTTAATTTTTCAGCACTTACGCAGAACTATTCAGGCACTCCGCGTTTTGAAGAGCTCGTTCCAAGAAATATCAAGCAAAAACGATCGTGGGAGGATGAACGCAAGCGTGCTTACCAAGGGTCATTCACCCATCTCATTCATTGTTTACGAAACGGAATGATTAACGGCCCTTTCACACTATACGAATTGCACCAAAAGCCAAATAAACAGCGTCCCCCGGAAGATTTTCTAAAAAAGAAAGTTGAATACTGGCGGTTGAAATTCAGGAGTAACCTGCGAACAACTGTGAAGAATGACCAGGCGCGCGATAGCATGCAATACTACATCAAGCTTTACAACCAACCCTTATTGATCGATAGCCTGGGGAAACGAATCGTAAAGGCCGATGAACTGCTAAACCCAACCCGCGATCAGATTATCTACCGGGGTTTGTTGTACATTGTTTATACAGGCGAACGTGAAGAGCCGGCTTACATAAAAATTAACCAGGGCAAAACCCATGGTGACGAACAACATTCGATCATCCAATTCCGTGGACCGGTGAACATTTATGAAAATGGCTACTTTGAACCGATCAGCAGTGTATTTTTTGATGGTTACATGATGTGGTCAGACCGGATTTCAAACTTGCTTCCGCGCGAATACATTCCAGGCCCTTAACGGGGCCGATTTAAAAAAATGGATTATTTTTGTGCCCCTTCCTGTAACAGGAAATGGCTCTGTAGTTCAATGGATAGAATATAAGTTTCCGGAACTTAGGATGCAGGTTCGATTCCTGCCAGGGCTACCTGAGAGGACAACTTGAAATTATTTTTAGGTTGTCCTCCTTTTTTTGCTCCTAACTCGCTGTTATTGAGGCATATTAATGATACGACTTCGTTGACTCGCGTGGTTCGATATTCTGAATTCTCAAAAATCAACTTTCCAGGAAATATCGAACCAATGATATTTCTTTTGATTTCAAGGGATGCTTTAGCATAGTTACTATCCATAGTCTTTAGGAAGTTGCAGCACATACTTACATACTCTGAGTAATCATCTCTGCCACTGGAAAGCTCAAGCTTCTGGTTCAGCAAATCACGATTCTCTTTTTCGAACCTCGCTTTTATCTGGTTGTATTCTTTTGAGGTTATCTCAGCATCAAGCATTAATGACTGCGCATTAGAAATCCGATTTCTATTTCTATCTATAATCTCATCAAGCTTTTTTATCTCACTAATGTTTGTCTTTCCTAAGTTCTTGAACGTGTCTTTTAAAATGGTTTCATAAAGATTTATAACGCCATCCTTCGGTTTGATGTATGTTAAGAACTTCTGAAATGACTCGTTTGCAACAGACGCTTTAAATCTTTCCTCACAACCTTTTTGACAATGGTAGTAATAGTATTTACCGCCATTACCTTTTGATGCACTCGCTGTCATAGCTCCACCACATAAGCGGCATTGCAGAAATCCTCTAAGCGGAAATTCGTCACGTGTTGTGTTTGAACTTTTTCTCATAGTTCCCTTTCCATCAAGGATGTCTTGTACTCGTTGAAATGTGTGTTCGTCTATAAGAGCTTCGTGTTGGCCTTTTACAAAATGTTCTGGCTCATCCTTAAATGCTGGCACTAATATCTTTCCTGTGTAGACTGTGTTTCTAAGAATGCCTGGAAATCTTGATCGACTTACTTCTAAGCCTTTTAAAGCCATTGCCCTTCTCAGACCTTCAGTATCGTACTTCCCCGTACAGAATTCGTGAAACAAGTTTTTAACAAGAGGTGCTTCAACTGGGTGAGGTACTATTACTCCTCGGCCGTCTTCCTTTCTAATATTTCTATATCCAAAAGGTGCTTTGCTCATAAATCTCCCTTCCTTTTTTGCCCTATGCATACCCACAGCTGTATTCAGTGACCTTCTATCATTTTCAACTTCAGGGGCAGCGAGATAAAATGCTAACATCATCTTGTTCTCGGGCACTGATAGGTCTAAGGGTTGCTCAATTGCTTGCGCTTCAATTCCTAGTTTTTGAAGTTGTCTTATCATTCCATAAGAATCTGCAGCATTGCGCGAGAAACGACTCCAGTTTAGAAAGAAGATGTAGTCAACCCTTCCTATATTTTCCTTACTGAATTTGATAAGCTTCCTGAACTCTGGTCGCTCAAAAGTCTTTGCAGAAAAATCTTCTTTAAAATGAGCAATAGATTGAATCCCATGCGACTCACAATGTCTTTGTAGTCGCTCTAATTGATGTTGGAGACTGTAGCCTTTGTCCGCTTGTTCATCGGTTGAAACCCGGGTGTAGAGAATGGCTCTTTTTGACATGACTTAAGGTGATTGTAAAGTTGAAAATCAAGAGATGCGAGAGCATAAAGAAAGTCGCGAATTCGCATCACTTCTTGATCAGAGTAATGCGAGCCATCACTTTCTAAAATTTCCTTACACTCATTCAACGATACCATACCTTTAAGGCTTGGCGCTGAAGAGATGGTGGAATGACATGTGAATTTAAGTTATTGTAGGGTTTACTCAAAGACACGCCCAAAAAATTATTCACCATCTCTCAGCAGATTTAAAGTCCTATTTTATGTTTCAATTTTGGTCGTAGATTTTTATCTATTCTGTCGGTTAACTCTTTAACCTTATATTCTTTCCCTAAAGCGCTACCCTTAAAGGCACTGTCTTTGTACCGAAATGAGACACCATTAACTCTTCCTGTTTTTTGAATATGCAGTTGCATTTCAATCTGATTTCTTTGCAGACTAATCTTCAAATCATCCAGCGTTGATACTTTTTTAGTATTTACTTCACTGTCGATGGTCTGCTTTACAAAAGCCTTTTTATCACTCAGTCTTGCTCTCTTGTCCTTAGCATTACTTTTTCTTAATTGTAAACGTGCGATGGTCAGTCTATACTTTTCCTCCAGTCTATCACAACAACGTGCTGTGCGATTCTTGCACCACTGATCACTAACCAATTCCCCAGAGTCCTTAATTCTATTTGCTATAATGTGAAAGTGATGATGAAGCGTGTCAAAATGACGAACAATCATGTATTGACTATCGCTCAAACCCATTTCCTTCAAATAATCATCTGTTACATTCTTGATAAGTTCATCAGAAACTACATCGGCATTAGCAAATGATATTGAGGCATGCCATACCGCCATCCGAACACGTGGTCGCAAACTTCTGATCAATTCAAAATCCTGTGAAGCAGCGCTTACACTTTCACTTCTTACCCCCGAAGCTTCTAATAGCACAGCTTGGGGTTTACTAAGTACATAATTGACCGCTCCATAGAAATCCTTTCGTAAATACACCTTCCCTATCATTTGAGTTTTTCTATTATCCAGTTCAACTGAAACAATAGTGCTTTTGCTTCAAGGGTTATTTCCTCTTTGGCATTAGCGGATCGAGCAAGCTGGTTTAGATTGTTAGCCATTCCGACTAATTGACGCATGAAAAGAATTTCGTCTGGGGTCAACCGAGGTTTGATATAGGCTTGCAGAGCGCACTCGCGAAGAAAGCTCACTTTTGATTTACCCGTAGTTGTAGCAAAGCCACGTATAAGTTCGAATTCACTTTTATTAAAGCGAATAGTAATACGATAATTGCGGTTTGTATCGATGGATTTGTTTTCAGACTCCATACTCCAAATATTTGAAGTACGAGTGCCACAATAAACTCGACCCTAAAAAATTGTTAGAATAGCTTCTAACTAAGGTCTATTGGAGATTGGCGAAATTGCCTCGACCCATGTAAAAAAGCTACTTCTTAGAACTCTTGCCGTTACTTACAAATTTTTCAACTGCTGAAAGGTGAATTGGACATTCCGGAAAGAGTCTGTAAAATATCCAATAGCTTAATTCCTTTTCATTATTTGAAATCATCTTACGATGAACCAGGCTTGACAACTTTCGAATAATTATCCCCGGTTTTCCCTTTAATTCCACGTTAAATTTCAAGGGTGGATTAGATACATCTGAGTCATCAATTACAAATTCCGATTTCAGGAAATTCTCCAAATCATCTATAACTAAGCCTTTCTCATGGAGCTCATGGAATACACTAGTGATTTCGCGCTTAAGATCATTGATTATGCTCTTGTAAGATTTGTTTGGCAATTTTCCCCGCTCTACCGAATCCCTTAGCAATTCGGCCTCTACCCGGGATGTTTTATTGGAGATTAAACGAATCCTCTGATTACTGATTTTTTCCTTTATTAAACCATGAAGTATGGGCAAATCATGATTTTCACGCAATTCCAAATAAACTTTCCTTCTGCTTTTTGGATATCTGAGGCTACGTCTCGAGCATGTTTCATTATCAAAATCATACTGCATTTTTGATTCAATTTCGCGCAGAACAAAGCTATAAAAGTGTAGACGGGCTGGAATTGACGAGAATAAATAGATCGCTTTCTCCTCTACATGTTTTATGAAAACAAGATTCGAATTGAGCTGCGTGTTGTTGTGAAAATAGTATTCGTTAGCCTTATCTAGATAAAGTTCGTTGTAGAGTTCTAACAGTTTGAAACGCAGTTGATTTTGAGAATCTGTTTCGGGTTTTTCAAAATATAAAAAGGTGGATGCGCCAGCTATCGAAGAAAATTGCGAAATGGAGTCTAATCTTTCAAAGATTTTCTCTAAACATGATCTTCCATAAACTGAGTCTTTGTCCCTCTGAACGTCATCGGTTTCTTTCGTTCTGATGTCTCCAAGAATCGTGGGTAAGCCGTTTAGAAGACCTTTCTTAATTCGAGTCTTAACCTCATTCTCCAGGATATCTTTGGAAACATTTTTCGATTTCATTCTCTCGTACTCAGTTCAAAAAATGAAGGACCTTTTTGTTAGTATAAGTGTCCTTTTAGTGAACAAAAACTAAAGAATACCCTTCGTTATGTTTGAAGGGAAAACCCCACACTTATGCAACTCAACTTGTTTTTGTAGTGAAGCCTTAGCGGAACGTAAAGCAAAAACCAAGACGATGTTTTTGGTTGCCATTATGAAGCGTAGCGAAATTTTGGCAGCCAAAAACACGTCTTGCCAGGTGAGAAGCTATCAATGAATGATGACCAAACTCATAGCTACGTAGCTATATAGCTATGGACGTAACTACCATATATCTTTTCAAGTTTTTCTATAGCTATGTAGCTACATGGCTAAATAGCTATACAATTAAGTACGTGAATAATTACGCACGTAAGTACATACGTGTGTATATGCATACATATGCTCTCATGTACTTAAACGTATATACCTGTATGTGCTTACATACTTACTTAAGGGCATGCGGGTATATGTACAGCCGTATAGGATTAAATTTTCAGAATCGAATCAACCTTGGCGATTAATTCACTGGGTTTGATTTTGAGTATCTCAGCAAGTTTATAAACGGTATTTAATGAAGGATGATAAATGCCCCTCTCCAAATCAGAAACATGGGTTCGGTCTATTTCCGCATAATCTGCCAGTTCCTGCTGACTTAACCCATTCTGCTCCCTCAGCTGCTTTATAACTTGCCCAAAAACCTCTTTTAAGTTGTTTTTCACAACAAGCAAGCTATCGTGATATCAAAATTTAACTTGTCGGGAAATCCCGACATCACTATATTTGTTTATATGGCGACACAAGAGAAACTCAGTGACTTAAAGCATGGATTAGGAAACTTTTCAAATGCTGAATTGTACTACATCATCTCTAACCTTCTCGGACTGGGAGGCTTAGGGGAGCATATGATTGAGCGCGAAAAACTCCTTATCTCTTTCGATGAGAATCCGGACGACTACTTTGTTGCAGAAATAAAGTTTTTCTTTATGAGCAAGCTTCCCATAATCAGCAATACAATGACCGAATCAGAAACAACTTTCTGCTTTGGAAAACTTAACTCTGATTTTGAAGTGGAACTGACTATTGGAAGTGCCGAGGTTTCGTTTATCGATCCTGACGATCAAAATCATGATATTGCCGGAATACTCCGACTCGATCACGAAAAAACACATAGATATGATCCAATTAGATTTGTTGAGGGTTTAGAAAGAATAATAACTGCAACTGATTTCTCAGAAAGAACCATAAATAGTCTCTTCAATTTTACTTACCATACAAAAATCGATAGCAAGTTCAGACAATATTTAGATTTGGGGATTATTGGAAACACAAACTATTCCGGTCCATACTATTTAGTGGTTCAACCTTCACATGGTGATGATACGTATTCTAACATCGTCAACAATTTTGTAATTATTGATTATCCGGAAAACATCGGCAGCCGAATAGCGTGTCGCTTAACAGCTACAGAAGTTCGAGAATTTGAATCAGGAGAAAGATCAACTCTTTTGAGTGAAATAGATAACCTTAAGCTACCTATCGCGAATCGAATCAGGCTAGCATTGAGCGACTGTAGTGAGGAAAAGAAAGCCGAACTATTTGAGAACATGAATGAGGATGAATTTATCTCATATAGAGTTGATGTTTACCTAAGTGTCTTAATTCCTGCGATTCAATCAAATAGTTATCCTCCCACGGGCGCTGAAGAAGTAGCTTGGCATGAGTGTGCCGGAGATATTCTGAGCGAGGTTTAATGATGTCAAATATGAAGCGACTCGTTAAAAATGCTGTAAAGTGTCTAAAGTGCGCAGAAACCATTGAGTCGCTGTCTACTTACCATTTCGTGTCTTGCCGTTGCGGAGCTGTCTCAATAGATGGTGGACTAACCTATTCCAGAATATTAGGTAACCGCGAGGACTTTGAAGATCATCGCAGATGGTTAATTCCTAATTCAGATCAACATCAAATAATTTCATTAAAAGAACCAACTCTTCTACTTAATACACTAAAATTTAAGAGCAGAAGTTAATTTTACTTCTTGATTCGAAAATATGGAGTGGAATGAAGATGATGTAACAGCACGTATCGCTGAAATTGAAAATGATAGAAGAGTTAGTTTAAAGGTTTCAGGCAATCTTCCTGATCCAGATATTCTAATTACTGAGGCACAGCTTGAACTATCGAGTTCTAATGAGAATTCGGAGTGGCTTCTCGAGCGCGAAGGCGTAATATCAAGCTCTAGAGGGTTACTGATAAAAGTAGCGCCAAAGAATATTAGTCGCGCTCTAAGAGTATTCAATGCATTAATTAAAGCATTTCGAATACGGGGATTTGAATTTCAGAGAAGCAATGCAATCCTTGGAAAACATAACTATGAAATCTCCATAAGAGAAAAACTTGTTAGAGTAGACAATTGGAAAAAAGAACCAACTGACATATTGTGCTTAAAAGTATATTCAGGCTATCCAACTTTTGAAATCTACGATACCAAGAACATACTGATTGAAGAGAGGCTTGCTAAGGTAATTGCAAAAGTGGAATTAAGGATTGAATATCTTGAAAGAACTTGGGCGCAAAATGCTAAGCAGCAACAAGCTGCTCTAGCGATCTCAGAAGAAAAAGCAAAAATATTATTGACAAAGAATGATGAGCTCACAGCATTTAAAGCCCTATTAAAAGCTGCTAAAAGACATCATGAAACAAAACTTATACGTGAATACATCAATTTTAGAGAGAAAGTCGAGATGAAAGATGATTCACTTAATGAAGGGTTAAAGAATTGGATCAAATGGGCACACAAAAAAGCAGATTGGTATGACCCTATTACAAATTCCAGTGACGCTTTGCTAGATGAATTTGATAAAGAATCCTTAGACTAATCGACTGAATCAATCCAAGTCAACATTCATATATCCAAAATTAACCCTTAGATTCTTTTGTACATACTTAATATACTTCTCATCTTCTTCAGTTGCTGGGTATTGACCCACGATAACATGTTTCTTTGGTCGCACATCAGTATCATTCAATGAATACTGTAGTATTTGACCCAATGCCTCTTTTACACAGTCTGATGCAAATGCGCAAGACTTGACCTCATAAAACACTATGTGATTTGGCTTAACTAATTTGAGATCTACATAATTTTCTTCAACAACAACGCTATCCTTACCATGCTCAGCAATTAAGAGCTTTCTAAGAGCTTCCTGCAATTTATTATGTCTTTGCACAGCTACGTACGAGCGAGTTACCGTTCTTACTTGAGGTTTAGTATTTCTTGATGCTGTAGCCTTTCTCTTAATCCTCTTAGCTTTTCTAAAGTTCCCAGAATACGCTGATTTTTTACTATTCTTCTGACCGAATTGATCATATAACTTTCTCATGAATTCGTACACATCAAGTTTTGCTGGCTTATTCGAAATCATGAGATTCTGAATTTGAGAGATTGGAGTTTTCTTGGTTGCAGCCAAGCCGAAATGTTGGGCGATGCGAATCAATACATCGTGTTTATATATCGGAATTAGTCTCTCATTAGAATATAGGAAAGCAACTTTCCATTTGAACAGACTCAGTAAATCAATTTCATCAATTTTGTCGAATTCTCCCCTCTCTGAAAATCGAATGACTTCTAAAATTTCATTATGAATTTTTTTAAAAGCTGCCTTTCGGTTAGTACCGTGGTTGCTTGACCATGAATATTCAGAGTCATTAAAAAATTTCTTCGGCTTTTTACTAGGATTTTTTCGCTTGTAAATTCCAAATTTAATGGAAGTCATTCCTTTGATACTTCCCAAGAGTCTGGTTCTTGTTTCAATCCATTGGCAGAATGTGTCTTTATCTTTAACACCTACATATTGATCCAATTTCATTTTCTGAACATTACTTACTGTCCATCTATTTAAAAATTGATCCAATAATTCTTTGAGGTCAGTTGACATTATACAGGCCAATAAATTTTTCTAAGCGGCAATAATGCCCTTGCATCCGCATCAAACTGATCATAGTTTTGAACAACCAGCGTAACCAGCATATCCGAATCAATTAATGTTACCGGCATATTGGCACGTTCAGCTTCATACTGACCTTCTCTGGTAAAACCACCTGTTGAGACATATAGTCCTTTTTCACCGGGGCGTAACCCACCGATAAAGCTTCTTAACTCAGGAGCGCCCATTGCCTGACCACGGTGCTTTACTTCTACTTTTATCTTTGGATCTTCAAGACCTAAACCATCTGGTGAAGCAACAATATCCTTACCTCTATCCGGTCCACGTTGACTTACTAAGGTCTTATAACCCATGCCTCTAAGTATTCCAGCAACCAGATCTTGCAATTCTTCCCAATTCAATTCCTGAATTTTGTCTTTAATAAACTCGTGTGCCTTCTCTTCAATCTCTTCCTTAATGGTGTCTAATGTTTCCTTTTCCTGCACAGTAATTTCCTTAACTTCTGCTGGAGTAGTTGTTTTCCCATCTAGTTCATCTAAAATGCTCTTATCTATTAAGAAAATAGTCATGATGGAACCAAGTGAGTTTTTAGCAGTAGCCGAAAGACCATCACGATCAATTTTCTTCAACCACTTTACTTTTCTCCAATGTGGCTGAAGTTCGTCTTCCTTGTGATATTCATAATCGGATTCTATTGTCCCTAATGAATACTGGCGCTCCTGCGCGTTGTACGTAACTACATAGTCGCCTATTTTAAATTCAGATTTAAAACGGAAAATTTGACCAGAGCATAAAATTACTTTGCCAGGCTTGCTATCCGGATAAACTTGTTTGTAACGTTCACGAAGCTCATGGATATCCTTAATTTTGTCGAGATCGCCTAAAAGTTTCCAGCCAATAGATACTCGGGATTTACTTAAAAACTCTTCTGCCAAAAACGCACCTTCTCCGGCACGCACCATCCAAACTATCTGTTTATTACTCATAGATTTCTTAGGGGTTATTCAAATATAAAGTCTTAAAATCATTCGGCCTATAAACCAGCATAGACCTTCTCCATTTTAGTAAAAAGCCAGTTTTTTGCCACTCCAATTTCCCATTCAATTCCTCTATATTTATAGCTATTTATCGGACCGAACCCCTCATGGCTTCACACTTTTTTACAAACAATAACGAAAAAACACTATTTGATAAATTCAAGGGAATTCTTGAGCAGATGAAGGATTTATACGCCTTTCACGCGGCAGTTGGTTACTTCAGATCATCAGGTTATTTCGCATTACAACCTTATTTGACACATCTAAAAGAGATCAAAATTTTGGTTGGGATTAACGTTGATGAAATGTTCGCTGAAGCCCAACGGAAAGGTCAATTATTCTTGGGAGACGATAGCCGAACCAAAGAAGAATTTCTCAATTGGTTTGTCGAGGATATTAAAGAAGCTCAATACTCAGAAAAAGTAGAGAAAGGGATTCTTCAATTCATCAATGACATGATTGACGGAAGAATTGAAGTTCGCGCTCACAAATCAAAAGCTATACATGCAAAGTTCTATCTCTTTTTACCTGAAAGACACACCGAGCATTCGGATGGCTGGGTTATTATGGGTTCATCTAATTTGACAGAAGCCGGGCTGGGTGTAAAGAAGGCTCCTAACTATGAACTAAATATTGCTCTCAAGAACTTTGATGATGTAGAATTTGCTAAGGGAGAATTTGCACAACTTTGGAATGAAAGTACCAGCATATTACCTGCTGACATACAACAGTTCAAGGAGAAAACACATATCGGCCAGAACTTCTCTCCTTTTGAGTTATATATCAAATTCTTAATTGAATACTTCGGTAAGAATATTGACTACGACCCTGACACGGTTGGTGACCTGCCTAAAACTTACAAGAAGCTCAGCTATCAAATTGATGCGGTTAACCAAGGCTTTCAAATGCTGTTGGAACACAACGGCTTCTTCTTAGCCGATGTAGTGGGGTTAGGAAAAACGATTGTTGCAGCTATGATTGCCAAGCGCTTCATGATTGCAAATGGATCGCTCAATACTAAAATTCTTGCCGTGTATCCACCAGCTCTGGAGAAAAACTGGAAGACAACGTTTAGACAATTCGGTATTGATCGACACACAAAATTCATTTCTAACGGCAGGTTAAATAAAATTCTGGAAGGAGATCTAAACTATTGGGCAAAGGAAGATTATGACTTGATTCTGGTTGATGAAGCACACCGCTACAGAAACCATACTTCGCAAATGTTTAGCCAGCTACAAAGGATTTGCAAAGCTCCAAGAAATGGCGAAGGACTTATACCTGGAACAAAGAAGAAGGTGATGCTTATTTCAGCAACACCTCTAAACAATCGCCCGCAAGATTTATACTATCAATTACTTTTGTTTCAAGATGCGAGACGGAGTACACTTCCGGTAACAAATCTTCAAACTTTCTTTGGTCCAATTGTTCGGGAATACAGAGAGATAATAAAAGATGATGCACCAAATATTGAACGTATACGTGAGTTATACGCCACAATACGTGAACGTGTTATTTCTCAGATCACAGTAAGAAGGACGAGGAACGACCTTAAGAATTATCCGAAATATATGGATGACTTGCGTGAGCAAGGCATTCAATTCCCGGAAATTGCTCCACCCAAAGCCAAGCAATATCAGCTGGACACTAAGCTTAGTAAGCTGTTTTATCACACTATGTTTTACCTTACAGATGATGATAAGATACTATACCACAGATATCAGGCAATCCGGTATCTTAAAGATGATCTAAGAGAGCAATACTACGATCAGGCCATTCTGATTTCTCAATCCCTTGCAGGGATCATGAAAACTTTAATGGTTAAGCGACTTGAGAGCAGTTTCAAAGCCTTTAAAATCTCTTTGGGCAACCTGACTACTGCAACCGGCAGGATGATTGAGATGTTTGAACGAGGAAAAATTTTAATCGCGCCCGATAAGAGTGTCAACGAATTACTGGATAAGGGTTTTTCATTTGACGAAATCGAAGAGATCATTCAGCAACTAAGTATAGAAAATCCAAAGAACAATATCTTTTCTCCGGATGACTTTGATCCAGATTTGATTGAGGGTCTTCGAAAAGATCATGAATTGCTTCAAGAACTTGTAAAAGCCTGGAATAAGGTTGAACAAGATCCTAAACTTGATGCGTTCATCGTGGCGTTAAAAGAAGAACTCTTTAACAAAAGCATCAATCCTACAGGAAAATTGGTGGTTTTCACTGAAAGCTCCGACACTGGCACTTATCTCTGTGAGCACTTAGAGCGTGAATTGAAACAAAAGGTTCTCTGCATTTCTTCCGACAATCGCTCTAAACTATTTGATAACATTCAGGAAAACTTTGATGCCAATTTTATAGGCGTACAGAAAGATGACTACAAAATCATTGTTACCACAGATGTATTAGCCGAAGGAATAAATCTTCACCGAGCTAATGTAATTGTTAATTACGACACGCCCTGGAACGCAACCAGACTCATGCAACGCATAGGCCGGGTGAATAGAATTGGCAGCATAGCCGGGGTTGTTTACAACTACAATTTCTATCCTTCTCAACAAGGTGATGAAGAAATAAAACTCTACAGTAATGCATTGGTGAAACTGCAAGGATTTCATACAGCCTTTGGCGAGGATGCACAAATTTATACTCACGAAGAGCTTGTTGAACAATTTGAACTCTTCAAGGAAGGGGTTAAAGATGATGAGGACAGACGATTACATTTTCTAAGATTCATTCGGGAGTTCAAAGAAAATAATCCCAAAGAATTTAAAAGGATTAAAGCTTTCCCGTTAAAAGCAAGAACTGCACGCAGTGCTAAGCAAGCCAAGCGACTGGAAGATAAAAAGAGGACAATTGTTTTCTTAAAGTCTCCTTACAAAATGGAATTCTACCGAATTGAAGAAAACACAAAAGTTACAGCATTAACATTTTTAGAAGCTGCAGAAATATTCCAAGCTGAATCGACAGAACCAGCACATACCTTACCAGAAAGTCACTACAAGCAAGTGCAGGCCGCACTGGACGAATTCGAAAAGGATTTTCTGGGTGCTGTAACGGAAACTGTAACTACCACCGATAAGGCTGATGCCATATCTTCTCAAGCCCGCAAATTTTTGCGAGATATTAAAGCATTAACGCAGCTTGATCATGTAAAGGCTGCCTGTGACAATCTTATAAAATCCATTGAAAGCGGGCAGCATACTCCTCTTCCTAATGAAGTTCGAAAAATCAGGCAGCAGCTTGAAAAGAGACAAATTACTTACGGCCAGGTGGATAATCTGCTGCTAATTGTGGCCAAAAAATACGATGCAATTGAAGTTGACGGTTCTGAGAATAGAAAAAATACGATCGACTTCAGTGTGTATCCCGAAATTGTACTAAGCGAAACTTTTATTGATTGATGGACAAAAAGAATTTACAGAACATTCTATCTACTTCGTTTTCCACTAACAACTGGCGCGAGGTTCTGGTTAATGTTTTCGGGGTAAAGCGACTTCATCAGGATCCAATTCAGATTCACATTAAAAACAAAGAAAAGGCAGAAGCTGCTTTTGAATTAGGAAGTTTCAATACCTCAGATGACAGAATTATCGGTTTGTATCTTGTTAAAGTAAAACCAGAGGTTTGGATTGAAAGAAACAAGGTTGGCTTGCGTGAAATGCTCCGATCAGTGTATAAACATGATGTAGACGGTGCATTAATTGTATTCGAACAAAAAGATAAATGGCGATTAAGTTTTGTAAGTGAGATTCGAGTGTTTGACGAGAACGGTAAAATCTCCAAAAAGACAACAGAACCCAAACGCTATACCTATCTGCTAGGTACAGACGAAAAGGTAAAAACACCTGCTACTCGATTGGCATCATTATCAGGTAAACCATTTTCTTTAGAAGACATTAGAAACGCCTTTAGTGTGGAAAGTCTTAACGAAGAATTCTATAGAGTTATTGCAAAATATTTCTATCAATTGGTTGGCGCTACTGAGGATAAAGGTGCAAAAGGACTAACGCACGCTAGAATATTACAATTACCAGGAACAAGTGCTGATAACAGAGTAAATAAAGTCTATCAGGAATTTGCTGTCAGACTAATTGGCCGAACTGTCTTCTGTTGGTTTCTCAAAGAGAAAAAATCCGACAAAGGCATATCATTATTGCCCGAACACTTATTGAGCAGCGAAGCAGTTGATCTTAATAGCAACTACTACCACTTCATTTTGGAAAGACTATTTTTTCAAACCTTGAACACGCCCATGAGTGAGCGTATAAAAGACTTACCTAAAGGCTCTGAGCAAATTCCATTTTTGAACGGTGGCTTGTTTGAGCCGCAAACAGAAGACTTTTACAAAACCAACCGAGGCACAGGTCTCTCTACAAATCTCAATACTCTAATAATACCTGATAGCTGGTTCAAAGATTTCTTTGAACACTTGGAACAATATAACTTCACTATTGACGAAAATAGTGTGGTAGATATTGAAGTAAGTGTTGACCCCGAAATGCTAGGCCGAATTTTTGAAAACCTATTGGCTGAGATTGACCCTGATAGCGGTGAAACAGCCCGCAAGGCAACTGGAAGTTTCTATACACCTCGCGAAATCGTGGATTATATGGCCACTGAAAGTCTTGTTCACTATTTACACGGTCAGACTACAATTGATAAGGAAAGCTTGCAGCCCATTTTTAAGATAGATAATGAAGTCTCCTTCTCAAAAAATGAAACGGAGAAAATTCTGGAAGCGCTTGATCGAATAAAGATACTTGACCCTGCTTGCGGCAGTGGCGCTTTCCCCATTGGGGTTATGCAAAAGATTGTGATGGCGTTGCAGAAGTTGGACAAAGATGCAAAGTGGTGGAAGACAAAACAGTTACAACGGATAGAGAATCCTATTTTAAGAAAGCAAGTAAAGCAAAGGCTAGAAGAAACCACAGTTGAGTATGCGCGCAAAATTGGGATAATTCAAAACAGCCTTTACGGTGTAGATGTACAACCCATTGCTGCTGAGATTTCAAAATTACGTTGTTTCTTGACGCTAGTAGTCGATGAAAACATCGATGAAAATAAGCAGAACCGAGGAGTAGAACCACTACCGAACCTGGAGTTTAAGTTTGTGACAGCCGACACCTTAATGAAATTGACTGATGAAGGAAATTTTGGCGGGTTATTCAATGCAAATGAAGACATTGACTTGTTGCAACAAATTCGACTTGAATATCTCCAAAGTTATGGGCATCACAAGCAAGAATTAAAAGATGAATTTGAAAAAATTAGAAATAGAATTTCAAAACAGCAATTAAAGCTTGGAAAAAATATTGACACTAACAGCCGGGCATACAAAATTAGTTCATGGGATCCTTTCTCTCATGATAAAGTGGATTGGTTTGATCCACTTTGGATGTTCGGGGTAAAATCCTTTGATCTGGTTATTGGAAATCCTCCATATCTACGTTTGCAAGGAGTTAAAGCCACCAATCCTGATTTTGTATCATATGCTAAAGTCAATTATAAATCTGCCAAAAAGGGAAATTGGGACATGTACGTGCTATTTACTGAAAGAGGTTACCAGTTGCTTAACCCATCAGGAGTACTTGCTTATATACAACCACACAAGTTCTTTCAGGCAGATTTCGGTGCTGGCATAAGAAAGTGGATTTCTGATGAGAAATCTTTATTGAAAGTTGTACACTTCGGTGCAGAGCAAGTATTTAATAGCGCCTCAAACTATACTTGCCTATTCTTTTTGGAGAATAAAAGACGAACAAAATTTCAATTCATTGATGCATCTTCTCGTGATGCATGGAAGCGAACTTTATTCGGCCTTGAAGGTCATTGGATAGAGCAGCCTAATGGTGAAGATCAATGGATTTTTTCAAATCCAATCATCAGTAATATTTTAAGTAAAATCTCAGTTAATAAAAAATCTCTTGGAGAAATCACCAGAAAAATTTTCACCGGGATTCAAACTAGTTCAAATAAAGTCTATGTATTAGAAGGAACTAACCTAGACGAAAAGGATGGACTCTTTGATCTTTACTCAAATAGCCTTAATAAAAAAATACGAATAGAAAAAGGACTTATTAAACCATTCCTAATGGGGGATGACATAAAAAGATATGAGCCTTTAAAGAATCATCATTATGTTATTTTCCCTTACCATTCTGATAAGTCATTTGAGCTCATGTCTGAACAGTTTATAAAGAAAAATTTTCCAAATGGCTGGAAGTATCTCATAGAAAACAGAGTTGAGCTTGAAGGACGTGAAAATGGCAAAATGTCTGGCGATAAGTTTTTTGCTTACGTCTATCCTAAGAATTTGAAGGAATTTGAACATTCAAAGCTTATTTGCCCTGATATTTCAATCCAGCCCAATTTTACATATGATCGTAATGGCGATTATTATTGCACGAATACAACCTACGGCTTAGTTCTTAATGATAAGGCAAAAAATAGTCTTACGTACTATCTTACTATTCTAAATAGTAAACTTTTCGAGTTTTTTGTAAAACAAAACGGAACCGTCTTGAGAGGTGGCTATAACAGATATCTTCCAATGTACATGGAAAAATTTCCAATTCATGAAGAGGATTCAAAGCAAAGATCTTTCGAGACTTTATCAAACTATTTACTTTTCCTTAAAGATTTACCAGAAAAAGACAAACCGCTTAACGAATACGTTCCTAATACCCATCTGATACAGCAATTCGAAGAGATCATAGATGCTATGGTCTTTGAGCTTTACTTCAAGGAAGATTTTAAAAACGCAGGTCTAGCGTTTATTGAATATGTGGAAAGAGATTTCTCTCCTATTGAAGGACTTACTAAAAATAAAGCTAAACAGGTAATTCATGAAGCTTACCAAAAGCTCCGAGAGAAAGACAATGAGATACGTCAGAATTTAAAATTGATGGACATTGGGCTTACTGATTTAATTGATCCAATTAAGAAAGCCAAATAGTTATGCATAAAATCAGCAAACTAACGCTAAAAAATTTCAAGTTTTTTCATGGAGATATCCCGATAAACTTTGAAAGAAAGAATGTGTTACTATACGGTGAAAATGGAAGCGGAAAAAGCTCAGTCTATTGGGGATTATATACATTTTTACAAAGCGTTTTTAAAACGGATGAGGCACAGGTTCGGAAATATTTCGATGTAAGACATGAACAAAACTTAGTAAATCGCTTTGCCAGAGAAAATGCCGAAAGTGCAATAGTTGTAGAGTTTGAAGACGAGAGTCAATCCGTGACAAAAAAGCAAATCTCGCTTCGCACTATAAATACAAAGGTTGGAGGTCTCATAATCAATTGTAATCAATCAAGCGATTTTTTGAATTACAAATTACTTTCAAAGCTTTATGATTTTAGCAATAAAAGTCAGATTGATCTATTTCCGATCTTTGAAAGAGATATTCTTATGTTTATCAATTTTGATTTGGAATATAGGCTTATTGACGGCACCGTTCAAAACAAGAATGCTGACAGTTGGTGGCAGTACCTAAAGCCCGGAATGAATCCAAGGCCAAGAATGCATGATCCAGAATATCGGATTTTCTCTGAAAACATAAACAATTTCAATCGCGAGTTTAAAAAATATCTTTTCAAAATTATTGAAACGGCAAACGATTATGTGCAAAAAGATTTTAAACAACCCTTCAAACTTAAGTTAGACTACAAAGACTGTACTTACGATGACTTTAAAAATGATGGTTCTACAGCTCGTAATCACATTACTGTTGCTCCGCAAATAACTCTAACTGTGGAGTTCCTCCACGAAAAATTAGTAGAAACTAAGAAGGATATTTTAAGACCTCAAACATTCCTGAACGAAGCCAGACTAACGACAATTGCACTTTCATTAAGATTTGCAATGTTGGATGAGAAGTATATTGAGATAGCACCTAAACTTCTTGTATTAGATGACTTGCTGATTAGTCTTGATATGAGCAATAGAGATATTGTTTTAGAGCTTATCATAAACAAGTTCAAGAAATATCAAATCATCATGATGACGCATGATCGAGCATTCTTTAATCTCATGAAGAAACGGATTGAGATTGACAAATGCTCTGAAGACTGGATCACTAAGGAAATTTACCATTCCGAAACAGATTCTGGAATCCCATATCCATTCATCCCTGACAATAAAGACTACCTTGATCAAGCTGAGAAATATCTTAAAGAGTTTGATTACCCAGCATGTGCAAATTACTTACGAAAGGAAACTGAACGATTACTTAAAAGAATATTACCATCCAATAAAATTCTTGAAGTTAGAGAAGACGAACCAACTAGGGCATTACAACTAGATACACTTATCGACAATTTCAAATCACACTTCCTTCAATTTGACAGTGACTTTACACCATTCAAGAAACTAAAAGAACATAAAGATCTCCTGTTGAACCCCCTCTCCCACGACAACATAGATTCACCTATTTACAAGCAAGAGCTGGTTGACATTATTGCTATTCTTAAAAAATTAAAACTATTGGAGTACAAACAAATAATTAACATTACTGGTGCAGTAGAGAATTTTATTTATTTAACAGAGACTGCTGCTGATGGAGAATTATGGCGTTACAAAATTCAGTTGAAAGAGAACCTTAGGGCTTTCAAAAGACTTGATGGTATTTGGGCACTTAATAATCCCGAGTGTGTATTTGTAAAAAGAAGAAAAGAGTCTGATCAAACAATTGAAGACCTAAATAGAAATGCAAAACTAAATCACGGTCATAATAATATAAGGCACAGATTGGGTATTGCAGATACTCCGAAAGTTGATATCATAAATAATCTATCCCTTAAGTCAGCAGAAAATGAATATTCACCTATAGTAATTTAGATACACTTCCCGCTATTCAAATTTATTAGTCACTCCAATAATACAAGCTGCAATCTTATTATCAATGCTCTCAACTTTATGGCAGTTATCTAAAATGTGTTGAAGAGTTTTATTAGTCAAATTCAGTTTCCGCCAATTGTCCTTCAAACTGTTCAGGTTAAGTGCCTTCCTTCTGTTCATTCGCTTCGCCCTTTTATCGTTCAGTAATGGTTGTAAAATCCCCAGCCAAAGCTCCGACAAAGAATAAAAGTCTGTAATCTCATCTTTGATTGATTCGTTAAACAACGAAAAATTGCTATTAAGTAACCTCCTTGTCTCGGGGTCTTTAGCACCTTTCTCAATTCTCTGTTTTAGTATAAACTCTGCCACCGTCAACGCCCTTCGTCTTTTTTCAGGTAACAAAATTCTTTCATACCCCCTGAACTGCTTTAAAAAACTATCCAGAATGGTTTGATCCCACTTCAGGCGATTACTTTCAATTAGTGGTAAATAATCGTTTAACTTTTTTGAAACTTCAATAAAGTTGCTGGTAGGCTTCTTACCCAGTTCCATAAAAATCCATTTTGGAGATTCTTTCGCACTGCCTCGCGTTGTTATAAAGCACCAGCTACTTTTTGATTGATAGAACGAAACCTGCGTACGTACCTGTGCTGTTACATCCCGCATCAACTCATACAGATTGTCGTCAATAAACTTTTCCTTTAGCTGCTCAATCGGACTAAAGAAATTATTTGATCCTTCCCATCCCTTTTCGCCCTTCCACTCTTCAAGTTCCCGCTGCATCGCGTTAATATCATCTACATTATCAAAATGCCGATCTCTTAATTCAACCGGAATCTGAAAGTTCCCACCGATTGTTGAGTTTACAAATACTGACGTGTTTATTAATCTCTTGTCCCCTTTCAAAGAATATTCATCGTCATCATTGGGCCATAATACTTCAATACTGTCATGATTTGTATCCATGCGATCGATCCTGCCAATCCGTTGCTCAACGAGGCGAATCACGGATGGCAAATCCAAAAGTATAAGCGAAGAAGCTCCCTGAAGATTGACGCCTTCCGACATCATATCCGAACAGAAAATGACCGTATTTGTATGCGTTGTTCCGGAAGAGCAAATCTTCAAAACCTTCTCCAACACTGACTTGTTTGAACCAGAGGCAACAAATGAATTAATATTAGATTTTTCCTTTAAGACACTATTCAGATAATCCAGGGTTATAACCTTGCTATCAAAAGCAACCACAATTCCATGGTCATCCAGCATTTTGATGATCCGATTCACTTTACTCTCTTCCCGTTTAGTGGACAATGTTTCTGTTAACGCCAAGATTTCTTCATACACTTTTATCTCACGGTCACAGGCTCTTTCATATTCCTCTGGTGAGGTGAGCCAGGATTCAAAATGAGAACTTTCAAATTTTAATTCAGGCTTGCGCTCTTTTAGTTTTGTTATCGTATTGATAACATTACCTGTATCATCTTTAGGAGTCTTAACATGGTAGTTAACCTTCACATAGTCTGTACCCCTTAGGTATTCAATGAGCGCCATCTTGGATGATCTCAAGCATGCTCTGACGTTATAAATGGATAGATTCTTTGCCCCTTCAATTCGTTGCTTTATGTACTTTTTCTTATCATCCTCTGTACGGATAACATAATCAGGGGGATCAAACTTTTGTAAGTAATGAATGCCCTTCAACTTTTTACAGCTTGCTGAAATCTGTTTGACAATCTCAATATCCTGAGCAGTTTCACCCGTTTTATAGGTCTTATTATTAACAGAAGGGAATCGACAATTCTTACCTAATCTATTTTTATACCTGTCCGGATTTTTATCAATTGCCAGGTTCAATTGAGACTTTGTTCTTCGAACAAGAAAATTATCAACAAAGCTTCTTAGCCTTTCACGATCCTCTGCCTTTATTTCTTTCAACCCGCCTTCTTTGATGGCCTTGTAGTGTTCGAAGTCAACATCTGACAAATTATCAATGTCAAGCAGCTCAATGATTCTGATAAGATCATCCAGCCTTTTATTGACTGGGGTGGCGGTAATTAAAACCTTATAGTCTGCGCTATTACCACTGAGATTTTTACTTCTTTTGGAGAAGGGATTTAACAGGTTGTGAGCTTCATCTACTGCTAGCAGATTGGATAACTTTAATTCCTTAACGATATCTTTCAGTTTATCCTCAGGTGCACTACTGAGCATCCCGATTGATTGTAACCGATAGTTATAGAAATCAAAGTTCTTGAATTCAGTCTCCCAGTTATTCTTTACAATTGGTGGCGAGATTAACAAAAAGCTAGATTTAACTTTTTCACCTGACTGCCACAACCAATAGATAAATGAAATAATAATAGCAGAACACATTTTAGTTTTACCTGATCCGGTTGGATCGGCAATAAGAACATTGCCCTTGTCGATAAGAATATTTATCGCCTCTATTAAGCCTTGATACTGGGATGGCCAAAATTTTTCCGGTTCTAATTTCTCCAGGAAATCATTCTGACTAGAAAACCATTTGCCTTCCAGAATTTCTGCTATTCCTCTAGCCAATGCTTCTTGCCAAGTAACATCCGCCAATAATTGTTTTAATAGATCAACAAATTCTTTGTTGTAATCTCTGCCTTCAGAAAAGAAGTTATCCGCAATCTTCTTTATGTCTTCATAGTTTTGCTCGGTGTGCGCAACTCTGATATTAGCTTCTTGCTGAATTTCAAGCCCTTGTTTACTAAAATTTGAAGAGCCTAAAGTGGCATACTCTTCCCCCACGTAAATCTTAGCATGAGATTTCTTAGTGTATCTCATCCAGACTTTGTTCTTCTCAAACTTATCAATTATACCCAGAACGGATGATCCCAGATAAAGTGATATGCCTTTCGTAAGCCAGTATTCACGAATATCCAGATCGACATAATTAAAAGGATACTTACTCCTTTTCCGAACAATAGGATCATTGCCTAAAAGAATTCTAACCTGCTTAAGATTATCAAACTTAGTAGTACCAAACGCTTCAACTATCTTCGAAAGAGAAGTAAACCCCGTAACGATTAGAAATTCTTTTGATCCGAGAAGATCCTCTTCAAGAATGGTATTAACTTTCTTGCCTGAATCTTGAATGTTTAAAGGAAATTTCTCCTGATCCGGCCACTTTTTGTGGTCGTAGTCGAAATCTAACTGATCAAGTTGTTTCTTTCTTCTCATTCGGGGGTAGACTGAGATTATAGAATTCCTAAGTTAAGAAATAATGGACAGACACTAACAGGAAGTTGGAATAACTCCTAGTTAACTTTAGATTGAGTTTTGGCGCAAAAAAACTTCTACGACAGCCCCTACAGGCAAATTGAAATTTTTTGAGTTATACTTTTTTTTGAGATTAGCTTATCGCAACAACTTTTGCAAGTTCCTTGTACCTGCACAACGCGTTTGCCAATTTCATTTGATGAAGAGTTTTACATTGTGGTTCGAAGATGGCAGGATTAGCCACGAGAATGCAAGTTGCTTTAGCCCGACTAGTTGCAACATTTAACCGGTTCATAGTATAAAGGAAGTTCATTCCCCTGGGAGCATCTTCTGCTGAGGAACTTGTCATAGAATAGATCACTACCGGTTTCTCGCGTCCTTGAAACTTATCAACGGTACCCACAGCTATGTCTGGGAGTTTTTCAGAAAGAGCAGCCACTTGAATGTTATAGGGTGCAACGATGAGGATGTCTTCCTTGTTAAGCGCGCGGGTTTTATCATTAGTATCTGTCCATTTCCCAGTCTTCAATAAATTCGCAACGATTTTTACTATTTGCGTCACCTCTTCCTCGGCATAATTCTGATTACCTATGTGGTTGGAGGGAACGTAAAACAAACCTGCGCCATCGAATTGCGTACCTCCAGAAATTCTTTGCTTCTCTAGACCGGGAGCTGCTGAAAGTTTTCCCTCATAAAAAATCTCAGAAGTAAACTCAGCGATTGCCGGGTGGATGCGATGTGTAATACTCAAGAAAATGCCACGATCAACAGGAATTGTTTGATTGCCATCCATGAGATATGTTAGCGCAGCAACATCACTTCCCTCTGGATGAGCACCACGTTGAGGTTGTTCAAGCTGTTGCGGATCTCCGAGTAAGATGAGATTCTTCACTGGCTTTGAAACAGCTAAAGCTTGTGTGAGTGCCATCTGACCAGCTTCATCAATAAATAAGTAATCAATGTTTTCATTTAACACAATACTAGCCCAAAGCCAGGCTGTTCCTCCTACTACATGATTATTTTGAATTGCTTGCGGAATCTTCTTTCCATCGATAACCTGATTGACCCAGGAAGGCATGTCACTTATTTTATTTGTGACCTTGTGTGTAAATGAAATTGGATAGTTTTCCTTTGCAGCAAGCTCATGCACCTTTTCGAATAAAGTCGTGATTACCCTATGACTGATGGCCGTTACTCCTATTTTCTTACCTGCTTTATGAAGTGCAATGATCATTCTTGCTCCGGTTGTAGTTTTACCACTTCCAGGAGGTCCCTGAATTGGTAAAATGCTCTTATTAAGCTTTAACGCAATTTGAATGGCTGCGTCTGCGGCTGACTGGTTCTTGCTTATTTCTATTACGGATTCATTGTTTTGCAAAACGGGGCTCCGTTTCATTAATAAATCCTTGGCTGCATGGTATTTGAATTCCCTCACAAAACCATTCTCATCAATCTCAGCTGCAACATCCATCACTGCACGCCATAGGACTTTTGGACTAATGATATCGTATTCATGAACAGCAGTTGGATGAATATCTTTAGACTCCTCAGTCTTTTTTATGTTCACTGTTTCATTTTCAAGAGATATAGATTCCACAGTTCCGATCACTTTGATGGTCTTATCGTCATCGCTATGGACATTAACCTCCACAAGTCGATCTCCTTTCTTAAGTCCAACTTCCTGCGATGGATATTTGTATTGATGCAGTGGCATACTTTCCGAGGGCTTGATGGGAAGTGATTTAACAAATTCCAGTCCTGCGATTGCACTTCGTTCTCCTATGAGTTCTTCATAGTCCATTGAATGGACACGAAAATATTCCCACCAAGCACTTTTGTTTTCTCTTCTGAAGTAGTCTACCTGATGTGCTAATAGCCATAATGACTTGTGCTCAGGAGACCAGTTGGTTCGATCTTCAGGTAGTTTTTTTAACAGATCAGTAAAGATTGCTTTCGCTCGATTTTCCATTTGAGTCAGTTCTGGATCAGGCTCAGGT
Organism: Cyclobacteriaceae bacterium; assembly: GCA_016786585.1. GTDB lineage: Bacteria > Bacteroidota > Bacteroidia > Cytophagales > Cyclobacteriaceae > UBA2336. Next base: position 48,563 of record JAEUUI010000010.1, read on the forward strand.
TGACGAGGAAGCGGGCGTTTGAAAGGAATGCCTTTATCAATCAATGTTGTTCGAAATTCTTCAAGCCATTGATGCAAAGCTCCCGTTGCACGACAATCGTCTTCATTGTATTCCGTTACTGTATTCAACGTTTCTTTCGCCAGTTTATTGACTTCATTCAGTTCGAGTGCACACTCAACATTTTTCCGAGCGATACTTGCTATTGGGAGATCTATCTTTCGCTTATAGGGAGTTAACTCTTCCAATGTTTTAAGCGAGTAGTGCTCCACACTAGCTAGTAAAGCTTCTTTAACGATAGCATGCAAGTCAACGAATTTATTCTCGCGCAATAACTGATCAACATCCTGTTCATACACTGCGTGCACAGAGGCCAGCCTTTTTACTGCGGAAGGATCGTAAGCAGCAAAATGGTAAATATGAAACTTGGGGTACTTTTTCCATTGCCCAATGACGAACTCCATGAATTCCATGAACGCTTGTTTTTCCTGGAGTTTATTGGTAGCCCAATGGTTCTTATATTCTAGAACCCCGGAAGCATTCTTTTTCGTGTAACCTAAAATGTATTCGAGTCCGCCATCGGGAAAATAGGGATCACCTTCAATATCGAAATAAAGATCTCCCATGTTTGGTTCTGGAAGACGATTGAACCCACGCTCATCTTCTATCGGTAGCGATTCATATAGCAAGGATTTTTCAATACGCCCTTTAAGTTGAATCTTAGCCTGTTTTTGTTTCTTAAGAAACGTTTCCCTGTTGCCTCGTAAGGGAATCTTTATGTCATCGGTGATAGCAAAGCCTTCAAGTGTTTGAATAGTCTGCTTATGAAGCTCTTGTATATGCAAGGTTCTTATACCGGCAACTAGAGATAGGTGATCATCTGCATGACGTTTTTTATCGCAAACCACCCACCATTTACAAATAGAGCATTGTGGTACTGGTTCGGGATATGTTTCCAGATCAGACCCAGACATGATCAACTCAAAGTTTTTTTTGACTGATCTATAGTAAGCCTGATAATCATGAAAGAAGTAGTCGTCTTTAGGAAAATCGCGACCAGGTTTCACTACCCACATTCTTAAAGGTACTGTGCCCTGAAGTTCTCCAACCAGTTCCGTATATAATGATAGCTGAAGAATTGTTACTGCACGTGTTGTTTGAGATAGTTTAGTATCCTGAACTTCATAAGACCAGTTTCCGAACCTGCTTTTGCCAGGGACTTTGATTAAAATATCAGCATGACCAATCCAGAGATTTGATTGAAGCATAGCCTGAACGATTATATCTACACCTTCCTTCATTGCATCAACTACCTGAGTTGTTGGTTGACCTTTCAAATTGATAACATTCAGCCCTTGATCAATTAGATGCTTTACGTAAGCATCTTCATGCTCTTGACCACGAATCATGAGCACTTGGAGCGAAGGGTCATACCAGTTTGGTTTATCTAGCTCCTTTCGAGCAGCCTTACGATTCAATTGGGTAAGGTGTGCACAGCCGATGTGGTTGGACAGGTCGGTAGCAGCGAGTTCGAACTGTTTATTAAGATATTGCATACGAAGGGGTCGAAATGAGGCATACGAAGTTTGAAATTTAAAATGACAACGCGTGTCATCATTCTAAAATCTTTTCTATTAAAAGGACCCTATCTGACTGACTTTGTGATGTATTGTATCTCAGCAAAAACCGCTCAAACGCTTCAAATCCTCAATAAATTGGTTCGAGATTCTCCCTGCCAGGGCTACCAGACCGGAAAGGCCGAGAATTTCTCGGTCTTTCCTTTGTAAAATCCTGCTCAAATCCCTTTAAAACGCGGATTACTTCATTCTCACGGGCGGTTCGACACTTGCCATTTTCGATGATCAAATTTTC
>JAEUUI010000027.1 GCA_016786585.1 Cyclobacteriaceae bacterium
TAGCCTGATGAGTATTATTCAGCACTTAAATAAAACAGGGGTGATTACCATACAACGTATGTGTAAAACGTGTGTGCATTTTTCCCCAGGAAGTGGCAAGACCCAACACTTTTGTAACTTGCTTAATCAAAAGCTATTAGATACAGACTTACGTATTGACTGTCCTGAACATGCATTCCTAGTGAAATAGTGGCTCACCAATGTGGAATACGAAGAAAAAAATGAATTTATGAAAACCTATGTCGAGTCCTCTTATACTCCCGTACACTATGAATATCGCGAAATCATTGAAGAGGAAATAGTGAAGCAACGGAGTGGAAAGATTTTCTTTTTCAACCAGGCCGGTGTAGTCGATAGCCTGGAAGGTTTGGTGGTGGCCCTGCAAGAAGTTGCTGGAAAAGGTCTGTTTATTAATCTGGATACATCCACTACTATTCGTATTGACCGCATCATCACCCTGTTTGGCATCCCTGGCGCTGCGTATACCGAATATGACGCCTATGCAAACGCTTGCATGGAATGTAATTACGGAGAAGATTGGGAGTAAATAATAGTGGATATATTTGTCCACTATATAAAAAAATCTATCTTTGCCTTTACAAAGGGAATAGATTATGTTTTCAAAAGCCTGTGAATACGGAACACGAGCTGCCATTTACATTGCGGAGCAATCACTGGAGGACAGAAAAGTAAGTCTGAAACAGGTTGCGGAAGCGATCGATTCTCCTGAGGCCTATACTTCAAAAATACTTCAGCTTTTATCACATAACCAACTTATAATTTCTGAGAAAGGTCCTGCAGGGGGCTATTACATGGATAAAATAAAACTTGAAAGGGTAACACTTAGCAAAATAGTATTTGCCATTGATGGCGACAACGTATATAAAGGTTGTGGGTTAGGATTGCAGAAGTGCAATGAAAAAGTGCCATGCCCTGTTCACTTTCAATTTAAAATAATACGAGACCAACTTAAAGAAATGCTCGAAACCACCACCCTAATGGATTTGGCGTTGGGCATGAAAGAAGGTTTATCAGTTTTGAAGCGATAAAAAAAATTTAACCTGTTAGTGGACATAATTATCCATTAATATTCAGAATATGGAAAACAATACGCTGTTAAGTGAGACCGGGATAATCATTACGCTTGTATTGATAATCATTCCGGTAATTACCGCTTTGTTGATTGTCATTTACAAAATCTACGGTATAGTTAATGGCCTTGTACGGAAAAGGGAATTGGAGAAATTCAATGAATATTTTAAAGGATTAAGTCAGGAAGAAGTTAAGCAATTGGAGCAAAGAAAAAGAGAACTTGAATTTGCTCTGTCAAATAATGAATTAGCTGGAAACATAAAAATTTCCGATAGCAGGGGTTTAATAGCCAGTATTAATAGTGCAGAAGAACTTCGTTTTGTAGAAAAAAAGAAAAAAAGTCAGCCTCGTCCTTATATAGAACCTAAATTGAGCAGGCTCATATTGTGGTATCTGGAATGTGCAGTGTTTTGGCTTATATTCGGTACTACTGTTGGCGAGTACGTGGGTATCAAATTTGTAGCACCTGATGTGGATCATATCAGTTGGTTGAGTTTTGGCCGACTAAGGCCGGTACATACCAATGCCGTTTTCTGGGGCTGGGCTTCCATGGCCATGATGGGTCTCGCTTATTATGTGGTACCACGAATAAGCAATGCACCGTTGGCAAGTATCAAAACAGGCTTTTACTCTCTGGTTCTAATCAATATTTCTGTCATACTGGGCAGTATTACCTTGATGGCCGGCATTAACAATGGCGGGGGAGAGTATCGCGAATACATTTGGCCGGTAATGGCTTTATTCGGAATTGGAATTATCCTTTCCATTTGGAATTTCATAAAAACAATTGCCCACAGAAGTAATAAAGAAATTTATGTTTCTAACTGGTACATCATTTCCGCCATGATGTTTCTATTGGTGATCGCTGTGGTAGCGTATTGGCCGGGCTGGCAAAACGGATTAGGCGAAACCATTGTGCAGGGTTATTACATGCATCAGGGTGTCGGTATGTGGTTCATGCTATTCAATCTTGGATTGATGTATTATTTCCTTCCACAGCAACTTAACAAACCCATCTACTCCTACAGCCTGGGGATACTTGCCTTTTGGGCGCAGATTCTTTTTTATACACTCATTGGAACCCATCATTTTATTTTCAGTGCTATACCTTGGTGGCTGCAAACAATTGCCATTGTAGGAAGTGCAGGCATGGTGATACCGGTGGTAGCGGGTACCACCAATTTCTTAATGACTTTTACTGGTTCGTGGCACAAGCTTTCAGGCAGCTACACACTTCCATTCTATTTGATTGGTATCATCTTCTATTTTACAGGTTCGCTGCAGGGAACCGCTGAAGCATTTCGGTTTACCAACTTGATCTGGCATTTTACTGATTTCACCGTAGCCCATTCTCATCTCACCATGTACGGCATTATCACATTTATGCTGTGGGGATTTATCTACACACTGGTGCCCAGGCTAACAGGTAAAGAACCCTCGCAAATAATAGTAGGTGCCCATTTCTGGCTGGCATTAATTGGCCTGCTCTTCTACACATTTCCGCTCATGTATGGCGCTACGCTTAGGGGACTGATGTGGATGGAAGGAACAAAATCATTTATCGAAAGTGTGGAACTCATGGCTCCTTTTTGGCTGTGGCGCGCCATTGGTGGATCACTCATGTGGTTTTCTCACATTCTTTTTGCTTACAACTTCTATGTAATGGTGAAGAGCAAAGAGAAAACAGTTATACCTACTTCGCCAGCAGAAATTTTATTGGCAAAAGAAGAGTTGGAAAAACAAGCATTGACGAACTAGATACATGAAATGGAATTCTTTAACAATCACAAAAAATTATTCGGTACAGCCTTAGTGCTTTTTATCACATTGACAATTATAGTGGCCATACTGCCAGCTATCAACAATCAACAAAACAATGCACCACTTCCAAATGCAGTGAAGCTAAGCGAAGAAGCCTTCTTAGGCAAGCAGAGTTTTATTGCCAATGGTTGTGTGGCTTGCCATACTCAACAAGTGCGCAACGTGGATATGGATAAGGTATGGGGCAACCGACCGGGCATTGCAGCAGATTATGCAAGCGCCACACGCACAAGTTTGTGGATTAATACGGCAACCCTCATGGGCACTGAACGAACTGGACCAGATTTAACCAATGTAGGTGTTCGCCAGCCGAGTGTAGCCTGGAATTTATTGCATTTGTATCAACCTCGAACCGTTGTTGCACAATCCATTATGCCGGCTTATCCCTGGTTGTTTGAAACAAAAAAGGAACTGAATGAAGATGATGTGGAGGTAATCGTGCCAGATGAATTCAGGAAGGGAGTCCAGGGAAAAATAGTGGCCTCTAAAGAAGTGTTGCATCTGGTGGCATACCTGCAGAGTTTAAAACAGACCCCCTTGCCCGATGGTAAACCGGCTTCTGATTTTCTGTATCAAAAGAAAAAACAAGAAAGCGTCAATGCACAATCAGAGCAACCCTCCCTACTTCCGGATGGAAATCTACTCTACGTCAACAATTGCCAGGCCTGCCATCAGGCAAATGGTGAAGGTTTGAAAGGAGCTTTTCCACCGTTGAAAGGAAGTACAGTTGTATTGGGTAATGACCTCGAATTATTTGTAAACATTATCATGCTGGGCTATGACGCCAGGCCTGAGTATGCGACCATGAATGCGGTAGGATTGGATAATAAACTAACGCCCGAAGAAGTTACGGCCATTGTCAATCATGAAAAAACAAGTTGGGGCAATAATGCTAAAACCGTAACGCTGGAGGAAGTAAAAAAAATAATGGATTATATAAATGTAACCGCTAAAAAATAACATTATGGAACCGACAGAAATCTGGTTAGAAACGCTCATCACAAATACGCCTCAGGAAGGCAGGGAACTGGCTATCAAAATGGCGCGTAAGAGCATCTCAGCGATTCAAACAGATCCAGAAATACGGAAGAAATTGCGCCCGCAATATGCTAATGATACAGCCCAACTTATCGCATCATCGCAAGTGATTGCCACCGAATTTCAAACCGTTGCATCTGCCAACAACTACTGGAAAAAATGAAAAATCAAGTAAAATACCTCGGCTTACTTTTATTTATTCTTCTGGTGCATGGAAATTCATGGGCTTGCGAGGTATGCCAAAAGCAACAACCAAAAATTACTCAAGGTATTACCCACGGTGCAGGTCCCCAAAGTAATTGGGACTGGGTAATCATTGCTGTGATTTCGGCTATTACACTGTTGACATTGATGTATTCTATTAAATACTTAGTTAAACCAAGCGAAGACAGCGCTGATCATATTAAACAATCGATACTATACAGTAAATAAAATGAATGAAGATAAAAGCAAAATTCTGCTTTTTGTTGACGAAGACCCGCAGCCAATTGCGGAATTGACTACACCCGTACAATTTGAATTTGATACCAGTAAATTGACGGATGGTGAACATATATTAAAAATCGTGAGCAAGTCAGCTGCCGGCAGGGAGGGAATTCGTAGAATAAACTTTACAGTGCGCAACGGCCCTGCCATCGCGGTTGAAGGCTTGCGCGAAAAGGAGGTAGTAGATGGCATTATCCCCTTAATGATCAATGCTTATGACAAAGGCAATCAAAATAAATTTATCATCGAGGGCAGCGAAACACCACAAAGCATACCGAGT
>JAEUUI010000002.1 GCA_016786585.1 Cyclobacteriaceae bacterium
CAACGCTTCAGAACAATGTTGTCAACATCATGCGCGTTGTTCACGAGAACGTAGACAAAGCCGTCTTTAATGTCTTCGAGCTTTTCCACGAGTTCAGCGATGACAATATCGCCTGGAAAGAAACCTTGTCTATCGGCAAGCATACTGTATCCACTCACTTCGAAGGCGCGAAATGATCCAGGGCCGAGTCCTGGCAACCAAAATGCCGGAAGGCTTTCAATGTATTCATGATCCTGCGCACCCAACAAATATCCCGCTTGGGCTTTGATGGGCACCAGCACAATGTTGTCTTTTCCGGAATTGTCAACGGTTGTCACAACGGTGCGAATTTCTCTCAATCCCGCTGTTTTAGTGGGCTTTGCATTCCCAGTAAGATTGTCCCAAGTTGTTGAGTAATACTTTACAATCTTATCAATTGTCTCTAAGGCGGGGTACGTTTGACCACTTTCTATCTGTGATACAGCAGATCGACTTAAATCCACGGAAGCGCCAAATTCCTCCTGAGAGAGGCCTTTTTCGAGCCTCAGTGTCTTAATTTGATTGCCTACGACATCTTTTGACAGCATAAATATATTTGTTTAGTAAAACTTGACAATATTAGTAAGCGTTACTTAACATTGCAAACCAAGCCGAGAATTTAAACGAGATAATTATATGAAGCGCGAAATCACAAAAACCGAGGAAACCGGAATCAAACCAGAAATCTTTGTATTGAAACCCTACAATCACAAGCAACTGGCGGATTTCTACGGTGTGTGCTGGTTGACGTTTCAGCGTTGGGTAAAGAAGCACGATGAAGAAATCGGAAAGAAGAATGGCCACTTCTACAGTATTAAGCAAGTACTTGTTATCTTCAAGATATTCGGAATGCCTAAACGTTTTAGGGTGTCATTATCAGAGGTCGAGGAAATGTTTAAAGCAGCATAATGGCCAATAGAGTAGAAATAGTATGATCATTGTCAATAAAGAATATAGGGTACCTAAGTGTCCTATATGAACTTGTTGAAAGTAAATAGGCCGCACAAATTTCCCGCTGGACCAAGTAAACAGCATTGTAGACAAGTTTGACTTTGAAGGAAAAAAGGTCAGAACTCTTTTCACCATAGCAAATGATTGACAGCTCTAAAATAGCCGAAATTATAAATACCTCTCCGAGTGTTGAGCTTCTCCGACTAAGGAATAGAGAAGCCATCGTTGGTTTTCTTGTAAAGACTTTTAGCAACCTACAAGGGACCATTTCGTCCGATAGTATACACAATCAGCTTGCAGACTATTTGGAATTCAAACACATCGAAAATGACGATGAAAACGAGATAGAATTGATCGACACCTATGAAGTAAAAGCCAAAAAATATATCCAGAGCTGGACAAACAAAGGCTTTTTAACGAACTATCAGGATGAACAGGGTGAAATATTTTATGAACTTTCATCGCACTCAAGCAAAACTATTGACTGGTTATCAAGCCTTAAAAAAGAGGAGTACATTGGTACAGAGTCTAAATTCAGGAACATATTTAGCCAATTAAAAGAATTGGTGGAATTTACTAATGATAATACTGAAAATAGAATTCAACTTCTTGAAATCAAAAAACTAGAAATTGAGCAGCAAATTCAAAGAATAAAAACAGGGGAAGATGTAAAAGTGTTTCAGGAGTATGAAATCGTCCCTCGTTTTAATCAGTTAAATCAATCTGCCAAAGAATTACTCTCTGACTTTAGAGAGGTTGAAGAAAACTTCAAAGAAATTACAAAAGCGATTTACCAAAAGCACGCTGACGGAAGCTTGGCAAAAAGCGACATTCTAGAGTTCACATTTGATGCTCTTGACGCACTCAAAGAAAGTCAACAAGGCAAAAGCTTTTATGCTTTTTGGTCTTTCATTTTAAATCCAGACTTACAAAAAGAATGGGAAACTTTAACTAAAGAATTATACAAGACGCTAGAAAGTAAATCCATTCCTGTAAACGACCAGTTCCTCAAAGGAATGAAAAAACACTTACATGGTTCGGGCCAAAAGGTCTATAAAGCGAACGATAAAATGGCTGAGAAATTGAGTCGCATTATCCGTGAAAGTGAGAGTTCAAAATCAGAAGCGACTAAAAATATCATTCAGGAAATCAAGAAGCAACTTGTCGAATTAAGCAAGGCAAGGAGGAAGCCAGAGTTTTCATTTGAATTGGAAACTGAAATTGAAATTAGTCTTTCCTTTGAACGAAAATTGACTACTGAACAAAGTGAAGAACTCACCTATACAAACAAACCGAGAATTGCAGACGACAGCATCACTTCGTCTAATCATTTAGGTAAGTTATTTTCTCAATCAAATGTTGACAAAGAATTGTTGCGAAAAAGAGTTAAAGACCTTTTGAAAGAAAAATCTCAAGCAACACTTTTAGACGTGATTGAAAATTATGGCGGGCTTGAAAAAGGCTTACCTGAACTCTTCGGGTATATCGGTATTGTAAAAGAATTTAAACACAATATCAGCCCAGAGAAAACGCAAAGTATTGTTTTTGATACTAAAAACCAGAAGCAAATTGTAATTCCTGAAATTATTTTGACCAAATGAGCAGTTTAGAGAAGCACGTTAGACCATACAGCAAAGCGATAGTGAGGTTACTCAAATCGACTGTTGAACGAAACTCAAACGTTTGGGATGATATAATCAATTATCGCAGTGAAATTCAAGAATACATCCGCCAGATTGGTTTGGAGCTAATCGTTAAAAAAGATGAAGGCTTTGCTTTTGTAAAACAATTTGAAGATAGCGAAGGCAACACACTGGGTTTAGTTCAAAGGCGACAAATCGGCTTTGAAACATCAATCGTTCTTGTTGTACTGCGACAAAGTTTAGAAGAATTTGATAGTAACCCAACACAATTATCAACAGAGAAATTTATAACTGATTCTGAAATAAAAGATGAGTTGGAGTTGTTTTTACCTGAAAAATTTAACCGTGTAAAGTTTATCAATGATTTGAACAAGTACATCAATGCCGCAGTTGATTTAGGGTACTTGAAAGAGATCAGCAAAAAAGACAGCCAAACGAAATACCAAATTCACCGAATAATCAAGGAAAAAATAACACTGGATATATTGCAAGATTTTAAAACAAGGTTACAGGGATATGTTGAGTCTGTTTAGTACAAGTTCGGATAAGGCGGGTTTCAGACTTCAATATATGGAAGTATTTAACTGGGGAACGTTTACTGAAAAGGTTTTTAGAATAAATCCGAAAGGAAATAATTCTCTATTGACCGGAGCAAACGCTTCAGGAAAAAGCACGTACGTTGATGCACTACTTACTTTGATTGTTCCTGCAAAGAAAGATCGTTTCTACAATCAATCATCTGGAGTTGAGAAAAAAGGAGACCGCACCGAAGAAACCTATGTCTTGGGGCACTATGGAAATATCCAGGAGGAAGGAAAAAGCTCAACTTCAACACAGAAATTGCGTGACACAAATACATATTCCGTAATCCTTGCTTCTTTCTCAAATACCGATCAAAAGCAAATCACTCTGTTTCAGGTTCGCTGGTTTTCAAATAATGAATTAAGACGACAATTCGGAATTGCTCACGTTTCGCTAGACATAGAAAAGGATTTTAGCCTGTTTGACTCAAAAGGAAATTGGAAAAAGCGTTTAGAACAAACATACAACACAAACGTTTCTAAGAAGAAAATTGAATTCATTGAGGGGCCAACAGCTTATGCCGAAAGGATGTCAGACCTTTTTGGAATGCGATCCCCAAAAGCATTGTCTTTGTTCAATCAAGTTGTAGGTGTAAAAGTCCTGGAGGATTTAGATGATTTCATTAGAACAAATATGTTGGAAGAACAAGATTCCGAAACAGAATTTATTCAACTCAAGGAAAGCTTTTTGACTCTAATGGATGCTAAAACCAACATTGAAAAAGCCAAAGAGCAAATCAAACAGTTAATACCTATCAACGACATTGCAATAGCACTAACCAATATCCAAGTAGATTTGCTGCGATTGGAGAAATCAAAAGAAACAGCTGTATACTGGTTTTCTAAGAAAGGCGTTGAGTTGGGCGAAAAAGAATTAAGGAAGTACAAAGATGAATTACAACAATTAAGTGATGAGTTAGCTGAGCTAAGAAGTAAGGAAGAGGATCTAAAACACGACGAAAGAACAATTTCTATCTCTATTGAAAAAGATGAAGTGGGAAGCAAGATCAAAGATTTAGAAAAGGAAATCAAAAACCTTCAAACCTTAAAGGACAACAGAAGCAAGAAACTTGATGACTACAACAAAATAGCTCAAAGCATTAAGCTAATTTCAAATCCAAGCGAGGATACATTTATCACAAACCGAGAAGAAGCTAAGCGATTAAAACTAAATGCTCAACAAAATATTGATGATGAAAGTGAAAACCTTCGTGCCTTAAAAAACAAAGAGGATGAATTAACAAACTCTACCAATGATTTGGTCAGTATGATTCAGACACTTCAAAAAAACAAAAACAATATCGCTGGTCGTGAGGCAGAAATACGCGATGAAATTATTACAGAAATTGGGGCCAACAGAGAAGAAATCCCTTTCATTGGCGAACTCATTAAAGTAAAAGAAGATGAAACGAAGTGGGAATCCTCAATTGAAAAGGTTCTTCATAATTTTGCTCTGCGACTGATTGTTCCAGCTAGGCACTACTCAAAAGTAAATCAGTACGTAAACAACAATAATTTGCGAGGAAGGATTCGCTATGACAAATACGAAAGGCAAGATTATCTCAAAGATCTGGCGCAAAAGGATATTAACGAGAAATCTTTAGTAAATAAGATCGACATAAAGCCTAAAACGCAGTATTATGACTGGATTGAAGAATATCTACAAAGTCAATTTGATTTTGTTTGTGTAGATAATCTTGCCGAGTTTGAACGCCATTCAGAAATGGCAATCACTCAAAACGGGCTTATAAAATTCAAAAAAGGTAAACATGAAAAAGACGACAGACCACATATTTCAAGAAAAGAAAACTATGTTTTGGGGTGGGACAACAAAGAGAAGATTGCCTCTTTTAAAAAAGAGCTAATAACGCTGCAAAGTCAGCAAACCGAGAATAGAAAGGCGATTACAAAGAAAATTTCAGACATAAAAGATTTAGGATCATACAAGGATGAATGTCACAATCTGTTTTCAAAATTTGATAAATACGATGACATAAACTGGCAAGATTATGCCAAAGAACTACTTGAAAAGGAAAGACAGAAATCAGATTTAGAAAAAACCAATGACCGAGTTAAGAAGTTACAAGAGCAATTGGAAGCTGTTCAGAAAAATCTAAAACAACTTTCGGAAGGTGATATTTTTAATAAAGGCCAAGAAATATTTAGAAAAAACCAACAAGTTGAAGATGTTGAAAAAGTTATAAAAAGTAACAAGGCTATTCTTGATCCATTAGGAAACATTGACGTCCATCAATTTGAAACCCAAAATGCAGATTTATTGGGTATTGAATATGCAAGCTTTGAATCAAGTCGCACTCGCTTTCAAAGCGAAAATTCAAGAGAAACAAGAGAGCTAGAAAAACAGAAAGCGGAAAAAGAAAGTGAAGTAAGAATCAAAATAAATGACTTTAAACAGCCGACAGAAGAAATTACTAATAAATTCAAAGATTGGCGTTCTGATGCGAACTCACTGCCAGATTCAATACATCTAGATTTAATCAGTGGATATCAGGAGAGGTTAAGAATTCTTCAAAGAGATGACCTTCCAAGATTCGAAACAAAGTTTAATAACTACCTTCAAGAAACCATTACTAACAAAGTAGGTGATTTCAGAATGTTCTTTGAGAACTGGTCTGATTCAATTAGAGAAAATATTAAACACTTGAATGACTCTTTGAAAGAAATTGATTTTAAAAACAAACCTCAAACCTATATTCAGCTTGTTGCCCCAAATAAAATCAGTGATGAAGTAAAAGAGTTTAGAAATTTACTGAACGCTGCAATTCCAAATATCAGAGAAGTTGACGCCTCCATAGACGGAAGAAGAAACCACTTCTTTAATCATATTGAACCCTTAATTTCAAAATTGGACAAAGAAGAATGGCGCAAGAAAGTAATGGACGTTCGCTCCTGGTTTAGTTACAAAGCCGAAGAATTTTACAAAGAAACAAACGCCAAATTCAAGACCTATGAAGCAATGGGGCAACTTTCTGGAGGTGAAAAGGCACAACTTACTTACACAATTTTAGGATCAGCAATCGCCTATCAATTTGGCTTGACAAAAGATGGACTACAAACTAATTCTTTCAGATTTATTGCTATTGACGAGGCTTTTAAAGCCCAGGACGAAGACAAAGCGCGTTACCTGATTACGCTCTGTAAACAACTTCATTTGCAATTGTTAGTGGTTACACCAAGTGATAACATTCACATTGTAGAAAACGACATTTCGTTCGTTCATTTTGTAGAACGTAAAGAGGAAAGACATTCATGGCTTTACGATATGCCGATTGAACAATTCAAAGAAGAAAAAGCGAAATACGTGCGGCAATGATTACACCCCAAGAAATAAAAGGTAAGGCAGAAAGAAAATACATATCTTATCTACAAGCGCTTGCTAATAACGTGCCCTTTTCAAAACTTACTATCCCTGGAGATAAATCTTACACTAAATCATCTCTTCCCGATTTCGAAAAGGAAATTCAGTTAATCATTAGTCACTCTAAGGAGAAAAAGAGCTTTGGATATTCATTGGAATTTCAGAAGATAAAAACTAAGTATTTGGGAACACAGGATTTGCCTATTTCAATCTACTTTGAAACAGAGAAAGATTTTTTGAAGTTTCTTGGGAAGGAGAAAGAAGTTGAGCTATTTAGGGAGAACTTAGATAAAATCTCCACTGCGTTTCCTGAGTTGAAAACCTGGGCGACTCAAAATCCTTCAAAAGTTATACAAAACCAAGCAGAATGGACTAGCATTTTGAAGGTAAGTCAATACTTTAAACAAAACCCTATACCCAATCTGTACATAAGAGAATTGCCTATAAGTGTCCATACTAAATTCATCGAAAGAAATCAGAGTGTGATCAGGGAATTGCTCGACTTTCTTATTCCGGAAAGCATCAACAAAGCAGAAAAACAGTTTGAAAAAAGATTTAACCTGAAATATGCCGAATCCCAAATTCGGTTCAAAGTACTTGACAAAAGAATCAGCCAAACCTTCTTTTCAGGTCTTGATGATTTGGCAATTACAGTAAGCCAATTTGAAAGATTACACTTACCAATCAAAAAAGTCTTGATTGTAGAAAATAAAACAACGCTCTATACCACATTGACACTTCCTAAAATGGATGAGGCGATTGCTGTTTTCGGCCAAGGTAATGCTGTTAATCTTATTAAGACTGCAACTTGGCTTTCGGAAAAAGAGATCTTGTACTGGGGCGATATTGACGTTCAGGGTTTTGAAATACTTTCCAGACTACGGCAGCATTTTAGACACGCAAAAAGTGTTCTTATGGACGAGTTGACGTTTAATAAATTCTTTGAAAACGATCTAGGGACACCAACAAGTATTTCGACAGAACTAAATTTGACAAACGAAGAACATCAGCTTTACAATACTTTACGAATGAACAATTGGAGACTTGAACAAGAGAAAATTCCGTTTGACTATGTGAACGAGTATTTCAAAAATGATTAATAGGTTGACTTCAAATGACCGCACACAGCCACATCTAAAGCCAGTCAATAAGTGTGGTCAGTTCGATGTAAATGGACAATGACGTAAATATCTGAACCGATTGGCGTAATAACAGATGAGGCTAGAAATGAAGTTTGGAGACAGCCCTTCTCAATCCGTAGATATTCATGCAAAATCCCTAATAATATTTTATAGCCATTTACAATCATTAACCCTCGCTTTGAACACACTCTACATTTGTTGGAGTGACCAGCAAGACAATCATAAAGAGGCAATTTCTCCAGCACGTTCGTAAAGAACTTGATGCAAGAATAAAGCACAATAGAAAATCTATTGAGCGCATCGCTGCATCATACGGAATTACTGACAAATCCGAGGTAAAGGAATACACCGAACTTGTCATCGTTCTGAAAGCGCGGAATATTGCACTTTCCTCACTTCCGCTTAAAGCGAAATACCAAAGCATTGTCGAGCTGTATCAAAGCCAGGTGAACATTTCTCACCGCACAAGTCAAAGCATTCTACTTCAACAATACAGTACACCGGCTCCAATATCTTTCCTTGCAGGAATCTTCGTCAACGCAGACCAGGACATTTCTGTTTTCGAGCCATCTGCCGGAAACGGCCTTCTCACAATTGCCGCAAACCCTTCACAGGTTGTCGTGAATGAAATCGATGATTTGAGACGATCAAACCTTCAAGACCAAGGGTACGCACAAGTCCTCTCGCAAGATGCAACTCAACCTTTCAAGGGATTTGAAAAGAGGTTTGATGCCGTACTGACGAACCCGCCATTTGGTTTGTTAGCGCATGATGTAAAATATGAAACGTTCTCCATTGAAGTGCTCGATCACTTAATGGCGTTACGCGCATTGGACTGTATGAAGGACATTGGCAAAGCCGCAATCATCATTGGTGGCCACACACGATACGATAAGAAGGGACGGATACAGAAAGGAAAAAGCCGGTTCTTCTTCAATTATCTACTCAGCCGATACAATGTACTTGACATTATTCCGATTGACGGACACAAACTCTATTCTCGTCAAGGAACATCATTCGACACCAGGCTGATTCTCATTGATGGGAGGAAGTCGAAACCGTCAGGAGCAGCACCATTGAAAGATGACGAGCGCGATAAGGTAGTCGATTCATTTGAGGAACTGTTTGAAAGGGTAATGCGGGTAACGACTCCGCGAAAAGAAAATTCTATGACGAAGATTGAACTGGAAGCTCAGGCACTAGCCCTGGAGCTTGAACTTATGAGCTTTGATGAACTCGGAATGCCATACACACCGGCATCCAGTAGTTGTGTCGTTTTGAATACGGTGGTGCCGGACTCAATGGGTTTTGAAACGCATGCCGCACTACAGCGAATCAAAGAAGCTGTTGGAGGCGATATTGACGAGTATGTTCGAATTAAGCTCAACTACCGAAGCCATGTTGAGCTATGCAAGGCACTGTCTGCCGAACAGATCGATGCAGTTGCCATGTCAATCTATAATATTGAGGAACGCGGCGTCGGTATGATCATTGGTGACCAGACCGGTATCGGCAAAGGAAGAATTGCGGCATCCATAATTCGTTATGCAGTCGAGCAAGGCAATCAACCGGTTTTTATAACAGAGAAGGCTAACCTGTTCTCCGACATTTATAGAGACCTGGTTGCTATTGGCTCCGCTCATTTGGTGCCATTTATTGTTAACTCCCGCGAGAGCAAAACGGACATCAAGAACGAAGACGGTGAGATTGTTTACCAAGCATTACCTGTTACAGATCAGAACAGAATCTTTGAAAGTAAGCGAGTTCCAAAGAATTTTCATTTTACGGTAGCTACTTATTCGCAGTTCAATTCGCCCGATAAGAAACCAACGAAGCCCGCTTTCCTGAATACAATCGCGGAAGATAACATTGTGATTATGGATGAGGCTCATAACTCATCCGGATCGGGAAACACGGGTAACTTCATGCAGTCTGCTCTGTCGAAAGCAAAGGGTGTTGTATTTCTCTCTGCTACGTTTGCCAAACGTCCTGATAACATGCCCATTTATGCCATGAAGACATCTATCAGGGACGCGAGTATGACACGGGATGCACTCATCGAAGCAATCACGAAAGGTGGAGTTGCATTGCAGGAGATTCTCGCGAGTCAACTTGTGGCTGAAGGTCAAATGATTCGAAGAGAACGATCCTTTGAAGGTGTGGAGGTCAACTATGTTACTCTGGAAGACAAGGAACAGGAGCATAAAGCCATTGCCGACAATATCACTTCTATTATCCGCGACATCATTAAGTTTCAGACAACCTATGTGGACGAGCTTGTTGATGAACTTGATGACATCGCAGTTGCCGAGGGCAAACAGGTCGAGATTCGCGAGGGAACTTCGCAAGCCGGTGTAGATAACCTCCCATACTTCTCGAAGGTCTTCAACGTCATCAATCAAATGTTATTCAGTATTAAAGCAGAAGCTGTTGCTGAACGTGCGATTGCAAGACTCAAAGAAGGGAAGAAACCTGTTATTGCATTTGCCAGCACAATGGGAAGTTTCATTGAACAAATGGCAAGTGATGCGGGTCTTGCTGTGACCGATGGTGATACTATCAATGCCGATTTTTCAGTTGTGCTTCAGAAAGGGCTTGATGGAATATTTCGCTACACGGAAACTGACCCAGATGGTCAGAAGGTTTTCAAAACGTTCGACATCTCGGAATTCCCTATGGAAGCTCAGGCCGAATACCACAGGATCAGCGACCGAATAAGCGAAGCGACCACGGGGATCACCATTTCTCCCATTGATGTCATTATCCGCAGGATCAAGGAAGCTGGATACAAAGCCGCAGAAGTAACTGGCCGCAAGTACGAGCTTCAAATAAATCCAAAGACGAACAAAGCATTGGTGATGACACGAAAACGTGTTAATACGAATGATGCGTTTCGTCAATTCAACAACAACGAGGTTGACGTTCTTTTGATAAACCAATCTGGAAGTACAGGAGCTTCGGCACATGCGATCATTACTCCCAAAGTTTCTAAGGAACAGGTAAAGCAAAGGGTGATGATCGTATTGCAAGCGGAACTTGACATTAACACAGAGGTTCAAAAGCGTGGCCGGATTAACCGCACAGGTCAGATTTTCAAACCGATCTACGATTATGTCAACTCAGCTATTCCGGCAGAAAAGCGTTTGATGATGATGCTTCAGAAGAAACTAAAGTCACTTGACGCGAATACCACATCCAATCAGAAGTCGTCCACAAAAATCCTGGACGTCCCTGATTTCCTGAATAAGTATGGTGATCGGATCGTTGCGGAATATCTGAAAGAGAACATGGAGGTAAATATGCTCCTGGATGACCCATTGGGATTGGCAACCCGCGAAGTTGATGGGGTGGAATTGGAAGATGCCGCTCATCGGGTTTCCGGTAGAGTCGCAGTTTTGTCAACAGCCATGCAGCAAGACTTTTATAACGAAATCTCAAACCGATATAATGAGTATGTCGAGTACCTCAAGCAGATTGGTGAGTATGATTTGGAAGTGGAGGCAATGGATCTTCAAATCGAAACGAAGTCGATGAGGCCCGTGATTGTTGGCAAAGGTGGAACAAGTGAGTTCGGTGACGATAGTATTCTTGAAACAGTTATGGCGAATGTGCTGAAGAAACCTTTCACAACACAGGAACTTAGCAATCTCCTGGCTGAAGCTCTTCAAGGTCGCGATGGTCGCGAAATACAAAAGGAAGTCACACTGGAATACGAGGGATACATTGAAGAACAGTTGACAAGAGAGATTGCCGATAACGTGGCCCACTATGAGGAGCTAATGCAGAATGTTCCGCAGGAAAAGAAGATTCTGAAGCTGGTTGAGAAGGGAAGCACAGTTGAAGCGCAGGAGGCCATCAAGGCGAGAACGAGTGAACTTCATAAGGCGATGGCGGAATCAGAAGAGAAGATTAAGAAAGGATATAACAATCGGAAACTGTATCTCGAATCGATCTTCAACTCATTCTATATTGGCAGGAACCTTAACTATCCCGTGAATAGCTACGTTGGAGGACAGGAACTTGCTCCGGCAGTTTTCCTGGGATTCATCATCGACAAGAAAAAGAAGAATCCTTACGCGCCAAGTGCCATACGTCTCCGCTTCGCTCTGGCGAGTAGTAACAAATACATTGCTATCCCTGCGAGCTATTCGCAAGATGTTAGGGCGATCATTGGGGCAAGTGTTGGCTTGCCGCACCTGGAGAAAGATGCATTGCTTGCTAAGTGGGAAGCCTCTATTAAAGAGAGCACAGTAGATAGAAAGATTCGCCACATCATAACTGGTAACGTGCTTCAAGCCTTCAGTGCATACAAGGGAAAACTCGTAAGCTATACAACGATTGACGGTTCGGTCAAGAAAGGCATTCTCATGCCAGAGTTTTGGGAACCAGGAAATGATGTACAGCAAAAAACAGTGGTGCCTGTATCAAGGGCAATGAAAGTGATCAGGTCGCTAACGACAGGTGGTAGTATCACAACTAAGAACGGAGTATCGCTTTTCAGGCAGGGCAGTAAATTCAAGATTGTTGTATCGGCAGCGCGATCAAGGGGAGGTGATACATACCTTGATCCAGACCTCTTAAAACTTGTTGATCGAAACAACTTTGAGAGAATATCAGACCGAATGACGGCTTCGGTTGATGAAGACCTGATCGATCAATTTGTACAGGTGTTGCAGGAGAAGTTCAATGATAGCGTTTCGCTGAACCCTGGCCAATACGAGTTGATTAGAAATGAGATTCCGAAAAGAGAACTGAAGACGAAACCAACAATGGTTGTTTTACGCAAACAATCTCAGTCACAAGTGGAGCAATTGGAACTTGAAGCCCTTGCTCTCGAACTCGAATTAGAACTATTAAACTTTGCAGCGTAATGATAACGGCTAGTAATTATTTTGAAGAAGTGGAGCGGATCGGTGTGAGTACTTTGCCTGAGACGCTGAAGAAGGGACATGAACTGGTAGTGAAGAGTACATCTAATGGAACAAACTGGGGGAATTATCACAACAGTGAAGGGATCAAGAAAGTAGTTGACCTCTATTTTCAGAAGTTGAATGAATATGCAGGTCAACACAGTCCCAAATCTGTAAGTACTGAGCCATCAAAGCCAGTGACCTCAACGGCTAAGAAGAAGGAATCGAAGCCAAAGGAGAAAAAGACAACACAATCAGAGAAGACCAAGAACGTAAAGCATGTTGAGCACATTCGTGAGGAGGTGAAGTTCATTAAACGATACGTTGGACTTCACAATAAAATACGGGCACCGAAAACGATCCTCTCATTTATTAAAGCTCTGCAAAGAGCAATCGTTCAGAAGCTCATCCGCAAAAATTCGCCTTTGGCGGACGAGATCGAAATGATTCAGAACAAGCTCGTTCAGGCATACAACAAAATGAAGGGTGAGGAATCATTCGCCATCAATGAAAAGGACTTGGCCCACTTGGTTGCAATCGCTGGTGGGGAAGCAGTGTATCCCTCCATTGCGGTTATAAAGCGATACATCGGTTTGCAAGGACAGTCCGATGAGAAGAAGATTCACAGCTTTATGAAGTACCTGGAAAATCTTATAGAGAAAAAGAAGATCACAAAAGATGATCCGTATGCCGACAAAGTGAATGCTATATATAAAAGCGTCAAGCAACGAACAAGTGCCAAGATTTCTATTTCCAAAGCCGAGCTGAATGGTTTGGAAGGAATCGTGAAAGCTTGTGGTTGCAAGCATGAGGTGGGGAAAATCTATGACACTGGTGGCAGGAAGCTAAGACCATGCAAAAGCAAAAATTACTCTGACGCAAGCCGTGGCGCCTGTTCACATAACAAAGGATTGAATGGCGTACTCACAGCCGAGGAAATGGCGACCAGGAAGCTTGACCTGCTAAATTTCTTCTCGTTCTGGCATTCGCTGTTTGGCAATCCCGCACGGAATTTCACTATGATGTTTCATGGGGAGCCGCATAACGGGAAGACCATCTTCCTGCTAAAGCTTGCGCAATACCTTGCTCAAAATTTTGGAAAGGTGCTCTATGTGTCGTCAGAAGAATTTGCGTCACCTACCATGACCAAAAAGGTCAATGAATTCCTTAGCCCGTTACCATCAAGGTTGCACTTCGCTGAAAACTTGCAAGACCCAGACCTTTCAGATTATCAGTTCATTATTATGGACTCGGTAAATGACCTTGGTTTGAAGATTAATGAATACAAGGAACTTCGGAAGGAACATCCCGACAAGGCGTTCATTTTCATCCTTCAGCACACCAAAGCAGGTGACTTCAAAGGTGGAAAAGATTGGGAACACATTGCCGAGATTGCTGGAGAGGTACACAAAGGTGTTGTTAACATTACCAAGAATCGCTACGCGCCTAAGAATACGTTGGATTTCTTCCGTCAGTTCGGTATGCAATGGCAAGAACCAGCGAGTAAGCCAAAGTTCAAACAAATACCTATCAGCGGTGATTTGATCACCAGCGATAACCAACACTACTAACAGAAATTTACTTAACAATTTATATTACTATGGAGGCAGGTGAAGTTGTAAAAAAACCTGGCATCGGAGGATTTTTGTCTAAAATTCTTGGTGCCGGTGTAAAGGAAACGGTTGATTCAATCGGAAACGCGATTGATAAGATCGACAAGTCGGATGAGAAACTTGAGCTTCAGTTGAAGTACAAGGAACTTCTCATGAACATTGAAGGAGCATATATAGATTACGAAAGCAAGCTCCTGGATACCAAGTCGAAGATCATCGAATCAGAGGCGAAAGGTGAGAGCTGGTTGCAGCGGAATTGGAGACCGATACTCATGTGCATATGCATGTTTATCGTCTTCAATAACTATGTATTGGTTCCCTACTTCCATCTTCCGGTGACAACGCTCGATGACCATATCTGGACATTGATGGATTTGGGTGTCGGGGGCTATGTAGCGGGAAGATCTCTGGAGAAAATTACGGAAAATTTGGGGCCGGTACTTTACAACGTGAGAAAGAAAAAACGCTGAGGGTTTCCTCAGCGTTTCGCCAGATATGAATTGGGCTCACATTTACTTCTTTTTCAGTGGTGGCTGCAAGCTAATGATTTTTACAAACTGATACCATTTAGATGTGAGCCCTTTCCGTTTTCCGAAATCTTCTTGTAGTATTTATGCGCCTTCGAGATATGGCCCTCCATTGATCTTTTGTTTGGGAACGGACCAGCTTCACATTCAGGGCACCAGTATTCAATAACTTTTTCTCTGTCAGCTCTAAGTCGCTTGAAGAAAAGCTCACTGAGTTGCCAAATAGAAACAGAGTGCATCAGGCAAATTAGAAAGCTTGCTCCCATCATTTTGAAATTAGTAATGTTGGGATCAGCGATGGCCATAAACCAGTAGTCATAGTATAGGGCATTGATAAAGAAGCTTAAGAGCGCGTAGGCTTTTCCGGTCTTTTGATAACCGTTAATGATGAAGATCAGGATAAGCAATTCAATTATCGCAGCCAGGGCGATAGCGTACACCCAATTCAAAAAGGAAAATCCAAAGAATGTCATATCTAAGTGCTCAAGCTGCTTGAACAAATGACCTGCGTGAGGGACATATAGAGCAATCAGTAAGAGAGCACCGTGGAATACAACTTCTTTGCTTTCGAGATATGTTACAATTCGGTTCATGGTTAGTCGTTTTTAGAGGTAATGGATTCATTTTTAGATGCAGACGCCTTTTCTTTGGCTTCAAGTATTTTTCGGAGGTTATTCATGTCCTCACTGACTTTCAGATCAAGGATGCGGGCATAGTGCTGCGTAGTCTTTAGGTTTCTATGGCCGAGCATTTTGCTCACTGTCTCGATAGGTACACCGTTTGAAAGCGTAACAGTAGTAGCGAACGTGTGACGAGCCGTGTGAAAAGTCATTTTCTTGGTAATGCTGCAAGCATCCGCGATTTCGTTCAAATAGTTGTTCATCTTCTGGTTGCTAAGTACCGGCAATAGCCTTCCCTGATTCACACATTGCGGGTCATCCTTGTATCGTTCAAGAATTTCCAGTGCTCTTGCCATGAGCGGAACGCGAGTTGTCGTTTCTGTCTTTTGACGGCTTGTCCAAATCCATTTCTTGCCATCAATACCCGTGGTAATTTCTTCCCTGGTCAGTTTTTTCACATCGGCATAAGCGAGACCAGTGTAGCAGCAGAAAATGAAAATATCACGTACCTGTCTTAAGCGAGGCATCTTGAAATTCTCGTTGAAGATCCTGGTCAATTCTTCTTCTACCAGGAACGGGCGCTCCACTTCGCGTTTTGTCATCTTAAACCCAACAAAAGGATCTTTGTCAAGCCACCCGTGCTTGATGCAGATGTGAACGATCTTCTTGAAATTAGAAAGGTACTTGACCGTGGTATTGTGATCGCATTTCCGAACGGACTTCAGCCAGAATTCGTAATTGGAAATGAATTCGTAGTTCAGCTTTTTTATGTCGATGTCATCGACCTTGTATTTCCACCGCATGAACTCCTGGGTGTGACGGTAGGATGTCTCATAGCGTTCAAATGTGAGGGGAGAGAATTCTTGGCCGATGAGAGCTTTCATTTGCTCGTTGTGTTCCTTGAAAACATCCATGAGCATTTGCACCTTTTCGAGAGTTAGGCCGTACCATTTAGCTTTCATGTTTTCAAGCGAGACATCTTTTCCTTCATTCATCAACTCGCGTTGATAATCAAAGGCCCTCATCTTGAAAGCCTCAAGCATCTTGTTCACTCTGCGAGCTTCTTCGGAATTCGTTTTGAGTTTTCCACCTTCATCTGACCACTCATTTGATTTGACAAAGATTTTTGTCGCGAGTGTTAGTCGTTTGTTCATGAGTGAAATCCTCATGAAAACTGGCTTCAAACCATCATCTGTCGCTCGATCTTTTCGAGCGAAGAACGTAACTGAAATTGTTTGCGTCATATCCCTTTCTTAATTGGTTAAAGTATCCAATTCAGGGTGCCGTTATCAAGATGTTCATTTAATGAGCATGTTGATTTTCAGCACCTTAACTCGATTTCGTAACCAGATTTTCAAAAGAAGTTCTGGTTACGGATCGGTTACCAAGGGATTGCGAATTATTAGTTGTTTTTGGTATGCCCAAAAAGCAAAAAACCTCGAAATCGTGATGATTTCGAGGTTTCCGTTTTGATTGATTTGTACTTGGCAGAGGAGGAGGGATTCGAACCCCCGGAACCTTGCGGTTCAACGGTTTTCAAGACCGCCGCATTCGACCGCTCTGCCACTCCTCTGTACATTTCCGTTCTAATCTCTCGGAACGGGATGCAAATGTAGATTTTTAAACCAATCCTGCAAAATCGCAGCCCGCCTGCCTGTTAATTTTCCTGAGCAAAATCCGGGAAGGTTTTCTTCAGGTCTTTGTCTTCAATCTTTGGCGGACTTTTCCGGTATGCATCCATCTCCAGCAATACAATCCGTTGGTCGGTCGTAGCAGTTCTTAATTTCTCGATCTCTTTTTCAAATTCCGGTTGCCTGCGGGCCGACTTTAACCCATACTTTCTCGCGAACTCGTCACCGGCTGTCTGCACTTTGTTACGGATGTCAATGCTGATTTTAATTTTCTCCATGATGTCGTCCTTCGACCGGCCGATCACCTCCGTAGCCTCCAGCGTACCCAGGGTTAGTACTGCTGTACCGCCTACTCCGGGAACAATTTTCGCGGCATCCGGATTTTCGGTAGCATCAATCATCACCGGGCTCAAGCCTGTAACAGCACCCAGTGATGCGTTAACAATCGAACGTTTCTTCTTGCCTTTCTTCGCACGTTTGTATTCTTCGTTAAGCTTTTTTTGATGTTCGTCAAGATCTTTGATCAGCATGTAAGCGCTTACCAGGTTGGCCCGATATTTTTGATATTGATGCGCATCTTTTTCAATCACGTTTTCAGCATCCATTACGGTAATGGAAATTTTACGCTGGGCGCGATTGTTGGATTTATCCAGCGCAAAAAATACAATTTCGATTGGCAGTTGCTTTTGAATCTCTTCTACAAACGTGTACGGAGGCTTCCATGTAAATTCATATTGCAGCGGAGTATTTTCTTTTAAGGCTCCCGCAGCAATGCGCAGGTCGGAAGGAATGAACCCCGCACTGCGAACATTCTCGTCACCATTCGGGTCGGAGATATAAATCTTCAGGTTGAGTGTTTCATCTTCCTTTATTGTAAAAACAGAGTCGCCCGGTACAATCAACAATTCAGGCGGCAAGTCGAGCTGCGTTTGCGCGATGCGGATTCTCCCTTTTGTTTCGGCTTTATCGGGCTGATCCTGAACAATAAATTCAACCGTGAGCGGATTATTTTTCAGTGAGTTGAACTGACTTCGCGAAGGAGTCCATGTAAACTGGCCTTGCGAAGAAAGATTTGCGCCTTCCGGCATTTGTGTTTGAATGATCTTGAATACAAACGGGTCTCCATCCGGATCGGAAACATACTCGTAGGGAATCTGGTATGTGCTGCGGGTCGACTGCTTCACATAAAACACGGGGATTTCTTCAACAACCGGGGCACGGTTAACATGATTTACAGTAAAGGTCACTGTTTCACGCGAGCGCTTGCCATCTTTCCACAGTGCCTGGAAAATAATGGTGAAGTCTTTTTTCTGCTCAACGCGATTGACCAGGTCATACGAAATCTTCCATGAAAAATTTCCAATCGAGTCAAAATGTATCGGAAGCTTGTCGGTGTTTTCGAGGGAGAAATAGCGGATGTCGTCAGCGGATGTAGCGCGTAGTTTGAAGGCAAGCGTTTTGCCTTCGTACAGATTATTCCACCCGATAGAATCCGGCAAAATCAATTCATGACCGCTCTGTGCTGAACCGGCCTCGGCCAAAAGGGCAAACGCAATAAAAAAAAGCAGTTTTTTCAAACCCGACCTTAAAATAAGGCCGTAAATTTAACAAGATCAACGGTTTCATTCATGGCAAGTACCAAAAAAGCAGATAAGCCGAATTTTTTCAACGATGTATACGAAGTCGCGCGACTTATCCCAAAAGGGCGTGTAACAAGCTATGGCGCCATTGCGAATTACCTCGGTACCAAAATGAGTTCGCGCATGGTAGGGTGGGCTATGAATGGCTGTCCGAAAGATGTGCCTGCACACCGTGTGGTTAACCGCAATGGTTTGCTAACGGGTAAACATCACTTTAACCCGCCTTCGCGGATGCAACAGCTTCTTGAAAAAGAAAAAATCAAAGTAGTTGACGACAAGGTTGTCGACTTTAAAGAGAAGTACTGGGACCCTTCTGTTGAGCTGATGTAAGAAAAGTTTCCAATTCAAGAATAGCTTCTCCCAAAACGGGAATTCCCTGGCCTCCAATCCTTCAAATTTCAAAAATTAAGCTGTTTTCATGTACGGCATGCCATTCGTATGAGGGCGGGAAACAGTTTAACAATGAAAAGTTTAGTAAAAATATTTCTGCTGATCGTGTTGATAGGAGTGTTGGCTTCAGCAGCTTTTGCAGCCCCGGTAAGTTCCTTTAAAAAGGACAAGGATACTGTTAGTGTAAACACTACACCCTACAGAGATCTCCTGATACTCAAAGCTGGTAAACTGTTCATGGGTGCTACCGTGGAAGTTCACGATGCTTCAGGCGCTTTGATTGCCACCAGCTACATCCACAAAAAGAAAATGATTATCGACTTCTATGATATTCCTTACGGATCATATACGATCCATGTGATCAAGAATAAGAAAACCGTGCTGGAATTCAGTCACACCAAGAAACAAGACTCCGAAATCTTTAATTGAGTCTAACGTCAACCAACGTGGGGTTGGTTTTAATCGGGTTAAGGGCCGCTTCGAAAGAGGTGGCCCTTTCCTTTTGGATCAGGATTTGAATTATGGGATCGAATTGACAGAGGAATAACTTAGCTGAGCTGCGCCTTCTTTGATTCGGATGAGATCAGGAACAATCCCAGGAATGTGATCAATCCATTGATAAGCACTACCTCGATCCCGATTTTGTAGCCGTTGAACCAGGCTTCAGAATTTGTGCTGAGTATGTAAGAAATTACCGGGCTCACGATACAGATAACCGGAACGAGCTTGTCTCTAACCTGGCGGGTGGTGAACAGTCCGAATGAGAATAGCCCCAGCAATGGGCCATACGTGTATCCGGCAACATCAAGAACTGCATCAATTACGGAGCGTTCGTTTATTTTTTTGAAGATCAGAATAATCACCAGGAATAATAATGAAAACCCTACGTGAACGACAAACTTTTGTTTGCGCTTAACGGCTTCCGGCTTGTCTTTGAAATTCAGAAAGTCGATACAAAACGAAGTTGTTAGTCCCGTAAGGGCGGAATCAGCACTGGCGTAAGATGATGCAGTGATTCCCAACAAAAAGAACACGCCCACGAGCAACCCGAATTCATTTAGCGCCAGGCTCGGGAAGAGCTGATCGGAGGATGCGGGTAATGGAATGTTCTTTTGACTGCTGTAGATATAGAGTAAAGCACCCAATACCAGGAATAGAAGGTTAACGATCACCAGCGTGATGCTGAACCAAAACATATTCTTTTGCGCTTCGCCCAGATTTTTGCACGTGAGATTTTTCTGCATAATCTCCTGGTCCATTCCCGTCATCGTGATGGTGATGAACATTCCCCCCAGGAAATATTTCGGGAAGAAGAGTTTTGAATTCGGATCATCGACATAAAAGATTTTAGAATAGCCGTTGTCTTTAATCGCTGTAAACATGTCGCTCCATGAATATCCCAGTGCACTGGAAATCTGCCAGACGGCAATACAGACCGCGGAAACAAGGAACAATGTCTGGAAGGTGTCAGTCCAGACAACCGTTTTCACTCCGCCTTTAAACGTGTATACCCAGATCAGCACAATCGTTGTTGCCACCGTAACAAAAAACGGAACGTGCCATGCATCGAACAGAAAGAGCTGGAGCACGGTGGCTGCAAGAAACAGTCGTAATGCCGATCCAATCGATCGGGAAATCAGAAAGAAGAAAGCACCTGTTTTATAGGAGTATCGGTCGAAGCGCTGCTCGAGATACGTGTAAATCGAAACAAGATTTAACCGATAATAAAGCGGCAGCAAAACCCCGATGATAACCCAGTATCCAACCAAATATCCAAGTACAACCTGGAAGTACCCGAAGCCGATTTTGCCTACGTTCCCGGGAACGGAAATAAACGTTACGCCCGAAAGCGAAGAACCAATCATTCCGAACGCCACGAGGTACCAGGGCGACTGCCGGTTAGCGGTGAAAAACGTGTTTGTGTCTGCGCCCTTCGAGGTGAACCAGGAGATCGTGATAAGCGCTAAAAAATAGACTAATAAGATGGTTCCGACCAGCAATGGAGTCATACGCGGAAAATGGAATGCCTTTAGGATTCAAGTATAGTTTAAATGCACCGATTTTCGTTAATTTTGCATCCGAAACAATATGTCGATGAAGCACGATTTTCAGGCTGATGAGATGGTGGATGTGCTGGAGGTTATTGAAACAACCGACCTGATGGATCTGGTAGTGTTTAACGATGACGTTAACACGTTCGATCATGTGATTAACACCCTTATCAAAGTTTGCAAACACACCCATGAGCAGGCCGAACAATGCACCATGCTCATTCATTTTAAAGGGAAGTGTACGGTAAAAAACGGCAGCTTTGAATTCCTCAAGCCTATGCGCGATTCGATCTGCGAAGCAGGCATTGATGCGCGCATCATATCGTAAGATTCTAAAATTTTAAGCGTTGGAGTATCCTTCCAAACTAATTGAAGAGGCCGTAAATCAGGTTTCCAAGCTTCCGGGTATTGGAAAGAAAACTGCGTTGCGTTTGGTGCTGAGTTTAATCAAAGACAAGGAAGAGAAAACGTTTGCATTAACCGATGCGTTGAACAAACTGCGTGAAGGCATCCGCTTTTGCTCGAACTGTCATAATATCTCCGATGGTGAGGTCTGTACCATCTGCGCAAGCCAAAGACGCGACAAAAGCATTTTGTGTGTAGTGGAAGATGCCAACGATGTAATGGCAATCGAAAATACCTCGCAATTCAATGGCGTTTATCACGTACTGGGCGGAGTGATCTCTCCCGTAAACGGGATCGGGCCCGGAGAATTAAAGATTGAATCATTGGTTAACCGGCTCAGCCACGGCCAGACTGAAATTAAAGAATTGATCCTCGCGCTCAGCCCGACACTGGAAGGCGACACAACAGCCTTTTACATTCACAAGCGCATCAAAGACCTGTCGGTAAAAGTGAGTGTCATTGCCCGCGGAGTTCCCGTAGGTGGAGACCTAGAGTATGCCGATGAGATTACCCTTGGCCGAAGTATCACCGGCCGTACGCTTTTTAATTGATCCTTTTAGCGATTTCCGGTGAGGGCTTTTATCTTTGCTGGCCTTCAAGCGATTAATTTATGAACCAACATCTTTCTGCTCGTATCGATGCCATCCAGGAATCTGCAACCCTGGCGATGGCCGCTAAAGCCCGTGAATTTAAAAACCGTGGCGTTGACGTGATCAACTTAAGCCTGGGTGAACCCGATTTTAAAACTCCTCAGCACATCTGCGATGCAGCCAAGAAAGCAATCGATGACGGAAAGTACTTCGCGTACCCTCCCGTAGCCGGCTACCAGGATTTGCGCGAAGCGCTGGCAACAAAATACCAGACCGAGAACAAGGTGCCGTACAAAGCGGAGAATATCGTGGTGTCGAACGGTGCGAAGCAGTCGATCGCGAACACGATGCTTGCACTGTTGAATAAAGGTGATGAAGTGATTGTGTTCTCGCCTTTCTGGGTAAGCTACGATGCGCTGGTTCGGTTGGCAGAAGCGACACCGGTTATTGTTAAGGGTTCGCTTGAGAATGATTTCAAAGTGACCGCACAACAGGTTGAAGCGGCTATCACACCAAAAACCCGGGCCATTATTTTTTCATCGCCCTGCAATCCCACCGGATCTGTTTTTTCAAGAGCCGAACTTGAAGCAATTGCCAAAATTGTGCTGAAGCACGAAAATCTGCTGGTGATCGCTGACGAGATTTATGAGCACATCAATTTCACGGGCGATCATGTAAGCATGGCTGCGTTGCCGGGCATGTTTGATCGCACAATTACCGTAAACGGATTTGCAAAAGGCTTTGCGATGACCGGCTGGCGTGTCGGCTACATCGCAGCACCGAAGTGGATTGCGGATGGCTGTAATAAAGTTCAGGGGCAGATTACATCTGCCAATTGTTCTATCTCACAACGGGGTGCACTTGCTGCCATCACGGGCGATATGAAGCCAACGGAAGAAATGGTGAAGCAGTACCATAAACGCAGGGATGTTGTTTATAATTTACTCAAAGAAATTCCAGGCGTAAAAGCTAACTACCCGCAGGGTGCGTTCTACTTCTTCCCGGACGTCAGCTCATACTTCGGTAAGTCAGACGGTACCAAGGCTATCAAAAATAGTGACGATTTCTGCATGTACATGCTGGAGAAAGCACATGTATCGCTTGTTCCGGGTGAAGCCTTTGGCGATGAAAAGTGTGTTCGGTTGTCGTACGCTGCTGCGGAAAAAGATCTGGTGGAGGCACTGAAGCGCATGAAGGATGCGCTTGCCCTATTAAAATAATCAGTTGATTCTTTTTTTAGAAGCTTCAATTTTTTCTTCCATCCGGTTGAAAAACTTGTTGCGCTCTTTTTCTCCTGTCGTGCTGATGAGTACTGACCGGGCTTGAAGATTATTGATGAAATTTTCAGTCTGAGCGATAAAAGGCTCGTGCGCGGTCAGCAACAGCTCGGTGATGTTATGTCCGATATACACCGTTTTCTTATCATCCATGCGATAGAGCACCGTGTTATCGGCAATCAGTATTTCGTTTTTATAAAGTGTGAATGATGCATCAGCGTTTTTAAAACCTCGTGCTGCACAATCTTTAATATCATTCACCAGTTGTTTGTACTCCGCCAGAATCGGTTCGCAGTCGGCAGCGGAATTCAAAAATCCTGACTCATAATAAAACTCCAGTTGTTTCAATGTGACGTTTGTAGTTTCTTCGCTCCACAACTCTACACTGGGTATTTCATCATAGACTTTTGCGATTTTCCGCGCAAGCGAAAGCAGGTCTGACCGGACATGTGACGATGAGAATTTTTTCGACTGAAGTTCCGGGTAGTTAAACACCGACTTCATCCAAAAAAACATTTTGAATGCCGCTAATTCCGGATAACGGAAATAATGAAATACAGGAACGTCTTTGGCGGTGAAAACAATTTCTTTTTTACCCACATGCCGGTTGATCAGTTCGAGATTCTCCGACATTGATTTAAGCCAATGTTCGAACGTCTCCGGTTTGTGATTGACAACAAGGTGCCGGAACGGAACGATTCCGGATTCCAACCCGAGCAATGCGTCAAGCGAAACATTAAACTTGACGCAGAGTCGCTTGGCTTCATCAAGCGACAATACGGTTTCCCCACGTATCCTCCGGTATGCACTGTCGCGGCTTATATCGAGCGTTTCAGCAATTTCATCTGCCAGGGAAATGTTGGCCGGCAACTTCTTTTTGATCTGCTCAAGGAATGACGATTGAACGTTTTCTGCAGGCATAAAGGGGGATTAATGCTGTGAATACTACGCATTTTAGCACGATTTGCAAAAATCGCAAGTGGCGGAAAGTCCGGGTTTTGATTCATGATTTTGTGCAACAAAAAGACTGGGAGTTGGCGAGGTTCGGTATCAGCGTCTGGGTTTGCGCCTGTAAGTTTGAACCATATAAGCCAAACGAATTATGACTGCACAGCAATACTTTGATTTCAGAATGTTCATGCGGAGACGAGGATGGCATTCGTTAATCGCGGCTGCGATGTTGATCGTACTTATAACAGTCGTTGTTATGCGTACCCAATAGCGACCATGGACTTTTCATGGACGATATCGAACGTCATGCGATTCCTGGGGTTATCAAATTATGGTTTGGTTACCGTGAACTTAAAATCCCGGGATCCGGAAATTATCACCAACAATACCTACGGCAAACTATCCGGGCGCTATGAGAACGTACCGATGGATTATACTGGTAAGGCCATGGTCTCAATACCAGGCGCGGACCGGAAACCGGGGCAATTGTGGCGACATCTTACAGGTCGAAGTGAGGTAGCTGATCAGGAGTGTTCGGTCGTAATTGAATTTATTTCATCCAGGAGAGCTATTGCAAAATTATACTGTTGTGATTTGCTGATCGATTCGGCAATGGTAAAAGGTCGGGTAAAAGATAATTTTTTTCTTAGCTCTCGCTGGAAGATCATTCCGTTCTTCCCGGTCGCATTCGGTTACAGAAAAGATTCGTTTGCAATTTCCTTGCTCAGCCGTAATCTAATGGTTGACTGTCATTGGAGCTATCGTTTATATACCCCACTGGGGGCGGAAGAAGGGCGCGGTGAAGACTGCAGTATGTTCAGGAGGCTTGCTTAGAACGCATCAGTTCTTCTCAAACTGTTTATCCAGCGGACCTTCACGCTCGAGGTCATGAACAATTTTCTGATCGAGCGGGGTGTCTTTAATTACATTATACTTGCTCCAGAATTTCTTGTTGTATGAGCCCTGCTGGTATTGCAATCCGTAGTTGCTCATCTTTTCAACTGAACTGATCTCTTCATCCGTGTGCGGTGTGACGTGATTGATCAACAGTTGTTGAAACAGTTCTGTATTGAATTTTACCTCGTTCGTTTTAGTATCATACCAGTCAACCTTTGACGTAACGCTGATGTAGTTCAGATACATCCTGCCTTCGATTCGCTTGAAATCAATTGTCTTTTTAATTCCGGTAAACCGGCTCGACATATTTTTCTTTCTTCCGGGAATATCGTCCGAACCGGTGATTTCAAATTCAAGATGAATGATAGAGTAGTCCGATTTTTCAACAAAGATTTTCAAAAGATATTCTCCGGAATATGATATTATATAAATCTCATTTCCATTGTAGTATGAATCGCGGTCGCGCTTCATTACTGCGTACATCTCTTCACGGTCTTCAATCTGCCGGTACCGAATGGTATTATGCAGGAGTAGATCTTCCAGCAAATTATCCTGATCGAAGAACGAGGTGAACTTATTTTCGTAGCCTAAACTTTTACGCACTTCAAGCAGTCGAACACCTTCACGCAACTTGTGTTGATTGCGGGGTTTTTTATAATTCTCATCATAAATCTCCACGGCTGCCTCCAGCAGTGAGATATATGTACCACCAACTTTTTTTATATCGCGGTAGAAGCCCTCCATAAGAAAGGGTTCCATGGGATAGTTTTGTTCGATTCGGGCAAGCGCCCGTTGCAAGATGTCGCCACCAGTAAGTGAATCGCGAACGATTACTTCATTAAGAAGCATAGATGAACTTTCAAGCGCTACGAGCAAGGGCTCATCCGCATGAATTGCGCTAATCGTTGCCTCATAACTCCGGTAACCGAGCATGCTTATCACCAGCGTCTTCTGATTGAGTGTTGCAGGAATATGGAAATCAAAGTCGCCCTGGGCATTGGTTATCGTGCCGATGGTTTCGCCCTTTACCCATACCGATGCGAACGGTAAAGGCTCTTTCGTTTCTGCGTCAGTTACCTTTCCGGATATAGTGATATCCTGGGCGAATGCAGCGCTTATGCAGAAAATCAGTACCGGGAGAAGAAGGTTACGCATATCGTTTCGAAAGATGTGGAATCGGGTAGTTCTTTCAAACTTGTGACAAGATTAATCCCCATTTTTGGTTTTTTGGCGTACGAAACCCATAATTAACGCGTTTGTATTCTTCTGATTAACTTTAGTGTTCATATTGCATCGTGAATATTTTCGACCAAATACCGCGCATCTGGAAACGGGCTTACCTGCTGCTCTGCCTGTGGTTTTTGATCAACTACACGATGGGTGCGGTGTTGAAATGGAAACTCGATCTACCGTCAAGTTACGATTATATATTCTGGAATGGACTTTATTTATACGAGGCGCTTTGCGTGCTGATTATCCTAGTACTGTTCTATTCGCATTTTCTTTTTCAGTTCAGGCTCTACATCCAGGTAATCGGTCATGTAGTGGGTGTGGTTACATTCTTCCTGATTATGGGATCGTTTTCGTATTACCTGGAAGACTATGTTGAGGGCTACGTTCATTTTTATAACTGGAAGGAACACATTCTCGGCTTGCTGAAGTGGGAGGGCTTGCATTTCCACGATCAGTACATCATTACAGTAGCGGTTTACTATATCATTCGATATTTCGAGCACATGCAAAAGCGTGAAGCTGAGAAGGGCGAGCTCGCACTGAAAAACCGTGAAATGCAATTATCGCTTCTGAAGTCGCAGATCAATCCACACTTTTTGTTCAATACGCTTAACTCTATTAATACATTAGTGGGGTCCAGCAAGGAACAGGCACGCAAAGTTATTACCCAACTTTCTGATATCTTCCGGTATGCGCTGGACTCTCACGGGGATAAACCGGTGAAACTTGTTCAGGAACTCGATTTCATCGACAATTATATCCGCATCCAGCAGGTACGTTTTGGCAACCGGTTGAAGTTTGTCAAGCAGATTGATTATACTTGCCTCGGGATCGTTATTCCTCCGATGATCCTCCAACCGCTGGTTGAAAACTCTGTCAAGTATGGCATCGCGCCCAAAGACGAGGGCGGCACAATTGTTGTGACCGTCAAGCGCATCAATCAAATGATATTCTTTGAGGTGAAAGATGACGGACTGGGAATCAACTCCAAAAAGATTATGGATGGCAACTCAAGCGGAGTTGGAATCAGAAACACAGACGAACGGCTTCGCAGCACGTTTGGTCCGGGTTCCGGCCTGCGGATTCACTCCAGCACCTGGGGATATTCCGTAAGCTTTTTTATCCCGGTGGTCGAAGAGAACCGCCTGGTCAATCAGCCCGAAGATGTGAAGCGCGAAGCAGTATAATTTTACAATTAAAACAAGCAACGAATGAACATTACCTGTTTAATTATTGACGATGAACAATTGGCCCGCGATCTGTTAAAAGAATATATTGAGAATACGCCTGAGATTACGATAGTAGGAGAGGCTGACAAGGGTAAAGATGCTGTCGAGCTAATCGACAAACTTAAACCCGATCTGGTTTTTTTAGATGTTCAAATGCCCGGTATGACCGGCTTCGATGTTCTGGATGATATTGAGCACGATCCGTTTGTAATTTTTACAACTGCGTACGATCAATATGCGATTAAAGCATTTGAAAAAAACGCTATCGACTATTTGTTGAAGCCGCTCGACCAGGAGCGTTTCAAAGCTGCTGTTGACAAAGCGATTAGCCGCATGAAGCTGGAGCAGAATAATGTTGGGGAACTGTTGCGCAGTATGAAAACCGACAGCAAGACTTCCTACGACTCGCACATTTTTGTGCAGAAGTCTGAGAAGCTGCTCAATCTTCCCGTGGAGGAAATCATGTTCCTCGAAGCATCGGGCGATTATACTATTCTTACGACCAAGAACGATCAGTTTGTGAGCTCATCCGGTATTGGTAAGCTGGAAGAGATTTTAAATCCGGATACGTTTATCCGTGTTCACCGGAGTACTATCATCAACATCAATTATCTCAAAGAAATTGAAAAGCACTTTAACGGTGGTATGATCGTTAAAATGCAAACCGGCAAGAGTTTCCCGGTTAGCCGTACGTATGCGAAAGTGATCCGTAAAAAAGTTGTTTAAATAGAACGTAGCAAACAACGAAAAGCCCTGATGTAAGTCGGGGCTTTTTGTTTTTAAAGTGCGGCTTGTACTGTACACATCTGGCTATTCTTTGGCGCGTGTCGAAAAATTTAAGCCGTTTGTACATTCGACCCCTTCAGGGTCGGCTTCGCAATTTGTCGCCTGTTGCTACTAACATTCAGTCCCTTCGGGATTGTTTGGGTAAGAAATTGTGGAACAATCCTGCAATACTTCTCTTCAGGTGAATCCGAAGGATTCAAATGTTTATAGAACCGAATAGTATGTTTAATGGACAACCCGAAGGGATTGAATGTTTTATCATCCATATCAGCTCACACTCACTAAAACGATCCTATTCACTTCGTAACGATTTAACCGGATTGACCGTGGCTGCGCGAATGGTGCGTAACCACACGGTTATCGCAGCAATGGTCATGATGATTAATCCCGCGATGATGAATATTCCGGCATTTAAATTTATCCGATAGGCAAAATCATGAAGCCATTTGTTCATAAAAAACCATGCCACCGGCACGGCAAACATACAGGCGATGATCACGAGAATCAGGAACTCTTTGGAAATCATGCCAACGATGTTGTTAACGGACGCTCCCAGCACTTTTCGGATTCCGATTTCCTTTATTCTTGCTTCGACAGCGTAAGAAACAAGGGCAAATAATCCCATGCAGGCAATTAATACTACTACGAGCGAGAACGTCATAAAAATTTGTCCGCGTTGCGCATCCGCCTTGTAGAATTCTTCGAATCGGCTGTTCAGGAACGTGTACTCCAGCGGATCGTCTGCGTCAATTTTAGTGTTGATCGCTTTCAATTTTTCGATCACACCAGGCCAGTCGTTTGTTTTTATTTTAAGGGTGTAGTAATCGATCCGCTGAACCGGTGTATTGGGAGCCACGAAAATAACCGGCTTCATATTCGTTCGGAGCGATTCGAAGTGAAAGTTTTCAGCAATGCCAACAACTTCTGCTTTGAATACTTCATCCAGCGGTTCAATGCTACCGCCCCAGCGGACGGTCGGGATCTCAATGATCTGCCCGATTGGGTTGGTCAATCCTAATTCTTTCACGGCAAGCTCGGTAAGAATAACTTTCGAAGAATCAGCTCTTCCGGCTTCAAAGTTTCTTCCTTCTTTTAATTTGATATCGTAAGTTTTAAAGAAGTCATTGTCGATCCCTACATAAATCATCTCTTTCCCATTGGGTTCCCCTTGTGCTCTAACGGTAGCCATATGAAAGCTTTTCCATTCGCCCGGTACGCGTGTGGATGTTGACACACTGAGAACTTCGGCGGGACTTCCAAACTCGGCTTTAATGCTCTCAAAGTTTCTGCGCAGGCGACCGCTGTTGATGTCAATCACCAGCAGGTTTTCGGTTTCAATTCCAATGTCTTTACTGCGCATGTAATTTAACTGCTCGTAAATGATAAGCGTTGACGAGATCATGATGATTGAGATTGTGAACTGTGCCACCACCAGCATTTTTCGTAAAGGAAGGCGGGCGTTTCCAATCCGTATTTCTTTTTTCAATGCCTCCGCTGGTGACACGCGCGCGGTGATGAACGCAGGATAGAAAGCCGATAGCACAGCACCCAGAAGCAAGATTCCTACTATCGACAGGCTCCAGGAGAGTGGAAGATCAAGTAATGACAGGTCCTTGTCCGTAAACTGGTTCACCATCGGCATAACGATCTGGATGATGATCAATGCCAGCATCAACGCGATAAGTGAAATCACCACCGAATCGGTGATGAATTGAGAAATCAGTTGAAGCCTTTGTGCGCCCAGTGTTTTTCGGGTACCGATTTCACGGGTCCGTTTCAGCGCTGCAGCGGTTGAAAGATTCATGTAGTTGAGGCAGGCAATCAGTAATAACAAGAAACCAATACCCGCAAACATGTACAGGTAAAACGGGTTCATGCCATTGGGTGCCGCATCGCTATCCTGAATATTGTCGGAATTTAAATGGATATCAGCCAACGGTTGTAACGTGAATTCACTTTTGAATGCTCGGGTTGCAGGGTAGTGATCTTTCACCAGTTGCGTAATTCTGGGTTCAATCGACTGTTGAGTTGCCGGATCGCGAAGTTTCACAAAGGTTAGGTACGTGTTACTTACCCAGTCGGATGAAATCAGATCCTGGTACCAAGGGAACATCGATGGCCAGCTTGAATCCGAAAAAATCACATCAAAACGGAGGAAAGAATTCTTTGGAAAATCTTTCATTACACCGGCTATTGTAAATTCAACGGGTTTATCATTTCGAGTAACACTTGTCCATATTCTCTTGCCTAAAACATCAGTGGCCCCAAAGTATTTACGGGCAAATGATTCCGAGACTACAATTACGTCCGGGTGAACCAAAGCTGTTTTTGGATTACCTGCCAGCAAGGGAAAATCAAAAAACGAGAAGAAGTTCGGGTCGGTTATTGTAATCACTTCATATCCGCGACTAGTTGGGTCGTTTCCCATGGTGAGCCGGCCGATGGATGATATTCGCATGGTTGCTTCAACTTCCGGGAATTGTGCGGCAACTTCAGGGCCTACTAATGCTGCCGTGGTAGCAACATCGCGCAGTGTTCCGTCTTCCATTTTTTCGTGTTGCAGTACGCGATAAATACGCGCAGAATCTTTATGGAAAAGATCGAAGCTCAGTTCATCGTGGATGTAAAGACTTAACAGGATAAAACACAGAAAGCCGAGCGTTAGCCCAAAGATGTTGATAAACGCAAAAGTTTTGTGTTTCATCAGTTGACGAAACGATATCTTAAAATGATTTGAGAGCATAAGAGATGGAGATGATGATTTTCGTTTATTGGAAAAGGGTTTGATGAAACCAAGAACACTTCGGGTATAATCCAGTTGTGCGCGCCAAACCGATGACTTTTTACATTGATAAATGAATTCCTCTTCCAGGTCACCTTCAACTTCCTCCAGTTGATAAGGATCACAATAGAGTCTCAGTAATTTTCTTGCCCATTTTGGAGGCCCGGGATTGATTTTTCCTGCTTCCATGGCTATGAATTTTTTACACTTGAGATCATCCCCCACAGATGCGCGCGTACGGCCTGAATTTCTTCCAATGTTTTTTGCCCGTAGAACGTGACGGTGAACAACCGTTTCCTGCGACCGCCACGCTCCTGCGTTGGTGCACTCATTTTCGACTTGATCATTCCTTTTTCTTCAAGCCGTTGAAGTGAGGCATGAACCTGGTTTAACCGAACCGACCGGCCGGTTTGTTCAATGATCTGATGAAGAATGGTAACGCCATAGGCATTGCCTTCCAGCAGCATAACGGTTAGCAATACGATTTCTTCGAATTCTCCGAGGGATACGCGTTTCACAGGAGGAGTTTATTTTATCTATTTTTGCTGAGCTAATAGTATACCAAAGTTTTTAACGCGGTATTTTCAATATTCTCGCATGTTGTGGATAAGCTTGACGTTCGAAATTGAACGTTCACGACCGCTTTCAAACCAGTGATCAGGACCTTTGACTAAAGATGTGGTGATCGTGACCGGCTCTGGAGTTTTTGCGAAAAGCCATTCGTTTTTTAGTAAACTTACACGTCACTAACCTGCACCTAAGCTTATGAAACCGCGTGCCTGTCTTCTCGGTGTTTTGATTACACTTTTATCGATCAATTCCGGTCTAAGTCAATCCGATAATCCGGTAACAGAAGTTTATCCGCTGATGACACAATTACGCGCAGATCGTGGAAGTCTCGAGCGCTTCTATTTTATCCAAAATTCTCCTGAGCGGAGAGAGCGGTTCAAAATTCTTTACAACGATTACCTCACCAGGCTGGGACAATTACCCTTCGAAAAGATGGCGGTTGGCGGTCGTGCCGACTACCTTTTATTGAAACGTGATCTGGAAAACGAGCTTGCTTTGCTCAACGCAGAGGAAAAAGAAATGAAGCTTGTTGAGAAGTACGTAACCGTCGGTTCTCCGATCTATGAACTCGAGAAGAAACGCAGACGCGGACTTCACCTCGAAAGCAATCAGGTTGCACGGCAACTTGATGAGGTAAACAAGTCTATCCGCGAGACAATGAAAAAACTTAAGCAGGATCCGAACCTTACACGTGAAGTTGCATCGCGGGCAGAAGGCGCGATAAAAGGACAGCAGCAGGCATTGAAGAGTGTGTTTGAGTTTTATGATGGCTACGATCCGCAGTTCAGCTGGTGGGTAACAAAACCGTATCAGCGACTGGATACCACGCTAACGAAATTTGCCGCTGCACTAAAAGTTAAAGTTGACGAAGCTTCGTTGCCGAAAGATGATGGCAGTGGCATTATCGGAAACCCGATTGGAAGAGAGGAGTTGCTGCGGTTGCTTCAGTATGAGATGATTCCGTATTCACCGGAAGAACTGGTGGAAATTGCCAACAAAGAATTTGCGTGGTGCGATGCCGAACTGTTGAAAGCTTCGCGTGAAATGGGCTTTGGCGATAACTGGAAGCAGGCTCAGGAGAAAGTGAAGCAGACATACGTGCCCGAGGGGTATCAGCCGGAAGCCATGCTGAAACTGTATAACGAATCAGTCGAGTTTTTGAAGAAGCATGATTTGGTTACTATTCCACCTATTGCGGAAGAGACGTGGCGCATGAGTATGATGTCGCCCCGGCAACAATTGGTAAGCCCGTTTTTTCTGGGCGGTGAAGTTTTACAAATCGCTTATCCCACCGATGGCATGTCGCATGATGATAAGTTAATGAGCATGCGGGGAAACAATCCCCATTTTTCGAGAGCTACGGTGCATCATGAATTAATAGCAGGCCACCATCTGCAGGGATTTATGAACAATCGCTACAAAGCGTATCGCAACTTCCGTACACCATTCTGGACCGAAGGCTGGGCGTTATACTGGGAATTAATTCTGTGGGACATGAATTTTCCGCAATCGCCTGAAGATAAAATCGGGATGCTTTTCTGGCGGATGCATCGCTGTGCGCGGATTATTTTTTCACTCAACTATCATTTAAACAAATGGACTCCGCAGCAATGCATCGACTTTTTAGTAGATCGTGTCGGTCATGAACGTGCCAATGCTGAAGCAGAAGTGCGAAGATCCTTTACCGGTGGATACGGCCCGTTGTACCAGCTTGCATACATGACG
This sequence comes from Cyclobacteriaceae bacterium, assembly GCA_016786585.1. Lineage (GTDB taxonomy): Bacteria > Bacteroidota > Bacteroidia > Cytophagales > Cyclobacteriaceae > UBA2336. The sequence goes on from JAEUUI010000002.1 coordinate 33,542, forward strand.
GGAGCATTCCAGTTTTATGCGCTTAAGAAGGAATTGGTTGATAGCGGCAAGATGACGTATAAGCAATACCACGATGCCGTGCTGCAGGAAAACAGTATGCCGATTGAAATGCTGCGCGCGATTCTGACAAACCAGAAACTCACCAAAGATTTTAAGACCTCGTGGAAATTTTATAAGAAATGATTGAGCTGTAGAGACGCAAAATCTTGCGTCTCTACTACGCATGCATTAATGGTTCACCGCACTCACCGCATTCCGGTCGTGCTTATATCTGAACGCGAACGGGAAGATTATTCCCAGTACAAGTGCGTATCCGGCAAACGTAAACCAGATGCTCGGCCAATCTTTTATACCGGCTGAATTGGTGAAATAATCGACAATGTTGCCGGCAATGATGCCACCCAGTAAGGCCCCGATGCCATTGGTCATGAGCATGAATAAGCCTTGTGCGCTTGCGCGGATGCTAACCGGTGCTTCTTTCTCGACGAACAACGACCCGGAGATGTTGAAGAAGTCGAACGCCATGCCATACACGATCATGGATGCCACCAGGAACACCAGACCTTCCGCGGGATTTCCGATACCAAATAAACCGAATCGCAACACCCATGCGAAGATGCTCATCAGCATGACGGTTTTAATTCCGAAGCGTTTTAAAAAGAACGGTATGGTTAGAATAAAAAGGGTTTCTGAAATCTGCGAAAGCGAAATCAGAAGGCTGGGATGTTCAACCGCAAACGTACCGGCATAGCTTGATTCAAAATCGTGAAGGAATGGTTCTCCGAACGCATTGGTGATTTGCAAAGCAGCACCCAGCATCATCGCAAACAAAAAGAAGATGAGCATTTTCGGTTGCCGGAATAACACGAAGGCATCAAGCCCGAAAGTTTCAACCCACGAACTGCCCTTGGTGGCTTTGGCCGGTTTACACGCAGGCATCGTTAACGAGTAAATACCCATAAACAAGCCTGCGGCGGCTGCAAACAAAAATTGATTCGGACTTTTCGTCCAGCCCAATAAATCTACACCCCACATTGCCACAATGAAGCCCACGGTTCCCCACACCCGAATTGGTGGAAATACTTTTTGAATTTCAATATTGTTGCTGGCCAGCACACTGTATGACACCGTATTGTTAAGCGCGATGGTTGGCATGAAGAAGAGACTGGTGAGAAGTATTGCGTAGTATAAAAGTGATGCATCGGTAATCGTGCTCGCCCAGAATAACGTTGCCGCACCGATCAGGTGACAGATTCCTAAAACCCGTTCGGCATTGATAAAGCGGTCGGCCAGGATGCCCATCAGCGTAGGCATAAAAAGTGAAGCAATACCCATGGTGCCATAGGTTGCGCCTACCAACGCACCGCGGGTTGACATATCGCCCGGAAGGGTAAACATGTATCCGCCCAGCGAAATCAGCCACGAGCCCCAAACAAAGAACTCAAGAAAATTCATGATGGTGAGGCGGAGTTTGATATCCATGAGTACCGGGTTAGGTTAACTCATAAATATATGCAGGGCGAATTACTTTTCCTCTCCCGGTACTCAATTTTGCAGGATTCACTTGCCTGTAACTCTGCCGATAAATAGAATCGCCTTCGAACGATTATCGACAATTAGAAAAACGAAAGAGTGGTTGGCATTAAAAATTTTAGGTTGAGGTGGTTCTGCAGGCTGACCGCCACCTCCGCCAGTAACAACCATTTCAACTTCAGTAACGGCAGCCGCTTCCGTGCGCGCTTCATTGACCTCAATAAACGTCTTGTGAATGATGCTGCCGATTTTCAGAGTCGTATCTGATATCCCGCTGAAATCTGCGTGATCCGAAAACATTTCGCTATAACCCATCGCTTCAATGTTGCTGATCGGTCTAACTTCTGATTCAATTCTAAATTTCGGCACCGAAAGTATCACCATGGAGGCGGGGTACAAGTTGATTGTGGAAAAGTACTCAGCTGTTAATTTTTCCTCCAGGGTGATTATTCCGAAACGTTTTTTCGGAAGAAGAATGACCATACTGAACTCATTGCAGTTATATGGTATACCCACGCATTGCATATCCTCGTTTTCGTAATAGTCCAATCGAGATTCTTTGTTCAAAAAGTCCATCTTCACTTTTTCTTTTGAGAGTGAATGAAAATTCCGCTCTTTCGTTTCCGTTTTTTGAAACGGATCCTGCCATTCTCCCATAAAGTAAATTGCATTAATGATGCTCATTCGCGCATCCGCACTTAACTCCATGCCGCTTATTTTGCCTGACGTTTTTTTAGCGATCCAGTTGTCCAACTGTTGACCAGCACCCGACAAGTCGTTCTTACTAAAAGAAAATACATCCGATTGGTAATCTGTTTCAACTACGCGTTTATAATTTTCTTTTATAGGTGTATCATCCCGAATCCACAATGAGTTAGCCAACAAAAGTTCATTTTTTGAATTGTTGTTTTCAGAATCCAGAAAGCACGTGCTGCGTTCGTTGGTTTGCAGTGTTTTATGGAGAAGTTCCATATACGCACTTGACTGATTGTTAACAGGACCTGTTGATAAAAGATCATCCATCTCCACCCGCGTTGTGGTCGCAGAACCTTCATTGACAATACTCATAGCTGTCGACAGACTGAACGGAGAAATAAAAAAATTACCGGTATCAGGCCGGGTCGCACGATAAATTCTAAAAGTAAAGTTGTTGTTTGCTTTAACCAGTGGTTCCTGAGAAAAGGAATACCCGGCGCTGAGAATAGCGACTACCCACAACACAATCTTTTTCATAGTTTATTCTTCCAGTTCGAACTTGAACTTGACACGGGCCTTGTCGTTAACGGGTGTTCCGTCTTTTGTTGTTGGAATCCACTTGGCACCCTGCAGAATTAGGCGGATAACTTCTTCATCGCAGCCATTGCCGATACCGCGTACAATTCTGAATTCACTTAATGCTCCGGTGGCATCAACTTTAAATTCAATCATCACGGTTCCCTCAATTTTCAGATCGCGTGCCTCTTTCGGATATTTATAACTCTTCTCCAGGTATTGCTTAAATGCGCGGTTACCGGTTTCCGGATGAGCTGGAATTGTGTAAACGTTAGTTGGGCCAAAATCACGCATGCCACTGGTTTCGACAGCAGCTTCTTCCTGTGCGGCATCGGTCATTTCAATTTTCACCGGGAGATAAGTACTGTCAATGCCGTCAATTTTTACTTCCGTACTTTCTAATCCTTCTGAAGAATACACGAGCGTTTTCTCGCGGCTGTTTGCCGTGATGGAGTATCGGCCATGTGCATCGGTTTTGGTAATTACCCCCGTACCTTTCAATGCAACACTAACATCCGGGAGCGGTGTACCATCTTCTGCTGATAAAACACGACCTGTGACGATGGTCGGGCGTGCATCAACTGCTGCGATGTAACCTTCGGCAATTTTTATCTCGTTCGCAGATGGAAGACGGATTTCCTGTTTTTTCTCAGGATCGTTACTGGTTACTTTACTGGTTTCTTCACGTGCAATTGAAGTAGCCGGTTCACTTACATTGTCTTTCGTAAGGTTATTGTCGGCTAGCGTTTCGGAAAGTTCAGGGAGTTGTTCTGCTGTTTTTGTTTCAGCCACGAGAGGAGCCGGTTGCTTACTTCGCTTGACGCGCGGAGTGGAATGAATTTCTTTTTTTGGCTGGGGAGCGGGAGATGTTGTATCGGGGGCGGGAGCTGATTGTTTAGTTTCGGTTGGCGGAGGTGTTTCAATTTTCGGTTGCGTTTTCGGAAGTTCATTTGAAATTTCCGGTTGAAGCGCCAGCGTTTGTTTCTGATCTTGTTTTAAGAAAAGCCAAACGGCAATCATCGAAACCGCCACCAGTGCCACCGCGGCAGCAATGCGCATCGGCCACAGCCACGTTGAAGATTTTTGTTTTGCTATTCGCTGATTTAATTCTGCGATGTCTTTCGAAAAGTCTGTAGCGTCAATTAACGCTGCACCTTCCAGCGCGTCTGCCAGAAACGTATCATCCAGCGCCCGTTTTTCAAGCGCGTGCATTTCCGCAGGAGTAAGTTTTCCGGCCAGGTAATTTTCGATATCGTTCTTGTACTTATCCATTTTCTTCCATGCAGATTTTAAGATTTCTTTTTCCGTTTTGGATAAAGCTCTTTACCTGGTTCAAATCGTATCCCGTAATCTGCGCGATGTCTTTGTAGCATTTCTCTTCCAAATAGAACAGCCGGACACAGACTTTCTGCTCCGGGTTCAATTTTTCGATACACTGCTCTAATTTACCAAGATTCGTCTCCAGTTCTGCACCGTCTTCCAGATGCATTTCCGGGGCCGTTTCCACAACGAAAGAAGAAATTTCTTCTGTGAATTTTCCCTTTTTTGAGCGCAACTGCATCAGGCATTGATTTCGGGCTGTGACATATAACCAGCTCTTAAAATGCTGCACATCATGCGTTTTTAGCGTTTCCGAGAGTTTTTCATAGAGTTGCATCACACCGTCTTTGGCGTCATCACGGTCTTTCAGGTATTTCAGGCACACCCCGTAAACCATCGAACTGTATCGCGTGTAGAGAATTCCCAACCAGTTGCTCTCGCCCGTGACTTTATACTGAGCGATCAGCTCGGTATCGGTCATTTCGGTATGGGCTTTTTTAGAGAGCATTCATCGATTTCGAGAAAAGTACAAAATGATTTATGGAAATCGGAATTCTGCCGCATCTCAGATGCAGGTTTTAGAATAAGTACGGCTGGTAAGTGTCGGGTTGCAAGGCAAGAGTATCCTGGCAGAATTACCAGCTATGGGTTCCTAAACAACAGGTTCCTGATCTGACCCGAACAGCTGCCCCTGATTGAGAGCAGTATTCAAATGCTGGTGAATAGTCTGCGTGGGTGTTGTGTCCATAGAATTGCGCAGGGGTAGCCGGGTCGGAAATTTAAAAGTCATTGTGGCGATGACAATCTTGGGGCCGGGCTACGTGGCAAGTGGAGAATGAAGTGCCCGGCTTGCAGGGTTGCTTGCTGAAAAAATACATGCGTTAATTTTTGGAAGGTTAACATTCGACTCAATCGCAAGTCGACACTAACCTAACCTGAACTGCGATTGGGGGTTCCCGGAAGTAATTCCGGGAACTTTTCTTTTATAGAGGTTTACTTTTTCTTTTGCAGCACCTCAATCGCTTTCTTCAATACGCTGTCGTTGCCAGAGATAAGATCATCGACCGAATTTTCGATTGTTATATCCGGATTGATTCCATACCCAACAAATTGCCGACCATCGGGGTATTCATCACGTTTTGTACAAACGCGGGCCGAGCCACCGTCAGGGAGCTCAATGGTAATGGGCTGACCGGTACTGCCGAAAGTTTTTGAACCAATTGTGGTTGTGATGTGCAGGTTATCAAGCGCAATCAAAAAATCTTCCGCAGCTGACGCGGTATTGTGGCCTGTAAGTACCACAAACGGTACGGTAACTTTTTTCGTAGCAGTTGGCGTAAGCGTGTCGCCCGGCTCGCGATACCACACCTCACCTTTATAATATTGAACAGTGTTTCTCTCCCAATCGGAAAGCGGTTCACTTCTTCTTGCGTTGCTGCGATAGTTATTCACACGAAAAGAACCCCATGCACGATAAGCCGACCGAAGCTCACGGGTGCGCCAGGCAGATCCAACAAACGAGCGGTGTGTGAGGTGCTCAATAATTCCATAACCGTTACCGGAACTTCCGCCACCATTTTTACGGATGTCAATGATCAGCGCCTTGCAGTTATTAATCGAGTCGATTTTGCTTTCGAATTGCTTAACGATGTCCTCATCCCCAAAGGAATTCAATGATACATACGCGATATTACCCGGAAGCTTTTTAAACTCGAGCAATTTCCAGGGTTGTTGTTTTTTAATCCACGTGACATTTTGTGAATTCCGCACCAGGCTGATTTTTTGTTCTTTCCCTTTTGGTGCTTTGTACGAAACTTCGACTTCGGTTCCCTGTTTTCCGTCAAGCATGTCGCGGATGGCCCAATCGGTTCGAATGTGTTGGGTAGACGAACTGATGTACGGATAAAGATTTTCTTCCAGGTACTGTTGGATCGGGATGCCATTAACTGTTAATATTTCTGTTCCAATGGGCAAGGAGGGAGCTAATGTTTCCGATACGTTTTCCACAATTGCCTTTCCTCCGATGTTGATGAGCCATACCGGTGGTGAGTCAATTCCCTCGCGTGCACCAAATGACGGATAGACATTGGTATGGCCGTCCTTCAGCAAAGCGCACATGCGGGTCATGGTTTTATAGTACTCTGCGTCCGACTGATCCTTTTCAATCAGTGGAAGATATTCGATGAATACGTGATCCCAGTTTAGTTGGGGCACCTGGTCGAAGAACGCGAAGTTGTATTTTACTTCGGTCCAGAATTGCGTGAAGCCAAAAATGCGCTGTTCCTGCGAAAGTGTTTTGCCGGGAGCTTTATAGTAGATGAAATCAGCTGGCACAACATACACCTTGGCAATGGCCATCAGCATCGCATAGAGTTTTGGATATTGCTGAAGCACCAACGTTCGTTTTGATTGGTCGAGCTCATTGTATGTGTCGGGCACGGCAAATGGCAACTCAATCCCAACAGAAAAAAGATTGCGGCCTGTAAAGAACCAGGCGCCAACCACACTGTTTTTTGTTCCTGTTTTTGTGCGGAGGTAAACACTTCCACCAGCATCGTTGCGTGTGTCGGCTTTATAACCCATTTCCTTAAGACCCTTTTTCCAGCGATCGTACAACTCGTTGCCCGTTTTGCCGGATTCAATTTCAATCCATGTGGTTTTGTCAGGCGATTTTAACGAAACAGAATTGTTATCGCTTTTATCAGCTTGAAGGCTTATTCCGGCTTTCTCCAAAGCAGGGAGTAAACGTTGATGAGCCTGCGGATAGTCGGGTACAAACTCCGACCGGGAGATGAATTCCATCAGCACATAACTTTGGCCGATGCGTTCGAAAAGGTCGTTGATTTGTGCATGGACGGTGGAGGTTGCCAGAATAGCTGCCACGAACAATATTCGGGCAATTGAGAAAAATTTTTTCATGCGGTAAGGGAGCTGATGGTTGTACCGGGAAACGAATAAAAAGTTACGAAATCAAAGTTAACGCGGCATTTATAACGCCCAAAACCATGGTTTGAAGGTGTATTGACATCAATATTATTGCCCTATGCGTTTTTTGCTATTTTTGTCGGTTCATGGAAGAAGAGGTACCGAAACAGAGCTATTCAGAAGCTCAAAAAACGCAGATTTTCAACAACGAGTTCATGCCGCACGTGAACTCGATGTACAATTTCGCGTATCGCCTCACATTTGATGAAGACGATGCCAAAGACCTCGTTCAGGACACGTATTTAAAGGCATATCGGTTCATAGAATCATTCCAGCAAGGAACTAATGCAAAAGCATGGCTGTTTCGGATTTTAAAGAACAGCTTCATTAACGACTACCGGAAGAAACGTAAGGAGCCGGCCAAAGTCGATTATCAGGAAGTTGAGACGTACTATAACTCAGAAGATGTAGACCGCCAGATTACACCCGACCTGCGGGTGGAGTCGTTGCAGGATATGATCGGGGATGAGATATCCAATGCACTAAATTCATTGGATGTAGATTTTCGCACAGTGATTATCCTGTGCGATCTGGAAGGGTTTAAATATGATGAGATGGCAAAAATTCTCGATATACCAATTGGTACGGTGCGCAGCCGGCTTCACCGCGCGCGCAACCTGCTAAAAGAAAAACTGAGTGAATATGCCAAAAGCATGGGTTATAAAAATACGTAAGTTATGAGTCACCAACCTTCATCCGGTAAACGTACCTGTATGCAGATGCTTCAGGATATGCTTGATGGCGAAGCCACACCCGAGCAGCAGGACGAGTTTAAGGATCATATGTATGGCTGCATGCCGTGCTATCAGAAATATAACCTTGAGATGGTGATTAAAGACTTGCTCAAGTCGAAGTGCTGCGGCCAGGGTGCACCACCCGAGCTGATCGCCCAGATAAAAGCCAAAATCGAACAAAAGAACGTATTGTAATGCCGGGAAAAGCGATCATTTTCTGCGCGCCTTCGGGATCCGGAAAAACAACGATTGTAAAACACCTGCTTCAAAATAATTCCGACCTGGGATTTTCCATCTCTGCCGTAACGCGCGATAAGCGCGGCCGTTCTGAAGTTGATGGGAAAGATTATCATTTCTTAACACCCGATCAGTTTAAGGAAAAAATTCTTAACGATGAATTCATCGAATGGGAAGAAGTGTATGCCGGTAACTACTACGGTACGCTCAAATCAGAAATTGAACGTATCTGGAATGAAGGCAAGAATGTAATTTTCGATGTGGATGTGAAAGGCGGCTTAAGCCTCAAGAAATATTTTGGGGATAAGGCACTCGCCATTTTTGTAAAAGTTCCTTCAATGGAAATTCTTGAACAACGCTTGCGGGGAAGAGGCACCGAATCGGAAGACGGTCTCTCAAGAAGATTGTTCAAGGCAAACTTCGAAATGTCGTTTCAGGACCAGTTCGATATCGTGTTGGTTAATGAACATCTTGACACCTCCCTCGCGGAAGCTCAACGCCTCTACAACGAGTTCAAAGCAAAATGAAAGTCGGGTTATTCTTCGGCTCGTTTAATCCCATTCACATCGGTCATTTGATCATCGCCAACATTATGGCTGAAACCACCGACCTGGATAAGGTCTGGTTTGTTGTTACTCCGCATAATCCGCTCAAGCCTTCTAAAAGTTTATTGCATGATTTCGACCGGTACGACATGGTCCGTGCCGCGGTTTATGAGCATTATAAATTGCAGGTTTCGGATGTGGAATTTCATCTGCCGAAACCTAACTACACGATCCATACGCTGGTTCACCTTACCGAGAAGCATCCTGATAAGCAATTCAAAGTAATCATCGGAGAAGATAACCTTGATAGTTTCACGAAGTGGAAAAACTACGAGCGGATCATTGAGGATTATGGCTTGTATGTGTATCCGCGCCTGCAAACTCCCGGTGCGCCTGTAACAAATTCAGACTTGAAACGTCATCCGAACGTTCGCATGGTTGAAGCTCCGTTGATGGATATCTCTGCTACTTTTATTCGCAATTGCATTAAAAAAGGGCAATCCGTTCGCTATCTTGTTCCGGATTCCGTGGAGGCAATCATCCGCGACAAAAAATTTTATCAGTAAGCAACATTTTTCATAAACCGGGCATCTGTTAAGAGCATTTGTCCGTATGGATACACATTACGAAACCCCCACTATGGTTCGCAGTCTTATCACTCTGTTGCTGTTTATTTTTATCGCAAGCAATGCATTTGCGTTTAATCCGGGCGTTCACGGAACCGTAAAAGGTGATGATGGTGAAGAGCTTTCGTTCACCACGATCTTTATTAAAGAGCTGGGAACCGGAACGACCTCAAATGCACAAGGCTATTATGAAATCGGCCTGCTGCCCGGCACGTACACACTAACCTTTCAATACCTCGGTCACGAAACCCAGGAGAAAGTTGTAACGGTAGGAAATGAATCCATTGAACTTAACATTGTTCTTAAAATTCAGGCAACGGAACTCCGGTCGGCCATTGTTACGGCCGGCAACGAAGATCCTGCCTATACCATCATGCGAAAAGCTATCGCGAAGGCGAGCTATCACATGCAGCAACTCGACAGTTACTCAGCACAGGTATACATGAAAGGTACCGGCAAGCTTGTCGATTACCCGTGGCTTGCAAAAAAAATGATCGAAAAAGAGGGTATCAAAAAGAACCAGGCGTTCGTAGTTGAATCGGTCAGTGAAATCACGTACACGCGCCCGAATAAATTTGAAGAACGTGTTATCTCCATCCGGACTGATGGCATCGATAAAAATGCATCACCCGCACCGTTTTTGCAGGGAAGTTTTTACAGTCCGATTATCAATGAAGTAGTATCTCCCTTATCCCCTTCAGCTTTTTCGTATTACAAGTTTGAGTATCTCGGAACATTTGAAGATCGCGCGTACCAGGTGAGCGAGATTAAGGTGACACCCCGCTTGCGCGGAGACAATGTGGTAGAGGGAACAATTTTTATCGTAGACGACTGGTGGAGCATCTACAGCCTGGATGTTGAAACCACTAAACTTGGCATCACCTTCGGGATCAAGCAGGTATACGCCCCAATTGAAGACAAGGCGTGGTTGCCGGTATCGAACCAGTTTAAAGTTCACGGAAAGATCATGGGCTTTGAATTCGCAGGCGATTATCTCGCGACATCGAGCAAGTATAAAATCACGCTTAATCCGAAACTCATTGTTCCAAAAATGGAGGTGATCGATGAGAAGATCGAAAAGAAGGAAGCGAAGGCTGTTGAGAAGAAGAATAAGAACAAAGATCAGGACTTGCAGGAACGTCTTGCATCCGGCAAGGAAATTACACGCAAAGAACTCCGGCAGCTTATGAAGGAAGCTGAGAAAGAAGAATTCAAACAAATGAAAGAACCGGAAGTCGTTTCGGAAACAACCTACAAGATCGATAGTGCTGCGTACAAAGGTGACTCGTTGTATTGGGCTGAGATCAGGCCAGTGCCGCTGTCGAAAGATGAGGTAATGGGCTATAAGGCGATGGACAGCAGTGCCGTAGTAGAACGGAAGAAGGAAGCGGGCGACACGATTAAACGAAATGATAAAAATAAACGCGGTTTTCAGCCTTGGGATATTTTAATCGGTGATTCGTATCGCATTTCCAAAAACTCAAACCTGCAAATCGAGTTTCCGCAAGTATGGTTCAATACGGTGGAAGGATTCTACCTGTTATACCGGTTGAATTACGGAATTCAGTTACGCGATACCAGTCGCACGCGAATTAATATCCGGCCTACGTTCCGGTACTCGTTCGCACGGGAGAAAGCCAGCGGTAACATTAACTTCCAGATGCGGAACCGGAACTATCGCCTGCGGGTGGAAGGCGGGCGCTACATGCAGCAGTTCAATGCCGATCAGCCGATTCTTCCGGTAATCAACACCTTCATGACGTTGTTGCTGGAACAAAACCTGATGAAAATTTACGAACGCGACTATGTAGATGTTCAATACAGACGCAGACTCGATGACCGGTACACGATTGAAACCAACTGGACACTCGCCAGACGAAGGGCCATGGTGAACAATACGAATTATAAATTGGTTAACCGCGATAAAATTGACGGCTATACACCCAACGCTCCGGCAAACTATGAAGCCGATACAACAGGCTTTGCCACACACGAAGCGTTTACCGGATCCGTGACGCTTACCGCCCGCCCATGGCTCAAGTACAGAATTCGCAACGGTCATAAATCGCAGATTAATAATTCAACGCCAACCTTTACGCTGATGTACAAGAAAGGCTTCAACAGCATTTTCGGAAGCGATATAAACTTCGATCAGGTTGAAGTAGGCGCCAACCATTCCTTTAAAAATGGCGTGCGTGGCCGCGTTGATTTTAACATTCGCGCGGGGATGTTCCTGAATTCCGACAGCACTGCGTTCATGGATTACAAGCACTTTTTGGGTAACCGTACACCGTTCAGCACAAGCGATCCTGCGGGAAGCTTCCGGTTGATGGATTATTATCTCTACAGCACATCTGATAAATACCTGGCGGTGATTGCACACTACAATTTCCGCAGATTTTTAGTCACCTCCATTTATGAATTGCGAATGCTGGGTATTCGGGAGAACATATTTGTTAATTACCTGGCCACGCCAACTTCAAAAAATTATACAGAAGTGGGGTACGCCATTGATGGCATTTTACGAATCTTCCGGTTGGAGGGTGCGGTTGCGTTCCGCGATGGCAAGTATCTCGATTACGGTTTCCGGATAGGAATAGCTACTAATCTTACCGTAAACTTCTCCGATTGATCTTTCACGGGGTCGTGCTAACTTCGCAGCATGGTCCTTCCGGTTGACGAATTTTTAAAACTCCGCGAAACACTTCCCGTGGTGGATGTGCGCTCAGAAGGAGAGTTCGCAGAAGGTCATATCCGATCAGCTATTAACATTCCTATCCTTAACAATGCCGAGCGTGTTGCAGTCGGCACCGACTATAAACAAAAGGGTCAGGCGGAAGCAATCCGCACGGGCTTTCGGTTAGTTGGTCCACGGTTGCTTGACATCATCGATCAGGCGAAAACCGTTACCGAAAAAAACGAAATGATTGTTCATTGCTGGCGTGGCGGAATGCGTTCCGGTAACTTCTGCCAATTTGTGGGCATGGCTGGAGTGAAAACCCATCAGCTTAAAGGCGGATACAAAGCCTACCGGCAGGAAGCCTTGCAGTCGTTCAAAACTCCGTTCAAGTTTGTTGTGTTGGCTGGTAGCACCGGAAGTGGTAAGACCGAAGTTTTACAAACTCTGGCTGCTAACGGAGAACAGGTTATTGACCTCGAGCAACTGGCGAGTCATAAAGGTTCGGTGTTCGGTGGGTTGATGCAAAAGCCTCAGCCGACAACGGAACAGTTTCAAAACGATCTTTTTGAAAAGATTTTAACCCTTGATCCTGGAAAGCGTGTATGGATTGAAGATGAATCCGTAGCGGTTGGCAAAATATTTCTGCCGCTGGATTTCTGGCAGACGATGGGCCGGAGTCCGGTGGTTGCGTTGTCAGTGGATAAAGACATTCGCATCAAGCGACTGGTAAATGAATATGGTGCAGCCGATAAGAATGAGTTTTTAGAAGCCATGACGGGCATCACCAAAAAACTTGGCGGGCAGCATTTTAAGGCAGCAAAAGAAAAACTGCTGGAGAATGACATGGCTGCCGTGATGGATATTTTGCTTACCTATTACGACAAGGCCTACCGTAACGGACTGGAAAAGAAAAAGAACCGGATTACCGCGAATGTTGTTTGGAACGGTACCGATAAAAATAAACTCGTTAACGAACTCTCGTCTTTTCAATAATGGAAGAAATTAAGCTCACACAATATTCACACGGGGCTGGTTGTGGTTGTAAAATTTCACCGGCCGTGCTGGATGCGATTTTGCATTCGGAATCTCCCGCAGAAAAATTTTCGGCTTTGCTGGTGGGCAATGAAACTAAAGACGATGCAGCGGTTTACGATCAGGGTGATGGCAACTGCATCATCAGTACGACCGACTTTTTTATGCCGATTGTCGATGATGCATTTACATTCGGTGAGATTGCTTCCGTGAACGCCATCAGTGATGTATATGCCATGGGGGGAAAGCCGATGATGGCGCTTGCAATTTTGGGATGGCCAGTTGGAAAATTATCGAACGAACTCGCACAACAGGTGCTGGAAGGCGCACGCAAGGTTTGCAAAGAGGCGAATATTCCTTTGGCGGGCGGTCATAGCATTGACAGTCCGGAGCCGATTTTCGGATTGGCCGTGACGGGATCAGTGAGAAAAGAAAATTTGAAACAAAACAATACAGCAACCGAAAGTTGTTTGCTGTATCTCACCAAACCGTTAGGCGTGGGCATCATTACCACGGCACAAAAGCGCGGCCTTGCCGATGCAGCAGATGTTGCAGAGGCAGTACGCTGGATGACGGAATTGAATACACTTGGTGCTGAACTTGGTGAGCTTCCATATGTAAAAGCGCTTACCGATGTAACCGGGTTTGGATTGCTGGGTCACCTGATCGAAGTATGCGAGGGCAGCGGAGTATCAGCAGAGATTGAGTACGGCAAAATTCCGCTATTGAAAAATCTGGATGCGTACACGTCAAAGTTTATTTACCCGGACAACACGATGCGCAACTGGCAGAGTTATGAAAAGAAAGTTTCCGGGATAGGCGCGGAGTCATTGCTGACGTTGTGCGATCCGCAAACCAGCGGAGGTTTGCTAATCTGTGTGGATGAGGTGCATGGAAACGAGTTTGAGAGGCGTTTCGGGCTAAAACCGTTTGGAAAGCTGGTGGCGAAACAGCCAATGATTGTGGAGGTTCGGTAGCTTGGGATAATCGTGTAATTTATCCCCTGATCGGTTAAACCCGGGTCACGCTGCGTAGTCTAACCGGCTCAACAAAATCATATGAGATACCTTACGTTACTTCTGATTTTTTCCTTGCTTTTGCCGAGCTGTAACTCCGGAGATGAAGCCAAACCGGAGCCATCCGAGCCGATGTACTTCCCAATCCCAAATGATCCGGCTTGGGAAACAAAATCATTCGAAGAGTTGGGGTGGAACGAAGCGGCCGCTGAAGATCTGAAAGAGTACCTGATCGGAGCTAACACCAAATCGTTTATGATCCTGGTGAATGGCCGCATTGTGATGGAAGAATATTTTGCAGGCCACACACCGACCACTACCTGGAAGTGGAATAGTGCAGGTAAAACCCTTGTTTCGGTTACTACCGGGATCGCGCAACAGGAAGGGCTGCTATCCATCAATAACCCGGTATCCGACTACCTGGGTACGGGCTGGTCGAGCATGACGCTGGAAAAGGAAAATCTTGTTACTTCCCGAAACTTGCTTACGATGACTTCCGGACTGAACGATGAAAGTCAATTGGTAGTGAAAGCTAACTTAACTTACCTCGCAGATGCCGGAACCCGCTGGTCGTACAGCAATGTGTTTCAATTATTGATGGACGTGGTTGGCGCTGCCAGCGATCAGGAATTTGAAACGTATTTTGATTCGAGGCTGAAGAATAAAATCGGAATGGACGGATTTTGGGATGAAGGAATCCTCTTCACAATTTATAACAGCAATACACGAAGCATGGCCCGTTTCGGAATACTCGCACTCAACAAGGGTAAATGGCAGGATGAGCAAATCATTAACGAAGCTTTCTTTACCGACATCACTACTTCTTCGCAAAGCATCAATCCATCGTACGGATATCTGTGCTGGCTAAACGGCAAGTCGAAATACATGGTACCGGGAGGTCAAACCGTATACGATGGTGCACTGGTGCCCGCTGCACCTGCCGATATGTTTGCAGCCATGGGCGCGGAAGATCAACGCATTTATGTGGTGCCGAGTTTGAATATGGTGGTGGTACGCATGGGCGATGCATCCGATCCGGATAATCCAAGTGCTGCACTTTCCGGTTTCGACAACAAGCTCTGGGAGAAAATCAATCCGGTGATCAACCGGCCCTGACGCTCACTACACGCGATTTGCCGTCAATTTCGTGAAGCGATTTGTTGAAGTTGACTGCCTTGCACTACCTTGGTGCATGATCGAAGCGATCACACAGCAATTATTTGAAGCATCACAAAGCAGGCTCGCGTGCCGGATCCAGATGCGTGGCGAACCGTTGAGCCGCGTGATTCATCCGTATGGGATTTGCAGCACCTCTACCGACAAAATTATGCTGGTTTGCTGGCAATCGCTGGGCTTTACGAGCGCTACTGGAAAACCCGGCTACCGGAATTTATCATTGATGGATTGTGAATCGGTGGAGATTTTAGATCAGCACTTCACCGTTGATGCAGGCTTTAACCCGGATGATAAACAGTATTGCGACTGGGTTTATCATGTTTGAATGTCATCCGAACTTCTGATAATTTCGAATAGTTCTTTAAACTCCTGGAATTTTGTTTTTCGTGCAACTCTGAAGAGCTGGGTATTACCCATATTTATAATTTCGATATCCTCGACTTTTTTGAGTTCTCCGATCAAAGAATCTCCCTGAACAATTCCAATAATCTGATTTTCGGAGTCACCGTATTCATATTTCCCGTTTCGGATGCTGTATGAAACATGTGCAATGCCCAGAAAATGCTGAGGCGTGATTGTCCATAGGTGATTAATATGACGAGAATCGCTTGACGCAAAAAGCTCAGAGCGATCTATGAGTTCATAAATACGCTCATCTTCAGTTCTCGTCAGGTCTGACTGAAGCATGAGCCTTACGACATACTCGATTTCCTGTTGATCTTTAGAATAGTTTGCTTGAATTTCCTCGTCTGACTTGATGCGGTTTATGTGTTCATCGACCACGATTACTTCATTCTCAAGTTCTTCCAGCGTGAAATACCGCCCGGTTTCCGGATGATAGATTCGTTCATCCTTTAATCGTTCTTCCAGTTCGGCTTGCGCCTGTTTTTCCTTTTTTGAAGGCTTGAGTATCGTGAATAGTATAATACCCAGCAGCACAAAAAAAATGATACCAAAAATCATAGTTCTGATCTTTAGGGTAAGAGTTTAGGGATTGGAAATCCTTTAATTTGTTAACAGTTTGCGGCATACGCACCGCTACGATATCCAAAGCTGAATTGTTTTTTTTATTGTCCAATGCTGATCATGAAATTCAACCAATATGATTTCGCCTTTGCCACATTTCCCGCCACACATAAAGTCATAATATAAAAGTCCTTTTGTGTTGTCTTCATTCATAAAGACTTTTGAAAAGCTTACAGCACCGATGTCGGATTGGAAGAATTTTTCGCATGAAACGACTTTTGAAGTGCAGAGTTTAAAGTTTTCACTGGTGTACTTTGTCTGCGGCTTGGCAAGCGTATTTGCCACCGATTCCCAGTTTGAAGAAAACACGGTTAAAAATTCCTTAATCTCACGTACGCCTTGCGTTGTGTCATTTTTGGCCATCGCAACAAAATCATCACTACCTGAATATCCATGTTTCCAAGGTCCGGTGAATAAGGTTGTTCTGTAGCAGATTGTCTCAAACTTGGCCGTATCTTTAAACAATTTGTTTTGTAGTAAAATCAAGTCGTTTTTAAATTCTGTCGTGTCCTCAAACTCAATATACCAACCCGGATATTTTTCCCTGAGTTCTTTTGTGATAACCTGGTTTAAGTATCCGTTATAAAAATGCTTCTCGACAAGCTCGCTCAGTACGTCATGATATAGTTTAAGTTCTTTATCGTCTGTTTCAAAGTCACAAATTTTATACTCAGGTGAAGAACACGAGTATAAGATCGCAAGAACTAATAAGTAGGCAGCTGTCTTCATAAAATGTGAACACCCGGTAAACAATTTAGTAAAAGTATTGGGAGTGTCACCTCAGATGGTTGCTCCCGTCATGCAGCAGGCTAGCTTAAATCCTTACGCTCGGTACCGGCAACCTCCAGCACCAAATCCGCACCGTACTCCATGGCAGGTGTTTTATATCCCGGGTGGAAATTTCTGTTCATTACTTTTTCTGCAATCAGTACCGCAGTTTTTGCGGTAAGCAGGTATGCATTGGGGCCGTTAAACAAACTGGTTTTAATATTTCCGGCTGCGTCCCACACGGTCCCACGCAGGTAACATTTTCCGTTCAGCAAATGATCTTCCGATGGACCTGCCTTGCCCTTGTCAATCTGCTTCAGCATAAAATCTTTCATCCAGCGTTTGCGTAACAGAAAGCCTAGGTAGTTGCTTAACCTCAAACTTCTCACGGCTTTTTCATCCGCGCCAGCGAAAACTTCAATAGTCGGAATGCCGGTGCTGCGCCAGGCAGTCGAAATATCGCCCCACTGGATGCGGGTCGTTTTTGCTGTAAACTTTCCGAAATCTAGATCGAGTACATCCTTACCAAGCGTAAACGGAACAAGCTCATTGCCCTTTCGCATGATGCCGCCATGACCGAGGCTTTCCGTCATGCTTTTCTTCGTACCGCGCGACATACCTCCCGGCACCATCGCGAATGCAAGCTGAAGATGTGTGGCGGAGGATAGCCGTTGTTTTAAATGAACGGCAAGGCAGTCGGAAGGTACCACATCGAAGCCTGTTCCCGGCATGAGCTGAACCCCGGCTTGTTTGGCTGCTTCGTCATACCCGGCCAAGAGTTCAAACACCTGCCATTCACCGGTAATGTCAGTATAATGTGTTTTGGTTTCGATGCAGGCATCAACCATTTGTTTGGCGGTGAACCGAAACGGTCCGCCACAATGAATAACAAGCGTTGCCTGAAGTAATAATTTTTTTAACGCTTCGGAATCACTGATGTCGACAACTACAAACGGATAGCCCGTCTCGTTGAATTGCTTTTGCAGTGCATCGTGATTACGGCCTGCCAGAATAACGTTGTACTTTTTCTGCCGGAGCTCGTTAACGATCAGCTTGCCGGTGTACCCGTATGAACCGTAAACGATAATGGTATTCTCTCTCACGGAGTTTGTGGAGTAGCCGGTGTCTGGGTAGTTCCAACGCGTTCAACTTCGGTAACGAAGTATTTTGTATCACCCCGCCAGAAGAAACGTACGAACATTCTTTTAAACTTCAGGTTTACGCGTTCGCCCGTGAGGGCGACCTGTTCCAGGTCTTTCAGAACCTGGTCGTTACTGCTTTCAACTGAAAAGTCTCGGACCTCGGCAATCGGACTGGTGTTTTTCAGTGCGCCAAACGATTCCATGCTGATGCGGCCTTCGTAGGTTTTAAACAGCACGCCCTTTTTCGAAACACTTAATACTTTTCCGGCCCAATATCCATCTTCGTATGATACGAAGTACAGAAAGCAGAACACCCCGATCAGTAATGCGATAACGATGGCTAGAACTTTTTTCATGATGGACTTGAATTTTTGCATGGACTACACCGTCATGATTTCCTGCTCTTTCTTTTTCAGCAGGCTGTCGATCTTGATAATAAAGTCGTCTGTAAGCTTCTGAACCTTATCTTCTGCATTCTTCACATCATCTTCCGACACGCCTTTGATCTTGCGCAGCTGTTCGTTTGTTTCCTTGCGGATATTTCGAACGCTTACTTTTCCATGCTCGCATTCAGCGCTCACTTGTTTTACAAGCTGCTTTCTGCGCTCTTCTGTAAGCATCGGAATGTTTACAATAACCTGCTGGCCATCGTTCTGTGGATTCAGCCCGAGGTTGGCATCGCGGATTGCTTTTTCAATTTCCTGGATTAATGATTTTTCCCACGGCTTGATGAAAATACTGCGCGCATCAGGCGTGGTCATGGACGAAACCTGGTTGAGCGGTGTCATGGCGCCATAGTAAGATACCATGATGCCGTCAAGCATGGTGGGATTGGCTTTCCCTGCCCGGATTTTGGTTAGCTCGTTCGAAGCGTGGGACAGTGCTTTTCCCATCAGGTCTTTCGCTTCTTCCAGATACATTTCGAGTTCTTCCATAACTTTAGTTGATCGTTATTAATTATTCGCTAATCGTATTGCCGCACGTTAAACTGCTAACGATTAACTGATAAGTGTTCCGGCTGTTTCACCGTTTACAATCTTCATCAGGTTTCCTTTCTGATTCATATCGAAAACAATGATCGGTAATTTATTTTCCATGCACAGCGTAAAGGCTGTCATGTCCATGATGTTCAGATTTTTTTCGTACGCTTCCTGGAACGACAGCTTGTTATACTTCACGGCATCGCTGTGCTTTTCAGGATCTTTATCGTAAACCCCGTCTACGCGTGTTCCTTTCAATACCACATCGGCCTGCAATTCAACAGCCCGCAAACTTGCGGTTGAGTCGGTTGTGAAATACGGATTGCCAATACCGGCTCCGAAAATCACCAGGCGGCCTTTTTCGAGGTGACGGATGGCGCGTCTGCGGATGAAGGGTTCGCAAACCTGTTCCATCTTGATACCTGACATCAGGCGTGTATAAATTCCATGACGTTCGAGCGCGCTTTGAAGGGCCATCGCGTTGATCACGGTGGCGAGCATACCCATATAATCGCCCTGTACGCGATCGATGCCAAGCGCCTCGGCCTGACCGCCCCTGAAAATATTTCCGCCTCCGATAACAATGGCCAGCTCAACCCCCTGACTGCGAACACTTTTTATTTCTTCGCAATACTGTTCGAGACGGGCCGGATCAATGTTTCCGCTTTTAGAAGAGCCCATGAGCGATTCACCGCTGAGCTTTAGGACGATGCGTTTGTATTTCATTGAACGTAAGAAGGTAGAAAATCCCGTAAATATAATTCAGGATTGTCAGCATTTCAGGCTTTCGAATCACTGAAATTCCACCAGAACGTGATTTTTTTCGACTTTATCGCCTTTTTGAACGGTCACTGATTTTATGGTGCCTTCGCCCGGAGATTTCAATACGTTCTCCATCTTCATGGCTTCCAGAATCAGCAATGGATCGTTCGCCTTCACAACATCACCTGCTTTCACTTTAATATCGAGGATCAGGCCGGGCATGGGTGCCTTTACGGTGTTTACTTTTCCGGCCGCATGGCTGCTCATCCCTAACTTTTCAAGCAACTGGTCGAACTTGTCTTTTACCTCAACGGTGTGCAGATGATTGTTGATCTTGATCGTAAATGTTTTGGCAATGCGATCACTTTTAACAACCTCGGCCTTGTAGCTTTTCCGATTATGAAGGATGTGAAAATATCCATCCGCCAGCTGCGCGATATCCCACTGAAAGTTTTTGCCATCTACCAGCAATCCGTCAGCAGTTGACTCAACTTCAAAAACTGATTTTTTGTTTACCGTGATTGTCGACATGCTGTAAAAATAGCAATTCCCCCTCACCCTTCCCTCTCCCGGGGGAGACGGTGTCCGAAGAATGAGGACGGGTGAGGGAATTATTGTACTTTTGCCCTGTCGAAAGACAAATAGGGGTGCCTAATAAAACAAGGGCTGAGATTATACCCATAGAACCTGATGCCGGTAATGCGGACGAAGGGAGGCAGTGTTAACACGTAAGTAAGGTGCAGTCCCCTCTGCGCCTGCGGGTTAAAACAACAAATTAAAATGTTCAAAGTTTATGTAATGCTGGCAGCAATGCTATGGTCAGCAGGCGCACTGGCGCAACAATCGGTAATTACCGGAACGGTAAAAGATTCAACCAACAACCAGCCATTAACAGGCGCCACGGTGAGGTTGAATAATCAGGCAACCGGCACAAACGAGTTTGGAAAATTTCAGTTCGAAAAACTCATGCCGGGCGAGTACGTAGTGCGTGTTTCGTTTCTCGGATTTAAAGACAAAGTGGTACGTGTTACAGTTTCCGATCGTGCGGATGTTGTCGTGTATCTCGAAGAATCGTATCAGTTAACGGATGAGCTTGTGGTCTACGCAACACGCGCGAACGACAAAACGCCAACTACCTTCACGAATGTCAATCAGCAGTCGATCCAAAAGCAAAATTTCGGGCAAGACATGCCATTCATCCTGAACTGGACACCTTCGCTCGTTACAACATCCGATGCCGGTGCGGGAATCGGCTATACCGGAGTTCGCATCCGCGGAAGCGATGCAACGCGCATTAACGTGACGATTAACGGTATCGCGTATAACGATAGCGAATCGCAGGGAACGTTTTGGGTGAACCTGCCCGACATCTCCTCGTCAACACAAAGTGTTCAGATTCAGCGCGGGGTTGGTACATCCACTAACGGAGCTGGCTCGTTTGGTGGAAGTGTGAATGTTCAAACCATCTCGCAACAGCGTGAACCTTATGCCGAAGTAACAGCAGGCGGAGGTTCGTTTACTTCACAACGCTATACGGTGAAAGCCGGAACCGGTTTGATGAACAACAACTGGACTTTCGATGGGCGTGCGTCAAAAATTAAATCGGATGGTTATATCGACCGGGCTTCATCCGACCTGGATTCGTATTACTTCAGCGGAGGTTATTATGGAAACAAAACAATGCTTAAAGCAATTGTCTTTGGCGGGCAGGAGATAACGTACCAATCATGGAATGGAATTGATGGCGCTACAATGAAAAAGCACCGGACGTTTAACTCCGCAGGCGCGTTGTATGATGAGAATGGAGTAATTGGCTATTACGATAACGAAATAGATAATTACCGCCAGGACCACTTCCAGCTACATCTTACTCAGAAGCTCAACCCGTACTGGAATGCTAACGTATCGCTTCACTACACGTATGGTCGCGGATACTACGAAAACTACAAGCAGGGAAAAGCGTTTGCAGATCTTGGACTTGACGATGTTACGATTGGCGACTCAACTGTTACAGCTGGAGATTTCATCGTCCGGAAATGGCTTGATAATCAGTTTTATGGTGGAACCTTCTCGTTCAACTATGAAAAAAATAAAACTGCCCTCACAATCGGCGGAGCATACAATCAATACGCACGGGCAAAACACTTTGGTGAAATCATCTGGGCTCAGTTTGCATCTAATTCTTCCATTCGCGATCACTATTACGAAGGAGAATCGCAAAAGAACGACTTCAATGTATATGTAAAATGGAATTATGCGCTGAGTGCCCGCTGGAACGCGTTTGTTGATTTGCAGTACCGTAGCGTTCAGTACGAAACTTCCGGAACGGACGATGACTTGGCGCCTTACGATTTTACGGATAACCTGAATTTCTTTAACCCAAAAGCGGGTGTCAGCTATTCGCTTGGCGCAAATGATTTGTTATATGCTTCATATGCTGTCGCGAACCGTGAACCAAACCGGACTGATTATGTAGACGGTGAAGTTAAACCAAAATCGGAGCGATTGGATAACATTGAAGCGGGTTGGCGCAGGAGTCGTGATAACTACAGCATTGAGATCAACTATTATTTGATGAATTATACCGATCAGCTTGTACTCACCGGTAAACTCGACAACGTGGGTACCCCGATTCGCGCAAATGTAGGTAAGAGCTACCGGACGGGGGTTGAGATTTCCGGAGCGGTGCGGGTATTAGATCAACTTAGCTGGAATGCTAACCTGACCGTAAGCGCTAATAAAAACAAAGACTACGTAACTGATCCCGAAAACGGCAAGACAAAAGATACCGACATCATTCTGTCACCAAACGTTATTGCCGGTAGCCAGCTTACCTGGACTGCTTTCCCCGGTTTTCAGGTATCATTATTATCAAAGTATGTTGGCAAGCAATACCTGGATAACACCCAGACAGAAAGCCTTACGCTTGATCCGTACCTGGTGAATGATATCCGCGCCAATTACACGATTAAACCGAAAGGCGTGAGAGCCATTGATCTGAGCTTGCTGGTGAATAACATTTTTAACGAAAAGTACGAATCGAATGGAGCCACGTATGGCGATGGCGTGGCCTATTACTTTCCACAGGCGGGCACCAATTTTCTGGCAATGGTCACACTGAAATTTTAATTGAATTGTTATGGAGATGTCACGCGGAGCGGAATCGAAGCGTGACGTCTCTATTTGTAAACAACATTCCCCCTGGTATTTCGTATCTTTACCCAATGCCGCCTTCGCAACGAAATATGATTGAGTCGTTCCTGCGGCTAACGCGTGCCTGGAACCTCGTGATCATTGTATTCGCACAGTACTTTACTGCCTGGTTTCTGGCCAAAGCGGACGTGCTGCATGACTTCCGGCTTTTATTTTTATCACTTTCTACCGTGCTGATTGCGGCCGGGGGATACGTAATCAACGACTATTACGATGTAAAGATCGATGTGATCAACAATCCTTCACGGGTTGTGATCGGCCGAACCGTTCATCGAAGGTTTGCCATCCTGTTACATGTTGTGTTGTCGGTGCTCGGAATTGCTATTGGCTTTTTGGTATCGTGGAAACTGGCAGCAGTAAATGTCCTTTCCGTTTCTATACTTTGGTTTTATTCAAATCTACTGAAGCGTCTCCCGTTCATCGGGAATTTTACCGTAGCGCTGCTCACGAGTTTTTCGATCGGCATCTTGGTCTTCCTGTATTCAACAAATGTGGGATTGATTATTGTGTACGCGGTCTTTTCGTTTTTTATGACATTGATCCGCGAGATCATCAAAGACATGGAAGATTTGAAGGGCGACAAT
Organism: Cyclobacteriaceae bacterium; assembly: GCA_016786585.1. Classification (GTDB taxonomy): domain Bacteria; phylum Bacteroidota; class Bacteroidia; order Cytophagales; family Cyclobacteriaceae; genus UBA2336. Next base: position 57,173 of record JAEUUI010000002.1, read on the forward strand.
ACCTACGGTTGCAAGACGCTTCCCATTATTTGGGGAATCCGTAAAACAAAATTCTTCCTGTATAGCATTGTGGTGATTTTTTCGATCACCGTGGTGGTAATTAATTACTTCTACGTAAAGCTGCCTGTGATTTACTTTGTGATGCTGCTGTTTGTGCCGCTGGCATGGCTCACAACACGCCTTATTCAGGCGGATACCAAAAAGGATTTTGGGTGGCTGAGCAGTTTTTGCAAAGTGATCATGCTGCTTGGAATCCTGAGCATGGCGCTGATTCCATGATTTGTGTTTTCTTTGCAGGATGAAGCCTCACCGCATCGCAATTTTTGCATCCGGCAGCGGATCGAACGCTGAAGAGATCATGGCGTATTTTCAATACCATCCATCCATTGAGGTTAAACTGTTGCTGAGTAATAACGCACAAGCCCAGGCCTTGCAACGCGCAGCGAAATTCAAGGTAAAAACATTCTCGTTTACAAAAGCTCAGTTCCGCGACAGCTATGAAGTATTAACCTGGCTCAAAGACGAAAGGATTACGCACATCGTACTGGCTGGTTTTATGTGGCTTGTGCCGGATTACCTAGTTCATAATTATCCCGGTAAGATCATCAACATTCACCCGGCCCTGTTGCCCAAATTTGGTGGCAAGGGTATGTATGGAAAGTTTGTACACGAAGCGGTAAAAGCTGCCGCTGAACTGGAAACGGGCATCACCATCCATGAGGTTAACGAGCACTACGATGAGGGAAACATTGTGTTCCAAGCAACCTGTGGCATCGAGCCGACTGACTCAATTGAGACAATCGGTCAAAAAGTGCAAAAACTGGAGCACATCCATTATCCAAAAGTGATTGAGCAGTGGATTTTAAAGCGTTGATCGATAATATCTGATTTTAAAATTCCTATCTTGATAATTCAAAATCTGATCTTATGAATTCAGTGCTCCTTTTATCAATGCCCGGAAATGGTGAATGGATTATCATTTTGGCCATGATACTGATTCCTGTGTTTTGCCTGGTTGATATTTTTAAGAGCGTATTCCCGAACGATCTTACCAAATGGGCGTGGTGCGCCATGGTGGTTTTTGTTCCGCTTATCGGGGCCGTGCTTTATTACTGGTTTGGCACCGAACAAAAAGTTACCAGCAAAGGCTAACTTGTCTTTTTAACAATCCATTCGAAGTCGGGCGACTTCGGAAATTCTGAAAACACCTTTTTAATAAAATCATCGGGCATGGCAAGTTTGCGTAAGCGCAAATCAATCCATGCGCCATCGATCGTCAACGTTGCTGCGAGGATACCATCTTTCTTTAAGAACGTATGGCGCAAACTCCATCGACTGTAGTCTTCTGAAGCTTTGTGCATTTCTACCGTGATCGTGATTTGATCTTCAAGATGAATTTCCCTGCGAAATACAGCCTCTTCGCGAAATAACACCGGTCCGATTTGTAGTTCTTCGAGCTTATGCGTGGTTAGCCCGCGTTCGCTTAACAATTGCATCCGCGCAGCGGCGCCAAAATCATAATATACCGAATGGCGTAAGTGACGATTTGCATCAATATCCGCCCAGCGGATAGAAACAGGCATAGAAAATACTGACATAGGTTCGCTGAAACTCAAAAGTAGCACTTATTATGCCTTAAACTTATCTATCGAATAGTTTTACGGTATGCGTTGTCGTGGCAAGCCAAAAAGCCGATAAAAAACTATTTCATATTTTGTACCGGATTAAATGCGGCCCGTGAAACGAATACTCCTGATTGAAGATGAAAGCAGCGTAGTTTCTTTTATTAAGAAAGGACTTGCCGAGGAGGGCTATGAAGTTACCGTTGCGTTAGATGGTAATCAGGGTGTGCAGCTTGCTTTAAACCATGAGTTCGATGTAATCATCCTGGATATTATGCTGCCGGGTAAAAATGGGCTGGAGATCTGTACTGAAATTCGCACACACAACAAGAAAGTGGCGATTCTCTTCTTAACTGCGCTGGGCACAGCGGAAAATGTTGTACTCGGTTTGGAAACAGGTGCAGATGATTACCTCGTAAAACCTTTTAAGTTTATTGAACTCCTGGCCCGCGTGAAGACGTTGCTTCGGAGAACTGAACCGGTGCAGCAAACAATTCAATCGCCCGAGCCACAGTATTTCAGATTTGCTGATGTTGAACTTGATGATTATGCCAAGACGGTAAAACGTGCCGGCAACGGCGTTTCACTAACATCAACCGAATACAGGCTATTGCTGATGTTTATGAAAAAACCCAGACGGGTTTTGTCGCGGGCAGACATACTTGAACAGGTGTGGGGCGTTGATTTTGATATGGGCACCAACGTGGTGGATGTATACGTTAACTACCTGCGCAAGAAGCTTGAGATAAATGGATTACCACGATTGTTGCAAACGGTGGTCGGAATGGGCTACGTGCTAAAGGACGAATGAAGTCGACTACCCGCATAGCAATAGCTTTTTTCACCGTCACACTCACCCTTATGATTGTGCTGAGCGGGGCTGTATACTATTTCGTTACCGAATACACGTACACAGATTTTTACAAGCGCCTGCAAACGCGGGCGTTGTTAACCGCGCGCATTACATTTGATAAAGATTCGTCTTCGGTAGCGTACCAGCAAATGCGTGAGCAAATCCTGGAAAAACTGCCCAGAGAGAAAGACTATATTTTTGAGATTGTGCCCGGAAAAACCTTTACTTCCGAGAGTAAACGACTGGGCATACCCATTTCTTTTTTTGATGCGGTTAGTCGCGGAGAACCCACAAATTATCAGCAAGACCGGGTTTTTTATTCCGGCATTTTGCACCAGCACAGCGGACGGTCGTACCTCGTCATTGTGTCCGCAGAAAATTATTTTTACACCCATCACATTACAAACCTGAAGCGCAGCTTAACGGGTGTTGTAATTTTTGTGTCGCTGCTGGTATTGTTCGTATCGATTGCTTTTTCGCGGTATGTTTTCAATCCCGTGCGTCAAATCACCCGGCAGGTGAAAAATATCAGTTCAGAGAATCTGCACTTACGCCTGCAGGCCTCAATCAAAAATGACGACATCAACGAACTGAAGAATACGTTCAATACGATGCTCGACCGACTGGAGACTTCATTCGCTACCCAAAACAATTTTATAAGCAACGCTTCGCACGAGTTGGGCACTCCGTTAACAGTTATTATCGGAGAGGCCGATGTGGCATTGTCGAAAGAGCGCAATAAAGAAGAATACCAGGAAGCGATCGCTTCGATTTTGCGGGAAGCAGAAAGGCTTGAGCGAATTACAAAATCGCTGCTTTTTCTTGCCCAAACCGGTTTTGATGGCAAGAAGCAGAAGATGGAAATTTTGCGTGCCGATCAGTTGCTATGGGATGTTAAGGAAACTATCGACCGGATCAATCCCAAAAATAAAGTACAGGTGGATTTAAGTCTGATCCCGGATAATCCGAAAAAACTGAAAATTTTGGGTAATGCCCAGTTGCTGCACCTCGCCATTTCGAACATCGTTAATAACGCCTGTAAATATTCGTCTAACCAGGTTGTGAAGGTTTCGATCGGCACTACCGATGATCAGGTTGTTATGGTTGTGAAAGATTTTGGAATTGGTATCCCGAACGATGAACTGGAATATATCTACGATCCTTTTTTCCGTGCCTCCAATACCAAAAATTTTGAAGGATACGGTATCGGTCTGCCACTGACCCGTAATATCATTCGCCAGCATAACGGGGTTATTCTGGTGTCGTCTGTGCAACATGAAGGGACGACCGTAAAACTGTCTTTTCCGCTGGCCCTTGTTCCCTGAGGGTGTTGCGTAGCTTCTAATCAAATTCTAATACAGTTTAATCACTTTCTAACCCGGCTCTTAAGCAGCCTTAATACCCCCATGGCATCTTGCGATCATAAAAAGTAATCGCGATGCAAACCGTTTTAATTCCAACCGACTTCACCACAACACCCTTGCTGTTATTGAAACATGCAGCATTGTCGGCAGCGGATAAACTTGAGGTGATTTTCATGTACAGTACGTTTACGTCAGACTCGATCACAGATTTGTTGTTCTATTCTCCGCAACGAATTTTACAGGCCGCTATCCCGCGTGATTTTCGGGAAGGGTGTGCAATCATGATGAATAAATATCCGGAGAAAATTTCGGGTATTCGCTACGAAGTGTTTCATGGCAACAATGCAACTGCATTTCAAATTCTCGCTGACTTGAATAAGGTCGACAAAGTATTGATTGCACGCGATCAGCCGTTCAGGCTTCATGGATATGAATTTAATCCGGTTTCAAACATCCTGACGAGCAATATCCCGGTTGAGGAAGTAGCGATGCAGGTTTCACCGCGTGTGAATGAAAAAGATTTGATCGCACAACTTCTAACCAGTTAAGGGCATGCGCACACTAACAGTCTATTTGCTTATTGTGGTGACGGCCGCTTTGGTAATGTTTTGTGCCATGAATTCAGTCGAAAGTCCGGAACATAAAATTCTGGGCTCCTGGAAGGAACTCGCGTGGGAATACGAGAAAGTTTACAATCGGGCAGCCCGAAATGAAATCGGGCCGGATACAATCTCACAGAGCGTAAAAGATCAGCTTGGACAACATTTGGTAATTCATTCAGCGGAGCACTGGCAGTAAGCCTGACGGAACCTTGCTCTTGCAGGGTGCGGGCAACGACAAGGAAGTGAAATGGAAACTGAAAGGACGCGGTCACATTCTTGAACTGGAATACGACAACCGCGTAATCGAACATTACAATCTGACGCAGCTAACCGCTAATACCATGGTACTCAATTTTGATTCTGACATCCAGGTAAAAGGTATTGCGAAACTGACGTTTATTAAATAAAAGAATTGTGTTAAGAAAATATAGCAATACAAGAACATTATCCGATAACATTAAACTGGGTGTGCTTACCGCGTTCAGTGCGGGCATGGTGAACATCGGTTCATTCCTGATTTTCCTTTCCTTTACATCAAACGTTACAGGTTACTTTGCCATTTTTGCGGCAGAAATTGTGCGCGGAAACTTCTATCAGGTATTTGTGGTGCTCGAGTGGATATTTCTGTTCTTCTTTGGAAGCTTCACCTCAAACCTGATTGTTATCAACTTCAACAATCGCAATAAGTACGTTGCGCATGCCATTCCGGTGGTGTTTGAAATTACCTGCTTATTGATTGTCGGATTTTACGGACAATATTTTTACCAGGAAACGTTGAAGGAAACAGAGATGCTGTTGTCGCTCATGTTGTTTGCAATGGGTCTGCAAAACGGTTTGACAGCCAGCATCTCCAACTTTACCGTTAAAACCACACATCTCACGGGCGCAACAACCGATCTCGGCATTTTATTCTCGATGTTCACGAAAGCTGAGTTTCGCAAAAACCAGGAAATGACTGACAAAGCCAAATTGGTTGGCTCCATTATGATCTCCTATATGGTCGGTGCAATTGTGGCAGGTGTTATCTACCAGTACGTTCAGTTCCGGTTGTTTTATATCGTCAGCGGATTTTTAACGGTAGTGATCGCATACGATCTGTATACGCTAAAATTCTTACGATACATCCAGAACCTGAGACGTAAAAAACAACCCGCAGTCGATCAAAAACTAATTACCGAAGGCTCTTAGGGCGTGTTAACCTCATTAAAATTTCCTTCGTTGTGGTCGGTCCAGCTCATCGGGTAATTCTTGTCCAGAAACTCGAGTGAATCTTCTGTCAGGAACAACGGCTTGAACGTGTCGATCATTACGGCAAGCTCGTGCGTTTCTTTTGCGCCAATACTTTTTTCTACCGTACCCGGATGCGGTCCGTGGGGCAAGCCGCCCGGATGAAGCGTAAACGATCCGCGCTCAATTCCCCTGCGGCTCATAAAATTACCTTCTGCGTAGTACAGCACTTCATCACTGTCGATGTTGCTGTGATTGTACGGTGCGGGGATTGCCAGCGGATGATAATCGAACAATCGCGGAACAAACGAACAGATCACAAAGTTGTGAGCCTGAAATGTTTGATGCACCGGAGGTGGCTGATGGATTCTTCCGGTAATCGGTTCAAAGTCGTGAATGGAAAATGCATACGGCCACAGGAATCCGTCCCAGCCAATCAGGTCAAGCGGACTGTGCTCATATACATACTGATGTAAAAATCCCTGCTTCTTGATATTCAACAAAAATTCGCCTTTGCTGGAGTCGGTAATCAGCTCATGTGGCGGACGGATATCACGTTCGCAATAAGGCGAGTGTTCTCCTAACTGGCCAAGCTCGTTGCGATATCTTCTTACGGTTTCAACCGGGGAATTCGCTTCAACAATCAATAGTCGTAACGGCCCTTCTTCAAATTCAAGTTTGTAGATCACGGTGCGTGGAATAACAACGTAATCGCCCTGACGGATTTCCAGTTTTCCGAATGGGGAAATCAGAACACCCTTTCCATCATGCACATACAGCACTTCATCGCCTTCTGCATTTTTATAGAAGTAATCCATCTTGCGTTGTGAAGGTGAGCAAATGGAAATCGAACAGTCGTTGTTTTTCAGCAAGACTTTACGCGCGCTCAGGTAATCCGTGCCGGTTGTAGTGACTTTGGATGTGTTGAGATGCGTTTGCTTCAGCGCGTAATCAGTGATGATTTTCGGACCATACTTAACCGGCTCTTTCACGGCTTTGATGCGCGTAGGTGCATAAATATGGTACAGGTTGGAATAAATACCGGAAAAACCTTCCGAGCTCACCAACTCTTCTTTATACAAGCTGCCATCGGGCTGACGGAATTGCGTATGCCGCTTGTGCGGAATTTGTCCTAAACGGTGGTAGTACATAAAGACTTTGTTTCAGCCTTCAAATTGAGAAAATTTTCACGGAAACGTGAATGTTTTTTGAAAGATCAGCCTTTAAAAACCCTGAAAAACTCGTCTTCAAAACTCTGTCCGATAGGAATATCTAAACCCGCCTTTATGTTAATGTTTTTGTTGCGTACAGATTGTATCCGCGTAAGCGGAATGATAAACGAACGGTGTACGCGAATAAATTCATCAGCCGGAAGTTTTTCCAGAATGTTCTTCATCGTCATTCGGGTGATAACTGTTTTTCCCGAGTCAAGATGAATTTTCAGGTAATCGGCAAGACCTTCAACGTAGAGTACGGATGAGGTTTGAATTTTTACCAGGGTGTAGTCCGACCGGATAAAGAAGTGTTTTTGTTCGGCAGGCTGCCGGTGTTTAAGGAAGTTATGATAATCGCTGGCTTTTTGAACTGCCTGAGTGAACCGTTCGAACGAGTAGGGTTTTAGTAAATAATCCACGGCACTAAGTTCAAATCCCTCTACGGCATGCTGCGGATGGGCGGTGGTAAAAATAACCATCGTTTCAGTTTTTAATCCGCGGAAAAAATCAATTCCTGAAATCGCGGGCATGTTGATGTCAAGAAAAATCAGGTCTACAGGAAATGAATCAAGGTGTTTTTTTCCTTCATTCGTTTTGGTGAAAGTTTTTTCAAGTTTCACCAGTCTGGTCTGTGCACAGAAATTCTCAACAATTTCAAGCGCCAGGGGTTCGTCATCAATTGCGATAGCCGTTATCATAAAAGTTGCAGGATTAACCGTACGGTATGCGTGTTCTGATCCTCATGTATCTGCAACAGGTGCTTATCAGGATAAAGAAGTTTGAGTCGTTCTTTCGTGTTTTCAATTCCCACACCGCTTTTCACATGCGGATCGTTATCGGGTGTTACCTTTTTATTCTCGACAACCAGTTCAAGCGAGCTTTCGCCTATGGTTATCCGTATTTTAATGTACGAATCCTGATCAGGATTTACGCCATGCTTGAACGCATTTTCAATGAAGGGCATTAAAATAACCGGGGCGATTTTTTTCTCGCCCGGAACACCCGTGATCTGGTAAGTGAGCGCAACTGCACTGGTTAAACGCATCTTTTGCAGGTCAATGTAATCGTTCGTGTACGTGATTTCTTTGTGTAACGGAACAAAATCCGCTACGGTCTCGGTAACTACGTATCGCATCATGGCCGATAATTTCAGTAATCCTGACGCGGTGCCCTGAGCGTGTTCACGAATTGCCAAAGCATAGATGTTATTGAGTGTATTAAAAAGAAAATGTGGATTGATGCGACTTTTCAACGAGCCGATCTCAGCATGTTGCCTGAGAACTTCAGTATCGAACAGCCGTGTTCGGATGCGCAACAGCAACGATGAGAGAATTACCGCTGCATATAAAAATACGTTGTGCTGAATGTGCATAAAGGCAGACTCTTCACGCGGTAGTGGCCTGTCGACTGCAAATGGCGGAGGACTACGATCGGGTTCAAGGTGAATCAGGTGTGCGAGTTGCGAAGGAACGATGCTGATAAGCAGTAACCCGGCTACAACAATAACCCCGTAAAGCAGATGTTTATCGCGAAAATATAATCGCGGGATAAGCAGGTAAAAATTCAAATAAAAAATGATCAGCATGAGGATGTTCGCGAACAGATCGCGAAGTGCCGGCTGAGATAAAAAACTTGCGTCCGGTGGCTTGGGTGAGACCAGAACCGGTACAACCAGAAAGGCAAGCACAGCAAGAAAGTGCCAGTAAACGGGTGTTTTTTTAGAGCTCATGCAGCGTGGTACCGGGCAAAGGTACGTAATCAAGTCATCCATAAATCTTATCGTTCTTCGCACCATTTATGAGATTGATCGCAATTTCGCTGGAGGCTGTGCTTAGTCTGGCTGCTTCCCCGTTATTTCACCAACAGATCGTAAAACCCCTGTGATTATGGAACGAAAGGAATTTATTAAGAAGCTTGGATTTGGAACATTGATTGTTCCTTTTTTGGCAGCCTGCTCCGATTCAGGCGACCCAACGCCATCGAACAATTCAAGTGGTGGCTCTTCAACGGGTGGAACCGACAACGGATCAGGAACAGGTTCAGGAACGTGCACGGTAAGCCCGACTGAAACAGCAGGACCATTTCCAACAAAAGACCCTGCTTCGCTTGAGCGGGTTGACATCCGTTCTGACCGGACCGGGATTGTAATGGATGTGGAGATTATTATTCAGGACAAAAGCAATGGTTGTACAGTGCTTGCCGGCGCAATTGTAGATATCTGGCATTGCGATGCAGCCGGAAATTATTCCGAGTATGGCGGCACAGGTATGCAATCGACAAACTATCAATCCGTACACTTTCTGCGCGGTCGTCAGGAAACTAATAGTGACGGACTCGCTTCGTTCCGCACAATTTTTCCGGGCTGGTATAGCGGTCGCGCTCCGCACATTCACGTACATGTTTACGATTCATCCGGAAACTCATTGCTCGTAACGCAAATTGCTTTTCCAACCGATGTATGTAACACGGTATATACAACGGCCACTACACTGTATACCAAAGGCACCCAGGATACATCCAACGCTTCGGATAATATTTTTTCGGATTCGCTGGATAGTGAACTTGCCACCGTAACCGGAAGCATTGCGGAAGGATACTTGTTGAAGAAAACAATTGTTGTAAGCTAATACACTACCATGACCGAATCGGCTCAACATAGTAAAGCGCGGATTTACCTGGCAGGCAAGCGTGTTGTAACGGCAGGCGATGGGCATTGTGTGTACCATACTTTCAGCGATAGTAGTTTTTCAGTAATTGGCCGCGGGCCATTTTCAGGCATTCGTATGCTGAATGATGAGGTGCTGAAAGCCGGACTTTCCGTTACGCATCAGTCCGTTGAAAGCAGCCTGGTGCTGATGTTGCCGCTGGTGGGTAAAATCAAATTCCGTGTGGATACCGATGAGTTCCGGTTTCTTGAAGCCGATTCCTCTCAGCTGATGCATATCGGGAAGGGATCGGCTCTGGAGATATCGAATTCGTACCGGCAGGAGTCTATCAATTATCTTTTGATTTGGTTTGCGGCCGAACCGGTATCTTTTGAACAGTTTGCTATGTTTGATGTGCACAAAAAGCAAAACACCCTGATTCAGATTTTCAACGACTCAAAAGCTGCAGGGTATATCGGACAATTTTCGGGCCGCGCAGGATTTCAATTTTCGGTTCGTGAGCCTGCGCGGGCCGTGCTTGCCTTTGTAATTGAGGGAGCTTTCGAAATTGAAGACCGTCTGCTGGAATCGCGCGATGCACTTACGCTGCGGGAGGTAAGTTCGGTTGAATTCGAAGCCCTTTCAAACAATGCAATTATCCTGCTGATTGAACTGTAGCGCTATAACTTGGTATTGTTAAGTTCCGGTATCCGGTCGAATAGCTTTAATGCCTGCTGGAAAATCTCGTTGGTTTCGTTCATGATCGGGTAGAGGCCGTCATTTCCCCAAACTTTTCGTGCGATCTGTGCTTTTACGTGTACCTGGAAGAGCTGCTTCTTCAGGCGAAGTTCTTCGTAATCAGGCTTGAGTTTTTTCTGCTGACCGAGTTTCACCAGGTCGTTCAACATTTCATCGCTTACCTTGAACTTTGTATAGTAGTTGTCAAAACCACTTTCTTCAAGTTCTTTTTTATGCTTCTCGGCATATTTGAAGGCATATTCATAGATGGCAGTCGTTGAATACAATTCATTCAAATAATGACTATTCTGCGTGGTATCAAGCGGGATAAAATAATCGGGCATAATTCCACCGCCCCCGTAAACCGTTCTTCCGTTGTGCGTGGTGTACTTTAGCGTGTCGTTGAAATGAATGCTGTCGGCATGGAAGAACTCACCTTTTTTGTAACGACTTAAAATATCCTGTGAGTATTCTTCTTCGTCATCGTACGGTTTCTGAATCGAACGTCCGCTTGGTGTGTAGTAACGCGAGATAGTAAGGCGCAACTCTGACCCGTCATTTAAGTCGAACGGCTTTTGCACGAGTCCTTTTCCGTACGACCTGCGCCCGACAACCAGTGCGCGATCATTATCCTGTAGTGCCCCTGCCAGAATTTCTGTAGCCGATGCACTCCATTCATTTACCAGCACGATCAAATCACCGCTTTCAAAATTTCCGTTGGCCGTTGAAACCGCATCGGTATTCAAGCTTTTGTCTTTCCCATTTGTGTAAACAATCTTTTTACCGCCCGAAAGGAAGTCATCCGCCATCTGAATGGCCATGTCCATGTATCCGCCACCGTTGCTCTGTAAATCGAGAACCAGGCGCTTCATTCCGCGCTCTTTCAGTTTATTCAGCGCTATTGAAAATTCTTCGTAGGTAGTGGCAGCAAAGCGGCTGATTTTGATGTAGCCTGTTTCATGATCAACCATGTATGCTACGTCCAGTGAGAATTGAGGAATTTTGTCGCGCACAATGTTGAACTCCAGCGGCTCGGGTGAACCGTTTCGCTGAATGGTAACTTTTACCTCTGTACCGCTCGGGCCTTTTAAAAGTTTCATCACATCGGGTGAAGTAATACCTACACCCGCCACATCTTTATCATCTACTTTTAGAATCTTGTCGCCCGACAAAATTCCAAGCGCTTCCGAAGGCCCCCCGGCTAATGGTGAAATAACAACGATCGTATCCTGGAAAATATTGAACTCAACACCAATACCATCAAAGTTTCCGCGTAAATCTTCATTTGCCTGCACACGGTCAGACGCAGGAATATAAACCGAGTGCGGGTCGAGCTTCGCCAGCAGGTGTTGGATAGACTCGTCTACCAGTTTATCGGTCTTGATGTCGTCTACATAATTTTTATTGATAAACGTGAGCACTTCCCGCAGCTTCTGAACATCGCGCCCTACTTCCGAAGAAGTTTTCTGCGTGTTCAGGCTCGCGCCAATAAAGATGCCGCCCGCCAGTCCCAGGCAAAGAATAATTGGTAGACTGATCTGGTTCCGGGTATTTCTGTGTTCGCTCATACTAAAATCTCGTCTCGTCAGTTCTTTAACGGTGCTATATAACAAATGTTCACCGATGATAAATCCCTTTTTTGACCGGAAATGGACAAAAACCGGAAATTAATAACCCATAGCCCCGGGTCTCGCGTTTTGAAGGCCTTTTAGCTATCTTTGAAAATTAGCATGGATAACACAGCGTTAAAAAACAAAAAAATTGCACAGCTCGTTGACGAGAACTACGTGCATGCGTATGTGTTGTACTACTTCGGGATTCGCTTTGATGAATTTCCGGAAGACACGCTAGAACAAACGTGTAATCGCAAGGGATTAAAAGTTGAACAGGTAGTTCGCGAACTGGAGAACCCCACGCATTTGAAAGAAGCGGACCTTCCGTTGATTTCGTACCCGGTTGACCTGATCATCGAATACCTCAAGCACTCGCACTTTTTGTTCATCAAACATAAGCTTCCGTACATTGCCAAACTGGTTGACTCGTTTAAAGCCGGTCATGAAGATTATCTGGCGGTTGAACGCGATCTGAAAATGGTGTTCCCGTTGTTCGTGGAAGATTTCATTCAGCATATTTACGAAGAAGAAGATACACTCTTCCGGTATATAAAAGCCCTGGAGCGCGCAGCGAAAGGAAGCTATATGCCAACGAAGCTTTTTTACCTGATCGAAAAGCACTCCGTTCAGAAGTTTGCTATGGAGCATGAGAGTCATGACGATGAGATGGAAGGCATCCGCAGGATCACAAAAGATTATGAAGTGAAATCCGGTGCACCGTTGCATGTGAAGGTTATTTATAACGAGTTAAAAGAATTTGAAAAGAGCCTGATCACGCATGCGCGCATTGAGAACGAAATTCTCTTCCCGAAGGCCATGGCGCTCGAAGCCCGCGTGAAGCAAATGTTCTTCGAGAAAACAAAATTGAACTGATCTCCGCCTCAGCAACAATCGACCTTGGGCAGAATTCTTGCAATTGATTACGGAAAAAAACGAACCGGCCTCGCGGTAACGGATTCACTGCGCATTATTGCAACAGCATTGGATACAGTCGATAGTTCCGGATTGCTCCCATACCTCAAAGCGTATGCACAGAAAGAAACTGTCGATGAATTCGTGATCGGTATGCCCAAGACCTTGCGGAATGAAGACTCCGAAATGGCTCCGCTGGTAAGAAAATTTATCGTGGAGCTGAAGACTGCCTTTCCGGAGAAAAAAGTGCACGAGGTTGACGAGCGTTTTACAAGCAGCATCGCCAAACAAACCATGATCACCGGGGGCATGAAGAAGAAAGACCGGCAGGTGAAAGGGAATGCTGATAAAATCAGCGCAGTGATTATTCTACAGTCATTCATGGAATCCGGGTCCAGGTAACATGCACTCCTTTCACTTGAAAGCCACATAATCCTAAAATCCTAAATCCTGATTAAATTTGCCCCATGATTTACCCGATTGTTATGTATGGAGATGCTGTGCTTCGCAAGAAAGCCGGCGATATTGAGCAGGGAACAGATATCAAGCAGTTGGTGGCCGATATGTTCGAAACCATGTACGCGGCCAATGGCGTTGGACTGGCTGCTCCGCAGATTGGAAAACCGATCCGCCTGTTTGTGGTAGATGGAACTTCCATGCAGGATGAAGAGGAGGATGCGGAAGACATGACGGGTTTCAAAAAAGCATTTGTTAATCCCGTCATCCTGGAGGAAGCGGGCGATGCATGGGAGTTTGAAGAAGGTTGTTTGAGCATTCCGAATATTCGCGAAAAGGTTTCCCGCAAGGAAGTGTTGCGTGTACGGTATTACGATGAAGACTGGAACCTGTATGAAGAAGAATACGATGGCGTAAAGGCCCGGATCATTCAGCACGAATACGATCACATTGAAGGCAAACTTTTTATCGACTACCTCACACCGCTCAAGAAACGGATGCTGAAAGGCAAGCTGGCTGACATCAGCAAAGGTATTGTCGACACCGATTATCGCATTCTTGCTCCGCTGAAAAAGTAATGCAGTGAAGTTAGCATCCCGTCTTCCGGAAGTTGGCACCACAATCTTCACCATCATGTCGAAGATGGCGCTCGAACACGGGGCAATTAATCTTTCCCAGGGTTTCCCTGACTTCCCGGTTGATCATGTGCTGGTCGACTTGATTCATACGCGCATGCGCGAAGGTTTCAATCAATATGCACCCATGCCGGGAGCACTTGCCTTACGACAGATCATTGCAACGGTAGTTGATCAAACGTATAACAGGAAGACCGATCCGGAAACTGAAATAACAGTCACGGCAGGTGGAACAGAAGCGTTGTTCTCCGTCATCGCCTCGCTGGTGCATCCCGGTGACGAGGTGATTGTTTTCGATCCTGCTTATGATTCGTACAACCCGGCCATTCGGTTAAACGGTGGCGTTCCGGTTCACATTAATTTACGGTACCCGGATTTCTCTATTGACTGGGACCTGGTCAAATCAAAGATTACTCCGCGTACGCGGATGATCATGGTGAACACTCCGCACAACCCGAGCGGAGCTGTACTTTCTGCCGATAATCTGAAAACACTTGAACGAATTGCTATAGAACACAACCTGATTGTGTTGAGCGATGAAGTTTACGAACGGATTATTTTTGATAACATCCGCCATGAAAGCGTGCTGCATTATCCCGCATTAGCGGAAAGAAGTGTTGCTGTATTTTCGTTCGGAAAAACATTTCATGCTACGGGCTGGAAAGTGGGTTACGCGGTTGCTCCGGCAAAGCTTACAACCGAAATCCGGAAGGCGCATCAGTTTGTAACGTTCAGCGTGAACACGCCTGTTCAACTCGCGCTCGCTGAATACATGACCGTGCCGGATCACTATAAAAACCTCGGATCGTTCTATCAGAAAAAGCGGGATTATTTCCTCGCAGGGATTAAAGGCTCATCATTCGAACCCATGGCGTGTCACGGTTCTTATTTTCAGGCGCTGTCGTATGCAGCTATTTCCGGTCTGCCCGATATGCAAATGGCGGAAGAGCTCACTAAAAAGCATAAGGTTGCTTCCGTTCCGGTATCGGCTTTTTACCACGACAAAACCGACAACAGACTTCTGCGCTTTTGTTTTGCCAAGCAGGAAAAGACGCTCGACCAGGCAATCGATATCCTGCGGAAATTCTGACCTGAATTGTTTTAAAACCTTACCGTCATTGTCGTTCTTTGTGGGAAACCAGTACCACATGCGTGATTTAACCATCACCTTATTGCAATCGGATTTGTATTGGGAGGAGATTGATGCGAACCTGTCTTCTTTCGAAGAGAAGATCTGGCAGATCGGTCGCGCTACGGATGTGATTGTGCTTCCGGAAATGTTCACCACAGGCTTTACGATGAATGCGCAAAAGCTGGGCGAACACATGAACATGCGCACGTTTAAGTGGATGCGGCAAATGGCGGATCAAACCGGTGCCTTGATCCTGGGAAGCTTTATCGCAAAAGTGCACGACAAATTTTATAACCGGTTGTTGTGGATGGAGCCGGGTGGAAATTTCAAGACGTACGATAAGCGTCACTTGTTCCGGATGGCGAATGAACATAAAACCTATGCAGCCGGAGAAAGCTTGCTGGTGGGCGAGTGGAAGGGTTGGAGAATCTGCCCTCTGATTTGTTATGATCTTCGCTTCCCGGTATGGAGCAGAAACACATACGATGCAATTTCGAAACGATTGAATTACGATTTGCTGATTTACGTGGCGAACTGGCCGACAGCCCGCGTGGAGGCATGGAGTTCGTTGCTGAAAGCCCGCGCGATTGAAAATCTCAGCTATGTGGTAGGGGTAAACCGGATAGGCGTTGATGGCAACTCGATCGAGTACAATGGGAATTCTGCAATGATCGGTCCGAAAGGCGAAGTAATTTTTGTCTCCGAAGGGATTGAAGCCATTAAAACGCTTGAGCTGAATGCAAATTCATTGCAGGCGTTCCGCGATAAATTTCCCGCCTATATGGATGCAGATGAATTCTCGATCGAGAATGAAGAGTTTGAAGAAGGGTATCTGACGGGCCTGAGCTAACTTATTTTTCCAGGGCCAGATCAAAATCAACCAGTACCGGCAAGTGATCGGATGGATAATACGTTCCATCGTTGTCGGTAATCACCTGGTAATTTCTGGCAACCCACTGCTTCGTGTGGAAAACAAAGTCAATCGTTTTACAAGGCATAGCGCCAACTTTAAATCCGCAAAATGTTCCTGCCGTGCTCGATGCAGGACGGGAGTCATATAAAACGAGCGGTCCCTGCTGTTCCACCATGTTCAGATAAGGTTCTTCGGTGGGTTCGGAGTTGAAATCTCCGCTTACAATCATCGGTATCTCAATTTTGTCGGTGGTGTTATTTGTGTTTGCAGCGGTTTCCAATCCCGCGAGATAAGTTTTGATGATTTTCGCGCTGGAAGCGCGGGCAACTTTTCCAATGTGATCAAAATGGGTATTCACCATCACAAATTCTTTTTTGGTTTCGCGATCGAAAAAACGTGCCGTTGTGAAAACGCGTGTAATTGCGGCATCCCAGCTTTTACTGCCGGGAATGTCCATCGTTTCTGAAAGCCATAGTGTTTTTGTGTCAAGCAAGCCAAAGCGACTGTTCCGGAATAAAATTGCGCTGTACTCGCCTTTTTCTTTTCCGTCATCGCGCCCAACTCCGCAATACGAATAATCGGGAAGCATGCGTAATAGGTCCTGAAGCTGATGATGAAGCGCTTCCTGCACGCCAATAATGTCGGGATTGTATTTCGTGATGAGCGCTACAACTTTGTTCGTCCGCTTCGGCCACTGATTGACTCCGTCATCCGGAGTATCCAGCCGGAGATTGTAAGTCATAACTTTTACGGTTTGTGCAGCGAGGCTGCCGATCAGCATAGTTGCCAGAACAAGAATCATGAAAAAGCGCATGTATAAAGATACTTAAATCCGGTATGTGTTTTCGGCAACTTAACGACAATAAAAAAGCCCCGTCCTGAACAAAGTCTGGAGGGGCGCTAACGTTTTTACTGTATTGTTACGCTAATGCTTCCACAGCATTAACTTCACCCGGCATCATGCGCTGGAATAAATTTTCAATACCGGCTTTCAGCGTTACCATAGAAGACGGGCAACCGCTGCACGAACCCTGAAGTTTTACTTTTACGATTCCATTATTAAAGGAATGATACGTAATCGCTCCGCCATCCTGCTCAACCGCCGGACGGATGTACTCATCCAGGATTGTCTTAATCTTTTTAACCGTATCGGTTTCTTCTTCCGCAGGCGCATCAAATTCATTCTGCACGTCAATAATATATTTACCCATTTCCAAAAATTTCTGGATGTGGGTTTTAATGGTGTTCTGAATTTCGATCCACTCCACGTCATCTTTTTTGGTAACCGTTACGAAGTTGCTCGCATAGAAAACGCGGTCAACAAACGGGTATTCAAAAAGCTCCTGGGCGAGGGGCGCGTTGGCAGCACTTGCCGCGTTAGGAAAATCGTAGCTCAGACCTTCGGGCACGAGCATTTCATTCACCACGAATTTCAGCGAATTCGGGTTTGGATTTGATTCCAGGTAGATATGGATGTTTTTTGGAGTTGCCTGCAGCATAATTTCTTGTCTTCCTCAGTAACAAAATTAGACAATTATAGTTCACCGGCCTACAATCCAGCCCACTGTCAAGCTGAGCCTGGCGAAGCTCATTCGCCTGCCGCCTCGGGCTCCAGCGAATTTTCCCACTTGCTCACCACGGCTGTCGCAATGCTGTTTCCAAGTACGTTGGTTGCACTGCGACCCATGTCAAGCAACGGATCGATTCCGAGCAGCAAGGCAAGTCCCGCCTCCGGGATATTAAACGTTGCAAGCGTTCCGGCAATAACCACGAGCGATGCACGCGGCACACCGGCAATGCCCTTACTGGTTAACATCAGCACCAGCAGCATGCTAATCTGAGTGGCGATGGGTAAATGAATTCCATACGACTGCGCAATGAACAAGGAAGCAAATGTCATGTACATCATACTTCCGTCAAGGTTAAAGGAATACCCCAGCGGCAATACGAAGCTTACAATTTTGTCTTTGGCACCGAAACGCTGAAGTTCTTCCATTGTTTTTGGAAAAGCAGCTTCGCTGCTGGCGGTACTGAAGGCAAGCAGAATTGGTTCCTTAATTCGCTTAACGAGATTGATGACACGTTTTCCGATTACGATAAATGCCGCAATACTCAAACACGCCCAGAGTAAGGCGAGGCTGAAATAAAACTCCCCGATGAAGATTGAATATGTTTTCAGGATACCCATTCCCTGTTTTGCAATGATGGCGGCCATGGCACCAAACACGGCAACCGGAGCGAGCGTCATTACGTAGCCCGTGATCTTCAGGATCACGTGTGCAGCTGCGTCCATAAAGTTGATGATGACCTTACCTTGTTCACCGATGGCTGCAGTCGCAACACCAAAGAATAATGAGAACACGACAATCTGCAGAATTTCATTCTTTGCCATCGATTCGATTACGCTGGCCGGGAAGATGTGATACAAAAAGTTTTTCAGGGAAAATGCAACGTTCGCAATACCCGATGACTCACCCGTATCCGGAACCGGAAGATGCATGGCGATGCCGGGCTGGAAAATGTTTACCATAATCATCCCAAGCAAAAGACTTAACAAAGAAGCACCTACAAACCAAAGCAGCGTTTTACCGCCGATACGGCCCACCGCACTGATGTCACCAAGCTTGGCAACGCCAACAACCAGCGTTGTGAACACCAATGGTGCGACAATCATTTTAATCAGGCGTAAAAAAACATCCGCTAAAACTGAAAAAGGTTCGGTCTTTTTATCGCGTGCCTGCAAAACCTCGTTGCGTTCTTCGTTTGCTTTTTTCTTTTCCGCTTCGAGTGAAAGCATGGTAACGCTGTCGGTAGCGGTATGCTGTGCAGTCTTGATTTCTTTTAATCGTATGTCCAGGACTTCAAGTTTTGAATTCTCTTCGTCTACGTACGTCTTGTTAAGAATGAAGCCTGTGGCAATGCCCACGAACAATCCGATAATGATGTATAACGTTAACCGGCTTTTTTTCTTTGGCTTGATGGTTGGCTCCATAGAAGACTGAATAAAGAAGATTTAGGCTGAAATTCTGTACGAATCAACCGACAATGTTAATGATTTTATCTTAAACCTTGTTAGCGCGCGCACGCAGCAGGAAATCAGCAAGAACAAGCGCAGCCATTGCTTCAACAATCGGCACGGCACGTGGAACCACGCACGGATCGTGACGCCCTTTCCCGGACACGGTAGCTTCATTACCCTCTTTATCTACACTTTGCTGATCCTGCATGATTGTCGCCACAGGCTTGAACGCCACATTGAAGTAGATGTCTTCGCCATTGCTGATGCCACCCTGCACGCCACCCGAATGATTTGTTTTCGTACGAATCTTTCCGCCATCATTGAAAAACTCATCGTTATGCTGTGATCCGCGCAGTTTAATTCCTTCGAAACCACTTCCGTATTCAAAACCTTTTACTGCATTGATGCTTAACATGGCTTTGCCAAGTTCGGCATGCAGTTTATCAAACACCGGCTCACCCAATCCAACAGGTGTATTTTTTATTACGCAGGTAACAACGCCACCAATGGTATCCCGGTTTAGTCGTACTTCATCAATCAGTGCGATCATTTTGTCGGCTGTCGCCTGATCCGGGCAACGGACAATGTTATCCTCTGTTTTTGTGAGATCGAGTTTGGTGTAATGATCAGCTTTGATTTCACCCACTTGCGAAACAAACGCTGCAATGTCAACGCCTGATTTTTTCAATAACAATTTTGCAATGGCGCCTGCAGCAACGCGTGCTGCGGTTTCACGTGCCGAGCTGCGTCCGCCACCCCGGTAATCGCGGTTGCCATACTTCGTTTCGTATGTGTAGTCGGCATGCGATGGGCGGAACGTATTCTGAATGTGTGAATAATCTTTGCTGCGCTGATCCTGGTTTTCAATTACAATAGCAATCGGGGTTCCGGTGCTTTTTCCTTCAAATACTCCGGAAAGAATTTTAAAAGTATCGTCCTCTTTGCGCTGGGTGGTAATTTTTGATTGTCCGGGTTTTCTGCGATCGAGTTCCGACTGGATGAAATTTTCATCAATCGATAATCCTGCGGGGCAGCCGTCAATGATTACTCCGATAGCCGGGCCATGTGATTCACCGAATGTTGAAATCCGAAAAAGGGTACCGTAACTGTTCATGCCACAAATTCAAGGTTGCAGGTTCCAGGTTTAAGGTTATTTCTAGGTCAAGCCTTAAACGTTGAACCTTGAACTAAGAACTATTTTTTGAACACAAGATAAGCCGAACCGCCCAACATAGCCAAAACGCATCCCCCGAGTAACAGGGAAACCCAGCGATTATCAGAGGAGGTGCGCAAATTGTTATCGGCAGAGGCAATTTTATCATACAGCGAACCGGTGTCGGTCGACTCGATCGCTTCGTTTTTCATGCTTTCTCCGCTCACCACAACAGCCGAGCGGGCAATCAGCGTATCGTACCGCTTTAACGATGGGTTGAAATATACCCACTGCACGAGGTCGCGCATCCTGTAGTCACCCGGTTCTTTCGGTATAATAAAATACCGGAAAGATTTTGTGCCGGTTACACGTCCATTCTGGCGATTGATGTCTTGCCGCACCTCGGGATCATAAAACTCAAAGCTGCCGTCATTCATAAGCTGCGGCTTTTCAATCGCAGAAATGTTCCCTTCGCCATAGATGTTAAAGTCGTACGTAAAACTCTGACTCGTTTGTAATGCTGTGCTGCTGATCTTTTCATCAAGGCGGTAATCACCTACGGCAACTTTATCGCGCAACGGATGGGGCGGGAGTTCTTTTACCTTGATGGTCTTGGGCTTCGAGTAAAACGTCTTGAAATCTTCCTTGCGGTTCTGTCCGAAGAAGGATGGGTTCTTCGCTACTTTAAATTTAATCAGCTGTAAACCGATGCTCGGAAACTCAATCGGCTTCGTATTGAGCGGATAAAATGTTGCTTCATACAATTTGTACTGATCGTAATACTCGCCATTGATCATTACGCTTTGGGCCTGAACATTTTCAATATCGAAGTTCTCCTCCCAGCAATTGGCGGGTTTGATCTTTTTCAGAATGTTGGTGAGCTGTTTGGCCAGATCGTAAAACTGAAGTGGTGCCCGGTTCTTATCCGCGACAAAAAATGAAAGCGAGGTCGTAAAACCTTCACCTACATACACCTCCGATTTGCTGGTGGTGATTGCCAGGAAGGCATCGTCTTTAATGTCTACAAATTCAGTGCTGTTGCGGCCGAAGAAATCATTGGGATCGTACGGGTTG
This sequence comes from Cyclobacteriaceae bacterium, assembly GCA_016786585.1. Classification (GTDB taxonomy): domain Bacteria; phylum Bacteroidota; class Bacteroidia; order Cytophagales; family Cyclobacteriaceae; genus UBA2336. Next base: position 78,345 of record JAEUUI010000002.1, read on the forward strand.
GCAAACGGGTCGCGTTGATTTTGCACAGGCGGCCCGACCTTTACTTTCTTGCCGGGTGAGAAAATGGTTTGTCCATTAGCGGTCATTTTAAACGCTTGTACCGTAAACGTTCCCTGCTTGGTAGGCAGGTAAGTCATCGTTACACTTTGAGACGAAGAAATCTGACCGTTGATAATATTGGTTTGCGATTGCGATGACGTTCCCCGCTTGCGAAAGCCGGGAATGTCCGGGAAAACATAGTCGTGCGACTTAAACCGGTCGTTTTGAATCGACACTGAGATCGTCCAGCTTTGATTTTCACCAACCTCATCCGGTCCTAAAATGATCTGAATGGTCTGCGCTTTCGCAACAAACGCGGTAAATACCAAAAAAAGGATTAAGAGTGATTTTATCGAAAAAAACGGCCTCATGATCAATCTTTGTACCAATAACACGTTACAAAACTAAAAATGTTCTTTTAGTTAGCTTAACCGCTTATTAAATTAGTCGGGGTTTTAAACAATTTTTTAATCTACAAGTATCTAGCCTATGCTGAATTATGTCAAAACCGTACTCACAAAAGTGAGTTTTGACTCCAAGCTCTTCGAGAAAGAGTTACGAAAGGCCATCGAAGTGTTGATTGGTGCTGAACTGCAGGAACTCAAACAATGGTGCTACAACCTGTTTGGGCGAGAACATCAGGCGATTTTGAATCGCTGCTTTGTAGCTGCCTGAAATTTGATTTGAACTGAAAAACCAGTCCCGCCCCTAGCGGGACTTTTTTATTTATCGGAGTTATTCGGTTACAAATCGAATGTTTCTTTTCAATCCTTCAAGCTTCGTGCGCTTAACAGGCGAATCTTTAAAAACTTTCTGAAAAATTTCTTCGGTAATTTCTTTCCAGTCGGCCTGAGTCATTGATTGCAGTTCGACACTGGCATTAAACCGCGGCTCGTGATGAGGTTTTGAAAACCGGTTCCACGGACAAACATCCTGGCAGATATCGCACCCAAAAATCCAGTTCTCAAACTTTCCTTTTACCGTTACCGGGATTTCTTCTTTCAATTCAATCGTGAAGTAAGAAATGCATTTGCTTCCGTCAACAACGTAAGGCTCCGGAATCGCATCCGTTGGGCAGGCATCCATGCAGGCTGTGCACGTGCCGCAATAATCTTTTATTGGCCCATCGTATTCTAATTCCAGGTCCAAAATGATTTCCGCCAAAAAGAAAAAGCTTCCCGAATTTTTATTGAGCAGTAAACTGTTCTTTCCAATCCAACCCAGTCCCGAACGTTTGGCCCACGCACGCTCCATCACGGGTGCCGAATCAACAAATACCCGGCCTTCAACTGCGCCAACCTGTTCCTGAAGTTTGTCGAACAGTGTTTTGAGCTTATCCTTTACTACAAAATGATAATCTTCGCCATACGCGTACTTAGCAATCTTGAATGAACTGTCGGTAGCGAAATCTTTTTCCGGAAAGTAATTATACATCAGACTGATCACTGATTTTGCTCCGGGAACAAGCAGTGTTGGGTCAAGCCGCTTGTCGAAATAGTTTTCGAGATAGCTCATCTTGCCCTGGTAACTTCGTCTCAGCCACTCCTCTAACCGGGGCGCTTCATCGGCTAGAAACTCAGCTTTGGAAATTCCGCAATAGCTGAAGCCAAGTTCTGCAGCGAGCGACTTTACAAGATGAGTTTGTTGAGCTGAATTCATTTCCCTTTCCCCGTGTTTGGATTCCCTCTCCCCCGGGGAAAGGGGAATGGGTGAGGGTGTTAACCAAAAAGACCAGCACCTTTGCTGGGTGGGGGAACAACTTTTAAATGCTTATATGCTTTTTCTGTTGCTTCGCGGCCACGGGATGTACGTTTCAGATAACCTTCCTGGATCAGAAATGGCTCGTATACTTCTTCAATGGTTTCGGCTTCATCGCCTACTGCGGTTGCAATGGTCGTCAATCCCACCGGGCCGCCTTTAAACTTATCGATGATGGTCATCAGGATGCGATTGTCCATTTCATCCAGTCCGTTTGCGTCAACGTCCAGTGCTTTCAACGCGATCTGCGCAATCTCCAGTGTAATCGTTCCGTTCCCTTTTATTTGCGCAAAGTCGCGCGTTCTTCTCAATAAGTTATTGGCAATCCTCGGTGTCCCGCGACTTCTTCTCGCAATTTCGAAAGACGCTTCCGCATCAACCGGAGTATTCAGAATCGCACACGAGCGATCAATGATCTTTTGCAATAATGCGGAGTCGTAATATTCAAGCCGGGCATTAATTCCGAAACGTGCACGAAGCGGAGAAGTAAGCAAGCCCGCCCGTGTTGTGGCACCGATCAGGGTGAACGGGTTAAGACCGATCTGGATCGAACGTGCATTCGGACCGGAGTCCAGCATGATGTCGATCTTAAAATCTTCCATGGCCGAATAAAGATATTCTTCAACAATCGGGTTCAGGCGATGGATCTCATCAATGAACAAAACATCGTTCGCTTCCAGGTTCGTCAGCAACCCGGCCAAATCGCTGGGCTTATCTAAAACAGGTCCGGAAGTAATCTTAATAGCCGACTGAAGCTCATTGGCAATGATGTAGGAGAGCGTTGTTTTACCCAATCCCGGAGGGCCGTGCAGCAACACGTGATCAAGCGGCTCATTGCGTTGTTTAGCAGCCTGCACAAACACCTTAATATTATCAACAACCTTCTGCTGCCCGGTAAAGTCATCGAACGACAACGGCCGCAAAGCCTTTTCGAATTCCTTTTCGGCTGCATTCAGGTTTTCACCGTCACCTTTCAGATAGTCTTCCCGCATAGTAATTGATCAGGCGAAGGTAAGCACGAAACCCGATATTTCTTAAAAGCAACATTGTTGCATCTAGAACATTTTAGCTACCTTCGCGGTGATAATCCCGGGGCATCCTCTTCTATGATCGTAAAACTGCTGGTTCTGTTTCTAACCCCGTTGCTTTCGGGCCTGGCGGTATACCTTGTCCCTTCCGGACGCACGAAAAATTTTAAGCTGCTGCTGGTGTTTGCAGGCGCTTATCTCTTCGGGATTACAGTCGTGCACATTTTGCCGGAGTTATACATTAAAAACAGTGATGTTGAGTTAATCGGGCTGTTTGTGCTCGCGGGATTTTTCCTGCAGCAGGTGCTCGAATACTTCACATCTGGTATTGAACACGGTCATATTCATACGCATGAGGGCGAGCATCATCACCATGATGAGCCGCATCATGAGCAAATCTCCGCGTTTGTTCTGCTCGCTGCATTGTGTGTTCATGCGTTTCTGGAGGGCGCTATGCTGGTTCAGCCAACAGCGGTGATGGCCATGCACTACGATGTGAACGCGATCCTGTTGGGTATTGCGCTGCATCGCGCTCCGGCTGCCTTCGCATTGATGACGGTTCTTGCCTTTCAGCTACGCTCCATCAACAAAGCCATTCCACACCTGATTTTCTTTTCGCTTGCGGCCCCATTGGGATTATTGATCTCCACGTACCTGATCGATGTCGAAATCTTGTCGGCATCCGGTCTCACGTATTTGTATGCCCTGGTGTGTGGCAACTTCCTGCACATCTCAACCACAATTGTTTTCGAAAGCAGTCCTGCACACCGGTTCTACGCAAAAAAAATGACGGTAGCTATTATCGGGGCACTTTTAGCGGTTGCGGTGGAGTACATGATGTAGGAAACGCCGTCTAAGCCGTCTCCCTGAGATTATCGCGACAACTATTAGACTAACGGAATACTATTTTTTGATTTTTTTGCGGATTTTCATGCGATTATCAGCACGCACTCATGACTAATTCAATCACGGATTTTGAATCATATCGGAATGTATATCGCGACAGCGTTGAACAACCCGAAAAATTCTGGGAATCGGTAGCGCAGGATTTTCAATGGCGTAAGAAATGGAATGAAGTTTTGGAATACGATTTCCATAAGCCGGAAGTAAAATGGTTTCAGGGTGCACAGCTCAACATCACAGAAAATTGTCTGGATCGTCACCTGGCTGAACGTGGAAACCAAACAGCATTAATCTGGGAACCTAACAATCCGAAAAACGAATCGAAGAAATTTACCTACCGCGAGTTGTTCGAACATGTTTGTCGTGTGGCAAACATGCTGCGCGAACAGGGCATTAAAAAGGGTGACCGGGTTTGCATTTACATGCCGATGATTCCGGAGCTGGCGTTTGCTGTACTGGCGTGCGCGCGGATTGGTGCTGTTCATTCGGTTGTGTTTGCAGGATTTTCTTCCGGAGCGATCGTTGACCGCATCAACGATTCTTCGTGCAGGTTAATTTTAACGGCCGATGGTGTTCAGCGTGGCGATAAGAATCTTGATCTTAAAAAGATTGTTGATGAAGCCCTTGATAAATGCCCCACAATTGAGAAATCCATTGTGTTTCGTCATGTTAACATAAACGTGAACATGAAGCCGGACCGTGATGTATGGTGGCACGAAACGATTGCGAATACGGCAACATCCTGCGAAGCAGAAACAATGGAGGCGGAAGATCTGCTGTTCATTCTTTATACATCCGGCTCAACCGGAAAACCCAAAGGCATGGTGCATACCTGTGCGGGCTATATGGTGTATGTGGCCTACACGTTCCAGACTGCATTTCAATATAAACCCGGACAAGTTTATTGGTGTACGGCCGACATCGGCTGGATAACAGGGCACTCGTACATTTTGTACGGTCCGTTATTGTCAGGCGCGACCACCGTAATGTTTGAAGGCATTCCATCGTGGCCAGACATGGGCCGGTTCTGGCAGGTCATCGAACGGCATAAGGTAAATATCTTTTACACGGCACCCACAGCGATCCGCTCGTTACTGCACGAACCTTTATCGTTTGTTGAGCGACATGATCTTTCTTCGTTGCAGATACTCGGTTCGGTAGGCGAGCCGATCAATGAAGAAGCATGGGAATGGTATCATAAAAATATCGGCAAAGGTAAATGTCCCGTTATCGACACCTGGTGGCAAACCGAAACCGGTGGCTTTATGATTTCACCGATTGCCCATGTAACGAAGCTGAAACCTGCACACGCAAGTTTCCCGATGCCGGGTGTACAGCCGGCTGTAATGGATGAAAAAGGTCACGAGCTTTCCGGAACTAATATCGAAGGACGATTAACTGTCAAATTTCCGTGGCCGGGAATGGCTCGCACGATCTACGGCAACCATCAGCGGTTCAAAGACACATACTTCTCTACATTCCCCGGCAAATATTTCACAGGCGATGGTTGTCGCGTGGATGCTGACGGATACTATCGCATCACCGGCAGGGTGGATGATATCATTATCGTGTCGGGCCATAACATGGGTACGGCAGAAATTGAAAGTGCAATGACCGAACATCATGCAGTTTCGGAGGCTGCTGTGGTGGGCTATCCGCATCATGTAAAAGGCAACGCCATTTACGCCTACGCGATCTTATATGAAAAACCGGAGAACGAAGAGAAACTCCGTAATGAAATTCGCGATACAGTAGCAAAGATTATCGGCCCGATTGCGAAGCCTGATAAAATTCAATTTGTAACCGGATTACCGAAAACACGTTCAGGAAAAATTATGCGCAGGATTTTGCGTAAAATTGCGGAAGGCGAAACTTCCAACCTTGGCGACACCACTACGTTAACCGATCCGGCTGTGGTGGAAGAAATCAAGAAAGGGGCGCTTTAAGCTTGTAAACACTAATCATGGAAATAACAGGAACAGTAGTAAGCCTTTTGCCGATGCAATCCGGCCAGGGAAAAAACGGAACGTGGAAAAAACAGGAATTCATTCTTGAAACACCGGGGCAGTATCCGAAAAAAGTATGTTTGTCATTGTGGGGTGAAAAGGTAGACGAAACCCGTTTATCAGTAGGCGAAAAAATTACGGCATCCATTAATATCGAAAGCCGCGAATACAACGGCCGCTGGTACACTGATGTTCGCGCATGGAAAATTGCGAAAGGCAACGGTGGCGGTCAAAATGAAGCGCCTCCAATCGATTCGTCATTCGCTCCGGATGCCAGCAGCGGAAGTGACGATCTTCCATTCTAAAAAGATGCAACGCATTTCAATTCATAAAAACTTCATCAGGGCTGCAGCGATCATGGCGATCTTTGCAGCCCTGATTGTTTATTTGCCCGGTCGCGACCTCACCGATAATACGTTTGAATCATATTTCACCATGCCGGTGAATGAGGTTTCGGTTGAGCATGAAATTTTCAACGACAATTTTCACGTGCAACAGCTTAATGGCGTACGAGTGGTTAACCGTGAAACCGGGAAGTTCACATACTATTTTGAATACATCGCAAACAAGCAGGACACGCTCCGGACGATCGCTTCATTACCTTTTTTACTGAAAGACAACCGGCCTTCATCGCTGGCGTGTGAATTAATGACGATCTCCGGTAACCCGCTCGACAACTCAAAACTCGCCCAGGCCGAGAAAAATGCCAGTGCGTTCTTCTGGACCGCAAATGCCGAAGAATTTACTTTTTATGAATGCTACAAAAGCCCGGTGAAGCACACCTTGCTGCTCAGCAAAACCTCCGACCGGATTCTTCACAAAGTAGAATTAATTTAAGCGTCCAGAAACTCTTCCAGTTTTTCCAGCAACGTGATCTGATTCAACGCCCGGTCAAAATTCTGTTCGGCATACTTAATCTTGTAGTACGTATTGTTTGATAAGTAGTCTGCCAGAAAGCGGATGCCCTGCATGTAGAGCATGATCATGCCGGCCTTATGAATTTCATTTCGTTCAGCTGTTGTGAAACTGTTTCCGATTCCACTTTCGTAGCCGGAAACAATTGCCCGATAAATTTCCGGGTTGACTTCCACCGAGTCCGCGGGAGCGTTTTCATCACTCGGGGAAATCATGCTTCGAATCATGTCTCCCACATCTGAAAAAAAGTACCCCGGCATCGTGGTGTCGAGATCAATCGGGCAAACCGCCTGCCCGGTAGCTTTATCAAACAAAATATTACTCAGCTTGGTGTCGTGATGCATCGCCCGGATTTTGAATTCCGGGTTGCTTTTCAAACTTTCATAAAATTCAACAAGATTTTTACGTATAGTGATTTTTTCAAGAAGCGTGCGACTTTTTTTCAATCGCTCATCGTTGGCGTTAGAAATCGCTGTCTGCAATTGCCGGTAACGATGACTCAAATCGTGAAAGCTGGCAATGGTTGGTTTGAGTTTTTCAATATCCAATCCGCTGAGTGAAGAAGTAAACTGCCCGTAGCATTTCGCAGCGCTGAAAATTTTTTCAGGCGAAGCCGGTAAAGCCTCCGTGTACGTATTTGCGATAAACTCAAACGCCCGCCAGCAGGAACCCTCCTTGTCCGTCCAGGTGTCATCGCCCTGCATGGTTTTAATCATCGCGGGAACGCGCAACATACCGGATCGTTCCAGATGGCTGTCAATCAGCTGATAGTTTCCGACTACTGCATTAATATCACGGAACACATTGGTATTTACCTGCTGTAAGATTGCCGCGCGATTGTTTGCCGTGACCTTATAAGTTTTGTGGATTAATCCATCCGTCAACAATTCAAAGAAGGGCGTATAGAATCCGAAACGTTCGGCTGCAAAAACAACAGGCTCCATTAATACGTATCGTCTAACGCAAACCGTGTTTTACGATACATCCATTGGCCGCTGGTGAAGTCAGGGAATTGTACGGTTTCATTTCCCAGCTCGATGCTTTGCTCACTTAAAGGAGTGATCGCGCTCCATGCAGCGGAATCATACACATCAATCGGAGTAGGCTTGTCGTTTTTGATCGATTCGATAAACGCATGCACCACGAAGAAATCCATGCCACCGTGACCTGCACCATCAGCTTCTTTTGTCCAGCGCTGCCAGAGCGGGTGATCGTATTTCTCGAGATAAGGTTTTGCTTCTTCCCACGAATGCTCCTTCTGACTGGTGCCTTCCAGGTAGAGTGACTTGTTCACATCCATCCAGATACCCTTTGTGCCCTGCACGCGAAAACCCAGTGAGTAGGGTCGTGGCAAGTTTGTGTCGTGTTGAAGTAAAATGGTTTCTCCGTTCACACAATTAATCATGGTCGTGACAACATCGCCCAGCTTAAATTCAACTTTTGCATTCGGATGACTTTCTCCGCCATTCTTCACTACATACTCATGCAGTCCGCGTGCCTTAGTAGCAAAAGATGAAAGCGACACAAACCGGTTTCCATAGTTGATGTTCAGCATTTCTGCCACCGGTCCGATGCCATGGGTCGGATATAGATCTCCGTTCCGGTGAACGGAATGATTCGTGCGCCACGAGGCTTCCGAAAATCCTTTATCGCCAAATTCAACACCTCCGCCATACGGCTGCTGGCCGTTATTAAATTTTACCGCGCGCAAGTCGTGCTGATAGCCGGCCTGCAGGTGCATAAGTTCCCCGAACATTCCCTGTCGCACCATGTTCAGGATTGCCATCACATCCCTGCGATAACAAACGTTCTCCAGCATCATCACATGGCCCTTGTGTCGCTCGGCTGCATGGATCACATCCCAATGATCCTGTAACGTAATACCCAGGATAACTTCACTTCCCACGTATTTAACTCCCGCTTCCAGCGAGCCGATGATCATCGGTGCGTGCCATTCCCACGGAGTGGCGATGATTACGCCATCCAGATCCTTTACTTCCAGTAATTTTTTCCAGGCATTAACATCACCTTTAAAAACTTTCGGTGTTGGTTTGCCGGCTTGCTTTACCTGTTCAAGCGCATCGTTCAGCATGCGTTCGTTGATATCGCAGATCGCTACCACTTCCGTATCACTCCGTTTCAAGGCTAAATCCAAATGATTCTGCCCGCGAAGACCTACGCCAATAATCCCCAGGCGAACCTTGGTTTTGATGCTTTGTGAAAAAAGTTGCGAGGAGGGAAGGATGGAGAATGCGGCTGCGGCCAGACCGGTGTTCTTAACGAAGTTTCTGCGATTCATGAAAAGAAGTTTAGGAGATACAAATAAAACAAAAAGCCCTGACGGTTGGTCAGGGCTTTGTAAGATTGACTGATTCTGAATTAGCTACCACATGCCTCGCATGCATCCGGATTATCCAGTGAGCATGCCATGTCGGCACGGTTCTGATCGTATTGAATCGCCTGTTGTGTTTCTACTACCACGTTGGCTACAACCGGAGTTGCCAGTGTTTCCTCAACGCCAATGGATTTTTTCTCGGCAACCGGCTGTTGCATCGCTGTTTTGTCGAGCGTGAACTGGATTGCATCGGCAGCGGCCTGAGTTCTCAGGTAGTACATACCGGTTTTCAAACCTCTCTTCCATGCGTAGAAGTGCATAGATGTAAGCTTGCCGAAGTTCGGATCCTTCAGGTGAATGTTCAGACTTTGCGACTGGCAGATGTACGCGCCACGGTCGGCAGACATATCAATGATTGCCTTTTGAGAAATTTCCCAAACGGTTTTGTAGATGTCCTTGATGTTCTGCGGAATTTCAGGAATTGCCTGAACTGAACCATTCGTTGCAATCAGTTTCTGACGCATTGTTTCATTCCACAGCCCAAGGTCGATCAGGTCTTTCATCAAGTGCTTGTTCGCGATGATGAATTCGCCTGAAAGCGTTCTGCGGGTATAAATGTTTGATGTATACGGTTCGAAGCATTCGTTGTTTCCGAGAATCTGTGACGTAGAAGCGGTTGGCATCGGAGCAACCAATAACGAGTTGCGAACGCCATTCTTCTTCACGTCCTGCTTCAGTTGTTCCCAGTTCCAGCGGCCGCTCTTCGGGTTAACACCCCACATGTCGAACTGGAAAATTCCTTTTGAAGCCGGTGAACCTTTGAAGGTTTCGTAAGAACCATCCTTCTTCGCGAGTTCCATAGATGCTTCCATGGCTGCAAAGTAGATCGTTTCAAAAATGTCTTCATTTAATCTGCGCGCCTCATCAGAGTCGAACGGCATGCGCATCATAATGAACGTATCGGCCAGGCCTTGTACGCCCAACCCGATCGGACGGTGACGCATGTTCGAGTTACGCGCTTCTTCTACCGGGTAGAAGTTGATATCGATCACCTTGTTCAGGTTGCGGGTAATCACTTTCGTGATTTCATACAAACGCTGATGATCGAAGGTGCCTTCGTCTGTTACAAACTTATTCAGTGCGATGGAAGCGAGGTTACAAACCGCAACTTCGTCTTTCGCAGTGTATTCGATAATCTCTGTGCAGAGGTTGCTCGACTTGATTGTGCCGAGGTTCTTCTGGTTCGACTTGCGGTTAGCGGAGTCTTTGTACAGGATGTAGGGCGTTCCGGTTTCGATTTGTGATTCAAGAATTTCAAACCACAGGTCCTGAGCTTTTATCTGCTTGCGGAACTTGCCTTCTTTTTCATATTTCTCATACAGACGTTCGAAGTCTTCACCCCAAACTTCTGCAAGACCGGGAGCTTCGTTCGGGCAGAACAGCGACCACATTTCGTTGTTCTCCACGCGCTTCATGAACAAATCTGAAATCCACAATGCGTAGAACAGATCGCGGGCGCGCATCTCTTCTTTACCGTGGTTTTTCTTCAGTGCGAGGAAATCGAAAATATCTGCGTGCCATGGCTCAAGGTAGATCGCAAAGCTTCCCTTGCGCTTGCCACCGCCTTGGTCAACATACCGCGCAGTCATATCGAAGTTGCGGAGCATCGGCACGATACCGTTTGACGTACCGCCTGTTCCTTTGATGTATGATCCTTTCGCGCGAACGTTGTGAATGCTGAGGCCGATACCACCGGCAGACTGTGAAATTTTAGCGCACTGCTTCAGCGTATCGTAAATACCATCGATGCTGTCGTCCTGCATGGTTAACAGGAAGCATGAAGAAAGCTGCGGCTTCGGTGTTCCGGCATTGAATAAAGTCGGAGTTGCGTGTGTGAACCACTTTTCCGACAAGAGGTTATAGGTTTCGATAGCGGCCGGGATGTCTTCGCCATGGATACCCACAGCTACGCGCATCAGCAGGTGCTGAGGGCGCTCCACCACCTTGCCATCGATCTTCATCAAATATGAACGCTCGAGTGTTTTGAACCCGAAGTAGTCGTAACCGAAATCACGATCGTAGAGGATTGCTTCATCAAGCTCGGCTGCATGCTGGTGAATCACGCGCCAGGTCTCTTTCGAGATCAGGGGCGCATTCTGACCGGTTTTCGGGTCAACATACGTGTAAAGCCTCTTCATCGTGCTGGAAAAAGACTTGCTCGTAACCTTGTGCAGATTCGAGATCGCGATCCGGGCAGCCAGCTTTGCGTAATCAGGGTGCTTGGTGGTTAACGTAGCCGCAATTTCTGCCGCCAGGTTATCCAGCTCCACTGTTGTTACACCATCGTACAAACCATTAATCACCTTCATGGCAACTTCAACCGCGCTTACGTATTTGGTATCCAAACCGTAGCAGAGTTTCTCGATGCGGGCAGTGATTTTGTCAAACTTTACGGACTCACGGTGTCCGTCTCTTTTAAGGACAAGCATTGGTTGGTTGTTTTAGAGAAAGTTTAAAAAATGT
>JAEUUI010000019.1 GCA_016786585.1 Cyclobacteriaceae bacterium
ATGTTCAATATCTTTGCAGCCCGTTCAAAAGACGGGTTTGCTTTTTTAAAGGAGTAAGAAAATGACGGATCCAATTTCAGATTATTTGACAAGGCTGCGGAATGCCATTAAGGCCAACCACAAAGTGGTTGAAATTCCTGCTTCAAACCTTAAGAAGGAGATAACCAAAGTGTTATTCGACAAGGGTTATATCCTGAACTACAAGTTCGAGCAAGGTTCAAATCCGCAAGGCACGATTAAGATCGCGCTCAAGTACAGCCCTGAAACAAAAGAGTCAGCGATTACAAGCCTGGAGCGTATCTCTACCCCGGGTTTACGTCAATACCGCGGCATCGATAACCTGCCGAAAGTATTGAACGGTCTCGGTGTGGCTATCCTTTCAACTTCGAAAGGTGTAATCACCGACAAAGAAGCCCGCAAACTGAATGTGGGAGGTGAAGTATTGTGTTACGTCTATTAATAGAAGAACGTTATGTCACGTATAGGAAAACTACCCATCTCATTACCGAAAGGCGTAACCTTCAACTTTTCGAAAGAGAATCATACGGTAACTGTAAAAGGTCCTAAGGGAGAACTGAAGCAGGTTATCGACTCAGATTTTATCATCAAGCAGGAGGAAGGCTCTATTATAGTTGAGCGCCCGACTGAACAAAAGCGTCACAAGTCAATGCACGGATTATACCGCGCGCTGATCGCCAACATGATCGAAGGTGTTAGCAACGGCTACAAAGCTCAGCTTGAGCTGGTAGGTGTTGGTTACAAGGCATCTGCGCAATCAAACGTGCTCGAGCTTAGCCTCGGTTACTCACACAACGTGTTCCTGGCTGTTCCAAGTGAAATCAAAGTTCAGGCTACCCAGGAAAAAGGGGGTAACCCGACTATCGTTCTCGAAGGAATCGATAAGCAATTGGTTGGCCAGGTGGCCGCTAAAATAAAGTCACTCCGTCAGGTTGAACCTTACAAAGGAAAAGGTATCCGCTTCACAGGTGAATATGTTCGCAGAAAAGCTGGTAAGGCTGCTGCTAAATAATTAAGCATCATAGACGCATAAAACTATGGCAGGCAAGAACAACGAAAGAAGAACAAGAATTAAAGCTGGTATCCGCAAGAAACTTTCCGGAACAGCTGACCGTCCGCGGTTATCTGTATTCAGAAGCAACAAAGGTATCTATGCGCAGATCATCGATGACCTGAAGGGTGTTACCCTGGCATCAGCATCGACCACCGAGCTTGGCGATAAAACATCGTTAAACATTGAGAGCTCGAAGAACGTAGGCAAGAAGCTCGCTGAAAAAGCGGTTGCTGCCGGAGTTCAGAGCATCGTATTCGACAGAAACGGATACCTCTATCACGGAAACATTAAAGCTTTTGCAGACGGTGCAAGAGAAGGTGGATTGAAATTCTAAGAATTAAGATATGTCAGTAAGCAATATCAGTACAGTAAAGGCCAGCGAAATCGATCTTAAAGAAAAGGTTGTTGCCATTGAGCGCGTAGCGAAAGTGGTAAAAGGTGGTCGCAGGTTCAGCTTTGCAGCAATCGTGGTTGTTGGAGACGGCAATGGCGTGGTAGGTTACGGCCTCGGAAAAGCAAACGAAGTTACGGATGCGATTACCAAAGGCGTTGACGATGCAAAGAAGCACCTGGTAAAAGTTCCGATCATTAAAGGAACAGTACCACACGAAGCGATCGGCAAGTATGATGGAGGCCATGTGTTGTTGAAGCCAGCTTCTCCGGGTACAGGTGTAATTGCCGGTGGTGCGATGCGTGCTGTGCTGGAAAGTGCCGGTATCCACAATGTATTGGCAAAGTCAAAGGGTTCATCTAACCCGCACAACGTGGTGAAGGCTACTTTTAACGCATTGACTCAAATGCGCGATCCGTTGAGCATCGCGAAGAGCAGAGGTATTTCATTGTCCAAAGTATTTAACGGATAAGATCATGGCGAAAGTACAGATCACACAGTCGCGCAGCGATATTAAAAGACCGGAGAGACAGCAAAAAACTTTGCGTGCGCTGGGTCTTGGAAAAGTGAACAAGTCAGTTGAAGTGGAGTACACTCCACAGATCAAAGGCATGGTTCAGCAAGTAAATCATTTGGTTACTGTAAAAGAGCTTTAAAAAATGAAACTGCATACATTAAAACCTGCTGAAGGTTCAACAAAAACCAACAAGAGACTTGGTCGTGGCCAGGGTTCAGGTGGTAGCACTGCAGGTCGCGGACACAAAGGTGCGAAGTCACGTTCAGGATATTCGAAGAAATTCGGTTTTGAAGGTGGTCAGATGCCATTGCAGCGCAGGGTGCCGAAGTTCGGTTTCAAAAACAACGACAAGATTTACTACAAGGCGGTTAACCTCGACTTGCTTGAAAAGATTGCAGAAAGCAATAAAGGCGCTGACCTTAGCTTTGATTTGCTCGTGAACAACGGGATCATCGGTAAGAACGACAAGATCAAAGTTTTAGGCAGAGGCGAATTGAAATCAAAAGTTAATGTTCAGGCACACGCTTTCTCTGAAACGGCTATTAAAGCAATCGAGAAAGTAGGTGGTACAGCTACTAAGATCTAATAATGAAGCGCTTTTTTGAAACGATACGGAACATCTTCTCAATCGAAGATCTCAGAATCAGAATCCTGAATACAATCGGATTTTTGATCGTCTTTCGTTTGGGATCATTCATTGCCCTCCCCGGCATTGACGCTACCAAATTGGGTGGCTCAGCACAGGGTGGCATTTTCGATCTGTTGAACACCTTCCTCGGAGGATCGTTCAGCCGCGCATCCATTTTTGCTTTGGGTATCATGCCGTATATCTCGGCATCGATTATCGTACAGCTTCTTGGATTCGCAGTTCCATACTTTCAAAAACTGCAGAAAGAAGGGGAGTCAGGCCGCAAGCGTATGAATCAGATCACGCGCGTGCTTACAATCTTCATCACCGCATTTCAGGCTTACGGATACATTCGCGGAACAATCGACCAGAACGCGATCATCAATAATAACCTGTTCTTCTACGTTTCTTCAATCATCATTCTGATTGCCGGAACAATGTTCTGTATGTGGTTGGGTGAGAGAATCACCGATAAGGGTATTGGTAATGGTATTTCCATGCTGATCATGATCGGTATCGTTTCCCGCTTCCCAGGAGCAATCATTGACGAAGCGGTGAACAATCGTGGAATGCAGCAGGCAATCCTGTTTGTAGTGGAATTAATCGCGCTGTTCTTTGTGGTAATGGGGGTAATTCTCCTGACGCAGGCTACGCGCAAAATTCCGATTCAGTATGCTAAGCAGGTAGTCGGAAATAAATTATATGGCGGAAAGCGTGATTTCATCCCGTTGAAGCTCAACTCGTCCGGTGTAATGCCAATCATCTTTGCCCAGGCATTGATGTTCATCCCGGCTTTGATCTCCGGAATCTGGAGAGATACAGATACCGGTGCATACATCGGATCTGCGTTCTCAGACTTCAGATCATGGGAGTATAACTTATTGTTCGGTTCGTTGATTTTGATCTTCACGTTCTTTTACACTGCGATCACTATCAACTCAAACGACATTGCTGATAATTTAAAGCGTAATGGTGGATTTGTTCCGGGTATTAAGCCAGGCAAAGACACAGCTAACTTTATTGATACAGTTTTATCAAGAATTACATTGCCCGGTGCATTGTTTCTGGTGACCATCGCTATCCTGCCTTCACTGGCAGTTAGAGTGGGTATCGGCCAGGCCTTCGCGCAGTTCTTCGGTGGTACATCGTTGCTGATTATGGTTGGGGTTATTCTCGACACACTTCAGCAGATCGAGAGCTACTTGTTGATGCGTCACTATGAAGGGATGATGAAATCAGGCAGAGTAAAAGGACGTTCTCAAATTGCTGCGGCTTAAGTGCTGAATGGTTCACTTAAAGACTGACGAGGAGATACAACTTATTAAAGAGAGTGCTCAGATTCTGGGTAAAGCTCATGGTGAAGTTGCCAGGCTGATAAAGCCCGGAGTAAAAACCTCAGCGTTAGACAAAGTGGCGGAACAATATATCCGGGATAACGGAGGAGTACCATCCTTCAAAAACTATAACGGATTTCCGGCAACACTTTGTATTTCAGTCAATGAGGCGGTGGTGCATGGGTTTCCAGGAAACTATGAGTTAAAGGAAACGGACATCATCTCGGTTGATTGTGGAGTGTACTTCAAAGGCTTCCACAGCGACTCGGCTTATACCTATCCGATGGAAGGTGCAAGCAAAGAAACGTTGCTGCTGCTGGAGCGAACCTACGAATCCCTTCAAAAAGGAATCGAGAAGGCTCGGGCAGGGAACCGGATCGGAGATGTGAGTTACGCCATCCAGAGCTATGTTGAAGGCTTCGGATACGGAGTGGTTCGCGAACTGGTGGGGCACGGTATCGGAAAGAATCTTCACGAAGATCCTGAAGTTCCGAATTTTGGAAAGCAGGGCAAGGGAGTGAAACTGGTACCCGGGATGGTCTTCGCGATCGAACCGATGATCAACCAGGGAACGAAGAATGTGGTGCAGGAGAATGACGGATGGACGATCCGCACGGCAGACAAAAAACCATCGGCTCACTTTGAGCACACGGTGGCAGTATTGGAAGAAAAAACAGAGGTGTTAACAACACATCAGTATATAGAAGAAAATTATTCGTACAAGTGGCGAAGCAAAAGTCGATAGAACAAGACGGAACAATTCTGGAAGCGCTTTCGAACGCAATGTTCAGGGTGCAACTGGAGAATGGGCACGAAGTGCTGTCGCATATTTCAGGTAAGATGAGGATGAATTATATCCGTATCCTGCCAGGAGATAAGGTAAGACTGGAGATGTCTCCATACGACCTGACCAAAGGAAGAATTGTATTTAGATATAAATAAACTGTAGAGACGCAACATTTGCTTCTTTACGAAACGCGAACGAAAATGAAAGTTAAAGCATCCATAAAAAAGCGCAGCGCTGATTGCAAAGTGATCAGACGCAATGGCAAGCTGTATGTGATTAACAAGAAGAATCCAAGGTTTAAACAAAGACAAGGATAATATTATGGCAA
>JAEUUI010000001.1 GCA_016786585.1 Cyclobacteriaceae bacterium
TGCCCTGAATTGCGTAGAGTATTTTCACTTTTTTACGGTAAGGAACTCGTTCACCAGGTCGCGGAATATCTCATCGTTGTCGAGCTTGTGTTCGAGTCGCTTGGGCAATTTAACAGAATTTGCAATCGGATCATCCTTGTACCGGTAAATCCTCCATTCTCCGTTCGTGTACTCCAATGTGGTGAGGTTTTCAACCCAGTCGCCCGAGTTCAAGTACATGACCGAACCTTTCTCGGTCAGAATTTGTCGCATCTCGGGCTGATGAATATGGCCGCACACCACATAGTCGTATTGATTTGAGATGGCGATGTCGGCAGCCGTATCTTCAAACTTGTTGATGAACTTTACAGCCGATTTCACACTGTCTTTCACCTTCTTGGAAAGCGAGATCTTTTCGCGTCCCAGTTTTTCGAGGCACCAGTTTACGAAGGCATTAATCAGGATAAGCGTATCGTAGCCAACAGCTCCGAGTTTTGCGAGCCACTTCGAATAGCGCATGGTTACATCGAATACATCGCCATGAAAAACCCAGGCACGCTTGCCGTTCAGGTTCAGCACAACCTTGTTCGCGATCCGGAATGAGCCGATTTTCAAGCCCTTGAATTTGCGCAACATTTCATCATGATTACCCGGCAGGTAAATGATCTTAACGCCTTTCGCGAGCCACCCGGTAATGTGCTTGACAACCTGCATATGCGACTTAGGCCAGTATCGCTTGCTGAACTGCCACATGTCGATAATGTCACCGTTGAGGATTACCTTTTTTGGTTTGATGGTCTTGAGATAACGAAGGAGCTCTTCGGAGTGGCATCCAAAGGTGCCAAGGTGGACGTCCGAAATGATTACAATGTCGACCTGACGTTTTTTTCGTTTACCCATGATCTTTTAAAAGTAATCCCGAAGGCCCGTAATTCCTTCGGGATACCTAACCTAAAAGAAGTTCTACTTGAAAGCAAAGGTATGCCGCCTGAATTACCCGGTCTTCACCTGCCGGTTACCGAATTGTTACGTTCGAAAAATCAGGAAAACGATCTATTTAAACCTGAACCGAAGATATTTGATGCGTTCGCCTTTTGAAGCAAATAGTTGCTCGTACTTGGTCTTGATGTCGAAACATTCCGGCCGCAGATCGGAATTATAAACATCATCCGTGAACTTCAGGTCGGTAATGTCATCGCGCTGCGCAAGTTCTTCCAGCGTGAACTCATAAAAGCCGGTATTGTCGGTCTTGAGCCGGATATAGCCTTCGGGCTTTAACAAGCGTTTATAGATCGATAAGAACCGCGGGCTGGTAAGCCTGCGCTTGATGTCACGAACGCGCGGCCGCGGATCGGGAAATGTGATCCATATCTCGCTGATCTCGCCTTCCACAAAGAAGTTCTCAACCAGCAGAATCATTGTGCGGAGAAAAGCAGCGTTGGTCAACCCGTTTTCGGTTGCCGTGGTACTTCCTTTCCAGATGCGCTCACCCTTAATGTCGATACCGATATAATTCTTTTCAGGGAAGAGTTTTGCCAACCCGATCGTGTACTCACCTCTGCCGCAGGCCAATTCAACGGTGATGGGATTGTCGTTCTTAAAGAACTCCTTGTTCCAGTTTCCTTTGATGGAGTGATAAAAGTCCTTGGTAGGTTCAACCACATTCGGCTGACTTTCAATCACTTTAAAACGCTCGAGCTTTCTTTTCACAAATTCTCAATTTCGGCAACCACAAAAGTGCTGCCTCCGACAAAAATAAAATCATCCGCGCCAGCCACAGTCTTCGCTTTTGCGAGTGCATCATTAACATGCATAACCACTTCGCCCCTTAAGCCAAAACGCTCCGCCAATTGCATCAATTGACTGGCATCCATGGCGCGCGGAATCGATGCCTGGCAAAAATAATAGTAACCTTCGCCCGGTAAAAGTTTCAGAACCTCATCCGGTTCTTTATCCTTAACCATGCCCCAAACCATAAACAGGCGGGCAAACTTCTGCTGCCTGATTTGGGAAACGACTTCTTTGATGCCATCTGCATTATGGCCGGTGTCGCAGATGATTGTAGGGTGCTCGCCAAGTTGTTGCCACCGCCCCTTTAGTCCGGTTTGCGTAACCGTATTTTCCAATCCTGACCGAAGATTAGCGTCACTAATAACAAACCCAGCGTTGATCAATAATTCAATAGCCTGGACTACACCCGGCAGGTTCCGTACCTGATAATTACCTTTTAATGGTAGCTTTAACTTACTGAGATATACAGTCTTGTTTTTACTTACTTCAAACAAACTGTTGGATAACGATGCCTCAACTATATCGCTCGCGAAATAAACGGGAGTATGATGTTTTGCCGCCTTATCGATGAATACTTTTTCAACTTCCTGTTGTCGCTGACTGATAACCACCGGAACATTATCTTTGATGATGCCCGCCTTTTCGACCGCAATCTTTTCAAGCGTATCGCCCAGAATGTCTTTATGATCGAAACTGATATTGGTAATCACCGACAACTCCGGAGTGATTACATTCGTGCAATCCAGCCGGCCGCCCAGCCCCACTTCAATCACCGCCACGTCAACCTTCCGGGAGGCGAAGTAATCGAATCCCATGACGGTGGTGATTTCAAAAAAGGAAGGCCTGATCCGATCGATGTGCGGCCTGATGCGATTAACAAAGTCAACCACAAACTGCTGACTAACTTCTTCACCGTTTATCCGGATGCGTTCGGTAAATTCTTTCAGGTGAGGTGACGTGTACAACCCGGTTTTATACCCGGCCGATTGCAACACAGACGCAAGCATGTGCGATGTGCTGCCCTTGCCGTTCGTGCCGGCAATATGTATCGACTTGAATTTATGCTGGGGATTACCCAATGCTTCACACAGCGCAAGTGTATTGGTCAGGTCGGCTTTATAGGCGACAGCGCCCACCCGCTGAAACATTGGCAGGTTTTCATACAGATAGGTTATTGTTTGCTGATATTCGCTGACCATGAAATTAACAGGCTGCAAATCTCTTTGCATGGCTGTCAAATTCCAAATTTAGTTTTGGCTTATTGAACCTTCAGCGTAAAGGTTACGCGACCAGAAGTTTTTGGAGGCGCTGCTCCGGGTGAGGTCTTATAGAGTGAAGTTTTCTCAAGCGCGGCTTTACATTTCTTCTCGAGTTCAAAGCTTAAGTTTCCTGATTCTTTGCGGATGTTTATAATCTCTCCGGTCTCATCAACATCGAAGGCGAAAACCACTTGTCCAGAGAACTGATCGCTCTCTGTTGGCTTCGGGGCCTGCGGGATTTCAACCCACGCCCAACCGGCCATATCCAAACGTGTTCCGCCACTTCCGCCATTACCATCACCACCGGATCCGGGATTGCCTTTATACACTGCACCGGTCGGCGTTCCGCGCGGATCACCTTTATCACCCGTCTTGCCTTCATCGTCACCTTTACTTCCGGGTGTACCGGTTTTGTTGTCGGTAGATGCTGTATTCTTGTTAGGATTATAAACAGTCTTAGGTTGTGGCGGCTCTTCTTTCTTTGGCGCTTCGTCTTTTTTTACAACCGGGTCGGGTTTAACCTCTTTTTTCTCCTCCTTCTTTTTCGGTTCTTCTTTTTTAACAGTTACGGGACTCTCTTCAGTTGACGTAACGACCTCTTTTTCATCTTCCTGTTGTTGCGGCTGAGGCTTAACTTCTTCTTTGGGGTCCTCCTGTTTCGGAGTTTCCTCTTTTTGTTGTTCAGGATCGGTTGTTCCCAGTGGTTCATCTAACGGAACATCCCCGCTGCCAAAATCATCTGTGCCCAAAATTAATGACACGCCCTGACCTCCGGGGATTGGCGGATATGGTGTTCTCCACGCAACCGTAAATAACATGATCAGGAACAACACCGCGTACATGCCTATGGTGGAGGCTGCGGCAATCACTTTGTTATTCTTCTCCTTCTGTGTCATCGCGAAAAAATTATATCAGTACGATGCAAAAACTGCACCGTTGTCATACGATGCAGTTAAAAAAATTTCAATATGGTGTTAGCCTTAGTACTTCAACACCCAAAGGGCATCGGTGTACTCCGACTTCTTCGAGTCGGCAATCTGCTGAGCTCCGGCAAAGCTGTCGGCATCGGCAATTGTTAGGCGATAAAACTTATACTTTCTGAATGGCGGGATCAGTTTTGTGCTGACACCTTTCTCGCCCAGTTTCTTTGCATGATCCACGAGCAGGTCATCATCCACCGCGCTGGCTACCACCACGTAATAACGTCCGGTGCGTTCTGTTAGTGTTTCAAACAAACCCGCTTTTGGGACAGCAGCCAGAGAATCAGCCTTGCGCTTCTCGGCAGCAATTCGCGCATCTTCCAGTCTTTTGTTCGCAGCGGTGGTACTGTCATTTTTATGCTTCGCACGCTCAAGCTCAGCTGCGGCTAATCTGTCTTTCTCCGCTTTAGGTTTATAAACTACAAAGTACCACGCTGCACCTACCGCTAATAACACAACAATCAAAACCCCCAATACCTTAGGCCATACGGGCGTTGGTTCTTCTTCAAATGCAAACTCAGACGACGGTTGTTCTTCCGTAACTATCGGCTGGGTATACTCTTCCGTAACAACTTGTTCTTTTTCGGGCTCTGGCTCGGTTGATGAAGAATAAACGGTAGTGGTTTCGACAACCGTGGTCTTTTCTTCGACACGGTCTAACGGCTTGTACTCGATGTCCGGTAAACCAAAGGTATCATCGGATGATTCGTTTGACTTGTTCAGATTTTCATTCGATTCATCATCCGTAGGTTTCTTTCGTCTTGCCATGAAGGTTAAAAAGTTGGTAACATACAAAATTAAGCGATTTTTCGAGGCCTACAAACTCTAGCCCCAAGCCTTTCGCACCCATCACTTAAACTTCCACGTTATACCGGCCATCGCCTGAAATCCCCGTACCGGATAATTATAAAAAATCGGATACTTGTTCGATGCAATGTTGTTGAGATTAACAAACGCTGAGAATGTATCGGAGATCAAATACTCCGTTTTAAAACTAAGATCAAATGCCGGATCAAGCTTAATCGTTTTATCATTATCCCAGTCGAACGCTTTCATTCCACCCTGGGCAATCATATCCAGATTAAAGATGAATTTCTTATACAAGTTGTACGATGCGCCTGCTGTTACACGATACGTTGGTTTATGCCATGCTTCCGGAAGGTTGTCTGTGGCATACGTATAGTAATCGCCCTGCAGGGAGAACTTCGCGACATCCGAATAGGTGAACAGCAATGAGCCATAGAAGTTTGTGCGCTTGGTTGTACCATCATCATAAGCAACCTGAAACTTCGATTGATCCGCAGGGTCATTAATGAAGAAGTACAAGTTATCGAGCGTTGCAAATGAAATGCCCGCACCAGCAAGAACTTTTCCGCCCAGCTTTGCGCGGATACCGGCATTCAAATCAAATTTTTTATTTGTATGAAAGGTTGAGATTGACGGGGCCAGCCAGATGTTCTCGTTCGATAACGTCTGCAACGAAACTTTCTCCATCCCTCCTGACAACGATCCAACAAAATCAATCACATCGTTGAGCGCATACGTCATCTTGACGTCCGGATAGAAATGAAAATTATCTGAATCAATCGAGTCATTTTCAACCGCAACAGTCGCTCCCACCTGCAGGTAAAAATCGCTTTGCGTCTTGAACGAATAGTAGCCGTTCACCTGGAACAGGTTTCTTGCCTTCGCCTCAATGTCAACATCTTTGCGGTTGATAATTGAATAATCAGCCTTCAGGTTGATCGCCTGTTCATCATTGATTTTGTAGGCGCCTTTAAACAACAGATCGACTGTGCTTTCCTTTGCTTCGAACTTATCGTTGATAAAACTGAAGTTTCCGCCAACCTGGTATGAGAAATCCGACTTTCTAGCATTCATCAGTTGCGCACCCAGGTTGAACAATGTGTAAGCTTGCTTGATGTCGCCACGGTCAACTTCCGTCCCTTCCGGGTAACCGTAGAAATGCGTGCTCCGTTGTTCAATACCGATATTGGCACCAAAGGCAAGCTCTTTGCCAAAGGTTTGTGCAAACGCTGAAATACCGGAATGACCGGATCCCGAATTTTCATCATCTACCGGACCTTTGCCCGACCGGTTCAAAAATACATGCGCACCCAAGAGCTTCTTTTTGTCGGCTTTGTTGGTGATAAATCCATCAAGGTACTGTGACGCATAGTTTCCGAGGCCGGCACTCACATAGCCGCGGTACGCCTGTGAAGAAGAACCTTCTTTCAAACGCAACGGTCTCGCAACAGGATTAAGTTCGGGAGTTTGAAAATTAAAGACTTTGTAATCGTAGCTGATCGGTGGTGATAAAAATTCAACCGGACGAGGCGGAATTTTTTCAAACAAACGGTTTGCTTTGGGAACTGTGTTCTCGCGCGAGCGTATGATTTCAATCTCCACCTCTTTCATTTCCTTGCCTTCCTCCCATGTAGGGTTCTGCGCAAGCACGTGCGTTACAGAAAGTAAAAGACCCGCTAAAAAAGAATATGAAATAAACTTCGTCATGTTACTTTCCGGTTGTGTCTGATTTTACTTTTTGTTGTTCCTTCAATTCATCGGCCTTGATTTTCTTTAACTTCTCAGCGGCCGTATCGCGGATGTACTGAAGCGGAAAATTATTTGTGATTAACGACTCAAGCGTTGCCTTTGCATTAAACGCATCGCCTTGCGCCAGGTAATTATCCGCCAGCAACAGGAATGACTTCCCTACCCATTCATCGTAAGCCGAAAATTCCGGACTACTACTGATTCCGACCAGCGTTTCATTGCTTTGCTTGTACTGCTTGTTTAGTGAGAATATCTCTCCGATTCGATACTTGGCTTCCGCACCGTATTCGTCACGTGCTGTGTTGAGCGTGTTCAGGAATTCATCCTTCGCAGTTTCGTAGTCGCCTTTAGCCATGGCTGCTTTACCGAGATAAAGGGAGGCTTTGTTCTGCGCACCCGCGTTCACATTTCCTTTTTCAAGAATCAGGTTTGCGTATGTTGTTACGGAGTCATATTGAGCCAACAGATAAAATGACTCCATCAATCCGGACCATGCCGTGTAAAAGTCTTTTTTGCTTGACGCGAACCGCTCAACTTTATGGTAGCTTGTTACTGCATTAGCGTACTGCCCTTGTTTAAATTGAATTTCTGCAATACGTCCGGCAATTTTGTTTGCATTTGGTGATGCCGGATCGACCGAAAGTTCATTGTAAATAGCAAGCGCCTTATCATATTCTGTCAGGCGATAATGCGACTCAGCTACAAAGAACCTTGCCTCTGCCAGCTTGGCACTTGACGGATACGTTGTCAGAAACGTGGAGAAGCTCGTAATGGCTTTTGCGTATTGCTGATTGTAATACTGATTCTTGGCCGATTCAAAATTGATCACCTCTAGATCTTTGCCCCCCGGATTGGCATTTGTAACCATCGCCAGGTACTGATCGTATTCTTCGCTTCGTTTTGCAACGCTAAGTGCTTCCTGCAAAGGCAAAAGCACCTGCCGCGCCACAGGATGAGACGGAAACTGTTTGATCACCGCCTCGTAATCCGCAATGGTTTTGTCATATTCCTTGAGATTGTAATTCGAAGCAGCTCTGCGTTCGTATGCATACGGCAAAAAACGTGAACCCGATTGCGAGCCTTCGTTAATCAGTCGCGTGAGATCGCTTATCGCAACAGCATAATTGCTTTGCTCTATTTCGAACTGGGCACGCTGAAACAACGCTTCGTCACGATACTGCGATTTCGGATAACCGGAAATCAATGCGGAGAATTGAGTCCGCGCATCCGCGTATTTCCGCAGAATTCCGTTAATCACGCCTGTCTGAAATAATACGTAGTCGACATCCGGTGTTTTGAGCTGACGGGCCTTCTCATAGTTTGAGAGTGCTTCCGGATATGCTTTTGTTACAAAATAGCAATCAGCCAACCGCAAAACTCCATCCGCATAAACGGGGCCGGTCTTACTTCCTTTGTTTACAAATTCTTTAAAGTTGAATAACGCCTGATCGTATTGCTTCAGGTTGAAGTTTGCATAACCCAACCCATAGCGTGTTTTAGCAAGTACCTCGGGTTCAGTTGCCGTTATTGACACGACCTTCTGATAGAACGGAATCGCTTCTTCGTAGCGATTACCAATCGAGTAGGTTTCTGCATTCCAGAAACTTGCCAACGCAACATATTTCGGATCAACGGGGCTTGCCAGCGACTTTTCGAAATAGGAAACCGCGTTCTGATAATCTTCTTTATTAAAAAGCTCTGAGCCTTTCAGGTATGTTGCTTTCTGGTAAGCCTGGTCAACGCTGGGCGTTCTGCGCGGAAGCGCCTCGATGTACTCAATGGCTTTGTTGTAATTGTTACCGTTTACATAAGCCTGCGCCAGCAATTCCCGCACGGCAACACTATGGTCGCTTGCCGGGTACGCCACTAAAAACTTTTCGAATTCGGTAATGGCCACATCGCTCTTACCCAGATCGTACGAAATCTTCGCGTATTGAAAAGCGCTTTCTTCCGCGAGTTTCTTGTCAGCCGCGTATCCCTTCGAATGGTTGAAGGAGTTCAATGCAAACTGCTTGTTACCTTGTTTGAGATAAAGAATGCCGAGGTAATACGAAGCATAAAAGCTAACAGAGTCCTGTCGTGATGCTGATGTTTTGAGATAGTTAACAGCCTTAGCATCCTGACCCAGCGAATAGTTTGCAAAGCCAGCACGGAACAATAATGCGTTCTCAGCCTTCGCCTGATTTTCTTCCAGGTACACCTCGTATGCGGCAGCGGCTTTTGTATAATCCTGTTTGTAATAGTAAGCATCTGCCACCAGCATTGAGATTTCGCTGTAGTTGGATATCTGTGCAGAACGCGACTGCAGCGATGCCGCATACTTGATCAGATCGTCATACTTGCGTTGCTTATAATACACATTCGCGATAAGTGATGGAACAATATTGGCGTACGATTGACTGGCTTCTGCCCGCTTCAAATCCGCCAGTGCTTCGGGATAATTGGCTTTTGAATATTCAATGAATCCCGCATAGTAATTTGCGGCAGGTGAGAATTGGCTGTCTTGCGTTTTAACTGCGTTGAATTTCTCCAGAGCCTCATCCAGTTTCTTTTGATTGAAATAACTGTAACCCCATTTGAAATACCCCTCGACTTGCTGATCCTGGCTAAGTCCTGCAAAGTTTACCTTGCTGTAATATGAAATTGCTTTCGTGTATTCCTTTTCGCCATAGAAGAAGTTTGCCAGATCGAAATAGGCCGTTGCACTTCTGGGGTTAGAAGGGTTATGTGAAATGAAGTCTCCGATCAGTTTCTCGCCATCGGAATGACCAAGCTTTAATGCACTCAGCGCGATGAAATATTCCGCATCGGCCCTGCGGGCATCAGTAGGCGCTGCATATTTCAGGAAGTCTGAAAACACAACCCGCGCTGCGCTGAAGTTGGAATGACTGACGAGCTCGGTGCCCTTTTTATAAAGATTTTCGGTTTTGGAGCGGGACAGTTGATCCTGCCCTATTGCGCTAACGCATGTTATCAGAAGTATGCTGAGAATCGAACTTGCTAACCTCACATGAACGGGTTTTATGAATAACATCAAGGCTTAAAAAATATTGCAAGAATAAGACCAAAAAATAGGTTGCAAAAACTCCGGCTGAAAATCTGCAATGCCTTTGCCTTATGGCTATGATTCAAAATTAAGTAAAAAAGTTGAAGGGTTTACGCGCGTTAATGAATAAGCCGGTAAATGAGTTCGCGCAGAATCTGACCTTCTGAAGTAGTGCCTGCATTCACCCCTTTAAGTTTAAGATCAGCTTCCTTTAGTAAGGATATGTTCCGAAGAATGCGATCGGGTGAGAATTGCTGTAAAGCAAGACTGTAATCACGAATCACATACGGGCTCACTTTCAGCGCACTAGCCAGTCCCTTTTCACTTTTATCAGGAGCTTGGGAAGCCAGCAACACCTTGCTGAAAAACGAATATAAATATGCGACTGTTGGAATCGCAGGATTCTTTTTGGTGTTGCTCTCGAAGTAGTTAACAATCTTTGCAACGTTCAGCGAATTTTTCTGAAGGATTGCCTTCTGGAGTTCGAAGATGTTATATTCCTTGCTTACCCCTACCTGCTGCATGACATGTGCTGCCGTGATGGACTCTCCCGGCTTCAGCGAAATGGTAAGCTTGTCCATCTCGTTGGTAAGGCGGCTTAAGTCGTTACCCACAAATTCGCACATGGCCCGGATGGCCTGATCATCGATCGCAATCTTCCGCTCCTTCGCATACTCCGACAGAAAGTCGGGCAGTTGATTATCGTACAGTTTTTTGGAAGTCAGTGAAGTGGCAAGCTTTTCGATATTCTTACCAAGCTCCCTGCGCTTATCGAGCGTTTTATGCTTGTGGCAGAATACCAGAACCGTGCTGGGAACCGGCTGCTTCAGGTATTCGAGTAATAGCCTCGCACCCGTTTCTTTATTCAGATCCTGAATCTCCTGTGCTTCCTTTACGATCACCACCTGGAACTGAGCCATCATCGGAAATCGCCTGGCGTGGGTCAGGATGGTTGCCATCGAAGCATCTTTGCCATACACCACAACCTGGTTGAATCCCTTTTCGGCTTCCGACAACGCATTTGCTTCGATATGATCGGAAATCGCATCAATGAAATAAGGCTCCTCGCCCTGAAGGAAATAAACCGGGCTGTACTTTCCGGCCCGGGCATCAGTTAATATTTTTCGTACGGAAGCATCCATCAGTCAACCTTTCGTTTTGCGCTGAACGTAACAGCTGAAGTTATTCCCACTAACGCACCTCCGAAATGCGACTCCCACGAAATGTTAGGGTCGGTTGGCAGCACGCCATAGAAGACTCCTCCGTACAGAACAATTGTTATAATAGAAATTACCAGCGACATAAAATCCCTTCGCAATAATCCAAAAAATATCAGGAAAAACGCAATGCCATATACTAATCCGCTGGCACCAATGTGGTTCGCGTTTCGGGCAAACAACCATACAAGAATATTCGTCCAAAGGTAGGCTCTGAAAAATACCATCACAGCAATTCGCGGATAGAAGTAAAACAATACCCCTCCCAGAAAAAGTAACGGAAACGTGTTTGAGATCAGGTGCACAATGTTGGCATGCAGCATGGGCGCAATAAAAATCCCGATCAGTCCGATCAGCGAACGTGGGTGAATGCCAAATGCGCTTAAGGGATAGCCAAAATTGTATTCGAAGAAGAAGAACAACCACATCAAAAAAACAAGCCTGAGGGGAACAACAACGCTCCCGAGTACGGAACGGTTGGTCATCCGTTGACAGGATTTTGAATCATGGCTAATTTGATCAGCTTGGCTTCTTCCGACCCGATCGACTTCATTCCCAACAACCCTCCGGAAGATGATGCAACTTCTCTCGCCAGCATCAGCAACATCTCATAATATCCTTTAGCATAACTCTGTGGTAGTCGGGGCAACACATGGTTAAGTCCGGCTAACTCTTCCGAGATAAGCGGTGTGCGCTGGGTGGCTTCATACGGATAGCCTTGCTCAATGATCTTGAGCTTATCTTCAAAATCCTGGGCGAGTTCCTTAAATAACCCGGCTACCGGATCGAATCCTTTTTGCTTTTTCTGAACAATGTTAATCGCCTTCTTAATCTCTTTGCGATCGATATTTCCATCGGCTCCTGCGATGAGAATACACACCAATAAGGGGGCTTTTACCATAAGTTCCTGTTCGCCCGATGAAAGCTTAGAAAGTTCTGTTATCATACACTACTTTTTCAAGATCGATGGCCGAAATAAACGTTTTTAAAGACCATTTAACTATTGCAAAAACTGCTGTATTTTTAACTCCCTCAATATACGCACATGTACGATAAAGAACCCTTTAAAATCTTTGTAGTGGAGGATGATCAGGCCTACACCAAATTTATTCGGTATGTGCTTGGTCTCAACCCTGATTTTGAAGTGGAATTCTTTACCACGGGCAAAGACTGTATTAACAATCTGCACAAAAACCCCTCGGTTATTACCCTCGATTATTCCCTGCCCGACATGGCTGGCCAGCAGGTACTTGAGCAGATCAAAAACTACGATCCGAACATCATTGTAATCATCGTTTCTGCACAGGAGAAAATCGGTACAGCGGTCGAGCTTCTGAAGAGTGGTGCATTCGATTATATCACTAAGGATCAGGATACTAAAGACAGACTCCTCAACTCAATAAACAATGCACGAAACAAACATTCATTAATTAAAGAGATTGATTACCTGAAGCGTGAAATCTCTGATAAGTACGAATTTGAGAAGAGTATCATCGGTTCCAGCACGGCCATCAAAAGAGTATTCGGTATGCTCGAGAAGGCAGTAAAAAGCACGATTTCGGTTTCTATAACAGGTGAAACAGGTACTGGTAAAGAGCTGGTTTCCAAGGCTATACATTACAATTCCAAACGAAAAAGCAAGCCTTTTATAGCTGTTAACATCGCTGCCATTCCATCTGAACTGATCGAAAGTGAATTGTTCGGACATGAGAAAGGCGCATTTACCGGAGCTATGACCAGGCGCATCGGAAAGTTTGAAGAAGCCGATGGCGGCACCATCTTTCTGGATGAAATCGGTGAAATGGATCCAAGCCTCCAGGCGAAATTGTTGCGCGTATTACAGGAACGTGAGGTCACGCGGATCGGTAGTAATCAGGTGATTAAACTTGACGTACGGGTTATCACAGCAACTCACCGTGATCTTGCGGAAGAGGTAAAGGCTGGTAAGTTCCGGGAGGACTTGTATTATCGCCTTTTAGGACTTCCCGTTCATCTTCCACCCTTACGGGAACGTGGGAGTGATATCTTGCTGATAGCCAAGCACTTCTTAGATCATTTCTCAAAGGAAAATCAACTCGCTAAGTTCCGGATCAGTGAAACGGCTCAAAAGAAGCTTCTGGAATATCCGTTTCCGGGAAATATCCGCGAGCTGAAATCCGTAATCGAATTAGCGGCCGTTATGGCCGAGGGGAACGAAATCCGTGATCAGGATATAACATTTACAAGCTCAGCGCGGACGGAATCAATCCTCTATCAGGAGATGACCATGCAAGCCTACATGTATAGAATTATCCGGCATTTCCTGAATCGGTACGACAATAACGTTCTTGAAGTAGCGAAACGGCTCGACATTGGAAAATCTTCATTGTACCGATACCTTAAAGAGATGGAGGACGCAGGAATATGAAGAAGCTCGAAGCCTACGTAAAGAAAGGTAGTTTTTACAAGGCAGTGGTGGAAGACGGGTCGGACATCATTTTCATAGTTGATTTTGACGGAAACATTCTTTATCACAACGCTTCTGTTCATGAGACGCTTGGCTATCGTGCAAAAAGCCTGATCGGGAAAAACTTCTTTGATTTTATCCTTCCCTCTTCTCTGGAAGAATTCAAATCCAACTTCAAGCAAACACAAAAGCGGGCCTATACCGAAAAGGTAGAATTTCAGTTTTTATGTAAAGACCGCAATTACCGCTTCCTCGAATTCAACGCAATTAATCTCAGGAATAAGGAAGGTCTGCCGGGGCTCATCCTCGACTGCCGCGACATCACGCAACGTAAAGACGATGCTGTTGAATTGTTGCGTGCGCAGAAAGCAAAGGAACAATTCCTGGCAAACATCAGTCACGAAATCCGTACGCCCATCAACGGGATTGCAGGCATTGCCGGATTATTGAGTAAAAATCAGAATCCGGAAGAGCGGGAAATGTATTTGAATGCAATCCGGCATTCATCAGAGAATCTTAAGGTGATCATTAATGACATTCTTGACCTCGCGGCAATCGATTCAGGTAAATTGAAATTCGAGAAGATCGCCTTTAACCTGAAAGACCTTCTACCCTCGCTCATTTCCACCTTTACCTACCAGGCACGCGAAAAAAACCTTGCGCTCCATTACACGATAGATGAGTCGCTTAACAAAATTCTATTAGGCGACCCGGTGCGATTAAACCAGGTTTTGATCAACCTGATCAGTAATGCCGTGAAGTTTACACACACAGGTGCGATACACGTAGCCTGCCAAATGGAAAAGCTTCACAAAGGGGTTTGCCATGTTTGCATATCGGTAAAAGATACGGGTGTGGGTATACCCGCTGAAAAACTGAACACCATTTTTGAAAGTTTCAGTCAGGCCGATGAAAGCGTAACCAGACGTTATGGAGGTTCAGGACTTGGGCTTACCATTGCACGTCAGTTGGTGGAGTTGCAAAATGGCAGAATTGAAGTTCAAAGCCAGGAACACATCGGGTCAACGTTTACCGTGCATATCCCCTATGCTGTTGGCAGCACCAAAGTTTCAAAACAAACACCCCATATTGCAAGCCATGTTGACGTGACAACGCGCAACGTTCGGGTACTGCTGGTGGAGGATAACGATATCAACAGGTTGTATGCAAAGAGCATTCTTCAAACCTGGAAGTGTAATACCGATATAGCCGAAAACGGTTTGATAGCTATCGAGAAACTGAAAAGCAACAGCTACGATGTGATTTTAATGGACGTCCAAATGCCTGTAATGGATGGCTACGAGGCAACCAAAGCGATCCGGATGATGCCCCAACCGACCGGTAACACCCCCATCGTTGCACTTACAGCCAATGCTACGAAGATTGACGTGGAGAAGTGTCTTGTCGCAGGGATGAACGATTATCTTTCCAAGCCATTTACTCCGGAGGACTTATACGAGATGCTTTTCGAAAAGTTAAAAATCGTACCAGCTTCGGCATCGGAAGTAAAACCGGCAACCTCAAGACAATTCGATTTGGCTTACCTGCGGAACATCTCCGGCAACAATCACGAATTCATTAAAGAGATGTTGCAAACCTTCGTACAATCCATCCCGAATTCATTGACGGAAATGGAAGAGGCTTTGACCTTGTCGGATTTTATAAAGATCTCGCGCGTCGCACACCAGATAAAACCTTCCATGACACTTCTGGGTATCAATGAATTGAAAGATTCAGCGATGCACATTGAAGAACTTGCAAAGGGAACGACTGCACCTTCCCTGGAACTGCAACTGAGTGTGATGGAGTTTTCTCAAGCCTGCCGCGAGGTCATTAACGACCTCGCGGAAGAGCTTAAAAAGTATTGAATTTAGTGGTGCTCTTACGTCTATCGTTTCAATACTGCCAGCTTGCGCTGGATCAGCCTTCTGCCATTTTGAGTAATCATCACCACGTAAACACCGTCCGCAATAGTTGAAAGTTCTACCTGCTGTGGTATGGTCAAGTTACGATTCAGATTACCGGATAGCACCGTAATTCCACGCTGATCAACAATCGAATACTGATACTCACGCGTCAGCGGAGCTTCCGTTGCAAAGTTCACAACATGAGTGGCCGGGTTCGGATAAACCGCAAGATTCTTCACCTGTTCAAATACCGGATCGTCTGTACCGGTAATCACCGCCTGTGTCTTCTTACTAAGCTTGATTTTAATTGCTTGATGGATGGTCTTGGAATCGAATCGTTTATCCTGAATAAATGCAACCAGGTACAGGTTGTTATTATTGGTGCCGATAGGAGCATCAATTTCCAGGTCGCGGTCAATCGCTTCCATCTGATTAAACGACCACGGGAGATTCAGCGTGACACCTTCTGTTCCTAATAGGAACTTCCGCACTACGTTACGCTGTGGAGGTGAACTAACATTATCCTCGACTAACACAAAGTGCACTGAGACCGGTGTGCTGAAGGCAAGCGTAGGATGCTTGTACGTAAATTCAGCATGAAACTTAATGGTCGTCGCAGTAGCAGCTAATGTATCGAGTTTGATATCGAACAATGGATCTTCCAGTGCGCGTCTCTCAAGTTGCTCTTCGTTGATTAACAAGTAGTTCCCGTTGAATATCGTTCCGTAGTAATTGTCAAGGAGACCGTCCATAATCGCAGCAGGCGGCTGGAAAACACCATAAAACAAGCTTCTTGCATCAGGATCAACGGGATTGTCCTGATTAATCGGATCCGCAGACGGGTTAGCGATATGGTACTGAATTTTAAAGAAGTCAGAGCTGTCTTTTGGAGTCGGACCGGTAAACTGCGCAGCATACAGATTGTCAAAATATGTATTGGTGCTGGCATTTATTCCTGCGTTGGTAAAGTACTCGACCATTACGTTGCGTTTCCGTTCTCCAATAAATATGTTATCGAACGCAAAACCGTCAAACGTTCTGCTTGGATCATTCGTGTTATTGCTGGAGAATGCTACGCGCAAACGAACCTGATCACGTTCAACCAGCGGTATCATGTCTAGGTTGAAACGGCCGTTTTTCCATCCTGTCAACTTGCCTGTCCAGCCATTACTTCCGAACGGCTGACGTCCAGGGTTTGATTGAACGGTTTGACCGGCATACCAGTTGATACCTTCATTCGGACTGCTGGCGAGCGGACCGACAATATTCCAGTTCAAACCACCATCGGTCGAGTACTGTAATGCAGCACCATCCAGGTTTTGTTCTGCATCCGACCAGTAGTCAAGCGTTACCATTGGCCTACTCAACGAACGCAAGTCGAAACATGGGCCGTTTACAGCCGACTCCTCCGAAGGATAATATGAATTAGCGTTAGCACCGGTCCACCACGCTGACGTAGTTGTCGGATCAACCGTAGAATTAATTACAACACCTGCAGGCACGCCAAACTGCCAGCTTGCATTACTGAACACATCCGGATTGGTAGAGATTTCAAACCCTTCAGGTATCCATTCAGAATCAGCAACCTCAAAATTATTTGTATATGGAGTAAGTGCATCAGGTGTTACGGTAGCTCCCGATACCAGAATCGAAATTGTTTTTGGTTTGGAGTTATTACAACCATCGTTTGTGGTAACGCCAAGTATAACATTCTTCGATCCCGGTGTTGAGTAGTTGTGCTCCGGATTATCATATGTACCAAACGTACTTCCACCATGCGTGCCTGGAGGTATAGTACCGCCCGGAGGACCGGTCAGAGTATTACCATCTCCAAAATCCCATGTATAGGTATCAATTGTACTTACAGGACCCGGATCAGTTTCATCCTGGAATTTGGTATTGTCATTTGTACAGATCGCAGACCATGCAAAGTCAACAACGGGCACATCTCCTACCCGGACAACCATCGAAGTGGATGCCGAACATGATTGAACAGGGCCCGTAGTTACCGTTAATGTAACATTGTACACGCCTGATGCGGTATACGGATGCGGCTGATTTTTTAACGTACCAAATTGTCCGTCACCGAAATCCCACCGGTAACTCCATGTTGACGGATTATTCGGGAATGGCGTAGGTGGTAATGAAGACCCATCGGTAAAAAGAATACTCGAGGCAATACAGTTATTGGTCAGGTTGTTGATTGTTGCAATCGGACTTGCAAAAACTTTCAATGGTCTGATGAGTGGAGCAGATGTTACACCCAATGAGTTCGTGTAGGTATACTGAAGCAGGTAGTTATCGGAAGGCAATCCGTTCGTATTGATGAAATAATCAGGGCCTACTTGAGAAATTTTCGCGTTCAGAATAGCTGCATTTGCGCCGACCGCTGTAAAATTGGTAGGACTAATTCCTGAACTTGCGACAGGATTACCTACGATCCGGACATCACCGACTTCTCCGCAGAAGTCAAAACCTCCCGTACCGTTGGATGGAATAAATGTACCCGCTAAAGCACCACTTGCATATTGAAGCGTGAAATCGATATCCGTTACCGGATTTACAATAATTTCTTGAGTTTCTGAATTCGTACAGCTATTGCCATCGGTATAGGTGTACGTGACAAAGTTTGCTCCCAGATCCACGGCATCCGGATCGAACAGTACTTTATCAACCGGTGAATGCGTTGTACTACCGATGCTCGAAGTTGCCGGTGAAATTGTAAACGTTCCACCACTTTGGTTTCCGGTGAGGAAAATAGGAGTTGCATTTTCCGCAATTTGCGGCGGTGATCCCGGGCCAAAGCCAGAAAATACAACCGTTGGAAGCTGATTAATTCTCAACACCATTTGATCCGTTACAATGCCGCAAGGGCCCGTTGGACCAACACCATCCGGGTCATTGGCCGTTAATGTCAATGTAACATTCGTGTTGATCTCAGACGGATTACTAAAACTATACGTAGATGCAGGACTTGTTATCGCACCGAATGATCCTGTACCGCCTGACCAGCTTACGCCATTTGGCGCATACGTTATCGCGCCTTGCAAAGCAATAGATGCCTGATCGCGGCATTGTGCAAGATCAATTCCTGCAGTAATCCTGGCTGCACGATTAATTTTAATATTAATATCATCAAATACCGGTGAACATGGGCCAGGGCCATCCGGGTCGTTCGTTGTCAATCGAAGTGTAATCGTGTTACCGATGTCGGTCGCCCCTACCGTGTAGTTCGCCGTTACGGTAGTTCCGGATACGTTAGTCGCAGAAAGCGTTCCCGTTCCGGAGATAATACTCCACAGACCATTCACGGCGCTTGCGCCAATAGTGCCTGTCAATGGAATTGAAATTGGTTCACAAATGGTGTAGTCTGCAGGAACAGAGACAGTCGGGCTGCGGGTTATTGTAACTGTAGTTTGTTGTTGAACGGGATTAATACAACCTGTTGCGCTTACGCTGAACGTATACGTTACGGTAATTGGCAGGTTTGTGGGGTTCACTAACACTTCAGTAATCTTCTGACCGTTCGTAAAAAGCTGTCCGGCAGTAAGCGTTCCTGTTGCGCCATTATAATTTACAGCATCAAGTCTGACCTGACCGCCTAATGTTGGTGTATTTAGTGTAATGTTCGTTTGAGTTCCTTCGCATACCTGAGAAGCTGCGTTGGTGATTGTAAATACCGGACTTGGCTTAACGGTTACAGTAGTTGTAAAAGGTCCTGCATTTGAACAACCGTTGGCAGATACATCAAAATTGTATGTAACAATGATCGGATTATTGGTCGGATTCGTTAAGCTTTCCGTAATAATTGATCCGTTTGTATAATTCTGCGGAGCGGTGAGTGTACCGACTGCTCCATTATAGTTCACACTCGTGAGTCTCATTACCGCTGCACTTGTCGGGCTATTCAGTGTAATATTAACAGCTGATCCTGAGCAAATCGATGCCGTTAAGTTATTGATCGACATCGCTGGAGATGGATTGACTACAACGGTTGTCTGCTGTTGCACCAGGTTATTGCAGCCATTCGCACTCACACTAAATGTATAGGTTACGGTTGTTGGCGCATTGGTTGTGTTCGTTAGGGTTTGAGCAATGGTTTGTCCGGTTGAATACGTGCTTCCAACAACCAGTGTGCTGCCGGTAGCTGTGCCATAGGTTACAGCATCCAGTCTCATCACAGCATTTAGTGTTGGTGAATTTAACGTGATGTTCGTCAACGCTCCCGTGCAGATGGCCGGGGTTGTATTAGCAATGCTGAATACCGGAGGTGCCGGATTAATGACAATGGATGTAGTTTGTTGTACAGGATCGTTACAACCATTTGCTGCAACACTGAAGCGGTACGTTACTGTGATCGGGCTTTCCGTTGGATTACCTAACGTTTCGTTAATCTTTTGTCCGCTTGTAAAGGTTTCGCCTCCTGTATAAGTTCCGCCTGTTGCACTACCGTATGTTGCGCTGATGAGTGTGATTATCGCATTGGCGGTAGGGCTTGTCAATGTGATGTTTGCCGCAGTCCCTTCACAAATATTTGGTGTAAGGTTTGTGATGGTAAACGTTGGGCTTGGATTCACCGTTACATTGAAAATAGTAGCCGGACCTGTGCAACTGTTTTTTGTAGCGGTAACACTAACCGGTATTGTCACAGGAGAATTTCCGCTATTGGTTGCTGTAAATGATGGAATTTCAAATGGCGCACTATTGTCAGAACCATTTGGCATACCAATGGCAGCACCATTTGTCCAGTTAAATGTTTCACTCCCGCCAGTGCTTGCACTAAGTGTGAGTGCTGCCACAGTAGCTCCGTTACACGCAATCTGGTTAGGAATAGTTGTAACTACAGGATTAGGATTGATTGTAACAACATAAGCAGGAGTTGTGATTGAACAGCCCGTAGTTGTAATAGTTTCCACTAGCTGGACAGTCCCTGCGGTTCCTGTTCCCCATGTCACAGTAATTGTATTTCCGGTATTGACAGTTATCACACCTCCAATGACCGTCCAGTTGTAGCTGTGTCCGCCAACGTTAGCCGTTGAATAAACATTTGCTGTTTGATTAGCACATACTGTAGCCGGCCCACTGATGACCGGGGTCGGGTTCGCATTCTTGGTAACATTGTAAACCGATGTCGTTACTGCACACGTACTCGCGGTGATCGTCTCGGTCAGCTGCAAGGTGCCGGTGCCGGCTGAACCCCATGTTACCGTGATGCTGCTCGTGCCTGCTCCTGCTGTAATCGTTCCGCCCGTGATGCTCCAGCTGTAGGTG
>JAEUUI010000024.1 GCA_016786585.1 Cyclobacteriaceae bacterium
TAATCTGTTTACTGATCTTAAGCTGTCTCATTCAGTGGTTAAATTCGTTTGTGTAACAATATAGTGGTTAAAGTTAGTTCCTGTCAATTTCCTTGTTAACGGCTATTGTTTCGGAGCGGTTTCCTCTTTTGCAGGCTTTGGAATCAAAACCTTGCGTGAAAGGCGGAATTTACCGGTTTTCTTGTCGACTTCGATCAATTTAACCTTCACTTCCTCACCTACTTCAAGCACGCCTTCCATCGTTTCGAGGCGTTCCCACTTAATTTCCGAGATGTGCAGCAAGCCGTCTTTGCCCGGCATGAATTCCACGAACGCGCCAAACGGCATGATCGACTTCACCTTGCCATCATAAACCTGCCCAACTTCAGGTACAGCCACGATCGCGCGGATGCGTCTGAGGGCTGCTTCCATTACATCCTTATTGTTTGCAAACACATTGATAATGCCTTTGCCGTTCACTTCTTCGATAACCACGGTAGCTCCCGTAGTGTTCTGGATATCCTGAACAACTTTACCGCCTGGTCCGATCACCGCACCAATCATCTCTTTCTCGATGGTGATGGTTTCAGCACGTGGTGTTTGAGGTTTCAGGTCAGGACGCGGAGCAGAGATGGTTTTCTTCATCTCGTTGAGGATATGAAGACGGCCTTCTTTTGCTTGCAACAACGCTTCACGCAGAACTTCGTAGGTTAATCCGTCAACCTTGAGGTCCATCTGGCAAGCCGTGATGCCTTTTTCAGTACCAGTAACTTTGAAGTCCATGTCGCCCAGGTGATCTTCATCACCGAGGATATCCGATAAGATCACATACTTACCCGTTTTGCTGTCAGAGATCATACCCATCGCAATACCCGATACAGGTCCTGAAACCGGAACACCGGCATCCATCAGCGCAAGCGAACCTGCGCAAACCGTTGCCATGGAAGATGAGCCATTTGATTCCAGAATATCGGATACCACACGAATGGTGTAAGGGTTCTTTTCGTCAGCCGGAAGTACTTTTTTCAACGCACGGAACGCGAGGTTTCCGTGACCCACTTCACGTCTGCCCGGGCCGCGGTTAGGCTTCACCTCGCCGGTAGAGAATCCCGGGAAATTGTAGTGCAGGATGAACTTGCTTGATCCTTCGATCATCGCACCGTCAATCATCTGCTCATCAAGCTTGGTACCGAGTGTTACAGACGTCAACGACTGAGTTTCACCACGCGTGAACAATGCTGATCCGTGAGGCATCGGAAGGTATCCTACCTCGCTCCATATCTGTCTGATTTCATTTGGTTTACGTCCATCCAGACGAACTCCTTTGTTAAGAGCCAGATCGCGTGAAGCTTTCTTCTGGATATCGTGATAATAGTGCTTTACGAGGTCTTTGTTAACGGTTGAGTCGGCTGGCAATGCATCGATGTATTCGCTCACGATTTTCTTGAACGCATCGGAACGCTCAGACTTATTTTTGGTTAACAAACCGGCTGTTTCATATGCCTTATCGTACATCAGCTTCCAGAGCTCTTCTCTCAGATTTTCATCGTGAACTTCGTGGCTGTACGTTCTCTTGACAGTTTTGTTAGTTGCCTTGCTGAGTTCGATCTGCATTTCGCACTGAACTTTGATTGCATCGTGCGCAACCTTCAGAGCTTCAAGCATATCGTCTTCACTTACTTCGCTCATCTCACCTTCCACCATCAGGATGTTCTCGATCGAAGCACCAACCATCAGGTCGATGTCTGCACGGTTCTTCTGTTCCATGGTCGGGTTGATCACGAACTGGCCGTCAACGCGCGCTACGCGAACTTCAGAGATAGGTCCCTGGAAAGGGATATCGGAAACTGACAATGCAGCAGAGGCAGCAAAGGCAGCCAAGGCATCCGGAAGACCGTTCTGATCACCGGAAATGAGGTAGATCATCACCTGAGTTTCAGCGTGATAATCACTTGGAAATAAAGGTCTTATAGCACGGTCAACCAAGCGGCTAATGAGGATCTCATAATCCGACAGTTTGCTTTCGCGCTTTAAAAATCCACCGGGAATTTTACCGGTAGAAGCAAATTTTTCCTGATAGTCGACAGACAATGGAAGGAAGTCGGCTCCTTCTTTTCCTTCCTGTGCGGATACTACGGTAGCGAGTAACATGGTGTTACCCATTTTCAATACAACAGATCCATCGGCCTGACGGGCCAGTTTACCCGTTTCGATGGTGATTTCGCGGCCATCCGGCAGCTTGCAGCTTTTTGTTATTACGTTTAATGACATACAAATTGGTTGTTATAGCACGCATTTAATCAGGCGTACCTATAGTGTTATAAATGCAAAAAGGGAACCCTGATGAGGTTCCCTGATTGGCTTCGTATTTTTTACTTTCTTAAGTCGAGTTCGGCAAGAATGGCCCGGTATCTCGCGATATCGGTATTCTGAAGATAATTCAGCAATCTTTTACGCTTACCTACCAGGTTCAAAAGACCGGTTTGAGTTCCAAAGTCCTTTTTGTTGCTTTTCAGGTGCTCGGTAAGGTGATTGATACGGGTTGTAAACAGGGCAATCTGAGATTCCGGTGAGCCGGTGTCTTTGTCAGATTTTTTGGCACCGTGCTTCTTAAACAATGCCTTCTTTGATTCTACGGTTAATTGCATCTCTAAAAAATGTTATTCCTCTTATTTCAGCCGGCAAATAACGGCAAATTCACAGTATTATCCAAATTGAAGCAGAACTTCTTCTATTAACTCTGCCCGGGAATCAGTCCCTTTTGGGAAAGCCATTTTTTGGCCTTTTCAATCTGGATCAGGTAGTAGTCGGCTTCAAAGAAGCGGGCATCCAGGCGCGCCTGACGCAGGAAATACAACCCGATAAAAAACAGGATCACATCGGCAGCCCACACCCCGACCGGAACGGGAACCACGCCCTGTTTTGCCCATTTTTCACCGATCATGGTAAGCAGGTAGTAAATGATGAAGAACAGGATCGACACCAGGAACGGCACTCCAAGCCCCCCTTTTTTAATGATAGCGCCCAGCGGAGCACCAATCAGGAACATGGCAATACACGCCAGCGAGCTGGCGATGATCTTGTGCCATTGGATTTGAAATACACGCCTGTCGGTATCGTAGGATTTTATTTCCGATGCCGTACCTGCAATCTGGCTCTTGGAACTTCGTGCTTTGTTGGCAGCATTCTCGAACATTTCAGGCTTCGCCTCCATGGCGAAAATACTATCGATCTTCGTTGACAGCTGTGCAGGTGTTAAGACTACCTTCCGGGCGGCCTGTGCGCGTTCAGCCAGCACTTCGGCTGGTTCAATCTTCTTGGCGCGTTGCACCTCTCGCAATCGGCCCTTCGCCTCTTTCCTCTCCTGCTGTGCTTTGAGTGGCCGCGGCTGCTCCCGGTCTTTAACAGGAGTCGAATCCGCTTTGGTTACTTTTTGGGGTTTTCGACTTGTGTCGGTAGCAATTGGTATTGGTATTGGCTTTACGGATACACCATCCGGAGTAAGGCCTGCCTGACTGAAGCCCGGCTTACGGTTGGCTTTATACTCCCGTAGCTCTTGCGGGAGCGCAATCGTGTCTGTAGTAGAAAAGTATGCGAAAAGGTTTCTGCGGAATTCGTAGTGCTTAAGGCGTGCTTCCAGAATCTCGCGGTCAACCGAATCCATGTCTGACTGCAGCTCACTGATGTTTCGCATCAGGCGGTTGCCTTGGAAAAGTTTGGGATCGGTTGTTTCCAACTGAAACGATGAGAGATCGAATACCACCTGGGTTTTGGCAAACTGGCTCCGGCTGAAGGTTTCACCGCTGCTGGTCCGCTTCTTCCCGGAAAGGTCTTGTTGGGAGCTTGCTCCCTCCGTGTAGTTATATCCTTTAAAGAGTTCAAGCTTAAGATATCGCTCCTGCATGATCGTGTACATCCGGCCGGAATCGGCAATCGTCACATCGCGGTTCCCGTCATGCTTCCGGTGATCGTAGATCAATACATCTTTAATGGTGATTCCGTCCGGGAATTTCTTGTTCACCTTAATGCTCATATCCGGAATACCGTTGTAGAAAGCACCTTCGCGAAGATCGAGTGCGGGTTTTTTCTGTTTGATATCATAGAGCAGACTGTAAGCCTCCAGTGCAGCCTTTGGAACGAGGTTATTGTTAACAAAGAATGCCACTACGGTAAGCACCGCCACGAAGAAGAAAATCGGCAACAGCGTACGGGTAAGCGAAATACCGGCACTTTTAACGGCTGTCAGTTCAAAATGCTCGCCCAGGTTTCCATAGGCGATAAGTGATGAAAGTAACACTGCCAGCGGCATTGCAACGGGAGTCATGAAGACTGCAAAGTAAAACAGCAACCTGCCGATCACATCCATCCCCAGGCCTTTGCCGATAATATCATCGAAGTACTTGAGCATGTGCTGCGTGAGCAGAATAAACACGACCACGAGAAACGTGATGATGAACGGTCCGATGAACGAAGAAAGGATAAGCTTGTCTAGTTTCTTCATGGGGCGAAAAGCCGGGAAAAATCAAATATCACGCCAGAGCAGCGTGCAAGATTACCAATAGGCGCGAAAATAAAAAATTACCCTCCTACGGTTTTACGGAGGTTTTCGATCAGGCTGTCCCACAAGTCCTGAAGTTCGTCCATGTCATCGAAATCGGAGTAGTCGATAACCTTCAGGTAAACAGATTGAGTCATGTCGTTTGACTCAAGGCGAAGTTCGAAGTAAGAAGGATCCTGTTCGTCTGGCTGATTTTCAGGAAGGTATTCGAATCTTACAAAATGATTCGTGCGATGCGTAGCAAGCCTGGCAACACGTTCTTCATTGTCCCAAATGAAGGTGAACGTCTTCTTAATATTGTTGATCTTCACATCGTCTGCAAACCATTCGGAAAGTCCTCCCGCTGTTTGGATGTATGGGTACAACATCTTGACAGAAGCGTGTATCTCATAATCGGCAGTAAAGAGTTTCTTTTCAGACATGTTGTGAGTCGATGGTTTAATTTATAAGAATTTAACCGCTGAACAAAATTGACGCAGCATATTCACGACTAATTTTTGTCATGCGATTATTTCACACCTGTTTGAATTCCGGGTTTGGAAGTATCTGGTTAAACTTTGTAAGTTTGCAGCCTTTTGGCGCGGTAGCTCAGGTGGTTAGAGCGTTGGATTCATAACCCAAAGGTCGGGGGTTCAACTCCCCCCCGCGCTACAAAACATTGAAAGGCAGCAAATTGACTGCCTTTTTTTTATTATTGGCATTTTAAAATTCCATTATGCTACCAACTGTAAACCCAATCGAAACCCCGGCCTGGCAAAGACTGGAAATCCATTTCCTCACGATGCAGGCCATGCACATGCGTGAACTGTTTCATGACGACCCGGACCGTTTTGAAAAGTTCAGTATTCAGTTCGGAGACATGCTGGTCGATTACTCGAAGAATATTATTACAGAAGAGACTATGCGCCTGCTCTTTGGGCTCGCACAGGAAACAGAATTAAAACCTGCCATCGCTTCGATGTTTGGTGGCGTGGCTATTAATCAGACCGAGGGCCGGGCAGTATTACACACCGCACTCCGCAATCGCGCCAACACTCCAATATTAGTTGACGGTAAAGATGTGATGCCGGAGATTAACAAGGTGCTGGATCAAATGAAGAGTTTCAGCAACCGGTTAATCAGTGGCGAGTGGAAAGGTTTTTCCGGAAAACGAATTACGGATATTGTCAACATTGGCATTGGTGGTTCTGATCTTGGTCCGTACATGGTAACAGAAGCGCTCAAGCCTTACTGGCAAGGCGTTACACCGCATTTCGTTTCGAATGTTGATGGAACTCATTTGGCGGAAACCGTCAAGCACCTGAATCCGGAAACCACGTTATTCATTATTGCCTCCAAGACATTCACCACACAGGAGACAATGACCAATGCTACAAGTGCACGTGATTGGTTCCTCTCTAAAACAAACAATGCCGGAGATGTTGCCAAACATTTCGTTGCTGTATCGACCAACCAAAAAGCGGTAACGGAATTCGGGATCGCTGCCGAGAACATGTTCGTGTTCTGGGATTGGGTTGGCGGCCGCTACTCACTTTGGTCATCCATCGGTTTGTCAATTGCGGCTACTATCGGGTACGATAATTTCGTCCAGTTGCTCGAAGGTGCTCATGCCATGGACCAGCATTTTAAAAATGAAACGTTCGAAAAAAACATCCCGGTAATTTTAGCGCTGCTTGGCATCTGGTATAATAATTTTTACGGAGCCGCGTCTGAAGCCATCCTCCCCTACGATCAATACCTGCATCGCTTTGCAGCATATTTTCAGCAAGGCAACATGGAGAGTAATGGCAAGTCGGTTGACCGTGAAGGTCACCACGTGATGTATCAAACCGGCCCGATCATCTGGGGAGAGCCTGGTACAAACGGACAACATGCTTTTTATCAATTGATTCACCAGGGAACGAAAATGATTCCGTGTGATTTCCTCGCACCGGTGATCAGTCATAACCCGATCGGTGATCATCATCCAAAATTATTATCAAACTTCTTTGCGCAGACCGAAGCCTTGATGATGGGCAAAACGCTACCAGAAGTTGAGGAAGAACTTGGTAAAAAAGGAATGGATCATGATGCGATTGAGTTTCATGCTCCGTTCCGCGTATTCGAAGGAAACAAGCCGAGTAACAGCATCCTGTTCAAACAACTTACGCCTCACACGCTGGGAAGTTTGATCGCAATGTACGAGCACAAGATTTTCGCACAAGGCGTTATCTGGAATGTATTCAGTTTCGACCAGTGGGGTGTTGAACTCGGAAAGGTTTTGGCAAATAAAATCCTGCCCGAACTTACTTCATCAGGAGAAATAACTACACACGATTCATCGACCAACGGGTTAATCAACTATTTCAAACGATTGAAATAGCGATAATCCGCGCGATGTTGGAAAGTATTACCCAACCGTTAATTTTGATGCCGTTCTATTCGTTGGAATGAAAGATTCTATTCAAAAAATAGGGGTGTTTACTTCGGGCGGCGATGCTCCCGGAATGAATGCAGCCCTGCGTGCCGTTGTTCGTGCCGGCATTTATTACAAGAAGGAAGTATTCGGAATCATGCGTGGTTATGAGGGCATGATCGATGGCGATATTGTTAAACTTGGCGCCCGTTCGGTTGGGAACATTCTGCAGCGTGGCGGTACGATCCTGAAATCGGCCCGGAGTATGGAATTCAAAACTCCGGAGGGAAGAAAGAAAGCATACGATAATCTTCGCAAGGAAAAGATCGATGCGCTGATCGCCATCGGCGGTGACGGCACATTCACAGGTCTTCATAAATTTTATCAGGAATTTCAGATTCCGTCCATCTGTATCCCGGGAACGATCGACAATGACATTGCGGGAACGGATTACACAATCGGATATGATACGGCAACCAACACATGCGTGGAAGCGATCGACCGGATTCGCGATACAGCATTGTCGCACAGCCGATTGTTTTTCATTGAAGTGATGGGCCGTAACTCAGGTTATATCGCGCTGCACAGCGGGATTGCCGGTGGTGCCGGAAGTATTATCATTCCCGAAGAAGATACTACGTTCGAGCAACTGT
Organism: Cyclobacteriaceae bacterium; assembly: GCA_016786585.1. Lineage (GTDB taxonomy): Bacteria > Bacteroidota > Bacteroidia > Cytophagales > Cyclobacteriaceae > UBA2336. The sequence continues at coordinate 7,586 of JAEUUI010000024.1, forward strand.
ATCAAAAGCTGATGGCGGGCGAAGGAACTTCGAAGAAATCAAACCTGGTGGTTGTTGCAGAAGGTTCCAAGATCGGTGGCGTGAGCGAACTCGCGAAGAAGGTTGCTGAGCGTACCTCCTACTTCGATATCAAGGTTACCATTCTCGGACACTTGCAGCGTGGCGGAGCGCCATCGTATTTCGACCGCGTACTCGCAAGCAAAATGGGTGTGGCAGCGGTTGAAGGATTGCTGGATTCCAAGAACGATGCCATGGTGGGCATCCGCGATAACAAAATTGTATTTAATTCATTCGACACAATCATGACCCAGCATCACGAGATTGATGCCGAGGCACTGCGGATCGCGAAGATTTTAACGATCTGATATTTTATTTGTCTAACTATTAATCCTGACCGTAATCAGGCGTAGTCATTGAAATGAAAGAAGTTACTGTAGGTGTAGATATTGGAGGCACCAATACGAAGTTTGGAATTGTAGATCGTGAGGGCAATGTTCTGTTCCAGGACAGTATTTCAACTCAGGGCTATGAAGAATTCAGCGATTACCTCAAAGGATTAGCGGAAGCATTGCGTAAGGGATTACATGCACCGGGTGCAGAGTATAAATTGCTGGGGATTGGTGTGGGTGCTGCAAATGGCAATTATTACAAAGGCACAATTGAGCATGCCACCAACCTGAAATGGAAAGGTATCATTCCGCTGGCAGAAATGCTCCGGGAGGAGTTTAATGTACCGGCACTTGTTACCAACGATGCAAATGCAGCAGCGGTAGGCGAAATGGTGTACGGTGCCGCGAAAGGTCTTAAGGATTTCATCGTGATAACATTGGGCACCGGACTGGGCAGCGGCTTAGTGTCAAACGGTCAGCTCATCAATGGCAAGCACGGAATCGCCGGCGAACTCGGGCATACTACAGTGAACTATGCGGGCCGCTATTGCAACTGCGGTAAAAGAGGCTGCCTGGAAACATATGTTTCCGCTACCGGGATCAAGCGCAGTGTTTATAAACTCTTGGCCGATCATCTGGAGCCGAGCGAATTAAGGGGCATCAGCTTTGATAACCTGAATACGAAGATGATTACTGATGCTGCAAGGCGCGGTGACATTGTCGCGCAGGAAGCTTTTGAATACACAGGCCGCATTCTTGGAACCAAGCTTGCCGAAACCGTTGTCCATACCGATCCGGAAACCATCTTTTTGTTTGGCGGCTTATCGCTTGCAGGGGATTTGATCTTCAAGCCAACCATCAAACACATGGAAGCTAACCTGATGCCGGTGTTTCGTGGAAAAGTGAAGGTGCTTCCATCCGGTTTACAAAATCAGGCGGCCCCGATTTTAGGCGCCAGCAGTCTGGTTTGGAATTACCTTGAGGAAAAAGGAAAGGTGCTTGCCTGAGTTAATTTACTTTAACTCCCAGGTTCTCACCCAACAGTCTGAATTGCTTGATCCAGTCTTTTTTGCTGCTGAGTGCTTCGATATCTTCTTCGCGGGAGATTTCGAAGTATAAGTTCTGACTTTTATACAGAATCGGTTCAAGTCTGAATTCCTTTAACAACGGAAAGACCCGGTTGAGACGTTCGATACGCTTTGTATTGCTCCGCTCTGCGCTGATGCGCTTAAGTTCCTTGAAGATGCTCTCTCCTGCCATACGCGAAATCTTGCCGGGGTCTTCAATTTTCAGGTCCCACTTCAGAAGCTCGTGCATGACGCGTTCCATTTCCTTGATGTTGATCTTCTCTCCGCTGAAACAGTTTTGAAGATCGGCATTCAGGATGTATTCAAACGAGGTGATGTATGCTTTTGGTGTCGGGATATCGTTGTTGGCCAACGCGTTAACCAACGGATAGTCGTGGTTATAAACCCTGCGCAACGATTCTTCCAGTTCGCGCATGCTCTGCTGCGTGATCATATCAAGAACTTTGCGCTTTTCATCCTTAAACAACTGCCATAGCGTGTAATTCACCGGACCGAAATAGGTTTGCATTAGTCCGATCACATCTCCCAGCCTTCCCTCTTCAAACGCAGTTAGAATACGCATCTGCATGCTAGCAAACTTATCCGGTTCCATATCAAGCGAGATGTTACCCATAATGTTATGCTTACCCATGTGCATCACGGCAAACGTAAAGCGTTTTTCCGAGCGCGTTACATTAGACTTTACCTTTGTTATTCCCAACGCCAGTTTCTGCTCGCCCGCTTCCCTGCGAACAAAGAATTCATTGGTAGCGGAATAGTTAAATAACGGAGAGTTTTCAGGATCCTCTTCAAACAATGATGCTACCGCATAGTGCATTCCTACGCGCGCCAGGTTCGTCTTCGAGGGAACAACATACTTCTGGTAAATATTCGCTCCGTTCTCCAGTGCAGGAATATTGCTTGGAGCTGCCTCAAGTCGTTTTACGAATTCATCTTCCAGGTCTGCACCACCCGACTGGCTGATCAACTGGATCGCGCGACATGCATATTGCATGATTTGCGTTGTTTCAATTCCGGAAATTTCATCGAAGAACCAACCACAGCTGGTATACATCAACAATGCATTTCGCTGCATCTCCATTAACCGGAGAACACGGTTCTGCTCAACATCCTTTGAACAATGATCCCGCAGAAACCTGCGAACCGTATCATCGTCACGTCTCAAAATTACGTTGATATACTCATTACGAGCAGCCCACGGATCACGTAAAATCTGCGATGCTTCGCGCTCATATACTTCATTTAATTGATCACGAAGCCAGTCGAGTGAATCCCGGAGTGGTTTACGCCACTTCTGGTTCCAGCCTTCCCGCCCCCCACTGTTACAGCCGCAGTCGTTACGCCAGCGCTCCACACCATGCACACAACTCCATGAACTGTTTTCATGGATCTGAATCTCGTATTCAACTTTTACTTTCGAAATGAATTCAGCATAGTTGGTTATGTTGGCATGTTGCTGCTGGTCAATGTAATCCAGGCAAAACGCCAGCGCCATATCACCATGCTTATGATGATGACCATAAGTTTCACCGTCCGTTGCAATGTGAACAAGTTGTGTTTCCTGCGAATGCGAATCGAACGAATTAAGCAATGCATGCGCAAATTTCTGACCATCATTTAACAAACCGTTAAATGCAACGCCTTGCGCGATATCGCCATTGTAAAAGAATAGAACAATTGATTTGCCGGAGGGCAGTTTGCAAACATAAGGCCTGCGTGTATCTACACCGCTGTCGCGAAGCTCATGCCAGTGTTCATCATCAACCCTTCTGAACGCTTTCGCTTGCCGCGGAGCAAGCACGGTAAACTTGATCTCATGCTCAGCCAGTAATTCGAGCGACTCGGTATCCACCGCACTTTCAGCAAGCCACATGCCTTCCGGTTTGCGCTTGAAACGGTATTCAAAATCCCGGATGCCCCAAACGATCTGCGTAATTTTGTCGTGGCGGTTCGCCAGCGGCATGATGATGTGATTGTATACCTGCGCCATGGCTGAACCATGACCCGAAAAAAGAGTAACACTCTGACGATCAGCCTCCAAAATCGCCTCGTAGGTTTCCTGATCGTAGCTTTCCATCCACGATAATAATGTCGGCCCAAAGTTGAAACTGATGCGCGAGTAGTTGTTGATGATGTCTTTAATGACACCATGTTCCAGGATCCGTGAGGCAGAATTCGGAGCGTAACATTCTGCAGAAATGCGCTCATTCCAATCGTGATAAGGATGGGCTGAATCCTGAACTTCAATTGCCTCAAGCCAGGCGTTCTCACGGGGCGGTTGATAGAAATGCCCGTGTATGCAGATGTACTTTTCCAAAACTCGTAAAAGATAAATGTATTAAGAACCAGCCTCTAATTCAAATTCATTGTCTTCTTTATACAATTTAAGAACTGTCATCCCTAACGGTGGTAAGGTTATTGATACAGAATAGTCCTGCTGATGATACTTAATCGGTGATGTTACCAAATCGCCAATGTTAAGAACTCCGCTTCCACCGTATTTGAGGTTATCGGTGTTAAAAACTTCGCGCCACTTTCCGCGCACCGGAACCCCGATGCGGTAATGCTGACGTGCTTCCGGAGTAAAGTTGCAGACTACAATCAATAAGTCTTCCTTCTTGTCGGATTTACGCTGGTACGCGATCACACTATTGCCGCTGTCGGAATAATCAATCCACTGGAATCCACGCTGATCGAACGAATAATGATAAAGTGCAGGTTCGGATTTATAGTGAACATTAAGCTCCTGAATAAACGTTTTAATTCCGGCATGCGGAGCGTATTGAAGCAAATGCCAGTCAAGACTTTTATCATGACTCCATTCACCCGACTGCCCGATCTCACCTCCCATGAACATTAATTTCGTTCCGGGATGGGTATACATATAGCCAAACAGTAATCTCAGGTTGGCAAACCGCTGCCATTCGTCACCCGGCATGCGGCCGAGCAATGATCCCTTTCCGTGTACTACTTCATCGTGCGACAGCGGAAGCATAAAGTTTTCGGTGAAGGCATACATCACACTGAATGTGATCTCATTCTGGTGATACTTCCGGTGAACAGGTTCCTTCTTAAAGTAATGCAATGTATCGTGCATCCAACCCATCATCCATTTCTGGCCAAAGCCGAGACCTCCTAAATACGTTGGCTTCGAAACACCCGGCCATGCCGTTGATTCTTCCGCGATCGTTACGGCATCCGGAAAATTCGCGTAAACTGTTTCGTTGAATTCTTTCAGGAAACTGATTGCTTCCAGGTTTTCATTTCCACCAAACTGGTTCGGAATCCACTCGCCTGCCTTTCTTGAATAATCGAGGTACAGCATACTGGCTACTGCATCAACGCGCAATCCATCAATGTGATAGCGTTCTAACCAAAACAGTGCATTGCTGATCAGAAATGAGCGTACTTCATTACGGCCGTAGTTGAAGATGTAACTTTTCCAGTCGGGATGAAAGCCCTTGCGGGGATCGGCATGTTCGTACAGATAGGTTCCGTCAAACTTATAGATACCATGTTCATCGCCCGGATAGTGCGATGGCACCCAGTCGAGGATTACACCGATATTATTTTGGTGGAGTGTATCGACCAGCGTCATAAATTCTTCGGGCGTCCCGAAGCGACTGGTAGGCGCGAAATACCCAGTGATCTGATATCCCCATGATCCAAAAAACGGATGCTCCATCACGGGAAGAAACTCCACGTGTGTGTAATTCATCTCCTTCAGATAGCTCACCAGTTCTTCCGCCAGTTCAAGGTACGAGAGTGACCGGTTTCCGTCTTCAATTTTTCTACGCCACGACCCGATATGAACCTCGTACACCGAGTACGGTTTGGGCATGTCGGCCATCAGCTTCCGGTTGTCAAGCCATTTCTTATCCTTCCATTTGTACTCTGCATTCCATACAACGGAAGCTGTCTTGGGTGCAACTTCCGCGAATGCGGCAAACGGATCGGCCTTTTCTAAATACTCGCCGGTATTCGAATGAATGGCATACTTGTAGACTTCACCTTTTTGCAGGCCCGGAACGAATATTTCCCAGATACCAGACTCATCCCAGCGTGGATGCATCCGCGTTTGCGTGTCGTTCCAACCGTTAAAGTTCCCAATAACTGAAACAGACTTTGCATTGGGTGCCCATACTGCGAAGTAAACACCCTTTTTGTTGCCGAAGGATGTGAGGTGTGCACCAAGCTTTTCATAGAGCTTGAAATGCTTACCGCTTCTGAACAAATGAATGTCATAGTCGGTGAGCAGGCTTTGACTTTCGTCAGAATTACTTTTTGCTGATGTCTTCTTCGCCATAGTTTTATCGGTTAGGCATTATGATTTCTTCTTTTTCTTATCGCTTTGCTCCTTCTCCTGCAAATAGCGACCCATATGATACAGGATGCCCCGTAACGGAATCACGGCCCAATCCGGGCGACCGTTGAGTTCATATCCCAATTCGTAGATCGATTTCTCAATCAGGAAAATGCGGATGAGCAAATCATCTTCCGCGGGCAGGTTTCGCCCCATACCCAATCGCTCCATGTATGCGCCCAGGTAGAAACGGCTCACGTAATGCTGCCATTGTTCCGCCCATGCTTCAAGGAATTCCATGTCGCGGTCGCGATAGTTTTCATTAAGCAGAATTTTACCGAACGCTGCATAATGGAACGAACGCATCATACCGGCAACATCCTTGAACTGGCTCTTTTTCAATCGCCTTTCATTGAATGAGAATCCCGGCTCCCCTTCAAAATCGATAATCACGAAATCCTTTCCTGTGAACAAGACCTGACCAAGGTGATAGTCGCCATGGATACGGGTTTTTACTGCATTGATTTTTATCTGGTAGATTTCGCTGAAGCATTCCAGCACCTGAGGCTCCATCTCCAGAACGCGTTTTGCCAGCACCTTGCTTGACTCATCAAGTTTTGGAAGCGAACTTTTCAACAAATTAAACCTGTCGCGTACGAGCTTTCGGAAAGAAGAGTACAATGAACGCTGATAGTTAGGTGTAAACGGTTCAGGTGCAAATGCCGGTGACGAAGAATCGGATGCCAGCGCTAAATGCATTTCAGCCGTACGCTGACCGAGTCGAACCACGCGCTCGTAAAATCCACGACCGATAAACTCCTGGATAATTTCAGGGGCCTCTTCGAAATGAATCGATGGTGTATTAACCAGCTTAGGAAGCTTTTCCTTTTTTGCCTTCAGGATAACGCGCTCAAAGAACCGGCCGACTGAATCAGTCGACATCACCCATGAGTCGCCCTGGTTCTCGACTTTTTCCTGGAGCAATCCAAAAACAATGGTCTGTCCTTCGTTGTCTTTGTACTCCACACTTCCCGCATACCGTGGGGAATTGGTAAAGTTTGTGTGCTCCGAAAGGAATCTAACAAGTTCAAGATCCGGATTGATTTCCTTCTCAATCTTCCGGTAAAACTTAAAGAAATACAGGTCGTTATAAATAATTGAAGTATTGCTTTGTTCCGCCTTCAGAATCTTCGACTCAACCTTATTGTTCGGAATCCTGATCTTGTTGAACACACTCGAGTTAAACTGCAGCACCCCGCCATCATCATCTTCGAGCTCGACCTTTTTATCCATGCTTTGCAGCAGAAAGTCACGGAAAATTCGGTCATAGCTGCTGTCGAAAATAAACCCGCTCTTGCCCTGAATCTCTGCGCGGCAAATCACGCTCTGTGCGGTGTACTCCGCGCGATCAAGAATGTAATCCGACAAGATAAACGTCATCGGAAGGAAGTACAACTCCGGCAATCGTTGAACGTAGTGAACTTCGATTAACGACAGGTAATGTGTACCGCCATCAATTTTAAGCGGAATAACTTTATGCAGCGCAATCTTATTGATCACTTTGGCCTTACCGCCAAACCACCGGCACTTCTTCATGAACACCGGAAGAATCTTCCGTTCGAACGTGCGCTGCTCGTTGTAATTATTGAACAACTTCTCCCACGAAACATCCGTCTTTAAAACCGGAAGCTCGGTGGTACTATCCTTTTTGTCTTTCTGTTCGGCTTTGTCGATCTGGAACCAGAAATAGCCATAAGGCCCAACGGTAATCGAATACTGGCCCTCACCAACATTGATGAACCGGTTCTGACTGAATACTTCAGTTACCTCACAGTTTTTAAATTCGGAAAGATTGAGTGTCGTTGCCTGTGAAAATTGCGACAGGTTTGCAACAACGATGATGCGCTGCTTCTCGTCCGACCGCAAAAAGCAAAGCACTTTGTTATTGTCGGTATCGATAAACTTCATCTCTCCCCTTCCGAATACCTGTAACCGCTTGCGCATTGCTATTACGTTTCGCATCCAGTACATGAGTGAAGATGGACTTTCGTCCTGCGTGGCTACGTTAACAGATTCAAACCGATAAACCGGGTCGGTAATTACGGGCAGGTAAAGCTTCTGCGGATTAGCCGTGGAGAACCCAGCGTTGAGGTTCATGTTCCATTGCATGGGAGTACGAACTCCGTGACGATCGCCCAGGTAAATGTTGTCGCCCATTCCGATCTCATCGCCATAATAAATAACAGGCGTGCCCGGAAGCGAGAACAGCAATGTATACAACAATTCAATTTTCCTTCGGTCGTTACCGAGCATCGGGGCAAGTCGTTTGCGGATACCGGTATTAAACTTGGTCATCGCATCATCGGCATAAGCCTTGAAGAGATAATCTTTCTCTTCTTCGGTAACCATCTCAAGTCCAAGTTCATCGTGATTACGAAGGAACAGCGCCCATTGATTACCTTCCGGTGTCTCGGGTGTTTGTTCAATGATATCAATGATCGGATAACTGTCTTCCGTACGCAAGCCAAGGAATAGCCGTGGCATGAGCGGGTAGTTGAAGTTCATGTGACATTCCTTGCCATCTCCGAAATACGCAGCAGCATCTTCCGGCCAAAGGTTCGCTTCCGCCAACAACACAACGTTCTTATAATGACGATCTACGTGTGTTCTGATCTTTCGCAGGAAGGCATGCGTCTGCGGCAAGTTCTCGCAGTTTGTACCTTCTTCTTCAAACAGGAAGGGAACAGATGACAATCTGAATCCATCCACCCCCAGTTTACACCAGAAGTCGATGATTTTGATCACTTCCATCTGTACTTCCGGGTTCTCATAGTTCAATTCAGGCTCGTGACGGTAAAACCGGTGCCAGTAATATGATTTCGCCTCGGTGTCCCAACTCCAGTTACTGGATTCTTCGCTTTGAATGATTACGCGTGCATCTTTGTATTTATCTGGCGTATCGTTCCAAACATAAAATTCCCGAAAGCGCGACCCGGGTTTAGCTTTGCGGGCACGCTGAAACCAGGCATGCTGATCGGATGTGTGATTAAGTAAAAGCTCGGTAATCACTTTAATGCCACGGCTGTGTGCATCTTTAATAAACGCTTTGAAATCTGCCAGCGTGCCGAAATCCGGATGAACATCGCAGTGATCGGTAACATCGTAGCCATCATCTTTTAACGGTGACGGATAGAATGGCAAAAGCCAGATGGTGTTGATACCCAGATCTTCCAGGTAATCAAGCTTTTGAATCAATCCCTGAAAATCACCCGTACCATCGCCATTACTGTCGTAAAATGCACGCACCGACAATTCGTAAATAACGGCATCTTTATACCACAGCGGGTCGGTATGTTTGGTTTGCTTGCTCATGCTTACATGTTTGATTCGTGGATGGCAACGGTAAACAAATGAAACGGAAGTTTGTATGGATTAAGCTCCACGTAATTCCACTCCTGCGCCCAGGTGTAGTGCTCATCGGTCATGATGTCGTGAAGTTTTGCATTGATCTTGTCACCAAGTTTTAACAACGTCTTGGGAAGACGTAAATAACCCGCATGCTTGTTATGCGGATCAAGATTAACAACGGTTAGAATAATATCGGAATGATCATCTGTTAGCTTGACGTAAGCAATAAGATTTGGATCGCTTATTTCGCAGAAATGGATGTTCCAGGTTGATTGCAATGCCGGATGCTCTTTACGCGCTCTATTGATGATCGTCATGATATCCGTCATGCGATTTGTACGCTTCCAGTCGTGCTTTTTGATCTCGTATTTTTCGGAATCGTGATATTCTTCCTTGTTCGGTACTGGAACATTGTCGTAAAATTCATACGCCGGGCCATACACACCGTAGTTGGAAGACAATGTGGCGGCAAGCGCCAGGCGAAGAATGAAAATATTCTCATTCTGATACTGGAGGTGATATGGAAGAATGTCGGGCGTATTCGGCCAAAAATTCGGACGGAAATAATTTCGGGAAGGTCCGTGCACAAGCTCATTCACATACGTTGTTAGTTCCTCTTTACTCACACGCCATGTGAAATACGTATACGACTGGGTAAAGCCCGATTTACCGAGAGATGCCATGATCTTTGGCCGGGTAAACGCTTCTGAAAGGAAAATGATATCCGGATGAAGCTTATGCGTTTCCGCGATTGCCCACTCCCAGAATGGAATCGGCTTGGTATGGGGATTATCAACACGGAAGATGGTAACGCCCTGCTCAACCCAGTACAAAATCACCGAGAGCAATTCATTCCACAGTTCCTGCCAGTTATTCGTTTCAAAATTGAATGGATAGATATCCTGATATTTTTTTGGCGGATTCTCTGCGTATTGAATCGATCCGTCTGGGCGCTGCTTGAACCATTCCGGGTGTTCTTTCACATACGGATGATCAGGTGCACACTGATAGGCGAGATCAAGCGCGATGTCGATGTTTAACTTGCGTGCTTCCGCAATCAGTTTTTTATAATCTTCGAGCGTTCCCAACTCAGGGTGAATGGCTTTATGGCCACCCTCATCGCTTCCAATCGCCCAGGGCGAACCGGGCTCACCTTGCTGCGCACGAACGTTATTGTTCTTACCCTTCCGGTGAAGTTTTCCGATCGGGTGAATGGGTGGCATGTACAGCACATCAAATCCCATTGAAGAGATTCGTGGCAACAGGCGGATTACATCTTTAAACGTTCCGTGTTTGCCTTCCAGCGATGCCGAGCGCGGAAACAATTCATACCAGCTGCTGAACGCTGCTTTGGGAAACTCAACAATTATCTCAAGTTCCTTATGGTAGCGTGTTTCGAATTCACGTAACGGATGGCGATGAACCAATTTTTCAAATGCAGAAGTCAACACCCACTTAACACGCTCCGCATAATCGTACTTGTTGCTGAGCTTAACACCTGCTTTGGTTATATCATGACCTTCTTCTTCGGTAATTTTCTTAAGTAACAGTTCGCCTTCCGTCAATTCAACGGTTACATCAACACCTGCATTCGCTTTCTTTTTGAATCCATCGTACCACGTATCAAGGTGATCAACCCAGGCCTGAATGGTAAATGTATACGGAACCTTCTCAGTTACGTAAAAGAATGCTTTCCAGCTATCGTTGCCGAGGTGCTCCATCTCTATGGCATGCCACTCGGACGCACCCTTCTTTTTGTACAATACTTCTGCGCGAATATGATCGTGGCCATCGCCAAAAATATCCGCAGTAACATCTACCCGCTCGCCTACGGTTCTCTTCGCAGGATATCGCCCTCCGTCTACCTGGGGTTGAACATTTTCAATGATTACGCGTGACTGGCCTTTAAGATTAATCTTCATGAACGATAAAAAACTATGGTGTGAGAATAACAGAAGCATACGCTGGCAGCGTGAGCTCATTTTCTTTTAATGAAACACGATTTTCTGTCGCGAACCCAATGGCCCGAAACGCATTCAAATCAGTCGGCAACGTCAGCTTAACTGTACCCGAAGTGATGTTGTGGAAAACAATGAACGTTTCGTTGTCAAACGAACGTTTCAATCCGATAACGTTCGGAGGTAAATCGGCTATTGGTTCAATCGATCCGAACGTAAGCGGCTTGCTCGAATTGCGGTAGGAAATCAGTCGCTTGTAATGGTTGAGCAATGATTGTTTGTCGTCACCCTGTGCTTTTGCATCAGCCACAGAATCCAAAACGTTGAATCTTGGCGTCATCCATCGCGTAGTAATTTTTTCATCGCCCCACAGGAACGGCTCCCGGATAAATTCATCGGGCTTAGTGCCGCGCATGCCTAACTCTTCGCCATAGTAGACGTAAGGTGTGCCGGGCAACGTGAGCAAAATCGAAGCCGCCACCCTCGCCTTACCCGGATCGTTACCTAACTGACTCATAATTCGACTTTGATCGTGATTCGTCAGAATCGGTGCATCCAGAAACTCAGGGTTTGAAGATTTAAAGAAGTCGATTTGTTCAGCATAGTTTGCAATCAGTTGCAGTGAATCAACTCCTGAATTAAGCGTTATGATCACCCGGCTTCCAAGATCAAAATTGAAGAGTGCGGGCAAGCCTTTCGCAAACGGAGAAACCTCGTTCCGGTCGGTCGAGTAAACCTCTCCTACCATGTAAATGTCAGGCTTGATCTTGACGAGCTGCTCGCGGTACCAAATCCAGAATTGATGGCAGTCGTATGCGCGGTCGCTCGGATATAAATGTCGTGCAGCATCAAAGCGAAATCCGTCAACGTTCATCTCCTGAATCCAGAATCGCGCAACGTCAACCATTTCATCGCGTACTTTTTGATTGTCGAAATTGAGGTCAGGCATGTGACTGGAGAAAAATCCGTAATAATGTTCTGCTGTAGAATCATTATTCACTTCATGCCATTGACGGATGTTGTCCGAATCAACTGTGACTTTCTTTTTTGAGATCTGATCACGGATAGAATCTTTCTTTGCCCAAATAAAGTAATCGCGGTAGGGAGAGTTCTTATCACTTGAAGCGCTTATAAACCAGGGATGATTAGTGGCCGTGTGATTCAACACCAGGTCGATGATCACCCGGATGCCACGTTTATGCGCTTCTGCAGTAAATGCTTTAAAATCACCTAGCGTGCCGTAATCGGGGTGGATGCTCTTGTAATCAGACACATCGTATTTATGGTACGATGGCGAAGGCATAATCGGCATAAGCCAGATGCCATTAACATCCAACGACTCAACATAGTCGAGCTTACTGGTTAATCCTTTCAGATCGCCTTTGCCATCACCGTTACCATCGGCAAATGCAAGCACAAAGATTTCATACTTCACCCCTTGCGGCCACGCATTGTTAACAGCAGGCTTTTGTCCACATGAAAAGCAGATCAAAGCGAGAGCCGATAGCATAGCGTATCTTTTCATTCTTCGATCTTAAAGATATAAGCACTATAAGCCGGCAGGTTCATCGAAAGTGTACGGGCTGTTAATTTCTGATCGGAGTTTTTCCACAATAGGTCGCGAAGCTGATAGGTTTTATCGGCTTTCAGCGAAAGGGATGTGGCAAGCTCAGCTGGTATCGTAACACTAACGGGCTTTACTTTTGCCCCGAAGTTTGAAACGATCAATAGTTTTTCTGACCCTGAGTTTCTGACGAACGCGTGAATATCATCAGACACGGTAAGATCAGCATAAGCGCCAGAGACAATCGCAGGATTTGTTTGCGCGAGATTAAGCAGCGTTCCGTAGAACTGACGTAAACTCTTTTGCGGTTCGCTCAGCAGCCCGCCATCGAACGCTCCTCCGTTCATCCACTTTTGATGTTCCGGTACGCCCCAATAATCAAAAATGGTTGTGCGACCATCTTTACCGCCAAAACCTTCAGCACCGGCACCCGGCTCGCCTACTTCCTGACCGAAATAAATCATTACCGGTCCCTGGTCGATGGTAGCGCTCACAACCATGGCTGGAACAATTTTCCAGCCACTGCCGGCAAAATCAGGTGAGGCTATCCGCTGCTCGTCATGGTTCTCAAGAAAATGCAGCATGTTTCCATTGATGCCTTCCAGGCTTTTTTGAATTACGTCAATGTCTTTCGCACTTCGCTTATTGTTAATTAATCCGCGGAGCGTATCGTAGAGCTGAACCTTGTCGTACAGGTAGTCGAACTTACCTGTCTTGATGTAATTGTGATACTGGGCAGGGTTGTAAATTTCTGCCACAAATATTATTTCCGGATTAACCGCCTTCACTTGCGGAATTGCCCAGTTCCAGAATTCAACCGGCACCATTTCGGCCATATCGCACCGAAAGCCATCCACATGTTTGTTTGCCCAGAAGACGAGAATGTCTTTCATCTTGATCCACGTATCGGGAATCGGCTCGAAGTAAGGCTTGTTATTATCCTGAATATCAACCCCGTAATTGAGCTTAACGGTTTCAAACCATTCATTCACTCCCGGACTTGCCGTAAACTGATTGTTGCCGGTAACCTTTGCCGGAGTTTCATTGAACTTTCCATCAGCAGCAGGGTAAAGTGTATCGGGCGGAATAGATTTAAAATCCTTTGGCACAACAAACGACTCTCCCGGCAGGTAATAGAAATTGTTGTTAGCGGAAAATTTCACCGTCTTATCATCGGTTTCTCCGAGGTCTTTTACACCCGCTGGTTTCGTGTCAGATTTATAGGCGCGCGCTACGTGGTTCGGAACAAAATCGATCAACACTTTCAATCCATTAGCATGCGTCCGTTCCACCAGTTGCTCGAACTCTTTCATACGATCAGGCACATTAACGGCCAGATCAGGATTAACATCGTAGTAATCTTTAATCGCATAAGGCGAGCCCGCCCTTCCTTTCACGACATCTGCATCATCAAGCGCGATTCCATACCGGGAATAATCCGTTAATACTGCGTGTTCAATTATGCCTGTGAACCAAACATGCGTTACACCGAGGTCCTTAATTGACCCCAAAGCAACTCCGTTAATGTCGTTGAATTTCCCAACACCATTTTCAGCAAGGGTTCCGTAAGGCTTATTAACAGCAGTTTTATTCCCGAACAGCCGGGTCATCATCTGGTATACAACCATTTTAGTCGGCTTATTTTCCATAGCAGGCACGGGCGGGATTTTTTCAACTTGCCGGGCACATCCACACAGGAGAATACACAGCAAAACGGGGGCAATTCTGACCATCGTTAAAGATATACCAATGGCAGACAAGGGTCGGTAAAACCGAAGGATAAAATTTACGCAAACGGTTGCACTAGGCAGCTTTCTGTCGAAATGCTCTAAAAATGCACACTGCTAACACCAGTTGGTTGATCAGAAGTCCCAGAAATTCACGCGACTCTTCGATGTACGGGAACTCCATTTTCATTACGTCATCAAACAGTACGCTCTTGTCGTCCTGCCGCAGCCACTCCGACAATCCCGGAAACAGGATAATCATGTAAATCAGGTAAAGCACGGCAAGTCCGACCAATAACCATCGGTTGTAATAGTTAAACATCGCCATTACCGAAACGACAGCCATCACGCCATAAATAAGTATCCACAAAATCGGATCCGGATCGTTTACCTGTAATGCGGCAAATGCCAGAAACATAAGAGCGAAGAAGGCAAACAGGAATTTCATAGTGATTTTTCTTAGCGCCTGAGTTTTCGTGAAAATTACAGACCAGATTTGACTGTTAAAAGTATTCTTTATAAACCGATTTTGAAAATGCAAGTGATTCCGTGACGGTTACTCATCGGAAGCAACATGTATCAACCGACAACCTAACCTACCCCCACATATGGTCAGACTTTACATCCTTTGCAGCTTGGTTGTGGTTTCCCGGTCTCTTTTGTGTCAGGCAATCTACGTTACACAAACCGGTAACGGCACGATGAACGGTTCAAGCTGGTCGAATGCATATTCAGGCGACATGCTGCAGCAGGCCATCGATGAAGCTTCATCGGAAGTGTGGGTTGCTTCGGGTACGTATCGCACTACCACGGGTACCGACCGGATAATTTCATTTCACATGCGTAACGGAATTACGATTTACGGAAGCTTTGTCGGCACGGAAACTTCGGTACTACAGCGCAACTTATCGAACGGGTTAACCAGCGTACTTACCGGAGAGATTGGTGCAGCCGGCAACTCCGACAACAGTTACCATACCATTCACAATACCTCATTGAACAACTCCGCTATCGTTGACGGTTTTATTATCACAGGCGCGAATGATAACCGTGTGGCGACTGAAACAGAGGGGCTTGGTGGTGGCATTTACAATGCCGGTAATGGTGGAATATGCAGTCCGACCATTCGCAACTGTGTAATCGTTAACAATCGGGCCGTTTTTGGAGCAGGAATTTTCAATAGCGGCTACCTGGGCGGCAATGCCAATCCGGTTATTAGTAATTGCGTGATCGCATTTAACACAGCAACAACGGGTGGCGGTGGCATCGATAACTTCGGACTCGCCGGGAATGCAAGTCCAAGTATAACGAACACGATTTTTTATGAGAACACAGCCGCTGAACGCGCAGGCGCCATGTATTGCTGGGGTGGAAATACAGGAAACGCAAATCCTACCATTATCAATTCTGTCTTTGTTAACAATCATGCTGCCGATGGCGGAGCCATCGTGTCGGACCGATTAAATTCATCCACCGGAAGTTCCGGGAACAGTAACCCTTCGTTTACAAATTGCATCTTTCTGAATAATTCGGTAACCGGAACAGGTCCGCAGTTTCTACTACTGGGTGGAGCTACTTTTAACATCACATTTTCTGCAATCGACTTAACCGGTCAGAGTAGCCCGAATGTTATTACAGGCGGTACGGGCAATATCAATAGCAACCCACTTTTCATAAACGCATCTGCGGCGGCTGGAGTTGACGGTGCCTGGCTGACGGCCGATGACGGCCTGCGCTTACAGCCACTCTCTCCTTGTATAAACTCAGGCAACAACACTGGCACAACTTCAACTGACATTCTTGCAAATCCCAGAATTATTGATGTAACCATTGACATGGGTGCTTACGAATACAATGGCTTAGTGACGGGTTTTGAAGAGTTATCGCATGACCGAATTCGTTTCTATCCTAATCCTGCTTCGGATAAGGTTTATTTTTCCGGGATTCAATCGGGAGATCAAATTCATCTTCTAAATGCCCAGGGACTGGTCGCTCACCCTTCCGGTAGGTCGGATAAAGCAAACGAGATGGATATTCGTCAGCTGCCGGCAGGTATATATCTGATCGTAATCGACTCTGGGAAACATAAAACGACCAAAAAGCTATTGATCAGTCGCTAAAAATCAATACGATACACTAACACCGGAATCAAGCCCAACTGGTACTGTGTGTTAATCGCACGTTTCACATGATCGTAGTAATGATAGGCTTCGTTTTGCGTGTTTAGCAGATTCTGGATATCGATTGCAATCGTGCGGGTATAGTGCTTTTTATTCTTTCGCCAGTTAAGCCTCAAATCGAAACGAACGTAGTCCTTAAGCTTGTTTTCAAAAACGGCTGAGGTGGGACTATATACAGTTCCCGGTGAATCCTGATCCTGAACGATCCGCATTTCACGCAATCCCCCCAGAAGAAGAATGCGTCCGCTCACACCAAAAGATCGTTGCGATTCCTTTTTCATTTTCGTCCACTCACGACCGTAGGTACCGTTAACCGTATAACTTCCATTAAACCGCGTACTTCGCTCAATATTGTCTGACCCTTCGTACAGCGACTTATAGTACGATGCGCCTACAATGAAATAACTCTTGTCAACAAACGATTTTTCTGTCCATACTTCCAAGCCATAATTGCTTCCAACACCCTTTGAAACCAAGGCAGCTGATGGATATACTTCGATTGAATTCAATAATGAATATGATGATTTAACATCTGTTACCGGAACATCGAACAACTTCTGATAGTATGCATTCGAAGAGAATCGAAATCCATTATCTGAAAGGAAGGAGTATGCAAGATCAAGATGATGCGCTTTGGTAAGCTCGAGATTTTTGTTATCGGCAATGTACGTTGTTGTCGATTGCACCTGGCTTACCAGGTTATAGGTTAATTTAAACGAGCTATTGGAAGATGGCGAGAACTCCACCCCTACCCGCGGTTCAACTGCTCCGGTTTGATTGTATGTAAAGTAAACATACCGCACACCGGTAAACGCGTTCCACCGGTTATCGATTAAAACCTTCCACTGAGCGTAAGGCTGGATCAAAGCGCCTTCAACCGAGCCGTAATCAATAACATGCGCAGCATTCCCGGTTTGGTTGCCACTGCTCATAGCATCGGAAACATAATTTACCTGGACGCCCGTCTCAATCAGATAGTTATTTAGTTTTGCATTCATTCTGCCGTACGCTGACACGAGCAGTTTATCGAAATCAAACCGGTCTTCATACACAACATCAGTTCGACCTGCTGCAATCTCCGGAGCAAGCTGGTCACGGCTTTGCTGACTTCCTGAAACGGAAACACCGGCAGATACGTTAGCAGCCCACAACGACTGGTTAAACACCAGTCCGGTTCCAAAGTTTTTTGATCGATATTCGATATCGTATTGATCCTTTTCAACTTCCCATTCGTCCTCGTCCTTATGTTCAAACGAATTCTTGCTTGCACCTGCAAAACCAAACCAGGATAGCGACCGCCCCTTCGAGAATGACGAATTCAGTGAAAACGTCAAGTCCTGAAAACGGATATCTTCATCACCAAACTTAGCACCCAACTGCGATAACAGGCCAACGGTTGAGTACCGGTAATTCGCCAAAAACGATGTCCGTTTATTTTTTCCGAGCGGGCCTTCAGCGGCAACGTCCAGACCAATTAAACTTGCCTGAGCAGTGTAATGATAGTCTGTCGTATCGCCATTGCGAAGCTTCATATCAATCACGCCCGACAACGCGTTGCCGTAGCGCGAAGGCAATGAGCCGGTATAAAAATCAGTTTGTTGCATCAGCTGCGAACTGATGATATTTACGCCACCGCCATACCCTGCCGGCTTATCCGAAAATGTTCCGGCATTCGCCAGATGGTTGGGGTTCACCACATCCAGTCCGTTAATCTTCCACAGTAAACCCGCCGGAGAATTTCCGCGGATTACAATCGTGTTGTTCTGATCGTTAGCCGTAATCACTCCGGGGTACGAAGTGATCACCCGGACCGGGTCAAAAAAGTTAGCCGGCAAGCGAAGTGCTTTTTCGTTGGTAATCGCATGTTCGCCGGGATCGTAGGATTGCGCCCTGCTTGAGACAACCTCAATCTCATCCAGTACATTTTGAAATTCACGCAACTGAATCGTGATCTCCGATTTACGAGCCGAAATTACCAGAAGCTCCTGCTGAACAGTTTCATAGCCAGTAAATGACACCTTAACAGTATAACGACCGGGAAAAACATTTTGAAAAACAAACACACCCGCAGCATCGGTTGTTGCTCCGATTGACGTACTGTCTTTCAGCAGCAGCACACTCGCGCCTTGCAACGCAGCGCGAGTCGTAACATCTTCAACCTTTCCGTTAACCTGCTGACTTTGCTGTGCAAAAAGCGTGTGACCCGTTATTACAAGCAGAAGAATGGCAACTATCCGCACGACCTATACAATGCTTTTTAAGTAAGCATATCCGTTCGTGATGCTGGTAGCCTGTGGACCGGTGAAATATTCCTGCTCAAGGAAGAAATGTTTCATGCCTGACTGCCCCGCAGCGGCAAAGATTGGTTTGAAGTCGATCGAACCGCTTCCTACATCGGAATTCTTAGCACGATCAACCTTGTCCATGTCCTTCACATGCCATAACTCAAATCTGCCCGGATGATTTTTAAATAATGTCAACGGATCCTGACCGCCAAACACAATCCAGTAGAGATCCATTTCCATGGCTACCAATGAAGGATCGAGCTCTTTCAGCATTACATCATATAAAACCTCGCCTTCAACCTTCTCGAATTCGAATGCGTGATTGTGATACGCCATTCGCAGGCCGTATTGTTTCGATATCTCTCCTGCCTTGTTCATAATCTCGCATGTGCGCTTGATCGCATCAAGCGAGTTGCGCTCGTTTTCATCGAGCCAGGCGATCGTTGTATACTCCTGTCCTGCTGCCTTTGCATCAGCAACACTCTTCTCCCACTGGTTTACAGGCGTACCAACGCGGTCGGGGCTCGATTGACCCGTTCCATAATGACCGCTCACGATCTTCATCCCGAGACGCTTTACTTCCGCAGCGAAATCGGAATACGACACACCGAAAATCTTTCCATTGTCGTAACCGTATGCTTCAACTTCTGTGAAGCCTGTGTCTGCCACCAGCTTCAGCGTACCCATTACATCTTTTTCGAAGACTTCACGCAAGGTGTACAACTGTATACCAATTGCCTTTTTTGTCGTTGTTGCAGGTGCACTGCAAGAATATAACGAAGCGAGACTCATACCTCCTACCGCGAGCGCTGAACGCTCAATAAAAGTTCTTCTGTTCATAATTACTTGATTTCACGAATGCGAATGTTTCTGAACCAAACGTTGTCGCCATGATCCTGGAGACCGATATGACCTTTCGTTGTCTTGCCAAAATCAGGCATGTCTTTAAACTTACTGTCGTTGATCATCTTCTTCCAGTCATCGCTGCCTACTTCAAACTCAACGATCTTGAATCCATTCAACCAGAATTCCATTTTGCCTTTGTTCGACAGGATGCGAACATAGTTCCATTGCATGGCTGGATTAACGGCCACGAATGTTCTGGATTTAAGATCATACAAATCTCCGGCACGGTGTTCAACATATTGTCCATCGGGATGACACGTATCATCAAGCACCTGCATCTCCGGACCCGTTTGCCACATGTAATCGTGCTTATCATCTTCAACTGAATTGAAAATAATTCCGCTGTTTCCGCAGTTTGTAATCTTCCATTCGAGACTCAGCTCATAGTTTTCATATTCCTTGTCGGAAACAATATCTCCGCCATCACCGGTCTGCCAGTCTTTTTTGTTGGATGCATCCAAATGGATTGCTCCGTCATTGATCTTCCATGCCTTACCGATTTTTCCGGGTGACTTAAATGAATGCCAGCCTGTGATTGTCTTACCATCGAACAACGATACCCAACCTGCTGCCTTCTCTGCGTCTGTAAGGGTATTGAGCGCGACTTCTTTTGCAGGAGCCTTAAAGCCCGGATCGTTAGCCGGAATGTTGTTCATCGTGTACCAAGCCTCAGTCGACCAGATTTGATTGTTCTTGTCCGTCAGGAACACGCCTGCCAAGTGAACATACACAACATGGTTAGGCTTCACACCGTCAAGTTCCAGGAATACCTTTTTACGATCAGCCGAAATGTTAACCGACTTCACATTCAATTTCTCCAATCCTAACTTTGGTCCGCCATAATCTTTTGTCGGCTTGTAGTACCACTGCTGGATATCGTAATCAGCTTTTGAATTACCATAACGTTCACCGATTGGTTCTGTAAACTCAATTTCAACACCATTTGATTTCGCGCGAACGGCCAGCATTTCAAATACCGACTTGCCGTTATACGTTAAGCGTTGAATGCCGTACCACTTACCACCCGGTGTACTCCAGTTGCCCGGGTTTCCGATCATACCAACATAGATAGATCCATCAGGTCCCCAGATCGTGCGGTTAACACCGCCTTCGAGCCCCTGTGTAAAGCGGAACACCGCTCCCTGATACTCGCCATTTACTTTTTCAACGAACACACGCTTCAAACCACCATGCGTTACTTCACCATGAATCTGCTGGCCTTTATAAGGACCAACATTCAGGTATGCCGGCTGACTTGGCGAATTACCGATTTCATCCTGCGGAAGCCACACCACCGGAAGTGTTTCCGTGCGGTTGGCAGTACCTTCGAAATCAACCGAACGTGATCCGTACCATGCACCTTCTTTTACATGAAGGATTTTACTGCTTGGCAGCCAGTCGCCCTGGTTATCGGCTACAAATATTTCACCATCAACACCAATGCCGATACCGTTTGGTGTACGTAAACCGCTGGCGATGAACTCAGCCTTTCCGGTACGCTTCGATATTTTAACAACCTTTCCACGATCCTGAATCTGCTTAATCGCGCTTGCACCGCCAGGCTCAATTGCTGTGGCAAGTGTGGCGTAGAAGTAACCGTCTTTATAAACAAGGCCGAATGCAAATTCATGGAAGTTTGCAGAAACGTCCCATCCATCGGACACGGTTTGATAATCATCGATGATGCCATCCTTGTCGGTATCAATTAAACGTGTAAGCTCCTGCTTCTGCAAAACATAGATGGTATCATTCACAACTTTGATACCGAGCGGTTCAGCCAGACCTGTTGCGATTCGGGTTACCTTAATCTTTTCGGGATTATTACGCGTTACGCCTTCAAGCCGGTAAACCGGACCGACAGAATCCCATGTACAAACGATCAGACTACTATCGGACATAAAATCCATGCCCCCAACTTTCGGTTGAAACGATTCCGGGCGCGCCTGGTGTAAATCAAATGCAGGATGAACACCTACTTCGCTGATGCGGTCTCCGGGAACGTTCTTGGTAACTTCCGAGATCGGAACATACGGTGCAGTTTTCTTAAACTGTTTTTTGGTATGACTTAAAACGGTGTTCGGAATAATCGAGAATTTATTGTCGCCATGCTTGGCCCATTGCAGCGAAAGTGTATACCCACCGCCGCCTTCGAAGTAATTAATGCGAATAGGGTGCTTACCTTTTTTCAGGATTACTTCACCATCGCGCGGACGTGCACCGTGGTAACCATCGTTATCAATGATTTGTTTGTTGTCGATGTACAAGAAACCTCCATCGTCACTGATCAACCGGAAAACGTAGTTCCCTTCCTGCTCAATGTTAATGAACCCATTAAACTGAAGGTACACCATTTCAGTCAGACCGGCCTGTGTAAATATTCCTTCTCTGAAATGCACAGCGGGTGCCACGCCTGTCAGGATTGGTTTGGATTTCTCCGGAGTATCATGAATCGGCATGTTCGGATCAATCTTGAAGAGCATCACCGAAAGGCCGGGATAGTCTTTATTATCTTCCAGTTTTTCAAATTCATTTTTATCCGTGAGCGGGAACGTGATTGTTGGTTTATCGAGGTTTAGTTCAGCAGTACTGTTTTCAACAGCAAGCTTCTGGCCATCCAATGACATGATATATTGCACCATCTTCTCCGCATCGCCTGGCTGCAGATCAGGGTGTGCCGACATGGCTGTCTGGCCCCAATTGCCAGATCCGCCTTTAATCACTTTGTCGACAAGTGTTGCAACATTCTGTTTGGTGAAGTCATACTTCTTGGCAACGTCAATGTATGCCGGGCCAACAGTTGTTTTCCCCTCGTTGTGACACGTTTTGCAATCCGATTTTTCAATTAATGCTGCACCTTCTTCCAGAATGCTTTGCGCTGATTTAACTGCCTCTTTTGGGATTTCAAATCCTTTGTGGTAGTAAACCTTCAGGTCGGTTGCGCCATCGCTTTTCAATTCAAGCGTAACAGGAACTGACAAAGTCTTTCCATTCGGATACGTATTTGTTACGGCCGATTCTGCGGTAATCTTTCCGTCTGTTTCGTAATCATTTTCTTTTTCAAGATTGGTGAGCGAAGTCTTCAGCACAATCGTTGTGTTTGCCGAAGCATTCTTCACCACGAAATGACGGTGAAGACCATTCTTGCCCGACTTGCTGATGTACTCAGGAGTTTCCTCAACATCGGCCTGATGACCAGCTTCATCATCAAGATGAAACCGGAACGTAACCTGCCCATCTTTAAAATAGTGACCTTTGAAATGTGCTTTCGGAGTTGTCTCCTTACCATCAGCAACCAATCGCCACGCGGGCTCCTGCAAGCGCTGTTCGAAGTATGCGTATCCATCTGATGTTGGTTGCGGACCATGGTTAGTGGTGTAAACCGGCCCGTCAAGAATAACCTTGCCTTTCCAGGCTTTGTACAATCCACAGTAGCGGGCATCGTATGCTACAAACATTTCGTTGTTCAACGTTGCCGTGATAATTCTCGGTTGCTTGTCGAGCACCGAGCGGAATACCCACGGATCGCGCGGACGTTTATAATCTTTGTTTGAATCGCAGGCCTGCAACAACGCAACAACTGCAAAAAAAAGAATGAGTTTCTTCATCATGAAAAGGGAATAGGTATTATTTAGGTTGCTCTCCATCGAGGGATAAAACATATCGGGCAATTTTCTCGGCATCTTCCTGCTTCAAATCAGGATGCGGGTTCATGGCCATTTCACCCCATGTGCCGCTTCCACCTTTTATAATTTTTTCAGCCAGCATCTTCACATTGGCATCGGTGTATTCATATTTTTCAGCAACAGTTTTGTGAGCCGGGCCGATGTTCTTGTTTGTTGGGTGATGGCACGTTTTACAGTCGTTCGATTCAACCAGCACCCTTCCTTCTTCAACAAGCCGGGCATTATCGGGTTTGCCGCATGAAGTATACGCCATCAGGCAGACAATAAAAATGATCAGTTGTGTTCGCATTACAGTCCTAAAAGTTTACGGTTTCGTTTGGTATTAATTCCTGAGGCAGCAAAATCATCAAAAGCCTTGTCGGTTACACGGATGATGTGATCGGCAATGAACGTTGCCCCTTCTTTCGCACCTTGTTCCGGATGTTTGATGCAGCACTCCCACTCCAGCACAGCCCAGCCGTCATAATTGTATTGAGCGAGCTTTGAAAATATGGCTTTGAAGTTTACCTGTCCGTCTCCCAACGAGCGGAACCTTCCGGGCCGGTCGATCCATTCCTGATAACCGCCATACACTCCACTGCGTCCGTTTGGGTTGTATTCGGCATCCTTCACATGGAACATCTTAATGAACTCATGATAGTTGTCGATCAACTGAAGATAATCGAGCTGCTGAAGAACAAAGTGGCTCGGATCGAACAGCATCTTCAGGCGATCATGTTTTCCGCATGCTTCGTAAAATCGTTCGAACGTTGCCCCGTCATGAACATCCTCGCCCGCATGGATTTCATAGCACAAATCAACCCCCGCTTTATCGTATGCATTCAAAATCGGAACCCATCGCTTCGCAAGTTCTTTGAAACCTTCTTGCACCAAACCGGCAGGACGTTGCGGCCACGGGTAAACCAAATGCCACATCAAAGCTCCTGAAAAGGTTACGCTCGCCTTGAGTCCGAGATTCCTGCTGGCCTTTGCTGCAAGCTTCAACTGATCAATTGCCCACGCAGTACGCGCCTTCGGATTACCCCGTACACTTTTCGGCGCAAAGCCATCGAACAATGAATCGTATGCCGGATGACAGGCAACCAGCTGTCCTTGTAAATGCGTACTCAACTCGCTGATCTCCAGTCCAAATGAATTGATTTTACCTTTCAGCTCCTGCGCATAGTCTTTACTCTCCGCGGCCAGTTTAAGATCAATTAATCGCGTTTCAACGGTCGGTATCTGAACTCCTTTAAACCCAAGATCAGCCGCCCACTTGCAAATTGTTTCAAGCTTATTAAATGGAGCTTTGTCTCCCATGAACTGGGCCAGGAAAACTGCAGGTCCTTTGATCGTCTTCATTGCTTTATCAGATCGAGATTTTAGTCCATTTTTGATTTGACTTCGATGACTTCACCATCGCTTCAACGAACGCCATTCCGCGAACACCATCTTCCACATCCGGAAAATCATATTTTGCTGCGTTGATTTTCTTTCCGGGTTTGTAGTCCCGCACGGCAGCTGCAAACGCCTGATACACATTCGCAAATGCTTCGAGGTATCCTTCCGGGTGTCCTGACGGAACTCGTGCAGCCTTCTTTGCCGCTTCGCTCAAGTATCCCATGCCTGCGCGATAAATTTCTTTCGGCTTATCCAGCGAGCGAACAACCAGCGTATTCGGTTCTTCCTGTCGCCATTCAAGTCCGCCCTTGTCGCCATAAACTTTTATCGACAGATTATTCTCCTGTCCGGATGCAACCTGTGTTGCCACAAGTACTCCTGTAGCCTCATTATCGAATTTCAAAAATGCCGCAGCATCGTCATCCAGCAAGCGGCCTTTCACAACACTGTTTAATGAAGAGCACAACTCGGTAATGTTGCTGCCGGTAATATATTCCGCAAGATTGGCAGCATGTGTTCCGATGTCTCCTGTTGCGCCACCAAGACCGGCACGTTTCGGATCGACCCGCCAAGCAGCCTGTTTGTTATTGGTTTTCTCTTCAGGCTGTGAAAGCCATCCCTGCGGATATTCAACAAACACCTTCCTGATTTTACCAAGCTTTCCGGCAGCAACGAGTTGACGTGCTTCTTTAACCATCGGATAACCGGTATAGGCATGCGTTACCGCTAACACAAGCCCGGTCTTATCAACCACCTTCTTCAGTTGCTTTGCTTCCGCAAGCGTGAGCGTGAGCGGCTTATCAATAATTACATGAAATCCATTTTCGAGCGCGAGTTTGGCCGGTTCAAAATGTATGTGATTGGGTGTAACAATGGAAACGAAGTCCATGCGCTCACCTTCCGGCAGCCTGCGTTCCTGTTCAATCATCTCCGAATAACTGCTGTAACTTCGGTTCCGGTTGAGGTACAGGCTCTTACCCATAACCTTCGACTTTTCGGCCTGGCTGCTGAATGCTCCGCATACCAATTCAATCTGTCCATCGAGGTTAGCTGCTATTCTGTGCACGGCCCCGATGAAAGCATCCGGGCCGCCACCGATCATACCCATTCTTAGTTTACGCATTGACGTTGTCAGGTTTTCAGGTGACCGGCAATATATCCAAAAGATGTAAACAGTAGAATATAATTCTGACAAACGTTATATTGACAAACTTTTACTAAACCGCTATGAGTACAACGAATAACCCCGGTCTGTTTGTCCGTTTGAGTGTGATGATGTTCCTCCAGTTCTTTATCTGGGGTGCATGGTTCGTAACGATGGGAACATATTTAAGCCGAACCATCGGAGCTTCTGACGTTCAAAACGGAATGGCCTATGGCACACAGTCGTTAGGCGCCATCATCGCTCCTTTTATTATTGGTTTGATTGCCGACCGGTTTTTCTCCGCTCAAAAAATTCTCGGTGTTATTCATCTTGCCGGAGCGGGACTTCTCTATTTCGTTGCACAGCAAGCCGACTTCTCCGGATTTTATCCGCTCATTCTTAGCTACATGATTCTGTACATGCCAACGCTCGCGTTGGTAAACACGGTAGCCTTCCGCCAGCTTACCGATCCTGAAAAACAATTTTCACTGTTACGCGTGTGGGGAACCGTGGGCTGGATTGTAGCCGGTTTAACAATTGGGTGGTTCGCATGGGAATCGAGCAACTCGTTGGCAAACACATTTTTAATGGCTGCTGCTGCCTCGGCCATATTGGGTCTTTTTAGTTTCACGCTGCCAAGTACACCTCCGGTTTCGTCAGACAAAAAGATAACCTTTGCAGATATTGTTGGATGGGATGCACTCAAGCTTCTCAAGGACAGAAGCTTTCTCGTATTCTTCATTTCTTCGATGCTGATCTGTATTCCGCTTGCCTTTTATTACCAGGAGGCAAATAAATTTTTAAATGAGGTCGGGCTTGCAAATGCGGCAAGCAAAATGACGATCGGCCAAATTTCTGAAACTGCATTCATGCTGGCGATACCCTTGTTCTTTAGAAGGTTCGGTATCAAAATGATGTTGTTGATCGGTATGGGGGCATGGGTCGCGCGTTACCTGTTCTTCAGCTTTGGCGATGCCGGAGATCTCGTTTCATTCCTCTACATCGGTATTGCGCTTCATGGAATCTGTTACGACTTTTTCTTTGTAACAGGACAAATCTATACCGAGAAACGTGCGGGTGAAGGTGCAAAGTCCGCTGCACAGGGAATGATTACACTGGCAACGTACGGAGCGGGGATGTTTATTGGCTTCTGGGTTGCCGGTCAGATTACCGAATACTACAAAACCGCTGAAGGCCACAACTGGCCACAAATCTGGTTGGTACCCGCTGGTTTTGCATTTTTGATATTGATAATCTTCGCGATATTCTTTAAAGACACCGTGCGCGTTGATCAAAAAAAGTAACGCGGCTCGTTATACGAAACCTCGCTTCATAATCTCCTGCGTATCGCTTAGCGAACGAAAAACATCAAATGTTTTTCCCTGTGTACGAAGTGCACCAAGTGCGTTGCCGTAGTGTGCCGCACCAACATAGTCTTTTGGTTTTTGAAGAAGTCCGAAGCCAAGACCTCCGGCAAATGAATCTCCACACCCGGTCGTATCAACAACCTGCTTTACTTTAACAGCGGGAACAAGCTCTTCCACGAGTTTGCCTTTCTTCTTGAAATAAACCAGGCAGCCGCGTGAGTCAACTGTTATGTAAACGCACTTAACTCCTTTTCCGAGACAGTGCAGTGCAAACTTTCTCAGATCGTCACGATCGACTTCCTCGCTTTGTGCTTCAGTGAAGTCTCGACTTTCGTATTCTTTTTTAAACCAGGAGGCATGTGCCTCTTCCAGGTTCATTTTCAACACATCGATATAGGGCAACCACACATCGCGGTCCAGCCAGAACTTGCGCATCCGCTCACCGTTAATCAGGCACGCTGTTGTTGAACCATGCGCATCAAAAATGATTGTGCCTTTGCTTTTCGCTTTAAGATATTTCAGCGTTTCAAGCGAAATCTGGTAATCGCTAATCGGAATAAAAACAAAAACGTTACACATCAAAAGCTTCTTAACGTCCTGAGGCACAATGGGATCCATGTATCCAGTTTGCCGCTCCAGTCGGTTGTTAACATCCGTAAATCGAAGGCTGATAATATCGCCCTGATCATTTTGTGAAGTAACATGTTTCAGGTTGATGCCGCGATATCCCTTGAAGACCTCAACAACGTTGTCCTTATCCACATTTCTCACATGTGAAACAGGAATGATTTCAATCTTCTCTCCTGCCAGGACCGAAAGCGCGATAGTCGGATGCGTAACGCAACCCCACTTTTGAATTAATTCGCGATTGTGCGTAACAATATGATCGCGGGGAATCGGTCCAAGGATGGCAATCTTCTTCATGATCAGGCGAGAACTTTTTCAAATGTTTTATTATGACTAAGCGCTACCGCCTCGTTGTTTATTCTGATCTCAAACGGTTCACCGGAAACCAAAGTCGTTTCGATGCGCTGATTGCTGACTTTTACTTTTATCACGCGTCCGCGGAACTCGATTCTGAACGAATATGACTTCCACTTCTTAGGAATAAACGGAGTAAAGTGAAGCGTATCATTTTTGATACGCATTCCGCCAAAACCTTTGATCACCGAAAGCCACGTTCCGGCCATACTGGTGATATGACAGCCGTCTTCTGTATCGTTGTTATAATCATCCAGGTCAAGACGCGAGGTACGCAAATACATTTCGTATGCTTTCTCTTCATACCCAAGCTTCGAAGCCAGGATCACGTGCACGCAAGGCGACAAGGAAGATTCATGAACCGTCATCGGCTCATAAAAATCGAAATTGCGCTTGATGGTTTCCGTATCAAAGTCATCTTCAAAGAAATACAAACCCTGCAACACATCAGCCTGCTTAATGAAGCACGAGCGCAGTATGCGGTCCCACGACCACTTTTGATTCAGCGGGCGGTCTTCCTTTGGAAGCTGAGACACCGTCATGATGTCCTTATCCAGGAAACCATCCTGCTGCAGAATCACCCCACGGGTCTTATCTTCCGGCAGGTACATGTTGTCGGCAATTTTACTCCACAACGAAGTCTCATCATCTTTCAGATTAAGATTACCAATAATGCGGCTATAATCTGAAACATTTGACGATTTAACTTTATTGAGCGACTCGAGCGTGTAGCGCAATGTCCAGCGGGCGATGTAGTTCGTGTACCAGTTGTTGTTAACGTTGTTCTCGTACTCATTCGGGCCGGTTACACCCAGCATCACGTATTTGTTTTTTTCTTTCGAGAAGTTTACGCGTTGTGCCCAGAACCTTGAGATTCCAACGAGTACATCAAGGCCGTGACTTGCCAGGTAGCTTTCGTCACCAGTATACCGGATGTAATCGTAAATCGCGTATGCAATAGCACCATTACGATGGATTTCTTCAAACGTGATCTCCCACTCGTTATGACACTCCTCACCGTTCATGGTCACCATCGGGTACAATGCTGCTCCGTTCTTAAAGCCCAGCTTGCCCGCATTCTCAATCGCGCGCTGCAAGTGCTTATGACGATAGATCAACAGATTCTTCGCAACCTGCTGCTCTGCAGTTCCCAGATAAAACGGGAGGCAATAAGCTTCAGTATCCCAATATGTACTTCCACCATATTTCTCCCCTGTGAATCCTTTCGGACCGATATTTAATCTTTCATCTTCTCCGGTATAGGTTTGGGTGAGTTGAAAAATATTGAAACGAATTCCCTGTTGTGCGGCAATGTCACCTTCAATGGTGATGTCACATTCGTCCCACTTGTGCTTCCACACAGCGGCATGCCCTTCAAATAACGTATCGAAACCCTTTTCAGCTGCTTTATTAAGAACATCCTGACAGTGAGCGACCAGTTTATCTTTTAAGTGATTCTCCGAAGAAAGTATCGCGCCATACTTGTAGATCACGATCTCCTTACCCTGGCTTAGTTCAATCTGCACGATGTTGCCGGCATACTTATCGCGTTCTTCATAGTTGATACGCTTTGAAGCCTCCGCCCCTTCCTGCAAAATTGAATACCGCATCCCTGTAGCAACGTGGAATTTTGTCTTCTTCGTTTGCGCTACAACAATAGCTTGATGATCCTCTGCCTTTTTATAAACTTCTTCCCAGAATTTCTCATCGTAGTTCGAATCCTTGTTAACGACATCCGCATCGACAGCAATCGAAATAGTTGCCTTTGCCGAGAAGTTCACCGGAGTAAGTGCATAGCGAATTGCTCCGATCTCACCGTTCGCCATGCTGCAGAAACGCTTTGCTTCTACATTAACCTGCTTGCCGTCCGGGAGGATTGCAGAAAACTTACGGGTTAGTAAACCCGTTTTCATATCCAGCGTTCTTACAAAATTGATCACTTTGCATTTTGCCAGATCAAGCTTGTGATTATCAATGGAAATGTGAATTCCAATCCAGCTTGGAGCATTCAGAACCTTTGCAAAATATTCGGGATAACCATTCTTCCACCAACCCACGCGCGTCTTGTCCGGATAATAAACTCCCGCTACATAGCTTCCCGGAAGTGTGTCGCCACTGTATTCCTCTTCGAAGTTTGCACGCTGGCCCATCCGGCCATTCCCGATGCTGAATATGCTTTCGGAAATTTTGTTGTAGTGCGCGTCAAATCCTTCTTCAATTATCTGCCATTCGTGGTGTTTTAAGTACTCCTTCATATCGGTGAGGTAAAATCAAGGTTATAGTTTTTGCAGATCGTGGTAGTTAAAATTCTGGATGGAATCGACTACACGATTTGCACGTTTTAGTTTAGTAAAATTACCAACTCCAACGCATTTCATACCGGCAGCCAGCGCTGCCTCAACTCCTGCTTCTGCATCTTCAAAGACTAAACAATCGGCCGGATCAATTCCAAGTCTTTTTGCAGCCAATAAAAAAATCTCCGGGTCAGGTTTGCTGTGTACGATCATAGTACCATCCACCACAGTTTCAAATTCATGTTGAATCCCCAGTATCTCAATAATCGTTTTAGCGTTCTTACTGCTCGATGCGAGGCCGATTTTAATATTGTCTTTGCGTAACCGGCTGAACAATTCACGGACACCCGGAAATAACTCATCCGGATTCATATTATGCACATATTCCGTAAACCAGCCATTCTTTCGATCGGCTAAAAGTTCTTTTTTCTGATTCTCAAGTGAAACATTGGCGTGCTGCAGCACGATCTCCAACGACTTCATCCGGCTAACGCCCTTGAGCTCTTCGTTTATTTCTTCGGTAAGTTCGTAGTCAAACTCTTTTGCCAGGCGCTTCCACGCAAGGAAATGGTAATGAGCTGTATCAACTAAAACTCCGTCAAGGTCGAAAATACAAGCTTTAATCAACGCGAAATCTTTTAATCGTTTTGTTTAATCACTTTAACTTTCACTTTCCCACTTCGGGTCTCAACATCTGCGATGTAAAGTCCCGGGGCAAGTTGACTGATGTCCCAGCTTTCGTCTGAAATACGAACCGGTTTGATTCTAACACCCTGCATGGTCGTCAGGCTTACTGAGAGCACGGGTGACTCAGAAGCAATTGTCAATGTGCGCTTTGCCGGATTGGGATAAATTGAAAGCGACACCTCATTTTGTTCCACCCCTGTGATGATCTGCGGACTTCCGATCGCAACATCCGTGTACAGTTTGTATTCGCCCGGTTGTAATGATACTCCCAGCGAAGCGCCAGAAACTGTTATCTCGGCCCCCTTCCCGTAGTAATCATACCAGGTTCCCGTGTGCGGGAAATTAACCGTAGTCGTTTTACTCGCAACGTCAAAATTAACGACAACAACGGCATTCATCTCATCTGTATTTGCAGGCGTTGCAGTATATGGGCTATTTTTTAAAACAACCTGCTTTTCAAGTGAAGTCGAGCCAACCGAAAGCGTTGCCGTGCCGGAGGTAAACACATCGTATGAATTTCTAATCCGTAATAAATCAGCGATGTGAGATTTTAAGCCGGCCCGTTTATCATTTTGCAAGTAATCCCAGACCACAGGTTTCGGATAGGTGCGACAACCATCGCTGATGGTTCCGTCTTCGCAATAGTTAATACTGTAATCATAGCCGAGTTCGCCGAATTGCCACAACATCTTCGGGCCAGGAATGGTATAGAAAATCGTTGCAGCAGCGCGTGACCGTTTGAGTGCGGTTGCAATATCTTTTACCGAATACGTACCCGATATGTTTCCGAAGGAAAGGTTTTTATACATCATCCGCTCTTCATCGTGGCTCTCCATGTAACTCACCAGCCGAGGAGCCGACCATGTTCGGTTACCGTAATACACACCACTGAAATCTGAATCGGTAGCATAACCCATGGCACTTTGCAGATACGCATTATTGAGGTTACCCCAAAGCATCATACCCTTCCCTTCCCCTGAGCGGTACTCCGCTAATTCTTTTTCCTCTGAGTTAACAGCAAGGTGCTCCAGAATTACATACGCGTCCGGGAAGTTAGCCCAGATTTTATCTGCCATACGTTTAAGAATTGCAATGCGCGATGCATCGTAAGCAGACCACGCACCAACGTTGTTCGGATTGTTTACCTGGGTGAATCCCTTTGATAAATCAAACCGGTAACCATCAATTTTATACTCGTGCAGCCAATAGTAATTGATTGTATCCAAATATTTCTTGGTGTATGCGCTCTCATGATTCATGTCGTAAAAAACACTGAACGGATGAGTAGCATCTACATTGAAAAACTTATTGGTAGGGTTTGGCTTAAAGGTGTTGTAGTTAAAATCGAGTAGCAAATAGGGATTCGGAGTGTCCTGATGATTCATAGCAATATCAAAGATCACCGCGATACCGTTCTGATGACACACATCAATAAATTCCTTTAGCTTATTTTTCGTACCATAAGCTTTGTCGGGCGCGAACATAAACTGTGGATTATAACCCCAGCTGTTGTTGCCGCCGAACTCCATGATGGGCATTAACTCAATAGCATTAATACCGAGATTCTTAAAATAGCTGATTGTGTCGATGAGTGACTGATAGTTATTCTCACCGTCTTCAAAAAAATCGCGCACAAGCAGCTCATACACAACTAACTTTTCTTTAGCGGGTTTGGTGAAATTTGTGACTTGCCAATTGTAAGGAGTTTGTCCTGTTTGAAACACACTTAAGCGATTCCAGTACCATTGATTTCTGAGCGCTACTGTTGGAAATTCTTTTAAGTT
The DNA here is from genome assembly GCA_016786585.1 of Cyclobacteriaceae bacterium. Lineage (GTDB taxonomy): Bacteria > Bacteroidota > Bacteroidia > Cytophagales > Cyclobacteriaceae > UBA2336. Next base: position 40,714 of record JAEUUI010000024.1, read on the forward strand.
GGGATAGGTATTGTCAGGGATGTACTGATCATCCGGGTCGAGAATTTTATCAGCATACGGATCAGCAATCCAAATCGTTTCATCAACTAAATACTGAAAGGCATATTCTGTTCCGGACGTCAAACCGGAAAGTTCAATCCAAAAATACTCACCGTCACGCTTCATCAGATTTTCCGGGAGAATATCCCAATCACTGAAGTCACCGCGTACATAGGCAGATGTTTTACCTGGCGCCAGTACACACAATGTAACTTTTGAGTTGTCACCCGGATGATAGTTAATACCAGATATAATTCCCGCCGGACGAGCCTGCACAGGACTGTTCGCAGAAATGATGTATTGAAATGAGACTTCATCGCTGCCAGATGGTGATGTGGCTGTCAAGCGAACAGAAGCAGCACCGGACGTTTCAGTAACGGTGTGATTATGAGAATAACTTGTTACCCCGGATTGCGTGTGAACCGATACATTATTAACAAACAACTCAAAGGTTGAAGCCACAGGTGTGGAAGCCTGAATGCTAAGTTGCTGCCCGTTATCAACAAACACGGGACGAACAGATGGTTGGATCAGTGTTAGCGCAAAGCCAAAGTTGGCAATGTAATCCGTTGTTTGCCCCCCACCCCAGTCGGGAGCTTTGAGCAGAATACCCATACTGGTTTTTGAACTGATGTCCTGAACAAAAAAATCAGAAGGTTTGAACGTGAGACTGAACGTTGTTACCCCTCCCGCTACGTTTTTGGTAAATTTAGCAGGAGCATCAGCTGCCGTGGCAGGATTGTGATTGTACTTCGCATCAATGGCTGCTGCATCCGGAATCCAAACCCACGCGTAGGCTTCTGATAAGTTTGCCAATGAAGTTCCTGTAACGTTGTAGGTTACTGTTATCGTAGTACTACTTTGAAACAACGCAGGCGTTATCGTGGGGTTGAGCGTAACCTTTTGAGCAAAGCAAAAACCCGGTAAACTTAAGACAATCAATAGTAAAAATCTCCTCATCACATTCCGGTTAAAATTCAAAAAAAGCATCGATTTGTAAATAAACAGAGGCTGCTTTTTACACAGCCTCTGTTGTCATTAAATATTCAATATAAAATGCTGTGTGCGATCGTTAATTAAGCACAACTGATTTTACTCCATCATTAATATTTACCGTAACGTGCTTAGAACCTGAAGCACCGAGCACCCGGAAGTTCTTATCGCCATCGTTGGCGTTTTCAAATTTAGCATCAACCGTGGTGAAGTATGGGAAATTATATGAAGTTGGACCCCAATCCGCCTGTGCGAAGAAGCGCCACGTTTCACCAGAAACAAAGTTTGCATCTGCTTCAAATACGCCAGGTTTGATATACGTCATCTTGATACTTGCACCGGTGCCTGGCTGATCCCATCCCCCGATACCCGCACCAGTCATATACATAATCGGCTCACTAACAGCTTCAGCCGTTACCGTCTTTGCAGCAAGATCCACAGCAACACGATACCACCCTGTAGCACCAGCTACTTTCAAATTAGAGTCGCCATCATTAGCATTTACAAAAACTGAACTAACAGATGTAAAGAATGGATAATTATAAGAAGTAGGACCCCAATCATGCTGAGCGAACCAACGGAACGCTTCTCCGCTTGTAAAGTGTGCTATCGTTTCGTACTTCTTGAACTGAGAACTTTGCCACTCTACTTCATTAGTTGGCCAAGGGCCCCAGCCTTTAAGAGCGGCACCCATTCCAAAGATTGGAGGGAAACTTGTGGCATAAGGAGTCGCTGATGCAGACTTAACAGTTGAATACACTGGATCTACAACGCTCCCTATTGTGGAAACAACACGAAACTCGACGTCAGCCGCCTCTTCCGGGGTTAACTCTAACGCGAGCAATCCTTCATTCATTTTACTAACCTTTACATCAGCTTCTGTACTTTGAGTTGAAGCCAATTCAAATGGAGTAGCAAAATCATTTCCTGCCTTGTCCATTTCGAGCCTATAGGTGATTGAAGCCGGGAACCCGAAATCAGTTGCAGTCCATTCAAAGTGCTCTACATCATCTTTATTCTCGAACGTCAAAACGAAACTTGCCGATGATGTCGACAGGTCGTTACTCGCGATGGTAGATTTTACTTTCGCCTGATCTCCATCCTCTTCGCAACCCACGAAGATGAGCATGGCAAGCGCGAAAATTCCGATTAAATAATTTTTCATTTTCATGATTATTAAATGTTAATCAACTGTCATTCTTAATATCCGTCATTCTGATCCAACTTTGGATTAGCCCCACGGTCAGCAGCAGGGATTGGAAACAAATCGCGATATGACTCCGTAGCGGTTCCAGCAGCTACATTCCCTTTCCATGGCCAGAGGTAAGCGCCTCCTGTGAATTTGCCGAAACGGATAAGGTCAGTTCTGCGGTGTCCCTCCCAGTATAATTCGCGTGCACGCTCATCTAAAATGAAATCAAGGGTAAGTTGAGCGTCAACAATATTTCCGGAAGCATCTCCGAAAGCACGCTCACGAATGTCATTCACCAGGTCAAGTGCGTTTGCAGTTCCACCTGTACCACCACGCTCAACAGCTTCAGCATACATCAGGTAAGCATCCGCCAATCGGAACATCGGATAATCGGTGTTTACAAAATCACCAGGCGCATTGCCTGTTGCTTGTGAGCCGTCCAGCTTTCTGTTTCTGAATTTCGCAATTGAGTAGCCATCCGTGAATGTACCAATGTCGGCAATTTCAAGACTTTGACCATCTTCCCAAAAAAGTGCTCTGGCATCAGTATCTTCGTCCGGAACAGGAAACTTGTTAACAAGTGCCTTTGTGGTTCTGATACCACCCCATCCACCGTTTACACCGAACAAACTGGTTGCCGGCATAGATCCACCAACAGGCGCGTGGATCAAGTACACCATTCCACCATACGATTGCGTATTAACTTCATCGTAGTTGATTGAGAAAATTAACTCAGGGCTTGTGTTATTATCTGCTACGAAATTGTGCAGGTAGTTTGTTGCCAGGCTATATGGTGCAGCAATTACCTTGTTAAGCGCAGTTATCGCTTCGGTATACTTCGCTTCACCGATGTAAACTTCTGCATTCAGGTATAGTTTTGCCTGAAGCATCCATAAAGCAGCCTGATCGGCACGGCCGTACTCAAATTTAGGTGCTCCTAAATCATCTTCGATATCAATCAATTCAGATTCGATGTAAGCAAATAAAGATGCTCGGTCGATCTGATCCGGAAAGCTTGAGCCGGGGGCGTCATCTTCCGTAATGAAGGGGGGATTTCCAAAAAGATCAATTGCATGATAATATGCGAGAGCGCGTAAAAAGCGCGCTTCTGCACGCATCCTTGTCACTTCTGCATCATTACTTTTCTTGCTGGCTCTGATAAACTCGTTAGAAAGCGCAACCGTGTACATGATGCGTGAGTAAACCGCACCAATAAATACATCATTCGGAGTCCAGGTATGGTAATGAAAGTCCTTAATTGTCGCATCATTCCACGCAATCACCGCCTCATCGGTAGTAAGTTCCTGGCAATTCCAATATTGACGTAAGTAGTTACCAAAACCCTCATCAATTCCTGCAATGTCCGGATTTCCGGAAGGACCCTGCTGTCCGCTAAGCGCGAATGTTGCGTATAGCTTTGCGAGGCCACGCTTATAATCATCTGGCGTTTTATATATCTTATCAGCTGTCGATAAGTTTGGATCAATAGGTGTAACATCAAGATCTCCCACGCATGCCGTAAGAAGCGATACTACGCCTACGATCACTCCAAGTGTATAACTATATCTTTTCATATTTCTGTTCTGATTAATAAGTTAAGTTGAGTCCTACGAGGAAGGTACGTGGACGGGGATAAAAGTTATTATCGATACCGTTCGCTACTTCAGGATCCAGACCGCTGTACTTTGTGATAAAGAACGCGTTTTGAACAGTGAAGCTGACTCTTGCCTTCAACTTTTCTGTAAAGAGCTGGGTGAAATTATACCCAAGACTGATGTTATCCATCTTAAAGAACGAAGCATTCTCCACGTAGTAGTCTGAGAAATACTGTGGGTTTGCAAACTTCGTATCATTTACAGCAGTCGGGAGGTTGTTGAAAAATCCTGACTGGTTATACAATGAAGAGTAGAGCGCCCTGTTTGATGACACGTTGTTGTATACATAGTTTCCGATGCTGATACGGCCTGCCATGAATAAATCCAATTTTTTATAGCGAAGAGTGGTGTTCAAGCCGATTAAATGATTAGCAGCCGGGCTCTTATAACGGTATCTATTCTTAAGGTTTGCAGTTACGTTTCCACCTTCTCCGGAACGATCTACATAAACACCTTCAATCGGATTTCCTTTAGAGTCATAAACCTGCTGGAATACAAAAAACGAGTTTATTGGATATCCCACCTGTTGATTTTGGACTGTATTCCCGACACCGCCAGCAATACCACCAGCAGCAACACCTGGATAATCTGGATCATCAAGCAATGTCAACTTTGTAATCTTATTCTTATTGTGCGCTAGGTTGACACCAAAATTCCACTCGAAGTTTTCTGTTTTTACAGGAGCAGTATTAAGCGTGATCTCAACACCATTATTTTCCATGCTTCCAACGTTTGTTGTCAGGAAGTTTGAGAAGTTACTACCTGCCGCAATCGGTACGAAGTTGAGCAAATCGTCTGTAACGCGCTTGTAAACTTCAATCGATCCAGTGATAAGATTATTTAAAACTCCGAAATCAAGACCTACGTTGTAGGTCGTAGTTTCCTCCCATTTTATATTCTTGTCATACGGGTTTGGTCTCAAAGTACCATAGAACTGATTTCCAAATTGATAAGAGGCTCCCAGCGTGCTTTGCTGATAAATTGCAAGATATGGGTAATAGCCTCCGATATCTTGTTGCCCTGTAATACCATAGCCTGCACGTAACTTAAGATTTGAAATTGCCTTTACGTCTGTGAGGAATGATTCCTGCGAAAGATTCCAGGCTAACGCCAAAGCCGGGAAATATCCCCATCTGTTTTCTTTCGAAAAGCGGGAAGAACCATCTGCACGGAAACTTACTGTAGCCAAATATTTTTCTTTCAATGAATAGTTAGCACGACCAAAGAACGACACGAGGAAGTTCTCGTTTTTATACTGAGTGTCGTTGGATACCAATGTGCCGTCCGTGTTGCGGGTATAATTTGATCCTTCGCGCTGAAAATGCTGCCATGAATAACCACCCGTAACATCAAGTTTATGATCACCAAATGTCTTGCGATAGTTCAAATACATGTCAAGTAATTCCGACTTATTCGTTGCATCGTAGTTAGTAAGGCGATTTTGCGGTGCAGCTAAAAAGCCTGCGTCTTCATCGATATTATTGTGACCATCTCCTACCTGACGGTCGAAGCCCGCGTTCACTGTTGCCATCACATCAGTAAAGAATGGCAAGCGGTAGTCGACCTTAATGTTACCAAGAGTACGATTAACATTCGATCTGTTGTTAGTTTGATTAATAAGAGCAACCGGGTTAGCAACCCCAATCGGGTTTCTGTCACCTTCAGGATTGTTCGATCCATCAGGCAAAGCCTGGTTTAATGCTGTCCAGGTAAAATATCCACCCCAACGTTCGTTACCGTTCTTCACGGGTTGTGTAGGGTCAAAAGCCACCGCAGAACCCACAGCGCCTTCATTACCAAAATTATGTTTGGCATATGATGTCTTTAAGTTTGCGCTAATGTTAAGCGCATTATTGAAGAAAGATGGGTTAAGCTTAAGGTCTAATGAATTTCTGGACATGTCCGTATTCTTGAGGATACCTTCCTGATTGGTGTGACCAAGCGATATTCTGTAAGGGATATTCTTAACTGATCCGGAAATTCCAACGTTATGGTCTGTAGAAATTGCCGTTCTGAAAATCTCTTTTTGCCAGTCGGTGTTTTCAGTGCCGAGACGCGCAAGAGCAGCGGCATCCAATCCGGAGAAACCATCAGCTTCGAGCTGAGTAGCAAGTGCCCGAACCTGGTCACCGGTCATTACGTCTACAAATTTCATCGCCTTACTTACGCCTACCGTTCCGTTGTAGAAGATTTGCATCTTGTCCTGAGAGCCCTTCTTCGTTGTAATGATAATAACGCCGTTTGATGCACGTGAACCGTATATCGCAGTTGCTGATGCATCTTTCAATACGGTGAATGTTTCAATGTCATTTGGGTTAATTGTCGAAAGGATGTTTGGACTACCCGAAACTCCGCCATTATCTACCGGAAATCCATCGATCACAATAAGCGGATCATTGCTGGCAGTTAATGAAGAACCACCTCGGATTCGAATTGTTGAAGAAGCACCAGGCGCGCCACCTGAACTAACTACGGATACACCGGCAATCTTTCCTAAAAGAAGGTCTTGCGGTGAACCCATTACGCCTTTATTAAAATTTTTGCTGTTCAACGTTACAACAGCACCCGTAACATCTTTCCGTTCAACCGTTCCATAACCTACCACAACAACTTCCGATAGTTGAGTGACATCGGATTGCATGGACACAGAAACGTTGGTTTGGTTTCCGACAGTGATTTCCTGCGAAACCATGCCTACAAACGAGAATACGAGGATTGCGTTCGGGCCAACCGAGATGGTATAATTACCCTCTGCATCAGAAATCACGCCATTGCTGGTGCCCTTTTCAGCAATGCTAACTCCCGGCATACCAGATCCATCGTCTGCCGAAGTTACTTTTCCACTAACAGTTCTGCTCTGGGCCGAGGCAACCGCGGCTGTGAAGATGAGTAGAACCGTGAGATACCTGCTTAGTAACAGATAAAATTTTGTCATACGGTTTTAGGTTAGAGTGTAGAGTTATGTTTAAAGCCAAAAAATGTATTGAACCGGTTAGGAGAGCAAGGCATTTTTTACGGCATTCAATTTTGCTCGTTAATCAATCATTCACAACAAAATCCTTGGAATAAATGCAGGAAACGTATCCGCAAACGTTTGCGAAAAAACTGACTTAAACAAAACCGCAACACGCGTTTGAGGCTTTACTGAGATACACACAGCATCCGATTATCCATGAATTAAAAATCCATTTCATTCATCATCTCAATTAGGGGTCGGCATCTTGATCTACAACGCTTACGTAACGACTTCGACTTGTTGGTAAGGCGAATGACTATAGCTCGTCTCGGTGATCAGATTCAAAACAGGAAAACCGCAACCTTTTTCAATCGGTTGTGCAACAAGTTGCGGTGCAATTGCAGTATATTTGTTTTATGAGATATATTCAGGTAACGATCAAAGACATAGCACGGGAATTAGGGATCTCCCCCTCTACCGTTTCCAGAGCACTCAAAGATCATCCGGATATCAGTCCGGAAACTAAAAAAGCAGTCAATGCCCTGGCTGAAAAACTTAACTATCAGCCTAACATTGTGGCACTTAGCCTCCGCCAAAGCAAAACAAACACCATTGGCGTTATCATCCCGGAGATTGTGCATTTCTTCTTTTCAACAGTGATCAGCGGCATTGAAGATGTTGCGTACAGTGCTGGCTACAACGTTATCCTGGCTCAGTCAAACGAATCCCTGCAGCGCGAAAAAACGGACATCAAAGCACTTTTTAACAGCCGTGTAGACGGAATGTTAATGTCGATTTCCCGTGAAACAACGAATTTTGACCACATTGAGGCCATTTTGTCTAAGGGTGTTCCGATCGTTTTCTTCGACCGGGTTCATAACAGTCCCCAGTCAAGCAAAGTGATTGTTGACGACTTCGAGGGGGCAAAAGAGGCCACCCTCCATTTAATTGAACAAGGCTGCAAACGCATTGCGCACCTGGAAGGCCCGCCAAACCTGGCAATCAGCAAACAGCGACTGGAAGGCTACAAAACAGCCCTAAATCAGCATAAAATGCCCATTTACCCGGAACTAATCGTGTCGTGCCCGTCGGGTACGATCGAAGAAGGTAAAGAGGCCACCGAGAAATTGATGGCGCTGAAAAATCCGCCAGACGGCATTTTCTCTACCAACGACCCGGCAGCTATGGGCGCCATGCAGGCGATCAAAGAAAAAGGCCTGAAAATCCCGAAAGACATTGCAGTAGCAGGTTTTAGTAACTGGTTCTTCAGCTCTCTGATGGATCCACCTTTGACCACGGTCGACCAGCCCGGTTTTGAAATGGGCCAGGAAGCCGCCCGCCTGCTCATCCGCCATATCGAAATGAAGGATAAGGATAACGCCGAACTCAAATCCGAAACCAAGGTGTTGAAGACCCGGCTTATCGTTCGGGCATCATCGCTTAAGAAGAAGTAATCGTAATAGCGAATCTCGCAGTCGCTACTTTATTCAGATTTACTTATCCGCTCCGATATTGAAAATCCGCAATCGTTTTCGGAATTTCCTGTAATCACCTGCATGGTTAACCGGCCTAATTGCACTTACTTTAGGTGAAATTAAGTGCTTCATGCCCTCAAACTCCTTAAGCCTGCCAACAGGCGCCCTTGCATCCTGGTCAAAATCACCTGCCGGAATCTCAGGAAAAACTTCCAACGGTTTTTTTAAGATCGAATTCTATTCCGAATCTGTCGTGCGGATTGTAAACAGCCGGAATGAATCCTTCAATGATTTTTCATATGCCGTAGTTGCCACCCCGCAACCGATCAGGTTTGACATCAACGAAAATGAAACTTCAGTGGAGCTGCATACCGCATCCCTAAAAATTGCCATCAATAAATCGGCCTTTTCAATCAGCTTCAGAACTGTTACCGATGAACTGATTAATGAAGACGATGCCTTAGGCACCCGTTGGAACAGCGGCCAGGTAGCCACCTATAAAAAACTTCAGGAGGGCGAACGCTTTATCGGCCTTGGTGAAAAGAACGGACCGCTCGATCGTAAAGGCCGGGGCTATGTTAACTGGAACACCGACAACTTTGGCTACAGTCCGGATGCCGATCCGTTGTACAGTTCGGTTCCCTTCTACATCGGTATTCATCATAAAGTTGTTTACGGAATTTATCTCGACAACAGTTCACGAACACAATTCAACTTCGGGGCATCCAACGATCGGTTTGCAAGCTTTTCTGCCGATGCGGGTGAAATGAACTATTACTTCATCGGTGGAAACTCCGTAAGCGACATCATTACTTCATACACTGCCCTAACCGGGCGCATGCCATTGCCTCCGCTTTGGAGTATCGGATATCAGCAATGCCGTTACAGTTACTACCCTGATCGCGAAGTCATCAGCATTGCTGAGAATTTCCGTGAACGCGACTTTCCGGGAGATGCCATTGTGCTCGACATTCATTACATGGATGCATACAAGATCTTTACGTGGGATCCAAAAACTTTCCCGGACCCCAAGTCGATGATCAAAAAATTAAAAGAGCATGGATTTGAAGTGGTTGTAATGTGTGATCCGGGAATTAAGATCGAAGAAGGTTACGAACCGTATGAATCCGGAAAGCAGGAAGGAATCTTCATCAAGTACCCTGATGGCAAAGAATATTCAGGCCAGGTTTGGCCGGGTTGGTGTCACTTCCCTGACTTTACAAATGCAAAAACCCGCGCGTGGTGGGGCGAACATTTCAAAGATTATGTTGAACTCGGAGTTGAAGGTTTCTGGAACGACATGAACGAGATCGCTACGTGGGGAAACATGCTGCCTGACGTGATTGAATTTGAAATGGATGGAAGAAAAGGTACCGCGCTTGAAGGCCGTAACTTGTTTGGCTTCCAGATGTCGCGCAGCACCTACGAAGGCACTAAAAAGTTATTAAAGAATAAAAGACCTTTCAACCTGACACGTTCCGCTTTCGCGGGAGCGCAACGTTACACGGCTGTCTGGACCGGTGATAACGTGGCATATGATGCACACATGCTTGCAGGTGTGCGCCTGGTAAACAGTATGGGTTTGTCAGGACTGGCATTTACGGGTTATGATATTGGCGGATTTGTTGGCAATGCCGATGAAAAACTCTTTGCACGGTGGATGGCCATTGGAGCCTTCTCTCCTTTCTTTCGTGGACATTCAATGATTAACAGTCGCGATTCAGAGCCGTGGTCGTACGGAGAAAAAGTGGAAGAGATTTCACGCAACTTCATGAAGCTTCGGTACCGGCTTCTTCCTTATCTGTATTCTTTATTTTATGAAGCAAGTCAAACCGGTTTGCCGATTAACCGAAGTCTCGCAATTGACTTTACCTTCGATGACCTCGTGTACGATCACCGGTATCACAATCAATATTTATTCGGGCCGGCATTGATGGTAGCTCCCGTTGAAAGTTCAAAAGATCTTGTCAAGGTTTATCTGCCCGAAGGCGAATGGTACGATTTGTTTACCGATCAGCACCATGCAGGAAGCCGTGAGATTGTAGCGGATTGTCCGATGGAACAGCTTCCGGTTTTTGTAAGAGGTTCTTCGATAATCCCGATGCGCGAGCGTGCCGGAATCAATACCCGTGATTACGGAGATACACTGGAAGTTCACTTGTATAAAGGAACGCATATCAACACATTTACCTTGTATGACGATGACGGATCTTCGTTCGACCATGAGAATGGCAGCTTTGCCAGACGACACATTTCATACAACCCGATTCAGGCTTCTTTAACCTTATCGGCAACGGAAGGAAATTACCAGGCACCGTATAAAAAGCTTAAGATTTGTTTCCATGGTTTTGCAGAGCTGGATTCTGTGAAAGTTAACTCCGGAGAAACGAATCTTGAATTTGGTGAATATCGATTTGTTCAGCCCATATCAAATTACGATCCGGTCGGGACAATGCCGGAAGGATTGAAGATCAATTCGTTAAAGTATATTGTTACTAACTATTCTCCTGACCAGCTTGAGATAAGCTGGTAGGTTTCTAACCTAAACATCTATGTCATCCATCTCCAGTACTAACAAACCCCGCCTGAGCTTCTGGCAAATCTGGAACATGAGTTTCGGGTTCCTTGGAATTCAATTCGGATTTGCGCTTCAAAACGCCAATACCAGCCGGATTTTCGAAACCCTTGGCGCTGACACAGACAATCTTGCTGTTTATTGGCTCGCTGCTCCCATCACCGGACTAATTGTGCAACCGATCATCGGGTTCTACAGCGATCGCACCTGGCACAAGACCTGGGGGCGCAGACGTCCCTATTTTACAGTAGGTGCAATTTTGGCTTCGATCGCGCTTTGCCTGATGCCGAATTCTTCGCTGCTGTGGATGGCCGTTGGCGTGTTATGGATCATGGACGCATCAATAAACATTAGCATGGAACCGTTCCGCGCGTTTGTCGGAGATATGCTTCCTCCCTCACAGCGCACCGGGGGATTTGCGATGCAAAGTTTTTTTATTGGCCTCGGAGCAGTTGTCGCGTCTGCTTTACCATGGATGTTCTCCAATTGGTTTGGAATCAATGACAATTCAACCGGCATTACGTCTGCTGTTAAATACTCGTTCTATATCGGGGCGTTCATGTTACTGGCGTGTGTTCTTTGGACAGTATTCACAACAAAAGAATACCCTCCATCGGAAGAATCGGAAGCGAACTTAACAAAACGCGAAAAGCGCAAAATTGATAACGAACCTAAGTACAGAAAGAAGTTCTTCGACATTGGTCTCATTCTTCTGCTGATTAGTGTCGCATTTGGGACGCTGGTCTATTTCTTCAAGCTGGAGAAAGAGTTATACGTCTTAGCTTTTGGCTTTGCGCTCTTTGGAATCGTACACATGCTTTCATCCATTTACATAAGCCAGGGCCGTTCGTATTTGGGTATTGTCAGCATCGTCAAGGATTTTAATACCATGCCAAAAACCATGGTCCAGCTTGCCTCTGTGCAGTTCTTTTCGTGGTTTGCGTTGTTCGCGATGTGGATTTACACAACGTCTGCCACAACAAGTCATATGTATGACATGAAGCTAACCAATCAACAGGTTGGTTATTTATACGAACAAACCGAGCATGTGCCGCCAGCTATTTACGACAGTTTAAAAACTACGAAAGAAGCTATGCAGCTCGAGTTCAAAAAACTTGAGAATTTCCGCAGTGAAAACGAAACTCAAATAAATATCAAGGTGGCTGGATTCTTTCTCGACAAAAAAATTGCTCCGACTCTAGAAACGCCTGTTGTTGATCGTCTGAAATACGTAAAGTCACAATATGACAGAGGTGGCGACTGGGTTGGATTTTTATTCGCGATTTATAACGGAATAGCAGCGCTTGCAGCGATTTGTCTGCCGTTTTTAGCAAAAGTTACCAGCAGACGAATAACCCACCTGATTGCCCTTACCTGTGGTGCTCTTGGGTTGATTTCGTTTTACTTCATCACGGATCCGGATAGCCTCTGGATGTCGATGATCGGTGTTGGCATTGCATGGGCAAGCATACTTTCCATTCCATACGCGATGCTCTCAGGATCTTTGCCGGCAGAAAAAATGGGCTATTATATGGGCGTATTCAATTTTTTCATCGTGATCCCACAAATTGTAGCTGGAACTTTGCTTGGTTTCATGCTGAACAATCTCTTTCATTACCATTCGATTTATATCCTGGTTGCGGGTGGTGTTTCCATGCTGATTGCTGGCTTGCTTTGCCTGCGCGTACGTGATGAAGATGAAGTAGTGATAAAACAAAAGGTATGAAATATATAACCCCTCTGCTTGTTTTAGCTTGTGTGACCTTTGCAAAAGCGCAAAACTTTACTGCAACCATTCAAAAGCTCTACTCCTCACCCGAGCAAACCTGGAATGAGCTAAAAACATCTGGTTCTATTCCCTACACGGTAGAAGATTCCGTGGCGTTCCTGTACAAAGGCAACGCAACTTCTGTTACGTGGATGGGCGATTTCAACGGATGGGGTTACGACAAGAAATTCAAAAACGCAGGGACACGCATTCCAAACAGTGATATCTGGATTCTTCGTGCCTCACTACCAAAAGATGCACGGCTCGATTACAAGATCATGCTTAATGGTAACGACTGGATTCTCGATCCGAACAACCAACATCAGCAGTGGTCAGGCGTAGGTGGCGGAAGTCCGAATTCGGAATTACGCATGCCTTCCTGGAAACAAGACCCCGCTTCCATCGAACGCGAAGGTATTGCGAAAGGAAAAGTTCAGCGCGATATTTTGTACAACAGTCCATCGTTAGGATACCAGGTTATGTACAGTGTTTATCTTCCATCAGGGTACAATACAAATCAAAAGTACCCAGTGATTTACGTGACCGATGGCTACGAATATCTTCACGAACGCATGGGCAACATGGCCATTGTGCTTGATAACCTGATTGCCGATAAAAAAATACAGCCTGTGGTTGCCGTGTTTGTCGATCACCGTGAACCTGTAAATCGCGCGAATAACAGGAGAATGACCGAACTCGCGATGAACGCGAAGTACCTGACATTCTTTTCTGATGAATTTGTTCCGTTCATGGAATCGAATTACTCAGTTTCAAATGACCCGAAGCAACGCGCAATTCTTGGAACATCCATGGGCGGACTAACATCAGCTTATTTTGCGTTTACCAAGCCGGGTGTTTTCGGAATGGCGGGAATTCAATCTCCAGCCTTTTGGTATAAAACGGAAATCTATCAGGTGTGCGATAATCCCGAAAATCCGCCCGTGAAGATTTTCCTTACCACGGGCGTTGTTAATGACGCCCAGGATGGTGCCCGGAAAATGCGTGACATCCTGGAGAAGAACACGTGTGCCTATCAATATTCGGAAACGAATCAGGGCCATTCGTGGGGTAACTGGCGCGATACAGTGGACGATATTCTGATTTACTTCTTTGCGGCCAAGTAACTATCTTTACGACCACATTTTAAGTATAACTCAACCTATGATCAAGAATTACGGACGACTGCTCGCGGTGCTCGTTGTTGCCATCCTTTCTGCCTGTGCATCCGGTAAAAAACTTTATGAACGCGGGGCTTATTACGAAGCTGTAATGACTTCCGTGCAAAAACTCCGTCAGAATCCCGATCATAAGAAATCTATCGAGGCGTTGAAAAATGCTTACCCGATGGCGCTTGAATTCCTCCAGACGGATGCGCAAAATCAAATTGCCTCTAACTCACCAAATAAGTGGCGTAATGCAATTGCATCGTACGACAAAATCAACCAGATGTACGAGTCGATCCGGCAGTCGCCAAAAGCGCTGAAAATCATTAAAGATCCGAAAAACTTTTACAGCGAAATCGGTCCCTTGAAAGAGAAAGCAGCCGAAGAAAGTTACAATGCCGGTATTGATGCGCTGATGAAGGGCAATCGCGATGACGCCAAAAGAGCGTATTACAATTTTGCTGATGCGCAGAACTTCTCACCCGGCTACAAGGATGTAGTCGAATACCTTGATAAATCTAAAGATGAAGCCACGCTGAAAGTTATTGTTGAGCAGGTTGCCGTACCGGCCCGTTATAGCCTCTCGGGCGATTTCTTCCAGGATAAAGTTGAAGAGTTTCTGCACCAGAATTACCCGGATCGCGGGTTCATCAAGTTCTTCACACCCGAAGAAGCTCAGCGGATTAAGCTTGCACGAATCGATCAGTATCTTAAAATTCAGTTTGACGATTTCAGCGTGGGCAATACCAACGTTACCGAGCGGATCGAAACAATGAAGAAGGACAGCGTTAAGGTTGGCGAAGCCAAAATTAATGGTAAGATGGTCCCGGTTTACAACACGGTCACCGCCAAGGTTACCACAGTTCGGAAAGAAGTTATTTCACGCGGCTTGCTAAGCATGATCGTTCTGGACGGGAAATCGAATGGTGTACTTACGCACAAAAAATTCTCTGGCGAGTATACATGGTTCAGCACGTGGGGACGCTTTAATGGCGATGAACGTGCGCTGACTGACCAGCAAATCCAGCTCATGAAAAAGAAAGAACTGCAGCCTCCGCCTGCGCAAGACTTGTTCCTCGCTTTCGCAGATCCAATCTACAGTCAGCTTACCAGCGGCCTGCAGAGTTTTTACAGAAGCTATTAAGTCTGTCGCCCGCGCGACAATAAAACCGCACCCTTGGAAAACCATTTGGGTGCGTTTTTGCGTTAGTACAATAAATTAAAACATGAGATCAGGAATCTTCATTTCGGTGATGGTGCTGCTCGCGGGAGTTTCGTGCGGACAGCGGCCAACGGCTGATGCAAACAATGCTATGACTACAGAAAATAAAACAAACGGTTTACAGGTAGCAACTTTCGGAAACGGGTGCTTTTGGTGTACGGAAGCGATTTTCCAACGACTGAATGGCGTGGAAAAGGTGGTGTCCGGGTACTCCGGTGGAAAAGTAAAGAACCCTACGTATAAAGAGGTTTGCAGTGGTTTGACCGGCCATGCCGAGGTGATTCAAATCACCTACGATCCGAAAAGAATCAGCTTCGATGAACTTTTGGAAGTGTTCTGGAAAACCCATGACCCGACAACGCTGAACCGTCAGGGTGCTGACGAAGGCACGCAATACCGTTCCGCGGTCTTCTATCATACTGACGAGCAAAAACGGTTAGCGGAGGAATACAAAAAGAAACTGGATGCTTCAGGCGCGTTTGACAATCCGATTGTTACGGAGATCACGCCTTTCACAGCATTTTATGCTGCGGAAGACTATCATCAGAATTATTTTAATCTGAACGGAACGCAACCTTACTGTTCTTTCGTGATTCAGCCGAAAGTAGAGAAGTTCGAGAAAGTGTTTAAAAGTAAACTCAAAGTTCAATAATACCTTTGAAAGGAAAATTTTCACCTTTTGTCTGCATTCGTGCAACCTGGACCGATGTTTGTCGTTAATCCATTCGAGTAGAGTAAATCTTCTCATAGGTTTAGGTTTAGGTAAAACAAGAAGGCTCCGGGACGCGGGGCCTTCTTGCTTTTTATGCCTTTCTGAATTTCTATATTGAATTCTGATTATCAGGCAGTTATACGCAATACGAAAGCTCCTCTTCAAACATGCCGGAATGCATAGTTATTCCGAAATCGATTGCGAACAAGTCTGCCGTAAACGTCATCGTGGGGAAAAGCGTCTCATGTGTGACGACATGCTTCCCCGAATATTAACCTTATTTAACTTTTTTATTCCGGTAAACCGGGCGTTAACGATTACTATTTTATGTCGTAGTTTCGCATAAAATTCCGACCGTGCAACAAGATGTTATCATTATCGGAGGTGGTATTGTTGGCCTCGCCTCTGCCCTGCAGCTCAAGCAGAAAAATCCTGCGCTCAAAGTTACCCTGATCGAAAAAGAGAAAACGCTGGCGCGTCACCAGACCGGAAATAACAGCGGGGTCATTCACTCGGGAATCTACTATAAGCCCGGCAGTCTGAAGGCCACAAATTGTATTCGCGGGTACAACATGCTCATCGACTTCTGTCGTGAAAATGATGTGCCGTTCGATTTATGCGGAAAGATTATAGTCGCCACAGAAGAAAAAGAAATACCGCTTCTTCAAAACCTGTTTACGCGTGGTCAGCAGAACGGTCTGCAAAACCTGAAAATGTTAAATGCTTCCGAACTCAGGGAGTATGAACCTCACGTGACCGGAATTGCGGGCATTGCTGTGCCGCAGACTGGCATTGTTGACTATACCCAGGTCGCCAACAAGTATGCAGATCGTGTGAAAGCCCTCGGTGGCGAGATTATCTTGGGCGAACAGGTAATTGATATACAAGCGGATGGCGAGCGTTCGGTTATCGCAACGCAAAAAACAAACTACTACGCAAAACTCGTGATCAACTGCGCGGGGCTTTATTCCGACAAAATAGCACGTTTGACAAGCGATCACGTTAACGTTAAAATTATCCCATTCCGGGGCGAGTATTATAAACTCAAAAAGGAAAAAGAGTATCTGGTGAAGAACCTGATCTATCCGGTGCCCGATCCAAACTTTCCTTTCCTGGGGGTGCACTTTACCCGAATGATGAAAGGTGGCGTGGAGGCAGGCCCGAATGCCGTGCTTGCTTTCAGCCGCGAGGGGTATAAAAAGTCAAACATCAATTTTTCTGAGCTGGCCGAGTCACTCGCATGGCCAGGTTTCCAGAAAGTTGCCATGAAATACTGGAAGACAGGTGTTGGGGAAATGTATCGTTCATTCTCAAAAGCCGCCTTTACCAAAGCACTTCAAAAACTGATTCCGGAAGTTCAGCAAAACGATTTGGAGGATGGTGGCGCGGGAGTTCGCGCGCAGGCATGTGATCGTACCGGAGGTTTGCTGGATGACTTTATGGTCCTGGAGGAAAAGCACGTGATCAACGTTTGCAATGCACCCTCACCGGCTGCGACTTCTTCCCTGTCGATCGGTGAAACCGTATCCGGACTTGCTTTAAAGCGCTTTTAAAAGAAACGAAATACAAGTCCGGTTTCTACACCCCAAACGTTAATGCTGTTATAGTAGCGTTGGTACAAACCACCTATGGTAACATATCCGTGCAAAGCAGAAGCGTGGAAAATCTGGTGCTGGTACTGAACATTCAACTCGCGCCTCGGGTTAACGCCCGTATCCCAATCCTTCGCAAACCGGAATTCGAAACCCAGTGTTTTACTTTGATCGGGCGCATGAATGTTAAGCATCACAGCCGATTCACTGAAGTACCGGTAACTTTCAAATGCTTCCTGCATAAAACCTGTACCCACCCGGAATGTAAAAAACCGGTTTGTAATCAGGTTCAACTGCAATACTTGCCAGTCGTTGGTTCGAATATGTTTGAAGCCTTCCACGTCATCTTCGATCAAATAGTTCATCCGGAAATCCGTTGAGAACAAACCCCAGGTTCCGCGAATGCGGGGCTGAAGCACATAGTAGCTGGAAGGTTTAATCGCTCCCTGGAAAGCAACATCAAGAGAAACTGCCGAAGGATAATTGTCGCGATTTTGAAGTTTACTGGTGTGCAGCGATCCAAGACCGTCAAACAAAAAAAAGAATACGTCCAGCCCAACTCCTCCGCTGTCATCCGAGTCGCTGCTGTGACCGGATTTTTTAGAATTGTTTTTTGAGGCGCCTTTTATTTCATCAACCTGAGCATGCGAAACGCCCAAGCCAAAAAGCAGCGTGCAGACAAGCAAAAACGGTTTCACTGGGAGGTGGGTTTTGCGTGTAAATGCAATTTTAAAGCCAAGGTAACAAAGTTTAAAATCTCGTGTATTATTACCAATTTAGCACTTCAACAACCGCAAACCTGTAGTATATGAAAGAAGTAACCGTTCAGGAATTAAAATCAATGATCGACTCGAAAGCCGATTTTCAATTGATTGATGTACGCGAACCGCATGAGTTCGATATCTGCAACCTGGAAGGCGAGCTCATTCCAATGGCCGAAATTCCGCATAACGTTGATAAAATCAATCGTGATAAAAAAGTCGTTATCCATTGTCGCAGCGGCAAGCGCAGCGGAAATATGATTGCCTGGCTGGAGCAAAATCACGGATTTGAAAATCTCTATAATCTGAAAGGTGGAATACTGGAGTGGGCGAAAGAAATCGACCCCACCATGCCCAGTTACTAGTTGAAACGTTCGTCCTAACCGGCCTTAATCATGTTCGAATTTTTAGCAATCGTACTGCTAATCGCAATACTCATTATCGTATTGGTATTGAAAAGCGATGTCCAGTCGCGATTATCGATTCTGCATACGCGCATTGAACAATTGACCGCTGAGCTAAAACGCTTGCGTGAGTTACCCGCTAAATCCGTTGACGAGAAGAAAATACATCCGGAAGAACAGTCACAACGGGTTGTCACTCCGGAAAGCAAGCCAAAGATTTCCGAAGAGCCGAAAATTCAAATACCCGAAAAGCAGGAAGCAAAACCTCTCGTTACAGAACAACCCATTAACCGCCCTCCTGTTCCGGCACAAAAACCTGTTCAACCGAAAAAGCCCGGATTCTTTGAACGAAATCCTGATCTCGAAAAGTTTATCGGTGAAAATCTCGCCAACAAAATCGGTATTGCCGTGCTGGTGCTGGGCATCGGGTTCTTCGTCAAATATGCGATCGATCAAAACTGGATTGGTATTTACGGCCGCGTTGCCATTGGCGTTTTGTGCGGTGGCTTGTTGCTTGGACTTGCGCACTGGCTGCGCAAATCATTCGCTGCGTTCAGTTCTGTATTGGTAGGTGGAGGTATTGCGGTATTATATCTTACGATTGCCATAGCTTTCCACGAATACCAGATATTCAGCCAAACCGTTGCGTTTTTATTGATGGTGATCATCACGGGGTTCACCATTTTACTGTCGATCAGCTACAACCGGGTTGAACTTGCCGTACTGGCGATACTTGGCGGATTCGGATCTCCGTTTATGGTGAGCACCGGTGGTAACAACTACGTGGTATTATTCAGCTATGTGCTGATTCTGGATGTCGGAATACTGGTGCTGGCGTACTACAAGAAATGGAATCTCGTCAACATTGTATCGTATGCATTTACCCTGCTGCTCTTCGGATCGTGGCTTGGTGCAAAGTTTGACAACGCTGATACCGGGATGGTTACCAGTGCATTGATTTTTGCGACTACATTCTATCTCATTTTCTTCGCGATGAATATCATCCACAATATCCGTGAAGGCACAAGTTTCAGGGGACTGGAGATTGGCATGTTGCTCAGCAATACATTCTTTTACTACACGGTTGGAATGGTTATCCTCTCGGGAGATTCAGGTGAATCCTTCCGGGGATTGTTTACAGCAGCAGTGGGTGTCTTCAACTTTGTATTCGCATACCTGCTTTACAAAAACAAGCAAGTCGACCGAAACCTGATCTTCATGCTGATCGGTTTAGTGCTGACGTTCATAAGTCTGGCCGCTCCTATTCAATTAGAAGGCAATTTCATTACACTGTTCTGGGCAGCTGAAGCGGTTCTTTTACTCTGGCTTTCGCAGAAGTCGGGCATTGTTTTAATGAAAGTCGCGTCAGGAATTGTTTCGCTGTTGATGCTGATCAGTCTGATTATGGACTGGGGTGAGTTGTACGACCTGTATTCAGTTCAGGAGAGCGCGTTGCCGGTCATCATTAACAAAGGCTATATCACAGGCATTGTTGTAATTCTATCGATTGTTTTTTCTGTACGATTACTTCGCAACGAAAAATCTTTTCTGGAATACATCGACCCCTACAAAATAGTGTTGACCATTGCAGGATTGGGAGTTCTCTATACTGTGAACTTCCTGGAATTGCAGTACCAGCTAAACCAATATTTCGGTGACAACGAAACGATCGTGATCATTATTGGAACCTACAACATGCTGTATGTCACAGGATTGCTTCTGTCGTTATCACGACTGGCAGGGAAGCAAATTCCGGAACTTGCGGCATTTTTGGGTGTCATTTGCATTTTTTCATTCCTCGTATTTTATCACCATCAGTTTGTAAGCGCGCGTGATGGATTCGCGATCTATAAAACCATCCCGGCAACGGGCTTTATCTTCCATTACATCTACCTCGCGCTGCTGGTGCTTATCGCAGTGTTATCGCTTCGCAATGCGCAGAAACTTGAAGAGTTTAATTCGAAGTCATACAACATCTATTCATGGTTTTTTGTGTTCTTTTTCGTGTTCGTTGCCAGCGCAGAGCTTGACCATGCGGTTGTGTTGGTTGCGTCAGCGGACATCGATTCACTGGATCACGTTTTAACTCAAAATCACAAGATTGGATTCCCGATACTATGGGGTATTGCTTCGTTCATTCTTATCGCGGTGGGATTGAAAGCCAAGAAAAAACATCTGCGTGTTATTTCCCTCACATTGCTGCTGGTTACGTTAATCAAGTTGTTCGCTGTCGATATCCGGGGAATATCGGAAGGCGGTAAGATTGCCGCATTCATTTCACTGGGCATACTTTTGCTGGTTGTATCGTTTATGTACCAGCGCCTGAAAAAGCTCTTGCTGGAAGATGATCAGGCGACAGTAAAAAAAAACAGATGACGTCCCATGAAAAAGCTCATTACTTTTTTGCTTTTAATTCTGTGCACTTACGCAAATGCCCAGAACGTTAAAGCTTCCGGAACGCTGGAGAAAGTTGAGCGTGACGGTTTCTACAAGATCCTGCTTTCACCGCAACACGCTCCTTTTATCAGCGCTGACTTTGCCAACATCCGGATTATTAATTCTGCAAAAGCAGAAGTGCCCTACATCCTGAAAGAGGAAGAACCTGTTTACGTGCAGCAGCAATTCAAGGAATATGAAATGCTGGAAAAGAAACAGATAAAAAAAGCCTATACTTCAATCAAGCTCCTGAACCCCTCACAGGCTGCGATCGATAACATAAGCCTGTTGATCAAAAATGCGGAAGTTGCCAAAACCGCACGCCTTTCAGGAAGCGATGACGGAAACCAATGGTTTGCCGTGAAAGAATACTTCGCACTGAATTATATCAGCAACCCGCAATCCGTGAACGAACTCCGGGCAATCGAGTTCCCGTTAACCAACTACAAATACTACCTGCTTGAGATTTCCGACTCAACCTCATCGCCTATCAACATTCTGAAAGCAGGTTACTATGATGCCGCTGCAACGCATGGTTTGTACTCAGAAATTACAGACTCCTACACCATCAAAACAGAAACAAAAGATCAGCAGACTTTAATTAAGCTATCGTTTAGCAACCCGCAACTGGTAGACAAGCTCGAACTATCCATGAAAGGTACAACGCTTTTTCAACGCGATGGAAGCATCCTGACAACAGAAACGAGACGATTTAAAAAAAGAACCGAACGTTACGACATTGGTTTAGAGAATTTTACCGTCCGATCCGGTCAAACTACGGTAATCAGTCTGAACGCAATTAAAACCAATAACCTTACGTTGCGCATCGACAATGGTGACAATCCGGTGCTTTCCGTTAACGAGTTAAAGTTGTATCAACTTAACCGGTATCTGATTGCCTGGCTGGAGAAAGACGAGACGTATTCAGTGGCCTTTGGTCCGGAAAATCAAAGAAGTCCCGACTATGATCTGGCGTATTTCCGCGACAGCATTCCCGAAAACCCACAGGTTCTGACGGTCAATAATCTAAAATCGGTAGAAACGCCTGCAGTTGCTGCCAATTCAGGATTTTTCAATAATAAGACCATCACGTGGATTGTCATCGCTGCAGTAATTGTGTTACTCGGGGTAATGTCGATCCGGCTGGTTCGCGAAACGAACGCTTCAAAAAAGAACGAGGTTTAGATCTTCGAAGCTGCCATCGCCTGATCGATATCGCGAATAACATCGTTCACATCCTCAAGTCCCGCTGAAATCCGGATCAATCCCGGAGTAATACCCACAGCTGCGCGTTCTGCATCGGTTAACTTCGAATGCGTTGTAGAAGCCGAGTGCGTGGCAATGGTTCGAGTATCGCCCAGGTTTGCAGTATGTGAGATCATCTTCAGCGAATTCAGAAACTTACGGCCGCCTTCAATCCCACCGGCATGTTCGAACGTTACGATGCCGCCACCATGACGCATTTGCTTTTTGGCCAATGCCTGCTGCGGATGTGACGCGAGGAACGGATACTTAACTTTCAGAACACCCGGATGCTTCTCGAGGTGGTGTGCAAGCGTTAACGCGTTTTGACAGTGACGCTCCATCCGCACCGCAAGTGTTTCAAGACTTTTAGAAAGAATCCACGCATTAAAAGGCGACATTGACGGACCCGTATGACGCGCAAAAAAGCGAACTTCTTTTATTAACTCTTTCTTCCCGACAATTGCACCGCCTATCACCCTGCCCTGTCCATCCATCCATTTCGTTGCAGAATGCGTCACGATATGTGCACCCCACTTTGCAGGGTTTTGCAAATACGGTGTCGCGAAGCAGTTATCGACATTTAAAATGAGGTTGTGTTTTGCAGCAAGCTTACCAAGCCATTCCAGATCGATGATGTCCAGCGCAGGATTGGAAGGCGTTTCCACAAAAATCATTTTCGTGTTCGGCTGGATTTTGCTTTCCCATGATGCGAGATCGGTGATATCCGCATAGGTATGGGAAATGTTAACACGCGGAAACAGCTGTGTTAATATCTGATGCGTTGAACCAAAAAGCGATCGTGACGCGAGGACATGATCGCCAGATTTAAGCAGCGCAGCCATGCTGCAATACATCGCGGCCATGCCGGATGCAGTCGCAATGCCGTCATCCGCGCCCTCCATCAGACAAAGTTTCTGAATAAACTCGGTGTTATTTGGATTTGAAAAACGTGTATAAATGTTGCCGGAAATTTCATCCGCAAAAAGAGCCCGTGCATGCTCGGCATTATCGAACACGAAACTTGACGTCAGGTAAAGCGGAACGGAATGTTCGCGAAAATTGGTGCGTTCACTTTGACCGCGAATCGGGCCAGTTTCCGAATAGCCATCAAATTCATTCAAATCGTTCATTGCGGTATAATTTCGAAACTGTGGGTAATCTTCGTTTGGGGCTTGAGCGATTCTGCCACCGAGCAATACTTCTCAACGGAAAGTGTTACAGCCTTCTTCACTTTATCCTCATCAAGCGTTCCGTAAAGTCTGAAGTGCACATTCGCTTCCCGGTAAGGCGATGGCGCAACGTTTTCGCGTTCCCCGGTTACCGTAACCTGGATATCTTTCAAATCCTGCTTCTGCTTTTTCAGGATGCTGATCACATCAATTACACTGCATCCACCCAGCGCGGCCAGCACAATTTGCATCGGCCGCATGCCGTTGTTGCTGCCGCCAATGTCGGGCGAAGCATCCATGTGGAGTGTACTGCCCTGTTCGTTTGTAGCCTCCATGTGAAAGGCGTCATTCAAACGTTTGAGTTCAATTTTTACCATACAATTCTTTGTCAGGCAGGCTGTAGCTGCCGATTAAAAATGCAATCATACTGATTAAAGTGGCGGGAACCAAAGCAGGCACAGACAAAGGATAGCGTTCAAACCAAAACCAGGCAGCCATTCCGGCAATCATCGCGAGAATCGCTCCCGCACTGCTCGACCGTTTCCAGTACATTCCAAATACCATCGGGATGAACAGTGATACCAGACTAAGAATGGATGAAACACCCACCAACTCGTAAATGTTTGAATTCAGACACGCCATCACCGTAGCTGCGATACTAAAAAACACAACCGAAAGTCGCGTGATCATCAATAGTTGTTTGTCACCCGGAGGTTTTTTCATCAACGGCTTAATTACGTTTTCAGAAAACAACGAAGCAGGCGCCAGAATAGAAGAACTGGTGGTGCTCATAACAGCCGAAAGTAATGAACCAAAGAACATTATCTGCACCGGGATGGATGTATGCCTTAATACCATGTTCGGTAACGTAAGTTGAGTATCCAAACCGATTTCTCCCCCATACAGTTGCTTGACGCACAAACTGATGAACAAGGGTAGCATCGCTACCGTGAGATAAAGAATAGCCGCATAATAACATGAGCGAACCGCAATCTTTGCAGAGCCGGAAGACATAGTTCGCTGGAAAACATCTTGTGAAGGAATCGACCCCAGCCCCAGTACCGACCATGCAGCAAGCCATGAGACGATTGCAGTTCCGTTAAGCGAGGGAAAGAACTTTAAATCTTTATCGGGAATCTGATGAAGCACGAGCGAGGCTCCGCCAGCCTTATTGGCCAGTACGTATGCCAGAACAAGCAATCCAATGATAATGATGATACTCTGAATGAAGTCTGTAACCGAGATCGCCCACATCCCTCCAATGAAGGTGTACAACGTTACAACAACCGAGCTGATCACGATCGCGTTCACTACCGGAATGTCAGCCACTACGTTGAGAATCAAACCAAGAGCAACGAGCTGGGCAGCGATGTATCCGAAATAGGCCGGGATCATAAAGGCACTGGCAATGATCTCCGTACGCTTGCCATACCGGACCTTAAAGTAATCGCCCAGCGTAACGAGATTCATGTTGTATAGCTTTCGAGCGAAAAACAATCCAAACAGCAATAGGCACAATGACGCCCCGAACGGATCCTCAATCACGGCAAACAAACCGCCCTCCAGAAACTGAGACGATGCACCGAAAACCGTTTCGGAACCAAACCAGGTGGCAAAAAGCGCGGAAGTGCTTAATACGATCGGCAGGCTGCGGCCTGCAAGCATGAAGTCGCCCGATGATGACACCTTGCGGGACGCCCACAACCCGATCAGGACGGTACCAATGAGATAAACTACAACAGAAGTAAGTAACAATGCTTTAGCTATAAAAAGCTAAAGATTATTTTTTTCTGCCTAATTGAAAAGCGCGTGTGATGTTAAAGCCAAAATGGATGTCACCATCGAAGAAGTCCTCCGTGGTCTCAGCCATAAATTGGCGTTCAACCATGCCCAGTGTATTTGTAAATACCAACTGGAACACATGCCCACCGGTTTCGAACTCCACGCAAACCCCGAACGCATCTTTAGCAGGACTGTTCGACTTATCATTTAGTCGCAGGTTGTATTCGAGCAACAACGCCATGCTCTTCGTGATCTTGAACCGCCCGGCCATGCCCAGCGACACCAGATTGTTCACAGTAACATCCTGTTCCACGGTAGCCCGGTATAGATACGATGGTGCCAGCTGCAGAGACACACGCGAAGAGATTTTGCGCGCGATCAATAGCTGTGTCGTGTACGCCATCTTATCCATTGTATTCAATTGGTTCGTCTGGTCGTTTTTCAAACCAAAATACGCTGCGCTGGCAAAAGCTGTAACCGTTACAGGCATGGTATTACTTTGTTGCAAAACCTTGTACTTGGCAAAATAATCAAGTGTCTTGTCGGACGAGCTGCGCCCGATGCCCACCATCAGCCGATCGGTTACTCCATACTCCAGCCCAAGCCTGATTACAGAATTATCAAGACCGAACGCCTCATATGCACCTGAATTAAGTGTACCGAACCGGTGGGTAATGATGAATTCCAAAACATTTTTACCACGGGTTTCCACAGAATGACCGTTTACAATCCGCGTACCGCTGAAGGTACCAATTACGGGTTCATTGGTTTCCGAATCTTTCTGATCAAGTTCTTTTAACAGATCATCCTGGGAAAATGCATAAAAGCTTACTAAAAGCAGGAAGGAGAATAGAACAAAACGCATGAGGGTTTATTGAGGTTTATAGGTAATGTCTATGGAAACATCCACTGTTTCAGCAATGTTTTGGAACACAAGTGGCGGAATCTCGACTTTATAGTCTGCAAGTTTAACCTGGAATTTTGCCTTCAAAACAGGTCTGTCACCAACCTCTGCAGTTCCGTCAATTTCAACTTCACGGGTGACCCCGTGTATCGTCAGCTTTCCCTTCGCTTTGACGGTTTGAACTCCCGAAGCAGATGCATCATAATTTGTAAGCACACCCGAAAACGTTGCCTTCGGGTACTTCTCCGACTCCATATACTTTTCGTTAAAGTGCTGTTGCATCAGCTTCTTTTCAAACTGGAATTGGCTAATCGGAACAGAAAATGCCACCTCTCCGGTTTGCTTATTAAAAATACTTACCGTCTTGGTGTTGGTAGCCGCGATATCCTCCAATAACGCATCTGAAAAAAAGGTGATGACACTTTTTTCTGCGACAAATTTTTGTGCAGTTCCCTCAAGTGCCACCACCCAAAACAAACCCAAAAACAAACGCCACTTCATCTTATCTTAATTATTTTTTGCGCCCTCATCTACCCAGCAGGCGATCAAGGCTTTTTCTTCTGCTGTTAAACTGCCATCGCGTGGCATGTTTCCATTTTGCGTTTCGCGCTTAATGGCCGTTGCATTACTTCTGATGTCGGCGAGCGATGACAAGTTTGGCAATTGTCCGCCACCATGACATTCAGATGAAACACAGTTTGCCTCAATGATCGGCCTGATGTCATTTGTCAGGCTCGTGTTTGAATTACCTTTAACAACCGTGACACTTTTCACAAAAACACAACTCAATGCATCTTTAACTGACACCGAATAATTTCCGGGCGCCAAACCGGTAAAAGCAGATGCACTTCCAAACACACCACTTCCCAGTTTATATTGATAAGGCTCCTGCCCTCCTGATGCTATTATCTCAATCGCACCGTTGTCAGAAAAACACTCCGTGTCTGGTGTTAGCGTTGCGTCTGCCGTCAGCGGGTTATCGCCCGTAAGTTGAAGCGAAATATCGATTGACGACTCACATCCGTTTATATCCTTCACCCAAAGTGTATAGTCTCCCGCTCCCAGATTATTGAATTCCGCACTGCTTCCAAAAGCACCCGTGTTGATTGCATACTTATACGGTTCCTTGCCACCCGATCCCACTACCGTTATTGAACCATTGCCAGTACAGTCGGTTGGCTGAACTTCCGATTGACTCGCAATGGCCAGATCGGTTCCCGTGCAATCCACCCGGGTCGGCTCATCGTTTCCACCACATCCCCCCAGGATTGTTAAACTCACGATCAGGGCAACAAGACTTCTATTCACCATCAATTCAATCAGATCAGTTTTAAACATTAATTTTCTGGCGCTCCGTCATCAACCCAGCACGCAATCTTCGCTAATTGAGTCGAAGAAAGTGCACCGCCCGGAGCCGAGCTTCCGCCTTTTGGCATACTACCCGAAGCTGTCCGGGATTTGATACCGGCAGCATTTTCCTTCGCAACCGAATAGGTAAACCAGTCACCATTATCAGGATGGCAGCTTGGAAAATTGCACTTCGATTGCAAAATCGGGAGGATGTCGTTGACATAATCAATTCCGGTAATACCTTTTTCAACGCTGGTATTCAATGTAATGGTACATGCCTCGTTATCTTTTACAATAATGGTGTGGGTTCCCGACCGGACATTTTCAAATAGCGGATTTGAAACAAAAGCACCTCCGTCAAGCTTGTAGGTATAAGGTCCGGTCCCGCCAGACGCTTCAACAGTAATGGTACCATTACCGGGACTTGTACAATTTGTATCGGCTGTCTTTTCAAGGTTTACAGTTGGCACTCCGGGCGCAGTCAGTGATACATTCAATATTTTTGTACAGCTGTTGGCATCCTTAACAGTGACCGAAAAAGAACCAGCTCCCAATCCGGTAAACGAAGCACTGTTGCTGAATGTACCCGTTCCGATCGCATAGGTATAAGGCTCTTTTCCACCCGCTGCCGTAACTTGTATACTTCCGTCATTCGAGGTACAGGAAGTGGGGTCTATATCGCCATTCGTAGCAAGTGTTATCGCCAGATCGGTCTTCGCACAATCAAAAGGTTTTGGATCATCATTTCCGGAACAACCCGCATACATGAGCAGTGAAGCGTAAAGTGCGAGCGGTAATAACTGTAAAATTTTTTTCATAGAACTACTTAAGGATTAACAAATCGTATTTAAGACTGAAGAAAGCCCCCATGCTAACCAGTGAAACCTTGCCCTCACCCACACCGGCTAAGGGGGCTTTTACAAAAGGTTCAAACTCAGCGGAGAAACGATCCGACAATTTCTTAGAAACTATAACAGAGATGTTCATCATTTTGAACCACTCCTGGTTTTTACCGCTAACGCTTTTGTTGTAGTACGCATCATGACCATAATAATCCACCAGGTACCGGTATTTTTCACTTTGCATGATGTATGATGAGAAGCCTAGTCCGGCACGAATTGAAAATGATCGATCCGGGAAAAACGTGTAATACACATTAACCGGGATGTCGATTATCCTGCAATTTCCATCGATCGATTTCATCGGGTACTTATGACCATTCAGTTCATAGTCTCCCCCCACATCCTTTGAGTCATAGAGTTTTTTAGATGAGATTATCCCAGTAGCAACTGACCAACGCTTGTTAAATGAGAAACCTGTCAGAATACCGTAGTTGAAACCAGTTTTGCCTGCTGAAAAGAAGTTGATGGATGAGAAATCCGGTGAAACCACAGCTTTAACACTGAGCCGCTTGCTGCTTTTTTCAGGTTCATCGCCATCTGATTTTTCGTTCATAGAAGAATCGGACTGAACCATTGCGTCAGCATTCTGCACGGAGTCAGTTTTAATCACCTCTTCTGTTTGTTCTGCATGCGATGAGAATTGATCGACAGTCGTTGCGTGAACTTCATTATCACCAACCGGGGCGTTCACACTGTTAACGCGGTTATCCTGACCTTGTGCTTCTGACCCTAATGATACAATCACTCGTGGCTCGTTGACTGGAATGGTGACATCATTATGGTTTACTACAGCCCTCTCAACCACCGAGTTACTCTCCGCAGGTGCACCGCGTTTTATTGGTACTGCGTTGGATGAGCTAATCTTGTCACGGCTAAGGGCGGATGTAGAAGTTAGAGCAGATGTGTTAACACTTTCATTTTCCAATGGTTTCGCTGACGCGAGATTTTCGTTACCAGCCGGGTTCGTTTGTTCCTTCTGCTCCTGAACAACGCCCTGAGTTGCGTTATTAGATCCATACTGCTCTGTTGTTTTTAGATTGCTATTTTCTCCATCACGTACGCCATACCAAACTGCTGTAACTGCGATGATACCTGTTGCGGTAAGACCCGTGATCGTTTTCCAGTTCCAGAATCCAGCAGGCTTAACCGGAGTCTGATCAAGCATGGCCGACATTTGCGTCCACGCTGACGAATCCGGAGGTGGTGTAAACCCTTCGGCTGCTTCCTTAAACAGATTATCCAGTTCGTTATCTGACATATCTTGCATAAGTGCCTTTGCGGTTAGCCTGATCAATCATCGCCTTCAGGTTTTCACGGGCTTTGGCGAGGTTTGATTTAGAGGTACCTTCTGAAATATTCAGAATCGTTGAAATCTCTTCATGTGTGAACCCATCGATAACATGCAGGTTAAATACAGCACGGTATGCGGGCGTAAGGTTTTGAATCATTCCGATAAGCTCAGCATATGAGATATCATCCAGCACGGTACCCACAGTTGGTTCAGACACCTTATCGGCCGATGCTTCAACGTGATTGTAATGCTTCGATTCCTTACGGTAATGATCGATCGCAGCGTTGATCATAATCTTCCGCATCCATCCCTTGAAGGAAGATTCAGTTTCGTGCTGATCAATTTTCTGGTACACTTTCATAAACCCGTCATTCACAATTTCTCTTGCCTCCTCATAGGACCGGCAGTAACGAACGCAGATGCTCATGGCATAGCCATAGTAATGCTGGTACAGCAAACGCTGACTTTCCCGGTCGTTTTTTTTACAACCTTCCAGCAGTAGCCTCATGGGAGCTTCCTCGTTAGTCAAAAAATTTTCCACAGGACGGAGCAATTCGAAAAAGGGTTGCCTCCGACAAGAAATTTACTGATAAAAATCCGGGAGCGTGCGCATTTATGCCCTGAATGGCAGAATACGACATGAAAGTTAACTTTTGACGGGTTTGCTGAAGGGCTTAAAACAGAAAATCCCCCGAAGTCCTGGACCCCGGGGGATAATCATTGTCTATAGTTGGCTTTAATCTGATGTAAATGTATGCGCAGCCGCGGAACCGGCCATTCCTGAATCGGTGACCTGCGAAAAATACGGATGAATTGTCGAATACGTGGACGAAGATACTGTCGCTACGGGTTGAGCCCTGCAGAATCTTTCGTTATAGAGTCCTTTTTCAAATACTGTTTTTCAAGCCTCTCTTTAAGTTGCGGTTTAGAGCCCGGAAAAGTTGTTCGGGTAGATATGTCGTAGCTGGTGTACAGCAGCGCAATCATAAAAACGGCCGCCAGGCCTGCAAAGATTTTCTTGGAACGGGTCACAACGAATTCTTAAAATTAAAAAAGGGGCTTTCGCCCCTCTCTCTTATTTCACCTTATTAACCACTGCATCGAATGTTGCAGGGTGGTTCATTGCCAAATCAGCAAGTACTTTACGATTCAGGTCGATGCCTGACTTCTTAAGCTTGCCCATAAATGACGAGTAGCTTAATCCATGCGGGCGAACGCCTGCATTGATACGCTGAATCCAGATTGCTCTGAATTCTCTTTTCTTTTGCTTTCTGTCGCGGTATGCGTACACGAGACCTTTCTCAACTGCATTTTTCGCAACAGTCCAAACGTTTTTCTTACGACCGAAGAAGCCTTTGGCGAGCTTCAGGATCCTTTTTCTTCTCTCGCGAGACGCTACATTGTTTACTGAACGTGGCATAAATTTAATTTTTTGGCTGGTGGCGTTCCCTTGCGGGATTCTTAAAGCTCAACAGCCGGGTTAAACAATAAAACCTAAACGACAACGCTTTTCAGGGCGCTGATATCTTACAAAGAATGAGGCAACATGAACTTCACGTTCTTCATGTCGGTCGCTTTCACGATCGCCTTCTTGCCCAGTCTTCTTTTTTGCTTGGTTTCTTTTTTAGTTAAGATGTGGTTCTTGTAAGCGCGCTTGTGCTTCACTTTACCGGTACCGGTAACCTTGAACCGCTTCTTTGCTCCTGATTTGGTTTTTACTTTAGGCATTTTATAAACTATTAAACTAACTCTTACTTTTTAGGCTTCGGTACAACGAACATCGACATCCGTTTCCCCTCCAGCTTCGGCATTCCTTCCACTTTTCCGTACTCCTCAAGACCCTGCGCAAACTTGAGCAACAAAATCTCCCCACGTTCCTTATACACGATTGTACGTCCGGCAAAAAACACAGTCGCTTTCACCTTCGAACCCTCCTGCAAAAAGTTGATAGCATGTTTCAGCTTAAAGTTGAAATCGTGCTCATCCGTGTTCGGGCCGAAGCGGATCTCTTTGATCACCACCTTCAAGGCCTTCGACTTAATCTCCTTCTGCTTCTTCTTTTGCTCGTACTTAAACTTCGAGTAGTCAGTAACCTTGCAAACCGGAGGATCGGCATTCGGGGAAATCTCCACCAGGTCAAGACCTTGCTCCTTGGCAATTTTAATCGCCTCCTGAACAGGGTAAACGTCAACCTTTACGTTCTCTCCAACTAACCGCACGCGGGGCGCAGTTATTCGCTCATTAATCTTGTAAGGCTCTTCCGGCCTTGCTGGGCCCCTTCGCATGGGCCTGTTGATCGGGTTATTAATACTTCTTTACTGTTTAAATTTCACAAAAGAGGTGCAAATATCGCTTTATTCTGTCAAAATAACAAACTTCTCTCGAAACAACCATCATCCAGAAGCTTAGCCAGGCATCCGATTCCGTTTGAATACAGGAATTCTTCGTTCCCCGGTAACTCTGATCGCTCAGAAATGACGTCCGCTGGCCGAATTACGCCAGTGGTGTGGCAGCTTCTTTACGAAACTGTTCCACGAAATCAGCCAGCAGCAAACTTCCGAGGTCGCCCTTTCCATGCCTGCGCACCGAAACCTTTTCTTCGGCTGCCTCGCGCTCACCTACGATGAGCATGTACGGCACTTTCTTCACTTCGGCATCCCGGATTTTACGTTGAATCTTTTCATCACGATCATCTAAAAATCCTCTGATATCCAGCTCTTTAAGCATATCGATCACCTTCTGACCGTAATCATTAAATCGTTCAGAAATCGGCAATACCGCGATCTGGTCTGGCGAAAGCCACAACGGGAAGTTACCCCCGCAATGTTCGATCAGCACGGCAACAAAGCGTTCCAGCGAACCGAATGGCGCACGGTGAATCATCACCGGGCGGTGCTTCTGGTTATCGGAACCCACGTACTCCAATTCGAAACGCTCTGGCAGGTTGTAGTCAACCTGGATTGTTCCGAGCTGCCAGCTGCGGCCGAGCGCATCTCGTACCATGAAGTCGAGCTTCGGACCGTAAAAAGCTGCCTCCCCCTGCACTGCCACTGTCTTCAGGCCGCGTTCATCAGCTGCCTCCTGGATTTGCTTTTCAGCAAGATCCCACTGGCTGTCTTCACCAATGTATTTCGTCTTGTTTGCCGGATCGCGAAGCGATACCTGCGCGGTATAATTCTCGAATCCCAATGATTTGAACACATGCATCACCAGGTCGATCACTTTCACAAATTCTTCTTTTACCTGATCCGGACGACAGAAGATGTGTGCATCATCCTGCGTAAAGCCGCGTACGCGTGTAAGTCCATGTAACTCCCCGCTTTGCTCGTAACGGTAAACGGTTCCGAATTCCGCCAAGCGGATCGGAAGATCACGGTACGAACGTGGTTTGGTTTTATATATCTCGCAGTGGTGCGGACAATTCATTGGCTTCAACAGAAACTCCTCGCCTTCATCGGGTGTATGAATCGGCTGGAAAGAATCCTTGCCATATTTTTCGTAGTGACCTGATGTTACATATAACTGCTTACCACCAATGTGCGGAGTAACAACCGGATCGTACCCGGCTTTGATCTGTGCCCTGCGCATGAACTGTTCGAGACGTTCACGCAACAGTGTTCCTTTCGGCAGCCACAACGGCAAGCCCATCCCTACCTTTTCAGAGAAGGCAAACAACTCGAGTTCCTTACCAAGCTTGCGATGGTCGCGCTTTTTGGCTTCTTCAAGGAGAAAAAGATATTCATCAAGTTCTTTCTGTTTCGGGAACGTGATACCGTACACGCGGGTCAGCATCTTGTTCTTTTCGTCACCCCGCCAGTACGCACCGGCAACATTGAGCAGCTTAACGGCTTTGATGAAGCCTGTATGTGGCAAGTGCGGTCCGCGGCAGAGGTCAACAAAGTTGCCTTGCTGGTAGAACGTAATCTTGCCGTCTTCGAGTCCGTTGATCAGTTCCAGTTTGTACTGATCACCTTTCTTCGTGAAGTAGTCGATTGCCTCCGCTTTACTCACGTCCCTGCGTTCAAACCGGCTCTCTTTTTTGGCGAGCTCCTTCATCTTTGCCTCTACCTTGGCAAGATCGTCCTCCCCGAAAGCCCGATCTCCTAAATCGACATCGTAATAAAAACCATTCTCAATTGGTGGGCCAATACCAAATTTTGTACCCGGGTAAAGTTCTTCAAGCGCTTCTGCGAACAAGTGGGCAGACGAATGCCAGAAAGAATACTTCCCTCCCGCATCGTTCCACGTAAGAATCTTAATCGCTGAATCTTTTTCAATCGGACGGGCCAGATCACGGATCTCGCCATCTACTTCAATCGCCAGTGAAACCCGGGCTAACCCCTCGCTGATGCTTTGAGCAACCTGCATTCCGGTTACGCCTTTCGGATACTCTCTGACACTGCCATCGGGCAGAGTAATCTTAACGTTCATACTTAAAAATAAGACTGCAAATATGCACTTTTTATCCGTGCTGTGGGAAGTGAATTACAGGTCGAGGTGCGCGCTCACAAGTATCCCGAAGCTCCGGGTTTTCACCTTCGGGTCGTAGTCGAGGTACGTGAGGCGATGCATGAAATCAACCCGGAAAAATTTGAAGATGTTGGCCACGCCATAGCCCAGTTCGACATACGGCTTACCGCGTTCGAGGAAGCCAACTGCGAGCGATTTGCGTCCGTCAGGCAACACGTTGTCCTCCAGCAAAAGATCTTTGTTTTTCTTGCTCAGGCCTCCGTACAGCACGTTCGCGCTTCCTACCAGGCGCCATTTCAGTTTCCGCATAAGCGGAATTCTGTTCAGGAGAAATCCTTCGAAGTTATGCTGGTATTGAAACGAAGCGTAGCTGTCGCTGACAAACTCTCCGAAGTTCATCAAGTTGTAGGTCGCGGTTGTATAGAATGCAGTCTCGTTACCGAGGTGATACGCCAGCAGCGGATACGGAAGTGCTTCAAAAATGTACTCGCCTGTAAGCTTCGCACGGCCATTACCGAGGATACCGTAGCGGATCGGCTGGTCAATTGAAAGCCGGGTCTTATTGTATGTAAAGTCGCTTCCGAAAACGCCTTTAAGACCGTGTATGTAGGTAGCAGTAATGATTGGCCAGTTGGTTACTCCTAAACTGTACCGGATGTTTTGTCCCTGCACAAAAAGCTCATCCCGCGCGAACCGGGCCTCCAGAACAACTTCGGAGGTCTGAAAGCTTTCTTCGGCACGACTGTGATCCTCCGGGTTTGAGTAGTATCCAAAATTAAAGGCTGGTGAAAACGTGTTGTAGCGGACTGCAATACGCTGCTGAAATCCTTTGAAGAACTCGCGCTGGAAATTGATTCTGTGTTCATCGAAGTAATATCCCCTGCGGAATTTGCCCCAGCGCTGAGCCGCGAGGAAGATGTAGTTGTCGGC
This sequence comes from Cyclobacteriaceae bacterium, assembly GCA_016786585.1. Taxonomy (GTDB): domain Bacteria; phylum Bacteroidota; class Bacteroidia; order Cytophagales; family Cyclobacteriaceae; genus UBA2336. The sequence continues at coordinate 75,700 of JAEUUI010000024.1, forward strand.
CAGGGCTTCGTCATCCACCCCGATCCGGTTAAGGTCCTTTCGCGTCCGGAAACTTAACGTAGTGTAGTGCTTTCGTTCCAGGATGCGGGTGATATTGAGGTTGTATTTGAACTGCTCGTCTTTAAATCCGTAACCCAAACCCATGCCGAGCATCCATTTCTTGCTGAAATGTTCCGTGGTGCGGAAGCCGGGCTGAAAACGAAACCCTTCAATGTTGTTGATGGACGCGATTGACATGATCGGCCCGATCTCGAACTTGCCAACTTCGTAGTATCCGTTAACCGCCAGCAGGATCAGATCGGTATAAGTTTTTACAATCGGAATATTCTGAAGCGTATCGATCATCCGGTAAACACTTTTCTCGGTGGACGAAAGCGGTTCATGCCGGAGTGTGTCCCAGTATTCTTCGTCTTTGTTATCATAGGCGTGATCATCGAGCACGATGGCCTGCGCATAGAACGAAGGATCGCGTGGCTTGTCGATTACAACATTTTTGTTCGAGGTGTAGAACTTCGCCAGCATACCGGCTGTGTTCTGTGTAAGCTCACTGACATCAATCAACACCCGATTCTTCACCGGAAGCCAGGCCTGATCGCCTGTTGGATCAAGTTCCTGCTGGATTTTTATTTTCTCAATGAAGTTCAGGTTGGCCGATTTACCAACCGTAGCATCAATCTGCTTCAGCGCATACTCGTGTTTGGTTATCCACATCGTGCCCGTGAATGCAAGGTCTTGCGGACTTTTTGGATTGAAATCGACCCGGTAACAATAAAACCCGTTGATGTAAACACTGTCGATCAGGTCGTAATCGTAGTACAACCGACCGCCATCGGCAATCGGTGAAATAAAATCTTTGCCAACGATATTCAGCCAATGCTGATAAAAGTTGTACTCCTGGAATGACGAACCGACCAGTTGCGTAACCATATCACCGTCTTCAATGCCAATTCCTGTGATTTTGGATTTTAATATGTTTTCTGTTTTTAACCGGGGGCTATCGCGATAGTAAAGCTTCGACACGTTTTCGGAGATAAACAATGGCAGAATTGGTTTACCATCTTCTCCCGCGATGCGATCAACGCTGTCCAGCACCTGGGTGATCTTTTGTAATATTTTCCGCTTCCGGAATTTCTCCGACATGTTATCAATGTCAATTTCAATTTTGGTGTAAGCTTCGTATTCGTAAGCGGTGAGCCTGCGCTTGTCGTGTTCCTTGCGATTCTCATCAACCCTTCTCAGGATTTCAAACGCGGGGTTCTCGCCTGCGGTGAGCACGATTTCCTCCAGGTTTGTCGAGAGTTCTTCCAGCTGAAAATTGATCACCTGCGCAACACCTTTCTTTACCTTTTTGATTTTAACCTTGTATCCGACATAGGATGCCTGCAGGGAATCGGAAGGTGTTGGAGTTTTAAGGGAGTAGTTTCCATCGAAGTCGGTTGTCGTACCGATTGAGCTGCCTTTGAAAACCACGTTTGCAAATGGAATCGGGTCGCCCGAATTGGCGTCCGTTACTTTTCCCGTAATCGTGGTTTGAGTCCATCCTGCCAGGGGAAACAGGACTAGTGCCAGGAAAAAATATTTACCCACAGAACGGGTTAAAAAGCGGTTCTTCACGTGTCGATCAAACTGTAAAAATAAAGATTACGCGGTTGCGAAAACAGGGTTTCGTTATTTCCCTTTAAGGTTCTCTTTTTTGCCAAGAAAACGAGGCGAAGTCTTGAAAACGTATAGGTCGAGTACCGCTTTTGTTCGGGCGAAATACTCGCGGAGCCGCACTTTAAACGAGCTTTCGTAGGCCGGACCTTCGGTGGCCATTGCTACCGCGTCAATATTGTAGTAATGACTGATAAACAGTGCACGATAGCTATGGAAAGGCTGCGTGATGATGATAATCTTATCCTGACCGAAAATCTCTTTGCTTCGGATTACTGAATCAAGTGTTCGCAAACCTGCATAATCAAGCGTTATGGCCTCTGAAGGAACCCCGCGGCTCATCAGTGCCTTTTTCATTTCGTTCGGCTCGTTGTAGAACTGCGAGGGATTGTGTCCGCTGAGAATGAAGTGATCAATCTTGCCCAACTTATAAAGTTCAGCTGCAGTCTCCATACGCTTCACGAAGAAATCGTTGGGCTGGCCGGAGATGGTTTTGTTGCTCGTGCCCAGCACCAGGCCTACACGATGGTTAGGAAGTTTATCGTAGTCGGTATAAACGAGTGCTTTTGTGCTGTTCACTACCCACACATTTGACAGATAGAACAGGAGTATGACTGCTATCACCGCTGAAACTGAAAGACGTTTCAGCCATTTCCACAAATTCTTGCGAGATTTCACCGTAGCCAACGATCAAAACTAATGAATTACGGTGAAAGTCAGTCCACCGTTTACGTAATTGAACGCTGTTGATGATGATTAGTTCCTTCGGCTGATTTCGTCACGCACTTTGGCTGCGCGTTCGTAGTCTTCCTTGTCGATTGCTTCTTTCAGGAGTTCATGCAGACGCTCTACGGAAAAGTTTTTCAGGTCGTCAGCTTTCTTCGGTGTGGCAACTTCCTTTTTAGCTTTTGCTTTCTCAGGTTTTACCTCGGCAGTTTCATCATCTGCTTCATCGGTCAGCACGATTCCGGCTTCTGCCAGAATGTTTTCGTATGTGAAAATTGGCGAATCGAATCGCAGGCCGATCGCAATCGCGTCCGATGGCCGTGCATCCACTTCCATGCGTTTTAATCCGTCCGAGCAGACGATCTTGGCAAAAAATACACCTTCCTTTAAATCAGAGATAATGATTTCCTCAACCGTAAAATGAAAGTTATTGGCAAACGACTTGAACAAATCGTGTGTCATGGGCCGGTTCGGAATAATCTTTTCAATTTCAATCGCGATAGCCTGGGCCTCAAACATACCGATGATAATCGGCAGCCTGCGATTGCCTTCCGTTTCCCCCAGCACAAGCGCAAACGAACTCGTCTGCGACTGGCTTGAGGAAAGCCCCAATATTTCCAACTTGATCTTCTTCACAATTACTTCGCTCCTTTTAACGCTTCGTTCAGTTTCGGCAACACATCAAACGCATCGCCAACAATGCCATAGTCGGCCGCTTTAAAAAACGGTGCATCCGCATCTTTATTGATTACCACAATGCACTTTGATGAGTTTACGCCGGCAAGGTGTTGAATCGCTCCGGAAATACCAACGGCAACATACAACTGCGGACTTACCTTAACACCGGTTTGTCCAACGTGCTCATGGTGAGGCCTCCAGCCCATGTCTGACACCGGTTTACTGCAACCCGTTGCTGCGTGCAATGTTTTGGCAAGGTCTTCAATCAATCCCCAGTGTTCCGGGCCCTTCATTCCGCGACCGCCCGACACAACAATGTTTGCTTCAGGTAACAAGATCTCTCCTGTAGCTTTTTCCGTAGAGGTGATTTTTGTAGCGAAGTCTGCATCCGACAAGGAAGGATTATAGTCCGTAACGGTTGCTGTTCCGCCCACTTCTTTTAACTCAGCAGCATTCTTGCGAATCGCGATAACTTTCTTCTGACTTTTCAATTCGATGTATGCGAATGCCTTTCCGGTGTAAATGCTTTTCTTGACAACAAATCCGGAAGAAGTGTTTGGCAGGTCAACCACGTTTGATGCAAGTGCTGCTCCGGTTTTCGCAGCCACGCGCGCGGCTACCGGTGTCCCGAGTGACGAGTTTGCCAACACCAGCACGTCGGCCTTTTCATCTTCCATAGCTTTCGAGAGAACCGAAGCATACGCCTGGATAATTCCCTGATCAAGTTTCGCATCTTTCGCATGCAACACTTTTTCAGCGCCATACTTTCCGAGCGCCTCAAGTTCAGCCTTGTCGACTGATCCCAATGCAATTGCCGTTACCGGACCACCCATTGCCTTAGCATAGGCTACCGCTTCGAGCGAGTTGCTTTTTACTTTTCCTTCCGCAGCTTCAACAAATACTAATATTGCCATGATTGTAATTTCGAATGTTAGAATTAAATACGAATAAACGTTTTACAGAACTTTTGCTTCGTTCTTTAGCAAAGTAACGAGTTCGCCTACGTTATCGGCAGAAATCATTTTAACTGCGCCCTTTGGTGGCGGCAATTCGAACTTTTGAAGCTTGATGCCACTGTCGATCGCTTTGGCATCCACAACTTTTAGCGGCTTGGTCTTAGCCGACATGATACCGCGCATGTTAGGGATTTTCCATTCTGCGATAGGTTCCTGGCAACCCGCAACTAACGGCAGCGTAGCTTCCACATACTCCTTACCACCTTCGATCTCGCGGGCCATTTTCACCTTAGTGCCGTCAACTTCCAGTTTCATAACAGGTGATACAGACGGGATGCCCAGCATCTCCCCTACAATACCGTGTACAGCACCGCTGTTGTAATCGATTGACTCGCGGCCCATCAAAATAAGATCATACCCGCCAGCTTTTGCATGTTCGGCAATCTGCGAAGCAACAAAAAATGAATCGGTTGGTTCTGCGTTTACGCGAATTGCATCGTCCGCACCGATTGCCAGTGCTTTGCGAATGGTTGGTTCGGTTTCGGCTGTTCCTACGTTGAGTACGGTAACGGTTGAGCCGGTAGATTCCTTTAATTCAATCGCGCGGGCAAGTGCGTAATCATCATACGGGCCGATAATGAACTGAACACCGTTCGGGTCGAACTTCGTGTTGTTTTCGGTAAAGTTGATTTTGGAAGTGGTGTCGGGAACGTGCGATATGCAGACTAATATTTTCATTCGTCAGAATTTCAATTTAGTGAAAGTTGGCTGCGAAAATAGTAAAATCCAACTTTTAGGGGTCAAAAACGGGTTAAAATCTGCTTTTTATTCCGATGCCCTTTATTTTCGCATTTATGAGCGAAACACGGCTGAAAACATTGCTAAAATTCTATGAGGAAGATCCGGCCGATCCGTTTAACGTTTATGCGCTTGCGCTTGAATATCAGAAAACCGATCTGATCAAAAGTGATGAACTGTTTAGCAACCTGCTGACAGGCTTTCCGGACTATGTGCCAGCCTACTACCATGCTGCACGACTAAAGGCTGAATTAAATGAACCACAGGCAGCATTAGCGATTTACAAAAAGGGCATTGGGATCGCGAAGCAGAAGAATGAAAAGAAAGCCGAGCAGGAATTGCGTTCAGCTTACGATGAATTGATGTTTGATCTTGAATAAACTCTAATGACACCCACCAAGGAAGAACTTTCTGCCCGCTATCGAAAGTTGCCGGATCACAAACTTCTGGATATTCTTTATAACAAAAGTGAATACCGGCCCGAGGCAATCGAAGCCGTTGTCGAAGAACTCAGGGTTCGGAAAATATCCACCGAAACAACAACTGATTTCCAAAATGAGAAGAAAGAAACGGAAGGACGTTACGCGGAAAATGCAACGATTCCTTTACCGCTTCATTTGAAGATGCTGTTTTTCTTTGGATGGTTTTTCACGCCTTTTCTCGGCACCGCCTATCGCTTAAACTATCAGGAGGACGGAATGCTTAGAAAACTCCGGCAAAGCCGTATCTACTCCATCGCTGGATTTACTGCCTTGGTAATAACGGTTGTACTGATACTGGCTTTCAAACTGTCGAATCTTGCATCTATCGGAGTCATAGTCGGATTGTTTTGCATCTTTTACGTATTAGACGAATATCTTCCGGTAACCAAACAATGAATGAGTCTCGGCCACACTCCTGACCGACCTGTGGCGGCCCTAATTAACCAGGTTTCATCGATGTCTTTTTATTTCCACCCATTTCCATTAATTTTTGTTCCTGTTTTTACCAAATCACCTTAAACCATTTTCTTATGAATCAACCCATTCAGCATTATTACAACATGTTCGAGCAGGTTTTAGCGGAGTATAAAGTAGACCCCGCAACCGCCCGCGGTCAGGCGCCCGGTCAATGGAATTTAAAGCTTGGCTCTGCCAGCGTATGGGTTGACATCTTTCAATCGAAAGACGCGAACGGAAATCTTCAGCAATACGGATACTTGCAGGTACTGGCCCCCGTGTGTGATGTACCGATAAACAATCAGCATTTGTTTACCAAAGAACTCCTGGAAATCAATCACCAACTGTACGGTGTAGCGTTCACGATTTTCAGAGACAAAGCATACATCAAATCGATTCGCGAATTGCAAGGCCTCGATATTTCCGAAGTTAAAAGTACACTCGACCGCGTAGGCATTTACGCCAACGACTGGGACGATAAACTAAAAGCGAAGTACGGAATCTTCCCGGAAGGCGGAAGAGAGTAATGTGATCATCAATTAATCAAAAGATGCTGGCAACAGAAGCCGGCATCTTTTTTTTCCAATCCACTCAACATGAAAAAACTGATTTTGTTATTGCCCGTGCTCGCGCTGGCCTGCGCTCCGCGTGAACGTACGGCACCCGACCTGATCGTAACCCATGGTAAGATCTGGACTGGTCTTTCCGACTCATCGTTCGCGGAAGCAGTTGCCATTAAGGGTGCAACCATCATCGCGGTTGGCACGACCGACAGCATTAGTGGATTAGCTGACGACAGCACTAACGTGCTTGATGTGCAGGGTAAGCTTGTGATCCCGGGATTTAACGATGCGCACATTCATTTCCTGAGTGGGTCAAAAGGCTTAACCGAAGTCGATCTGAACGGCACAACCAGTCCGGAAGAAATCGTGAGCCGCATCAATGAATTCGCCTCTAAAAATCCTGAACGCGCCTGGATCACCGGGCGGGGCTGGCAGTACACCTCGTTTAAAAGCGGACTTCCTGATGTTGAAGCATTGAAAGGCATTACAACCGACAAACCAGTTTTTATAAAAGCATACGATGGTCATAGTGCTTGGGCAAACAAAAAGGCGCTTGAATTGGCCGGGGTAAATGACAAAACTGTTTATACCGATTTTGGAGAACTTGTAAAAAACAAACGCGGAGTGTTAACCGGTGCGTTACGCGAACACGCGATGGGACTGGTGAGCAATCATATTCCACCGTTAACACGGGCAGAAAAATTAGCGGCAATCCGTAAAGGTCTCGCGCTGGCAGCATCGTTGGGAATAACCAGTGTGCAGGATGCCGGAGTTGATGCCGATGAATTCTCGTTGTTTGCTGAATTACTCCGAAACAATGAAATGACAGTACGATTTGCCGCAGCGTTTTGGGTGGATGAAACAAATACTCCGGCCGACATTGAAACCTTTACAAGATTAAAAGACAGTGTTGGCAGCAATAATCCGATGCTTCGTGCGGATGCGATCAAGTTCATGATTGACGGTGTGATCGAATCGCATACCGGGTACATGCTCAAGCCATATGATGACATTTCAGTAACCGCCCCCCTCGCCTACGGGCAACTTGCGTTGCCGCTCAAAACCTACGATTCACTCGTAACACTTTTCGATAAACGCGGCTTCAGAATTTTTACGCATGCGATTGGCGACCGGGGCGTGCGTGAATCACTTAATGCTTACGGGCACGCAGCTGAAAGAAATGGAAAACGCGATTCAAGACATCGGATTGAACATATCGAAACGATTTCTCCGGACGATGTACCGCGGTTTGCAGCCCTGAATGTGATGGCCTCGATGGAGCCGATTCATGCCGATCCGGGAACGATGGAAGTTTGGATCAACGCAATCGGTCGCGAGCGAGTGCCGCATTCTTTCGCCTGGGCGGATATGCTTAACCACAACGTGAAGCTCGTTTACAGCAGCGACTGGCCTGCCTGCATTGATATCAATCCGATTCGCGGAATTCATGTTGCGGTGAACCGCAGAACCCCAGATGGTTTTCCTAAGGACGGCTGGATTCCTGAACAAAAAATCCCGATGGCGCAGGCATTGAAAGCCTACACCAGCATGGGCGCGTACTCTTCGTTTGAAGAAAATCGTAAAGGACTGATTAAACCCGGGCAACTTGCCGACCTTGTGGTGCTTTCGCAGGATTTGTTTACGATTGATCCAATGAAAACCTATCAAACCCTTGTGGTTACAACGGTTTTCAACGGCCGAATCATTTACCGGTAAACGCTATTTCTTCTCGCCCGAACGGAATCCGATTGACGGGCGGCTTGTTATTGGCGCGTCCTTTATTTCGAATTCCTTCACATCGTCAAGAATAATGGATGCCATCAATTCAGGCGTGCGTTCTTCTTTCTTCAGAGAGGCAAGCCGCAAGTGCTGATTCTTAACAGACTCTCCCACCACCTGGCGCACGGTACGGGCGTTTCCGAAATGTTTATCGCGCTTGGCATGCAGGAACACGAAATAGTTTTTCAAATGAGCTGCAGCATCTTCGGTAAGCTTCACATCTTCTTTTGCGAACAATGCTTCCGCAATCACAAACATTTCCTCAGCGGAGTAATCCTCAAACAGGAAATACTTATCAAACCGTGAACGCAAGCCCGGGTTCGACTGAATGAACTCATTCATGTTATCGGTATAGCCGGCTACGATCACACCAAACTTTCCGCGAAGGTCTTCCATGCGTTTCAAAATCACCTGAATGGATTCACCACCGAAATCGTGCTGTGCCCCCGCTTCGTTCGCGAGTGAATATGCTTCATCGATGAAAAGAATTCCACCCATTGCTTCATTGATCTTCTCGCCAGTCTTGATGGCTGTCTGACCAACATATCCCGCGACAAGCGATTGACGGTCAACTTCAACCAAGTGACCTTTCTCCAGAATACCGAGGCCTTTATAAATTTTAGAAATGATTCGCGCAACGGTTGTCTTGCCCGTTCCCGGATTACCGGTGAACACCGTGTGCAACGAAAACTTATTTAAAACATCTTTACCCGATTCCTGGTAGAAGCGTACGAGTTTTACCATCTCGTTTACTTCCGTTTTAATTCCTTCCAATCCTGTTAAGGCATTCAGTTCGGCCAGGCTTTCAAACAACAAGTCATCAAGACTTTTGTTTGCAGAAGAACCACCCTGTCCGCCTGTCGCAGCGGTCAATTGTCCGGCATCTGTGCTAAAGGCAACTCCGCCTTCTTCAAATGCATCACCAACTTTAAAAGAAGTCGTGGCCACAAGGTTATCCAGGAAAACCACTTCCATAGTGTAGCTTTCATCTTTCCACGTTCCGGGTGTTTCACTTCCCCAAGCCGGATACAAGGTAAAGCTTTGCCCGGCTGTGTTTGGCGGAATGTACATGAAGCGTGATGTTCTCGCTTTCGGCTGACCAGCATCATCCGAGAAGTTGAAGAAAACTTCAGCGTAGTAATCGCTGTTTACTTTGTTTTTGAATACAAATTCCCCCCACAGGTAGCGTGTATCCTTTTGACTGAATTTACTCAGATACTTTTTCTCCGGCAGTGAAGCAGCATTCGCATCCCCTTCAAAGAACTTTATACTCTCCACATCGAAGAAAAGGTTCTCGTTTTCTTTCGACTGACCAACATCTTCCACGTAAAACTTCGCTTCACCGATTTTCACTTCATCCACATACGCTTCCCACACATAATTGCCTTTCAGCCAATATGCTCCCGGTGTAGCATTGCCCCACGAATCGCGGACGTACACAATATTTTCATCGCGGGTGATCTTACGTTGCTGAACAAGGTTACTCAACTCGCGCTGCTGGCTTCCATTAACGAAAAAACACTTGGTGCGAATCGATGCCTCCCAATCGTCTTCATCAAACAGCTTGTTGTAAAACGAAAGCTCCATGCGCAGGTAAGTGGTTTCCCACCGGTCAAAAACAGTGCGGTACTTTTTTGTCCCATCGGCCATCCACTCATCGGATGAGTGCAGCTTCAGTTCCTTGAATTTGTACTTGAGGGCTTTGGGGTCGTTGTTATTGTCCTGCGACATGAGATCATTTTTAGACCGGTCAAGTTAGAAACTAGTCTACATTTTCCAAACATGAAAAAAGAGTGTGATCTGATGAGAATCAGGAGAAAAAACCGGCTTGCAGATTAAATTAAAACGGTGTGTCGTCACCCGATGGCGTTGGCGGCTCATCAAGGTTTGCAGCATTCAGGCGGCTCTCGCGGGTAATCATTCCGGAGAACGGATTGTCAGAAACAATCGGAGAATCGAAATCCGCAAACTTGGTATACTTGCCTACGAACTTCAGCTTTACGGTGCCGGTCGATCCGTTACGGTGCTTTGCAATGATGACCTCACCCATGCCCTGTGTAGGTAAACCTTCTTCGTCAACCGTGATCTTATAGTATTCCGGACGATACAGGAACATTACGATATCAGCATCCTGTTCGATGGAACCGGATTCACGCAAGTCGGAAAGCTGTGGTCGCTTGTCACCGCCACGGGTTTCAACACCCCGGCTTAACTGCGACAGTGCGAGTACCGGAACTGAAAGTTCTTTAGCGATACCTTTTAAGGCACGCGAGATAGACGCGATCTCCTGTTCACGATTACCGGCAGAGTCACCACGCATCAGCTGAAGATAATCGACAATGATGAGTTCGATGTTGTGCTCTGATTTTAACCTGCGGCATTTTGCACGGAGTTCAAGAATCGAAAGCGCTGGTGTATCATCGATAAAAATTGGCGCGGCAGAAAGCCTGTTTGTTTTATGAACGAGCTGTTGCCATTCGAAGTCGGCAAGCTGACCTTTGCGGATCTTCTCACCTTCCAGTTCCGCTTCCGCGGAAATCATACGATTAACAAGCTGAACAGACGCCATCTCCAACGAGAAGATTGCCACCGGACGTTTAAAATCTACTGCCGCGTTGCGCATGGCGGAAACCACGAATGCAGTTTTACCCATACCGGGGCGGGCCGCGATGATCACCAGGTCGGAATTTTGCCAGCCCGATGTCATTCTATCCAATGCCGAGAAGCCTGTTGGCACTCCGGTTAATCCGTCTTTATGTTCTTTTAATTTCTGAAGTTCCTGGATGGCGCGATACATGAGGTTCTTCATGTTATCGTAGTTCTTGCGCAGGTTTGAATCGGAGATCGCGAAGATCGATTGCTCGGTTTTATCAAGCAGCTCGAATACATCGGTTGTATCTTCGTAAGCATCCTGGTGAACCTGTGAAGCGATGTGGATCAGGTCGCGCTTGATCGCCATTTCAATGATCACGCGGGCATGATATTCGATGTTGGCAGCAGAGCTAACTTTTGAGGTAAGCTCGGCAATGTAGTAAGCGCCACCGATGAGCTCGATCTTTCCATCCTTGCGAAGCTGGTTCACCACCGTGCGCATATCGACCGGCTCGGAGCTTTTAAACAACGTGATGATTGCGTTGTAAATCTCGCGATGGCCTTCGGAATAGAAATGTTCGGGTTTCAGGAATTCAACAACAGCGTTAAGGGCGCTTTTTTCTAACATAAGCGCACCTAACACTGCTTCCTCCAGTTCAAGCGCCTGAGGCGGCAACTTGCCGATGCTTTCCGAGATGTCTCTCGGCATAAGCTTGGTCGACTTGTTACTTAACCTCACGGACGTTGACCGGTTCTGTTCCATCTATAGTGATTGTTGGAATTGTTGCTACTTCAATCGGATGACAAACGTAAAGAAGCGCAACACGTTTTTTTAATTTCAGGATAAATAGTTGTTAACAAAGGAATAACAGTAACGTTCTTAAAATTGTGCATAAATTCTGATGAATATTTTTTGAGATGTTGGAAAAATATTTGATACGATTTTATGATTTAAAACTCTTGGTGAATATGTCGGGTGTAAATTGCAGACCACGAACATTTTACTTTATTTTAGGAACAAATAAGAACCGATGCCCAAGCCACAACGAATTCATTTCATTGCCATAGGCGGAAGCGTAATGCATAACCTCGCCATTGCCCTTAAGAATCAGGGACATACTGTAACGGGCTCGGACGATGAAATCTTTGAACCTTCCCGCTCGGCCCTCGAAAAAAACCGTCTTTTACCCAGAACAGAAGGCTGGAATCCGGCAGCGGTAGACAACTCGATTGATATCGTGATCCTGGGCATGCACGCTAAAAAGGACAACCCGGAATTACTAAAAGCGCAGCAACTCGGTTTGACGATTTACTCCTTTCCTGAATATATTTACAATCATTCAATTGATAAACAACGTGTTATCATTGCCGGTAGTCACGGAAAGACAACCATCACGGGCATCGTGGTTCACGTACTCAACTATTACAACCGATCGTTCGATTACGTAATCGGTGCGCGAATTAAGGGTGTAGACAATCCGGTGAAACTCTCCGATGCACCACTCATTGTTATTGAAGGCGATGAATATCTCTGCTCGGCTCTCGACCCGACTCCGAAATTCTTACGATACCAGCATCACATCGGCTTGATCAGTGGCGTAGCGTGGGATCATGCGAACGTATTCCCGACAGAAGAGGAATACCTGAAGCAGTTCGACAAGTTTGCGGATCAGACTCCCAAGAGCGGTATTTTGATTTTCTGCGAATCCGACCCGATGGTTTCCGTGGTCGGAAACAAGCAACGTAATGATGTAATCAGCGTACCATACAAAGCTCATCCTCACGCACTTGAGAATGGTCAGGAGTATTTGACTAATGGTAAGGAACGCATCCCGGTGAAGATATTTGGCAACCACAATCTTCAGAACATCAACGGGGCGAAAGAGCTTTTAAAGAAGATTGGGATCAGCAGCGAACAGTTCTACAAAGCGATCTCATCGTTTGAGGGTGCCGCAGGCCGGCTGGAGAAAGTTAAAGAAACGAAATCGACCGTTGTGTTTAAAGACTATGCCCACGCTCCTTCCAAAGTAAGGGCCAGTGTGCGGGCGGTGAAAGAACTATACCCAAACCGCGAGGTTGTGGCCTGCCTGGAGCTTCATACCTTCAGCAGTCTGAATAAAAACTATCTCCCGCAATACAAAGATTCGCTGAAAGGCATCAACCAGGCGATCGTATTCTTCAATCCCGAAAAGGTAAAAGCTAAAAACCTCGAGCCGCTTACCGAGGCTGATATCAAGCATGCTTTCGGCAGCAATACACTGATGGTATTTGACGATGCTCAAAAACTTGAGGCATATTTGGCTAGCCAGAACTGGGCAAACAAAAACCTGCTCATGATGAGCTCCGGTAATTTTGCCGGATTTAACATTCAAACGCTGGCCGAAAAACTTTTGGCTTAGTCTCCCCTATTCGTACATGAAATTAAACCTTCGCAACCCTGTTTGTTTTTTCGACCTGGAAACTACAGGAACCAATATCACAACTGATCGTATTATCGAGATTGCTGTCGTTAAGCTGATGCCTGGCGGAGAAACCGTCACCAAAACAAATCTCATTAACCCCGAGATGACGATTCTTCCCGAGTCGACAGCTATCCACGGGATCAGCAATGAAGATGTTAAGGGTAAACCCACCTTTAAGGAAGTTGCCAAAGAGTACGCTAAGTTTATCGAGGGTGCCGACCTCTCTGGCTTTAACATCCTGAAGTTTGATGTACCCATGCTGGTGGAAGAATTTATCCGGGCCGGAGTTGAGTTTGATTACAGCCGGAAGAAAATCATCGACTCACAAAAGATCTTCCACCTGATGGAGAAGCGAACATTATCGGCTGCTTACAAATTCTACGTCAATAAAAACCTTGAGAATTCTCACAGCGCAGAAGCTGATACGATTGCTTCGCTGGAAGTACTCGCAGCGCAGGTTGAACGCTATGAGGGTCAGGTTGTTACCGACTCGTTAGGGAAGCAGATTGGGGAGATCAGAAACGACATGGAAGTTTTGGGCAAGCTCACTTCGTCCGATCTTGTTGACCTTGCGTGCCGTATGACACTCAACAGCAAGGGTGAAGAGATTTTCAACTTCGGAAAACACAAAGGCAAAGTTGTTACCGCAGTACTGAAAGAAGAGCCTGCCTACTACGACTGGATGATGAACGGTGACTTCCCGATGGACACCAAGCGGAAGCTGACCGAGATCAAGCTAAGGTCGTTCAAGAAATAAGGGGATTCTTCGCTGCGCTCTGAATGACGTCACCGAGCTGTACCCGATACGGGGATTCTTCGCTTCGCTCAGAATGACGTTATCGAACCAAAATCACTACTTATATTTCTCGTAGTATTTCAATGCCTTTGGTAATTGTTTGTTAAGATCAGCGATCCGGGTTTCGTCTGACGGGTGAGTTGACAACCACTCAGGTGTGCTGCCTTTACTGCCGGCTGCCATACGCTCCCAGAATTTTGGCGCTTCACGCGGATCATATCCGGCAATGGCCATGAATATCAAACCAATTTCATCTGCTTCCGATTCGTGAGTGCGTGAAAACTTCAGCATACCAACCTGAGAACCCAGACCAACCGCTTGGTAGAATATCTGACTGGTCATCGTTGGGTTCTGCCCCATCGCTGCACTGATTGAACTCATCCCCAGTTGCTGCAACAACCCCTGGCTCATGCGTTCACGACCGTGGTTTGCAATCGCGTGAGCAACTTCGTGCCCCATTACTACAGCAATACCCGATTCATCTTTACAAATCGGCATGATACCCGTATAAAAAGCAACCTTACCGCCCGGCATACACCATGCGTTCACGGTTTTAGGATCATCGATAAGGTTAAACTCCCAATTGAACCCGGCAAGTTCGCCTGAAAGGTTCTTTTCGGCCATGTATTTTTCAACGGCCTTCTGAATGCGCGCGCCAACATTCTTCACCATTTGGGTTTGCTGGGCGTTCGTTGACAACGGCCCTTTGGCAATAACCTCTTTATATTCCTTTTCGGCCATCGGAATAATTTCACTGTTCGAAACAAGGTTGAGTTGTCTGCGTCCGGTTAACGGAACGGTTGCACACGCATAAATTACCGCGGTAATAACGATGAGGAAGATGGCTTTTTTAAGCATACGGGTTAATTTTAGACTAAAATACAAATCTACGAGGTTATCACACACTACAATTTATACGCCATGCCCGCAAAACTGATTTTACGTTCGGTACTGCTGATCATCCTGAGTGCCACTACCACATTCGCACAAAAGCAACAAATTGATATTCAGCGAATAGACCCTGCATTTTGGTGGGCTGGAATGAAAAATCCGGAACTGCAGGTGCTGGTTTACGGAAAGGACATTTCCAGTGCGGCTGTTACGCTCAGCTATCCGGGTGTGGAAATTACGCGCACCGAGAAAACAGAAAACCCGAATTATCAATTCCTGTTTCTGAACATCAAACCTGAGGCGAAGCCCGGTGTTATTCCGGTCACGTTCACATCCGGGAAAAAGAAACGGGTTGTCAACTACGAGTTACGCAAACGGGAAAAGTCAGGGCCCGAATACAAAGGCTTCAATGCTTCGGATGTGATCTACCTGATCATGCCCGACCGGTTTGCCAATGGCGATGAAACGAACGACTACGTGGCGGGCATGCTGGAGAAACCAAATCGCGCTGAGCCGTTCGGTCGCCATGGCGGTGACATAAAAGGTATTGAAAGCAAGCTCGACTACCTGAAAGACTTTGGGATAACCGCACTTTGGCTGAACCCGGTGTTGGAAAACAATCAGTCGCACTCAACTTACCACGGCTACGCCATCAGCGACTTTTATAAAGTTGATCCGCGCTTCGGTACGAACGAAGATTTCCGGATGCTCACAAAAAAGACGCACGATAAAGGCATGAAGATGATCATGGATATGGTGTTTAATCATGCCGGAAGCGAAACCTGGTTCATGAAAGATCCGCCACAGAAAGACTGGGTACATCAGTTCCCGCAATACACAAACTCAAACTATCGCTTGTCGATCAGTGTCGATCCATACGCATCTAAATTCGATACCGACAAAATGCAGCAGGGCTGGTTCGACCGGCATATGCCAGACCTTAACCAGCACAACAAACTGTTGGCTACCTACCTGATCCAAAACAGCATCTGGTGGATCGAATATGCCCAACTGGACGGCATCCGTATGGATACTCATCCTTATCCATACAAAGATTTTATGTCGACCTGGTGTAAAGAGGTATTGAACGAGTATCCCAACTTCAACATTGTGGGTGAAGTTTGGGAAGAGCGTGTGCTGCTCACCTCCTACTTTCAGCGCAATTCAAAAAACAGCGATGGGTATGAAGGCAACCTTCCAAGCATCACAGATTTTCCGTTGAAGTCGGCTATCAATACTGCATTCAATGAACAGGACGGTTGGGAACAAGGACTAACCAGAATTTACTATGTGCTGATCCAGGACTTCGCATACACCGAGCCGAATAACAACGTCATCTTCCTCGACAATCACGATATTACTCGCTTCGCGACATCGGTAGGCGGAGACATCAACAAACAAAAAATGGGTTTTGCCACGTTGTTAACCATGCGCGGGATCCCGCAAATGTTTTACGGTGGCGAGATCGGTATGCCTGGCGATGGTGGCAATCACGGAACGCTCCGGGCAGATATGCCGGGCGGATGGAAAGGCGACAACCGAAGCGTGTTTACCGAAGCGGGACGCACGAAGGATGAAAATGATCTCTTTCACTACATCAGCACGATCCTCAACTGGCGAAAATCCAAGCCGGTCATTCACAACGGTAAGCTTATGCACTTCATTCCTGAGAACGGTATCTACGTCTATTTCCGCTATACCGATACGGAGAGTGTGATGGTTATCCTGAACAACAACGCTGAAGAGAAGACACTGACAACAGAACGATTCACCGAACGGCTGAAGGGATTTAACTCCGCAGAAAATATTGTAACCAAACAAACCGTTAGTAACTTGCAGAGCGTTGCGTTGCCTGCGAAGTCGGCAACTATACTGGAGTTAAAAAAGTAAGTAATGAAAATTTTCGCGATCGGCAGAAACTACGTAGAGCACATTCAGGAGTTGAACAATGAACGCCCGGATGAGCCGGTGGTGTTCACCAAGCCGGATACGGCCATACTCCGGAACAACGCTCCGTTTTACCTGCCCGATTTTTCCAAAGACATACACCATGAAGTGGAACTTGTGTTGCGGGTATGCAAGGAAGGGAAAAACATTGAGGATAAATTTGCGCATAAGTACTTCGATGCCATTGGTTTAGGCATTGATTTTACTGCACGCGATTTGCAGCAGAAAGCGAAGGAAAAAGGGCTTCCCTGGGATATTGCGAAGGGCTTCAATGGCTCCGCTCCGATGTCCGATAAGTTTATTCCGGTAAGTGAGTTCAAAAACTTAAAGGATATCAACTTCAGCCTGCAGATTGATGGCGAGTTGAAGCAGAAAGGAAATACAAGTTTAATGCTGTTTAGCTTTGATTATATCATTGCTTACCTGTCGAAATTTTTTACGTTGCGCACCGGTGATCTGATTTTTACCGGTACGCCCAAAGGAGTTAGCGCGGTGAAGGCTGGAAACGTTTTATCGGGGTATATTGAGAATGAAAAGTTGCTGGAATTTGAAGTTAAGTAAAGTAATCATTTACGCATGGATGCTGGTCGCGTACTCAGCTTCCGCGCAGTTGAGTGAAACAGATTCGGCAACCACTCCGAAGCCCAGGGAACAGGAGCGCTACATCTTCCCGATCAAGCCGGGGTCGGCCAACTCATTGGCGGGCACCATGGGTGAACTCCGAAGCACACACTTTCATTCAGGCATTGACATCCGTACCAATAATGAAATTGGCTGGCCTGTACTTGCGGCTAAAAGCGGATACATTTCACGGGCCGGGGTAAGTCCGGTGGGCTACGGAAATGTTCTGTACATCACGCATCCTGACGGAAACACAACCGTGTACGGCCACCTTGATCGCTTTAAGGGCGCAGTTGGTGATTATGTCTTGAAAGAGCGGTATCGCAGAAAGCAATCGGCTATCGATCTTGAGTTTACACCGAACATCTTTCCCGTTAAGCAAGGTGACACGATCGCATATGCAGGAAATACCGGGTCATCAGGCGGGCCTCACCTGCACTTCAATATTCAGCGCGATGACAAGGCACTTGATCCGCTCAATTTCGATTTCGCGGAAATCCGTGATGCCGCTCCACCGGTTGTGCAGAAGGTTGCGCTAAAGACACTTGACATCAATTCACGCATTAATGACCGGTTCGGCCGGTTTGAATTTTACGCTTCGCGAATCGGCAGCAATTATTCACTCAGCACCCCAATTCTGGCGTCTGGCATGATTGGTATCGAAGTGCTTGGATTTGACCGGGTTGATAATGCGCGCTATCGCTGCGGCATCAACTACATTGAAGTGTTTCTCGACAGCACCAAAATCTTCAGTCAGAAGATTGAGGAGCTGGATCTCACCGATCCGCGAAGCATCTATGGTTTGATTGACTACAAAGCTCACCGCAGTGAGGGCAACCGGTTTTACAAACTTTACATTGATGATAGCAACCGCCTCGGGTTTTATTCAACCTCTCCCGGTAATGGTCAGATTCGTATCGATTCAACAAAAACATCGAACATCCGGATTGTATTAAAAGACATTTATGGCAACACCAGCGAGGTAAATCTTCGCCTGAAGCCCGTTCCTGTTGTGAAAGAAGTTAAGCTGTTGGAACCTGCTACTGTTCCCTCGGCATACGACATCCAGGAAAACACATTAAGTATTATTACCAAACCGTGTCCGGGAGTTGTTGCTAAGTCGTACGCTGGCGGAACTGAAACAGAACTTCTTCCCGATTATTTCAGTGCCGGCAAGTCGGTTTACTTATTAGATCTGCGCAAGCAAATACCCGATTCGATAAAAGTTTGTGATCAGACACTCATCCCTAACATCAAGGCAACCGTGCCATCGGGGGTTGATTTTAAATATTACAGTGAACGAATCGATGTGCAACTTCCGAAAGGATCATTATTCGACACGCTGTACCTCAATGCAAACTATTCAGTTAGGCCAGACAGTCTAGAAATTTTCACGGTAGGAAGTCCGTTTGTTCCGCTTAGCAAAGGCGTAACTGTTTCGCTGAAGCCGATCACAAAATACCCGGCCGATAAGCGCATTGCGGTATACCGCATGGTTGGGAAAGGTTTCGACTATGTTGGCGGCAAGTGGTTAAACGGAAGCGTTAATTTCGTAACACGTGAGTTCGGTAATTTTGTGATCCTGTCAGACAAAGTTCCTCCCACCATCCGGACAATATACATAAACAATCAGGCCGCGCGGTTCAAGATTGATGATGCACTGTCCGGCATCAACTCGTTTGAAGCTACACTCAACGGAAAGTGGCTGTTGATGAACTATGATGCTAAATCAAACGCCATCATGTCGGAAAAACTTAACAAACATGAAGTGCTGAAAGGTGACTTCGTGTTAACCGTAACCGACAATGCCGGAAACGTAAAAGTTCTTAAACACAGAATACCATGAGTAAAATGCCTGAACCCGGTAGTAAAGCCCCCGACTTTACCGTAAATAATCAGGACGGAAAACCGGTTAAACTATCTTCCTTCAAAGGAAAGAAAGTAGTGCTGTACTTCTACCCGAACGATGAAACTCCGGGTTGTACGGAAGAAGCGTGCAATCTCCGCGATAATTACAAAATGCTTTTAAAGCAGGGTTATGAAGTGCTTGGGATCAGCACGAACACCGAAGCCCAGCATCAGAAGTTCATCAAAAAGGAAAAACTCCCTTTTCAACTGCTGGCAGATGTCGACAAAGCAGTGCACAAAAAATATGGCACGTGGGGTGAGAAGTCGATGTTCGGCAACAAATTTATGGGAACACTTCGCACCACGTTTATCATCGATGAAAAAGGTGTGATCGAAGACGTGATTCGCAAGGTGAAAACCAAGGATCACACCGCACAAATCCTGAAAGGCTAGCTATTTTACGCTGATGGTGAACGTTTTAGAGCCCATCAGGCCATTTGCTGTCAAGCCGTGAATTACCGCTACAAAGTTTCCGCGCTTATCGGAAGTAAAGAATCGAATAACCTTGTTGCCGGATTCATCCGTGTCAACATTCGGTTCCCAGTAAAGCATGTTTCTGAAATCGGGTACGCGGCTGTTGCGGCTTTCGGCCGATGAATAATCCGATGCGTGAAAAATGCGTGATCGTTGCAATCCATCGTAGTCGATCACTACGGCAGTCGGATCGATATCAAACGCACCTAGGTTTCCTTTATAGGTTCGGATATCAAGAATTCCGTTATAGGTCACATCGCCCATAAAATACTTCTGGTTTACGAGACTTACACTTTTTACGGTGCTTGCATCGGTACTCAGCAACATCTCGGTGTTCAGCACCGGCATTCCATCCAGGAGTATTAATGGCTCTTTCGTAAAAAACAATTCCTTGGCGTTATCAACAACAAACACCTGGGCCTTCTTGCCTGCCGGGCGTCTTACGATCACGCTTGGAACATATTCCCGAAACACGTCCTCCAATGTTGGAAACCGAACGTAGTCATCCAGGTTGTAAGAAATTGTTGGCCGTCCGTAGAATCGTGACGTATCAGGAGCGATATGAACAAAATCATCAGACGGGTGAAAGGTTTTTTCTACCTGCGTGTGAACGTTACTCAGCGTGAGTGTCTGTTCAACTGTTTTAGCCGGTGAGTAGTCATGTATAAGCATACCATCTCGCCTTGCATCGAATGATTCCTTCAACTGAACATTGTATCCTCCTGCCTGAAAGATCAGTGGCTTCTGGCCGTATATTTCATTCACCAGGATTTCGAAATTCCCCTGATGATCAGTTCTCACGCCCCGGAACTTGGGATTCTTCCCGGCTACCGACACGTAAACGCTTGAAGTATCAGCAACTCTTCCACCGGCTTCATCACGTGCGATCCCGGAAATGATTTGCCCGCCATACTCGGGAGCAAATTGCAGCGGAGGTTGTGATTTGCTGATTACTTGTTTCCAGTCGAACTTGCGCCAGCCGTACGTAAGCATCAGGTTGTCAATCCCACCGTTGTTCGTAGAGTCTTTCTGTGTGAAATAGTAATCCGGTTGTTCAATTCTTCCGCCCAGGTCTGAAACGAGATACATGTAACTCGCAAGCCCCATTGGATACGGACTTTGCTGCAGCGAATCAATAGCATAAATGGAAAACGACATATTAGCAGCAACCGGTAACGCCTTACTGTCGCGGGTCGCGACACTTACTTTTACCTCCTCGCGGGTTGAAAATTGATACGTTTGCGGCCGGCTGTCGATGACTAACTGATTAGTGGGATACTTGAACACCAGCCGCTCACAGATCGGATTCTTCAAGCGATCAAATACGGTGATATGCGAAACACCATCCCCTAACTTATTTTTATCGATTGTAAACGTGGCCTTATTGTCTTTGAAAAAGGCCACCAGTACTGATTTGACCTGTTGACGGGTGTGCGCAAGAAGCAGTACATAGTCTGATTCGACTGCGGGATTATTTCTGGTAACCGTTACCGATAGTTTATCATTCCCTGTAACGTTCATCACATAACCCCCGGATTGAACCTGCGGCAGTGCGTAAGTGTTTGTCTTGCCGTCATGAGTTACGATCGCTTTGTATTGCGCGCCTTTTTGCGGTGTGAATGTGAACTGCCCGATGCCTAATGCAGCAGGTTCAAATGTTGTAACGGATGCATTGTTCTGATCAACAATTACGCCGGCAGCTTTCAAACCTTTTCCGTAGTTGTCTGAAATCTTAAAGCCTACAACGCTTGTCAAACCTTCTACGAGTGAGCCTCCTTCCGGATAAAAACCGGCTTCCACAGTCGTTGCCGCTTCTGCAGACTTTTCTGTCTGAACATTCTGTGCGTTAATGATGGTAATGTTTTTATCGAAGTAATAAGCCGGACCGAAGTTCATCATCCATCGGGTATATGCCCGTAACCGGTACGTGCCCGTTGGTAATCCCGTAAGCTCTACTGAACCATCGCCCCTCCCATTCTTCAACTCGATTTTTGTTTGAAGAGCAGCTTCCTTAGTTGACACATTGAGCAGCTCAATATTCACCACCCGGCTAAGCGCGATTGGCGTATGCTGCATCTCGTCAATGTTGTAAACTTTTATCCAGATGATCTCGTTCGACAGGTACGTTTCCTTATCGGTGTGCACGAACACTTTCTCATGAAGATTATCGCGGCTGAACGTATTGAACTTCGCTACGATATCCGCTACTTCCTGGTTCTGACCGAACGCAACCTGCCCGATCCCAAGAATTACGGCTAATCCAAAAAAACGAACAATCGAAAAAATCACATCACAACAGCGCATTACTATCACTTAGAGGTTTTTAATGAGGCGTAATATTTCACAACCTTAATCAGGCTCTGCTCTCTCTTTTTTGGTGAAAACCTAAGGTGGTTTTGCCGGATATACGTGCGAACAGCTTCCCGCTGATCGTTGAAGATTTGCAGCACGGCCGCCTTTACGCCCACGGTTTTCATCGTTACAAGACTAACCGGATATGCCTGATCGTTTCGAATCACGTAGTAATCGGAAATGGTGTGCCATAACTCGGTAACTTTTTTCGAACGTTTTACAACCAGGCTTGCACTGTCAGTCCAAACTAATACATCGTAAAAATCTGGTTTTAAACCACTAACATTCAGCGATTTAAATGTATGGCCTGAATAGGTGAACTGTTGAACCTTTCCATCCGGAAGGACGATCCCGTTTCTTTTAGGACTTAACACAACCACTTCACTCCTGCAAATGTCGAAGGCAAGGTTGATGGAATGATATACTGTGCCTTCGAACTCAATCATCTCCGAACGGAATGCATCGGAGATATAAAATGGATGCTCACCTGCACGCGTGCCGGCAGTGGTGGCAGATGTTACTGCGTATTGGCCGGTTTTCTTGATAAAGTACGGATAGTACTCGCGGCCTGTATAAACAGCAAGTTGCTGACGATTGAGTTTTGATACTGCGCTGTCAAACGCTATTTGATAAACGGAAGAACCAGCAGCTGAAGTTTCAGACTGCGCGCGAACAAACAAAGGGGCAAATGCGACAACACCGTAAAAAAGAATCCTGCCTGCACTCATTTCAGTTCTCATTTTGCCAAAATACACAATAAAATAGTTTTCCGTTACCGGATTTTTTTCGGTTTCAACTCGTAAAACCAGATGTCATCATTCGGCACATCAAACACAAGTTCCTCTACATTGAGATTGTTGTCGAGCTTGAACTGAACAGTTCCGAACTGGAACCAGGAAAGTTCTTCTGCATTGTCCCATTTGATTCTCCACACATCATAATGCCAGTGTTCGAGGGTAGCATTGAATTTTTTAGAGTGCTCGAACGACAACCGGAGTTTATCACCTTCTTTCTTCACCTCAATATTGCCGTAAATGTCAGCGTAATACGTGCCAACATACTTATCCATAGGTACAGAAGGTTTCGTCCCTTCCACCTTTGCCTTGATACGGTCGGATATGCGGGTATCTTCTGAAGTAAAGCGTTTGAAGTTTGCGAGATACTCTGCCGAGTAATCGCGTTCCTTTGCTTTCAGAAATGCATCGATGGTATAATTTACAATTGAGGTCATCAATCCCCCTTTCATTCCGTTTGTCAGAACAACAATCCCAAGTTTTTCATCCGGTATCATGGCAACGATCGAAAGCATGCCCGAGTATCCTCCCGTATGACCAACACGCATTTTGCCTTTGTAGTCGGAAAGATCCCAGCCTAACCCGTAAGCGCGGAAGTGCGTATCGAAGTTGTTGTCCGCATTGTTAACCGTAAACACATTGTGTGGAGTCCATAATGTGTTCCGGAGTTGAGTCGTCAGCAAGGTATCTTTACCCCAGATTTCGTTATTCAAATTAAAGATCATCCACTTCGACATATCCTCCACGCTCGATACGATACCGCCTGTTGAGGCAATCGCCTCCCAGTCTTCCCATGGAATCGGAGTGTGTTTATTCTCGGTATAGGCGTGCGGTGATGCAAAGTTTCCCTTCTGACCAATGTATTTACTTGAAGTAACGGAGCGGCTCATACCCAGCGGATTGAAGATTCGTTCCTGGATGATATTGCCCCACGGTTTACCGGCAACGGTTTTCATCACTTCACCTGCAGTGATGTACATAATATTGGAATATCCATAGCCTGCCCTGAAGTTGTACGCCTGAGGCAGGTACTTGGCCCGCCTGATGATTTGCTCCGCACTCAGGTTATCCGACAAATACCAGATCGCATCTCCACTGAACGTTTCAAACCCCACCCTGTGGCATAATAAGTCCCGCACGGTGATGTCTTGCGAAACGTATGGACTGTAAAGCTCAAAATACGGGAGGAATTTGCGGACCTTATCGTCAAACGAGAGTTTTCCCTCTTTCACCATCATCGCGATGGCAGCTGTCGTAAATGCTTTTGAGTTTGATGCAATGGCATACAAGGTGTTGCCGTCGGGTTTTTCGGGTTTGCCGATTTCTTTTACTCCGTATCCCTGACTGAAAATTACCTTGCCATCTTTAACTATTGCTACGCTCATACCGGGTACTTCCCACGCAGCCAGCGCTTTAGCATAATACGCATCGAGTTTTTTAAGATCGGGCTGCGCTATCAGCTGAAATGTCAGCGCAATAGCAACTATCACAAGCAGGGTTTTTCTCATACCGGTTTTGTTTAGAAATGAAAAGTAACAGTTTTTCTTTCTTTGGAAAAGACAGATATTCGCCAAAATTTTTGGCATGGCACAACCCGATTTTGATAAGCTGAAGAAGCTCGCAACTCAGATCCGAAGAGATATCGTCCGCATGGTACATGGCTGCCAGTCAGGCCACCCCGGTGGATCACTCGGCTGCACCGAATACTTTGTTGCGCTCTATTTCCATATCATGAAACACGACCCGAAATTCAACATGGATGGAAAAGGTGAAGATCTGTTCTTTGTTTCGAACGGACATATTTCACCGGTGTGGTATTCAACGCTGGCACGTGCCGGATACTTTGATGTAAAAGAACTCGCAACCTTCCGCTTTTTGAATTCTAGATTACAGGGCCACCCTGCAACACACGAGAAACTTCCCGGAATCCGGATCGCATCCGGTTCGCTCGGCCAGGGTTTATCGGTGGCTGCCGGTTCTGCACTGGTAAAGAAGTTGAATAATGACGATCGTTTTGTGTTTTGCCTCATGGGCGATGGTGAGCAACAGGAAGGTCAGGTGTGGGAAGCAGCGATGTATGCCGCACACAATAAGATCGATAACCTGATTGCGACAATCGACTATAACGGCCAGCAGATTGATGGGCCGGTGAAAGAAGTACTCGACCTGAAAGATTTGAAAGCGAAATGGGTCGCCTTCGGCTGGGAAGTTCAGGAGTTTAATGGTAACGATCTGAAAGAGGTGATCAACGGCCTCGAAAATGCAAAGGCGCTAGCGAAAAAAGGAAAGCCGGTAATGAACCTGATGAAAACCGATATGGGATCAGGTGTTGATTATATGATGGGTTCACACAAGTGGCATGGTGTTGCTCCGAACGATGAAGAATTAAGCCGTGCACTGGCGCAGCTTGAATGTTCGGAAGATTACTAACCCTGCATGGGTGATGTTATAAGCATCGCGCGAGTACGATCCACGGAATTAATGCAACGAGTAAACCGATTAAGAACCAGATTAAAAATTTTCGATTAACTGCATCCATTTTCATGCACACCTATACGGTACAAGGCAATTGAAGTTTACGGATTTAGATGAATGGTTAACCGATTAACAAGTCTTTGACAAACGCATAAGAAACTTAAGTCTCCATGACAAAATTTACCGCCACCGATAAGAAAGATACACGCTCAGGATTCGGAGCAGGCCTGCATGAACTTGGCAAGCAAAATCCGAATGTGGTTGCACTTTGCGCAGACCTTACCGGCTCGCTGAAGATGGATGCCTTTAAAAAGGATTTTCCGGAACGTTTCTTTCAAACCGGTATTGCTGAAGCAAACATGATCGGCCTCGCTGCCGGTATGACCATCGGTGGAAAGATTCCGTTCACCGGAACATTCGCAAACTTCTCAACCGGTCGCGTGTATGATCAGATCCGTCAGTCGGTTGCGTACTCAGGCAAAAATGTAAAGATCTGCGCCTCGCATGCAGGCTTGACGCTGGGTGAAGATGGTGCAACCCACCAAATCCTGGAAGATGTGGGCATGATGAAGATGTTACCGGAAATGACGGTGATCGTTCCATGCGATTATGCACAAACAAAAGCTGCAACCATAGCGCTCGGTAGTCACGTTGGTCCTGCGTACCTGCGTTTTGGCAGACCGGTTTGGCCTGTGTTTACCGATGGCCGCCCGTTTACCATCGGCAAGGCTGACAAGATGATTGAAGGAAAAGACGTTACCATTTTCGCGAACGGCCACATGGTTTGGCAGGCGATTGAAGCGGAAGCTAAACTTGCTGAGAAGGGCATTAGTGTTGAACTGATCAACCTACATACAATCAAGCCGCTGGACGTTGACTCAATCCTGGAGTCGGTAAAGAAAACAGGATGTGCCGTTACGTGCGAGGAGCATCAGATCAATGGCGGTTTAGGCGATAGCGTTGCGCAAGTTTTGGCAAAACATCAGCCGGCTCCTGTTGAGATGGTGGCGGTGAACGATTCGTTCGGTGAAAGTGGTAAGCCAACAGACCTGTTGAAGAAATATGGCTTGTCGCCCGACAACATTGTTGCTGCAGTGGAGAAGGTTATAAAGCGGAAGAGAGGTTAATCGTTAAACGTTAATAGAAAGTCATAAGCAGAACACGTTCAAACAGCAACGATTTACACTGTTCCTTCTTTCGAACTCCCATAAACAAATGTCACGTACCCTGCATCGTCAGGGTATTTTTTTTGCTATCGGATGTTAGGGTAATTAAAATTCCGCAGCCCGTTCATAACTCCCGAAAACCACTTTACATTTGTTGTTCCCATGAAACTAAATAAGTACTTCGTAATCGATTTCGACAGCACATTTACCAAAGTGGAAGCTTTTGATGTGCTCGCAGAAATCTCCCTGAAAGACGATCCCGACCACGACAAGAAAGTGGAAGAGATCAAATCCATTACAAACCAGGGTATGGACGGATCGCTTTCGTTTCGTGAGTCTCTGGAGAAACGCGTGGCGCTGCTGTCTCCGAACCGGAAGCATTTAACGCAACTTGTAACCGTACTTCGGGAATTGGTTTCCGAATCGTTCAAGCGAAACAAAGACTTTTTCCAGAAGTACGCTGATAACATCTACATTATCTCCAACGGCTTTCACGCCTTCATCGATCCGATCGTAACGGAATACGGGATTAAGCCTGAAAACATTCTGGCTAACCGCTTCGTGTTTGATGAACAGGGAAACGTAATTGGGTTTGATAAAGAGAATCCGCTGAGCGCGAACAACGGAAAAGTTGAGCAACTGAAACGCCTTAATCTTCCGGGAGATGTATACGTGATTGGTGACGGCTACACGGATTATGAGATCAAGCATTCAGGTCTCGCGAATAAGTTCTATGCCTTTACTGAAAACGTGGGCCGTGAAAATGTATTGAGCAAGGCGGATCACGTAACGCCCAGCCTGGATGAGTTTTTATACCTCAACAAACTCAATACTGCCATCTCCTACCCCAAGAACAGGATCAATGTGTTGTTGCTGGAGAACGTTCACCCGGTAGCCGTTCAGCTTATGAAGGCCGAAGGTTTCAACGTTGAAACGTATGCAGCCGCGATGACCGAAAATGAGCTGATCGAGAAAATCAAAAACGTAAACGTGCTCGGCATCCGGTCTAAAACCCAGGTAACAAAAAAAGTGCTTGAGAATGCTAACCGGTTGATGGCCATTGGCGCATTCTGCATTGGTACCAATCAGATCGATCTCAAGGAAGCTACCCGCAAAGGTGTAGCAGTATTCAATGCTCCGTTCAGCAATACACGTTCCGTAGTTGAACTTGCCGTTGCAGAAATGATTATGCTGATGCGCAACATTGTCGACAAGTCGGCAGCCATGCACAAAGGCAAGTGGGACAAGTCTGCAAAAGGCAGCTTTGAAGTTCGGGGTAAACATCTGGGGCTGATCGGCTATGGAAACATCGGCACGCAGCTTTCGGTTATTGCCGAATCACTTGGGATGAAAGTTCTGTATTACGACAAAGAGGAAAAGCTGGCGCTGGGTAACGCAACGAAATGCCGGACGCTCCAGGAACTTTTGGAGAAAGCCGATGTGGTGTCTATGCATGTAGATGGCCGCGAAGCTAACACGAATCTCATCGGCGCGAAAGAATTCGAGTTGATGAAGCAAGGTGTAATTTTCATTAACCTGAGCCGCGGTCATGTTGTGGATATCAATGCGTTACGCGAAAATATTTTAAGCGGAAAAGTAGCCGGTTGCGCAGTAGATGTATTCCCGTACGAGCCTGTAAGCAATGACGAAGAATTCATGTCGGAACTGCGCGGCTTACCCAATACCATCCTTACACCGCACATTGGCGGCAGCACATCAGAAGCACAGGAAAACATCGGAAATTTTGTACCGGGCAAATTCCTGGATTACATCAACACCGGAAGCACCTCGAACAGTGTAAACTTCCCGAACCTGACGTTACCAACGCTGGAGAATGCACATCGGCTGATTCACATCCATGCAAACGTGCCGGGTATTCTGGCGAAGATCAACCAGGTCCTGGCTGAGCACGGTATCAATATCGCAGGACAGTATTTGAAGACCAATGAGACAATCGGCTATGTAATTACCGATATCAATAAGGGGTATGATGAACAGGTGATTGCGAAGCTTCGTGCGATTGAACACACGATCAAGTTCAGGGTGTTGTATTAAACAAAATCCACTAAATCCGGAGAGGTGTTTCTGAACCCCTAAATCGACAAGTTTTGAGCTGCTCCCCTCCGCAACCTTCTTCTGTTAACCTGCTTTTTGGGCGAGGTCCTGATGATAACATCAGGATGAGGCCTGATTTTGGCTGAAAGCTTCACTCGGTATTGTTGTATATGTTAGGTTCAGCAAACGTGTCCCGGACCCAGTGAATTTCTATACAAAGGAACGTAAAACTTCCGTTGACGGATATATTGATTAACCTATAATTTTTTTGTAATCAGCAGGTATTATCCAAGCCATGTTCAAAACAAATTTTACACCAGGGCCTTCCCAGCTTTACGTGACAACCGAAGATCATGCACGCAAAGCTTTCAAGGAGTTAATTCCCTCCCTCTCACATCGTACAAAACAATTTGAAGATATTTCGCGCAACACAACCGATGGCTTACGCGCATTACTGAATATCCCTGCTAATTTCTCGATTGTCTTTACCGGCTCTGCAACCGAAATCTGGGAACGCATCATTCAAAACCTGACGGAAGAAACAAGTCACCATTTGGTGAATGGTGCTTTCTCCCAAAAGTTTTACGACACTGCGGTCCAGCTTAATCGGAAAGCAACCCTCACGAATGCTGAACCCGGAAAAGGATTCTCTGAAACAGTTGTTGTTCCGCAAACTGAATTAATTGCGCTTACTCATAACGAAACCAGTACGGGGGTTTCGCTTCCGCTGAATGTCATAGACAAGCTTCGCGATAGCCATGCGGATTCATTGATTGCTGTGGATGCTGTTTCATCACTACCCTATCCTAATTTCGATTTTACAAAGCTTGATTCGGTTTTCTTTTCTGTGCAGAAAGGTTTCGGACTTCCCGCAGGTCTCGGTGTTTGGATTGTGAACGACCGGTGTCTGGCGAAAGCTGAACAGTTGCTATCAAAGGGTATTTCAATCGGTTCGTACCACACGCTCCCATCGCTTGTATCGATGGCGAAAAAGAATCAGACTCCGGAAACACCCAACGTGCTTGGCATCTACCTGCTGGCGGGTGTAGTGGACGATATGAATCGCAGAAGTATTCAAACGATCCGCAGAGAAACCGAATACAAAGCTGCAATCCTATACCAGGCATTGGACAAACATCCTCTCATCAACGCATTTGTTAAAAATCCGGCCGACCGGTCGAAGACTGTTATTGTTGCCGATTGCGGAGCGCATACCGAAGCACTGACCGATCACCTGATGAAGAAAGGTATGCTGCCGGGTGATGGTTACGGATCTCAAAAGAAGAGCCAGCTCCGGTTCGCCAACTTCCCGGCACATTCGAAAGAACAATACGAGCTTTTGGTAGATTCAATTACAGAATTCAATATTTAACATTCATGGTTTGAAATTTTGAACATTAAATTTTAAACCTTCAACCAACGGATTTGTCTAACTTACGTTTATAACCCGAACGCTTGGAGGACAAAGAGCTTTTAGCGAAGATCAAAAATCCGGATACCCGGAATTATGGCTTTAACATGCTCGTGCGGACCTATCAGCAACGGGTGTATTGGCACGTGCGTAAAATGGTAATCGACCATGACGATGCCGATGATCTTACCCAGGAAGTGTTCATCAAAATCCACCGCTACATCGACACCTTTCGGGAGGATTCACAGCTTTTCACCTGGATTTACCGGATCGCCACCAACGAATGCCTTACCTTTCTGGACAAGAAGAAAAGAAGGTTCTTCTTGCCGATTGGAGATGTGGAAGGTGAACTGAACAGCAAGCTCGATTCGTCAAGCCATGTTTCGGGCGATGAAATCCAGAAAAAACTTCAAAAAGCGCTGCTAAAACTACCTGATAAACAGCGGATTGTATTCAATATGAAGTATTTTGAAGACCTTCAATACGAGCAAATCGCGGAGATTACCGGAACAAGTGTTGGAGCGCTTAAAGCGAGCTATCACCATGCCGTTAAAAAAATTGAGGAATATTTAACCCAGGAGATTAAACTTTAGAGGCTTTTACCCGTCAAAGCAGCGAAAATGAAAAGATTAGAAGATATACCAAAAAACAATCCGTTCAGCGTTCCGGATGGCTACTTCGAAAAGTTGCCGGGCGTTATCCAGGCGCGGATTGAGGCTGGTAAAATTAGAAAACCGGTTCCTTACGTGCGGTATGCCCTTCAGTATGCGATGCCTGTTGTGGCACTGATAATCGTAGCGGTCATTTATCTCGTGCCAAAGTCGGGCGAAAATAACTATGATGATATCCTCTCTTCCGTGAGTACAGAACAGCTCGCGGCATATCTGGCCGACAGTGACCTCACCACCGATGAAATTGTCGATGCCGGAGCATTGGACGAAGAAAGTGCTGAAGCCATAGAGGCTGAAGTGTTTAATAACATTGATTTAAACGATATAAACGAACTCGATTTAGAGTTGTAACTTTTACGATCATGAAAAGCATCATTACCCTCCTGCTCGGTTTTGTGTTCGTGGCGTCAGCGATGGCGCAGGATGTTGACGAACAAGTGAAAGACCCCAAGGCTCAGGAAAAAATCCGTGCAGCACGTATCGCATACATTACCGAAAAACTTGGCCTTACCCCTGCCGAAGCGGAGAAATTCTGGCCTATCTATAACGAGTTCGATCAGAAGCGCAGAGAGCTCAGGCTTCAGAACAAAGATTTGCGGAGAAACCCGGATCCGAATAAGTCGCAGGAAGAGATCGAAAAGGCAGCCATCACCCAGCAACATCAATTCCGTCAGAAAGAACTCGATCTGGAAAAGGACTATTCCGGCCGGTTACTGAACGTTATCTCCGCTAAAAAAGTAATGGCGTTACCCAGAACTGAAAAAGATTTCAGAGATTTACTCCTTAGAAGAATGCAGCAGCAGCAATCAATTCGCGAGCAGCGGCAGATTCAGCGCGATCGTAAAGATCAGCGGCCGAAGAATAACTAAGGTGACATGACTCTACATGCCGGAAATTAGACGATGGGTTCTCATCGGAATACTCATAGCGTCCGTGTGCCAGTTACAGGCGCAGGACGCTGATTCATTATCGGCAGTTTCCAAAAATCCGGTTTTATCTTTTGCTGATTCACTCGACATTTTTAATCTGATCGACAGCTTGCTGACTGTTGAACAGCTCGAAGACAACTCGCAACTCGCTATCCGGGTGGGATACAACAGCAACGTGCTGTCGGCAGGGCGAACGCTTGGTATCGAGCAATTCGGGTTAATGCCATCCTTGTCGTTTTATCATAAGTCGGGCTTTTATGCCGATGCTACAGGGTTCTGGAGTAAAGACTTTCAACCCAAATATTATCTCACGGTTTTGTCCGGGGGATACATGCATACATTCTCAAAATATTTTTCCATTACCGGGAATTACGACCGGTATTTCTACAACTCAGATATTCCTGACCAGGCAATCGATTTCAAAAACACGATCAGCATAACCCCTTATTTTGACTACAAACTGTTGACAGCGCGTATCGACTACTCGTTTTATTTCGGCAATCAAACCGCACACCGCTTCATGCCTTCGGTCGGCCTTAACCTGGTCAAGCGAAATTTCCTGAAGATTGAGCGAATCCGCTTCCTTCCGTCTGCCTTCATGCTGTTTGGAAATGCCATCTCCACCGAAGTTGAAACCAATCCCGTTACCGGCGAATTATCAATCGTAGAGAATACGGTATTTGGCATCATGAACTATGCATTCTCATTTCCGCTATACATCAACCACAAAAACTGGAGCTTATCGGTAGCCTACACCTACAATATCCCCGAAAAACTCAGCAATGAAATTTATGTGCCGCCGAAAGCCGGATATATCTCTGCAAGCCTTACATACTACATCAATTTACGGTCGAATAAATTGTCTTTGTAAATCGGCCTCCATTAGATATTTTACCTCCCAATTAAACATACACTGCATGCTACGATCAAGCCTCACGTTATTACTTTTTGTTGCCGCATTGAACATTTCCAGCGCACAGGATTATCGCTGGCAACAACGCGTAGAATACGCCATCGAAGCCAAACTTGATGTAAGCACCCACAAAGTTACCGGTACCGAAAAACTGGTTTACTTCAACAATTCAAAAGATACCCTCACGAAAGTTTATTACCACTTATACTGGAATGCATTTCAACCGGGAAGCATGATGGACGTTCGCTCCAGAAGCCTTCCCGATCCGGACGGCCGCGTACGGGACCGGATTTCCAAGCTCAGCGAAAGCGAGATCGGCTATCAAAAGATTATAAGTCTGAAACAAGATGGCAAGGACGTTACGACCCACGTTGACGGAACGATTCTGGAAGTAACGTTGAAGAAGCCTTTGTTACCAAACACGAAAACAGTATTCGATATGAAGTTTGAATCGCAGGTTCCGGTTCAAATCAGAAGATCAGGAAGAAATAACCGGGAGGGCATTGCGTATACGATGACACAATGGTACCCGAAGCTGGCGGAATACGATTTCCAGGGCTGGCATATTAACCAATACGTTGCACGCGAATTCCATGGCGTGTGGGGTGACTTTGATGTTAAGCTCACGCTTGATCCGAAATTTGTCGTTGCCGGAACCGGTAAACTACAGAACGCTGAAAAAATCGGGTACGGATATGAGAAAACCGGAACCAAGGTTGAGCGTGCAAACGGAGATTTAACCTGGCACTTCAAAGCAAAAGATGTAATTGATTTTGCATGGGCTGCCGATCCTGACTACAAGCACGACATTGTTCAGGTTCCTGACGGTCCAACCATTCATTTATTCTATCAGCCTGGCGACAAGACCAACGAGGCTTGGAAAAATCTTTCCGGAGAATCTGTAAAGCATTTCCAGTTTATGAATAAGTACTACGGCAAGTATCCGTACGACACGTATTCAATCATTCAGGGTGGCGATGGCGGAATGGAATATCCTATGTGTACGATGATCATTGGTGAGCGTCCGGGGCTTGCGGGATTGATGGCGCACGAAGCCGCACACAGTTGGTTCCAGGCTGTACTGGCATCAAACGAATCCCTTTATGCATGGTTTGACGAAGGCTTTACAGACTATTCAAGCGCAGAATCTGAAGCAAGTATGTTCGGTAAATCGATTGCAGATGCACACCGCAGCAGCTACGATGCATACTTCAGTCTTGTGAAAAGCGGATTACAAGAACCAATGAGTACGTTATCCGATCACTTCAGTACGAACCGTGCATATGGTATCTCCGCGTATTCGATGGGTGCCCTGTATTTGCACCAGCTTCGCTACATCATCGGAGAAGATAATTTTTATAAAGGCATGCAACGTTACTTCAATACGTGGAAGATGCGCCATCCGGAACCGAACGACTTTTTGCGCGTAATGGAAAAAACTTCCGGCCTGCAATTGAAGTGGTTTGCGAATTATTGGCTGTATCAAACCAAGCGCATCGACTACGGCGTTAAATCTGTAGTAGAAGAAGGCGGAGCAACGAATGTGACCCTTGAACGAATCGGTCAATTGCCAATGCCTATCGATTTGGTGGTAACGTATAAGGACGGCAAAAAAGAGTTGTTCTACATTCCACTGAACGAAACATTCGGCAGCAAGCCGGTGGAAGATAAAACAATGGCCCGCACGGATTTGAACGAATGGTACTGGACAAGCCCCACCTATTCATTCAAGATCAGCAAGCCATTATCCGAGATCGCATTGATCGAGATCGATCCGCAAAATCGCATGGCCGATATCGTGAAAGACAACAATAAATTTGATCCGGCTGCACAAAATTTAAAGCCTGCTGACCCGGCACAGCCTAAAAATTAACGTTAACTTTAAAACGTTAATGTATGGTGTATCATGACTGCTGATCAGGCTAAAAAAGAAATTGCTGCCTTAACCGAAAAGATTAATTACCATAACGAGCTGTATTATCAGCAAAATCGTACCGAGATAAGCGACCAGGAGTTTGATAAGCTCCTGGAATCGCTGATCAAACTTGAAGAACAATTCCCTCAGCTTAAATCACCCCACTCTCCTACCCAGCGCGTTGGCGGAACGATCACCAAAAGCTTTCCCACGGTTTATCATAAGTATCCGATGCTTTCGCTCGGAAACACCTATTCACAGGAAGAACTTGAAGACTTTGATTCGCGTGTAGCAAAAGGCTTGGATGGAGATCCATACGAATACATGTGCGAATTAAAGTTTGATGGTGTTTCGATGAGTCTCACCTACGAAAACGGAGTTCTGGTTCGGGGAGTAACGCGCGGTGACGGAGTTCGCGGAGACGAGGTGACAACCAACGTTAAAACCATCCGCTCAATCCCGTTAACCATTAACGCCAAGAATCTGCCGGAATCATTTGAAGTTCGCGGAGAAGTATTTCTTCCCAGAGCAGTTTTTGAAAAGCTTAATAAAGAGCGTGAAGACATTGGAGAAGAGAAGTATGCCAATGCGCGTAACACAGCCTCCGGTACGGTTAAAATGCAGGATTCCGGTGAAGTAGCCAGGCGCAAGCTTGATTGCTATGTTTACAACCTGTTGGGCGATAATGATGTTGAGACGCACGAAGAGTCAATTAAGAAACTCGAGCAATGGAAATTCAACGTCTCCCCGACTTACAAGAAATGCAAAAACATCAAAGAAGTTCTGAAATACATTGAGCATTGGGAAAAGAAGCGCCTTGAACTACCGCTTGAAACCGATGGCGTTGTTATTAAAGTGAACAGTCTTGAGCAACAGCAAACACTAGGCTTTACCGCCAAGAGTCCGCGCTGGGCAATTGCCTTCAAATACAAAGCGGAAAGCATGAGTACTCGCCTGAACGGAGTTACGTATCAGGTGGGCCGCACCGGAGCCATTACACCGGTTGCTGAGCTTGAGCCGATCTTTCTTGCAGGAACAACCGTTAAACGTGCTTCGCTTCATAACGCCAATGAAATTGAACGACTTGATCTTCGCATCGGAGATTATGTGTTCGTTGAGAAGGGTGGCGAAATCATTCCGAAAGTAACGGCTGTCGATCAGGCGAAACGCACGAATAAGGCCAAGCCGATAAAATATATTACCGAGTGCCCGGAGTGCGGAACGGAATTGATCAGAACCGAGGGCGAAGCTGCACATTACTGCCCTAACGTGAATGGTTGCCCGCCCCAGATCAAAGGTCGCGTAGAGCACTTCATTCAGCGTAAAGCGATGGACATCGACTCGATGGGTGAACAAACTATTCACCAGTTGTTCGAACTCGGATTACTCAAAACTCCGGCCGACCTGTACGATCTGACGAAGGCTGATCTCTTTAAACTTGATAAAGTCAAGGAGAAATCTGCCCAGAACATGCTTGACGGTATAGCGCAATCGAAAGCCGCCCCGTTTGAAAGTGTATTATTCGCGATCGGCATCCGCTACGTGGGAAAAACAGTAGCCGAAAAGCTGGCGCGTCATTTCAAAAACATTGATGCGATCATGACAGCAACGTTCGATCAGTTGCTGGAAGCTCCCGAGATTGGCGAGAAGATCGCGCAAAGCGTGATTGAATTCTTCCGCATGCCGGCCAATAAAAAGGAGATCGAACGGCTTAAAAAAGCAGGCCTCAACTTCGAGGTGGTAGAGCAGGAAGTTGTCATGGACAGCGAGAACCTCGGAGGCAAAACATTTGTAATTTCGGGTACGTTCGAGAAATACGAGCGCGATGACTTAAAGGATGTGATCATCCGCAATGGAGGCAAAGTGCTGTCGTCTATCTCCGGAAAGTTGGATTATTTGCTGGCAGGTGATAATATGGGGCCTGCAAAAAAGGAAAAAGCAGAGAAGCTGGGGGTGAAAATCATCTCCGAGCCTGAATTCGAAAAGTTGCTGAAAGGCAAATCGATTTAACTATGAAGCTTAGCTTTTTAAAAACACGCACGGCCAACCAGGTTAAGAAGAACAAATCCGTTCGAAAGAGTACCGACTATAAAAAAGCGGAAACGATCGGCATTTTATTCAGCGTAGAAGACCGCAGGAAGCACGATGAAGTGAAAGACTTTGTTCAGAAACTTCAGCAGGATGGTAAGAAGGTTCAGGTACTCGAATTCCTTCCTGAGAAAAAAGAGAATTACGAATTCATGTTTGATTTCTTCACCTTAAAAGACATCTCCTTTTGGGGTAAGATCGAATCATCAAAAACATTAAAGTTCTCCGATACGCCGTTTGATTATCTGTTCTGTCTGGATACCAAGCTTAACCCCATGGTTTCGTATGTGCTGGCCCGCAGCAAATCGAAGTGCCGGGTAGGTAAATATTTTGAAGATGCCAAGTCGTTGTTTGAGTTTATGATCGACAGCAATGGAAGCACAAAAGGCCTGATTGACGGCATGTACAAATACACACAACAACTAAACTGATTATGAAAAAATTCTTCGGCACAGGCGTAGCATTAATTACCCCCTTCACATCCACCGGAAGTGTGGATTACAAGGCGCTGAAGAAGGTATTACAGCATACAGCCAAGGGTGTAGATTATTATGTGGTGATGGGTACAACGGGCGAATCCGCAACGCTGAGCAGCCAGGAGAAAAAAGTTGTACTCCGGTTTGTGATTGAGAACAATCCAAAGAGGCTCCCGATTGTGTATGGCATTGGCGGAAACAATACAAAAGAGATTGTCGAGAACATTAAATCAACAAACTTTGAAGGTGTTGATGCATTGCTTTCGGTTAGTCCGTATTACAACAAACCATCGCAGGAAGGAATTTATCAGCATTTTAAAGCTGTCGCAGATGCCAGTCCGGTACCGGTGATGTTATACAACGTTCCCGGAAGAACTGCTTCGAACATTTCAGCAGAAACAACCCTTCGCCTCGCAGCACACAAAAATATTTTCGCTATCAAGGAAGCATCCGGCAATATTGAACAGTGCATGAAGATCGCGAAAGCGATGCCGAAAGATTTTCTATTGATTTCGGGCGATGACTTGTTGACTGTTCCGTTGTACAGCATTGGAGCAAAGGGCGTGATCTCGGTATTGGCTAACGCCTACCCTGTTGTATTCCAGAAGATGAAAGAGTTTTCATTCGCGGGCGACTTCGCGAAGGCCTCTCGCGAGCAATTCAAGATACTGGAAATCAACGGCCCGATGTATGAAGAAGGTAATCCGGTTGGCGTAAAACAAGTTATGGCCGACATGGGCCTATGCTCAAACAACGTGCGGTTGCCATTGGTGCCCGCTTCTGATGGCTTGACGCGGAAGATTCAGTCTGCTTCAAAATTTGTAAAATGAAACGCAAGGAATGAGTGCGGACTGTGTCAGGCCGCTTTCGAAATATGCTTCACGAACAAACGCTTCGCTACCGGCATTAAGGTTTCCGTAAACGGAAACTTCATCTTCGATAAAATCAAATACGTAGCCGGGTTCGGCAACTCGCGATACCGCTTCACCAGTTCCAGCTTGATGTTCTCATACGTATTGCTGAAGGTAGTGGGTATGCGTTCGATGAACTCGGTATTCAAACTGCGCAGTTGCTCATGGCTTTGTTCGAAAATACTCATCTGGTACCGGTATACATTGGTTTCCGTTTCCGGAGGCTGCGTTACAAACATATAGCCTTCACGGGCATAGAGAGGCGTCACCCCTACCGGGGCGATCTCACATTGTGATTCCACGAGTTCATAAAGTTCAGAACCTTCCTGCAACGAGCCTTTGATCTGCGGGATCGCAAACTCAACAATGCTCTCAATCTCGCGCATGATCTTGTCGTCTTCCACAATCTTCTTGTACGACAGCTCTAGCTTAGTTGAGTCTTCCAGTGAAATCTCTTTGGGGAATGAATCCCGAATCAGCGCTTGATTCGCTTTCACGGCCAGTAAATTCCGGTAGTGCGACACCAGGTCGCCCAGAAACGGGTAAAGCTCAACCCTCCCAAACGAAGTCTTTACCGTTTTCAGGTAGGCCAGCAAAACATACTTCTTATATTCGAAATCGATGAGGCCCTGGGTGAGCCAGTCTTTCTGAAGTTGATCCATACGCCACGCAGACAGTTTTACTAAGATACAAACGGCCGGTTTGGCTGTCAAGATGCCAAGCGTGTTTCCATCAACGGTTTGACACATCTGACAGGCGCTGAAGGCATGCCTCAGCATCCTGACAGTTTGGCCTTTCGAAAGGTTACCAACCGAACAATTAGCCGAAAAAACTGCCATTTTCTGCCAAAAATATCCTTACTTCGCGCTCCCTTATGCTTGGCACAAAAAGTGTCAAACGAGGCTCGAAACCTAATTTTTAAACTCATAAACATCCATTTTATATGGCAAAAATCAATTTCAAACCAAACGAAGACAGAGTGTTGGTGCAGCCTGCACCCGCGGAAGAAAAAACCTCTTCCGGAATTATTATCCCTGACACTGCAAAGGAGAAGCCTCAAAAGGGAAAAGTAATCGCTGTTGGCGATGGCCTTGAAGACAAGCCGGTGACCGTAAAAGTTGGCGACAACGTGCTTTACGGAAAGTACTCCGGAACGGAAATTTCGATCGATGGCAAAGACTATCTGATCATGCGTAACTCCGACATCTTTGGAACAATCTAATTCTCGAACGATTTAAACTCATATCAAAATGGCTAAAGAAATAACATTCGATACATCCGCCCGCGACAGACTTAAGAAAGGCGTTGATAAACTGGCTGATGCCGTTAAGGTTACCCTCGGACCAAAAGGCCGTAACGTAATCCTCGATAAAAAATTCGGTGCACCTTCCATCACAAAAGACGGTGTTTCCGTAGCAAAAGAAATTGAACTGAAAGACGCTATCGAAAACATGGGCGCTCAGCTTGTGAAGGAAGTGGCTTCTAAAACTGCTGATGCTGCCGGTGACGGTACAACAACAGCAACTGTATTGACCCAGGCAATCTTCGCGCACGGTATTAAGAACGTGGCTGCAGGTGCAAACCCAATGGACCTGAAGCGCGGTATCGACAAGGCGGTTATTGCCGTTGTCGAAAATCTGAAGAGCCAATCGAAGACAATCAAAGGCACACAGGAAATCGAGCAGGTTGCAACCATCTCTGCTAACAGCGATACTGAAATTGGTCAGATGATCGCGAAAGCAATGGAGAAAGTTGGTAAAGACGGTGTGATCACCGTAGAAGAAGCAAAAGGAACTGAGACTGAAGTGAAGACTGTGGAAGGTATGCAGTTCGATCGCGGTTACCTCTCTCCTTACTTCGTAACCAACACCGAGAAGATGGAAGCCGAACTTGACAACGCTTACATCCTCATCTACGACAAGAAAGTTTCTTCTATGAAGGAGCTTCTCCCGATTCTCGAAGCAACTGCACAAACCGGCAAGCCGCTTGTGATCATTGCCGAAGAAGTGGAAGGCGAAGCACTGGCTACGCTCGTAGTGAACAAAATCCGTGGCGCACTCAGAGTGGCAGCTGTTAAAGCTCCTGGCTTTGGCGATCGCAGAAAAGCTATGCTGGAAGACATCGCGATCCTGACCGGCGGTAAAGTGATCTCTGAAGAAACCGGCATGAAGCTGGAAGATGCGAAACTCGAGTTCCTCGGTCGCGCTGAAAAAATCAACATCGATAAAGACAACACAACCATTGTTAACGGTGCCGGCAAGAAAGCCGACATCGCGGGCCGTGTGTCTCAGATCCGTGCACAAATTGAAACTACAACTTCAGACTACGACAAGGAAAAATTGCAGGAGCGTCTTGCAAAACTTTCCGGTGGTGTGGCAATCCTGTACATCGGAGCTGCAACGGAAGTTGAAATGAAAGAAAAGAAAGACCGCGTTGACGATGCGTTGCACGCAACCCGCGCTGCAGTTCAGGAAGGCATCATCCCGGGCGGTGGTGTAGCGTACATCCGTGCGATTGAAGCGCTGAAGAACGTACAGACAGACAATGATGATCAGGCAACGGGTGTGAACATCGTTCGTCTTGCACTCGAAGCTCCGTTGAGAACAATTGTTGAGAACGCAGGCCAGGAAGGTTCTGTAATCGTAAACAAAGTTCGAGATGGCAAGAAAGACTATGGTTACAACGCAAGCGAAAACAAGTTCGAAAACTTCTTCGCAGCGGGTATCATCGATCCTACGAAAGTATCGCGCCTTGCGCTTGAAAACGCAGCGTCTATCGCAGGATTGCTGTTGACTACTGAGGCTGTAGTTTCCGATATCCCGGAAGAAAAGCCTGAGCCTGCAATGCCACACGGTGGCGGCATGGGCGGAATGATGTAATTCCGAGTAATAATTAAATAAAGTTGGGAAATCCTGGCGGCAACGTCAGGATTTTTCTTTTTTGCGCGATTCCTAAAATCAGGGCTTTTCTATACTTTAGCATAACTTAATTCAGCCTCATGGTCATTCATAATTCCTTTGCCGATTTCGTGTTGTTCCTTTACGTTCACATGGCGCATGCCGATGGCGATCTGCACGTTACGGAAGTGAAAGTTATTAAGGAGAAGATGACCAAGCTGTTCCCGGGCGAGAACGTAGATACCAAATTTGTGTCTGCACTGGATGAGTACAACGCGTTCGATAAGAAGAACCTGAACAAGCTGTTTCACGCAAGCTTTGCCCACTTCGATACGATCAAGTTTGCCCAGAAATACCGCGTGTATGGCGACATGTACGACATCATCTATGCCGATGGTAAGGTACTGGAGTCAGAAACCAAAGCGCTTGAAGAACTAAAAGATATTATCGATATCAACGCTGAAATCAGGCATTCGAAGCTTTAATCAGTCGAACAAGAATTCACAAAACTGCTTCGGCAGTTTTTTTATTTCTCAATATGAAATATTGGTATTTCTCTGCTCTTCTACTGCTATTTTATTCGTGCAACCAAAAGCATGATGATGGGGCTGTAGCAATGTCGGTGAAAAAACGAGACTCCCTAATTATACAATACATAGCCGATCAATTTAATATGCATAGTCCATATTATAAGTATGATCTGAAGAAGCAACTCGAATGGCTACGGAAATCGACCGATAATGAGCGCACACTTGAAGCAAGCTTTAAAAACTATCATTTAAAATCATTTCTTTTTGACGCACTGTCGCGACCGCCATTCGTGGTAGAAATTACTAATGATAAAAATGAGTTTGTAGATTTGTTTTCATTCACAGATGAAGATTATTACTCAGGAAACTCGATCAACAGAAACACACCCAGAGGCAAGCCAACCAAAGCAGACTCTATTCATAAACAAAAAATAAATTTAGAGACGAATTTGAATAATTTATCCAGAAAGCTGGGGTTAACAAAAAGAAATGAAATGCTTGAACTAACAAGTGCGATTTGTTACGTAT
This sequence comes from Cyclobacteriaceae bacterium, assembly GCA_016786585.1. Taxonomy (GTDB): domain Bacteria; phylum Bacteroidota; class Bacteroidia; order Cytophagales; family Cyclobacteriaceae; genus UBA2336. The sequence continues at coordinate 117,593 of JAEUUI010000024.1, forward strand.
TAAGTATGAAACCAATAAGTCCGGATAGTATTCAACAGGAGATAAAAAGTTATTGCGCTCACCGTGGCTCTTTAGCAGATGATACCATTTTCCGGCTGATTGAACAAGAACAATATAAATTCTTCCGTAAAGGAGATGGTGATGTGATAACAGTAAGAACCCAATCGGTTTTTGGGCTAGGTTATTGGAGATTATGGGTAGACGAAAGTGATGAGCCCATAATCAAAGCGGTTTTCTTTAGTGATATCCTATTCCAGCCCATGTATATGTAAAAAGGCTGCCCGTTTGAGCAGCCTTCTTTATTATCTAGTGAGTAGAGATTAAATCTCTGTCTTCTTAATTGCCTGCCGGTAAAGCATAAGCGCCATTGCCGCGAAGAACAGAACGGCCAGCAGATGATAGCCTCCGTCACCCAGTACGCTGGTTAAGCCATGCTCTGCGCTGATATTCTTAAGCGAATTAAACACATTGTCGTTTACGGAAAGGACCGCGACAATCACACCTGCCAGTGCACCCCCGGCAATCAATCCGGTAGCGAACAAGCTTCCTCGTCCCAAATCATCTTCCACAATCACTTCGTTTTTCTTCTTAGCTCTCCAGTCAACAATACCTTTAATCGCACCACCAATGAAAATTGGTAATGTGGTAGACAGCGGCAGGTACAATCCAATCGCGAATGCGAGCGCCTTGATTCCGCACAGTTCAATCATTACCGCGATAAATACCCCCACCATTACAAACTGCCAGTCGAGGTTAAACGAGAGGATGCCTTTTGCGAGGGTCGCCATCAAGGTCGCCTGAGGAGCTGAGTACCGCTCACTGCCGATGGCATGCTTAATTCCCTGCGCAGCCATGTCGGCTGTTGGCGTATCCAGAATTTGTACAACCCAACCAATCGCGATGGAAGAAACGATCGCGCCAATAAACAATGCAAGCTGCTGATACTTGGGAGTTGCCCCGACAATAAAACCGGTTTTTAAATCCTGCGAGGTACCACCGGCATTCGCTGCCGCGATACAAATCATACCTCCTACTACAAGTGCAAGAGGCTCGAAGAAATATCCGCTCCACCCTACTGACGTGAAAATTAAACACGTACCCATCAACGTGGCAATCGTCATTCCTGAAATCGGGCTGTTGCTTGATCCAACCAATCCCACGATGCGGCTCGCTACCGTAACGAAGAAGAATCCAAAAATGATGATCAGGATACCGATGAATATTTTCTGAAAGATATTGTCGCCCGGAATAATCTGGTTCGGTAAAAGCGCAATGATCGCCACCAGTATCAAGCTACCCACAATTACCACTTTAAAAGAGAAATCACGTTCTGTACGCAATACACCACCTTCGTTCTTTTCCTTTAGTGATCCGATGCTTTCGCGGAACGAGCTGATAATGGTTGGAATAGTTTTCATCAGCGTGATGAATCCACCAGCTGCCACAGCGCCTGCACCAATCTGGCGAATGTATGCACGATAAATGGCTGCAGCTGAGTTGGCAAACGTATGCGTTGCAGGATCCCAATTTCCCGGACCACCCGCAGTGTTAACATCTGCGAGGTATCCAACCTTAACAAGCTGCATGGCGATCAGGTCAGGCGATACAAGCGTAGCCATGAGGGGAATCATAGCCCACCACGCGAGCACAGAACCGGCTACAAGGACTCCCGAAATTTTCGGTCCGATAATATAACCCACGCCAAGGTATTCCGGAGTGATCTCGCCATTGATCGTAGCCGAAGGCCAAAACTTATTAGTTTGCTTGGTTACGTATGCAGGAACTTCAGCAATAACGTGAAGGACTTTTTGAAGGATTGCATACAGAAGTGCGATACCCATACCCATGAAAGCAGTTTGTGCAAATACTCCACCCTTTTCACCCGCCTGCAATACAGATGCACATGCCGTTCCTTCCGGATACGGAAGTGTGCCGTGTTCTTTCACAATGAGGGAACGTCTTAGGGGAATCATCATCAACGTACCGAGCATCCCGCCAAACGCGGCCAGAATTAAAATGGTGAGGTAGTTGAAATACGATTCTCCGTTCGCTCCCGGAGATAAAAACAAAAAGCCCGGAAGCGTAAACACAACTCCCGCAGCAATCGATTCTCCGGCAGAACCTGTGGTTTGAATAATATTGTTCTCAAGAATAGTGGTCTTCAAAAATTTGCGACCAAGTGTAATCGCGATTACGGCAATCGGTATGGATGCCGACACGGTCAGACCCGCCTTGAGCGCCAGGTAGGTAGTTGAACAACCGAAGATGATCCCGAACAAACATCCGAACACGATCGACTTTACCGTGAATTCGGCAACGTTCTGTTCAGGAGCGATGTAAGGCTTAAACACTTTAGGTACTTCCATAGGTATTGATTGATAGTGAATAAAGTCAGTTAATATTTCCCATCAGTTTTCGCAATGGTTTAGCGAAGATTAACACAATGATTGCTGCAATAAACATGATCTTGACAATCAGGCCGAACAAATCAACCAAAACAGACGGGTTCTGACTGATTGCTTCTTCGCTGAAATTTCCGGCATACAATCCGGCAACAAGATTACCCAATGCCAGCGCCATGAAAAACACACCCATCATCTGGCCTAACAGTTTTTTAGGGGAAAGTTTGGTGATGGCACTCATGCCGATCGGATACAAACAAATTTCTCCAACCGTGTGCAACATGTACGTTAGCAATAACCAGGTTGGCAGCGGCTTGTCGCCCGCGATAACAATATACGATGCACCGATCATGGCTAAATACCCAAGGCCCATAAACACAAGCCCCAGAACCAGCTTAATGGGTGTACTGGGATTAAGGTTCTTAGCAGCAAGCCGAATCCACAGCCAGGCAAAAAACGGTACCAGCAACAACACAAAAAATGATGGTGCTGATTGCAGCCAGCTAGATGGCATTTCGAACGAGCCGATAAACATATTTGTATACCGGTCGGCAAAAAGGTTAAGTGATGAACCCTGACCTTCATAGCCTGCGTAAAACATGGTGACGGTTACGAAGATCAGCAGGATGGCGAGCACTTTGCGCTTTTCATCGCTTACCAGTTTCTCGAAAAGAAACACATAAATAAAATAAACGAATGCGCATGTAAGAATTACAATTCCGGATACACCGGCAAAAACACCCGGGTCGATAACAACAACTTTCGAGATTAATAAAAATACGATTACCGCTACAAGTGCAACGATGACAAGTAATCCGGTACGAATGGTTGCCATTCTCTTTGTTTCCTTTTCAGGATCAGCCAACCGATTGGGTTCCAGACCGGCCATACCGAGATTTTTCTCCGTGAGCTTATACTGAATAAGGCCCGCAATCATACCGATGCCCGCTGCAGCAAATCCGTAATGCCAGTTGACCTTCTGACCGAGATAGCCCACAATCAGCGGACCGATCAATCCACCGATGTTAATGCCCATGAAGAAAATAGAAAATCCCGAATCGCGCCTTACCTGATCATCCGAAGGATAGATCTCCCCAACCATGCTGCTGACGTTCGGTTTGAGAAGCCCCGTTCCCACAACAATTAATAGCAGCCCGATGAAAAAAGTTTCGGTAAAAGGAAATGCCAGGATTAAGTGACCGGCAGCGATCATACAACCCCCATAAAAGATTGATCTGCGCAAGCCAAAAAATTTATCAGCAAGCCAGCCGCCGGGAAGTGCGAAGAGATACACGAACATCGTGTATAATCCGTAAACTGCAGCACCCGTTTTATCATCCAGTCCCATCCCGCCTCTCTCTACCGATGCAACCATGTATAGCAACAGGATGGCACGCATACCGTAGTAGCTGAATCGCTCCCACATTTCGGTGAAGAACAATGTTGCCAGACCTCTTGGATGTCCAAAAAAAGTTGGAGTAGATGCCACGTTACAGGTTTAAGATAACGTGATCAAAGTAGGGCTATTAATCGGTTTTCACAATACCGATAACCCAAAAAGGCTTCTTCGTTCGGTTGATAAATTACGAATTTGGAATTTCGAATTATGAATGTATTTCGCCAGAATTCGTAATTCAAAATTTGTAATTCGCAATCAAATAGTCTCCGGTTCCAGCTTCCACTTTTCAGGTGAACGCCACAAGCTTGAAAGCAATAGCTCCCGCATGAAAATGAATTCTTTCGGTAAACGATCGTACATCCGTTCGAACAACTGCGCATGCGCTAACAACTCTTCCTTCCATTGCTCGCGATCGATGAGCATGATCTGATCAAACTCCTGCTTGCTGAAATCCAGTCCCGACCAATCAATATCATCGTAATGCGGCATCCAGCCAATCGGGCTCTCCACAGCATTTGACTTACCATGAATCTTTTGAACAATCCATTTCAATACGCGCATGTTGTCACCAAAACCCGGCCAGATAAAGTTTCCTTTGTCATCTTTGCGGAACCAGTTCACACCAAAAATGCGGGGCGGGTTCGGAATGTCGCGGCCAAACTGAAGCCAGTGGTTAAAATAATCACCCATGTGATAGCCACAGAATGGTAACATCGCAAACGGATCACGTCTTACTTTACCAAGCTCCCCAAAGGCAGCAGCTGTTGTTTCAGATCCCATCGTTGCCGCCAAATACACGCCAGCGTTCCAGTTATGTGCCTGGTAGATCAATGGAACAGTTGTGCTTCTGCGTCCACCGAAGATGAAGGCACCAATCGGTACACCATTTGGATCTTCCCAGCTTTCATCAATACTCGGGCATTGAGATGCTGGAGCGGTGAATCTTGCGTTAGGATGTGCAGCAGGCTTACCTGAGTTCTTATCCCACTTCTGACCCTTCCAGTCGGTAAGGCCATCGGGTGCTTCTTTGGTCATGCCCTCCCACCATACATCACCATCCGGTGTGATGGCTACGTTTGTGAAGATGGTATTCTTCGCGATCGTCTTCATCGCATTCGGATTGCTCTTCATATTTGTTCCTGGAGCAACGCCAAAATATCCGGCTTCCGGATTGATCGCATAAAGCTTCCCGTCTTTGCCCGGCTTAATCCATGCAATGTCGTCACCAACAGTTGTAACCTTCCATCCTTGAAGTGAATCCGGTGGAATGAGCATCGCAAAATTTGTTTTACCGCATGCACTTGGGAATGCCGCTGCCACATACGTCTTTTCTTTTTCAGGACTCTCTACACCGAGAATGAGCATGTGCTCGGCAAGCCAGCCTTCTTCCTGCGCCATCACGGAAGCAATGCGCAGGGCAAAACACTTCTTCCCAAGCAGCGCATTTCCGCCATAACCGGAACCGTACGAAACAATCGAACGCTCTTCCGGATAGTGCACGATATACTTAGTATCAGGATTGCATGGCCAGAGCGCATCTTTTTGTCCGGATTGCAAAGGCGCTCCCACGGTATGAATACATTTTACAAAGTCTTTATCGGTACCGAGCACGTCCATCACGCGCTTTCCAACGCGCGTCATGATGTGCATGTTCACGACCACGTATTCCGAATCGGTGATTTCAATACCAACATGTGAAATGTCGGAACCAATTGGCCCCATGCTAAACGGGATCACGTACATGGTACGGCCCTTCATACATCCTGCCATTAGCTTCGACAGTGTTTGCTTCATTTCACGCGGCTCGACCCAGTTGTTCATCGGACCAGCATCCTCTTTCTTGCGACTACATATATAGGTTCGGTCTTCTACGCGGGCGACATCACTGGGGTCAGAAAAACACGCGAAGCTGTTGGGTCTTTTTTGGGGATTGAGGCGAATAAACGTTCCCTTGTCTACCAGCATTTCACACATTTCAGCATACTCCTCAGTTGAACCATCACACCAGCGGATAGTATCCGGAGTGCAAAGCGCAGCTACTTCATCAACCCACTTCTTCAACGCACTGTGTTTCACCTGGTAGGTGGCTTTTACAGCCAATGCTTCGTCTGTCATAGTCTTGAATTTTACGGCTCAAAATTAACAAAAAAAGGCTGAAAGGGAACATTTCAATCGATTGCATAATTATTTGGAATTAGTGACGTTTAATGCGTTTACAATTCGTTAACTGCCTGAATTCATATCTCTCGTTAAGAAAAGGCTATTTTTGACCGCAGAAAATTTGGTATGGGTATGAAAATGAAAATTTGCGTGTTGACTCTGTTGGTTTTCGCAAGTGTTGCGGTGAAGGCTCAAAAGCGCGACAGTGTAACCAATGAAGAACTTCATAAGTATGCCGTGATGATGGATTCGCTCGAGACGTTGAAGAAGTCGCGGGCAGAAATGAGTATTCGCCTTGCCAAAGGAAACGCGAAAATTACCCCGTCCCGGTACACCCAATTATTACCGATTATAGACGACAGCAAAAAATTAACGGAAGCCAAAGCGACAGCCGATGAAATTGCATACGTTAAAGATGCAATGACGAAACTGACTCAGACGCAGCAAGCTTTTCAGACAACGTTTAACGAGCTTATGACAAAGTATGTCGGGTACGACACTTACAATAAGGTGAAACGCGCAATTGCCAATGATAAACGTGTAAAAGACCGATTTTACATCGAAAGCAACCGAATCAACGGAATTTCAACGGATGGCCAATAACCGCTTGACTGTCAAGTCTTAAACTCTTAAATTTGAACTTGTTTTTCTGTTGAAATAATGCGCTTTCGTATCAAAACAGCACTTTTTGCATTTTTCCTTCTCTTCAGTATCAGCACGTTTGGCCAAGGCGTTATGCATATTGTGCCGTTTCGGCTAACGCCCATTGTGGAGAATCCTAACGAATCAGGGGCTGAAATTTTTAAAAAAGCTTCCCTGCTGGATTCACTAAAAGCAATTGAGACAGCCCGCTTCAGTGTTGATACGGTAAGCGGGTGGAAAAACTGGTCACTGGTAGGTAACAACACATTTGGAAAAAATCGCGGTGATCTTCAGATGATCACCGATGTGAATGCCCTGCATCCTTACTTCCGTGATAAGGTTCTTGACCTGATTGAAATTTGTAAATCAAAAGGAATTGAGCTGGCATTCGTAGAAACGTTCCGGACGCACGCCAAACAAAACGAGTACAAAGGAATGGGAAAGAAATACACCCGTTCGGGAGGTGGAAAATCCAAACATCAATACGGCTTGGCCGTTGACGTGGTACCCATTGTAAACGGTGAAGCACAGTGGGATAACCTCGCACTGTGGAGAAAGATTGGTGTTGTTGGCGAAAAGCTGGGCTTACGCTGGGGCGGACGCTGGCGTCACCCATTCGACCCGGGCCATTTCGAATGGACGGGTGGACTGAACACAACTGCCCTTTCTGCCGGCTTAAAACCTTTCATTGCAAAAGAAAACGAGCTTTATCCATGTCTGGAAGAAGATCTTAAATTACTTCGCAAGTATTGGAAGGAATGGGAAACAACCCAGGCTGGTGAAGGTGCATCTGCACGGAAATAAACGTTATGCGGATAACGTTTCCTCACGATTTCATTTTTGGAACAAGTACCGCAGCTGCTCAGATTGAAACAGCATTCGATCACGACTGGCAACACGTGAAAGCACGTGATGGCGCAGTGTTCGACCGGACAACCGATCACGAGCATCGTTTCAAAGAAGACGCGGAAATTATTGCATCACTCGCTCCATCCTATCGCATGAGTCTCATGTGGAGCAAGCTCCAGCGAAAACCATTTGACACATTTGATTCCCAAACCGTTCAGGAGTATTATAATTTCCTGCAAGACCTCAGGCGCAGAAACGTGAGCATTATGATGGTGCTTCATCACTTTACCAACCCAACCTGGTTCGCAAAAGCAGGTGGTTGGGAAAAGGAAGAAAATGTGATGATGTGGGTCGACTTTGCCAGGAAAGTTGTTGACGAATTCGGGCAGTATGTTTCGTACTGGAATACATTTAACGAACCGAATGTTTACGCAAGCTACGGATGGTTAACAGGCTTCTTCCCTCCATTTAAAAATAATCCATTATTGGCAGGAAAGGTTGTGAAGAACATGGGCAAGGCTCATGATCTTGTTTACGACTATATCAAACAAAAACACCCTGATCAGCCTGTGGGCATTTCACATAACTGCACCATCTTCGCAGCGGAAAATTTTCTTGGCTGGTTTCCGGCTACGCTGGCCGATTGGTGGTTTATGGAATACATTCCGGGCCACTTCGAAAAAGTTGACTTCTTCGGAATGAGTTATTATACACGCATAGCAAGCGACCCCTACCCGATCACCTACATCGACACGCCCCACAAGATGAAGGCGCTGAACAAACGCCATGACGATATCTGGGAATATCATCCGGAAGGCTTGCGTACATGCATTGACCGCTACTGGAACAAATACAAGAAGCCGATCATTATCACTGAAAATGGCGTGTGCGATGAAAGCGATTTCCTGAGATTACAAGCTATCCAGGATTACGCTCAAATTGTACACCAGGCCATTCAGGATGGTATTGACATTAAAGGCTATTACTTCTGGAGTACATGGGACAACTTTGAGTGGCACCTCGGCCCCTCCATGCGTTTCGGATTGTATGAGTGTGATCCGGTTACGAAAAATCGCTTACGCAGACCAAGCGCTGATCTTTATTCAGATTTGGCACATTCAAAAAGTTTGCGCGTCTTTGATGATTCAAAATTTCAGGTTCAAGATTCAAAGCTTGTTTCAGGGTAACATCAACCTTGAATTGTAAGTTTGGAATCTCAATCGATCCATTTCATTGTGCGTTCAACGGCTTTCTTCCAGCCCCGGTAAAGCTTGTCACGATCCAGAGCCTGCATGGTTGACGTAAACCTGCGGTCGATCACGCGGTTTTTAACAATGTCTTCTTTCTTCCACAAGCCCGCCTGAATTCCTGCCAGGTATGCTGCACCCATGGCAGTTGATTCAATTACCTTCGGACGCTCGACATCAGCACCCAGAATATCCGCCTGAAATTGCATGAGCATATTGTTTGCACATGCGCCACCATCTACTTTTAAACTGGCCAGCGTTACTCCAGCATCTTCCTGCATGGCGTTGAGGATATCTTTAGTCTGGAATGCGAGTGATTCAAGTGTTGCCTTGATGATATGTTCTTTGCCCGTATCGCGAGTGAGTCCGAAGATTGCTCCGCGCGCATACATATCCCAGTAGGGTGCGCCCAGTCCCGCGAATGCGGGAACTACATAAACATCATTCGATCCCAGCGCTTTATTCGCATAATATTCGGAGTCAGTCGATTCATCAATCATGTGCAAACTGTCGCGAAGCCATTGTACGGCAGCTCCGGCAATGAATACACCTCCTTCGAGCGCATACTCAACTTTATTATCAAGCGACCACGCGATCGTTGTAATCAATCCGTTTTTGGAAAGCTGGAGTTTCGAACCGGTGTTCATCAGCATGAAGCACCCTGTGCCATATGTGTTCTTAGCCATCCCGGGTTCGAAACAAGCCTGACCAAACAAGGCCGCTTGCTGGTCACCCGCCACCCCGTTAATCGGAATCTTCAATCCGTTAATTTCGGCATCGCCAAAATGATGCGCAGACGGCTTTACTTCCGGAAGCATGGTCTTCGGGATGCCCAACTCGTTCAGCATTTTATCATCCCACTTTAATTGTCGGATGTTGTATAATAATGTTCTTGATGCATTGGTCACGTCTGTTGCGTGAACTTTTCCCCCGGTGAGGTTCCAGATCAGCCATGTATCGATCGTGCCGAATGCCAACTCACCCTTTTCGGCTTTTGCCCGTGCGCCTTCGACATGATCAAGAATCCATTTGATCTTGGTGCCGGAAAAGTAAGAGTCGATGACAAGTCCCATGTTTTCGCGAACATAATCAGTCAGGCCACGACTTTTTAAATCTTCACAAATGTCAGCCGTGCGTTTATCCTGCCACACAATGGCATTATAAACCGGACGACCCGTGTTACGATCCCACACCACAGTGGTTTCCCGCTGATTGGTTATACCTATGGCTTTGATATCGTTCTGCGCAAGCTTGTTCGTTTCAATCAGGTCGCTCAGAACACTGAGTTGAGTTTTTAATATTTCTGTGGCATCGTGTTCAACCCAACCCGGTTTAGGGAAAATCTGGGTGAATTCCTTTTGCTCGATCCCTTGTATCGATGCTTTCTCGTTCACCAAAACTGCGCGTGAGCTGGTAGTTCCCTGGTCAAGTGCGATGATATACTTCATGCAATAAATTTCCGGTTAGATGTTTTTCAACGTTGCCTCCGCAACTGCTTTATTAATTGCTGCGCGTTCTGCATTCAGCTTCTGCTCATCCCAATTAAACGATTGTTTGAATTCGATCAGCATAGGCTCAAGTAATTCTTTTAACCTGTTGACATAAAAGAACAGCATGCCTGTTCTCCTGACAAAAAAATCAAGCGGTGTAATCACCATTTCATGGTTAATACCATACCATAATTCAGCTTTGGCCAGTGCCAGTTCATCTTTGTGACCTTCTTGCTTGGAAAGCTGATCAAGAATAAGATTCGTATTGCGACCGTAGTTCGCCACCAGGTAGGATGCATAACTATCAAGGGCATACGGTTTAAGTTGACGCTCCACACGCTTGCGATACTCAACAACATCTTTGGCGTTGTCAAACTCAGAGCCAGCGAGGCGAACCTTATCGGTACTGCACTTCTTCAGGGGCTTTTCCTCAAAATATTTTTTAATCACAAGGTCTATGACCCGTTCAGCCATTTTACGATACCCGGTAAGCTTCCCCCCGGCAATCGAAATTAAACCCGACTTCGAAATGAAGATTTCATCCTTCCGCGACAGTTCGGAGGCTGATTTCCCTTCTTCATGAATTAACGGTCTTAGCCCCGCCCAACTCGATTCAATGTCATTCAGCACAAGCTTAACTGTTGGAAACGTTTCATTAACTGCATTAATTAAGTATTCAGCGTCATCGCGGGTTGTATGAACTTCCTCAATATCACCTTTGTAATCGGTATCGGTTGTACCGATGTACGTGGTTCGCCCGCGCGGTATTGCAAAAATCATCCGGCCATCAGGTACATCGAAATACAATGCCTGTTTGATCGGGAGCTTTTCTTGGGGAACAACTATATGCACGCCTTTCGTAAGATGAAGCCGTTTTCCGAAATTAGATTTATCCAGGTCACGCAGGGTATCAACCCACGGGCCGGTAGCATTCACTACGGCAGCACCGCGAACGTGAACAGTATTTCCCGTTAACTGATCCTGAACACTCACACTTTTGATGTGCTCGTTCTCATAATCAAATGCGGTAACCGTTGAATAATTAAGAATATCTGCTCCGTAATGTGCAGCTGATTTAATGATCTCGATGGTTAACCGGGCATCGTCTGTGCGATATTCTGCATACAAACCACTGCCTTTGATATCGTCTGGTTTCAAGAGCGGCTCAGCTTTCAAGGTTTGATTCCGCGTAAGCATTCTTCGCTGATCCTCCGGTTTCACACCTGCCAGAAAGTCGTACAGTCTTAATCCAAACGAAGTAAGAAAACTACCAAGGCCCCTGCCTTCGTTCAACGGCAACAACATCTTCTCGGCTACTGTTAGCTGAGGCGCCAACTTATGAACAATGGCTCGTTCACTTCCTACCTCTTTAACCAACCCGAATTCAAGTTGTTTGAGGTATCGCAAGCCGCCATGAATAAGTTTGGTTGACCTGCTACTGGTTCCATACGCAAAATCATGTTTCTCAAACAGGGCGACACGCAACCCACGCAGTGATGCATCAAGCGCAATTCCAGCCCCGGTAATTCCACCGCCAATCACGATGAGGTCATAGTATCGGGTACTCACCCGTTGTAACGTGGTTTGGCGAGAAAAGAAGGAGAAACTCATTTGAGGGTTAATGTTATAAATCTAACGAATCAATGATCAGAATCCATCAGCAATTAAAAAAAACGCTTTTTTTGAAATCGAAAAACCGTCTATCCAATTTTCTTTGAACAGCTAGAAAAACCGTTGATCTTTGATAAAAAAATGTAATGAAACTCTTCAAATTTTTATCCCTTTTAATCTTGCTGGTATGGGCCGGATGCTCTGACGATCAGGAAAAACCTAAGAATAAGGTTGAATTTAGCATAACCACAGTTCAACTTGCCGAGCGTACTACTAAACGTATTGAATTTACGTTCTCTAAAAGTACGAAACCGACTGATACTCTCGTAGTGACCGTGACCAATACAAGCGCAGGTGACACCGATTATGAAATTTCTGAGGATGTAATTGATAACCAATTTATTGTAACAGCAGAAAATCCCTACTTCGACCTAACTGCAGCTTATGACGCGGTACCAGAAACAGATGAAACTCTTGAACTTGAGATTACCGCAGTTGACAAAGGTTATAAAATCGGAGATAAAGCTGTGTTAACTGTCACTATACAAAACTACAGCATAGCAGATAATCTTGTAGGTGAATATCTTTTTAATGGAAATGCAGAAGATACGAGCCCGGGTAATTCCAATGATGGTACAGTTGTTGGCCCTACACCAACCACCGATCGGATGGGAAATACAAACAGTGCGTATTTGTTTGACGGTGTAAATGATTACGTAACCATTGCTGATAATAGTAAAACCGATTTTGACCTGAGTAGCGACTACTCAGTATCACTGTGGATAGATGCAAACGCCACTCAAACCGATGTATCTTCAACTAACAATATGATTTTACGCAAAAGAGACGGGTCTGAATCATATCCTTTTGGAATATCCCTGCTTAATCAAACTCATCCTGACAATCCTAATGAATTTTTCATCGAAACGTATGACGGATCAGGATGCGGGCATTTAGGTGTTGCATATTCGGGCGTCATAAATTACAATGGCTACAAACACTATGTTTTGGTAAAAAGTGGGAATAAGTTGATTCAATATCTGGACGGAGTGAAAATCTCTGAAGCAACCACCGGCGTAATTTGCGCAAACACGAACAATGCCGCGATTATGATTGGCACGGCAAATTCACTTGTTAGGTTTTTTAAAGGAAAAATCGATGACATCAGGTTTTACAATGCATCTCTAGACCAGACTCGGATAACAGAACTATTCGAAGAAGTTCCAGAAAACTAAGTGTTCTAAACAAAAAAGCCCTCAAAATCGCGAGGGCTTTTTTTATGCCAAGCATTCTGAATATCGGAATCAGTATCAAATAAACAGCGACCGATACATTAAAACACCAATCACACTTCCGATCAGCGGCCCGATTACAGGAACCCATGCATAACTCCAGTCGGATGAGCCTTTACCCGGAATCGGTAAGACAGCATGCGCAAGCCGCGGACCTAAGTCCCGGGCAGGATTAATTGCCCAGCCGGTTGTACCACCAAGACTAAGTCCAATGGAAACAATCAGCATTCCAACCACCAAAGGATTCAATCCGTCTGCAAACTTATTCGCGCCAATGAAAAGTAATCCGAGAATCAGCACCATCGTTGCAATGGTTTCACTGACAAGTGCATTGATTAATGATCGTTCAGCAGGTGCTGTACAAAACACCGCCAGTTTCAGCGCTTGCGATTCGGTCTTTCTCCAATGAGCATGATAATGTACCCAAACGAGTATAGCTCCCGCGAAAGCGCCAGCAAACTGTGCCGCACAATAACCCGGCACTAAATCCCAATTAAAACTTCCTGACAAGGCCATCGCTATTGTTACAGCCGGGTTAAGATGCGCATTGCTGAACTGACCAACCGCGTAAATCGCCAGCGTTACAGCAATACCCCAACCAAGCACAATTACCAGCCAGCCGGCATTTTCAGATTTTGAATTTTTAAGTAGCACACCGGCCACAACACCATCACCCAGAAGGATAAGCAGCATGGTGCCGATAAATTCAGCGAGATAGGGAGACATAATGATACAGATTCAGGAGTATTTTGAATTCTGTACAAGATATAAAGATTAGGATTAATCCTGATTGGGTAACAGCCCTGTTATTTCAAGATCAACCAGGCTGATGGTTTGTCCGTCAACATGCCGAAACGTTCCCCGCAGGAGTTCATTGGTCTTTAACGACCCCAGCATATCCTGGATTTCATTGCAAAATGATTCGCACCGGATGGCTATTCCATCTACGGTTTGAAAGGCACCAGCATTTTCTGTCACATAACTTTGCGTAAGGGGTTCGCCACGACCCAGCGTAATCGTAAACGAAACGTCTTCGGCTACTTTTTTCTTGCTGAATATTCTAACTACAGTGTATTTAGACGTAGCATCCATCCACTCCGGATCGGGATCGGTTCTTTTTACAATAATATCGTAGGTATAGCCGAGTTCGTAATCGAGCCCGCTAATAAACTGACCCAACATTTGCCATTTATCAGAACCAATATTATCGCCTGTTTGTACGAAATGAAACGTACTACCATTACCATAATTCGGAATTGCCGGTTGTGTAAAATGATTGACACGCATGCGGTACACTTCGGTGCGGTCGTCATCGTCACACGAAAACAATACCGTAACAGACAGCAACAAAATCAGGGAAAGGAGCTTCGTTGTGTGTTTCATAGTCGCAGGTTGAGGTTATAAAGATATTGACACGCTGACTCGGAAAAAAGTTTAAAACCGACTGAGAATTATCCTGCTACGTGTGTTTTGACTACATTTATTGCCTTTCTATCCGCCTGAATTATGACTACCCCTCTCCCCGTCCAGCAGCACGAACGTTCTGAGATTCTCGACTCCCTGCGGGGGTTTGCCCTGCTCGGAATTTTTATGGCCAACAGTGCCGCTTTTTCGCTGTACATGTTTCTTCCTCCCGAAAAGATGGAAGCTTTACCCACTGCGTTCGCGGACAAGATTCTAACGTATCTGCACTTCGCATTCATTGACGGAAAATTCTATTCGTTGTTTTCGCTTCTGTTCGGGATCGGGTTTTCAATCATCTTAAGCCGAAGTCAAAAAACCAGCAGCAACGCGTTAGCGATTTTCTACAGGCGATTAGTTGTTCTCGCGATTATCGGCTTACTGCACACGTTTCTCTTATGGGACGGTGATATTCTTCTTGTATATGCCGTATGCGGGATGTTTCTGCCGCTGTTCAGAAATTGCAACGACCGTGCATTAATCACCTGGTGGGCTGCCCTGATCCTCTCTCCTGTTCTGCTGGATGCAATTATTGTGATCAGCAACGGAGCGTGGCGGCCGGCTGCTTTCATCGCAGACTTCGCACAGCAAATGGATGCACGAAACGGAATTAATCCGGATAACTTCTCCACGTGGCTGGTTGATCATACGGATTACAAAAGCGTACATGAGTTTTTACAGGGTGGCTTTTTCTGGCGCTGGGAATACCTGATCAGCAGTAACCGCTTACCTAAGGTTGTAGGCATGTTTGTGCTGGGCTTGTATGTTGGCCGGAATATGATCTACGCCAACCTGGAAACGTATCACGAACGATTGAAACAGATTCAACGGTGGGGATTTGTTATCGGTATTCCTGCGAGCCTGGCATATGCCTGGTTTGAATTGGATGCGTATCACCTCCCGAAACCTGCAGCTTTGCTTGATACAGTATTTTATGCATTAAGTGTAGTGCCTTTAAGCCTGGCGTATACCAGTACATTCTGTATACTGTGGCTGAAGCCGGACTGGAAAAAGCGTTTAATGATTTTTGCACCTGCCGGTCGTATGGCGCTCACAAACTATATTCTGCAGACGCTGATTGGTATTACGATTTACTATGGCATTGGCTTCGGGATGGGCGCTAAATTCGGTCCGGCATTATTCTTCCCGATTGCGATCGCTGTCTTTACGATCCAGATACTGATCAGTAAACTTTGGCTTTCATATTTCCGGTTCGGTCCGCTGGAGTGGATTTGGAGAATGCTGACGTATGGAAAGGTAATGCCGTTGAGAAAAGACTAACTACCGCTTACTGATTTTATTGAGGGAGATTGATTTCTGCAACGATGACTTAAATCGTTTCATGTCCTCGGTCCGAAGTTGACGGTGTTTGGTGGCGCGGCCATTGGTTCGCTTGCGCCACATCTCAAAGCTGCTTGCCTTCATTTGGTTGCGCATCAGGGCGATCACATCTTTCTCGGCGAGGCCGAATTGCAATTCGATGGCTTCGAAGGGTGTACGGTCTTCCCACGCCATTTCTATGATGCGGTCAATTTCCTGCGGTGAAAGCCCTGCTGATTTTGACTGTTTCATGGTTATAACTTCTTGTTCGCGCGGCAGCGGTCGCTGCAGTATTTAACTTCTTCCCACACCTTCTCCCATTTCTTGCGCCACGTGAACGGCCGGCCGCATACGATGCAGTCTTTTGTCGGGAGATTGAGTTTTTTGTGCATGTGGCTACGGAATACATAGCCATAACAAAGCCCTGGAAAAAAGGTTTTGGAACTAGCGGTTTAAAAAACACACACCAAAAAAGCAACTCATTGTGTATTCACCAGACATTCCTAACGGGTTGTCGGCAAGCTATTTCTGTCGCTTGCTCGTCACTTTTTTCCAATCAAACTGATCGCGTGACGCTGTGTTGCGGCGTGACAGGTCGGCGAGTAAATCGTTTAATTTGGTTCTATCCAGAAATTTACCGTTTACAAATACCGTCCGAATCTTGCGTGTATTATTGATATCCGTGAGCGGGTTTTCGTCAAGCAACACCAGGTCCGCCAATTTCCCTGCTTCGACAGAACCAACCTGATTGTCAATTCCAAGCCATTGGGCAGGTAACAGTGTTGCAGCGTGCAGCGCTTCCTGTGGCGTTAGCCCTGCCTGCACCAATAGTTCTAACTCATCGTGTAGTGCAAACCCGGCTACGACTCCCGACACACCTGCGTCCGTTCCGGCAACGATCGGAACACCCGCTTCCTTGAAGGCTCTCACCAGTTGAAAATGAAATTCCACCATCTGATCGAAGTAGACTGTGTCCTCGGGAGTAGCGTTCTTGTTATAATTGTTTGCCGTAAGCCATTTGCTCTGAAAAAGCGGATGAACATATTGCAGTGTATTCAAATCCCGGATGCTTTCCAGCGACTTCGTTTGCCGGGCTATCCAGACCATCGTTGTGAGCGTAGGCGAAACCCAGGTCCCATTGGACCTGGCGAGCTTCGCAAATCGCGTGGCATCTTTACTTGTTAAACTGTCGGAGTGTTTGGAGAATTCTTCCGCATGCGCAACCATTCCAAAATGAGGGACGAATGCCCGCTCCAGTTTGCCTTGAAAAGCATTAGGGATGTGTCCGATTGTTCTGAGGCCCTGTTTGTTTGCCTCATCAACAATCGCGGTGTACGTTTCAATGTTCAACTTCGAATACACCTTAATCAAATCATATCCTTCCACCCTGGCATTCCGAACCAATAACCGACCTTCGTCTGGTGTGTTCGCCACCCTGCCTTGCCCCGATCCGCCATTGATGAGCGCTGCCAATACGATTCTGGGTCCTATGCAATGCCCTTTATCGATCTCTTTCTTCTGACCGAACGTTTCCATGTTCGCGTTCAGATCTGCCACTGTGGTAACACCGTTGGCAATGATTGGGGTCATAATGTCTTGCGTGTTGAACGACACGTCAGGTGCCTGCGTTGGCGCTTTGGGTCCGAAGTAAGAATCGGTTGGTAAATGGACGTGCATGTCAATAAGGCCGGGCATTAGCCATTTGCCTTTGCCTTCAATTATGGTAGCCCCGTGCGGTACATTGCCATTTATCGACTCGATCCGGTTACCCGTGATAACCACGGTAGCATTTTTTAAAACACTATCAGGCGGAGTCGTTTTGATGACATTCACATTTCGGATAACCCATACTGATTGACCGGTATGTTGTTCCTTGTTTACTCCGTTGCGGGAGGATTGAGAAAACGCAATTGAAACCGTGAGAAGGAAAAGTGCAAGAAGAACGGGGTAGTTATTTTTCATAAATTTATATTTCGATTTCCGGAACCCAGGCGTTGACCTGCCAGCACTTTTCTCAGTAGTCTTCCTCTGCCCGGGTTGTTTTCTGATTTTACAAACACTCTGCCAAAAGACTACGCGCGAAATACACCGTAATTACTGGATGTTCAATTAACCAATTGACATTAATGAACAGGTTGCTGTTCATTAATGGCACTACGCTGAAGTCTACAGCGAATCGTGAACATTACAAGCCGCAGATCTGACAGTTCTTTGATAGCAGGTTTGGTTTCTTGTACATGGGTTGACCAGCAGATAAACAATGCCGTAAGGGAAATGTTTCCACCGCCAAGTAAACCGTGATCGCTACCCTTTGGCAGGCCGCCACAAGGGCCCCATGGCAAGCAGCAGTACAGCGATATTAAACACTGCATTTGATGCATTTCCGGAAGCAATTGAGCCGGAACTATCCAGCACGAACCACGATAAAAGTCCCGCCACAACCGTTCTGCGAACCTGCTCGGGTGCCTTGTCGTAAACCCAGGCTGATAAGCACCACACCATCACGCCCCACCCTAACAAAAAGCCTCCGGTTAATGCAGACAAAAACCGGGTGGTGGGTTCGTTGTAGTTTTGAACACCGTCAAGCGGTAAGCCCAACAGGTCGAGCGTAAATCTTGCCGGTTCGGAGGTTGCAAGCATGGTGCCTAAGAAAAACACCGGTGCAAATGATCCGATTACAATCGCGGTAATCTTTAGCCAGAATTTGTGAAACGTTTGTGTCATCATAGGGTTGATTGTTGATCTGACACAAAAGTATGCGCGCTGCAGATGGCGCTTTAGTCGCTACCGTACAATCTCATTCAACTCAGGTTACGGGTAATTTCTTTCAGCCGGGTGAAATACGCAGCCAGCCAGGAGCGGTTGAGATTATCGGCATTGATTTGCAGGTAGAAGTTCTCGAGCGCCAATGAGAAAATGCTCTCGATTTGCTTGGGAGAAAGCTGTAAATCCAGATCCTTGACCCAAACTTTTACAAAGGCATCCCCAACTACCCGATCAGACTCGCGCAACGCCTCAGAGAAGGCTTTCACATTTCGGTGTATCCGTAACTGGCGGTTGAAGAGCAAATCAACGCGATGCTCCATAAGCACATCAATTAACTCCGGGTCGATGGTTTCAGCGTTGCGTTCTTTCTCGGCTATAACCCGCGACTGCCGGATATGATGCTGCAACAAAAGACCGATGAACAAGTCGAGGTCGGCAAAATGGTGGTAGAAAGACGATTTACTCTTGCCCACGCGCTTCGCAAGGGGCTCAATTTTCAAACCTCGCGGTCCGGAAGCGGCAAAGATTTCATAGCCCTGCGTAATCCATCCTTCGCGATTGTCGGTTGTCATAAACAATTTTTCGGTAGACCTTTCATTCTTATCTACTATTCTCATAAAGACAATTCGCGGATGAACTTCGCTTTGGCATCCCAGATTTTGATATGCCCTTCGTGGCTTGAGGTAACGACAAACTTCCCATCGGCACTCCAATCGACCCCCCACAGTTTGTCGTCAGCGCTTCCTTCGGCTATCAGTCTTCCGTCCTGATCCCAAATGCGGAGCTTATCACTGGCAGACGCGAGGCGCTTACCGTTACGCGACCAACTGATGTTCCGGTATTCGGCTGTTCCAAAGCGCAGTTCCCGGATCAATGACCCGTCTGACGTGCGATATTGCAATACGGGCGAATAACCTTGTTCGCTGTCGCCATAATCGCCTAACACAAAGTACCCTCCATTGGGGTGCCATTTCACACAAAGCATGAGCACCTCCTGCTTCCGGTGTTTGAATTCGTTGAGCAGCACGCCATCTGCGTCATACACTCTCACGGCCTCACTCAACACAATAAACTCGTCTTTAGCGGGATGCCAGTCGATGGCCACGTTACTGATGGTATTTGATTTGGTGATGGTGCGGATCAGTTTGCCCTGCGGGGTGCGGATGGTTATCCCGCCTTCATAATCCGCGACTGCGAGCAACTCGCCTGTGTAGTTCCACGCGATTGCTCTCGATCCATAGCCGTTGTCGCCTTCGAGTTGATACTCGGTTTGTTTGTCGAGGTCGATCACTTTCGAGCCTTTGCCTACTGCCGCTACGGCTAAAATGTTGGCAAACGGATGCCAGCTCATGCGCTGGATTTCAGTTTCGGTATCGATCACCTTAACAAGTGCGAATGACTTACCATCATAGAGCCTGATTTTTTTGTCAACTCCCCCAACTGCAATGTACTTACCGTCACGACTCCAATTGGCCGACCACTGTATCCTGCTGTTATCATCATGCTGAGCTGAGAGACTCGCGGTAATCAAAACAAAGACACCGGTTATAACCAATATAGAAGGCGTACCGGTTTTTGACTTCGCTATACGCGGAACTTCATTCATAAAATTTTCATCAGACAGTTAAATATGGATGTTTTTTCGATAAGATTTGGGATTTTTATAACTTGGAGCCATGAGAATGACTGTAATGTTATAAATCCTCTCCTGCTTATTCTGTAAGCAAGGCGCCTTATTCGCACAAGGCGTACTTTTTTATTATTCATTCCTCTTATTAATAAATCAATAACCACGTCCGCAAGGGAACGGGATCGCTGCCGTTCGCGGATGTATTAACTTTTACAGTATGTCAGGTACGTTAAATAAAGAAGATATTGAACATTTCATTCATCACGGCTTTGTTCGTGTTGATGATTCATTCACTAAAGAAGTTGCCGATGCTGTGTTGGAAATTCTATGGAAAGATTTACCATACGACAGATCAAACCCATCAACATGGACAGAGTCTGTGATCCGGTTGGGGATGTATTCGCAGGAGCCCTTTGTCAATTCGGTAAACACTCCCAGGCTGCACAATGCTTTTGATCAGTTAGTCGGGAAAGACAAATGGATTCCCTGCCGGAGCGTGGGAACATTTCCGGTAAGGTTCCCGTCTCACCGACAGCCTTCCGATACCGGCAAGCACGTAGATGCAAGTTTCCCGGGCGATGACCCGAATAACTATTTCGGATGGCGTGTTAATGTGAGATCGAAAGGACGGGCGCTGCTGATGCTGGTTTTATATTCCGAGGTAACTGAAAAAGATGCCCCGACCGTGATTTACGAAGGTTCGCACATCGATGTGGCCAAGTTGCTGGCAAAAAAAGGAGATGCCGGTCTTTCTTTTATAGAGCTTGCCGGGATGCTGGATGAATTGCCTCAGCGAAAAGCGGTGTATGCAACCGGAAAACCCGGGACTGTCTATTTATGTCACCCGTTTCTGGTGCATGCTGCGCAGGCGCACCGGGGAAGTAACCCAAAATTCATGGCTCAGCCGCCTTTGTTGTTGCGGGGTGATTTGAATATTTCGAATACTGATGCGGACTACTCGCCTGTTGAACACGCGATTCAGCTAGGACTTGATTAATACCGGCTGAATTCGCAAAATTGAACGGGACTGCTTTTTTTACAGTCCCGTTCTTTATGGTGCCTGCAGGCATTGAGAGGCAGGTTTGGGCGTCATTTCTGTCTGAAAATGCGCTAATTCTCCGCAACTACGCTTCAACTCCCGGTAACCATGCGAGAATTCTCAGTAACCATGCGAGAATTCCCGATAACCATGCAAGAATTCCCGGCAACCATGCAAGAATTCCCGGCAACCATGCGAGAACTCTCAGTAACCATGCAAGAATTCCCGGCAACCATGTGAGAATTCCCGGTAACCATGCGAGAACTCTCAGTAACCACGCAAGAATTCCCGACAACCATGCGAGAACTCTCAGTAACCATGCGAGAATTCCCGGTAACCATGCTCCAAGTCTCAGTAACCATGCGAGAACTCTCAGTAACCATGCGAGAATTCCCGGTAACCATGCTCCAAGTCTCAGTAACCATGCGAAAATTCTCAGTAACCATGCTCGTAGTCGTTAATGGTTAATCGTTAATAGTTATCAGTAATAATTAATTGGCTTTGTTTGTGGACGATTCACTGTCAACGTTCAGTGTTATCAAAGTGATTATATCTTTTGAATCTAATGATGCCTGAATTTGCATGAGTCTTCTTTTAGCACCTCTTTCAATCAACTTCCTGTCATTCTTTCGGAACAAGCTGTTCAATAATTTCCTTGTCCTCGATAAAAAGCGAATCACCAGGAGAAATATTAAGTTGATGAATATAATCTTCTGCCCGTTGTCTTGCTTGCGGTAGGGTCAAATATGACTCGGTCATTATGGCTTGTATTCTATTAACCCAAAGTTTGTAGCAACCCAAACTGTACCGTTCTCAATTGCAATGTCTAAAATCACATTCTGATACATACCTTCTCTAAAAAACACAGCCAGTATATCGGTTCCATCAAGCTTTATTAGTCCATTATTGGTAGCCATCCAATAGTGAATTCCATCAAACTCAATATCTCTCACCATATGGTCAGATATTCCGGAATTAGTTTTATTGTAGTGTGTCCATTTTCCATCGGAAATAACTGAGAAGCCACCGTCTCCAAATCCGCCCCCATACCCTACCAGTAATTCTCCGTTCGCTTTGAACTTGACACCTCTAACCGTTCCTAGTCTTAGCTCTGAGTTCTCTTTCGTAAAGACTTGCCATTGTTCATTTTTGCGTATCAACAAACCGTTGTTGTGGCCTATTGCAAGTGCTCCGGTGTTATCAATGTCCATTGACCTAACGATTGTACTACTGTCAGGCAATGATAACCTTGACCATGCTTCATTCTGAAAGACAAAGACACCACCTGACCCCCCAACGTATATAGCTCCCTGTGTATCCTCACAGATTGATATAACCGATATTTCGTCCACATTAAGATCCTTTGCCGTGTAGACCGTCCATCCGTTACCATCATATTTTCCGAGGACGTCACCCGGTTCAGAAAACGAAGCCCAAATATTTCCCCTAGAGTCTTTAAACACGGGAGAAACGTACCTTCCCTTTATCCCGGAGTTTTTACCGTTAAAACTTATAAATTTTTTGCCATCGAACTTTAGCAGGCCAAATCCTGACGTCCCTATCCATTTATTTCCTTTATCGTCTATCGCCACGCTTAGCAAATTATCGCTAACAATGTCCGAATTTGATTGATCATATATTTTCGCTCCCTGGCCATAGCTAAAACAGAAGGAAGAGAATACTAAAGTTATCAGGCTCAGATAATCTTTCATGTCATTATATATTCTTTTAACGTTCGCAATTTAAGGTTTTCCCGTCTTTCTAATCCCCCAACCTTATCTTCCATGCAGCATCAACGCTGATTGCATGTTCATAGTTAAAAGCTGGAGCATGATTTAACCGGATAAGGGCCGGCCTGTAAATGAATCCTACATGAAAATGCCGTGTGAGTTGATAATATCCTGAAAGAGAAAGCCCTACTGCATTATTATCTTTTGCGACCGGCTTTCGGGATGAGCTGTTCTTATCCCACGATATATTTCTTACCTCCCAACGGTTTCTTGAAAACATAAGGCCGTAGCCAACCGAGAAACGTTTTAGCCGATGGTTGTTTGTGAGACTCAGAACATTTGCTGTCATACTTTCGTATTCATCGCCTCTGGGAACGAAAACGATGGGAAAGAAAAAGTCCTGAACCTGTGAAAAGGAAAGATGCACATACCGATTTGCTTTGTAAAAATAGTCTGCCCCAATTAAGAAGCCAATAAAACCGGCATTGTTCTTCACTCCCTCACCAACCGGGTTAAAGTGAAAGCTGTTAAGATATGGAAGCGAAAGATGAATGAAAATCCGCCCTTTACTTGAATCCTGATCCGTTTCCG
The DNA here is from genome assembly GCA_016786585.1 of Cyclobacteriaceae bacterium. GTDB lineage: Bacteria > Bacteroidota > Bacteroidia > Cytophagales > Cyclobacteriaceae > UBA2336. Next base: position 141,222 of record JAEUUI010000024.1, read on the forward strand.
ATACGGAGGCTGCCCGGAGTGATCTGATAGCTACACTATCGGACTCTGGCGATTGTTTTGCAAACAGGTTTCCAGCACTGATGAAGGTTAATATCGAAATGAGGGCTATTGCCTGTAGCTTCATACGTATACTAAATTACCGTTTTCAGCATTCTCTCAAACTCGAATCAGCATAGTCTATCAACTAGTTTAGCGGGCAACACTTTTTTAAGATGTATACTTTTTTTACGACACTGCCCAATGCTCAACCTTCACATACGGGTTGATTGCCTTTACTTCTTTCTCAAACTCTTCCATCTCAGAACCAATACCGGATGTCCAAAACTGTATTTCAGCCAATTCACCCGATTCGTTCAGATACTCAATGCGGTATGAATAAAACTTCATTCCTGCTACGCGAGCATCGGTCAAACTCAATTTTACTCTTTTAATTTTAGAAAAGTGTACCGCTGCTATTCCGTCATTTCCTTTCAGGAACATCGTTTCCCTGTCATAGTAAATATCCTGGCTTTGATAACCTTTGATTATCATCCCTACGAGTACCAGGGCGATAACACCTGACACCGTGATGGCTATCGCTGAGGGAGAGCCGACAGTAACCTGATATGTAATGCCTAACAAGATCGCCAGAAGAACCGCAGGTATGGCGATGCGGACAAGGCGATTGTAAGGTGCGAGTTTATTCATGTTACGGTATCGGGCAAATAGTACTAACCCGAATTAGTTAATCTTCCCCTGTATGCCAAACTGCTGTACAAATTCTTCGAGGGTCTTTGTTTTGAACAGGTTTACATTTGTCAAAATCTTGTTTACAGTCGGCCTGCAGTAATCAATGCCGGATAGCGGGCTCACGCAACTGGCACACGCATCGCGGTTGAGAAAAATATACGGACCGGCCTGAATCATCTCACCGAACACGGTTGGCAACCAGCAACTAAATCTCATGCTCCTGCTGTTCGCCAAATTTTTGCATGCCACTGAATCCGAGCGATCATAGATAAGATACGAAATACTAGGAAAGCATTCACCCTGGTAAACCTGATCACGACCGCCCCGCTCATGAACAGGTTTCGACCTGAAGAACGTTATTCGCCCGATAGACTTATCGGCCTTTGTTTTACTGTATGTATGAAGCGTGTAGCTCCAGAATTCGAGCGAGTCGACCTGACAAAGTACAGGAATGGATTGGAGAAAAAGGATCAGGACAACAATCAGCCGGACTGGAAATAGTAAATATTTAAACATCATCTCCGCTTTCATCATTTATAAAAGTAACCGTTATTTACCTTATCTCCTGCAGTTTGTATCGCCCTTCATTTTTACGCAGCGTCCGTCAGAGAGATTCCGAATCTTTGTTTGCGTTAAGTACTGACACATCAGAAGAGATAACCCCATATGAGTTCTTAATTGTGTGAATGGTTTGAATTATAATCTTATCCGGATACAATATTGATCCAGGCCGTTGTTGCCTATTTTGTGCTTTAAAGATGCCGAATAATCGCATTAATACCAGCAACCCTGACCTCATACACATTGCAGAATGTTACTCCGTTATCCAATGGAAGCCGTTCTTTATCAGCCGGAAATCTTCTCTTCTGACTGCCTGCTTTTTAGCTTCAATGGAAACCGAATCACGATCAATTATTCCTTTTAGCACGAGCGTAGCGGAGTCGACTACCGTAAACTGAAACTTGCTCAAAACTTGCCGCGACACCAATATTGAATCCAACATGAAACTTGTCCGTTGACTGAAACCATACTCATTAAATATCTCCTGCTCGTGGGTTGATAAATCTTTCGGGCTTTTGTACACGAGAAGTTCCCGATCGGCCACTGAAATAAACATGTATGCTACGCTATCGCCCCGAAGGCGAATTCGTTCTCGTGAACCTCCTATTATTATTTGGCTCCACCGTTGCGGGCTTTCGGCTGCTACTGTGTCTTGAGCAACAACAAAACGGGTAACATCGAAGATTCCGGATATCCCTGCCTGAGACTTGCTCATTTCCCGATTGTGTCTTCTTTGTTTGCTCATGACGTAGTCGTTGACTGAAAAAACTATTACAAATCCGATCAGCAAGAATTTGAACACGTTTTTTGAAATACGTACCCATCGTTTGCTAAACACGGGAGCTTGTATGGGCGGAAGTGAAGTAGCCTGGTTGGTAAAGAAGAACTTGATGAATCGATCTGCATAGGGAAGCACCAGAAAAGAGGTCATCACAAACAAGATGGTTGGGTACATCTTGGCATGGACGTCATAACTGAAATTTACAATGATCACATTTAACAACGTGCCCAGGGTGAGGATTGCACCAAAAACCATTGTTCTTCGAAACAGCAGCAGCAGTGCAGCGCTCTCGGCAATACCAATAACAATATTGTAACTGTACGAATATCCAAAAAAAGTCCAGGCCAGGCTCATGGGCGACAGATCCCCGACACGCTCCGTTAGTGTGTAAAGTCCGGGATCGGGAAACTGCATTTTAAAGAACTTCTCTAACGCAAACAGGAATAAGGTAAATGCCAAATAGTAACGAATACTTGTTGTGAGCCAATACCAGGCGGTGTCGTAGTTTGCTCGTTTCCTGTCTAATACACTCCAGAGTATTGTTCCCATTGCAGCCATCGCTGCCATAGCGAAGTAAAGCAAATAAACATAGGTTCTGTCGTTATGCTGGGCGTCATAAGGTGATATGATGGTGTAGGGAATATGAAACAGATGTTTGCCTAACCACGCAACGATCCCATCCAATACCTGCGCAAGATTTCCCTCATAGTAGAAGAACGAGAAAACAGGATTAACGGACCAGTCGAGCAGAACGATAAACAGGATGAAGAAGATAAACACGAAACGAAATGCAATTCGTTTGTATGGGTTCCACGGTAAAATTTGTGCTGACAGATTCTCCATATAGTTTCAACGGTTACCGATTCGTATGTTTTTACTGACTTTATTCGAAAGTTCAAAATTCCGATGGCGTCACGGGTGTTGGTGCGCCAAGACCCTGCTCCCTAAGTTCCTTAACATACCATCTCAAAATCCTGATCCAACTAGTGACATCTATCCCTGTTCAATATATCGGTCCCATGTAAGGGAAACGTGTCTTAAAGTATTTTGAATGTTGATCCATCAATGCTCTCCCGTTAACAAGGACGAACTTCTTCCGGTTTTTTGACCGGGCAATAATGATCACAACCTGATTCATCGGACTTTGAACATTTGAAGAATGTAGTTGATGAATTGCTTTGTCAACCAGTTGCTTGTCGGCCCCGGGGATTACCTCGTAATCAAGCATCCGGCCGTCATCCGAGACTTTAGCAAAAATTTTAAACCCCATATCTCTTCGGGCCTCAGTTTTTGTCAGTTTGTTTATCGACATAATAAACTCAGATAATCCGTTAACGACAGGCATTCTAATCAGCATCATTGATTTAGCATCCAAATAGCTATTAAAGTAGGTTTGTTCGTCCGGGTAATGCTCCGGGAAAAGAATTTTGTATTCCTTTTTTATTTCGTCAAGCAAACCCGGTCGCTCAACTTTGTCCAATACATACACCGCATTGTAAAAATAGCCGTTGAGCAGGTAGAAGTTCAATGTGTCTATCGTTGACGAGAGCTGCGGCATCTGCTGTTCTTCCGGCCTAACGAGTATAAATTTTGTGTGATCAGAACTTCCTAACTCCCGGGCACCAAATACAAAGGGTGTATTGCCGGTTAAGAATGTGTTTATCACAAAATAATTTTGATCTACTGTATCTCTTAGAAAAACACCGTCCTGAAGACTTTCCATTGTTACAATAAACCTGTGCTTCGAAATCTCATCCGGAGGAAAGTCGCAACGGTTAAAGCCCGTATTAACCGACCATCCTATTTTGAATTTACCCTGCATGGCTTTCCCATCGAAATCGATTACATATTTTGTACACGGGAAGGCTTCGAGTGCCAGGTAAATAAGCGTACCGATGCCGGTTAAGATAAGTTTTTTCATTTGGGAAAAGTTAGTTGACTACAAAAGGAGCTTCTTCATACGCATTTTCTCGCAGAACTCCCTGTTGTTCTGCTTACCACACATAAATTTTTGAGTACATGTCGGGCCCTGTGCCAATGTACATCATGTTTATTTTATCTGTGAGGTAGTCGTTATTGACTTTGAACTTGTAGATGTTTTCCCCTTTTGGAAGTACGGCTTCACACGTCCATACGCCATTTTCTTTTGTCATCTTTATGGCATTCTTCGTCCATTGGGTAAACTCCCCCATTAACGACACCTGCTCAGCGCCCTCGAAGTCGTTAAGCCTGAAGATGACTTTTTGATTTTCCTGTTTGCCCCACAATGTTGCGAGATAATCGTTCGGGTTCAGTTCCAGTGCCCTTGCAAAGTTCTTGTTGCTTTCAATCGAATTATTGTCTTTCCTATAGGCTACACCGAGCCAGGTATAAATTTCCGTCTTATCCGGATCAAATTCTTTCAGGGTTTCCAAAAGCGCAATTGCTTCTTTTACTTTACCGCTGTCGATCCATTTAACAGCCAAATTTACAACCGCGTTATTATTGAAATTATACTGAGCATCTGGTTTTGTTCGCAACTGTTTGTAAGTGGCCAGTGCTGCGTTGATGCCGTTGCGTTCGAATTCCTTTTCTATCAAAGGGGAAACGTCTTTCGGAAAATACTCAGCCAGGTTTTTGTGGTGTGCGCCTTTTTCCAATTCTGCGCTAAGGTTGATAACCTTTTCGGTTTCAAAGTCATTTTTATAATACAGGTGGATGGTGCTGCTTTTCAAATCAACCGCAATTGAAAAATTGGTCACTAATGTTTGCGGTTGCTTTTGTGCAGATTTTTGAAGTACGGTTTTAATGTCGGTTAGCTCAAATATTTTTGCAGCACTCAGATAATTCACAGCAACATCTCTTCTGTAACAGGCTTCTTTATGCCCCTTATTGATGCAATAGTTTGTCAGTGCAAAATTGTTTTCAGTTTTACGGATTATGTAGCCACCGTGCACCGTAGCGTAGTCGCCATTTGCATCGGCAATATATAGCTGAGCGCCTTTGAGTTTTACCAGGTTGTATTTGCTTATGTATTGGATGGCTTCGCTAACGGTTTTACAACTTTTCAGGAGGTCGTGAACCAATTCCTTTTTGCGATTCTCCTTAGCGGGGTCGTTTGCTACAGGTTCATCGTCAATGGCGGTATAGTCCATAAATAGCCCGTATTGATTTAGTCCGCCCTGTGGATTCTTGTACATCAATCCATAAAAGAGCTTTCCGATGGACAGCTCTGTCCAGATCATATAGCCGTAGCTTTCTTTTCCGGCCGGATAATACCACATCCGGTATTGGGTGGTGTAAATTTCGTCTTCGTTGTTTCCGATCCAAACGTGCTGCCCGTCATTGGCCATGAAAATTGTACAGGCCTGTGAAACCAGCGTACTTGTCAGCAACAAGATGATGAAGAGGAAGCGACTAATTTTTTGTGTCATCGGAACTGTTTGGAGGTTATTGCAAGGGCTAGATAAGAACGACTTCGGGAATCACAAAAGCTAAGATAGTCAATCTATTAATCTTCCCTGCAGGTTTGAAATGGCATCCAAACGCTTTACGTTCTTTCAAACATCGAATTCGGCAATACCAGGATTACAAGGGTTATCACCCCCATAAGTACAAGCGCAACCGTTGTTGTAAATCCCCGGTCGTCCTGCGTTTCGGGGTGCCGTATTTTTAAATTGTATTGGCTATCGTTATCGCGGACATAAATATCAAGCGCGTTGGCTTTCTTACTGATTACAGCGTTTACCCTGATAAGGGTTCGCTTATCGTAGTCCTCCAGAAAAATTGGATAGAAATTGGTACTACAGTTCGTATAGAAAACAAGATAGCCACCCCGGTTTTCGGCATCCAATGTGTCGATACGTTGGATTGTACAACTGTCCATTTCAGCTTCGTAGAACCGCTGCAGTTCCATGCGGGAAACTTTCAGATTGTCGGACAGGTTAGCTACGATAGTTCCGATGCCGTAGATGAATAGCACGCCTATCCACACTGCAACTTTTCGGGGATGAATTTTCATGATTACTTAGATATCCTATTGTCAGTACTCATCTCTTTCAAAACATTATTGCTGTGTGTAATTCACTTTTCACTTCCCGTGGGTGATTCTGATTATTCGACCGTCAATGGCATCCATGATTATTAGGAATGTTCCACCAAATGAGCCCCGGGGCAATGTTCCTGCAATACTCCAATAGTGTTTAATCTTGTAAACCTCGTAAGGCTTTTGCTTTTTAATATTCCTTTCTCCATAGATCCTGAACAAGATTACCTCGGCAATTTCCACCGCAGAAGTACTGTCTGAAATTATTTCTTTCTTGCCATCGACTACATTATGAAGTGAATTTTCGGCCAGGCTTCGTTCAAGCTCAGTCCTTGCAAATTCTTCCCCTAAGATTGATCGTGGGTTTTCACTCTGCGCCAATGAGGACAGACTTGACAAAATGAGCGATGTTAAAATCAAGAGTCTTTTAATCATGAAACGTTGAGGTGATGAGTATATAAAGTGTCTTATCGCAAAAAGTAAGTTACAGCCACCGTTGGTTATGCGATTATGTTGCCAAAATAACAAACGGCAGACCGATAACACATGGCATAAATAGTTTGTTGTAGATTGATCTTATGTCAGCATAATTTTTGTTTATTCAAATTGTCCGCTGACAAAAATATTTGGTCCCTTCTCAAGAATTCTTCAATAAGTCGTTGGGATGGGGATGTTTTGTAAAAATTGATTTATCAAGCTGATCAATAAATTCCGGATACTTTAGCTTAAACCATGACATTAATTCATTCAGCTTGGTTGCTTTTAATTCAACATGATCTTCTTTGTCGGTTATTACTATTTCATGGTTTAGTTTCTTCAATTGAAAAATTGTCCACAAAGATTTTTCGTGAGCTTTATTACTTTCTGGTCTGTCACCAAGTATCGTTGAGTTCCATAATGTGTCAAAATAAACTCCATTTACATAGACTCTATAGTCCTTTGTCATGTAATCTCTGGCCATTTTTGTAATCGAGTTGTTTAAAGGTGCAAGGCTTGCCGGCAACGTTGGTGCTTGTGCAGTGCGGGATTTCGAAGCGCGTAATTGTCCCAGACACCAAATGTTATTTGAAAATTAAACCACAAATTTATACTGAACCCCGCCATTGGTTATAGCTGCTGTTGTTAGCCGTTACGGTCACTCGTTCAATATTTTTTCAAATGTCTTTTTTATGTGAGTAAATTCTCCTTTGTCATAGTTTACTAGGTCAATTGAGTTGGAGATAATTTGGTCGATGGTTACTCCGCTGTCGACATATTGAAATGCAGCTAGCCTGTCATTGTCAACAACTTTAGGAACTATATTGACCTTGATTCCTCTTCGTCTAAGTTCTTTTAATTTATTAATCAATTCAATTGTATTATTTAGTCCGCCACCACAACCTTCTAACGAAAAATATCCAAGTCCATATTGATAGATTCGTCCAGTTGACTTCTCGTGAATTGTAGGAGCTACCAAATTCCAGGCACTTGAATCCTTTTCCTTTTCTATGAATAAATAGGCGTTAACATCTTCTGTTATGTCATTCAATTGCACAATTCCCCAACGTCCAAGTGTGGTCTTATAGTCCTTGTAAACTCGATTGTCATTTGAAATTTCTTTCGTTTTGTCTTCATTTTTACCGTCCTCTTGATTGTTATTTATTTTTCTTTTGTCATTGGAAAAATTAAATAGGTTAATGGAAATCAAGTTCCAACCAAATCCCGTTTCTAAATTTAAGATATTCATATATCAATCGGTTTACTGTTTTGCCGTACGTAATGGCCACAACGTCCGGATATACGCCACACTATGGCCTATATCCTTTATTGTTTCCTCAAGATAACTTCTTCCCCATCCGGCTCCAAGCCTGAAGTTCATAACAAAAGTCATCTTGTGTCGCGGTCCGATTTTTATTTCTCCTAACCTGCCTAAAAACCAACCCTTCTCTTATTTTTGCACGCTATTTTAGTTTTTTATGGAAGAGAATCTCGCGCGCTGGACCGATCAAATCGCCAAGGAATTTGCACATCCCCTGAAGTACGTTAATGCCGTAGCCGACCTGCTGGCGGAAGGTGCCACCATCCCCTTCATCTCCCGCTACCGGAAAGAAATGACGGGCAGCATGGACGAGGTGATGATCGCGAACATTCGCGACCGCATTGAACAGCTGCGCGAACTCGACAAACGCAGGGAGGCGATTATCAGCTCGGTGGAAAAACAGGGCAAGCTTACGCCTGAACTGATGTCGGCCATTGTGGCGGCACAAACGCTGGCCGAACTGGAAGACATTTACCTGCCCTATAAACCCAAACGCAAAACACGCGCAAGTGTGGCCAAGGAACGTGGCCTGGAACCGCTCGCGCAAAAACTGTTCGACCAGGAGAAGTTTGATGTGGATGCTTTTGCTGCATCGTTTGTAGATGCCGGTAAAGATGTAGCCGATGCACAGGCTGCCCTGGATGGCGCCCGCGACATTATTGCCGAATGGGTAAGTGAGAATCCGGATACGCGTAAAAACGTGCGTGAGCTGTTCTGGAAGGAAGGCGTGGTGACGTCCAAGGTGATGAAAGGTAAAGAAGCGGAAGGCCAGAAGTTTAAAGACTATTTCGAATGGAACGAACCGATTGCCAAAACGCCTTCGCACCGGTTGCTGGCGATGCGCAGGGGTGAAAAGGAAGGCATTCTTGCGCTGGATATTTTCCCGCCTGAAGAGGATGCGATTGCCAAGATGGAACGGCAGTATGTGAAGCATGATAACGCGGCAGCGGAACAGGTTAAGCTTGCTATTAAAGATTCGTATAAACGGTTGCTGCGGCCGTCACTGGAAACGGAGGTGCGTATGGAATCGAAAATGAAAGCGGATGAAGAGGCAATTAAAGTTTTTGCTTCGAACCTGAAGGAACTGCTGCTGGCTGCACCGCTCGGACAAAAGAATGTACTCGCGCTTGATCCCGGCTTCCGCAGCGGATGCAAAGTGGTGTGTCTTGACCGGCAGGGTAAACTGCTGCACCACGATGTGATTTATCCGCACGAGCCGCAGCGCCAGGCTACACAATCGGCAGCGTTGATTAAGTCGCTGTGCGAGAAATATGAAATCGAGGCGATTGCGATTGGCAACGGAACGGCCAGCCGCGAAACAGAAAGTTTTGTGAAGGCGATCGGCCTTTCGAATAAAATTATCATTGTGATGGTAAATGAGAGCGGGGCTTCGGTGTATTCGGCATCGGAAGTGGCGCGCGATGAATTCCCCGATAAGGATGTAACGGTGCGGGGCGCGGTATCAATCGGAAGACGGTTGGTTGATCCGCTGGCGGAGCTGGTGAAGATTGATGCGAAGTCGATCGGTGTCGGGCAGTACCAGCACGATGTGGAGCAAACAAAACTTAAACAAGGGTTGGATGATGTGGTGGTGAGTTGTGTGAACTCGGTAGGTGTTGAGGTGAACACGGCAAGTAAGGAGCTGCTCTCCTACGTTTCAGGCTTGAGCCCGGCTCTTGCAAAAAACATTGTTGAATACCGCAATCAGAACGGACCATTTAAAGATCGCGAGTCGCTGAAGAAGGTGGCGCGCCTGGGTGAAAAGGTGTTTGAACAGGCAGCGGGCTTTTTGAGAATCCGCGAAGCAAAAAATCCGCTGGATGCCAGTGCGGTGCACCCGGAAAGCTACCGGATTGTTGAACAGATGGCGAAGGACTTAAGCTGCTCGGTAAAGGATTTGATGACGAGTGCCGAACTGCGCAAGCAGCTCGACCTTAAAAAGTATGTAACGGATAAGGTTGGCTTGCCTACGCTTACGGACATCGTGGCGGAGCTTGAGAAGCCGGGCCGCGATCCGCGCAAGGTGTTTGAGATCTTCAGCTTTACGGAAGGCGTAAACACGATTGCGGATTTGAAGATCGGCATGAAGATGCCGGGCATTGTAACGAACGTAACGAACTTCGGAGCGTTTGTGGACATTGGCGTTCACCAGGACGGGCTTGTGCACATCAGTCATTTGGGTGACAAGTTTATCAAGGATCCGAAGGAGGCTGTTACGGTTGCACAAAAAGTTCAGGTTACGGTGGTTGAGGTTGATGTTCCGCGGAAGCGCATCGGTTTATCGATGAAGAGTAATCCGTTTGCGGATCAGCCACAACCAAGTGAAAAGAAGTCGGCCCCGAAAGGCAAGCCGACTGCAAAAGGTGGTAATGCGGGCAAGCGTGATACGAAACAGTTCAAGCCGAAGGAGAAGGAAATGAGTATGGAGGAGAAGCTGGCGTTGCTGAAGGAGAAGTTTAAGCGGTAACGTTGTATCTTCGGTTACAATTTATTGACTATGCGAGCTTTTATCCTCCCTGTGTTTCTTTTTGTTGCAGCGATCATAACCGGCTGTGGCGATTCTGATGAATTTGAGGTGCAAACCAACGCTGTTGTATGGGATGGTACCACGGCTGAAGTAACCGGCCGCATCCTCAATACGGGCGGGAATAAAATTGATGAGTTTGGCGTGTGTTACAGTAAGTCGAATGAAGAGGACCCCGCAATTGAATCGCTCAGACGTTGTTCTACAACAAGCTGAAGACGCAGAAATTCAGTATTACGATTCCTGACCTCGAGCCCGACACGGTGTACTACGTGCGGGCATATGCGGTTAGTCGCAACCAAAAGGTGGCGTACGGAAAGACGCTTGAGGTGAGGACGAATTTCGTGCGATGATGTGGGGCTTCGAACAAGAGGATCCTTCGGTCGTGCCGACCTCAGGATGACGTTTCAAAAAAATAGATTGCTTCGCGTTGCTCGCAATGACGAGACGGAAGTATCGTTTCGAAACGGGGGATCCTGATCCCGACAAGTCGGGATCAGGATGACGGAAATTCAAACGGTAGTTGTATCTTCGAAGTATACCAATACTATCATGCGACTGATTGCTGTTCTTGTTGTAGCTACCATGCTTATGTCTTGTAAAGACGAAGCTGAACTTCAGGTGCAAACTACTTCGGCTACCTGGGACGGCACGACAGCGGAAGTGAGCGGCCGCATTCTCAATACGGGCACAAACAAAATCGATGAGTTTGGCGTGTGTTACAGCAGGTCGAATGAAGAGGACCCCGCAATTGAATCGGCTCAGACGTTGTTCTACAACAAGTTGAAGACGCAGAAATTCAGTATTACGATTCCTGACCTCGAGCCCGACACGGTGTACTACGTGCGGGCGTATGCGATTAGTCGCAGCCAAAAGGTGGCGTACGGAAGGACGCTTGAGGTGAGGACGAATTTCGTGCGATGACGGGACGAAACGTCATTGCGAGGCATCCGCTGAACGGATGCCGTGGCAATCTCGAGACTGAAGTGTGATTACGATTGATTCAGTGTTACGATGAGATTGCTTCAGTCGGGCAAGGGTTCGGCCAGTGATTGCTACGGGTTCCTCCTTCGCAATGACGGGACGGAAGTATCGCTTCGAAACGGGGGATCCTTCTCCCGACAAGTCGGGATCAGGATGACGGGACGTTACTTGTTCAGTTTGAAAACCTGGATGCCGTGGGGCGGCAACTCGAGGGTAAGGTTGTTGTTGTCGAGCTTGCGCACTTCTTTGTTCAACAGGCTTGCCGCTGACTGGTATGCTTTCTCCTTCCCTATCCCGATCATAACACGCTCGGGCAAGATTGATAAACTGACTACAACCAAAACGGTTTCGCTTTCGGTGTACCGGATAAAGCTAAAGAAGTCGTCCTGGTTGTTTTCGACTACCTGATAGCGGCCATGGGCCAGGGCATCGCTGGATTTGTTCAGGGCAATCATTTTCTTGTAGTGATTGAACAGTGATCGCGGGTCGTTCTTTTGTTCTTCCAGGGAAATGCGGTCATCGGATTTAACATTGGTACTGTCCCACCAGACTCCGCTGTTCTTGTACCAGAACGCCATACCGGGACCATCGGCTTTTGCATACCACTCGAATGCTTCACGAACTGAAATGTCGTTGCCATCGGTCGTGCCTTTGCGTTGCACACCTTTCATGCCCAGCTCCTGGCCGTAGTAGATCAATGGAACGCCACCCAGTAACAGGTTAAGTGTTGCAGCAACTTTCAGCTTTTCGGTGGTCATCCCTTTCACGGAAGCAATCCTGCGCGTATCGTGATTTTCGATGAATACAATCTGTTCTTTGCCTTCCGGGTTTTTAGTGAGGGTACTGTCGGCCGCTTTTGTTAGTTCTTTCTTGTTGAACTGCTCGATCGCCCAACTCAGGTAAAAGGCAAATACGCGGTCGACTTCAGCATTCTTAAAGTATTCGCGGCCAAGGGAAAACCAGTTTGCCTGCTCTGCAATGATTTTGATTTGCGGATTGGTTTTCTTGAGGTCTTTCACGACTGGCGTCCAGAATGTTTTAAACAGGTTCGAGACTTTATTGAAGTTGTCGAGGTCGTCCATCATGTGATCGAAGCGGAAGCCGTCTACCCCATCGTCAAACCTGCCGTCTTTGTTCGGGTCAAGCCAGAAGTTCAGCGTCTCGAATGTGTACTGACGCACGTCCGGGTTGTTCATGTTCACGACTGCAATCTTATGTTTGGAGCCGTTGTAGATGGTGAACTCGGGCACATTGTAAAAGAAGAACGGCTTTTGATTCAGGCTGTCGAGGTAGTAGACGTACTTGCTGTATTTGGATTGAGGATTATTGAGTGACTCTTTGTACCAGACATGGTCATGCGTGACGTATTGCATTTCCACATCCTGGTAGATTTTCATTTTCCGTTTATGGATTTCCTTCACCAGACTCAGGTATTCATCCATGGTTCCGTATTCGGGATCGATCTTTTCGAAGTCGATCGCGAAGTAGTTGTGATAGAAGTCGGAATAGTAAAGCGGGGTTAACAGAACGGATGTCACGCCAAGATCCTGCAGGTAATCAAGTTTCTGCTCCATGCCTTTGAGGTCGCCATGCCCATCGCCATTGCTGTCGAAGAAGCTGCGCTGGAACACGTGGTAGATGACTTCCTGCGCCTGTGCGTTGAAGGTGGTGACGAGGAGAATGGAGAAGAGCAGTTTTTTCATGGGTGTGGGTTCGTTAAAGGGATTGCTTTAGAAGCGGGATTGGTTTTAAACAGATTGCTTCGGTCGGGTAAGTACCCGGCTCATGAGTACTGCGGGTGCCTCCTTCGCAATGACGGGGGCTTCGCAATGACGGGATTGCTTCGAAACAGGGGATCCTTCTCCCGACAAGTCGGGATCAGGATGACGGTATGGAAAATGATCATCATTTGCCGGAGGGTTTAAAAGTTACCTGGCGTAAGATTGTCTGGCCCATCGGAACGAGCTTTACGGATTCTGTTGCTTTTGTTTCAGGATTATAAAGTTCTGTGATAAACGTCATTGTTTTTTCATCGATCGAGACCGGCTTATCGGCATATTCGTATACAACCAATTTCTTTGGTGCATATTTTAGATTATGAAATCCGGGAACGGGCCACGACTTGGTTTTTTCTTCGACACTCTCGATTGGTGCAGCCAGCACGAGCGCACCCCAGGTAAAATACTTTTCACCGTTGATGTCGGAATGAACTTCGGGCTCAGCTTCGAAAGCGATTTCAATTGTTTCGGTGCCCTTCCAGGTTTTATCGATTACAATAAACCCTTCCTCTTCCGTGTGTTCAACAGACACCGTAACGGCTTTCGCCCACTCCGGTTTGCGGACTTTCAGCGCAAACTTTGAATCGGCCGTAACCACAAAACGAAACGAATTCTCAAACGGGTAGCCGGTTTGCTCTTCAACCCGAACAACCTTGTCGCCAATCTTAGTTTCAATGCTGCCGGGCCCAAGTACAGAAGCTACCAGCGCGTGATCATTTTTCAACCACATGTACTGTGCGTAGTACGGTGCGATGCGACCTGCCATCGGCACACAACATACCGCTGCCTCCTGATGCACCGGAGAATATGAATAGCGGGTTTGCGTTTTATCGGTTGTGTCGCCATTCAAGCCACCCGTCATGGCGTACGAGTTATCAGTCTTTAAGTAAGCGATGCAACTTTCCGAAGGATGCCGTGCGCCCTGTGCTGCATTAAAGAATATTTTCTCGGCTTTATCAGCAAAGGTTCTATCGCCCGATTTGCGCATGAGTTCAAGGTAGCTGTGCATGAGCTCGTGCATGGAACAGTATTCATACCCGCGTGTTGTTGCGTCAGCCTTTCTCGCGCCAATCCATTCATCGCCCACACCAGCGCCTGAAGCGGTCGTTTCCAGCGCGATCTTTTCCAGAAAGTGATCAAGCGCATGCTTTAGTTCAGGATTGCCGGATGCATAGTATGCGGCTGTAAGACTTCGCAAATGTTCGTATACGTGTACCCCGTGCGTGCTAAGCAATAACGTATCGTTAATCAGCTTTTTGTATTGCGCGGATTCATTCAATTCCTGTTCTGAAAAATCTTTGTACAGAAACAAGCAGTAGTCGCGATAGGCTGTTTTGCCGGTGATGCGATAAAGGGCTTCGAATACATCGGTGATAGCCAGCCCGTGCGAGGTCCCTCCCACGTTGGGTTGCTTTGAATAAAACGGATGGGACTTACCCGCAGGATAGTTATCCATAGCGTTTTGTATCGCGCGTTCGATTGCTGACAGTACTTTTTCATCGTGCGAATATTCATACCAGGCAAGCAACCCGCGCAGTAAGGTTGTCTTTGCCCAAAGTTCTCCGTTCTCGTTATCAAACTTATAGCGCAAATCCTGATCGTAAATTCCGAGGTATCCGTCTTTGTCCTGTGTCGAGAGGATGTAGTCGACATAAGAAGTTAGTTTCGCGAGATGCTCCTGATCCTGTAACAGGATGGCACTGCGGATGTAACCATCGCGCCAGTTGCTTTGCGTTTCGCTGTTCCACCATAGGAATTGCACTTGCCAGTCGCCCGGCACACCCAATGCGCCCACGTCTTTACCCTTCACCTTTTCCGTCAGGCGCTCTTCACCATAGATTTTGTCGTCACTCGTGAGAGCTGGGATCAGCGAATCAAGCTGGCCAGTAAACCCATCGAGGTTTTCGCGAATTTGTTTTTTAATCCATCCTTCCGGTTTTACTTCTGCGAGGGTTAGCGGTTGATAGACTTCCTGCACCGGTTCGATCTTATCGAACGGGGATTGAACGCTTTCGGGCTGACTACACGCAAACGTGATCATACCAAACAAACCCGATAAGACACGCGTAGTTTTCATGAGGTACCGGAGTTAAGACGTTAGCTTCATCGATAACATATTCTTCATCTGTACATTCACCTGCCACTGATCGGATAACGGCTTTTGCGAATACGGCATGACAGGCATGTACGGCACCGGGCCAAATTCAGGTGTGATTGTCATAAACGGCATGTTCTTTTGCTCCTCACCCGACAGAATTTCTTTCCACCAGCCGATAAAGGTATCAACATGGTTTTTCCACTCCGGTGCGAACGGATCATTTACCTGGGGCGAATGTTCAAATCCGATGCGTGCATGAATATGCCGCACACGCGGGAACACGTGTTTTAAGATTTCGCGCTGATCGTGCAGCAATGTTTCCGACACGGTACACCAGTGTGAGAAATCGGCCGTCAATTTTAAATCGGGATACTTGTTCAGATATGGTAATAACGAAGCGGTATGAAAGGTAAAGCGGCCGCGGTGAGTTTCATGAAAGACAGGAATACCGGTTTGGCGGGCAACATCGTCTGCTATGGCAATAGCCCGGCAGTTATCTTCAAATGAAAAATAATCTTTGCCCGTATGACTGTTGATGAAGTCGGGCTTCAGACTGGCCAGGTATTCGAGGCGCGACCGCATGCGCGTGAGATAAGCGTCCACCGATTCATCGGCAGGACTTAACACCTGTTGCGCGATGAATAGAAAGCCGGGTTTGACTAACCGAACACTGGCCAGTGCCGACTGAAATTCATCGGCAAATATTTTATCCTCCGGCGGGTTGATCTCCACACCCTCGAACCCTTCCATTAATACGCGCGCGAGAAAAACCGTTGGGGTTGTTGCCTCCTGTCCCCAGAAGGAACATGCGAACCGGACGTTCATCAGTACAATACCGGGTTAATAGGTGAATTAATCACTTCACCAACAATCGCTCCCGGGCACCAGGTGTTCCAGTCGTTAATCTGATTTTTATTTTCCGGCTGCTTCAATCGCATGTCGCGGTCCATGTAAATTACCGTCATGACTTTCCGCATCTTGTCGGTTGTGTTTGCGCCTGCGCGATGGAACACCCAACCGGAATGAAAGCTTACTTCGCCAAGGTCAAAGGCTTCAATAACATGTTTAAAGTCGGTTACGCGCAACCGCTGCTGAATGAGGGTTTCGCTTTCGTCTCCAATTTCAAGTTCGCGGCCTTCCACAATCTGGTGACTGCCTGCACTGAATTCGAGCGGACCCATTTCGAGTGGAGTAGCCTGCAACGGAATCCACGCGGTAACAGTTTTATCAGTTTGTAATGGCCAGTAGTATTGATCGGCATGCCACGGCGTAATTCCGCCACCACCTTCTTTGAACAGGGCCTGATCGTGATACAATCGCACGCCATCAACCTGCATCAGGCCGGCCGCAATTTTCGCCAGCCGTTTACTGAACACAAATTGTTTAACTTCTTCATCTTCGCGCCACAGGTTGAAAAGTTGAAGAAAAGCTTTTCCGTAGGTATCGCGTTCGTCCACCTTCGTTTTCACGGTGTTCATTTGCGCCACCCGATCGGAAATGACTTTATTGAAATACTCAATTGTTTCAGGATTAAACACCTGCCGTAGTTTGATGAATCGGTTCTTCTGGTAGAAGTCGATTTGTTCAGGCGAAAGCTCAAAAGGCTTATTGAGCCATTCGCGGACAGAAAGGGGTATCGCCATACGAATTAGTTAGTATTCAAAAGTACGGGGTGCCCATGCTTCTCCTTTACACAAAAGAATCAAATAATAGCACTATATTGACTCCATGAGGTGTATCCGGAACTTAAGAGACTAACATTGTACTAATGAGAGCTCAATTTGAGGATATCGCCAGTAAAAAAGGACCGGAATCCTTTCTGGCGTATGCCTTTGATGTGCCCTATTTTGAATTTAAATGGCACTACCATCCGGAATATGAACTCACGCTGATTACACAGGGTGAAGGCAAACGGCTGGTGGGTGATTCGTACGAGAGTTACACATCGGGCGACCTTGTGTTACTTGGATCGGAATTGCCGCATACGTGGACCAGCGAACCCCTTCCGGACAAAAAGGTATCTGCCGTGGTGGTTCAATTCCCACACGACTTCATCAACCGGTTTTCGGGGCTGGAAGAGTTCAAGTCCATCGAGACGTTACTGGCTGCATCGGGGCGAGGACTGTTCTTTTCGCATGCAGGTCCTGTGCGTACCGAACTTGAATCACTTCCTGCACGCCAAGGTGTTGAAAAGATAACGTCACTGATCCGCATTCTTCACCAACTGAGTGCGCACCCGTATCAGAAGCTTTCATCAGAATCCTTTCATCCCGTAAAGGGCGAAGAGACTGAAAGTCGCGTGAACAAAGTTTGTCAGTATGTTCAGAAGCATTCGGATGAACCGCTAAGCCTCGACCAGGCGGCTGCCCTGATTCATTTGTCGCGCAGTGCGTTCAGTAAATTCTTCAAACGCGCAACCGGGAAAACGTTTTCAGACTATGTGAACGACATTCGTGTCGGGAAAGCCTGCCGCCTGCTTACACAAACTGATAAAGCCATTAATGAAATAGCATATGCCACGGGGTTCGACAGCCTGACGTATTTTAACCGGGTGTTCCTGAAAAAGAAAGGTGTTACACCGCGACAATTTCGTACCGGGCTTCGTTAGGCTACTGTTCATATAAAAGACAGCCTTCGACAAGCTCAGGCTGACAGAAGACAAAAAGTAGGAATGCAATTCAAATAACAAATGGACACAATTCAAATAAAAAAGGGACGCAATGCTTCGACAAGCTCAGCATTTTGCGTCCCTACGTATTTTTTTCGGATTGATCTTTACAACTCCAACTCGATTGTCTGCCCAACGTCAAAGGCCGTGTCACCGGGTTTCGGTTTATCAACCTTCGGCTTCACGATCACTTTTTCATTTTTTTCGTTTTGGACTGGTTTTTCCTGCTTTGGCTTTTCCGTTCCGAAGAGGTCTTGCTGCTCGGCTTTGACTTTTGGCTTTGGCCGGGCTGCTTTTTGAACTTGTCCCTTTGGCTTTTCCGGCTCCCCGAAGAGGGCTGCTTGTCCTTCCTCGTTGACCGGAGGTTCCTGCTCTTTTTTTTTTGACGACTGAGAACCCTTTCCGGTTTCGGTCGCCTCGATGAGCTCGTTGTCATCATCTCCTTCTTCAAGCCCGGTTTCTTCCGGCTCCTGGGTGAGTTTGACACCTGTTACTTTATGCTGACTTAACCGATTACCCAGCGCCTTCCAGCCCTTCACATCGATGATGTCTTCCAGGTTAACAACTTCTTTTACCTTTTCCTTGCTGGCTCCCTTCACAAGGTCCATTTCAACCTCCGGTGTATCGGATGTTGTAACCACCACCAGTCGCGAACCAATGCTCTCGGAAATGAATCCAAACTCCTTATCCGCCGTGCTGGTCTCAATCAAAAAGCGCTTCACCATGTATTGCTTGCTCTCACCATCTACATATACGGCTGAGATCGGCTTCTTTGGATTAAACTTCTCCACCAGCAGTGTTTTTTCAGGATCGAACCGGGTGCTCAGGTCGTAGCCGGTAATGCGGTATGAACCGTTTCGCATAAACGTAATCAACTGATCATCGCCATCGAACTTGCCCACATACATACCGCGCTTGTCCTTGTTGAGTCGGCCTGCATCGCCATCGTACCACAGGTCGAGTTTGCTTAGCGTTGACGTTCCGGCCTGCAGGAAATCCACTTTACGTATCGGATACTTGGTAAGTGTATTACCTCTTGATCCTCTGCCTTTTATCTCCAGCTCAGAGAAGTCGAACTCAAATACCTTTTTCCGTGCCGTGCTTGACTGCGAAAGCTTCACCTCCACCATCTCGGCTTCACCATTCGGATTACCGGATACATAATGAATGATCGAGTTCGGATGACCTTGCGTGAGGTCGTATTCCTTATCGCGAATCACACCCGGCATCGCAAAACGCTTCACGAAACCTTTGCCGCTCTTGCCATCGGAATAGATCAGGTTGTACACCATCCGGTCATCCCCTTTCTTCCAAACCCCGATGTACAGGATATCCTTACCCATAAACACCTTCTCCTTGATTTTAGAGATAAATGCCTTTCCATCCCTGCGGATGGCGATGATGTCGTCCAGGTCAGAACAGTCACAGATGTACTCATCGCGCTTCAGGCCATACCCGGCAAATCCGTCCTTGCGGTTAACGTAAAGTTTCTGGTTGATCGCAATAACTTCGGTAGCGGTAACGGACTGGAAGCTCTTGATCTCGGTTTTGCGCTCGCGGCCTTTTCCATACTTATCGAGGAGTCCCTGGAAATAAGAGATCGCGTACTCGGTAAGGTGTTTCAGGTGGTGAAGTGTGTCTTTCAATTCCTGTTCAAGATCACGCATTAACTCATCGGCCTTAAACGAGTCGTAACGCGAGATACGTTTGATTTTAATCTCTGTCAGGCGGATAATGTCGTCACGGGTAATTTCGCGATAGAATTTCTTCTTATGCGGCTTCAGTCCCTTGTCGATGGTGGTGATCACCTCTTCCCAACTCTCCGCTTCTTCGATGTCGCGGTAAATTCGGTTTTCAATGAAGATTTTTTCGAGTGACGAGAACAGGATTTTCTCCATCAACTCAGCTTTCTTGATCTCGAGTTCCTGCTTGAGAAGCTGAACTGTTTGTTCCGTGTTGTACCGGAGAATCTCGCCTACCGGCAAGAACTGCGGCTTCTCCTCCACGATTACGCACGAGTTGGGCGAAATGCTGATCTCGCAGTCGGTAAACGCATAGAGTGCGTCCAGCGCTATTTCGGGCGATTGTCCCGGCTGCAGATGGATTTGTATCTCTACGTCTTTCGCTGTGTTATCAACGACCTGTTTAACCTTAATCTGACCTTTCTCACTCGCTTTCACGATCGATTCCATCAACGATGTGGTTGTCGTTGAAAAGGGTATCTCACGAATGGTGAGCATTTTCTTATCGCTGATGTCGATCTTCGCGCGCACCTTGATCTTACCTCCGCGAAGCCCCTGGTTGTACTCCGAGAAATCGGCAATACCTCCTGTCGGGAAATCGGGATAGATCTTTGGCTTTTTGCCTTTCAACACATCGATCGATGCCTTGATCAATTCAACAAAGTTGTGCGGGAGAATTTTGGTTGACAGACCTACTGCAATACCTTCAACGCCCTGTGCCAGCAGCAACGGGAATTTAACGGGAAGTGTAACCGGCTCTTTCTTACGTCCATCGTACGACAGTTGCCACTCGGTTGTCTGCGCATTGTACGCAACATCCAGTGCAAATTTCGAAAGCCGGGCCTCAATATAACGCGGAGCAGCAGCGCTGTCCCCCGTGCGCACATCACCCCAGTTTCCCTGGGTTTCGATCAAAATATCTTTTTGCCCGATGTTAACGATCGCTTCCCCGATGGATGCATCACCGTGCGGGTGATACTGCATGGTGTTACCAATTACGTTGGCCACTTTGTTGAAGCGACCGTCATCCATTTCTTTCAGTGAGTGCATGATCCTGCGCTGAACGGGCTTGAAGCCGTCTTCAATGCGCGGAACGGCACGTTCCAGAATTACATAGGATGCATAATCGAGGAACCAGTTTTCATACAGTCCGTCAATGGCGACACTGTGAACGACATCGCCATTTTCATTCTTCTGTTTCTTAACCGGTTTTTCTATTTTCTTTTTACTCATGATTGTTGTTGCCTGTCAATACTGTTTGCTTTGCCGATTAGGGCTCATCCACGATAGCCACCTCACCCGCTTTCGCTTCTACCTTGTCGGATTCGATCTTGAGATTATCAATGATAAATTCCTGGCGGTCGGGTGTGTTCTTACCCATGTAAAACTCCAGCAGTTTGGCTACGTGCCCTTCTTTGCCGAGGATTACCGGCTGCAGCCGGATATCTTCTCCAATAAAATTGCCAAACTCATCCGGGGATATCTCGCCCAAACCCTTGAAACGGGTTATCTCGGGCTTGCTGCCAAGCTTTGCAATCGCCTTCACACGCTCTTCATCGCTGTAGCAATAGATGGTCTCTTTCTTGTTCCTCACCCGGAATAAGGGTGTCTCCAGAATGAAAACATGCCCAGCCTTTACAAGCTCCGGAAAAAACTGCAGGAAGAACGTCATCAGCAGCAACCGGATGTGCATACCGTCTACATCGGCATCTGTTGCGATAATTACTTTGTTGTAGCGCAATCCTTCGATGCCATCTTCGATGTTCAGCGCATGCTGCAGCAGGTTAAACTCTTCGTTTTCATACACAACCTTTTTGGTTAGCTGAAAACAGTTTAATGGTTTACCCCGCAAGCTAAACACGGCCTGGGTTTCCACATCACGCGACTTGGTGATCGACCCTGATGCCGAGTCACCCTCGGTGATGAAGATCATCGATTCAGCACCCTTCTCTCCTTTTGCATCATCAAAATGGAAGCGGCAGTCGCGAAGCTTGCGGTTGTGCAGATTGGCCTTCTTGGCGCGATCATTCGCCAGCTTTTTAATGCCGGCAATTTCCTTGCGTTCGCGTTCCGACTGGAGAATACGCTTCAGCAACGCATCGGCTGTTGAAGGATTCTTATGTAAATGAATTTCAAGTTCTTTCGCTACAAAATCTCCCACATAGCTTCGCACCGAAACGCCTTCGGGTGCCATGTTTGTTGACCCCAGCTTGGTTTTGGTTTGAGACTCGAACACAGGCTCCTGAATTCTTACCGCAATAGCCGCCAAAATACTTGCGCGAATATCCGAAGCATCAAAATCCTTCTTATAAAAATCACGGACACCTTTTACCACGCCTTCGCGGAAAGCCGCGAGGTGTGTTCCACCCTGCGTGGTGTTCTGACCGTTAACAAATGAATAATATTCTTCGCCATACTGACCGCCATGGGTCATCGCTACCTCAATGTCATCTCCTTTAAAGTGGATAATCGGATAGCGTAAGTCTTCCGCATCACTTTTCTGTTTTAACAGGTCGAGCAAACCATCTTTTGAAAAGAACTTCTGACCGTTGTAATTGATGGTAAGCCCGGCATTCAAAAACGCATAGTTCCACATCAGGTCATCCAGGTACTCCGGAATGAAGTGATAGTTCTTGAACATGCTGTCATCCGGCTCAAATTCAACGAGTGTACCATTGCGTTCGCTGCTCTTGGCCTGCTTAGGATCGTTGGTAAGTTTACCTCTCTTAAACTCAGCCAGCTTAGTCTGTCCTTCGCGGAAGGCCTGCACTTTAAAGTAGTTCGACAACGCGTTCACCGCCTTGGTACCTACCCCGTTCAATCCAACCGACTTTTGAAAAGCTCCTGAGTCGTATTTAGCACCGGTGTTGATCTTCGATACAACATCCACTACTTTACCCAGCGGGATACCACGGCCGTAATCGCGCACCACTACTTTCTGATCGGTAATTTTGATGTCGATGGTTTTACCATATCCCATCATGTGTTCATCGATACAGTTGTCGACAACCTCTTTCACCAGCACGTAGATACCATCGTCTTTGGATGAACCATCGCCCAGCTTACCGATATACATCCCGGGCCGGAGGCGGATGTGCTCGCGCCAGTCGAGCGATTTAATACTGGATTCGTCATACTGATTGGAAGCCGGAGCCTTCTCTGCTTTCGCCATCGTTAATAAGGATTGTAAGAGTTAAAACAGTTCAAAAAAATCGGGTCGCACTACAGTCTAAAAAATGTTCATAGGTAAGACCCGGATAGTCATGCTGGCCGTCCGGGTCTTGGAAAAATTCAAATCGCGTCTAAGTAAGCCATTTTTTGAAGTCGCTTCAAGAGGTCGTAACATTTCTTTAACTACAAAGTTAGCTAAACTGATAATCGTTAATTGACTGACAAACAGTGAGTAAAGAATTGATTTCTCGACAAATCATTTAGCAAAAAGTCGCTTGCCTAAAGCGTAAACGGGCCAGGCAACAGCCCACACCATTACCAGGACAACACTTCCGTAGATGATCGCACCGATACGGCTGAAATCAAAAACTTCCGCACTGTTGTAGAGTCCGATAAAGCTGAAGGCTACCACAAAGAAGATATTAAGCGTGATCACCAGCCCATGCAGCCACGTGCGAAATCCTTCATCGGGGGTCAGGGATTTTGAAAACAGGTAAACGAGTAAGTTCAGAATAGCGATGAACGCCAGTGCAGCATAAAAAAGGGCTTCCTTATTCATTACATACGCGGTTGCCCCACCCTCTTCCGCAACGCTCACCTGCTCCGGCAAGCCTGCGTAAACGTACATCAGGTTTGCAAAAACTCCCAATAAGGAAAGAAACCATACAGCCCTGAAAACTTTTAAAATCATACGCTAACTTTGATGCAAATAAACAATAAACCTTGTGAAGTTTAACCCGATCGTTCTGTCAATCCCGATCTTTTTTCTGCTCATGGGAGTTGAAATTCTGATCGAGCGCTGGTCGCATCAAAAGCTTTACCGGCTGAACGATTCTGTTGCCAATCTGAGCTGCGGAATCACCCAGCAGATCTCCGGTTTATTCCTGCGTGTGCTCGCCATCGGGGTGTATGTTTTCCTGTACGACCACTTCGCGTTGTTTACGCTGCCGGTGAACTGGATTTACTGGGTAAGCCTTTTCCTTCTTGCCGACCTAGCCTATTATTGGGCACATCGCATGAGTCATGAGATAAACCTATTCTGGGGCGGGCATGTGGTGCACCACCAGAGCGAAGAATACAACCTTTCCGTGGCGTTGCGCCAGAGTTCGTTCCAGGTAGTCTGGACGTTTGCTTTCAGTCTGCCGCTGGCCATTATCGGGTTCGACCCGATTCATTTTGTATTGGTATCGGCTTACATAACACTTTACCAGTTCTGGATTCACACCGAACTGATTAACAAAATGGGCTGGTTCGAGTATATCTTCAACACTCCTTCCCATCATCGCGTGCATCACGGCCGCAATCCGAAGTACATCGATAAAAATCACGCAGGCACGTTAATCATCTGGGACAAGATGTTCGGCACTTTTCAGGAAGAAGAAGAGCGGCCTACCTATGGCATCACCAAACCGATCAACAGCTGGAATGCCGTTTGGGCAAACTTCAGCCATTATGCCGACATGAGCCGCGATCTGAAACGCATCACCAAATGGTCGGATAAAATCAAATACATGTTTAAGAAACCGGGCTGGCTCCCGGATTACCTGGGTGGATACCAGGCTGCACCGGAAGTCGACAAATCGACCTATAAAAAGTATGATACGCGCTCAACGCTTTCGCTGAACCTGTATGTATCCTTCCAGTACCTGCTTTGCCTTGCCGGAACCTCGATTTTCCTGTTTAGTCAGAAACTCCCTGACGGAACCGACCGCTTTACTACATGGGAAAACTTGTTTATGGCAACGCTGATTGCATGGGTGGTTGTTAACTGTGGCGTGCTCTTCGAAAACAAGACGTGGATTCGAATATCCGAGTGGCTCAGGATTTTTGTGTTCCCGGGTCTGCTGATTCTCCTCGCCTATCTTTACAGTCTTTCGCCCGGATACTACATCCTTGCGGGAGGTTATTTCATTGTTTCATTCACGTGGTTTACCATCATTACCAGACAGCAGCATGTTCAGATCGCATCCTAAAGGCACAATCGCGGTCACGCTGATCCTGATTATTTTATCCGCTTGCGGAAGAGACTTACCAAAACTCGAGGATGTAAACCTTGAACAATGGAAACAAGACCGTAATGCATGCGGAAACTATCGCGCAGAAGCGCAACAAGCAGTTTTATCACAGAAAGACAAGCTGCTCGCGTTGAAAGAAATGCAAATTGTTGAACTGCTGGGCAGGCCCGACCGCAATGAGCTTTACCGGAGAAACCAGAAGTTTTATTACTACTACCTGAGCCCTGCTCCAGACTGTCAGAATTACAATGCTGCCACCAGCAAGCGCCTGGCGATTCGCTTCAATGCGATGGGACTTGCAAAAGAAGTGATGGTTGAATAACACATAGCTAGCGTAAGAATCATTAAAACAAAAAAGGATAGCCCGTTTGAGCTATCCTTCTTAATGTTTTCAAGAAAACCGATTATTCTTTATTCTTAAGTTCCTGAACCTCGGCTCTGATAACCTGAGCTAAGTTTTTCAGTTCCTGCATGCCTTTTCTCAGACGTGTTCCTGCTGCGCTGTTAGCCTTTGTATAGAACTTTTCAGCATCGCCTTCCAGTGAAGTGATGAGGTTTTTGAGGTCTTGAAATTTTTGCATTTTCCTAAAAGTTTAAAATTGTTAATTGTTTCGTTACGCCAATTTAAATAAAAACCTTAGAAATCAACTCAGAAACCCATTTTTTTTACCCTTTCGTCACCGAAACGAGCTCTTCCTTGCGGTAAAATCCGCTGTCGAGCTTCGATTTTAGCGCAGAAAACGCGTTTAGTGTCCGTTCAACGTCTTCCAGCGTATGAGCGGCTGTAGGGATAATTCTGAACATAATTACGTCTTTTGGCACCACCGGATAGATCACAACCGAGCAGAAAATGCCGTAATTCTCCCGTAAATCCATCGCCATATTGGCCGCTTCGCCTACCCCGCCTTTAAACAATACTGGCGTTGGCGGTGTCTGCGTTTCGTTAATCGCGAAGCCTCTTTCCTTCAGGCCTGACTTGATGGCCTTCATGATCATCTTCAGATTTGAGCGCAATTCAGGATGCTTTTTAACGAGTTCCAAACGCTTCAACCCGCCGATTACCAATGGCATTGGTAGTGATTTCGCATAGATCTGCGAACGCATGGTATAACGGAGGAATTTCAGGATGTTTTTGTCGCCCGCTACAAATGCACCAATGCTTGCCATTGATTTTGCAAACGTTGAGAAGTATAAATCAACCTGATCCTGTACGCCAAGCTCCTCGCCTACGCCAGCACCGGTTGCTCCCATCGTTCCGAAACCATGCGCATCATCGACAAACAAGCGGAAATTGTATTTCTTCTTTAATTCAGCAACACCTTTCAGGTCGCCCATGTTACCCGACATACCGAAAACACCTTCCGTAATTACCAGGATACCGCCACCGGTTTCATTGGCAAGTTTGGTAGCACGCTCGAGTTGTTTCTCGAGGCTGTCCATGTCGTTGTGCGCATATACAAAACGCTTACCCATGTGCAAACGAACACCATCAATGATACAGGCATGCGATTCAGCATCATAAACAATCACGTCCTTACGGTTTACGATGGCGTCAATGATCGAGATCACGCCCTGGTAGCCGAAGTTCAGCAACATAGCATCTTCTTTCTTCACGAAAGCCGCCAGTTCCTTTTCAAGCTGAACATGGTATTTAGAGTTACCGGACATCATGCGGGCACCCATCGGGTAACCTAATCCAAATTCCGCTGCAGCATCAGCATCCGCCTTGCGTACTTCCGGGTGATTGGCAAGACCCAGGTAGTTGTTCAAGCTCCAGTTCAGCACCTTTTTGCCATTGAAAATCATGTGCGGCCCGATTTCGCCTTCCAGCTTGGGGAAGAAGAAATAATCGTCCGGGAGGTGTGAATATTTGGCCAGCGGACCGGCTTCCATTTTGAGCTTCTCGAATAAATCTACCATGGGTAAAATTGATTAAAGTCTGTTGTAAAATTTGCTGCAAAAATAACCAAAAAAAGGGAGTTTCAAGAGATCGTTTTCGTATCAAAAACGAGACGTTTACCCCCACCCTTAAACGTGCTTCAAAACCGGAAATTTCCGAATTTGCAATCGCACTGCAACCGTTTTAATTGATTAGCATTGCACTTTCAGCCCGCTGCCTATGCCTCAAATCAAAAAGATATTAGTTGCCAATCGCGGAGAGATCGCTTTGCGTGTCATGCGCAGCGCGAAAGAAATGGGAATAAAAACCGTTGCCGTTTACAGCGAAGCCGATCGCGAAGCGCTGCACGTACGGTTTGCCGATGAAGCTGTATTCATCGGGGCTCCGGCTTCATCGGAATCATACCTCAGGATCGATAAAATCATTGATGCGGCCCGCAAAACAGGCGCGCAGGCTATTCATCCCGGTTACGGATTTTTATCGGAAAACGAAGATTTCTCGCAGGCGGTAGACGATGCGGGAATGATATTTATTGGCCCCTCACCAAAGTCGATCGAAGTGATGGGAAGCAAGCTGGCAGCAAAAGAGGCTGTTGCCAAGTTTAACGTACCGTTGGTTCCGGGTACATCCGAACCCATTGACGACATCAACAAAGCAAAGAAGATCGCCAAAGACATTGGCTATCCCATCCTGATCAAGGCAAGTGCCGGTGGTGGCGGAAAAGGTATGCGCATCGTTGAAAACGAAAACGAGTTCCAGGAACAAATGGAGCGCGCGGTGAGTGAAGCAACGTCTGCCTTTGGCGATGGCTCTGTATTCATTGAAAAATATGTTACCAAGCCACGACACATCGAATTTCAGATTTTCGGCGACAAGCATGGAAACGTGATTCATTTTTTCGAACGCGAATGTTCCATCCAGCGCAGGCACCAGAAGGTTGTCGAAGAAGCTCCCTCCTCCGTCCTCACGCCTGACATTCGCAAACGCATGGGCGAAGCTGCTATCAACGTGGCCAAGTCGTGCGGATATTACGGTGCCGGAACAGTTGAGTTTATTTTAGATGACAGTTTGAATTTCTATTTCCTGGAGATGAACACGCGCCTCCAGGTGGAGCATCCCGTTACGGAAATGATTACGGGTATCGACCTGGTGAAATTACAAATCAGCGTTGCGCAAGGAGAAAAGCTACCATTCAAACAGGAAGATCTGAAGATTCATGGGCACGCTGTTGAGGTTCGCGTATACGCGGAAGATCCTTCCAATAACTTCCTTCCGGATATCGGAACCCTGCAAACGTACAAGCGCCCACAGGGCAACGGCATTCGTGTAGATGATGGTTTCGAACAGGGAATGTCGATCCCGTTCTATTACGATCCGATGATCGCCAAGCTGATTTGTCATGCCGAAACCCGCGAAATGGCCATTGAGAAAACGATTCGTGCCATTCAGGAATATGAAATAACCGGACTGGAAACGACACTGGGCTTCTGTAACTTTGTGATGCATCACGAAGCTTTCCGCAGCGGAAAGTTCGATACCGGATTTGTTGGAAAATATTTTAAACCGGAGGTGTTAACCGCCACACCGGACCCAGCGGAAGAGGAACTTGCAGCCGCGCTCAGTGCGCACATTCTGGCAACACCAACGAGCACACATGCTGCAACGCAGCACGAGATCGTTCCAGTTAGCAAATGGAAAAAGAACAGAATATGATTTCGAATTCAAAATTTCGAATAATACTGTAGCGCAATTTTAAATTCTCAATTCGAAAATTGAATCATGCCTGAAATTAAACCCCTTCGCGCCTGGCGCTACAATCAGAACCTGTCGACTGCGATTGATGATCTTACATCTCCCCTGTTCGATGTGGTTTCCGAAAAACAGCGTAAGGCACTTTATCAAAACCCCTACAACAGCATTCATTTATCTGTTCCGCAAGGTGTTGATGCTGCCAATCATGCCCATCACCTGCTCGACCAGTGGAAAGCCAGTGGCGTTATCGTGCAAGACAAACTGCCCGGCATTTATGTTTACTACCAGTACTTTACACTATACGGATCATCGAAAGAACTGTGCCGCAAGGGGTTCGTATGCAACATTCGCGTGCATGCCTGGGAAGATGACGTAATTCTGCGACACGAGAATACAATTCCCAAATCGGTTAACGACCGCATTGAGTTGCTTCGCAAAACCGAGTTAAACGTAAGCCCGACACACGGTCTATACACCGATGCTGCATTCGAGTTGGAAACTTATATGGACGAAGCAATCCGGAATCCGATTTACGAAGCGGAAGATTACCAGGGTGTGCGTGACGTACTGGCGGTGATTCACGATGCTGACGTCATTAAGAAGTTTATGAACGCGTTGGCAACCAAGCAGGTAATTCTGGCGGACGGTCATCATCGCTATGAAGGCTCGCTGGTTCACATGCAGCAACAGCAAAAAGCAAATCCGAATCACACGGGCAATGAAGGATACAATTTTCACCTGATGTATCTCACCAACACTGAGGCCGGAGATTTGCGCATCCTCCCCACCCATCGCCTGATTAAAGACTTGCCGAACTTCAGTGAAGATCAAATCCTTAAAAAACTTGAACATGATTTTACGATTAAACCGGTTGAGGATGCCGACACGCTGAATGAAATCATTGCCGGTAAACCATGGGCGTTCGGATTGATGTTTAAAGAAAACGCTTACAAACTCAGGTTGAAACCAGAGGCGCTTGCTACCATGAGCTGGCATTTCCCGGATGTGGTAAAAAAACTCGATCTGACGGTTATGCACTATTTCATCATTGAAAAGGCGCTTGGCATTCCCGGAAAGGATCAACGCAAATCAGAGAACATATTTTTCGATCGAAGTTTTTCCGATTGTCTCAAGCGTGTGCTTCAGGACGAAGCCCAACTGGCGATCATTACCAACGAGGTATCGATCGAAGACGTAAAAAATGTTTGTCACAGCGGTGCCACGATGCCGCAGAAATCCACGTATTTTTACCCGAAGGTTATTTGCGGATTTCTATTCGCGTCAATAAAAGAAGATGAGTTTTACACGCCCGCTTATTCTTGGATCTAGCTCGCCCCGGAGACAATTTCTGATGCGGGAGGCTGGCTTTGCTTTTTCTGTTGAAAAGCCGGACGTAGACGAAGATTTTCCGCACGACCTGCCGGTGGAACAGGTTGCGAAATATCTGGCAACCAAGAAAGCGGAATACTTTCGAAGCACCATTAAAGATCAGGTGGTTGTTACCGCTGATACCGTGGTGATTATCAACAATTATATACTCAACAAACCGCAGGATCGTACAGAGGCCATCAGCATGCTAAACGTACTGAACGGAGAAACTCATCTCGTGATGACCGGAGTTTGCATTCTTTCAGCTGAGAGAGAAGAAAGTTTTGACGACACCACCGAAGTAACCTTTAAAACGCTTTCGCAGCGTGAAATTGAATTTTACGTAGACAATTACAAACCGTTTGATAAAGCCGGAGCCTATGGCGCACAGGATTGGATCGGAATGGTTGCGATCGAAAAAATCAATGGATCATACTTTAATGTGATGGGGCTGCCGATCCATAAAGTTTACCAGCATTTAACCGGCTGGTCATGAAGAAAATCTGGCAATTTCTTAAGAAACACGTCACGGTTGATTTCAATCCTGCGTACTACGGATTCATTGCCGTATTTCTGACCGTCAGTATTTATTACAATTACAAGGTTGATTTTGAAGACAGCTTTCTCGACTACCAGGAAGGCTTTACCAAGTTCTTTTACTATTTCCTCACGAACATTTTTGCCTACATCGTTCCGGTGTTCGCCTACGCATACTTCTCAAAGAACAGGACGTTTCTCACTTCTGCTGAGTTCTGGATAAAGAGTCTGATCGCGCTGGCGTTCTTAAGTTTTGACCGGTGTTCTTTCTTCATTGACGATTTGGCGGGTGAGTTGTTTCATCCGAGAATGTATCGGTGGAGCACGAAGATCTTCAACAATCTGTTAGGCATCTTCACCATGATGCTGCCTTTCTTCCTTTTATACAGCATGTATGATCGGGCAGAAAAGCATCTATATGGAATCGCTCCAAAAAAATTTGATGTTAAGCCATACTTCACGATGCTGGCCATCATGCTGCCATTAATTGTGGCCGCATCCTTCCTTCCCAGCTTTTTGAATCAATACCCCATGTACGAGTCTTCACGCGCGCACTTGCAAATGAATGTTCCGGAGTGGGTTACTGTTGCAGGCTACGAAATTTCGTACGCACTGAACTTCGTTTCGATTGAATTTTTCTTCCGCGGGTTTCTGGTAATCGGAATGATTTCAGTTCTTGGCCGTGGGTCAATCGTACCCATGGCGTGCGTATACTGTTTTCTTCACTTTGGGAAACCGATGGGTGAAGCCATCAGCTCAATCTTTGGTGGCTACATTTTAGGTGTAGTGGCATACGAGACTCGCGGAATCTGGGGCGGAGTAATTGTTCACGTAGGCATTGCGTGGATGATGGAACTAGCTGCATTCATCCAGAAAGCTTTCCAGGATTCGAATAACTAATTTCCCGCTACTTCTTAAAGGTTTCTTTATAATACTGGATACTGCGTTCGATGATCGGGTACGCCTGCGCAGCGCCTAAAAAATCATCGACAACAACCTTTTTATTTTCAAGCGTTTTGTAGTTTTCAAAGAAGTGCTTTAGTTCAACTCTGAAGAACTCCGGCAACTCGCTCACATCGCGGATGTGGCTTACACTGGCATCCTGCTCAGCCACAGCAATGATTTTATCATCGGCTTCTCCCCGGTCGATCATGCGCATAACGCCAATTACCTTTGACGGGATCAGGCAGCGCGGAACCACCGAAACCTGTGTAAGCACAACAATGTCGAGCGGGTCTTTATCCTCCCCGAGCGTCTGCGGAATGAACCCGTAATTCAGCGGGTAATACATGGAAGCATAAATCACGCGATCAAGCTTAATCAGGCCGCTTTCCTTGTCGATTTCATACTTGGCGCGGGAGCCTTTTGGAATTTCGATGATAGCGTTCACGCGTTGCGGAACCTGATCGCCAATTCTTACTTCATGCCAGGGGTGCTGAACCATTTCGATACGTGTTTATTCTTAAATTTATCAAAAAAACTTCAGGCATCAATTTCCGCTCAAACATCTATCTTTGGAAACATGCGACCCATCAGCAAACGCATTGATATCCGGGATAAGAACAGCAAGTTCCTGTACTACGTGAAAGTGCTCGGATGGCACCTGGTGCCCGGTATATTTTACCGGTCGAAGCTCCGTAAGAAAATTGATCGGCTTAGTAACCTTTCAGAGACAGAACAAGCCTATGTAAAGTTCCGGGTTTCCTATTATAATAAACTCTCTCCATCACAAAAAATCGGTGATCACGCAACGCTCCTGAAAAACTTTAGCCTTCCGGAAAAGCAACGGGCTTACTATTTTGATACCCGTGAATACACCCGGTATTTTGATCCTTCGCTTAAGGCAAATTTTCTGTTTGGCGACATTACGCGAGTTCCCGATGAACCATCCATCGTTAAGAGCAGGCCCATTCACGGCAACAATGAAAACTCCGTTATACTAAACCTCGATAAGCTGAGGCATTTTAATTTCATTACCGATGATACCCGGTTTGAAGACAAGAAAAACATGCTGGTTGGCCGGGGAGTTGTGAAGCGCGAACATCGCATCCGGTTCTATGAGATGTACTTTAATCACCCGATGTGTAACCTCGGGCAAATCAACACCAATAAAAACCCACACTGGGTTCGGGAGTTTCTAACGATCCGGGAGCACCTTGATTATAAATTCATTTTATGCCTCGAAGGAAATGACGTTGCTACCAATCTTAAATGGGTAATGTCATCCAATTCCCTGGCCGTAATGCCCAAGCCTAAGTTTGAGACATGGTTTATGGAAGGCACCTTAGTGGGCAACAAGCATTATGTTGAGATCAAAGATGATTATTCCGATCTCGAAGAACGACTGCACTACTACATCAACAATCCGCATGAAGCAAATGAGATTATCCGGCATGCACATGCATATGTTGAACAATTCAAAAACAAACAACGTGAAGATTTAATCTCCCTCCTTGTGCTCGATACGTATTTCAAAAACACGGGTCAGAAAAAATCGCTTTGATACTCCGTAAATAAAAAAGCCCCGCGTTGGCGAGGCTTTTATCGGATCTCCTGCGGTTAGTCTTTCTTCTCCGCAGGTTTTTCTTCTTTCTTCGTTTCTTTCTTCTCAACCTGCCCGCTGATGCGCTCTCCGTCTTTCAGACGTTTTGAAACGACCAGGAACGGACCGGTCACAACCTGCGAACTGTCGCTCAAGCCTGACAGAATTTCGATATTGTCGTAATCACTGATACCGGTCTTAACCTCCACCATTTTCGCTTTACCTCCTTCATTTACAAACACAACAACTTTATCCTTCTTCTTTTCTACCGGCTTTTGCTGCCCGTTATTAGCCTGCTGGTTGTTATTGTTACCTGGTCCATTCTCTTCGCCTTCAGACTTGTTCTCATCTTCAGGATTTCGCGTAGTAACAGCCGATAATGGCACGGACATCACATTGGTTTTGCGATTGGTTAGAATTTCAACACTGGCAGTCATTCCCGGGCGGAACGGATACCGGTTTCCTTTTGCTACGAGGTCTTTGTAGGACGAATTCAGGATTAAAATACGAACCTCAAACTCAGTGATGGCATCCGCTGACGTCTTGTCTTTCGCGGTGTTGGCGATGTTGGTTACAATTCCTTTAAACTGTTTGCCTTCATTCGCGTACGCGTCAACATCAATCATGGTTGTGTCGTTCAGATGAACCCGCACGATGTCGTTCTCATTCACGTTTACCCGCACTTCCATTTTACTCAAATCAGCAATGCGCAGCATTTCGGTGCCCTGCATCTGTGCCGTACCCAATACGCGCTCACCCTTCTTAACGCTCAGCTTGGATACAATCCCGTGCATCGGAGCTGCTACGCTTGTAAGCCGGACGTTTTCACGAGCCTCGCGCACCGTGGCTTCGCTGCTTCGTACAATAAACTTTGACGCTTCCAGCGATTGTCTGGCCGATTTATAATCATTCTCTGCGATGGTTTTGTTTTGTTGAGCGAGTTGCCAATCGGCTTCTGAAATTACGCGTTCGTTATGAAGTTTCTCCTGACGCTCATATTCCTGCATCGCGCGTGTACGGGAAGCCTCTGCACGCGAAAGTGCTGCCTCTGCCGATACCACATTTGCCTTCTGCTGATTTAATGACGCTTCAGCGCGATCCAGCTGCGACAACCACGTATCAGGACGGATTTTAACCAGCATCTGATTTTTTCCAACTGAATCGCCTTCTTCGATCAACAACTCGCGAATCTCACCGGAAACTTCCGGCGCGATCTTAACTTCGATTACCGGCTGCACCGTACCGGAGGCACTTACCTTCTCAACAATGGTAGCGCGCTTAACTTTTGCCAGCTCAACTTCGAGTTCCTGGGGCTTTCCGATCCAGCCCTGCGACTTCCCGATAATCACGATAAGAAGCAGAACTACTAACGTTCCGATAAGCCAGTAAATAAACTTGTTTGATTTGCGTTTTTGAGTTGTTGCCATTGATGCGTATGGTTAAGCTGATTAAAGTCCTAATGGTAATCCCTGGTAGAAGTCGAGCACCTTCTTGCGGAAGATGAAATCGTATTTTGCGCGAAGCAGATCGGATTTTGCCTGATAAAGATCATTTTCGGCAACCTGATATTCTACATAGTTTACCGCGCCATTATCCAAACGGATTTTAGTCATGCGGTATGCTTCATCCCGCGCCGAAACTTGCTTCTGAGCTGAGTTATATGTTTTGATTGCCGATATCGCATCGTTGTACGCTGTCTCAACAGTCTGACGAAGGCGATTCTCATTTTCTGTTAACGAAATCTCCGCAAGGTTACGACTGATCTTTGCGCGTTGCACAGCACTGCGTGTCGACAAACCATTGAAGATTGGGATTTGAAGACTGAATCCCAGGCTTTTACCTAAGTTGTTTTGGAATTGGTCACTATATCCCGGAACAAAATAGCTGCCATTGGCTGAAGGGATTACCACCACACTGGTGGGTGATCCCTGTACGTAACCGATTACTTGTTCGGATGTTGTACCATCCGGGCTGAACTGTAAACGTTGGTCGGAATAAACAGTCGATAACGATCCGCTCATAGAGAGGCGCGGATAAAAGTTTCCCTGCGTGGAACGAAGCGCAAACAAAGCTCCTTTTCTTCTCAGTCGTGCGGCTTTGATTTCAGGCATTGTGCCTGTAGCGATATCGTAAATTTCTTCCGGAGTCTTGTTAACAACATCGCTGGCGTTAAGATCAATCTGCGGAAGTTCAACGTCCATTGGTGTAGATGCCGGAAGTTGCAACGCCTGCTTAAGCTGAAGCAGCGTAAGGTTAACAGCATTCTCGCGCTGGATCAGGTTCAATTCGTTTGTGGCAAACTGCGCTTCCAGGTTGAGCACGTTGGCTTGAGGGACAGAGCCGGCATCAGCCAGCTTACGTGTGCGCAGCAATTGTTCTTCCGTGGAGCGTAGTTGAAGACGCGCTACCGTGTATAATTCTTTGTTAAAAACAACATTTATATAGAGCGTGATTACGCTGAGAATTACATCGTTGCGTGATTTAATCAGATCCTCGCTCAGCGCCTCAAGTTCGGTGTCGGTCTGTTTTACATTGTAGAACAACCGGAAACCATTCCATAAAAGCAAAGAACTTGACGCATTCATGTTCACTGACTTCACGCGGTTTTCAGTAAAGCTGTTACTTCCCGGGTCAATCGTACGACCCCAGTTGTAACCATAGCTTGCACTGGCGTTCAAAGTAGGTAACAGAGCCGCCTTAGCCTGAAGGGCATTTACCTCACCATTTTCAACCGCATACTCACTGCGTTTAACAGTCAGGTTGTGCGCGATTGCATAATCAATAATCTCGCGCAGGTTCCATTTCCTCGCAGTGGTATCAATCTGAGCAAACGAGCTGACGCTAAAAAACGCGGCAAAAAAAACTAGGAGAATTCTTTTCATTTCTTCTTAACGGTCAATATCCGGGATATAAATAACTTCCTTAACCCAACTTAGACTCCGAACGTAGGCCAATGTTACAGGTTTCACTCCGGAGTCCATTTCTATAACCAAACATGCCAAATCATTTTTTCCCTTCCGGGAAACCGACATGGTGGCGATGTTGCAATCGTCATGGGCGAGCACGTTAGCCAGAAAAGCAATACTTCCTTTTACATCATCCGCAAAAATGATCAGCGTATGCAAACTGGCCGAAAAATCAGCCTTGAAACCGTTTACTTCGGCA
Source organism: Cyclobacteriaceae bacterium (assembly GCA_016786585.1). GTDB lineage: Bacteria > Bacteroidota > Bacteroidia > Cytophagales > Cyclobacteriaceae > UBA2336. Next base: position 177,359 of record JAEUUI010000024.1, read on the forward strand.
ATGTTGATCACTCCGCCTCCCTTACTTTCGCCCAGTACCTCAATTTTTTTATCGCCATGCTTCAGGTTAAGGCGGATGGTGTTTGGATGCAGCGCTGAGGCATTGCCAATCGACTTAAAGGTGTATTTCAGGTTATTCTCTTTCGCCAGTTCAAGCGAATCCTTGATCCGCTTGTCATCAGTTTTATAGTCCAGCAAGCCGGCAATAATGGCGCGGTCGCTGCCGTGCCCTTCATAGGTGCGGGCAAATGAATTATAGAAGATGATATCCGCTTCCTCGGGAACTCCTCCGAGCAGTTTGAGGGCTGTGCGCGCGATTCGGACCACCCCCGCAGTATGCGAACTTGAGGGTCCAATCATTACGGGGCCAATCATATCGAAAACGCTGCTTTTTTCAGGCATCCTGGAATCGGGTTAAACATTTGTCGACACAACACCGCTTTTGTTACAGGCAGAGGCGATTGTTTCTTAAAAAGTGGGCAAATATCCGGATTTTTCCGGAGCCGAATGCACGTGATTTTATGACCGGTTCCTACCGACCCATGAAGTCGGGCTCAACTTTGATCCGAAACGACTTTTCTACAACCAGCACGTTACCGGCTATTGTTTCGATTTTGGCAATGAAGTGGTCAGTCTGGTCGAGAATCTGAAAATTGCTCACCGGGTAAGCCAACACCGCTTCATCTTTACTTGGTTGATATAGTTTTTGGAGTTCACTGTGAAGACAGTCATCCTTTAGCGTTCCGCGATAAAAGGTAGCTTTATGGATACGCTCAGACACTGAGAACTTCAGATAAAAAACGCCTTCTGATTTAACCTTATTTTCAGTTGTAATTACAATTTCCGGATAATGCGGTCGCGGTTCGCCATTTAGGATATACTCCTTCAGGCCGGCACACTCTTTCCCATTCTTGTAGCGCATTTCAGCCTTCAGCTTACCGTCTTTATGATATTTCTTCAACGTTCCGGAAATTTTGCCGCTGTCGTAGTACGTTTCTGAATACAGTATGCCGCTTTGAAAATATTGTTTGGTTAATCCGTGGCGCTTGTCGTTCGCCCATTCGGTTTCGAGGTAGAGCTTGCCGTTCGGGTGATAAACTTTTGACAAGCCATGAAGCTTGCCATTTTTATAAGACAATTCTTTGTGCAACCGGCCATCATCGCGGTATTCGGTGATGATTCCGTTCTTCACCACGGTTTCCGCTACCTCTTTCTTTTTCGAATCGCACTCAATCAAGAAAGTAACGATCACCAGCCAACTCAAATATCTCATACCGCTATCGGAGCCTTTATCGTTGGATGAGCCTGATAATTCTGGATTTCAAAATCTTCGTACTGATAATCGAAAATGGAAGCGGGCTTCCGTTTAATGTTTAGTGTAGGCAATGGATACGGCTCACGTGAAAGCTGAAGCTTGGCCTGTTCAATATGGTTTGTATACAAATGAACGTCTCCTCCTGTCCAGACAAAATCACCCGGTTCTAAATCACACTGCTGCGCGAACATGTGTGTCAATAATGCATACGAAGCAATGTTGAACGGGACCCCCAGGAAATAATCTGCGCTGCGCTGATAAAGTTGGCACGAGAGCTTTCCGTCTGCAACATAAAACTGAAACATGGCGTGACACGGTGGCAACGCCATCTTATCAACTTCTGCAGGATTCCATGCCGAAACGATGTGCCTGCGGGAATCAGGTTTCTGTTTGATCTGATTTAATACGTTCGTGATTTGATCAATTGTCTGGCCGTTTGGAGTTGGCCAACTGCGCCACTGATGTCCGTACACCGGACCAAGATCACCATTCTCGTCCGCCCATTCATCCCAAATGGTAACTCCGTGATCATGCAGATATTTAATGTTGGTATCACCCTTTAAGAACCAGAGCAGCTCTATGAATATAGATCGAGTATGAAGTTTTTTGGTTGTAACCAAGGGAAATCCTGCTGAAAGATCGAATCGCAGCTGACGGCCAAAAACCGAAAGCGTTCCCGTGCCGGTGCGATCCGTTTTTGATGCCCCTGTTTCCAGAATATCCTTCATCAGGTCGAGGTATTGCTTCATGCTAAAAAGTTTGATTACAAATAAACAAAAAAGCCCGGTTTTAGTGCCGGGCCTTCGCTATGGAACATTGATTTTTTATCGGCGGGAACGCACGTTCCGGATGTTACCATTAACCGTTAAGGTAATTGAAGCATCACAATCACCAGTACCATAGTCGATTATAATTTCTTTGCCGCTATCAACTTCATCGAACTTCTTGGTTCCGGAAACGGCCATCGGGCAGCCTCTTTTGTAAACCAGCGGTTTGGTTATGTACACCCGGTAATGGATGCCATGGCGATTGATTCCTTCCGCTGCCTGGTCTGCATCCGGGCATTGTGCCACAGTGACCACATCATCCTGAGGGTCAAGCAGCGCGCCACGTTCCCACGTACTCACAAAGCAATGTTCACGAGTAATAATTTTTCCGTCCCACTCTACCGATCCATTCGTGAGCTCGATCTGAAACTTCGGGGCGGAAACCGTACTGGTCGCGAGGCTGGTGAGCGTGCGTACGCCATTCAACTTAACATTGTTAACCTGATAATTTTCAAAGGTGATTGAAATAGAAGACCCGGGACGAAACTTCCTTCCGCGGAAATGAACCTTTATCTTTCCTTTACGAATATTCCCGCGTGCATCTTCACATCCTTCACCGAAGTTGATGGTGATATCGCCGACAGGGAGCGTAGGAAGCTGCGACAGGTCGAGGTCAAGCGTAACAGAAATTCCATTGCAAAACCTGTCATCATTGATCTCAAATTCACGCGCACCAGACGAAACGCGACCACCCTCGGTTTCATCGCTCTCAGCAACGGCTATACCGGCCATGTCATCGGCATCGGTATAATATGCATCGATGCTCGATTCCTCGACTGCGTAATTAGCTTCCTGGGAAAATTGAGGTTCATCGTCCGAGCAGGAAACACCCATCACCAGGCTAACTACGGCCGCCACCGACACTATTCGCATCAAAAAAGACCGGTTTGTTATCATGTTTTGATTTTTTAGCGCAATTTTTTGCTTGTTTTGGCGGTTAGACCCGTTAACGGGAATAAGGTTTAACTAATAGCCAGTCAAAAATGCGTTTTATTCTTAGCTCTTTGGGTGTTGTGCTGCTTGTTTGTTTCTGCCTTTCGGCAGACGCGCAAAGTTCAGTAAAAATAGCAAAACTAAAATATGGTGGCGGTGGCGACTGGTACGCCAATAAAACAGCATTGCCCAACCTGATTAAATTCTGCAACACGGAACTGAATACAGCGCTTGCGCCAGACGAAGATGTGGTGGAAGTTGGAAGCAAAGAGCTTTACCTGTATCCCTATATATATATGACGGGCCACGGCAACGTAGTGTTCAGCGAAAGCGATGCCGCCAACCTTCGGAATTACCTTGTTGGAGGCGGTTTTTTGCATATCGATGATAACTACGGCCTCGATAAATACATCCGGATCGAACTCAAGAAAGTATTCCCGGAACTGGAATTAATTGAACTTCCGTACGATCACCCGGTTTATCATCAGAAATTTGAGTTTGCCAAAGGTCTTCCTAAAATTCATGAACATGATGGAAAGCCCGCTCAGGGCTTTGGGCTGATTTACGAAGGCCGGCTCGTTCTTTTTTATTCATATGAATGTGACCTGGGTAATGGCTGGGAAGATATGCGGGTACACAACACACCCGAACTAAAACATCAGCAAGCCTTGCAAATGGGTGCCAATCTGATCTCCTACTGTTTTACCACTTCCAGATAGTGTCTGATTTACCCATATCAAAGTCTTCTATCAAAGCAGAAAATTCTTCCGCTTTTATTTTGATCGTATCAACTAAATATTTAGTTTTAAAACGTAATCATTAGTTGAAATGGCTAAAACCGCTTATTTTTTGTTGATTTTCAGCGTATTAACGCTTTCAACAAACGCGCAACTGAAGTTCGAAGTCACGGCTTCCGTCCCGGTCGACAGCATTTTCTTCTCGAACATTACCCAGGACAATGAGTTCCAATTCATCCCCTACTCGCAATCGATAAACATTAAACTGACTGGCCCATTAAATGATTTATACAACTTCACATTCTATGGCAGCAACGAAAAAAGGATGACTACGCTCTGGCTTAACGGAGCGAATGTGGTTGTTAGGGGAAAATTTAACGGTAAGAAACTGGAAGTCGATACGGTTATCGGTTCTGAACTCTATTACAAATCACTCGACTTTCGCGACCGCTATGATCGCTTAACCGAAAGTAAGGCTGATTCAGCAACCATCAACTCATTTCTGCTTGATGAAATTAACCGTAACATCACCAACGCATTCTCAATCGAGATTGCCCGGCACTTCTTTTCCCGAAACATCAGCCGCACGCAGGAATTAAAAAGAGCTTACATACTTCTCGTCAATCAGGATGTTTCCATACGCGATCACCTGCTAAATCCTTACCGGAAAATTGAAAATATCCTGACCCGAAACCGGATTGACTTCTCAAAATTTCAATTTTATACACTAGCAGGAAAACTGGAACCGTTGACCTTAACTCCCGGTAAAAAATACCTGATTGACATGTGGTTTATCGGATGTGCACCGTGCATCGAACAGCACAAGGAAATCGCACGAAAACTGGAATTACTAAAACAGCAGAACATCGAAGTAATCGGAATTTCGATCGACCAGAACCAGGAGCAATGGGCCAAATGGCTCAACAAAAAAAAACTATCCATGGAAAAACATACGTGAGGTCGATGATTACAAGAAGAAACTCCGGACCGATATGCTCATCGAAGCGTATCCTACCTACTTTTTACTCGATGACACCGGCAAAATACTGTATCGCTGCAACGCCTTCGACCAAGTACTTAATCATCTTAAAACAGAATCTGTACAATGAAAGAACTTACCAAAGCTGAAGATCAAATCATGCAGGTGCTATGGAAGCTTGAAAAGGCATTCGTAAAAGACATCATTGAAGAACTGCCCAAACCGAAGCCAGCGTATAACACAGTTTCCACGATCATCCGGATACTCGAAACGAAAGGGTTCGTAGATCACACCGCGTATGGAAAAACACATGAATACTTTCCGCTGATTTCGAAAGAGCAGTACACGAAGTTCTACCTGAACACCATGCTGAAAGGGTACTTCAACAACTCCTTCGAAAACCTGGTCACGTTCTTCGCAAAAGAAAACAATATGACGCTGAAAGACCTGGAAAAACTTATTGAGGAAGCTAAAACCAAAAAGTCATGAATGCATACCTGAACTTTTTACTGGAAGCAAGCATAGGGTTATGTCTGTTTCTGGTGGTTTACCAATTGCTACTGCGCAAGGAAACAAGTTTTCGGTTTAACCGCATGTTCTTATTGGCTGGGCTCATCGCATCGATAATTTTTCCGTTGATCAAACTTAACACGGCCAATTCTCCGATACCTTCCCTTAATTTTTCTGTTGATCAAACGGTCACGGAAGCGGATTTAGTTTATGCAACCGAAGCGCTCCCTCAGCATACCTGGACAACCTGGGAAATACTTACGGTAATTTACAGTTTGGGCCTTGCACTGTTTTTCATTGTTTTTATGATACGCCTCAGCAAGATGTTCATCACCTTGCGGAGATCGACTAAGTATGAAGCACATCATCATCATATCGTTGAACTTAGCGATACGAGCAGTCCGTTTTCGTTCTTCAACTATATCTTCATTGGAAACACTCCTCCCCTTACAGAAAGTGAAAAACAGCAAATAATCGAACACGAGAGCATTCATGCAAAACTCTTTCATTCATTCGATATCGTGTTATTGAATATTCTGGGGATCGTATTCTGGTTTAACCCGCTGATCCGGGTTTACAAAAAAATATTCGTTCAACTTCATGAGTTCGAGGCAGATGCGCGCGCAGTCGAAACGCATGACGTGAATGAGTACTGCAGCCTGCTGGCGAGGGTTGCATTGCACTCGGCCGATTATAAACTCGCCAACCATTTTAGTAATTCATTAACCGTTAAACGAATTGAAATGATGCGAACAGTCAAACAAAAAATAAAAAGCTGGAAGATGGTTGGAGTGGCTGCAGTCATTCCGGTATTATTCTTCATCGTCTCGTGCCAGGATCAGATGGAAACAACCACGGTGGTACCTGACTCCGGTTATCCCGAAAAAGTTCAGCAAGCTATTGATCGCCTGAAAGCGAATAACCCAAATGCCGATTTCATTGTGGTGCCGCCGTCGGGTCCTAATCTCAAAGACTTCGAAGGCAAACACGCAAACCACATAAGTGAAATTGATGGTAAATACGTATTTGAAGCTGTGACGGTATTGGCAATCAAAACCGGTGAAGATGCAAACGGCAATCCCATCAATTACCTGATTTTAGATTACAGTTCCGAGAAATCAAACCGACTTCCTACAGAAGCGGAGTGGAAAACTGCCAGCAAGGCTCAGGAAATAGTTCTGGATAACTCAGTGAAATCAAACCGGCTTCCTACAGATATAGAGTGGAAAACTGCCAGCGAGGTTCAAGAAACAGTTCTGGATCACTCAATAGACGGTGAGCCTGTTTTCCTGGCCGTAGAACATCAAGCCGTTCCTAAAGGTGGTTTGAACGCGCTTTATGCCCGCGTCAAAAAAGAAGTTAAGTATCCCGCCTCTGCAAAACGTAATGGATTATCAGGGAAAGTGTTTCTAAGGTTTATCGTGAAAAAAGATGGGACGCTAACAAATTTCGAGATCATAAAAGGCATTTCGAAAGACCTTGATCTGGAAGCGTTACGGGTTATTAAAACTGAGCTAACGGGTTGGACTCCCGCCCGGCAAAACGGAAAAATTGTAAACTCTCAATTCGTAATGCCGATTACATTTGGTGAATGATACAACTTCTGTAATAGCTCTTTACTAAAAGAAGAGCTATTACTTTTTACCAAAAATCTCGTCAAGTTTTTTGTGTAGCTCTCCTTCCCGGAGGTTCTTGGCGATGATCTTCCCCTGAGGATCAAGCAGCAGTGAAAATGGGATGTACGTAATATTATACGTTGCTGCGGCTTCTGACTGGAAGTACTTCAAGTCAGAAACGTGTGTCCATGTTAAACCGTCTTCTGCAATCGCCTGTACCCAATCTGCTTTTGTGCGATCAAGTGATACACCAAAAACCGTAAAACCTTTGTCTTTATACTTATTGTAAGCCGCTACAACATTCGGGTTTTCTCTGCGGCAGGGTCCGCACCACTTCGCCCAAAAATCAACCAGTACATACTTTCCGCGGAGCGATGAAAGTTTCACAACCTGTCCGTCAGGATTTGGCAACGCAATTTCGGGGGCAAGCTGCCCAATCGACAGCTTCTTCTCTTTATCTACCATCGCAATAAAGTCTTTTGCATGCGATGAGTTGGGAAGTTCTTTCTTCAGCTTATCGGCATACAAAACGTAAACATCCCAGTACTTGTCTTTCGTAAGCATCTGTCCGCCCTGCAGAATATTAATTCCACCCAACGAAGCCGGAGCCGTTTTCAGTAATGCTGCAATCTGATCGGTGGCGGTAACAGACATCTTTTGATATTGCTCCTGCAGGGACACCATTTTCACCTGATCGTTAGCTGTGCGGGCCGCATCGAACTGTTTGCTTAACTCGAGGAACTCAGGTGTCGTTTGCAGTGATTGCAAATATCCCTGCGCTTTCTTAACAAGATCTATGTCGGGTGAACCTTTTACTTCCGAAAATCCCTGCCGGTTGTTTCCATCCACATTAACCTCAAGGTTATTTTTATCGAGAATGATGTCCACCGACTGCATATTGTAAAAGTTAAGCCGGTAATAGCCAGGCTCTGTAACGGTAACTTTTTTAGCAAACGAATAATCTTTCTTCAGCGTTATGGTGTCCTGCCAGCCCATTCCATTGTTCTTCAATTCCGTAATGGTGATTGTTCCGGTTTGCGGGAACCCGACTTTACCGCTCACAGTAACAACGTTGGTTGCTGTTTTACCGGGTTGCTGACCGTTTGAAGAACATCCGTTAAGCACCAATACAACGGACAATAAAAAAATGACTGTAGTTTTCATAGCTCTTTTAACTTGCTGACTAATAGCTCTTTGGTAGTTTTAGGATCGGCCTTCCCGTGACTGCGTTTCATCACCTCACCCATAAACATGCCAATCAGGGCACCTTTTCCTTTCTTATATTGCTTCACCTCTTCCGGAAAAGCGATTATTACTTCCTCAATAATAGGCAAAATTGAGTTTTGATCAGCCGCGTTCGCGAGACCCAATTCAGCCACGATGTTTTCAACTGAAGCTTGGGGACTCTTAAGTATGGCCGGAAACAACCGCTGGGATGCTGCGGTGAAGTTCAATTTTCCCTGGTCGATCAAATCAATAACAGTCGCAAGACTTGGTGGCTGAATTGGAAATTGATCTGCAGTTTTCTGCTGTTCATTAAGCCACGATTTGACCGGCCCCATCATCCAGTTAGCGACAGCTTTGTAGTTTTTAGTATGCCTGCAAACCGCTTCCGTATACAATGCAATGTCTTTTGAATCTGTCAGCACACTGGCATCATATTCTGACAATGCATATTCCGAAGTAAATTTCTGGTACAGTTCGCGTGGCAACGCGGGCATTGTTTCGCGGATCTGCATCAGCCATTCGTCCGTAACGACTACCGGGCTTAAATCCGGATCGGGGAAATAGCGGTAGTCATTCAACTCTTCTTTCTCACGCATGCTGAACGTTTTATTTTTATCAGCATCGTAGGTACGGGTTTCCGATAAAATCACTTCCCCCCTTTCAGCCAGCTCAATCTGGCGCGCGACCTCCACAATGATTGCACGCTGTACATTCCGAATGGAGTTCATGTTTTTGATCTCAACCTTTTTACCGAAAACCGTGGCATCTTTCAACATGATCGACACGTTCGCATCGCACCGGAGTGAACCTTCCTCCATGTTGCCATCACAGATTTCCAGATACCGAACCAGCTTCCGAACCTCAGCCACAAAAGCAGACGCCTCTTCAGCTGTGCTCATGCAGGGTTCGGTAACAATTTCAATGAGCGCCACGCCTGCACGATTCAAGTCGATCCAGGTATCCGATCCTTCCGTATGAATGGATTTACCGGCATCCTCTTCGAGGTGAATGCGATTGAGCGTTACACTTTGCTCACCGCCTTCTTTTGTTTTAATCGTTACGAAGCCACCTTTGCAAACGGGAGTTCTGTCTTGTGTGATCTGATAGCCTTTCGGCAGATCGGGATAGAAATAGTTTTTCCGGTCGAAGATATTGGTGCGCGAAACTTCCGAGTTGCACGCAAGTCCCATTTTAATAGCAAGCTCAAACGCGCGTTTATTCAACTTTGGCAGTGTACCGGGATGAGCCAACGTAATGACCCCAACTTGGGTGTTTGGAGAAGCACCAAAAGAAGACGGTTCGGCACTGAAAATCTTACTGGCTGTTAACAATTGAGCATGAACCTCAAGCCCGATAACAATGCGATATTTATCTGTCACACTCATAACCCCTGGCCGAACGTAATTGTACCAACAACCACAGGCTACTGAATTAGCGTCTTAGCTTTTTGCAATACCTTATCAAGACCGTTCAGGTTTTTTCCACCAGCTGTTGCAAAGAATGGCTGTCCGCCTCCGCCTCCGTCAATTTCCTTTGCAAGTTCTTTCACCATGCTACCCGCGTGATACTTATTCGATTTCATCAACTCCTCTCCGATCATCACCGACACATGCGGCTTGCCTTCCACATCGGCTGCCAATATGAGTAACAAATCGGTGAACTGGTTACGCAATGCATACGCGATGTTCTTTAAGGCTTCTGCGTTTGGCACGGAAATCTTTTCAACAATCAATGAATAACCGTTCGCTTTAACTGCTTTTACGGCAAGCTGATCCTTGATTTGATTAGCCTTTTCCTGGTTGACTGCTTCCAGTTTTTTCTCGAGTTGATTCTTTTCCTCCAACAGGTTTTTTGTTGCGGTTAAAAGATCTTTCGGATTCTTCAACAACTCTTTTATCTGATCGAGAAGCTTTTGATTGTAGTTCACAAACTTCTCCGCTTCATCCGCGGTGATCGCTTCAATTCTTCGAACACCCGCAGCTACCGAACTCTCCGAGATGATTTTAAACAATCCGATCTGACCGGTAGCCGGCACATGTGTGCCTCCGCAAAGTTCAACAGAGAACTTCGGATCGAATGTGATTACGCGAACGAAATCGCCATATTTTTCCCCAAAAAGCGCCATTGCGCCCAGCTTTTTAGCCTCTTCGATCGGCACGTTACGCTTTTCATCCAGACGAATGTTCTCGCGAATCTTTCGGTTAACAATATCTTCCACCCGCTGGAGTTCTTCGGCTGTCATCGCAGCAAAATGCGAGAAGTCGAAGCGAAGAATTTTATCATTTACCAGCGATCCTTTTTGTTCAACATGCTTGCCAAGAACCTGGCGTAACGCAGCATGCAACAAGTGCGTAGCCGAGTGGTTGTCCATGCTCAGTTGTCGCTTGCTTCTGTCGACAACCGCATTAAACGTTGCATTGAGATTTTCCGGAAGCGAATCTGCAAAGTGAACAATCAACTCGTTCTCTTTTTTTGTATCCGTGATGTAGATTTTTTCGTTCGCGCTTTCGATGTAACCCGTATCGCCAACTTGGCCACCACTTTCAGCGTAGAACGGAGTCTTGTCGAACACGAGCTGGAACAGTTCTTTATTCTTTTGTTTGAGCCTGCGATACTTCACGATTTTCACTTCCGACTCCAGATTATCATACCCGATAAACTCAGTCTTAACATCTTTATCAACAGCAACCCAGTCACCGGTTTCTTTGCTCGCATCGGCTTTCGAACGGTTTTTCTGTTTTTCCATTTCCGTTTTAAAGCCGGCTTCATCCACGGTAAAGCCGCGTTCACGGGCAATCAATGAAGTAAGATCAAGCGGGAATCCGAACGTGTCATACAATTCAAACGCTTGCTCACCTGAGATAGCTTGTAAGCCTTCAATTCGTTTTAATCCGCGTTCGAGTGTTCTCAGGAATGAAACCTCTTCCTCATAAATCACTTTTCCGACATAGTCTTTTTGTGATTCGAGTTCCGTGAAAACGTTCTTCAATTGATTCGCGAGAACGGGAACCAGCTTGTACATGAACGGCTCTTTGAAATTCAGGAATGTAAATCCATATCGCACAGCCCTTCTTAAAATCCTGCGGATAACATAGCCAGCCCCGGTATTTGATGGAAGTTGTCCATCGCAAATCGCAAACGAAACAGCACGAATGTGATCGGCCATTACGCGCAACGCGATGTCGGTCTTCTCGCCCTGTTTATACCTCACTCCGGCCGCATCGGCAATAAAATTGATCAGCGGAGAAAACACATCGGTATCGTAGTTCGAAGTTTTCTTCTGGATCGCCATGCACAGGCGTTCAAAGCCCATACCCGTATCGACATGCTGCGCCGGCAACTTTTCCAGCGAACCGTCAGCCTTGCGATTGAATTCCATGAACACGAGGTTCCAGATTTCAACCACCTGCGGGTGATCGCTGTTCACCAATTCGCGACCGGGTTTCTTTTTAATCTCATCTTCTGAACGAAGGTCGATGTGAATCTCCGAACACGGACCGCACGGACCCGTGTCTCCCATCTCCCAGAAATTATCTTTCTTATTCCCGTGAAGGATATGTTCGTCCGATGTATAAGCTTTCCAAAGTTGTTTTGCTTCTTCGTCTACCGGAAGGTTATCACCTTTATCACCACCAAAAACCGTTACATATAATTTGTCCTTCGGAAGTTTATAAACTTCGGTGAGGAGTTCCCAGGCCCACGCGATTGCATCTTTCTTAAAGTAATCACCAAAGCTCCAGTTGCCGAGCATCTCGAACATGGTATGGTGGTAGGTATCGATACCAACTTCTTCCAGGTCGTTGTGCTTACCGCTTACGCGGAGACATTTTTGCGTGTCAGCGATACGGTTTGCCTTTGGCGTGGCGTTACCCAGGAAATAATCCTTGAATTGCACCATGCCGGAATTGGTGAAGAGCAGCGTAGGATCGTTCTTCAACACCAGCGGTGCAGAGGGCACAATCTGGTGTCCTTTCTTCTCAAAAAACTCTAAAAACAACCTCCGTATCTCAGCCGATTCCATCGATCTCGCAACTTTATATTTTTCGTGATTTTTACTACCTTTACCCTTCGTTCAATAGTGGTAGCTATCGAACAGGGATGAACGGGCAAAAATAACTGTCCAAGGGGTGAGATTTCGCAGATTTCGCTAATTTTTTTAAACCTAGCATGGGCCTATCGAAGTACTACTACAATCCTGAAACGTGCCGGTACGAACCTAAGAAAACTGCCTATGGCAGTCTGATCGGCTATGGGTTTCTGTTTGTGACCACTACAGTACTGATCTTCGCAGGCATACTCTTCCTTCATAGCAAATTGTTTCTTACCGCCCGCGGGAAGGAATTGAAAAAAGAAAACAAGGCTTTCGAAAAATACGCAGCATCGCTCCGCCAGGAAACACAAACACTTGAAGCCTCCATCGCTGAGCTTAAAGAAAAAAATGCATCGCTGCATGTAAAGTTGTTCGAATCACCCCTCGAAAAGCAGGAAGAAGCCCCAGCCCCAAAAGCTGATTTGTTGCTCGCAGATGCAGAGACCTTCCGGGATGAACTCGAATCGCTGGAAACAAAAGCGTCATCTATCAAGCAAACGGCTATCAGTCATAACTCCGAGATTGCATCCTACTCCATTCGGGAACATGATAAAGTTTTTCTGCTCTCGGTGCCCTCTATTCAACCGCTTAAAATTTCAGAAGACGCCAAACTTGTATCCGGCTTTGGAATGCGCATCAATCCATTTCATAAAGGAAATTATCAGCACCCGGGTGTCGATTTCACCGCTTCCCGCGGAACAGAGGTACTGGCTACAGCCAATGGCCGGGTGATCCGTGCAGTAAAAGGCTCAACGTTGCAGGCGGGCTACGGAAACTATGTCGACATCGAACACAGCAATGGCCTTACAACACGTTACGCACACCTTGACGATGTTACCGTGAAACCCGGACAAATGGTAAAAAAAGGATTTACGATTGGAACCGTGGGCATGAGTGGCGGATCAGTCGCCCCACACGTACATTATGAAATTATCCGTAACGAGAAGCAAGTTGACCCGCTGCCGTATATGCTTGAAGGGCTTACCAGCGACCAGCACACCGAGTTACAGAAGCTTGGCGCTAAAATGAATCAATCGCTCGATTAAGTGTGAGGAAAAGAACGTTCCTATATAACCCAAAAACCTGCCAGTACGAACCCGTATTCATTTCGGGCAATCAGTTCATGCGCAGGACGGGGATATTTCTGGCGGCCTCGTTCGTAACCGCACTGGCGCTTTTCTTCTGGTACATCAATAACTTCACTCCGATTGGCGAGCAATATCTCCAGGACGAAAACTTTACGCTTCGTGCCGAATGGAAGCAGCTTGAAGAACATATTGCACACGCTAACCATAACCTGGATGAGTTAATCAATCAGGATGATCATAACTACCGCGTTATCCTTGACCTGCAGCCACTAAGCCCGAATGAGCGCTATGCCGGTACGGGTGGTGCGAAACCCGATTATTTTGATGACGTTCAGCAGTACTCACTCATTGCCAGCACGTTCAAGCGTTTCGAAAAACTGAAGCATCAGCTGGATGTTGAACAGCAATCATACGAGGAACTCAGCAAGACGGCCGATCGCAAACTTGCCATGTGGGCGTCACGGCCTGCTATCCAGCCAATCGACAATAAAGATCTTACAAGACTTCATACCATCTTTGGAATGCGTTTCCATCCACTGCTGGGCTATGTTCGTCCGCATAAGGGATTAGACTTCACAGCTCCGCACGGCACACCCGTATATGCGACCGGTGATGGTCGTGTCGACAACTCATATTATTCTTCAAGCTATGGAAACGTGATTTATCTTAATCACGGCTTTGGTTTTGAGACTCGGTATGCCCACTTATCGAAGTACATCGTTCAGCCGGGCGATAAAGTGAAACGCGGTCAGATTATCGGCTATGTAGGTAACACCGGCACATCGGTATCCGATCACCTGCATTATGAGGTGCTCTTCCAGGGTGAACATATTAACCCGATCAACTTCTTCCAGCGCGATCTGAGCAACCAGGAGTACGAGAAACTGATCGTTCAAGGCGAGAAAGAGATTATTTCGCTGGATTAACTACCTTTACCATATGGTTATGGTGTTGAAAAAAGGGTCAGACAAGAAATCAATTCAAGCTGTTTTAAAAAAGGTAGCAAAAAAAACCGCTAAAACAGGACTGAAGGCTTCTCAATACGCTGGAACAGTTAAGTTTAAGGAAGATGGCTTAACGTTACAAAAGCGCTGGAGGGATGAATGGCAATAATCTATTTTTAGATACAAATATTATCATCTATTTCCTGTCGGGAGATAATACACTGACGGATTTGCTCGAGGGCAAATCAATTTTCATTTCCGTCATTACCAAACTCGAACTGCTAAGCTTTCACGAAATGTCGTCCCGCGATCAACAGCGGATAGAGAAGTTCATTTCTGAGTGTTCTGTTGTTGATCTGAATATCAATGTTCAGGAAGCAGCGATACAGATTCGGAAAAAATACAAGTTAAAACTCCCGGACAGCATTGTTGTAGCCAGTGCACAGTATGTTGACCTGCCCCTGATTTCAGCTGACAAGTCACTTCGGGCAATAAAAGAAGGATCAATAGTTTACTACGAAAAGAAATAATGAAGTTTATACTGACTTGCGCGTTGTGCGCGATTGCAACTTTTACGTTCGCCCAAAAAAAAGACACCCTAACCGTAATCGGTGTAGGTGACATTATGATGGGCAGTAATTACCCGCTGCCTGTATTACCCCCGAATGACGGTGAGTTTTTAATGAAAGAAGTACAGCACATTCTGCGTGATGCGGATGTGACGTTTGGAAACCTCGAAGGCACACTTCTGGATGAAGGTGGTACCGTAAAAACATGCAAGGATCCGAAGATCTGCTACGCGTTCCGAAGCCCCGAGAAGTACGCGCAGAACCTCGTGGATGCAGGCTTCGATGTCATGAGCATTGCCAACAACCATGCAGGCGACTTCGGAGATGCAGGACGCAAGAGCACGATTAAGACCCTCGAAGCCGTGGGGTTGTATCACACCGGTCAGTTGCCAAGACGTTATGTGACTTTCAAGAAAGAAGGCATCAAATACGGAGTCGCAGCCTTTTCACCAAACAGCAACTGCATCAGCGTAAATCACATTCAGGATGCAAAGTCAATCGTACAGGAACTTGACACGCTGGTAGACATTGTAATTGTTTCTTTTCATGGAGGGGCCGAAGGAGGTGAATATCAGCATGTTCCGCGCAAGCACGAAATCTTTCATGGAGAAGACCGGGGCGATGTTTACAAGTTCGCACATACGCTGATTGATGCCGGAGCCGACATTATTTTTGGGCATGGTCCGCACGTTACGCGAGCGGTGGAAGTTTATAAAAACCGCTTCATCGCGTACAGCCTTGGTAATTTCTGCACCTACGGGGGCATTAACGTAGCAGGCATTAATGGCTGGGCTCCCATCATAAAAGTGTACACGAATGCGAAGGGCGATTTCATCAAGGCCCGGATTACCCCTACGTACCAAATAGCTCGCGACAGGGTTAAAATCGACATCGCTAACCGCGTGATTACCAAGATACAGGAGCTTACAAAAAAAGATTTCCCTGAAGTGCCTGTACGCATTGATGATAAAGGATTAATTACTTACCTTGCTCGACAAGATGGCTTATAAGGAAAAAGAAATCGAAAAACTCTACTACTCCATTGGCGAGGTAGCAGAACAATTCAACGTAGCTCCTTCCTTGATCCGTTTTTGGGAATCGGAGTTCGATCTTATCAAGCCAAAGAAAAACCGCAAAGGCAATCGCCAGTTCACCAAGGAAGACATCGATAACGTCCGGACGATTTACCACCTGGTAAAGGAGAAAGGATTCACCTTACAGGGTGCCAAAGAGATGCTTCGCAATTCCGACAATTCAGTGAAAGACAAAATCGAGTTGATCGATTCACTGAAGAGCGTTCGCAGATTCCTCGTGGAGTTGCGCGACAAAATTAACTAAGTAAATAGTTTACTGGTTTTACAATCTGTTGATCATGCTCATGTTCGACAGTGACAACCCGTGTCATCATTTCCGTAAGGAGTTCTTATCAATGACAACTTTTGATACTTTCATTGCTAAATTATCAAATCAGGTCATCGACAGTGGATCAAAACCGGCTCGCGCTTCTCGCATTACATTTTATTGACGGTATTGGTGACTACCTGATCAAGCAGGTAATCAGCTACACCGGCTCGGCAGAAAAGGCATTCAAAACACCCAAAGGAAAACTGATGCAGATACCGGGGGTGGGCGAAGTAACAGCAGAGGCTATTCTGAATGGCAAACCTTTTCAGGAGGCCGAGAAAGAACTTCGGAGAGCGGAGAAGGAATCCGTGGAGCTGGTGTTCTACATGGATAAGAAATATCCCTCGCGGCTGAAGAGCATTCCCGATGCACCTTCTATTTTATACATCAAAGGACACATCGACTTCGAAAATCCGAAAAGTGTAGCGATTGTAGGAACAAGGCAGGCCACGCCCTATGGCAAATCGCAGGTTGAGAAAATTATGCAGGAACTCGCGCCCCATCAACCACTGATCGTAAGCGGGCTCGCGTATGGAATTGACATTCATGCGCACAAACAAGCCATAAAGCATAATCTCCCCACCATTGGCATTATGGGCAGCGGCATGGACCGCATCTACCCTGCTGCACACAGAGACACGGCCAGGAAGATGTTTGAGCATGGTGGTCTGGTTACTGAAAATTGCTTCGGCACCAAACCAGACGCGCATAACTTCCCGCAACGAAATCGCATCATTGCCGGCTTGTGTGATGCGCTGCTGGTGATTGAAGCTGCCGAGAAAGGTGGCGCGCTCATCACGGCCGAGATTGCGAACACTTATAACAAAGATGTATTCGCTTGTCCGGGTAGCATTGGCGAAACTTTCTCCGCGGGTTGTAATAACCTGATCAAATCAAACAAAGCACATTTGCTTACATCGGTGAAAGACATTGAATACATTATGGGCTGGGATGCCGCAAAGCCGCCAAGGAAAAAAGCATCCGCTACGCTGGAAGGCTACGAACCTGACGAGCAAACCGTATTAAAAGTTATGATCGACAAAAAAGCCAACGTACTGATCGATGAATTGAGCTGGAAAGCAAACCTGCCTGTCAGTCAGCTGGCTTCCGTTTTACTCGGGCTTGAGTTTAAAGGAATCGTGAAGTCGATGCCAGGCAAACAATATGCGTTAGTGACGTAAGATTAGTGTCGGTTGGGAAATATTTCATCGGCCATCGCTAAAGCCTTAACGAATTCATTCTGATTAATTCCGGTCGACACCTTCCTTTCATCCAGAAACGACAATATTGTTTCTGTAGCCAGGTTTCCAACCAGATCGTCCTTTGCCATCGGGCAACCGCCAAAGCCTTTAATCGCTCCGTCAAAACGCTTGCATCCGGCTTCGTAAGCCGCGCTGATTTTCTCCAGGGCTGTTTGTGGTGTCGAGTGAAGATGTGCCCCCAACTCAACCTCTTTGAATTTTCCGGAAAGGGTTTTAAAAAGATAACTGATCTGTTCAGGAGTGGATACACCAATCGTATCTGCCAATGAAATGATCTTCACCCCCAGCGTTTGCAGAATGTCGACAAATTTCTCTACGAGCGTAATGCTGTACGGGTCGTTGTATGGATTACCAAATCCCATGCTGATGTAAACAACTTGTTGTTTGCCAGTTGATTCGCAGATGTTCTGGATATCCGCCAAGGTATTCAGCGCTTCCGTAATCGATTTGTTCGTATTGCGCTGCTGGAACGTTTCCGAGATCGACAATGGAAATCCCAGGTATGTAATCTGCTGGTATTGAGCTGCTTCTTCTGCTCCGCGTGTGTTGGCTACGATCGCGAGCAGCCTTGATTTTGTTTTCGTCAGGTCGAGTCCGGCTAACACATCTTTCGTGTCGCGCATCTGCGGAATTGCTTTGGTCGATACAAAGCTTCCGAAATCAATTGTATCGAAGCCGACACGCAGTAACTGATTGATGTACCGGATTTTATCTTCGGTAACAATAAATTCATCTATGCCTTGCATGGCATCCCGCGGACATTCAATTATTTTCATACCTGTTAAATAAGGTAAACATCAGTAAAAGAAAAATAGTTACGATGATCGTTTCTAAACGCAATCTGTCTGCAAAAACGATCTTTTAACAGTTTTTCCAAGGATATAGCCGCAATAATTGATTCCCCCATGCCGCTAACACCATATTCCGGACCACTAGGAAGACGAGGTGCTGCGCATTTGCTGAGACGTGCCACCTACGGCCCGACTATTCAGCAAATCAAAGCATTCTCAGGTCTCACGGCCGCGCAGGCCATCCAGCAATTGTATCACCAGGCGTTGCCCGCTACGCCACCTCCGGTTGATCCGGATACAAACGAACCATGGGTACTTACCGGTGTTACCGATCCGGATAAAATGGAGTTCGAATACCAGCAGTATTTCAAGCGCTGGTTTATCGGGCAGATGATGAGTGCAGGTGTGCCTGCCGGGCAATCCCTCGCCTACTCGGCCCGTGAAAAGCTCGTTTTCTTTATTCACACTATTCTTACAGCAATTGCAGAAAAGATTGGAAGCAGCCGCGCGATGTATTATCAGAATCAGCTGTTCAGATTATACGCACTGGATGGTGTGGCATCGGCAATTGTTCCTGCAGCCAAGCTCAACTTTAAAGAGCTCACCAAAAAAGTAAGTGTCGACAATGCGATGCTCAACCTGCTTGATGGTACGATCAATATCCGCGGTGGCAACGAGAACTACGGGCGTGAGTTGCTGGAACTGTATTCCATCGGTCGCGGACTCGAAACCTCGGACGTGACTGCCGGGTTAGGCCCGGGCGACTACTTCTATTATACCGAACAGGACGTTCAGGCGGCAGCCAAAGTATTCTCGGGTTTTCAGTTCGATGATCAGTTCGCCGTGATCGACCCGGATACGCAGCTTCCGCGCGGAAAGGTAAGAGGTTCGGTAACCAATGCTTCTGCGCACGATAACAATCCCAAACAATTCAGCGTACGCTTTGGCGATGCGGTAATTGCACCAGATCCGCTCTTGCTGAATGGTACCAACCCTACTGAAGAAAGTGCGCTTGATGAAATCAGTCGTTTCATTGATCTCATTTATGACCAGGATGAAACCGCAAACTACATCTGCCGGAAAATCTACCGGTTCTTCATGTATCACGAGATCACCGACACCATCAATACGAACATCATCCAGCAGATGGCGGCTACCTTCCGGGCTAATAACTTTAAGATACAGCCGGTAATTGAAGAATTGCTTTCGAGCCAGCATTTCTATAATAACAACACAACTCCGTATGCCGATGACGGGTTTGGCGGGATTATCAAATCACCGCTCGAGTTAATGATCGGCACATACCGGTTCTTTGATGTTCAGATTCCCTCGCTCGCTACCGATGCCGCCGGGTTTTACGAACGTACCGGAATGATTATCGACCGGGTTAAAACGATGGGTATGGATTTCTACCAACCGTTTGATGTTGCCGGATACGATGCTTACCATCAGTTCCCGATCTATCACCGAAGCTGGATTACGGTTAACAATCTCACGAATCGATATAACTTCATTTACGAGTTCTTGCCGGATGTCGAGCTCTATCAATTCATTCGCGACAATATTGATTTTTCGGAAGCCTCTGACGCCCGCAGGCTGATTATTGATCTCGCTTCGTTCCTACTTCCGCAGGTAAATAACCTTACGTTTGATACCACGATGGATGAATCACAACAGGCTACGGTTACGTCCGAACGCCTGTTGTACTTCCTGAACAAATTCCTGGACATCATTGACCCCGATCCGGAAGCAGCCTGGACCGATCGCTATACAAACCAGCAGGGAATCAATACCATGGAAGGTCAGCTGCATAATTTATTTAACGCAATGCTTCAATCACCTGAATACCAACTCCAGTAACCATGAAGAGAAGAAGCTTTTTAAAGAAACTGCCGTTCGCCATGAGCGCCCCGTTTGCGCTTGCGGGAATCCCGATGAAGGTGATGGGCGAAACAATGCTCACGAAATTGATCCGCTCGGCCGACAGCGCGAATGATAAAGTACTCATCATCCTGCAACTGCATGGTGGAAATGACGGTATGAACATGCTGATCCCTGTAGAGCAATATGATTTATACTACAGCCGCAGACCAAACATCGCCATCCCGGCCAAGAACAGTCTCCGAAAATACATTCCGCTCGACACAACTCTTCCGATGGAGCAACAAGTCGGTCTTCATCCGGATATGCAGGCAATAAAAGGCTTGTATGATACAGGCCGCGCGGCTTTTGTTCAAGGTGTATCGTATGAAAATAACAACGGCTCACATTTCCGCGGCCGCGATATTCAGTTTATGGGAGGCGGTGCGGATGATTATTTTCAGTCGGGATGGGTTGGCCGTTACCTGAACCAGGTTTATACTCCGCTGGTATATCCGCAGGATTTTCCGAATCCTGAAATGCTTGATCCCCTGGGGATTGAAATGGGGAACGATACTTCATTGATCTTCCACCAGCAGGGTAACATTCCAACATCAATCTCACTCCCGGATAATCTCGAAGCCTTTTCAAATCTCGTAAACGAGTTACCTGGCTTCGAAGAAGGTGTGGCCGACCCCCGAGGGATTCCGCCTCAGGCTGTTGAAAACTCTGCATACTGGAAAGAAATGAACTGGATCCTCGGACTGGAACAGAAAACAGATGATTATGCCCAGCGATTATATAATGTATGGGTTGCAGGGGGTGAATCGTCTGTTACCTATCCGGAAACCTATCCATTGAATGCTCCCAGCGGAAGCAAACGCAATCCGTTGTCCGATCAATTTCAATTAGTTGCACGCCTGCTGGCCGGCGGCTGCAAAACAAAAGTATTCATGGTTCGCATTGGCGGATTTGATACGCATGCCGACCAAACTACCAATTATGACCCTACAATGGGGGTTCATGCTGCGCTGATGTACCACATCTCGGCTACGATGAAGGCCTTCCAGGATGATTTAAAATCGCGCGGACTTGAAGATCGTGTGCTGACAGTAACCACATCGGAATTCGGACGCAGGATCAACTCAAACGCGAGTTACGGAACAGATCACGGAACAGGCGGCCCGATTATGATCTTCGGGAAAGGCGTAAAAGCTGGCGTATCCGGCACACCACAAGATCTAACCAATACACAGATCACAAATGTGGAAATGCAGTTCGACTATCGCGAGGTTTACGCCAACCTGCTCCATAACTGGATGGGCGCGAGCGAAGCAGAGGTGAACGATGTATTTTATGGCGATTACCTCAATGGTAATCTCGGAGCACTGGCCACAACCGTGATCACCGGTAATGACGATGAGTTTATAAAAAAGCGGTTCGTGCTTGAGCAGAATTATCCGAACCCTGCCAAGGAAGCTACCACAATCGGATTCCGGATTAACGATACGCTGCAAGTGATGATCGACCTGATGGATAGTCGCGGTAGCAAAATCAAAACAATAGCAAACGATACATTCGAACCCGGCTATCACACGATTCCGGTTTCATTATCCGGTTTGCAACCCGGTATGTATGTGTATCAAATGAAGGCCGGTTCATTTAAAGATGTTAAAAAACTAATGGTGACCAAGTAAAACTCTATGCGCAAACTAATCCCCCTGGTGTTGTGCCTGATGTTGTGTTCATTTGCCGTTCACAGCCAGGTAAACAAAACCAAACGAAAATCATCGTTCGCCAAAAAGAATGATGCCAACAGCAAGTTTCTCGACAAGCAATGGTGGCTCGGCTTTAAAGGTGGTATCAATTTTTCGAAGGCCATTGTAGATAAATCGTATGGCGTGTACTCCCCTTCCAACTACGAGGCATCAGCGATCAACAAAAAGTATGACGACTGGTCGGGTGTAGGCGCGCATGCCACGGTGGAAGTTACCTTCACGTTTCGTCAGTTTTCATTGAGCTTTCAGCCCACGTATCGCAATTCAAAATTTTCGTACTCCAATCATTATGAATGGAGTGATGAAGGTCAGCCGCAACTGATTTTGGATTTCAAACAGGAACAAAAGGTTGACTGGGCCGAACTTCCTTTGATTTTGAAGTACGACATTACCCAAACCAAACTCCGGCCGTACGTGCAGTTCGGAGCATACTATGCCTTCCTGATCAATGCCAATAAATCGGTAGAAACATCAGGGATCGATTACGCCTCAGGCAGTGAAAACAAATTTACAGAACCTGATATCATTGTCGGGGCCTCTGATTTGTTTGCGAAGAAACACTGGGGCTTGGCGTTCGGGGCGGGTGTGAACTATCACGTGGGGAACATCCGGTTAAACCTGGACGTGATGTACCGTAAAGGCATGAGCCTGGTGAACTCGACCGAAAACAGGTATGGCGATCCCCGCCTTTCAGGCACCGGAGATGTAATGGATGACGTGAAGCTTAACAACATTGCCATCTCGTTGGGTTGCTTGTTTCCCTTGCGCTTCTTGTCCAGTGGTTTTCAATCTATCGACCGTCCGTAGTTATGCTGAAACGAATTATACTCTTTATCCCGGTAATTTTTCTGAGCGCCTGCCTGGAAGAATCATCTGAAAAAATTGATAAGAAAGCTTTTACCCGCATTTACGATAACAGCGAGTTCTATTCGAGCTTTTATGCAATCGATATGAAACAAACGTCCGATGGTGGCTACCTGATTCTCGGTGGGAAAACGGAAGTTGTGAAAGAAGGCGGAGAACCACAGAATGTAAACACACCGCTGGGCGTATACCTGCTAAAGACAGATGAGCTTGGAAACATTGTAACCGAATTGCAGGTTGACGAGGCTTATGCTTACCCGATCGGCAAGCTTAACCAGATCGGAGAAAACTTTTATTTCTTCTGCATGGATGCCGGAACGAACGCGATTCTTGTGTCGGTGGATCAGTCTGCATCCTCATCGGCCCAAACAACGTTGAGTACATCCCTGTCGCTGCCACTTGCTTCCGCCACAACACTTGACGGCAGTAATCTCTTGTTGTTAAGCTACGACAACGGCACTCAGGAAACGGTTATGACTCAGGTTTCTACGGATGGTGGAGTTTCCAACGAAACGCGGTTCTACACGGGGGCAGAAAGTCCGATCGACAACTTAGTTATCCGGCACGCAAATCGTGAGGGTACCCAGTTTCCTTTTTCGGTTGGCCAGGTGTCGGCCGGCACATATTTCTTTAACGGATTTATCGACTACACATTCTCGCTCGTGTTCACAAGTCTGGGCGGTGACGAAGACGTTGACGGCATTGTAAACGGTCAGCAGGAGAATGCAGGATTCAGCAACGTCCTGCCGGTTTCCGGGCAAACGTTTGCCATCTCAACCTACAATTTTGGTTTCAACTTCCTAAAACCCAATGCCACACTAAACATGACGGCAACAACTTCGGTAACCGACATCCAGTCGAGCGCATTTTCCTTTCCGGAACTGGAATCAAACGCGCGTGTAAAAGCGATTCGCGCGGTGGTAAAAGGTAAAAACGTTATCATCTTCGGAAGCAACACCAAGTCAGGCCAGATAGGCTTGTACATGTACGATGAAGCAACGGGTGAGTTTATCTCCAGCAAGTATCTCGGCTATTCAAATCCGTTTGAAATCGCTGCGCTGGTGCGAACAACTGATGGTGACTTTGTGGTTGCAGGAACAACCTACATTGCCGGCCGGTTGCCGAGGTTCTGCCTTATCAAAGTTCCGGAGGGTGAGATCAAGGATTAGACAAACTGTTCGCAAATATTTCTCATTTTTGTCCCTGCATCACTTGCTAACATGATCAGGATTCAGGAACACGTTGACTTACTTCCTTACAACACGTTTAAGATAGCCGCAAAGGCGCGGTACTTTGTTTCCGTCACCACGGTGGATGAGTTACGTGAGCTGATTAATCATCCCGTGTACAAGCAAAACACACATTTAATCGTGGGCGGTGGCAGCAACATGCTCTTAACAGGCGATTACAACGGCCTGGTGATTAAAAATGATCTGCGGGGAATTGAGACAGTATCTGAAAATGATGCAACGATTCTGCTCAAAGCCGGGGCCGGTGAACCGTGGCATGCGTTTGTGATGTTCTGCGTGACGAATAATTATGGCGGTGCGGAAAATTTATCACTCATTCCCGGAACAATAGGCGCTGCGCCCATGCAAAACATCGGTGCGTATGGTGTGGAAGTGAAAGATCTCATCCAAACGGTTGAAGCGATTGATACAACAACAGGTGAGTTGCGGGTATTCACCAATGAGGAATGTGCGTTCGGTTATCGCGAAAGTGTGTTCAAACGTGCGCTGAAAGGAAAATACTTTATTTCAAGTGTAACTTTAAGTCTGACGAAGAAAGATCACAAGCTTAATACATCGTACGGAGCGATTCAGCAAACACTTGATCAGCAACATGCAACGGCATCTATCAAAACAATAAGCGATGCAGTTATCTCCATTCGTCAACAGAAGTTACCTGATCCAACAGTGATTGGCAATGCAGGAAGCTTCTTCAAAAATCCGACAATTGATCAATCACACTACGAAACACTCAAAAAAACACACCCCGAAATACCCGGTTATTTTTCTGATAATCAGAAAGTTAAAGTGCCAGCAGGTTGGTTGATTGAACAATGCGGATGGAAAGGAAAAACAATCGGGAATGTTGGTGTACATCCGCACCAGGCATTGGTATTGGTGAACTATGGAAATGGTTCAGGTGAAAACATTCAAACACTTGCGCAAGACATCCGTGATTCAGTCAATAAAAAATTTGCGATTGATCTTCAACCTGAAGTGAACATCATTTGATGTTGTATGATGATGAGTTATGAAGTGATTGATATAATGCGTTGCTTTATACAATCAAAAAAAATCTTTAAAAATTTTTGCAGATTAATTTTTTATTATAACTTTTCATCAGTTTTAACTTAAAATTTCAACGCTATGGCAAAGAAAGCGAAGAAAGCAGCCAAGAAAAAGGCAACTAAAAAGAAGGCTGCTAAGAAAAAGAAGTAATTAGGTTTTACCTAAGAGACTTTGCGAAGGGAAGTAAATCAGA
>JAEUUI010000013.1 GCA_016786585.1 Cyclobacteriaceae bacterium
GCTTTAATACGGCTTCATGAGCGATGAAATTCTTCACGAATGCGGTATTGCGCTGATTCGACTGCGCAAACCCCTTTCCTACTACATTGAAAAGTATGGTACTTCTTATGCAATGAATAAGATGTACATCCTCATGGAAAAGCAGCACAACCGCGGGCAGGACGGTGCGGGGGTAGCGAATATCAAAATAGACACCGAACCAGGCCAGCGCTACATCAGCCGGTACCGTTCCATCAAATCACAGCCGGTTGCCAATCTTTTCAAGAAAATCGGCAAAAAGTATAAACGCGCTCAAAAGGCCGGAAAAGAGAAATTCAACAACGAAAAGTGGCTTAAAGACAACGTAGCGTTTACCGGTGAACTTTGGCTGGGTCATTTACGCTACGGCACGCACGGTTTTAACAGCATTGAAAACGTTCACCCTTTTCTGCGTCAGAATAACTGGAGAAGCCGTAACCTGGTAATGGCCGGTAACTTTAACATGACCAACGTGGATGAGCTCTTCGGCATCCTGGTTAACCTCGGTCAGCACCCGAAAGAGAAAGTGGACACGGTTACCGTAATGGAGAAGATCGGACACTTCCTGGACGAAGAAGTGCAATCTCTATTCGAAAAGTATAAGAATCAGTACTCTAATAAAGAGGTTTCGGAGATAATTGAAGAAGAGGTAGAACTTCAAAATGTATTGCGCAGAGCGTGCAAGGATTTTGATGGCGGTTATACCATGGCAGGCTTAACCGGATCAGGTTCATCGTTTGTGGTACGTGACCCGAACGGAATCCGCCCGGCCTATTATTATGCCGATGACGAAGTGGTGGTGGTGGCTTCCGAAAAACCTGCTATCAAAACCGCCTTCAACATCAACTATAATCAAATTGAAGAGATTAAACCCGGACACGCACTTGTAATCAATAAAAATGGTGAGTTCGGAATGCACTCCATTGTGGAGCCTGGCGACAAAAAATCATGCAGCTTCGAACGCATTTATTTCTCACGCGGTAACGACCCGGAAATCTATCGCGAACGCAAGCAACTGGGCCGCCTGCTTGTTCCTCAGGTGTTGAAGGCAATCAATTTTGATATCAAGAACAGCGTATTCTCATACATTCCAAACACTGCCGAAACTGCTTTTTACGGATTGATGGCGGGTGTGGAAGATTACCTGATCAACAAGCAAAAAGAAATCTTCCTTGACGGAAAGACTACCGTGGATCCGCTGGATGAAGTCTTGTCATTCCGTCCGCGCGTTGAAAAGATTGTTATCAAGGACGCCAAGCTGCGCACGTTTATTACGGACGACAGTCAGCGCGATGAACTGGTAGCCCATGTTTACGACACTACGTACGAAGTAGTGAACAAGGATAAAGACACCCTTGTGGTTATTGACGACTCAATCGTACGCGGAACAACGCTTGAAAAAAGTATTCTGCGCATGCTTGACCGCCTGCATCCAAAGAAAATTATTGTCGTATCGTCCGCTCCGCAGATTCGCTTTCCGGATTGCTACGGTATTGATATGAGCCGCATGGGCGACTTCGTTGCATTCCGTGCCATGATTGAACTGCTGAAAGAGAGCGGTAAAGACTACATGCTCGGTGAAGTTTACGAAGCATGTCAGCGTTCCGTGCAGGATGAGCGGCCAAAAAATCATGTTCAGCGGCTTTACGAACAATTTACAGACGAACAGATTTCACAAAAGATCTCCGAGATCGTAAAACCTTCCGACATGAGGGCTGAGGTTCAGGTTGTTTTCCAAACCGTTGACAATCTGCATAAAGCTATTCCTTATCATAGCGGCGACTGGTATTTCACGGGCAATTACCCCACTGTGGGGGGCACTCGCGTAGCCAACCGATCGTACGTTAATTTCATGGACGGAAAATTAGTCCGCGCCTATTAATCGACTTTTTTGCTTTTCAAACGATTTCATTCGAAGTCGTTTTTTTTCTTTAAGCATTTTTATGTAAAAAGATGCCTTGCTGCATCTTATTGATTAATTGTCTGGTTGATAAACCAGGCGTACGTATAACTAAAACTAAAATTTATGAGGAGAACTCTACTACTGATGAGTGCAGTGCTATTCTCATTCCACGGGCTTTTGTATGCCCAGGAACGAATAGTATCGGGAAAAGTTGTTGCGCAGGATGGAAAAGCAGCATTACCGGGTGTCACCGTTGCGGTGAAAGGAACCACGCTGGGTACAAGTACGAATGAAGATGGCAACTTTACGATTTCAGTACCGGATGCTTCGGCCGTTCTTGTATTTTCTTTTATCGGATACAAAACAACCGAAGTGACAATCGGTACACGAACTACGCTGGATGTAACACTGGAAACCGATGAGACGCAACTTACCGAACTCGTTGTAACAGGTTACGGTGATGCAGAACGCAAAGCACTGACCGGAACAATCAATACTGTGTCAGGAAAACAGATTCAGGACGTACCGATCGCTTCGATTGACCAGATCCTTCAAGGCCGGTCGCCAGGCGTTTTAGTTATGGGAAGCTCAGGCCAGCCAGGTGCTGCAGCAACTGTAACAATTCGCGGGCGTGGATCAATCAGCGCCAGTACCACTCCTTTATATGTATTGGACGGTGTTCCAATCGATCCGACAAGCTTTAATACGCTTAACCCTAACGATTACGACATCGTGAACATTCTAACCGATGCCTCCGCTACGTCTATCTATGGATCGCGTGCCGCGAACGGGGTTATTCTTTTAAATAGTAAAAAAGGTAAAGCTGGAAAAACCCGCTTTACCTATCGTACTCAGTATGGTGTAGCGCAACGCCCGTCTAACAACAAGCTTAAGCTGATGAATTCAAATCAGAAAATAGATTATGAACTCATGGTTGGTGGTTCTCCGATCGGAGGTCTTTCCGCCGAAGAAATCGATGCACTGCGGAAGATTAATACCGACTGGGCTAAAATTTTATTTCAGAACGCTACCTATCAAACCCATGAAGTATCGGCCCAGGGAGGAAATGAAAAAACAACATTCTTCTTCTCCGGTGCTTACCTGAAACAGGATGGAACTGTTAAAACTACATCCCTTGAGCGTTACACGTCACGCCTCAACCTGGCACATGAGTCAGGCTCATTCCGTTTTGGTGTAAATTCAACGTTTGGTTTCTCTAAAAACAAGTTGACACGTGAAGGCGATACCTATATCGGTTCACCGCTAAACGCGATCCGTTGGGCAAACCCATACGAAACTCCATACGATGAAAACGGTGAGTATACGGTTATCCGCACAGGGCAGCCAAATCCACTTCAGGAATTGACAGAAAACACGCAACAGTCGAATGACGCGAAGGTGGTGGGTAATATTTATGCTGCTTACGATTTGCCAATAAAAGGTTTAACAGCAAGAATATCATTTGGTATGGATTACGGTCAATCGGATCAAACGTTCTACAACGACCGTACGACAAATGCGGGTAGTCAATCTACCGGTGGTGATGGCTCTTTGACACGTGCATTTGGGTACGATGCGCGATTTATCAACACAAACTCACTTAACTATTCAACAACCTTCGGAGAAGATCACTCGCTGAGTGTTGGTCTATATCAGGAAACAAACTTCCGTCAGGTGAGTGGTTTTACGTTTACGGGATTTGGTCTGACTGGAAATCTAAAAAATGAAGCCGGTTTGACAGTAAGCAGCACCTACCTGCCAACGCTGGGCGGAAACAAAACTGAGAGCGGACTATCATCTGTTTTCGGAGACATTCGTTATGGTTTTAAAGATCGCTATCACCTGAGTGTTGGTGTAAGAAGAGATGGATCTTCACGTTTCGGTTCTGGAAATCAGTATGCAACGTTTTATTCTATTGGTGCCAACTGGATTATCAGCGATGAGGCATTCTTTCAGAATCTATCAAAAACTGTTAACCTCGTTAAGTTGAACGCCAGCTTCGGTACTTCCGGTAACCAGGAAGGCATTGGTGATTTTCAGTCAAGGGAGTTGTATTCTGCTGCCGGTGTAACCTACGATGGTCAGGCTGGTATCCTTCAGACTCAGTTGGCGAATCCCGATCTGAAGTGGGAAACACAAAAAATGTTTGACATTTCATTGGAGTATGGTCTCTTCAACGACCGTGTTACCGGTAAGTTCGGTTTTTATAACCGTCTGACGGAAGACCTGTTGTATCCAAGTCCGCTTTCGCTGACCACCGGTTACGGCAGCCTTACGCAAAATGTTGGTAGTTTAAGAAACCGCGGCTTTGAAATTTCATTAGGCGCTGATGTGATTCGTTCGAACGGATTCGTTTGGAACGTGAATGCAAACTTTACCTATAACAAAAATGAGGTTGTTGAGATCTATGGGGATCTTGATGAATTGCCTACCGGCCTTACGATCCTGAAGAAGGGCAAACCAATTGGTACCAACTACATGGTCGAGTATGCGGGTGTCAATCCTGCCAACGGTAACCCGTTGTACCGCAAGCTTGATGGAACACTTACAAGCGAATTCTCACTAAGTGATGTAAGAACCTGGGGAACTCGGTTCGCACCACGATTTGGCGGCTTCACGAATACATTCTCATACCGCGGTATTGAGCTGTCGATCTTCTTTACATGGGTGCATGGAAACCAGATTTATAACAATGACCGAACCAACGTTGAGAACCCCACATATTTCGTAGATCAGATGGCCGCTTCGATGCTTACTGCATGGAAACAGCCTGGTGACATCACAGAAGTACCACGCGTAACACCTTTCGAAGGATCACCTGCGCCTGCCTACCAGGCACAAACAACCCGGTACCTGGAAAACGGTTCGTTCCTGAGATTACGGAACGTATTGTTATCATACGATTTACCGTCAACGCTTGTATCGAAGGCAAGACTGTCGAATGTTCGAGTGTTTGTACAGGGTCAGAACCTGTTTACCCGTACAGAATTTTTAGGCTGGGATCCTGAGTTAGCCGCGGGTACACTTACGGGAGCTCAATATCCGTCATTGCGTACCATAACAGCCGGATTAAACATTGGTTTTTAATTAGAAAAGAGCAGAACTATGAAGAATTTGAATAGAATATTAAAAATCATGAGTGTCACGATGGTGCTCTCATTTGCCTCTTGCCAGGCGGTTGACATTGATCCAACCCATATCCTGGACGGCTCCAACGCTTTTAAAAGCATGGATGATGTGGAAAGTCATCTTACCGGAACGTACGCTTATTTCCGTGGCTACTATGCCAACTTTGGTG
Organism: Cyclobacteriaceae bacterium; assembly: GCA_016786585.1. GTDB lineage: Bacteria > Bacteroidota > Bacteroidia > Cytophagales > Cyclobacteriaceae > UBA2336. The sequence continues at coordinate 5,220 of JAEUUI010000013.1, forward strand.
TACTCGGTGACATTATGACTGACAACCTCGCAGAGACTTCGGAATCACTAGGCGGTCTACGGTCTATGTCAGACTGGAATTATGTGGCCAATGATGGTACTGTTGCTACTGCATGGGCAACTCCCTATTCCATGATCAAAGATGCCAATCTGGTAATCAATAATGTTGGCAAGTTTGAAGAAACGGAGGCAGGTCAGGCAGCAAGAATTAAAGGGCAGGCTCTTGGCATCCGTGCATTTGCGCACTTTGAATTGCTCAAGTATTTCGCGATTGATTATGACCGCAATTCAACTGAATTGGGAGTTCCGCTTAAGCTTAACAACACAATCGAAACTCCTTCACGTAACACCGTAAAGGAAGTGTACGATCAAATCTATGCTGACTTGGCTGATGCAAAAGATCTTCTTTCAGGTACGCTTGATGAAGATATTAACTCAGCTTCATCCAGAACGCGGATTGATGCGGTTGTAGTTGATGCGATCATGGCCCGTGTTGCATTGTATGCGAAGGATTATGCTACCGCGATTGATGCAGCCACAAACGTAATTGAAGATTCAGGTTTGGGATTGGCTGATCCTGCGGATTTTGCAAGCATCTGGAGTGAAGACGCTGTTGCTAATGAAGTAATCTGGTCGATTGCATATTTACCCGGTCAGGGCCAGGTAGCCGGCAACGTATTCTTTGTACCAAACAATCGGGTTGCCTTTAATGCGTCTCAGGATTTAATCGCCTTGTACGATACTGATGATGACATTCGCTACGCAGCTTATTTTTCCGATGAACTGGAAACTCCGGATCGTGTTGGCGAATTAGTGCCGATCAAATACCTGGGGCGTAATGGTGCTGCGGATGGTGTTGTTAATTTCAAGGTATTCCGGGTAAGCGAAATGTACCTGATTCGCGCAGAAGCTTATGCTCGGAGTAATCAGGATGCGCTCGCAATGGATGATTTGAACACCTTGCGTGCAGCCCGTATAAATGGGTATGTAGATGAAAACCTCTCAGGCGCAATTTTGCTTCAGGCAATTGATACCGAAAGACGTAAGGAACTGTTCCTCGAGGGTCATCGCTGGTTTGATCTTCGCAGAGCGGATGCAGCGATCAATCGGGGTGGAGATTGTGCAGCTCCGGCGACAGCGTGCGAGCTGGCTGCATCGAGCCATCGTTGGGTATGGCCTATTCCACAAGCCGAGCTTAACGCAAACCCTTCGATCAGAGACCAACAGAACCCTAACTACTAAACCGAGCGAACTATGAAAAATATAATAAAGCTTAAAGGATTATTGGCGGCTTTGTTCTTTGCACTCGCAGTGGTGGGTTGCGGAGACGAACCGGATAAAATTGAATATCGCGGTCCGGCATTCGTTTTTATTGAATCAGGTTCAAATCTGGCACTGCTGGAAAATTCTGAATCAACCCTGAAGATTCCGGTGAAAATTTCAACTCCGCAGAAAGAAGATGTAACCGTAGGGTTTGAGGTAAATACCGATGGCGCGGTTGAAGGAATTGACTACACAATTCTCACACCAAGCCCGATCACAATTGAAGCAGGTGAATACTCATCATTCATTGAGATCGAAGTGATCGATAACGCTGTTTTTGAATCAGAAACTAGAAAGTTCGACATTACAATAACCGATTTGTCAAAATCTTCCCTCGAGAAGCAGGTTCTCACATCTGTGAACGTGGAGATTGTAAACGATGACTGCGATGCTGACATCCCGAAGATTTCGAAGTGGGTTGGAACGGTGGACATTGAAGATGCAGGGTTCGGTTCAGTATCAGGTTTTGCCAGCACGGGCCCGGGCGGTAGCTGCGGTGGTGTGCTTGTTGTAAGCGATGCCGACATCGTACAAGTTGGCGAGGATTCAAGAATTGTGGTTGTTTTCACACAGGATTCCGGAAACCCCACAACCGGAACGGTAGAAGTAGCGAGAGACCGCATTTTCACGAACGATGCATATGCCGGTTATCAGTATGAGGGTTCAGGAACGTATGATGAAGATTCGGGAGAGGTTATGATTGATTATACCTTATATCGCCCGAATGGCACCGTATGGTTCACGGGAACCACAATCATTACAAAACCCTAGCGGTTTAAATAGTTCGGTAATAAAAAATCCCGCTCAGCGGGGTTTTTTATTATTGGCATATATTCTTTTTGTTTTATTCCCGATCTTAAAACTCCTAACGAATCAACGCCGTGATGAAAACAAGGGTAAGCGCAACTGTGATGTTTCTCTGCTTCGTGCTGGTCGGAATAAGCGCAAAGGCTCAGTCGGGTCGTTCTTTAAATGCGCTAGCGGCTGAAAACGACTCAACCGAATCGCTCAGAAAGCAACGCGTACTGGCGTATTGCCTAAAGAACAATGTCAGCCCAAAGTTTACGCGGAACGGAAAAGCCTACATCATGAGCGATGTTACGTTGTCAGGAGTTCCCGTTTACGAGAAAACACATAATGCCGGTGCCAGTCGAACAGTAGGTGTAAATGAGTTGCGTACAGGCGGATCGCTGGGAATAAATCTCACGGGTACAAACATGCGTGTCGGAGTGTGGGACGGTGGCCGGGTTAAGAATGATCACGTTGAACTGAACGGGCGTATAACCGTTATTGACGGTTCAAGTGACCTCAGTACACATGCTACCCACGTTACCGGAACGATTCTGGCATCCGGTATTAATGCATCTGCAAAAGGTATGGCTCCTAATGCAAGCGCATTGTCGTACGATTTCTCAAACGACCTAGCGGAAATGATCGCGGTAGCAAAACCTGATCAGACGACCCTGTTGTTTTCAAATCATTCATACGGAACAGTAACCGGTTGGGAATGGAATGGCACAGGCTGGGATTGGGCAGGCGATCCGTCCATCAGCACTACCGAAGATTATAAGTTTGGATTTTATGACTCGCGCGCACGCGCGTGGGACAACCTGTGCTTTTCAGCACCATACTACACAATCGTTAAATCAGCCGGTAATGATCGCGGAGACACGGGGGACGGGTCAAAACCACCCGACAACGATTTCAACTCCGTATCAACATACGGCAACGCAAAAAATATCATCACGGTTGGTGCGGTAAATAAAATTGCAACCAGCTATACCGGTCCGGCAAGTGTAATCATGAGCTCATTCAGTTCGTGGGGCCCGACCGATGACGGTCGGATCAAACCCGACATCTGTGCTCCGGGTGTCAACATTTTTTCATCTACCGCAACATCAATCACGTCTTACGGTACATTGGATGGAACGTCTATGTCGTCTCCGGTCGTAACGGGATCGCTCACATTGCTTCAACAGCTTTATCAGCAACTCAACCAAAATTATTTGCGGGCTGCTACCCTGAAAGCTCTCGCAATCCACACAGCCAAAGAAGCCGGATCACAACCCGGCCCTGATTATCGTTTCGGGTGGGGATTGCTGGATGATGAAGCTGCTGCAAAAGTGATTCTGAACCGTGACGGAGTTAACACACAAATGATAGAATCAACGCTGGCGAACGGTCAGACATTCGAACTTGAATTGATGCCGGCCGAGAATCAAAAAATTACGGCAACGCTTGTATGGACTGATCCTGCCGGAAACAATCCTCCTGCTTCGCTAAACCCGACAACATTGATGCTCGTGAATGACCTCGACATGAAAATTGTCGATGACAGCGGCAACGAACAACTGCCGTGGATTCTGAATCCGGCAAGTCCTAATGCTGCCGCAACGCGGGGAAATAATTTTCGGGACAACGTTGAGAAGATTGAATTTGACTCACCACAACCGATTAAATACTACCTCAGAATCTCGCATAAAAATCAGCTTGTTAATAACTCGCAGAACTTTTCACTTGTATTAACCTATACCTCCACAAGCGATCAGCATGTAACCTATTACTGGATCGGGGGAAGCGGCAACTGGAACTCCCCTGCGCACTGGTCACTTACTTCTGGCGGAACATCAGCCGGGAGCATTCCAACCGCAGATGATCGGGTGATTGTCGATGAAAATTCTTCAGCAACAGACGGAGTCACAATAACGTTGCCGGGTGCATCAACCTGTTATTCGCTTTACTGGTTAACATCAAAGGGCTTTAATCTTGACCTGAACAACCAGGATCTTTCAATACATGAAAATGTTTTGATTACCGGTAACTCATTAACGATTTCAACGCCTGGGACTTTTGCCATGACCGGGGAAGGAGGCAATTATACCTTTAACAGTGCGCAGCCTGACCTGGAAAATCTCAATCTGCATTTTGAAGGAGCATCATCGCACTGGAAATTTTTAAAAGACATTCATGTTAATTCAATCATTCTTAAAGACGGAGAGGTTGACGTTTCCGGTTTAGATTTTCAGGTGAATACATTAGAGGATCAGCCGGGAGGAGAAAAAAATCTTGATCTCACCGGAACAACCCTGTCAAGCAACCAGGACCTTAATATCAATCTGTCAAACGGAACGTCAGTTGTTTCTACGGCTGCTTCGATAATTGAAACAGCCCACGATATAACGCTGGCCATTGGCTCTGAAGATTTTGCCGGAGAAATTATTCTTGCTAATACAAGCGTAACAATTGACCAGGCTGGATCTGTTGGTCATGTCTCAGGCAAAGGAACAGTGATCGTTCACGATGACGTACTGATTAACAACCTTGACCTTGACGCGGGCTCAACTGTGAAGATTCAGTCAGGGAAAACGTTAACGCTGACAAATTCCGTCACGCTTCAATCAACCGCTGGCAATCCGATCAACATTCAAAACGAAGGTGCTGGCAAAGGAATAATCTCCATCCCCGGCAATTATCGTTTGTGCTTTGATAATCTGGCTATCACGAACGTTGATTTCACCGGAAGCGCTGTTGTAGCGGTGGGTACTTCGACCGTCATTAACAGTGCAGGCTGGACTTCAACAACCTGCGATAATCTGCTCTTTGCTGATTTTACGTTCCGGTATAATTGCGAAGGCTCATATCTGTATTTAACCAACACAAGTTCCGGAAACCCGGATAACATTCATTGGCTGATCAATGGAACAGAAGTATCAACCGATCAAAACATCTATGTAAAAATTGAAGACACTGAAAGTGTACTTGTGCACCTGGATATTTCAAAAGGAGTTTCAACAGAGAGTTATGAAGTATTGATTCCGGTTGTCACCAACACGCTTCCTTCCAATCATCTTGTATTTAGCGAAGACCGGCTTTACAGCTTTGTGCAGTCCACTGCGTATCAATGGCTTTTAAACCATGAGGTTATTGCAGGAGAAACGGGAAGGTTTATTGTGTATACTGATCAGCCGGGTGATTACTCGGTATTGATATTTGATGAAACGTGTAATCGCGAGTCCGATCCATTTCTTATTACCGGCACCGAATCGTTCAATGCCATTAAATCAGTAAACCTGTACCCAAATCCCACGCGTGGAAACGTTTATCTTTCAACAACCGAACGCATTGGCAACGTGTATGCGTATGACATGCTTGGGAAACGACACGCTATCGGGTTTACAGTGATGAACGATCAATACGAAATAAATGTGTCAGGCCTGCCGGAAGGCGTTTACATTCTCCGCTTTATCACCGAAAAAAATAAACTGATAGCGCAAGGCAGAATCTTCAGGAAAAATTAAATGAATTGATCTTATGGGTAAGGTAAGTGTGCTTTTTCTTTTTGTTCTCACGTCAGTTTCAGTTTACGCGCAAACATTGTTCGATGTATTGGATCCGAAACGAACGAATAATACCGCGCTTCTGTCAACCAACGAGAAGCCGGTTGATGGAAGTCCGAATCTTTTTGAGGATTTCAAATCAGGAAAAGTTTTTTACGGTCAACAGGAGACAGCTCTCCCTGTAAATCTCGACTTGTACAATAACCAGCTGCTCATCAAGCTTGACCAGGGCGCATTTGTAGTGAATCCTGCCCGGATGAAAAAAATTCAGGTTCAGGTTTCAAATGATTCAACTGCAGAATTCAAGTTTATCAACACCGCTTTTATGCAAACACTGTATGACGATTCATCTCACGCAGTTTACGTTAGCTATCGGGTGAAGATAAAGAAAGGCACTCCCGGTAACGGCTACCAGGCCGGTACAAACGACAGTTTCGACCTCAACCGGCAATACGAAATGCTGAAGCCTTACCCGCTAACGTTTTCCGATTCAAAAGATCTGCTGAAAAAGCTCAGCAAAGGCGGAAACATTTCAAAAGAAAAGGCTGCGAGCTTGGGAAAGGTGAAGGGCGATGACAAAAACCGGATTATATTCATCGTTAAAAATTTATAATTTACCTGCATGAATTACTGGCTCGTAAAAACAGAACCCGGCACCTATTCGTGGGACGACCTGGTGAAAGACAAGAAGACCACCTGGGATGGTGTGCGCAATTTTCAGGCGCGCAATAATCTCAAGGCGATGAAAAAAGGCGATCTCGCCTTCATCTATCACAGCGGAGACGACAAGGCCGTGATCGGCATTTCAAAGGTATTGAAGGAAGCATATCCTGATCCAAAAGACAAAGAGTGGCTGGTGGTTGATCTCGGGGTCGATAAAAAACTCAAAAACCCCGTAACGCTCTCCAGTGTTAAGGCAACTAAAAAGCTGGCCGACATGGTGCTGGTTCGTGTTTCGCGTTTGTCGGTACAACCGGTAAAGCCCGAAGAGTTCGATATGATTTTGGCGTTAAGCGAAGGAAAATAACCGATCCTGAAAACCGTTTTAATGATATGCGCAGACTACTGATTCTACTGTTCAGCTTTTTCGCGGTAACGCTTGCTCACGCCCAGGTAGAACAGGTTGAACGGTATGAAATTGTTCAGCGCCATAATGATGAGGATTTCACCATAATACCCCTGAAAGAAGACGGCCTGGCCTTGTTCCGGAAGAAATTCAAGTTCAACGACCGGAACAGAATCTGGGAGCTTATCCTGCTCGATTCGACAACAGCACCTCGTAAAACAATTGAACTGGAAGTTGATAACCAGGGCGAAATGGTCGGTTACGAGCATTCGAACGGATATGTTCATTTCTTGTTTATCAAGAATGAAATCAAGGGCGATATGGAAGTCATTTCCATTGATCTTTCAAACTTCGAACAGCAGCGTTTAAAAGTGCTGACGGATATGAAGATCACACTGACTCACTTCAATAAATGCGGAGACAATTTTATTTTCGGTGGTGATGTTGGCGAAGAGCCGGGTGTATTTATTTACATACCGTCAACCAAAAACTTTAAGATCATTCCCGGCTTCTTTAAGAAAAGAACGGAACTGGTAGACGTTCGCGTTAACGAAAATCAAACCTTTAATACCATACTCGTTAGTCGAGAAGACCGCGATAATAACCGGATTGTCTTTCAAACATTTGACTCGTTTGGGAAACAACTGATCGAAGATGACATCGCAATTGAAAATCACGCGGTACAAACCGGCATCAGCAGCAGTCTGAAGCGGGATGATATCATGATCATGGGGACTTGGGGAAATCAAGGCTCGCGACAATCAGCGGGTTTCTATGCTGTTCCCGTGAATCCATTCTCTGATCAAAAAATAAAGTTTACATACCTGGGAGAGTTGCAACACTACCTCGACCACCTGAAACCGAAACGCGCTGAAAAGGTAAAAGCAAAAACCGAAAAGGTACTGGAATCGCAGGGGGATGCAGACTTCTCCAACTACATTATTCCGCATCGCATCCTGGAACATGACAAAGGATTTATTCTGCTGGCAGAAACCTACATCCCAACGAAAGAAAATTATTCACCGCGTTATAATCCATATGCTTACGGATATAACCCATACGGCTACAACCCGTACGGGAATATGTACGGTCCTTATTATCCCGGTTCGGGCATGTACAATAGCAACGACAGCCGATACTACGGTGACAATATGAACAATGCACAGGAGATCAGGACCGTACAATCGGAGGTATTGCTTTTTGATGCTGCCGGCAACGTACAGGCTGATTATAGTATTGACATGGATGACTTGCGAATGCCCACTCTGAATCAGATCACGGACTTTTGCCTGACAAATGATAATCTTTACTTCTTGTACAAGAAAGAATCTCAGCTGATCATAAAAAAAATTAGCCTGAAGGACGGAGAGGTTTCTGAAGCTACCCAAAAGGTAAAAATGAAAAACCCTGACGACTATATCCGGTCTGAAAGTAAAGACGGAAGAATCCGGCACTGGTATGGCAACATCTTTTACATGTATGGCTACCAGACTGTGAAGTATGTTGACGGAAAAGCCAAAGACATATTTTTCGTGAACCGCGTTCGGGTCGAGTAACAACCCGATATTTCTGTATATTTGCGTTCGGCTTATGCAGAAGAAACTAATTCTCGATTCCGACCTCCTCGACATCACCTTAAGCCGTCTTTGCCAGCAATTAATTGAAAATCATAAGGATTTCGCAGAAACCGTAATTATCGGTCTTCAGCCAAGAGGCGTTTTGCTGGCAGAAATCATTCATCAAAAACTCGAAAAAATTCTCCGGAAATCCATCCCGCTGGGATTGCTTGATACCACGTTTCACCGCGATGATTACAGACGCAGGGAGATTCCGGTGAAAGCAACTGAAACACGAATTCCGTTCGTGATTGAAGGTAAGAATGTGGTACTAGTAGATGATGTATTATTTACAGGTCGCACGGTACGGGCCGCATTGGACGCCATGATCTCGTTCGGTCGCCCGGAGAAAGTTGAATTGCTTGTACTGATTGACAGGAAATATAACCGCGATCTGCCCATCGCCCCCGATTATGTGGGAAAGATTGTGAACACGCTTGCTTCACAGAAAGTACTCGTGGAACTGGAAGAAAAAGGTAATAACAACAAAATCTGGCTGATTAATAAGGATTGAGGCTATGTCGAAACTGAGTCAAAAGCATTTGCTGGGAATTAAAGACATCACACGCGAAGACATAGAACTTATTTTTGAAACAGCCGATAACTTCAAGCAGGTTATCAACCGACCGATCAAAAAAGTACCATCTCTCCGGGATGTAACGATCGCCAACGTATTTTTTGAGAACTCAACCCGCACGCGTCTCTCATTCGAACTGGCACAGAAAAGATTATCAGCCGATGTAATCAACTTTTCTGCCTCCAATAGCTCTGTCAAGAAGGGTGAAACGTTGCTCGATACGGTTAATAACATTCTGGCCATGAAGGTCGACATGATTGTGATGCGACACGCCAGTGCAGGCGCTCCACATTTCTTATCGCGACATATCAAAGCCAATATTGTTAATGCCGGAGACGGAACACACGAACACCCGACTCAGGCGTTGCTCGATGCATATTCCATACGCGAAAAACTCGGAAGCGTTACCGGCAAGAAGATCGCCATCATCGGAGATATTCTTCACTCACGCGTTGCGCTTTCGAACATCTTTGCACTTCAAAAGCTTGGCGCGAAAGTAATGGTATGCGCACCTCCCACCCTGCTGCCGAAATTTCTCGATCAGCTTGGCGTGTTGATCGAGTATGATGTTAAGAAAGCCCTCGACTGGTGTGATGTGGCCAACGTGCTCCGCATTCAGCTTGAGCGCCAGCACATAAAATATTTTCCTTCACTGCGCGAATACTCGCTTTACTACGGCATTAATAAAAAGATGCTCGACAATCTGAAGAAAGAAATTGTGCTGATGCACCCGGGGCCGATTAACCGCGGAGTGGAATTAAGCAGCGATGCGGCTGATTCAAGTCATTCCATCATTCTCGACCAGGTTGAAAATGGAGTTGCGGTTCGCATGGCGGTGCTTTATCTCCTCGCAGGCGCAGCCTGATCTCAAATTGCTTGGCGGCTTTTTCGTAAGTTTGTACACTTTCATACTGTATGAACTATTACAACTCCATCGTAGAAACCATTGGAAATACGCCAATGGTAAAACTGAACAAGATTTTTAAAGGAATTCAGGGCACCGTGCTTGCCAAGGTTGAATACTTCAATCCCGGCAATTCCACCAAAGACCGCATGGCCTTGAAGATGATTGAAGATGCCGAGGCAGCCGGAATTCTTAAACCTGGCGGAACAATTATTGAAGGAACATCCGGAAACACCGGGATGGGCCTTGCATTAACGGCTATCGCAAAAGGGTATCGTTGCATTTTTACAATGGCCGACAAACAATCGCAGGAGAAGATTAACATTCTTCGCGCAGTTGGAGCAGAAGTTATCGTGTGCCCGACTAACGTAGCACCTGACGATCCACGGTCATACTATTCTGTTGCGCGGAAACTCAACAAAGAGATTCCGAATTCTATCTATCCGAACCAGTACGACAATCCTTCCAACGCAAAGGCGCATTACCTGGCGACCGGCCCGGAAATCTGGAAACAGACAGAAGGAAAGATCACACACTACGTGGCAACTGTGGGTACCGGAGGGTCGATGTGCGGAACGGCAAAATTTCTGAAGGAGCAAAATCCAAAACTTGTTACGGTAGGTATTGATACCTATGGCTCGGTATTCAAAAAATACAAAGAGACCGGCATTTTCGACGAGAATGAGATCTATCCATACCTCACGGAAGGTTTCGGAGAAGATATTCTTCCCAAGAACGTTGACTTCAGCGTAATCGACATGTTCATTAAAGTAACAGACAAAGATGGCGCCCTGATGACGCGCAGACTGTCGCGTGAAGAAGGCATGTTCGTAGGCTGGTCAAGCGGATCGGCTGTGCATGGCGCGCTGGAATATGCGAAAGAAAACTTGAAGAAAGATGATGTGATGGTAATCCTGCTGCCCGACCATGGCACGCGTTACCTCGCCAAAGTTTACAACGACAACTGGATGAAAGACCACGGTTTCCTCGAAACCCGGATGTTCGCCTCCACCGCACGTGATATCATTCAAAGCCGCAATGGGAAAGATTCGTTGTGCACGGTAGCCAATAAAGCGAAAGTAAGTGAAGCAATTCTATTGATGAACAAAGAAGGTATCGACCAGATCCCGGTAACGGAAGGTGAACACTTTGTCGGCAGCGTAAGCTCATCCATGCTCCTGGAAAAGATCATGGAAGATCCGGAATTGAAGCACAAGTCAATCACGGAGGTGATGGACAAACCCATGCAGTTTGTAGCGCCCGACAGCACCCTGGATGTGCTTTCATCCTTCCTGAACAAAGAAAACAAGGCCGTGCTGGTGCGCGATGAGAATCAAAAGGTTCACATCATTACCCGCCACGATGTGTTGAAAGCTATTTCATCTTAGGATACGGCAAGCAACGCAATAAAAAACCCTGACGGTATCGCCAGGGTTTCTTTTTTTATGAGCTTCAGGAATTACTCCTTAATCTTCTTTTCTTCATCTACCTTCAAACGGTTATCGCGGTTAGCGATTTCCCATGCTGTGTAGAATACAGTCTGGGCACGTTTTTCGATCAGGTCGAATTCAATTTTGCTCACTTCATCACTTGGCTTGTGGTAATCTTCGTGGATACCATCGAAGTAGAAAACGATTGGAATATTCTTCTTCGCAAAGTTCCAGTGGTCGGAGCGGTAGTACAGGCGATCAGGGTGATTCTGATCGTTGTAGGTATAGTCAAACCCGATGTTCAGGTTTTCCTTGTTCACGCGTTCGCTGAGTTCGTGCAGGTCGGCAGAAAGTTTGTCAGAACCGATTACATAAACGTATGGAGCGCTGTCTTTGTGCTGAGGATCTCTGCGGCCAACCATGTCGATGTTGAGGTCAACAACTGTACTCGCCAACGGGAACACAGGGTGCTCAGAGTAGTATTCGGAACCAAGCAAACCTTTTTCTTCACCGGTTACGGTCATGAACAGGATGCTTCTGCGAGGACCTTTACCTTCTTTCTTAGCTTGTGCAAATGCTTTTGCGATCGCCAGAACCGAAACTGTTCCGGACCCATCATCGTCAGCGCCATTGTTGATCAGGTCGCCTGTTCCACTCTTCATCTTACCGATGTGGTCATAGTGGGCGGTAACCACAACCAGCTCATCTTTCTTATCAGTTCCTTCCAGGTAGCCTAACACATTATCCGAGTAAGTAATTTTAACTTCTGATGTTACCTTGTATTGAACGTTTGCGCCTTTAAATTTCTTCAATGGCATTTTCTTCGCATCCGCTGTTGTAGCTTCCTGAAGTTTCTTCAACGTTGTATTAAAGATTTTCTCAACCGTTACTGGGGAAACGAGCATGGTAACCGTACTATTTCCAGCCTGAGGCTTGGTAAGGCTTAAGCGGCCACCGCTCATGAAGTTCTTAAATTGACCAGCCAGATTATCAAATTCTGCCAGTGTTTCGTGCGCGCAAAGAATAATCAGCTTGGCACCTTTGTCGGTTGCCATTTTTACAGCCGGGTTACCGCGCATGCGCATTTCTTTCGCAAGCACCACAACGGCTTTATCTTTTACATCAACCTGATTGAACTCGGCTTCGGTACCATAACCCGCAAATACAACGGGAACAGAAATTTCACCACCTGAATCGCCTGTACCTGAGTAAACAATACCGGAAAAGTTCTCAAGCTTGGTTTGTCCCACTTTCAGGTAGGCTTCACCGGTAACACTTGAATACAATTCCACGGGCTGGTAGTAGCTGCCATTAACAGGAGCTTTGAAACCCAGTTCCTGGAAGTGAGCCGCAATAAAGGCTGCTGCCATTTTCTGTCCGCGGGTACCGGTTTCACGGCCTTCCAGCGCATCAGAAGCTATAATCGAGAGGTATTCTTTTAATTGATCTGCTGTAATCTGGGTGCCGTATTTTTTGGCATCCGGATTCTGGGCGTTAACCACGAAGGTTAGCAGCAAGGCCCACACTAACAGTATTTTGAACTTCATGCGTAAAGGTTTTTGTTACAGGTCAAATATCACCAGATTTTTCACATTTCAGCGGTCAAAACATGAGGGGCGAACGCATTTTTACGGGAGTGGTAAGAATATCCACCGATTTTACCGGCCGCCTGTTAATTGTGTTTTTACTCCTGTACCTTTGTGCCTGATTTTTTAATCCACTACGATAAAAACCACTGTTTTTGATATGAAAATCGATTCCCAGTACCAGGAAAAGTTCGAATCCCGTCACAATGCTCCGGACGCAAAACAAGTAAGCGAAATGCTGGCCGTTGTTAAGGCAAGCTCGGTAGATGAGCTCATCAGCCAGACTGTTCCAGCTAACATCCGCCTGAAGAAACCATTGAACCTTCCGGCTGCACAAACCGAGTTTCAGTTTCTGAAAGAATTCAAGGCGCTCGCCTCTAAAAATAAGATCAACAAATCATACATCGGGATGGGTTACTATCCCAACATCACACCGGGTGTTATCCTGAGAAACATTCTGGAAAACCCGGGTTGGTACACTGCCTACACTCCCTACCAGGCTGAGATCGCGCAAGGCCGTTTGGAAGCACTGATCAATTACCAGACGATGGTAATCGATCTGACCGGGATGCAGATTGCCAACGCATCGTTGCTTGACGAAGGTACCGCTGCCGCGGAAGCCATGCACCTGCTGTACGCATCGCGGAAAGCATCGAAAAAGAATGCGCATAAGTTCTTTGTTGATCAGAATGTATTTCCACAAACCATTGACGTATTAAAAACACGTTCAGCACCAATCGGTGTTGAACTGGTTGTTGACGACATCAGCAAGCTCGATATCACTGATCCGAACCTGTTCGCGGTGTTTATTCAGTATCCCGACAGCAACGGAGCGATTAAAGATCATACAGCATTCATTCAGGCTGCGCATGAAAACGATGTATTCGTTGCCGTTGCCTCTGATTTGCTGGCGTTAACGTTATTAAAATCACCCGGTGAGATGGATGCCGATATCGTAGTGGGCTCAAGCCAGCGTTTCGGTGTGCCGATGGGATTTGGTGGTCCGCACTCTGCATTCTTCGCTACGAAAGATGACTTCAAACGCCAGATGCCGGGAAGAATTATCGGTGCATCGATTGATGCACAGGGAAATCCGGGCTATCGCATGGCGCTGCAAACACGTGAGCAGCACATTCGCAGAGAGAAAGCGACTTCAAATATCTGTACCGCGCAGGTGTTGCTGGCCGTAATGGCAGGCATGTATGGTGTGTATCACGGCTCAACCGGTTTGAAAAAGATTGCGGGCCGCGTTCATGGTCTTGCAAAAACGCTGGAGAGCGGCTTAACGGCTGCTGGGTTCAAACAGGTAAACGAACATTACTTCGATACATTGAAAGTTGCCGTAAGCGACAAGAATGCGATCCAAAAGAAAGCACTTGAGCACGGTGTGAATTTCCGCTACTTCAATGACAACCACATCGGTATCTCCCTTGATGAGACGACTTCACAGGAAGATGTACAAACGATTCTGAATATCTTCAGCGCCAAGACTGCGAAAGCAAATGAGACTGTTAGTTGGCCATCAGCGCTGGTCAGAACGTCTGCCTTCATGACGCATCCCGTATTCAGCTCGCATCACTCTGAACACGAGATGTTGCGCTACATCAAGAAACTCGAGAACAAAGACCTTTCAATGGTACACTCCATGATTTCCCTGGGATCCTGTACCATGAAGCTCAACTCAACAACCGAAATGATTCCGGTTACGTGGCCTGAACTGGGCAGCATTCACCCATTTGTTCCGGCTGACCAGGCACAGGGCTATGCGGAGATCACTAAAAATCTTGAAGCATGGCTCGCCGAAATTACCGGCTTCACAGGAGTTTCATTGCAGCCTAACAGCGGTGCACAAGGCGAGTATGCCGGCCTGATGGTAATCCGTGCGTATCATGCCAACCGCAACGATCACCACCGCAATGTTGCGCTTATCCCGGCATCCGCCCACGGTACCAATCCTGCCAGTGCAGTAATGGCTGCCATGGACGTGGTAATTGTAAAGTCAGATGAGGAAGGAAAAATTGACGTTGCCGATCTCAAAGCAAAAGCAGAACAGTATAAAGACAAGCTGTCGTGCCTGATGGTGACGTATCCGTCAACACACGGAGTATTTGAAGAGTCGATTATTGAAATCTGCGACACCATTCACAAGCATGGTGGTCTGGTATACATGGATGGGGCAAACATGAACGCACAAGTGGGCCTTACTTCGCCTGCGAATATTGGTGCCGATGTGTGTCACCTGAATCTTCACAAAACATTCTGCATTCCGCACGGTGGTGGTGGCCCCGGCATGGGACCAATTTGCGTGAATGATAAACTGAAGCCTTTCCTTCCGGGACACGCTGTTGTTAAAACCGGTGGTGAAAAAGCTATTCATGCAGTATCCGCAGCTCCCTGGGGAAGTGCCAGCATCCTGGCGATTTCATACGCATACATTGCGATGATGGGTGGTGAAGGCCTTACCAATGCTACGAAGATGGCGATCCTCAACGCGAACTATATTAAAGAGCGTTTGAGCGGCAGTTATAAAATTCTGTACACCGGAACACACGGACGTTGTGCACACGAAATGATCGTGGATTGCCGTGACTTTAAAAAGTCTGGCATCGAAGTTGAAGATATTGCGAAGCGTTTGATGGATTATGGATTCCATGCGCCAACCGTATCGTTCCCGGTAGCCGGCACATTAATGATCGAGCCAACCGAGAGCGAACCGAAAGAAGAACTTGATCGTTTCTGCGATGCGCTGATTGAAATCAGAAATGAGATTCGCGAAGTGGAAGAAGGTAAAGCGGACAAGGAGAACAACGTGTTGAAAAACGCTCCGCACACGGCTGCCGTAATTACGGCCGATGTTTGGGATCGTCCGTACGGAAGACAGAAAGCAGCTTACCCGCTTTCGTTTGTAAAAGATGCGAAGTTCTGGCCTTCGGTTAGCCGGATTGATAATGCTTATGGCGACAGAAATCTTGTGTGCAGCTGTCTGCCAATTGAAGAGTACGCGAAGAAAGAAAGTGTAGAAGCTTAATGAGAAAACTTTTTGCAGCATTGATTTTCATGGGTTGCGCTCTATCGAGCGCAGCCCAAAATAAATATACCGGCTTCCCATCGCTGGTGTGGCCTAAGCTTTACGACATCAAGTTTGAAAAGAAAAAAGACAAGCTGGGTGAATACGATAAGCCGGTTTTCAGTGCCGCTGCAAAATCACTCAATGGAAAACAGGTTACGCTGCCTGGCTACATGATTCCGTTCGATACAGGTTCCAAAGGCGCAAACTTTATGTTCTCGTCCATGCCGATTAATGCATGTTTTTTTTGCGGAGTGGGCGGACCTGAATCTGTCGTGCAGGTTACGATGAAACAACCGTTAACATTCCACGACAAGCCCATTGAAATCAAAGGGATATTACGGCTCAACGATCAGGATCCTGATAAGATGATCTATATCCTTGAGCAGGGAGAGTTTATTGGCGAAGTAGAATACTAAACGCTACACAAACAGGTAGCACAGTACTCCGATTACGCTCAACGTAATCACCGCCGTTCCGGCTATAAAGTTCCAGTATTCACGCGCATCCATCATCCCGGAAATTCTCCGGATTTTGTTGATCACATGGCTTCCTTTCCTCACGTTTCTTACTGCCTGTTCCATACGATTGGTGTTTAAGTTCAATCATTAAAACGCTGCAGCGTGAGCTTTATTATTTCAGGCCATGTATATCAATCAAATAAATCATCGCGGCCATCGAAGCAGCACCCAGTTCCAGTTCGCGCTTGTCGACTTTGTCGAACGTATCCTCCGGAGTGTGGTGATAACTGAAATAGCGTTGAGAATCAGGCAGAAAGCCGATCAGGGTCGTGCCTTGCGGAGCCAGCGGACTGATGTCTGCACCGCCTCCCTCCTGGCCAAAATCGGTTAATCCGTACGATTCAAACAAATTTTTCCAGCTTCTGATTTTAGCTTTTGCAGCATCGGTGCCGCTGAGTGTAAATCCGCGTGGTGTAAACCCGCCCCGGTCGGACTCTACGGCAGCAATGTGATTTTCTTTTTTCGAGGCCGACTGAGCAGCGTATTCCGTACCGCCCCGCAACCCGTTTTCTTCATTCATAAACATTACAGCGCGAATGGTGCGCTTGGGCTTGTAACCCATGGCTTTGAATATTCTCAACACCTCGATCGACTGAACGCAACCAGTGCCATCGTCATGTGCGCCCTGCGCGAGATCCCACGAATCAAGATGTCCGCCAACGACAATGATCTCGTCTTTGTATTCCGAACCGTTAATTTGTCCGACAACGTTAAACGAAGGTGCATCCGGAAAAATCTGGCAATGTGTTTCAAAATAGAATTGAAGTCCGGCATCATTCTTTAATAAGTTGCTTAGCAAGTCAGCGTGTTTGGTGCTTACTGCAATCGCGGGAATTTTCGGTACGTTCGGTGCATAGCCTAACGAACCGGTATGCGGATAGTCTTCCGGGTTAATGCCCATCGAACGGACAATTACGCCAACCGCTCCATACTTGGCTGCTTCGCTTGCCCCTCCCCCGCGCTGATTAACGGCTCCTCCATACGCGGTGAAGGTTTGAATCTGGGTGGGATCCATCGGACGATTAAAGAATACAATCTTGCCTTTGATGTTCTTTTCACCCAACCGTTTCAGGTCATCGAAATTTTTTACTTCTACAACACTTCCGGTTATTCCTTCGGGACCTGTGCCGATGGAATTTCCCAACGCACATACGTTGAGATCAACCGTTCCCATCTTCTTTGAATTCAACACACGCCCAACTTCCTGTTGTCCGCGCTCCCAATGCGGAACCATCACCGGCTGAAGCCATACCGAATCGAAGTCGAAGTTTTGCATGATGTGTCGCGTCCACTCCACCGATGCAGCCGCTCCCGGTGAACCGCTTAACCGTGAGCCGATCTTTGTGGTAAGATATTCCAGCATTTCATACGACTTGCCGCGCGCGAGTGCTTCATCGTAAATGGCACGGATAGTTGTTTCATCGGAAGATTGAGCACGTACCTGAGATGCAAGCACAAGTAAGGCGAATGCGAACAAATATTTCATTGGAGGATTTTTGGGTAATTTACCGCTTTCAAAAAAATAATGCTGTTAAATCTGTTGTATGTACTGGCAGGAGTTATCGGTGGCCTGATTGCCGGACTAACCGGTTTGGGTACGGGCATAGTGATGCTGGGCGTTATACCGATTATGCTTGTACCGTACGGGGTACCCGATTCACAAATCGTAAGCGTAATCATTGCCAATACAATTTTTGCCACGCTGGTATCGTCATTCGCGAACGTTATCACCACCATGCGTCAGAAAATGTTCTTCTGGAAAGAAACGCTTTGGGTTGGCGTGTTTGCAGTGATCTTTTCCTTTCTCGTTTTTGAATGGATTGTGGGAAGCAGTTTCTATTCCAAAACCGTTTTTAATTCCATCATCATCGGTTTCATGATGATCATCATTCTGCAAACGTTCCGCAAGCTGAAATTATCAAACGTACAGGATGAGCACGTTACACCGATCAAACTAACACTCACGGGAGTATTTGGCGGTACGCTTGCCGGCTTCACCGGGCTCGGGGGCGGCACGGTTTTAATTCCGTTACTAAATCTTTGGCAGAAAGTAGACATCAAAAAAGCGAAGTCGATTTCGTTTGGTGTGATCTTTTTAATCGCACTCTGGCTTACCACATACAATATGTTTTTTGGTGACACCCTTTCGGTTGCCGGGAGCCAGGGCCTGATCATTTTTCCGCTGGTGTTACCGTTGGCTATTGGTGTTTTGATCGGCTCCCCGTTAGGTGTGATCATCAGTCAGAAGATGTCGTCCCGGGCGGTAACGGTTGTGTTTCTGATTATGGTGAGCATCGTGACGGTTCAAAAAATTCTTGACCTGGCCGGCCTGAACTAAAGTTTTGTTTCAATCGTTTGAAATAGTGTAATTTTGATGAACTACGTCATTCTGAACCTAGTTTTTTGGGGAGAAGAATTCCCTAAGATAACGGGGCATTAGTTCATACTGACAATTGAATAGCAAAAATCTTATGGCCTTCCTTTTCGATTCATTCGCGTCATGGAAACAGTACAGCATCGATAAAAAGATGTCGCTCGTGCAGGTAGTGGTGGAATACGAATGCACCCAAAAGAACCGCACCGAAAAAGAAATCTGGGACGGACTTTCGCGCGCCTGGGAGGTAATGAAAGATGCAGTGCAAACCGGGCTCACCGAAGACATGACCTCACGCTCAGGTATGATTAACAACGGAGCCAAGAAAGTGTATAACTACCCGACTCCCGTTCTCTCAAAAGAATTTCAAAACCTTATCTCACGCGCCCTTGCCGCGAAAGAAGTTAACTCGTGCATGGGTCGTATCGTGGCTGCACCAACGGCCGGTGCCAGTGGCATCATGCCCGGAGTTCTGTATACGTTACAGGAAATCCATCACGTAGACGATCAAAAAATTCTTGAAGCCATGTTGCTCGCAGCAGGCATTGCCCTGATCATGGAACAGAAGGCAAGCATCGCGGGCGCAGTAGGTGGCTGCCAGGCAGAAACCGGCACGGCAGCAGCGATGGGTTCGGGCGCCATTGTGTATTGCATGGATGGCAACACCGATCAGATTTTTAATGCCGTGGCGATAACCGTTCAGTGCATGCTCGGATTGGTGTGCGACCCGGTCGCAGGATTGGTGGAAGTTCCCTGTGTGGTGCGTAATGCAAGTGCTGCCGCGATTGCGAACAGTTCCGCACAGATCGGGTTAGCAAATGTTAGCAGCGTGATTCCGGTTGATGAAGTGATTGAAGCCATGGGCGAGATTGGCGCCAGCATGGAAACACGCTATAAAGAAACCGCGTTAGGCGGATTAGCTGCTACCAAAACCGGCCAGGCTATTTCTAAAAAAGTTCTCATCCGCGACATTGAAGTATTGCCCGATGAGGAGGTGAAGTGATAATGTTTATCTTTATAAACGTCATCGCAACCTGTTATGAAGTTTGTACTCGCCCCCGTAATCTTGTTTTTTGTCTTTTTCGGATGTAATCAAAAACCTACGATTAACCCCGGAATTAACATCGACACCACTGCAACAGTCGATGACCGATTATCTGATACTACAAAAACACTGGTCGCTAGTTTGCCGATAAAGTTCGACAGCACGGATGTCACTTTATTTGCAGTAAGCTTCGTTGAGTTGGAATCAAACCGAGGATACGTCAAGAGTGAATACGGATCGTCATACTCCGGAGGGAATATTTCTTTTTCGTTAGGCAATGACTACGTAGATGGAAGTTTTGTGAATTTGATCTTTAAACTGAAGGACGGCCAAACGAGAAAACTTACAGAAATGAAGGCCAATTTTGATCAGGTCAGTTTTCTCAGAGAAGTTTTTAAAAAAACGGGTGCAGGATACCTGATTTATTTTATCTATGACCGCGATACAAATGGAGATCGGGAATATGACTCACAGGATTTGCGCGCGCTCTATATCAGTAAATTAGACGGCAGTGATTTCAAAAAAATATCGCAAGAGTTACATGATTTCCATGACTACGAATTCATTGAAGATGAAATGCGCTGGTATTTCAGAACCTTGGAAGATCGTGATAACGATGGGATGTTAACAACACGCGATACATTTCATCATTACTATATTTCCTTTACGGGCAATGGTTATTCCGTTACCGAGTATAATCCGCTTGAAATTTTTGGTAAGTAGCCATTAAACCCTGAAACATCGCATGAAAAAATTAGTGTCACCACTTCTATTGTTATTCATTTCACTATCGGTCTTCGCTCAGAAAAAAGACTACCCAATCACGCCTGTTCCATTCACAAATGTGAAGCTCACCGATAAATTCTGGCTGCCGCGGATTCAAACCAACCACACTGTTACCATTCCTGCATCATTCGAACGGTGCAAGACTACCGGCCGCATCAAAAACTTTGAAATGGCTGCCGCGCGAAGCGGAAAGTTCTGTACCGTGTATCCGTTCGATGACACAGATATTTACAAAACAATCGAAGGCGCTTCGTTTTCACTGAGCCTGATTCCCGACAAAAAGCTTGAGCTGTACATCGACTCTCTGATTCAGATCATCGGCAGCGCGCAGGAACCTGACGGCTACCTCTATACCGCACGAACCATCAACCCGCAGAATGTTCATCCCTGGCTGGGCAAAGAACGCTGGGAGAAAGAACGGGAACATAGTCACGAACTTTATAATGCCGGCCATTTGTACGAAGCTGCTGCCGCTCATTACCTCGCCACTGGCAAAACGAACCTGTTAAACATTGCATTAAAAAATGCCGACCTCGTTTGCTCCGTCTTCGGGCCGGATAAAAAACATGTCGCCCCCGGCCATGAAGTAGTGGAGATGGGCCTGGTAAAGCTCTACCGGATTACCGGTAAGGCCGAGTATTTAAACACAGCGAAATTCTTCATCGAAGAGCGCGGTCATTTTAAATATGATTCACTGAGCAAAGACCCGTACAAAAATGGATCATACTGGCAGGATCACAAACCGGTTGTGAAGCAGGACGAAGCCATCGGGCATGCCGTACGTGCCGGGTATTTGTATGCCGCAATGGCTGATGTAGCCGCACTCACGGACGACAAAGATTTTCTAAACGCCATCGATAAAATCTGGAATAATGTAGTGCAGAAGAAAATTTATGTTCAGGGTGGCGTTGGCGCGGTTGGGGATGGTGAACGCTTTGGCGGAAACTACGAGCTCCCAAATGCAACAGCCTACAACGAAACATGTGCCGCGATCGCGAATGTGTACTGGAACCAGCGCATGTTCCAGTTGCACGGTGAATCGAAATACATCGACATCCTGGAGAAGTCGCTGTACAATGGATTACTTTCCGGTGTGGGCATGGATGGTAAATCGTTCTTCTACACAAACGCAATGGAGATCAAACGGCATTTCAAACATGGCGACATGGAAGCCGAACGTGCGGGCTGGTTCACATGCTCATGCTGCCCGACTAACGTTACGCGGTTGATTCCTTCTATTCCGGGATACATGTACGCACTGAAAGAAAATAACGTATACATCAACCTGTTTGCAACCAGTACAAGCACCATCACACTCAACTC
Source organism: Cyclobacteriaceae bacterium (assembly GCA_016786585.1). Classification (GTDB taxonomy): domain Bacteria; phylum Bacteroidota; class Bacteroidia; order Cytophagales; family Cyclobacteriaceae; genus UBA2336. The sequence continues at coordinate 27,174 of JAEUUI010000013.1, forward strand.
CAAAAAAGTCACCATCACGCAGCAGAACAACTATCCGTGGGAAGGTAATCTGCTATTTACCGTTGATCCAGCTTCCGCAACGGCTTTTACCATACGCATCCGAATTCCGGGTTGGGCGCAAGGCCAGGCAATGCCTTCTGATTTGTATGCATTCGAAGATACGACAACCAAAAAAATTGTGATCAATATTAACGGTAAGCCAACCGAATACACCATGGAAAACGGCTACGCAGTAATCACCAAAACCTGGAAGAAGGGCGACCAGGTTCGACTTACATTACCGATGACCGTTGAAAAAATTATTTCGAACGAAAAGGTGGTCAACAATAAAGGTAAAGTTGCGCTGCAGTTTGGGCCGCTTATTTATTGTTTTGAATCCCCCGACAATTCCGGAACTGCGAGCAATTTAATTGTTCCGGAAAACACATCATTCACTCCCACGTATCAATCAACCTTGCTGAATGGCGTGATGACGCTACAGGGAAATGGGCTTGCGGTGATTGTCGATCCGGATAAAAATACCGTCACCACGAAAGCACAAACCATTACCGCAATTCCATACTATTCATGGGCGCATCGTGGAAAAGGCGAGATGGCAGTGTGGGTTCCGCAAAAAGTTTCCGGGATAGAAATCCTTACCGACTAGAATGAGGCTTTTCGCATTCGTAGTACTGGTAGTTTCTTTTTACACTGCATCTGCGCAGAAACGACTGAACGTTATTGCATACTATTCAGGCGGACCGGAACAGGTTGAGCACATCGCAGCAGAAAAACTCACGCACATCATTTTTTCGTTCGGTCATCTGAAAGGAAATGTTTTTGTGGTCGGAAGTAAGCGTGACTCCACTACCATTCAAAGGCTCGTAGCGTTAAAACAGAAAAATCCTTCGCTTAAAATTATCCTGTCGCTGGGCGGCTGGGGTGGATGCGCTTCATGTTCGGATGTGTTTTCATCCGCGCAAGCGCGAACCGAATTCGCACAATCAGTTCTTAAGGTAAACGAATATTTCAAAAGCGATGGCATCGATCTGGATTGGGAATACCCTTCCATTCAGGGATATCCGGGTCATGCATTCAAAACAGAAGACAAAGCCAACTTTACCGAGCTGATCACTACGCTTCGGAACACGCTCGGCTCGTCATACGAGATCAGCTTTGCAGCAGGAGGATTTCAAAAGTTTATTGACGAATCGGTTGACTGGAAAGCGATCATGCCGTTACTCGACCGCGTAAACCTGATGACGTACGATCTTGTACATGGCTTTTCTACTGAAACCGGTCATCACACGGCATTGTATTCTACTCCGCAGCAACACGAGTCGACCGATAATGCTGTTCAGCAGTTGATTAAACTTGGTGTTCCCTCAACCAAACTTGTTATCGGGGCTGCATTCTATGGCCGCATGTGGGAAAATGTCTCAGCAACCAATCATGGCTTATATCAATCCGGAAAATTTAAACGCGGTGTCGACTATAAAAATCTAGACACGGAAATCAATCCTAAAAAAGGTTTTGCCTATTACTGGGATGATGTCGCGAAAGCGCCTTATCAATACAATGCGGAAAAAAAACTGTACTTCACGTATGACGACAAGCATTCGATTGCATTGAAAACAAAATACGCGATCGACAATCATTTGGATGGCATCATGTTCTGGGAGTTAACCTGCGACCGGCAATCCGGTGGTCTGCTTGATGAAATTGTCAATGCCGCGCTAATGTCTGAAAAATAAGATTAGTATCTTCCTGATATGAAAATTAACCTCACACCTCTCCTTTTCATATTCCTGATTATTGCAGTAGCGTGCGGAACAAGAGAAAACCGTAAAGCTTCTGTTTTTATTCGCGATTCTGTTCAGGTACTCACACAGCGGCAATCCGATGACCTCGCTAAACAAATTAAAAGTCTGGAAGATAGTACGGGTTCGCAGATCGGGATCGTCATCATAAAAACGTTGCATGATGAACCCATTGAACAATACTCCTTGCGGCTAGCAAATGGCATTGGGCTTGGCCGTAAAGATTTCGATGATGGAGTTTTGATAACTGTTGTTGTTGAGGATCATCAAATGAGAATTGAAGTCGGAATTGGATTAGAAAATATCATTCAAGATGAAATCGCAGCAGAAATCATTCGGGACGACATGGCTCCTGATTTCAGAAAGGCAAAATATTTCGAGGGCCTGTCTAAAGCCGTGCAGCGAATTTCTGATCTGATAAAAAATAACCGCGACAAAATCGGACAGCGTCCGCAAGGCGATGTTCCCGAAATGCCAACAATCGATGGATATTTGGTTGATGAAATTACCGATACCGCAGTTCAGGAATTATCCGGTTCGCTGGCGCTGATTGTACAACCCAGCGACAAACAGATCAGTGAGATGGAAAAAGAATATAGCGAAGACGAACTTTCAACCATTTTTGATGATGCGAGCTTTTATCAAAGTGAAGCTGCTCACCTGCTCGATTCGCTTGGGGTTAAAAATGTAACATCAGAAAAACGTTTCGTGCGGTATCGCAACATAATTCGTGAGTGGAATTTTGATCTTGAGAAACAAAATTCACCCTGGGTGTTGATATTTCTGGAGGTCGATCGAAAACCCGAGGTTATTTTGACAACAGATGTAGACGTTGAAAAAATCAAATCTTACTTTAATCAGTAGTAACTATTCACCCACACCAAACCATTCTTTCAGCCAGGGCATGACGAAATCGCCAAACTCATAAATGGCGTAGGTCATGCCCACGGCAAAGATGGCCGCACTGATCAGCATGTAGAGAATTATTTTCCGCTTCGGGCTTCCAAAGCTTACCGCCACGATTGTTCCGCCAATGGGTGTTAACAACAAAGGCGTGAGCACGGCAACTCCCGTAAGACCATATTTTTTCCACAGGGTAACAATTTTGCGCTTTTTAGGGGTAAACTTCTTCTGATTTTTCTTTTCAAAGCGATGCAGAATTTTCTCACGCAGCCATGTTCCGAAAAAAGTAAACAACAACACACTCGTCATCATTCCGCTAAACGTTACCAGGATGGTTGTGATAATGTGGAGGCGTGCGGCATAGCCAAGCGTAGGTCCGAAGATGACCTTCAGCATCGTCAGAAAAAAAATAGGTACTGCTTTTAGAATTTCCTCCGTCATTAACCTTCGGCTTTCACGCGTTATAATTTCTCACCAAAACTCAAATCACCTGCATCACCTAAACCCGGAACGATATAGAATAACTCGTTGAGTTTTTCATCGAGCGCCCACGTCCACAAGTCATGCGAAACGGATAGCTTCTTTTCGAGCAATTCAACTCCTTCTGGTGCGGCAACCAGCGCAGCAATGTGTACGTGTTTTGGCGTTCCGTGTTTCAGTAACGCATTAACGGATTTAATAACCGATTGGCCAGTGGCGAGCATCGGATCAATTATAATCAACTTTCGTCCTTCTAGTGAGGGAGTCGCCAGGTAATCGAGATTTATTGTAAGATCAGCATCACTTTCTTTCCGGTATGCTCCAATAAATCCGCAATCAGCCTCACCAAAAATATGCTGAAACCCGATGAAGTAAGGCAAACCCGCACGCAATACAGTAATGAGTACGGGGTTGTCAGTTGAAATATTTACCGTGGATGTTCCGAGGGGTGTTTGAACCTTCACCTGGTTGTATTGAAATTTCCTGGAAATCTCGTAGGCCATCAATTCGCCCAGCCGTTCGATGTTATTCCTGAACCGCGCCCGGTTTTGCTGAATGCTTTTGTCGCGCAGCTCCAATAAAAACTGGTTGGCAACAGAATTCTGGCGGTTCAGTACAGTAATCATGACGGCAAATTTTTGTTCTTGATAATTTAGATAAAGTTGTTGAAGTAAAAAACCTTCCTGCTTACCCGCTAACGCCTAATCGGTGTGTAGCACCCAAAGATAAAGTCTCCCTGAATTTTTTCGGGTTAAATGACGCATCTTTACACGATGAAACTACTTAAACAACTTTGCGAAATACATGCCCCCTCAGGCGAGGAAGCGCCATTAAAAGAATTCTTACTCAACTATATCGCAAAAGAAAAAAAGAACTGGAAGGTAAAACCCACCGTCATCCACGGTGATGAATTTCAGGACTGTATCATTTTAAAATTTGGCAAACCCCGCACAGCGATTTTCGCGCACATGGATAGCATCGGGTTTACGGTACGATATTTTAATCAACTGCTGCCAATCGGCAGTCCGGATGCGGAAGCCGGCACTAAACTGGTTGGCAAAGATTCGAAAGGGCCGATCGAATGCGAGCTCGAATACGATAAAGAAAATCATGCGTTCTACCGCTTCGGTCGCACCATCGATCGCGGAACTTCATTAACGTATAAAATCAATTTCCGCGAAAGCAAAGAATACATTGAAACACCTTATCTCGACAACCGGTTAGGGATTTATAATGCCTTGCAAGTTGCAGAAACATTGAAAGATGGTTTGATCGTGTTCAGCACATGGGAAGAACACGGTGGCGGTTCAGTTCCGTATCTCGCGAAGTACATCTATGAAAAGTGGAAGGTGAAACAGGCACTGATCTCCGACATCACCTGGGTTACCGATGGCGTTGAACCCGGCAAAGGTGCAGCAATCTCCATGCGCGACCGGAACATTCCGCGGAAGAAGTTTGTCGAGCGCCTGATCAGCATCGCAGCCAAAAGTAAAATTCCATTTCAGCTTGAAGTTGAAGGCATGGGTTCAAGTGATGGCCGCGAATTGCAAACATCTCCCTATCCGTTCGACTGGTGTTTTGTCGGAGCACCTGAACAAAGTCCACATTCACTGAATGAGAAAGTTCATAAAGACGACATTAAGTCGATGATTGCATTATACCGGAAGTTCATGCAGGAGTTGTAATAATTGCTGTCTGCAAACGTTGGTTGTGCTCTAAAAAAACTATCTAACAATATTCTGCTATTTTTGCGCCTTTGGAGACAAGGTGCGACATGAAAATCAAGGATTTAGAGTTTAAAAAGTTTATTACTGCCGCTAAAATCAATGAAAAGATTAAGGAGCTTGGTGCGCAGCTTAATGAAGATTATCAGCAAAAAAAACCTCTTTTATTACCGATACTCAACGGGTCATTCATTTTTGCTGCCGACCTGATTCGGGAGCTAAAGGTTGATTGCCGTGTATCGTTTGTAAAACATGCTTCTTACCAGGGTACGCAAAGCAGTGGTCAATTGAATACACTCATTGGTTTAAATGAAAGTTTATTCAATCAGGATATTATCATCATTGAAGACATCATGGATACCGGCCTAACGTTAAGCAAGGTGATCAATGAGTTCGGTACGCTGGGTGTGAAGTCCGTTGAGATTGTAACGCTTGTTAGGAAAGCCCCCGCCCGTGCGCATGCCGTGCAGCCCAAGTACATAGGCTTCGATATCGATGACGAGTTTGTTCTCGGGTATGGCCTTGATTACGATGGCTATGGCCGTAACCTGAAAGATATTTACAAAGCCCTGCTCCCCGAAACCACGAAATAATTCAAAAACGCTATATTCGCTATTCTTAAAACAGACCAAGGCTCTAAACCTATCCGTAAAACGTTGCATCATGATTAACCTGGTACTCTTCGGCCCTCCGGGCGCAGGCAAAGGAACACAAAGCGAAAAGCTGATCAAGCAATATGGTTTCGTTCATATTTCAACCGGTGACTTGTTTCGCTGGCACACCAAGAATGAAACCGAGCTTGGTAAGCGTGTAAAAGAGATCATGAACAGCGGTTCGCTGGTGCCCGATGAAATCACCATCGCGATGCTCAAGGAAGAGCTCGATAAAAATCCGAATGCAAAAGGCTTTTTGTTTGACGGATTTCCGCGCACCGTTGCGCAGGCTGAAGCGCTTGATAAATTCATGAAAGATAACGGCACCGCGATTCATCACGTGATCGCACTCGATGTTACCGAAGCTGAAGTACGATCTCGCATCGCTAAACGCAGAAGCATCGAGAACCGGGTGGATGATGAAGAAGAAAAACTCAACAAACGCATCACCGAATACTTCACTAAAACCGTTCACGTATTGCCGTATTACGAAAAACAAAATCGTTTACAGACAGTTCAGGGCATCGGTAACATCGATGACATTTTTAAAAGTATTTGTGCATTAATTAAATAATCTTCGATTTCAGATTCAGGTTTCGATCAAAATCTGAAATCGCGAACCTTAATTCTGAAATTAACGTGTCTTCACCCAACTTCATCGATCATGTAAAATTCCAATCGCGTTCCGGAAAGGGAGGCGCAGGATGCCTGCATTTCATCCGTGAAAAGTTTGTGGAGAAAGGCGGCCCGGATGGCGGTGATGGTGGCCGTGGCGGACACATTATCCTGAAAGGAAATTCGCAACTGTGGACACTGCTTCATTTAAAGTACCGAAAACACGTAGTTGCGGAAAACGGTAAACCCGGGGAGTCACAAAACTGCACAGGCGCTTCCGGTAAAGACGAAATTCTCGAAGTACCGATGGGCACCGTTGCCCGCGATGCGGAAACTGGCGAGAAGCTTTGCGAGATTACGGAAGACGGACAGGAGTACATTCTTACCCGCGGTGGACGTGGCGGACGGGGAAATCTATTTTTCGCAACCTCCACGCAACGTGCCCCAACCCATACGCAACCCGGAGAGCCCGGCATGGAACACTGGGTTGTTCTCGAATTAAAACTGCTGGCCGATGTTGGCCTGGTAGGCTTCCCGAACGCTGGCAAGTCAACGTTGCTTTCGGTTGTCTCGGCAGCCAAACCTAAGATCGCTGATTATGCGTTTACTACGTTAACACCGAATCTCGGTGTAGTGAGTTATCGTGAAGATAAGTCGTTTGTGATGGCCGATATTCCGGGAATCATTGAAGGCGCTGCCGAAGGAAAAGGTCTGGGGATACGGTTCCTGCGACACATCGAACGTAACTCGTTGCTATTGTTTATGATCCCGGCCGATTCGAAAGACATTAAGACCGAATACGGAATTTTATTAAACGAGCTGAAGAAATATAACCCGGAGTTGCTCGATAAGAAACGGATGCTGGCGATCACGAAGGCCGATATGCTGGATGCAGAGCTTAAAGCGGAAATGAAAAAGGATGTGCCGTCTGAGTTGCCGGTGGTTTTCATCTCGGCTGTCACCAATCAGGGCATTTCCGAACTGAAAGATCTGATCTGGAAAAATCTGCATTGAAATCACTGCGCAGAACCCTAAAATCTGCCAAGGAACCCATAAAAGCCTGCTAAAAATGTCAATATGGCGCGAAACCCGCTCTGGCAACATTATTGACATTGGCGCTTTAATTAACGAATCGACATCTAATGGAAAACAATAATCCGCAGAACGAACAGGAATTGCAGAATGAGATTCAGGAGAATACGGCTGCCGAAACTAGTCAGTCGGCCGAGGCTGCCGGATCCAACGATCTGAAAAAAGCACAGGATGAACTCGCAGATGCGAAGGATAAATATCTCAGGCTTTATTCAGAGTTCGAAAACTTCAGACGGAGAACGGCCCGTGAAAAGCTCGACTTAATTCAAAGTGCTAATGAGAAATTGGTGAATGCATTTCTGCCGATCATTGACGACTTCGAACGTGCGGAGAAAGCATTCAAAGGAAGCGAGAGCAAGGAGATGGAGGGCTTTCTGCTGATCTATACTAAATTCAAAAAAATTCTAGATCAGGCCGGCATTAAAGTGATGGAAGCAAAAGGAACGGATTTCAATCCCGATCTGCACGAGGCCATCACGCAGGTTCCCGCACCAAATGAATCACAAAAAGGAAAAGTGATGGACGTTGTTGAAAACGGATATCTCTTGAACGACAAAGTAATTCGTTTTGCAAAGGTCGTTGTTGGTAGTTAAAAATTAATCCACGGGTGTTCAACAACACCTGAACACGTGAGCACATAAGAACATGGCTAAAAGAGACTTCTACGAAATACTGGGTGTAAGCAAAACCGCAACTCCGGAAGAGATTAAAAAAGCTTACCGGAAAGTAGCTATTCAATTCCATCCGGATAAAAATCCCGGCAACAAAGAAGCAGAAGAAAAATTCAAGGAAGCTGCTGAAGCCTATGAAGTGCTGAGCAACCAAGAGAAACGCGCGCAGTATGACCGCTTCGGACATACGCGTCCCGGAAATGGCGGTTACGGTGGCGGCCAGCACATGAACATGGACGATATCTTCAGTCAGTTCGGAGATATTTTCGGAGGTGGTGGCGGGAGCCCGTTCGACAGTTTCTTCGGTGGTGGTAGCGGTGGACGCAAGCGTCAGCGCAAAGGCTCTAACCTCCGCATCAAGCTGAAGCTTACGCTCGAAGAAATCGCCAACGGTGTCGAAAAGAAAATCAAAGTAAACCGGCTCACCCAGGCCGAAGGTGTTACATTTAAAAATTGTACAACATGTAACGGTACAGGTCAGACACGCAAAGTTGTTAACACAATGCTCGGACAGATGGTGTCTACCTCTACATGTCCTGCGTGTAATGGTGCCGGGCAAATCATTGATAAAAAACCAAGCGGTGTCGATAGCTCCGGTCTTGTTTCAAAAGAAGAAGTTATCTCTATTAAAATTCCGGCTGGCGTTGCCGATGGCATGCAACTCAGCATGTCGGGTAAGGGTAACGATGCACCGGGTGGTGGCATCCCGGGCGACCTGCTTATCCTCATTGAAGAACAGGAAGACACTCAGCTGAAGCGCGAAGGAAACAATGTGGTGTACGACTTGTATGTGAACTTCGTTGATGCTGCACTGGGAACAAGCGTGGAGGTGCCGTCCATTGGTGGCCGAGTAAAAATTAAAATAGAGCCGGGGACGCAAAGCGGTAAAATCCTTCGCTTGCGCGGAAAAGGGATCAAGGACATCAATGGCTATGAAACCGGGGATCAGTTGGTTTACGTGAACGTCTGGACACCCAAAAAGCTCACACCGGAAGAAAAAACCAAGCTTGAGAGCCTGCGAAATTCACCGAATTTCGAGCCTAAGCCCGATGCAAGCGACAAAGGCTTCTTCGAGCGGATGAAGGAATTTTTTAACTAGTTCTGCAACCTTACTGCATTTCAATCGTTTGTACCCTCTATTGGGGTATTTTTTAACGATTTTTTAATAATTCTTACACTTCGCAACCTCACAGGTTGCACTTCGTAAGTATTCAGCATGCAGAAGAAGTTTCTAGGACTTACGGTTTTGGCAATAGCGGTAGCGGGGATGTCCTACGGGCAGATCAAGAAGCAATTCTCTGTTGACGATGCCCCGTCCTGCAGCAAAATCAAGCTCAAATTGCAGGCTAACAGCGGCACCTGCTTCATCAAGCCGAGCCACAACCCCGAAATTCTAAGCGTTTTCAGTAATCAGACTGAAAAGAACTATTCTCACCAGTTTGTAAAAGAGATCAACGGCAAAGTTTGCGAAGTCACGCTTTCGCTGGAAGAAAACGAATCAGAAAGCTTCAGTCAAACGGTATCATCCCGCGTATTCGGGTCCGAAAAGCCCGAACAGGAGAAATTCTGGAAGATGTACCTCACGGAAGCCAAGCCTTATGCGCTGGAACTCAATTATGGCGTGGGTAATGCCAATGTTGATCTTTCCGGATTGGCAATCAAGACTCTTAAAATCAATACCGGCAGCGCAGATGTGAATATCGGCTACCACTCCGGCCTGGAGAACCTTGTACAGATGGATACATTTTCTGTACGGGTTGATCTCGGTTCTGTAAATGCAAAAAATTTAAGCCTGGCGCGCACAAAATATGTTGTGGCGAATGTTGGCTTTGGAAACGTGATGCTTGATTTGAGTACTCCTCCGGAAGTTGCGAACCATATTAAAGGCAGCGTGGGTGCGGGTAACCTGGTTATCGTGCTTCCTTCCGATGACTCTGTACCGGTAATGGTAAAAGTTAAGGATTCATGGCTTTGCAGCATCGAGCTGACAGAGGACCTGAAGGAAACCGCCCCGAACACGTACGCTAACGAGGCCTACGCAAAAAACCCGAAAAAGGCCCTCACCTTCGACCTCGATGTGTCGCTGGGCAACATCGTTTTCCGCGAAAAACAGTAAGCTCTCCAAAAGCTGTAATTACTTCCTATATTTTGACACTAATCGATAGTTTCAAAATATAAACCTGTGGAAGCACTCTCCGTAAAAAATGTGACCAAGCGGTACACCAATCACGTGGCGCTTGACAACGTAAGCATTACCATTCCGGAAAAAAGCATTTATGGCTTGCTCGGCCCCAACGGGGCAGGAAAAACAACCCTCATCCGGATCATCAATCAAATTATCAACCGCGATGCGGGCGATATCACGCTCTTTGGTGAACCGCTCCAGGAAAAGCACGTGGGCGTGATTGGCTATCTGCCGGAAGAACGCGGACTTTATAAGAAGTTAAAGATTGGTGACCAGCTCTTGTACCTCGCGCAATTGAAAGGCATGAGCCGCGCGAAAGCACTTGAAAAAAGTAAGGAGTGGCTGAAGAAATTTCAGGTAACCGATTGGTGGGATAAAAAGGTGGAAGACCTCAGCAAAGGGATGGCGCAAAAGGTGCAGTTCATCAGCACGGTGATGCACGAACCCAAACTTATCATTCTGGACGAACCGTTTTCAGGATTCGATCCGGTGAATGCTAAACTAATTACTGAAGAAATTCTTGGGCTTCGCGAGCGTGGCTCAACCATTATTTTTTCTACGCACCGAATGGAAACAGTAGAAGATCTTTGCGATGACATTGCCCTGATCAACCGTTCCAAAAAGATTCTTGAAGGATCGAAGAAACAAGTCAAAGACCAGTTTCGTTCCAATACGTTTTTAGTAGAACATCACGGAAACAGCTTCTCACTTGATCCTTCGCGATACGAGGTAGTCAAGCAGCGGCTCATTGAAGGTGACTTGTATGCCACAACGCTCAAAGCTCAGCAGGGAATTAAACCGAACCAGGTGATTCGGGAACTGATTGAAAAAACAGAAGTCAGCAGCTTCCAGGAAAAGCTTCCGAGCATGGCCGACATTTTTATCGGGTTGGTACAAGGTGAAGATGAAGACGCACTGCGCAAACATTTACAGGAAGTTTAATCATTAAGAATTTTATCGCTATGAATAAGATATTACTCATCATACAACGCGAATTCCTAAACCGCGTCCAGAAGAAATCCTTTTTGCTGACAACCATCCTGGTGCCGCTGATCTTCCCGGCCATTATGGGTGTTATGATTTACATTGTGGTTAAGCAATCGGAGGTAACGAATGTCAAAACCATACAGGTGGTTGACGACAGTCATAAATTCACATTTAAGGACTCCAAGGACTTTAAATTTAAAGTGATCACCGGTTCACTCGATGCCGCCAAGGTTGCTTACGATTCATCCGAAGACTTCGGATTGGTGTATATCCCTCCTTTCGAAATCAGTGATCCGAAAGGCTTCACTTTACTTTCGCACGATAACCCAACCATTGAGCAAATGGGAAGTCTGGAAGGATACTTTGAAGAACAAGTTCGCAACATGAAACTTGAGCAATACAAAGTTGATCAGGCTACGCTCGATGCCCTCAAAACAGATATTAGCATCCGTCAGGTAACAAAAGATGCATCAACCGGTGAAGAAAAATCGAGCAGTTCAGGCCTGATCTATGGCGTTGGATTCGTGCTCGGAATTCTGATTTACATGTTTGTGCTGATCTACGGCATTCAGATTATGCAGGGTGTGATTGACGAGAAGACATCAAAAGTTGTAGAAGTGATCGTCTCGTCCGTGAAGCCGTTTCAACTGATGCTCGGAAAGATCATCGGCATTGCATCCGTTGGCTTGCTTCAATTTATCATCTGGATCGTACTGAGCTTTGGCGTGACGTCCACGGTATTGGCATCTTTCGGGTTGAATACCCCGCAGAAGCAAATGATGGAGCAGGTTTCAAAACAGGTTGATCAGGCTGACCAGAATTCGGTAGAAAGCAAGGCTGCTAAAAATGAAGATCTGCAAAAGATAATTTTCAACTGGAGCCAGCTTCCGCTTGCGAAAATTGCGGCTGTATTTGTATTCTACTTCCTGGGGGGATACTTATTGTACGGATCGCTGTTTGCTGCGGTAGGTTCGGCTGTTGACTCCATACAGGATGCGCAGCAATTCCAATTTCCGATAACATTACCATTGCTTATCGGCTACATGAGTTTATTCATCATCGTTCTCCGTGATCCCAATAGTTCCGCGAGCTTCTGGCTCTCAATCATTCCGCTCACGTCACCCGTAGCGATGGTCGGGCGGATTGCATCCGGGGTACCAAATTGGGAGCTGGCATTATCGATGGTATTGCTCATTGCAGGATTTTTGTTCACCACGTGGGTAGCGGGCAGGATTTACCGCGTGGGAATCCTGATGACGGGTACCAAGGTGAATTACAAAGTACTGGCCAAGTGGTTTATGACCAAACAATAAGGCTTTATAACCTTCGTTTGAAAACCGGATCAACAGTCCGGTTTTTTTATTTACTTTTCTAGTCACATGCCGCGGCTCGCTCCCACCATCGATTTCTATCGCAACAACTCCAAAATCAAGTGGATTGTGCTGGCCGTGTCAATCATCATCAGCGGAGCATCAATTTACTATACGGAGATACTCGTCCGTCAACTGAAGGAACGGGAGAAACAGCAGGTAATCCTGTTTGCCAAGGCAATCGAGTATACAATTAATGAACCCTACGAGGCAAATATCAATTTCGTGTCGCAGGAAATCATTAACAAAAACAATTCTATCCCTACCATCCTGATCCAATCCGGTAAAGTACTTTACGCACGGAATGTTGATATTGACTCTTCCCGCAATCAGGCATATATCGATCAGCAACTTGAGCATGAAATGAAAAGTATGGCCGAGACGTATGATCCGATCATCATGGTCTTGAAAGATCCGAGTCAAAACAACGAAGTGTTCGGTCAGCAAAAACTTTATTACAAGAATTCGTTCCTGCTTACACAGATTAATGCGTATCCCTACATCCAGCTTTCTGTAATTGCGATCTTCGGCATCATCTCATACCTGGCATTTAATTTCTCACGTATGGCCGAACAAAATCGTGTCTGGGTTGGCTTGGCTAAAGAAACCGCGCATCAATTGGGTACACCGTTATCCTCATTAATGGCCTGGATGGAGGTTTTACGAGACGATCCGGAATTGAAAAACCGGGGGATCGCTGACGAACTCGAAAAAGACATCCGTAAACTCACAGTTGTAACCGAACGTTTCTCAAGCATTGGTTCGGTTCCGGTACTCCGCCAGGAAAACGTGGTAGCACTTGTGAACACAGTAGTGAATTACCTACGTCCGCGAATCTCATCGAAAGTAAAAATGGATGTATTTACGCTTTCCGAAAATATCCAGGTGATGGTGCACCCGCCTTTGTTCGAATGGGTTATTGAAAATCTTTGCAAGAATGCAGTAGATGCGATTGGAGGTTCAGGCACAATCGCCATCAAGATTCTCCGCGGCAGCGACAGTAAAGTTTTCATCGATATTTCAGACACCGGAAAGGGCATTCCGCGTTCAAAAATCTCCATGGTTTTCCGTCCGGGATTCACTACCAAAAAACGCGGCTGGGGGTTGGGTCTGACACTGGCCAAGCGGATCATCGAGTCGTACCACAACGGCAAAATTTTCGTCAAATCGTCTGAAGAAAATCAGGGAACTACTTTCCGCATCGCGCTGAACACCGTTTCATGAAAAAACGCCTTTTTTGAGGCTTTTATCCACAAAATCTTATTTGGTTTAGCATTGCGGTTTGGGTGATAAAAGTTACTTTTGCGCACGAATTCAGGTGCCTTTTCAAAAAAGGCATTCTCACTCGAAAAACCACAGTTAAACCACATAATTTAAAGTCACTCATGGCGAATATTGGCAAGATTACCCAGGTTATCGGACCCGTTGTTGACGTAGCGTTTGATACACCCGGCTCAAAGCTCCCGAACATTCTCGATTCATTGGAAGTAACGAAGGCTGACGGCACCAAAATCGTGTTGGAATGCCAGCAGCACCTTGGCGAAGACCGCGTTCGTACCATCGCGATGGACGGAACGGAAGGTCTTGTTCGCGGCATGAAAGTGACTGACACCGGTGCGCCTATCGCGATGCCGATCGGTGAGGATATCAAAGGCCGTCTGTTTAACGTAATCGGAGAGGCAATCGATGGTATCAAGCAGCCTTCTGGAAAACAAAAACTTCCAATCCACCGGTCTGCACCTCTTTACGAAAATCTTTCAACTTCTACGGAAGTTCTGTATACCGGTATTAAAGTTATCGACCTGATCGAACCGTATGCGAAAGGTGGTAAGATCGGTTTGTTTGGTGGTGCCGGTGTGGGTAAAACTGTATTGATCCAGGAATTGATCAACAACATCGCGAAAGCATATTCCGGTCTGTCAGTATTTGCCGGAGTGGGTGAACGTACCCGCGAAGGAAACGACTTGCTCCGCGAAATGATCGAAGCAGGTATCGTTGACTACGGTCCTGAATTCATGAAGTCACTCCACGCGGGTGGCTGGGATCTTTCAAAAGTTGATTTGGAGAAACTCAAAGATTCAAAGGCAACCTTCGTGTTCGGTCAGATGAACGAACCTCCGGGTGCACGTGCACGTGTGGCACTTTCCGGCTTGACCGTTGCCGAATATTACCGCGATGGTGATGGCACAGGCAAAGGCCGCGACATCCTCTTCTTCGTAGATAATATCTTCCGTTTCACACAGGCAGGTTCTGAAGTATCAGCCCTTCTCGGTCGTATGCCTTCAGCCGTAGGATATCAGCCAACGCTGGCAACGGAAATGGGTGCGATGCAGGAGCGCATTACATCAACCAAGAATGGCTCAATCACATCGGTACAGGCAGTTTACGTACCTGCCGATGACTTGACTGACCCTGCGCCTGCAACAACCTTTGCTCACCTGGATGCAACAACGGTATTGAGTCGTAAAATTTCTGAGTTGGGTATCTATCCTGCGGTGGATCCATTGGATTCAACATCGCGTATTCTCCGTGCTGACATTGTAGGTGAAGATCATTACAACTGCGCGCAGCGTGTGAAGAGTATTCTTCAACGCTACAAAGAATTGCAGGATATTATCGCCATTCTCGGTATGGACGAATTGTCTGACGATGATAAGCTTGTTGTACACCGCGCAAGACGCGTACAGCGCTTCCTGTCTCAGCCTTTCCACGTTGCAGAAGCCTTTACCGGTTTGAAAGGTGTGCTGGTTGACATCAAGGAAACAATCCGCGACTTCAACGACATCATGGACGGTAAATATGATCACCTCCCTGAAATGGCATTCAACCTGGTAGGTAACATGCAGCAGGCAATTGAGAAGGGTGAGAAAATGATGGCGGAAGCCAAATAATTTAACAATGTGAAAGCGTGGTGATTTAACGATAACGTTAATCACCAAATTGTTAAATCGTTATATCAAATTGAATTATGCATTTAGAAATATTAACACCTGAAAAAAAAATCTTCGAAGGCGATGTAACGATTGCTACGTTTCCGGGCGAGAACGGATCTTTTCAGGTAATGGATAATCACGCTCCGTTGATCGGTTTGCTGAAGGAAGGTGTTGTAGAATACAAGTCATCCAAGAGTGCTTCCGAAAATCTGGTCATCACCGGTGGTGTAGTTGAGGTGCTGAAAAACAAAGTTGTTTTACTGGCCGATGGCGTGAAGTAAGAATTTACTCCGATAAAATCGAAAGGGATGTGAACAGCATCCCTTTTTTATTGCGTATTATTTTGAAGATTTCTTTCTGTAAAACATCCGCTTGAAGAAGCGTTTCTCGAATTCCCAGAAGAAATTAAACTGACCGAAAATGAATCCGTACGCGAGCAGAAAAACGTTATAAACCGGGAAGATCAAAATCCAGTACAAAACTGTCGCCCAGGTTGGTCTTTCACCATCAGGAAACCAGTACTCAAACAACGGCTGCTTGATAAACAGTACCGTAAATCCGGTACAGGCAAAAACAATCAGGATGACGACTACCGTCCAGGTGTTTTTTACATTCCAGCGATTCTTGAGCTTGTCTGACCAGCCAGCCATGATTACAATTCGAGGCGGGAAAAATACTTCCAGAAAGCATCATCCGGAAGAGGCGCTTCCACTTTCAACAGTTCTTTTTTTACAGGGTGCATGAACTCCAGGCTTTTAGCGTGAAGGTTTATACTTCTGCCGTCATTAATAATCTCTCCATAGCCATATTTCACATCGCCCCTGATCGGGCAACCCATCGAAGCAAGCTGAACACGAATCTGGTGCGGCCGGCCCGTAACCGGGTTTACCTGCAATAACCAATGGGACTGAGCCGTACCCAGGATCCGGTAGCTTAACTCTGATCGTAACGCTCCCGGTGTCTCTTTCGTGAAGAAAGTTGTTTTGTTTTTCTTCTCATCCTTTTGCAACCAATGGATGAGTGTATCTGACTCTTTCTGGGGTTTCTTCCTGACGATCGCCCAGTATGTTTTTTTTGTTTCTTTTTCGCGGAATAACGCATTCATCCGCTCCAGCGACTTTGATGTTCTTGCAAACACGACAACTCCGCTTACCGGCCGGTCAAGCCGGTGAACAACACCTAAAAATACAGCACCGGGCTTTTGATACTTCTCCTTGATGTACTCCTTGCACAATTCAACAAGCGGCTTGTCACCGGTTTCATCGCCCTGCACAAGAATGCCATTTGCTTTGTTAACGATCAGCAGGTGATTGTCTTCATAAAGAACCTGAAAACTTTGCTGATCGTCCATGCATTAATCTTTAAACTCGGATGTAAAATGGAAATGAATTTCAGGGAAATTCTCCTGCACCATTTGCAGCCAGCCTTTTGACTCAGCCATAAATACAAGCTTACCATCTTTATCGCGTGCGATATGACGTTGCTTGGAGTCAATGAACTCCTGAAGTTTCTTATCGTTTGTACTGCTGATCCAGCAGGCTTTGTAAATGCTCTGGTTTACGAACTGGACGGTGGCACCGTATTCATTTTTCAGTCGGAACTGAATTACTTCAAACTGGAGTGCTCCCACCGTGCCGATAACTTTCTTGTTACCTAATTCATAGGTAAAAAGCTGCGCAACACCCTCTTCCATCAATTGCAGCAACCCTTTTTCAAGCTGCTTGCTCTTCATGGCGTCCATGTTCACCACTTCTTTGAAAATTTCCGGAGAGAAGCTTGGAATGCCAGTGTACACCATGTCCTCTCCTTCCGTGAGCGTGTCACCTATTTTTAAATTCCCGGTATCATATAAACCAACAATATCGCCCGGCCATGCTTCGTCCACGGTCTCGCGGTCCTGTGCCATAAACGCGGTAGCATTTGAGAACCTGATTCCCTTATGCTGCCGTACGTGATGATAGTTTGTTGCACGTTCGAACTTACCGGAGCACACGCGCAAAAAGGCAATACGGTTACGGTGCTTCGGATCCATGTTTGCGTGAATTTTAAAAATGAATCCCGAAAACTTTTTTTCTTCCGGCTCAACTTCCCGCACAGTTGTTTCCCGCGGCACCGGTGGCGGAGCAATGCGGATAAAAGTATCCAGCAGTTCGCGAACACCGAAGTTATTTACTGCGCTTCCAAAAAACACCGGGGCAACTTTTCCATCCAGGTAATCCTGAACGTTGAATTCGGGATAAACACCTTCGATCAATTCCACATCGGCACGGAGTTGCTTGGCATAGCTCTCCCCTACCAGTTTATCAAGTTCATCGCTGTTGATATCGGATACTTCGATTGATTCCTGAACGGTTACTTTACTTGGGGTGAACAGGTTCAGCTTCTTTTCATACAGCGAATAAACTCCCTTGAACGTTTTACCCATGCTGATCGGCCAACTCAATGGCCTTACCTTGATGTCAAGTTTCTCTTCTATCTCATCGAGCAAATCAAAAGGGTCGCGGCCTTCACGGTCGAGCTTGTTAATAAAACAAAGCACAGGCGTGTTCCGCATCCGGCAAACTTCCATCAGTTTCTCTGTCTGGATCTCGACACCTTTCACGCAATCGATTACCAGGATTACGCTGTCGACTGCAGTAAGCGTACGATACGTATCCTCAGCAAAGTCCTGGTGACCAGGCGTATCAAGCAGATTAATTTTAATGTCTTTATAATTGAACCCCATCACGGATGTAGCCACCGAAATTCCGCGTTGCTTTTCAATTTCCATCCAGTCGCTTCGTGCATGGTCTTTAATCTTGCTCGATTTAACCGCACCCGCCTTCTGAATTGCGCCTCCGAAAAGGAGTAATTTTTCCGTAAGGGTAGTTTTCCCGGCATCGGGGTGGCTGATGATTCCGAATGTTCTGCGCTTCGCTATTTCCTGTTCTAAAGTCATTATCTTCGAGTCCCTGTATTGAAAAGAACCGCAAATAACGTGAAAAAATTTGTTCTATGGCTGGCGTTCATGCTGGCCCGGCAGATTGAACTTACTCAAACATTTGACGAGGCGCACTACTATTCCGGACTTCTTGATGTTAATAACGTATCGGACGGCACAAATGCGCCAGTGATAAAGCAATTCAATCGCGCGTTTCAGCTTTGCCTTGCGTTTCGGTTTCCGGGTAAGCAATTAAAGAAGATGGGATACTAATTTATTATCGATGGTGAACTTAAACATCTCAAAAATCCTCATAGCAGTGATCCTGACTCTCAATTGGCTGATTTGCGGGGCCCAAGTGACACTGTCAAAATATTACCAACCGGAGATGAAAGTGGCCAACAACGTAAAAGATCATTTGAAGGTTAGTTTTAAATGGACGATGAAGGGTACGTTACAGGCATTAATTAACGAAGGCATTAACCAATTGGATGAAAACAATCTGGAAGTAGCAATATACAATCTCGACAAAGCAATTCACCAAGATTCTACCCTTTGGATGAGTTATTATTATCGGGGAATCTGTTTCAAAAAGGTTGGCGATTTTACGCGTGCCACGAGAGATCTTCAAAAGGCATCGCAGCTGAACAAGCAACTATGTGAATCCTACATAGAGATCGGTGAGATGTACCTTGAAGAGAAAAAGTTCAAAGATGCGGCCGAACAATTTGTAGAAGCTATGGAAATAAATCCGAAGCGACCTGAAGCATATTTCGGAATGGCTAACGTTTCCTTTCTAAATTCATCTTTAAACTCTTCTCGGGAATTATATAAGAAGTGTATTGCGCTAGACCCAAAATTTATTTCTGCTCATGTGATGCTTGGGATGATCGAACTTGACCAGTTTAACCACAAGGAGGCTGTAACCGAAATTTCAAAGGCGATAGCAATCGACTCGACATATTCCGCTGCATATTTATGGCGAGCAATTGCTCATCTTGACAATAATGATCTGAAATCTGGTTTACGCGATTGGAATAAGCTAATTCAACTTAATCCGCAAAATGCTTTCTACACCATGATACGCGGCTTTATCAACATCGAAGCTGGGGATTTTGATAAAGCCTTTATTGATCTAAAGACTTACCTCAAAGCGGAAAAAGTAGATGAAGACAAGTTTGTAGGTGGACAAACAGTTCTTGACAAGCAAATTGATTTGCAGGCTGCCGGAAACTATTTAATCGCTACAGGTTACGGATTAAAAGACGATACGTTTTCGCATCTTAAAAGAGCCTTCTGTATGATGCTCGCAGGCGATAGTTGGCAGGCTTTTAAGGCATTAGAAGATGCTAATCAAATCGAACCCTCCTCTACTGCGTTTTTCCTGGGAGCGGTTAATTACGAACACGCTAACCGGCATTATGATGCATATGAAAGTTATGGACGTGCACTGGAGTTAGATAATGACATCTTTGATGCACACAAAAAGCGAAGCGTCTACCGCATGGAAATGGCCGACTGGAAAGGAGCGATAGAAGATGTTAATCATCTTTTTAGGCTCCAGCCTAATTCCCCGGTTGCACTCAGACTTCGCGGATTGGTGCGTGCACACCAACGTAAGAATATAGAGGCAATTGCAGACTTCAATGAATTTCTAAAAACAGATACGGCTGATCTGGAGGTTATTCGTTGTCGATCGATATGCTACACGCTCCTAAATGATCGCGAAAATGCAATTCAGGACATTAACTGGATTTTGAGAAATAATCCAATGGATTGGGTACTCAATGATCAAATGGCTGATAATTGTCTCGTATTGAAAGATACCGCTAAAGCAATCTCGATTTTAGATTCTTACCTGCGCAGAAAGCCGGATGAGTATCAGCCATACTTCAAACTGTTGAGTATTATCATCAGTCAAAACCGTATAAATTTAGCAAAACCTCTCATGAGCAAATTGCGATCAATGCTACCAGGATCACTTGAATCGACCGAACAATCAAAGATTTCATATTGGCTGGGAGTAATAGCGGTGGACGCAAGAGATTATAACACAGCACTGGCCCAATTCGATAAGGCTTTACAAGAGGATCAATACAATTTCGAAGCAAAGTACAAGCGAGGAGAGATGTTTGAAGCTTTAGGGGAGATCCAAAAGGCCAAGGCAGATTACAAAGACTTGGCTAAACAAGATTTTAGAGACGCAAAAGCTCGCCTTAAAGCGCTAGCCAAAAAGTAGAAAACGGGCATTTTTACATCGTAAAATATACCTGCCTTTTAAAAACCTGCCAAACTGGCATTTTTAGCTCCCAAAACCCCCTTGGCATAAGGATTGACAAATGGGTGTCAAAGGAGAAATTTAAAAGACATGGGAAAAATAATTGGTATAGACTTAGGAACAACCAACTCGTGCGTAGCCGTAATGGAGGGTAACGAACCAGTGGTTATTGCCAACAGCGAAGGCCGCAGAACAACGCCTTCCATCGTTGGCTTTCTTGACAACGGGAAAGGCGAGCGTAAAGTAGGTGATCCTGCCAAACGTCAGGCCATTACAAACCCGAAGAACACCGTACAATCCATCAAGCGTTTCATGGGTAAGAAATTTGCCGATGTAGACGGTGAGAAAAAAATGGTATCGTACCAGGTGGAAAGCGGTAATAACGACACCGTGCGCGTGCGCATTGGCGATCGTTTATACACCGCTCAGGAAATCTCAGCCATGATTCTTCAGAAAATGAAGAGTACGGCTGAAGACTATCTTGGAACAACCGTAACCGAAGCTGTCATTACTGTGCCTGCATACTTTAACGATGCAGAACGCCAGGCAACCAAGGAAGCCGGACAGATCGCAGGCCTTGATGTGAAACGTATCATCAACGAACCTACAGCTGCTGCGCTTGCTTACGGTTTGGATAAGAAAAACAAAGACATGAAAATCGCGGTGTACGACCTGGGGGGTGGTACATTCGATATCTCAATCCTCGAGCTGGGCGATGGCGTGTTTGAAGTGAAATCAACCAACGGTGATGTACACCTCGGTGGTGACGACTTCGATATGCGCATTATGAACTGGCTGGCCGATGAATTCAAGGCTGATAAAGGTATCGACCTGCGTAAAGACCCAATGGCGCTTCAGCGTTTGAAAGAAGCTGCTGAAAAAGCGAAGATTGAACTTTCAAGCTCTACGGAGACTGAAATCAACCTGCCCTATATCACTTCGGTAGACGGAGTGCCTGAACACCTCGTGAAAAAACTTTCACGTGCGAAGTTCGAGCAACTGGCTGACGATCTGATCAAGCGTACACTCGATCCTTGTAAGAAGGCTTTGGCTGATTCAGGTTATTCTGTGGGTCAGATTGATGAGGTAATTCTTGTCGGTGGTTCAACCCGCATTCCTCGCATCCAGGAAGAAGTTGAAAAATTCTTCGGCAAAAAGCCTTCAAAGGGTGTAAATCCGGATGAGGTAGTTGCAGTAGGTGCGGCAATCCAGGGTGGTGTGTTAACCGGTGAAGTAAAAGATGTGTTGTTGCTTGACGTAACTCCACTTTCACTGGGTATTGAAACCATGGGCGGTGTATTCACCAAGCTGATTGAGTCTAACACAACGATTCCTTCCAAGAAATCTGAAGTGTTCTCAACGGCATCCGATAACCAGCCTTCTGTGGAAATTCACGTGCTTCAGGGCGAACGCGAACTTGCGCAGTATAACAGAACTATCGGCCGCTTCCACCTCGATGGAATCGCTCCGGCACAACGTGGTATTCCAAAAATCGAAGTAACGTTCGACATTGATGCCAACGGTATTCTGCACGTATCTGCGAAAGATCAGGGCACCGGAAAAGAACAAAAAATCCGCATTGAAGCATCCAGCGGATTGACCGATGCTGAGATTCAGAAAATGAAGCAGGAAGCGCAAGCCAATGCTGAGGCTGACAAGAAAGAGAAAGAGAAGGTTGACAAAATCAACCAGGCTGATTCGCTGATCTTCCAGACTGAAAAACAACTGAAGGAATTTGGCGACAAGCTTTCTGAAAACAATAAAACTGCGATCAACAGCGCGCTGGAGAAACTGAAAGAAGCTCATAAGAGCCAGGATCTCACGGCAATTGATACGGCACTTGCCGGATTGAACAATGCTTGGCAGGCTGCTTCGCAGGAAATGTACGCTGCAAGCAATGGTGGTGCACAGCAAGGTGCGGATACCAACCAGGCTAATAACTCGCAGGCTGACGGACAGACAACTGATGTTCCGTTCGAAGAAGTGAACGATAAGAAGTAATTGCTCCTTATATAAAATGAAAAACCCTGGCGGAAACGTCAGGGTTTTCTGTTTTAGGAGCATCGGAGGTTATCGGTCTTTCGGATTGATGGGCTTGTTAACAACGTGATAAACAACTTCGGGTTCACGCACTTGTGTGAGCTGGCTGACTGAAACATGTAGAACAACCGCATAAATGTTGAGGCGCTCCTCCGGAACTTCCGTAGGATCACTGACCATAATAAACCGGTCGCGATTAAATATTTCCTGTGAGATACCGTATTGTTTCTCCAACAGCCTCCTGACGTCATCCACGGTAATGTGCCGGGGCTGAATGCTCAGGAAATGATTGATCTGATATTTAAACCTGATTTCCATACCGGAAATAATAATTCACTAATCAGGATTAAAGTAATCAAAAACGAAATAAATATACAATATAAACGCAATAACAGTTCCGGTAAAAACTGGATAACTACGCACTTTTTATTCTAAAATTGCGAGATGCAACTTCATATCGGGAAAGAAATTGAAAAAATATACCAGAATTCGGGAATGAAGCTGTCTGAATTCGCCAAAAGAATCAACACGAGTTCCAGAAACGTATATTCCATTTTTGCGAGACCCGAAATCAAAACCGACCAGCTTGCCAAGATCAGCGAAGTACTTCGGTTCAACTTCTTTTCACTCTACATGAACACCAAAAACAATCACGTAGCTGAACCGGAAGAAACCTATAACACTCCGAAAAGTAAAATCACGGTTACCGTTGAGCTTGACGGAAAGCAAAGCACGCTTGATGAACACATCCGGAAAATAACCGCGATTAACGAACTGTTGTAAGGTTCGTTTATTTCATTCTAATCCTAGTCAATCGTCTGTTTATTGTTGCACGTTCGCTAACTTGCGCGCTTGTTTAACAGCGTACGCTCATGGTAGTATTAAAGTTTGGCGGCACTTCAGTAGGCAAGCCTGAACGAATGAAAAAAATTGCTGACCTCGTGCTTTCCACGCCCGGTCAGAAGGTGGTTGTACTCTCAGCCTTATCAGGAACAACCAACACACTTGTTTCAATTGGCGATCATTTACTTGGCGGTAAACCGGATCTGGCCGAAAAAGAAATCGCTGCGCTCGAAAAACACTACGAGGCGTTTATTAAAGAACTATATTCATCAGAGGCGTTCCTGGCGATCGGACAGGAAACCGTAAGCCGCTTCTTTATTTTCATCCGCCTGCTGGCAGCCGGACAATTCAATAATAAAAGTTACCGCGAATTGCTTGCACAGGGCGAGCTCATGTCAACCGAATTATTCTATCAGCACCTGCAGGAACGTAAAATCAATTCACGTTTGCTGCCCGCGCTTCATTTTATGTCTATCGATGAGAATGAAGAACCTGAACTTGAAAAGATTGAACAGCGCCTGAAGCCGCTGCTGAATTCATTGAAGAATATTGAGATCATTATCACCCAGGGATACATTTGCCGGAATCACCTGAATGAGATTGACAACCTGAAACGCGGAGGCAGTGATTATACCGCTTCGCTGATCGGCAGCGCGCTGCGGGCCGAAGAAATTCAGATCTGGACTGACATTGACGGCATGCACAACAACGATCCGCGCATCGTTAAAAAGACATTCCCGATTTCAGAACTTACGTTCGATGAAGCTTCCGAACTCGCATATTTTGGAGCCAAAATCCTCCACCCCTCCACCATTGTACCTGCACAGAAGCATAGCGTGCCGGTTCGCTTAAAAAACACAATGGATGAAAAAGCTGAAGGAACGCTGATCAGCAACAAAGGAACCGAGGGAACATTTAAAGCGGTTGCCGCAAAAGACAACATCGTAATTGTAAACATCCGCTCTTCACGCATGCTAATGGCGTACGGCTTTCTGCGCAAGGTATTCGAAGTATTTGAACAGCATAAAACACCGATCGACATGATTACCACTTCAGAAGTGGCCGTGTCGCTCACGATCGATTCTTCCAACAACCTCGACTCCATTGTAGCGGAGTTGAAAAAGTTCGGCACAATTGAAGTTGAAAAAAATCAAACTATCATTTGCGTGGTCGGGCACAATATCGGCCGGCAGAAAGGAATTCTGGAAAAGGTGTTCGGCTCACTGGCTGACGTTCCGGTAAAAATGGTTTCGTGCGGAGGAAGCAATAACAACATTTCTATTGTTGTGGAACCGTCATTCAAAGAAAAGGCCCTCATTGCACTGAATGAAGGCCTCTTCGGAATCAAATAGTTTATAAATTATTGGACAACTTCTTTCAAAAGCTTTTCGGTTGAGGATACATCCTGGCCGGAAGCTTTTCCTAATTCAATTGCTTTTTCGGCATAAAGCTTTGCATTCTTTTTATCACCGAGTTTGCTGTACAAGCTGGCTACTGTGTCGGTATTAGCGTACTCTTCACTCATCTTAACAGACTGAAGCCCCCACCCGAGTGCCTTTTTCAAATACTCTGGATTGTCGATGCTTTCATAGAACGTCCACGCGATGCTGTTAAGCTCCATGGAAGAAACAGATGAGTTATTATCGTAATAAGCGATCGCTGCCTTAGCGAAACTATCCCAGTCTTTCGTGATGCGATAAATATTCATCGCAAAATTGCTCGACAGCTTCACCTGCTGTTCCGGTAAAACCTTTTTGAAGTAATCGTTCGCCTTCGCAATATATTCAGGCGCCTGTTCTTTTGTCATATCACGCTTAACGCCCAGATCAGCATACGAACTTTGAAAAGCAACCTGGTACATCCGGTTGTTATATTGCTCTTTGCCACCCATTGATGCCTCAAACGCTGAAGCGTTCTTACGCATGAACTCGAAATTTGGGTCAGTTGCAGATCCTGTAAACTGGCTGATAAACTTCACGTTTTTCTCTTCCAGCAGATTTGATTGCGTTTTCAAATACGCTGCTCCAATCTCTTGTGCTTTTTTGTTGTCATACGCGCTTTGTGCAGCAAAGGCAGCATTATAAAGGAAGTCAGGATTTCTGTCACCGCCATCAAATTTTCTGAGCAGTGTTCCATATTGCTTATTCGGATCAAGCGCATTTGACGAAGCTGCAATGAACTTCGGTGTTTCCATTGATCCGACAACGCGGTGAACGAGGTTACCGTCACCATCAACATACAGATAGGTTGGGTATGCCTGCACATTGTATTTCTTGGCGATGTCAAGACCTTCACCTTTTTCCATATCGATCTTCGCGTTCACGAAGTTCTTATTGAAGTATTCACCTGCTTCAGCGGTTGGGAAAACATTTTTATCCATCCACTTGCAGGGTCCGCACCACGTGGTAAACGCATCAACAAAAACATATTTGTTCTGCTGCTTGGCTTTCGCCAGGATTTCAGCCCATGTTCCGGTTTCGAACTTAATGCCGGCAGCGCTTGCAGTTTCGATTTGCGCAAAGCTTGCTGTTACAGTAAACAGCACGACTAAGGTTATGAGGATTTTTTTCATACTGATTTTTTTGGAATGCCTAAGATACCATTTTATACCCGAGCAGGGCAGGGCAAGCCGCTTTTCTCTGTCAGCGGCTAAATGCGTTTGTTAGTGGAAGGAAACTCCGGTTAACGCTAAACCAGCTGGGTGAGTGCGGTTTCGAACGAAGCCTGTGCGATGCCTGTTTTTGCACGATTCCGGGAATGTGTTTTTTCAAGCGCTCTGCGGATCGTTAACGAAATATCATCAAAGATCGATTGATCACTCATCGATACTTCACTTTCCATGAAATGCGCGAATACACGGGCCATCCCACAGTTCGCAATGAAATCAGGAATAACAGAAAACTTCTGATCGGCATACAAGCCGGTTGGTCCGAAGAAAATCTCCGGGTCCGCAAACGGAACGTTCGCGCCACACGAAAATACCTCCAGCTTTGACGCAATCATCTGATCGACCTGCGCTTTAGTAACCAAACGGGATGCCGCAGCCGGAATAAAAATCTCAAACTCCAGGTTCCAGATCTTTTCATTCACAACATTAAACGGCAGCATATCCTGTGACACCAGCTTGTTGCCGTTTCGGTTTATGACAAGGTCACGGACTTCCTCAAACGTATATCCTTTCTGATTGATCAATCCGCCTTCATGACTTACAATACCCACCACTTTTACACCAAGCTGCGCCAGGTAAAATCCTGCAGCTGCGCCAACATTACCCCAGCCCTGAACTACTGCACGCTTGCCCTCGAGTTTGCCGCCCCATAATTCGTAATAGTGTTTAACAGCCTGCGCGACGCCATAGCCCGTACACATATCAGCCACGGTATATTTCTTGGTAAGCGAGGGCGAAAACTTTTCATCTTCAATAACTTTAATAACGCCCTGCCTCAACTGCCCGATACGATTTACTTTTTGTGCTTCGGTTGGTTTGAAGTGTCCGGTAAAAACACCCTCCTGCGGATGCCAGATACCCACATCTTCCGTGATGGGAATTACTTCGTGGATTTCATCAACGTTTAAATCTCCACCGGTACCGTAATAATATTTCAGTAATGGCATTACGGCTGCATACCAGCGCTGCAACACGCCCGCCTTTCGCGGATCATTCGGGTCGAAATTAATCCCTGACTTCGCACCACCAATAGCGGGGCCTGATACCGTGAATTTTACTTCCATGGTTTTCGCCAGCGATTCTACTTCGCGTTTATCAAGGCCTTTGCGCATGCGTGTGCCTCCGCCCGCAGCGCCTCCGCGCAATGAGTTTATAACAACCCATCCCTCCGCTTCAGTTTCGGAATCTTTCCACTCAAAAACGATTTCCGGACGCTTGGTTTCAAACTTTTGAAGTAGCTCTTTCATGCAGAAGTATTTTTCGGCCGCAAAGTAAAGGATTAACTGCGCTAAAAGCCAGCCATCACACCACCGGAACTGTCGCGTGATGCTCCCGTAACGCTTTTTAAACTATTCGCTTCATTGCGGATACGCAATACACCCAGGAAGGCAAACACAATAGCTTCTTTGAAATTGATGATTGCTTCATCGGGAATAACAAACGTGATGTCGTCTCCGGCCAGCTCAACCATGCGATAAATCAAAAATGAATTAAATGCACCGCCACCCGAACACAGCACAGTTTTGCCCTTTCCATATTTTTTTATGGCCGTAACTATTTCCGCTGCAGCGGATTCAGTAAAGGTTCGAAGCTTATCGGCTGTGGAGATTTTTCTATCGTCAAGCAGTTTTTTGATTTTAGCTTCAAATAATTCACGCCCCAGCGAAGGTCGCTTGGCATGCGTTGAAGCATAAACCTGGTTGAGTCTCTTCAACAGTGAGCTGTTGATTTCCCCTTTCGCTGCCAGCGCTCCGTCTGCATCGAACTTTTTGTTCATGCTTTGCGCGAGGTAGTTCAGACCCATGTTTAAAAAGCACACATCGTACGCAACTCTTTCTTTCTTATGATCGAGTGACAGATTTGCAATACCGCCCAGGTTTAAGCAAACATCGTATTCATGAAACAACAGCTTGTCGCCTACCGGCACCAGTGGTGCACCCTGGCCGCCATACAAAACATCGAGACTGCGGAAATCATATATAACGGGAAATGATGACGCTGCATGAAGCGCATTGCCATTACCAAGCTGATAGGTAAACTTATTTTTTGGCTGATGAAAAATGGTGTGGCCGTGTGACGCAATGAAATGCAGGCCTTCGATTTTATGTTTTTTGATAAATGACTCACAAAGTTTTCCAAGATAACTTCCATACTCGGCATCCAAGGCCAGCAACTTCTCCGCAGAAAGTGTGTGAGCATTCTTTAATTTATTGCTCCATGTCGATGAATATGAAATTGTTTGAGCCGCTTCCAATTCAAACGACCAGCCGGTGTCGTAACGGAATGTACAATACGCAATGTCGACACCATCCAGCGAGGTTCCCGACATCAATCCAATCACTTTATAAAGTTGGCTTGAATTCATACTTTTGAAAATCGTTACATCAACATAACCAAGGCATACGTGAATCTAGCAGTTGATTATGGCAACAGTTCCGCCAAGGTAGCGATTTTCGATCAGCAACGACTTGTTGAACGGAAGACGTTTGCAGTTGTGGATGACCTTCAGGCCTTTTTACAAAACTCACCTGCCGAAAATTTTATTATCAGTTCTGTAACGATGGATGCTGAAACGGTTGCGGGGTGGTCGAATGCAAAAAACAAATTCATCCTGTCGCACGCCTTGCCGTTACCAATCAAGATTCTGTACGCTACCCCAACAACGCTGGGGGTCGACCGCATTGCAGGTTCTTGCGGGGCCATTCAACTTTTTCCGGGCCGTAACACTCTTGTTATAGATGCCGGTACTTGCATTACCTATGACTTTACCGACAGCAGCGGACAATATTATGGTGGCAGCATTTCGCCAGGGTTGAAAATGAGGTTTCAGGCGGTGCATACTTTTACCGCACGCCTGCCGTTAGTGACTCCGGCAGGTAATCCTGATTTGGTGGGCAACAGTACGGAAACATCTATTCAAAGCGGTGTGGTAAACGGTACGGTCGCAGAGCTTGATGGGATTATCGCTCGGTACAAGGGCAAATACCCTGATTTACAGGTGATTTTGTGTGGCGGAGACGGGCCTTTTTTTGAAAACATGCTGAAAGCCTCCATATTTGCGTCCCCTGATTTGGTGCTCATAGGTTTAAACCGTGTTTTGATTCATAATGTCCGCCCTTAAGAAGCTTCTACCTGCAATTTTAATGATCGTTTCACTGTCGGCCTTTGGGCAGGCAGCCCGCTCGCCATTTTCAACATTTGGCGTGGGCGAAATTTTTGGCGGAGCGCTTATTCAAAATCAGGGTTCAGGCGGAATGGGTGTTGCGCAGCCGCAATACTGGTCCGTTAACAATCAGAATCCCGCCCTTCTTGTAAACAATTATTTTACAACGTTTCAGGCAGGTGCGCTGGTTGAGTCAAGAACATTCGCGAATGATTCAGCAAGTCAGAAAGGTGTTTACGGTAATCTTAACTACCTGGTAACAGCTTTTCCGGTTATGCGGTGGAAGAAAGATCCTAACCTGATGTTCTGGACCACGTCCGTTTCATTATTGCCATTTTCAAAAGTTAACTACCGGCTTCTTTATACCGATTCAATCCAGGGCGATCCAAGCAACTTGTTGGCTGTTACAGAAGTCGGCACGGGTGGCCTTTCGCAGGTATCATGGGCAAATGGTTTTAGGTTAACGGAAGAATTTTCATTCGGTCTCAAAGCGTCCTATGTATTTGGATCAACCGTTTCAGACTACTCCAACCGGCTTGTAAATTCCAACCAGAGTGTTCCCTTCATTGTTGGTATTAAAGAACAGACGTACATGAAAGATTTCATGTTTACAGGCGGGCTTGCTTTTTCAAAGGACTCTGTTTTTACCGATGAGCTGCGCATCAATGCAGGTCTCACGTACTCATTTGCTTCAAAATTAAATGCCACCAAAACAACTGTCGAACAACGGAGACTTTCTTCGCAGGATCCGATCACCTCTGACACACTGGTTTTCCGAAAAGGTACGGTTGATATTCCGTCTGCTTTTACCGTGGGTCTGTCCATCAGCAAAGGCATAGACTGGGCTATTGCAGGTGAATTCGCGATGCAGGACTGGTCGAAATTTCAAAGCATAAATTCGGAAGACGAAGGCCTTGAAAAATCATGGCGCGTTTCGCTGGGCGGAGAAATCACGCCCGACCAAACCGATTTTAAGAATTATTTGAAGCGTGTTACGTACCGTGCCGGTTTCAGCTACGAAAAAACTCCATACGTGAATCCTTATGTAGATAATGGCAAACAATTGAATGACTATGGCATCAATTTTGGTTTTTCGCTGCCGGCAGGCCGTTCGAGTATTGATGCTGCATTCCGCGTAGGAAAGCGCGGCAACAAGTCGGAAACCTCGGTTGAAGAAACGTACTTTAAAGTATTCTTCGGAATTACCTTTGTTGATCAGTGGTTCCATCGCAGGAAGATTGATTAACAAATTCAACAAGCACTAATCCGGAGCCATAGTAAACTATGGCTTTTTACTTATCATGAAAAAAGCGCTTTACCTGTTTTTGTTTTTGATTTCGTGTACCAAACACGAAAGCGGGCCGCCAAAAGAATATGAAGGACCTTTGCAGGAAGCCGAGCACGTGGAGTTGCTGTATACCGAAAACGAAACACTGAAAGTAAAGATGCGCACACCTTTGCTTTACGAATTTAAAACAGGTGACCGCGAATTCCCGAAGGGTGTAAACCTGGAGTTTTACGATGTCAATGGCAAGCTTTCATCAACCTTACGGGCTGATCATGCCTATTATTTTAAAAACGATGACAAGTGGCGTGCACGCGGAAAGGTGGAGGTTGTGAACATCGAAAAGAACGAACAATTAAATTCCGAAGAACTGTTTTGGTTCCCCGCGCAGGAACACATCTCCACCGATAAATTCGTTACCATCCGGATGCAGAAAGAAGTTATCTATGGCGAAGGCCTACGGGCGAAGCAGGATATGTCGTCCTACGAGATTATCGATCCGCACGGAAGCTTTTCCGTGGAAGACCAATAACCCGAATTGTCTATTTTAGCGGCATGAAACTGGTTGATGTTATTTTAATCTCGCTGGCAGCTGCCTTTCTGATCATGGGAATCCACCAGGTTATCACCGTGAGTTTTGGCAAAGCTTACTGGCTGATCATGCTCTCGACCATGCTGCTTTTCATCTACCTCTACCGCAAGAAAAAATAGCATCCGCGTATGGCAAATTCCGGACGTTTCATCACCCTCCAAGGCTGCTTATAAAATCCTGTCTGTCAATATTTTGAAAGGCCTGGCAACATTTTCCCTTTATTTTTCGGGGTTATTTTTCTAATAGCCAGAACCCCTTAAATTTGCGGTTCTTTAAAAATCAGAATATGGCAGTAATCGGCAGAATAAGGGAAAAAATGGGAATTGCGGTGGTCATCTTTGTATTTGTGGCTATCTCCGCTTTTGTGTTGGGGGATTTATTAGGAAACAATTCAGTATTGCTTAACGACAAAAGTGTAGGCTCCATCGCAGGCGAATCAATTTCCATTGATGAGTACCAGCAGGCGATTGCAGAGCGTGAAAACAGCTACATTATGCAGTACCGCCAGCAACCTGGCGATCGCCAGATGCCGATCCTCCGCCAGCAGGCATGGGAAATGCTGATTGTAAAGCATGCCATTGAAGGCCAGTTCGAGAAAGTGGGTTCTGTAGTAACCCTGGAAGAAATGGAAGACATGCTGTACGGAAAAAATGTGAACCCAAGCATCCGTCAGAATTTTACCGATCCTGCTACCGGTGAATTTGATGTTCAGGCTGTAAAGCGCACATTAAAAAATCTTCAAAACCCACCGGAAAATGCCGATGCCCAAATGTTGAGCCAGTGGGAAAATCAACGCGTTCAATGGGAAGTATTTCAGAACGAACTGATGACAGCCCGCGCCCGCATCAAATACGAAAACCTGATCATCAAAAGCACTTACGTTACAAAAGCTGAAGCGGAACAAAACTATCATGCACAAACGGACGTGGCAGAAGTGAAATATGTGTACGTTCCATATTTCTCGGTAAGCGATTCAGCCATCAACGTTACGGATGCCGACTACCAGGCTTATTACAACAATAACAAAGAGAAATACAAAAGCGAGTATACACGCGATCTGAAATATGTGCAGTTCCCGGTAACGGCTTCTGCTGAAGATTCATTGGCAATCCGCACAGAACTTGAAAAGATTGCTACCGAATTCAAAAACTCTACCGAAGACTCATTGTTTGCTGCAAATAACACCGACAACGCAGCTTCCGCATACCTGAAGTTCAGCTCCGCTAATCTTCCAAGCTATTTAACGAAAGATGAACTCATAACCGGAAACGTGAAGGGTCCTTTTATTAACGCAGGCTCTTACTACGTGGTGAAAGTAACTTCAGCTGGCAAAGAAAAGCTTGATTCAGCCAAAGCGAGTCACATTCTTTTCCAGTGGAACAGCACATCAGAGGCTGACAAGGCTGAAGCAAAAGCGCGTGCCACCAAAGTTCTCGAGGAAATTAAGGGTGGAGCAAGCTTTGAAGACAAAGCCCGTGAATTCGGAACCGATGGATCGGCTGCAAACGGTGGTGACCTCGGCTGGTTCTATTCCGGTAACGATAACAACTATCAACACATGGTTCCTGCATTTGAAAAGCCGGTGTTTGATGCGACCAAGCCAGGCCTGCTGAATGACCTGGTTGAAACCGAATTCGGATATCACATTGTAAAAGTTACCAGTACCAAAAAATCAAAAGACGTTAATACGTACACCGTAACACAGATTGAGCGCGAAATTTCCGCCAGCGATGCTTCCATCAACGAAGCGCTCCGCAAAGCAGAAGCGTTTGCAAGCGAACTTTCAGGCGTTGATAATTTTACTGCGCGCGCAAGTCAGGAAGGACTTACCGTATATGACGGAAAAAACATCGGTGTTGCAGAAAGAAGATTGAACACGCTGCCGGATGCACGTGCCATCATCCAATGGTTATTCCGGGATGCTGATAAGGGCGATGTATCCAAAGTATTTGATCTACAGGATGTATACGTAGTTGCCGTGATGACGGGTGAGGTTGAAAAAGGATACAAGTCGTTATCGCTGGTAAAAGATGAAATCGCACCGGCTGTTAAGAACGAAGCGAAAGCAAAAATTATCATTGAGAAATTGAGCAAACTGCAAGGCAGCCTGGATGAAATTGCTGCAGCATACGGAAAAGATGCTACCGTGAACACCTCTACCGACCTGAAGTTGAGTACCTCAAGCCTGGTTGGTCCTGGTTTCGATCCGAAAGCTATCGGTGAAGCATTTGCTCCGGAAAATGGCAAGCGTACAAAACCGTTCGAAGCTGAGCGCGGAGTAATGCTGGTGGAAATGCAAAACAAGACAATCGCTCCTGAAATTGCAGACTATGCAGCCTACAAAGAGTCGCTCGTACAGTCTGCCACAAGCCGCAACACATCAGGTATCGGTGACGCCATCAAAGAGAAATCGAATATTACCGACAAGCGCTACAAATACTTCTAAGAAAGAACTAAAGCATTTAAAAAGCCGTTCGTAACATTCAGAACGGCTTTTTTATTATGGACCAAAACTGGGTAGACAATTTCAGAATCAAGCTCGACCAGCACCACAGCTGGCCTTCACTCTATATCTTTAAGTTTATTGTACCGCAAGGCAAGGAAGAAGA
Source organism: Cyclobacteriaceae bacterium (assembly GCA_016786585.1). Lineage (GTDB taxonomy): Bacteria > Bacteroidota > Bacteroidia > Cytophagales > Cyclobacteriaceae > UBA2336. The sequence goes on from JAEUUI010000013.1 coordinate 60,984, forward strand.
ACTGAAAAGCCTTTTCCCTAACCATACGTTTACGCAAAAGAATTCTACACAGGGCCGGTACAGCAGCCTGACCATGCAAATCATGGCCTCATCGAGTGATTCTGTTATCGAAGTTTACCAGAAGGCTGCTGTGGTAGAAGGACTGATTGCCCTTTAGGATCGATTATTCGAATCCTGTACTTTAGTAATCGAAAATGCAGGCTTATGTGGAAAGAAGAGAATAACAGTTTAACACGGGTATTTAAATTCAAGGATTTCAGCGAAGCATTCGCCTTTATGACACGTGTCGCACTGATAGCGGAAAAAATGAACCATCATCCGAACTGGTCGAACGTTTACAATACCGTAACGATCAGCCTTTCCACGCATGATGCCGGAAACAAAGTAACGGATCTTGATAGAAAACTGGCACACGCCATTGACACATTGCTCTAGTGGAAGAAAAAACCTCTTTGTTTCTCGTTCCCACGCCTATCGGAAACCTGGGCGACATCACGTTACGAGCACTTGAGACTTTAAAATCGGTTGACGTTATTCTGGCCGAAGACACCCGAACATCAGGCGTTTTGTTAAGACACTATTCCATCGAAAAACCCCTTCAATCCTTTCACATATTTAATGAGCATAAAGCGCTTGCAGGCCTTATCGATCGAATGCAAAAGGGTGAAGTGATGGCCTTGATCAGCGATGCGGGAACACCCGGGATTTCCGACCCGGGATTTTTACTCGTTCGCGAAGCATTAAAAAATGAATTAAAAGTTGATTGCCTTCCCGGAGCAACAGCGTTAATCCCGGCACTGGTAAAGTCAGGCTTCCCTACCGACCGGTTTGTGTTCGAAGGGTTTCTTCCCCACAAAAAAGGTAAGCAGACACTCCTGAAACGTTTGGCAGAAGAAGACCGGACGGTAATTTTCTATGAATCCCCGCACCGGCTTGTAAAAACACTTGAACAGGTAAAAGAATTTTTTGGGCCCGAACGAACGGCATCGGTTTCGCGGGAGTTATCCAAGAAATTTGAAGAAACAAAAACCGGAACAGCTGAAGAGCTTGTTGCATATTTCGGCAGCAAAGAAGTAAAAGGTGAAATAGTAGTGGTGGTTGCCGGTAAAGCAAAACAAAAACATAATACCGATCCGGACGTTTGATGTACGTACCGGATTTTATTAGCATATGGATTTACGCAGCATTAACCTTGAAGTAGTTGACCTATGCCGCTCGGTGGCAACCTTCATTCGAACCGAACAGGAAACGTTCGACAACAGCCGGATCGAGCAAAAGGAAAAATTCAACAATCTTGTTTCGTACGTTGATAAAGAATCCGAACGAAAGCTTGTGGCAAAATTGTCTAACATTCTGCCGCAGGCCGGATTTATCACCGAAGAAGGAACCGTTGAGCAATCACAGTCAAACGAGTATAACTGGATTATTGATCCGCTTGACGGCACAACAAACTTTCTGCACGGATTTCCGCTTTATGCGATCAGTATAGGGCTTTCCTATAAAAACGAAGTTATCCTGGGCGTTGTGCACGATGTAGTTCATAACGACAGCTATCACGCCACACGCGGTGAAGACGCACAGTGTAACGACAAAAAAATTCGCGTTACGGCAGCGCAATCTTTATCTGAAAGTCTTTTGGCGACCGGCTTCCCCTATTTTCAGTTTGATAAGACCGATGCTTACCTCAACATCATTAAAATTTTTCTCGATAAAACCCACGGTATCCGCAGGCTTGGAAGTGCAGCAATGGATCTGGCCTATGTAGCTTCAGGCCGGTTAGACGGATTCTTTGAATATAATCTCAGTCCGTGGGATGTTGCGGCCGGTGCGTTTATTGTTCAGCAGGCAGGCGGAAAGGTGACAGACTTCGGTGGCGGATCGAATTTTCTATTTGGAGGGGAGATGTGCGCATCGAATAACCGGATTCATCCCGCGATGCTGGAAGTGATTCGGGAAACCTGGAAATAAAAAACTCCCGGAAACGGGAGTCTTTTCAAGGCAGGAGGTTATCATAAAATCTTTATTCGTTTCGCAAAGAGTTAACGGGATTTGCCGTTGCCGCCTGAAACGATCTGTATCCAACTGTAATCAACGCGATGATCAGGGTTGTAACCAATGCTGTTGCAAAAATTACGGGCCCGACATCAATGCGGTACTCAAACTCCTGCAGCCAGGAACGCATCGCCAGCCACCCGAGCGGTGCCGCAAACACAAATGCAATTACAATGAGCACTATAAATTCCTTTGAGAACGAGAAAACGATTCCCTGCACCGAAGCTCCCAATACTTTACGCACTCCGATCTCCTTGATCCTCTGATTCGCCATAAAGGTGGCCAATCCGAACAAACCGATACATCCGATTACAATAGCAATCGTAGTAAAGGCTCCGATGATAACCGACATCTTGCCTTCGCTTTCATAAAATTCGCGGATTCGCTCATCCAAAAACGTGTATTCAAAAATATGCTTCGGATAAGCCTGTTCCCACAGTTTTTTAGCAGCCTCAATGCTGGCTTGATAGTTATTCGGGTTAACCTTAATGCTCAATGTGCGATAATTTGAAAGCCGGTTAAAAAGAACTGTAGGTTCAATTTTCTGATGAAGTGATGTCGTATGGAAATCTTCTACTACCCCGGCTATCGGACACAAGTGGCCCCAGATTTTCACGCGCTTACCAATAATATCCTGTGGATTATCGTACCCGGCAATATTTGCGAACTGACGATTAACCACATATTCCGTTGCCGTATCGTAATCATTCAAATTGCGGCCGGCAAGCAATTTCAGTCCAAACAAGGTGATATAATCTCCGTCAACTGTTTTAACCTGCGTGTCTTTACGCTGCTCGTCTGATTCACCCTCCATAATAAAGCTTGTTCCATTTACATTTCCGGAAGAAGGAGGTGTATTCGACAAACTCGCATGCTCAACGCCCGCCTGACGAATAATCTCATTTTTCAAGGTGCGCATCTTGCTTGATTTCAATTCCTGATTCTTGGCAAATGTTTCCTGTTCGGGAATTGACATCACAATAATCGCATCCTTATTATATCCCATGTCTTTTGTTTTGAGATAATTCATCTGCTGAATGATGACGATCGTTCCGATGATCAGCAATTGCGAAATCACAAACTGAAACACAACCAAACCGCGTCTCATAAAAAATCCACCGGCAGAATTTGAACCACTGCTTGCCTTCATAACCATGGCCGGTTTAAAGGCCGACATGATAAAGGCCGGGTAAACTCCTGACAGAAGCGAAACCGACACAAAAATGATTACCAGGAAAATAATCATAGCAGAATTATTCATCAGGTCGATATTCAGGTCTAAATCCATAAACGGATTGAGATAGCTGAGTACCAGTTGTGAAAGCACAAGTGCTAACAGGATCGAAACAAGCGTAACGATACTGGTTTCCCCCAGGAACTGGAGAACGAGCTGGCTGCGCGAACTGCCCAATGATTTACGGATGCCAACTTCTTTTGAGCGTTTAATCGATTCAGCAGTTGAAAGATTAATGAAATTGATGCAGCCTGTCAGAATCAGGAAAACAGCTATTAATGAAACCGTAAGAATTTCACCTTTGCTCGTAACGTTGTATGAATAACCGTGATACCGCGTATCGTAGTGAACGGTACTCAACGGCTGGATATTGAAAATGCGGTGATCGTAGTTGTCCTTTCCAATATGCTTGTTTGTAAAATCGGCCATTCGGGCTTCCAGCGTTGAAATATCAACACCTTCCTTCAACAGGAAGTAATTGTGATTGTTACTGGAGGTACTGCCCCAATCCTGCTCTTCGTAGCTTTTGCGAACCGTTTCGTATGAAAGAATAATTGTGAACGGGAAATCGGTATTACCGGGCGGGTCGTCTACAATGGCCGTGACTTTATAATCGACATCGTCAAAGTTGAAAATCTCACCGATGGCATTCTCCCTTCCAAAATATTTTACTGCAATTGATTTAGCCAGAACTGCCTCGTTCGGATTTTTAATAGCAGCTGTTAAATCGCCATGCAGTGGCTTCCAATCAAAAATCCGAAAGAAAGACTGTTCCGTAAATGCGATGCCATCTTCTTCGTAGTACTTTTTGGGTTCACCGGTTCGCTGTGGGATCAGGATAAGCCCATCCTGTGTATAGGTAGTAAACGCCACTTCTTCCGCTTCCGGAAAATCGGTCTTAAAAGCTGGCGTCAAAACCGTAGGAATCCCGGGCGTATAAAATTTCTCTCCGTTGTTATCAGACTCGCTTACTACGCGATAAATCCGGTCATATTTCGACTGAAACTTATCGAACGTCAGCATATTGTGTAACAATAAAAACAACACAATACTGCCGGTGATGCCCAGCGTTAAGCCAGCTATGTTAAAGAACGTGCTGGAGCGCTTACGCAACAGGTTCCGATATGCGGTGATCAGGTAGTTTTTAAACATGGGGTAATTTGATTTTCGGATGGTTTTACGCCATCGCTGGTTTAAAGATCAACATCTTGCCAAGATTAATGCCATGAGGAAAAAACGGTATTTTCATTCAAAAACCAGCATTTTTCATTCACGAATTGTTCAGAAACAGGCTCACGTCCGTCCGATATCGGACGGTGAATTCTTTCCGCTAAACCGATATTGTAAGGCCAGATTCGATAATTTTGTGACATGTTTCAACAGGTAATCATTTTTCTGCTTTTTGCTGGCGCCCTTACGTACCTGGGCCGGATGATTTACCGCATGTTCCGCGCAAAGTCGTGCGCTGCCGGCTGTGGAAAATGCAGCGCGGTTGATTTCCAAAAGATCGAGAAAGACCTCAATGCGCGGTTCGCGGTTGAGAAAGATCGCTCCTGATTCTTATCTTACCATTCTAAACCTTTCTTATGAGGAATCTTCTAACGCTCATCTGTGCGTGCTTTGTTGCATTTGCGTACGCTCAGGAAATGACTTCAGGCGGCAAACTAAAACCCGAACAGGCGATCATGGACATTCGCCACTACACCGTAGCACTGAATGTCGATCCCACCCAAAAATCAATTGACGGACATGCCGAGATTGACTTGATTACCAGCGAGTCAACTAAAACTTTATTGTTTGATTTCACCAACGTACTTACCGTTCGGAAAATATGGGTGAACAAGAAAGAACAGCTTTACACACATAAAGACAACTTGATCACGATTATTGCGGCTTCGCCATTTCCTGCCGGCAAGATTAATGTTAAAATTCAGTATGATGGTAAGCCGCATGTGGCTGCACGGCCACCTTGGAATGGCGGCTTTACCTGGGCGACTGATTCAAAAGGAAATCCCTGGATTGATATAACCTGCCAGACGGATGGAGCGAAGATTTACTTCCCCTGCAAAGATCATCCGAGCGATGAGCCGAACGATGGTGCAGACGTCATCGTAACCGTGCCAAGAGGCTTGTATGTAACCGGGCCGGGCTTGTTGATCAGCGAAAAAACAAAAGGCGATAAGACAACTTTTCATTGGCAAACAAAATATACGATCAATAACTACAGCATCCTGTTTAATATCGGGAAGTTCAAACCGTTTATGCGCACGTACACTACTGTAAAAGGAAACAAGGTGCCGATGTACTTCTATCCGCTGGAAGAACATGCCGATCAGGCCGAACGCTTTCTCGATATTTTTGAACGTTCGTGCCGCGTGCAGGAGAAATATTTCGGAGAATATCCGTGGATCAAAGAAAAGATGGCCATCACGGAGGCCTCGCATCCGGGCATGGAACACCAAACATCAAACACGTATGGTGCAAAATTCAAGTATCGCACGGTAGGCGGAAAAGATTTTGACGATCAGATCCACCACGAATTTGGCCACGAATGGTGGGGCAATAAAGTTACGGGCATCGACTGGGCTGATATGTGGATTCAGGAAGGTATTGATACCTATGGCGATGCCATGTACATCCGCGAGTATGAAGGTGAAGAAGGTTACCAGAAACTCATGCAGCGCACAGCACGGGCGATTGAGAACAAACAAGCTGTTGTTCCCGGCAAGGATGTTGACTCCGATTCCGTTTATCAGCGGGACATTTACGGGAAGGGCGCATTCTTCATGCACACCATTCGTTATGTAATAGGCGATGAAATTTTCTTTCCTGCGTTGAAAGATTTTGTTACCAATCCAAAATACACGTACGATAAGCTTGTGAATACAGACGATGTTGAAAAACATTTCAGCAATGCGTCCGGAAAAGATCTCAAACCCCTGTTTGATCTGTTCTTGCGCACAACGGATAAACTCACAGTTTCAGTTAAACAGACTGCAGAAAACAAATACAGGATTTCAATACTTAATCCGGGCCTTACAGTTCCGATTGACATTCAAACTGATAAGGGTCTGGAGCGAGTGAACCTGGATGCAAAGGGTATCACAGTTGAAAGTTTAACCGCACCGGCTATTGATCCGAAAGTTTTCTATTTCAAAAAAGTAATCCTCGAATAATGCGCTACCTCACAGTATTATTTCTTCTTGTTGCAACCGCTGTTTACGCAACCGACAACTACCCTAAAAATCCCGACATCGATGTTCAACACTATACGTTTGACATCACACTATCGGATGACACAGACGAAATAAAATGTAATGCCACGATTGAAATTCTGTTCAGGAAAAAAGATATCCGCCAGGTTCGTTTGGATCTGACGAACGTTAGCAACGGAAAAGGCATGACCGTGGCGGGTGTCTCGCAGAATGGCAAAAATTTATCGTACACACATACGAAAAATGAGCTATTGATAACACTGGCAAAACCTTCCCAGGCGGGAGAACACGTACAGATTACGGTAACGTATTCCGGCATTCCAGCTACGGGCTTGCACATCAAGCCAAACCGTCAAAATGAACGAACATTCTTCAGCGACAACTGGCCCGACCTTACGCGCAATTGGTTGCCTGTTGTAGACCATGTCGCTGAAAAAGCTACGTGTGAATTTATCGTAACCGCTCCCGTTCGCTACCAGGTTGTTTGCAATGGGCTGCTACATGAAGAAACTAATTTGAATGCCACGCAAAAAAGAACACATTGGAAGCAATCCGTTCCGATTTCTCCGTGGCTGTATGTCTTGGGTGTTGCTGAGTTTGCGGTTCAGTATGTGGATTGGTTTGAAGGAAAATCAATCCAGACGTGGGTGTTTCACCAGGAGCGCGATGCAGGGTTTGCTGATTTTGCCAAACCAACAAAGGAGGTGCTGGAATTCTATTCAAGTTATGTCGGACCGTTTGCGTACGAGAAACTGGCGAACATTCAGGCAAGCAGTGTCTCAGGCGGAATGGAGTCGGCTTCAGCAATTTTGTACAATGAAAAAAGCGTTGTCGGTGATGGAAACTTCCGCTGGAAGAAAGTTGTCGTACATGAGATTGCGCATCAGTGGTTCGGCTGCGCAGTAACCGAGTCCGATTGGGATGATGTTTGGCTTAGCGAAGGTTTCGCAACTTACTTCACTGCATTGTTTCTGGAACATGCAAATGGTCGCGATGCATTCGTTAAAGAAATGCAGGAAGCACGAAAAACTGTATTCAATTTTTATAAAGACAATCCTACTCACACCGTTGTACACAATAATCTGTCGGATATGAGTAAGGTGACATCAAGCCACACGTATCAGAAAGGCGCCTGGACGCTGCACATGCTCCGAAACAAGTTAGGCGATGAGAAATTTGAAGCCGGCATCAAAAATTATTACCGAAAATACATGAATGCCACGGCCAGCACGAAGGACTTCCAGTACGAGATGGAACGTGTGTCGGGGCTTGATCTCAGCATTTTCTTCAAACAATGGCTTAATCAGGGCGGCAAGCTTACGCTGAACGGAACCTGGAACTATAACGCAGCCACAAAAGAGATCGAATTTGACTTGAAGCAAACACAAACCGATGGTAGTTCATTTTCCGTACCGGTTGAGATTGGCATCTTCAAAAAAGGTCAGCTTGTTCCGGACGTGAAAACTGTTGAGTTGACCAGTCAATCCGGAAAATTCAAAGTTACCTGTGATGGCGAACCGGAACGCATCGTAGTTGATCCGAGAACCGTATTACTTGCAGAGTGGTCATTCGAAAAGGCGAATTGATCGAAACATTTCCATTCAAACCACGATCTTCAGGTACGCCTTGAGAGGTCCAAAAGTTTTAACTCGTCATCTGTAAACAAACGCGAGTGAATCATAAACCGGAGGCCGAGCGGAATTTCCAGTGAAAAACTTGCGCCCCTGCCGGGTGTTACGTCCAGCGTAAGGTGCGTATGTTTCCAGTATTCGTACTGATCGTAGCTCATGTAAAAGGGACAGCCGTGTACTTCTCCGAGCAGGACATCGCGTTCACCAACTTTGAAATCGCCATGTTCATAACACATCGGTGACGACCCATCGCAGCATCCACCGCTTTGATGAAACATAAGCGGACCGAAACGGTTGCGCAATTGTTCAATGACATGAACAGCTTGCGCGGTAACCGATACTTTTTCAGGTGTCTGATTCATCCCTTTAAAAAGTAAAAACCGCTGCGGCTATTTTTGACCGCAGCAGTTATCTATGCCCAACCCTGTGTTATTTAAAAGAACCCAAGTTTTTTCTTGTCGTACGATACAAGCATGTTCTTGGTCTGGCGGTAGTGGTCCAGCATCATCTTATGCGTCTCACGTCCAAAGCCTGACTTTTTATAACCCCCAAATGGTGCGTGTGCCGGATAGGCGTGATAATTATTCACCCAAACGCGCCCGGCCTGAATAGCACGCGGTACAGTGTAAAGCTCATGCGCATCGCGCGTCCAAACGCCTGCGCCCAACCCGTAAAGTGTATCGTTGGCAATCGCGATCGCTTCTTCAGTTGTTTTAAACGTAGTCACGCAAACAACCGGGCCGAAAATCTCCTCTTGGAAGATTCTCATTTTGTTATGACCTTTAAAGATGGTAGGTTGAATGTAGTAACCGCCGGCAAGTTCACCGTCAAGCTTGTTTACTTCGCCTCCGGTCAGTACCTCGGCTCCCTCTTCCTTGCCGATCTTCAGGTATGATTTAATTTTTTCATACTGGTCGCTTGATGCCTGTGCACCCATCATTACGGTTCCATCCATGGGATGACCAATCTTGATTGCCTTGGTTCTTTCGATCACGCGTTTGATAAACTTGTCGTAAATCTTTTCATGCACCAGCATCCGCGAAGGGCAGGTACAGATTTCGCCCTGGTTCAGCGCAAACATCACAGCGCCCTCAACCGCCTTATCGAAAAATTCATCATCAGCCGCGCCTACCGATTCAAAAAAGATATTAGGTGATTTTCCACCAAGTTCCATCGTGGCAGGAATAATGTTCTCAGATGCATACTGCAAGATCAACCTGCCGGTTGTTGTTTCACCGGTAAATGAAACCTTGGCAATTCTGGGTGATTGCGCCAAAGGTTTACCAGCCTCTACGCCAAATCCGGTTACTACATTCAACACTCCCGGAGGAATGACATCTCCGATTAACTCCATTAACACCATGATCGATGTTGGAGTTTGTTCGGCCGGTTTGACTACGGTACAACATCCGGCCGCCAGCGCGGGAGCAATTTTCCAGGTTGCCATCAGTAACGGGAAGTTCCAGGGAATAATCTGGCCCACTACCCCCAGCGGTTCGTGCAACACAACGCTCACCGTGTTTTCATCATGTTCGGAAACAGCACCTTCTTCGCCACGAATAATTCCTGCGAAATACCGAAAGTGATCAATCACCAGCGGCAAATCTGCCGCGCGGGTTTCGCGAATAGCCTTACCATTGTCGATCGTTTCAACCTGCGCGAGGTACTCGAGGTTATCTTCAATCACTTGGGCAATCTTCAACAACACGTTGCTTCGATACGCAGGAGAAGATTTACTCCAGGCCGGAAACGCCTTATGGGCAGCATCGAGGGCCTTCTCGATGTCTTCTTTCGTGCCACGTGCCGCACGGGTAAAAACCTTTCCATCGATCGGGGATGCGTTATCGAAATATTCTCCGCTGGCGGGAGCTACCCACTGACCACCGATGTAATGGTTGTAATGGGGTTTAAAATTCGGACGCTCAAATCCGGTCGATTTGGGCTTTTTAGTGATTTCAGCTGTTTCCATACGAATCGTTTTTTGTTGTGATACCAAAATTGCGGGGGATCGATTTAGCATTATGGACTCTGAGTCTCATTCCATACACATTCCGTCTCATTTCAATCGATTTCGGGAAAAAACTTCCTAAATTCGTTAGCTAACCTATTCCCCTATGAAAGGAGTTTCGCTACATCCGGTGCCGTTATCGCAGGAACGATCGCTCTTCACGCTGGTAGAAAACCGATCGGCATTTACGATGGAACGTTGCGAGCTCAACGTTTTTGAAACCCACCAGCGTGCCGAGAAGGTTAATCTGGTTTTTGGGGACATGGTATTGACCAGTATGCTGCGCGGAAAAAAGGTTATGCACTTGTCAGAACAGCCGGGATTTGAATACCTGCCGGGTGAATCTGTTATCGTACCGCCCAATGAAGTAATGGAAATTGATTTTCCTGAAGCCAGGAACGATAACCCTACGCAATGCATCGCACTGGCAATTGAAGGCGATTTAATCCAGGAAACGATTAACCAGCTTAACGAGCATCAACCAAAAGAAGACAGTCATTTTGCGTGGAAGATTGATCACCGCATGTTTCACCTGATCAATAACCAGGAACTGGGCGACATTATTAACCGGCTTATTCGCATCGGCATCAAAGAGCATCATCGCGAAAAGGATTTACTGGCCAACCTTGCGTTACACGAACTTTTGATTCGTCTGATGCAAACCCAGGCGCGCCAATTTCTGGAACGAAACTACCGGAAGCTGTCAACCGACAATCGCTTTGCATACGTCATACAATTCATCAAAGAAAACATTCGTGAGAAAATCGATATGAATGCATTGAGCGAGAAAGCGTGCATGAGCCGCGCTAACTTTTTCCGCAAGTTCCGCGAAGAAATCGGAATCACTCCGGGCGACTACATTCTCGAAGAACGAATCCGATTGGCAAAAGAATTTCTGAAAAAGCCTCACTACCAAATTACCGAAATCTGCTACATGTCGGGTTTTCAAAATTTGAACAACTTCATTCGCGTGTTTAAGAAAGAAACCGGAATGACGCCCAAAGCCTACCAGGCCAGCAAAAACGCATTTAGTCTCGCACGATAATCTCCTTTGGGCAGCATTATCCAAGTTTTATTAGTTGAAACGTTTTCCGGGATCTCGAGCGAAGTTAGGAGGAACAAACAATCCGTTTACTTATAACGTCATGCTGAGAAAGCGAAGAATCCTCTTTTGGAAATCTAAACAGGATTCTTCAGCCATTCCTCCTTTAGAATGACGGTTAGACTATACTCTTTATGTGATCTGAAACTTCCTTCGCCTTACTAACGATCATAAAATGACCACCGTTAAGAATGACAATATCAGCCTTGCTGGCCGGAAACAGACGATCAGCCGAACCATGGATTAAAATTGCGTTTGACGGAATGATGTTATTTTTCCAACTGACAATTTTATCAATCGCCCATTTCATAAACTTCTGATCGGTATCTCGAACAATTTCAGAAAGGAGCTTCTTCTCATCTGTCGTCTTTATACCAAAAAAATAATACAACACGTGATTCGCTTTTTTCAGCCAGCGTGCAGGCAGTACTTTATGGATCGATAGCTTCCCAAAGAACTTGAGATACCCGGGAATATCGCGATCGGTACGGGCAGATGATATTAAGATCACTTTTTCGGTTGGCACCTGCTTTGAAATCTCAACCGCTATCATTCCGCCAAACGAAACACCAACAAGAACGGGATTGGGCGATTTGATCTGAGTAACTAAGCGCCCGGCATAATGTTCGATTGACTCATCCGGTAACGGATCAATCCATGAAATGTGATGACACGAATACTGAGAGAGGTCAAGAAATTTAAATACCCTGCGATCAGCGCCAAGTCCGGGAATCAGGTAAAGCGCTTTCATCAATTAAGCCCAGACTTTCGTTCCCTCCGTGCAGTTGCGGCACATCTCGATCTCTTCACGCGAACGAAGCAGTGAGGCCCGGAAATCGTTATATTTTTCGCTTTGCCAGATTTCTTTAAACGATTGTTCTCGTAAGTCACCCATTACATACTGCGCGTCTTTATCGAAACAGCACGGAACAACTTTTCCGTCCCAGGTAATCACACAACTCTGCCACATCTTCCAGCAGTTGTTGGTTAATTCGTTTTTTATAGAATATGTGTTGTCGGAATTTTTCTGGTACCGCGAATATTGGTCAAGCGTGGGGATCAGCTCCGAACCATTTTCGTAATCGTAAATCTGCGCAGTTTTCAACGCAACATGATCGACTCCGATTTCTTCCGCCAACTTGTGAACTTCCTCGATCTGGTGTTCGTTCGGCTTTACCACCAGAAATTGAAACACAACAAAAGGCGTTATCGATTTCAATTCTTTTTTCCACCGAACAATATTTCTCGCCCCTTCAATCACTTTATCAAGCTTGCCTCCTACCCGGTACGCCTGGTAGGTTTCCTGGGTTGTACCGTCAATGGAAATGATCAACCGGTCCAAACCAGATTGAATCGTTCGCTTCGCCATTTCATCGTTCAGGAAATGAGCATTGGTCGAGGTAGCAGTATAAATTTTCTTTTGCGAAGCATATTGAACAAGTTCCAGAAAATTCGGATTGAGATACGGCTCGCCCTGAAAATAAAACGTCAGGTACGACAGGGAACCGTAAAGTTCATCGATGACCTGCTTGAATAGTGCCGGCTCCAGCATGCCCGTTGGACGGGTAAAGGAGCGCAAGCCTGACGGGCATTCCGGACAGCGGAGATTACAGGACGTTGTCGGTTCAATCGAAATGCTTGTTGGCAGTGCCCAGTGCGAAGGTTTCTTCAGCAACCTCGAATAGTGATAGCTCGAAAAAACCCTGGCGGCATTCCATGCGCGGCCGGGCGTTGTCTTCCCGAGCAGGTTAAGCGTGTCCTTAAAATTACCGCGCAGCGCATCCATCCTTCAAAATTACCGATTGTTTTTATCTTTAGCGGACAATTTGATTATGAAGAAATTCCTGGCTCTCTTTTTTATCGCGTTTTCAATAAGCACGTTCGCTCAACGGCCACTTTCCGATAGTGCGCAGATTTCAGTATTAACGCTGGGGCCTTACCAGGGTGAGCTCTATTCTGCCTTTGGACACAGCGCGATCCGGGTTTACGATCCGGCAAGCGAAACCGACCTCGCTTTTAATTATGGAGTTTTTGATTTCAATCAGCCTAACTTTTATCTGAACTTTACACGCGGTCATTTATTATACAAACTGGGTGTATATCCGTACGACCTGTTCCGCGATCACTACATTTCTCACAACCGCTATGTTCATGAACAAGTACTTAATCTGACGCAGGCACAAAAACAACAAGTGTTCGATTACCTGTTCTGGAATGCACAACCTGAAAATGTAAACTACCTGTACGATTATTTTTACAATAATTGCGCTACGAAAGTTCGCGATGTGTTTGTAGAAGTTTTTGGCGATAGTATCCGGTTTGACGGATCGTATGCGCAAGCTGGTTACACGGTTCGCGATCTTACGCACAGCTACCTCCATCAGCAGCCCTGGGGTGAACTTGGTATTGAAATTTGTCTTGGGCAACCGATGGACAAAACACTTACACCCTACGAGTACATGTTCCTCCCGGATTATATCGAGTCGGGATTCAATCATGCAACACTGAACGGCAGCCCGATTGTTAAAGAAACAATTCCGGTTTACGAATCAACGCCTGAGAAACCCTCCTTCAGCATCCTCCACCCGTGGATTGTGTTCGGGATATTTTTACTGATTGTTATTGCGCTTACCATTCGCGACTGGAGACGAAAACAACTCACTAAATGGTTCGATGTGATTCTTTTTTCAGTAATGGGCTGGCTTGGGTTACTACTATTTGTGCTATGGATTGCAACCGATCACCGGGCGGCAGCGAATAACTGGAATTTGTTATGGGCATTTCCGCTGCATGCAGTTGCCGGACCAATGATTTTGCGAAAAAGATTTTCGGGTCTTGTGAAGAAGTATTTTTTGGTCACAGCAATCATTTTGCTGGCAACGCTTGTACTTTGGGCATTCCTGCCACAACAATTGAATGTGTTTCTGATTCCTGTTGTGATAACGCTCGCGATCCGGGCTTTCGCAATTCACAAACTACTGTGATATTGTTTATTCCGTCAGGTTGTTGTCAATCACTTCCCGCTGTTCCGCTGAAAAAAGATAGAACGGCAGATACATCCGGCTGTCGCTCGGCATTCGGAAAATGTAATACCAGCGCTTTTTTAAAATCTCATCAAAACCCTCAAACCGGATTTTAGTTTCTGAAAAATCATCTTTCATGAAGATGAATTCGTTCTGCACGTCAATTACTACGTCAACGGTTCTGTAGGATTTCATTCGAAAAAAAATCCAAACAGCGGGCCTTACAATCAGATAAATTCCATAGAAGATTGAGAAATAGGCAAATACACGATCCTGATAATCCGCTAAAAACTTCAAGCCAATGTAGATCATTAACGGTCCGGTAACAATTCGGATCAAGGTTAATGCTTTTGATTTGGGAAAGTAATACTCGTTTAAAAACATAAGAACCCGGTCTTTCATCAGTAACCTGACAGACGCGGGTTCGTGTTTCTCAGAATCGATAATCGGATCGTTCATTCATTACATGTGAATCGGCCGGTTTGCCGTTGCCGCCAAACACGCTTCTTTCACCGCCTCCATGTAAGTCGGGTGAGCATGGGATGTTCTCGCAATGTCTTCCGCTGACGCGCGGAATTCCATTGCAGTAACCCCGGCAGCAATCATATCAGCAGCCCGTGCGCCAATGATGTGAACGCCTAAAATTTCATCGGTGGTTTTATCAGCCAGAATTTTCACAAAACCGTCCAGGTCCATCGAAGCGCGGGCACGACCCAAAGCTTTGTACGGGAAGTTCCCAACTTTATAAGCTTTGCCATCTGCTTTCAATTGTTCTTCCGTAAAGCCTACGCTCGCAACTTCCGGCCAGGTGTATACAACGCCCGGAATAAGATTATAATTAATGTGCGGCTTCTGTCCGGCCAATTGTTCAGCAACCAGAACCCCCTCTTCTTCTGCTTTGTGCGCGAGCATGGCGCCACGAACCACATCACCGATCGCGTAAATATTGTCCGCCTTGGTTTTCAAGTGATCGTCAACCGGAATTTTTCCTTTGTCGAGTTCGATGCCGATTTTATCAAGACCCAATCCATCGGTATACGGTCTGCGGCCAACGCTTACCAGGCAATAATCGCCTTTCAATTCAATAGCAGCTCCCCCGTTTTTTGGTTCAGCCTTAACGATCACTTCTTTTCCCTTGTTTTCAACAGACGTCACTTTATGGCCCATGAAAAACTCCATGCCCAATTTCTTGGTGACCTTCATTAACTCTTTCCCAAGCGCCAGGTCCATGGTCGGGATCAGGTTATCCATAAACTCAACCACCGAAACTTTTGCTCCGATCCGTGCATACACCGAACCCAGTTCCATACCGATTACACCTCCACCGATAACAATCATATGCTTCGGAATCTCTTTCAACTCCAATGCTTCCGTGCTCGAAATAATTCGTTTTTTATCGAAAGGAGCAAACGGAAGTGCAGTCGGTTTTGAACCGGTGGCAATAATTACCTTTTCGGTTGTGATGGTTTTCTCGCCATCCTTTCCGGTGATCTTAATTGTATTCTTGTCAACAAACGATCCCACGCCTGTATGAACTTCGATCTTGTTCTTCTTCATCAGGAAGGCGATCCCGTCAACGTTGGCTTTTACAACGCCTGCTTTGCGCTTGATCATCTGTGTGATATTCGCCTTCGGTTCACTGATGTCAACACCGTGTTCTTTGAATGTATGCAGCGCGTTATGAAAATGTTCGGATGAGTCGAGCAGCGCTTTCGAAGGAATACAGCCTACATTCAGGCAGGTTCCGCCAAGCGTGTCGTACTTTTCAATAAGTGCTGTTTTAAAACCCAGCTGCGCACAGCGGATCGCTGCCACATAGCCACCCGGGCCGGATCCGATAACGGTTACGTTGTATTGCATAATCTTTTAGTTTCTATTCAAATGTTTCGTAAGCTTCAATGATGTCGAGATACACTCCGTTAAACCCGGCATCCAGAATTTTTTTCAGGTACGATTGATCGTTCCCGTAAATGACACTCTTCCAATCAGCTTCCCAATACTTCACGGCAAAGTTTCCCTTCCAGTCAGGGTTTTCACGGCATACTAAATTTTTATCGAGCGTGTTCCAGTAATAGCGGTAATCCTCTGCCTCCCCGATGCTCATATAACAAATCACGAGGCGCGATCCGCCATTTGCTTTTTCCTTCAGCGACTCAACGTCAGCAGCAGTCAGCATTTGATCATTAAAGTACAAGTCAATCAACACGAGATCATAGTCTGTTGCCTGAACTGCATCCAAAAACTGTCGTTTCGTATCAAATGCAGAGGGATTGATCAGGTATAAAAGATTTTTAACATCTGCCATTGTTGAGATGTTATTGCCGTTGACATTATGAATCGTAGCGGGATACGCAGGAACGTTATCCAGCTCACGATGATCCGCGGCAAACGAGACATATCCTTTCGTTTCATTCTGCTGAGACGAGTCATCCATTTTGGAATGTGTAGAACAATAATCGGTTACCAGTACAA
Organism: Cyclobacteriaceae bacterium; assembly: GCA_016786585.1. Classification (GTDB taxonomy): domain Bacteria; phylum Bacteroidota; class Bacteroidia; order Cytophagales; family Cyclobacteriaceae; genus UBA2336. The sequence continues at coordinate 77,721 of JAEUUI010000013.1, forward strand.
GTTTCCCATGGTTCTTCGCGATGTCGCAAAAACTAATCAGGAAATCGCGATCTGCGGCCGGAGTGCTTTTATCGTCTCCTGTATAACCGTAAAATAAATCTTCGCGGCCAACGGCATCAATCGCATTGATATAATCCGTTGCCAATGGCCCGTCCGGATCACTATTGGTAGTCAGAATCTCCTGACCGTTTTGAGGAACGATCAGGAAATCCGGATTTGTGTTTTTTGCATACGCGCTAAGCCCTTGCACAAACTCCCGCATCTCCTGACGAAAATCCAGATCAGGAACATCGCACTTTTTTGTTTCCTTGTCGGAACAAGCAATCAAAAAAAGCAAAAGCAAGGGCCAGTGTCGGAGCTTACTCACCGCAACAGCTTAAACGCCAAGAATCAGTCGGCTAGGATCTTCCAGCAATTCTTTCACACGCACCAGGAAGCTCACCGATTCACGACCATCAACAATCCGGTGATCGTATGAAAGCGCCAGGTACATGATCGGGCGGATCACAATCTGCCCGTCTTTTACTACCGGTCGCTCAACAATGTTGTGCATACCCAGAATTGCCGACTGAGGCGGATTCAAAATAGGTGTCGACATCATCGAACCAAACACGCCACCATTCGTAATCGAGAAAGTTCCGCCCTGCATCTCGTCAATCGACAACTTACCATCGCGACCACGCGTTGCCAACCGAACCACTTCCGCTTCGATCTGGTCGAATGTTAATGATTCTGCATTGCGGATCACCGGCACTACCAATCCTCTCGGAGTGGATACGGCAATCGAAACATCGCAATACTGGTGATAGATAATCTCGTCACCGTTGATCTGTGCGTTAACAGCCGGCCATTCTTTTAAGGCGATACAAACCGCTTTGGTAAAGAACGACATAAAGCCAAGGCCTACACCATATTTCTCTTTGAACTTGTCTTTGTACTTCGAACGAAGATCCATCAGCGGCTTCATGTCGACCTCGTTAAAGGTGGTGAGCATAGCCGTTTCGTTCTTAACAGAAACCAGGCGCTTGGCGATCGTTTTGCGAAGCGAAGTCATTTTTTCTGAACGCTTGTCGCGGCTTCCGCCTGATGTAATCACCGGAGGTGTTGACGCAGCTGTCTTTGCAGGTTCTGTTTTCGCAGCCGACTTCTGAGCTTTCTCAGCATCTTCCTTCGTAATTCGTCCGCCTACTCCGCTTCCGGCAACTTCCGATGACTTGATTCCTTTCTCATCAAGGATTTTACCGGCAGCCGGTGACGGATGTCCTGCAGCGTAATTTTTATCAGATGATTTTGATTCTTCTTTCGGAGCTTCTGTTTTCGGTTTTGAGGTAGCAGCTCCGCCTTCCGTAATTTCAATGCGGCAAATCAAACCACCGATTGGCAAGGTTTCTTTTTCTTTTGCTACGATGCGTAATATTCCGTTGGCTTCCGCAGGCAGTTCAAATGTCGCTTTATCAGATTCCACTTCCGCAATGATCTCGTCCAGCGCAACCGTGTCGCCATCTTTCTTCAGCCACGTTGATATAGTTACTTCGGTAATCGATTCGCCTACGGCAGGAACTTTCATTTCTTTGACACCCCCGGTTGCTTTCGATTCGGCTTTGGCGGCAGGCTTAGACTCTTCTTTTTTCGGCTCCTCCTTTTTCGGAGCGGCACCTGCGCCTTCGGTTACTTCGCAAATCAATTCACCGATTGCAGCTGTTTCGCCCGCCTGCTTGATAATCTTAAGTGTTCCGGCATTCGGAGCCGTCAATTCAAATGTAGCTTTGTCCGATTCAAGCTCGGCAATCACCTCATCCATCTTCACAACATCACCGTCTTTCTTAAGCCAGTTGGCAATCGTAACCTCTGTAATTGATTCTCCAACGGTTGGTACTTTTACTTGTGCCATGTAATTATATGTTTAAATGGATTGGATTAGATTTCGAATACCTGATTAACAATTTTCTCCTGTTCAATTTTGTGAACTTTGTTGTAACCGGTGGCCGGTGATGCGCTGGCCTTGCGGGTAACCCCCTGAATTTTTTCGTCCGGCATCATGCGCTGAATAAACGCCCAGTAACCCATATTCATTGGTTCTTCCTGAGCCCACACCAGTTTCGCGCCTTTGTATTTCTTCAGCACATCTTTCAATTGCTTTTCCGGGAACGGGAACAATTGCTCAATACGCACTACGGCAGTGTCTTTAACTTTCTTCTTTTGCTGCGCTTCCTGCAGATCGTAGAACACCTTACCGGTGCACAACACTACTTTCTTCACATCTTTTGCCGTTGCGTTCGGATCATCGATTACTTCGGTGAAAGAACCGGACGTGAATTCACTCACCGGTGACGCCACTAACGGATTCCGTAACAGCGATTTCGGTGAGAATACAATACAAGGCTTGCGGAATTCCCACGCAACCTGTCTTCTCAATAAGTGGAAGAAGTTAGCCGCAGTGGTAATGTTCGCTACCACCATGTTGTACTCAGCAGCTTGCTGGAGGAAACGCTCCGGACGTGCGCTTGAGTGCTCCGGTCCCTGACCTTCGTAACCGTGCGGCAACAGCATTACAAGCCCGTTCATACGCTGCCATTTCGATTCTGCACTTGAAATAAACTGGTCGATAATGGTTTGCGCTCCATTTACGAAATCACCAAACTGTGCTTCCCAAAGAACAAGCGCATGTGGAGTTGCCATTGCGTAACCATATTCAAAACCCAGTACTCCGAATTCGGAAAGCAAGGAGTTATAGATATGGAATTTCGCCTGCGACTTATCAATGTTCGTTAACGATGAATATGCTTCGTTGGTGTTTGCATCCCACAAGCATGCATGGCGGTGCGAGAATGTTCCGCGCTTCACATCCTGACCGGACATGCGCACCGGTACTTTCTCTAATAATAATGAGCCATATGCCAGCAATTCCGCTTCCGGCCAACCGAGTTTCTTCTCTTCGAAGAATGCAGTAGTACGGTCTTTCAATAATTTTTCGATCTGCTTCAGAGGCTTAAACCCATCCGGGATAGTTGTCAAAGCCTTACCGATTTTATCCACAACAGCTTGTGTAATGGCAGTCTTCGGAGACTTATCGAAATCTTCCGGCTTTGCTTTACGCAACTGCTCCCACTCTTCCTCAATTTTCTGTGGTTTGTATGGAAGCGGTTTCTGCTTCACTTCATTCAGGCGATCCTGAAGCTGGTTGCGGAATTTCGCATCCATCTCATCCGCCAACGCGGCATCAACACCTTTTTCCACCAATTTCTTCACATACACTTCGCGTGGATTTGGATGCTTCGCGATCAGGTTGTACAACTTAGGTTGTGTAAACTTAGGTTCATCGCTTTCATTGTGTCCATGTCTGCGGTAGCAAAGCATGTCGATGAAAATATCTTTTCCGAACTTCTGGCGATACTCCACCGCCAGGTTCGCACACCACGTTACGGCCTCCGCATCGTCACCGTTTACGTGTAGCACGGGAGCATCCACAATTTTGGAAACATCGGTACAATAAATAGCCGTACGCGCATCATCGAAGTCGGTTGTAAAACCTACCTGGTTGTTAATCACAAAGTGGATTGTTCCGCCTGTTGTATAACCCGGCAAGCCCGACATCTGCACAACTTCATACACAATGCCTTGTCCGGCAACAGCTGCATCTCCGTGAATGAGTATAGCCATCGCTTTTCTCAGGTCGCCATTGTATTCATCATCAATCTGACCGCGCGTATAACCGATCACGAGCGGATCAACCGCTTCAAGGTGTGATGGGTTAGGCGTAAGCTTCACATAAATTTTCTTTCCTGATGGTGTGTTAATGTGGCTAGAATACCCGAGGTGATACTTCACGTCTCCGTCACCCATGGTAAGGTCCGGATTCACGTTGCCTTCAAACTCCGTGAAGATCTGTTCGTATGTTTTTCCGAGAATGTTCGTGAGTACGTTCAGGCGACCGCGGTGCGCCATCCCGATTACGACTTCTTTTACATCCATCTCGGCCGACTTATTAATTATCGCATCAAGGGCCGGGATTGTATTTTCTCCACCTTCAAGCGAAAAACGTTTCTGGCCTAAGAATTTTGTATGAAGGAAGTTTTCGAAAACAACCGCTTCGTTCAGTTTGGATAGAATTCTTTTCTTCTCATCCAGGTTCGGGTCGTATGCATAGTATTCGCGCTCAATCTTTTGATATAGCCAGGCGCGGATTTCATCGTTGCGGATGAAGTTGTATTCGAAGCCGATTGGTCCGAGGTAAAGTCGGTCGAGCTTCTCAATAATTTTTCGGAGCGTAGTGCGTGGCATGCCGATCTCGGCAGCAACATCGAATTCCGTGTCAAGGTCGGCATCCGTCAGGCCGACACTTTTATAATCAAGGTTTACGTTGTGATCTCTGCGCTCGCGAACCGGGTTTGTTTTTGATTTCAGGTGACCGAATGAACGGTACTGGAAAATCAGGTTACGGACCTGTGTTTCCTTGATTGAAACTGAGTCGGCCGCTCCTGAAACCTGGCCGTTTCCGCCCTGCTGTTGCGAAAAGTCGTAGCCCTCAAAAAACTTCTGCCACGTGGCGTCTACTGAGGTGGGGTCTTTTTTGTAGTTCTGGTAGAGCTGGTCAAGGTAGCCTACGTCTGCATTGGAAATGTATGAGAACTTATCCATGGTTATTTTTGAAAAGGAACCAAATGTAAACGCGGGCTCCGAAATAAAAAAATTGTATAATCGCTTAAGCAAATATGTCTGATAATCATTTTCTTACCTATTTCTGATTCATCTGATTGCTAAACAGGAGTTTTGCCTTATCTTTGCGGACTTTTAAAAATCGGACGAGTTCCAACATTTAAAAACTAACCAAAAAATGGCAGTTAAAATCAGATTGGCCCGCAGAGGCCGCAAGAAACTGGCGAAATTCGATGTAGTCGTAGCAGACGCCAGAGCACCACGTGATGGTCGCTTTATTGAAAAGATCGGTACCTACGATCCATTGACAAACCC
>JAEUUI010000023.1 GCA_016786585.1 Cyclobacteriaceae bacterium
CCCCGTTGTTCACGGTACTTTTCACCTTTCCTTCACAGTACTGGTTCACTATCGGTCTCTCAGGAGTGTTTAGCCTTACCGGATGGTGCCGGCAAATTCAAACGGGGCGTCTCCGACCCCGCCCTACTCAGGATACCTCTATGTAACACTACTTTACTCTTACAGGGCTCTCACCTTCTATGGCCTGCTTTCCCACGCAGTTCAAATTAATAGTGTAGTCAATGTTAAGGTCCTATAACCCCCGACAAGCCTTAACTTGTCAGGTTTGGGCTCTTGCGCGTTCGCTCGCCACTACTTGCGCAATCACTGTTGTTTTCTCTTCCTCCGGGTACTTAGATGTTTCAGTTCTCCGGGTTTGCTCTTGCCGTATTACTACGGCAGTGATGTAACTTCATTACACCGGGTTGCCCCATTCGGACATCTGCGGATCAATTTGTATTTGCCAATCCCCGCAGCTTTTCGCAGCTTATCACGTCCTTCATCGCCTCTGAGAGCCTAGGCATTCCCCATACGCTCTTATTTACTTCTTTTATTAATACTTCTTCACTTACCTATTGTGCTCGCGCCTGATCTCTTGTATCACTACAAAAAACCAAGCTTCTACTTTTACTACTCTTTCACCAACATGTCAATGAACTCCTTTGTCAATCTTGCTCCCGAGGTAATGATCTTTCTGATGGCTCATCATATAAGACCGCTTCGGGGATTAACAACGTGATAATTAGCCCATAGTACACAGTCGATAGTCAACTGCTGCTATGCCTATTATCGGTTTCAATAAATCTTAACCAACACTTCCTGTTAGTTTGTTTTGAGCGGCGAGGTCTCAAGACTAACGTCTCAATACTCACTACTCTTGTGGAGAATATCGGAGTCGAACCGATGACCTCCTGCTTGCAAAGCAGGCGCTCTAGCCAGCTGAGCTAATCCCCCTTACTTCAAATTTCGAATCCGAAAATTCCGAATGTCGAATCAGTGGACCTGCGTGGACTCGAACCACGGACCTCTACATTATCAGTGTAGCGCTCTAACCACCTGAGCTACAAGTCCTCTCTTTCAAAAGCTTCAAACTTCAAGCGCTTTCGCTTTAAGTGTTTCTTGTAGCCGGAGTTGTACCAGCCGGTTCTCTCTCTCGCTTCAAACTGCACCTGCTCGTTTACAGCTTGCTAGCTTGTAGCTTCTCTCACTCAATACTTTCGAATAAACGGAAATTGATAGCGGACTTCACGAATCATAACCAGGGTTTTCTATGCCTAACATAAACGTCAGGCTCCAGAAAGGAGGTGTTCCAGCCGCACCTTCCGGTACGGCTACCTTGTTACGACTTAGCCCCAGTCATCAGTTTAACCCTAAACAGCGCCTTACAGCAACTGTCTTCAGGTCCTCCTAACTTCCATGGCTTGACGG
>JAEUUI010000020.1 GCA_016786585.1 Cyclobacteriaceae bacterium
CCGTAGCAGAGTTTCTCGATGCGGGCAGTGATTTTGTCAAACTTTACGGACTCACGGTGTCCGTCTCTTTTAAGGACAAGCATTGGTTGGTTGTTTTAGAGAAAGTTTAAAAAATGTGGTGAAAAAGTGATTTGAATTTACCTAAAAATCTTCGTCAAGTGAAAACTTCTGACTCGATTCTTTTTCTGTACTGTTAAGCACACCGGCTTTTTGATACTCTGCAACGCGTTTCTCGAAAAAGTTCGTTTTACCTTTCAGCGAAATCATATCCATGAAGTCGAACGGATTCGTTGCTCCGTAGATTTTTTTGCCGATAAGTTCATTCAGGAGGCGATCTGCGACAAACTCGATGTACTGCCGCATAAGCTCGGCATTCATACCAATCAGGTTCACCGGCAGCGCATCGGTTACAAATTCTTTTTCGATTTCAACCGCATCGCGGATAACATCGATCACAGTTTGTTCCGGCAGCTTGTTAATAACGTGCTGGGTGTACAAATGACACGCGAAATCGCAGTGAAGGCCTTCGTCTCTGGAAATCAGCTCGTTAGAGAAGCTTAAGCCGGGCATTAAGCCGCGCTTTTTCAGCCAGAAGATTGAACAGAACGAACCGGAGAAGAAGATACCCTCTACAGCTGCAAACGCGATCAGTCGTTCCTGGAAGTTTCCTTTGTCGATCCAGCGAAGTGCCCACTCAGCCTTCTTCTTTACGCAATCCATCGTATCGATGGCGTGAAAGAGCGCATCCTTCTCTTTTGGATCCTTTACATACGTGTCTATTAAGAGCGAGTACGTTTCAGAGTGAATGTTTTCAATGGCTATCTGGAAACCGTAGAAGAATTTAGCTTCGGTGTATTGTACTTCGGCTACAAAGTGCTCAGCCAGGTTTTCATTTACAATCCCATCGCTGGCTGCAAAGAACGCAAGCACATGTTTAATGAAGTGGCGCTCGCCATCGTTCATCGACTCCCAGTCTTTAAGGTCCTGACTGAGGTCAATTTCTTCGGCTGTCCAGAAACTTGCTTCGGCTTTTTTGTAGAACTGCCAGATCTCGTGCTGGCGGATTGGAAAGAGGACGAACCGGTCTTTGTTTTCTCTTAAAATGGGTTCCTCCGGAAGATTTTTATTCATCTCCTTTAATGGGTTTTAGGGTTGTATAATAGAGACGACTTCCCGGATGACGAAATCTGGAAAAGTCATCTAAAAAATTGCGTTAAAAAGTGCTTAGTTTCTCTCGAAGAAAAGATACCTGTCAAATCTTCGTGAAGTGTACAAATATGAGATTGACAGCCATGAAATCAAAGGGGTTGATTTTCTCGAAAATTTGGTTTTCAAACGAAATTTCAGGGTTTTTAAAGGAGATAAGTTATTGTGAAAGAGGGGCTTATTTTCGCATTGGAAATCCTGCGCTTTCAGTGAAAAACCTGTAAAAAAAAATTAATTTTTTTATCCACATTTCGATTCCAGCCTGATTAAGGGGTTGAATCAGGAAATAGTCAGGCAGGGATTCAAAATTTTCAAAATTTCTGCTACCTTTGCAATCCAATTTTTGGAAAAACTATGTACGCAATTGTAAACATTGCCGGCAAGCAGTTCAAAGTGGCTAAAGATCAATATATCTATGCCCCAAAAATGTCAGGAAACGCAGGAGACGCGGTTAAATTCGACCAGGTTCTGCTTACCGACATCGGTGGTACAGTAACTATTGGCGCCCCTACTGTTGCAGGCGCACTGGTATCTGGGAAGATATTGGAGCACGTAAAAGGTAACAAGGTGATCATCTTCAAAAAGAAGAGACGTAAAGGCTACGCCAAGAAAAATGGCCATCGCCAGCAGTTCACCAAGGTTCAGATCGACAGCATCGGTTAATTTTTAATCACCACGAAAACGATAATCGACCATGGCACACAAAAAAGGTGAAGGTAAAGTAAAGAACGGCCGCGAATCGGAAAGTAAACGATTGGGCGTTAAGATATTCGGAGGTCAGGCTGCTATCGCAGGCAACATCATCGTTCGCCAGCGCGGAACCAAGCATCACCCTGGCAAAAACGTTGGTATGGGCAAGGATCACACCCTGTTCGCATTGACTAACGGAATTGTAGCTTTCAAGAAAGGCAAAAACGAAAAGTCATTCGTTTCTGTTATTCCAGCTGAAGCTTAATTTTTTAAGATAAGATTCTCAGAAAGTCCTGATGGTGTACCCGTCAGGACTTTTTATTTTGTGTGACTTTAAATTCTATGAAAAGATTAGTTCCGGTTATTGTGTTGGCGGTCATCGCAGGTTGTTCGGGCGGCAACGAATTCAAAAAGTTTTCAGGTGCTCTCCCGGTGCTTCAAATGCCCTTGAAGTTCGACAATTCGGGATTGATCCAGGCGGATGCACACGTATCTGTTCCTGATGAGTTCAGGCGTTACCTTCCTTCGGGTGCCGACCTGGTACTCGGTAAACTATATGAAGATGACAAAACGATCGGCATTGTGTACCTCCGCACCGGGGACGTGAATACTCCGGTTGTTATGACGTATTCTCCGGATGGCGTAAAACTTGATTCTGCAAACCTGTTTGCTTACGATGATGATTTGCAGGGAGCGGATGTAAAACGCCTGGTAACTTTTTTGTCTGATCGTAAAATTCAAACCGTTGACAGTGTATTAATCTGGACGGAAATTTACCCCGATGGCGAACCAGATATTACTGACGCTACACGTGTACAACAACTTTCCATGGACACCGTGATCCGCTTGATCGACAAAAACGGAAAGATCGTTAAAGAGTAGTCAGCTTTTTGTACGAACACCGGCAATAAGCAGCCACAGGCACGTGCCTATCTCACCCAATGCTGACGGTAGCGAAATAATACCCGAAATTCCCAGCTTCTGGTAATCCGGATAAAGTAAACCGCCTGTGATGTTAATGATGTACCCGAAACATCCGGCCATTAAAAATATCCCCAGAATTTTCGGGATCATTTCGGATTTGAAAACCAGATACCCGAATGGGAAAAGCCAAAGTCCCCAGAATACTGCTGCGATATCGATTCCGTTATTGTAAAATTCGAGCTGCATCAATACCTGGGCCGGTAAATCGGACTGCGAAAGATATTCAGGCTTACTGATCAGCGTAAGCACAGCCAGCTTATGTGAGAGATTAAAAAGCGAAATCGGCACACTGGTTAATGCCAACGCCACCATGGCAAGTGCGTGAGTCTTGTTGATGTGATTCAACAGTTTGTATAACACCAGCGGCAACAACAGAAAAGCGGTGTAACATACAATGCCGGAGTAAATCCCGAACCGGAAAAGTGTTTCCGAAGCCTGGATGTTGTTAAACGTAAGCTGAACATCGGTCCACACAATAAGTTTGGATGGAATGTAAAGCAGTGAAAACATTCCGGTTAGCACAACAATCAGGTACAACGCGCCTGCCAGTCGGGCTGTTTTGTTGGGAGATTCCATAGTGTTATTGTTTAACGGTTGGCCATTTAACCGCCTGCCACACGATTGTGCACGTCAGGATAATTTCAATAATTCCGAGAAAAGTATAGAACAACATCCATTCACCCAGTGAAGTGGCCGTTACTAAAATCATAACCAGTGTAAAAAAGCCACCCATGATAATGTTCAATAATCTGTTCATGCGGGCTTTTAATGCCACGGAGAAAAATATCATCAGCGAGGGCGTGGCGAGCAGCACTGCGTACACCAAAAGCATTACCGGGGTAGTTTCGCCTGCCCCTGAATTGCCATCCATTAGTCCTTGAATGCGCCCTGGAACAAAAAGCGAAAAGAAGTCGCCATACACGTAGCAGAACATCAGAGATGTCCATAGCGCAGCAAGCCGGAGCTTGATGTTAATCTTAAAGTCTTCGAAAGCGGTCATGGGCTGTAGGTTCGATATGATAAGTCGAACAGGCCAGCAAAATGTTACAGCTATTTAATATAGACCGTTTTAATGTTCACAAACTCCCGGATTCCGAAGATGCTCAGCTCCCTTCCGTACCCGGATTGCTTGATTCCGCCAAACGGCAGACGCGGATCAGATTTTACGAACGCGTTTACAAAGCATGAGCCCGACTGCATCAGGCTGGCAGCGATATGTTCACCGCGTTTGGTGTCGTTGGTGAAAACAGCTCCGCCCAATCCAAAAACCGAATCGTTTGCCAGTTCTATGGCATGAGCCTCATCCTTTGCTTCGATGATTGCCGCAACCGGGCCGAATAATTCTTCATCGAATGCAGGCATTCCTTTTTTTACGTTGACAAGAACGGTTGGCTGATAAAAGGCAGTTTTCTCATCCGGAATTTTTCCGCCAAGCTTGCACACAGCACCGGCTTTTATCGAGTCGGTAACTTGTTTATGGAGCTCGTTCCGCAAATCAACGCGCGCCTGCGGGCCGACTTCCGTCTTCGCGTCCATTGGATCTCCCATAATTTTCGCACGCATCAGTTCGATATACTTTTCTGTGAATTGTTCAATCAATGGCTTCACCACAATGAATCGTTTTGCTGCAATGCAACTTTGGCCGCTGTTGAGTAACCGACCATCCACACATGCTTTTACGGCAAGGTCAAGATCAGCATCTTCCAAAACTACATATGCATCGCTGCCGCCGAGTTCCAGCACAGTTTTTTTAATCAGCTCACCTGCTTTTTGTGCGACTTTTGATCCCGCAGCATTACTGCCGGTAAGCGTCACTGCTTTGATGTGTTTGTGCTCGATAACCTTTTCAACCGCCTGGCTGCTGATCAGCAGTGTTTTAAAAACATGTTCCGGAAAGCCTGCCTGCTTCACAACGTCTTCAATCGCCAATGCACAGCCCGGAACGTTCGAAGCATGTTTCAGCACACCACAATTTCCTGCCGCCAATGCTGGAGCAAGAAATCGAAACACTTGCCAGAACGGATAATTCCAAGGCATCACGGCCAGCACCACGCCAAGCGGCTTGAAGGCAACAAAACTTTTGGATGCTTCAGTTTCGATAATCATATCCGCGAGCTGATCTTTTGCATGATCTCCATAATAGCGACACACCGCGGCACACTTTTCAACTTCCGCAATTCCCTGCGTAACCGGCTTACCCATTTCCAACGCCATGAGTTTTGCCAGCTCATCTTTGCGACTGATCAGCACTTCAGCCATTTTATTCAGCAATGTGCTTCGTTGTTCGAAAGACGTTTCTTTCCACGAGAGCCAGGCCTGATGAACCTGATCGATTTTATCCGAGACTTCCGGATCGGTGTGAAGCGTATACGATTTTATGTTTTCTCCTGTAGCAGGATTGATGGATTGAATAGTCATGATAATGTGTGTTAATGAAAGGTACCACAAAATTTGACTGATATGGTCACCTTGTCTGCTAACACTTTTGACGATACTTTTGTTGCCGTTGAATCGATGGAAGACATCTTAATCGTTTGTGTCGCTGCTTTTGCAGCCGGCTTTATTGATGCCATCGTAGGCGGAGGCGGACTGGTGCAGACTCCGGTTTTATTCATGACATTCCCGCAATACCCTGTCGCTACGTTACTCGGGACGACCAAGATTCCGTCCTTTTCAGGAACTGCCGTATCGCTTTATCAGTATTCGAAACATGTTACGATTCAGTGGAAACTTGTTGCCGGTATAGCGCTTGCCGCTTTTGCCGCTGCCATGCTTGGATCGTGGTCGGTAACGTTTATCAGCAATGCAGCCTTTAAACCGGTCATCCTTGTTTGCCTGATCATTGTCGCGGTTTATACCTATACCAAAAAGAATTTTGGTCAGCATCAGGAAAAGGATATTTCATTCAATCATGCCTTGCTTCGCGGAGTAATCAGCGCATTGTTCATTGGCTTTTACGATGGATTCATCGGGCCGGGAACCGGAAGCTTTTTGGTATTGGTTTTCATCAGCCTGCTTCATTTTGATTTTATGCATGCAAGCGCCCATGCAAAAACGGTAAACCTCGCAACCAACATTGCTTCCATCACATTCTTTGCTTCCACCGGGCATGTATTGTTTGAAATCGCCTTGCCGATGGCCGCCTGCAATATGCTAGGCGGATTCGTGGGAACACGATATGCATTGTTAAAAGGAAACGCGTTTATCCGGGTATTCTTTTTGGTGGTCGTGTGTGGAACGATTCTGCGGTTCGCGTACGATGTGTTTTTGAAATGAGACATAAAAAAAGAGACGCAATTTTGCGTCTCTACATTTTTTGTGATGTTTCATTTCCTTATTGAAGCATTTTCAACAAGCTGCTCAGCCGGTTTTTTAGATTTCTGCGGTCAACAATAAAATCCAGAAAGCCGTGCTCCAATACAAACTCAGCACTCTGGAATCCCTTTGGAAGATCTTTACCAATCGTCTCACGAATAACGCGCGGACCCGCGAAGCCGATCAATGCACCAGGCTCGGCAATGTTGAAATCACCCAGCATCGCATAGGAAGCGGTAACGCCACCTGTTGTTGGATCGGTTAGTAATGATATGTATGGAATCTTTGCCTGATCAAGCTGTGCAATACGTGCCGATGTTTTTGCCATCTGCATGAGCGACAAGCCGGCTTCCATCATCCGGGCTCCGCCCGAACGGGAAATCATCAGACATGGAATTTTGTGCTTCAGACTGTAGTCCATCGCACGGGCGATTTTCTCACCGACAACCGACCCCATCGAACCACCAATGAAGCTGAAGTCCATACACGCGATCACGATATCCAAACCGTTCATCTTACCATGGGCAGTACGAACCGCATCTTTCAATCCAACCTTCGCTTGTGTTTCCTTGATTCTTTTTGGATATGGCTTGGTGTCTTTGAACTTCAATGGATCGGCTGATTCCATGTTTGGATCAAGCTCGGTAAACTCGTTGTTATCGAACAGAATTTCAAAATATTCTTCCGAACCAATCCTTACGTGATAATCTTCTTCAGGAACTACGTAAGCATTGTTCTTTAACTCACGCGTGTGGACGATTTTTCCTCCGGGCGACTTAAACCAAAGGCCATCCGGCACTTCGCGTTTCGACTCAGTAGGGGTTAGAATTCCTTTATCTGTTCTGTTAAACCAAGACATAGTCGTTATTCGTTAATAGTTCTTCGTTAATAAGTCAAGTTGATAATCGGTTATGATTAACAGTTAACTATTTAACGGCTTACGCCAACGTAATCGAATTATCCAGGTATACATCCTGGATCGCATTCATGATCTCAACACCTTCCTTCAGCGGACGCTGGAACGCCTTGCGACCGGAAATCAGACCCATACCACCTGCACGCTTGTTGATTACGGCTGTGCGTACTGCATCGGCCAGATCATTTGCACCTTTCGATTCGCCACCTGAGTTGATCAATCCTGCACGACCCATGTAGCAGTTAGCAACCTGGTAGCGGCACAGATCAATCGGGTGTTCAGATGTTAAATCGGTATAAATTTTTTCATCAAGCTTACCGTAGCTGCTTCCGCCTGTGTTCAATGCCTTGTAGCCACCGTTATTCTCGGCAAGTTTTTGCTTGATGATATCGGCTTGAATGGTCACGCCAATGTGGTTAGCCTGACCGGTTAAGTCGGCCGACACGTGATAATCAACACCATCTTTTTTGAAGGCGTTGTTACGCGTGTAGCACCACAGGATGGTAGCCATACCCAGGCGGTGTGCATGTTCAAATGCTTTTGATACTTCGATGATCTGACGACCGGAATTTTCCGAACCGAAATAGATCGTAGCACCTACGGCAACGGCTCCCAGGTTCCAGGCATCTTCGATTGTACCGAACATGATCTCATCGGCCTTGTTCGGGTACGTGAGCAATTCGTTGTGGTTGATCTTTACGATGAACGGAATTTTGTGCGCGTACTTTCTTGACATGATCGCCAATGCTCCGTAAGTAGTTGCTACCGCGTTACATCCGCTTTCAATCGCCAGTTTAATAATGTTTTCCGGATCGAAGTACATCGGGTTCTTCGCAAAAGAAGCACCGGCGCTGTGCTCGATCCCCTGATCAACCGGCAGGATTGACAGGAAGCCCGTGTTAGCCAAACGGCCTTTGTCGAACATGGCCTGAAGGCTTCTCAATACCTGGGTATTGCGATTCGAGTTGATGAATATTCTGTCTACAAAATCCGGAGTCGGAGTGAAGAGTTGATCTTTAGAGATGGTTTTGCTTTTGTGTTCCAGCAGGTAGCTGGCGTCTTTCCCTAAAATTTCTGCGGTACTTTTTGCCATGGCGTATTTTTAGATGGGTAACAAATTTATTGATCTGATTTGAGGATTCAAGGATATTCGGGATTATCGTGATGGCCCGAAAACGTGTGAAATCCTGCTTTAAAACAAAAAAGCCCCGACATTAAGTCAGGGCTTTCTGGTTTTATCTGATGATTATATTTTTTCCTTGATACGGGCAGATTTTCCTTGACGGCCCTTCAGGTAATTGAGTTTCGCTCTGCGAACCTTACCCCGTTTCATAACCTCAATCTTATCAATTGATGGTGAAGCAGTTGGGAAAATTCTTTCCACGCCCACACCGTTAGAAACCTTGCGAACAGTGAATGTTTCACCGTTTGAGTTTGAGCCTCTGCGCTGGATTACAACGCCCTGGAACTGCTGAACACGCTCCTTGTTACCTTCTTTGATCTTCACGTGTACGTTGATCGTATCGCCAGCCTTGAAAGAAGGGAGCCCTTCGCGAACCTTAGCGTACTCCTGCTCAACAACTTTAATTAAATCTGCCATAAAACGAATGTTTTTCCGAAAACGGACTGCAAAGGTATCAGAAAAATCCAGAATTCGGAATGTCGGATTCAGAATTTTATGCAGAAATGAGCCTGAAAATCAGCCTTTTTTGAACAATTCCGGGCGTCTTTTTTGGGTCCTCTCAAGTGCCTGCTCGTGGCGCCATTCCTCAATTTTGGCCTCGTGGCCCGAAATAAGCACCGGAGGTACCTGCCAGCCTTTGTACTCGGCCGGTCGGGTGTAAACCGGGGGCGCTACAAGCCCATTTTGAAACGAATCGCTTAGGGCAGAAGTCTCATCATTCAGGACCCCTGGGAGTAACCGGATTATAGAGTCCGCCACCACGGCAGCTGCAAGCTCGCCACCGGAAAGAACGTAATCGCCAATGCTAAGCTCGCGGGTGATCAGGTGTTCGCGTACGCGTTCGTCAACACCCTTATAATGTCCGCAAAGAAGGATAAGATTTTGTTTAAGACTCAGCTCGTTGGCAATGGATTGCGACAGTTGTTCGCCATCCGGACTCATGTAAATCACTTCATCGTAAGTGCGTTTCGATTTGAGATCGGTGATGCACCGGTCTATCGGTTCGATCATCATCACCATGCCCGCTCCGCCACCATACGCGTAGTCGTCAACAGATTTATGCTTGTCGGTTGAGTAGTCTCTTAAGTCAATTACCTCAACCGTCACCAGTCCTTTTTTGATAGCCCGTTTCAGGATCGAATCCGAGAACGGACTTTCTAAAAGTTTAGGAACGCAGGAGATGATGGAGATGTGCATGGTTAAATCAACGACATATTACCACGTAAGAGTCTTGGCGAATGAAATTTTTGAAGTCGAAAATAACTCGTCTATTGTTAAGTCAAAAGATAGCCCAATGGTGCCGTGGCCCGTGAAAGAAGTGATAGGGATTTCTATTGGTTGGAGGTCATTTCCGTTTGCACTTAGGGTGTAAGTTCTCCGAACATTGCAATGCGGATCCGGTTCCGGAGGGCATGATATTGATAACTCACTGTTTGTCCAGGCTGTAGCACTAGCATTGAAGTTTGCTTCATCCGAATAATACATTGGTTCAAACGTGATATTTATTACCACATTAACGCCCTGCGGAGGATTTAGGTAAAGAATGTAGTCGTCTGTTGGATCAAGCGAGTTAATATTTTCATTGTTTAACAAGTTAATGGAGCCATCATCATTGCGAACGAATAGCTCGCTGAAATAATTTACATATTCAGAACTGTTAAGAAAATGATCAACAACAGGTTTGAAATCAGGGATTGAGGCGCTTGGGAATTTATCGGTGAGATTATCGACAACACGTTGTGTGTTAAGCGAGAAAGCTGAGGTAATCAATGTGTTTTGAATATCTGTTGCGTCAAGCACTCCATCTTCAAAATCTCGCTGAAAATTTGTAATCAATGCGAGTTTCCGCTCATAGTTGTAAACACCTTCAATAATTGATGAAACCGCAAGCAGAACAGCATTTCCTTCGTTAGAACTAAGGATGGTAAGGTCTTCGGAGGCTTGTACCGAATAATTCTGGAGATCAAACACCCCCAGAAGTTCTTCGAGAGCCTGTTCTTTCGCTTCATTAAAAGATTTTGATTCCTCTTGAACCAGATATTCAACGCGTTCCTTTTCGAGGTGTGTTAAGATATTGATATTAATTGTTTCGCTTTCGGTGATATCTGCGATTGAATATAATGTGAGAGACTCTCCCGTTGGAACTCCGCCCTGAACTTCGCTGTATGAAGAGCCTTCTACTTTTATTAAAATAAAAGGTGAAACCAGAATTACTCCCGGTAGCTCAAAATGGCCTGTGTTATCTAAAATCGTTGCAAAGAAAACTCTTCCCGTAGGGTACAGTTCCTCATTTAACTCTGATACGGTAACATTCGAACCTATGATAAACGGACCCTTTTGAGCATACCCCTCAATGGAATATGTTTTTTCTTCACCTGTTCCGGTGTAGTTTTTTACAATGGTTGTTTCATCGCAGGAAAGCGCCAAAATCAACAGCAAAGCTGACGTGGCAAATTTCAAGGTTCTTTTCATAGTCGGGGTAGTCGTGAAATACGAATATATCTAAATGTCCAGAAATCCGTCAGGTAACAAAACGCTCACGGTTTTCTTCGTACGATTGATGCTTTTGATGAAGGGACCGTTTACCGGGATCATCACTTCTTTTGTTTTATGTGACAGAACAATAAAGCGATTGGGTCCTGCTGTCTCGATCGTAAGAACAGTGCCAAGTAACCCGATTTCCTGATCAATTACCTCAAAATCAATGATTTCATCGTGGTAGAAATCTCCACGCGCAAGCTTCGGGCGGCTTGTTTTTGGAAGAAACAACGAGCTTCCTTTTAACGCAGCAGCTGCTTCGGGAGAGCTTACATCTTCGAACTTGACGAACGCTTTGTCGCCCCGCACGGAAATGGTTTCGAGAAAGTAGGGGATGAGCTTGCCTTTGACTTCAATGAACACGCTTTCAAGCGAATCCCAATCGGCAGGCGCATCGGCATCAAGCGAAATTGTCACTTCACCTTTGAGCCCATGCGGACGCATAATGAAACCTGCTTTGTAGAGTTCTTCTTGTTTCATACCAGAAAAAAAAATCCTGACGGAGGCCGCCAGGATTTCAACGAATTCGTAACTGAATTAAGCTTGTGTTTCGCCTTCTGCTGCAGGAGTTTCACCCTCAGCAGCCGGAGCAGCAGCTTGTTCAGTAGCAGCAGCTTCAGCAGCCTTCTGCTTCTGACGGATAGCTTCCGCACGTGCTTCACGCACTTTGGTTTCAGCTTCTTTACGAGCCTTAGCCTGTGCTGCTTTGCTTTGAGAGAGCGTATCTTTCTTGTTCTGGATTTTAGCGTCTTTCGCTTGTTTCCAGTCAGCCAGCTTCTTGTCAGCATCTTCCTGCTTCAGGGCGCCTTTTGCAACGCCAATCGCCAGGTGTTTGCGGAACATGATACCACGGTAAGAAAGCATAGCTTTTACCGTATCGGTAGGCTGAGCCCCGTTCATAATCCACTGGAACGCTTTGTCTTCGTTCAGGTCGATTGTTGCGGGGTTTGTCAATGGATCGTAGGTACCGATCTTTTCAATAAAGCGACCATCACGTGGTGCTCTGGCGTCTGCTACGACTACATCGAATTTCGCCAGTTTCTTGCGGCCT
>JAEUUI010000021.1 GCA_016786585.1 Cyclobacteriaceae bacterium
GCTGGTGAGCCGTTTCAATGTACAGGACGGTTTGATCTGATGTTAAGCCTGCCTGAAGTTCTTTATTCTTAATCTCCAGCTTCTTCTGAGAGATTTTTTGCCTGGTAACGGTTCCGTTGAATAGAGGATAGGACAATTGAAGCCCTGCGAAACTCACAGGATAAAACTTTAGAAATTCGTTAGGCGTCTTATCGTATCCAAATCCCGTAACACCATAACTGCCATATAAGGAAATTGATGGAAGTCTTGAGTTTTTGAATGTGCTTAGTTCACTCTGTAAAAGAGCATTCTGCTTTTCAATGATACGCATATCCAAAGTAGCCGCTTGCTCATAAACTTGCGGGGCTGTATTTATAATTGACGCTTCCACTTCAAGGTTTTGAGACAAAGGAATGCCCACTGAAATCTTCAGGGCATTTAGAACCTGTCCATACTTGCTTAAAATCTGCTCACGCTGGTTAGTCAGTTGCTCCACCTGTAATTGTACTTTGGACACATCTGTGCCCTTAGCAAGGAGTTGATCTTTCAGGGCTTGGGTACTCTGCAAGAGCCTTTTGGCATTCGTTAAATTGTCCTCTAAGAATGCCACTTGGTAGCGCAGAATTTGAGCGTTGTAATAAAGATTTGTTATTTCATAGGTAAGTTGTTCCTCGTTTTTCTGGTTTTGCAAAGCGATAAGGTCGGAGCCAATTTTTGATGACTGAATTGAACCATACACTTGTGGATTATACAAGGGAATAGCCAGTTGTAGATTAGCCGCGATGTTATGAGGAGTGCCAAACTGTATTTCTTTAAACTGTCCTTCTGGCCCACCAAAAGCATCTTGTGGCATGAACTGATAAGGGAGGTCTACAAAGTATTTGTAATCAGCATTTAATGACACTTTTGGTATTAGACTAGCCCTGGCTTCCTGCTCTTTTTCTTGACCGATCAATACATTGTTTCGAGAAACCAGCAGATTCTTATTGTATTTTTGTGCCGTGTCAAGACATTGTTTGAGCGTCCACACTTGTGCCCTAAGAGGCTGACTAACCAGAATGCCCGCAAGAAGGAGTAGACTGAAAGTTGTTTGTTTAAAATAGTGAATATTCACTAACATATCGTTTTAAATTTTTTTACCTAATGAGTAACAAAAGACTATCGGTCTCCGCACTTAACCAGTGTCTAACTGCTGGCTCTATATTGATAAAATCACCGGAAAGGAGCTTTTCTTTAACTCCCAGTTCATTTTCAAAAAAGACTTCACCTGTTACGCATACTAAAAATGCAGGTACTTTGGTCGTGTGTTCCTTTAACTGTGCAGATGCCATTAACTGAATGGTCGTTACGCCTTCATTGGAGGTAAACATCTTTTTTGTTTGCAGAGGTTTCGACTCTGTGAATACATCTTTCAGATTCATTCGAAGTAATCTTTATAGGTTTCGAGATATATTTTTATTTCTTCTACTGTTTGCACATCACCAGAACTGCTTAGTTCTTCTATTTTCTTTTTGAGAGGCAATAAATAGTTATGAAGCTGATCATGGGATTCACCCTTCATGGTGCACTTCTGAAAAATACCTGTTAGCTCTGACGTCAGGTTTTCTTTCATCAGGTTTAAGTCTGGAGAAGGATTTGCTAAATATCCATCAGTCAATACGATCATGGATTGTATGCCCTGTGTTGTCTCCGCATTGGCCAGCCATTTTTTGCTCCCATCTAATTTTACTACAGATTGATCATCATGAGTATGGGTTTCAGTGGTTTTTTCTTTGCAGCCCAGACCCAAAATAACAAGGGTTGTGATTAAGAATGCTGTTACACGTTTCATAGGTAAAATCTATTTTTGTTTAATTAAAGAGTAATCCTTTTCATCGGAAGTAAATCGCCACGACAATCCAACAAACACAGCGGTAATTGCAATCCGAAAAAGCATTGCCTTAACAGTTTGTTGCTCGTATATTCCTCCACTTGAAATATGCCAAATCAGGCCAACGAAACTTATTGTCAAAATACTTGTAGCTAATACAAGTAATCTTGTAGTCCACGTTCTTCCAAAGAATAAGCCGTATGCAGCCGCCAAATAGATAAAACCGCAGATAAAATTTGTGATCACAATAAACAAAACATAATTACCTTCCTTTTCACGGATACCGAATAAATCAAAAATTACGGAACCACTCATGAACACCGTAATCAGCGCAAAAAGTGTAAGTAGAATAGCTGAAATCTTAAGTGTCGTTTTCATAGAATAGATTTAAGAGGTTGAATTAATGTGAGCAGATTTGCCATTAGTTTATTTCCCTTTAACTTCAAATCGAATGAAAAACCTGATAAACGCCACTGTAACATGTGCAATCTGAAACTGCCCATAATAATATGTACCAATTCATCGGCTGATAGAGCATCCGTGAATTGCTTTTGTTTCTGACCCTGCTGGATGATCTGAAGTAAGTGTTTCCGTTTTGTACCCATAATCTGCAAGATCGCTTCATTGATAGCCTTACTCTCTTCCAATAAGCCATCCGAAAATATCGCCACCAGAAAGTGTGGATTCTTTTTGAAGAATTCGAATTGATTATTGAATGCTGCTTTCAACTTTTCCGTTGGACTATCAATATCACTTACGGCATTTGTTAGACGACTATCCATATCCATAGACAGGTATCTCAGCATCGTCAGAATTATTTCTTCTTTACCTTTAAAGTGTCTGTATAGTGCCGATTCTGCGAACCCCATTTTAGCTGCGAGATTTTTTGTAGTCAAGCCGACAATACCTGACTCAGTCAAAATCTCACCTGCGGCTTCAATAATTTCCAGTTGCCTTTCTTTGATTTCCATTTTAATTCTTAGTTAAGAAAGCTGAGTACATCCATACCAATTTTTCCTGTGCACGGATATAATCGCTCATTTGTGCATTGGTTCCCTCATCACCCGCTTCTGCCGAAAGTATGAGAAGCTCACGTTGAAGTGTAAT
The DNA here is from genome assembly GCA_016786585.1 of Cyclobacteriaceae bacterium. Lineage (GTDB taxonomy): Bacteria > Bacteroidota > Bacteroidia > Cytophagales > Cyclobacteriaceae > UBA2336. The sequence goes on from JAEUUI010000021.1 coordinate 2,957, forward strand.
TATTATTTTGAATGACTCAAGGATATTGGTAACAGACTTAATGCCATCACTTACTTCCTTACTCTCAGTAATTTTTGAAATACGGGCGTAATCCGAGTAGTTATGATTTGGTGAATGGCCTAAAGTCAATATCCTTTCAGCTACTTCATCTATTTTCAGCAACAAATCGTTGTATAATTCTTCGAACTTAAGGTGAAGCTCAAAGAATTTTTCACCTTTAATATTCCAGTGTGAACCGCGTGTATTCTGATAGAAAACAGAATAGTTTGCTAATAGCTCATTAAGCTTTTCAGCCAATTGTTTGGCGTTGTTATTTTCAAGACCGATAGCATTTGTGGTTTTCATGGTTCCTTTATTTTATGAGTTACTACTATTGATTTTCATTTTAAAGAAAGAAATGCCCAGCCACACTACAGAAGCAGTCATGGCAATTGCACCCATTAAAACGAACACGGGAGGGGCACCAAAATATACTTCAGCCAGAATTCCAATAGGCATCAGTAATCCGGTTAAAGCCATCCATGAGATAATTTTTGTGCTAGTCAACCTGGATTGAAAATGGAGGAGCAGGTAGCCGATAAGTATATTAAGAAAAGCAAAGAGATTGCCGTGTACGTGTGCCAACCGACTTTCAAAATGTTTACCAACGGAGTAGGAATTAACCCATTCTTCTTTCCCTGGCGCAAAGTCCCTTAGGTAGATAAGGAGAAATCCATATGCCATAAAAGCCCCCATCGTCAGGAAGCCAATACTGATGTTATTCTTGCCATTCATTGGTTTCATTAATTTAAGTTAGTGAATATTCACTAACAAAAGTACAGAAATTGCTTTTAAAAAGTTTCTGATCACGTTAAAATTTCTTATAAAGTTACAAATTGACAGAATTTGGCACTTTTTCTTGTGAGTAGTGTGAGCTAAAAATGATCCATTGACTTGAAGTTGGAAATACTTAAGGGGTTAACGAACATAAATTTTGCCTTTGATTGTCTGAACCGGGACTTACTATCAGAGTAGAGCCCAAGGCAAATGGCAATGAGTGTACAGACAGATGAAACGTACTTGATCCGTCAAGCTTCGTGTGTTATGAAAATCAGAAAATGCCGTCTAGTTCACCAAGTAAATTCTTTAGTTCAAGAGGCCTCGTATACATATCAAGCGAGCCATCAGTTTTTTTTGGCCATTGTTCCTTTGGCTTGTCCCAATACAGTTCTACGCCATTACCATCCGGGTCATTCAAATAAAGTGCTTCCGACACTCCATGATCTGATGCACCGGTAAAATGGTAGTGAGCTTCTTTTAAGCGGATGTATATAGAAGCCAAATCCTTTCGTGAAGGATAAAGTATAGCGGTATGATAAAGTCCAACTCCTTCTTTTGTTGCAGGGGGTGCCTCCTTACTATGCCACGTATTTAAGCCAATGTGATGATGGTATCCTCCTGCTGAGATGAATGCAGCTTGCTCACCGTAGGTGGTAACTAATTCAAAACCCAGAAGTCCACAATAAAAATCGAGAGAGCGCTGAATGTTAGAAACTTTCAGGTGTACATGACCTATTCTGGTTTGAGATGGTGCTTTGTAGGATTCCATTATAAGCTGGTATTTATTTCTATTGGATTGGTAAGAATTTTATGTACCGGACAAGCATTGGCTACTGCAAGTAATCTTTTCCGTTGTTCATCATCCAGATTGCCAATGAACTGAACCTTTCGATTAATCACAGTCTTATTGGCTGCCTCATCTCTCTCCAAATCAATATCAATTTTTACTTCATCTAACGGCCACTGCTTGCGGTCGGCATACATACGCACTGTCGCACTGGTACAGGCTGCCAATGCGGATGCAAGTAATTCTTTGGGGGAAAATCCAATATCTTTTCCTCCTTTATCTATGGGTTCGTCTGCAATGACCACATTACCAGTAGGTGATTTGATTTCGATCTTGTAAGGCTCGTTCTTAATACTTGATGATACTTTAGCCATAGGTTCTTATATTAAAATGTTATTAAAAGAATTAAACAACATCTGTTCTTTTCTTAACCAGCACAGATGCAATCATAGAAATAGCAAGCAAGAAACAAATCACGATTAATGAAATCTCAACAGGGATTTTATAAAAATCTACAATACACATTTTAACGCCCACAAATACCAGTATGGTTGCTAGCCCATACTTGAGGTACATGAAATACTTTTCAATTCCGGCTAATGCAAAGTATAGGGATCGCAAGCCTAAAATTGCAAATACATTTGAAGTATAGACAATAAAGGGATCATCGGAAATGGCAATGATGGCAGGAATAGAATCGACAGCAAAAATCAAATCCGTACCCTCAATTAAAACAACCACGATAAACAATGGTGTTGCCCAAGTTTTATGATCTCTTTTAACAAAAAAGTTATCATCCTCGAACGATTCAGTGACAGGGAATATTCTTCGAACTAATTTTACTAATGGATTCTTATCTGGGTCAATCGGTTTATCTTCTCCCACAACCATGCGCACACCAGTAATTACCAAAAAGCCTCCGAATACATAAATCAGCCAGTGGAATTTATGAATCAGCTCAATACCAGCAAAAATGAAAATGATACGCATAATCAACGCGCCAAAAATTCCCCAAAAAAGTACCTTGTGCTGATAGGAATCCGGGACACTGAAGTATGAGAAGATCATGATAATGACAAAGATATTGTCGATGCTCAGGGACTTTTCAACCAGATAGGCGGTAAAAAATTCAATAGCCTTCTCCTTTCCAAAGTAGTAATACACAAAAAGATTGAATAACATAGCTAGCGTTATCCATACGATAGTCCAGGTCAGTGCCTCTTTTACTGACACGGTGTGTGATTTCCGATGAAATACTCCCAAATCCAGGGCCAGCATTCCAATTACAAAAAGACTGAAACTTGACCAAAGGATTGCTGATTCACTCATGTGTGTGGGTTTTTAGTTAAGGTATTTATTCGATTTCAGTTAATTGACACATTTACGAAAATGCTTCAGGTGCTGGACTTGCTGATGGTCGTGAACGATCGTCAGGTAAGGGTATAAATTCTTTATTGTCGTTAGGCGGAAGAATAATTTTGCCTTGCTGCCAATCTGATTTTGCTTGTTCAATTCGTTCCTTTCTGGAGGAAACAAAATTCCACCAGATAAAACGCTCGCCTTTTGGTTCTCCACCCAATAACATCAGTGTTGTTTGTTCGAGAGCTTGTATTGTTGGCTCTGAATTTTTCCTGAAGACCAACATCTGACCTGCATCGTATTTTCGGTTATTAAATTCAATACTTCCTTTTACTACATAAATAGCACGCTCTTCATGTTCTTTTGGTAGCGATAAGATGGTTTGCTTATCCAACACAACATGGATGTAGAAAAGCGGTGAATGTGTCTTTACCTCATTAGTCAACCCGAAAGCACTGCCGGCAATTAATCGCATCCATACACCTTTGTCCGTGAAAACGGGAAGCTCATCTTTCTTATAATTGGCAAAAGTAGGATCAGACTCTTCTGCCTTTTCAGGAAGTGCCACCCAGGTTTGAATCATTTCAAAACCACCGGCTGCCCAAAGGTTAGGATCTTCGAAACGTTCAGAATGGGCAATGCCTTTTCCCGAAGTCATCCAGTTGACTTCACCGGGTTGTATCACCTGCTCTACCCCCAAACTATCGCGATGCGTCATTTTACCATCAAACAAATAACTCACCGTTGATAATCCAATATGTGGGTGTGGTAAAACATCAAGCGATTGAACTAATGATGGCTTTGAGGCTATCGGGCCTCCATGATCCATAAAAATGAACGGCCCCACCATTCGCTTGAGTCTAAACGGAAGTATTCTTCTAACCTCCATACCTGGTGCGATGGAAGCCTTTCTTGCTTCAATGGTTATTTCTAACATAAGCGTCAGTTGTTCTATTATACACGCTATCTCCGAAAGGACAATTTTTTAATCATGGCATCATTCAAATTACTGGCATAGACACCATATGCATCTACAAGAACTCCCTTCACGCCCTCATCAGAGGTTATTGCAAAGACAATGCTGTTATCATCGACACTTGACATGCCCTCAAAACGATGGAATTCATCAACTGTGAAATTTTCCGGGCTGACTTGCAAGTGCAAAGCGGGGCATTCAACACAATCCGGTTTAATATTAAAATCATTTGTATAGCCACGGACTTTCAAATCGTTTGTGGCTTCGGAAAGGCTGGTATAATGCTTTTTCATAGTTCTTTACATAAAGGATTTAGGAATGTATTAATTAAGAGAGAAAGTTATTCACTCTGTACACCTGCATTGATCATCTAATACGTCCACACTTGAGGCGATAAGGTTTCAAATGACGAGTCAATCGACTGCTTTGCATTTCTGCTTCTATTGAACAGTCCGTTCGCCATCAATCCTAACAGTTCAACATGCTTTTCACTATCGGAAATCCACAATGTTATTTCAGTACTATTTCCCCTCAATAAATATCGTCCTTTTAGAATCGGTAGTTTGGTACTATCATCTAGTAGGCAGATAGTCCAATCCCGACAATTTCCGTATTTTAGGAGAGTTCCATCTTCCAACTTAAAGCCGCCTCTTACCTTTTTAGCTGTCCATTCCGATTTGTCAGTTTCTGATCTGAAGATCACAACCTTTTCTTCGTAATCAATATGACTAATTTTGTTATTGAAGCTAATCGTCAATTCGTGTGGCCCTGTCATATTAAGAATGATTTTCTTCTCGTTACCTGTATTAGTTGCAGTAAACTCACGAATCCGGCTATTCAGGTTCGCCTCTCCTGAATAGGCGACACCTTTCACATCATATTCCTGCGAACAGCTTACAAATAGTATCGTCATTAAAAACGGGATCAATCCTCTCGTAGCCATTTCAGACATTGTGCAATTCTTTTTGCTATGAAGGTAGCGATAAAAACCTCAAGAAATTAAACTTTAAGACGACTCAAAAAAATTGATCCAGGTCAATTTTTAAGTTATCACAGCTCAATGCTTTTGGAGAGGAGCTGATCTAATTTTATAGTAAATAAAACGGGAAGGAGTTATGAAAACGAGCATATAATTGAAATGTATGGCCGAAGGTTTACACCTTCAGTAAAATTAGCGGGATTCATCGCCATTCTCATATTCGGAATTCTACTTGCCTTCAATCGCAATAGTGCGGTTCAGGCAAAAGAAACAAATACAGCCGTTGAGCAACCTCTTTCGGAATAGCCTGGGTCTTTGGCTTGCAACTACCTACATCTCATAGCTTCTTGCATGGAAGTATTCTTAGAAATGAATGATGGGTACCTTAAATTCAATTCTATGAAAACGGCTGAAAGTCCATGAATTGAATGGTACATAATTCAGATTACTTCGCTAATGGTTTATTCTCTTTAAGCGTTTGTATTTTTACCCTTTCACCGACAATCCAAACAACATCATCCCAATCAAAAACGGTGGTAGAATCTGGATTTAATTGTTACCGGCAATAAAAGCATCGGCTGTTTTACCATCGATAATAGGTGATAGGAAGTCGGCAGCGAAGGTGGTGTTGAATGTTTTTACCACCTTTGAGTTAGGCAGAAGTTTTTGAAGTTCTTCTGCTGCACTGGTATCGGATGAGGTAACCAATTCACTGTACGCACTGTTCAGTGGATTGGAAATACTAATCACGATCTTACCAGTCGCCACTTCCCGTATTTTTTCCGCCACTTCTTTTTCTGCTTCATACGGAGTCGCCACGATAATAATATCTGCTTCCCACGATGCTTCTCTGGCACAGCTAATAGCGAATACCTCTGTACTCTTGGATGTTTTCTCTATTTGCATTTTTAGATCAACTAATTTGTCTTGCTCATTTGACATAAGCAGCAAACGATACTTTCCTTGTTTAGAAAGGCTTTTTGCGATGGCAGAACCCATATTTCCGGTTGCCCCCACAATTGCGATAGTTTTTATAGTAGCCATAATTTGTCCTGTTTGATGAAACAAAGTTATGGCGACTACCCTGCGTGGGGATTGATATGAAATAAGAAAGCACTTGATATAGATCAAGTGCCTTCTGTCTTATCGCAATCAATTTTTAACCACCGTTTCAGGTTGCCGAATATTCGGTGGTGCTACTTTTGGAAGTAAATACGAGTGCTTGAAGAACCAATAGAATAATAATCATAACAGCAAAAGCGAATTGTGTTGAAATCTCTCCTGAAGAATATAGCGTTTGAGCCTGATTCATAATTACTTTAGATTCTTCTAATTGAATCGCAGATAGTTCGCTCAACAGAGCAAGTGCCTTGTCTGCATTTTCTGATTTCAATTCAATGTTCTTTAGTTGCGAAGTTTCGAATTCGTTTACTATTTTCATTAACTCAACAAATTTTAGCTCCTCGTTTGCTGTAAGTGTTGTCTTTAGGTACGCATTACTTACCTCCCTGATTTCGGAGATCAAACTACCAATCTTATTATCTCCGTGGTCGAAATTCGGCCCGACAGCGTTCAACACCTCTTTTATTTTATAGATGTCGCTTGTCATTGTTAAAATGTAGGTTTCCGCCACTAACCTATCTTCATACAAAGTAGTAATCGAATTTTTGACATTGTTTGTATGATCACGGTCGATATGGTTGCTAAACAAAACCAATAAACACAGTGAAAGTAATGCCGCTGAAGCAACACTCTTGTTTCTTACGTTATGTATCCATTTCATAGTCTGTAAGTTTAAGTTCTTTCTAATATCTCATTAACTGTTGACTGCTCATTGAGTTCTTCCATTAAATTATCTGAACTAAAAAACAAGGACTTAATATGTAGTCCTTCATCGTTGTAGATGTTAAAGCAACCTTCTCGGCAGCCATGCACATACTCACCTTCGCTCATTAAATTGCCGTTAGGATGATACGTGGCAAAACGTCCGTGAAGAATACCATTCTCAAAACTCTCCTCCAACATCAATTCACCACTATCATAATACTCTACCCACCGCCCATGTTTATTACCGTGTATATAGTTACCTACCGAAATCAAAACAGCATGCTTGTTAAATTCTTTCCACCGCCCTTCCTTTAAGCGGTTTTTCTTTTTACCAAAGAATGAGTCAAACATAGTTAGTAATTGATCGGCTCTATTCATATTCTTCACAATGCCAAATGCTGGTATGCTTTCCTGGTAATCCACACGAATCGACTCTGTTACAATTCATACACAGCCCCTTCTGCATTGAATGTGCGTTTGACTGGAGTATGTGAATTTCATCATTCAATTGATATAGCTCGCATTGAATAATGATCTTATGCGATGCCTTTCGGTACGTGCAATCACTTTCCAAAGCACAATTGGTGCAAAGCCCTTTCAGCTCGTGTTGTATTAACTCTTCAATCAAATCTTGTGAATACATAGGATTACTTTCATAGGAGAGTATCCAAAAGGCATACCACTATTAATCCTTGAATGAAGGCTGAATGAGGTGATGGCTGTGTTAGTATCTGGATAGAATTACCTCAGTGGTACATTTCTCTCCACTAGTTGGTTGGCGCATACTTCTTTAATTTATCGCGCAGTGTTTTCCGGTCTATGCCGAGGCTAATGGCTGTTTGAGAGATGTTGTTCTTGTTGGCTGCTAGTGCATCTAGAATATATTCCCGTTCTACGTCTTCCAGTTTTCGATCAAGCCCTTTGCTTCGCCTGCCTGAAAACCGAAATGATTCGGGGAGATCGGGTATATCGATGGTGCTATCTTCTGACATGATCACGAGCCTATGGATAAGATTCTGAAGTTCCCGTACATTACCCGGCCATGAATAATCCTTAAAAGCCTGCAATGCTTTGGGTGTAAACTTCATGGAAGCTTTGCCTAATTCTTTTACATATTTTCCCAGAAAGAAATAGATCAATTGAAGGATGTCATCTCCGCGTTCACGCAAGGGTGGTAAATCGATGGTGATGATATTTAAACGATAGTAGAGATCCTCTCGAAAAAGTCCTTTCTTGACTAATTGCATCAGGTCAACGTTGGTGGCAGCTACTATCCTCACATTCACTTTCAGCGTTTTCTTCGATCCAACCATGTAGAATTCTTTCTCCTGAAGAACGCGCAAAAGCTTGGCTTGCATAGCTAAACTTGTATTGCTTATTTCATCCAGAAAAATTGTACCTCCATCAGCCGTTTGAAAAAAACCGGCACGCGTTTCCGTAGCTCCGGTAAATGCTCCTTTCACATAACCGAATAACTCACTTTCCAAAAGTGTATCAGGAATTCCTCCACAGTTAACGGGTACAAAAGGCGCAGCAGAAGCATTACCTCCATAGTGCAAGGCTCTGGCCACTAACTCCTTTCCTGTACCGCTTTCTCCGTAAATTAATACAGTGGCATTTGTCGACTTTGCTTTACGAATAGTACTAAAAATTTTCTTCATGCCATCGGATTCCCCGATGATCCCAAAATTCTGCACTGAGGGTATATCAATTTTGGTCTTTTTCGTTTTGGTCAGAACTCTTTCTACGGCTGCAAACAGTTCCTCATCAGTGAATGACTTCACCAGATATTCTTCCGCGCCAATCTTAATCGATTCAACCGCGCCCTGTATAGAAGGAAATCCGGTAACGACAAGAATTCCAATACCCTTATGATTTTCTGAAGCATGGCGCACTAATTCAATACCGCTTTCACCTGGCATTTTTAAATCGGTAATTAAAAGATCAATGGCTACTGATCCCAAAACCTTAATACCCGATTGAACATTGCTGGCAGTATAAATCTGATAGCCTTTCGACTGAAGGTTGCGTTTGATGAGTTCCACGCTTTCGGGAGAATCATCAACTACCAGTACATTGATATTGGTAAATTCTTTCTTCTTCATATCATTTCTTCATCTGCCTTAAAGGCAATACAATTTCAAATCTTGAGCCTTTTCCAGGGCTACTGCTAACCAGTATTTTTCCCTTGTGTTCTTCTACAATTCCCTGAACAACCGAAAGCCCCAAACCTGTGCCCTGGCCTACGGGCTTTGTGGTATAAAAGGGCTCAAAAATTTTTCTTTTTACTTCATTCGACATCCCACTTCCGGTATCACTCACCACAAGACTTACCTGATTCTGCTTACGTTTTGTTGCGATTGTTATTTTTCCACCTCCGGCCATCGCATGAATGGCATTGGTAATAAGGTTTACCAATACCTGGCTTATCTGAACGGAATCGGCCTCAATGACGGGTAGATGCTGATCTAGTCGCTCCACAATTTTTATTCCCCGACTCTGAAAGCGTATGTCAATAAAATACAAGATGTTTGATACCAGCACATTGAGATTTACCTCATTAATCTGTCGTGGCATTTGCCGCGAGAAGAGCATGAGTTTTTTTATGATCTCCCGTGTGTAGAGCGATGCTTTAATAATTCTGTCAATATCGGTGTCCTGTTGTTCAGTTAAGGAGCCATTTTTCTTTACCAACTGAGCAAATCCAAGAATTCTTCCCAATGGTTCATTTAATTCGTGCGCAATGCCTGCCGACAACTCACCCACAAAAGCCAATCGCTCGGAATGTTGGAGCTGCATTTCCAGTTTCTTGTTGTTCTCCTCAACCGATGCTCGTTTGATAAACAGGGATAGCTCTCTTGCTACAATTTTGATGAGGTTTTTTTCCTCTGTGAGAAACAGATTACGAGTCGCTGCTTTTTTTGAGGCTACTCTATAGCCCACGTTAAGGGCACCTTCCTTTTTATTACCGATGCCAATACCGCACGATATGTGATGCTTGCACGTTGAAAATCCTTTTGTAGTATAATTCAATTTACCATAAGTAATGCTAACCTCGGCAAGGTCGGAGAACTGCATGGCACCGGGAAGTATTCCCAAAGTTTTGTTCAAAATAACGCTTACATCATTTCCTGCCTGTAGTGCAATCTTAGATAAGTCGTAAAGACACTTTAATTCTTTGACCCGTTCCCTGAGTTTGATGTCAGCCGCATTCATTTTTCTTATTTTCAATTTTTCAAAGATAGGAACTAATCTCTCACCTTTATTTAAACACCCTGATGGTACTGAGGAATTACTACCCACCGGGTAATTCTGAACCATGAAAGTAAACTAAACGGACTTGGTTTCCGTTCCTAGAGCCCTGTTCAATCTGGCACGGATACTGCGAAGGTCAGAACGAAACAAGAAGAAATGGAAAAGAGAATGGTTATAACAGCTAACGACTACGAACGATTAATAGGTTTGAGTGAATTTGCTTCACCAAAGGAAAAAATGCCCGATGCTGTTTCGCGTTTGTACGATGCCTTAATGAACGCAAAAAAACTTTCACAGGATACTATATCCAGTAACGTAATTACCATGAACTCAAGGGTTCTCTTGCAAGATATTTCAAGCGAAAGAGAGGCAGAGCTAACGATAGTCTATCCGCAAGATGCAGACAACCGCGAAAGAAAAGTCTCGGTATTTTCACCAATAGGCACAGCACTACTTGGCAAAAAGGTTGGCGATGTAGTTTCGTGGAAGACACCTGCCGGGGATGGACAGTTTGAAATCTTGAAGGTTACCTACCAGCCAGAGGCGGTAGGCGACTTTTCCTTGTAATGCAGGCACTCCCAGCATCACATTTACGTCTTTCAAAAAAATCAAAAACTAAATTATTAACTACTCATTGCCATGAGCAAAAACACAGGTAAGACAAGTATGCTTGACTATTGCAAACTCGTGCTGAAGAAAATGAGTTTTAGCAGAAGGCTGTTTAGAAAAGAATACAAAAAAACGTTTACCTATCTCGATCCGATGGATCATAATAAGTTGAAGCAATGGCTTCGTGAAGTTCGCGTTCGGTCATGACCTGGCCAGCTTAAATGGTAGTTACTTTCGATGCGACACCTGTTTTCTGATTCTACTTAATGTTTCAGGTGTTATACTCAAGTAAGATGCAATGTGTTGTTGTGATGCCCTGTTCATAATGTCCGGTGCAACCTCCATAAGCCTCAGATATTTCTCTTCAGCCGACAGACTCATGTAGGCCACCACCCTGCGTTGAAGCGCAACAATATTATTCTGCATGAGTAGCCTAAAGTACCGTTCCATAGCCGGAAGTTGCTTCATCATTTCTTCCATTGCTTGCTTACTCAGATTCAGCACCTCCGAATCTTCTAACGCTTCGATGTTGTAAATGGCTTCTTTTCCCGAAAGGAAACTACCCATATCTGCAATCCACCATCCTTCAATGGCAAACTGTACAACGTGTTCATGCCCTTCGTCATCTACTGTAAAGGAGCGAAGCATACCTTTTTCAACAAAGGTTACGTATTGGCATGTATCGCCTGCATTCAAAAGATACTGACGCTTGCGGATTTTCTTAGGAATAAAGTAAGGTTTCAGCAGTTCAATTTCTTGGGCAGTGAACTTTACCTTTTTACCTATACTCTCTATTAACAACTCATGCATTCTGGTGAAATTAGACTTCGAATCTAGGCAGCTTTAAACATTTCCTCCACTTCGGAAAGGGAAACTCTAAACCGCTTAGGCATACCAAATATCTTGAAAATAATAAGGACTTGGTTAATACTGTAGAAGTGCCCGGTCTTCTTTCCGATTTGGTCTTCATTCTTTTTCACCCATCTCTGAAACGTCAACCAACATACTCCGTAGAAGTCCGCCAGTTGCTTGTGATTGTATGGTCTCAAGACGAAAATTTCTGGTTTGTGTCCGGTTTCCTCGGTTTTTGTGATTTATCACCACATTCTAGCTATTTGCTAGTTGTTAAGCAATCTTAAAATAAAGCTTTACAAAGCTTATTAGGAACAGGGAATACCATTCTTTCTAATGGGTATTGATTGAGAATCTGAACCAAATTGTCGGCTCATTTCCTCCTGGATAGCAAAATGAGGACTTTATGTAAAATCTTTAAATCTTCCAGGAATTTTGGTTCGACAATTTGGTTTCCGGGGCTACT
>JAEUUI010000022.1 GCA_016786585.1 Cyclobacteriaceae bacterium
TGAACTATAGAATATGAACAGATCGGTTGCTTCAAAATGTCTTCTCATCCTGGCCGGAGTCGCTGCAAGCGCGTGTGGTTTATTAGGGCTTGGTGGCAAAAAGAACGATTCACAGGGAGAGTTGGTTGGCGTTCCGGGCCGTGAAGGCTGGGTACTGACTGTGCCTTACGGTATGGTTCCGATTCCAGCGGGTACATTCCACATGGGTCAGGCAGATGAAGACCCTGCTTCTACTCAAATCAACTACAACAAGCAGGTTACGATTGGTTCATTCTTTATGGATGATACCGAAATCACGAATAACGAGTATCGTCAGTTCACCAATTTCTACCTGGTTGATCAGGGCAATATTGAAGGATTCGAAACAATTGATGCGGAAACATTCCGTCAGAAATACTATCCTGATACAACAGCTTGGGTTAAGGACTTTGCTCACCACATGGGCGATCCGATTCAGGACTATTACTACTGGCACCCAGGTTATGATGATTATCCGGTAGTGGGTATCAACTGGGATGCAGCAACATACTTCTCGAGCTGGAGAACAGCTTACCTGAACGACTATCGCAAGAGCGTAGGTGATTTCCCGATGCCTAACTTCCGCCTGCCGTCAGAAGCAGAATGGGAATATGCAGCACGTGGTGGCCGGGATCTTGCTAAATATCCGTGGGGTAACCCGTACATCCGTAACGCAAAAGGATGTATGCTCGCAAACTTCAAACCCGGTCGTGGTAACTTCTACGATGATGGTTTTGCCTACACAGCTCAGGTGATGATGTACTTCCCGAACGACTATGGCTTGTACGACATGGCCGGCAACGTTTCTGAGTGGTGCCTTGACGATTTTAACGCGGCATCTGTACCAACCGTTTGGGACTTGAACCCGCAATACATCGACCCGCGCACCAATCCGGAAAGCCCTAAGTACAACGAAAAGATTGCTCCTAAGAAAGTTATCCGCGGAGGATCATGGAAAGATGTGGCGTACTACCTGGAAACGGGTACAAGAACGTTCGAGTTTAAAGATTCAACCCGCGCTTATATCGGCTTCCGTTGTGCGATGACGCACCTCGGCCGCTCATCCGGACGTGAATTTTAATTATTAAGAAACCCTGTTTATCTTTAAAATACTTAACTGAACCGAAAACTTAAACCAATACTACAATGAGCAAGAAAAAAGGCGGATTTGTTGAACTCTTATTTAAAACCATCATGCCTAAGGTATATGGTATAGGAGCAGCAGTTGTAATTGTCGGAGCCTTATTTAAAATTCTTCACCTCCCAGGTGCTGATGAAATGTTGATGATCGGTCTCCTTACTGAAGCCGCTATCTTCTTCCTAAGTGCATTCGAACCACCACATCCTGAAACGGACTGGTCAAAAGTATATCCAGAGCTTGCTGAAGACTTCGAAGGTCCGGTAAATGCTCCAACCGTGAGAAAAATCGGTGCTACTACCGACTCTCCGTTGTTGAAAGTTGACGAAATGCTGAAGAATGCAAAGGTTGATCAAAACTTGCTCGACAACCTCGGTAAAGGTTTGAATAACCTCGCTACATCAGCGTCTCAAATGAACAACCTGTCGAACGCTGCGGTGGCTACTAATGAGTATGCTACGAACGTGAAGACTGCTTCTAAGGCACTGTCTGATATGAACGCCTCATATAAGACTGCAATTGAAGCTGTTGGTTCAATGGCAAATGCATCGAAAGATGCAGGTGAGTACCACTCACAGGTTCAGAAGGTAACGAAGAATCTTGCTGCATTAAATTCGGTTTATGAAATGGAGCTGAAGGATGCAGATTCTCATGTGAAGAACATGAACAAGTTCTATGAAAGCCTTACCGGTGCTATGCAAGGTCTTTCTAAAGTTGGTGATAACACTGCGAAGTTCTCAACTGAACTTGGTAAGTTGTCTGACAACCTGACTGCCCTGAACAATGTTTACGGCAGCATGCTGACAGCCATGAAAGGTGGCGGTTCAGGTAAATAATATTGATTAAGAAATTCAGTTTATAATACTATAAACCAATACAAACATGGCAGGCGGTAAGGAAACCCCAAGGCAGAAGATGATTGGTATGATGTACCTGGTGCTTACAGCCCTTCTCGCCCTCCAGGTGGGAAGCGCGGTACTGGACAAGTTCGCCATCATCAATACCACGATGGAGAAGACGAACGGTGAGAACATTACCAAGAACTCGGAAACTCTGAAAACTATTTCAGATGCTGCGGGTAAGTCGGATAACCCAAAAATTAAAGGTGCTAAAGATGCTGCAGAAAAAGTTCGGGCATTAACAGACAAAGCCTACAAGAATATTGAAGGCCTTAAGGCTGAGATGATCAAAGAATCTGATGGTACTGAGGTAAACGAGAAGTTGATTCAGAACCACGGTTCAAAAGCCGCAGCAATGATGATCAACAAGCCTATCGGTAAAGAATACGAGAAATGGCTGAAGGATTATGTAAATGAGCTTAATTCAATTGTGGCTGCAGCGGGCGTAAAGGATAAGAAGTACGATGATATTGCAAAGGCACCGAAGGACATTGATTTGTTCAAGGATAATAAAGACCATGCTAATAAAGACTTCTTGACTTTTACATTTGAAAACACGCCCGTGATTGCAGCGCTTGCGTCAGCGACTGAAAGTCAGGCTCAAATTCTCGATTACGAGAAGGATGCTTTGGCTAAACTTGCTGCAATCGCAGATGCTCAGAATATTAAACTCGATAAATTTATTCTGATGGCGCGCCCTAAGTCTTCCATCGTGGCGGCTGGTTCAAAATACGAAGCTGACCTGTTTATCACAGGATCTTCTTCTGCGATGAATCCTACATTTACAAAGGATGGCTCGAACATTCCTGTTGTTGATGTGGAAGGCATTAAAATGGGTAAGATCGAATTCACTGCAACCGCTGGCGCTTACGATAAAGACGGCAACGCGAAGAAAAGCTTTAAAGCTGCCGCCAAACTTGGTGATAAGGATATCCTCGGAGACATCGAGTATTTTGTAGCAAAACCTGTTATCCGTGTAACAACCGGAACTGCCCCAACCCTATACATGGGTTGCGGTAACAGTGTAAACTTTGAGGTGCCTGCATTAGGTACTAACTATAAGCCCAGCTTCTCGGCAACGGGCGGTAAAGTTGTTCCAGGTTCAAAAACAGGAAACGTGATTATCATCCCAAGCCAGCGTAAGGTTAACGTAACGGTTAGCAACGCAGGAGCTTCATTGGGAACTGAAGGATTCGATGTGAAACCAGTTCCACGTCCACGCATTATCGCTAAGGACAATAACGGCCGTGATATTGATTTGAAAAATGGTATTAAGGCAGGATCAGTAGCGGGATTGCGTGTAAATGCGGAAGCCGAAGCAAACTTCAAATCAGAAGTTCCAAAAGATGCTAACTACCGTGTTCGCAATATGTCAGTTATTCTTGCTCGTGGAACAGCACGTGTACAGGAAATGACAGTTACTTCTGAATCAATCGACCTTAGTACCTGGCGCGCACTGATGCGTCCTGGTGATCGTATCGTAATCGAACCTAAGAATGTTGTACGGATGACGTACGAAGGAACGCCTGAACCTGTTACTGTATCATCAGCTGACTTGGTTCAAATACCTGTTAACTAAGAGAAAAGCGAAATATGAAAATGCTGAAGAGAGTTGTTCTGTATGCTTTAATTGGATCACCGCTGGCTGTGCTCGCACAACCGGATGAGGTGCAATACAATCCGAATTCGCTTGATCCGATCGCGCGGTATGAGCAGCACTACAAAAGACGTGTATGGCGCACGATTGATTTGAGAGAAAAGCAGAACAAAGGATTTTTTGCCCGTAATGGTGAGATCAGCAAATTGATCATGGACGCAGCTAAGTCCGGTGAAATTGCAGAGATATTTCAGTCCGACTCTCTGAAGACGAAATGGAGCCGGTCAGATTTTATGGGTAAGCTTCAGGCGACACCGCCTCAGAGCTTCCCGGCATGGGACCCTGCTACACCGTATTACCTGAACGATGTTGTGTCATTCAACGGCAAGAATTATGAAAGCCAGATTGATAATAACTCTGGAGTAAACCCAACTACCGCGAAGAACGGTGAGTGGACGGTTACCAAACAAGGCGCAGGACTGGATTATCTGCCCAATCAGGTTTACCGCATAAATCTTGTGGAGGACATGATTTTCGATAAGAGAAGATCACGTTTGTACTACGACATTCAGGCGCTTGAGCTTTCAGCATTTGATGATGCGACTGGTACATTCAAGTCGCTGGGATGGTTTAAGTACAAAGACCTTGAAAAGGTTTTCCGTAACAATCCTGAGAAGGCCATTTGGTTCAACCGTCAGAATACAGCGCAGAACAAAAACTATGCAGATGCATTCCTGTTGAGATTCTTCAAAGGAGTTATCTACAAGGTCGAAAACCCGGATGATAACACGTTGGACGATGTTTACCGCGCGAACAACAGACCTTACTACGAAGGCGTTTGGGCGCGTGAGTGGGAAGAAATGAAGCTCATGGAAATGGAACACAATCTTTGGGAATATTAATCCCAACAAGACAAATACAAAAGACCCCGCTTATTCAGCGGGGTTTTTTATTGCCTTAATAATGGCTGCTTTACTTTTTCCGACTACGGCTTCCAGTTCTTCCTGCGAGGCTTCTTTGATTTTCTTGAGAGATTTAAAATGACGCAGGAGTTTTTCGGTGGTTGCTTTGCCTACGCCTTTAAGTTCTTCAATTTCGGTTTTCAAAAATGTTTTGCTGCGTTTTTGCCGGTGAAATGTAATGGCAAATCTGTGTGCCTCATCGCGGACGAATTGCAGTAACTTCAAACCCGGAGACCGTTTGTTGATCATTAGTGGTAAGGAATCTTCCGGGTAATAAATCTCTTCCAGTTTCTTCGCGATGCCCGCGATGGGAATTTTGCCGTAAAGGTCTAATTCCTTTAGCGCTTCGCAGGCACTCGAAAGCTGTCCCTTACCGCCATCAATTAAAATCAAGTCCGGTAACGGAAGATCTTCATGCACCAGGCGGAAATATCTGCGATAAACAATTTCCTTCATCGAGGCAAAATCGTTTGGCCCTTCAACAGTTTTAATGTTGAAATGGCGATAGCCTTTTTTATCAGGCTTGCCGTTAACAAACCTGACCATCGAAGCAACGGGCGTTGTTCCCTGGAAGTTGGAGTTGTCGAAACATTCGATTACGTCCGGCAATGTTGGCAACTGCATATCTTTTTGCAGAATGCCCAGCACTTCGTTTTTCTTTGATTTTTTCTCTGCCCTTAATAACTCCCGTTCGCGCTGCAACTCCATGGCGTTTTTCTGGGAGAGCAGGACGAGTTTGCGTTTGTCACCAATTTTCGGAATGATGTTTTCTGTTCCCTCGGGAAGCAGGTTAATCGGGATGTTACTGTAAACTGTTCGGTTCCCGCTTCGTGATTGTTCCTGCATTTCAAGCAGGGCAAGACTCACTAATTCATCATCGGTTTCTTCGAGCTTCTTCTTTAGCTCCATCGACTTGGAGTAAATAATCGCACCCTCCCGGATCACCATGTAATTGATGTAGCTGTACTCTGCGCTGCTGATCAGCGTAATCACATCTACATCGGTAATGTCGCGGTTAACGACAAGCGACTTCGTTTGGAATCGTTCGAGATAGTCCAGTTTTTCTTTAAAGAACTGCGCTTTTTCGAATTGCATGGCTGAAGCTGCAACATTCATTTGCCCGGAGAAGTATTTCTCCACAATGCTAACCTGTCCTTTCAGAATCGACCTGATTTGATCGATGTCCTTCAGGTAATCCGCTTCATTCTGCAGTCCTTCGCAAGGACCTTTGCAATTACCGATGTGGAACTCCAGGCATACTTTGAACTTTTTTTGCTCAATATTATTCGGGGTCAGTTGCAGGTGACACGTGCGAATCGTGTAAAGCTTACGCGCCAGTTCCAGGATATTCTTCATGGCAACTACACTCGAGTACGGTCCGAAGTATTCCCCCTGTTCCGGCAAATATTTTCGCGTGTAGATAACCCGGGGGAAAGGCTCCTTTAAAATACAGATGTACGGAAACGTTTTATCATCCTTTAGCAGGATGTTGTACTTCGGCTGATTTTGTTTAATAAGGTTGTTTTCCAGCAAAAGAGCATCGAACTCTGTGCCCGATACCGTGTATTCAATTCTTTCAATTTCAGAAACAAGACGAAGAGTTTTTCGGTTTACGCCTTCGATCTTATTGAAATAGCTGCTGACGCGCTTGCGGATGCTTTTTGCTTTGCCGACATAAATCAGTACGTTTTCCGCATTGTAAAAGCGATAGACTCCTGGTGAATCGGGTAGAAGCTGGATATGCTGCCTGAGCTGATCCTTCATGAAACGGGTTAATGTTCAACGTTCCACTCCTGCTGTACCGGCTGGGCTACTGCGGCGGTGTCAGTTGGATCAACATAATATTCATTGCAATCCATTCTGAAATCCTGGAAAGCCGGGCGTTTAAATGCTCCCTTCTTATACGGAAGCGTTTCGTCCGCATATACCCGTTTCATATAGCCTGCCCAGATCGGCCGCGCGGTCCGCGAACCCTGACCCATATCCCAGCTACGGTAGTGAATGCTTTTTTCATCACCACCAACCCATGCGCCAGACACCAGATCTTTCGTGATACCCATATACCAGCCGTCAGATGCATTGTTGGTTGTTCCGGTTTTACCACCGATTTCGTTGTCAAGCTTAAGTTCGCGGGGAAGACCTTGTGACGTTCCTCCACTCACTTCCACACCACCCATCAGCATGTACACCATCTTGAATGCGACAGACTCTTTCATAGCCTGACGTGTTTTCGGTACACGGCTTTCCAATACATTTCCGTTTTTATCTTCAATACGCGTGATGTAAAACGGCTCGGTGTAAATTCCTTCATTCACAAACGTTGAATACGCCCCCACCAGTTCGTACAAAGAAACATCATTAACACCCAAGCAAAGTGCAGGAACTGCTTCAAGCGGACTGGTAATCCCGGCACTTTGTGCAAATGAAACAACATTGGCGGGAGATACTTGTTTGATAAGCTGTGCGGTAATGGAGTTGATTGATAACGCCATTGCCTCGCGTAATGTCATGGTTTCACCGTGACCGAATGAACCATCTGAATTGCGTGGCATCCACGTGCCTCCGCCAACCAAATCAAAACTTGGCGAAACATCGGCCAGCTTATGACAAGGAACCCATCCGTTTTCCATGGCCGTTCCATATACAAATGCCTTAAAGGTTGATCCGGGTTGACGTTTACCCTGCTTCACGTGATCGTACTTGAAATATTTATGGTTGATGCCACCCACCCAGGCCTTAATTGCACCCGTATGTGCATCCATCGACATGAAGCCTGTGTTCAGGAACCGCTTATAGTAGTTAAGGGAATCCATCGAACTAAACAACGTATCACGTTCACCATTCCAGGTAAAAATGCGCATCGGCTTTTTCAGTTCAAGCATGATCTTAACCGAGTCGGAATCTTTTCCGTACCGGGCAACAAGGTTTCTGTACGTTTCAGATTGCTTGATTCGGGAATTTAAGTAGCCTTTTATTTCGCGCCAGTTATCGTCCAGCCAGGGGTTCCGGCCTTTCCAGTGTTCGGAAAAATCCTTTTGCAACTTCGACATGTGTTCGGTAACTGCTTCTTCGGCATATCGCTGCATTCGACTGTCAATGGTTGTGTAGATCTTAAGCCCGGATTCATACAAATCGATGTTACGTTCACTCGCCCAAGCAATCAATTCGGGACCGATAACGCTTCTGAAATAGGTGGCCAATCCTTCGTTCTGATTTTGAACTTTATATTGCAAAACGATTGGCAATGCTCTTAGTGAGTCAAGCTGTTGCTGGCTTTTTATGTACCCACGCGAATAGAGCTTGCCAAAAATTTCATTGCGCTTCGAAAGAGAGTTTTCGTAATTGGTTTTAGGGTTGAAACGCGAAGTTGCCTGCAACATTCCTACCAGTACAGCTGACTCCTGAATGTTCAGGCTGTCGGGCATCTTATTAAAGAACGTTTTTGCAGCGACCTGGATGCCGCCCACGTTTCCAAACGGAACCGTGTTCAAATACATCGCGATGATTTCTTCTTTCGTGAAGTTTTTTTCGAGCTGAACGGCAATGATCCATTCTTTCGTTTTATCGAATACACGTTTTGGATATTTTCCGGTAAATACATTTCTGACAATAGAACCATCAAGGTTCATATCGGCATTTTGTGTGTACAGGTTTTTTGCAAGCTGCTGCGTGATGGTACTACCGCCACCGCTTGGATTAAGTGTTAATAATCCTTTTGCTACACGAAGGTATGCCCAGAAGTCCATGCCTGAGTGATCATGAAAGCGGTGATCTTCTGAGTTAATGAGCGTGTTGATGAGTTCGGGTGAAAGATCTTCATAGCGCGTCTGGCTCCGATCATACCGGAAATAGCGACCCAGCGAAACGCCATCGGCTGAAATTAGCTCAGAAGAAAGGTCATTTTCAGGATTTTCAATGGATTTAAGGCTGGGCATACCTCCGTAAAACCCAAACAAATCGATGCTTACGGTGTATACGTACAGTGGAAAGCCAATCAGAAAACCAAAGAACAGTATCCATATGGCAATAAATATCTTTCTGAACCAGGGCCGTTCGATGGCGGCAAACTCACGGATTTTGTGAGCGATAGTTTTTTTCGAAGAAGCGCGTGTACTCATCAATTCCCTTTGTACGGTAAAATATATCGAAATTGTCTTTAGTAATTACAAAGTAACTGAATTTATAGTTCTTCAATCCGGTGAGCGACTCACGTTTTTCGCTGAACGTTTTGAGATACTCTTGGGCTGGCTGAAGTCCGCTTAAATCGGATACCAGCGTTAACGTGTAGGTGTCGTTCAGAATCAGATTACTCACTTTCAGCTTGCGGTCGCTGAAGTTAGTGGCATTAAAGTTTTCCAGTTCGCGTGCGGCTATGCCTTCAATCGCATCTTTTTTTTCAGAAATCAGCACGAAGAAGTGGGACTCATTTAGTGAGGCGATGTATTGGATGCCCTTTTCTTTTTCGCGTTGCAACGTGTATGCACGGGACGACTCCAGCAGCCGTTGAGCATATTTCGCTAAATCTGTACCGGTGTATTCTTTAGCGAACGCTTCGAGCTTAAGTTGATACTGGCTAATGTTTTCAGTTTTTCCAATAATCAGAATCGAGAGCAATTTCAGATTAGGGGTAAATTCTGTCTCACCCATTGATACTCCTTCCTGGATAAGAATCGCTGCGCTTCCCAAGTCGCCCGCATCGTAATGATCATACGCTTTTTTATAAATCGCTTTTTGCTGTTCAACTACCAACCCCGACTCCTGCAAGTAGTTTGGATTAACAAGAATCCTGGCGTATGACGACTCCGGATATTTTTTCTTTAACTCATCGGCAAGTTGATTGGCGCGTGCGGGATCAGATTCTTTTAAGATCAGGTAAAGTTTATACAGCGTCTCCGCGCGATATTCAGTAGCCGGGTAGCGTGACAGCAACGCTTCATAAGATTTGATTGCATTGTCCGTCTCTTTCAAATCGAAATAATAAATATTTCCGAGATTGAAATAGGCATCTTCAATTTTACCATTCGCGATAGCAACGGCTGAATCGGTTAATGGTAGCTCCGTTAGAATACGATCGAACTCTACTTTAACAGGATCTTTGGCGACAACCGCTTCTGTTGCTGCAGGCTGAACAGTTTGATTGGAAGCCTGAGCTGCCTGAGATCGTTCAACGGCCCCGGCTGCGCGTGACGAGCGCCTCCAGTTGTCGGCCAATGGAATGCTTCCCCATACCCGTGTAAATTCTGTTTGGCCCAGCGCAACTGCGGTAGGATTGCCAAAATACCAGTCCGGCAGGTCAAATGAGCCTTCGTTATTAACCGTTGTGCTGACTTCGCTGATTGCGACTCGGTTTTTTTTCTGCTTTTTCGTCTTGATTTCAGGCTTTTTCTGGCTTTCGAGAACTTTAGCAATATGTTTACGCAGCGAAGCGGTGTCCATCTTTGCCATCACGAGTAGGCTGTCCTGCCAGGCGATGGTATTCAGATTTTTGACAAACTCATTCAGGATTTTTTGTCGTGCCTGAATGGCCTTATAATTCTCGTGTGTTGTAGGCAACGAAGAAACCGCACTGTCGTAATAAGCTTGCGACAGCTGGAAGTTCTTCAGTGTGTCGTAATAGATTTCACCGAGTCGCAGGTACGCTTCACCATCGATTAACTTATTCGAACCTTCACGAACAGCCAGGTTATAATTGGCCATTGCTTCTTTGAGATTGTGTTGTTTAAACTCGAACACGGCCATCTCATAGTAAATTTTATCGCGGAAGTCTTTGTTCTTGGAATCTTTTAAAAGTTTTCGAAATGATTTACGGGCACTTGCCAAGTCACGGCTTCGCGAGATTTCCGCAACCTGTGCCATGTATAGACGAGCGTAAAAATCGATCTCGTATTCAGGATTGGTTGAAATCGTTTTCTTATAAAAGTTAAAAGCCTCCGCCTCAAGGCCAAGTTCCTGGTAGACCTGACCGATGATGAAATAGATTCTTCCCCTGCGGTCGCCTTTCTTTAGTAATGGAATAGCTTTGGTAAGATTCCGCACCATATAATCATAGTTCTTTCTTTTCTGAAAATAATTGGCGCGTTGCAGGTAAAAATTCTTCTGATTGGTCTTATTGAGCTTCTCCTTCTCAAGGAAGTCGAATGCCGCTACTGCATTATTGAATTCGTTATGCTCCGTAAATGTTCGTGCGAGCTGAATGATTGCCTCATGCCGCGCATCCGGATTTTTGCTTTTCGTATTAACATACTTGAAAGTTTGAATCGCATTACCCCAATCAAGACTGAGCAAACGTGCTTTGCCCACCATGATGTAGGAGTCGTCAACCCACTTACTGTTAGGATGGCGCTGGATAGCCAGTGAAGCCATCTTGATTGCTTCCTGAATCTCTTTATCATAACCCTTCGCGCGCGCGGAGTCGAGCGGAGGGTAGAGCAGAAGAATTTCGTTGTAGTCGTCAGTGTGAGCTTTGAGGTTATCTTTTTCGATTTTTGTAACCTCTTCTTTAGCGTACCAGTAGCCGTTGAAATGAGCTGTGGTGTTATGAAAAGCTTTGCTGGTAACCGTGTTCGATTGTGATGAACAGCCGGCCAGCAGGAGCGCATAAATACAGATATAAAAACCCCCTCTTTTCAATTAAACCGGATTAACGAAGACTAAACGTAAAAATCATATATTCAATATTTTAATCGGTCAGAATATCTAATTTTACCCCCAAAAATAGCGCGATTTGAAGCCTAAAAAAACCATATCGAACTGGCTCACTAACCGATACCAGCTCGTTATCCGGAATGAAGAGAACTTTGCTGAAAAAACAAGCGTAGGGTTTACCTATTCGAAGGTAATTCTTTTTTCGGTTATCCTTTTTTCGGTGATTTTCGTCATCAGCCTTTTCCTCTCAAAAACATTACTGGCAAAATGGTTTGATCCACGTCATGCACAGATTGAAATGAACCGTCAGCTTGTGCAATTAAAAGATCAGTTTGATTCACTCTCGGTAGAAGTAGAGCGGAAAGATCAATTCATCCTGAATTTTCAGCGGGTATTAAGCGGTGACACAAGTGAGTTCAAAGATCCGGCAGAGATTATGAACGCGGAGCGGAAGCAAAACATGAAGCCTGTGGAGAATCAGACTGAACCAAATGATTCCAGCTTCCGTAAAGAATTTGAAAAATCAGATTTGTCATTGGTTTCTTTAACCAGCGTGAAGTATCGTGAACTTCAGGAGACATTTTTCTTTTCACCGATCACCGGATTTATCTCCGCTCACTACAACATGAAGCAAGGGCATTACGGTGTTGATGTTGTAGCGAAGACAAATGAAGCCGTAAAGAATGTTGCCGATGGTTCGGTGGTGTTTGCTTCGTGGACACAAGATGCGGGCTATGTCATTATGATTCAGCATCGGGGGAACCTGATCTCCGTATACAAGCACAACGCGGAACTCTTGAAAAAAGTCGGTACATTTGTTAATGCAGGCGAAATCATTTCTATTGTTGGCAATAGCGGTGAGATGACTGACGGACCACACCTGCACTTTGAATTGTGGTACAATGGTAATCCGCTTAACCCGGAAGAATTTGTAACATTTTAACAGTTTAGAACATGCTTACTTCAAAAGAACAAAAACGAGTGGCAGAAGAAATCAGCAACTCGAGCAACACGATCGGAAAAGGAACTGTACTCGAAGGAAACATCGAAACGTATGGTAACATCCGCATTGAAGGCAAGGTGATTGGAAATGTGAAGTCGAAATCGAAAGTTGCTCTTGGCAACTCGTCAAACATCCAAGGAAATATTACAGCTCAGAACGCAGACATTGAAGGTGAAGTGAAAGGAAAAATTGAGATCTCCGAGTTGCTGGTGTTAAAAGCAACCGCGATTATCAATGGCGATATCGTTACGGGCAAGCTGGTAGTTGAACCGGGCGCAGTGTTTAACGGAAGCTGCCGCATGGGCGCTGCCGTAAAAGACATCAAAACAGGCGATGCAAGCCTTCCGTCACGCTCTTTTAACCCTACCCAGGAAGTTAAAGTCAACTAGTTATCGTCTCATGAAGAAGCTTTGCTTATACCTCGTTTTTGCGGTTGGTTTATTTGTTCAATCGTTCGCTCAGGAAAACGCAAAGCCGACTCTGTATAATCCGACAGCCGATGCCAAGGCTGACATTGCAGCTGCCGTTAAGAAAGCTGCAGCCGAAAACAAGCACGTGTTTTTACAGCTTGGTGGTAACTGGTGCAGCTGGTGCATCCTTTATAACAATCTTGTTACGACAAACGACACACTCAAAACCTACATGGCTCAAAACTATGTGACGGTTCATGTAAACTACAGCCAGGAAAACTTTAACGATGAGGTATTCAAGTCGCTTGGTTTTCCACAACGTTTCGGATTCCCGGTATTTGTTATTCTCGATACGAAAGGCAACCGGCTGCATACCCAAAACAGCGCGTACCTTGAAAAAGGGAAGGGGCATGATCCACAAAAGGTACTTGAGTTCCTGATGCAGTGGTCACCCGCCAGCCTCGATCCGAAATTATACCGGCCGATCGGCAAGTATTGATCATGACCGAAGAGGAGAAAGAAAAAATCAAAAAAGGCACAAATTCTTATCTCAAATGGAGCGGCCTTGCCTTTCAGCTTTTGGGCGGAATCGGACTTTTCGGCTGGCTCGGATACAAGCTGGACAATTACCTGGGGCTTAGTTTTCCGGTATTTATGCTGGTATTCGGATTATTGGTATTTATCGGCATCATGTACCAGGTTTATAAATCGGTAAAAAACCAATAACGTCATTGATTAGGTTCGTCATCGCTTCAGTTGTTGTTGCCGCGGCTCTGGTAGCGGGCGGAAGCCTGGCCTTTCAGACCAAACCACTATTTTTCTTTCAAACGATCGGATTACTGTTTATCAGCACAGCTGGCCTATACAAAGTGCTGATCGATATGAAAAGAGACAGGCCGGAGTACTTCATACACACCTATCTCGCCACACTCGGAATAAAGCTAATCGCGTATGCCGCCTACCTTGTTTTTATGGTAAAACGACAACCCGAAATGACCGTTGAAAATGTGGTATTTTTTATGATCGGGTACGTCATTTTTACGGCTCTTGAAACGGTGTTTTTATATCGTTTTGTCCAACAGGCTAACAAACCCTGAAACCGGGAAAAAAGCAGGGAAAAATTTCTTAGTGATCTGCAAATTAATACCTTTGCGGTCGGATTTTTCCACCCTGTAAAATCATCTAAAATGAGCCTTTTCTCGAGCAAATTCAGCAAAATTGTACCGTTTTTTATCGCGCTGTTCTTTGCTGGAATTTTAGCTTTTGGTCAGGAGCACGAGCAGGCCGTTGCGACCGACAGCGCGGCAAAAAATGAGGCTGAAAGTTTCAATGCAAGCGAGGTGATTTTGCACCACGTACTGGATGACCATGTTTGGCATTTTTGGGACGGTCACCATGGCACCTTGTTCCTGCCTGTAATCGTTTATTCATCAGAGCGCGGACTGGAAACTTTTTCGTCCAGAAATTTCTACGATGAGCATCACAACATAGTTGCTTACAATGGCTACACCCTGGAGCATGGCCATATTTATCTTAACGGTGCACGGGTGTTCGATGTGTCCATCACGAAGAATGTTGCGATGTTGTTTATCACTGCGGCCTTACTGATGGTTGTATTTCTGGCAGTAGCCCGTGGCTACAAGAAAAATGCTGGTAAAGCTCCAACAGGCATCCAGTCGTTTTTTGAACCCATCATCGTTTTTATACGCGATGAAATTGTAAAACCTAACATTGGACATCATTACGAAAAATATTTCCCGTACCTGTTAACGCTGTTCTTCTTTATCCTGTTCGGAAACTTGCTAGGGTTGGTACCAGGGTCTGCAAACCTTACGGGTAACATTGCTGTAACGCTTACGCTGGCGGTGTTGACCTTTATTCTTACCAATGTAAGTGGTAATAAAGCGTATTGGGGCCATATCTTCTGGACCCCTGGTGTTCCTCTTCCATTGCGAATTATTATTCTTCCGGTGGAACTTATCGGAATCTTTACTAAGCCGATTTCATTAACAGTACGTTTGTTTGTGGCGATAACGGCCGGTCACATCGTGTTATTAAGCTTGATCTGTCTGGCGTTCATCTTCCATAGCGTGGTTGTTGGCGGAGTATCAAGTTTGATTGTACTATTCATTAACCTGATTGAATTATTGGTTGCCGGGATTCAGGCGTATGTGTTTACCCTTTTTACGTCACTGTACATCGGGCAAGCAACTGCTGATCACGACCATCATTAAAGATTTCCCAACTGAACTTGTCAGAAGGGTTGTTTTACTTAAATACTTAACAATATGTTGTTAACAGTTTTATTAGACATGAGCTTGGCTCTTTTAGGTGCTGGTGTTGGTGCTGGTCTTGCTGCAATTGGCGCAGGAATCGGTATTGGCAAAATTGGTGGATCTGCCATGGAAGGTATGGCGCGTCAGCCGGAAGCATCTGGAAAAATCCAGGGTGCCATGCTGATCATCGCAGCCCTCATCGAGGTTGCTGCCCTGTTCGCACTGGTTATCTGTCTGCTCATTTGGACTTTAGCTTAATAAAGTCTTTGAAACTTGTTCGGACACTGGGTCCGGACAAGTTTCTTTTAATCGACATTAAACATTAGAAACATCGTAATATGGATCTTTTAATACCTGGCGAAGGACTTATCATCTGGCAACTGATCGTTTTTGTTGCGCTCGTTTTCCTGTTGAGCAAGCTTGCCTGGAAGCCGATCATCAACTCCCTCAAAGAGCGTGAAGAATCAATTCAGAACGCACTGAACACCGCAGAACGGGCACGTGCTGAGATGGCGCAGCTGAAGTCAGACAATGAGAAGTTGCTGAAAGAGGCCCGCGAAGAGCGCGACAAAATGCTGAAGGAAGCTCGTGAAGTAGCTAACCGCATGAAAGACGAGGCGCAGACAGATGCCAAGAAAGCCGCAGATAAAATTCTTGCAGAAGCCCGCGCAGCAATCAATGTCGAGAAAGAAGCTGCCATGCGCGATGTGAAAGCACAGGTTGCCCTTTTCTCACTTGAAGTAGCCGAGAAACTGATGAAGAAGAACCTTTCTTCTGATAAAGAGCAGAAGACCCTGGTTGAAGGATACATCAAAGATTTAAAACTCAACTAAGCGATGGCCGAAACACGGGTAGCATCACGATACGTAAAATCACTGCTTAGCCTTGCGGTTGAGCAGAATGCCCTTGATGCGGTTTACAGCGATATGCTGAGCTTTTCAAAGATCGTAAAAGAGAACCGTGAGTTCGCGCTGATGCTTCGTAACCCGATTATCAAGCACGACAAGAAACGCGACATCCTCGAGAAAATTTTCAAAGGCAAAGTAAACAACCTCACGCTCGCAATTTTCGACATCATCACCGCGAAAAATCGTGAGCCGCTTTTGCCCGCGATTGCAGAAGAGTTTCATCACGCATACAACGTTTACAAGAACATTGGCGAAGCAACGGTAACAACCGCTGTTCCATTGGACGCTGCGTTACGTGCTGAAATTGAAGGCATCGTTAAGAAGCTCAGTGATAAGAAGCAGGTTGAGATTAAAGAAAAGGTCGATCCTGAAATGATCGGTGGCTTTGTGCTGAACGTAGGCGATCGCCAGGTTGACGCATCAATCAAGAATAAATTGAAAGCGCTGAAAGTGAAGTTCAGCGAAAATCCATACATAAAAGAATTCTAAGACTACAACATAAAGGTTATGGCAGAAATTAAACCAGAAGAAGTATCAGCAATATTGCGCGAACAACTTTCGCAAAGCCGTACCAGCGCGCAGCTGGAAGAAGTAGGAACCGTGCTTACCATCGGTGACGGTGTGGCCCGTATCTACGGCCTTACACAAGCACAGGCCGGTGAGCTCCTGGTTTTCGAAAACGGTTTGAAAGCATTGGTGTTGAACCTGGAAGAAGATAACGTGGGTGCTGTACTTCTCGGAGAATCGAAAGGTATCCGCGAAGGCGATACAGTAAAACGCACAGGCCAGATCGGTTCAATTAAAGCTGGTGATGGCATGCTCGGCCGCGTGGTCGATACACTTGGCGAACCAGTTGATGGCAAAGGACCAATTAAAGGTGAATTGTTTGAAATGCCGCTTGAGCGCAAAGCTCCGGGGGTAATCTTCCGTCAGCCGGTGAACGAACCGCTTCAAACCGGTATCAAAGCGATCGATTCGATGATTCCGATTGGTCGCGGTCAGCGCGAATTGATTATCGGTGATCGTCAGACAGGTAAAACTGCTGTTGCGATCGATACGATCATCAACCAGAAAGAATTTTATGAGAAAGGCCAGCCGGTTTACTGTATCTATGTTGCCGTTGGACAAAAAGCATCAACTGTTGCAGCTGTAACGGCTGAACTTGAAAAGGCTGGTGCACTTCCATATACCGTAATTGTAATGGCGTCAGCTTCTGATCCGGCTCCACTTCAGTTCTTTGCTCCGTTTACCGGTGCAGCGATTGGTGAGTTCTTCCGTGATACCGGCCGCCCGGCATTGGTTATCTACGATGACCTTTCGAAGCAGGCTGTTGCCTACCGTGAAGTATCACTGTTGTTGAGAAGACCTCCGGGTCGCGAGGCTTATCCGGGAGACGTGTTCTACCTGCACTCCCGTTTGCTTGAGCGCGCTGCGAAAATCATCAACAACGATGAGATCGCTAAAAATATGAACGACCTTCCTGCTTCATTGAAGAGCAAGGTAAAAGGTGGCGGATCATTAACCGCACTTCCGATCATCGAAACACAAGCGGGTGACGTGTCGGCTTACATCCCAACAAACGTAATCTCCATTACAGACGGCCAGATATTCCTTGAAACGAACTTGTTCAACTCAGGTATCCGTCCTGCGATTAACGTAGGTATCTCGGTATCACGCGTAGGAGGTTCGGCACAGATCAAATCAATGAAGAAAGTTGCCGGTACCTTAAAGCTTGATCAGGCTCAGTTCCGCGAACTTGAAGCTTTTGCGAAATTCGGTTCGGACCTGGATGCAGCTACAAAACTTACCATCGAACGCGGAAGAAGAAACCAGGAAATTTTGAAGCAGGATCAGTACGCTCCGGTTTCAGTTGAACAGCAGGTTGCGATCATTACCGCCTCAACCCGTGGTTTCATGGACAATGTTCCGGTTAACAAAGTACGCGAGTTCGAAAAGGAGTTCGCTGCCATAATGAACGGAGCACATCGTCAGGTGTTGGATAACCTGCGTGCCGGTAAGTTCGAAGATGCCGATGTTGCAACAATTAAGAAAGTAGCAACTGATTTAGCAGCGAGATATTAATTGAGTTATGCCAAGTTTAAAGGAAGTTAAAAGCAGAATCGGGTCGGTTATTTCAACCCAGCAGATTACCAAAGCCATGAAAATGGTGGCGGCTGCAAAACTGCGTAAATCGCAGGACCGGATTACACAGATGCGTCCCTTTGCGCAGAAACTGTCGGCTATTCTGCAAAATCTTTCTTCTGCCCAGGAAGCAGGCAGCGACAACTGGTATTCGGTGAAACGCGAGGAGAAGAAAATTCTTATTGTGGCTATCAGTTCCGATCGCGGATTGTGCGGATCGTTTAACAGTACTGTATTTAAAGGTGTAAACAAACTGATTGCCGATAAGTACGAGCAACAATTCCGTAAAGGAGATGTAACTGTTCTGCCGTTAGGCAAGAAAGCGTTCGACTTTTTCGCAAAGCGTAAGGTTAGCGTGGTGGATAATTACGTGGGCACCATCGGTCAGATTTCTTATGAGAATGTTTCGGATGTGGCTGAATACCTGATGGAGGCTTTCAAGAAAGGGACATTCGATAAAATTGAGATTGTATACAACGAATTTAAAAACGTTGCGACACAGATTTTAAGAACCGAGCAATTCCTTCCGGTTTTACCTCCGGCAAAGGCAAGCAAGTCGAAAGTAGAGGTTGATTACCTGTACGAACCAGGCAAAGAAGAAATCATCAAGGGTTTGATTCCCAAATCACTGAAGATTCAGTTGTTCAAGGCAGTGCTGGATTCAAACGCCTCGGAAAACGGTGCGCGTATGACAGCTATGGATAAAGCAACGGAAAACGCAGGTGAACTTTTAAAAGAACTTAAGCTTACCTACAACCGTTCCCGCCAGGCAGCGATCACGAAGGAAATCCTCGAGATCGTGGGTGGTGCCGAAGCGTTGAAATCTGCGTAAGCAAATCTGCAGGAAATGATAACTTTAAAGTCCTGGCCCCAACGGTCAGGACTTTTTGTTTTATGAATACGCCCGGTAAAGTCTATCGCTTGTTGAATGTGCTGAGCCTTGATGTTGCATTGGGTGCGGTTTGCTGTGCTGCGTGGTTTGCTAAAGGCTTTCAGGTTCAGCTTCGCCCGTATGCTTATTTAGCGCTTGGGTTAACCGTGTGGATCATTTATACGGCTGATCATTTGCTTGATGCCTCCAAGATTACCCGTGAGGCTTCTACGTATCGCCACCGGTTTCATCAAAAACGTTTTAAAATATTGCTCACAATCATATTGCTGGCCGTGATTGTCGACTTCACGCTTTTATTCTTTATCCGGTTGAAGATTTTATATGCAGGCCTGGGGTTGTTTTCGATTGTGATTTTATACCTGCTTGTTAACCGGTGGCTGAGCTTTGCCAAAGAAATTGTTATTGCACTGGTATACAGCTGTGGAGTTCTATTACCTGCGTTCTCGTTGAAACAAACTTCGCTTTCAATGTCGGACACGTTGTGGGTCGCCTCATTCTTTTTGACCACGCTGATCAATTTGATTTTATTTTCGGTATATGATGCGCATTCCGATCAGGCCGATGGCAGCAACTCATTCGTGCTAACATTTGGCGAAGTATTCACCCGGAAAATTTTAAACGGTTTTTTTATTTTGCAGGCTGTGCTAATCGGAACGCTTGTTTACAAAGCGATGCTGCCGGTTAGTGTTGTTCTTTTTCTGATGAATGCAACCCTGCTCGTACTTTTTCTTAATCAACTTTTCTTCAGACAGTTTGACCGTTATAGGCTCTACGGAGATGTAATTTTTCTTTTCCCTGTCGTTTTACTGTATGTTGGGTAGTTTTTTACTCAAAACACGCCTGAAAAACTTACAAAAAGTTACAAAATCTTATTTCAGCTATGGAGAATAGCCAAGACAAATTATCTTTAGAAGCCTTTATTTTAACCCATAGTCTACTCCACAAATAGGCTTCATTGATGCACGATTTTATTCAACAATTGCCAGGAGTAATCTATGAAATCACCATCAGTGCAGATGGCTCCCGCAAGTTTACATTCATTAGTGCGAATAGTTTAGAGCTTCTTGGATTAAAGTCTGAGGAAGTGATGCGTAATCCAGGTGCGCTGGACAATATCATTATTCCGGAAGACCGTGAAGGGTTCAATGAATCGACCCGTGGCAATCGTAATCGCGAAGAATTGTGGACATGGGAAGGCCGGGTGCTTGTGCGGGACGAGGTACGATGGATAGAAGCACGCTCAAATTTCGAAAAGAGCGGTGCGGATACCATTCGAAGAGGTATCATCCTTGATATAACCGACCGGAAACACCGTGAGCAGGAAAGTGAGATCCGGTATCAGTTGTTAGTTGAACATCTTCCGCTGGGCGTTGGAGTACACGTGAACGGAAAATTTGTTTTCGCCAACCAGTATGCGCACAAAATTCTTGCCGCCAAACAAAATGAACTGATCGGAAAAAATATCATTGAGCTGGTCCATCCGGATTTTCGCCCTGCGGTATTGGAGCGCATGCAGAAACTTGTGCAGGGCGAATCGCTTCCAATGATCGAGGAAAAGTATGTGCGGCTTGACGGAACAATCATCGATGTTGAAACGGTGGGCATACCCTTTATTTATAAGGGTGAAGCCGCTAATCAGGTGATCATTCGCGATATCACCGATCGTAAAAAAGCAGAAGCA
This sequence comes from Cyclobacteriaceae bacterium, assembly GCA_016786585.1. Lineage (GTDB taxonomy): Bacteria > Bacteroidota > Bacteroidia > Cytophagales > Cyclobacteriaceae > UBA2336. Next base: position 20,572 of record JAEUUI010000022.1, read on the forward strand.
GCCAGCAAGAAAAATGAAACGTTGTTCACACAACTTTTCAACAGCACTCCGATGGGACTAGTAATGCTTGATGAGCAGGGAAAGGTTGAGCAGGTAAACAATGGTTTCCAGCTGATGTTCGGTTATCGTCCGCAGGAACTGAAAGGAAAAAACCTGAACGATTTTATTGTTCCGGAAACGTTAACCAACGAAGGGATTGACCTGAACAACATCATTGCTGCGAACGAGATTGTAAGTGTTGTTACCAAACGTCAGCATCGCGATGGTCACCTGGTGGATGTACTGATTTATGGTGTTCCGGTACTGCTGGACAATCGAACGATCAGTATCTATGGTGTTTATGTTGATATCACTGAACGCAGAAAGGTAGAGGAGGAGTTGAAGGTAAGAAATACCGAACTCGACAATTTTGTGTATAAAGTGTCGCACGATTTGCGCGCTCCGCTTTCGTCTATTTTAGGATTGGTCAACCTCGCCAAACTTCCGGGTAATGACGACAACCCGATGGATTACATCAATATCATCGGAAGGAAAGTGGAGGATCTCGACCACTTTATCAGTGATGTGCTTAGCCATTCGAAAAACCTGAAGATGGAGGTAAGCATCACAAAAGTCGATTTCAACGGCATCATCTCGAAAACGTTCATGGACCTTAACTATCTCGAAGGCGCTTCCGATGTTCTCGTGTATCGCAGGGTTGAAGGCAAGGAGTTTTATGGCGACCGCTGGCGCATCTCTGAGATATTCAGAAATCTTGTTTCGAACGCAATTAAATACCGGCAGATAGGAGGCACAAAGCCTGAAATCCGGATTGAAATAGTTACCACTCCGTACGAGGCAACGATCATTTTCTCGGACAACGGAATCGGCATCGAAAAAAACGATCTGGCCAAAATCTTCGAGATGTTCTACCGGGCCACGGTACAGTCGGACGGCTCCGGAATAGGCCTCTACATCGTTAAAAATGCGGTTGAAAAACTTGGCGGAAGTATCTCGGTGACAAGCAAAGTTGGGTTTGGTACCACTTTTACTATTAAATTGCCGAATCGCACTGAAGAAAACGCATCGGGTAACACCGTTCAGTACGCGATGTAAGAACTATGAGAGCCATCGAGGTAAAGACGTCCCGGGAGATTCGCGAATTTTTAATGCTTCCGGTGAGGCTTTATAAGAATCATCCCCACTGGATTCAGCCCCTGAATAAAGACATTGAGTGGGTTTTCGACCCCAAAAAGAATAAGTTTTTTTCGCACGGTGAGTGTATCCGTTGGATACTGCAAAATGATGCCGGTGAGACCATCGGGCGGGTAGCAGCATTTATTGATAACAAGCTACTGAACAAGGGTAACGATCAGCCGACAGGCGGAATGGGCTTCTTCGAGTGCATCCACGATCAAAAAGCAGCTTTCATGCTTTTCGATTTATGTAAAGAATGGTTGCAGGCAAGAGGCGTTGAAGCAATGGACGGGCCGATCAATTTCGGGCCGCGCGACCGGTGGTGGGGCCTGTTGATTGAAGGTTACAACCTTGAGCCTAATTACCAGTGCAATTATAACTTCCAGTACTACAAAGACTTTTTCGAAGCCTACGGCTTCCAGGTTTATTTCTATCAGCTTACGTATGGACGAAAGATGATGGAACCGTTGTCGGATAAACTCTGGCATAAATTCGAAGTGGTTGCCGAAGACCCGGATTACACGTTCGACTACTACCGTAGCGGAAATCTCGACAAGCTTGCTGATGACATTCGCTCGGTTTATAACCGCGCATGGGCAAAGCGTGGCGAAACTCCCGAACTATCGCAGGCACAGGCACGTAACATGGTCCGGCAGATGAAGCCGGTCATGGACAAGCATTTGGTTTGGTTCGGGTATTATAAAGGAGAACCGATTTCATTTTTTATCTCAATCCCTGAGCTTAACCAGATTTTCAAACACCTGGGCGGAAAACTTAACTTCTGGGGTAAGCTGAAATTTGTATGGCATCAGTGGCGCAAGACAAGCCGGAAGGCATTTGGCATTTTATTCGGTATTGTGCCCGAACATCACGGAAAAGGTGTGGATGGCGGAATGATTTTAGGTTTCCGCAAACTGGTGCAGGAAGAATATCTGCGTTACGAGGATTACGAGTTCGGCTGGATTGGTGATTTCAACCCAAAGATGATGCGTGTGTCCGAGCAGGTTCAAACCCGCATTGTAAAAAAGCACGCCACGTACCGTAAGCTTTTTGACGAAACCAAGCCGTTCAAGCGTATGCCGATTATCGGCTAGAAACAAATTTCAAAAGTTTATCAATCGGGATCACCCCTTAATTCATGCCGGTTTCCGATCCATATGCAGCCTTGCGAATACCTGAATATCTCAGGTTCATTTCTGCGCGTGTTTTTATAACGATTGCCATTCAGATTCAGGCCGTTGTAGTGGGTTGGCAGGTTTATGAACTGACCAAAGATCCGCTTTCATTAGGATTGATCGGCTTGGCGGAGGCGTTACCCTCAATTGCCGTTTCAATTTTAGGCGCAGGCCATGTGGCAGACTTTGTTCATCGCAAGAAGATTATTGTCATCACGGTTACTGCATTGCTGGGCTGCTCTATGGCCTTGCTTTTGTTTACAACGGATCCGGGAGCATTTGTATTCAAATGGGGAGTCGTTCCGATCTACTCGGTGATCTTCGTTAGCGGAATTGCACGAGGCTTTTTGTCGCCCGCGGTGTTTTCATTTATGCCGCAGCTCGTTCCGCGTGAGCTGTATCAGAATGCGATCACCTGGAACAGTACCTTGTGGGAAGCAGCGTCCATCACCGGACCAGCCATCGGGGGATTGGTGTACGGTTTTTTTGGAATCACAGCTGCCTATGCGTTAGACGCTTCGCTTGTACTTGCAGGGTTAACGTTGATATTTTTCATTCAAAAGAAACCACTGCCGCCACCGGCTGACGAAGAAGCGGGTGTACTCAATAAACTTACCGCGGGATTTCGCTTTGTGTTTCAGAATAAACTTATCCTGAGCGCTATTACGTTGGATTTGTTCGCGGTATTTTTTGGTGGCGCAGTAGCGTTACTTCCATTTTTTGCAGATGAGATCTTGCACGTTGGTGCTGTGGGCCTTGGGTTTTTACGATGTGCGCCATCGATTGGCGCGGTGCTTATGGCATTTTACATCACACACTATCCAATCCGGAGAAACATGGGAAAAACGCTTCTTTGGGCTGTTGCCGGCTTTGGAGCGTGTATGATTTGTTTTGCGATTTCCGAAAACTTCTGGCTTTCGCTGGGCCTGCTGATCCTGAGCGGAGTATTCGATTGTGTGAGCGTGATCATTCGCGGGAGTCTCATGCAAACGCTGACACCCGAAAACATGAAGGGCCGCGTATCGGCCGTCAACTATATTTTTATCGGTTCCTCGAATGAGCTCGGTATGGTGGAATCAGGCTTTGCGGCCAAACTTTTTGGATTGATTCCATCCGTAATTTTCGGAGGGCTTATGACAATCGGAGTTGTTGCGGCAACCGCCGGGCTGAGCAAGTCGCTCAGGCAACTGCAAAATCTCGACAAGGAAACTTAAGATGCTGCAATCTTGAGAACTGCTTCTACGAAGCGGTCAAGATCTTTTATTGTCGTATACACGTGTGGCGTAACACGAACCCCGTTGATGTTCTCCCATTTCACGGTTGTCGTGTGAATTTGAAACTCGTTCATCAGCCTGCCGCCAACTTCACCTGAATCAATACCTTCGATATAAAAGTTACCAAGGGCACAAGAGAACTCCGGCTTCAAGGAAATATTCAGCTTCACGCGCGGATTCTTCGTCACCTTTTCGGCCCAATAATTTTTCAGGTAGCGAAGACGTTCTTCTTTTCTTTTTGTGCCGATTGCATTTTGGAAATCGATCGCCTGACCGATCGCCTGTTCAGGAGCAAACGACCGGGTGCCGAGTGTTTCAAATTTCCGGATGTCGGCAATCTGTGGTTTATCATTTGGAAAGAGCGGCCACAATCCGCCAATGTTCTCTTTTTTCACGCGAAGCATTCCCGTTCCAAACGGAGCGCATAGCCATTTATGCAGACTGGTTCCGAAATAATCCGGATCGAAATCAGAAATTTTATAATCGAGATGTGCAAATGTGTGGGCACCGTCAACGAGCGAAATAATGTTACGCTTGCGGGCTTCTTCACATAATTTCTTCACCGGAAATAACTGGCCCGTCCAGTTAATCATGTGGGTGATATGCCAGATTTTTGTTTTTGATGTCGTTGCGTTGATGAATTCATTTACAATCTGATCTTCACTTTCAATCGGCAACTGGAAGTTCAGCCATTTGATTTTTATACCATCGCGCATTTCCTTTTGTTTCCATGCCTGAATCATGTTGGGGTAATCCTGTTTTGTCATGATGATCTCGTCACCTTTTGAAAGCGTTAATCCCCACGTAACCGTTGCCATTGCTTCGGTTGTGTTTCGGTTGATCGCTACTTCATCCGGAGAGCATCCGGCAAGGTCGGCCAGCTTTCTGCGCACAGCTTCACGGCCTTTGTCGAGAATCTGCCACATATAATACGATGGCGCCTCGTTACTTAACTGGTAGTAGCGGTTAACGGCATCCTGCACGACTTTCGGTTGCGGGCTAACTCCGCCATTATTCAGGTTTAAAATGTTAGGCGACACAGTGTATGATTGTGCCATTCGTGCCCACAACTCTTCATCGGTTGCTGCCTCGAGCGGAGAAAGCTTGTTGAGTGAGACCATTGCATCCGATACATCTTCTGCAAGCGCAGCTTGTACAAACGGAGTGAGGGTAAGCAAACCAGTCGCACCCAGTGTTTTCTGAAAGAACGATCTGCGTGATGTCATACGGAGGAAGATTAGGAAAGTAAGATAAGGTTTTTGAAGTGAAAACCTCAGCGAATTTGTTCCACTGCTGCAATAGCGGCTGCTCTGCGGTCAGCATATTCCCCGCGGATCACCCGGAAGTTGACGTCTGATTTTTTCAACGCGTTATAATACAAATCAAAAAGTTCCTGTCGCTTGTGCGGATGTTCACGCAACGGATCATCCTCCCAGGGCAGATCAATATTTGTTAATAAGTGAAGATCATACTTCTGTTGCTGCATCAGTTGTAATATCTCCGGGTCGCAGGTGTGGTATTTAAACTCACTCCATATTTTGATGACCAGCAGGGTGGTGTCGCAAAACACAAATTGGTTTGCCTGTTGTGCGATTGCGTTTTCACTTTGCACCTGACCATTTGCAATGGTTACCAGGTCAGATTGATGATACGATCGCCCGAGATGTTCAAGATACTCGCGTGCAAACTCCGGTACCCAAACCGTATTATAATGATCAGCCAGAAAGCGGGCTAAATCCGTCTTGCCTGTGCATTCAGGCCCCACAATGGCGATCCTTCTTACCTTCGGGCTGATTTCCGTATCCATAGGGCGAAAATGATCTATATTTTCTTAAAAGTATAACGATCATTATCTTTCTGAAATCTTCAACTAAAGAAGCTACGTGAAAAGAAGAGAAGCACTCAAAAACCTTGGGATGGGCGTTACGGCAGGCCTTGTTTTACCAGCCTGGTTAACGGCATGTTCGGATGATTCGAACGGCCCCGAGGTTAAATATGATGGTGTTGTTGGTATTGTGGGTGCCGGTGCGGCCGGACTGGCGGTTGCTGATTATCTTATTTCGAAAGGGATCAAGGTTAAAATTTTTGAAGCGTCAGGAAGAATTGGCGGAAGAATAAAGGCTATTAAACCTTCGGACCCAATTTATAATGAACTTGCAGCCGATTTTCATGTTGAACTTGGAGCTGATCGGATTTTCGGCACCGATTCGGAGTTCGGAAATCTCATTAAGCTGTTAAAAGTTCCTACCGTTAAGTTTCGCGAAGAACCTACGAATGCACAAGATTACTACATCATCAATGATGAATACTCTACGCAGGCGGAAGCAGAAGCACGGGGCGACTTTCAGGCATTAAAAATCTTTAGGGAAACCGGTCTTGCAGCGTATACCGGTGGAGGTTCGGTTCAGGATGCGGCAGCTACAACCTCTGATCTGCAACCTATTCTTAACTCATGGTTGGGAAATGCCTATGGATCTTCGGCTGACCGCATTGGGGCAAATGCATTGGGTGAGGCGCTTTCGCTAATCGAACACGATAAAAAAGAGTTCATGCTGGTGACAAACCCGATTAGTGATGTTCTCACTTCAAAGTATGCGCGAGCGCTTAAACGGGTAACGCTTAACAGCGCGATTAAGGCAGTAAATTATTCGGGCGCTGGCGTAACGCTGACGGTTTTAGACACCGATGCCAACACGGAAAGCACGGTAGAGGTTACCAAGCTGGTAGTAACATCGCCTGTTAATGTGCTGAAAGATTCATCGCTCATTAGCTTCTCTCCGGCGTTGCCGGCTTCAAAAACAAGTGCGTTAAGCCGCATCGGCATGGATGCATCCATCCGGATTATTCTGGAGTTTACACGCAATAACTTTTTCAAAAAGCCTGATGGCACTGGCCCGGCCCCCGCGTTTATTTACGGGGGTGTAGAATGTCCTTCTTACTTCTTTTCAGGCGTAGGCCGCAGCGACAAGAATCTGACGGTAAGTCTTACGATCAATGGACCCAAAGCGGAAGAGCTGCGCGCACTGGCAACTGACGATGAACGAATCCAGCGGATACTCGATGAAATGGATGTTGTATTCGATGGCAAGGCATCACTGAACATCCGCAAACGCTTTCCGGAAGATGGAGGAACAATTATTTCCGTTATTAAAGACTGGACAGCGGAGCCCTATATCCTGGGCGGACAATCGTATCCACTTGTAGGCGGAACAAATGATGACCGTGTAGCGCTTGCTGAACCAATTGCCGATAAGATTTTTTTCGCAGGTGAAGCAACCGATGTTACCGGTGAGTTTGGAACCATCAGTGGTGCAATAAAATCCGGTGAGCGGGCGGCCGAAGAGGTTGTCGCTGCAATTCTGGAAGAGAACGCATCAGCGTAGTTCGCGGAACAATATCCAGCAACCCATAATCAGTACAAACCATCCGAAGCTCTTTCGAAGCACAGCGGCCGATATTTTTTTGGAGATTCTGTCGCCAATGAGAATGCCGATAACAGACAAGGCAGTAATTGACAATAAAAATTTCCAATCCATGGAGTAGTTCAGCACATCACCCATGAAACCAACCAGGGAATTAATGGCGATGATGAACAGGGAGGTTCCTACGGCAGTTTTAAACGGCAGTCCGGTGAGCAACACCAGCGCGGGTATGATGAGAAATCCGCCTCCGGCTCCAACCAAGCCCGTTAAAAATCCGATGATGATTCCTTCAATAATTACGAGCACTACCCGAAACCGGTGATTATCATTTGAAATCTCCTTGCTTCCGCGGATCATTGAAATGGAAGCCAGAATCATCAGTACCGAAAATATGCCGAGAATCAGGAATCGTTTCGTTAGCGTAAACGATTCGCTTTGATGGATAATTTCAGGTATGGAAGGTACAATCCATTTCCGGGTGCAGAAGATGGTAACGATCGAAGGCAAGCCGAAAAAGAAACCGGTTCGAAGGTTTACCAAATGTTTCTTGTATTTGGGTATTGCACCAACGAACGAAGTCGTGCCTACAATAAACAACGAATAGGCGGATGCCATCACTACATCTACATGTAATAGATAAACCAAAATCGGGATGGAAAGGATAGAACCTCCACCGCCAAGAATTCCCAGAATTATTCCGATACAAATACACGCAGCATACCCGATAATCTCCATCATGATTGCGCTGCTGCGTTAAAGTTTTTCGTATTCAACGATAAATGTGTCAGGGAATTTTTTTCTGATTTCATCACGAAACGTTTCTGCTTTTTCGCGATTGGAGAATTGACCGAGTATCAGACTGTAATATTTCACGCCATTCAGGATTTTTACTTGTACTACAACCTTCTTTTGATAAGAACTTTTCAGGTTTTCCGCAAGACGTACAAGATTCACCAGTTCCTGATAGGTTCCGATTTGCAAACCAAAGCCTTTTGGATTCTGACGATCAACTTTAAATTCATAGAATTCTTTTTCATCGACTACTACGTGATCAATCGCCCGTGCCGGATCGCTAACCTTACCGGTTCCGGCATCGATCACTTCTATTTTCACATCCGCCAGGCCGATGTTTACGAATTCCAGTTTCTCAGCTGCCGATTTTGAAAGATCTACCACACGTCCTTCCACGTATGGGCCGCGGTCGTTTACTGTAACATCAACCGTTAAATTGTTTTTAAGGTTGGTGACACGAATAACTGTCCCGAACGGTAACGTTTTATGTGCGGCTGTGAGTTTGCTGTGTTTGTACTTTTCTCCGCTGGCCGTTGGTCTGCCTTCAAACTTGTCGGCATAAAAAGATGCTTTGCCGGTTTGAGTTTGAGCGAAACAAAAAGTGGCAAAAAGTAAAAATGCAGTTGAAAAAATAAGTCTCATAGACGTTCGGTATTTGAATTCAAATTTAAAAGGACTTGTTGAATTTATAATTAGCGAATTCGCCACTCAACACTTATCTTTGCCCGGCAAATAACAGATCGTTTATTTGCCATGGCCTTAGACTCATCAAAATTCCTGTTTGAAGCGCTAACGTACGATGATGTTCTTCTCGTACCCGCGTATTCCGAAGTTCTTCCCCGCGAAACCAGCACCGCCAGCCGCCTGACGTCAAAAATCACGCTTAACATCCCGATTGTATCAGCCGCAATGGATACGGTTACGGAAGCTGAGCTGGCCATCGCCATGGCCCTTGAAGGTGGGCTCGGATTTATTCACAAAAACATGCGAATCGATCAGCAGGCCGAGCAGGTACGCAAGGTAAAGCGTTCGCAAAGCGGATTGATTCTCGATCCGGTAACATTGTCAGTTAATTCAACCGTGCAGGATGCTGAAAACATTATGCGTGAATTTAAAATCGGTGGTATCCCGGTAATTGACGGTAACGGAAAGCTACTGGGCATCATCACCAATCGTGACCTGCGTTTTCAAAAAGATATGAAAGTGGCGGTGGAGAGGATCATGACAAAAGAAAATCTGATCACTGCGCCTGAGAACATCACACTCGATAAAGCCGAAACAATTCTTCAGCAGTATAAAATTGAAAAGCTTCCGATCGTCAATAAAAAAGGAAAGCTCACCGGCCTTGTTACGTTCAAGGACATCCAGAAAAAGAAAAACAAACCGAACGCCTGCCAGGACTCATACGGAAGATTGCGTGTCGGGGCGGCAGTTGGTGTAACACCTGATATTCTTGAGCGCATCGAAGCATTGAAAAATGCGGGTGTTGATGTTATCAGCATTGACACAGCGCATGGTCATTCAAAAGGTGTGATGGATGCTGCGAAGCGCGTGAAAAAGAAATATCCTTCCCTTGAGATTATTGTCGGCAACATTGCAACAGGCGAAGCAGCAAAGGCATTGGCTAAAGTCGGTGCAGATGCGGTTAAAGTAGGTGTTGGCCCCGGATCAATCTGTACGACACGGGTTGTTGCCGGTGTTGGGTTACCGCAACTTTCAGCCGTGTATGAAGCATCAAAAGCACTGAAAGGTTCTGGTGTTCCGGTCATTGCCGATGGCGGAATCCGATTTTCGGGAGATATTGTGAAAGCGTTAGCCGCGGGTGCGGATAGTGTAATGATCGGATCGTTACTGGCCGGAACCGATGAAGCTCCGGGTGAGATGATCATCTATGAAGGAAGGAAGTTCAAGTCGTATCGCGGTATGGGCTCGCTCGAAGCGATGGAAGTTGGATCGAAAGACCGCTACTTCCAGGATGTGGAAGACGACATCAAGAAACTCGTACCCGAAGGAATTTCAGGACGGGTTCCGTTTAAAGGCCTGGTGTCGGAAGTGCTTTACCAGATGGTGGGCGGGTTGCGGGCAGGTATGGGCTACTGCGGAGCAAAGAATATCGAAGCGCTCAAGAAGGCCAAGTTTGTTAAGATCACGTCAGCCGGGGTAACGGAAAGCCATCCGCACGATGTAGCCATTACCCGCGAGGCCCCGAACTACAGCCGTAAGTAAACGCGCTTTAATCAGGCTTTTAGGCCCATAAATCAGCGTAATTTCATATACTTGCAAGCCAATCCTGCCCGATTGGCTTTTTTCATGCCGGCAGGGTTGATGCTTCGAAATTATGCGCGCAAAGGCTCTATCCAGAATGTTATTCGTGATCGGTGTGATCACCTGGGTGGCCTTGCTGTTTACTGACCTCTCGGTTGTGTTTAGCGCCAAGAATAACCTGCCGCAGGAAGTTCCAACCTGGCTGCCAGGCATTATTCTTAACCTCTACCTGATCACACTTTATTATTACTATAAGTTTAAGATTGATCGCGATGAGCAACTGAACTTTGTTGATCTCCTCTGGCGGGTTTTCGCCACCGGGCTTATCGCTACGGTGCTTTCATTGCTGCTGCGCCTGGTGGAAGGCTTGTTGAAATCCACCGCGCTTACTGAAAATGTTGTATACGTTGAAGTCATTTACCTGATTAACCTCGGGTTGATGTCGGCATTCCTGCTGGCTTCTTTCGCTGCATGGAAACGATTGATTCTGTATCAGAAGTCGAAGTGGTTATTGCGCGGCTGGAGCGTGTTTGAGTATTCGTTGCTGCTCGGTTTGTTGTATACCTGCTTTGATCGCACACCCAACGAAACACTTTACCTTGTTCTTCTGGGCATTTTCGTTGTGATGGGCTTGGTTCTGTCGGCCAATATGAAATGGGTTGCGTTCCTGAACTTCCGTCAGAAATGGACGTGTCTGTTACTCCTCTTACTAACGATCTTTTACTTCGGCTATCTGAGTTTCACCAGCAGCTCGCTGGCCGAAACGGTTAAGCTGGGATTCACCGATCATCGTGCACACCTGTTCATCCAGTCGGTGATGATCTTTGTGATTATTTACAGTGTCTTTTCGTTTCTCGTAATCCTGTTCAACCTGCCGACTACTTCCGTATTCGAACAGAAGCTGGAGGAGGTAGTAAACTTTCAACGCATCAGTCAGTCAATTCAAACTGAGCAAAGCGAAGAGAGTGTTTACAACATCTTGTTAGAAACATCGGTGAGTAGCGTGTTTGCCGATGCTGCGTGGCTTGAAACCAAAGACAATGCAACGCATCGCGTCTTTACGTACCGGATCACCGAAAAAGAAGCGTACGATATTATAAACCATCTTAAAACGCAAAACGTTACGGGCATCCTTGATCAGGGGCAGGATAAAACGAAAAACCTGTCCAAGCACCTTGGGGCATTAAAGGGGTCGCGTTTTCGTTCCATTCTTGCTTTCCCGATTTATGTTAAGGGCGAAAATATCGGTACGCTTGCGCTGCTAAAAGAATTGCCCGATGGATTCAATAAAGAGATGACAAAAATCGTCTCTACGTTTGCGAACCAGGCGGGAATTTCCATTGAGAATTTCAGGTTGCTGGAGGAAGCACTTCAGGGCGAACGCTATAAAGAAGAGCTGAAAATTGCGAAGACGGTTCAAAAGAGTTTGTTGCCGCAGGTTCTTGAGCAGGATCCACAATTTGAAATCGCAGCTTTTTCAGAATCAGCCGATGAAGTCGGGGGCGATTATTATGATACGCTCCGGATCAATCAGCATGAAACATCACTGATCATCGCTGACGTTTCGGGAAAGGGAACAACCGCGGCATTTCACATGTCGCAGATGAAGGGAATTTTTCACAGCCTGGCGCAGGACTGTATTGAGCCCGATGAGTTTATGGCCCGTGCAAATAAGGCACTGGTATATTGCTTGGAACGCGGCTCATTTATATCGGCTATTTTCTTTCTAATCAATACAGAGAATAAAACCGTGCGCTATGCGCGTGCCGGTCACTGCCCGGTACTCTATTACTCAGCAGCGAAAGGCAAGGCTGAGTATTTCAAAGATAAAGGTGTGGCCTTGGGAATGGTGCGAAACAACAGTTACAAGAATTTTATTGAAGCCAAAGAATTCGCGTATGAACCGGGCGACATTATGGTTTTGTATACCGATGGAATTACCGAAGCAAAAAGTGCGAAAGGTGAAGAGTTTGGATACGAGCGCCTGGCCGAGATTCTGATGGGCGTGAAAGATCAGTCGCCCCGTGCAATCCAGGAGCAGCTGATTCAGAAACTGTATGAATTTTCAGGAACGGATAATATCAATGACGATTACACTACGATGATCGTCAAGTTTAATGACCGAACATAAACCAATTTAAACCGTTAATAATACATGGTCCATATAAAACGACTGCAGGAAGACGGAATCGACATAATTGCGCCCGTGGGCGAGATTGATGCAAGCTCTTCCATTGAACTGGACTTGACCATCGCGAAAAGCGTGGGCGAAGGGTTTGCCAAAATTTTGGTTGACTGCGGGGCGCTGGAGTACATCTCTTCGGCCGGTTTAGGGGTTTTCATGTCGTATATCGATGAGTTCAAAGACAAGAATGTGAAAATGGTGCTGTTCGGGATGAGCGAAAAGGTGGCCAACACATTCGAAATTTTAGGATTGTATGATCTGCTGACCATTGCACCGGACAAAGCAGAAGCTAAGAAAAAAGTAAATGAAGTATAAATATAAAGTTGGATGCAGCCTTGAGAACCTTCAGGGAATCCGGGATTTTATCCGGACTTCATTGAAGAATCATGGCATATCTGAGCTCGAAATCAGTGAAATGGTTTTGGCGCTGGATGAAATGTGCTCCAACCTGATGATTCATGCCCACGATTGCAATCCGAACGAGTTGTTTGAACTTGAAATTGTCATTGACCAGAACAAGCCCGTGGTATTTGAAATCATCGATGACGGAAGTGTATTCGATATCAATCAGTTTAGCGAACCCAGCATGGACAACCTCATCCATGAAAAACGCAAAGGTGGCCTGGGAATCCGGCTGGTAAAATCAATAATGGACTCGGTAGAATACGGCAAATCAGGAAATAAAAACATCTGCCGGCTCGTTAAGAGAGTTCAGGTAAATTAATCCTTAATCAATGACACGATTTTTATTGGCTGCAGCATTTTTTATGGTGTGCGCTGCAGGCTTGGCTCAGAAGAAAGCAAAACCCGCTGTTCTTTTTTCGGTTGGAAAAGAAAAAGTTTCTGCTGACGAATTCATCTATCTCTACAAAAAGAATCATCCGGCTAAAGAAGATCTCACGGATCAAAAGATAGAAGAATATCTTGATCTGTACATCAAGTTCAAATTAAAGGTGACAGAGGCTCGCGCACGCGGAATTGATAAGACACCCGAGTTCACGAAAGAGTATGCTTCTTATAAAGATGAGTTGAGAAAACCATTTCTTCCGGAAAGCAAGATTGTTGACAGTCTTGTTACACTTACCTACAACAGGCTTCAGAAAGAAGTCAGTGCTGCCCACATCCTGATTGAAGTTAAACAGGATGCGACACCGCAGGATACGTTACAAGCCTATAACACAGCTGTGTCATTAAAGAACCAGATTCTTGCCGGTGAAGATTTTGGTGCGAAAGCAGCTCTGTATTCTGATGACACATACACAAAAACCCGCGGAGGCGACCTGGGATACTTTACAACACTTCAGATGGTTTCGCCTTTTGAAGAAGCCGTGTATGGTGGTAAGACCGGAGACATCGTTGGTCCTATTCGCACAAGTTTCGGATATCATATTATTAAAGTGGGTGAAAGCCGCCCAGCCCGCGGTGAAGTTGAAGTTTCGCACATTATGCTTCGTGCCGGGAATCGTGATGAAGCAAAGGCAAAAGCTTTGATCAACGAAATTCACACACGGCTTTTTAAAGGTGAGTCGTGGGATGATCTTGTAAAGAAATATTCCGAAGATCCGGGCTCAAAAGATCTTGGCGGCAAACTGCGGCCGTTTGGGGTTGGTGCATTGGCGAAAATCCCGGAGTTCGATGCCGTTGCTTTTTCCTTGCATACGGTGGGTGAAGTGTCAGACCCGTTTCAGACAGCGTTTGGCTGGCACATCGTAAGACTGGAAAGAAAGATACCGATGCCGACATTTGACGAATCTGCGCCTGCACTGAAAAACAGATTGGCCAGAGATCCACGTGTGCAGCTTTCGAAACAGGCCTTAACTCAAAAATTAAAGAAGGAATATTCATTCACCGAAAATGCGACTACGAAAGCAAAAGTGCTGGCGCTTGCAGATTCAACGCTCACCAAAGGGAAATGGAAAATCCCGGGATCGTTTGCCGCTGGTAAAGAAACATTGATCATAATTCAGGGCAAGAAAATTACCGCACATGATTTTCTTGTATACGTTCAGCAAAATCAGCGGGCAAATTCAATGGCACCCGACAAGTACATGGAGTTGCTGTATTTCACCTATTCGGAAACGATGTTAAGCGAGGCCTTTGAACAAAAGCTGATTGCTACAAATCCGGAGTTTGAAATGCTGTTGAAGGAATATTACGAAGGCATTCTGCTGTTCGACATCATGGAAAAAGAAGTCTGGAAAAAAGCCAGCGATGATTCTGTAGGGCAGCGCAAGTTCTTCGACAGTCATCCGGAATTATATAAAGCAGGCGAACGTGTGCATGCCACGATTTACTATTCCGATTCAAAAGAAATTATTGATCAGCTTAGCAAGCAAATACAGGTAAACGACTCAACTGCTGTGCAGGAAATTTTGAAAAACAAGAACGTGTATTCTGAAACCGGTACATTTCAGCGTGAAGACCGGCCAGCGTTACGCAACATCAACTGGAAGCCCGGACAATATCAATCTCAAAACGCGAATACATATCAATTGGTTATTGTTACCAACATGGTGGCGCCCGGATCGCTATCGTTTGAAGATGCGCGCGCATCTGTGATCTCCGAATACCAAAATGAGCTTGAGAAGAACTGGCTTGATGCTTTGAAGAAGAAATATCCGGTTAAAGTAAATGACAAAACGAAAAAGTATGTCGTTGAAAAAATTAAGTCTTAGTGTACTCGCGGTCACCTGCATGTTTGGGTGCGAGTTCATCAAACGGAAAAATGACCAAACCGATTCCGATAATCGTGTGGCGATCGCGCGGGTAAATACAACCTACTTGTACAAAGATGAGCTTGATGATATTTTAACTCCGGCTACGAGCAAACAAGACAGCGCTGAACGGGCGGAAACGTACATCAACAGCTGGGTACGCAAGCAGTTGTTGATCCAGGAAGCGGGCAAGAAGATCAATATCAACGAAGCTGAAGTTGAGCGCAAGATCCTTGATTATCGATTTAGTCTGATTGCGTATGAATATCAATCGTACTACATCAAGCAACACCTGGATACGGCTGTTTCTGCCGCTGAAATCGAAAACTATTATACGGGCAACATCGATAATTTTGTGCTGAAGCAGAACATTGTGCAGGCGGTGTTCATCAAACTGCCAAAAACGGCACCCCGTACAAACCGCGTTAAAGAGTTACTGTTCTCCAGCCGTGAAAAGGATCAGAGCGAACTTAAGTCGTATTGCCTGAGTTTTTCAACCGCCTACCACCTCAGCGACTCTGCCTGGATGGTTTTTGACGAACTGGTTAAGAATTCGCCCCTCGCAGAAATTCCAAATAAAATTCAGTTTTTAAAGGCGAATCGGTATTATGAAACATCTGATGATGGTTATCTTTACTTTTTAAAGGTGGCCAAATACCGTATTTCTGACAATATTTCGCCACTTGAGTTCGTAAAAGACGACATCCGCAACATCATATTGAATAAACGCAAGGTTGAGCTTGCCAAAAAGCTGGAAGATGAAGTTTATAACAATGCCGTACGTGAAAAGGAATTTGAAATATTTGAATAGTGTGATTTTCCGGGCCGCTGCCTGTGTACTGTTCATTGGACTGGGTCTTGCAGCACAGGCACAGGACTCGGGTGAAGAATCACAGGGGTTTGTGGTCGACAAGATTGTAGCCAAGGTTGACAATTACATCGTACTTAAATCGGAAGTAGATAAAGCGTACCTGGACTATGTTACTAACCAGGGAGGCCGCGGAAACGCAGATCAAATTAAATGTCAGTTCCTCGCGATTCTTATCCGTAACAAACTCATGCTCGCAAAAGCCGAGATTGACTCCGTAGTGGTTTCGGATGATGAGGTTGACGCCAACACGGAACGAAGAATCGGAATTATTGCTTCTCAATACGGTGATGTGAAAGAACTTGAAAAGCAGTTCGGAAAAACCATGGAGCAAATTAAAGGCGATGTGCGGGATATGGTGCGCGAGCAGATGATTGTGAGTGAAATGGAACGAACAATCACTAAAGATCTTACGGTTACTCCGGCTGAGATTAAACGATTCTACAACAAGATTCCGAAAGACAGTTTGCCGTTTCTGGATGCGGAAGCCGAGGTAGCCCAGATTGTTCGGGTAGCAAAAGTAAGTCAGCAACAAAAAGAACAGACTAAAGGAGAGTTGATGGCGATTCGCGATGAGTTGTTGCGCGGTGCCGATTTCGCTACGCTGGCAAAAAAATATTCATCTGATCCGTCTGTGGCTACGAATGGTGGCGATATGGGTTGGTCTGGTCGCGGCCGAATGGTTCCGCAGTTTGAAGCAATGGCTTTTAAACTGAAGCCTGGCGAAATCTCGATGCCATTTGAAACTGATTTTGGAATTCACATCATGCAATTGGTAGAGCGCAGGGGTAACGAATACCACTCGAGACATATTCTGATGTCGCCATCACCTTCACCGGAGGATTTAAAAGTTGCTGAGAAGTACCTCGACAGTTTACGTACGGTGATAAACAGCGGAAAGATTACATTTCAGGCAGCAGCAAAAGAGTATTCCGATGACATGACAACAAAAGGCAATGGTGGCTTCTTTGCCGATGAAGAGGGCGGTACGCGTATTCCGTATAAAGACCTGGACCCAGTTGTATACTTCGCCATCGACTCCATGAAAACGGGCACCGTGTCAAAGCCCCTGGTTTATCGTACCGAAGATCAAAAAGAAGCGGTCCGGATTATCTTTTACAAATCTAAAACCGCTGCACATGAACTGTCGTTGAAAGACGACTGGAACAAACTGCAAAGTGCTACGCTGAACGAGAAGAAAAACGGAGTTTTGAATCGATGGTTTAACAAGGTTCGGCAGGATGTTTTTATCAGCATTGACCCGTCCTTTAATTTTTGCGGTATTTTAGATTAGCAACGGCTGCCGCACGTGTAAAAGCTTCTTGCCGGAACCGTGCGTACGCTATTTTCGTAAAAACAAGTTCTTGCCATGAGCAAATATTCATCTGATGTAGAGGCGGCCGATGCACTGGCGGGCACCTATAAAAATCTCGCAAAGGAAATTTCGAAAGTGATCGTTGGCCAGGATGAAGTTGTGAGGCTTGTTCTTACAGCAATCTTTTGCCAGGGACATTCGCTGCTGATCGGGGTACCGGGGCTTGCAAAAACATTGCTTGTTCAAACCATTTCGCGTGCGCTTGATCTTCAGTTTAAACGAATCCAATTCACACCCGATCTGATGCCTTCCGATATTCTCGGTGCCGAGACGATGGATAAGGAACGAAACTTCAAGTTCATTAAAGGCCCGGTGTTTGCAAACATCGTACTGGCCGATGAAATTAACCGGACACCTCCTAAGACGCAGGCTGCCTTGCTCGAATCGATGCAGGAATATGCCGTAACGATTGCCGGTCAGCGGTACGAGTTGCCAAAACCATTTTTTGTACTGGCTACACAGAACCCGATTGAGCAGGAAGGAACCTATCCGTTGCCGGAAGCGCAGCTCGACCGGTTTATGTTCAACATCCTGCTTACGTACCCGTCTTTCGCAGAAGAAGTAAGTGTGGTTAAAAACACTACGAACGATGAAGCGAAATCGCTGAGCACAATCCTGACATCCGAAGATATTATTGCTTATCAACACCTGGTGCGTAAAGTTCCGGTTCCGGATAATGTTATTGAGTATGCCGTTACGCTGGCGGGCAAAACCCGTCCGCAAACGATCGGTGCATCACAGGTTGCGAACGATTATCTGGAATGGGGTGCAGGGCCGCGTGCTTCACAGTTCCTGGTGCTCGGTGCCAAGTGCAACGCGTTATTGAACGGCAAGTACTCACCTGATATCGAAGATGTTCAGGCTATTGCCAAGCCGGTATTGCGTCATCGCATTGTCCGCAACTTCAAAGCGGAAGCAGAAGGAATTAGTGTAGACGAGGTGATCAGCCGATTGGTCTAGCAGATTTTAGAAATAGTCATTCCTTATTTGCCGAACGTATTGTATCGCAGATAAACCGGGATGGGAACAATTTGTTATTTTAGACGGCTGGTTTTCCCCGTAATGTTTCCCGTATTGCTATGAGTGACGTTCCCCCTGATCGATCCGATGCCAGATCAGCACTAAGATTCAAGCGTTGGAAGAAGTATGCGTTTGAATTCATCATGGTTTTCCTGGCTGTTTTTTTAGGATTTCTGGCAGAGAATGCTCGCGAGAATTTTGCTGAAAAACAACAAGCCCGCGAACTGGCGAAGAGTTTTTATGAAGAACTAAAAAGTGATTCCCTTGCTGTAGCGTCTAAAATCCAGGGCCGGCTCAAAAAGGAACATGCTATTGAGTACATGATCGGCTTCTTCCGCGACAGCAGCCTTACATCGTCCTCCAAACCACTATCCGTAAATTTCATTTGGGCCATTACGGCAAGAACGCCAATTATCTTCACGCCCCGGACGGTTGTTCTGGAGCAACTGAAAAGCTCAGGATCGCTCCGTTACTTCAGGAATAAGGAGCTTCGCGATTTGATCGGTGACTTGTCTGTTTCGATTGACTACATCAAAACAAGGCAGGACTATGAAAACTCTATTTTCGAAACGTACATGGAGCCCATTATGACTAAGCATATGGACTTCAATTTTCAAAGCCAGCTATTCAAAGGTGAGCAGATTTTTGACCGCTTAGATGCGTATGAGTCAGGCAGTGAGTACATTCCTTTTCACCTATCGCAGGTTGAAAAATTAGACCGGCAAACGCTTATCAATGCGCTTGGGTATTATCATACGAACGGATTGAAATCTACGCGGCTTATTCCTTTTAAGAAATACGTTGAGGTTAATGCAGCCACACTAAGTGAATTGCGCAGGGAATTCAATTTGGAGTAACGACTGTCGGTTCTCCTAACGCTTAAACATGGGCAACGGCCTCAAAGGATGGTTGATAAAATTCTGCAAGGCGCGCCTCATTAAAAACCGGTGAAAACCTTTTGTTGGGAACTGGTTTATAAATTCTGTGAATTGCCCTCGCAGAAGTTCGAATTTCAAGACACCCAAACTCAGGTCAATCCAGTCGGCTTTACGAAACACTTCAACAGTTGATTCGTACTGCCCGGTGTATCGGCTCATCTTATGATGCATGTCAATCATCAATGAAACCTCAGGTATGAAATTAGTTTTCTGATGCTCGACCAGCCATGCAGTTGCGCGTGCAGCGGATGGTTCCAGGTAGTCGAATGTGTTGTTCACCCAAATGCCGATGTCGTGAAACGCAGCCGCTACCGCATAGCGATCACGGTGTTCCGGGTTTGTGTCCAACAAAATACAAAGATGGTAAACGCGGTAAACGTGATTCCGATATTTATCAAAATCTTCTTTCAGTGAACTTCTGTATTCACTCAGAATCTGATGGATGAGAACGTTTGTATCCACACATTTCTGAATGGATTACATCTTTATGTCCATTACCTTTTTTGTTTTACGGCTTTCTTCTGCCATAAAGCCCATCACATGACTCTCAATGGATTGATCGATGGTTGACGTCAGGAGAGCCGGATTGCGTTGCGCAACGGCCTGCACCCAGTTCCCAGCCAAACGCCAGTCGCCACCCCCATGACCGTCAGTTGTTTCTTTCCACTCTTCAGTTTTACCGCTTTTAAAATTGGTGATGGTGAATGAATTCATATCACCTACAATGTCACCATGACTACCCATTACGCGTGTTCTTCTGCCACCGTATGAAGTGAATGCTTCCATGCTGAAACTGGCGGTAACGTTGTCGTCAAACAAAATGTTGGTCACGTAATGATCGGGTTGGTCGTTATCCATCCGGTAAACGCAACGGCCGTAATTGGTTGTCTTGAGTTGTTCAAGAACATAAGCGGCTTGTTTGTCTTTATCTTCCGGTAAATCGAACACATAGTTCCATGAACGTTTGCGATAGTAAATATCCAGCGCTGAATAAGGGCAGGAGCCTTCTACCGCGCACCCGTCCGTACAACGTTCTGTGCTGCCAGCCGGTGCATTCTTTTTTGTAAACCACGACAAGTCCCCAAATGCATGAATGCTTTTGCTTGGCTTCCCGATCATCCAGCGCAGGATGTCGAGATCGTGGCACGACTTAGCAAGAATGATAGGAGTGGTTTGCTTGCTGTTGTGCCAATTTCCACGCACATACGAATGACTCATGTGGATGTGTTCAATCGGCTCCATATGCTGAATACTAACTACCTCACCGATAGCTTTGCTTTGGATGAGCTCGCGCAGTTTCACAAAGTACGGAGCATACCGGAGTACGTGACACACGGCTACAATGCGGCCGGTTTTTTTAGCTAACGTGAGAATATCGCGGCACTCTTTTTCACTTGGCGAAATGGGCTTTTCGAGCAGTACATCGTATCCCATCTCCAGCGCCTTCATGCAGGGGCCATAGTGCAAATTATCAGGCGTTGTGATGATGATGGCATCGGCAAACTTTGGGCGTTTAAAAACATCTTCCCACGTAACAAAACGATTTTCATCTTTGATGGCATGTTTGGCAGCATACCGTTCGTTACGAATAGTAATTGGCTCCGCTACGCCAACAATGTCGAGCTTATCCGGATAGGCCAGCGAGTAGCCTCCGTATACATTTCCCCGGTTTCCGGCTCCGCACACAATCGCGGTAACGGGCTTATCAAGTTTTTTGTAGTTCGTGTTTTCGGGTAACAGAATCGGGTTGCCATGTTCATCGCGGGCCTCTAACGAAGCGGGTATTGCGGTAACGGCAGCTGATAATCCGAGTAAGCGAAGCGCATCGCGCCGGGAGAATTTGTTTGACATACGGTCTGGTTCAGAAAACCAAGCTACGAATTAGTGAAGGTGTATCCAAAAAATGCTGATGCAATGCCTATCTTTGGTATAACCCCACAATGTCAGTATTAAAATCACACACCGGCCAGCGTACGGTTTTCGTTCAGTCGAAAGGGTGCAGCAATGCTGTTTTCTTTCCGGTACTCGGAGTGATTGCTGTTTCGGGTTTTGTGATTCATTACTTTTATCCTGATTTAGGTTCAATGCCCTGGGGGCCTATCAAATTTGGCTGCTGGATAATAACGGGCTTTTTTCTGGTTGTGATCTTTATCTCGCGCGGCATTCATAATTCCACACCCCACACATTTATTTTTGATCATGAACATGGAATGGTGATTCTGCAATCAGAATCCGCACAGGAAGAGGCATACATTGCATACAACGAAATTGAGAAGCTTGATATCTATGTCGATGAAAGGAAATCTGACGATAGCACAACCAACTATTTTTACGGGTATCTGCAAAAACGGGATGGAAGTCAGTGGTCTTTTGTCGATTCGTTGAATGACCAAACCGTTCGTCACGCACTTGACTTGCTGCGTGAAAAAATTACACCCGACCGACCGTTTATGCCACCGGAAAAAGCCCGGGTGAGTAATAAAATAAAAAAGGAAGAAAGCAGAACCGCCTCTTTGCTGTATTGGACTAACCGTACGGGCATGCGGTCAGTTCAACTGGCTGTATACTCCATACTGTATACAGGTGTTTTTGGCTTTTGTCTTTATGTAATCTTTGATATAAGCGGAAGGTTTCCGCCAGAGGCGAAAATTGCCTGCTTTTTTGCTACGGCAATATTTGGTACGCTGCTGGCTTTTTGCTGGTGCAAGTGATTCGCAGAAATCTTAAAAATCTCTTCTTACGATTTGCACTTTCCGTGAGTGAATCTGCCGTGGAGTACTTCGAGTTTAAGAAGGGAAGCGGTGAGCGTAAAGCAAGCGTATCAGTTGCTGTAGAGGATATCGTTGCAATCCGGTACGGTTTTCAGGCATGGCAGAATTACAAAAAGCCATTGGAGATCATTAGCCGTCGGGACCCCGACACCGCCGTTGAGTTATACATGGACAGTCTCAGTCCCATCGAATGCCTGCAGGTAGAAAACTGGTTGCAGGAAACACTCGAAGCTAAAACCGGAAGAAAGTTAAGCGGGGTTTAGCATGGCGCTAACCTGCAGTATCAAGCTTACGATTTAGAATTTTTGATCGAATCATGGCGCACGGAAATAAAACACATTACAATGCGAATATTTGCTATCAAAGTCTGGTAAAATGATTCAGAAATGAGACTACGAATCACATTGAACTAGAAACAGGTATAATAATGAATAGTTAATGTGGAAGCTTAGAATAGAGCTCCCACATTAAATAACGTGTGTTGAATAGGGCAAGAAATTTTCAGAAATTCTAAAAATGACTAATCAAAAGATCTATTTGAGAATCAGTAACTCCAGAAGGTTTATTCTGCTTAAGAATCTCAGCAAGAGATGATAGTCCGTAGATATGTTTTAACATCTCGGTTTCAATTCCCGGAAGGGTGTAGCCACTCACCTGGTCATCGACCAAGCCTGTTCCACGATCTGGGTAGTAGACATTCAACTGATTGATTTTATCGACTATATCAATATAGATTGAAGTGTATTTTTCAGAGCTTTTTTTAGTCCAATATTGGTATGCATATGAATTTGGCCTACCGGGAGGTGCAGTCGGAAAATAATCTTCTCTTCCGTAATTGAAAATTCCTCTTTCTCTGTATTCAATATTTGTTATGTACCACTCAATAGCAGTTGCCCAACTCTCCTGCAATTGAGGAGAAACTTGCCAGTACTGAAGTACCGTGTTCATTTTTATGACGTGACTTGTATGACCGGTTTCGTGGGCGGTTGTTGAGAAGATTTCGTCCGAAAGAAATTCGGAATTAATGTCAAAGTATCTCCACACTTTGATAATGGGAACAACAACCCAGTTCGTGCCACTGGAATTGCCAACACCATCGATCGCAACGTACACGGTTCGTCTCCGGGTGAAAAAAGGGCCAGCTGCCCACCTGAGTGGTCTTTGTAATCCTCCGATATCTTTGTAGTGATATCTAAAAGCCGATCTGAAAACGTGTCCCGCAAATCGTTGATAGCTGTTATTTAAATCGTAGTTCCAATCTCCAGAAAGTTTAGGACCGTTGACCCAAAATGTTGTATTTACGATGTTATGTCGTACCGAAAATCGAGTTTGCGCAAACCAAATAGAGTAATTGCATACTTTGCTAACAGAACGACTCATGCGAAAATTACCATTAAAGTCTGTGAATGCCGACAATACCGTAAACCAACGCCTAGCCTGGACTCTAACACCCTCCATTCCAATCCACTGTTGCAGACGAGTGTCAAATATTCTGATGCGCCCACCCGGGGTAAATCTTCTTGAAGCGGTCGATGCTATGCAATCACCACTGTCAATTAGATCTTCGTTATTGCCTGTTTGAATATAGGCTTGATTTAATAACTTATCCACAAAGCAATCGTCTTTCCCTCCCTTGGTATAATTAAAAGCAGCATCTTCCTCTGGAATATAGAGTTCATCCAGAATTTCATATTCAATGCTTTTTTGAAATACATAGTCCGCCTTAACTGCGCTGTACTGATAAGTTGGCACACTGTCGGGCAGGCTTGCGTCATGATAATAATCACCATTTACAAGTATTGTACTTTCAATAGGTATGTCTGAAAATACCAAGGTTGAATCAGAGTGTAAGTTTTCATACTCATCCGAATCTTTGGGTTTAAATTTCACATAGTAATGAGTTGTGCGAACATTTGTGGATGAGTTAGGTTTCACCCCCATCTTTTCCAGGTATTGCCAGGCTGTTATCATGTTCTGAACCGTGTAAGGATTTTGTTTATTTTTTCCTAACACAGTGTTAGTTGCCTCCATATAAGGCACGTCACTTTCTATTTTTGCCTGTAAGGTTGAACTTTTTAAACCAGCCACATTGTCGTTTGTTAACTCGTCATCCTGACAGCCAACAAAAAGTAGAGTGAACACCGATAAACTCAATGACCACAATCGTAATTTTTTATTCTTCATAAGATTTGTGTTTTATGAAGCTACTTAGTGTAGTCAATTTTTAATGCATGCATTAAAATACCGCGATTTTTCTCGAGTAAGTTCTCAGTCATTTTTGTGCAAATAGTTATCTGAAGACAATGAGAACCTAAGGCATTATCTTGAAACAGGTTGATTTTTAACTCTCCTTTAGAGAATACAGAGGGGTTGCTGTGGAGGATATCGTTGCAATCCGGTATGGTTTTCAGGCATGGGAGAATTACAAAAAACCATTGGAGATCATTAGCCGTCGGGACCCCGATACCCCCGTTGAGTTGTACATGGACAGTCTCAGTCCCATTGAATGTCTGCAGGTAGAAAACTGGTTGCAGGAGACACTCGAAGCTAAAACCGGGAGAAAGTTAAGTGGGGTGTAGTCAAAACAAGAAGTTCATTTATTTCCCGCTCTCCGTTTCGAGCATACGATTATTGTTCCTACCCCGAGCAGTAAAACGGCCGGAACAAATGCAAACCAGAACTCTCCCGAGCCGATGTCTGTGGTAAAAAATGCAATGAGCAGGAGGATGATTCCAAAAAAGAACCAGACTTTTTTTCTATTGCTTTTGTAAAGAGCTTTATACTGATAGTCAAGAAGTTCTTTTTCAGTTTTATTCATTGAAATCAGGACTTTTATCATTTCATGGTTCACTAAAATTAGACTTTTCCCATGTACCATTCTTAGTTCCAGTGGCCTGCCTTCATATATGACAGGAGTTACAAACGGAAGTTTGCGAAATTTGAACCCGCTGAATCACATCGCCTCCACAAGTTATCAGGCTAATTATGTGATGTTGTTAAAATTCGCAACACGCAAACAACTATCAGCAAGCACATAGCAATTATCTGCATCGCGATTGAAATTATCAGCAAGGACTATTAAATAATCTGCAATACAATAATTAACTATAGCAACGCCAGTGAAAATATCGGCAACGGGGTTGTTAAATTCTGCAACGGTTGTGTCAATTTCTGCAACGACACTGTAAATATCTGCAACACTTTTGCTAATTATTGCAAGCGGGAAGGGGAGATTTCGCGTTTGGGAGGGGTTTTTGGACCTTCCTAAAAATACTTGACACTTTTGGGGCTGTTTACTAGAAGTGGTTTACAGGGCTAGCGGTTATTCCTGATTCAATATCAGCTGTGACCAAACGTGATTTGAAATCAACTAAACTGCAAAGTTACACCGAATCCAGCCATTGATTATGGGCATTGCTGCGCGCTGGTTTTTTTAACTGGTCGTGTAATAAGTAATCAATAATTCATTACCGCGTCTCCACTTAATCCAGCCACTCTTTATTTCAGTTTTATTTTGCCCTTCGTCACAATAGTTGGTCGTGAAAATTTCAATCCAGTCTCCTTTTAGAGATTTTACTTGAAAACAATCTCGTCCTTCATATTTTATTTCTTCAGCCGTATCAGCAGGTTGTATTCTTATCTTTTGTTTATGCTCAGCAAGCCTGTCTACCGCGAACATTTGTTTAAGGTACTCTTCCCAGGTCAAGAGTTTTGTCGTCTTATTCTTTTTAATCCAGTAAGTCTGTCCGTTGTCGTTGTTCACAATAAGTTCTAACCATTCACCATTTGTCGATTTACACCTGAAGTTAACTTGTGAATAGTCCAGCCATAGTAATTCTGGTTTTAACCAAGTCTGTTCAGTTTTCAGATTCTTTATGTTCCAACTGTTTATCGCTTTGTCGTCAAAGAACTCAATTCTCTTTGAGTACACCGTGTCAGCCGGCTTAGTGTAAAAGTCGATTATTGTCTTGTCGTCAAATTCTATTTTTACAATCCCTGTCCCAAGTGTCACTTGCCCGTGCGTCTGGGTTAGAATTGTCATTAATAGCATGGTGGTCCAAATTCTCATAAGAAACTTGTGTACAACATTAGGCTAGAAGCCGTTGCCGGAATGTTTGGCGTTACTAAGTCGGAACTGTTCCACGTGACCTAGCGTGAACCGAAGATACAAATTAAAATTAGTTGAAAACCCGGCAATGACTTTAGCCAGCGCCGTGGGCTGCGGCCTACTCCGAAATTATTTGCCAACCGTTTCTTTTCTCTTTAGTCGTCCGTTGCCCGCTTTGTCGTAATGGTGAATCTCCTTTTTCCGTCCGTCCGGATGATAGAAGATTAATTGTCCCACGGGATTACCTTTCTTAAAATATCCTTCTAGTCGCTTATTTCCATTGTCAAAATAATCCACGTTGTACCCTTCACATAATTGGTCGCAACAAGAGTATCCACAGTCTCCCGCACTTTGTGGTGGTAGAACACAATTTATAACATAACAGTCCATTATAGCGGACCTTGTTAACGTGTCGTAATTTTTTCCTTGAGATATTGTAATAACCTTTACCGAGTCGACCAAACGATAAAGCGTGTAGTCAAAAACCTTCAACTTATAAATTCCAGGATCTGGCAAATAAATTGTCCCAAGAGTATCTGAAATCTGAAACATCTTTCCATCCTTAACTAAATGAACGAGTAATTCATTTTCATAAGTCGAATTGCATGGATTAAAAGTTACTACGTTTAGTGTGATTCCTTGTCCATGAGTCAAATCTGTCCAGAAGTTGAAAAATAATATGATTGCTAATACTCTCATGTCTTTTTGGCCGTTGCCCACAACGTTGGTTTTTATGCAGTGTGCGGAGTAGGAGGGCTTAAAAATGAAGCGCAGCGGAATGTTTTACTCTACCAGTTGCGGCCAACCAGCTACTATAACAAAAATTGAAATATCTAATTTAGAGTTGTCCTAAAAATGGGGAGCTTACAATCCGTGACTGCAGTCTCTTCACCCCAGATAGATTTATTGATTATTTCTTTTTTAAAATCAGTCGCCGTTTTCATTGGTACTTAGTTGTTGATATGAT
Source organism: Cyclobacteriaceae bacterium (assembly GCA_016786585.1). Classification (GTDB taxonomy): domain Bacteria; phylum Bacteroidota; class Bacteroidia; order Cytophagales; family Cyclobacteriaceae; genus UBA2336. The sequence goes on from JAEUUI010000022.1 coordinate 47,622, forward strand.
TACCGCTAACGCTTGTGCATAAGCAGTGGCGGGTCTTCGAAGCGCTTCACTGCCCCACGATACCAAACTTATTTTGAAAAACTAAACTACAAATTTACACTGAACCCCGCCATTGATTATGCACTTTGTTGCCGGCTGTTGGCCTTTGTCCATTCAATTGCATGTTGTCCTTCAGTCCAATTCGTATTACTTTCTACTTCTGAATTGTCGGCTTACTCTAAGTTTAGTGTGTTGGCCGCTCCGTTTTCTTTTCTCCTGTTAAATTTTTGAATATTCAAGAAAGTGAATTTCAAAGATTTATCGAATCCAGGATACACTCAAGGTATTAAAGTCATATATCTTATTTTGGTCATTCAACAGAAACTGCCAGAGAATGGAAACATTTTCAAATTTCATAACATAGCTGTAATCAAAAGATTCTTGAAATTTCTCTTTATGTATCAATTCCAATGACTTTAAGTCCCCAAATTTTCCATAGATATTCTTAATATTATCTTCTGATTTTTTTAAATCAAGAGCAAAGTTTTCTGTAAGATCAGTGTATTTCAATTTTCCATTTGCTACTTCACTAAATAAATTTTGAATTTTGGCTGTTATTTCATGTTCTTGGTTAGGCAATGGCTTATACATTGTCAAAATATGTCTGTGCATATTTAGTGTCAATGGCATTACTGTTTGGTGTATTTGATTAGAAATATTTGATGTCTCATAGTAATGTCCCCCCTTTTTCAATTCTTCAAAAAGATTAAGTTTTGTATTTTCATTTGGATTAGCGAAGTTATAAAATACGATTTCTCCAGTTTTTAAATCATACGAGTTTGAGTATTTAGTGCCGCCATCTCCAGGAACTACACATTGCCTTAGAATTTCGGCACCTTCATTTATACTTGGGGTATTTCCCTCTTTATATAATCTATCAAAAGTGGCTTCACCAAAGCCCGAACCCCTACTTTTAATTGTGGTATCAAAATATAGATTGCCATTTTTTGAGCCAATAATTACGGACATTCCTGATTTGTCAGCTATAAATAATGTAGTCCTTGCGAATGCTGGTTCGCTGTATTTCTGGTAAAATTTTATAGCTTCCTGCACAGTCTTGCATCTCTCAAGCATCCATTGGGCCGTGTTTACATTCAAATGAATCTTTTTTTTGTCAGGCACATAGTTGGAGTCAACGGTGTAACTATCTCCATCAACAGTAACCCACTCAAAAGCTAACCCTTTTGTATTTAGTCCACCTTGAGCTTCTCCATCATTAAAACCCACATAAGCACTACCGAAATGACCTTTCCCTTCTGGAACAAACCAAATCCTTGTTTTAGGGTTAGTAAAATCTTCATTGTTAAAAAAGTAAGTATGCTTACCATCTGTCAATACAAAAACAGTACAAGCGTTTGAAGAAAGTACTCCCCCTAAGAATATTATTAGAAATAAAATTCCTGAGACAGAAAATGAATATGGAAAACGAAACATGATTTTGTCCATTTGCTTTAGTTTTTAATAATAAATATTGTGGTTTGCCTTATGTTACACCCTGATAACGGTCATCTTTCGAACAGGTTTTCCACGAGTACAATTTTTTAAATCTCAATTTAGTTTATGTACGTCACAAGAGGAAAAGTCAATCTTTCGTTTTTCCATTGTCAACCGAAAACTTAGCCGTCTGGTCCGTCACTGTCCACGAAGGCGACCAATTGCCGGCAACGTCCGGATATAAGCCACACTATGGCCTATATTTCTTTACTAATTACCCCAACCTCTTCGCTACCTCATCCCAATTCACAACGTTCCACCAGTTGGTAATGTATTCGTTGCGTTTGTTTTGGTATTTCAAATAGTAGGCGTGTTCCCAAACGTCCAGACCCAAAAGTGGTGTACCTTTTACTTCAGCAGTATCCATCAGCGGGTTATCCTGGTTGGGTGTAGAGGTGATCTGTAGCTTGCCGCTCGCATCTTTTACCAGCCACGCCCAGCCTGAACCGAACCGACCCATCGCAGCGGCATTAAATTGTTCCATAAACTTAGGCACGGAACCGAACGATCCATCAAGCGCAGCAACAATTTTCCCATACGGAGTTCCGCTTGCGCCCGGCTTCATCACCTGCCAGAAGAAATTATGATTCCATGCACCACCGGCATTGTTGCGAACTTTGGCTGACAGCTTCGAAGCATTGTCAAAAAATTCTTTTTCCGAAGAGTACGTGAGTTTCTCTGCCACAATCGCTTCGTTCACGTTTTTAATGTACGCAGCATGATGTTTTGTATAATGAATGTCCATCGTGAGGGCATCAATGCTCGGTTCGAGTGCATTCTTCTCGTACGGCAACGGTATCTGTTTGAATTCAAATGCGGCTGCGGTTCCTGCTTTACCTAAGTTGCCGGCAGGCTGTGCAAATGCGTTCTCTAAAATGAACGATGAGCCTACGGCTGCGCCAACGGATGCTTTGAGCGAATCGCTCATAAATTTTCTGCGTGATGTTTTCATAACGATTGTTTTTAATGATAATCCGAACTGATTTTCGGAGCGAGGCTTCTCACAGGTATGGCATTAAATTTAGGCAAAAAATTTTTAGCTTGCAGTAACCAACCGATGAACGGTATGAGCGACATCTTATACAACGAAATACCCTCACTTGATCTCGCAGATTTCTATGGTGGTGATCCGGTAAAAAAGAAGAAGTTCGTGGCTGACCTGGGCGCTGCATACAATACCATCGGATTTGTAGCTATTCGCAATCACTACCTGACGGATGAACTTTCGGATAAGCTTTATACAGCGGTTAAGAAATTCTATGCGTTGCCGGAAGATGTTAAGAAGAAATATGAAATTCCGGGATTGGCCGGCCAGCGCGGGTACATCGGCAAAGGAAAGGAGCATGCAAAAGGCCGCAACACGGGTGATCTAAAAGAGTTTTATCATGTCGGACAGGAAGTAACCGACAATGATCCGATAAAGAAGGAGTACCCGGACAATGTTTGGCCTGCGGAAGTGCCCGAGTTTAAAGAAATCGCGCTTGATGTTTACCGCAGACTGGAGAAGACCGGTGTGTACATGCTTCGCGCGATTGCGTTGTACTTAAATCTGCCGGAAGATTACTTCGATCCGAAAGTTCGGCACGGCAATAGTATTCTTCGCCCGATACATTACTATCCGATTGAAGATCCGGATTCAGTTCCTGCCGATGCGGTTCGCGCAGCGGAACATGGCGACATCAACCTGATCACTTTATTAATGGGCGCAAGTGCGGATGGCCTGCAAGTTCTTCGCAGGGATGGCAAGTGGATTCCGATTACGGCATTGCCCGATCAGCTTGTGGTAAATGTGGGCGACATGCTCGAACGTCATACCAACAAAAAATTAAAGTCAACGATCCATCGCGTGGTTAATCCGCCCCGCGAAAAAATGAATACACCGCGGTATTCAATTCCATTCTTCATGCACCCAAGATCTGAAATGGATCTTACCTGTTTACCGGGATGCATTGATGCGGAACATCCGAAATTGTTCGAAGACATTACTGCCGGAGCTTTTTTGGATCAGCGACTGGCTGAAATCGGTTTAAAGAAAAAGTAAGCCTAATCCATAAGCTTGTATCAGCAAGTCCGATATGGTGTTTTTCTGCGGGATGTGCTCATGCTCGCAGTCACTTCATTTGGCGGACCCCAAGCGCACCTGGCACATTTTCATAAAATCCTCGTAACCAAACGCAACTATCTGTCGGAAGCCGACCTGATGGAACTGAATTCGCTTTGCCAGATTCTTCCGGGGCCGAGTTCTACACAAACATTGGTAGCCGTGGGTTTTAAAATTGGTGGTACCAGTCTTGCGTATCTAACCTTGCTTGTCTGGACATTACCCTCGGTTATTTTCATGACGATCATGGCGATTTCGCTTTTTGACATTGAGCAAAAAAACTGGTCGCTTGAGTTTACACGATTCATTCAGCCGATGGCCGTGGGGTTCATCAGCTATGCTGCGTATTCGATCAGCGTTAAAACGATCAATACAAAAACGGGTATCAGCCTGATGATCATGGCGGCTGTTACCTCGTATTTCATTCAAACACCTTTTGTGTTTCCGGCTATTTTGTTTGTTGCCGGATTAATCAGTGCGCTGAAATACCGCGCACAACCGAAAGAGGAGAAAAAGAAAATCAGCATCCGTTGGACAAGCTTAATACTCTGGGCGGGTGTACTGGTATTCGCGGCGTTGATGGGCTGGGCAACTAAAAAGGTTCCGGAAGTAACACGCCCGATCAGGTTGTTTGAGAACTTCTATCGAAACGGCAGCCTGGTGTTTGGCGGAGGCCAGGTACTGGCACCGATGCTGTATACCGAGTTTGTAAAAAAGGATTCAACTGAAGAACATGTACGGCCGGTGGAGTTTAGCAAAAAACCTTTTTTGAATCACGATGAGTTTCTGACAGGCTACGCCATTGTTCAAACACTTCCCGGACCAGTATTCGCGTTCAGTGCTTTCATTGGTTCCCTATCGATGCGCGAGTATGGAACGTTTGGTGAGATCATGGGTGCGTTTATGTCGGCCCTTGGAATTTTCCTTCCGGGAACATTTTTGATATTCTTTGTGATCAGGTTTTGGGACAGCCTGAAAAAGTATCGCGCGATCCGGGCTTCACTGGAAGGAATAACGGCTGCGAGCGCAGGATTGATTGCGGCATCGGCTGTGATCTTGTTTCAACCGTTGGATAATACCGTAATGAATTTTGCTTTTACAATCGGCACGTTCTGCATGCTTGCTTTTACACGCGTGCCGGCTCCGTATATAATCCTGGGCGGTCTTGCGCTAGGATTGTTGCTGTGATTATTTCCGGTTTCCGAAAAATAATGTAAGAAAGAGTGTCGGGTAAACAGAATAGTTTTTAGCCAACACCATCATATCGATTTTGCGTGTGTATACATCAACCAGCACACCGGCTTCAAAACCTGTAACCTGGCTTTTAAAAATCCCCAACTCAAAGTTCATGGCTGCTTTCAGGTTAAGACCCGGAACAATCTTTGAATCGCCCAGTCCCTGAAACAACCGCCCAGGACCCAGGATGTTTTCTTTGGCCATCGTTTCGTTATACTGTGCGCGAATGGTGATATCGTCTTTCAGGTATTCAACATAGTAAGGCGCTTCAACGCCAATGCTTGGACCCGCGGCAAACACAGCTTTTATTTCAACGCCCTGTTGTGGCGCTTTCTTGAACAGGATAAAATCGCGGCCGTATTGAAGCCTGAAGGTGTAGAGGTAGTTCTGTTTGCCGAACGTGAAGAAGTTGCCGTAAGCCGAATTGAATCGTACTTCCTGCGGATGACGAACGTTCATGATCTCCAGCCCGAAGGTTTGCAGCATCCGGTCGGTCATTTTGAATGACTTCTTGAACACGAATCCACCAATTAATCCGCCTGACGTATTCTTGTTTAGCCCCCAGGTAAATTCCGACTCATATTCATACCCGTCCTGAACCTGGGCAACCAGGGTTCCGGCAAACATTAACAAAGTGAGGGAAATCGCTAAAATTCTAATCAACCGCATGATCCTTCCGGTAACTTTCTGATAAATTTAGAGGCTTTTAAGGTAACGCAAAAAATTAACTTACGGTATTTATGACCACACTTACTTCTGTCTACAAAGGCTCATTACGCACTGAAAATACACATACGCGCTCCGGCCAGGTGGTGATTACCGATGCCCCGGTTGATAACAAAGGAAAGGGTGAGGCTTTTAGCCCTACCGACCTGGTGTGTACGGCCCTCAGCAGTTGCATGCTTACCACGATGGCCATCGTAGCAGACCGTGAGCAGGTTGATATGACTGGCATGACCACGGAAGTGGTAAAGATCATGGGTGCGAACCCCAGGAAAATTGCCGAGATACAGGTTACGCTCACCCATCCGGGGTTAAAGGCCAGCGCTGAGCAAATTGATAAACTGAAACATGCTGCGCATACATGCCCTGTTGCGCTGAGTCTTCATGATTCAGTGAAGCAAACGATCACATTTAACTTTTAGCATTCGCTAATGCTATAACGGATGACAAATCCGGACAAACTACCATTTCTGCAACGTTTGGCAGCACTTCATCGTCTTCTCAAAAAGAGTTTTTATGAAGCGATTGATTACCCCAACCACCCTGTGTTTGCTTACATTTTTTGGAACCTTGAGCTTGTCCGCACAAGTACAGTCTGAATTAAAGATCGTAGACCTTTCAAAAAAAGAGGTCAGGGTTTTTAATGCCGCCCAAAAATTGCCGGATGAGGCGCGCATGAATCTAATAATGGATTCGCTTTTTATTCCCTATACACAATTCTGGAGCAGTTATTTAGGAAGCGAGAAAAAATTTCTTCGATGGGTGAAAAAGGATGTTTATCCGAATCTTGAAAAGCTTAATGAATTGAACGACACATTGAATCGTGAAGCCGTTCTGAAAATTGTTTCAGCAGATAAAAGACGTAAGCGCGATAGTATTGTTTACGTGGTGTTTGGACCGGGATGTACAGACGTGGGGAGGTTTCAGGATGGCACCGAGGTTGTCGATTTGATGCATGAAAAGTACTCAGCATTGAATCGTTAGCCGACTACCTTTCTTTTGATCGCACTAAAATCGATCCCGTAATGTGAGTTGTCGTACACGGATTTTCCGTTGCGGATAATCAGCACCTGTGGCGACTGATGTTCAACGTTAAACTGCTCGGCAATTGCATTGGAGATATTCCGGTATGATAACAGATCCAGAAAATATGGCTTGACGTTTGGCACTTCGGCCTCTTTCCAGTTGCGTTCCAGCCGGTCGAGTGCTGCACGACTAATGTTGCAGCGGGTGCTGTGTTTGAAGATTAAGATGGTGTTGTCAGACGATTCGTTGACAATGTCGTTCAACTGTTCAGTGCGTTCGAGATAATTCCAGTTCATACAAGTTGTTAATCATACCACAAGCCTTTCTCGCCTTTATCGTAGCGTGGCTTTTTCACCTTGTCTTTCAGGTGATCGGGCTGATTTTCGTTTTTCTTGAATAAACGCGCCCACCATAGCCTAAAGTTCGTGAGCAAGCTTCTTTCTTCGTCTGTATTGTTTTTATTCGTTTTCACGAAACGGGAATCCGGATAAAGATCTTTCTTCCTGAAAAAGTCGAAACGCTTAAGCTTGATGTTTCCCTGGTAATGGGTGGCATCAAGAAAAGCTTTGCCCGGCTCGCGCACATGCAATGCCGCTCGTGCACTGCTTGGATTGCGTTTGTAGTCCCAGTCTCTGCGAACAACGCTGGTGTATTCGCTGGCCCGGATTGAATTTTTGCCTGGTGCAATTCCCGGCATGGAGCCATCGGCTGCGTGCGGGCGTTTCTTGTAATCTTTTTCTTTAACCTTAACCTGCAGCCCGTTTACGAGATAAGTGGTTTTATCCGGACGGCTTTTCTTCAGTGCTTCATCGGCCTGGTTAGGATTCTTCAGGTAGTTTTTCTTAAACCTCGGCAACTTAATGCTTCCGGTGTATGCTTCACCCTGATCGCGCATGGATGGTTGAAAATCAAACTGCCGTTTCTTTTGCGGGAAGTAATCGACATCCGGTTTTTCTTTTTTGCCGCCTTTAATATTTCCCTGGAAGCGTGCGAGACCTGTACTATTATTATTGCGCACCGTGGTCGGCTGCTCATTGTTGTTCCAATGTTTGCCGCTAACACTTCCGCCACCTTTCGCCTTTGGCTTGAATTTAATGTTACCCTGATAACGCGAAACGGAGGCATCACCACCGGGATAACGACCTGCGATGGCGCGACCATTATTATTCCAGCTTCCGCTGATGCTGCCACCTCCTTTTTCTTTGCGCTGAAACTTCATGTTGCCCTGGTACCGGGATACCGAAGCATCGCCACCGGGATACCGACCTGCAATGGCACGGCCATTATTATTCCAGCTTCCGCTGATGCTGCCACCACCTTTCGCCTTGCGTTGGAATTTAACATTGCCCTGATAACGCGATACGGAAGGATCTCCACCGGCATTTCTTCCTGCGATAGCGCGGCCATTGTTATTCCAGCTTCCGCTGATGCTTCCCCCGCCTTTCGCCTTGCGTTGGAATTTAACATTCCCCTGATAACGCGATACGGAAGGATTACCTCCGGCATTTCTTCCTGCAATGGCACGGCCATCGTTATTCCAAGAGCCGCTGATGCTTCCGCCACCGGTTACCCGCTTACGTGCCTTCATGTTACCGGTATACGTTTCACCTTGCGGTGAGTATCCCTTGCGCGGCCGTACGTTGCCTGAATAAAATCCTAAGTTTCCATTAGCCCCGGCATTCTTGCCTGCAATTGCGCGACCATTGTTGTTCCACGCGCCACTGATGCTTCCGCCACCCTTGATACGTTTGCGTGACTTCATGTTGCCGGAATATGTTTCACCTTGCGGTGAATAACCTTTGCGTGGCCGTACGTTGCCTGAATAAAATCCTAAGTTTCCGTTAGCTCCGGCATTCTTGCCTGCCACTGCACGGCCATTGTTGTTCCATGCACCGCTGATGCTTCCGCCACCTTTTATTCGTTTGCGCGATTTAAGATTGCCTGAAAAAAATCCGAGGTTGCCATTCGCCCCGGCATTTCGCGGTGCAACGGCTCTTCCTCTATTGTTCCAGCTTCCGCGACCAAGTGACCGAACGGGGTTAGCGCTGCCACCTGTGCTTATTTTTCCGGAGACCGAACGATAGCCGCTTCCCGGTAGTGATGCTGAACGACCGCGGTTTTTTCCACTGATTGATGTCGGAGGCGGAAAGATTCGCTTACCGCCCGGAGCAGGTCGTTTGGTTGAATAGTTTCTCCCTTTGATTTTTCTGCCGGCAATGTCGCCCTTCCAGGGTCTTCCGGATTTCGATGCGGTTACATACCCTCCGCGAATCGGTCCACTGTAGGTACGATCGCCACGCGAAGGCCGCACGCGATAAGGATTAGCGGTTGGATTGATAACAACAGGCTTGCGGGTTTCAAAGTTTTTGGTGCGCAACGGGCGGCCGGCCAGATCGCCTTTGGTGTAGGGTCGTTCACCTTTTGGTTTTTGATTCCAAAATCCCGCAAAGGGTGTTGTGCTTTTCCGTGAAATGAATGGTCGCGATGCCGTACGGGGAGCGGGAGTTCCGTTTACACGTGGTGGATTTTGTTTGGTGCCAAAACGTTTTGCGCGTGCTACCTGACTTCGGTTCGAATAAATCCGGTAACGCTGCGATCGTTGTGAAGTCGAACGATTATTGACATACCGGTTTCGTTGCGAAAAAAAGTTTCGCGTTCGTCCGGATGCTGAGCCTACAGAAATTCTTCCGCCCGACTTTGCATTTCGTTTCGAAAGTTGTCCGCTAACTGAGCGGTTATTGGTAAAAGCGTTTTGTCGGTAAAAATTACGATTCGATTTTGTTGGCCGCGATATCCGCGCGCTGCTGGCCGGAGAAAACCTTCTGGGCCGGAGGCGGTTGTACTTGGGCTTTGACTGATTCTTTTTCCGCGAAACTTTGAAACGGTTTTCACGCTTGCTGCCTGATCGGACTTCGGGCCGATCACCTTTGGTATTTTGTGCGCTTGCGTCAACGGCATTTAATCCCAATAAGATCAACACAAACCCGAAGCATAGCAGGGCCTTGCGTAAAAGTTGGGGATATGAGTTGCCTGGAGTCAAAAAAATAGCCGTGAAAACAGGCTAAGATAGCAATTTTCAGTCATTTCGACCGGGATGCTTCAAGCCATGATCTAAAACGCCAGCAGTTCTTCAATCTTACTTTTCAGCCGGCCTTTTGGCAGAAAATTTTGTTCGAGTGTTGGAGCGAAAGGTATGGCTGTATCGAGGCTCGCTACCCGCATTACCGGTGCATCCAGATCGGCAAAGCAATGCTCGCTGATCCACGCTGCTATTTCTCCACCAATGCCGCCTGTTAATGTGTCCTCATGAAGAATCAGCACGCGATTGGTTTTCTTAACAGTTTGCTCAACCGCTGCTTTGTCCCAGGGTAATAAGGTGCGTAAATCCAGCACATCAGCTTTTACATCCGGCATAGTTTCGAGAATCTCTTTCGCCCAGTGCACTCCCATGCCGTACGTAATAATGGAAAGGTCACTTCCCTCTGATACCAGATTGGCTTTACCGATTTCAATGGTGTAATAGTCGTCAGGAATAGAATCTTTTATTGAACGATACAACAACTTATGTTCGAAATACAAATACGGATTCGGATCTTCAATGGCTGCACACAGCAATCCCTTTGCATCGTATGGATTGGAAGGATAAACGATCTTCAATCCGGGTGTGTGAAAAAACCACGCTTCATTACTCTGAGAATGGAACGGACCGGCAGCCGTTCCTGCTCCGGTTGGCATCCGCACGACAACATCGGCCTGCTGTGCCCAGCGCCAATGTGCTTTTGCCAGGTTGTTAACAATCTGATTAAAGCCTTCGGTTACGAAGTCTGCAAACTGCATTTCAACCATCGCCTTCATACCCTTGATGGAAAGCCCAAGGCCAGCGCCTACAATGGCCGATTCACAAATAGGAGTGTTGCGTACACGAGGCTTACCGAATTTTTCAACAAAGCCATCTGTAATTTTAAATACTCCGCCATACTCGGCAATATCCTGTCCCATTAAAACAAGATTGTCGTAACGCTCCATGCTTTGTCGCAAGCCATCGCTGATTGCATCAATGAAACGTTTTTCAGTTTTCTTTTCCTTCTTCGGTTCTACAATAGCTTGCGTGAAGGGCGCATACATGTCAGCAGTTTCAATTTCAGTACTGGCTTCCGGATGCTTTTCTTCAAATGCTGTCGCAAGTCCGGCTTCAATCTCTTTCTTGATTTTCTTTCGGATAGTCTCTGTGTATTTGGTGTCAATTACACCTTCCGCTATCAGATACTGTTCGTAGTTCTCAACCGGATCTTTTTTCGCCCACGTTTCCATCAGTTCTTTCGGAACATACTTCGTTCCGGAAGCTTCTTCGTGTCCGCGCATGCGGAATGTGATGCATTCCAATAATACCGGACGTGGATTTTTCCGGATTGACTCCGCTAATGTTTTTACGGTGTGGTAAACTTCGAGGACGTTGTTGCCGTCAACCTGAACACCTTCAATTCCATAACCGATAGCTTTGTCAACAAATGCCTTGCAACGAAACTGCTCCTGACTGGGCGTAGAAAGTCCGTAGCCATTATTCTCAACAACAAAAATTACAGGCAAATCCCATACGGCAGCCACGTTAACGGCTTCATGAAAATCGCCTTCGCTCGTGCCACCGTCACCATTGAAAACAACCGTTACTTTCTTTTCACTTTTAAGTTTTGATGCGAGCGCGATTCCATCAGCAACTCCGTTTTGCGGACCGAGATGTGAAATCATCCCAACAATGTGATGTTCGTTTGTGCCGAAGTGAAACGACCGGTCGCGGCCCTTTGTGTAACCCATCATCGTTCCCTGCCATTGCGCAAACAACCTGTCGAACGGCATGTTGCGCGAAGTGAAAACGCCCAGGTTCCGGTGCATCGGCAGAATGTATTCGTCTTCCTCCAGTGCCTCGGTAATTCCAACGGCAATTGCTTCCTGCCCGATGCCGCTGAACCATTTACTGATCTTGTTCTGGCGAAGCAGGATGAGCATTTTTTCCTCGATCATCCGGGGTTTCAGGATGGCTTCAAAAAGTTGCTTTAAAACGTTGTCAGCGTATGCCTGGCGGTTGAAGTTCATGCAGAAATTTTAATGCACGAAGGTAGATGTTTACCGGGCATTTGTAAAACCGGCTGAAAACACAAAGGCCCTGATAAACAGGGCCTTTGAATTAACATGTTATTTGTGTTTACGGGTTAGCATTGGCGCCAATGTTCGATGACGCTATGTAGGTTGTAGGCGAACCCATTGTTCCTACGGCAACGTGCCCGTTAAAGGCATTCAGTTGATCGTATGTTAACGCACCGCCTGCGTCAAGTTGCGATACACTGGTTGTGCTCACGGCAGTTGAACCTGTAGACCCGTTAACGTTAGTCAAGGCGATCGCAGATGCTCCCGGTGATGCTAATGATCCGTCATAAATAACAACCGGATACGTGGTACCGGTTTCAGTACCTTCGAGGTTTGTTGTAACGAGTGTATTACCATTCATTCTTTTTGCAAATGTTACAGTCCCGTTTACAGCACTTTCTCCAACTGAAGTAAGATTATAAGTTCTCGAAGTAGTTGTAAGCTCGTTCGTACCGATGTCAGATTGAGACACAACGGTTTCACCACTGTTAGAAACTACCAGGGTTCCGTTCAGGCCCATCAGGTCATCGTAGGTAAATGACGTGCCGTTGTCGCGTTCATCCAGCGTAGTAGTGCTCATTCCGGTTTCGCCATTCACCGGTTCAAGCTGTACGATGGTAGTACCGGTTTGATTAGCCGCATTGCTGCGGATATAAACGGGATACGATTGGCCAGACGTTGTTCCGTCCATGTCTACCGTTACCACCATGGAACCGTCTGTGCGTTCGCGAAACTGTGCCGTGCCGGAAATGTTACTGTTACCTTCCTCCATCAGGGTGTACGTATGGGTTTCACCTGTGAAGCCGGGTGCATTGTCTTTGTTGTCGTCATCATCGCTGCAGCTAAACGCAAAAGCCGATGCTACAAAGGCCAGTGCTGTCATTTTTAAAAGAGATTGAATGCTTTTTTTCATAATATTGATGTTTATGATTACCTGTTGTTGAGCATGTACCTGGGAAATTTTCATGCCACGCGTAAAACATCTGTTCTACTTATTAATCAAACACACCTGCCAGAAAGACGGGGTGTATGTTGGACACTGATTCAACACTCTGGCGGAATGTGTATGCAATTCAACATTTTTATAAATGATCGTATTTAAAGAGTTCCGGCTGAAAAATGGCCTGCATGTAATTGTTCACGAAGATCCAACCGTACAGATCGCGGTAATGAACATCCTGTACGATGTTGGTTCACGGGATGAGCAGGAAGAAAAAACCGGATTTGCCCACCTGTTCGAGCATTTAATGTTCGGAGGTTCTGTAAACATTCCAAACTACGATGAACCGTTGCAAATGGTAGGCGGAGAGAACAATGCATTTACCAACACCGATATAACAAATTACTATTTGACGGTTCCGGCTGCCAATATTGAAACCGCATTCTGGCTGGAAAGCGACCGCATGCTAAGCTTATCGTTCGATCCGAAGGTGCTTGATGTGCAGCGAAAAGTAGTAGTGGAAGAATTCAAGCAGCGGTACTACAATCAGCCGTATGGCGATGTGTGGCTTAAGCTGCGTCCGCTTGCCTACAAACAACATCCGTATAAATGGGCAACCATTGGCAAAGAGATCAGCCACATCGAGAATGCTACGGATGCCGATGTGAAAGAATTCTTTTTCAAACATTACGTGCCGAGTAATGCCATACTTGTGGTGGCCGGAAATGTTACCGAAGAACAGGTACGATCACTTGCTGAAAAATGGTTCGGCTCCATACCACCCGGGAAGAAACCCGCACGGAACCTGGTAAAAGAAACTGCACAAACCGCTAAACGCATTGAGGAAACGAAGGCAAAAGTTCCGGCCAACGCGTTGTACAAAACTTACCACATGGGTGGGCGGTTCGAGAAAAGTTATTATGCGGCAGATCTGTTAAGTGATATCCTAAGCCGTGGCCAATCGAGCAGGCTCTATCATAAGCTTGTAAAAGAACTTGAAATCTTCACCTCTATCTCTTCTTTCGTGATGGGTACCATTGATCCGGGTTTATTAGTGATCAGCGGAAGGGTAAAAGACGGGATCAGCCTGGAAGAGGCTGAGCTTGAAATCGACAAAATTTTGCACGACATCGTAACAAACGGAGTGACGGAGGAGGAGCTTGAAAAGGTAAAAAATCAGGCAATGGCCACCGTTGAGTTTGGTGAAGTAGAAGTTATTAACCGGGCGATGGCACTCGCATTTGCGGCACTATCCGGAAATACGAACCTGGTTAATACAGAAAAGGCTGAACTATCTGCCGTAACCCGCGATGACATCCACGAAGCGGCAAAAACTATTTTGCGTGATGAAAATTCGAGCGTGCTTTATTACCGGAGTGCTATGCAGGAATTGCAAACGTAAATACTGAGCCTTCTCCGGGTGTTGACTCTATCCAGATTGTTCCGCCCATTTTTTGTAAGGTTTCCTTTACGATGTAAAGGCCAAGCCCCGAACCTTCCGACTTTGTGGATGCCCGGAAGAACATATCAAAAATTTTGCTGTGATAGTCGGGTTCAATGCCCATACCGTTATCAGCAATTTTAATCACAACCGAGTTATCGCTTTTGTAAGCACTGAATGCGATGTAGGGGTCGGCCTGATCAAGCCGGTGATATTTGTATGCGTTCGAAAGCAGGTTGTTCAGGATCACTTTTAAGCGACTCGGGTCGGTTAGCAGAACTATTTTTTCTGTCAGGTTGATTTCAATGCGAACCTTACCGGTAACATCCGCCAAGTTTTGCGCTACTCCCCGGATCAATTCATCCAGGTCAGTTTCTTCCAGTGTCAGGTCAAGGCGTGTATTGCGTGAGTAGTCAGTCACTTCGCGGATAAATCCTTCCATTGTGCGGATTCGTCCCTTCATCATCTGTAAATATGAATGCAGCTCTTCGGGGTTCGTTGTTTTTTCGGAAATGTTGATTAATCCAAGCAGTGAGCTTAGCGGTGCACGCATGTCGTGTGAAGCACTGTACACAAACCGGTCAAGTTCTTCATTGGTTTTCGCCAGCTGAATATTCTTGGAAAGAATTTCCTCTTCTGCACGCTTTCGGTCTTCAATGTCAACAATTGATCCAACGAGTGTGGCAACATTTCCGTGTTCGTCAACCTTGAAGGTGCCGCTGTCTAAAAACCAGCGGTATAAACCTTGTTTGGTTTTCATACGAAGTTCGTTTTGGTAGGGTGCAAGTGTTTTGGTGTGGGTTTCCATAATCGCCTGCATTTTCTTCAGGTCATCGGGATGAAGAATTTCACTGAACTTTTCGGTAGGAACAACATCCGGATCACTGTCAGAATACCCCATCAAATGTTTCCATGTCTTGCTAACGTAGGTTGTGCTTTTATGAATATTCCATTCATAGATTCCGGCATTTGAACCTTGTACGGCAAGTGCGAAGCGCTCGCGGCTTACTTCCAGATCTTTGGCTATCTGAATCAGGTTTTTTTCGCTTTCGCGAAGTGACTCTTCTGATTCCTGGTTGCGATTGATGAGGAAGGAAACAATAAAAATATTGGAGAGAAGTCCGATGACAAAATTTACTACGAAGTTGATTCGAATAACCTGCGGATCATAAGAGGGGGGAGGTAATATGCTGAGATCAGCGGTATATGCAATGTACCCCAGTACAATTGGCAGTGTAGCAAACGCAAGCCCCGCATAGGTACTATGGTTACCAGCCAAAATTAATCCCGCTACGGAACAGGTCATGAAAAAAAAGTACACTCCGCCAAAAGGGTGATCGTTCGTGCAAAACACAAATACAATTGCATTCGCAAAGGCCAGCAGGAGAAATCCGGAAAACGTGTAATACTTTTTCCGGTTCAGCCACACCACTATGACGGCCATTGCTATCATTAACAGATAACCGGGCAGGAACCGGTAAACACCATTGATGGGATCAAGAATGCAATAGAAAGCCCCAATCAGAAAAATGATAACGGCAAACTGGCCCCGGAGCAGCGAGTACTTGAACTCCAGGCGTGAAGGAATGAAGTCCTTGCCTACCAGTAAATCACGGAAGAATGATCTTTTTCCAGCCATTGCTATCGACAAAATAAGAAACAAAAGGGCATTGCCCGTAAGGCCTTAATATATATTTCCGCGACTTGGTAACGGCCCCTTGGGTATATTTGAAGAAATCTTGAAGATCATGAATTTGCGTATCGGAATGGGCTTTGACGTGCACGAGCTGGAAAAAGGCAAGACATTTTACCTGGGAGGCATTGAGCTGAAAGGCGCACCGCACGGTGCTGTCGGTCATTCGGATGCTGATGTGTTGATCCACGCTATTTGCGATGCGTTACTGGGCGCAGCAAACATGCGCGACATCGGCTTTCATTTCTCTAACAAGGATGAGCGCTGGCGCGGAGCCGACAGTAAGATTTTTTTGAAAGAGGTTGTCAGAATGCTTTCTGAAAAAGGCTGGTTCATCGGGAATGTAGACTGCACCATATGCCTGGAGGCACCCAAGGTTAATCCGCATATTCCGGATATGCAAAGCGTGCTGGCGCCACTCATGAAGATTGAGAAGGATTGTGTTTCTATTAAAGCAACTACCAACGAAAAGCTTGGTTATGTAGGCCGCGAAGAGGGTGTATGTGCATATGCCGTTGCACTGATCTACAAAGCCGGATTTCCGGTTGAGTTGAAATTCAAATATTAATGCAGTGCTGCAGATTATCACCACCAAAGACGGTTCTGTATCGCTGCTCAACTCAGAGCTAAACGAAACGTATCATTCCATCCATGGCGCACGACAGGAATCACTCCATGTGTTTATCCGAAACGGATTGGAATATTTCTCAGCGCAGAATAAAAAAACTCCGGTGCGGATTTTAGAAGTCGGATTTGGCACAGGGCTGAACGCACTTCTTTCGGCTACATATGCTGCGGAGCATCGGCTGGGTATTGAATATTCAACACTCGAGGCGTTTCCGATCAACGAAAGCCTTTGGCAACAGTTGAACTTCGCACAAACAGACGATGAAGCAAAAACTTTTTATAAGCTTCATCATGAGCCATGGGAGCAATGGACGGAAATCGTCCCGGGCTTTATGCTGAAGAAGATCAATACAACCCTTCAGCTTGCATCACTTGATCATAACTACTTTGATGTTGTTTATTTTGATGCGTTCGCACCGAATAAGCAGCCTGAAATGTGGAAGTTGCCTATGCTTCAGAAAACAATTGAATCACTTACTCCAAACGGAGTCTTTGTAACGTATTGCGCGAAGGGCCAACTTAAACGTGACTTAGCATCACTTGGCACCGTTGTTCAAACACTACCGGGCCCTCCCGGCAAGCGCGAAATGATTCGTGCGATTAAAAACTGAACATCGCGAATTTCGCACCACTTGAGTGCAAACGTTTTCGGGATTATATTCTGTATAAATTATTCTGTTCAAACTAAAATTTTGTCAGAAAACGCGTTGCGTAAAATATTGATCTGTTATTTTTAACTTCTCAATATTTAATTCTGTCTACTACAGATGAGCAACAACCACGCTAACCGTTCCGGTAAAGGGCTTTACACACCCGAACTTGAACATGATGCTTGCGGCATCGGCTTCATAGCAAACATTAATGGTTTCAAAACCAATCAGACTCTTTCTGATGCGCTCACCATGCTGGAAAATATGGAGCATCGCGGAGGCAAAGGGGCGAGTCCTAAAACAGGAGACGGGGCCGGTGTATTGCTACAAATTCCACACGACTTTTTTGTCGAGGAAGCTGCACGATTGAAGTTTACGCTTCCTGCTCCAGGGTTCTACGGAGCAGGTGTTGTGTTTTTTCCGCGCAACAAAAAAGTAATGAATGCATGTCGCGAGTTATTGCGAAAGAACATCCAGTTGTTGGGCCTCGATTTATTGGGATGGAGATCAGTTCCTGTCGACCACAGCATTCCCGGGCCGGGTGCGGCAGAAGTGGAGCCTGTTATCGAACAATTCTTTGTTAAGCCAAAAGATGAAGCCCTTGATCCGGATGCGTTCGAGCGCAAGTTGTTTGTGCTGCGAAACTTCACCACGCATTCGGTAACGCGTGAAATAAAAGGAAGCAACAAGGAATTTTATATTCCAAGCCTTTCAAGCCGAACGATTATCTATAAAGGTCAGCTTCGTACGGAGCAGCTTCGTGCGTACTTCTATGACCTGCAGGATGCACGATTGAAAACTGCACTCGCGCTGGTTCACTCACGCTTTTCTACCAATACGTTTCCGAACTGGAAGCTTGCCCAGCCGTTCCGGTACATCGCACACAACGGTGAGATTAACACCATTCGCGGTAACGTAAACAAAATGAAATCGAAAGAAGCGTTGTTCAAGTCAACACTTTTTACCGACGAAGAATTAAAGATGCTTTTGCCGATCACCAATCCCGAAGGTTCGGATTCGGCAAACCTCGATGCTCTTGTTGAAATGCTGGTATTATCGGGAAGAACAATTCCGCACGTGCTGATGATGCTGGTGCCGGAAGCGTGGCAGGATAACAAACTGATGGACAAACACCGCAAGGCATTCTATAAATATCATGCTTCGATGATGGAGCCATGGGATGGTCCCGCGGCACTTGTGTTTACAGATGGCTGTCGCATTGGGGCGACACTGGATCGTAATGGCCTGCGTCCGCTGCGCTATTGCGTTACCCGCACCGGCAAAGTGATCGCTGCATCGGAAGCCGGAGCGTTGCCTGTGAATCCAAAAGAAATTTTGGAGAAAGGCCGCATTACTCCGGGCAAGATGCTGATGGTTGATCTTGAAAAGGGAAAGGTACTGGGCGATGACGTGGTGAAGCGCACGGTGTATGAAGGCAAGCCGTACTTCGAATGGATTAAAGAAAATCGTTTAAAACTCAGGCTGGAACCTGAACAGAAGTCGTTCAAGAATGTCTTTGATGCAAAAACACTGTTACAGCGTCAGAACGCTTACGGTTTTACATCAGAAGATTTAAAAACAATTATTACCCCGATGGCCGCAACCGGGTATGAAGCAATCGGTTCCATGGGCGATGATACTCCGCATGCAGTTCTCTCGAAAGAAAGCCGCCACATCTCGAACTACTTCCGGCAGCATTTTGCGCAGGTAAGTAATCCGCCAATCGATCCGATCCGTGAACGTTTGGTAATGTCGTTATTTACGCGAATCGGGGTGAGCTTGAATGTGCTGGAAGAAACGCCTAAACACACGAATCAAATTCACATCGGGCAGCCGGTGTTGCTGAATTCTGATCTGGAGAAACTAAAACATTTACCCGAACACGGCTTTGACTACGCGGTAATCAACTCGGTGTTCAAAGCTGATGGAAAGCCCGGTCGCCTGGAAGAGGCAATTAAAAAGATTTGCAACGAAGCTGAAAAGGTTGTTAAAGAAGGCAAGAAGATTATTGTTATCTCTGATCGTAACATCAATGCCGACTATGCGCCTATTCCATCGTTGCTTGCTATCGGTGCCGTGCATCATTCCCTCGTTGAAAAAAGATTGCGTGCATTAACCGGCTTGCTCGTTGAAGCGGGCGATGTTTGGGAAGTTCATCACTTCGCCACCATCATCGGGTATGGAGCAAGCGCTGTCAATCCATACATGGCGTTTGAAACCATTCACCATCTGAATCAACAGGGAGCGTTTAACAAAGAAATCTCAGACGACTACGCATTTGCAAACTATCAGAAAGCTATCGGCAACGGACTGCTGAAAGTTATGTCGAAGATGGGGATCAGTACGCTGCAGTCGTACCAGTCGTCACAAATCTTTGAAGCGTTGGGTATTGGCAGCGATGTAGTAGAAAAGTGTTTTCGCGGAACGATCAGTCGCATCGAAGGTATGTCGTTCGATGACCTCGCGAAGGAAGTTCTGGTACGTCATAATCTGGCGTTTAACAATCCGGGAACTGAATTGCCGGTTGGCGGAATTTATCAGTGGAAACGAAGAGGCGAAAAACACCTCTTCAGCCCTGAGATTATTCACCTGCTTCAGCACTCAACAAAAAGTAACAATTACGAACTCTATAAAAAGTACGCACAGAAAATCAACAACCTCGCGCAGGATACCATTACGTTCCGCGGATTGTTTGAATTCAAGAAGCGAAATGCTGTTCCGCTCAGCGAAGTAGAGCCGGTTGAAGAAATTTTTAAGCGCTTTGCCACAGGGGCGATGTCGTTTGGATCAATTTCTCATGAAGCTCACACCACGCTGGCTATAGCCATGAACCGGATTGGCGGCAAAAGCAACAGCGGGGAAGGTGGTGAGGATGAAATCCGTTACGAACGAAAAGAAAATGGAGATTGGGAAAGGTCGGCCATTAAACAGGTTGCTTCCGGGCGTTTTGGTGTAACCAGCTACTATTTAACCAATGCCGAAGAGCTTCAGATAAAAATGGCGCAGGGTGCTAAGCCCGGTGAAGGTGGTCAGTTGCCGGGAGATAAAGTTGATGAGTGGATCGGCCGGGTGCGACATTCAACTCCCGGTGTCGGATTGATTTCACCTCCGCCACATCACGATATCTATTCGATCGAAGACCTTGCGCAATTGATTTATGATTTGAAAAATGCGAATCGCCAGGCACGTATCAATGTAAAGCTTGTTTCGCAAGCCGGCGTCGGAACGGTTGCAGCAGGCGTTGCAAAAGCAAAGGCCGATGCAATCCTGATCTCAGGCGGTGATGGTGGCACGGGAGCTTCTCCAATCAGTTCGATCCGTCATGCCGGCCTGCCGTGGGAACTTGGTCTTGCGGAAGCGCATCAAACGTTGGTAAAGAATAATCTACGCAACCGGGTTACACTTCAAACAGATGGACAAATCCGTACGGGTCGTGATATCGCAATAGCTGCTCTGCTTGGCGCAGAAGAGTGGGGCGTTGCAACGGCAGCACTTGTTGTGGAGGGTTGCATCATGATGCGCAAGTGTCATTTGAATACGTGTCCTGTGGGTATCGCTACGCAGGATTCAGAATTGCGTAAGCTCTTCACCGGAAACCCGGATCATGTAGTCAACTTCTTTACTTTCCTTGCCAATGATTTGCGTGAAGTAATGGCAAGCCTCGGTTTCCGTACAGTGAACGAGATGATTGGACGTGCGGATGTTATGCGTGTCCGCCAGGATATCGACCACTGGAAAATCAATAAACTTGATCTTTCACCGGTTCTTCATCGCGAATCAGCGCGTGACAATGTCGGACTATTCAAACAAATCGAGCAGGACTTTGAACTTGAAAAAGTTCTCGACTGGAAACTGCTTGAGGCTGCGCGCACAGCATTGGATGAAGGTGAGCCGGTTCAGGAAAAGTTTGTGATTTGTAATACCGACCGGACAACCGGGGCACTTTTATCGAACGAGATCTCGAAGAAATATAAAGGCAAAGGCCTTCCGGCTGATACGATCCAATTCTCTTTCAAAGGTTCTGCGGGACAAAGTTTTGGCGCATTTGTCGCACCCGGAGTTACGTTCAGGCTTGAAGGCGAAGCGAACGATTATTTCGGAAAGGGATTATCCGGTGGAAAGCTGATTGTTTATCCTGACAAAGAGGCTTCGCTGATGGCGGAAGACAATATCATCATCGGTAACGTTGCATTTTACGGAGCTACCTCGGGCGAGGCCTTTATCCGGGGCCAGGCGGGTGAACGTTTCTGCGTGCGTAACTCGGGTGTTAAAGCCGTTGTTGAAGGCGTTGGCGATCATGCATGCGAATACATGACTGGCGGGCGCGTAGTTGTATTGGGCAAAACAGGCCGAAATTTCGCGGCCGGTATGAGCGGAGGTGTTGCATATGTGTATGATCCTCAAAACAACCTCGCCAAACTCACCAACCTTGATATGGTTGAACTGGAGAA
The DNA here is from genome assembly GCA_016786585.1 of Cyclobacteriaceae bacterium. Taxonomy (GTDB): domain Bacteria; phylum Bacteroidota; class Bacteroidia; order Cytophagales; family Cyclobacteriaceae; genus UBA2336. The sequence goes on from JAEUUI010000022.1 coordinate 69,185, forward strand.
GGTTCAGTCAGAAGACGAGGCTGAGCTTAAGTCAATGATCAAACAGCATTACGAATATACCTTGAGCGATCCGGCTGAATGGATCCTGGATAACTGGGCAACCGCATTGCCTTTGTTTATCAAGGTGATGCCGAAGGACTACAAGGCCGTACTGCTGAAGCAGAAGAATCAGAAAAAGCAGGAAACAGTTACTGCTTAATATTTTCAGGTAAAATAACCACACAATAAAGAGATGGGACAAACAGACGGATTTATGAAGTTCAACCGCGAGATGCCACAGTCGCGCGATAAAAAGGAACGTCTGAAAGATTATCAGGAAGTGTATACACCGCTTCCGAAAGAAAAAGTACACCAGCAAAGTGCGCGTTGTATGGATTGCGGTGTTCCGTTTTGTCATAACGGGTGCCCGCTCGGTAATAATATTCCGGATTTCAACGATGCGGTGTACCAGGGTAAGTGGGAGGAAGCAATCAAAATTCTCAGCAGCACCAATAACTTTCCGGAATTCACCGGAAGGATTTGTCCCGCACCGTGCGAAGCAAGCTGCGTGCTATCGATTAACAACAAGCCTGTTACAATCGAGTACATCGAGAAAACTATTGCCGAGGTTGCATTCGAGAAAGGCTACATCAAGGCTAACCCCCCTAAAACCAGAACCGGTAAAAAGGTTGCGGTTGTGGGTTCTGGTCCTGCCGGGCTGGCCGCTGCTGCACAGTTAAACAAAGCCGGGCATGAAGTGACGGTATTTGAACGCAATGATCGCATAGGCGGCTTGCTGCGATATGGAATTCCTGACTTCAAGCTCGAAAAGCATGTTGTTGACAGGCGTGTTAAGCTGATGGAGAAAGAAGGTGTTGTATTCAAAACTAACGCACACATTGGTGTTAATACCAGTGCTAAAAAATTAACGGATGATTTTGATGCCGTGCTGGTGAGTGGTGGAGCATCGGCACCACGCGATCTTCCGATCCCCGGAAGAAATCTGAAAGGTGTTCACTTTGCAATGGAATTTTTGCCGCAACAGAACAAGCGTGTAGCAGGCGATAAGCTTAGTGATAACATTCTGGCTACCGGAAAAAATATATTGGTTATTGGTGGCGGTGACACCGGTTCCGATTGCGTTGGCACATCGAATCGCCATGGAGCAAAGTCTGTGACACAAATCGAATTGCTGGTTAAACCACCGGTAACACGTACAGCCGAAAATCCCTGGCCACTCTGGCCAATGGTACTGATGACATCTTCATCACACGAAGAAGGTTGCGAGCGGCAGTGGTCAATCCTGACAAAGGAATTTACCGGAGATGCAGAGGGAAATCTTACCGGCTTGAAAGTGGTGGAGATCAAATGGGGACTGAATGCAGCCGGAAAGATGGGTTTTGAAGAAATCCCTGGAACGGAACGTGTTCTTCCATGCGAACTGGCATTATTGGCTATTGGTTTTGTGGGTGCTGAAAAAACCGGACTTGTTCAGGAACTTGAACTTGAGCTTGATGAACGCGGCAATCTGAAGACAGAAAATTTCATGACCACCCGCGAAGGTGTTTTTGCTGCCGGCGATATGCGCAGAGGACAATCGTTGGTGGTTTGGGCAATTTCGGAAGGACGCGAAGCTGCCCGCGCGATCGATATGTGGCTGATGGGTGAATCGCACCTGGAGACAAAAGACGAGTCGTTCGTTCATCTGGAACGTGACTAAGTCAATTCTCCGGTCTTTCGGAAATTTTGTATTCTTGTCGTGATTGTTACAAGTCGCACAGATGCAAAAGCTTTACAAAGAGGGAGAAACGTTTGACCGACTGAATGCTGATGAACCGCTGCTTAAAGGCGAATACGAAAACTGTTCTTTTCTTAATTCTGATTTATCGAATCAAGACCTTTCGGGTTTCGTCTTCATCGATTGCCAGTTTCGCGAGTGTAATCTCAGCCTGGCCAAACTCAATCAAACTTCTTTCCGCGATGTACAGTTCCTCAACTGCAAGTTGCTTGGGTTGCAGTTCAGCACGTGTAATTCATTGGGAGTATCCTTTTCCTTTACCAAATGTGTGCTTGATCATTCGAGCTTCTTCAGAATAAAAATCAAGAAGACAAGCTTTCATAACTGTCAGCTTCATGAGACGGATTTTACAGAGGCTGATTTAACGGGTTCCGTGTTTGATTCATGCGATTTGAAAGATGCCGTATTTGAAAATACGTTACTTGAAAAGGTCGATTTCAGAACAGCGGCTAATTATTCTTTTGATCCGGAACGAAATTATATAAAGAAAGCCCGATTCTCAGCGAATGGCGTAATCGGTTTGTTAGACAAGTATGACATTTCCATTGAGCCATGACTCCAAGAATTGTGCACCTCACGGAAAAGAAGCTTGTCGGCATGCGGGTGTCGATGAGTTTTACTGATAACAAAACCGGACTGCTTTGGCAACGGTTTATGCCAAAGCGCAGGGAAATCACCAATAACATCTCAGGTGATTTAATCTCCATGCAGATTTATCCGCCAGCGTTCGACTTTAACTCATCTACGCAATTCGAGAAGTGGGCAGCGGTCGAAGTGACGGATTTTGACCAGGTACCCGAACCGTTGGAAACGTTTGTTCTGTCTGCCGGAACGTACGCGGTGTTCGATTATAAAGGTTCGGGCAACGACACCCGAATCTTTCAGTACATTTTCATGGAATGGTTGCCACAGTCGGGTTATACACTTGACAGCCGTCCGCACTTTGAAGTGCTGGGTGCGAAGTATAAAAACGCCAGCCCCGGTTCAGAAGAGGAAATCTGGATACCGGTTAGCAAGCGTTAATTACTGAGGAATTTCTACCGTAAACGTGCTGCCTTTACGTTCCTCAGAGGTAACTGAAATTGTTCCCCCGAGTTTATGAACTGTTTCAAGAACAATGTATAACCCAAGCCCCGAGCCACCGCCTCGGGTTGTTGCGCGATAGAACATGTCAAAAATCCTTTTGGTATGCTCCTGACTGATTCCGATGCCGTTATCTGCTACGGTCAGCACCAATCGACTGTTTTTTATCGCTGCATGAATGGTTATGAACGGATTTGGCTTCTCCGGATCATAATATTTGATGGCATTTGAAATCAGGTTATTCAAGACAACGCTAAACCGTGATTCATCCACCAAGATTGTTAATCCGGCTTCGGCCATGATGCTGATGTCTATTTTTCCCCGCTCAGCCAGGAAATCGAGTTCTTTCAATGACGCATGAATAGAATCAACAATCCGGACAGAAGTTTTTTTGACCTCGGTCCGAACGTTCCGTGAGTAGTCCGTGATTTCCTTGAGGAATCCTTCCATCACAGCAATACGCTCACGCATCAACTGCAGGCACAACGATTTCTCTTCCGGTCTTTCAGTTTTTTCGGCAATGTTGATCAATCCAAGAAGCGATGAAAGCGGCGCGCGCATATCATGACTGGCACTATACACAAACCGGTCAAGTTCTTCGTTGATTTTTTTAAGTTCAACATGGCTTTTGATGAGTTTCGTTTCTGCAAAATAGTTCGCGCGGATAACCGAAATCAGCACGTATGATCCAAACAATAAACTAACAACGAGGTTAATAATGAAAATCATATGCTCAACCTCAGGCGTTATATTCTTGGGAACCGGTATAATAAATGAGGGGAACAGATATGCACCCACCGCCAGGCTAAGTGTTAGTAAAACCAGCAAAGACGTCAGCCAGAGTTTTCCGTATCCCAGCAACACGATTGAAAGCGAGTTGGTGATGAAAAAATAAAAGAACATTCCGTCCTGGGGCCTGTCTACTGAACTGAACAGGTAAACGAATGAATTGGCAAGTGTAAAAAGCACCAGTGTTGAAGCTGTGTGTTTGCCGATGCGATTAAGATAGAAAGCCAGTACACCTCCTGAAACAAGAAGTAAATGCCATGGAATAAACCGGTAGTCTCCGCGTAGCATCACCACTACTGCATAGATCAGTCCCAACAGCATGCAAAGCAGCGCATACTGTCCTCGCAAAAAAGTCATTTTTGAGCCGGGCACATCCGGGAAAAAAGAATGATCCGAAAGTTTCCCGGCAATCATGCCCGGGTTAAGGATAGCAGCAATTCGGGTGAAAGAGTTTGGTTTGGCCATGCAACAACACATCGAAATTACAACTATTTAAACGATGTCGGTGAATGATCCTGATGTTGACTATTGCAATCGATTTAAGACATAGTTTTGCCTGTTGAACTTTATTCTCGCGTACAAAGTTTCTACCTTTGCAAATTCAAACAAGGTAACATTGAGCAAGAAAGTTAAAATTGGTACCGTGCAGATGAGCTGCACCAAAGAGCCGAAAGAGAATCTGGCGAAAGCCATCGAACGGATTCGTGAAGCAGCAAAAAAAGGTGCGCAAATGGTGTGCTTGCAGGAGTTGTTCACTTCGCTGTATTTCTGCGATGTGGAAGATTATGAAAACTTTAAGCTCGCTGAAGCTATTCCGGGGCCTTCAACAGAGTCGCTTTCAAAAGTTGCCAAAGAACTGGGCGTAGTGATTATCGCTTCGCTGTTCGAAAAACGTACGGAAGGACTGTATCATAATACCACAGCCGTTATTGATGCTGATGGAACATATCTCGGAAAGTACCGGAAGATGCACATCCCGGACGATCCTGCTTATTATGAGAAATTTTATTTTACACCGGGGGATCTTGGCTATAAGGTTTTCAAAACACGGTTCGCAACGATTGGAATTTTGATCTGTTGGGATCAGTGGTATCCCGAGGCGTCACGCATTACTGCATTGATGGGTGCCGAGGTTCTGTTCTACCCAACGGCAATTGGCTGGGCTACTTCTCAGGATGAAAAGACCAACACCGAACAATACAATGCGTGGCAAACCATCCAGCGAAGTCATGCCGTTGCTAACGGGTTACACGTGGTAAGCGTAAACCGGGTAGGCTTTGAGCAGGAAGGCGCTATGAAATTCTGGGGTGGGTCATTCATTGCTAATCCATTCGGAAGCGTGATCTACAAAGGCTCTCATGAAGCGGAAGAAGTTCATGTGGAAGAAATTGATTTGGCACTTTCTGACCGGTACAGAACCCACTGGCCATTTCTTCGCGACAGACGAATTGATTCGTATCAGCCGATCACCAAACGGTATATTGACGAAGATTAAGTAGTTCCCAGCGTTGTAAACCAAACTATGACTCCGAAACAACAAGGGTTTTACTTTCCTGCTGAATTCGCAAAACATTCTGCAACGTGGTTAAGCTGGCCGCACAAGGAGGCTTCATGGCCTGGCAAGATCGCAACCATCTATCCGCGGTATGCTGAGTTCATTAAACGGGTAGCGGAAGGTGAACGTGTTAATATCAACGTAGCGGATGATGCGATGATTCATATGGCTACCCTATACCTGAATGAAGCGGAAGCTGATCTGCGTAACATCCAGTTCTTTATTCACCCGACAAATGATGCGTGGTGCCGTGATCACGGCCCGGCTTTTCTGATCAATCCGAAAGAGAAGAAGAAAATGATTGTTGACTGGGGTTATAATGCCTGGGGCGGAAAATATCCTCCGTTCGATCTTGATGATGTGATTCCAACATTAATTGCAAAGCATTACAACATTCCTGTGGTTGAACCGGGTATTGTTATGGAAGGAGGATCGGTAGAATTCAACGGAAAGGGTACACTGCTCACAACCCGCGCCTGTCTTTTAAATCCGAATCGTAATCCGCACCTCAACCAGGAGCAGATTGAAAAATATTTGACTGATTACTACGGTGTGAATCATATTCTGTGGCTGGGCGATGGAATTATCGGTGACGATACCGATGGCCACATCGATGACCTTACGCGTTTTGTGAATGAGGATACGGTTGTAACGATCATCGAGGAAAACAAAAACGATGAGAACTATGAGATTCTTCAGGATAATCTGAAAGAGCTAAAAACGCTGCGACTGGAGAACGGGAAACAAATGAACATTGTAGAGTTGCCGATGCCCGCTCCGGTTGTGTATGAAGATCAGCGTTTGCCGGCTTCCTACGCGAATTTTTACATCGCAAACAAGTACGTAGTTGTCCCCACCTTCCGCGATAAAAATGATGACCGCGCACTGGATATTCTTCAAAAGTGCTTTGATGACCGGAAAGTAATTGGAATCGACTCCACGGATATCATCTGGGGACTGGGTTCATTTCACTGCCTGAGTCAGCAGGAGCCTGAAGTTTAAGAATTCCTGTAAAAAGTTTTTCCAAAAGCTGGCGTTTGTCAGGTTTACCGGGTGTTGTGCGGGATAAATTTGAAGACTTATCGGAAAACACATGAACGTCACGTTTTTTTCAGCCAAACCCTACGACAAAACTTTCTTTAGCGAACTGAACAAACAATATCAGTTTGATCTTACTTTTTTTGAAACGCACCTGGGGCCGCACATTGTCAATGCGGTTAAGGAAAATACGTTTTGCGTATGTGTATTTGTTAACGATAAACTTACCGATGAAGTAATTACGATTCTGGGAGCAAAAGGCGTTAAGCTGATTGCCCTTCGGTGTGCGGGGTTCAATAACGTTGATCTGGAATCAGCAAAGCGAAACGGCATTCACGTATGCCGAGTACCGGCATATTCACCGGAAGCGGTTGCCGAACATGCTGTTGCCATGATCCTTGCCCTGAACCGAAAGATACATAAGGCTTATAACCGTGTGCGGGAACAGAATTTTGCGTTGGATGGTCTTTTGGGATTCAATCTACACGGGAAGAAAATCGGTGTTATAGGAACGGGCAAAATCGGCAAAGCCTTTATTAAAATCATGCTGGGTTTTGGATGCACCGTGTTCGCCTATGATAAATTCCCCGATAGTAATTTCCATGCTCCCGGATTTTCATACGTCAGCTTCGAACAACTTCTCCGTGAATCAGATGTCATTTCGCTGCATTGTCCACTTACATCGGAGAACCACTACATGATTAACGATGCTGCGTTATCGATGATGAAACCCGGCATTATGATTATCAACACCAGCAGAGGAGGCTTGATTAATACCGATGATATGATTAAGGGCCTGAAATCAGGGAAGGTTGGATACTTCGGGTTGGATGTTTACGAGCAGGAAGAGAAGCTGTTTTTCAGAGACCTTTCGGCCAGTATTATTGAAGATGATCGGATCCAGCGGCTTATGAGTTTCCCTAACGTTTTGGTTACCGGCCATCAGGCGTTCTTCACAAATGAGGCCTTAACGGAAATAGCGTCTACCACGCTGAATAGTATTGCTCTTGTTCATGCCGGAAAGATTAATCAGGTCGCTGCCGGAATAATACTCACATAAGCACAGCCTTCTGGGCAAACTGCGTAAGATATTCTGAATGCATTCATTTACGATTACGCTTTTTCTATCTTCGCGGCCGCTATGAATAACCAAAAGCACTATGCTGCCGCCATCTCGGCCTTTGTCATCTGGGGATTTTTTTCGATTCCCTTACGGGCACTGAGTGATTATTCAGCGGGTGAGATTTTGTACTTCAGAATTACATTCTCGGTTATCATTTTGCTTACCACGCTGCTGGTGTTCAGGAAGAGCGCTATCCGGAAGGATATCGCGCTTTTTAAATCCTTTTCATCACGACAAAAAAAACAATTGGTTGCGCTCACCCTGGGTGGAGCGGCTTTGCTGATTGTGAACTGGCTGATTTTCATTTATGTCATCAACGCGATCAACATCAAAACTGCCTCGTTCTCATATTTCATCTGCCCGGTACTCACGGCCGTGCTTGGTAATTTTCTGTTGAAAGAAAAATTGACCTCACTTCAATGGGTTGCTGTATTGCTGTGTACGGTGAGCTGCGTGTTGCTGGGGTTGAACTCCGTTCTGGAACTTGGTTACAGTTTCGCAGTAGCAATTTCATACGCCCTTTACCTTGTCTCGCAACGCAGAAACTTTGGCTTCGACCGCCTGGTAATTCTTGCCGTACAAATTTCATTTGCTTTTGTTGTATTGTCGTGTGCTTATCCGTTGCTGGTGAAAACAGCCCCCAATGCCCCATTCTTTTATGGAATGATTGCGATTGTAGCCGGTGTCTTTACAGTATTGCCATTGTTCTTGAACTTGTTTGCCCTAAATCGTATCAATTCCACCACGGTTGGCATTTTGCTGTACATCAATCCACTCATGAATTTTGTAATTGCCTTCGTGATTTTTCATGAAACCGTAACGCAATTGCAAATTGTGGGATATGCAATTATTCTCGTGGCGCTGGTATTGTTTAACTACCCAAATCTTAAAAAGATAAAGGCCAGGGTAACGGGTTAGGTATTAAATTGAATTACCTGAGTGGGGGTGATGCAGAGATCCAGTTTTATGTCAAGCTGGTTTGCATCGCTGATGGTTTCTTCCGCATCAAAAAGCGACAGTCCTATTTTTTTACAGTCGCTGCGACAGGTTGAAAGAAATTTGTCGTAAAAACCTTTTCCGTATCCCACACGATGCCCTTTTTTATCATAAGCAAGTAGCGGAATGAGAACCAAATCTACTTTTTCTGGTTCGGTGGGAATGCCTTGTTTTGGCTCCTGAATTCCCCATTCGTTGAGTGCAAGCTGATGCAATCCTTCGAAATAAAAGCTGTCGAACACACCCGTCTGTGAATTCACTTTCGGAATCGAAATTCGGATATGGGGAAATTCACGCCTGATGCGGTCGAGTATCAGCCACGTATCAACTTCCTTTTTTTTAACAATAGGAAGAAATGTATGTAAAACGTGTACGAATGAAAGATCGATCGTGCTGAAAAAATTTTGGTAAAGTTGAAAGTTGAGTTGTCCGTATTCTGCTTCGGAAAGAGCAGTGCGTTTTTGACGATAGAGTTTTCGAAGTTCTTGTTTAGTCATCAGCTCGTTCTTGCCATAGTGTCGGATTTCTGCTGGTGTGGAAGACAGCAATAACGATTACTTCACCTTCCTCTACCGCATAAATTACTTTGTAAGGGAAGCGCCTCAGCGGAGCAATGTGCAGATCGTTAAACTTACGCGCGAACAGAAGCGGATTGCGTGTTATTTCCGTAACAATTGTTTCGATACTTAAGATAAAATCATCGCCCAATCCGGATTGCTTTTCCTCATACCAAACCCACGCTTCCTGAACATCAAGTTTGGCTGCTTGAGTAAATTTCAGCGTGTAAATCATGTTATTTTTTCAACGATGATTTAACCTCGTGCCACGAAAATGATTTTGTTTGGCCTGTCTTGTGTAGATTAAGTCTCCGGATTAACTCATCTTTTTGGGAGTTTGTTAAGGAGGTGGCTTCTGGAGCATTTTCAGAAACTATACTATCCCAAATTTCTTCAACTAACAGGATTTTTTCAGCTGCACTAAGTTCCAGAATTTCTTTATAGTTTGCGCGCATAACCAAAGATACAATATTATTGACGATCAATCAGTACATTGAACCGGAAATCAAACGGGTCAAAATGCGAGATTAATTTCTCAATGAATTTCGAATCCTGTAAATAAAAATTCAAAAAATTGTCGGTGCGTTCCTGTAAACTTCCATTCGGAAACAACGCATCCTTTACTGCTTCTACTTGCCGGAGTTTGTCGGATTGAAAACGTTTTTCAGACCGAAGCATTTTATGTTCGATCTTTTCGAGGCTTTTGATCGCGCGTTGTGTTTCTGCTGCTACCATCGGCCCGAGGGTTTTATCAAACGCTTCTGCCTGCTGGCGGATGGTTTGGAAATAACTTTGAATTGTTTCCTTCTCTCCGTTCAGCCTGATTTTGTTTCTCGAAAATTTGATTGCGTAATGATTGAAGAGATAGTTCTTTTCAAAGAACAGATCTTTCAATTCAAGGCCGGTCTTTTCAAACTTCCGCACAGCCGGGGCATCCATCACCATCGCAAAATTGCGCGGCATTAAAACCGGAAACGGAATACTAAACTTGCTGAATACGTTTTTCAGTTGCAACCAGTAAACCAACTCAGATGGGCCGCCTACGTATGCCAGGTTCGGAAGAATGATCTCCTGGTAAACAGGCCGCAGAATTACATTCGGACTAAATTTCTCGGGCGAGTTTTCGATCATCTCTTCAATCTCCTGTTTGGAGAAAGACAGCGTTGTATCAACTACGCGATAAATATCTTTATCCTGTTCAATCCGCGCGCGAAGATTATTCTCGAGATAGAAGAAATTAATCTCACGACTGTGAACCTGTGGATCATACCCTAATTTCTCAAGCTCCGCATTTGTCCCATCGACCAGTTTTTGCGGAGTATGATTGATAACATCTTCTCGGATTACGTTTTTGAAAAGTGACTTGAGCGCCTTCGAATCGGCATCTATCACCACAACGCCCTCGTGTCCAAACAATTCATTTACATAAGAGCGAACGGCATCGCTCAGGGTCTTGTTTTTTAAATACGCTTGCTTAAAAATTGAAAGACCATCCGGTAACTCTTTTAATAAGTTCTCAAGCTCTTTTGGGTTAAAGCGGCCTACCGCACCGGACTGCTTGCTTTCCCAAGTGTACTTTTTACCGTTCAGCTTGAAATATTTGATCTCGTCAAAGTCGTGATCTTCACTGGCCATCCAGTAAACCGGAACAAAGTTGTATTCGGGATATGCTTTCTTCAATTGTTTACAGGCGTTAATTACCGTTACAATTTTGTAGATGAAGTAAAGCGGTCCCGTAAAAATGTTTAGCTGATGCCCGGTCGTTACCGTAAATGTTTTTTCATGACCCAGCGATGCAATGTTACTTTTAACCGAATCGCTGATGGTAACATTTTTGTATTGATCCTGAAGTGCTGTGACTAAAACCTGGCGGTTCTGTTTAGGGAACGAAGCTGCTTTCTCTTTTATCTGGTCGTTGAAGTTACCGGCCTCCGGAAAACGACTATAAAATTTTTTAAGCTGATCATTCTTTCCAATGTAATCGAGAAAGAAACTTGTAAAAGAATTTGTGTCAGGGAAGTTAATCTTCTGAACCTGCATATCAGCCGGGCTAAGGTTTTGCGTTGCTATACCGATAACGGCAATTACGCAATAAAGTTCCTCAAATTACACAACGTCACCCGACAGGTCAAACTCGGTGGCGTGCGTTATGTTTACATTAACAAAATCACCAATTCTCAGGTAGTTTTTCTGTCCATCCAGAATCACTTCGTTGTCAACTTCCGGTGAATCGAACTCCGTGCGACCTAAAAATTCACCGCCCTCTTTCCGGTCGATTATTACCTTCTGAATGCTTCCAATTTTTGCCTGATTCAATTCCAAAGAAATGCCCTGCTGGAGCTCCATCACAGCATCGATTCGCTCCTGCTTCACCTCTGCAGGAACATCATCCGGCAACGAATACGCGTGTGTATTTTCTTCGTGTGAATAACCAAAAACACCAAGGCGTTCGAAACGCATCTTTTCGATGAACGTCATCATCTCCTGGAACTCCGCTTCTGTTTCCCCTGGATGGCCGGCAATCATTGTTGTGCGGATGGCAATACCCGGAACCTTTTCACGAATTGTGTGAATCAGCTCTTCGGTTTTCTCGCGTGTAATACCTCTGCGCATAATCTTCAGCATGTTCGTTGAACCATGCTGTAACGGAATGTCGAGGTATTTACAAATGTTCGGGCGCTCAGCCATCACATCCAAAACATCCATTGGGAAGCCTGCCGGAAAAGCATAATGCAACCTGATCCATTCGATTCCTTCTACGTCTGAAAGATTACGCATGAGGTCGGCCAGGTTTCTTTTCTTGTAAAGATCCAATCCGTAGTACGTTGAATCCTGTGCGATCAGCAACAACTCTTTTGTTCCGCCTTTGGCAAGATTCTTCGCTTCTTTTACCAATTCCTCAATTGGTCGCGAAACATGCTTGCCACGCATCAAGGGAATTGCGCAGAATGAACACGGACGATCACAACCTTCTGAAATTTTCAAGTACGCGTAATGACTTGGGTTTGTCAGGATGCGTTCGCCAACAAGTTCATGCTTATAATCGGCCCGGAATGTTTTCAGTATTTTCGACAGGTCGCGGGTACCGAACCACGCATCAACATCCGGGATTTCTTTTTCCAGGTCTGTGCGATAACGTTCCGAAAGACAACCCGTCACGTAGACCTTATCTACAATCCCCTCTTCCTTCGCATCTACGTATCGTAAAATGGTGTCGATCGACTCCTGCTTGGCATTATCAATGAAGCCGCATGTATTAATGACAACCACATTGGCATCGTCCTTTTCCGATTCATGTACCGCGTCAATACCGTTGCCCCGCAGCTGCGTAAGCAATACTTCCGAATCTACCAGGTTTTTAGAACACCCCAGCGTTACGATATTTACCTTGGTCTTATTGTTTCCCTTTGTTTTCACGTCAAATCCCCGCTTCGAACCGCAAATTTACTAAAAATAAACGGGGTACAGATTTTGCCTTGCACAGCAAAACTTATCTTTACGGCCGATGCAAAGAGCCTGTTGGGTATTAATGATTTTTCTCCTCGTGTTGGGGGGCTCGTGTCTGGATAACGGTATTTGTTTACGCGGGGCAGACAATGCCTTGGTCATCGAATTCAAGAAATTTGTGGAAGGTGAAGCTGTCACCGATACGGTGACGTTCATGAATATTGAAGCGGCAGGAACCAACGCTGTATTTTATCTGCAAGATCCGGATGAGCGGGACACGCTCAGGTCTAAAGTTGTAGTAACAATCGACCCATATGCGGAAGAAACTACGTTTACATTCAATGACTTCAAGAGCGGCTTGACCAAAACGCTTACGGTGGGTTACAAAACAGAAGTGAGATTCGTTTCGGAAGAATGCGGAAGTGAACGTCTTCAATACGATTTAGAAGTGCTCGAAACATCATTTAACACGGTTAATGTGGTTCGGAAGAACCTTGACAAAGGACGCTTTACAAACATTGAGATATTTAATTAACATATTGCTCGTGCTGATTCCTGCGCTGGTTATGGCGCAGGATAAAAGTGATCTGGAAAAACTCGATACGCTGATTAATAACAAATTGCGCTTCGTTCCCACTGCTATCCGTGTGGCAGCAGATATTATTCCACCGATCCGCACGTTTACCGATAGCAAATTCAAAGGACTGGAATTGAATGGAGACATTGATTTCTACCGGTATTATTTGAATGTAGATATCGGGAGATGGGAGCGTGACCTGAAAACTGATATGGAAGAGTACACCAACCACGGCAATTATTTTCGGGTTGGTGTTGACGTTAATTTTCTGAAGAAAGATCCTGATAAAAACATGTTTTTTATCGGAGCCCGGTACGGACACAGTAAATTTTCTGAGAACCTGACGATTACTTCCGAAGACGATGTTTGGGGAACCCGCACGGACTCGTATGCAAACACAGGCGTACGTGCAAACTGGACAGAACTTACCACGGGCTTAAAGGTGCGTATGTTCGGACTGTTCTGGATGGGTTATACTGCCCGGTATAAATTCTGGCTAAAAACAGATGCGCCAAGAGGATTCATTCCACACGATGTTCCGGGTTACGGAAAAACCTATGACGAACACACATGGGGATTTAACTACTACATCATCTTTCGCATTCCTGTCAGGAATGAAAAACTGGTTTCGAAGATTCTGAAAAAGATCGAGTAGGACAGAATTGGGAGACTATACCTTCTTGAAGAGCGAATCAACAAAAGCAGTTTTGTTGAATACCTGCAGGTCATTAACCTTTTCGCCAACCCCAATGTATTTTACCGGAATCCTGAATTCATCAGAAATTCCAATCACAACTCCGCCCTTTGCGGTTCCGTCAAGCTTGGTGATCGCTAACGCGGTTACATCGGTTGCTTTGGTAAATTCACGCGCCTGAATCACTGCATTCTGGCCGGTACTTCCGTCAAGCACTAACAGTACTTCATGCGGAGCATCGGCAATAACCTTTTGCATCACACGCTTGATCTTGGAAAGCTCTTCCATCAGATTCACTTTCGTGTGAAGCCTTCCTGCTGTGTCGATGATGATTACGTCTGCATTTTGCTCAACCCCTTCTTTCACGGCTTCAAACGCAACGGCAGAAGGATCGGTGTTCATTCCTTTATTGATAACCGGAACGCCTACGCGCTCGCCCCAAAGTTTAAGCTGATCGACCGCTGCCGCGCGAAAGGTATCGGCTGCACCGAGCACGACTTTATTGCCTGCGTTTTTAAACTGAGCCGAAAGCTTGCCGATGGTTGTTGTTTTGCCAACTCCGTTCACGCCCACCACCATAATCACATACGGCTTTTTAACACCGGTTAGCGTAAAGTCTTTCAGGTCTTCCGAATGATTTTCTGAAAGCAGCGCGGCAATCTCTTCCTTCAATATCCGATCGAGTTCGGCTGCGCCCAGGTATTTGTCTTTTGCAACGCGGGCCTGGATGCGCTCAATAATCTTAAGCGTTGTTTCCACACCCACGTCTGAAGAAACCAGAATCTCCTCGAGGTTGTCGAGTACCTCGTCATCCACCGTGGACTTACCCACCAGCGCTTTTCCGAGCTTTCCGAAAAAGCTCTCGCTGGTTTTTTGCAAACCCTTGTCGAGTGATTCCTTGTTTTCTTTCGAGAATAATCCGCCTAAAAATGCCATGGGTACAACTTAGTGAACAATGTATTAAAACAAAAAAAGTCCCGCTCGGGGACTTTCATAACTAAACTTTTTCGTGAGCTTATTTCTTCGCCAGAACCTCTTTTACAAGGTCAGCCGGAACGATTTCTTCCCGGAAGGTATAAGCGCCTGTTTTTTCAGACTTCACGGCACGGATCACTTTCGCAAAGCTCTTTCCGTCAGTTTTCTTTAACGATGCAACTACTTTCTTTGCCATGGTTATTTAATTTCTTTGTGAACGGTCATTTTTTTCAATACCGGGTTGTACTTCTTAAGCTCTAAACGCTCAGTTGTATTCTTGCGGTTTTTCTTGGTGATGTAACGGCTCATGCCTGGCAGGCCGGTCGCTTTGTGCTCTGTGCACTCTAAAATCACCTGAATTCTGTTCTTACTTCTTGCCATGATTCCTTACTGTTTATGGATTAAGCAAACATTCCTTTTGCTTTCGCTTCTTTCAAAACGGCTGAAATGCCATGCTTGTTGATGGTCTTGATCGCCTTGGTAGACACTTTCAATGTCACCCAACGATCTTCCTCAGGGATGAAAAAACGCTTTTTCTGAAGGTTAGGGTAAAATCTGCGCTTCGTCTTGTTGTTTGCATGCGAAACGTTATTTCCAACCTGCGGTCTTTTTCCGGTGATTTCACAAACTCTGGCCATACTCAAATACTGTTTACCCCTTAAAAAGGGACTGCAAATATCGGGAAAACGACCC
>JAEUUI010000005.1 GCA_016786585.1 Cyclobacteriaceae bacterium
TCTTGTTGTTTGCATGCGAAACGTTATTTCCAACCTGCGGTCTTTTTCCGGTGATTTCACAAACTCTGGCCATACTCAAATACTGTTTACCCCTTAAAAAGGGACTGCAAATATCGGGAAAACGACCCCAATTATCCAAACGCAACCTTAAAATAACCGTAGAGATTTAGGCTCAAATCCCCTTTCTGGTCAGCGAATTACGATTTTCCGGCTGTAGGTTTTTCCGCGGATACTGAATTTGACCACGTATACACCCTTCAGCTGATCAACTGACACCTGAACAGGCTGCCCGGCTGTGAATTCCACCGGCTCTCCGGCCGGCTGCCCCAGCACCGTGAAAATCCGGAAACTTCCTGCTGCATCGGCAGACACGGTCAGATTTTGTGAGGCCGGTAACGGGTTTGGATAAACACTGATTACCGGCCCGGCAGTTTCTTCGGGAAGGCCCGTGGTCGGGAACCGGTTTTTTAAAATGTGCAGTCCCCCCAGAATGTTTCCGGTAACAATCTCAGGCTTCGGAAAGCCGTAGAGGTTGGTGATGGTCGGCCAGATTCTTCCACCCAGGTTTTGCGCCATGTATTCATCCAGCGTGCTGTTGTAAACAATGTCGGTAATACTTCCGGATGCATCGGCTACCTCGCGATACTTGCTGATCAGCGTAATTTTTCCGGTTTGGTCGCCATAGATAAGATCATCTTTGCCATCATTATTTAAATCACCGATAGCCACCGAAGGATTTTGACGCAATACACTTGATGTAAGACTAAGATAATTGGCTTGTTCCAGTGTAAATGTCGGTGACTGTGGTGTGCCGGTGTTCTTCCAGTAATCAAGCGCTCCGTTCAGTCGGCCTACAATCAAATCGGTAAGTCCATCCTGGTTAACATCCGCGGGAGTAATATTCTCTTCACGCCACAGCACCGTAAAACCTGTTGCGGTAACGCTTCCCGAAAAATCAGCTTGGGTAGTTCCGGAATTAACGATGTAGTAAAGCTGCGTAACAGTTCCGGTTTGTGCCGTGAAGACAAGATCCTTTTTCGCATCACCGTTCATGTCGGCAAACTTCGGTTTGATGTTTACGTGATTGAGCATGCTTAGGGATCGATAGTCGTCCGTCACAAATTCAAAGTGGGGTTCCGTTGATGTTCCGGTATTCTCGAAAAAGTAAACCGATGCTGCACCGTAGTCGTGGTTGATGTAACACCCGATTAATAAATCCTGATCGCCATCATTATCAATATCAAAAAATGCGGGAACAGCGTTATCCCCGACATCGATCATATCACCCTGTAAAAAAGTCTTGTTTACGGAAGAGTAAGAAGGCAGAATGTTTGTGCCTGTATTTTTATAAAACCACACCGATTGTTGAAAATCTGTTTCATTGAATTCACGGAAAAATAAATTTGGTGAAATCACCAGATCACGAACACCATCAAAATCCAAATCTTCGCTGTAGGGTGATGGATAGTTTACCATGCTGAATGTTTCCGGGTAGGCTACGGCAGTATTCACCACAGCATTCGCGGGATTACTATCTCCGCTTTCATTTTCAAAAAGAAAAAGCTGGTCACACTCCGCTTCCGCAAACAGCATGTCGGTATCGCCATCGTTATCAGCATCCAGCGCGAATAAACTTTTTCCGCCTGCGTGATTTTCCTTTCCGCTTGTCGGGCATGATCCATTATTAAATGCAAATACACCACATGCGCATTCACGTACGCCCGCCCAGCTTGTGCTTACCCGTTCAAAGTCCAGGGAGTCGCGCGTTCCGTAGCGCTCTACACTGAAGTTTCTATGATATTCTATTCTTGATGCACCCGGAAAATCCATGCTGAAGATGTCGAGGTCGCCATCACCATCCGCGTCAGCGATAGAAGGCAGATCATCATAGGTCATTTGCAACGGGACCTTCGAAGTTTTTTTGGTGAGCAGTAACGGACCTTTTGAAGTGCCATTGAAAAAAAGAAATGGTTGCCAGGTTAATGTTCCTCCAGCCAGAGTTTTGTTGACATAAACTTTAACACCCAGCGCATCGCCTGTGAAAATGTCTTTCAGACCATCGTTGTTGAAGTCGCGAAGCAACAGCCAGTTGGTAATACCTTCCGGGAAAAGAACTTCATATTCAGGGGCGTGAACGTATTCGCCATCCTGCTGCAAAAATGTTAACACCAGATCGCCCATGCGCTCAAAAATCACGAGGTCTTCTTTGGCATCGTGATTCAGATCCATCGTACTGATTTGCGTAGCATTAAGTCCGCCACTCCACGGGTATTTTAGCGTAAGGTTGCCTGCACCGGTAACAGGTATTGACTGATCGAGCTCATAGCGGAACTGTGCGCAGGTCAGGGCGGGGAGAATTAACAAAAATAAAACCAGCGCGCGCATCAAATTATTTTTACAAACAGATAACGCTGCCCCGTGTGTAGCTGTTATCTTGGCGGGTAAGATAATGATGGATATCGAGAAATTATATCGGAAATACCGTGAGTCGGGGAAGGTCTCGACTGATACGCGGCAGATTTTACCGGGTTCGGTTTTCTTTGCACTGAAAGGCGACAAGTTTAACGCAAACGAGTTTGCGGCCGAAGCGCTTGCCAAAGGAGCAAGTGCAGTTGTGGTTGACGAGGCAAAGTATGCTATTGACGATCGGTACTTTTTGGTTGACAATTCACTTGAAGCATTGCAGAAGTTGGCCCGCCACCACCGCGACCAGTTGAAAATTCCGGTTGTGGGTTTAACGGGGTCGAACGGAAAAACCACCAGCAAAGAACTGATTAATGCAGTATTGAGTAAGAAGTTCAAAACGTTCGCCACGAAAGGAAATCTTAACAACCATATTGGAGTTCCGTTAACGATTCTGTCGATAGATGATTCGATAGAGTTGGCGATTATCGAGATGGGGGCAAACCATGTCGGGGAAATTGCATTGTTATCGTCTATCGCGAATCCGACACATGGGTTTATTACCAACATCGGCAAAGCCCACATCGGTACGTTTGGCGGATTTGAAAATATTATCCGCGGGAAGTCAGAGTTGTATCAGCATTTAATCACGACAAACGGTCAGGTATTCATTAACTCCAAAAATGAAATTCTGAGCAACATGGCGAAGCGCTTCAGCAATCCGTTGTTTTATCCTTCGCAAGGCGACTACTATCACTGCGAACTTTTGGCATCTGATCCGTTTTTGAAAATCAAAGCAGAAAACGGAGATGAGATAACGATGCAGCTCGTAGGCGGTTACAACTTCGAAAATGCTGCGGTGGCGCTTTGCATAGGCAAATTTTTTGGCGTGGATGAGAAACTCGCGAACCAGGCTGTTGCTGAATATGTGCCTGGCAATATGCGTTCGCAGATTGTGAAGAAAGGATCGAATACGATTATTCTTGATGCGTACAATGCGAACCCGAGTTCAATGACGGCAGCAATCGAAAATCTTGCAGCAATGAATGTGGATAGGAAAGTCGCGATTGTAGGCGACATGTTTGAACTGGAAGAGGAGGCTGAGGCTGAGCATCGCGCGATTGGAAGATTACTGAAGCAAAAGAATTTCGACCGGGTTTATTTGTGCGGGAAGCTGATGCATTCTGCGCAGCAAGAGTTTCCAAACGCGATTTTATTCGAAAAGAAAGACGACCTGATTTCAGAATTAAAAAAGAACCCAATTCAGAAGTCAACGGTGTTGGTTAAGGCTTCGAGAGGCATTGGATTGGAAACTGTAGTTGACTTTTTGTAATGAGATTGCGAGGGAGGAACTCCGGAAGCAATCTGTTTGCGACCGATCTCCTAATTGCGTTTCCTGATGAACAAATACCCGGTAAGCCCGATAATACCCAGCGATACAATCACCGCCCACCAGTTGAGCCTGCGGCATTCGCCATACATGGTGTAGTCTTTTAATAAGAATTTGATCGTTGGAGGACTCCAAATCAACGTATTGCCGGAAACGGAATCAGCATTTGTGTTAACGACATCCCACGGGAGGTTGATGCGGTTTACAAACTTGCCATCATCCACCGTTGAAATAAAACCGATCTTCTTCCAGAATTTCTTTTGGGCGATTTGAAACTCGGCAACCTTACTTTGGTCGATCGGAATTTTGAAGCTATCCAGCGCAGCCAGTAACATATTATTTTGATCTACACCTCCTCGATCATTAAGTTTTTCCAAGGCAGCACGCAAATCTGTTTTATGCTTTTTCAGCGAGTCGCGTGCTGGTTGGGCAGTTACCACAATTCCGGCCAAGGTGAAAAACTCTTCTTGCATGACGTCCTCACCATACTTTGAAAAAATTTTATCGTGAAGCAGATTTAGGTAAAGTTCATCGGCTTTTGCAATCTTCTGACCTTCGGCCGGCAGGCGATCAATAAAGGCGTAGTCTTCCCGGGTGAAGTAGTCTTCCGGATCAAGCTTCATCTTGTTCAACTTGTGATAGGTTTCCGAATAGGTGATGTATGTGTAAAACCATCGGAACTTCTTCTCGAATTTACTGGTGACCTGAAGAATGGTATCACTCACCACCGACAAGTCAGCATTGGCATCTTCTGCGGATGCAAACTTTTTGTGAAAGCTTGTGAAGGCATCATACTGAACAGAGTCAGTTTTGGCGGTGTCTTCTTGTGCTTTTTTTATGATCGATCTTTCCCAGCTGCTGACGTTAAAAATGAAATTTGCTGAATCTGTTTTCTCTACGGCAATAGTCTTGTCGAGCGATCCGTCCGGATACACGGTGGTTTCTGTAGCCACATCAAACTCGCACGAAGCAAGGGTGATAATAACCAGCAGACTGAGGATTAACAGGGGGAGCTTTTTCATATCAGAATGATTTCTTTACAAAATTTTTAATGAACATGTTATCGCACGCGCCAGACTTCGCGCACGCGTAAAGCGAGGGCTTATTCTCGGACTTATCTTTTCTCTTTAAAAAAGTCTCTGAAATAGAGGCCGACTCAAGAACGACAGAACCCGCGACAGGCATTCGTTTAGTAAATCCAGGCTGTTGCATCTGTTCCGCACCAAATAACACAATCAGTGCAAGCGAAGCCGCCATCATGGCGTATTTAAAAAATGGGACATAGATCCAGGAACTTGCTTTCGCAGGTTTATTTGCAACCGCCTGCATGATATTGCTGGTCAATCGGCTGTGATTAGCAGGTTCGGGTTTCACAGTGCCAACATGGGTTGTCAGAACTTGCGTTGCCTTTGCCAACTCAAACAGTTCACGGCAAGTTTTACATTCCTGAACATGCGCATCAACACGCTTCTGTTCAGCACCCGAAAGTTCTGAGTACAAATAAATGTCTGCTTCTAAATCTTTGCACGTCATAAAAATGATTTATCAGTTGTTTGATATTTGTTCTTCAATTTTTCAGCAATCTTTTGGCGCGCGTGAAACAAATTACTTTTTACGTTGCCGGCTGTCATCGATAATGTTTCACAAACCTCATCGGATGTTAATCCTTCCAGATCGCGCAGAATAAATACCGCTTTTTGTTTGGGCGTCAGCTCATCCGCGGCAGCGTAAACTAACGTGGTTAATTCTTGCCGGTGAAGATCGGTTTCCGGTGTTGAAGTACTGTTCACGTTGAGTTGTAATGAAAGATCAACTTTATTGTTTCGATGTCGTCCGTGCCGAGACTTCAGAAAATCCAGGCATCGGTTTGTTACTATTTTATACAACCATGTCGTGAGTTTAACTTCAGCGTTGTATACATGTAAATTCTTCCAGAGCCTAACAAAAACATCCTGCGTGATGTCTTCCGCCTCATGCTGATCATGCACAAACCGGAAAGCCACGGCATACACAAATCGTTGATTTGCCTCAACAATGGCCCGAAAAGCCTGCTGGCTGCCGCGGGCAGCTTCCTGGATCAGTTCGGGGGTTATCGGTTCAGGCATTTACCATGATACGACCAAAGTTTACCCCAGTCAAATGCTGCGTTAAATTTTATTCGCTCGTCTTTTGTTATTTACTTTGAGCGTTATGAGCACGGATTTTAACATCATTTTGAAGTTTTTGAAGGACCTGTCGAAGAACAACGACCGGGCATGGTTCGAGAAGAACAAAGGCAAATACCTGGAAGCCAAAGATCAGTTCGATCAGTTCGTTTCAAAACTGCTGCACGACCTGACTGACTTTGATCAATCGCTGGCCGGACTTGATCCTAAAAAAATCACGTTTCGCATCTACCGCGATGTACGTTTCAGCAAAAACAAGGCTCCATATAAGAGTAATATGAGTGCCGGCATTTCGCCCCGCGGTAAAATGGTTGATGAGCCTGGCGTTTACGTGCACATTCAACCCGGTAACAAAAGTTTTGTAGCGGCCGGTCTGTGGATGCCGCAACCCGAGCCGTTGGCAAAAATCCGGCAGGAGATCGATTACAACGGTGACGCGTTGAAGAAAATCATGAACGATAAAAAGTTCAAAAAAATGTACGGTGCATTTGAAACCGAATACGCATTAAAAAATACTCCGAAAGGTTACGAAAAAGATCACCCGCTGGCCGACTGGCTTCGCTTAAAGAGTTTTGTGGTGTCGCACAACTTTACGGATGAGGAGGTAAAGAGCAAAAATTTTATGAAGACGGTTATCGATACGTACAAAACAGCCAAGCCGCTGAACGATTTCCTCAAAGACGCGATCGCTTAATTGTCCCAATCGAAGTAATCATCTTTTTCAAGTTCCAGTTCTTTTTGCTTCTGTTTGCCTTTGGTTTTAAAGGCATCTTTTAGTTCCTGAACTTCTTTTTTCAATTCACTCGCGAGCTTTTTGCGGAAAGCCTCTGTGTCGTACTGGACTTTGTAGTTGTCGGTTGTGCCGGTAATCTTCAGGAATAATTTCAACTGGCCATTATTTTCTTCGAGGGCTTGCGCAGCTTCGTTGATATCAATTTTCCGTTTGGAACGGAGCGGAGTGATTAACCGATAGTCAATATGCTGATCGAACGTGTGCGTACCGCTGATCTGAATGGCCGTTACATTGCTTGCTACCTGCATCTGCGGAATGTAAATCGTTTTCTTTTCGATATGGATGTCGTTCTTCAGATCGGCAAAACGCAAATGACTTAATCCTTCATCATCAAGGTATTTATTAAGTGCTTTCAGCGGTTCAAAGTTATTGAGCTCACCATTTTTGATCATCATACTGATATCGGCAATCAACGTTTCCTGGAACAGCTTGAGCTTTTCATTCAATGACATCTCTACGCTAACGTCTGCCGTAACCTGACCTTTCAGGTGCCTGTCTTCGATAAAATCCTGGTCGAAATTTTTAAATACGTAGAATGCACTGTCGAGGTAAATGCCGTTGAGTTTGGCGGACGTGAGTACGTCAATCGCTTTGTGATTTTTGGCGTCTACGATGGCTGAGAAACTAAGATCACCACCCATCGTTTTAAGTTGAGTATTTCTCGAAACAGCCACTTCATCTTTCACCAGCAGGTCACCTTTCAGTTTATGGGCGGTAAACCGCTGATATCGCAGCGACTTAACTTCACAATTGAAATTCAGATTGAGATTAGGTGAAATGCTGAATTGGTAATCATCGTTCTTGCTTTTCTGCGATGTGAAGCCGATTGCAAACAATTGATCGGCATCGATAAAATCCGATTTTAAATCCGCTTCGATGCCAATCGGCTGATTCTCGAACAACAGAAACGTGATAATATTTTTAAAGAAGCCATTAACCACAAAATCACTGTTACCTGCTTTCAGCGACACGTTGCTTAATGCAAGGTCATTGTTGCTGAACTGCAACGAGCCATTAAGATCGTTCACCGGGAGTTTACTTTCACCGTACACAAAATTCAGGTTCTGCAACTCGATCGTTCCGTTTGTTGTAGCCTTTTGTGCGGTGCTCCTGCTTTTGAGCCACGACATCTTTCC
This sequence comes from Cyclobacteriaceae bacterium, assembly GCA_016786585.1. Lineage (GTDB taxonomy): Bacteria > Bacteroidota > Bacteroidia > Cytophagales > Cyclobacteriaceae > UBA2336. Next base: position 7,888 of record JAEUUI010000005.1, read on the forward strand.
TTCGAATGAAAAATCAGTCAGCAGTGAACCATGTACATTTTGAATGTTCTCGACCGGATAGAATCCAAGCAATGATGCTGCATCAAGCTTGCCTTTGAATTTCAGGATTACATCGGAGTCAATGAAGTTTTGTACCACCAAGTTAGCCTCGAAGTTTTCCCCGTTCAGTGTTCCTGTCATATTTTTCAAACTCAGCGAAGCTTTACTCAAATCTGCGAGGTTGCTGCTCGCGAATGAACCTTCTACGTTGGCATGATCAATTTGTGCTTTCGTGTCCGGATGAAAGATAGTTGCATCGCGCAAGCCAAACTCAACCGATAGCCCGGGATTTTTAGTAGCGGTAATCTGGCCTTTCAGCTCAGCCGTGAAATACGTTTCACCTCTGCTCTGGTACTTTAAAAATTCTTTTGATGCAGTTTCCGGTAGCAGGGAAAGAAGAGTTTGAATGTTGGTGTCTTTACCCTGGATGGTCAGATCGATCTCGGGCGTTTGTTGCCAGTGGTATGTTCCGTTGACCGCAAACTCCGATCCTTTCAGAATAATAAAAGAGGGTTCAATTTTCAGTGCATCTTTTTCGTCATCGTATTCCAGCGTTGTGGTAATGTCAAACGATTTTCCTTCCAGCAGAGAGGTTCGTTCTATCCGGATTTTTTGCGTGGTGAGCTGCCCTGCTGCTTCAATAATGTATCGGCTTCCGGAAGACTGAATAGACGCTGATAATTTTTCGGTATGAAAGATCAGGTCTTCATCATTTTTCAGATCGACATACCGAACGAGCGCATTTTTTAACTGAATGTTTTTCAATTCGAACCCGACGGATTCTCCCGAGCGTTTTTGTTCACCGGTTTCCCGGACAATGGTATAATTATTTTCACCCTTCCGGTTGATCTTGAGATTGGTTTCGCTGTTTTCGATTTCAAGACCTTTGATATTGTACTTGCCCCGGTAGACTTCAATCGGGTTGAGCTGAAAAGAAACCTGGTCGGCCGTAAGCAACGGATATTGCCCGGCATGACTGTCTTCCACATAAACCTCGGTCAGCACAATCGACAGCTGCGGGAATTTCTGGAACACCGAAACATCGAACTTCCCGACCGTAACCTTCGTGTTGAGGTCTTTGTTAATCGCCTCGATAAAATTTCGGATGATCTTGTCTTTAAACAGGAATGCGGATAATGCCAGTGAAACAACAATCACCAGCAAGCTCAGCCCGGTATACAGGAGTATTTTCTTAACGATCCTCAAGTTTAAAAAATGGCTTTGTCAAAGATACGCGACAAAATCTGAACCAATCATTTGGTTCAATATTGTTCCAGGGACAGTAAACCTTTCCCGGGGCATTTTTTGAAAGATTTTTGTATAAAAAGAAATCTCTATTACATTTGCACTCCCAAAACATGGGAGCTTAGCTCAGCTGGTTCAGAGCATCTGCCTTACAAGCAGAGGGTCGGGGGTTCGAACCCCTCAGCTCCCACAAAACCCCGGAATCTCCGGGGTTTTTTATTTTCTATACCTTTGGCCGGAGATAATCCGGTATGAATCCCATCTTCAAAAAACTAAACTACAAAGCGCAAAAGCAGCTCCATATCATCAACGCTCCTGCAAGTTTTAAAAAGGACGTGGACGAGATGGCGGGACTGGCAAGTGTCAAGACTTCGTTTTCCGGAGTGAAAGCGTTCGAATTCTTCCTGGCGTTTGTTACGAAACAGAAAGAAGTAGATGAGTTCGCTAAAAAAATAGCGACACTGGCGGAAGGCGATGCAGTGGTGTGGCTGGCGTATCCGAAAGGCACTTCAAAAAAATATACGTGCGAGTTTAACCGCGATAACGGCTGGACTGAACTGGGTAAGGCTGGCTACGAACCTGTGCGCATGGTTGCGATTGATGAAGACTGGAGCGCGCTCCGGTTCCGCAAAGCGGAAAATATAAAAGTCATGAAACGCAGTTCAGCGATTAGCGATACAGGGAAGAAGCGAATTGCCAAAAAAACAAATGCAAAGAAATGACCCTGGACCTCATCCGCGAAATTGCCGGTAAACTTCCGCATGTTACAGAAGACATCAAGTGGGGAAATGACTTGTGTTTTTGCATTGCGGAGAAAATGTTTTGCGTAACCGGACTGGATGATGGCTCGAAGGTTTCATTAAAAGTTACCGATGAAGAATTTGATGAGCTGATTGAACGAACCGGATTCACGCCTGCCCCTTACATGGCCCGAAACAAATGGGTGCTGATCGACTCGTCATCAAAAATTTCTAAAAAAGAACTGACGCATTTCATCCGTCAATCGTACGAGCTGGTGAAAGCCAGGCTTCCAAAAAAGCTTCAGGAGAAACTTCGCTAACCCTCGAAGTTTTTGTACTCTTTCATCATTTCAGCAAAATGCATCTTGCTATTGAAAGCCTTTAAACAGAATGCGATGCGTTTTGCTTTTGTGTTCGCAGTCTTGGCACTCTCAATCCATTTGCTGTAATACTTTTGATGGGATCCCGGCAGTGACTTGAAAAATTTCTTTGCTTCCGGATCGTCTTTCAGGCATTTCAACAGGTCGGCCGACAGGACGATTTTGCGTTCATCGGGTTCCAGCGATACAATAATTTTGTCGCCTGCTTTTTTCCCGGTGGCTTTACGGATGGATGCATTAATCGGCAACATGAACCTTCCGTCACGCACAGGCAGCAAGGAAGTTTTCTGAATGGGATGCTGATCGAGCGTTCCTTTCACCCGAAACGAGGTACGCGTGTCTGGCTTTAGCTTTTGGGCGTTTTTCTTGTCAATGATGATGTAACTCCAGCCGCCTTTGTCAGGAGCTTTCTCGATCCGGCATGTCAGCGTTACCATAATCAAAGATAAGTATGCGCTCTGTTACAAACATTGTATCTACAACTATTGTCGGTACTTTTACGTTATCCAAAAAAAGCCGTACGCATGGCGCTCGAAGACGATATCCGCCAGGACAAATTTGAAAACGAACACCATAAGATGGCTGTCAACATTTTGTTTACAGGCAGCTGGCTGCATAATCTTAATGCGCTGCGGTTTAAGCCGTTTGAGATTACACCCGAGCAATACAATGTTCTCCGCATTTTGCGGGGTAGCCATCCGAAGCCGTTGATGCTAACGGAAGTCACTTCGCGTATGCTTGATAAGAGCAGTAATGCGACAAGGCTTGTGGAGAAACTTCGTCAGAAAGGTTTAGTGAAACGTGAAATTTGTGAAACCAATCGCAGGCAGGTCGACATCATCATCACCGATAAGGGTTTATCACTGTTAACAAAAATCGACAAGACAACCGATGACTGGATGAAGACAATGAAAAATCTTAGTCGTCAGGATGCGCAGGAACTGAATCGCCTGCTTGATAAACTTCGCGGATAATATGTGTGCGTCATTCTGAGCGAAGCGAAGAATCTCCTTTCGGGGATGTCTCGCTTCGCTCTACATGACGGTGATGAAGTACGTTCTATTCCTTGATTACTTTTCGCGTGTGGGTTCTTCCGGCAATCGTAGCCCGAACAATGTACATGCCGCTTGGATGCGATGTTAAATCAAACTCCAGTGTTTCGTTTGTTCTTGCCTGACGACCGATAATCCGGGCACCGGTAGCGGAAAAGAATTCGATGCTTACCGGCTGATTAAGCGGTGTACCCACATTCACCTGAACTTTGTCCTTTACCGGGTTGGCAAAAATCTGGAATTCAGGTTCTCCGTATTGTTCTTGCAGGTCAATGGTCTCCGCCTGGCCTACCCGAACACCCGGATCACTGAAGGCTACGTATTCGCTTTGTTTAACATACACGGCATATCCGCGGGCTGGTGCCGAAAGATATACGCGACCATCTGCTTGGACCGTTACTGTTTCTGAAGAATTGAACGCGTTGACAAGTGTAGTACTTGCCCAGCTTGTCCAGCCGGAAGGCGAAGAATCTACCCAAAGACCTTTGGTTGACGAATCGTGGTTGTTGATCACCACAATTGCTCCGCTCTTTGTTCCGTTGCCGGCTCTCCGGGCGATGTAAACGTTATATGCGTCCCCGGAAGGATATGGATTACCCACTTCGCTCAACACCGTAAGCGTTCCGCCCAAATAAGTTTTGCGAACATGAATGAGTTTCCGGATGTCTGTTCCCAACGTGTTGGAGGGTGTTACCGTTAACGAATTGTTATGCGCATCGGTCATTACATCACCGAAGTAGTGGTTATAAAAAACGCAAGGCCGGCCCTCGTGTGTAAGGATATAAGCATATCCCATCTTCCAGTCTTTGGTTATCCACTTGTCGTGTTCTTTTCCGGTATCGTGATTTTCCAGCCAAGTTACAATAGAAGTTCCCGGTAACGAATTGCCCACATTGTTTCGCACCATGCCTGAGTGGTTCAGCCAGCGCATGTCCCACGAACTTCCGTATCCGTTACACATTCCGGTAAGGGTCGACTTCAGCGGGAAGTCAAATCCATCAACATCTGCCCCGTACGAGGCCACGTTATTAACCCAGTTCTTGATGCGGTAATCTGCACCCCAGTATTCGCCCACAATGAAACGCTGGCTACCGCTTTTCAACGGAAGGTTGTTAACCCATCCTGCAACGTAACTTTCCTGGAAGCCGCGAACGAAATCAAGACGGAAACCATCAAATCCAATCTGGTTACATAACCAGGCACCCCAGTCTTTATAACGTGTTGCTACGGTTGTGCTGAACGTGTTTAAATCATTTCCGAAAAACTTCGTGTTGGTAATGATCTCGTCAGAGCCCGGGTATCCCAGCCAGTCAGCATTATCAACCGGATGGAAGTCGCTGTACGTCCAGGTATAATTTGGTTCACCTGTGCCTGTATGGGTTGGATACGTAATGCTGGTGTTGGTATGCGCTTCCAGTTGAGATGTTGTGGCGATGTTGGTAGCACCTTTCCAGATTGCTTTCGGATAGTATCCGTTGGTTTGATCGGCCCATTCCCACGCCCAAGACGGGCTGGTGATTTCTTTGCGTGCCGTGAGGCGAATGATTACGTCTTTGGTTCCGGTCACGGTGATTTTGTATTCATCAAAGTCGCTTACTTCAACGTGGCCCCGAACGGTATTTCCGGATGCCGGGAAAACATTAAAGTTTCCGCTGCCATTGTTGGGTTCACTTTCCCAGGAGTAGGTGCTGTTGAAGCCGGTATTGTTATAATCGATTTGGAGGTCGTAACCGCGTTCGGCTTTTGCAGTAGAATACAAATGATAGCCATGTATCTGGATGTAGTAATCGCCCGCGGTTGCATTTTTGATCACCCATTTTATCTCGTTCGTAGGATAAGGTGAATACTGCGTGCTGCTGCGATACGCTTCATCAAACACGTATTGTTTTACGGCAGGATTCGATTGATCTTCTGAATCGCCCGTATACAGGTGATTCAACACGATGTCCGCATATACATCGATGCCATCGGTATGCAATTGGCTAATCATCTGCGTAAGCTCGGTGCGCGATCCAAAACGTGTTTCGGTAGAACCTTTCTGATTATAGTTACCAAGATCGTATGGATCGAAGATTCCGTAACCCATGTCGTAGATTCCGAAGTTTCCTTTTGACGGAGGCGGAACCCAAAGCCCTTTGAAGCCCGCATTTTTGAGTATTGTGGACTTGTTCTTCAGGTTGGTCCACCACGAGCCGTTCAGATTCACAGCATCAACGGGAACATCCCAGTAAAATCCCTGCATCATCACATCATTTTGTGCTGAAGCAGGCAATGAAAGCCAAAGTGTCAATAGACAAAAGAGTAAAGTTTTTTTCATAGATCAGTCTGCTTGATTTGTAAGACCGAAAATGAAGGAAAGGGCAACCGCAAACGTCCTATTTTCTTAAAACCACGCCAATTGGAGCGATAAAAATGGCGCGTTTTAAAAATTTAGGAGGTTCAGAAACTCCTAGGCATGTGTTTTAAAGTATTCGCGCGGGTTTTGGCGGGTGAGCTTTTTAAACGCCAGGTTAAAAGTCGATTTGGAATTAAACCCGACTTCCTGCGCCAGTGCCAAAAAGGTATAATGCTTGTATTGCTGATCGTTGGCCAGAACAATGAATTCCTCCACGCGATAGGTGTTTACAAAATCGCGGAAATTCTTGCGGTAGTGATCGTTGATTACGCGTGAAAGCACGTGCGGCCGGGTTCCGAGCATTTCTGCCAGATCAGACACCGAAAGATCAGGGTGACGATACGGTTTTTCTGCTGTCATTAGTTCGTTCAGCTTGATAAGCCATTCGAGATTGTTTTCAGAACCTGACTGAACAGTTTTTTCTTCGCGGATGATCTCCGGGTATCTCCAGAAGAAATAGGTTTCGAGAAATATCAACGCGGAAAGGGCAATGCCGATCATCTGAAAATCTTCAAAAAACGGATGTACAAATCCGTTAACGAGCAGGAATGTGTTTACCGGTATCAGCAACAACGCAAGAAAGGATAACCAGAAGAAATAGTATCCAAACGAAGTGTGTTCGGTGTGTTGTGTCACCTGGTGGAGTTTTAGTTCAGGATACAATGACAGCATCCGCAGAAAGACAAACAGGTTAAACGAAAAACTGATCGCGATGAATAATGTATTCCCCAGCGTAAGCGGAGGATAGAGAATCATTGAGAGAAAATCGAGCGCGTGAAGGTTGAAAATGCGGAGCATTACTACTAACCCGGCAACGATTACCGGAATAAAATATACGCGCGTGTTTATAAATTTCTTTTGACCGGAGAACGCCTTCAAAAATATCATCAGTACAGGTGCCCAGCAGAACGCAGCAACGTGAAATATGAACACGAAATAACTCTGTTGAATCGGGTTGACGATTTCATGCAATACAGCAAGCAACAGCAACGCGATCATCAATCCATTGATGAGCAAAAATGATTTGAATTTTTCCGCATCGCGCTTTGTAATTCTGGATACCAGGAAACAAAGGCCCATACCCTGAAACGCGCAGGCAAAGAAATAAAAGATCAGGTAGTTTATCTGGCGTGCACCTCCCAGGTCGAGCCAGTTTTCAATCCGGACGTGTACGGTTTCTCCGTTGCCAAACGAGAACTCCCGGTTCGCGATCATCCGGTTCTCCGCATCGGTTTCAACCTTGTTCCAGCTGCCGCGTGTAAACTTATATTCGATTTTACCGTTGGCAGCCGGGAGCGTAACACTTAACTGTCCGTTGAGTTGCTTGTGTACGATGTACCGTTTGTCGTTGGGCACCCAGTCGTTAAAGGATCCGCATACAAAAAGCGTATCGCTGCTATGCGTGGCACCCGGCAGGGTTTCAACAACAAGCGTTACCTGCGCCTGTGTAAAATACCCCGTCAAACAAAGCATCACCCCAAGGATTCCGTTCTTCAGCATACAGCGATTGACCCCTTTCAAAGATAGCCACAAGCCTCGGTTGGTGGTCGGGCATTAACCACCCGTTATCGGTTGAAAACGCAGAAAAACATACATCTAACCAGCTGTTTCGTCAATTTCGATCAAATACTTGTATATACAATAATTGTTGCAACTTTAATTGCTCCGAATGCGTTAACCAGACAAAAGCAATTAACTTACAGTTCTATGAAAACCATACTCCATAAAGCCCAAAGCCGCGGTCATGCAAACCACGGCTGGCTGGATTCGCATCACACCTTCAGTTTTGCCGGATATTACGATCCATCGCGCGTGAACTTTGGTGCATTGCGCGTACTGAACGATGACATTGTAAAAGGAGGAGCAGGCTTTGGCCGCCATCCGCACGATAACATGGAGATTATTTCCATACCATTGGCCGGAGCGCTGGAACATGGTGATAACGCAGGTGGCCATGGTGTTATCAGGTCGGGTGAGGTGCAGATTATGAGCGCGGGCTCCGGTATTACCCACAGCGAGAAGAATGCATCCGAAACGGAAAGCGTTAACTTTTTACAAATCTGGGTTTTCCCGAAAATGCGCGACATCCAGCCACGGTATGACCAAAAGTTGTTCCCTGCTGAAGATCGCATCAATAAATTTCAAACCGTGGTTTCACCAGTGAAAAATGGCAACGCACTTTGGATTAATCAGGACGCGTGGTTCTCGCTCGGAAAACTGAAAGCAGGTAACTCAAGCGATTATACGTTCAACAAAAAAGACAGTGGCGTGTATGCATTCGTCATTGACGGAGACGTAACTGTAAATGGCGAGAAGCTGAACAAACGTGACGGCCTGGGTGTTTGGGATACCGACAAGCTTATGGTAGTTGCGGGCAGCGATGCAGAAGTTCTGTTAATGGAAGTTCCGATGAGTTAAAAAACAAATGGTTCATGGTCAGTGGTGTCGGCTGTGAACCATTGACCAAACCATTGAATGTTATGAAAACAAGAACCGTTTCTCATTTATTATATGCTGAAGTTGTAAGTATGGGCGGCATGCCAATCCGGCAACCATTTCCCACAAACAATGTTCAGCGAATTGATCCATTTTTATTACTGCATCATCATAAAACCGCTGCAGGCGAACCATTTGAAGGCGTAGGCGCACATCCGCACCGTGGCTTTTCGCCCGTGTCGTTTATTTTTGAAGGCTCACTTCGCCACCAGGACAGTCGTGGTAACGACAGCATTATTTCTGCCGGAGGCATTCAATGGATGAATGCAGGCATGGGAATTATCCATAGCGAACGGCCGGTTAACGTGGATGCTGATCTTGAGCTAATTCAGCTTTGGATCAACACACCCGCTGCATACAAAATGGATCAGCCGGTGTACATCCCGGTAACGGCAGAAGAAGCCGGCAAATTTATCAGCGATGATAACCTGGTGAAGGCAAGCGTATTCTCAGGAGAAGTGTTGGGGATAAAAGGAAAAGTTAACGCGCTTAGCCCGGTCAATGCGGCTACTTTTGAAATTGCCAAAGGTGGTACTGTATCGATTCCGATTCCTGCTGATCATAATGCATTCATTTATTTACTTGACGGATCTATTATGCTTGACGGCTATGGATTGGTGGAGGGCAAGAATGCGGTTGTATTTGAACGTAACGGAGATGGCATTACGATCACCGGAAAAGAAAACACACGAATCCTTTTTATAACTGGCAAACCGTTGGAAGAAAAGGTGGTATCGTATGGCCCGTTTGTAATGAATACCCAAACGCAAATTATGGAAGCGATGCGCGATTATCAGATGGGTAAAATGGGTGTGTTAATTGAATCCTGAACAAAAGCTATATGGTTACAGCAGTCATCGGAACGGACCGGTATCGCACCGAGATCACCACAGAAAGCAAAGCATTTGCGGCCGATGAGCCGGGAGAATTGGGAGGAGCCGATACGGCTCCTTCACCACCGGAATACCTGATGAGCGCGTTAGCATCGTGCACGGCCATTACGTTGCGCATGTATGCCGATCGCAAAAAACTTGACGTACCCAAAATCACGGTGCGCGTTACGTATACGAAGGAGGAGTTCAAAAGCCTGTTCACGGTTGAAGTTTCCTATGATGGAAAAATGGAAGTGAGCCAGGAAAAGCGCTTTCTCGATATCGCCAAGATGTGCCCTGTTCATAAAATATTGAACAGCCCTATCCAGATCGAAACCAAATTAGCCATCTATTGATTAACTTTCCTTTGTGAAGGACATTACGAAAACATATACCAACGGAGAAATTACCATTGTTTGGCAACCAGCTCGCTGCATTCATTCGGGCATTTGCTTCAGGGGATTAGGCGAAGTTTTTGATCCGCGCAGACAACCCTGGATAACGCCTGAAAAAGCCACTTCCGATAAAATTGTCGAGCAGATCAATAAGTGCCCATCAGGCGCCCTAAGCCTTAAAAAGTAATTTCTGCATCCCGTGTAGCGGGGTATTTCCAACGCACAAGCGTAAACAGACTGCGTTTAGTCATCTTCTGTTTGTAATATTAATGGACTGTGAAAAGAGTTTGGTTGGTTGTGGGCATGTTGTTTCTATCCCTTATGGGGTACGCACAAACCATTTCCATTCGCGGTATCATAAAAGATCGGGCCGGTGAACAGCTTCCCTTCGCGTCAGTTTCGTTGCACCCCGACTCCATCCGTGTTCTGACCGACTCCAATGGGAAATTTTCAATTGAATCCATCACAGGTCCTAAAGAATTAAAGATTTCTTACACCGGATATAAGCCAGTCGTTCTGTTTTTTACGGCTACCCGCGATACGGTTCTTCGGATCATACCGGAACATGAAATTGCGGAGTTGAAAGAGGCTGTTATCAGCGATCGAAGATATTCTCAATCGGATTGGATTGAAACGTCACGAACCGGAACAACAACCCTCACCCCGGAGGAGGTGAATTCAATTCCCGTTTTAGGGGGCGAAGCAGATGTGCTTAAGGTGTTACAACTTTTGCCGGGCACGGTAAGAGGCGTGGAGGGAAGCTCTGATTTGTTCGTTCGCGGAGGCGCTGCCGATCAAAACCTGGTGTTACTTGATGATGCACCGATTTATAACACCAGTCATTTATTTGGATTTCTATCAGTGTTCAATCCTGATATTCTTCAAAAAGTTGAATCGGTGAATGGCGGTTTCCCGGCCAACTACGGTGGCCGATTGTCATCGGTGCTGAATGTTGAAACTAAATCAGACGTTGCTGACAAAACACATGCTTCCGGAAACATTGGTTTGATTGCCTCGCGGTTATTTGTCGAGCAACCCATCGTGAAGAACAAGGCCTCCATCTGGATTACCGGCAGACGAACCTACATCGACAAACTTATGCAGGCGATAGGCGAAGATGTTCCTTATTTCTTCTATGATTTGAACGGAAAGATCATCCTTACACCGTCCTCGCGCGACAACATCCAGGTGAGTTACTATGGCGGAAAAGATGTTCTTTCAATTTTCCGCGACCGCAACAATGACGGAGAAGGGTTTTTAACATCCTACAAATCCGGCAATAACAGCCAGAGTGTACGCTGGCAACGTAACTGGACTTCCGGCTGGAACAGCAATTTTTCATTATTGCGAACAGCCTACAGTTATAATATTCTCAACGCCTTTCAGGACAATCGTTCTGTCGCATCATCCGATATCGAAGATCTGGGTGTGAAAATGCTGTTAAGCAAAAAGATTTCCAGTCGTACGTTTGTGATGATTGGTGCTGACTGGACCCGTCACGAGGTAAGTCCCAGTATTTTTAATGTACAGGGTACGTTTGCTGAGTTTTTCGAAAGCTCTTCGGCTTCCGGTCGCGTTGCTCACGAAGTTGCCGCCCATGCCCAGGTGGAATGGAACCTTACGAAGCATTTACTTGTGAATACGGGATTGCGAACATCCATGGCGTTTACAAAAAGCAGAAATTATTTTATACCCGAGCCAAGAATTTCTGCACGCTACAAACTGGCCAGAAATGAAAGTGTTAAAATAAGTTACTCGCGCATGGCGCAATACATGCACCGGATTTCCAACTCAGCAATTTCATCTCCGACTGATATCTGGTATCCGGTAACGGATAGCATTCGCCCGCAAACATCGCATCAGGTTTCAATTGCATGGCAAAAACTTTTTTCGCGGAAGATTTACGTAAGTGTTGAAGGCTATTACAAATACATGAACGACATCATCGGTTTCGAAGAAGGTACAAACCTGTTTTTTACAACCGACTTTCAGTCGAAACTTATTCAGGGTAAGGGCTCTGCCTACGGGCTGGAATTTTTAGTTAAAAAAGAAGCCGGCAAGGTAACGGGCTGGATCAGTTACACGCTCTCGTGGGCCTGGCGGCAGTTCGATGAACTGAACGATGGCTACCGGTTTCCCTCCCGGTACGATCGAAGGCATAACGGAGCTATTGTTGTTCAGTACGCATTTCACAAAAACTGGTCGCTGTCGGGAGTGTGGGAGTTCATTTCGGGATCACGGTTTACACCTGTTGTCGGACAATATGCTATTACCTCTCCAACCGGAGTTGGGGTAGATTTGCTTCCCGTGTATGCGCCACTGAATTCCGTAAGGCTTGCCGACACACACCGGTTAGACCTTGGAATAAAATACCGGAGCAATCCTGAAAGAAAAATTCAGTCAGAATGGTTTATCGGAGTATATAACGCTTACAACCGTGCAAGCCCGATTGGCATAACAGTAGAACAAAGCGCTAACGGTTCATTAAAATATTCTCAACCTGGTTTATTTGGAACGATCCCATTCATTAGTTACGGATTTAAATTCTAGCAATGCGAGTTAGTAGTGCGATATGTGTTTGTTTGTGTGTGGGGTTGGCGTTCGCGTGCGTGCCTGAACCGTTGGCGGTGGATGATATTCCACAACTTAAACCAAAGATTGTTGTTTCAACGCAGGTAAGCTCAAATCAATCCGTTGCAATTCTATTAACCAAGAGTGTGGGTGCACTGGATGCGAATGAGGATACCGATCCTGAGGAATTGATTCGTCAGATTGCCATTGATGATGCAAGGGTATCCATGCAGCACGCGGGTACGAGGTATGATTTTTTTGCGCTGGGTAATGGTGTCTATTCAAGCGGACAAGTTCCGTTAGTGCCGGGCGATGAATACACATTGACGGTCGAGAGTTTGTCGATGGGCTTGGTTACATCCACAACAATGGTAAATGAAATTGTTCCATTCGATTTTGTGCAGGCTAATATTTTTGACAGCGGCTACGATACCCTGGCGGAAGTCAGTTATGGTTTTAAAGATCCCCCAGGAAAGAACTTTTATATGTTTAATGTTCAGCGCCTCACAGGTGAATTTGATTCAGAAGATATTTTGAATCCGGAAATTTTTATCGACTTAATTGACGATAGTGAAATTGTTAATGGCCTTTATCAGAACCGTAAGCGGGTAGAAGCAAGACGCGATTTTGAACCCGGCGATACTGTGGCTATTGTGCTTTCAAACATCAGCGAAGAATATTTTAAGTTTATGAAGGTACGGGCAGATGCGCGGTTCAATTTTGCCGAATTTTTAGGCGAGCCAGCCAATTATCCAACAAATATCAATGGCGGTTTGGGGTTCTTTAATCTTCACATCCCCGATGTTCGTATTTTGCGGCTCGAATAGACTTTTAAACCAATTTGGTCGTTTTTGTGTCTAAGCTCTTGGATTGTGATTATTAGTATGAAAAAATTAACGGGAATACTCATCATAGCAGGCCTGATTGGATGCGCGCGTGAGCCGGAAGTAGCTGACCTTGTGAAATATATGGTAGTACAAACCGCCTACAATCAGGAAGAAGTTAACGAAGACGAAAATATTTTTACCGACTATTCAACCTTTGTGCTTCGCGAGGATACGCTTGGGTTTGTCTCGACCTATGCCGGATCGGACACTATTTTGGTAGATGAGCCTGGTACCCGAATCAATTTTGTTAACAGCACGATCGAACGTGTAGCGGAACAAGTTACAGACCGCGGCTTTACACGGGTTGAAGCCGAAGAAAATCCTGACTTTGTTGTAAAAATTGTTGTACTGGAAAATTTCAGCTTCTTCCAGACGGTTTCTTATCCAAGTTATTATTCCGGATACTACGGATATTATGGTTATTACGGACCCATTGTCAGTACCTACTCTTCGAACTTCGTAACCATGGTGATTGAAGTAGATGATATCAAACACTACGCGGAAAACGGCAACAAGTATAAAGTAATCTGGACGGCCAATATTGGAGATCTGCTGACAACGGATGACCGGCAGAATAAAATACTCGTTGCGGTCGATAAAGCTTTTGAACAATCACCGTATTTCTCTAAAAATTAAGGGTCATGATCAGAGTTTACGTTATAATTTTTTTGGTGGGATGTTCACTGGTCGTGAAAGCACAGGAATACAACACTGCGTTCCATTTGGGATGGAATACGATGGTTCCCTTTTCTGATAAAGATTTTACCGGCAGCACCAGTTCAGCCGGCCTGCGCCTGGGATACACGAAGTTTGTGACCGAAAAATTCGGATTCGGATTTGAGGCTGGATACTCAACACTGGATGACTATGTTCCGCCAACAACGTACGAATATCCCGGGGGAGCCATCACAACGGACATCTACAATTACCTTTATTATTTTACCGTGATGGCGAACGGACAATACTACTTCACCCAAGGCGGACGGTTTATCCCGTATGCGTCTCTCGGCATGGGCGTTGCGTTCAGCGAATACAAGATTTTTTACAATGTGTACCAGGAAAGCGATAACAATACAGGTTTCGTAATCCGGCCTGAAATCGGCACGTTATTTCGCGTTAAAGAATACTCCAGCTTCGGCCTGAAGGCAGCACTCGGATTTGATTACGCAACGAACAAGAGCGATTACTTTGAAACAAAAAATCTCGCTGCGCTTAATTTCCAGATCGGAATCGTTTTTCTAAACCGTTAACCGGTTACGAAATGATAGCCGATACCTTTAATCGTGATAATCTCGATGGAAGGGTCGTCTTTCAAATAATCACGAAGCTTGGTGATGTAAACATCCAGGTTGCGTGAATTAAAAAATGAATCATCACCCCAGAGTTTCATGAGGATGTCTTTGCGCTGTACTGTCGCATTTCTGTTCTCCGTTAACATCTGAAGCAAACTTGCTTCGCGGTGCGAGAGTTTTTTCACACTGTCGCCATTTTTCAGCTCATACCGTAACGGACTGAATTCAAACTTACCAAGTGTTATATTTTCCGGAAGCGCTTTTCCTGACTTCTGCGAGAGGTTCAGCAAATTGGTAACCCGAACGATCAGTTCCTCCATGCTAAAAGGCTTGCGCAGGTAGTCGTTGCCGCCCACTTCAAATCCTTTCAATACATCTTCCGTCTGATTTTTTGCAGTAACAAAGATAATCGGAACGTCAGGGTTTACCTGTTTGATTTCCTTCGCGATTGCGTACCCGTCTTTCGAAGGAAGCATCACATCCAGCACGCAGATATCGGGCCGGTCTCGTTCGAACACACTCAGTGCCTGCTGGCCATCGGTAACCATTGCTACTTCAAAATCGCGGCTCTCCAGGCTTTCTTTTACAATTCGGCCCAGAAACGGTTCGTCTTCAACGTACAGGATTTTTATTTTGCTCATGCGTGACGCTTCGGCCAGTGTATAATAAAGGTACTGCCTTTTCCTGATTCGCTGATAACATCTATTGATCCCTGGTGAGCTTTCACAACTCCCGCTACATAGCTCAGCCCTAATCCATAACCTTTTATGTTGTGAATGTCGCCTGTGGGCACACGAAAGAACTTTTCGAAAATCTTTTTCTTGTACTCACCAGGGATCCCCAACCCTGCGTCTTTTACAACGAGTAAAACTTCATTCGTGGTTTCCTTCAGGGTAATATCAATTTCGGGTTGAGCCGGACTGTATTTCAGGGCATTGTCGAGCAAATTGTAAATCACGTTCGTGATGTGTGCATGCTCACCTTCAACGGTAAAATTTTCCCCTTCCGGGATGAAGGAAACTTTTGCCTGACGCTTTTCAAATATCAGACGCATGGAATCAAGGATTTGCGCAGCAGTTTTTTTCAGATCAACAGTCTCCTTCTGAATCGTGATGCCTTTGTTTTCAAATACCGATGCCTTTAGAATTTTATCGGTCATTAGCGTAAGGCGATTAAGCTCATTACGCGCAATGTCGAGGTATTCGTTCGTAAGCTTCGGATCGTTAAGTGCGTGAAAATTTTTGAGCGCCTCCAGCGCTACGCTTACGGTAGCAACAGGAGTTTTCAGCTCGTGTGTAACATTGCTGATGAAATCGTTTTTAAGCTCCATCAAACGTTGTTGTGCGCGCACATTCCGGTAAAGAATAATGAAAGCAATAACGGTTAAGACGGTGAGGAAAAAAGAAAACAGAATTTGAGGTGCAATCTGCCTCAGGATAACACGTTGGATTGGAAAGATAGACGCGTTGTATCTGCTAACCGGATTAAAACGTAGTCCTTCCAGGTGAATGGTATCGCTGTAGATGCGCGGTGAGTTGTCGCTGGGCTCATTGTTGTCACGTCCTCTGAACATGTGGAACCGCTCAGGTGATGTAATCTGATGCTGGACCGTAAACTTGACCGGTATGTTAGCCCGTTCGAGTGCCAGGCTAAAGTTTGCTTTCAGCGAATCAAGACTTACCGTATCGGGAGCAAGGCGTAGTAGAAAGTTCTTCTCACCTGCTTCGATGCTTTGGCGAAGTTGTCGCGTTACCGGCCGGATCGCGTTAATAATGGAGTCGTTGCTAACCGGTTTCCCGGAAACAACAATCTGAACGGTTGCAGGTTTTGTAGTAACAACCATGCTGTCTTTAAGCGGCTTGCCTTCAATCTTTTGCTTGAAGATGCTGATGGACTGGATATTATTGGGTGAAATGTTTCGGAGGGTGTCGTTTCCGATAGCCCGGAAGCTGTTTTGATAGAGCGAATCGCGCATCGCGTAAAGCGTATTCCGGAAAACAAAATTCGTATCTCTGCGCAAGCCGAAAAAAGCGCGCTCGTACGAATCGCGAAGCCAGAATAATTGAAGCACCAGCAGCAAAGCAATGCTGCTGACCATCAATGCAAGGGCAACGATATTCTTTGACTTATTCATCACACAAAAATAACGTGTTCAAAAGGCCTTAGATCATACCGTTAACGTTATTTAACCTTCCTTTCAGAACTATTAACCGCAGCCTGCCATCCCTTGCCGTAGATTTGTTCAGGAATTTTAATGAAACTATCCAAAAACATGAAGAGAGTTATACTGGTACTGGGAATGCTGGTTTGCATTCTGGCAGCGCACGCAGTTTTTGCCCAACAAACGGGTGTGATCACATACGAGAACCGGGTTAATCTGCACCGCAACATTCCGGCCGACCGGCAGGAAATGAAGGCGATGGTCCCTGAATTCAGAACCACTAAAATGCAACTCTTCTTTAATGGTGAAGAATCGCTGTACAAGCCTGTTATCGAAGATGAAGAAGAACAATTTGGTGGGGGCGGTGTAAGAATGTCTTTTCGGATGCCGAAAACAGAAACCTACACCAACAGTTCAAACGATATGATTCTTTCGTTACAGGAAGTGATGGGAAAGAAATATCTTATAACGGATACGGTTAAAATGTCGCCATGGAAGCTGGGTACCGAAACAAAAGAGATTATGGGCTATGTCTGCCGCATGGCATACTATACACAAACGCAGGAGATCACCGCTATGCGAGTGGAGAACGGAGTACCTACTCCCGAAAAAAGAACAATCACGCACGAAATTACAGCGTGGTATACGGATCAGATTCGTCCTTCACTAGGACCTGAGCGCTACAACACCTTACCGGGCACTGTGCTCGCGCTTGATGTGAACAATGGTGAACGGGTAATCGTTGCACGCAATATTGAATTGCGTGAATTGAAGAAAGATGAACTTAAGGCGCCTGACGCCAGCACCAAGGTTACGCAGGCTGAGTTCCGCAAAATCCAGGAAGAACAAATGGAGAAAATGCGGTCGAACGGAAGAACGTTTATGCGCAATTAATCACCCCCAGAAAATATGAGAATACTTTTACTGCTTACAGCCGTACTCGCGGCTCAGGCATTGTACGCCCAAAAAATTACCGTAAAAGGTAAACTAACTGACTCTTCCGGCAGTCCGCTGCCGATGGCAACGATTCTGTTTCTCAATCCGAAAGATTCAACATTGGTCAACTTTGGTTCAACTGACAAAGAAGGTTTGTTTGAAGTAAAGAACCTGAACCGTGCAGAGTACCTGTTCAAAGTAACATACATCTCACAAGCTCCGTTGTTTGTGAAAATTTCACCGAAACCAGACGACCTGGTAATCGACTTGGGTGTTCAAAAGATGGAACCTGCCAGCACAATGCTTGGTGAAGTTGAAATTAAAGGAGAACGTGCGCCGGTAACGATTAAAAAGGATACCATTGAATTTAATGCAGGATCTTTTAAAACACAGCCTAATGCTGTAGTGGAGGATCTGTTGAAGAAAATGCCAGGCATGGAGGTTGATAATGATGGGACTATTCGCGCACAGGGTGAAACGGTTCAGCGTGTAACGGTGGACGGCAAAGAATTTTTTGGTCGCGATCCGAAACTTGCTACCCGCAATCTTCCCGCGGATGCGGTTGATAAAGTACAGGTATTTGATAAAAAATCCGACCAGGCTGCATTCACAGGAATTGATGATGGGCAGCGAGAGAAGACAATCAACCTCGAACTGAAAGAAGAGAAACGTAACGGCATGTTTGGGAATGCAACTGCAGGTTACGGTACACCGAACGATCGCTTTACCGGTCGGTTGAGTTTGAACAGATTTTCAAAAGGCCAGCAATTCTCCATAGTTGGTACCGCCAACAACGTAAACGAACAGGGCTTTTCAATTGACGACTACATGACCTTCACCGGAGGCGCAAGTGCCTTTGCGGGTGGTGGTGGCGGAGGCGCGCGAACCATTACCGTAACCGGTGGTGGCGGAGGAGGTGGCGGTGGTGGAATGCAGCTTGGAGGCGGCCAAACCAATGGTATCATGCAGACCTATGGCGGTGGTTTGAACTTCAACAAAGACATCGGCAAGAAAACAAAGTTCAGCGCTAACTATTTCGTGAACTACCTGGTTCATGATATCAAACAGGAAACAGAGCGTGAATACTTTGATGAAACAGCTCCGATTGGTTTTTATAATGATGTAAGTAATCAGCACAGCACAAACCTGAATCACCGGTTAAATACGATCATTGATCATGAAATTGATTCTGCAAACTCCATCAAATGGACAAACGGAGTAACCCTCAGCAATACAAATTCACTGCAGGAAGGAATCACGCAAACACTTACTTTCGAAAATGATCCGCTGGTAACGAACGACCGCGTAACACGTGCCGATGGAACATCGCTGTCTTATAATAGCGAACTGTTGTATCGCCACAAGTTTGGTAAGAAGGGAAGAACATTCTCATCCACACTGAACTTCAGTTTGCAAAACAGCGATCGTGACGGAACGTTAAAGGGAACGTACACGACCCCGGAAATTCCAGATTCAGTTTACAATCAAAGAAATGCTCAGGCAACGGATAACCTGACTTATGGAGCGGCACTCTCGTACACGGAACCATTGGGAGGCCGGAAGTACCTGGAGGCTAACTACAATGTTCGCCTGACAAAAAATGATGTTGACAGAGCTGTTTACGATATTCAGGATGGCAGTGAAACCGAGAACGACCGCTTGAGCAGCAAATACAACAGCGATTATTTGTATCAGCGCGCCGGTCTTAATTTCAAGATCAACCGCGACAACTCGAGTTTAACGGTTGGTGGTGCATTTCAGCAGACACTCCTGACGGGAGATATTTTGAAGCCCGTTGCTCAGAAAACCAACATCGACAGGACCTTTGCGAACTTTCTGCCTTCTTTGCACTACAACTATGACTTTGATAATAATATGCGTTTGAGGGCTGATTATGAAACTTCCATGCAGGCGCCTACCATTCAGCAACTTCAACCCACGATCGATAACAGTAACCTGCCAAACATTTACGTGGGTAATCCTAACCTGAAGCCTTCCTATCAGCACAGCCTGAGACTTAATTTTTCTAAGTTCGACCCGGTGAGCTTTGTGAGTTTCTTCGCATTCATTAATGCAACCTATACAACCGATGCGATTACAAACAGCCAGTCGATCAACAATAATGGAGCGATCACTACCATTCCTGTGAACGTGGATAATAATATGAACCTCTCGGGTAATGTTAACGCGAGTATTCCCCTCTCGAAACTTTTCAGCCGCTTCAACATTGGCCTGAATGCGCGTGATCAGAAAAGCATCAGTGTTTCAAATGAAACCCAGTTTGATGTTGATCAACTCACGTTAGGCGGAAGCCTTCGTTATACTTTTACTTATAAAGAATTTTTCGACCTGAGTCTCGCTACAAACCTGAGTCAGCAGCGAACCAACTACGAATCAGGACAACAAGATCAAAAGTATTTTAATAAGACTTACACAGCAGAATCGAATATCAATTTCCTGAAAGTTTACCGGTTGTCGGGTAATTTGAATTACATGCAGTATCAGAATCAATCAAACAACAGCACGATTTCGATTCCAATGCTTAACATGTCATTTTCTCGGTATATCCTGAAGGCCAATGCGGGTGAGATTAAATTATCGGTGAACAATCTATTAGACAGGAGACTTGGCATCAGTCAATCGGCTAACACGTTGTATTTCGAGCGCCAGACAATGAACTCATTGGGTCGTTATTTCATGCTCAGCTTCACATACGCCATCAATCGTCATCTTAACCCGATGGGCGGTGGCCGCAGAGGTGGCGGTGGTCAGCGTATGATTATGATAGGCGGATAGTTTTCCGAACCGCGAATCAAGCATAAAGTTTTATCTTTGACCGGATGAGGTTAGGGATAAAACTTTTTGTTTTTCTGGTTATGGCTGGCTCGGCAAATGCACAATACATTCCGAAGTTCGATCTTCAGGGCCATCGCGGAGAGCGGGGCCTGATGCCGGAGAACACAATCCCGGCATTCCTGGAAGCATTAAACTACGGGGTTACAACACTTGAACTCGATGTGGTAATTACCAAAGATGGGGAAGTGCTCGTTTCGCACGAACCGTATATGTCGCACGAGATCTGCCTGAAGCCAAACGGTGAGCCTGTTACCAAAGAAGAGGAGCTGAAATACAACATTTACAAAATGTCGTATGCGGAAACGCAAAAATTCGACTGTGGATTGAAAGTTCATCCCCGCTTTCCGGATCAGAAAAAATTTAAAATGACCAAACCCTTACTCCGCAATGTGATCGCGGCCGTAGAAGACCATATCAAAAGTTTTACGCTGTACGAAGTCGACTACAACATTGAAATTAAATCAGTGCAGGGCGAGGAGGGAAAATTTCAGCCTTCCGTTGAAGAGTTCAGTGAAAGGGTTTTCGAAGAGATCAATAAGTATTTGCCGTGGGAGCGTGTTGTGATTCAGTCGTTTGATTTTCGCGTGCTGCAATACTGGCACAAGAAATATCCTAAGATCAGGCTTGCGGCGCTGGTGGAAAACAAGAAGTCGGTTGAAATGAATCTTCGCGAACTGGGCTTCAACCCATCTGTATACAGCCCGGAGTTCATACTCCTAAAATCTCAGGCTACCGTGACCGCTCTTAAAAAGAAGAAGATTCGGGTTATTCCATGGACTGTTAACGATCCTGAGCAAATGAAGCGGATGCGTGCCTGGGGAGTTGACGGAATTATTACAGATTACCCGGACCGTGCTGCTGCGTTGGGCATGGGCATCAGGCGTACAACACCGCTTCCGCCCGCCGCGATGCCTAAATTATAAATCATTCAGGCCTGCGGCCGAACATCTTGTTTATTTTATACCTGCGGTAAAGGTTGAGCTTTCGCTTATCCGGCACACCATGTATTTTAATGTAAGATTCAGTAGCCTCAATCATTCGTTCTGACGATTTTCCATCGGTATACGGATGATAAGTCCGAATCGTATTCAGCCGCGCATCCCGGAAAGCATCATGCACCAGTTCGTGCTTGACCGTTTCAACAAGGGATGTAGCGGACGGAATGTCACGCCAATTAATCGTTTCGGCAGTCGACCGGATTGTAATAACCGGTTTATTCAGTAAAATAAATTCATACACCACCGATGACGTGTCGCTGATCATCATGTCGGCCATGATCAGATACTTTAAGATGTTTCTGTCATCGACAATGGATACATTCTTCACGGCCTGTGCAGCGGTTTTGTACTGACGTACAACCTCCGGGTCCATGAGGTCATGGAACTTGATCATCACATAAATATTATCCTGTTGCGCAAGGTCAAAAATTTCCAGTTGCGCAGTCGTGGCCGAAGTAAGCGAAGGTGAAAACGTTGGCGCGTAAAGAATCAACTTCTTTTTGCCGGCTGCTGCCAGAAGCTGATCGCGTTCCTGCCGGTAAGCTTCATGATTCTGGAACAACGTATCAAGCTTGCACCATCCGGTTTCAGTTACAGTAAAGTCACGGTGTTTTTTGGCCAGCTGCTGAAAGCGTTCTGTAAAATAGGGCCCTTGTGTCAGGTACAAATCGAAATAATTGCGGATTCTGAAATGTCCCTGCTTTTCTCCCGCCAGGCCATGAAAGATTTGAACTTTCACTCCGCGCAGATAATACGGCACTTCATTGCCGGGAACAAAGATCGCATCACTTTTAAAGGCATCGATCTCTTTCATTGAACCTGTGATACCGGTAATCCCGCTAAACGGAAATTGAGACGCGATTTTTTGGGGAATGTACCATAGTACGGCATGCTCCATTCGTACTAATGCATCATACAAAGGCTTCATGATGCCGAAAGCATAAGGGTTAGCGCAAAAAAGTATAACCCGCATGAGAAGGATCAGAAAAGTTTATTGGCGTTATCGAGATCTTCCTTGAAGTCGATTTCCATGCACCTGAATTTCGAGATGTCGATGGCCGAAACTTTCATGGAGTCTTTTTCAATGGCCATTTCAATGCCGCGTTCGAAGTAGTCGTTGTCGGCACAGTCTTCCAGTCGTGCAATTAACGTATTGATGTCTTTACTGCTGATGAAGTTAATTCCGACCGCTTCACCCGCTCCGTTCTTCACTTTTTTCGACAACTCATTTATATACCCCTGATTGTCGAGGGTGTACTTCACCTCTTCATCGCCAACCTTTTGGGTGTTCACGCATACAAATGATTTGTTGGCTACGATGGTGGGCATTAGTTCTTTGATGATGTCCGAATCGAATACCACGTCACCATTTAACCACAAAACAGGTTCACGGTGATTTTTCTTCAAAGCCTTCAGCAAACTTTTGGATGTGTTGGTTTGATCGAACAACTGGTTATAAATGTAAGTGATGTCGGGAAAGCTCTCCATGATCAGATCTTTCTTGAAACCCACCACGATGTTAATATTGTCGATATCGAAATGGCGCGTAAGATTTTCGATCTGCTGCTGCATGATGGTCCGGCCGTCTTTTAATGCAGTAAGTGGCTTAGGAAGCGGATTGCCAAGGCGTGAACCAATGCCGGCAGCGAGAATAACAATTTTCATGAATGATCGTTTTACGAGCGGTCTGCCCCGGGCAGATCTCTTTTTTTAGTGTTTTAGACAACAAAAATACTTCTAAAGTTAATATTATCTTAGTGTTGTGATCCCTACAGAACCCGCGCTTACTGCTCAAAACCTCGCGAGCGCCAGAAAAATGCTGCTGCTTGTTACCAGCATGCTCGACGAAAACAAAATTCCATATTACCTCGAAGGAGGTACGCTGCTCGGCCTCGTGCGTGACAAGGAGCTTCTTCCGTGGGACCACGATGTTGATTTGGCAGCGCCAATTGAGTACGCTCCGGCTATCCTAAAACTGAGATTTCAACTGTTGCTCCGCGGTTATAAGCTGTCGGTCCGAAAAAGTACGCAAACCTTCGGGCCCGTTAAAGCGGGTGACTATTCGGTTATTAAGATCAAACCGATTTTCGGGTATTTTTTACGTTGGTTTTTGCCGAAGTATACATCGTTTATCGTACTGGATCTTTTTTTAAAAACATCTGACGAAACGCATACGTACTGGCAGGCGCAGGGAAAGTTTATGCGGGTTACAAACCAGTACTACAAAACCTTCGAGGAGATTGAGTATGCCGGGCGTCTATTAAAAGTGCCGAATCGCTATTGTGATTTCCTCACCGATAAATATGGTAATTGGAGTGTGCCCGTTAAAAATTGGAACTGCGGGGAGCACGAATTGACAATCGTCAAATCTGCGTGATTTGTTGCTTGAATTCTTTGATAAATTCCCGTCCCAGAAAAATCCGCTCGCGAATGCATTGCAGGTTATAGAGCGAGCTTGAGAAAATAGTGATCCCGCGATCAAACGAAACACCGTTCATAAAATCCATCATCTCCAGTGGAAAAGGCCTTGGAATCTCGGTAAATGCATGGTTGAGTTTGCCGGAGTACATCGTCAGTTCACGCGGATGTCCTTTAATAAAAATGTTATGGCCTTCACCATATTGATTGAGGATACGGTCATACATCTTTATTTTTTCCCCTTCGGTCATTAGTTTATCTTCCGACAGCGGCTGCGTAATCAGCAAAAGATTTTTCCCATCTGTTACCGGCACAGTTTGCCCGTTGAGAAAAAGGGAAAGGATTTTATGTTGCTCTTCAGGAGAGAGACTTTCACGCATGCGCGAAAGTTCGAGTGTTTTGCCCTTATGCCGAACGCGTGGATTTAGCCTGTGCACATGCTGAACTTCAATTTCTTTTACTTCCGGATCGAAACCCTCACCTATGGCTGTGTGCAATAAAAATCTTCTTCGCCAGGCTTTAAACTTTCCAACCTTTGGATGGTAATTATGTTCGCCATCTTCCAGCATACGAATAAAGTTATGCTTGTACTTGATCAGGAAATAAAATGACGAAAGGCCGAGGTTGTAGAAAAGGTTTATTTCTGCATTTCGGATAAACGAGTCGTATTGAAGAATCGGTGAGTTTTGATCTACATATTCGATTGCAAATCGGTTTCTGCTCACAATACGTGAAAGGGTACCTTGTTCTTCTTTAATCCTGCGTTTTAGCGTTACGAAGGGTACGTGAATGATGTGATCAAAGTATCCGCTTTTCTCCAACAGCGGTATAATTTTATCAACCCCGGGTGTATGATCATTTAAAATGAGTAAACTTTTAGTCGACTTATCCTTACGATCCAATGACTTCAGTATGGCGATATAGATGTGAAAGTACGAGCCGCCTACGTAAACCTGATTCATAGTCAAAATAACTATATTTTAAGTTGCCGTGCTAAATCCGGACGCGAGGTACCATACGCTTTATGGGAAAGAATTTGAAACTACGCTTAAGAAGCACTAACGTGCAGGATTAACACACTCGCTCATGGCCGAAATTTATCGAACCAAAAATTTTATAGTAGAGTCAGTTGACAAGCCGATGATCGCGCGAACCGATGGCGGCCACCTGATAATTACACCCCTTGTAAGGATTCCCGACCGAACCTGGCTTGAGCCTTCGCTGGCTATTGAGTTCATCCGGCTAAGCATGCTTGTTGGCGAGGCGATGGAAGCGGCCTTGAACAAACGGGGTATAGATATTGGCAGAATCAACTATCAGGATAACGGAAACTGGGCGGTATTTACTCCACAGGGGCCGCATTTTCATTTGCACTTGTATGGCAGGGCAAAAAGTGCCCGCATTCAAAAGTATGGTGAGGCCGTGAACCTTCCCTTGCCGCACACTGGGTTTTATGAAGGTCTGGAGCCTCTAAACCAAGAGGATATTCAGGCTATTGGCGAAGAGATCGCCCGGCTGGAAACTTCAGAAAAGTATTCACTAGGCAAGTGGTATGTTAGCGCTACTCAATCTTCTTAACTAACTGATCCAGTACCTTGTTGCGGCTCAGGTAAGTCCGGATCAGTTTCAGGTCGGGATGAAAATCAAGCTCAGCCCAATCCGATTCTTTGCACATGGAGTAGTGAACTTTAAAACCTTTGTCGATTATGTTCTGGATCGCCTGTAAGTAGAACAGGTTCCGGTTTTGAAGATCGCGAACCATACTGTCGAGCATGTCTACAAAAATCTTCGGCCCCTTATTACTGTATTTGATGATTCCGATAGATTCGCCATTCGCTTCTTTCGGATCGATTTTTTTGCTTACGCGAAGTACTTCGCCATTTTTATGAATGACTTTCATGTCATCATCATCATACTCTTTCTTCTCGTCAATCACCATGGTGATGTCGTGTGTGCTTTTCAGCAGATTACCAATCACTTCAGGTGAAAAGATATCGTCACCATTAATAGTTATGAAATCTCCGCTCATGTGATGACGTGCCATCCAAACAGAAAGCAGGTTGTTAGAAATGTCGAAGAAGGGATTAAACACCGTAGTGATGTTCATATTCTTCTGGTATTCTTTAACCTTCGCCTCAATCTGCTCAGCTTTGAACCCGGTAATGATTACGATGTCTTTAATATTATTTTCAGAAAGACTGTGAAGTTGTGTTTCGAGCAGGGTATAGCCATGCCCCACCTCCAGCAGACTCTTGGGTGTGTTTTTAGTGAGCGGGTATAAACGCTCCCCCTTGCCAGCTGAAATAATGATTGCCTTCATTCGTATTACTTTTTTTCGATGCTTAAATCGTCTTTTTTATAGTCCCAGGTCTGCTTGGGTGTTCTCCAGTCACCGTAACGAGACTGAAGGTAACTGTCGTAATCTTTCGGGATGGAATAACTGCGGTCTTTAAATTTAAACTGCGAAGTTTCCTCATAATATTTACGCGGTGCTGACTTAAGTACCGGATTCTTTTCCGACACGGTCCAAAAATACCGTTCATTGGATAAATCTTTAATGAAGATATCCATTAATCGGTCTTTCTTGAAAAACAAAAAACGTCTTGTTTGAATAATCAGTAACCGCGGAGAGTTTTTTTTGAATTGAGGGGTTTCAGTTTTGTTTATCCTAACCCGGGTGCGATAGCCCTTTAACCAGAATTTCCATCGAATGCGTAAAAGAGCAGCTGCATATTTTCGGGTTATGGTAAGATCCATGTCGGTATCCCACGGCAACAACCGATTTTCCCGTACAATGCCAAGAAGCGTTCCGCCTTCTAAAACATAAGGAATACCTTCTGCATCCAGAATAGCAGTAACATCAAGCAGCATTTTTTCTGCTGTTGCAACGTGATTTCCGGTTAACTTCTTAGATCCACCCATTCGGTCTACTTACGGAACTTGAGCTTCTCCCGTTGCACCGCTTCAATATCAAGAATGTCTTTTTCCTTATGACGAAGTGCCTTATTGACCGCCTTTAAGTCGCGACAAAGTCTGCGCATCCCGTCCGGCTCAAGCGAAGCTGAGTGGTCAGTTCCCTTCCAGGTACGATCCAATGTAAAATGACGCTCAATATAAACCGCACCAAGCGTGTAAGCAGCGATATCCACAGAAATACCGAGGTGGTGACCGGAGAAACCGATTTCCTTAACATCCTTTCCGAACGAATCTTTCATCGTGTTAATGTCCAGCAGGCATATGTCTTCGAATGGAACCGGGTAACCCGATGTGCATTGATACATCACAACATCTTTATTTCTTCCGTGCTTTTTGAAGAACGCAACTAGGTCAGCTGCTTCCTGTTTGGTAGTCATCCCGGTTGACACGTGGATTTCACCTTTGTAATTCTTACAGAGCCACTCCAGCATTTCGTAATGATTGTTACACGCTGAAGGAATTTTTAAAAAGCGCGGATTGATCGAAGCAATTTCTTTTGCGGAAGTAAGATCCCATACAGAAGTCGAATACTCTATGCCGATTTCTTCACAGATCTTTTTCAGTTTGGCGTGCTGATCAACATCAAATTCCAGGAACTCGCGGTGTGCACCGTACGTCTCTC
Organism: Cyclobacteriaceae bacterium; assembly: GCA_016786585.1. Taxonomy (GTDB): domain Bacteria; phylum Bacteroidota; class Bacteroidia; order Cytophagales; family Cyclobacteriaceae; genus UBA2336. Next base: position 35,219 of record JAEUUI010000005.1, read on the forward strand.
CATACGAGTGCATGGGGTTAGGGTGCGGAGCATTATACTGCGCTTCGGTCAGCAATTCACGGTTATTCCTCTTTTGGAATTTTGCCACATCGGCATGACAGAATTCTTTCGCGGTTTTGATCAGCTCAACAGCAATGTCAAAATCACCTTTATGATTACAGCCAATTTCAGCAATAACTACTGCTTCTTTCATATAATTCGTTTGTTCCAGTTTATGATAAATTCAATGGCCTCGCGGGCCGCGCCTTCACCGCCTCTTTTTTTCAAAATGTGATCAGCCTGTGCCTTCACAGCTACTACAGCGTTGTCCGGACAGATTCCCCAGCCGCTTGCGCAGATTCCGGCAAGATCATTGATATCGTCACCCATGTAAGCGATCTCGTTTTTGGTAACGCCCAGGGTTGAGCTTAAATGTGTTAACAAAGCATATTTATCCTTCACACCCAGGTGCACGTTCTCAACTTTTAGTTTTTTCATTCGTTGCGCAACAATCTCCGATTGCTCGGATGTTATCACAACGGGTATAACACCATGTTCACGCAACAATTCAAATCCCATTCCGTCAACAAAGCTGAATGACTTTGCATGTTCACCTGTTGCATTGTAGGCTACAGTCGCATCGGTCAGCACTCCGTCAACATCAAATACCATAGCTTTAATGCGGGCAGGCTTTTTGTTTTCTTTCAGGCGGTTTACGATCAGCGACTCGATAATGGTAAAGTCTGAAAGTGAATCTATCTCAACCAACGTGTCTTCTTCCATTTCAAGAACCCCGATCTTACCGCCCAAGCGATTACCTCCGTTTTTGAAGATTTCTTTCTTGGCCGTGTACACCGCACCGTTCTCGATGAACGTTCCATCGAAGTCTTGTCTTCTTGGCCGTTTAGTATAATCGTAGTTAATGCTCTTGCCGTCTTTCGTCCAGATAAAACGATGCGTCTTCACAACGGATAAAACTGAATCATAGCCCGATTCAATCATGCGGATAGACTCATTGATATCCGCTTTGGTTGTTAGCGGAGAAGTCGCCTGTAAAAGTGTAATCGAATCAAATTTGTAATTAAGCGACTCAGCAAGTTCCTTCATGGCCATTTCAGTACTGGCGGTATCAGTGGCACTTTCTTCGCTCCTCTTTACAGCCTTTACTTTGCCCGTCCAGCCATAGTTTATGCTAACATATTCCCCAATCCAGGCATCGTCTGTAAATACATAAACCACATCCAGACTGCTGAAAATCGCCTCAGCCAAAACCCACGTAAAAAGGGGCCTTCCAAGCAGTTTTTTGCGGTTTTTTTGAGGAATGCCCTTCGATCCAGCCCGTAATGGAATGATGCCAATTTTATGCATGTGGGTAACTATAAAACTATGTTCCGGTGGATTTATCAGACTTCAGCCCAAAGATAGCTAATTCTTTGTCACCCAAGGTTGATTAAACGAAGGCGCAGCCTGCCGGACGAATATGAGAATGCGTGAACTAATGCTTTATTTGCAGAACAATTGTAACCCGCTTCATGAATTTGAAAAAGTATGACGTTTATGGCATCGGAAATGCCATCGTAGATATCGTTACCGAAGTTGAACACGACTTCTTCCAGAAAAATGAAATTGAAAAAGGTGTTATGACGCTGGTCGATGAAAAACGTCAGCACCACCTGATGAAAGCCATCGACATGAAACGCAGTCGCATGTCAGGCGGAGGGTCAGCAGGCAACACCGTAGTTGCCGTTAACCAGTTTGGCGGAAAAAGTTTTTACTCATGTTTGGTGAGTAACGATGAGCTGGGAAAATTCTTCCTGGAAGATTTGAAACGAAATGGCGTTGAAACCAATCTGAAGTACGAGCATTGCCCTGACGGCATCACCGGAAAGTGTCTGGTTATGACAAGTCCGGATGCCGAGCGAACGATGAATACTTTTCTGGGCGTGAGTTCATTCCTTTCACCCGAGCATCTGGATGAAGAAGCTATTAAAAACTCGGCCTACGTTTACCTTGAGGGCTATCTGGTAGCGAGTCCAAAAGGTCTGGAGGCGATTAAGCAAGCAAAGAAGATTGCAGAAAAGAATGGCGTACACGTGGCGCTCACATTTTCAGACGCCAGCATGGTGAAATACTTCTCAAAACAAATGGAAGAGATTGTAGGCGCGGGTGTTGACCTCTTGTTCTGTAATGAGGAGGAGGCAATGATTTTCACGGGTACTAATTCGGTAAATGAAGCCCGTGAAGCTTTGAAAAAAGTTGCCAAACGTTTCGCGGTCACGCTGGGCGCTAATGGCGCATTGATTTATGATGGAGATACCTTTATCCAGATTGAGCCTTACAAAGTGAAGGCGATCGACACCAACGGTGCAGGCGACATGTTTGCCGGGGCGTTCATGTTCGGAATAACCCATGGCCACAGCTATGCAGAGGCAGGAAAACTGGCCTCGCTGGCTTCCTCGCGGATTGTGTCACAGTTCGGGCCACGGATGGAGAAAGAGCAGGCAAAAAAGGTTTTAGAGGACTTAATCGCGTAAAGGGGCTTAAAATCCTAGAAATCAATCCGGTGAATCTTGGAATTCACAAAAATCCTGTTCATTTTTGCACCCCTTAATTTAAAGGGCAAACGGCAAGATTATGAAACGCACATTTCAACCTTCTAAAAGAAAACGTAAGAATAAGCACGGTTTCCGTGAAAGAATGGCTTCTGCCAATGGCCGCAGAGTGCTTGCCAACCGCAGAAAGAAGGGCCGCAAGAAACTTACCGTTTCTGACGAGAAAACGTTTAAAAAGAAGTAATTCCCTTCAGGGAAGCTAACCCCGGAGGAAACTGATAAATTCACCTCATGGGATCGCTTAGCTTTCCAAAAACCGAAAGACTTTACCGGAATAAAGAAATCCAGGAACTCTTTGATAAGGGTTCCTCTTTTTATTTATACCCATTCCGGGTCTTTATTCAGCCGATTCCCGGTCGCAAAACTCACCAGACTCTTTTTTCGGTTTCAAAGAAGAATTTCAAAAAAGCAGTCGACCGTAACCTGATCAAACGAAGAATGCGGGAAGCGTATCGCCTGAACAAGGCCGCTCTCCCGTCAGCAACCGGATGGCAAATGGCGTATATTTATACGGCAAAAGATATCCTCGAATTTTCTAAAATTCAGGATAAGATGGTCGCAGCATTCAAACGGATAACGGAGCATGAATAAGCGCAGATGGATTTTGTTGATGGTAGTGGTGGCGGGCGTTTCGTTTGCATTCACCAAGCCGGCTGAACGCTATTTCGAGATAGCCAAGAGCCTCGACATTTTTGCCACGCTGTTTAAGGAAGTCAACGCGCACTATGTTGACGAAGTCGAGCCGAAAAAGCTTATCAATACGGGTATCGATAACATGCTCCAGTCACTCGATCCGTATACAAATTATATTCCGGAAGAAGATCTTGAAAGTTTCCAGATTCTTACAACCGGTCAGTATGCAGGCATCGGTGCATTAATCAATGTGGTTAATAATAAAACTGTTGTGACATACCCTTACCGGGATTTTCCGGCTTACAAGGCAGGTATTCGCGTAGGCGATGAGATCATTTCCATCAATGGAAAAAACATGATTGGCAAGTTGCCGTCCGACATTACCTCAAGTCTGAAAGGAAAAGCCCGTACGGAAGTCGATTTGAAAGTGAGGCGCGCTGGCGTGGGCGATCTGTCGTTTAAGATCAAACGCGAAAAGATTTTCATCAACAACATTTCGTATTTCGGAATGATCGGAACTAATGTGGGCTATGTCAAGCTCGATGAATTTACCCCGGGTGCAGCACGCGAGGTAAGCGATGCCGTGCAAGCACTAAAAGCCCAGGGCGCACAAAAATTAATACTTGATCTCCGCGATAATCTCGGAGGGCTCATGCATGAAGGCATCAACATCGTTAACCTGTTTATTCCAAAAAATCAGGAAGTGGTGTCAACAAAAGGAAAGGTTAAAGAGTGGAACAAAACCTATACAACATTAAATAATCCGTTGGATACAGAAATTCCCCTGGCCGTGCTGACGAGTGAGGTAAGTGCATCGGCTGCAGAAATTGTTGCCGGTTCGTTACAGGATTATGATCGCGCAGTGCTGATGGGTAAGAAAACTTTTGGAAAAGGATTGGTTCAAACAACACGCGAGCTTCCCTTCGGAGCAGAACTGAAAGTTACCGTTGCCAAGTATTACATCCCCAGCGGAAGATGCATTCAGGCCTTGGACTATGCGCATCGTAATGCTGATGGTTCCGTTAGCAAATTTGCCGATTCGTTGCGCAGCGAATTTCATACCCGGGGTGGCCGTAAGGTGTTTGACGGAAACGGTATTGATCCGGATGTTATGGTAGAAGATGCATACCTGGGTACGCTGGCAACAGCACTTATTCAGCAGGGGTTGATTTTTGAATATGCCTCAAAATACTGCGGGGAGCACCCCACAAAGCCCGATTTGAGAACCTTTCGGCTTTCTGATGCAGAGTACGTGAAATTTACGGAGTGGATGAAACGCCAGAAGTTTACCTATCAAACAGAAGTGGAAACAACTGCGCAGGAATTAACTAAAGCAGCCAGGCAGGAACGATATTTCTCCGAACTTGAAAGCGACCTGAATGAACTTCAGAAAAGAATAGAAGCGAACAAGGCAATGGAGTTATCAAAATCAAAAAAAGAAATTACCGAGGTGCTCGAACAGCAAATTGCCTTTCATTATGCATTGGCAGAAGGTGAGGCGGAGGTTTCGCTTCCGCGCGATAAGACTGTTGGAGAAGCGATCAAAATTCTAAGCGATGCCAATCGCTATAAAGCGATCCTTGCACCATGAGCTTAATCCTCAGCATTGAAACTTCAGCAAAAATCTGTTCGGTAGCTATTCACAACCGTGGATCTTTAGTTGCTACAAAAGAAATTCACATCGAACATTCGCATGCGAGTCAATTGGCTGTATTGATAGATGAAGTAATCCGGGAGTCGCGCATGGAAGCAAAACAGTTAACGGCTGTGGCAGTTTCAGCAGGACCAGGTTCATACACCGGCCTGAGGATAGGAACGTCTACCGCGAAAGGATTGTGCTATGCGTTAGATGTTCCCCTGATCGCTGTCGGATCGTTGGAACTGTTGGCGTATCAAATGGATGCGCAGAATGTATCGCGCTCCTATCTCTGTCCGATGATCGATGCACGCAGGATGGAAGTTTATTGTGAAGTGTTCGATCCGTATTTAAACGTTACTCAACCGATCGAAGCAAAAGTGATTGACTCAACAAGCTTTGCGGAATTACTCGACCGTCATAAGATTATCTTTTTTGGCGATGGGTCGGATAAATGCAGAGATCAAATCATTCACCCGAACGCTACATTTGTATCCGGCATTTATGCGGCCGCTTCTGAAATGGGCGGATTGGTTTACGGCAAGTTCGAAAAACGACAGTTCGAAAACCTGCAGGAGTTTGAGCCCCGGTATCTGAAAGAATTTATGATCAAGAAACCTGCTGAGAAAGCAGTGAATTAATATTTCCTGTTTTTTGTAGTATGCCTATGGCGGAAGAAAAAGAGATCGTAAACAAAGTGGCGGCAAGCTCGCTGATCACATTCGACCTGGAGGAATATTACCAGCCGGGCGAACGGGTTTTGATCGATTTGAAGGATCAGCTTTTTCAGGGAATGATTCTTCGCGAAAAAGATCTTCGTGATTTTATTAAGGTGAACGATTGGTCTGCTTACCAGGAGAAGTTTGTGGCTATTACATGCACGGCAGATGCTGTCATACCAACGTGGGCATACATGCTCATCGCGATCGCCCTCAGGCCGTATGCAAAAGCGGTCGAGTTTGGCAGTCTGGAAACACTTGAAGAAAAGCTTTTCGCGGATGCGCTTGATAAGATTGATTGGGAGCAATTCCGGAATCAGAAAATAGTTGTGAAAGGTTGTAGTAAAGTGAATGTTCCCGCCTCAGCCTATGTTAAAACAGTGGCAAAACTCCAGCCTATTGCTACAAGTTTGATGTTTGGGGAAGCTTGCAGTACAGTACCTCTCTTCAAGCGGAAAGGTATATAATCTGGTCATTTTGAAGGTTTTACAACGTCCATACTTGTATGGGTAGCAAATGATCGTGTCTAAATTCTGCGATTTCGGGCTTTTTTCGGGAAACTATTCCGAAAACTTTTGAGCAGAAACTTGTAAGAAGACTCTGATTTACTACCTTTGCAGTCCGTTTTTCACGGGAATAATTAAATCAGGCTAATCGGAAGGATTTTCAGCCTCAGTTGACAGAAAGTTTCGGAGCATTGAAACGAAAGTCAAAACGTTCTTTGAATGAATGTGGAATTGATAGCGGACCCCGGATACGATCGCTGCGAAGCGATTGAAATTCGGAAGGCCCCTGTAGGGATCACGCGAGTGGTCTAAAGATTACGGGGGATAAGTAAAAATGAATCATAGCCAGGGCAGACAATTATTGGGGTTGTGGCTTGACTTCGTGAAACACGGAGTAAGTAACACAACCCGGGCTGATCGCGAGATTAGTTTTTAAGATTATTACAATGGAGAGTTTGATCCTGGCTCAGGATGAACGCTAGCGGCAGGCATAATACATGCAAGACGAACGGTAACTTGAGTAGCAATACT
>JAEUUI010000007.1 GCA_016786585.1 Cyclobacteriaceae bacterium
GAACCACAAAAGTACAAAATTCGCCCCCCTTATTCAACTTCTTTCCGTAATAAGCCTACCTTTACCAGCCTTTTTAAAGGCCGTTACAACATGCAGATTTTCAAGGAAATCGGCCCGTTAAAGGCATTTTTAGTTGAAAAGCGAAAGCAGGGCAATACGCTCGGTTTTGTGGCCACAATGGGAGCCCTTCACGAGGGACATTTGAAGCTCATCCGTGAGTCTCAAAACGACAATTCCGTCACCATTTGTTCCATTTTTGTGAACCCTTCCCAGTTCAATAACCCGGAAGATTTACAGAAATATCCCCGTACGCTCGAAAAAGACATTATACTGCTCGAAAAAGCGGGTTGTGATGCCCTTTTTTGCCCGGAAGTCGAAACGATGTACCATCAGAAAAGCTATTTGCGCTTCGATTTCGGCCATCTCGACAAAGTGATGGAAGGCCAATTCCGGCCGGGCCATTTTAGCGGTGTGGCACTGGTCGTTTCCAAGCTGCTTCACATTGTGGAACCCCATGTCGCCTATTTCGGGCAAAAAGACTGGCAGCAGTTCGCCATCATCCGGCAGCTGGTTTCCGAGCTTCAGTTTAATGTAGCGTTGAAGAGTATTCCTACGCTACGCGAAGCCAGCGGGTTGGCGATGTCGTCACGCAATGCCCGGCTTACCAATATCCAACGCGAAAAAGCTGCTTTGATCCACAACACGTTACTCTTGGCAAGCGATAAATTGATAGCCGGAGACTCAATCCCAGCCGTTAAAAAAACTGTGACTGAAATGCTGGAAGCCGATAAGGATTTCAAAGTCGAGTATTTCGAGATTGCCGACAGCGAAAACTTAACGTTATTAAATAACGTTACAGAATCTGCACAACCAATTTTATGCATCGCAGTGTTTGTGGGTGATGTAAGATTGATTGATAATATGTTTTTGTGATTCTTTTATTTTTGTGACCTTTTACGAGAAGTATGTTTATTGAAGTTCTGAAATCGAAGATTCATCGTATCAAAATAACACAGGCTGAATTGCATTATGTGGGAAGCATTTCCATTGACGAAGACCTGCTTGACGCGGCCAATATGATTGAAGGTGAAAAGGTAACGGTGGTGAATGTAAGCAATGGTGAGCGACTGGAAACGTATATTATCAAGGGCGAACGCGGTACAGGTGTTGTGACGTTGAATGGTCCGGCAGCGCGGAGAGCACAGGTTGGAGATATTGTGATTGTTTTCTCCTATGCATCGATGGATTTCGAGGAGGCAAAGAAATTCAAGCCGACAATAATTTTCCCTTCACCCGATAACAAACTCGTCTGACGCGTGCGCTCGGCAGTAAAAACGATCATACAATATCTGTTCATCTTTGGACTTACTGCCCTGCTTATCTGGTTTTCACTCCGCAATCTTCATGTAAAAGAAGGCGAGAACAAGTGGCAATACCTCTATCACACCTGGCAGGCTGCAGATAAAGGCTGGCTGATACTGATGGCCGGAATTTTTATGCTCGGGCAAGCCATTCGTGCCGAACGCTGGCGGATGCTGATGGAGCCTACCGGTTACCAAGCAACATTTTATCATAGTTTTCTGGCGATGCTGATCGGATATCTCGTGAACCTGGTAATCCCCCGTGGAGGCGAGGTTTCCAGATGCTACTATCTCTACAAACTCAATAAAAGTCCGGTTGAGATCTCGTTCGGAACCGTTGTTATCGAACGGATTGTTGACTTGTTGTGCCTGGTTTTACTGGTGGCGTTATCATTCGCGGTTGAATCTGAAAAACTGTTTGCTTTTATTTCCACCCTGCCCATTCAGGCAAACGGACTCACCGGAAAATTAATGATAGTCGGCATTGCGATTCTGATTCTGATTGCGGGAGGATTCTTCATTTCGTGGTATTCGAAAAGGAATCAAAAACTTGGAACATTCATTCAGCGCACCTGGCTTGGTTTTAAGCAAGGGCTGGCCGCCATCTTCAAACTGGAACGTAAATATCTTTTTATCCTTTATTCGGCTGCGATCTGGGCCTTGTATTTTATGATGAGCTTTTGTGTTGTCATGGCATTTAAAGAGACCAGCGTCCTGGGCATCACAGCAGTCTTGTCGCTTTTTGCCATCGGTGCTATCGCGATGGCAGCCCCACTGCCCGGAGGGGCCGGTTCGTATCATACCCTTGTTCCAGCGGGACTTGTTTTTCTATATGCGATTCCCCAAAGTGATGCGGTTGCTTTTACGTTTGTTTTTCACGCGTGGCAAACGCTGATCATGATCGTTTCGGGCGCTATTGCCCTGATCGTTACCTCCTGGATTGTCAAAAAGAAATCTGCCTTGAGTTGAGTCTTTTCGCCTCGATTTGCGTTAAATAAGTAAGGTTTGACGTTTTGTCAGTTTTTCGAAATTGGACCAAACCTTGCATATTTGACTTGAAAAAAATTAAACAACTATGATTGGCTTAGGACCGATTTTAATTACGGGCTTTTTTATGCTTGTGGGCTGGATTGTCAGCTCCCGCCTGAAAGGCAAGTTTCAGCAATATTCAGAAGTTCAGCTTACAAAAAATTTAACGGGTGCAGAAGTGGCTCGTCTCATGTTGGCGGATCACGGGCTTAGCAACGTTCAGGTTATCTCGGTTGAAGGTCAGCTTACCGATCATTACAACCCTGCGAACAAAACTGTTAACCTGAGTGAGGCAGTATACCACGGCCGCAATGCAGCTGCCACGGCAGTTGCTGCGCACGAATGTGGTCACGCAGTGCAGCACGCAAAAGCTTACAGCATGCTTGAACTTCGTTCTGCCATGGTGCCCATTCAAAACATCAGCGCGAAGGTTATTAATTTTGTATTCCTCGCCATGATGTTCGGTGCATTTGCATTCCGCGGTATCTTCAGCCCGGAGCTGGCGTTGATTATTATTATCGCTTGTTATGGGGTATTCGCGTTGTTTGCGCTCATTACCCTTCCGGTGGAATTTGATGCCAGCAAGCGCGCATTGGCATGGATTGACAATCGCGGAATCGTTACCCGGCAGGAGCACGACATGGCGAAAGATGCGCTCAAATGGGCTGCTATGACATATGTTGTTGCGGCAATCGGTGCGATTACCATGCTGTTGTATTATGTGATGATCTTCCTCGGAAGAAGGGATTAAGGCATTGTAATTTGAACATTCATAGCCCGGAGATAAACCGGGCTTTTTTTATTTACCTCCGGGTAATTTTTTAATTTTCGGACCAGAATAACATCCCCAAAATTTAATTCAATGAACTTTCAGCTCACCGAAGAACAATTAGCCGTACAACAGGCAGCACGTGATTTCGCACAAAACGAATTACTTCCGGGTGTAATCGAACGCGATACGCATCAGAAATTTCCTGCGGAACAAATAAAGAAAATGGGCGAACTCGGATTCATGGGGATGATGGTCGACCCGAAATATAATGGCGGAGGCATGGACTCAATTTCCTACGTGCTTGCGATGGAGGAGATTTCGAAAATTGATGCGTCAGCTTCTGTTTGCATGTCAGTTAATAATTCACTGGTGTGTTGGGGATTGGAGCAATTCGGCACGGAAGCGCAAAAAGAGAAGTACCTGAAACGTTTCGCTACCGGGGAAGTCATAGGTGCATTTTGCTTGTCAGAGCCGGAAGCAGGTTCCGATGCAACAAGTCAGCGTACAACAGCCGAAGACAAAGGTGACTACTACTTGTTAAACGGAACGAAAAACTGGATCACGAACGGCAACAGTGCGAGTGTTTACATTGTTATCGCGCAAACCGATGCTGAAAAAAGACATAAGGGTATTAATGCCTTGATTGTTGAGAAGGGTATGCCGGGATTTGTTGTTGGCAAGAAGGAAGATAAGATGGGTATTCGGGGATCGGATACGCATTCACTGATGTTTACAGATGTGAAAGTTCCGAAAGCGAACCGCATCGGTGAAGAAGGTTTTGGTTTTACATTCGCGATGACAACGCTCAACGGTGGAAGAATAGGAATTGCTTCGCAGGCGCTGGGTATCGCTGCAGGTGCATACGAACTGGCGTTAAAATATTCGAAGGAACGCAAAGCCTTCAATAAAGAACTTTCGCAACATCAGGCTATTCAGTTCAAACTTGCTGATATGGCAACCAAGATTGATGCGGCCCGATTGCTGGTTTGGAATGCGGCATTCCTGAAAGATCAGAAGAAAGATTTTGTGAAGGCTGCCGCACAGGCGAAGTTGTTTGCATCACAAATTGCACAGGAAGTTACCAGTGAAGCAGTTCAAATTCATGGTGGTTACGGATACGTAAAAGAGTATCATGTTGAACGCCTGATGCGGGATGCAAAAATTACCCAGATTTATGAAGGGACAACCGAAATCCAGAAAATGGTTATTTCGCGCGAGTTGCTACGGCAATAACTAACCTACCGCTACTGTAGTAAAAGTTTCAGGGTTCAGATAGATGCGGGCTGCGTCTTGCAGATCGTTGGCAGTCAATGCATCAATCCTATAAATTAATTGCTGGTAATAATCTGCCGGAAGGCTGAACAACGTAAGATTCTTAATCTTATCGGCATGAGCGAAAGGTGTTGTGATTTCCGATTGCAAACTGCCTATAAAATGATTTCGGGCGATTTCCAGCTCGTTCGGTCCAATCAAATGGTCACACAGCGCGAGCATTTCGTTTTTTATCTCCTGCATGGCAACCTCCCGATTCTCTTTGTTCACATCGGTCCCCACAGTTATATAACTCGCATGCATTAATGCAGCCATCGAAGAATTGATTCCATAGGTTAGCCCTTTTTCTTCGCGGATGTTTTTCATCAGGCGCGAACCAAAGTAGCCCCCAAAGATATGGTTGAGCAGCAGCAATGCCGGATAATCGCGATGAAGACGACTCACAGCTTTTCGGCCGAGCCTTAATGATGACTGAACGCTCGATTCTTTTGCGATATGACTGGCAGAGACGGATGTTTCAATTTCCGGCCAGTTGGTTTGTGCAGTAGGGTTGGTTTCCACCGATTCGAAAAATGAAATCAGGGATTTAAGTAACGCGTCCGTTATTTTACCCGAACAAATGATTCGGAAATTCCCAAACCTGTTCCGGTGAAAGTCAAGCAGCCAGTCACGTTGAATTAACGCAACTTCATCCAGGCTGGCATCGCGCCCGTACGGGTGACGACTGCCAAAGAGTTTTTTTCGAAGCTCAAGAGATGCCAGGTAACTTGTTTTCTCGAGATTGATTTTCAGACTTTGAGTGTAAATGGCTCGCGTTTGATCAAGCTCATGTTGGGGAAATACCGGGACAGTTATGATCTCGCGTGTCAACTCAAAGATTTCTCCGATGTTTTTGGTGAGACCGAATAAGGCAACGCTCGTGAAGTCGTGACCGGGACTTACTTCAAAGTGAATTCCGCGTTGTTCGGTTTCATTCGAAATGTCGTAACTGCTTCGTGAAGCAGTACCTTTTTGAAGCAAATGTGCGGTGAAGTATGAAACCCCGGGATTCGATTCATCCCATTTTCCGGCATCGAATACGAACTCAATTTTAGCAACATCCTGATCGCCACCGCGAACGACAATAAGGGGCACCCCGTTTTTTAAGACGGTTGTTTCGGGCCGGATAAGATCAAACGAATTGCTTTTTTGGAAGGCAGGTCGAACGGTTCTGTCGAGCATGTTAATCGGTAACAGTTTCTTCCCGCGCTTTAGCCGGCATCTGGAAGAGAATTCCGAAGCGAATCGTTTCCGCCAGCGGATGCTCACGCTTGTTGGTCGGAACGAGATACGCTACGTCAATCGCAAATTTATCTTTCTTGAATCCGACACCGATGGTCATGTATTTGCGGTTTCCTTTCAGCTTGGCTTCAGAGAAATATCCTACACGACCTGCGAACGTGTCGCGATACCAGTATTCAACACCGGTGTTAACAGTAATTTCTTTTATTTCTTCCGAGAACCCATCAGGCGCATCGGTGAAAGAGGAGAACATCCCGCTGATAAGCGACTTATTCGGAATAATCATGAGTGTATCGCCCTGCAGCTGGGGAGACGGCACCATGAGTTTGTTGAAATCGAGCAGGAATGTAAATGAGTTGTACGGGTCGACATCAATCTTATAGGCACTACCAATGCGGAGGTTGGTCGGCAGCGGGCTGCGGTTATTATCGTTTGAGTTCGAAAGTTTTGGACCTATGTTCGAAATCACGGCACCCAATGAAAGCGTGTTAGTTTTCGCGCCTTTCAATTCGGTGAAATAAAATATACCGATGTCGGCAGCCACGCTATTACCGGGCTTTGCATCGATAATGGAACTTCCGTTATATTGACCTAACAGGTTAGAATGAATAAATCTCCCGGACAATCCGACACTTAAGTTTTCAGTTAATAAACGTGAGTACGTAAGATCGAAGCTGAAGTCGCGCGGGTGAAACGTTCCCTCATCCACGTTGCTATTACTTCGCGCGAAGAAATCGCCCATGTCGAAATACTTCATGCTCAACGCTACAGTCTGTTCGCGGGTGATTTTGTAATAACCGTTCAGGTAAAAAATCGACATGTCGTTCGTGATCTTTCCCAGCCATGGCGTATACGCGAAAGACGCTCCGTATGGACTTTCGATAAACGTGAGTTTTGCGGGGTTCCAGTAGGTGGCGTTCGCATCGGGCGAGCTTGCTACACCTGCGTCACCGAGGGCCGCATGGCGTGCATCGGGTGTGATCAGCAGAAAGGGAACTGCGGTTGTGATCGGTCGGAATTTGTCATCAGCCCCAAGAATGGTTTGCCCTACCGCTAAATTTGCACAAAAAAGGACGCCAACTACGATTAAAACGAACTTCATCTGGATTTTTTCAAGAGTTTAAAGATAGTTAATTCGAAAGAATAAGTTTTGTAACCTGCTCGTTTTTAGAGCCATTCGTTAAAGAACGAAGTGAAAGTCGCGCAAAGTATAGACCCCCGCCTTGATTTTTTGGCAGGTTAACTCCCGGCACAAGATCTGGTAATTGAACCTCGTAACTGCTGCCCGGAACATTGAAATCATATGTTTGGATTATGCGGCCGGTTATATCATACAGGGTGAGCGTTCCTGCAAGATCATCGCCTGAACGATTATGGGTGAACGTAACTTTTGTGGAGGTTTGGAACGGGTTAGGATAGTTGCCAAACGAATGGATCACAAGATCTTCACTTTTTGTTACCGTGAATTCGATGGTCGCCTGCGCGGGATTGTTGTACGTATCCCAGGCCTTTAGTGTAAGCGTATGTTTGCCCGGACTCAAATCTTCCAGCGGAAAAATAACGGTACCGCGTGTGTGATTGTTTATGTCTGCCATGTAATAGTCGTTCACAATTATCGATTCACCATCAACAATTGCTGTAAGACTGTTGCCAATTCCGTAACCGGAAATGTTTATGCCATGCAAGTCATACAGCCGCGCAACAAGTTGTGTGTTGGGGTTAGCAATCCCGCCTTCAATAAAGGTGGTGTCGCCCACGTACAGGGATATTTGTGGAGGTGTGATATCAGAATCGGGGTTTGATTCACTTGAGCCAATGGTAAAACTTTTCGAGTAACCCGATGCGGTGAGCTGGCGAATGGAATCGCGTGCATATAAACTCACCTTGCCGGCACCCAGTTGGAATGCAATATTTTTCGGCACAACAAAGCTGAATTCAAACAGCCCGTTCTCAACTTTTGCCTGGCCACGAAATAACCGGTTGTACCATTGTGAATATGAAAAGGGTGCATTTTCATCACCCAGCGTTTGAAAAGAAACTTCTTTGTCGAATAGTACAGCTTCTAAAATGCCATTGAAGTTTTCATCAAGGCCATTTTCATTGTTCACTTCTCCCTTCACGTGTACGTTGGAGAGTGACTTGAGCGTGGAAGACCCTGATTGGGTCTGGATTTCAGTAACCACAATGTTGCGTGATGGAAGCGCAAGTTTCAATTCGGGATCACCGAGCAAAGAAAAGTTTCTGTTCGATACGCCACTTAAACTGGAGTTCTTTGTTCTTCTGAAAATTTCGCCGAGTGTTAACGGCTGATTGTTCTCGGTCTGGAAGAACGCGTTGTAAAAAGCTTTGTTGAGAATGAAGTTTGTACCCGCTTCCACGGGCCGTCCGGTGGTTACGAGTGCAATTGCCCCGGCATTTTCACGCAGCAGGCTAAGCTCACCGCCGGAAATGATGAAAGGATCATCTGCTTTACCGAATTCACACGTAGCAGTTACCAGAACCGGCCAGCGATCATTTTCCAGTTTGCTGATCATGATGTCGTCAAAAATTCGTTCCTGTGCCAGCAACCGCTCGCCCCCATGACCGGTGTAGTTTACAATAAGCGCCCCTTTGTTAAAGCTTTGTTTGATTGCTTCGTTGGTTTCCGGGGAAACTTCACCTCCCGGCTTTGAGATCTGCGGAAACTGATCGAGATAAACTTTAGATACATCAAATTCGGCATGGTCCGCATCGATTGATTCCGCGAGGTCATTGGCATCTTCCTGATGCAGGTTGCCATCGCCATCATCGGCTACAAAAACAATTTCTTTTTGCCAGTAGCCCTGCAATGCTGCCGCAGATTCGTACTTAATTATTTTATCGACCACCTGCCGGGCTTCCTTTTCTGTTTTTACCGGAATCCGGCCAACGGAAACATCCATGGTATGGTTGATGGCCGGGCTTTCGCTCCATAAACCTTCGTTGGGTTCCAGGAAACCGAAATAATCATCTGATGAATATGAATCTACCGGATGCAACGAATTACGCGATTCGTAAACGGGAACGAAGTTCAGGTTGTCAATCACGCGATTCTTGTAATCATACGATCCTTTACCAAATAGTAAAACACTTTTAAGTGTGGCCGGACTTTTATCATACAGAAACCTGACGAAGTCGCGCAATGCGGTAACATCCTGCCGCCCGCTTGAGAACTCGTTATAAACCTGGCTGGTTGTAGCAACCACCGTGGCAACATTTGTTGATCTTCGATATTCTGCCAAACGCTCGGCTTCCCGTTGAAAATCAGGGTGCGTAATGATTACAAGCTGGGGTGTCGGCAAGCCGTGCAGGTCCTGGTTTTCAACTTTTCCAACAAGTTCAGGAGCTGACACATCCGGTGTAAATGCAACAAACTCTTTTAATACGCTTGTCACTGTAGTGAATGCCGTAGTTCCTGATTGCTGTGTGGTGGACATTAAAATTGGCTGATAAGGATTACTCACATCCCATACTGATACTGAGCTTGAAGCATTGTCAATCTCAAATTTTGATGCAGGATTCTCCAGACTTTCCAGCGATCTGAAACTGATTTGCGAACCTTCAAGGGAGAGTTGCTGAGTTGCCTGCAACAGAACAAAATTCAGAAAACCTACGGATTGGCCTGATGGAGCTTTTGCATATGTGTATTTGATTTTCTGATTACTCTTGCCGGATGCAGAAATGGCCTCTGCACTAATCGAAATTGTATCGTTGCGAACTGCACCCTTCACCGCGTACCGGTCGTTCGGCACTGCTGGAATGTTTTGGGTAAGCGATTGAATGCCATTAACTGAAACTGAGAAGGAGGAGGTAAAGAAGGCTTTCGCCATCACACCCGACACAAGCTTAAGCGAGGATCCCGGAACTATATTTTTTAACGGGGCATCAAGCGTAAGTTCTGTCGTCAGATCGAATCGTTCACCGAACCACTCACGGCCGGATTTTAATTCCGTGTATTCATCAACCTCGTGATAATAGAAGTTCTCGAACGAATTCACGACCGGCAGATTTCCCGGGATCGCGTTATCGCTGGTAACCCGCTTACCATTTGTTTCAGCAACCGTGATGTAGTAGTAGTTTTTGTCGGCATACAGGTTTTTCTCATAGGCCACAATCTCTTTTGATTCATCGAAATGATATTGATCGGCCCCTTGCGCGTAAAAAAGTATGTAGTCGTTTGAATTGAACGTACCGTCACTTTCACCATCAACAAAAATGGCATTCTCGGTAAGGTCGTTGGGACGCGGAGTTTGGTTCGGTTGAGGCAGCATGCCTCCTTCATTCCCATAGATTTTAATTTTGCGGGGATCAGTTTTTGAAACATCAAACCCCATTTTCTTAAAATTCTTGTAGGAGATTTTATAGACCCCGTTTTTTTGAATGGCAACCTTGTACCATTTGCCCGTAGCCAGGACAGACTGGGCATGTACAGGCATGAAAATTCCAGTCCCGATTATAACGAGCAAGCAAGAAAGTAAACGGTGTTTTTTCGGAATGCTTTTCAACGACCCGCAAGATTAGAAAGGCAAAAATACGCCTATTTTGAAACAGCCTTTATCCCTAACGATAAGGCTATATATAATAGTATGATCAGCGGAATGGCCGCAATCTGAAGCGTTGCCAGCAATAATACGGAAGCGATCAGGAAAGTAAACCGGATCTTGTTTTCCTTCCAGTTGAAACTCTTGAATTTAAGCGCGAAAAGCGGAATACCTGACACCAGCAGGTAAGAGGATATCACCACGATGGTGATAACAATCCACGGTTCGAAAAGTGCGATGGCAATCGGGCCGGTAAGCAGCGGGAGTGAGGTAATAAATAACGCGTTGGCAGGAGTAGGTAATCCACGGAACGAATCACTTTGCGTTTCATCGATATTGAAGATCGCCAGGCGAAGTGCTGAGAACACGGCAATTGAGAAAGCGAGATAAGGCAGGTACTCCGAGTGTGTGGCATCCTGCAGCATCACATACATTACCATTGAAGGAAGCAAGCCAAAGCTCACCATGTCGGCCAGTGAGTCCAGTTCTTTACCAATCGGTGAAGCTACTTTTAACATACGTGCAGCAAACCCATCGAAGAAATCAAACACGCAGGCGATCCAGACAAAATAGGCGGCTGCATTTAAATTTCCGGAAGTAACAAACACAATTCCGATACATCCGCACAGAAGGTTGCAGCATGTCAGAAAATTTGGAATATGACGTGTGATCATTGTGTTATCGCGCAAAACGGATTGGTTCGCTTTTCAAACCCGATGCTTGTTTCATCTCCGTGACCGCAATATACGGTAACGTCATCGGGTAATGTGAAAAACTTTTCGTGAATGCTGTTAATTAACGTGTTGAAATTTCCTCCGGGCAGGTCGGTACGGCCGATGCTGTTTTCGAACAATACATCGCCACCGATCAGGCTTTTTCCTGCAGCATCATAAAATGCGATGTGCCCGGGGCTATGGCCCGGAACGAACAATATCTGCAGCTTCTGTTCACCGAATTCCAGCGAATCTTTTTCAGTCAGGAATCCGTCTGCAGCCGAATCTTCATATTGAAAGAACCCATAGTTGGATGCGTAGCTCTTCACGGCACGCAGAATAGGTTCTTCTTGCGGATGAATGAACAGATCAACGTTATACTTTCTTTTTATAAATGCGTTGCCCAGTACATGGTCGATATGACAATGCGTGTTCACCAGCTTTTTAACAATCAGGTTGTTGGAACCGATGAAGTCCGTAAGTTCCTGCTGCTCCGTTTTTTCATAACAACCCGGGTCAATTATGATGCACGACATCGTATCATCGAACAGCACATACGTGTTTTCGCCAAACGGGTTGAAGACGAATTTCTTTATCTGAAGCATTCTGCAAATTAAGAATTCAAAAATAAGTCGGATTTTTGTTTTTTAAGGTGCGCGACTTGAACTCAAAGACTTCCGTTGATTACATAATAGTAGGGCAGGGGCTTGCAGGTTCGTGTCTTGCCCTTCAGCTTATCAAAGAAAATAAGCGCATTCTTGTTATTGATCAGTTTGATGAACATTCGGCCACGCAGGCAGCGGCCGGATTATTCAATCCGGTTACCGGTCGCGTGATGTCGAAGACATGGAAGGCTGATACGCTCTTTCCTTACCTGCATGATTTCTATCGCGAAGCGGAAGCGTTAACAGGAAGCAAGTTCTTTCATTCAATGCCGTTGTATAGGCCGTTCCTCTCGATTGAAGAACAGAATGAATGGATGGGTAAAAGTGCGCAGCAGGATTTTAAAGACTACATCGCTTCAGTCGATACACACGAAGCTCATGCCGGCCTGGTTAAGAATCCGTTTGGCGGCTTAACACTCAGGCAGGCAGGTTGGCTCGACACCGCTGCATTTAGCCAGGCTGTACGACAGTACATTTTAAAACATGAATTACTACTGAATGACACGTTTGATGAAGATTTACTTGTACTGAAAGATGAAGAGATTCAATACAGGAACTACTCGGCTCATAAAATCATTTTTTGCCAAGGTGTTAAGGCACTTACGGGCAAATTATTTTCGTGGATACCGATCCGCCCGCTGAAGGGTGAGACATTGACCATCCAAACAGACGTAAAAATCGACACGCTTTATAACCGCGGAGTTTTTGTTGTGCCTGAAACAGGGAAAGTCGGAGCAACCTATCAACCGAATGACCAGCAGCCCACGGTGACGGAAGCAGCGCGCAACGAACTGAAGTCAAAACTGGATGAACTGGTTTGTTTCCCCTACCGGATAATTACCCAAAGCTGGGGTATACGCCCCACCACGCCCGACCGCAGACCGATCCTCGGACCGCATCCGGAGCATCCAAACGCAATATTTTTCAATGGTTTGGGTACCAAGGGCGTAAGCCTGGCGCCATATTTTTCGAAGGTTTTGGCAGCATGGATCGAAAATAAGGGTGCAATAAACAAAGAGGTGGATATTGAGCGTTATAAACACTATAATTATGGTGGAAATATCCCGAGATGAGAGTTAGTGCGCGTTTTTTAGTATCAGCCCTGGTTTTATTGTACTTCATCCCCGAAGCAACTGCTCAACGGGCAAACGAGGTATTTGGTAAAAACCGGATTCAATACCGGTCGTTCGACTGGGTTTACCTGAGCGGTGAAAACTTTGATGTTTATTATTACGATGGTAGGAGAGCCGTAGCGACCGAGGCACTTCAATATCTTGAATCAGAGTTCGATCGCATCACCGACCTGATTGGGTATGCCCCGTATTATAAGGCCCGGATATTTTTGTACAACTCACTGGCTGACCAGCGTCAGAGCAATGTTGGCCTGAACCGAACAGAATACACGGTTAACGGTGAGATCGAATTCGTGAAGCCGTACATCGAAGTATCGTATCCCGGTACATCGCAGGAATTCAAGCGTGAATTGCTCTACAAAGTTTCCGACCTGATGATCAATGAAATGATGTATGGCGGGAACCTGAAAGAAATTTTTCAAAGCGCGTTGTTAATGAATCTTTCCGAGTGGTTTGTGAAGGGTGCATCGGAATATGTCGCTAAAGGCTGGACATCGGAAATGGATGATTACGTGCGCGAAATCATCCGCAGCAAGCGTGTAAATAAAATTTTCCGCCTAACCGGACGTGAAGCAGCAGTAGTAGGGCAATCGTTCTGGAATTTTATTGCTGAAAAATATGGCAAAAGCAGTATCTCGAATATTCTGAATTATACGCGCATCACCCGGAAGGAAGAGCAGAGTGTGCTGATTACCCTGGGTGTGAGTTACAAGCAGGTCATTAAGGAGTGGCAGCAGTATTACTCCGAGATGGAGGCGCAGGTTAGCAAGTCGTACGTCAGTCATCCCGATTCAACCAAACTCAGGCTCCGGCATAACAGCACTACGCAATTCACCACGCTGAAAGTCAGTCCGGACGGAAAGTATCTAGCTTACGCTGAAAACGACCGTGGTCGTTACATTGTTAAGGTTCGCTCACTCCAGAATGGAAAAGAGACGACCATTCTGACTCACGGCAGTAAAGTAATTGCGCAGGAAGTTGACTATAGGTTGCCGATTATCGGTTGGTCGGATGCAAGCACACTGGGAGTAATAGCCGTGCGCAATGGTGAGTACACATTCTGGCTGTACGATATGAACTCGCACACCAAACTGCCGCGCGAACTGGATAAATTTAATAACGTACGAAGTATCAGTTTCTCCAGCAACGGAAGACTTGCTGTTTTAAGTGCCGATTACGAAGGCAAGAATGATTTGTACCTGATCAGTTCCAGACGCGACCGGATCAGAAGGTTGACAAACGACCCGTACGATGACCTGGATCCAACGTTTATTCCCAACACAAACAAAATTGTTTTCTCATCGAACCGTACAACAGATTCACTGAATACAAAGGTTAAAGTTCCACTGTCGAGTCTGAGTGAAAATTACAGTCTGTATGCATTCGATCTCGATACCACTAAAACGCGCGTTCAGCGAATTACAAATACAGTCAGCAAAGACTTTTCACCTTTAGCGCTTAACAACAATGTGTTTTACTATTTGAGCGACCAGCGCGGTATCGTAAACCTGTTCAAGTACGACCGCTCCACCGGCATCTATACCCAGATTACAAATTTCTCATCCGGGATAAAAAATTACGATTTGAATATTCCGCGCGGAACGCTTGCGATGGTTACAAACCATAAAATGCAGGACGAAATTCATGTGAACCAGGGCTTTAACACGAACCGCCAAATCTTTACACCTTCAACCCGAAGAAAGGAGCTTCAGCAATCGCGGATCATTCGCGAAAAGCGCGCCCAGCAGGAATCGAAGAATATGAGCCTGAAAGATCTCATCAATTCGCGCCTGGAGAAACCCCAGGATTCGGTTAAAAAATCTACGGACAGCCTGAGTGTTCAGCAACCAGCGGCTCAATCGACTCAGGATTCAACGAAAACGAAATCGATTCCTACAGTCAATACCGACAATTATGTTTTTGAAGACGAAGCAGTAAAACAAACTCAGCCCAGCGAATCGTTTTTAAACCGGTATGTGAAAGCGCGCGATAAGGCGAAGATTCTCGGGCCATTTCCATACGAGTCGCGCTTTAGCGCGGATAACCTGATCACCGCCATGGTGGTTGACCCGATCAGAGGATGGGGCTTGTCGGTTCATCAGCAAATGAACGATATGCTTGAGAACTACCGGTTTTTAGGCGGTTTGATGACTTCGCTGGATTTGAAAAACGGAGACTTTTATGCGGAAGCGCAGTATCTTCCGAAGCTGGTGGATTTCAGTGTGCGGTTCGACCGGAAAGGTATTCGCAAGGAAACTTTTGTGAACGACATCGCTTATAAATATTCGCTTAACCGGTTAGAGTTTGGTGCATCCTTGCCAATCAGCGAACGGATTCGCTTTAGCGCGAAACCATTCGGAGCATTCACCCGCGCAGTGCACCTCGGCCGTTCATCAACCAGCAAGAAGGAACTTTCACCGGAGCCTGTTAATAACTTTTATGCAGGATTTCGCTCGGAATTTGTGTACGATAATTCAATCGCTACCGGTATGAATGTGATGGAGGGAACACGTGTTAAACTCACCTACCTCCATTATCAGGGCCTTAACAACAGCGACAACAGCTTTAGCCAGGTGGCAGCGGACGTTCGTCACTACCAAAAGATTTACAAGACTATCATTTTCGCTGTTCGCGGATTTGCGGGGTCGTTTTATGGCAAATCACCCAAACAATATTTACTCGGTGGGATGGATAACTGGATTCTCAATCATAGTAAGTACTCGGGTATTACCGCTACCGGTGAACGCAATCCCCTGGGCATTGACTCACTCAATGAAAACATCTTGTTTGCTGAATTTGCTACCAACTTGCGCGGGTTTGACTATGCTACCTTGTTCGGAAATAATGTGCTCCTGATGAATGCCGAACTGCGCATCCCGATCGTGCAGGTGTTTACCAACAGTCCGATTACATCAACGTTCCTGCGCCACTTACAGTTAGTTGGTTTCTACGACATTGGAACAAGCTGGTCAGGCCGGCCTCCATTTGGGGAAAACGGCAGCGTAAACTATACCGAAGTAATCAGTAAGCCGTTTGAAGTCAAGATCAAGAATTATCTCAACCCGTGGCTTTATAGTTATGGGGTGGGGATGCGATCGACCATGCTCGGCTACTATCTGAAAGTTGATGTGGCGTGGCCGGTTAAGAACTACGAGGTGGGAAATCCAAGCTGGTTTATCACGCTTGGCTTCGATTTCTAATAAAGATTGTAATTTCGGGCGTTAAATCCGCAGTATGATTAAATCCATGACTGGCTTCGGACAAGCCCGGCATGATGACGGAGCGCTCCGCATCAACGTTGAAGTCAAGAGTTTGAATTCCAAATACCTCGACCTGGGGTTAAAGTTTCCAAAGCAATTTTCGGAAAAAGAGCTTGATCTCAGAAACTTGATCAACGACAAGCTTGAGCGCGGAAAAATTTCTGTTTCGATTGAATGGGAGCGGTACGGGCAGGAAGAGGTGAAGCAGGTTTATAACGAGAAGCTGTTCCTGACGTATCTGGAGAATCTTAAGAAACTCGAGGCATCCTCCAAAACACTGGCCAATAACATTTTTGAACTTGCCCTGAATTCGCCTGACGTTATTCAGAACAGACTGGAACCAGAAAACATTGAAGACGACTGGAATGCAATCACAAAGGTTTTGCTGAACGCGATCACTCAGTGTGACGAGTTTCGCAAAGCTGAAGGCAAATCGCTTGCGGTGAAACTTAAAGAATACATCTCGGTAATCGACTCATCGTTGGCAAACATCATTGAACTTGATCCAAAGCGCGTGCAAAAAATCCGCGATCGGATTAAAGGCAACGTCACAAACTTTTTCGGTGAAGAAGGATATGACAAGAACAGACTGGAGCAGGAGATTATTTTCTATATCGAAAAGCTCGACATTCATGAAGAGCGTGTACGACTGAAAACTCACCTGGACTATTTTTTACAAATTCTTGATGAGAAACAATCTAACGGCAAAAAGCTGGCATTTCTTTCTCAGGAGATCGGTCGTGAAATCAACACCATTGGCTCGAAAGCCAATGATGCTGAAATTCAAAAGCATGTTGTAGCGATGAAGGAAGAGCTGGAGAAAATAAAAGAGCAGCTCAATAACGTACTGTGATTAGTTAACGGAAATCGTTCCCTCCACACCTTCTTCAAGCGTTTTACCGGAAACAGCTGAAGCAAGAATCTTGATCATTGATACGAGTTTCCCATTTTTTGTATCCCAGTAGAACCCTTCTTCCGGTGTTACTTTAATGATCGTTAACCGCGGATCGTCTTTACCTTCGAACCATGCGTTCGCGATTGGATTCCATAATTCATCAATCTTCGCCTGATCGCGTGAGATCGTAGCTTTTCCGTAAACAGAAAGAAATTCTGAATCGGAAGGGTTCATGAAAAATAACTGCACCCGGTCGTCAATGGCGATCTCTGCATTCTTTTCGCTTTCAGAAGAACTCAGGAACCAGAAATTTCCCTGGTCACATACTTTCTGAACACCCATCGGCCGGGTCATAAGCGGTACGCGGGTCAATTGGGTTGTAAACAAACAGATTGATTCATGTTTCACGAGCTCTTTGAATTTATCAATGGCCTCCTGATGGGTAAGATTTTTTACCTCTGAGGCGGCCTTTTGGCTATCTGCTGACTTCTTTTCCATAGTATTGGTTTTAGCATACCGTGGTCAAATAATATTCCAAAGGGGTTTTCTTACTTTTGTTTAACTAAAAACCTGTGGTCGCGCCCCGATACGGCCCGGGCTTAAACAAACTGAAGATTTTTTGTAGAGATATTTACGCGGTGAAAGACTTTAAAAAATACTACCTCATTCCAGCTTCTCCCGATGAAGTGTATCTCGCGCTAACATTCGAACCGACAGTGATGCTGTGGACGGGCGATAAAGCGGAAATGAAACCGGAAGCCGGCACAGAATTTTCGTTGTGGGACGGAAGCATTGTCGGGAAAAACCTGGAGTTCGAACCCGGAAAAAAAATTGTTCAGCAATGGTATTTTGGAGAAGCGGGCGAACCTTCAATCGTAACCATTAAACTTCATCCGCATCCACAGGGAACGTCTGCTGAGTTAAAACACACCAACATCCCTGACGAGGATTATAACGACATCGTGGAGGGCTGGAATGAGGAATACTTCGGATCGCTGATCGATTTCTACGCGGCTTAATTTTTTTACCGGTTGCCCATCATGTAACCAACCGATACATCCAACCGTGTACCTCCGTCTTTGTTTTCTCCGCTATCCAATAACTGTGTGAGGCGCACACCTCCGAACATCCGCAGCTTTGCGTGATGAATTTTTCCGCCAATGTTCAGGAAACCCGGATTCGGATAACCTTTTATGGCTTTATATTCTGCACTTGGTTTACCAACCTGGAAGCCGATGTCATAGGTTGCGAATGCATCTACCCACATCGAATTTGTGATCACATACGATGCCTTGACAGCCGGGCCCACGTGAAGAAAATATCCGGCAGGGTCGAGGATGCGCGCTCCTTTACTATCATCTTCACGTTTGGAAGCGAAGATGTAATCTCCGAAACTCAGGCCGGGCCCAACCAGCAACCTGTCGGTGGCTACTACGTTTAGATATGTTTGATGCCAGCCCAGAAAACCACTTCCAAATGCCTGTTCCGTTTTACGGCCATCCATTTCTTTAATGTTAAACAACAGGAATATTAAATCACCTAACGTGGGATTTTCGAAATCGTAGCGCCAGGAAAACTTCTCGTAATCGTTCTTGTGGACCGAAAGGTTTACCGTAAAGCCACTATACGATTCTGTGTACTTCGGTGACACACTGGTAAACCGGATCATCGGATGAATCCAATTGCTGATAAAGGCGTTGTCGCCGCGGTTATTATTCAACTCTTTAAAGCTTTGTGCATGGGCGGCAAGGCTCAGGGCCAGCAGGAGGGTAACGCAAATTGATTTCATACCATAGAAGTTTATGGTAAAACTAAAGGCACCCAAGAGGTGCCTCAATACCCACTGCCACGGATATTATACGGGTGTTACTACGGATAGTAGTGAGAATTCCCTGCGGTTAGCCGTTAACGAATTTTCTCTAGCAGAATTTGCTGTTGTGTGAAGTTGTAGGCGGCTTCCATAAAACTTACCATTAATGGCCATTTTTCCTTTTTTTCAAAGTTTGTCTTATACGTTTTGCTAACATCGATAATAAGCGCATTATTCTCAATGCGGGCTTTGCTTGTAAAACCACCTGTTGCGTTCTCCACCGTGGAATTCAGCTTCTCAATTCCCTGAACGGTATACCCATCCGGAATTTGCAGGCTTATTGTGGTTACAAACGAAGCTGTGTACGGGCGATAGATGTTAAATTTTCTGTCTTTCTCTTCCAGTTTAACTTCTGTTTGCCCCTCAATAAACTTTCCGATGTCGATCAGGTAATTCGGACCCGCGCGTTTAATGGCATTTTTGAATGTTGTTGCGTAACTGTATTTAAAAGCAGAGGTTTCTTCAAACCTGCCGGCTTGTTCTATTTTCAGGTCACGTGGGTTATCAAACTCCATATCAAAGTCATTATCAACCATCGTTTTAAGATTTGTCAGGCGATTGTCATCACGCGTGGCAAGAAAGCTTTCTTTCAACTTATTTTGTTTCTGTTGCGTTTTCTTGGATTTTTTGACTGTTTCAGCGGTCATTTTTGAATTCTCCTCATCCTGGTAGTCATAATAATCCATCAGCATAGTTTGCGGATATAACCGCATAACTCCTGTGACGTCCTTATTTGCTTTCACGTTAATTTTACCCTCGTTAAGATCTGCGATTGTTAAATCATAATGCGTGGTTAACACGTTTTCGGTTGCAGGCGAAACGGGTATTTGCACTTTTCGCAGATTCCATGCTTTTGGTAACATTAAGCCGTTAGCTGTGTAAGCAGTGATGCCCTGCATGTCGATGTCAATTTCACCCGGTATGGCATTGTTATCTAACCGGCCAATATAAAATGGAGTTTTTGTGTTAACCTTCAACATTACCGTCAGCTCATTTTCAAGAATGAGGTCTTCAAGCGCGGAAATCTGGCGAGGGATGCCAATCAGAATTTCGTGATTAATTTTCTTATACCGATAGTAGGCAGAAAGAGCAACGATGTAGTCAACGTAGTCTTCATCAGGGTTTGGATCGGAGCCGTTGATCAGCCGGTCTTCAGCATAATCTGTTCGGAAAAGATTACGCGCTACATAGAAAGCCTGCCGGGCAAGTTTGTTTTGATCTGTCAGCGTTTTGTACTTCTTATTCATTTCTGTACGAAGCTTCATGCTGTAATAGCCCTGATCGGTGAAGATGTACGAGAAAAGATCTTTGATTTCCGATACAGATACGGACGATTTGATTACCCCTGGCTGGCCAATAAATCCGGGAATCATCCCGGCAACGGAATTTGATGCATAAATAATCTTATACTTAATGGTGGGCACTTCGCGGTACGGGAATAACCAGCGAATGTCTTTGATGCTTTCACGGTCACCGTCTTCCAGTGTGTAATAGCTTTTTTCGGTTTCTTTATCTTCGGTTAATTTAAACTCCGGGGCGCCATTCAATGACGTGAGGTTGATATAACACCTTCTTAAAATTTCAAATGATATCCGTTGTTTCATAATCGGATACTCATCGTTCAGATCGATAATCACAGGCTTAAACGCATAATACTTGGCAGCCAGCCCGATGTTTTGTTCTTCGCAGAGGTAGTAGTCGATAATATCGCCAAGCTGCAGATTGGGGATTGCAAGTTTATACATCTCAAAACCTTTGTTATTCACTTCCTGCTTCTGCAACACGGCATCGTCCAGCGATATTTCAATTTCGCGGCCATCAGGCTTAATAATCTTAAATCCGGCATACATGTCCACACGGGCGTTCCCAAACATTCCGCTGCCCGGGATGGTGAATTGAGCATACTTTTCAAGGGCGCTGTTGTCGAGCAGCATAATCCGGTAATGATCATACGAATCGAAGTTCAGGTACTGTGCCAGGACCTCCTTTTTGTATGAATGCATGTTCGACTTGGCAATAATTACGGCAGATTCGTTTTTCCATTTGTCGGGAATCGATCGTACAGCAAAATTCTTGTCATTGCCTTTCCAATGCATTTGCCTGAGTTCTTCAGCGCGTTTTTTATTTTGATTGATTCCGGAACTGGCAAACGCAGCAATCGTCAGGAATAACAAAGAGAAAAGAAGAGGGGATTTTTTAATCATTTGAGCGTAAAATTATCTGGTCGTTATAAAACTTGTTCAGCCCGTCAATGGCGGTATTCCAATTGCCAAATTCCGAAGTGGGGAGTGTATTCTTTAAAATCTTGATCTCTTTGGTGTAGACAATTTTGTTATCCACCAGGTTGTACTTCATGTCGAACGTGAAATAGGCATTGGCCACGCGATAGGGGTCGGGCAGATAATCGATCTTGTATCCTTTCGGGATCTCGATCTCAGCAGTTGTTTTTTTGAATTTGCGACTGGTAAACTTGTACGGAACGTTGCGGTCTTTTTCTAATTTTTCGTTTTTGTAATCTTTTTCAAAGTCAACATCCAGGTACAATTCCTTGTTGTTTTTATACACTTGATTCTTGAGGTTGATGTCGTAACTGATATCCCAGAGATTATCGCGGTCGAACGAAGAATATTTCATGACCTTAAAATTGTCGGGACTGCTGTTGCCTGCGATAATCTGCCTGAAGAACTTGTCTAAATCTTCTTTTTTAATTTCATCGGAAATGTTGAACAGAATTTTTTTAACCTCACCATCCATTGATGTTTTACCGGTTCCTAGCAGTGAATTATTGTCAATTGCAAAATGCCAGGTTGATTCGTAAAGGTATCTTTCAATAGGTTCTTCGCTTACCGTACTGATGATGTACGACTTGCCGTTCTCAATCATAATTTGCTTGCCCTGAATATTCTCACTGTTGATTTTAAACGGATTGAAATTTTCCGTGGGATCGAGAATATACTTTTGCTGGTTGTTTTCGAATACCGTACAAATCATGTGGTTGTCCACTGCCAGCGAAGGGATGTCATACGAATAAGGAATGCGTTGTGTGCCGACCCACGTAAGGCGGGCATCGATGCCTGCAACGGTGAGCATTGCTTTTGTGAGATTTGCCATGCCTTTACAATCGCCATAGCGTTTATAAAAAACCTGGTGTGCTGCCTCCGGCCGGAAACCGGCAAGTCCATCTTCGAACGCGATGTATTTAATGTTATCCTGAACCCAATAATAGATTGCCTTTATTTTTTCATCATTACTGGTGAGTCCTTTCGTGAGTTGAGCTACCGTAGGCTTGAGCGATGTAAAGTCTTCCGCAACTAAGGCAGTCAGCGAAGCATACCAGTTATACAAATCATCCGTGGATGAAAGCACCGTAGTTTTCTTTCCGTTAAGCAAATACGATTTTGTGAGGATAAGTATGTGAGGCAGAAAATGTAAAGAACCCGGAAGATTACTGTCGGATGGATATGCTTTTAAATCGCGAATGGTATAGGTATGAGAGACGATTCCGTTTTTTTGTTCGATTGATTTCTTTATGTCATAGCCTGTAAAATTGATCTCCTTCAGGTCAACAGTTGCCCAGGCCGGAATGTTGATAATTATTTTCCGCTCGGTTGCGGGAATTTCGGAGTGAAAGAGTGCTTTCGTTACATACTTCGGATCGTCAATCGTGGTGGTAGAGTTGTATACCACACTTTGTCCGGGCAGTTCGAATCTGAATCGGTATGCGCACAGCTGTGCATCAGAATAAAATATGTCGCCCTCCTGAATGTGTCCGCAGTACTTATCATAGGTAACAATTTTTCCGGTTTCGGTACGAAGACTGTACTCGTCAATCCGGGATTGGTCATTAAAATAGCTGCGGATGGTGAAGAACGAATTGGCTTTTAACGCAAGGTATTGTTCGCTGGTTTTTTGCTTTACAATCAGGCGGTCACCCTTTCCCAACTGGAAGTCGTATGTATCGGTTGCCTGGAGCGCAACGATATCTTCTTCTTTATAGATCGACTTAAGCCGGAGGGCCTCAGTTCTTAAATTTTCGTTTACTTTTTGCGCCTGAACAGGGGTTAAGGCGATCAGCAGCGCACTGAACGCACTCAAAAACATCAACTTCATAACAGACTAACCAACAGTGAATTGCAAAGATAGCCATTCACTGTCAGTTGCCTGTAATTGCTGAAAATAAATAAATGCGATTATCGCCTTAAAAACACGATCCGTTCATCTGTAAAAGCCGAAATTTGAGCAGTGCGAATTTATTAAACCGTAACAGCTGTTACGCGCGTAATTTCAACGCTCCGCCATTTGCCTGATTTGCGGATAGACTGATCAAACAATAAATCTCCGCGTTTCTTAAAGCGTTTGTTCATGGTGTCTTTCACAATCCAGATTCCGTCAATCGCAGGATCATTAGCGTTAACCATTACCGTATCTCCGTAATGGAATTCACCTTTCCAACGCTTTAGCAAGTCACGTGATAATGCCATCCAGCGAAGCTGCTGATTCTTGAGCTGTTCAGTATCAATCTTCGAGTTGCTGGCCGTTATCAGCGGAGCCTTATCGCATTGTTTGGCTGTCGGATGATATATCGTTAAAGCATCCAATGTGATTGATGCGCCTTCCGGAATATAAACGTGTGCTGAATTACCCGTTGTTACACGCGAAGTGGCAACGCGCGGAATAAATAGGCACATCAATATGAATAATGTAATTGTCTTTTTCATAAAAATTTGTGTTACGAAACCTTCTGAGAGGCAGGTTTGGTGTACTCGGGTATGCTAAGGAAACATCGTGCCAGTGAGGGCTGCGAAGGAAAAATTCAAGTAAATCCTCAGAAAATGAGACAATTTGCGGGAAAAAATTCCCCAGTCTCCCCGTGCCAAATGGGTATACGGGCATCCCGGCAAATGGTTTTTTGTGGCATGTTTTTTCCAAATGGATGACGAAAAAACAATCGTATGAAAAATCAAATCATCAAAATAGCAAGTGTGTTTGTGTTGGCTTTTACAATCGCGGGCTATTCAGCTGTTGCGCAAAACAAATTAACATGGGATAAGATCGGTACGGAAACAGTTGATTACACGATCGACCATGACGTAGTGTCGCTTAACAAAAGTCAGCAGACGTACACTGCACTAAAAATTAAAGTAATCAACGGCACGTTGAATGTGCACAAGGCTACCGTTCACTTTGCCAATGGCGACAAGCAGGACGTTGAGCTTCCGGAAGTGCTTGGAAAAGATAATGATGGTAAGTTGATTGACCTTGCCGGAAACAAGCGCATCATCGAAAAGGTGACATTCTGGTATGACACCGAAAACAAAAACAATGAAAAGGCAATGGTAGAAGTTTGGGCCAGGAAATAAGTCCTGAGTATTCTTCTGCTATGAAAAAGATCCTTTCGGGGATCTTTTTTATTTATATGGATTCGGGTTTTCCGGTTAACTTGGAGGTTTAATGACTATGTATATGAAGAAATTTCTCCCGCTGCTGAGTTTTGTGCTGTTGTCGATACCCGGGCTATTTGCGCAACAAGCATTTGAAAATCATTATGCCGGCATTCGAAAGGAATTTTCTGCTGAAAACACACATACCACTACGGCTTTCGTGGAACAGCGCTGGCGATTGGCCGGTAACAAGGGTTTTGATGAGAGTATTTACTACGTAGAAAAAATTCTGAAAGACGCAGGTTTTAAAAAAGAAGTAAACGGTGAGACTGATGGTGCGCTTACGTATCGGATCGAAACACGTAAGATGAAACGCCCTACATGGGAGCCGGTTGATGCATCGGTCAGTTTCGAAGGTGAAGCCATGCCGTTTCTCAAATTTTCAACCAATCGTAATATGATCGCTACTTATTCGGCCAGTACGCCAGCCGAAGGTGTCACGGCAGAGGTAGTAGATGTTGGTAAGGGAAGGAAAGAAGACTTTGCAGATAAAGACTTCAAAGGAAAAATTGTTCTTGCCGAAACCGGGGCTTATCAATTGTATCGGCAGGCCATAGAAAAGGGAGCCGTTGGCGTGCTGGCATATTCGCTTCCAAAATACACCCAGCCTGAAAAGAATGTTAACTCTATCCAATTTCAAAGTATCGCTTACGCAGATTCTGTTAATCAAAAGTGGGCTATCATGCTCTCTTATCAGGCCAAAGAGAAATTAAAGGCTGCAATGGTAAAAGGCCCTGTTCGTGTAACAGTGAAAGTTGAAACTAAAATTTATAAAGCCGATGAACTTACGCTGGTGGCAAACGCGCGAGGAACCGTAAAACCGGATGAACGATTTGTGTACAGTGCGCATGTGCAGGAACCCGGTGCGAACGATAACGCAACGGGCGTTGCTACGCTGGCCGAAATGGCAAGAACAACGGCCATGCTCATTCAACAAAAGAAATTTAGTCCGCAACGAACCATTACCTTTTTGTGGGGTGATGAAATTGTATCGACTGATCGGTACATAAAAGATGACAAGACGCGTGCGGCTGGTATCAAGTGGGGATTGAGTCTCGACATGGTAGGAGAAGATGTTTCAAAAACCGGTGGCTCATTCCTGATTGAAAAGATGCCGGATCCGTCTGCCATCTGGACGCGGGGTAAAGAAAAGCATACTGAATGGGGCGGAAGTGTGCTGAAAGAATCGCAAATGGTACCGCACTACTTCAATGATTTTCTGTTGAATCGGTGCTTGCAACAAGCTAAGGTTACGGGTTGGGTGGTGAATACTAATCCATTTGAAGGCGGCAGTGATCACACTCCGTTCCTGGAAGCAAAAATTCCGGGGTTGTTAATGTGGCATTTTACGGATGTATTTTATCATACGGATGGTGACCGGTTGGATATGACCTCGGCCGAAGAAATGAAGAATGTTGGCGTGAGCGCATTGGCAACCGCGTACGTTCTTGCTTCCGCTGATGATGCCGTTACGCTTACACTGATTGATGAAATCAGAAAGAACGCTATCGACCGCCTGGAGGTGGAATTTGCGCTAAGCAAAGAGGCCGTTGCGAAGGGCGGAAAAGTTGCTGATGAGCAACACATTTTGGAAGTGTGGACTTCCTACTACACCGGGGCCCTTGATAAAATGACCGAAATCCCCGTAAAAGGCACCAACAAGAAGATTGACACAAAAATTGCTGCCGCTAAAGCTGACCTTCAAAAAAAGCTCGATGAGCTGAAGGGCTGGCTTGAAAAATAAACGGCAGACATATGATTAAAATATTGGCAATGGTGCTGGTGTTGATCGGCATCATCGGACTGATTATGGGCGTGCTTGGAATCTTCGGACCGAACCTGGTAACGATTAGTCCGTGGGCACTCGCCATTCTCGGATTTATCTTTTTTGTATCCGGAATTGGATTGCTGAAACGCAGACGGGATACAGATGAGATCTAACGATTCTTTTGGAACGAAAAGAATTGTTTGAGCTTCGATCGGGTAGAAACTTTTTCCTGCTCGGCCAACTTCAGGTTCACGTGAAGGAAGTCTTCATTGTCAATTGTCAACTGTGTTGTCTTGAATCCCGAAAAGGTGAATAACAAGATGTCGTTTGAAGAGGGTTTTTCAATCAGCATGGAAAACCAGCCGTTGCTGTCGGTTTGAGCCTCAAGGCCGGTGCCTTTTAATTTTACAGAAATACCTTCCAGCGCAGATAAATCGTGCGCCGACCGCACAATTCCTTCAATTGTTTTTACGGCAACTTTATCATGACCATTTCCGCGAAACAGTTCGGCCCGCACCAGCGTGGTGTGATTGAAGTTACCCCATTTGGCCAGTCCGGGCTTGGGAATTGTGAGTGAAACCGGGTTTTTCATGGTTTTTTCGGCTGTTGGTGTTTGTAAGATGCCCGTAGCTTAGTTTTTCCATAAAAATATTCTGTGGTGCGGAGGGCTTTAACCTCGATCTTTCCCAATCAGGAACGCATTTGTCAGCGACTATGCTATCGCACCACCGGCACTGATCAACTACAATTAAATAGTGTCTTGCCCTATGTGGAGACTCCCGGTAATGCTCCGGGTCCTTAGCTCCCGATAGCTATCGGGATTCAGTGCTACGCTTCTACTTAGTTAGCTTAATCTCCTTTCAACCCATTGGCCTGTATCCAATCGTGTGTGTTCAGTGTCACACTTTTCCCTGGTCTGTGTGACACAGACCAGGGGTTAAAATGTAAACATCAATACCCAACGCTTCTTACGGCAACGTTTAATTGCTTCGGTGTAGGTATTGGCATCGAAGCCGGCCGTAGAGGCCAAAGCCTCCTTGTATTTACGAATCGCTTGTGTGTAATCCTTCTTCAATTCATACACGCTTGCGATTTTCTCCAGCATCATCGTCCGGTTAGCATTGAACTTTGTTAAACCTGTTTCCAGATACTCCAGTGCTTCATCGAAACGGCCGAGCCGGATCATCAACGTACCCAAATGCAGGTAAGCCGGTGCAAACTCACTGTTGAACTTAACCGCCATCTTCATGTGCAGTTCGGCCATGCCATCCGCACTTGAATAGTACATGTAAGCCCAACCGAGGTGGTTGTGCAGGCTTCCGTAGCCTGGCTCTTCGTACAACAGACCCTTCATGATCCGAAAACCTTCTTCAATTTTGTTTTCGTAAATCAGCTTTTCCGCCTCCTGCAAATATTTTTCAATCCATTCAATACGTATCATACTTCTTCAAAACTTTTTGGTTAATGCCGATTCAAAACCGAGTTACAGCATGTACCTCAGTTTCGAATCAGTCTTCTGCGGCCGAATCATCGCCGCACATTCTTACAATCTTCGGAGTAAATTCTCCGAGCACTTCCACCAGTTCAGTCTGGTGTTGCATCACCTGCCGGATGTCTTTGTAAGCCATCGGGGCTTCGTCTAAGCCTCCGCCTAACAAATCCACTTCGTGTTTCGCCAATTCCTGTTTCACCATTTTATTGGTGATGGATTGTTTGGCTTGTCCACGCGACATCAATCTTCCTGCTCCGTGTGAAGCAGAATTGAGTGATGATGCATTGCCTTTTCCCTTCACAACAAATCCGGGTGCGGTCATCGAGCCCGGAATAATTCCGAACACGCCTTCACCTGCCGGTGTTGCACCTTTTCGGTGAACGATCACTTCGCTTCCGTCAGCGAGCTTTTCTTTCCACGCAAAGTTGTGGTGATTCTCCACCATCAACAGATGCTTTTCACCCAGGGCCTGTGCGATGCGCTCATGAATCTGGTGATGATTGGCGGAAGCATAATCCCCGGCAAGATTCATGGCGATCCAGTATTCCTGTCCCGCTTCGGTGTTCAGATCAAGCCAGGCTAAACTCGAAGCTTGGCCGGGCAACAAACAAACCTGCTTCGCTACCCGCGTGTAGTGACGTGCGATCTCAGCACCAAGACCACGGGAACCGGAATGCGACAGGACCGACAGATATTGCCCGGCTGGCAATTTCCATTCGTTGTTATCGTGCAACGTCATCAGTCCGAATTCCACAAAGTGATTTCCACTGCCGGATGATCCGATCTGCGCGATCGCTTTTCCGCGCAGGTTTCGAACCACCGGAATCTCATCGAACGCTTTGTGATACAGCACTTCATGATCTTTCGCACGCTGAAACGTTTCATAACCGAACCGTGTGTTGTCGATCAAAATCTGCTTCAGGTTCGCCCGATGTCTTTCGAGAAATTTTCCATCAAGCGGATACGCTGTCAGGCACATCCGGCAACCGATGTCAACACCCACTCCGTACGGAATCACCGCATTGTCAGTAGCCAGTACTCCACCGATTGGCAATCCGTATCCCTGGTGCGCATCCGGCATCAATGCGCCTGCTACCGTTACCGGAAGTTTCATCGCAATTTCCATTTGGTTACGCGCACCTTCTTCAATTTCTACAGCTCCGTAAATCGGGTACTCAATCCTGTTCTTCAACAATTCGTGTACGCGCGATTTTTTCTCACCCGGCACCAATGCAAGTGCGGTTTTATTCCAGATCGAATCATCGACAAACTTTTTCGGATCGGCCAACACGGCTTTCAGCATCGAAAAAATCTCCTCCTTCTCACTTCTGCGGAAATATTTTAACACGGTGTTAATGGCAATGCCGACTGCTTTGCCTTCCGGGTACCCGATCTTAATCAGGTCTTTTCCGCTTAACATTTTACGTTTCATACGAACTCCTTTCTGTCTCAATTGCGAGACGCTTGTTGTTACTTTTTTTGTTTGCGTTTGCAGCGTTTGATACTTTGTTCAATTACCAGACAGTTCCACAATTCCGCTGAATAACCCAGCGCTTTCTTATAATGCCGGATTGCTGTCTTGAATTTTTTCTTCAATTCATACGCACGTCCGGCCTCGTTTAATAACTCTGCCTTTCGGGCACGCTTGGCTTTCATGCCATTCTTGTAAATGTCGATCGCTTCATCCAGTCGTTCATCATCACTGAGCAGCTTGCCGAGATACCAGTAGGGTTCAGCAAACTTTTCATCGAACTGTATGGCAAGGCGGAAATGTTTTTCCGCTGTCTCAAGCTTATCGGCATAATAGAAATACACGATGCCCAGCGTGTGATGCAGCCGTGCATAGCCCGGCTCTTCATACAAGAGCTTCTCCAGAAGTTTGAGCGCAGACTCATGGCCTTCTTCAGCCGCTAGTCGCAGTCCTTCCTCCAGGTATTCTTCCATCCAATTAATTTTTTCCATTTGTTTTTAAATCAGTTTCCACTGACTTTATATTTTTTATAATCATTAATAACATTTTGTTGCATGCTTCACATCAGGCAAAGCAATACCAGTGTCTTTTCAGACATTTTTGTTTTTAGTATTACGGGTTAAAAAACAAAAAACCCGGACGATGCCGGGCTTTTCAGTGTTTGATCACGAAATGTGATTAACTGAAAATCCGCGGCTTACACAGAATATCACCATTCGGTGTGCTTTTAAAGCGATATGATACTTTTAGTACCTGCATAGTGATGCAAAGGTAAATCAACACGGATTTTATTTACAAGCGAAAACGTTATTTAGAAAAATTATTTTTTTGTGAAGTGCTAATTTTCAAGCAGCAACTTTCTTTTGCGAAGCCGGTAAATAATTCCTCCGATGAAGGCCACAAGAATTACCGGCCAGATGTATGCGAGCACAAGTGCAAAACTCACGATGCCGTTCCAGCCTGCTGACAGCGCTCTTTTAAAATCGTTTCTTGTTGAAGGGACATCTCCTTCAGCGATCTGTTGAGTAATCTTCTGGTAGTATTCGAGGTTTATCGTGCTGTAGCTAACCTGATCTTTCAGGTAATTTATTCGGCTGATGGCTGCTTCAATCTCTTCGTGTAACTCCCCGATTTTCTCTTCTGCCGCCAGAACTTCAGCGATTGTCCCTGCCTTATTACGGAGGATTTCTGCGTAACGTTCTTCAACCTGCCTTTTGGTTTTTATGCGCGATTCCAGGTCTACAAATTCTTTTGCTACATCTTCCGTGGTGATCGTTCGGTAGTTAACAAAGTGTGCCAGTTGGTCAATTTCCTTGACAACGTCCTGAAAAAAATCATTTTCAACCCGAATGCTCAGTTTATTCTCTAAAACTGGATTTTCAAGCTCCATTTTAGAGTCTGATATATAGGCGGGATACTTTTTTACAATCCGCTCGATGGCTTCCGTTGTCTTGTTGACGCTTTCCACTTCGAATCGGTAATCAAGCGTTTTGATCAATTTTGTTTTTCCGTTCGAATATAAATCGTGAAGCACCTGTTGCGGGGATGCCTGCCGGGCGGCTGTTGTAATGGAGCGACATCTTCAACGGTATCTCCGGTATTATCAACTTCTTCAACTTTTGTCCCGCAAGCGGCCATAAGAATTAAAAGGCAAAGCGATATCATCCGTGTTTTCATAACGTTTGGGTTTTAATTGAAAGACTAAGAAATGTGATGAATGGCCGGAAGTGATTCCGCCTGATGCGAACGAGAAAGGTTACCCGGCTGTCGACAAGCCGGGTAGAAATGAAAAAGCCGTTACTCAGTAACGGCCTTTAGCTTATTGAGCTGTTGCTGTTGTATCAGCTGCGGTAGTGTCAGCCGCAGTAGTGTCAGCGGGAGCTGGCGCAGTTGTTACTGTGTCTTTCGGTTCAGTTGTTTCTGCAGGCTTAGATCCACAGAAAGTAAGGGTCAACGCAAAAAATGCGCAGAAACCGGCAGCTAATACGGTTTTCAATGATTTTTTCATGATATCAGGTTTAAATTTGGCCTTCATACCGAAAACCGGGGAAGGTCACCCAATGAAACATATTTTTGTTTTGGGTTACCTTGAGGTGAAAATTGTATCAAACCGACTTTGCTGCTGTGGCGAACTATTTTGACGAATTAATACTCGCAGAGATCAGGAAGAAAAACGAGGCGGCACTCGGTGAGCTTTATAAAACACACTATCCGATGGCTGTCCACCTGGTTTGTTCGAACAGCGGTACCGAGCAGGAGGCGAAAGATATCTTCCAGGAAGCTGTGATTGTCTTTTACGAGCGCGCACAGCAACCGGATTTTGTTTTAACGTGCAAGATCAAAACCTATCTGTATGCCGTATGCCGGAGGTTGTGGCTGAAGCGACTGACTGAACGCAAGCGTTTTGACGTGAGCATTCCGGAAGCGGAGGCCTTTGACAGGATGGAGGAGGAGATGACTGAAGTGGTGGAAAGCGAAATGAACTTCCAGCGCATGCGCGACTCACTTCAGGCGCTTGGCGAACCCTGCCGGACTATTATTGAAGATTTTTACATTCGTGATTTTTCGATGGAGATCATCCGCGAAAAATTTGGATACACAAGTGCCGATAACGCAAAGAACCAGAAGTACAAGTGTTTGCAGCGGCTGAAGAAATTGTTTTTTGGAGAGCGTAACGTGACATGAACGAACAGCGTGAAATAATGGAGTTGCTCGACCGGTATGTGAAAGGAACATTATCGGAAGGAGAAATTACGGAGGTTGAAAACCGGATACGGGAAGATGAGTCTTTTCGTGCACTGGCGGATGAGCATATACTGCTCACCAGGAATTTGCAGGCATACGGAAGACGCAATGAGATGAAAACAAAGCTCGAGGCGCTTCATGCTGATTTTCAGAAGCCTGTGGTTTCTTTACCGGTGCGTGGCTGGAAGCGTTACAAAACACTAAGCGCGGTGGCTGCTTCCGTGGCGGTTGTGAGTATTGCGGCTACATTATGGATAACACAAAATCTTCGCTCGCAGCAAAACTCCGATTACCAGGAACTTCGCAGAACAGTCGATAAAATTCAGAAATCACAATCTGCCCTTGAGAAAAACTTAACGCGCAAACCGGTTGTTGCTCCGCAATTCGCTGCAACAGGTTTTTTGATTTCAGCGCAGGGTTATGTGATCACCAGTCAGCACGTCATCAGCAAAGCAGATTCGGTATACATTCAGAATGAAAAATACGGAAGCCTGAAAGCAGTTGTTGTTCATAGCGATCCGCTGAATGATGTGTCAGTATTGAAAATTGTTACGCCCGTAAAACTTCAATCAGTTCCCTATACATTAAGTCAAACCGAGGCCGAGTTGGCGGAAGGTGTTTATACGTTGGGTTTCCCACGCGAGGAAGTTGTGTTCGGAGAAGGATCGATTAGTTCATTGACCGGTTACCGCGCAAACCCGAATGCGTACCAGGTTTCAGTTCCGGTTAACCCGGGAAACAGTGGCGGACCATTGTTAAACAATCAGGGTGATTTGATCGGAATGATCACCGGTGTGCAGACGCAAACAGCAGGAGCAACGTTCGCAATCAAATCCTCAGTGTTAAAGGAAATTCTTGCCGACTCGGTGCTGGATTCTCTTCAGGCGCCCATCCGGCTGCCTAAAACAAACACGATCAGGAATGCAAACCGCATTCAGCAGGTCAAGAAACTGAGGGAATGCGTTTTCCTGGTGAACGTGTATAAAAATTGATCAGCGTTCAAACAGCGACAGAAACTCTTCTTTCTTGTTGGGTGATATTTCGAGTTCTTGGTTGTTCTTCATGGTAACAGACCCGCCCTTACCTTTTGAATAGCGGATCACATAATCGGGGTTGATCAGGTACGAACGATGAATCCGCACGAAGCGGTGATCTTTTAAAATATCCTCAAAATATTTCAGTGTGCGGCAGATCAGCAAGGGCTGACCGGTTTCAAAATAGAACTTGGTGAAGTTGTCGGCTGCCTCGCAATACAGGATGGAGTTGATGGTAACAATTTCAAAACCCTCCATTGTAGGCAACATAATTTTTTGTTGACCACCCGTGCGAATGTTATCCAGTAAAACCTGCGCATGGCGGGTATAATTTTCTTCGTTTCGCTCTTTCCGGATTTTGTCAACCGCCTTGATCAACTCATCAATCGAAATCGGCTTTAGCAGATAATACGCAGCACTCTGGTTTAGCGCCTGGATGGCATAGTTATCGAAAGCAGTAACAAAAATTGTTTCAAACGTAATGTCGCCCGCTTTATCGAGCAGGTCAAAGCCGTTGCCGTACGGCATTTCGATATCCAGAAAAATCAGGTCAGGCTTGTGCGTTTTAATGGCTTCCAGCCCTGTGGCAACCGATTCACCAAATCCGCTTACAGTAACATCCGGGCAATATTTTTTCAGATAGTTTGCCAGAATGTCGCGGCTGTCTTTTT
Source organism: Cyclobacteriaceae bacterium (assembly GCA_016786585.1). Classification (GTDB taxonomy): domain Bacteria; phylum Bacteroidota; class Bacteroidia; order Cytophagales; family Cyclobacteriaceae; genus UBA2336. The sequence continues at coordinate 33,433 of JAEUUI010000007.1, forward strand.
CGTCATCAATGATTACAGCTTTTATCATGCAGCCAGTGTTTTGGTGATCGGAATATAAATCCGCACATGCGTTCCGCCTTGTTCGTTCAGATCGGATATCTCTACGCGGTAATGGGTTTTATAAACTTTATTGATGATGTGCAGACGTTCCTGGATATTCTTTAAGCCGGTAGACGTATGTTTTTTCTGATTGGCGGTTTTTAGCTCTGCAGATTTTTTTCGTCCGATGCCATCATCTTTGATTGCAACCACCAGAAATCCATTTTCATGATAGATGCTGAGCTCAAGTTTGCCTTTCGTTTCCTTGTATCGCAAGCCATGCCATACTGCATTTTCGATGTATGGCTGAATGAGCATCGGGGGAACTTCTAAGGTTTCGGTGCTGATTGTTTCATCGATGTTGATCTCGTAATCAAACTTATCACGAAAGCGGTAATGCTCCAGTTTCAGGTAGAGTGTGAGAATTTCCTGTTCCTTGAATAACGGTATAAAATCTTCCTGTGAGTTTTCAAGCACGAGGCGCATGAGTTGCGAGAATTCAGATAGAAACTTGTTTGCTGTGCGCTCATCCTGCTGGGCTACAAAGTGATTCACAGAATTCAACGCATTAAAAATGAAATGCGGATTCATCTGGCTGCGAAGCGACTTAAGCGCAAGCAACTGGTTAGCTGTTTTACTCGCCTGTGCGCTGCGGTAAATGAAATATGCAGCCACCGCAACAATGAGAATAATTAGAATTAAGCCATAGATTATTAATTGCTGACGGAGAACAGTTTGATTTTGAATCTTCTCTTCACGTTGACCAATTGAAACTGTTTTAGAAAGCTCTTCGATATCCTGCTGTTGTTTGATTAACTCACTGCGGTCGAAAAGTTTAATCTCGTGAAGCTTTTCGTTTTTAGCCACAGCCTGACTGTATTTCTTATATGTCGATAATGCCTGTGCTGTGCGATTATTTTTTGCGTAGAGATCCGCCAGCGCGAGATAAGCATTTTCCTGTGCTTGTGGATTGTCGATTGTGTCGGCAATCGCGGCTGCTTCTTCCGCTTCTTTCAGGGCTTCGGGGATTTCACCTTTGGCTGCGAACGTGCTGCTGATCGCAACTTTGTCATTCGCTACTTCAGAAAGATTGTTGTTCTCCAGGTTGTAGTCGATTGCCTGTCTGCGCAGATCAATCTCTTCGTCAAGTTTACCCTGATCTTTCAATACTGCTGCAATGTCTTCTTTAGCCTCCTGGTTTGATTGTTGAACAGGGGCACTTGAAGGAGCGGCTGCCCCGGAAGCGCGCTGATTTTGAAGTGAATTTGAATACAGTTGCTGCGTTTTATCGAGCTGATTTTGCTGCGCGTATATTTTTGCTTTTTGATTTTGAATACGAATTGAAAGCGACACATCCGTTTTTTTCGGGCTGTATTGAATAGACTCTGCCGCCTTTTGAGCCTCGGAGTAGTTACCTTGTGCATAGTAAACTTCCGAGATTGCCAATTGGCATTCAGCCCTTTCTTCCGGAGTAGAGTTTTTTGTTGATAGTTCACGATAGTGATTGAGCGCTTCGTCATACTGGCCAAGCCTGAAATTTGCCTGGGCCAGACCTGTTAAGGCTTGCTTGAGCTCGGTCAGGCTATTACCAGGCGATGAATAGCTGGCAGTCTCTTCCTCTTTTCTCACATTGTCCGTATCGTGTTGCAGAAATTTTTGATAGGCCTTGGTGTAGTTATCGAGTGCAAGTTTCCATTCTTCAATGCGCTCGTTCACCTGACCCAATAACAGGTAACTTCTTCCTTCATTAAAGGCATCTTCATTGACGATACTCATCGCCAGCGCCTCGCGAATGTTATCAAGCGCAGCCTTTGGATCTTGTTCTTTGATTTTTTCTGCTTCGTTAAGCAATCGTTGTATGTCGCGCGTGTTTGCCCGCGACTTGATGTCGCTGTAGGAGTCACTCGAACGACTCACAGACTTTTTCTTCTCGGTATTCTGAGCCCACGCATCGAGGCTTACGAACAATGCGAAAATCGTTAACCAGTAAATTCCTGAACGAGGCTTCATAACTCAATTCCTGAAAGTTAATACTTTAATTCTAACGCGTTTTCGCAGAAAAAGGCTGGATCGGAGCTTTCCCTAAGTATCCGGGCAGTTTCACCCGTTCTCATCCGGGCCCGGCTAAGTATGGATACCCCAGGGGAAATTTTCGCGTAAAATTTACCAAAACACTAATGCTATGAAAACATTTCCCAACCTCGTTGTGATGACAACAAAATTCAGTAGCCGGATCTCACGATACGCGGCATCACTTTTTCTGATTGCAGTTTTTATACTGGGTAATCAGACTGCGATGGCGGCCAAACGGGTGGAACCACCTGCTCCCGAAAAAGATCAAACGATTATGCTTGCGCTACTGCTGGACACCAGTAACAGTATGGACGGCCTGATCGACCAGGCAAAATCGCAGCTCTGGAAAATTGTAAACGAGCTTTCGGCTGCCAAATGTGGTAATGGATCGAAACCCAAAATTAAAATAGCGTTGTATGAATATGGTAACGATGGGTTGCCGTCATCCGAAGGATACATCCGGCAGGTGAGTGGCCTGACAAATGACCTGGATTTGATTTCCGAAAGGTTGTTTGCCCTGCGCACGAATGGCGGAAGTGAGTTCTGTGGTCATGTAATCCGTACGTCACTCAACCAGCTCGACTGGTCCACTTCCAATGCCGATTTGAAAATGATTTTTATTGCCGGTAACGAGCCGTTTACGCAAGGATCAGTTTCCTACCGAGAAGCCTGTGCGCTGGCAAAAGAAAAAGGTGTGATTGTAAATACAATTTACTGTGGCGATTTCAACGAAGGTATGAACTCAAACTGGAAAGATGGCGCGGATATCGGTGGCGGAAGCTTCATGAGCATTGAGCAGAATAGCAAAACGGTTTACATTCCAACACCCTATGACGATCGCTTGTCGCAATTGAATGATCAGCTCAATAAAACGTATGTATACTACGGTGCAACCGGATCGCGTAAGAAAGAACTCCAGGAAGTTCAGGATAATAATGCGGCCAGTTACGGTGCAGCTAATAAAGCGGAACGCGCGGTATCGAAAAGTTCTTCGGCTTACGTGAACTCAACCTGGGACCTCGTAGACGCCTCGAAAGAAAATGAAGAAGTTATCAGCAAAGCAAAAGATGACGAACTCCCGAGCGAGATGAAGGGTATGAGCGTTGAGAAACGTAAGGCTTACGTAAAAGAAAAGTCGGCCGAACGCGCGAAGATTCAGTCTGAAATTCAATCGGTGAACAAACAGCGCCAGGAATACATCTCAAAGAATACTCCGAAAGAAGACAAAGATAAGATGCTGGATGCAGCCATGATCAACGCGATCAAATCGAAGGCTAAAACAAAAAATCTGACATGGGATAACTAAATTTTGCAGGTTGGGTGGTGAAGGGCAGAAGTTATTTCTGTCCTTCTTTTTTTGGCCAATACGCAATGATCGAACTAATAAAACACAGAATAAGTAGCACACTGTACTCAGATCCATTTCTTCCGTGTCCCACTACAAACCATCCTTCCGGGCCGTGGACCAGAATAATGCCCATTATTAATTCAACACAAAAGAAGATTGAGAGCATGCTGGTCCAGCGATTGATGATTATTAGCACAGCAGCGATTAATTCAAAAGCAGTGATAATAAATGCTGAGTAGGGCGGGAAGCCAAGCGAAGTGAGGTATTGGTCAAAACCGGAAACACCTCCGGTCACCGTTCTTGAAATCCCATGAATCAGCATATTGCCCGCTGCCGCGATGCGCACGATGGCCGTTGCCAGCTGTTTCGAATTTATATTCATGGAAACAAGGTTGCAGATTCCTGTGTGATTTCATCCCCGCAAAAAGGGTGATTTGTTAGGCTTTCGGGAACTCCAGGAAGAATGATGTGCCGGAACCTTCCGTGGATTCGTACCACACGCGACCGCTCATTAGCTCCGTGTATTTTTTTACAATCGACAAGCCTAATCCGGTTGAATATTCGCCAGCGGTTGGCCGTGCGCTAAGGCGCTGAAACTTCTGAAAGATCTTCTGTTTGTCGTCATCGGTCAATCCCGGGCCTTCATCCTGAATTTGCAACCGAACATTTACCTCGCAGGTTGCTACCGATACGATAACGTTTTTGTTCCACTCGGAAAATTTGATCGCGTTGGAAACAAGATTTTCAACGATCTCCGTCAGGTAAAGCATGTCGCCTTTGATCATGGCAGCTTCCTGTGCAGGCATGAACGTGAGGTGAATATCTTTTTTCCCCGCAATGCGCTCAAAGCTGCTGACAATTCGTTTTGTAAGCGCGTTCACATCGATCGACTCAAGCTGAAGGTTTATGCGATTGCCTTCGATGGCATCAACATCCAGGATTTTACCGATCATCGTATTCAATCGAATGGATGAATCGATAATGCGACTGATATAGTCTTTTTGTTCTTCATTAAAAGAAGGGCTTTCCGTTAATAAGAGTTGTGCCAAACCCTGCACCTGATTGATCGGTGTTCGTAAATCATGGGCAAGAATTTTGATCAGGTTGTTCTTTTCTTCATTCAGGTGTGAAAGCTGATCGTTTCGCTTTTCGAGCTGTGCATTCTGACGCTCAATGCTTATGCGCTGGTCTTCAATTTCTTTTTTCTGACTGGTTAGCTGCTGATTGATTTTGTTTTGCTTTCGATACAGGAGAAAAATAATCACCAGGAAAATCAGAACGACTGTTATGCTGGCTGTTAAGATGTTTCGGAAGATACTTTCCCGTAAAATCTGTTCGCTTTTCCCTTGCTGATCGCGGTGTTGAATTTCTTTTTCAAACGTAAGCAGCATCACTTCGTTATCGGCAGAACTGGCGAGATCTTCCATAAAATTGTAAACAGAATGATCCAGGTACTTTCCCATAATCGGGTGGATCGTAAGCTGAAATTTCGCGCCAGACAAATATTCGTTTACTGGTTCTGCCCAGTCGCTGTTGAGTGGTGTAATAAAGGCAAGGCCTTCGCGCTTGAACGGCACGATGTTCTGGCGATTAACCGACATGCCCGCATTTTTGTTCAGGTCGACCATGTAGGTTGGAAGGTCGATGACACCGAAAGCATTTTCTGAACTTGAAATCGTGGCCAGGATGTTTTGATAGCTGGGCACATAGCGCATTTTAAAATCAATTCCCCGTTCTGCTTTCAGTTTATGAAGGTCTTCTTCATACGTTGTGCCTTTGATGGTGATAGCCTCAAGTCCGGAAAAGATTTTATCGAACTCTTCGCCATTTTGTACGATCGGAATATTCTTGCTTGAAATAAGCACCGAAATGTCGGGCATGTAGGGCAACGTGAACTTGACGCGTTCTTTGCGCGTCTGAGTGATTGAAAATGCGGAAACCCCAAAAGCTCCCGGCAGCGTTTCGTTACAAACGGTCAGGTAGGTGTTTTCGAAATTCTGCGTCTCCTTCCACTGTAAAGTCAGATCAACATGATATTTTTCGCGAACATAATCTTTAAAGCCGGTAAGGATTTCCTGCTCAATGCCCGCCATCTGGCCATTCTCGTTCTCGTAAATGAACGGCCGTGATTCATACCAATAAATGTATAGCGTAGCTTTTTTTGCGCGAAGTGCTTCAGCCCACGTAAGCTTGCCTGGCGCAGGCTGTGCAACAACCATAGCGGAACAGGCTAACAGGATTAAAACCGGAAGTGCGCGTCTCATTTACTATAAACCAGAGTAAGATAGTACAAACTTCGGTTTACGAAGGCGCGCTGTAGGATTTTTTTACATCAGCTTGGCAAGGGTTGTAATGTACCGCTCCGGCACTTCCCCTTTCGTGGCTAGCTGGTAGTCGTTGTAACTGCACGGAACGATACTGTTGCGCGAATAGCGTTCGCGACCAGCCGGATAAGGAACTTCCATCCACCATTTTTCACTGAACTTGCTTTTATAGAACGTAATGGTTTCTGGTTCGGCATGAAGTGCTGCAACATACTTCATGAAATCATTGCTCTTGAAGTTTTGCTCGTTTTTGCGATAATAATATCCTTCCACAAAATACCAGATCATCGTGCTGATAACGGAAGCTGTTTTTTTGTGGGCGTCATCGAAGTCCGGATTGTATTCATAAAATCCAATTGAACTCAACTTCTCATTTTGTCCGGCGTACCAGCAGATCTGGCAAGCTTCCTCTCCGGTTAATCCGAATGGTTGTGCATTAGCGTTCCCGGGAGCATCGGATGAGCGTATTGCTGTAATATCAAATGAAAGCATGTCAGCATTGCGAATAACAGGCTCCATCTCTTGTAAAGAGCTGCGCATCTGGCCGATGCGAAACGCTTCGAAATACAATTTCTCAAGCACCGCAGTATGCGAAGCATCAATCAGGTAGCTCTGATATGCGAGGTGTGTATAGCTGAAAAGATAGTTCGGCTCGTGCAGTAAAATTTTATGAATGTGCTGCTGATTGGCGGGAGCGTCTTTTTTATCCTCCAGATCAAGAAACGCGTCAATGTTCAGCAGACTCACCAGCTTGCTCATGGTTTCGTAACCCGAGTATTGCCCATAGTCGAGATCGTGTGTTCCGCCAAGAATGATGGGCAGCACATTGTTTTCCAATAGTATCCGGCATACTTCGCTTACGCGGACATAGGTCTCATCCAGGTCATGACCGGGATTAAGATTTCCCAGGTCAACAATACGATAGCTGCCGTTTCCTTTTTTTAGCGGATATAGTTTTTTACGGATTTCATCCGGGCCATTGGATGCTCCGGAATTGTTTTCGCCTCCGCGCGATTCCTTTACTCCGAAAATTGCGATGTGCGCATCTTTATACGATGGCATCTTCTCTCCGAAGATGCGGATGCTTTTATAAAAAGATGCGTGCGAGGTGATGTCTGCGTAGATACGCTCGTCAACGGGGGAAAATAAAATGGTTAAATCCATGACAGCCTTTATACAAAGCTATCATGAATTAACATCGAACCCAAACGGGTTTACGCGCTATGCAATAATTCTGAAACGGGTGAAGTCTGCGCGGCTTTGAAGGTCGCCTGCGGTGCCAGAATTATTCCAATGTTCTCATTCTGTGCCCATTCTTTAAGTTTTGCGAAATCGGTTTGGCCGACCATGTACTGCTGACCGCTGGCTGCATAACCGGCTTCAAATTTTTCAAAGTCGCGGATCGCAACATTTTCGCCCTGAGGGAATCGTACAAACGTTTCGATCGACCAGTTATTAGAGAATTCGTTTCGCGGTAATTGATTTGTTTTTTTGTATTCGTAACGATAATCGTAGGTGAGTGCTGAAATGTCGGAGAGCACGGCTGAGCCGGTCGGATAGCTTCCCGCACCTTTGCCAACAAACAACTGCTTATCCGCGAAAGCGCCCTGAAGCTGAACCGCATTGTACTCAAGCCGGATGTTGCTTAACGGGTTCTCAGCCTCTACAAATTGAGGCGCAACAAGACCGTAGATTTTCCCATCAACGCGTACCGCGCGGGCAATCAGCTTGATCGCGTAACCTTTTTCGCGGGCAAACTTCAGATCGAGATCAGAGATTTTATCGATACCGATGTTGACGATATTTTCAGGCTTCACGAAAACACCAAAGGCATGCGCGATAGCAATCGTAAGCTTGAACTTCGGATCGAACGCCTGCACATCAAGTCTTGGATCGGATTCAGCAAAGCCAAGTTCCTGGGCCTGCTTCAGCGCTTCGGCATAGCCTTTCTTCTCCTCAAATACTTTTGTGAGAATATAATTAGTGGATCCGTTAAAGATTCCTTCGATGCCGGTTAATAGATCGTTATCGTAATATTCCTCCAGGTTGCGAAGAATCGGAATACTTCCGCATACAGCGCCTTCATACAGAACAGACCGATCATATTGCTGTTGCAGATAAAAAATTTCTTCCAGGTGTTCGGCAATCATTTTCTTGTTGGCGGTAACAACATGCTTGCCGTTTTTCAACGCGGTTTTCAGAATTTCAAATGCCGCGTTGGCATCATCAATCAACTCTACGACTACATCAATTTCAGGATCGTTCAGCACAGCATCTTTATCGAACACGAAAAGGTCCTTGCTCAGCGGCCGTTGCTTTTCTTTATTTTTTACAACAATCTTTTTGATCGTGGCTTTCAGCCCATGGGTTTCTTCCAGCACGTGGTATAATCCCTGACCCACACATCCGAATCCGAATAAACCCAATGTTAATTTCTTTCTCATTTTCTTTTATTGGTTGATAGTTAATAATTGTCAGGTTGAGCTTGTCGAAACCTGATTATGCAGTCTTCGACAAGCTCAGACTGACAGGAATTTTGTAAAACTTTTTAATGATTTCTTTGAATGTTTCGAACTCCACTAAAAAGCCGTCATGGCCATAAGCCGATGAAAGTGTTTTTAGTGATGCATCCGGAATGTGTTTTGCTAAAAACTCCTGCTCTTCGGGCGGAAATAAAATGTCGGTGTCGATACTGATCACAAGCGCTTTCGCGCGGATGGATCGCAGAGCTTCCTCAACGGACTCTTTCCCACGTCCAACATTGTGGCTATCCATCATTTTAGAAAGCAACCAGTACGTAAAGGCATTGAACCGCTTCGCAAGCTTTTCGCCCTGATAGCGTTGATAGGTTGCTGCACGAAAATCTTCGGTTACTTCCGCTGAGCGTTCCGATTGTGATTGTGCAAATCCGGTGTAATGCCGGTAAGAGAGCATACCGATCGCGCGGGCAGCTTTTATTCCATTTAGGCCTGCACGTTCATCATTTTCTTTCCAGGTCGGGTCGGCCTCAATCGCCAGGCGTTGGGCTTCATTAAAGGCAATTCCCCACGGCGAATGAAACGCATTGGTTGCGATAACAATGATGTGTTCAAATACTTCCGGTTTTGAAATAGACCACTCCAATACTTGCTGCCCGCCCAGCGATGCGCCAATCAGCGTGTGCACTTTTTCAAATCCCAGGTGTTCACGCAACAGATCGAACGCTTCCACTACATCGCGATTCGTGAGTGTGGGAAAGCTGTGAAAAAATGGCTTACCAGTTTGTGGATTGATCGACAGGGGTCCGGTAGATCCGTAACAGCCACCCAGCATGTTAACGCAAATGATAAAATGGTCATTCGGATTAAACGGACTGTCATTCGTAAACAATGTGCTCCACCATGAAGTAACATCCGAGTTTCCGGTTAATGCATGACACACCCAAACAATGTTTGAACGTGATGCATTCAGTCGCCCCAGTGTTGTGTAGCGAAGCTGGAAGCCGGGCAATGATTTGCCCGACTCCAGTTCGAAAGTTTGATGATAATGAAAGGTGTGATCCGTTTTCTGCATTACTTTTCGATGAGCTCTTTTTTGAAAACTTTATCAAACGCCTGTTCAAAGTCAGCCTTGATATCGGTGATGTGTTCATACCCGACCGAAACCCGCAGGAGGGTTGGCAGCACACCGGCAGTGAGTTGTTCTTCATCACTCAGTTGCTGATGCGTGGTTGCAGAAGGTTGAATAATCAGCGTTTTGCCATCGCCTACATTGGCGAGATGACTTACCAATTTGAGGCTGTCGATGACTTTTCCGGCATTTTCTTTCGTGCCCTTTACTGTGAAGGAGAGTACGGCTCCAAAACCATTGCGCAGATATTTCTTGGCGAGTTTGTGGTAGGTACTGCTCTCCAGTCCCGGGTAGTTCACGCTTTCTACTTTGGGATGTTTCTCAAGCCATTGCGCCAGCGCGAGTGCATTGTCAACCGAACGTTGCACGCGAAGCGATAACGTTTCAAGTCCCTGCAACAACAGGAACGAATTGAACGGAGAAATTGCCGGTCCGAAATCACGCAAGCCTTCCACCCGCGCGCGGATGATGTATGCGATATTCGGCAAGCCAAGCGGATTACCTTCGCCAAAAATTTCCCAGAACTTCAGGCCATGGTAGCCTTCGGATGGCTCTGTGAACTGGGTAAACTTACCGTTGCCCCAGTTATAATTTCCACCATCCACAATCACTCCACCGATGCTCGTACCATGACCACCAATCCATTTTGTGGCTGATTCAACCACCACGTTAGCACCATGTTCGAGCGGTCTGAACAGGTATCCGGCAGCGCCAAACGTGTTATCCACGATCAGCGGCAAATCATATTTTTTAGCGAGCGCTGCGATGGCTTCGAAGTCGGGGATATTAAAACCCGGATTACCGATGGTTTCGAGGTAAAGCGCTTTTGTGTTTTTATCGATCAGTTTTTCGAATGCTTCCGGCTTGTCGCCTTCTGCAAAGCGAACATCAATGCCTAAACGTTTGAACGCAACTTTGAATTGATTGTACGTTCCGCCATACAGGAATGACGTGGACACAAAGTTTTCGCCCGACTGTAAAATGTTATTTAGTGCAATAAACTGTGCTGCCTGTCCTGAGCCGACTGCCAATGCAGCTACGCCACCCTCCAGCGCAGCGATGCGCTTTTCAAACACATCGGTGGTAGGATTCATAATGCGTGTATAAATGTTCCCGAACTCTTTCAGTGCGAAAAGGTTGGCACCGTGCTCGGCATTCTTAAATGCGTAAGAAGTTGTTTGATAAATAGGAACAGCCCGTGAACCGGTTGTAGGATCAACTTCCTGGCCAGCGTGTAATTGAAGTGTTTCGAATTGTAAGCTCATGATGTGTATGTTTTAAATTTTTTTGATCTGTTTTATGATGATGATAAATGGACATAGCCGTAACCAAAATGCCTGTCACATGACATGGTCATAGGCTAGTGTGCTGTAAGGACGCGGAAACGCTTCGCTTAGCAACAGCAGCAACAACACATACACATGTTGTTACCAAACAGATTACAAATGGCTTGTTCGAGCTGAGCAATGAAAACGCGGAATCCCTGACGGAACTCGGAAGAAATGGTGTTGATGAAATTTTTCATTTTACATCGGTTTATCGTTCCCCGAAGACCTTCTCCGGGGCAGGCTTTAGCACCTTTTCGAGGTTGCTAGCGCGTCGTAGAGCCTGTTCTCTCAGCGCTTCTTTATAAATCGATTTGGCGATACGCCCTCTCGACTTGATAATACAAACGTAGGCCTGCGTGGATTGGTTTCCAAGCGGTTACGGAAAAAATTTTTAAAAAGTGATCTAACAAACGTTAGCAAGACGTGATGATTACGGATAAATGAATGACGAATGTGGAATTAAAAACCTCGATTCGTCATCCAAAATTCGTCATTCGTAATTTCTAGGTGAGCATTCCGCCATCTACCTGGAGCACTTGTCCGGAGATGTAAGTAGACATATCTGATCCCAGGAACACGCATGCATCTGCCACATCTTCGGGCTTTCCGCCACGTTTCAACGGAATCGCATCACGCCAGCTTTGTACAGTTTTGGGATCAAGCACGGCTGTCATTTCTGTTTCGATAAATCCGGGAGCAATTGCGTTCGAGCGGATGCCGCGCGAACCAAGTTCAAGCGCAACCGATTTGGTAAAGCCAATGATCCCGGCTTTGGATGCAGCATAATTTGCCTGACCGGCATTGCCTTTCAACCCGACAACGGAAGTCATATTAATAATAGAGCCGCTTTTCTGTTTCATCATCGGCTTGGTTGCTGCCTTCACCGTGTTAAAGCACGATTTCAGGTTTACGTTAATCACTTTGTCCCACTGCTCTTCGCTCATGCGGAGCAACAATGTATCCTGTGTGATACCTGCGTTGTTAACCAGTACATCCAGCGATCCGAAATCCGCCACAACATCATTGATCAGTTTTTCGGCTTGCGCATAATCCGATGCATCGGAACGATAGCCTTTTGCTTTCACACCTTTGGAAGCAAGTTCGGCTTCAAGCGCCTGGCCTTGTTCAACACTTGATAAATACGTGAATGCAACATTGGCGCCTTGTTCGGCATACTTGAGGGCGATTGATCGTCCGATTCCTTTTGATGCCCCGGTAATAAGCGCAGTTTTTCCTTTTAGTAATGTCATGATTCGAAAATTATGCTGGATGTTTATGTGGTTTGATTCGTCTTTTTCCTTTTAATAAACTGATAAATGGATTGCGGGACACTCACCGCGAGGAACCCGATGGCGAACCAGATAAAAAATTCGCCAGCCTCAATGCCCTGTGTTTTCAGAAAGCCTCCGGTGATGAGCAGAAAAAAACCTGCTGTATTGATAAACGTGAGCCGGTTAAACATATCTCAAAATTGCCAATTAATCGCAGAATTTAAAAGTGAACCAGTAAAACGAACTTTTGAAAGAATCGGGCAAACGGTATCTTTGACCGCGTTTTTAGAATTAAATCTTCGCAGTATGGCAAAATATGATGTTATCGTAATTGGTTCAGGTCCGGGCGGTTATGTCGCGGCTATCCGCGCATCGCAGCTCGGTATGAAAGTAGGCGTGGTTGAAAAAGCTGAGTTGGGCGGCATCTGCCTGAACTGGGGCTGTATTCCAACCAAGGCATTATTAAAGAGTGCGCAGGTGTTCGAATACCTGAAGCATGCAAAAGATTACGGTATCGAAGTAAAAGATGCCAAAGCAGATTTTGCTGCTGTTGTAAAACGTAGCCGCGAAGTAGCGGCTGGCATGAGCAAAGGCATTCAGTTTTTGTTCAAGAAGAATAAGATTGAGCACATCTCAGGAACCGGCAAACTTAAGAAAGGCGGAAAGGTTGAAGTAACCGCTGCCGATGGGAAGAAAGAAGATCACGAAGCGAAGCACATCATTTTGGCAACCGGTGCGCGTTCGCGCGAATTGCCGGCACTAAAAATTGATGGTAAGAAAATTATCGGCTATCGTGAAGCGATGGTGCTTCCTGAACAGCCGAAGAAAATGATTGTGGTTGGTTCAGGTGCGATCGGTGTGGAGTTTGCATATTTCTACAGCACACTAGGAACGGAAGTAACAATTGTTGAATTCATGCCGCGCATTGTTCCGGTAGAAGATGAAGAGGTTTCAAAACAGCTGGAGAAGTCATTCAAAAAAGCAGGCATCACGATCCATACGAATGCTGAAGTAACAAAAGTTGATACCGCAGGCAAAGGTTGTGTAGCCACCGTTAAGACGAAAGACGGAGAAGTTAAACTCGAAGCAGATATTGTTCTTTCTGCTGTGGGCGTAGCGACTAACCTTGAAGGTATCGGCCTCGAAGAAGTTGGCGTGAAAACCGACAAAGGCAAAGTTATTGTTGACGATTTCTACAAAACCAATGTTTCAGGTGTTTACGCGATTGGCGATATCGTAAAAGGTCCTGCGCTGGCACACGTTGCTTCCGCAGAAGGAATTACGTGCGTGGAAGCGATTGCCGGCCTTAAGCCACATCCGATCAACTACAACAACATCCCGGGCTGTACCTATTGCAGTCCTGAAATTGCTTCTGTCGGATATACCGAAGAAGCTGCCAAGAAAGCGGGATATGAAATTAAGGTTGGTAAGTTTCCATTCACCGCTTCCGGGAAAGCGAAAGCTGCCGGTGCGCCTGACGGCTTCGTAAAGGTAATCTTTGATGCCAAGTACGGTGAGTGGCTCGGAGCGCACTTCATCGGTGCGAACGTAACCGAAATGATTGCTGAAGTTGTTGCAGCCCGTAACCTGGAAACAACCGGGCACGAGATCATCAAGTCAATCCACCCGCACCCAACGATGAGCGAAGCCGTAATGGAAGCGGCCGCTGCCGCATACGGTGAAGTTATTCACCTGTAAGTTATTAACGCTTAAACTAAAGTCCCGGGGTTACGTGAACCCACGGGACTTTTTCATTTAAACCAACTTCACATTTTTACTTCGGCATTAATACAGTATCAATCACGTGAATTACTCCGTTCGACTGATCCACATCCATGATGGTGATTTTTGCAGTGTTTCCTTTTTCATCTTTCAGGATCACATCTTTACCGGACATCATAGCCCACAATTTTCCGCCTTGAACTGTTTTTAGTTCCGCTTTGCCATTTCCAGCCTTGATTGCTTTTGCGACATCCGCCGAGCTCCATTTGCCTGCCACGACATGATACGTAAGCACACTTGTAAGCATCGTTTTGTTCTCTGGCTTGAGCAGGTTATCGACCGTGCCGGCAGGTAACTTGGCAAACGCTTCATTGGTTGGTGCAAATACAGTGAAAGGCCCTTTGCCCTGTAATGTTTCCACGAGGCCGGCTGCCTTTACCGCGGCAACAAGTGTTGTGTGGTCGTTCGAATTCATTGCGTTTTCAATGATATTCTTCGAAGCGTACATTTCAGCGCCTCCAACAACTTTCTGTGCAAATGCTGCTGTACCTGCGGCCAGCCCTAATACTACCATCAATAATTTTTTCATAACTGTGTTTTTTGTTTGATTGTGCTTCATCTACGAAGCTGGGCTCTTAGCTGGATTTCATATCGGGGGATGATGCAGATTACCGAACAGGATTGGCGTTGAATTGCCTCAATCGAATGATCAGTTGCAGATCGAAATGATTCAAACAGACCTGTCACTAAAATCCCGGGAACAATTTGTGATGGCATCTGTTATATTTGAGCTATTCGAATTTATCAGCAGTCGCATCCCACATATAGAAGAGTCGTCCCTGATTGCAGGGCTTCGTTCAAAAGACAAAGCGTCTCTTGAGTATTTATACGATCACTATTCCGGAGCCCTTTACGGGGCCATTCTCCGGATTGTCAGGAAGGAATCGGTCGCAGAGGAGGTTTTACAGGACGTGTTTCTGAAAATCTGGAGCCGGATGGATAACTATGATCCTTCAAAAGGACGGTTGTTTACATGGATGCTTAATCTGGCAAAGAATCAGGCAATCGACAAAATACGCTCGAAAGAAATAAGCCGGGAGAACAAAACCGGTGGAATTGAAAATTACGTAAGTGATGTCAGAACCGGTGAATTTGCGGAGCAGCGTGTTGACAGCATCGGTTTGAAAGAAACGTTGGCAAGCCTCCCGGAAGAGCAGCGGTTTATTGTTGATCATCTGTATCTAAAAGGATACACGCAGGCTGAACTGGCCGAAGAGTTCAATATTCCACTGGGCACGGTAAAAACCCGGCTGAGGATTGCGATGAAACAATTACGTTTGATATTGAAAGTTTGAATATAGAAGATTACATATTGTCAGGAATTCTGGAGGCTTATGCGCTCGGTGACCTTTCGGCAGCAGAACGTACTGCTGTGGAGAAGGACCTTGTGCAGTATCCTGAATTGCGGGCTGAACTCGCCAAAATTGAAGAGGCGCAGGAACAGCTTCTGATGAAAGCAGCGATACGTCCGCGCGCTTCTGTTAAAGCAGACTTATTGAGCAAAATAGAAGGGAATAAATCTGAAGCCAGGATAGTGGTGATGCCGTCTCCGGTATGGAAATATGCTGCAGCTGCCTCAATCGCGATTGCATTTGTGGCTTCATACCTCGCATACGAATATTATGGCCGGTGGAAGGCCAGCGAAGAAAATCTTACAGCCTTGATCGCGCAGAACCGGCAGATCGCACAGGATTACAATACGGTTAACCAACGACTGGATAAGATGCAGGGTGATATGCATGTTATCGGAAGTCCGGACTTTAAGCGTGTGATGATGAATGGCACCGCGAATGCCCCGGATTCAAAAGCATACGTTTACTGGAATGACAAAACGCGTGAAGTCTACCTGCATATCGAAAACATGAAGACGCTCGCACATGAAAATCAATATCAATTGTGGGCCATGATTGATGGTAAACCGGTTGATGCGGGTGTTTTTGATATGAACTCTAATGGTCTTCAGCGCATGAAAGATATGGCCGGTGCTGGCGCTTTTGCCGTTACCATCGAGCCTCGCGGAGGCCGCTCGACACCAACACTCAGCCAACTCCAAATGCTGGGAGAAGTGGTGAAAGGCTGATTTTTTTAACCCGTTTAACGGCATTTTAAGCGCAATAGGCCTCGCTTGACCGAAATTTTCCTCCCTTTGAACAACTTTTCGACCTTAATTGAAGTTATACTTTAACACCTGACCCGAAACTGTATGAAAAAGACGTTATCGGCACAAGCCTATTTTAACCGCGCAAAGTTATTTGCGTACCTGATGGCCCTTTCAGGGTTGATGTACCTGTTTTTCGATGTTTTTGGCTTAACCGCTCTTAAATAGGATGAAAGAAAACATGCCTGTTCGTGGCTACTTTACCCGGGCGAAGGTCTTTGGGTATGTATTGCTGCTGATCGGCATTGCTATTTTATCATTCATGTCTTATCATTTTTTTGCTGATCAACAGCCATAATTGACGCCTTGTCGATTCGTGCGCCCTGCGGAACAATATTCAAGCACACCGCAAGTTTAATCCGCAACCAATATCTTTGTGCTATGCCAAGACTCTCCCTCATTATCTTGCTGGTACTGTGTGCTTCCACTGTTACGTTCGCACAGTCGAAAAAGAAACCGAAGAAAGTTACTGCGCAACAGCAGCCTAATTCGCTCACCCCGTATTTCCCTGCAGAAAATTATGAGCCTGAAAAGAAGGGCAAGACTAAAAAATCAAAGTCACGCAAAGTAACGCGCAATGCCGAGCAGGAGCACGAAGACCGGATGAAAGAGGTTGTAAAAGCTCACCGCAAAGCAGAGAAAGAAATGCTTAAACCACAGTACTCCGACTTTAGCTATTTCGGTCATAAACGCAAACCCAAAAAACATAAGCCTGGCAAAATGAAATTTTGCAAGGAGTGCGAGATCTGGCACTGATTGGCTTTTACCCGGTTCATCGTAACTTGTATCGGTGAACCTTGCTTCCTACATCGAGCATACAAATCTGAGTCCTGCGCTGTCGATCCGTGATATCGATCAACTGGTCGATGACGCCCGTGTCCACAAATTTTTGGGCGTATGCGTTCCGCCCTTTTGGGTTAAGCGTGCTAAGCGGGAGATCGGCAATGAAAAAATTTTGTTAGTAACCGTGGCGGGGTTCCCGCTCGGGTACAACATGACTGAAACAAAGCTTGACGAAATCAAGCGTGCAATCGATAACGGAGCTGACGAAGTAGATGTAGTATGGAACATCACATCTTTTAAGACCGGTATCCCCTGGACGAAGATCGAGCTTGCCAAGTGCAGCAAGCTCACGCACGATCACCACAAACTGTTAAAAGTTATTATTGAAACAGCGTATCTTTCAGACGAAGAAATTGCAGACGCCTGTAAATTGTGTGCCGATGCCGGAGCTGATTTTGTAAAGACTTCTACCGGGTTTGCACCGGCAGGAGCAAAGGTTGAGCACATCAAACTGATGCGAAGTGTGTTGCCAGCCGAAGTTGGAATCAAAGCATCGGGTGGGATAAAAACACGCGAGCAGGCACTCGCGCTGATCGAAGCGGGAGCCACACGTCTCGGAACTTCTTCAGGCATAGCACTTATAACCAACAGTGATTCAAAAACCGATACGTATTAATTAACCATCATGAGTAATCCCCTTGCCAACATTTTTCCGGAATCATCCTCTATTCCGGATGCGTACAAACTTGATACCTATCTCGAACAACGCGAATACCTGATTGATGGCGAACTTAAAACATGGCAGGGCGATCTTGCTCCTGTGCTGAGCCCGGTATTTGTTAAAGACGGGTCAGGGTACACTCAAAAAATTATTGGAAGTACTCCACTGCTCAATGCGGAAGAGGCGATGAAAGCACTGGATGTTGCGGTTCGTGCACATGATCTGGGTAAAGGCGAATGGCCGATGATGTCGGTGGCGGATCGTATTTCGCATGTTGAAACTTTTCTCGCGCGAATGCGCGAAAAGAGAAGTGAGGTAGTAAAGTTGCTGATGTGGGAAATTGGTAAACCTTTAAAAGATTCTGAGAAAGAATTTGATCGTACCTGCGATTACATTGTTGATACTATCAAAGCTTTAAAAGATATTGACCGGCATTCTGCGAAGATTATTGAAGAGCAGGGGTTCATGGCACAGATCAGGCGTGTGCCGTTAGGCGTTGCGCTTTGCATGGGCCCGTATAATTATCCGCTGAATGAAACTTTCACTACGCTGATACCTGCATTGATTATGGGTAACACGGTAGTATTCAAGCCGGCAAAATATGGTGTATTGCTTATTCGCCCATTACTCGAAGCATTCCGCGATAGCTTTCCAAAAGGTGTAATCAACATTATTTACGGAAAGGGAAGAGAAACGGTAGGTTCACTGATGGAGAGCGGGCGACTGGATGTATTTGCCTTCATTGGAACGAACAAAGGTGCCAACGACCTGAAAAAACTTCACCCGAAGCCACACCGGCTTAAAGCTGTACTCGGCCTGGATGCGAAAAACCCAGCGATTGTTCTGCCGGATGCTGATCTGGATATTGCGGTAAGCGAATGCATTACCGGCTCGCTTTCCTTTAACGGTCAGCGCTGTACGGCATTGAAGATTTTATACGTTCACTGCAGTATCGTTGATACGTTTATTCAAAAATTCAACGAAGCGATTAAAAAATTAAAACCGGGCATGCCCTGGGACGCAGGTGTTAACCTGACTCCGTTACCGGAACCTGGGAAAACCAAATTCCTGACTGAGCTTGTTGAGGATGCGAAAAAGCACGGAGCGAAAATTATGAATGAACATGGCGGTGAAGTAAATGAAACGTTTTTTTACCCGACTGTTCTTTATCCGGTTAACGACAAAATGCGGATTTACTATGAAGAGCAGTTTGGTCCGGTTGTACCAATTATCGCGTATGATGATGTGGAGGAACCGATGCATTATGTTATCAACTCAAACTTCGGTCAGCAGGTAAGTATTTTCGGAAACGATTCGAAAACCATCGCAAGGCTGATCGATATGTTCTCGAACCAGGTTGGCCGGATTAATCTTAACACGCAAAGTCAGCGCGGGCCGGATTCATTTCCGTTCAACGGAAGAAAGGATTCTGCCGAAGGAACGTTATCGGTGCACGATGCCTTGCGCGTATTCTCCATCCGCACACTGGTGGCAACCAAAACAACAGAAGAGAACAAACAACTTATCAGCACGATCATTAAAAATCGTGAGTCGTTGTTCCTGAGCACGGAGTATATCTTCTAAATGAAATCGGTATCGATCACAGTGACAGGTAAAGTTCAGGGCGTCTTCTTCCGGGCTTCTGCGAAGGATACCGCCGATAGGCTTAGTGTTAAGGGTTCTGCTCAAAACATGCCTGACGGCAGCGTGTACATCGAGGCAGAAGGTGATGAAGAAAATTTAAAACAGTTTATCGGCTGGTGTCAGCAAGGCCCTCCGCGGGCAAGTGTTTCTAACGTTAACGTAGTTGAGGCTGAACCAAAAAGCTTTCAGCGATTCGACATTAAACGGTAGATAAATTATTCAGCAAAAGCTTCGAGTGCCGGCACGGCCTTATTATCGAAATCGAACAAAGCCTGGTTCTCCCAGGTTGATCCATCGGTTGCCTCATTGCCTTTAAAGGATACCCACTCGGTTCCCCAATAGCAAAACCCTGCGGCTTTTGATGATTCGGTTACGATGTCGCGCAGCTTCATCATGAAATTCTTTTGACCTTCAGGTGTTGCCGGGTATGCAGGAATTAATTGTCCGTTTTCACCAACAATATTATTCGTCCAGTCTTCCCATGACAACGAAAAAGGGTATGCTGTTTCGGCAATCACAACTTGTTTGTTGTAGGCAAACCCAAGACTTTGAATAGAAGACTTAACCAGATTTAAATCTTTTCCATGCCAGATCGGATAATACGATAAGCCGATCAGGTCATAATCAACCGCGTTGGTTGAGAGTTGCTGATAAAACCAGTTTGCGTTGTCAAATCCGGCTACGTGCATCATGATTTGCGTATCGGCTGATGTTTCGCGAACTGCCTGAACACCTTTTTTCAATAGTACTATAAAGTTGGCGAGCGTGCCTGCGCCTGTTCCTCCGTCCGGAAGCAGAAAGCCGGGATTAATCTCATTGCCGATCTGGATGATATCCGGATCAATTTCAGTCATTATTTTTTTTGTGTACAGATAAACACTGTCCTGCAAGTCGCTGAACGATGCGTCGCTCCAGGCTTCGGGTTTTATCTGGTGACCCGGGTCGGCCCAAGTATCGGAATAATGTACGCTTAACCAAACCTTCATCCCTTTCGCCTTAACACGCGCGGCAAGTGCTGTTACTTCAGCAAGTGAAGAGTGCCCGTCAACCGGTGTGTGCCACAACCGGATGCGAATGGTGTTGACTCCACTTTCCTTCAGAATGTCGAGCATATTTTTCTCAACCCCCGCAGAGTTTTTAAAAACCACACCTGCTTCTTCTATTTCCGGAAGGAATGAAATATCGGTTCCCCGGATTAAATCTTTTTCAACCGGATCAGGGCCCGGACAGCAATCTTTTGCATCATCACATGAAAAAAGAAAAGCCAGCAGACAGATTGGTACGAGAATGCGCATTCCTAAAGTTAATACTTCAGGCAATATTCTTCTTGAGAATACCTTTTTGCGGATGGATTTTTAGTTCGAAGAACTGGGTAACGAACGCATTCAGGCGTTCACCAATAAAATTGGCCTCGTCATCCTGCGGGTAGAACACGGTAAGCTCCAAAACTCCCCAGATAAAATTTTTGTGCTGACAGAGCTCACGCGCCCATTTTTTGAATTCGGTTTGCCACTCTTCTGAATATTTTTCGAATGGGTCGCGGCCATCAAATACAAATTCCAGCTGGTTGTCGTGATAGTTGCGGAACCGGAAAATCCCCATCAGGTTCAGATAAAGATCATTCAGGCGCGTATGGTCGGACGATACATGGTTTTCAATCCGCTGAACGGTTTCGTCGACAATGCCGAGTGGATTATACTGCAGCATATATTGGACCTTTACGAAGTCAACGAGGTAATCCAGCAGATGTGGTTGAAGGGAAAGCTGTGCCTGTTCAAGCACATAGTTCTTGTCGAGCGGAAAAAACTTACGGATCACGCTGCAAAAAAGGTTTTGCAAAGATACGAAATCTGCCCGCGCAACAAAATTTGGGCGACCCGGACACTAAAACGCTTCCGCGGAAGCTTTATTCATGTACGATTCAAACTCAATCGGGGCATCACCGCCTTCCAGCAGACAACCATCCGGAAGCGGAGGATAAATTTCTTCGTACGTCTTCACCATGTTCATGAACACCCTGCGGTATACATGACTGCGATTAATCTTTTCCGGGTGATCAAGTCCCGAGCAGGAGAGAAGTTCGACAAAACTTGCAACCGTATTATGATGATAGTTTGTAACACGCGCTCCCTTGTCGTTGATATCTAAACCCTTCATAAAGTACGGGTCTTGCGTAGCGACACCGGTAGGACAAGTATTTTTATTACACTCAAGCGCCTGAATGCAGCCCAACGCCAGCATCATGGCGCGCGCACTGTTGCAGAAATCAGCACCCAACGCCATTGCCCGAACAATGTGGAAACCCGTCAGGATTTTACCGGAGCAATCGAGTTTGATATGTTCCCGGATACCAAATCCGCGCAATGCGTCATCCGCGAAAGCGAGTGCATCGAGTAACGGCATCCCTACAAAGTTTGAAAACTCCGGAGGCGCTGCACCGGTACCGCCTTCGCCACCATCAATGGTAATAAAGTCAGGATAAGTATTCAATTGCACCATGGCTTTGCAAATGGCAAGGAACTCACTCTTGCGACCGATGCAAAGTTTAAAACCGACAGGCTTGCCACCAGACAGGTCGCGCAGTTGCTTAACGAATTGTATTAACCCGATGGGTGTATTGAATGCGCTGTGAAACGGAGGTGAGAATACCGTTGTGCCGGCCTGCACACCACGGATCGCTGCAATCTCAGGTGTGTTCTTTTTTGCCGGAAGAATTCCGCCATGACCAGGCTTTGCTCCCTGCGAAAGTTTGATCTCAATCATCTTTACCTGCGGCCGCGTGGCATTTTTGGTAAACGCTTCCGGAGAAAAATTTCCATTTGTATCACGTGCACCGAAATAACCTGTACCAATCTGCCAGATTAAATCACCTCCATGTTTAAGATGGTATGGACTGATTCCGCCTTCACCGGTGTTGTGCGCGAAGCCCCCGGCTTTTGCACCCGAGTTCAGCGCTTCAATGGCATTCGGACTCAACGATCCAAAACTCATAGCCGATACATTCAGGATGCTGGCATCATACGGTTGCTTGCAATCTTTATTGCCAACCCGTACGCGTGGGTTATGATCAAGCTTGTTATGATCAAGGGCATTAACGGAATGTGTCATCCATTCATAACCTTCGGCATACACGTTTAACTGGGTTCCGAAAGGGATGGTGTCAATTTGTTTTTTTGCACGCTGATAAATCACGGAACGTTCGTTGCGGTTAAGCGGAGTGCCGTCTGTGTCTGACTCGACAAAATATTGCTGAATCTTCGGACGCATGTCTTCAAACACATAGCGGAGGCGACCGAGTAATGGAAAGTTTTTACGGATTGCCTGACGATTTTGCGTCATATCAACAACGCCCATGTAAATGAGCGGAGCCACAATCACAAACGAAAACAGCGCATCGATCCAGAAGTATGCCCACACAAGAATCAGGGCCGAAACAACAATGC
This sequence comes from Cyclobacteriaceae bacterium, assembly GCA_016786585.1. Lineage (GTDB taxonomy): Bacteria > Bacteroidota > Bacteroidia > Cytophagales > Cyclobacteriaceae > UBA2336. The sequence goes on from JAEUUI010000007.1 coordinate 55,956, forward strand.
TGCTGATAATAAAGATCTTTCTCATAAAAGGGGATCGGTTGGGTTAAACAAGGTAAGCCAGTGGTTGGAAAAGCGCAAGAACGGAGCTACTTTTCGTAGCTAACCCGTATCCTATGGCTAAAAAGATACTAATCGGCCTTTTGGTCATTATCCTGCTCATGCAGATTATGCAGCCGACAAAAAACCAGTCGGACACTATTTCGGAAAATGACATTTCAAAAACCTATGCGTTGCCAGCCGGGGTTCAGGAAACCCTTGTAAATAAGTGTTACGACTGCCACAGTAACAACACCAAGTATCCGTGGTATGTATATGTGCAACCAATCGGCTGGTGGATGGCTTCTCATATTAAAGAAGGAAAAGACGAGCTAGATTTTTCGGAGTTCAAAACGTATTCTACAAAAAAAGCAAATCACAAACTGGAGGAAGTGTCAGAACAGATTGCCGAAGGGCATATGCCGATCAAAAGTTATTTGTGGCTTCATCCGGACGCAAAAGTTACCGCGGATGAATTGCATGCGATTAACGATTGGATCGCTTCACTGGGAATCAAGGTTAGGGATTAACAGGGTCTTTAATTATACGAGATAAACGAAGGAGCCTTGATAAAGGATGAACTGAACTTCACCCGTAAATTGCTTGATACCGAAATCCTGAATTTTGATAAATCTTCTGTAACACGCGGAAAGTAAAACATCCGCAATTCAATCGTTCCAAAAATCAGGTTTTCGTTACGTGTCCGTAATCCACCGCCTATTCCAAAATAAGGTTTTTGTTTGATGAGTACTTCGCGTTCAGGTGCCACCATGGCCACATCGGTAAACGCAAAGGGAGCGAAGTTGAAACCGAATAATGTCGGACGGATGTAAATAACAGTTTCGAGGTGCATACTTAAGCGTTGTGTTCCCCATGTGGTGCTGTCGCTTTTAAACCGGTCGATGCCCATTTCATTATCGATGCGCAACGGCAAGCTGATGTTTCGATTCAGGATTGTTGTGTAACTCGCGCCGATTGATTGACGGATTTTCAATCCTTTCCATAACATCAGGCGACTGAACAGGTTTGCGGAGGCAAGCATAACAACATCCTGCAATTCTTTATCGTGTTTAAATCCGCCTACGCGAAGTGCATATTGCATGAAGTCACCGCTTTTGTGAAACACCGATTTTTCAATTTCCGCGCCAGCGTACGGCCGGATCAAACCCATTTGTTTCGTTTGTCCGAATAAGATTGACATTCGCGTACCGTAGGGAACGTCTTCCGTTCGTCCGAAACCATACACATATTTTGTTCTATAAAAATTCTGATTGTAAAACGTGAACTGACCCAGTACAAACTGTTGGTTACGATAGAGTAAAGTATCCTCACCGGTTCGCTGCTCAGGCACATGACCAAAACTTTGCCCAAACGTACGGATGCCAACGAAATGGCGGTTCCGGTTTTCGACCCGGTTCTTAATACCAATATTGTAACCTACCCAAAGGTCCTTAACATAATAACTGTAGTTGCGAAAATCTGTCTCTGCAACTTTGTACACATTCGTTGACCAGTTTCGACTAAGTTCCAATCCGCCTGCCCATCGTGAGTAAGGGGAAACAAGCGGGCGATCGAGTTTTAGAAACAATGCATTTTCATTTTCCAGACCGTAACTCGCACCCGTGTTAAGTTGTGTGTACGATATCGTTGCATTGATGAGTGAGCCTTTTATGCTGTTTTTGCTGTACAAAAATTGATGTCCGAATTTGGGATCTCGATCAATGTCGATCACGCTTCGATATTCTGTACGCTGTCCCCATCCGGCAAGGTTGGCGTCATAGATTCGATACTGCACACTGGATTTTGACTTTGCAGAAAGACTGCCTCCAATACTGAATACATCCCGCGTATACACAATCACATCAACCATATCGCGGTTACCGCGAACGGGTTTTACAACAATACGCGCATCGAGAATAAACGGCAGGTCGCGAAGGTAACGTTCGTTATCCGCCAGTTTGTAAGGATCAAGCGGCCGGTTAGGGCGGAAGAATAAATTATTTCGAATGACTTGCTCTTTCGTATCCGTGTGCAGTGAATTAGCAACCCGCGTAACTGTATTTACAACGCGATATTTAGTTGTATCACTAATATTGCGCTCGAAGCCAATGTGGTTGACAATAATTTTACGGATCGTCTTTCCCTGGTATTGGCGGAAACCGGACTCAGACTTCTGATCGACAATCGTATCACCCCGATGCTGGCGCACAAGTTTCATCACCCGGCCTGAGACCTTTTGGGTAAGCGTCTTCTTTTGACTGGTTTCTTTTTTAACCTTGGGTTTAACTTTCTGGGCGTACGTTGTTGTTGCTCCTAATAAAATGAGCAGGCAAGTCAGCACAGAAATTGTCCAAAAACGCATGGGCACAGAACGCACGGTTAAATGCGGTAAGAACGTGATTTCCTGCCGCACAGCCAACAACGCGCAGCTGCCCTTGAAATTATCGTGCCGAACCGCTGCTGATGACTGGTCCGTAGAAAAGTGCGTTAGTGAAAAGCTTGTTAGTACCCAGCCAAAACGCCCGGAAACAAAGGTTATCGGTGAAACCGATAATTCTGCCTGACCCCAATGCCGACACTCCCGCGACTGAAGAGTTCTTTACCTGTGTATAGTTTTGTTTCGAGATATACCCACTGAGCAACGGATTGTTTCCGAAGGTTAACGGATTAGCGTAGGGGTTCTTCGATTTTTCCATAAAGATGTTGTTCGACTTGAAGATGGAAACACTCGTTCGATCATAACCATACAATAATGGATGAGTAAGATCAGCGGTAGCATCGAAAATTGCACCGGGCGACTCCTGGGCTCCGCGATATTCATCCAGTGAAGCATACGATCGGGGAGCAGGTTGTTTATCACCGCTTTCGCTTGACTTCATCTCAAATTTTCCGATGCCTGCAGACGTTAGCCATTGAAGTGCGTTCTCGAACCCGATAATCACACCTCCGGCTTGTACCCACGATTTCAATTTTTCTTTTCCTGATTCATTGATCGAGTTGTATGATCCCGCAGGAAAAATAAGCGTGTTGTATTTGGAAAGATTGCCGCGACTGATTGCGTCTACCGGTAGTAAGGTTACTGGTATCTGGTATCGGTGATCAAGTAAGTGCCAGATTTCACCCGCATCGTTCGAACTCACGCCATCGCCTACAAACAATGCGATTTCCGGTTTCCGAATGACAGCAAATGAGCCGCTTCCCAGACTTACACCCTGGTAATCCAATCCCGTGTTAAATGCATAAACATCGATGCCATCCTGCAGAATTTGTTGGATGATGTAGTTGATTGATTCTTCGCTTTTCTCCTGGCCGGCTATCGGCACTACAACGGAGCCCCGTTCAAACTTTTTTCCAGTTGAATTGAAGAAAGGTTCTGTTGCCACTTTAATGCGAATGTTGTGTTGGAGTAACCGGTTGACAGCCCGCGGCACGTAATAGCCCGTTGGTTCAAATACATAAGCATAGCGCGATTCACCACCGATCAGCTTTCCTGACGGAATTTTAAAGTCTGTTATTTTTTCTCCGGAAATGCCTGTCTTTAGTTCTTCATAGTCCACTCCGTAAGCAAGCGGAAGCGTCCAGCTCGAAATGTCGTAGAACATGCTGTCGGTAAACTGTGTACGCTTCTCAAACATACTCTTTATTAACGTGTATTGTGCCTGATTAAGAGCGACTCCGAAAACGGTGTTGTAACGTTTACCGTTGATGGTTTGATTGTTCAGTTTTTGAATATCGACCCCATGACGACCGATAACTTCCGCGAGCATTGTTGCACGGGCAACATCATTTGAACCGAATGCAATTGCCTTAACCGGGTCTTTCGTTGCCTGGCCTGCTGCTGTTTTAAAGAAATCGCGTTGGTATGTAAGAAGTTCAACCCGCATCGCATTTACAGCAGCAAGTGTGCTGAGTGCGGTAACAAACTGATTACGGATCGTAAACGGGAATCGTAATACGCCATTGACACTTTCTTGAGCATGCCCGCGGGAGCTTGCCTGCTCAAACAATATTCCGATCGCCCCCTGCACATCCGGAAACGTTGACCCCTTTCCGTAATAGAAATCATCGTAACCTTCTTGTGTATAGTAGAGTGAGCCAATCGAATCGAGCGCCCGCGCATGAAACTTTCCGATTAACCGCGTAAGCTCCTGATTCCTTAATGGCGTAAGCGGATGGACGCGGGAGGGAACCCCGGGCTGAAAAAAGAATGTCGCGTTAGTTCCCATTTCATGATGATCCGTTAACACATTCGGCTTCCATGCGTGAAATTTTTTTACGCGCCCTTGTGATTCAGGCTGTTGCGCAACAAGCCAGTCGCGATTCAAATCAAACCAGTAGTGATTGGTTCTCCCTCCCGGCCAGGCTTCATTGTGCTCGATGTCGGCCGGATCGGTCGAGATCACGTTGCTTTTCCGGGAATTTACCCAGCTGCTGAATCGCTGTAAACCGTCAGGATTAAAACTAGGGTCAAGTAGAATAATTGTGTTGCGGAGATATTCTTCAATTTTTTTGCCTTGCGCTGCTGCAAGGAAGTAGGCTGTCAACAAAGCGGCATTGGCACCGCTCGGCTCATTGCCATGAATGCTGTGTCCCATGTAAAAAACCACGGGCATGTTTTTCGGATCGATTGTTCCCGCATTCGCTGGATCGGAGAGCCGGAGATGTTCTTTGCGGATCGACTCTATATTACTATGGTTGGCAGGAGAAGTAATGGTGAGGAGAAGCAGGGGTCGTGCCTCGTGCGACTGGCCGATAACTTCCAGGGTGATCCGGTCGGAAGCCTGGTCGAGTGCCCGCATGTACTGCACCAGTTTATCGTGGGAAATGTGCCATTCGCCCACCTCATGGCCGATAATCGATTTGGGAGTCGGGATCGCAGGGTTGTAAGTCACCGTATCGGGCAGGTAGTACGACAGGTCAATCTGGGCTGCCGCAGTGGATGCCATAATCGCAAACGTTATCAGGAAGGAGAGGACATTTTTCATGGAAAAAATTTTTTCGTAAGGATAGCGATAAAATAAGACAGTATAAATCAGGGCATTACAACCTTTTCCATAAGTGGCATATGAAGTGTGTTAAATCCGTGTAAACAATTTGTGGGCAGATTTAAACCTGCTGTAAACTTTAATAGCCGCCAAAGGATTAGTTTTGTATTAACACAACAACCACCAAAAACCCTATTCATTTATGAGGAGAATTTTACTTGTAACATCCGTTGTGCTGCTGGCCGTTGGTGCGGTCGTGGCGCAAGGGGTAACAACTGCTTCCATGACGGGAGTAGTCAAAGATTCAAAGGGAGAGGTAGTGCCGGGGGCGACCATTATCGCGACCCATACACCTTCCGGAACAACGTATGGAGTAGCATCCCGTGAGGATGGCTACTATAACTTGTTGGGTATGCGCGTAGGAGGCCCATACTCTGTTAAAGTAACCATTATTGGTTATAAGGAACAGGTTACTGAAAACATCTACCTCCAGTTAGGACAGTCGTTTGTTCAAAACTTTACATTGTTGGAAGATGCAGCGCAACTCAACGAGGTCGTAATTTCCAGCAAAGTTGATCCTACACTGAATTCCGACAAGATGGGAACATCTTCAAACTTCAGTGTAACACAAATACAAACACTTCCTTCAATCGGTCGCGATTTCCGCGACATTTCGCGTCTTACACCTCAGGCTGGCGGAAGCCAGTTTTCTTTTGGTGGACGTGCCGCGATCTACAACAACCTGTCGATTGATGGTGCAACTGCGAACAACGTATTCGGGTTGAGCCCGTTGCCTGCAGGTCAGTCAGCCACAACCCCGTTCAGCATGGACGCTATCCAGGAGATTACGGTATCACTTTCTCCGTATGATGTTCGTCAGGGTAACTTTACCGGGGCGGGTATCAGCGCGATTACACGAAGTGGTACAAACGAATTCAGCGGTTCAGCGTACTACTTCTTCCGTAATGAGAGCCTGGCAGGAAAAAAAGTTGATGGTATTGAACTTCCTGTGCCAAGCTTCAAATTTCAAAATTATGGTGTTCGCCTGGGCGGCCCGATTATCAAGAACAAACTTTTCTTCTTCGCTAACCTCGAATTTGAAAAACGTACGGACCCATTCTATACCAACCCGGTACGTAAAAGCAAGGATCAATCAATCGTAGGTGCTACACAAGGCACAGACGACAATGATCCTGAAACAGGTTTAGCCGGTCTGCGTGATTTCCTGATCAATACCGTTGGATACAATCCGGGGACATACAAGAACTTCGATCGTGAGACAAACAGCATTCGCTACGTAATGCGTCTCGACTACAACATCAATCAGAACCACAAGCTTACTCTCCGTGGTAACGTAACCAATGCATACCAGGATCAGCCACCGAGTGGTTCTACCGGGTTCGGACCTTCATTACCCGGTGGCCGTGGCAACTCGAACAACGTGTTGTCGTTCTCATCATCGTACTACCGCATCAACAACAACAACTACTCAGTAACGGCCGAACTTAACTCAACATTGGGTGGTGGAAAATACACCAATACCCTGGTAGCAGGATATACTGCCTTCCGCGACTTCCGCGAGAATGCAGGTGGTTTAGCTGTTCCAAATTTCCCGTTGGTAGATATCCTCGGTCCAAATGGTCAGGCGATGACTTCGTTCGGTCCCGATCCATTCACGCCAAATAACAAGCTTGATCAGAACGTGTTGCAGCTCAACGACAACTTCTCAATCTACCTGAAAAATCATACCGTAACTCTCGGTACGAACAACGAGTTGTACAGCTTCAATAACGTATTTACTCAATTGTACAATGGCGTTTATCGGTACAACAGTTTAGCAGATTTTTATGCTGACGCCAACCCTGCAACAACAGCTACCGCAGGGCCATCAGCGTATACGATCCAATATGTTGCTTCACAAGGCGGACCGGCCGGAACTGCAGCTAAGTGGTCTGCCCTTCAGATGGGATTCTACGTTCAGGACGAATACACAGCCATTCCTAACTTAAAAATTGTTGGTGGACTGCGAGTTGACGTTCCATTGTACCTGACAGACCTTGATCAAAACAACTATATCAACAAGATCGACTTTAATGGTGAACAGCTTCGCGTAGGTGGCTGGCCTGAAGTAAAGCCATTGTGGTCTCCGCGTGTTGGCTTTAACTGGGACGTAACCGGTGACCGCGCTACACAGGTACGCGGGGGTACAGGTGTGCTGACAGGTCGCGTGCCATTTGTATGGCTGTCGAACTCCGTAAATGCGAACGGATTATACTTTGGTGAATTCAACTCAACATCTGTTCCGTTGGATAACACCGGTGACGGATTCCCGTATAACTTCAGCACCAATCCTTACCGTCCGAACTCGGAAACGCTTACTAATCCAAGTACCGGAAATCCCGTTATCATCAGCGATCCAAACAACGTGAACTACGGTCGTCCGGCAAACGTAACCACAACGAACACACTTTCGAAAAACTTCAAGTTCCCGCAGGTATGGAGAACCAACATGGCGGTTGATAAGCAATTGCCGTTCGGTATCGTGGGTACATTGGAAATGATTTATACAAAAGATTTGAACGCAGTATTCATTCGCAATGCAAACCTGAAAGATCCTGTTGGTAAGCTTGCTGGTGATGGCCGTCCGTTATGGAGTCCCGCGGGATCTGCACGCCAGATTTACGGAAACGACCGCAGAATAAATGGTGACGTAGGTCAGGCACTTGTACTCGATAACACGAAAAAAGGTTATCAGTGGAGTATTACTGCGCAATTGCAGAAGACATTCAGCCGCAACTTTATGGTTTCAGGCGCTTATACGTACACTGATGCACGCGAAGTAAACCCGGCTACCGGAACAACAGCGGGTAGTATTTACAGCTCGCAGGCAAGCATTTTGGGAGCAAACAATCCGGGAGTATCATATGCCAATACCCTCACACCACACCGCGTAATTGCATATGCTTCTTACAAGATTGAATACCTTGAACATTTTGCAACAACGTTTGGCGTAACCTATGAAGGTCGCACCGGAAACAGCTTCTCGTATCTGTACAACGGTGACATCAACAGTGATGGTGTCAATGCCGACCTGATGTACATTCCTAAGAGCCAGGAAGAAATTGCATTGACGACTTCGGGCGCTACCGATACCCGTACCGTTGATCAAATCTGGACTCAGCTAGACAACTACATCAAGCAAGACAAATATCTTTCTGATCACCGTGGAGAATATGCTGCCCGTAACGCGGCATTTGCTCCGTGGGTGAATCGCCTGAACTTAAGTTTGCTCCAGGATTTTTACGTGAACGTAAAGGGCAAGCGTCAAACGTTTCAGCTTTCTGTGAACGTGGACAATGCGTTAAACATGCTGAATTCGAAATGGGGCCTTGTGAAGTTTGCTTCCCGCTCAAGCTTACTGCGTTTTGTTGGCTACGAGCAACCGCACACAGCCGGTTCCGCTACTGCTCCGACTGGATCGGTAACCACGGGTAAACCGGTTTATGCATTTGATGTGAATGCAGACGGAACACCGCTGCGTGAATCGTTCATACCGGATCAAACCGTGAGTGGCCGTTGGCAGATGCAGATCGGCTTACGTTATATCTTTAACTAGAATTAATGAGAGAAGAGTTATGAAAAATTATATAAAAATATTTTCCCTCACAGTGCTAGCCGGACTGGTGGCTTGTGAAGATCCGGAGACTCCAAAGCCGGTTCCGGCTACCGAGGCTTCTGACTTTAGCGCAAAGTTCTTGTTTATTAACGCAACACCGGATGCGCCAGCACTTGATTTATACCTCAACAACGTCAAGGCTGGAGCAACAGTTGCCGTTGGAGAAGGCCAAGCTGTATATACTACGGTGCCTTTGACATCCAATGCCGTAATTGCTAACACCAATATTCGCTCGAAGGCTTCAACCGGAACTATCGGAGGTACACTCGGTAGCAACGATTTGATCTATCGTGCAGGCAATAATAACGCGAATAATTTTACGGCTACCAACGGTTTCTCGTATACAGTAATTGCGCTTGATTCGATCAGCAGGCCACAACCGCTGCGTACCCTGAACTCGAAGAATGTGGGAGACATCACATACTATTCTTACAAGAGTTCTTTTACTGCACCTAAAATTGTTGGCGGAGGAGACACAACTATATATCTGAACGTCAAAAATTTTGGCGTGGATACCGAGTCATCTTCAGCGTACGCGAGCGCAAACCCGGTCACTGCTTTTAACCTGGTAAAAAAGTATAATGGCAATACAAATCCGTCTTTCATGACTCCTATTGGCGTAGTGCCGTTGGGTAGCAGCGATGTAGGCGGCCCTCGGTACTTCTTGTGGCGCGATTTCTTCCCTACTTATGCGGCCGGAGAGGAAACAACAAAATCAGGATTTCGCGTGTTGAATGCATCGCCAAGTTTAGGTACGCTTCGAATCGTACTTAAGTTTGTGAGCGGTACCGGAGCAGATATTCCGCTGAATGGTTCTGGCAGTGCATACATCATGAGCAATGCGGGAGGACAAACGCCATCCGTTGGTTCGAATACTCCCAATGTCTCTGCTGCAAACTTTACGTTGCAAACCATTGCTCCAGGTGGAGTTCCGAATACCTACACGATTGAAGTTCGTAATTCAGGAGGTACCGTATTGGCAAGCTTGCCAAACGTGACCTTTACGCCTGGCAGTAATTATACCATTGTTGCATCAGGATTTGTGAATGGAACGGGTAGCGAAGCGCTCAAGATCACTGAAGTTAAGCACAACTAATCCAGAAACTGTATGAACAAATCAAGATATATAAAGAACTTTATTGTGTGGTGCTTCGCGGTGATCAGCATGGGAGCACTCACTCACTGTGCGGAAGAGTTTGAATCACCTGGGCCGGTAACAGGCAATACCCTGGCAGAAATTGCAGCTGGGGACACTACCCTGCAAATATTTACCGCTGCCATTGCAAAAACCGGTATCGGAATTTCATTGGACAATATTAATTCGGGCCAGCACACCGTGTTTGCTCCGACTGACAGTGCCTTCCGCGCGTATTTCCAGCCGATCATCGGTGGAGGCCCGGGAGATGCTACCATTGTTGATTACGTTAATAACTTGTCATCAACAACGAATCCTACGCTTGCTGCTTTCACTGCACGGTTGCAATACCATGTTATCAGTTCAGCGCAGCCTGCGGCAGAGATTGTGAATTCAGAAGTTTTTACTACGATCAACTCAGCGCGTCTTTCACTTTCTAACACCGGCACGACCGTATATGTTAATGCCAACGCAGGTGCTAGCGGAGCAAAAGTGAGAACTGCTGACCTGGAAGGAGCCAATGGCGTGATTCACACCGTGAACAAATTTCTTACAGCGATCAGCACAGCAAGTGCAATCGGCAATACGCTTGGTATCTCGGTAAACTATGCAGTTTCCCCGGTTACAGTAACTGTTGGAGCGACCTCCGGCAATAACTATGATTTATTTGCCAACGCACTTAAGAAAACCGGAGTTGCACTTACCGTGCGCCCCAATGTTCCGGCGGTTAACCTTCCTGACTATACATTCTTCGCACCGGATGATGCAGCGATGGTTACATATTTGGGAACATTGAGTGGTGGAACTGTTACGGATGAGACGAGTGGTGTTACTTATATCAACGGGCTAACGGATCCTAACCTCACTACCTTAACAAATGTGGTGAAGTACCACATTGCCGCTGGTCGCGTTTTGAGTACCGACTTGTCGGTGGGTCAGGATGTGAACACACTACTTACAGGCAAAAGTTTTGGAGTTAATGCACTTTCTCCATCCGTAATTTTAGAAGGAGATGCTGCTGGTCCAGCTACGGTAACAACGGGCAACATTTTAACAAATGCGGGAGTCGTACACAGGCTTAATTCAGTATTGAAGCCCTAGCATTTTATTTAAGAGCTTTATTGATAGGCGGCCTTTTTTAGTAAAGGCCGCCTTTGTTTTTTACCATTATAGTGCGAAGTCATCACCTCCACTTTCTTTGAAAGAATGCTTAAACGGGAATTAAAATCAAATTTTTTAGTTAGATGAGCGCTGAGCACAAGTGGAAATGCTTGCATTTGAATTAATTTCTCAGTGAACAATACGTACCTTTGGATTATGAAAAGTATTAGTATACTGTCAATGGCTGTCGTTTTTCTTTTCGCTGCCTGTAGCGATGACGACAAAAGTTCTAAACCGGCAGGGTATGATCCACTGGAAGACTACCTGACGGAAGCCGGGCTTATTCCGCAAGACACATTGGTGGATGCCGGAGATTATGAATTTGGTATTTCCTTTCGCGCAGCAGTACCGGGCAACATCACGGCTGTGGTAGTGAAGCTTCCTGATAACGAAACCAATATTCGCATTACCATTTGGGACGCTGAAACGGAAACGGTGCTACGCACAGAAACGGTAAGTACCGTAAAAGCACATAAAGAAAAAACTATGTCAATCGATCCTCTTCCGCTGGAAGCTGATCACGATTATATGATCACCTTTAATTCTGATGACTGGTACGATTTCGAACGTGAGGATGGCGAGCCCGTTGTTTACCCAATCGAAGCGGGACCGATATCCGTTCTTGGATATTCTTATTTCACTGGAGTTGCTCAATCGTTCCCGAATTCACCGCAGGATACGTATTACGCAGGCAACCTGAGCTTCTTATTTAAGGTATTGCCGGATTAATTAAATCTCCAGCATCTTCAATGCGGTCAGCGCGGCTTCTTCTCCTTTGTTGCCGAGTTTGCCGCCAGCGCGGTCGATCGCTTGTTGTTTGTTTAGCGTAGTTAATACTCCAAAGATTACAGGCTTTCTTGTCTTGATATTTACTTCGGTGATGCCGTTCGCTACTGCCTGGCAGATATAATCAAAGTGTGGAGTGTCACCCTGAATCACGCATCCGAGGCAGATCACGGCTGCTATATCTTTTTTCTCTGCCATCCACAATCCTCCAAGTGTAAGCTCAAAGCTTCCCGGAACATTTTTGCGGATGATGTTTGACTTTTTTACCCCGTGGGCAAGCAACGAATTGCGGGCACCTTCGTACAGCGCTTCCGTAATCTCATCATTCCACTCCGCCACAACAATGGCGAACTTCTTGTTCAAAACTTGTTTTGAAGCCTTAATCTTACCTGAAGTTAATATTCCTGCCATGTCAATTTGAAGATTGAAATGTGATAATTTGAAAAAGAAGATGACTAAAAAAGAAAATGCGAATGAAGTTCATTCGCACATCTTTAAATTTCAAATTAGCTAATTGTCTAGGAGTTGGTCTCCAAACGAGCCTTAAACTTAACAGCGTTCTGATATTCCTGTGAATCCCAGAAATCACTGATGATTTTTGAATACGCCTCTTTCGCCTTGTCGTTCTCGTTGAGCTTCTCATACGCAAGCGCAGCTTTCATCAGGTAAGTCGGTGAGTAATATTTGTTTGGTTGATAGTTGGCTGCTTTGTCGTAGAAATTGGCTGCATCTTTATATTCTCCTTTTTCCATGTGTGCATCACCAATCAGGCTATAGGCACGCGCCTGTACAAGCAGGTCATCGGAGCTGAAATCTTCCAGGTATACAATCGCCGCATCAAATTCACCTTTCTTCAAGAAACACACGCCAGCATAAAAATGTGCCAGGTTAGCTGCGTTGCTAAACTTATAATCATCAATGATATTGATAAAACCAAGGTGGTTACCGTCACCGTTAAGCGCCAGGTCAAGACTGTCAGCTTCGAAATAATACACTGCCTGGAACATCTCCGGCTGAGCCTTGGCATCCTGCGATTTCTTATAATAATTAAACCCGAAATAGCCACCTACTGCAAGCAGTACAACAGCCACCATCGCAATAACGGTCTTGGAATTGCGCTCCATCCAGTTCTCCGCACTGCCCAGGCGCTCTGCCAGCGCATCCGGATTCTCCAGTAATTCGTGATTGTGTTCTTTTTTCTTAGCCATGATGATAAAAATAGTCCCGCTAAAAAGCGGGACGCAAAACTAATAATTAGCTGATTCTAAACAAAGTTTCTGTCAGGCAGAACCTGTCTAATCCTAATCTGTAATAAGCGGATAATCAGGCTCTTGATAAACCTCCGTGAAAGCTTCTGAAGGATCGGGGAATGGAGAATCTTCTGCAAATTTCACGCTCTCCTCAACCTGTGCGATCACTTTCTGATCGATCGCTTCAATTTCCTGTTCGGTGGCAAACTTCTTAGTAAGCAAAGCACTCTTCACAACTTCCACCGGGTCGCGCTGCTTGTAGCTTTCCACCTCATCTTTCGTACGGTACTTCTGCGGATCGCTCATGGAGTGTCCTTTGTAGCGATACGTTCTGAACTCAAGTAATGTAGGGCCTTCACCTGCCCGCGCACGTTCGGCCGCCCGGGCAACCGCGCGATGCACTTCTTCCACGCTCATGCCATCCACTGGCTCCGAAGGCATATCAAACGCTTCCCCCAGTGTATACAGGTCAGTTACGTTTGAGGTACGCTTCACCGAAGTACCCATTGCATAACCATTATTCTCAATAACAAAAATCACCGGAAGTTTCCACAGCATCGCCATGTTCAGCGCTTCATGGAATGCCCCCTGCCGCACGGCACCGTCACCCATGTAACAGATACACAGCTTGCCGGTCTTGTTATATTTTTCTGCAAACGCCAGTCCTGCACCAAGCGGTACCTGACCACCTACAATCCCATGTCCACCCACAAATCCAACTTCTTTATCAAACATGTGCATCGAACCACCTTTGCCTTTCGATACCCCCGTTGCCTTTCCGTAAAGCTCGGCCATGATCGCATTCGGACTTGTACCCAGCGCAAGGGGATGTGCATGATCGCGGTAAGCCGTGATATACTTGTCGCCTTTTTGCAACGCAGATACTGACCCGGCTGCACATGCTTCCTGGCCAATGTACAGGTGGCAGAAACCTTTGATCTTCTGCTGGCCATACAGTTGTCCGGCTTTCTCTTCAAACTTGCGCATCAGCAGCATGCTCTCGTACCAAAACAGGTAAGTTTCCTTTGAAAACTCTGTTTTGGAATCAGCCTTCTTCGCAGGCTCCGGCTTGTTGGCTTTGGTTGTCGCGGGCATATCCCTATTTTTGATTTTTCGTGAACTGAACTGCGAAATTAACCCTGAAATGCGCAATAGCAAAGCAATTCACTGAATTCGGCTTCGGGGGCCCGGCTGCCGGCAGAGGCAGGCTTAAAACACCATTCTTACTGTGCATCTCGAAAAACTCACCTTATATAATTTCAAGAACTACGAAGACGCTTCGCTTGAGCTTTCGCCTGAAGTGAATTGTTTCTTCGGCCTCAACGGAAGCGGCAAAACCAATCTCCTGGACGCAGTTTATTATCTGTCGCTTACCAAAAGTGCTTCCCCGGCTTCCGATACCCAGAATATCCGTCAGGACGAAAGCCAGTTTTTTGTTAAGGGAGCCTTCATCGAAAAAAAGAATCGCACCGAAATCATTTGCTCGTTTGTCCGGGGTTCCAAAAAAGTCATGAGTGAAGATGGGAACGAGTATAAGAAAATGGCCGAGCACATTGGCAAGTATCCGCTGGTGCTGATTGCGCCCAACGATATCGAGCTGATCTGGGACGGAAGTGAACAGCGCAGAAAATTTTTTGATGGTCTGCTTTCGCAGATGAATCATCAATACCTGGAGAACCTGATTACATACACACAGATACTCCGTCAGCGGAACGGATTGTTACGCCTGTTTTCCGAACGCGGAATGGTTGATCAGGATCTGCTCGACAGCTATGATGACCGGCTCGTTCCGGCAGCGAAGTATATTCATGAAACGAGAAAGTCATTCCTAAAAGAATATCATCCGCTGTTCGAAAAGTGGTATCGCCAGTTGGCGGGAAAGGATGCCAGGGAAAAAGTTTCCATTACGTATCGTTCCGATCTGGAAGAGCTTTCGTTCGCGGAATTATTAAAAAAGAATTTGCAGCGCGACATTGTTTTGCAACGCACTTCTTCGGGCATACACCGCGATGATTTTATGTTTTCATTGAATACTGGTGAGCTCAAAAAATTCGGATCACAGGGCCAGCAAAAGTCATTTTTAATCGGACTTAAACTGGCCGAATTTCAAGTGCTTGCCCAGGCAAAAAAGAAAAAGCCCTTGCTATTGCTGGATGACATTTTCGACAAGCTCGATGATGTGCGCATTGTGAAACTGATGGCGCTGGTATCAGACGGAAACTTCGGACAAATTTTTATCACCGATGCCCGAAGTGCGCGCAGTCGCGAGATTTTAACAGAAGCAGGCGTCAAGGCAAAAATTTTCGAAGTCCAAAACGGCTCCGTAAAACACATCCGGTAGCACTTACTAACATCCCCACGTCTTATTTCTTGTGTCTTAGGTCTTACATCTAAAGAGCTATCTTTACAGCATGGCTAAAAAACCCAACGAATTTCAATCCATCGGAGATGCCGTTCGGCAGATGCTGGGCACATTCCGGATTGAATCGAAATTTGATGAAGCCACACTCGTGGCCTCGTGGGAACGGCTGGTGGGCGGGCCGATTGCCAAGCGAACAAAAAAGGTCTATATAAAAGACAAGGTTCTGTTTGTTGAGTTCAAGTCGCCCTCCATGAAAAACGACTTCCTTCTGCACAAAGGCCACGTGCTGGATGTATTTCAGAAAGAGTTTGGCCGCGAGGTGGTTAAGGACATTATCATTTTGTGATTTGCCGGGCGAATCCCGTGAGTACCGTTTTTTCGCTCAGAATGGCCCAATGCCGACAGTCCTTAAATCCTAATTATCCTGATCCAGCGTTTGACTAAACCAAAAAACCGTATAATTTTGCACTCTCTTTTTCAAAAGCCCCGCCAAAAACGGGGCTTTTAAGTCGTTCTTGAGAAATATTGAAAAGGTTTTGTGGGTTGGCCGACCCCAAAGTAAACCAACCGGGGAAGTACCAAAGCGGCCAACTGGGACAGACTGTAAATCTGTTGTCTTATGACTTCACAGGTTCGAATCCTGTCTTCCCCACTTAAATCAGCGGGAGTAGCTCATTTGGTAGAGCGATAGCCTTCCAAGCTATAGGTGGCGAGTTCGAGCCTCGTCTCCCGCTCTGGGTAGTTAAGTTAACCGCCCGAAAAGCTGTTGTAGCTCAGGGGTAGAGCACTTCCTTGGTAAGGAAGAGGTCGAGAGTTCAATTCTCTTCAACAGCTCTGCTTTTGAAGTAACATTCGGCAGACAATGCTGAAGAAGGTAAGTGAGATTGGAGTTCATCCCGATAACTATCGGGACTCTTCAACAGCTCTGCTTCCCGAAGCAAACAGTTCCTGAAGATGTCAGGAAAAAACGTACTGGAATAAAATGGAATTACCATCACGGGTGCCTAGCGAACACCGCGAATGTGATGGAGATAACATTTGAATTACCCTTATCCGAAAGGCTTAACATGTTTGGGGTGTCTTCTGTCAGCGAAAGCTGCCGGAAGCTGAATAGTAATTACTTAATAACTATAACACTTTAAACTTTTAACTGATTTTCAAATATGGCTAAGGAAACATTCGACCGGTCGAAACCACACGTAAACATCGGTACCATCGGTCACGTTGACCACGGTAAAACTACCCTCACTGCTGCGATCACAAAAGTTCTTTCTTCAAAAGGACTTGCTGCAGTTCGTGACTTCTCTTCAATCGACAACGCTCCTGAAGAAAAAGAACGCGGTATCACAATCAATACCTCACACGTTGAGTACGCTACTGACAAGCGTCACTATGCACACGTAGACTGTCCTGGTCACGCTGACTATGTGAAGAACATGGTTACGGGTGCTGCCCAGATGGACGGAGCTATCCTCGTGGTAGCTGCAACTGACGGTCCGATGCCTCAGACTCGCGAGCACATCCTGCTTGCACGTCAGGTAGGTGTACCTGCTCTTGTTGTGTTCATGAACAAAGTTGACTTGGTTGACGATGCAGAATTGTTGGACCTCGTTGAAATGGAAGTTCGTGAATTGATGTCTGCTTACAGCTTCCCTGGCGATACCATGCCGGTGATCCGCGGTTCAGCTCTTGGTGCATTGAACGGTGAGCCGAAATGGGTTGCTAAAGTTGAAGAACTGATGAATGCTGTGGATGAGTACATTCCAATCCCGGTTCGTCTGGTTGACAAAGATTTCTTGATGCCTGTTGAAGACGTGTTCTCAATCACTGGTCGTGGTACAGTTGCTACCGGCCGTATTGAGCGCGGTGTGATCAAAACCGGTGATCCGGTTCAGATCCTCGGTATGGGTGCTGAAAACCTTACTTCTACTATCACAGGTGTGGAAATGTTCCGTAAGATCCTCGACAGAGGTGAAGCTGGTGATAACACAGGTCTTCTGCTCCGTGGTATTGAAAAAGAACAAATTAAGCGTGGTATGGTTATTTGCAAGCCTGGCTCTGTAACACCACACGCTAAATTCAAGGCTGAAGTGTACGTTCTTTCTAAAGAAGAAGGTGGTCGTCACACTCCATTCTTCAACAAATACCGTCCTCAGTTCTACTTCCGTACAACTGACGTAACAGGTGAGATCATGCTCCCTGCAGGTGTTGAAATGGTTATGCCTGGTGATAACATCTCTATCGAAGTACAGTTGATCAACAAGATCGCTATGGAAAAAGGTCTTCGCTTCGCGATCCGCGAAGGTGGTCGTACCGTAGGATCTGGTCAGGTAACTGAAATCCTCGACTAAGAGAATAACTTTAAAAAAGTTAAAAGTAAAAGGCCTTGACGGAAACGTCAGGGCTTTTTTATTGATGCGTGTCCCAACGCGTTCACTCCGTTCAGCATCGGGCCGGGCTATTCGCTGTGGGCTTCCTGCCTGCCGTCAGGCAGGTCGCTGCTATCCCTCACGTGAGAGATTTACTTTCTCATTAAGTAAGATCAAATGTACGGCAATTGACATTTCCCAATGTGGGAACTTTTTATATCTTTGTCTGGTTAAAGCACAGACGTTGAGAGTAATCGCTAAAAAGGTACTTCGGGAGTTCTGGGTCCGGCATTCCGATTGCGAACAACAGCTCAAGGCTTGGTATAGTGAAGCGGAGAAGGGTGAATGGAAAAACGCGAATGATCTAAAGAAGGAATATCCTTCTGCAAGCATTTTAGGAAACAATCGGGTCGTTTTTAACATCAAAGGAAATCGCTACCGACTAATCGTACGAATCAACTTTCAATATCAAATGATGTGGATACGATTTGTTGGAACACATGCGGAGTACGACAAAATTGACGCAAACAAAATCTGAAATGGGGATAAACGTAAAACCTATAAAGACCAAAAAAGATTATGAACAAGCGCTTGAAAGGCTTGAGATAATCTTTGACGCGAAGAAAGGAACTCCGGAGGGAGATGAACTGGAGATATTAGGTATCCTGATCAATCAATACGAAGACGAGTATTTTCCGGTTGATTTGCCAGATCCTATTGAAGCTATCAAATTCCGAATGGAACAACTGGGGTATACGCAAAATGACCTTGCGAAAGTTGTTGGACTAAAAAGCAGGGCTAGCGAAATTCTGAACAAAAAAAGGAAGTTGTCGCTTGAAATGATTCGCCAACTTCACGAGAAATTGAATATCCCTACCGATGTTTTGATTCAGGCTTATTAATCTCCGATCACCACCGTCCACTGCCTTACTCTCCATTCTGTAATCAAGCCGTTTTTGACATAGGGGTCGTTCTTTGCAAAATCTTCGGCCACTTTCGGACTCTCAGCCTTGAAAACCAGCACCGCCTCATCGGCCGGGTCGGCCAATGCGCCAGCCATGATCAGCGTACCATTGCTTCGGGCGGTATTAGCCAGTCGCAAATGTTCTTCCCGGAAAGGGGTACGCTTTTCAACGTAGTTCGCAACAGTTTTGTAAAACAGGATGTAGTACATGGAAGTCTGGTTAGGCTGGCAAGGTAAACCATTCGTAATCGGGCCTGTTAATCAAAAACTTATAATTTCTTTGCAGGCTGATAGACCATATGCCGGTACATGAATTATTTCTTTCCGGAAGATTCCTAAACGATTGAAAATCAGGGCTAGAGACAAGTCGAAATTTTTCAGCCCGGCTGATATTTTTCAAATTTTTCTGCTAAATTTGCAGTCCTTTTTGGACTTCGAGTGCGGTGGCTGATATAATTTGATGGGTTCAAGGGGGTTAGGGGCCTGAAGCGAAATCTGCCTTAAATGAGCCCGGAACCAACAATACACGGGCGTAGTTCAATGGCAGAATAGCGGTCTCCAAAACCGTTGATGGGAGTTCGAATCTCTCCGCCCGTGCTAAAAATGCCGATTTCAGGTCGGTTGATTGATAGATTTTAAAGGTAAAACTGATGCAGAAGATTGGAAATTACTTTGCCGAATCGTGGGACGAAATCAAGAACAAAGTTACTTGGTCGTCTTACAGCGAGCTTCAGGGCAGCGCGATCCTGGTGTTGGTAGCCTCTACCATTTTTGCACTGGTAATTGGCGCGGTTGACTGGGTTTTCAAGACAGGTTTGCATTGGTTTTATAGTGCATTTTAACCGAACAAAGCATGGCAGCAGTCGGTGAACTTAAATGGTATGTTTTACGCGTGGTGAGCGGCCAGGAAAAAAAGGTTAAGTCCTACCTGGAGAATGAAATCGAGCGTGAAAAATTAACAGAATATATCCCTCAGGTGCTTATACCATCTGAGAAAGTATATGAGATGCGTGGCGGAAAAAAACGCGTGAGAGAAAGAAATTTCTTTCCGGGTTATGTACTTCTGTCTGCGGATCTATCAAACGGGGAGGCTTATCATACCGTGAATAACATTCCGGGCGTGATTGGTTTTCTCGGCAACAACGGAACCGGAGCTTCCAAAGAACCTGTAGCCCTTCGTCAGTCAGAGGTGAACAGGATTCTCGGTAAAGTTGATGAGATTGACAGCTTCGAAGAAAAACTGGGTACTCCTTTTATCAAGGGAGAATCTGTAAAGGTTATGGACGGCCCATTCTCAGGCTTCACCGGAACCGTAGAGGAAATATTCGAGGAAAAGAAAAAGTTAAATGTCATGGTAAAGATTTTCGGTCGGAACACTCCGGTCGAATTGAATTACATGCAGGTTGAAAAACAAGAGTAATTAGTACCCACGAAAAATGGCAAAACAAGTTACAGGATATTTGAAACTGCAGGTAAAAGGCAACTCAGCAAACCCGGCTCCTCCAATTGGTCCGGCCCTGGGTAGCAAGGGTCTTAACATCATGGATTTTTGCAAGCAGTTTAATGCAAGAACCCAGGATAAGCCCGGTCAGCTTTTACCTGTATTGATCACGATTTACAATGACAAGTCATTCGACTTCGTCATCAAAACTCCTCCTGCCGCTAACCTCATTTTGGAGGCTATGAAAAAGCAGAAGGGGTCTGCAGAACCTAACCGTACGAAGGTGGGTTCAATCACTTGGGATCAGGTGAAAAAGATTGCAGAAACGAAAATGCCTGACCTCAACGCATTCAAAATTGAGTCAGCAATGAAAATGATTGCAGGTACTGCACGCAGCATGGGCGTTACCGTGTCTGGAACAGCACCCTGGGCTAAATAACATTTGAGGTATGGCAAGAATTTCTAAGAACAGAAAAGCAGTTACCGCTAAATTCAATCTGGAGAAAGTATATTCTCTGGATGAGGCAACCAAAATGCTGAAAGACGTCACGTTTACTAAGTTCGATGCTTCAGTTGATTTGGATATCCGCCTTGGCGTTGACCCGAAGAAATCCGATCAGATGGTGCGTGGCGTTGTCGCCCTGCCCCATGGATTAGGTAAGAGCGTTCGTGTACTTGTGCTTTGCACACCTGATAAAGTTCAGGAAGCAAAAGATGCAGGTGCAGAACACGTAGGCCTTGACGATTATATCACAAAAATCGAAGGCGGATGGACCGACATCGATGTTATTATCTGTACTCCTACAGTAATGGCAAAGGTTGGTAGACTTGGTAAAGTATTAGGTCCTCGCGGCTTAATGCCAAACCCTAAATCAGGAACTGTTACGCTTGAAGTTGGTAAGGCCGTGAAAGAAGTAAAAGCCGGTAAGATCGACTTCAAAATTGATAAGACTGGTATCATTCACGTTGGCATCGGGAAAGCTTCCTTCTCTCCTGATAAACTTAAGGACAATGCAGCGGAAATGCTCCAGACGATTGCGAAACTGAAACCCGCATCGGCAAAAGGTACATACTTCAAAAGTATCGCTATCTCTACCACGATGAGCCCGGGCATTAAAGTAGACGCAAGTTCCATTGCTGGTATTTAAAAGATTGTAACATGACCAGAGAAGAAAAAGCACAGATTATAGAGGAGCTTACGCAAAAGTTTGCGGATAACGACCACTTCTATGTTACGGATGCAAGCGGTTTCACCGTTGAGCAGATCAATAACTTCAGAAGACTTTGCTTCAAAAGCGGTATCGAATACAGAGTTTACAAAAACTCATTGATTCAGAAAGCGCTTGAGAATCAAAAAGGCACCGACTACTCTCCACTCTTTAACGTACTCAGCGGTTTTTCAGGCGTGATGTTCTCGAAAGAGGTAGGCAACGCACCTGCAAAAGTGATCAAAGAGTTTCGTAAGAAATTGGAAGGCAAACCCGTATTGAAAGCGGCCTCCCTGAAATCCGAATTTTATATCGGAGACGAACATGTAAATACGCTTTCTGAGCTGAAGTCGAGAGACGAGCTCATTGGCGAAATTATTAGCCTGTTGCAATCACCTGCCAGAACTGTTATTGCAGGCCTTTTACACAAAAAAGGAACTGAAGGTGGCGAACAACCAGGTACCAACTAAACTACTTATTGACTAAAAATTTTAACACTTAATAAAATGGCTGACGTAAAAGCTCTTGGAGATCAACTCGTTGAACTCACTGTAAAAGAAGTAAACGAATTAGCTTCTTACCTGAAAGAAACATATGGCATCGAGCCGGCTGCTGCAACAGTAGTAGCAGGTGGTGGTGCAGCTGGTGGCGCTGCCGCTGCTGCTGAGAAAACCAACTTCGATGTTGTGTTGAAAGCATCTGGCCCTAACAAGCTTCAAATTGTGAAACTTGTGAAAGAATTGACTGGTCTTGGCTTGAAAGAAGCGAAAGACATGGTTGATGGCGCTCCTAAGACAATCAAAGAAGGTTTACCGAAAGACGAAGCTGAGAACCTTAAGAAGCAACTCGTTGAGGCTGGTGCCGAAGTTGAGTTGAAGTAATTTTCTTCTTGAAGGCGAAGGTACCGTCTCAATAAAAACTCGATTAGGCCTCGTTCCCGACAACAGTCGGGACGCGGTCTATTCGTATTTGTACCTATTTATACTTAGCGCGTCCGGGATTTAAGAACTTAAACATTAAAGTACCTTGGCAAAAAAAACTAATACCGGTAGAATTGACTTCTCCTCTATCGAGAAGATCATTGACTATCCCGACTTTCTGGACTTACAACTCCAGTCGTTTCAAGACTTTTTGCAGATCGATACACCTGCCGAAAAACGGCAGAACGAAGGCTTATACAAAGTATTCGCAGAAAACTTCCCAATCTCCGACTCACGCGAAAATTTCGTGCTTGAGTTCGTAGACTACACGATCGATCCGCCAAAATATAATGTCGATGAGTGTATCGACAGAGGATTAACATTCTCTGTGCCCTTGAAGGCAAAGCTTCGCCTCACCTGTAACGATGAGGACAACGAAGATTTCGAAACCATCGAACAGGAAGTGTTCCTGGGTAACATCCCGTACATGACCGAAAAAGGTTCGTTCGTAATCAACGGTGCCGAGCGTGTAATCGTATCGCAGCTGCACCGTTCACCGGGCGTGTTCTTCGCGATGAGCAAACACACCAACGGAACGAAGCTTTACTCTGCACGTATCATTCCGTTCAAAGGTTCGTGGATTGAATTCGCGACCGATGTGAACAGCGTAATGTATGCGTACATCGACCGTAAGAAAAAATTCCCGGTAACTACATTGCTCCGCGCAATTGGCTACGGTACTGATAAAGACATTCTTGACCTCTTCGGCTTGTCAGAAGAAGTGGAGGCTAACAAGAATACCCTGAAGAAAGTAGTAGGCCGCAAGCTTGCTGCCCGCGTGCTCCGCACCTGGACGGAAGACTTCGTGGATGAAGATACGGGTGAAGTGGTATCGATCGATCGTAACGAAGTGTTGCTCGAGCGCGATCACCTGATCTCTGCCGAAGACGCTGACGTGATCCTGGAATCAGGCGTGAAGTCAATCATTCTCCACCGTGAGGATGTGAACATTGCCGATTACCTGATCATTTTCAATACGCTTTCAAAGGATAACTCAAACTCTGAGAAGGAAGCGGTTGAGCAGATCTACCGTCAATTAAGAAATACAGAAGCCCCTGACGAACAAACAGCGCGTGATGTAATCCAGAGCCTGTTCTTCAGTGAGAAGCGTTACGACCTGGGTGAAGTTGGCCGTTACCGGATCAACAAAAAACTCGGTCTTGACCTGAGCTTTGATCACCGCGTATTAACGAAGGATGATATCATCCTGATCGTGAAATACTTGATTGGTCTGATCAACTCGAAAGCATTGATCGATGATATCGATCACCTTTCTAACAGACGTGTACGTACCGTTGGTGAACAATTGTACTCTCAGTTTGGTGTGGGTCTTGCGCGTATGGCGCGTACCATCAAGGAAAGAATGAACGTTCGCGATAACGAAGACTTCAAGCCTGTTGATCTGATCAATGCGCGTACGCTGTCTTCCGTGATTAACTCCTTCTTCGGTACAAACCAGCTTTCTCAGTTCATGGATCAAACCAATCCATTGGCAGAGATCACGCACAAGCGCAGAATGTCGGCACTCGGGCCAGGCGGTCTTTCAAGAGAACGTGCAGGTTTCGAAGTCCGTGACGTTCACTACACGCACTATGGTCGTTTGTGTACCATCGAAACTCCGGAAGGTCCGAACATCGGTTTGATTTCGTCTCTCTGCGTTCACGCGAAAGTGAACAAGATGGGCTTTATCGAAACGCCTTACCGCAAGGTTGAGAATGGTAAAGTGAAAACAAAAGAACTTGTTTTCTTAACAGCCGAAGAAGAAGATACACACAACATCGCGCAGGCGAATGTGAAGATTAAGCCTAACGGAGAATTTATTGAAGAGCGTGTGAAAGCACGTTTCGAAGGTGACTTCCCGGTAGTAGAACCGAAAGATCTGAAATACATGGACATTGCTCCTAACCAGATTGTGTCGGTAGCGGCTTCTATGATTCCGTTCCTCGAGCACGATGATGCGAACCGTGCCCTGATGGGTTCTAACATGCAACGCCAGGCTGTACCGTTGGTACGTCCGCAGGCGCCAATTGTAGGAACTGGTCTCGAAGGCCGTGTAGCATTGGATTCACGTGCATTGATTACAGCCGAAGGTTCGGGTGTAGTTGATTTCGTGGATGCGAAGAAAGTGATCATTAAATATGATACGGATGATGAGCGTAAGCTTGTCACATTCGATAACGAATTCAAAACATACAACCTGATCAAGTTCCGCAGAACCAACCAGGATACCTGTATCAACCACACTCCGCTTGTTCGCAAGGGAGATCGCGTTGTGAAAGGTCAGCCGCTGGTAGAAGGCTATGCGACAAACAGCGGAGAACTTGCACTTGGAAGAAACCTGCTTGTAGGCTACATGCCATGGCAGGGTTACAACTTCGAGGATGCGATCGTAATCTCTGAGAAAGTTGTACGGGATGACATCTACACGTCAATCCACATTGAAGAGTTCGAACTTGAAGTTCGCGACACGAAGCGTGGTGAAGAAGAGTTGACTTCTGAAATTCCGAACGTAAGCGAAGAAGCGGTTAAGCATCTCGATGAGAACGGTATTATCCGCGTTGGAGCGGAAGTAAAAGAAGGCGATATCCTGATCGGTAAGATCACTCCGAAAGGAGAAACTGATCCGACTCCGGAAGAAAAACTATTGAGAGCAATCTTCGGTGACAAAGCCGGTGATGTGAAAGATGCTTCCATGAAGGCGCCTCCATCATTAAAAGGTGTTGTTATTGATACCAAGCTGTTCTCTCGTCCGAAGCGCGACAAAGACGTTCGCAACAAGTCGAAGAAAGAGCTTGATGCACTGAAGAACAAGTATAGCAAGCAGCTGGGCGACCTGCGCGGAGAGGTGATCAAGAAATTGTCAACCATCCTGAACGGAAAGACCAGCAATGGCGTGAAGCATAAGTTTGGTGATGAATTAATCAGCAAAGGCGTGAAGTTCTCTGCGAAGGTGATTGAGAGCAATCTCTTCCCTGACAAGAACATCTACCGCGATGAAAGTAACTACAGCGTACCGGAAGAAGTGAACCTGATTTCGGATATCAGCCTGGAGAACTGGACGAGCGATGATCACACCAATGATCTGGTAGCACAAACTGTAAAGAATTACCTCGTGAAGAGAAATTCTTATGCCGGCGACTTTAAGCGTGAGCGTTTCACACTCGAAGTGGGAGACGAACTGCCAACGGGTATCGTGCAGCTTGCAAAAGTATACGTAGCGAAGAAGCGTAAGCTGAAAGTAGGAGATAAGATGGCGGGTCGTCACGGTAACAAGGGTGTTGTAGCCCGTATCGTGCAGGATCAGGATATGCCATTCCTCGAAGACGGAACTCCGCTGGATATTTGCTTGAACCCGCTGGGCGTACCTTCGCGTATGAACCTGGGTCAGCTTTACGAAGCGGTATTGGCATGGGCCGGATTGAAACTCGGCCGCAAGTATGCTACTCCGATCTTTGATGGTGCTTCAATCGATCAGGTACAAGCTGAGTTGAAAGAAGCAGGTCTTCCGGAATTCGGAAGAGCTTACCTGTATGATGGTTTAACCGGTCAGCGTTTCGACCAGCCGGTAACGGTAGGTGTGGCGTACATGCTGAAACTGGGTCACCTCGTTGACGATAAGATGCACGCACGTTCTATCGGACCTTACTCACTCATTACGCAACAGCCTCTAGGTGGTAAAGCACAATTTGGTGGTCAGCGTTTCGGAGAAATGGAGGTTTGGGCGATCGAAGCATTCGGTGCATCGCATATCCTGCAGGAAATCCTTACGATTAAGTCTGACGATGTGGTTGGTCGTGCGAAAGCATACGAATCGATCGTGAAAGGCGAGAACATGAGGAAGCCGAATATCCCTGAGTCATTCAACGTATTGGTGCATGAACTCAGAGGTCTGGCTCTTGAGATCTCGATGAACTAACGCATTTGGAATCAGGCATTGGGGAGTAGCCCTAATGCCTAACCCCTGATGCCTAAATAGAAAATGAATCATTAACTGAAAACTTGATATATGTCTTTCAGAAAAAATAAAAAGATCAACAGCGACTTCTCTACGATCACTATCAGCCTTGCTTCTCCGGAGTCAATCCTGGAAAGCTCGCATGGTGAAGTAACCCAGCCGGAGACGATCAACTACAGAACCTATAAGCCTGAAATGGGCGGGTTGTTCTGCGAGCGCATCTTCGGTCCGGTGAAAGACTGGGAATGTCACTGCGGTAAATACAAGCGCATTCGTTACAAAGGAATTATCTGCGATCGTTGCGGTGTAGAAGTTACCGAGAAGAAAGTAAGACGCGAGCGCATGGGCCACATCGAACTGGTGGTACCGGTAGCTCACATCTGGTATTTCCGTTCGTTGCCAAATAAGATCGGTTACCTTCTTGGTCTTCCAACCAAGAAGCTCGACCAGATCATTTACTACGAGCGTTACGTGGTTATCCAGCCGGGTATGAAGGAAGAAGATGGCGTGAACAAGATGGACTTCTTGACAGAAGAAGAATATCTCGACATCATCGACAAGCTTCCTCGTGAAAACCAGATGCTGGACGATAACGATCCGAAGAAGTTTATTGCGAAGATGGGTGCTGATGCATTGGAGATGTTGTTATCACGTCTTCAGTTGGATCAGTTGTCATACGACCTTCGCCACCAGGCAGCAACCGACACGTCACAGCAGCGTAAGGCTGAAGCGTTGAAGCGTTTGAAAGTTGTTGAAGCTTTCCGCGATGCGAACACACGCGTGGAGAATAAGCCTGAGTGGATGGTGATCAAGATGGTGCCGGTAATTCCACCGGAATTACGTCCGCTTGTACCATTGGATGGCGGTCGCTTTGCAACATCTGATTTGAATGACCTTTACAGACGCGTTATTATCCGTAACAACCGTTTGAAGCGTTTGATCGATATTAAAGCTCCTGAAGTTATCCTTCGTAACGAGAAGCGTATGCTCCAGGAAGCGGTTGACTCATTGTTCGACAACTCACGTAAAGTGAATGCGGTTCGTTCGGATGGTAACCGTGCACTGAAATCATTGAGCGACATGCTGAAAGGTAAGCAGGGACGTTTCCGTCAGAACCTGTTGGGTAAGCGTGTTGACTACTCAGGCCGTTCCGTAATTGTTGTTGGTCCTGAATTGAAATTGCACGAGTGCGGTTTGCCAAAAGATATGGCGGCTGAATTGTTCAAGCCGTTTATCATCCGCAAGCTCATCGAAAGAGGAATTGTTAAAACCGTGAAGTCAGCGAAGAAAATCGTTGACCGCAAAGACCCTGTGATCTGGGATATTTTGGAAAACGTATTGAAAGGACATCCTGTTCTTTTGAACCGTGCCCCAACACTCCACAGACTTGGTATCCAGGCATTCCAGCCTAAGCTGATCGAAGGAAAAGCTATCCAGTTGCACCCACTCGTTTGTACAGCGTTTAACGCTGACTTTGACGGTGACCAGATGGCCGTTCACGTTCCGCTTGGTCAGGAAGCAATCCTGGAAGCATCAATCCTGATGCTGTCGTCACATAACATTCTTAACCCTGCCAACGGTGCACCGGTAACGGTACCGTCACAGGACATGGTGCTTGGTCTCTACTACCTCACAAAAGGAAGAAAGAGCACACCAGAGCATCCTGTATTGGGTGAAGGCCGCAAGTTCTACTCGACTGAGGAGATCGTGATCGCGTTCAACGAAGGTAAACTTTCGAAGCACGCGAACATTAAAGTGCGTGTTCAGACAAAAGACAAGAAAACTGGCAAGCTTGCATACAAGCTGATCGAGACTGTAGTAGGCCGCGTATTGTTCAATCAATATGTTCCGGAAGAAACCGGTTTCGTAGATGAGCTGCTGACCAAAAAGAAACTGCAGACCATCATTGCTGAAGTTTATAAAACTGCCGGCCCGTCTAAGGCAGCGAAGTTCCTTGATGATATTAAGGAGCTTGGTTTCCAGATGGCGTACCGCGGTGGTTTGTCAATGGGATTGAACGATGTGAAGATCCCGATTGAAAAAGAGAAGTTCGTAGGAGAAGCTCAGAAAGAAGTTGATGCCGTGTGGAACAACTATATGATGGGTCTTATCACCGATAACGAACGCTACAACCAGGTGATTGACATCTGGACACGTGCGAACACGATGCTGACCAACACACTGATGCGTCAGCTGGAAGATGATAACCAGGGTTTCAACCCGATCTACATGATGATGCACTCAGGAGCCCGTGGTTCCCGTGAACAGATTCGTCAGCTCGGAGGTATGCGCGGTCTGATGGCGAAACCACAGAAGAACCTTGCGGGTTCAGTAGGTTCGATCATCGAGAACCCGATCCTTTCAAACTTTAAAGAAGGTTTGGATGTATTGGAGTACTTTATCTCTACACACGGTGCGCGTAAAGGTCTTGCCGATACAGCGTTGAAAACTGCCGATGCGGGTTACCTGACTCGCAGGTTGGTTGACGTTGCACACGACCTTGTTATCACTGAAGAAGATTGCGGAACGCTCCGTGGATTGAAAGTTCAGGCATTGAAAGACAACGAAGATATCGTTGAGCCATTGTCAGAGCGTATCCTTGGTCGCGTTACTGTACACAATATTTACGATCCGTTGAACGAGGAGTTGATCCTCGCTGCAAACGAAGAGATCACGGAAGAGATCGCGAAACGTATCGAAGAAACTTCAATCGAAGAAGTAGAGATCCGTTCGATCCTGACGTGTGAATCGAAGATGGGTGGTTGCGCAAAATGCTATGGCCGTAACCTGGCTACCGGTAAA
Organism: Cyclobacteriaceae bacterium; assembly: GCA_016786585.1. Taxonomy (GTDB): domain Bacteria; phylum Bacteroidota; class Bacteroidia; order Cytophagales; family Cyclobacteriaceae; genus UBA2336. Next base: position 85,066 of record JAEUUI010000007.1, read on the forward strand.
ATGGTACAATCAGGTGAAGCAGTAGGGGTAATTGCAGCGCAATCGATCGGTGAACCAGGAACACAGCTTACACTCCGTACATTCCACGTGGGTGGTACTGCATCGAACATTGCGGTTGATGCAAACATTAAAGCGAAATTCCCGGGTGTGGTTGAATTCGAAGGTATCCGTACCATCGATACAACTGACCGCGAAGGAAATAAAGTAACGGTTGTTATGGGTCGTACAGGCGAGATCCGGATCCTGGATAAGGAAAACGGTCGCGTGCTGATTTCGAACAACGTTCCTTACGGAGCTTACCTGAAAGTGAAAGACAAGCAGAAGGTTGAGAAAGGCGAAGAGCTTTGCTTCTGGGATCCTTACAACGCTGTGATCTTGTCTGAATTTGAAGGTGAGATCGGATACGAAGCGATCATTGAAGGTATCACGTATAAAGAAGAATCTGACGAGCAGACTGGTCACCGTGAAAAAGTTATCACTGAAACACGTGACAAGACTAAGAACCCGGCTATCGTTGTTAAGGGTAAGTCTGAGACGAAATCGTACAACATCCCGGTAGGGGCTCACCTTGCGGTGGATGAAGGCGACAAGATTAAACCTGGCCAGGTGCTGGTGAAAATCCCGCGTACGTATGGTAAGTCACGCGATATTACCGGTGGTCTTCCTCGTGTAACGGAATTGTTTGAAGCGCGTAATCCTTCGAACCCTGCCGTAGTGAGTGAGATTGATGGTGTTGTAACGTACGGAGGTATCAAGCGTGGTAACCGTGAAATTTTCATCGAATCACGTGATGGTGTTCAGAAGCGTTACCTCGTACCGTTGTCGAAGCACATCCTTGTTCAGGATAACGACTTCGTGAAAGCAGGTCAGCCATTGTCTGACGGATCAATTTCTCCGGGAGACATTCTGGCGATCAAAGGACCTACTGCGGTGCAGGAATATCTGGTGAATGAAATTCAGGAAGTATACCGTCTGCAGGGTGTGAAGATCAACGATAAGCATATCGAGTGTATCGTGAGCCAGATGATGCAGAAGGTTGAAATCCTTGATCCGGGTGATACAACGTTCCTGCCGGGAGAGTTTGTAGATAAGCTTACCTTCCGTGAAGAGAACGACTTGATCCTCGATAAGAAAGTTGTTGTTGAGGCAGGAGATTCAGAGCGCTTCAAGCCGGGCCAGATCATTACGGCTCGTGAGCTTCGCGATGAAAACTCTGGCTTGCGCAGAAACGATAAGAAGCTTGTAGAAGTACGCGATGCATTAGCTGCGGTTTCAAGACCAACGCTTCAGGGTATTACCCAAGCATCGTTGAAAACTGAAAGCTGGCTGTCGGCTGCATCGTTCCAGGAGACAACGAAAGTGTTGAGCGAAGCTGCGATCCGTGGTAAACGCGATGCACTCGCGGGTATGAAGGAGAACGTGATCGTAGGTCACCTGATCCCTGCCGGAACCGGTCAGCGTAAATATGTAGACATGATCGTAACGCATAAAGACGAGTACGATGCCTTCGTAGAAGCAAGTGAAACCAAGCAGAAAGACCGCGAGAAAGAACTCCAGGCCTAATTCTGATAACGATTGATCAATTTAACTATGTGCGAATGGGAAACTGTTCGCACATTTGTTTTTTAGTACTTTAGCTTCAACGCATCGTTGAATTGTTAAATCACCTCATTGTTAAATGATAGATAGCTATGGCAGACGATAAAAAAGACAATATCCAGCAGAACCAGATAAACATTGAGCTTTCCGAAGAAATCGCAGAAGGCATTTATTCCAACCTGGCAATGATTGCGCACTCCAACAGTGAGTTTGTCATCGACTTCATTAAGCTGATGCCGGGTGTACCGAAAGCACGGGTGAAGGCGCGGGTGATTGTTACTCCCGAGCATGCCAAGCGATTATTGAGTGCATTGAAAGAGAATATCGATAAGTACGAAGCGAACTTCGGAACGATTAAACAAACGCAAGGCGCTCCTAAATTTCCGATGAACTTCGGAGGTACAATGGGAGAGGCGTAGCTAGCTGTGACAGCTAATTAGAGTAGTTTAAATAAGCTGAGATCTTATTTAAATTTTTGGCGATTTTCTTAAATAAGGAATTCTTTACTTAAATTGGACAGTCTGTTTTTAAGTAAGGATTGTGAAATCGTTTCAATCAGGGAAGTTAATCAGTCAAGGAACTTATCGAAGTTTTCAGCCCACCCTGATTAACAGAGAGTGGATTATCGACAATCCTGAAGTACTGAATCTTTTGAGTCAGGCAGATCGGGAATTGGGGCGTTTGGACATGTTTTCTCATTACGTGCCAAATATTGATCTCTTCATTAGCATGCACGTATTGAAAGAGGCTACGCAAAGCAGCAAAATTGAGGGCACGCAAACCAATATTGAGGAAGCTCTTTTAGATCGAAATGAAGTTGCCCCGGAAAAGCAATCGGACTGGGAAGAAGTGCAGAATTATGTGAAGGCAATAAACTTTGCCATTCACAAACTAAAAGAACTTCCGTTTTCTTCGAGGCTAGTTCGCGAAACCCATGCAGTTTTAATGCAAGGAGTTCGTGGTGAAAAAAAAACGCCTGGTGAATTCAGGGTAAGTCAGAATTGGATCGGGGGAGTTTCCCTTAAGGATGCAATATTTATTCCACCCGTGCATACCAGTGTTCCGGAGCTAATGAGTGATTTGGAGAATTTTGTTCATAATGATTTTATATTATTACCTGAGCTACTGAAAGCCGCACTGCTTCACTATCAATTTGAAACAATACACCCATTTTTGGATGGTAATGGCCGTATTGGCCGATTGATGATTACGCTCTATCTGGTGAATAAAGGAATATTGAAAGAACCGATCTTGTATTTGTCGGATTTCCTCGAACGTAACAGAAGCCTTTATTATGATAACTTGATGCGGGTTCGTGAAAAGAGCGATATTAACCGTTGGCTCATCTTTTTTCTCACGGGAATAATAGAAACCGCGAAAAGCGGAATAACGACATTTGATGCTATTCTAAAGTTGCAGAAGAAAACGGAAAAAGTTATTCAAGAACTGGGAAGCCGCGCATCAAATGCTCAAAAAGTGATTGAGCAGTTATACCAAAACCCAGTCGTAAATGCAGAAAAGGTTAGCAGGATGGCGAGTATTTCACTCCCCACAGCTTACACGTTAATCGGTCAATTGGAGAGTAAAGGAATTGTACGTGAGATTACAGGTGCACAACGAGGTCGATTATATGTATTTGATGAATATTTGAAACTGTTTCGTTAGCCAATAGTCAAACTATTAATGAGAAATACAACATATTTTAATCTGTTGATTCTTTTGGTGATGGCATGTAACTCAAATACCCGGAAGGGAGACGAACATGTAAAGATTACCGGAATCGATTCTTCACGGAAACCGGGAGATGACTTTTTTATGTATGTGAATGGAATCTGGTATGATTCTGCCCGGATACCGGAAAGTCAGACCGGTGTGGGCTCATATTCTTTTTTGAATTTTCCGCAGCGTATTCGTCTCCGCGCAATCCTCGACAGCGTTTCAAAAGCCGATAATACTCCGGGAAGCATCGAGCAGAAGGTTGGTGATTTTTATGCGTCCGGAATGGATACTGCAGCAATTAACAAACGAGGCTATGAACCTATCAAATCGTTACTTACCCGCATTGATGGTTTGAAGGACCGCAACGAGTTACTGAAACTGGTGTGCGAAGAGCAAAAATCCGGTAATGCGTCCATTCTCGGTTTTTATGTAGCGCCTGACGACCGTAACAGCAGTATGAACATTGCACAGTTCGCACAGACGGGCATCGGCCTTCCGGAACGCGACTATTATTTCAAAACCGATTCATCGACAATTAAAATTCAAAACGCCTACAGGCAATACCTGACGAAACTCTTTGAATTAACCGGGGTTGATCAGGCTACAGCCGCGAAGCAAGCTGATATCACGTATTCACTTGAGAAGCAATTAGCAGGATCGCATAAGACTAACATCGAACTGCGTGATGTAAAAGCTAACTATAATAAGCTTGCCGTTACGTCACTTGCGAAGAAACATGCCAATCTGAATTGGCCGTTGGTGCTGAATGAATTAGGTGCAAAGACCGATTCGGTAAATGTTGGACAACCGGCATACTATGTTAAAGTGAACTCGCTATTAGCCAGTGTTTCTCTCAATGACTGGAAAACGTATTTGAAAGCCAACACGCTCACCAACTATGCGGGCTACCTGAGCAAACCTTTCGTTGACGCTTCATTTGAATATACAAAGGCCCTTACGGGACAAGCTGTCCAAAAGCCACGTGCCGAGGAGATGACTCAGGCAGTTGACCGTTCCCTTGGACATGCATTAGCTCAGCTGTACGTTAAAAAATACTTTCCCGAGGAGGCAAAGAAGCGAATGCGGGTACTGGTGGATAACCTGAAAAAAGCTTTTGAAGCGCGGATTATTAGGCTCGACTGGATGAGTGATTCTACCAAAACAAAAGCAAAAGAGAAACTGAATGCGTTTACCGAAAAGATCGGATATCCTGATAAGTGGAGAGATTATTCTGCGGTTGAAGTGAATCGCAATACCTATTTCGAGAATCGCCTTGCGGCTAACAGAAATGATTATAATTACAATCTGGCGAAACTCGGTCAACCGGTAGATCGCACAGAGTGGCTTACTACTCCGCCAACTGTAACGGCTTATAACAATCCTCCGATGAATGAGATTGTTTTCCCAGCCGGGATTTTGCAGTCGCCTTATTTTGATCTGTATGCCGATGACGCGTTAAACTACGGTGGCATAGGAATGGTGATCGGCCATGAAATCACACACTCGTTTGATGATCAGGGTGCGCAGTTTGATAAAGCGGGTAACGTGACTGATTGGTGGACGAAAGCGGACTACGAGAAATTCCAGGCACGTACACAACAGGTAATTGATCAGTATAATCAGTTTACCGTGTTAGACTCTATGCATATAAAAGGGCCGTTGACTGTTGGAGAAAACACGGCCGATATTGCCGGAGTAGCAATTGCTTACGATGCTTTTAAACTGACTGAACAGGGAAAAGACACAACCAAGATAGATGGTTTTACTCAAGATCAACGATTCTTCATTTCGATTGCAAGAATTTGGCGTGTAAAAACACGTGATGAGTTTTTACGGATGTACGTAAACACTAACCCACATTCTCCGGCCAAGTGGCGCGTAAACGGTCCGCTGATGAACTTTACTCCATTCTACAACGCGTTCAATGTTCAGCCCGGAGATAAGATGTACAAGCCAGAGGCAGAACGTATAACTGTTTGGTAATACCATGAAAGTACTGGTCGGCTTAGCATTTCTAATCACGGTCCTTTCATCGTGTTCACCAGGGCCAATCACGTTTGCATCCAACAAAACCATTGCGCATCGGGGTGCATGGAAAACGGCTGATCTTCCGCAGAATTCAATTGCTTCGTTAAAAAGAGCAATCGAACTAAAAGCGGCAGGCTCCGAGTTTGATGTGCGCATGACAAAGGATGGCGAGTTGGTAATCAATCATGATCCGCTTTACGCAGAAGACACAATCGAATTAACAACATATGCGGAGCTGTCAAAGCATACACTAAAGAATGGCGAGAAGCTTCCAACACTGAAAGATTACCTGAAAGCCGGTAGCCGGAATAACAATCAGACTTGCCTGGTGGTGGAGGTAAAACCCTCTCTGGTCGATAAGAATCAAGGCGTTTGGGCAGCAACAAAAACTGTAGCGCTGATTAAGGAAATGAAGTTGCAGGCTAGGGTGGTGTACATCAGCTTCGATTATGAAATCCTGAAAGAAATTCGTCACCTCGATGCTTTTGCGGTCACTCAATACCTCACAGGTGATAAAACACCGGCTGAGCTCAAGGTCGATGGCGTCAGCGGGGCCGACTACCATGTTTCGGTTTACCGTAAAAACCCCGAATGGATAACCCAGTTAAAAGACAACGGAATGATCCTGAATGCCTGGACGGTTAACACAGCCGAAGACATGGACTGGCTGCTGAGCCAGGGGTTCGATTTCATCACAACCGACCAGCCCGAATTACTTTTTGAACGGCTTAAACAGCTCATGACCAAGAGGCCTGTGAAGTGATTTTAGGCTCAAAATCGGGGTTTGTTGAGCGGTCTGCGTTTTGGAGCGTTTTATAAAAGCCTCAAAATCAGGCTAAAATCGCATCCTACCTCCACTGAAATCACACAAAAATCTCAAATCTGCAATCCGAAATCTGAAATCTTTTGATACCTTTGCAGTCCTAATTTTTGAAAGGTTCATAATAAATATTATAAATGCCTACCATTCAGCAACTTGTAAGAAAAGGCCGCAAGAAATTGGAGTTCAAATCCAAGTCTCCTGCCCTTGATTCATGCCCTCAGCGCAGAGGTGTTTGTACCCGTGTGTACACCACAACACCTAAGAAGCCAAATTCAGCTATGCGTAAAGTGGCGCGTGTTCGCTTAACCAACCAGAAAGAGGTTAACGCATACATCCCTGGCGAAGGCCACAACCTGCAGGAACACTCGATCGTGCTGATCCGTGGTGGCAGGGTGAAAGACCTTCCCGGTGTTCGTTACCACATCGTTCGTGGCGCGTTGGATACAGCGGGTGTTAACGGCCGTAAGCAGAGCCGCTCGAAGTATGGTGCAAAACGTCCTAAGGCTGGTGCAGCAGCAGCTCCGGCAGCTAAAGGCAAAAAATAATTTTCAGAAGCGATGAGAAAGTCAAAACCGAAAAAAAGATACTTACTGCCTGATCCTAAATTCCAGGATACGCTGGTAACAAAGTTTGTTAACTACCTGATGGAGCAAGGCAAGAAGAGCATTGCTTACGGTATCTTCTACGATGCTGTTGAACAGGTGGAAAAGAAAACAGGTGAAAGCGGCCTCGAAGTTTGGAAGCGTGCCATGAACAACCTCATGCCATCGGTAGAGGTGAAAAGCCGCAGGGTAGGTGGTGCTACGTTCCAGGTGCCGGTTGAAATCCGCCCTGAGCGTAAGATTAACCTGAGCATCAAGTGGCTTATCGACTTCGCACGTCTTCGTGGTGAAAAAACCATGATGGACAAGCTTGCAGCTGAGATCATTGCCGCGTCAAAAGGCGAAGGCGCAGCGATCAAGAAGAAAGATGATACGCACCGCATGGCGGACGCGAACAAAGCTTTCTCTCATTTCAGATTCTAATCAAAAAGTCCTGAGTCTTTAGTCTTAAGTATTTAGCTTCGGAGTAAGGCAGGAAAAAATAAAAAATTGATCGTAGCTAAATACTAACTACTCAATACTATATACTAATAAGAATGGCAAGAGATCTTAAATTCACCAGAAACATCGGTATTGCGGCTCACATTGATGCTGGAAAAACAACTACTACCGAGCGTATCCTGTACTATGCAGGGGTGAATCACAAAATCGGTGAAGTGCACGAAGGTGCAGCCACGATGGACTGGATGGCGCAGGAGCAGGAGCGTGGTATCACAATTACCTCTGCCGCTACAACGGTTCACTGGAAATACCGCAATAACGAATATCACGTAAACATCATTGATACACCAGGCCACGTTGACTTTACCGTAGAGGTAAACCGTTCACTGCGTGTGTTGGATGGTCTTGTGTTCCTGTTCAGCTCAGTTGATGGCGTTGAGCCTCAGTCTGAAACGAACTGGCGCCTGGCCGACAACTACAAAGTTGCCCGTATCGGTTTCGTGAATAAAATGGACCGCTCTGGTGCAGACTTTCTTGGAGTTTGTAAGCAGGTGAAAGAACAACTCGGAAGCAACGCAGTTGCGCTGCAGTTGCCAATCGGTTCAGAAGATAACTTCCGCGGTGTAGTTGACTTGATCAACAACCGGGGTATTATCTGGAACGAGAACGATAAGGGTATGACCTTCCAGGTTGTTCCAATTCCGGATGATATGAAAGAAGAAGCAGCTGAATACCGCGAGAAATTGCTGGAAGCAGTTGCTGAATACGATGAAACCCTCATCGAGAAATTCTTTGAAGATCCGAACTCAATTTCTGAAGCAGAAATCCTGACAGCACTTCGCAAGGCAACGATCGATATGAAGATTGTTCCGATGATGTGCGGTTCTTCATTCAAGAACAAAGGCGTTCAGACTATGCTGGATTACGTGATGGAATTGCTTCCTTCTCCGCTGGATAAGGATGTGATCATCGGTACTAATCCGGATACGGAAGCTGAAGTTGAAATTCGTCCGAACGAAAGCGAACCATTCGTAGGTCTTGCATTTAAAATTGCAACTGACCCGTTTGTGGGCCGTCTTTGCTTCGTACGCGCATACTCTGGCGTTCTCGAGTCAGGTTCTTACATCCAGAATACACGTTCTGGTCAGAAAGAACGTATCTCGCGTGTGTTCCAGATGCACGCAAACAAGCAGAACCAGATCGAAAGACTGCAGGCTGGTGATATCGGTGCGGTAGTAGGTTTCAAAGACATTAAAACAGGAGATACCCTTTGCGATGAGAAACGTCCGGTAGTTCTTGAATCAATGATTTTCCCTGAGCCCGTTATCGGTTATGCAATCGAGCCTAAGAAACAGGCCGATGCTGATAAGCTCGGTATGGCGATCTCGAAACTTGTTGAAGAAGATCCTACCCTTCGCGTGAATACCGATCAGGAAACTGGTCAGACCATTCTTCGCGGTATGGGTGAACTTCACCTTGAAATCATCATCGACCGCTTGAAGCGTGAATTTAAAGTTGAAATCAACCAGGGTGCTCCTCAGGTTGCTTACAAAGAAGCGCTTACCAAGTCGGTTGAACATAAGGAAGTTTACAAGAAGCAGACTGGTGGTCGTGGTAAATTTGCCGATATCGTATTCGAGATCGGACCACGCGAACTCGGCCCTGAAGACAAGCCAGGCCTGGAGTTTGTGAACGACATCGTTGGTGGTGTGATTCCTCGCGAATTCATTCCTGCGATCCAGAAAGGCTTTGAGCAATCAATGAATAACGGTCCGTTGGCTGGATATCCGATTGACTCGATGAAGGTGAGACTGTTCCATGGTTCATACCATGATGTTGACTCTGACTCTCTGTCGTTTGAATTGGCAGCCCGTATCGGTTTCAAGGAAGCAGCCAGCAAGTGCTCTCCTCAATTACTCGAACCAATCATGGGTGTTGAAGTAATTTCTCCTGATGAGTACACCGGTTCGGTAACAGGTGACTTGAACCGCAGAAGAGGTATCATGAAGGGAATGGATACACGCGGTGGTGCGCAGGTGATTAAGGCGGATGTACCGTTGAAGGAGCTTTTCGGTTACATCACTGACTTGAGAACATTGACTTCAGGTCGTGCTTCTGCCAACCTGACATTCTCTCACTATTCACCGGTTCCTAAGAACTTGGCAGACAAAGTAATTGAAGAAGTAAAAGGCGCTGTAGCCGCTAAATAAAATATCTAAAAGACGTTTAGATCATGAACCAGAAAATCAGAATTAAATTGAAATCTTACGACCACACACTGGTTGATAAGTCATCTGAAAAAATCGTGCGCGCAGTAAAAGCTACAGGCGCTGTGGTAAGCGGACCAATTCCGTTGCCAACCGAGCGTGAAATTTTTACAGTACTGCGTTCGCCACACGTTAACAAAAAATCACGTGAGCAGTTTCAGCTGTGTACCTACAAGCGTTTGGTTGATATTTACTCAAACAGCGCGAAAACAGTTGATGCACTTATGAAGCTTGAGCTTCCAAGTGGAGTTGATGTTGAGATCAAAGTGTAGTTAAAGCTCTCTCAGAATAAAGCAAAAAGCCTCCTTAGTCAAGGGAGGCTTTTTCATTTTGGTACTGTAATGCCCAAACAACTCCGCCAAGGGCAGCAACGCCCAACACAACCGCTCCCGCGTTGGAGGTTTTTTTCAGGTAAAACCGGTCTGGCTTTGTGGTAAATTTCTTCGGGCCGTTATAGGTTTGAAATACTTCCGACACCCAGAATTCATGATCGAAATGTACAGGCGATGACAAATCCGCGTTTGTTGAAAGCGTCAGGTAACTTCTGAATATAAAAGGCGATTGCTCATATGAATACGTTGTAAACTCAACGATCGTACCTTCCTCCATTTTACGGAGTTTTTTATCAGCGGCAGTTGGAAGGGGGAATAGTTTTGGTTTGAGTGTGAGTAAGGTTTCCTGTGCCTGCGATTTTGGTGGAATAAATCCTGAGAGTTTATTTGGCGTTAATGTTCCATTGATGGTAGCACTTTGTGAAGTGGAGCTCAGCCAGCGTGTTTCACTTCCGTTTAACTCTGCCTGTAATGCTACATTTTCATTTGTGTAACTTTTTCGGTTTTTGCCAACAATTAATGCTGATTTTGCCCAATCTACATACAACGGAATGGATAGCTTGTTATAAACAGTTACGTTAACCGGTCCCTCTTTCCCGTTAAAGTCATATGAAATCCTTACCGTATCATTTTCAATAGAAAATTCGTGTTGATTCTCTTTTTTAATCGAACTGCTTAGTGTAGCGTATTGGTAGGTGCATCCGGTGCAGGTCAGGCAAAGGAAAATGATGACAGTTAAGATTTTCATGGCAGAGGGTTTGACCGTAAAAAAGCAAATCTCCTGCCGCGTTTACGCTTTACCGAATCAGTCGCTTGTGAAAATATAGCTCGTAGCTTGGAAGTAGTGTGGGGTGCGCAATTTTCACCAGATCTTTCAGAATGATGTCCGGCCTCAGGTAGCCAAGCTCCAGAAATTCGCTTCCTCCTTTTGCTCCAATTCGTGCGTTGTAGGTATAAACCTGGCGGATTTGATACGGGTTGAATTTTGTATAGCGCTCGTCAGCATTTTTTATTTCATCAAGCGTAGAAAAAGAAGCCACCCCGATCCAAAGGTCGGCAGCATGCGCCTTTTCGTACACGGCTTCGAAGCTTAATTGCAAAAAACCTTTGGTAGAATCGGATTTCCACAGATAATCTGCGCCAGCATCGTTGATTAATTTGGCTGCATAGTTCCGCCCACCGGGCATATACCACGCATCGCTATACATTACGCCGCTCAACACAGTTGGTCGCTTCGTTGTTTTGGCAGCCAGTTTTTTAGTTTCCAGGTAATTTTTCTCAATCATATTGAACACCTGATCGGCTTCCTTTTCTTTTCCAACGAACAATCCCATGAACTTGATCCATTCTGCACGCCCGAGCGGATGCTCCTCGAGGTATTCTGCGTTAAGAATTACCGGGATACCGAACTCCTGAATTTTTTTCAGTTGCCCGAGATCAGCCGTCATCGTATAGCTCATCACAACTTCAGGCTTTAGAACAACCAGTTTTTCGATGTTCATACCTTTTTCCGCACCAAGTTCCTCTACCTTGCCTGCATCAATAAGCTTTCTTGTTTTTTCAGAGCTGATATAATCTGTGGTCGGAAAGCCTACGAGTTTTTCGCTGACTTCCAGATAGTCCAAAAGTGGAATGTGAGTTGTGGAGGTGCATACAATGCGGTCAATCGGAGTGAAGATAACGTTTACATCATCTTCATGCTTTGGCGGAACGGAACCCTTTTTGACAAGTAAATATTTATAACCTGATGTAGCGCCTTTGTATGGGTACGTGACTTCAACAAGCTTGACGTTTCCCAGATTAGAAACCCGGAAACCAGTAGCATACCGAATAGTTTGTGCATGACTTTGTAGAAACAATAATAGCCCGAGTGCGATGAGGATTCTTTTCATTTCGCAATGATACTTCAATTCCATTTAATCTTTGATACCTTTAGTCACACAAGAATCATGTCTAAAGAAAAGGAGAAACCGAAAGACAATGCCACCGAAGATTATTACTTCGAAAACGGCTTGTTGGTTTTTACGGAAGCCTATCATCGCAAGCGCGGTTATTGCTGCAAGAGCGGGTGCCGGCACTGCCCGTACGGGTTTAAAAAGAAAACTTAGGACTGTCGGAGTACTTCGCGATAGAGCTCCATTAATTCACCTGCAGCCTGGTGTGCCTGAACCTTTTGATTCGCAACTTGCGCCTCAAGAGTTTCAGCTTTGACGCGGAGTTCCGGATATTTTGCCAATTCATTTCTCAACAAGTAATCGAAAGCCTCGTGAAATGCCTTTACGGTTTGAGTGTTTCGTTGGGCCTGATAATAACCTTTGCTAATCATGTGTTCCTGAAAAGAAAGTATCGTTTGCCAGACTTCTTTTATTCCCATGTAGGAAAGAGCGGAACACGTTAGAACTTTTGGTTTCCAGCCTGAATCGGTTTCGGTGAGCAGATTCAACGCGTGTTGATAATCTGCTTGTGCTTCCTTAGCTCGCCTTACATTGTCTCCATCTGCCTTGGTGATGAGGATTGCATCCGCCATCTCCATAATTCCTTTTTTTATTCCTTGCAGTTCATCGCCCGCCCCAGCCAGCATCAGGAGCAAAAAGAAGTCAACAAGATTTTTTACCTGCGTTTCTGATTGTCCGACTCCGACAGTTTCTACCAATATGATTTCATATCCGGCTGCTTCGCACAGCAGTATTGCTTCTCGTGTTCTGCCGGCTGTTCCTCCAAGCGTATTGCCCGATGCTGTTGGCCGGATGAAGGCAAGCGGATTTTTTGAAAGTTCATCCATGCGCGTTTTATCGCCAAGAATACTTCCTTTCGTCAGCTGACTGCTCGGATCGATCGTTAACACGGCCAGCCTCTTGTTTAACGATGTAACGTGTTTGCCAAAGGCTTCTATGAACGTACTTTTTCCAACCCCGGGAACACCCGTAATACCGATGCGGATCGTGTTTTTTGCAGGTCCAAGTTTGCTGATTAGTTCACCCGCCTGCTGCTGATCTTCCGGCAGGGTACTTTCAGCCAAACTGATCGCTTTCGCCAGAATTACCCGGTCGCCCGAAGCGATTCCGGCAGCATATTCATCAGTTGACAGGCGGGGTTTCAATGGATATTTTATAAGCTAAATGCCTAAATTTAGGGATACTTAGAATACCCCCATGAAAAAGTTTTGGATAGACTGTGTTATTGCGACCGCATTCGTCTTTATGGTATTGGGCGGGCTGTACGGTATCACCAAACTTGCTCTGTTTAACGCATTCGACCCGCTGGGAAAAGCACTTGGTGACATGGAAATTACGGATATCGCATTCTCACAAATCCGTAAAGATCCTCCAATCGATACAAACATAGTTATCGTAAACATAGGAGAGTTATCAAGGGGTGGAATAGGTCAGCAAATTATGACACTTAATCACTTTAAACCGAAAGTGATTGCCCTGGATATCATTTTCGCCTGTGATGGCGGATTTACGGACTCGGTTAGTTGTCCGGGATTATACGATACACTGGGTAATATGATTTTCGGTGAAGCCGTTCGGCAGGCCGAAGGCAGAATGATTCTGGCCCACAAGCTTTGGCAAACTAAAAAGCTCGTACGGGAACTCGGAGATGTGCAGGTATACGATTCACTTGAACATACTGACGATTACCTGAGACAGAACGCATTCGAAGGTTTTGTAAATCTGGATACTGACGCGGAAAGCCAGGAAGATCTGAAAGTTTGTCGCTCACTGAATCCGATGATAACTGTTAACGGAAACCCAGAGCTTGCGTTTTCAGCAAAGATCGCTATGCTCTATGATTCTGTTAAAACAAAAAAATTCTTGGATAGGGGAAATTTCCTGGAGCCCATTAACTATCGGGGTAATATTGTCGACTGGCATGGGGCATCAAACTATGCAGGCCGATATCCGGTGCTGGACTGGGACCAGGCATTAGACACAACAATGTTCGTGGGGGGCATGATTAAGGATAAGATCGTGATCATGGGTTTTCTTGGGAAGGATCTTCGTGATACATCCTGGGACGACAAGTTTATTACACCGCTTAATAAAAACTATGCTGGTAAAACACGGCCGGATATGTATGGAGTGGTGGTACACGCGAATGCTGTTTCAATGATTTTAAATGAAGATTATGTTGACGAGCTGGCTGAATGGCAACAATGGACAATTGCAATCATTATTTGCTTCCTGAATGTGGCATTGTTTTCGCTTATCCATATCCGCATACCGAAATGGTTTGATGCTCTCAGTATTGTACTCCAGCTAGTTCAAATTTTGCTTTTTACGTTTGTTATGGTATACGTGTTCAGTTTGGCAAATTTTAAGCTGAATCTGACCATTACGCTGGCAGCACTTGCCTTGGTGGGAACCTGCTATGAAATCTACGAATCTGTCGTAAAAACGCTGTTTCAAACCGTTAGACGGAGACGGTGGATTACCAAACGGAGGAAGCGGGTATTAACGCCCTGAGTTCGGATTATTTAAGTAAATTTGACCTATAAATCAGTTTCCAAACCAATGAAAACCAGAAAGTTAACCGCTATAGTTGCGCTTCTTTTTATCACGTCAATAGCATTTTCCCAAGACTATGCCTTTAAAGTGATGGCCAACAAGGGCTCGAATGAAGTGAAGACCGGAGACACGTGGCAGCCAATTAAAACCGGTTCAAGTCTGAAGTCAAGTGATGAAGTAAAACTTGCTGATAACGCTTATCTCGGATTGATCTCTGCCCAGGGCAAGCCGTTGGAGGTTCGCGAGGCCGGGAACTACAAAGTGGCGGATCTCACAAAGAAGATTGCTGCCGGATCAAGTGTTGTTAACAAATACACGGACTTCATCCTAAGTTCGAATGCTGAAACCAAGAAAAACCGCCTCAGTGCAACAGGGGCAGTTCACCGGGGTGATCCAAGCGAGATCAATGTTCATTTGCCTGAGAATCAAACTTCGATTATGAACAATGTTGCAGTGGTAAGCTGGACGACAACTGTTCCGGGACCGTACGTGATTGTTGTTTTAAACATGGCTGATGAAGAACTGGCCAAAATCGAAACAGCCGAGAAAACTGTGAGCATTAATGTGAAAGACCCAAAGTATAAGTTTAATGTTCCGGGAGATCCGTTCTCGAAAGGACTTGTACTCCAGGTGTTTTCAAAGGCAGATGCTAAACAAGATTCAAAGAGATTCGTAATTCAAGCGTTAGATGCAAAGAGCGCTGAAAAACTCAACGCTGAGTTGGGCACCGTTGTAAGCGAGGTTTCAGAAGAGTCAGCCATGCAACAGCTGATTTTGGCGGGCTTTTATGAAAGTCATCACCTTTTGATTGATGCAATTGCCGCGTATGAGAAAGCGATTAAACTCGAACCAGAGGTTACTTCTTATCAGGAGTCATACGATGAGTTCCTCATCAGAAACAATATTAAAAAATAGACATTTATCACAGCAATATAAAAAGAGCTGCTGTTGCGGCTCTTTTGCTTTAACCCACAACAATAAATACATGAAAGTTCGCTTATTTTTTGTCTTGGCTTTTCTTTTAGTTATTCAAATTTCATTTGCTCAAACCTATGCGTTTAAAGTATTGGTTAGCAAGGGCAAAACGGAAGTAAAGAACGATAACAACTGGCAGTCGATAAAGGTTGGTGCTTCGTTGAAACCAACTGACGAAGTGAAGATCGGAGAAAACGCTTATCTGGGTTTGATCCATGCAACAGGCAAACCTTTGGAAGTACGTGAAGCGAAAACGTACAAGGTTTCTGAGCTGGTTTCTAAAATTGCTCCCGGAACAAGTGTGATAAACAAATACACGGATTTTATTTTGAGCAGTGAAACTGAAAAGAAGAACAGATTGTCAGCGACTGGAGCAGTTCACCGTGACATTACTAAAAAAGATAACATTCATCTTTTTCTGCCAAAATCTGAGCAAGCGAAAGTTTATGGAAATCATGTGCTGGTTCAGTGGACACCAGCAAAAATTGAAGGCAATTACAAAGTTGCATTCACCGACATGATGGGCGCCGAGTTGACAGTAGTTCAAACCACAGATACCCGTGTGCTTCTTGATCTTTCGGATGAAAAATTCAAAAAGGAGAATCAGGTACTTGTACACGTGAGCGGAAAGGGCAAGAGAACAGTTGATTCCGGCGATGATTTGATTATTCAGCGGGTTAAACCATCCGAACGTCACAGAATCGACAGCTTGTACGCGGCTGCTAACCTGCCACCGGATGACTCTGCCTTAACCAAGTATGTTCTTGCGAGCTTTTATGAGGAAAACATGTTGTTGCTGGATGCTCAAACTGCATATTATGAAGCGGCTAAACTCGCTCCGGATGTTGAACTTTATTCATCTGCATACGAAGAGTTCCTGAAGCGGATGGGGTTCGTTAAATAAGCTTTCATAAAACATTTTAAAGGCCCGGTTTATATCACGCAAGCCGGGCCTTTCTGTTTAAAAACACGTTTGGCAGAGCCGTTTTATATCCTATTTTTGTACGGTTCAAAAACACCTCCATGAGCGTATTAGTAAATAAAAATTCCCGCGTTATTGTTCAGGGCTTTACCGGATCGGAAGGTTCTTTCCATGCCGGCCAGATGATTGAATATGGTACCAATGTAGTAGGCGGAGTAACGCCCGGCAAAGGGGGTACCGAACACCTTGGTCGCCCGGTATTCAATACGGTGAAGGAAGCAGTTGAGAAAACCGGCGCTGACGTTACGATTATCTTCGTTCCGCCTGCATTCGCAGCGGATGCAATCATGGAGGCAACAGAAGCTGGAATTAAAGTGGTTATCACCATCACAGAAGGTATTCCCGTGAAGGATATGATGGTTGCCAAGAAATATCTTAAAAACAAAAAGGATGTTGTTCTGATCGGGCCGAACTGTCCGGGTGTAATTACTCCCGGTGAAGCCAAGGTCGGTATCATGCCTGGATTTGTATTCAAAAAAGGAAGGATCGGGGTTGTATCGAAATCCGGAACTTTGACATACGAGGCGGCCGATCAAATTGTAAAAGCCGGATTAGGAATCTCAACAGCCATTGGAATCGGTGGTGACCCGATTATCGGAACACCTACGAAAGATGCCGTTGAATTATTAATGAATGACCCGGAGACTGACGCAATCGTTATGATCGGAGAGATTGGTGGTAACTACGAACCAACGGCTGCGCGCTGGATCAAAGAAACGGGTAACAAGAAACCTGTAGTTGGGTTTATTGCTGGCCAAACTGCACCTCCGGGACGCAGAATGGGCCATGCCGGTGCGATCATTGGCGGAGCAGAAGATACTGCCGCAGCGAAAATGAAAATTATGCGCGAGTGTGGCATTCATGTGGTTGAATCGCCAGCTGAAATCGGTGACACAATCGTGAAGGTTTTGAAAAAGAAATAAGCGTAGACTGCTACAAATAAAAAAGGATGCGATGAGCATCCTTTTCTGTTTTTATGGCTGTTCGTTTTACAACAGGTGATTCGCCAGGTTAGCCAGTTCGGAGCGTTCGCCTTTCTCCAGCGTAATGTGTGCATACAACTCATGATTCTTGAGCCTGTCGATCAGATAAGACAGACCGTTACTTTGTGAATCAAGGTATGGAGTGTCGATCTGGTAAATATCACCTGTGAAAATAAACTTGGTGTTCTCTCCCGCACGCGTGATAATCGTTTTCACCTCATGTGGCGTAAGGTTCTGCGCCTCATCCACAATGAAGCAAATGTTTGAAAGGCTTCGGCCGCGAATGTACGCCAAAGGCGTTATCACCAACTTTTCCTGATTCACCATTTCGGTAATCTTCGAATATTCCTTGTCGGTTTCGCTGTACTGGTTTTGAATGTATTTCAAATTGTCCCACAGCGGTTCCATGTACGGGTTAAGCTTCGACTTAATATCTCCCGGCAGGTATCCAATGTCTTTATTACTGAGCGGAACGATAGGTCGCGCGAGATAGATCTGCTTGAACTCACGCTTTTGTTCCAACGCGCCTGCTAGCGCCAGCAATGTTTTACCGGTACCGGCAACCCCTTGAATTGAAACCAGTTTTATTTCAGGTTTCATGACCGCATGAATCGCGAATGTCTGCTCGGCATTGCGCGGTTTAATTCCATAGACAGACCTCTTTTCGACCTGCTCGATCATTTCGTTGTATGGATTGTAATAGGCCAGAACAGATTTCTTTCCACTTTTGAGGATATAGAAATGATTTTTTTCGGCCTCAAGTTTACCGAGGATCTCTTTGGGAGGGCAGTAACCTTTGTCGTACAGCAGGTTGATCATATTTGCATCAACGTCCTCAATAACGGTTCTGCCCGTGTAGAGTGAAGAGATGTTCTGAATCTTGCCCGTGGTGTAATCTTCCGCCAGCAAACCGAGCGACATAGCCTTCAGGCGAAGGTTCACGTCTTTCGAAACCAGGATTACTTTCCGCCCCTTCTCTTCTTTTTGAAGTGACAGGGCCGAATTTAAAATGCGATGGTCGGCTTTGTCTTCGTTGAAAACTTTATTGGCATCCAGCCGGTCCGTGCCGCTGGTATCCATGATCACCTTAAAGTTACCCTTGCTTTTTCCGTTGAGCGGGTTCCAGTTGTGAAGCATCTGGCCCTTGGCCAGCTTATCCATCAGCCGGATAAACTCCCGGGCTTCAAAATTCTTGGTATCGTTGCCTTTTTTAAAGTTGTCGAGTTCTTCGAGAACCGTGATCGGAATCCCTATATCGTGTTCTGCAAAGTTGAGGATGGAATTGTGTTCATAGATAATTACAGAAGTATCCAGCACGAAGATCTTCTTCTCCTTTTGGGTTTTCGACATACCTGCACAAAGAACTTGGTTGACTAAATGTACTGAAAACCAATCCGAAGTTGAAAGAGGACAAAAAGTGAATTTTTTTTCTACCTTTATCGTCCCCGCGCGTTAACAATTCTGTAACGCACTCTCTGCTGAAATTTTCTTAGCGTCTTCTTCCTCCACCGATCGCTTCATCATCATCCTCTTCATCTTCCGAAAAGTTTTTTGGTAGCGTGAACATGCTGCTTAACAGATCTTTAAACTGGTTTCCGGCGGTGAGATTGTGTTTACTGATCAGACTGTATTCTGCCAATCCGTGCAATGCGAATTCCATCAAAAAGAGTTTTACTGCTTCCGGCTGATTCTTTTGATATTCCTTGATCAGGTCCATCAACCCGGGAATGCCCTTCAACGCTTTTTCGAAATCAGCCTGGTTCATATCGTGAAGCAAGTCAATCTTGTTTCCTTCACTGAACCAGTCTGAAATTTTTTTATACGGACTTTTTTCTTTTTGTTTACGGAATTTATCAGGATCAGGAAAATAGTTAAGGAATTGTGTGCGGATGGCCTTTCCAATCAGGTTCTGAGCCACAATACCCGGACCTTCCTGCTCACCCTCATAAACCAGTTCAACTTTTCCTGTGATGGCGGGAACGACTCCGATAAAGTCGCTTACGCGGATCGCGGTATTCTTTTCATTGTTGATAATGCTTCTGCGTTCAGCAGCAGCCACCAGGTTTTCATATGCAGAAATTGTCAAACGGGCTGATACGCCACTCTTGGCATCAATGAACTCGCTCTTACGCGCTTCGAAAGCGATCTGTTCGATCAGATCTTTTGCCAGCTCGTGTACGGTGATAGCTTTTTGTTCGGCCTTCAGGTTTGCCTCCTGCTGTGTGATGCGTTTCCCTATCTCCAGTGTTTTCGGATAGTGTGTAATGATTTGGCTATCAATCCGATCTTTTAATGGCGTAACGATGCTTCCGCGATTCGTATAATCTTCCGGGTTGGCGGTGAAAACGAACTGCAGATCAAGCGGCATCCGGATTTTAAAGCCACGGATTTGAATATCGCCTTCCTGTAGAATATTAAACAAGGCTACCTGGATTCGGGCCTGCAAATCGGGTAACTCGTTGATCACAAAAATACTCCGGTTAGAGCGTGGAATTAATCCGAAGTGAATTACGCGCTCATCGGAATACGGAAGTTTTAGCGAAGCTGCTTTGATGGGGTCGACATCGCCAATCAGGTCGGCAATGGATACATCGGGTGTTGCAAGCTTTTCGGAATATCGTTCATCGCGGTGAAGCCATGCAACAGGTGTGTTATCGCCGAGCTCGGCAATTTTATCTTTTGCGTAACGCGATAAGGGTTGAAGTGGGTCATCGTTTAGTTCTGATCCTTCTATAACCGGAATGTATTCATCCAGCAACTGAACCATCAATCTTGCCAGTCGGGTTTTAGCTTGTCCGCGCAAGCCAAGCAGGTTAACATCATGGCCGGCCAGTATGGCACGTTCGAGATCGGGAATAACGGTTTCTTCATAACCCCATATTCCTTCAAAGACCGTTTCTTTATTTTTTAATTTTTTGATCAGGTTCTCGCGAAGTTCTGTTTTGATTGATTTGGATTGATAGCCGGAAGCCTTAAGCTCGCCAAGGGTTTTTGCTTGTTTCATCTTTTGATTAATCGTTATCCGTTAATGGTTATCAGTACCTGGTTGGTCGAACTAATAACTATTAACGCTTGTCTATAGTGATTTACGTCTGTTCTTTTTAAAGTCTTCAAACACCAGATTGCCTAAACCTTCGAGTCCGCTGTAGTAGGCATTACCGTTGTTGATTTTAGTGAATTCCCGCACGAATGATTTTAAATACGGATCGGTCGCAATCATAAACGTGGTTACGGGTATCTTGAGTTTTTTGAGTTGTGCGGCCAGTGTATATGTCTTGTTCAGAATTTTGGTGTCAAGTCCGAAACTGTTTTTGTAGTATTTAATTCCTTCTTTGATACACGTTGGTTTTCCGTCTGTGATCATAAACACCTGCTTGTTCGGATTTTTTCGTCTGCGTAAGATGTCCATGCCAAGCTCAAGTCCGGCTACCGTGTTGGTGTGATAAGGACCTACCTGTAAATAGGGCAGGTCTTTAATTTCAATCTGCCATGCGTCATCACCAAACACAAGAATATCCAGCGTGTCTTTCGGGTATTTTTTTGTGATCAGTTCCGATAATGCCATCGCTACTTTCTTGGCGGGTGTAATCCGGTCTTCTCCATACAAAATCATGGAGTGCGAAATGTCGATCATCAGCACGGTTGAAGTTTGAGCTTTGAACTCGCTTTCCATCACTTCGAGGTCGTTCTCGGTCATGAAAAAGTTATCGACACCATGATTGATCTGCGCATTGCGCAATGAATCGGTAACCGAAATTTGCTCAAGTGTATCGCCAAACTCGTATTCCCTGCGCTCGGTAGTCTGTTCGCCATCGCGCCCCGTATGAAGCGTTTGATGCTCACCGCCCTTTGATTTCTTCAGTCTTCCAAAAATCTCCTCCAAGGCTGATTTCCTGAGAATCTGTTCGCTTTTTGAATTGAGTTTGAATTCGCCTTTTGGACCCTCGTCTGTGATATAGCCTTCGCGCTTCAGCTGTTCGATGAAGTCACCAATTCCATAATTCGGATTGGTCAGGCCGTATTGTTTGTCGAGCTCGGTTAACCACGACAGAGCCTCGGCTACGTTTCCGGACGTGATCAGGACCAGCTGCATAAAAATCTTATGAAGCTTGTCGAAATCACTTTTACCCTCTTCCGGGGGAGGGGTATACTGCGTAAACCGGTGTCCTAACATGTGTTAATTGATCGCGATGAGTTCTAATAAAACCAATATTTCCCGCTTTCTGTTCGGCAAATGCGAAAAAATACGGTTTTAAAGGCCCGAACAAATAATTTTTAGGCCCAGCGGAACGTTCCTACGGTAAAATGGGGTTACTTTTGTGTTTGTCAACCAAATTCAGAAGCATGAAAAAATCATTACTGGCAATTGTTGTATTAGCGGCTTTTACACTGGCATCGTGCGCGAGCTATACGTGTCCTACCTATAGCAAGGCTCCAAAAGCCCAGCCGGTAAAACAAACAAGAATTTAACGACTGAAAATACAGTTAGCAAAAGGCCCTTCTTTCGTTTCGGGAGAAGGGCCTTTTCATTTAGTGCGTGTGGTGATGGTCGTGCTGCTCGGGATGCAGCTCATCATAATTTCGAACCGATTCTGAATGCTTTCTTTTGATCGGATTATTCATTGTTCCGTAGATGTAGTCCCACATTGGAGATGAGACCCCAAACACCATCTCACCATTTTTGTAATGATGGATACCGTGGTTAATCCACAGATATTTCAGGAAATTCTTCGGAGGCTGGTACGCGTGAATTACGTAGTGTGCGGAAAGGTATAATGCGTAGCCGCATAAAAATCCCGGCAGGAAAGCAAATACATAATCTCCCATCAATACCCGCAGGATCAATAACAACACCGTTGAGATGGTGATGCTCAACAGCGGGGGCATTGCCAAACGGGTTTTATCTTTTGGATATTCGTGGTGGACGCCATGGATAACATACTGGAGCTTTTCGCGCGACTGGTTATAAACTTCCATGTGAAATACATAACGGTGCATCAGGTATTCTACCCAGGTGAAAATGATAATGCCTGTAAAGAACAATACAACTGTTAGCCAAACCGGCAGCGCTGTGTTCACTACACTCCAATAAAGAAGTATGGCCGAGTACGAGAAAAATACAGTCAGCGGCACGGAAATATGCGTACGGCTTAGTTTTTCTAACACCGGACTTTTGAAAAGCTGTTTGGTACCCTTGTTTTGCGGTTTCACTTCTGCCATCGCACTCAATTTTCCCGCAAATTTAAGGGTAAAAAAGTCATTATGAAGCCCTTAGCGGGAACCTTTTAATGACTTTTGTCACACGGAAACTTTGCGCGAAGCCTTTTCCATTACCTTCTGATAATAGGCTTCGTAAAGCGGCAGAATACGGCTTATATCGAACTCCTGCGCACGCTTGAGCGCGTTCTCTTTGAACTTGGGAAGATTGTTTTTATCGAGCACGATCAATGCCTTTTTGGTCATGTCTTCCACGTCTCCGATGCGGCTCATAAAACCTGTAACGCCATCCACATTCAGTTCAGGAATACCACCCGTATTGGATGAAATAACCGGAACCTCGCACGCCATGGCTTCGAGTGCGGCCAGACCGAAGCTTTCTTTTTCGGAAGGCATCAGGAACAGGTCGGCAACCGAAAGCACTTCTTCAACTGCCTCAAGCTTTCCCAGGAACCGCACATCCTGGCCGATGTTTAACTCACGGCACTGTTCTTCTGCGCCCGCGCGCTCGGGTCCATCGCCAATCATCAAAAGCTTTGCCGGGATTTCTTTATGAATATTGTTGAACACTTTAATCACATCGCCAATGCGTTTCACTTTCCGGAAGTTCGAAGTGTGTACGATCAGCATTTCGCCATTCGGACAAATCGCTTTCTTGAAATGATCTTTCTTTTGTTTTTTGAACTTCTCAAGGTCGATGAAGTTGGGTATTACCTCAATCTCGTTGGTAATCTTAAAGTGTAAGTACGTTTCTTTTCTCAGGTCTTCCGATACGGCAGTTACGCCATCGGATTGATTGATGCTGAATGTTACAACCGGTTCGTACGATGCATCTTTACCCACAAGGGTAATGTCGGTTCCGTGCAGGGTTGTTACGACTGGAATATTAATACCATGCGATTTCAAAATCTGCTTGGCCATGTATGCAGCCGAAGCATGCGGGATCGCATAATGCACGTGTAACAAATCAAGTTTTTCATTTTTCACCACGCTTACCATTTTGCTGGCCAGCGCGAGCTCATAAGGCGGATATTCAAACAGCGGATAGGAACGAATGCTTACCTCGTGGTAGAATAAATTCTCGTTGAGAAAGTCAAGCCGGCTCGGTTGCGAGTATGTAATGAAATGGACTTTATGTCCTTCCTGTGCGAGCGCTTTGCCAAGCTCGGTTGCTACAACACCGCTACCCCCGAATGTGGGATAACACACGATGCCGATTTTAATCTGGTTCACGCGTAAGGGTTTTAGTTATTATTCTTCAGGATGTAAGGTATAAGTTTCGAGCTATACTGATTGTCACCATACTTCCCATACTCGAAAACCGACTGGTAAATCACATCCTGCATGCGAGAACGTATATTCAGGGAAGAAAGTTTATTGTTGTTACGGGTGGGATAAACCCGGTTTGAAAGGAAAACAAATACCAAATCGAATTCGGGATCTATCCAGATGCAGGTGCCGGTAAAACCGGTGTGGCCGAATGTTCTGGGCGAGGCCAGAATCGAAGTCGGGCTGGCCCAATCGCTTTGTACGGGCTTGTCCCAACCGAGACCTCTGCGGCTTGTATCAAATTGTTTGGCGGTGAAATAGTCGACCGTTTCGGGCTTATAGTATTGATAGCCGCCATAGTAACCTTTTTGCAACAGCATTTGTCCTAGCTTGAGCATATCGTTCGCATTGCTGAAGTTTCCTGCGTGGCCGGCAATCCCGCCCAGCATGGCAGCGCCTTCGTCATGCACGGTGCCAACTAGTAATTCTCTGCGAAACAATTTGTCGTTTTCAGTAGGCACTATCCGCGATGCATCGAATCGTTCAAGCGGAAGGTAGCCCATCGTTTCCGCGCCAAGCGGATCGTACAAGTTTTGCCTTAGAAAATCCTGCTGCGGCTGGTTAATCAACTTCTCATTAATATGATGCATGATATACAAGCCGATGTCGCTGTATATATATGTGTATGGAGTACGGGCAGGCTTTTCGCGCAAGCGCGAATTGATGCTCCACTTCCACAAGCTGTCGGGTAAACTTTTTATTCCGAAAAGATTCGGAGCGATCTGCAACGGGTAGGCTTCGCTGCGCTCGTGACTATAATACTCAGGCAGAAGCACGGAATCTTTTACGGTCTGTACCCAAAAAGGAATAAACGGAATTAATCCCGCCTGGTGGGTAAGGATATCTTTTACGATCAGGTCTTTTTTATTCGTGCTGTCGAGTTCTGGCAGATAGTAGGAAGCCTTCTTATAGATATCGAGTAATCCCTTTTCATACAGGAACATCGATACTTGAAGTGTGGCCGTAACCTTTGTAACAGAGGCTAGGTCGTAGATGGAATTTTCGGTGATTGGGTTCTTCTGGTCGTACTTTTGCCAGCCAAAATTTCCTTCATACACTACCTTTCCTTTACGCGCCACAATAATCTGGCAACCCGGTATTGCTTTCTGTGCGATCGCGTTGTTTGCAATCTGTGTTATCTTGTTTAACAACTCGCGATTCATACCCGCCATCTCCGGCATCTCGTAGCCGAGTCGGCCGATTGACTGCGCTTGCATCCCAGAGCCTTCTGTCAATGAATCCGTTACCGACACCGGGAGTATTCCGTTAATTGAACGGGCACCAAAGATCATCTGTGCAACAATTGTCTGAATGTCATTGTCGGGAGCGTAGGCCTGGATAAGTACAGGAAGTTTTTCAAGCTGACTCAAATGTGCGGGTGAATCGAACATTACGGCAATTACTTTTCTGTCTGCGCTAAGCCGTTCCAGAACGTAGGTATATTGTGCTGCCAGCGAATCACCTTCCGGATAGATTGCCGCAATGATTACGTCATGCTTTTTAAGTGTCAGGTATAAACCGCTTGTATCCGATTTCATTCCGTATTTCGTTAACGGAACGTATTTCGACAGGTAAGCCGAGAAAGGATTTTCATTTGCAGCTCCAATTGCGAGGGATGCGAACGACCGGTCGAGTTCTTTTACGGGTATTGCTTTTTGCGTATCACGAACAACGGTAACGGCACGTTCAATGAGCGCTTTGCGTAACACCACTGCATTCATATCGTTGAGCCGTGCCTTGAGGTTATCCGTATTGAGCTTATTTTTTTTACTCAGACCTGCATCATATTTAAGTGCAAGAATTTTCTTAACGCTTTCATCGAGTTGCTTTTCAAGTGTTTTGTTTTTGCGAATAGCCCTCCGCATTTTCCGGATTGTCGCGTTGATATTTTGCGGAAAGAGCAACACATCGTTTCCTGCCTGGAAAGCAAATACTTCAGCGTCACCGGATTTATATTTCTTATTCAGCTCACGGATGTCGGGAATGAAACTGAATACAAGACCTTTCAGATTTACCTGCTGTCGCAGATAGGTGCCTGAGTATAGTGTTGGCAACGCATCGGAGAGAATTTTTTTACGGTCGGCAAAGCGCCTTTTTTTACTCGGGAAGATCAACTCATGCTCATAGGCAGTAACAACGCCCGCCAGGTGATTGTCGATCATAATTTGAAGCGGGTAGAGTCGTGACGGATCAGTGCTGGACTGCAACACCGGTTTGCCTTTGTGAAAATCCGTAACGCGGATTCCATTGTCAGGATAATACTTGGCGATGCAGATCACGCCCTGCTGTCGCAAACCTGCCTGGTACTTTACAATTTTTTGGGTAACGCGATCTTTGTTCTCTCCATACGAACTCACGAACAAATCCGGATTTGCGAATGATGTGCTTAAGTCGGCTGTCGGTGCAAAGTTTACATTGACACCCAAAAGATTTAATTGCTTGCCAACCTGCTCGCCCAGGAACCAACTGAGGCTATCGTCACGAACAGCGCCCAGCATAATCGGATCAGGAAACTTCAATACACTGTCGAGCACCGCGCCTGGTCCTTGTTCGGCATTCATCCCCACCAAAACCGGTACATCATTGTCCGTTTGCAGATCGTTTATGGTTTCCGCAAGCTTTACCGGTCCGCCTCCGGAAACCACCACGCCTCCGATTTTATTCTTGCGAATCGTGTTGATTGTTTTTTGGAGATCATTTTGGTCGCTGCTTCCGTCAAGCGGAATCATTAACATTTGTCCGATCTTCGCTGGGAGACTTAACGTGTTGAAAACGCTATCGACCCACGCACTTTTTGTTGATTGTGCATAAACCGGTAAAACCGCCAACCACACAATAAAAACAACCCAAACTTTTTTATGCATCCTTCCGTTTGCCTTTGTAATTCATGCTGAATAGAGGCATTTTTGTAAGCCTTGAAATTAGAAAAATCCCTTCGTTTTTCATGCCCGATATAATCCAGCTTTTACCGGATTCCATTGCCAACCAGATTGCTGCGGGCGAAGTGGTTCAACGTCCCGCGTCAGCGGTGAAGGAGTTGATGGAGAACGCCATTGATGCTAACGCTACACACGTTAAGTTGATTGTGAAGGAGGCAGGTAAAAGTCTGATCCAGGTTATCGACAACGGTTCAGGCATGAGCGAGACGGATGCCCGCATGAGTCTTGAAAGGCATGCGACTTCGAAGATCCGAAAGGCAGAAGATTTGTTTACGATCCGCACGATGGGCTTTCGTGGGGAAGCGCTTGCTTCGATTGCCGCGGTAGCGCAACTGGAGATGAAAACCAGAAAAGCCGATCAGGAGCTGGGTACGTTGCTGGTAGTAGAGGGATCGGATGTAAAGAAACAGGAACCCGTTGCGTGTGAAAAAGGCACGAACATCTGTGTAAAGAACTTATTCTATAATATTCCTGCTCGAAGAAATTTTTTGAAGTCGAACCCGGTAGAGTTGCGACATATCATCGATGAGTTTCATCGGCTTGCGTTAGCAAACACGGAGATTTCATTTTCCTTCACACAAGGTGATGAAGTCGTGTATGATTTACCGGCCGCAAAAAATGGCTCATCCTCGTCTACCTTGGGGCAGCGGATTGTGAACCTGTTTGGAAAGACGTACCAGGAGCAACTGGCACCCTGCCACGAAGAAACAGAGTATGTTAAAGTTTCAGGAGTTATCGGCAAGCCGGAGTTTGCGCGTAAAACACGAGGCGAGCAATTCCTGTTTGTGAATAAGCGATTCATCCGGAGTAATTACCTGAACCACGCGGTGATGACTGCGTTTGAAGGCCTGTTGCCGGAAAGCAGTTTTCCGTTCTATGTGCTTTTTATTGAGATCGATCCGAAGCATATCGATGTAAACGTGCACCCGACAAAAACCGAAATCAAGTTTGATGACGAGCGAGCGGTGTATGCTGTGGTGCGGGCGGCTGTGCGGCAGGCTTTAGGTGCGCACAACCTTGCGCCTTCGATCGATTTCAACGAAGACATTAACCTGATTACCAAACTCGGCAATACCTCAACTGAATCCGCCAAGCAGGTTTATTTTGAAGAACGTTTTCAATCGTCATTAACCAAATCCAACCAGCAGAACTGGGAAAAGCTTTTTGAAACCGAGTTGGGTTCAAAATTCACACAACCGGTAACGCAACAGAGCATTAAGATTGAATCGGATCTTTCAGGGTCAACATCTAATCCGGAAACGGAAGAAAAGATCATCTCACAACTTCATAACCGATATATTCTTCGTCAGATTAAAAACGGGTTGATGATCGTTGATCAGCAAAGCGCACATGAGCGAGTGTTGTTTGAGAAGTTTTCGGAAGATTTGAAATATCGCTCAGCGGCAACGCAACAAAGCCTGTTTCCAAAAACCGTTACGTTTCCCGCAGCGGATTTTGCGCTGATCGTGGAGATGGAGCAGGAGATAAAAGGACTGGGCTTCCGCTTTGAAGTTTTTGGTAAGAACACGCTACTTATTAATGGCGTTCCGGCCAACCTTAAACATGTAACGGAGAAAGATTTGTTTGAAGGCCTTGTGGATCAGTTCAAGCATAACCAGTCCGAGCTTTCCCTTCCGCTGCAGGAGAACCTGACCCGGGCACTGGCGAAGCGCGCTTCGATCAAATCCGGACAGAAACTGGAACGCGAAGAAATGCAGGAATTGCTGAACAGCCTTTTTTTATGTAAAACACCCAATTATTCGCCTGAGGGCAAGCCCACATTTTATATTTTTGAATTGGGTAAACTTGAAAGTTATTTTAACCGTCTATAGAGAGACATAATTTTTTGCCGGATGTTCAGACTTACACCGATCGTTAAGAATCTCATTATAATCAATGTTGTGATCTTCCTGGGGCAGATGTTTGCACCTAAAATTGATATCGGATCGTGCTTTGGATTGCCAGAGGGTGTTTATGGTGACGATGTCGTGACAGCCTATCTTGCATTATTCAATGTTCATACATCATGTTTCAAACCGTACCAGCTTTTTACGTATATGTTTGCCCATGGCAATTTCATGCATATTTTCTTTAACATGCTGAGCATCGCATTTCTCGGGCCGATCCTCGAGTCGTTTTTGGGTCAGAACAAATTTCTATTGTTCTATATCATTACCGGAATTGGCGCGGCCGTTTTTAGTGTGGCAATCGATTTGATCATGGGTGGAGGAGCCGGATCCATGCTGGGTGCATCCGGTGCGATTTACGGTTTGCTCATGGCTTTCGGGATGATTTTTCCGAACATGGAAGTGCGATTGTTATTTCCCCCTGTGGCAATCAAAGCAAAATATATGGTGTTCATTTTCGGGGGACTTACATTTTTGATGGACAGAAGCGGAGACGTTGCCCACTTTGCCCACCTGGGTGGTGCAGTAATTGGATTTATTGTTGTAAGAGCCTGGAGAAACCAGAATCAGGGCGGTTATTTCTGATGTAGTGTATGTTTGACGATTTTAAAAGCGCCTTTCAACGACACAACAACGCGCATGCGCAGTTGATCATCATTAATGTGGTGATCTTTCTGGTTATTGGATTTATTTCTGTAGTCGGT
Organism: Cyclobacteriaceae bacterium; assembly: GCA_016786585.1. GTDB lineage: Bacteria > Bacteroidota > Bacteroidia > Cytophagales > Cyclobacteriaceae > UBA2336. The sequence continues at coordinate 114,424 of JAEUUI010000007.1, forward strand.
ATTATCGCAAGCGCTTCGGCATTACCTGATTTCATTTACCAGCAGTTTACAATTCCACCCACAATCGCAGAGTTCCTCACGCGACCGTGGACACTGATCACGTACATGTTCGCGCATAGCCGGTATGATATTTTTCACATCCTGTTTAACATGCTGGCGCTCTACTGGTTCGGGAAACTTTTTGTTGAATACCTGGGAAGCGACAAACTTGTTGCGGTATACATTTTAGGAGGCCTTGTGGGCGGATTGCTTTACCTGCTCCTGTTCAATACCGTTCCTTTTTTTGTTGAACGTTCCGGATTCAGTGGAATGGTTGGGGCATCGGCTGCTGTTTTTGCAATTATGGTGGCAACAGCTACGCTGCTGCCGGATTATACTTTTCATCTGCTGTTTTTCGGCCCGGTCCGGATCAAGTACATTGCGTTGTTCTATGTTGTACTTTCCTTTCTTGGAACTACGCAGGAAAATGCCGGTGGCAATATTGCGCACTTGGGCGGAGCGCTGATGGGTTTTGTTTATATCAAGCAACTTCAGGCGGGGGTGAACTGGGGAGGATGGATCACTATCACGCTCGACTGGTTCAAGGATTTATTCAAACCAAAACGGAACGTAAAAGTTACATATCGCAAAGAAGAAAAGCGTTCAGGCTCCAAACCGTCGGGACCTTCAAAAGCATCGCAGGCTGAAATTGATGCGATCCTCGATAAAATTTCAGATCGGGGATATGAGAGTCTCACTAAAGAAGAAAAGGAAAAACTCTTCAACGCAAGCAAGAAGTAATATCACTGCATTTCTTTTTCGAAGAAATCGTGCAATGCATCAATAATTTTTTCTGAATCGTTTGAATAGATCACCGGAAACTTCTGCCGGTTGAACCGCACAAGAATGTCGTAGTACTCTGTCTCTTCAATGGCATAATCTTCCATCAGTTCTTCTTTGATAGACGGATCGGTGATCACTTCCATAAACGTTTTAATGCGATCGTTTTCCTGCATGAGCTTCACCAGCTTTCGCTTTTCCTTTTCGCGTTTATTGAAATATTCCCAGGGCTGATTTAATGTTCCCCACACGGTTTTGGTCTCAGGTACTTTGCTGGTTCGCGGATTCAACTCATTCGGATAAAGTTTTCGGGCAGAAACAATAGCTTCATCCAACAGTGTAACCTTCGGCCGCATTCTCACCATGATGGCGTCTTCTTCGAAAAACAGCGGAATCACGGTCGGGTAGTACCCCACATGCGAGATGATGAGCGTATCGGTTGGTTTTGTCTGTATCGTGAAAATGCCGGTGGGTTCTGCGAGGAACGACTTCTTTGAATTCTTTGCCAACACAAAAACGGCCGGCAACGGTTCAAATGTTACAGAATCTACCACAATCACGCGCGTGGTCCGCTGAGAAACGGCTTCATACGCCACTCCCATCGTAAACAGTATAATTGCAAAAATTTTGAGTAATGCCGACTTCACGCTCTCAAGACATCAAAAGACGGTCATTAGTTTTATGACGCAGATAAAATCTTTTCTGACTACGATTTATTGGCAAGCTGGCCGCAGGCCGCATCAATATCTTTACCGCGGCTTCTCCGCACGAACGACTGCGTACCATGCTGCTCGAGGATCCGCTGATACAGGGCGATTGCTTTTTCTGATGCCTGCTGGAACTCTCCGTCATCAATCGGATTGTATTCGATCAGGTTTACTTTCGATGGAACATTTTTACAGAACTTTGCAAGCGCAAGTGCGTGTTCTTCGGTGTCGTTAATGCCCTTCCATACGACATACTCGAACGTAACCTTGCGTTTGGTTTTTTTGTACCAGTGTTTCAGTGCATCGGCAAGTTCGGCAAGCGTATTGGTTTCATTGATCGGCATGATCGCTGAGCGAACGTCATCTTTTGCGGAATGCAACGAAACCGCCAGGTTGAACTTCACGCCATCATCAGCCATTTTCCTGATCATCTTCGTAATGCCGACTGTCGAAAGCGTAATCCGTTTCGAAGCCATGTTCAAGCCTTCCTCCGAAGTGATCTTGTCAATCGCAGCCACTACATTCGCATAGTTCAGCAACGGTTCACCCATGCCCATAAACACAATGTTTGTGAGCGGGCGGTTAAAGAAAAGTTCAGCTTGCTGTTTAATGGCAACTACCTGGTCGTAAATCTCATCCGGATTCAGGTTACGCATTCGCTTCAAGCGTGCGGTTGCGCAAAATTTACAATCGAGGCTGCAACCCACTTGCGATGAAACGCATGCCGTTATCCGGTCTTCGGTCGGAATCAAAACGGACTCCACCACCAAGCCATCGTGAAGCTTGACGGCATTTTTTATCGTTCCATCAGCACTGCGCTGCATGGTATCGACCTGGATGTGATTGATCGTAAAATGACTTTTCAGCAGCTCACGTACCTCAAGCGAGAGGTTTGTCATCTGATCGAAATCTTTCGCAGATTTCTTCCAAAGCCATTCGTACACCTGTTGGGCCCGGAACGGTTTTTCGCCATGCTGAGTGAAAAACTCCTTCAGCTCGTCCAGTTTCAGCTTTCGTATATCCCGTTTCGTCACCGCGATCATAACACAAAGTTACGCAAAATCGTCCCAAGCGGAGGCAAAACCTTATCTTCGGGGAGATGAGCCGAAGCCTACTTCTTTCGCTGGTAATTGTTTTAATGGCATGTTCAAGTCGCCCGGAAGAAGACGAGAACTTCCTGGAAAATCTGATGAAAACCCAGCCGGAAAATTTCGGGCAAATCTTAGCTAATAAAGATTCGCTGGAGATTCAGATCATCTATACCCAGATCAACCGCGATGCGAATAATGTTCCGTCATTCAGGCAATTCCGGTTTAATGTCGACTCACTGCGATATTTTTATCCTGCTTCCACTGTCAAGCTTCCGCTTTGTGTGCTTGCGCTTGATAAAATCAATTCACTGAACATATCAGGCCTCGATAAATACACTACTATGCTTCATGACAGTGTTTACGCGGGACAAATTTCTGTTTTACGGGATACCACTTCCGAAAACGGTATGCCTTCGGTTGCACATTACATCAGGAAGATTTTAATTACAAGCGACAATGATGCGTACAACAGGCTGTATGAATTTTTAGGTCAGAAAGATGCAAATGCTAAAATGCACGAACATGGATATCATGTTCGATTGTTACACCGACTGGAACGGTTCCTAAGACCCGATCAGAACAGGCACACGGAGGCTGTCAGGTTTGTAAAGGGTGACAAGATATTATTTGAGCAGCCCATGCTCTTTAAGTCAGATTCGATCAGGCCGCCTTCTCGGATTTTCAGAGGCAAGGCTTTTTACAAAGACGATACGGTATTAGTAAATACTCCGTTTGAATTCACCTACAAGAATTTTTATTCGTTAACTGACCAGCGAACATTTCTGCAAAACCTGCTCTTCCCGGAATATGCGCCTGCCAACCAGACTTTTAACCTGACCGAATCCGATTACCGTTTTATCTACCAATACATGTCACAACTGCCAACTGAAACAAGCTGGCCACCGTATGCTTCAGACACTGCTTACTACGATGCGTATTGTAAGTTTTTCATGTATGGTCAGGATAAAAATCCAATTCCAAAAAATATCCGGATTTTTAATAAGGTTGGCGATGCGTACGGCTACCTGATCGATAACGCTTACGTTGTTGACGTTGAGAACAAGGTTGAATTTATGCTCGCAGCGGTGATCAATGTGAATACCGATGGAATTTACAACGATGGAGTTTACGCCTACGATTCGGTGGGTTTTCCATTCTTCAGAAATCTCGGAAACCTGATTTATCAATACGAACTCACGCGCGACCGAAAACACGCCCCCGATCTTTCCAAATTTGTGTTCACGTACGACCGTCCGCGTTAACTGAACTCCTATATTGCACCCTGAATTCTACTTCGTTTATGAAAAGTAAGGCCTTTGTAATCACAGGCGGATACCTGGATACCAACAGCGCAAAAACTGCCCACGGCTTGATTCGTGGTACCGACCGTTTCGAGATTGTTGGGATTGTGGATGAAAAACATGCCGGTAAAGATGCCGGTGAAGTGCTTGACGGAAAGCATCGCAACATTCCGGTTTATGCATCGCTGGCGGAAGCTGTAAAAAAACAAAAGGCTGACTATTGCGTGGTTGGCGTTGCAACCAAGGGTGGTGTAATTCCGGATTCACTGCGCGTATTGCTTCGCGAGGCGCTTGAGAATAATCTTGGCATTGTGAACGGGTTGCACGATCATGTATCCGAACATGACGACCTCGCGCAACTCGCGAAAAGCAAAGGACTTGAAATCATTGATGTTCGCAAACCCAAGAAATTTAAAGACCTGAATTTCTGGAGCGGCAAAATCAAGGAAGTTAAATGTCCGAAGATTGCGGTATTGGGAACCGATTGTGCACTGGGTAAACGAACTACAACCCGATTTTTGGTAGAGCTGATGCGTAAGGCAGGTTATAAAGCGGAGATGATCTACACCGGTCAAACCGGCTGGATGCAAGGCGCGAAGTATGGATTCATTTTTGATTCGACACTGAATGATTTTATCTCAGGTGAAATGGAGCACGCGATCCATACCTGTTACATAGAGGCAGAGCCTGATATTATTTTTATTGAAGGTCAGTCGTCCTTGCGTAACCCGAGCGGACCTGCGGGATCAGAATGGATCGTATCGGCTGATGCTACGGGCGTAATTCTACAGCACAATCCGAAACGCAAACAATACAAAGACCTGGAATATTATCCGGCCTACATTGCTCAGCCGAAAGAAGAAATTGAGCTGATCAAAATCTACGGTGCGCCAACGCTGGCGGTAACAATCAACACCTCCAAGCAAACACCGGAAGAGGCCAAAAAAATTGCTGCCGGGTACGAGAAGGAGCTTGGTATTCCTGCGGTACTTCCGCTGGAAGAGGGTCTTGACCGGCTTGTTCCCATTTTTGAAAAGCTTATCCAACAGTCGAAATGAAAATTAAAAACATAAAAACGTGGAAGGCCGATTTGGCGAACACGAAGCCCTACACAATTGCGTTTAAAACAATCGATTCTGTCAGCAACGCGTTCGTTGAGATTACCCTCGAAAATGGCATAACCGGGATCGGTGCCGGAAATCCGAGCGAATATGTGACGGGCGAGTATTTTGATTCAACGATCGCGGCACTGGATGAAAATAATCTCGATTTCCTGGTGGGCCGCGATATTCGCGAAGCGAATCAGTTGTTGTTCGAAGTATTACAAAAGTTTCCGAAAAATCCGGCCGCACGTGCAGCACTTGACATTGCCATATACGATGCACTGACCAAGCATTTAGGCGTTCCGCTGGTGAAGTTTCTGGGTCAGAAAATAAAATCGCTTCCAACATCCAATACGATTGGGATCAAGAATGTGGAGGAAACGCTGAAAGAGGCAAAGGAATATGATGAGCGTGGGTTCAAGATCCTAAAAGTAAAGCTTGGCAAAGACCTGGAAGAAGACATTGAGCGACTGGTTAAACTGCGTGAGCATTTCGGCAAGCGCATGGTAATCCGCATTGATGCGAACCAGGGATATACAGCCGAGCAAACCAAACAGTTTTATAAGCGAACCGCTACGTTGAATATAGAGTTGATCGAACAGCCCCTTCCCGCGAAAGCGGTTGACGAGATGAAGGCTCTGCCCGATGAAATTAAGGTGAAGATTGCAGCGGATGAATCGCTTCTTTCTCCCGCTGACGCACTCAAACTTGTTACACCACCCAGTGCTGCAGGAATATTCAACATAAAACTGATGAAATGCGGAGGTGTTAATGAGGCGCTTAAGATTGCCGATCTCGCGTTGAATGCGAACGTTGATCTATTTTGGGGATGTAACGATGAAAGCATTGTGAGCATCACTGCAGCTCTTCATGCAGCCTTTGCGTGCAGCAATACAAAATACATCGACCTGGATGGAAGTCTTGACCTCGGCAAGGACGAAGTAACGGGCGGTTTCATTTTAAAAGATGGAATCATGTCGTGTTCCGATAAACCCGGATTGGGTGTTGAGCGAATAAGCTAATCCGGTAGCTGCGGCAGATGAAGATATTCAAGCGAAAACATCTTGTTCATTATCTGCCGATCGTTGGCTGTGTAGCCACTGGAATAACATATGTTGGTATCGGTGTTATTGCGTTACTATCGTTTTTCCAGATACGGGATGGAGGAGCAGATGAAAGCAGCATGCTTGTAGTGTTAAATGATTTCCTGCTCGGTAAAATTTTGATTGTTATTATTCTTACCGGAACAGCCTGCTATATCGTGTGGCGGATCTATGAAGCGTTCAACGATCCCTATCAATACGGTTCAGATTTTAAAGGTGTTGCAAAGCGGGCGGGTATCGCGCTCAGTACCGTTGCGGACATGCTGATTGTTTACGCGGCTGTTCGCGTGCTGTTGGGTACTGCGAACATTTCGGCCAACGGACAGCCTGTGGAAGAACGCGCCATGACCAAAGCCATGCTGGATGACGGAAAAGGCTGGATTATTATTACGATTGGATGCGTTATGCTTGCTACGGCATTCATACAACTTCTCTATGGAGGAACAAAAGGATATAAAGAGCGTGTGAACGACCCTTATCTCAATCCGACCTTACGAAAAGTATTTCATGGACTTGGATTAACGGGTTATGCTGCACGTGGGATTATTCTGGCTATCACGGGATTTTTCTTCCTGAAAGCCGGCATCTCAAACGATGCGAACGTGGTAGTGAACACTGACAAGGCCTTTGATTTTGTGGGTGATCACATCGGGCATATCTTTTTTATCCTGCTGGCCGTGGGGACCATCTGCTATGGATTTTTCATGTTTGGGTTGGGTATCACATACAAAGCCGGAAAACAACCTAGGAGGCGCTGATCGCTTCATACCGATAGTATCGCTCCCTCATACGCAGACAGGCGGCTACAATAAGCAACACGGATAACGGCAAAATCATCTTGCTTAGAACTGCGAAGAAACTCAGGATAAACAACCAGAATAAAAATGTGCTGAACTTTTCCGGATCACGCCCGGGCTTTAACAAGTAAGCGTGAATGAACATCAGCAAACTGCCTGAAAGCAGCGCAAGAATAAACGGCTCATAAAAATGATTAACCATGCTGATGCTGAACGCAAGCTCCGGTAACAGTACTATTGCGTAGAAGAGCAGGTATGCCGAACATGTTCGCCACAGATGTATTGGCAATCCTTTGACCCATGTGAGATAGCGATCTTCAAACAACCTTACTTTTTGCACAAGAAATGCGTGCGACATCAACACAAACATCCAGGTCAGGCCAAGAATTCTAAAGTCGTTACCACGCTCGGTTGCTTCCCGGACAATGTACAGCAGCGCGAGTGAAAATCCTTTGCTGATCAGCAGCGCAATTTTTTCTTCGCCAAGAAAGTGGGAGAGATAAATTCCGACTCGGCCCCCGATGGACGGAATCCGTGCTTGTATGATGCTCCACGAAAAGCGATGCTGCGTTCTGAGAAAAGCATCCAAACCGTACGCACTGAGGGAGCACAGCAAAAGCTGTAGCATCAACAACCCAAATGAGAGGGTGACATATTCACGGAAACCGATCGCATAGATAAAAACAGAATAGACTAACACCGGAAGAAAGCAAGCCACTACCGAAACAGATAGATTCATGAATCGGCTCCAGGCAGGAATAAGCATCGCATCCGTGAGAAAACGATATTCAGGTTTCTTGAAAAGGGCGATGACGTACAGGAAAATCTTGACGCTGTATAACGTCCAAACAACGCAAACAAATGCCAGGAAGGCACCGGAAGTAAACATACCTTCGATTAGTGACCGGTGATAGTTTACAAGCTGGTTTGACTCGACCGTTCCGAACATCAACAGGAAAACAAATAGTAACAATCCTGCATGACTCCGGTAAAACGGGATGACGACACTTTTTATCAATATCCGCGCAACTGCGTTCATGCCGGGTGCTGAATGGTTTGATCGCGAACTGACAGCCGGCCGTCAAATGCCAGCATGTTTTGTTCGAATGCCTGGTGCGATGTAATCAGAAAGGAAATCCCGTTGGCTTGCTGTTCCCGGATGGCGGAGATCAACAATGGAATGAAATTCACATCGAGCGTAATCAAAGGCTCGTCAAGCAGAATTAGTTTTTGTTGGCCGATAAATGCCAGGAGAAGAGAAAGCTTTTTCATCATTCCGCTGGAATATCCTCCAACGGCCTGATCCAGAAATCCTCCAATTCCAAAGTATTCAACCTGCTTTTGTACATCGGTCGATTCAGCGTTACGTATTTGCTGAAAGAACTTAACCAATTCGTTGCCGGTAAGCATGGGTGGAAATTGCGGTTCAGCTTCAGCGTATGAAACCTGGGCGCGATACGCAACCGGAAACGCCTTCAGATTTATGTTGTTAACACTTACAGATCCATCAAACGGACAAATACCCGCAATAATTTTCAGGAATGTTGTTTTGCCGGATCCATTTCCGCCTTCAATCCAGAATGTTCCATCCGGAACGATCAAGTCCGGAACATTCAATACCGTATGTGACCCGTATTTTTTCGAAAGATTTTTTACCGCCAGCATACGGCATAAGTGTTCGGAGAATGGTCTGCATTACACACGGTTGAATATTTCTGCGGGCGGACATAAAAAAAGCCCCGGGAACCACCCCGGGGCAATCAACCAAACCCCTCAACCTACCCGCCCCGGGAAACCCGGAAACGGATATTATCTTAAACCTGCTTATATAACAACAGATGTCTCATTTAAGTTCTCAAACACGAAGTCTGTTTCATTCTTCAGGTCCACAAAAATCACCGAATCTTTGTTAACCTTTCCGGACAATATTTGTTTAGACAATTCGTTTAAAAGTTCACGCTGCAGCACACGCTTTAGCGGACGTGCACCAAACTGCGGATCGAATCCCAACTTCGACAAGCGCTCACGCGCGGCATCCGAAATCTCAATTTTTACACCAGCTTCGTCCAAACGCTTGCGGATCAGATCAACCTGTATGTCGACAATTTTCCGAATGTCTTTTTGGCTCAGCGGACGGAACATGATGATCTCGTCAATCCGGTTCACAAACTCAGGGCGAACCGTCTTACGCAGCAGCGTCATCACTTCGTCCTTCGTGGTCTCCAGTACTTCAAAATAATTTTCATCATTGATCTTTTCGAAGTTCTCCTGGATCAGCTGCGAACCGATGTTCGTAGTCATGATGATGATCGTATTCTTGAAGTTCGCCACGCGCCCTTTATTGTCAGTCAGTCTTCCGTCATCCAGCACCTGCAAGAGTATATTGAATACATCCGGATGGGCTTTCTCGATTTCATCGAGCAGGATTACGGAGTACGGTTTTCTGCGAACAGCTTCCGTTAATTGTCCGCCTTCATCGTATCCAACATATCCCGGAGGTGCACCAATCAACCTGCTTACGCTGTGACGTTCCTGGTACTCACTCATGTCGATCCGCACCATTGCATTCTCATCGTTGAACAGGTAATCAGCCAACGCTTTCGACAATTCCGTTTTACCGACACCGGTTGTTCCCATGAATATGAACGAACCAATCGGGCGTTTTGGATCTTGTAAACCCGCGCGACTTCTGCGCACGGCATCGCTCAATGCCTGGATTGCCTCTTCCTGACCTGCGACGCGTTTACCAAGCTCCTCTTCGAGATGTAACAGCTTATCGCGATCACTTTGCAGCATCTTCGAAACCGGTATGCCGGTCCACTTGGCTACAACTTCTGCAATGTCTTCACTGTCAACTTCCTCTTTCAGAAGCGATTTCTCGCCCTGCATATCTTTCATCTGCTGCTGAAATTCGTTCAGCCGTTTTTCAGCTTCTGTGATTTTTCCGTATCGAATCTCTGCCACTTTACCATAATCACCAGCCTTCTCGGCCTGCTCAGCTTCAAACTTCAGCTTGTCAATTGCTTCTTTTTCTTTCTGGATGCCGTGAACAACGCCTTTCTCGCTTTCCCACTTCGCTTTAAGTGAGTTGCGTTCTTCGGAGAGTTCAGCAATTTCTTTATTCAGCAAAGTTTCTTTGCCTTTGTCCTTCTCCCTGCGGATTGCTTCACGCTCGATTTCGAGTTGCATAATCTTGCGATTCAGCTCATCAAGTTCTTCGGGCAATGAATCCATTTCAAGGCGCAGCTTTGCTGCTGCTTCATCCATCAGGTCGATTGCTTTGTCGGGAAGAAAACGGTCGCTGATGTAACGGCTCGAAAGCTCCACTGCAGAAATTACTGCATCGTCTTTAATGCGTACACCATGGTGCAACTCGTACTTATCTTTTATCCCGCGAAGGATGGAAATTGAATCCTCGACAGAAGGTTCATCAACCATTACCGCCTGGAATCTGCGTTCGAGCGCTTTGTCTTTTTCTACATACTTCTGATACTCTTTTAAGGTTGTTGCACCGATTGTATGAAGCTCACCGCGAGCCAAAGCCGGCTTCAGCAGGTTTGCTGCGTCCATTGCACCTTCACCGCCACCGGCACCAATTAGCGTATGGATCTCATCAATAAAGAGGATGATCTGTCCGTTCGAGTCGGTCACTTCTTTGATAACCGCTTTCAAACGTTCTTCAAACTCACCTTTATATTTTGCACCCGCCACGAGTAAGCCCATGTCGAGCGATACCAGAATTTTATCTTTCAGATTTTCAGGAACGTCTCCATCAACAATCCGTTGCGCCATGCCTTCTACAATCGCAGTTTTACCCACGCCAGGTTCACCCAGCAGAATCGGGTTGTTCTTCGTTCTGCGCGACAGAATTTGCAACACGCGCCTGATTTCTTCATCGCGACCGATTACCGGGTCGATCTTGCCGTTTTTTGCCAGATCGTTCAAATTTTTGGAATAGCGTTCAAGTGATTTATACTTCGCTTCCGCGTTTTGATCGGTAACTTTTGAACCGCCACGTAGTTCTTTGATCGCTTTTATCAAACCGGCACGTTCAAAGCCTGCGTCCTTTAAGATGTTAGATACTTTGTCTTTGGTCGCGAGTAATGCCAGCAACAAGTGTTCAACCGAAATATACTCGTCTTTGAATTCACGCAACTCTTTTTCTGCGTTTTGCAGAACCTGGTTGGTTGTGTTTGATAAATACGGTTGCTGCCCGCTTACATGCGGATAAGAATTTAAAATCTCGTCAAGCTTGTTTACGAGGATAGTCTCGTTCACGTTAAGCTTTTTGAATACGTAGTTCGATACGTTTTCATCAACTTCCAGGATCGCTTTCAGCAAATGACCGGGTTCAATTGCCTGTTGCTGTTTGCTCATGGCAATCTCGGCCGACTTTTGTAAAGCCTCCTGCGACTTAATTGTAAATTTTTCGAAGTTCATATGTTTTGCTCTCGCGACTATGACATCAAAACGTAATCCATAGCGCTTAAACTCCCCGAATCAGAAATTTTGACATTTATTTTGATAGATTTAGCTGGTAAAAACGGCCATTCTGGCTTATAAAATGTCAAAAAAGGGAGCACAGGTAGCGAAGCAATTTCCCAACGCATTAGTTGTGGAAGCTGCGTGGGAGGTTTGTAATCAGGTTGGAGGAATTTACACGGTGATCCGTTCCAAAGCGCCCTGTATGGTTGATTACGCGGGTGGTAACTACTGTATGATCGGACCGTACGTAAACCGGAATATTCAGGCCGAGCTGGAACCGCTGGATGATGCACAAGATATATTCGGACAGGCCGCGGCCGCGTTGCGAAAGAAAGGCTACGATGTGCAATATGCCACCTGGTTGATTACCGGTAAACCGCGCGTTGTATTATTGAATCCGAATGCTGTTCAGGATAAAGCACTGAACGTTGTTAAGTATTTACTCTGGAAGAATCATTCCATCGGCACACCAACGCAGCATGCACTGATTGATCAGGTGGTTGCCTTCAGTTATTTAACCAAGCTGTTTTTTGATGAGCTTGTAGCGCTCGCGCCTGCTGATCAGCGTATCATTGGCCACTTTCATGAATGGATGGCGGGTTTGCCGATCCTTGATATGAAGAAAGAAAAGATGCGCGTGAAAACGGTGTTCACCACGCACGCCACGCAGTTGGGAAGGCATCTGGCCATCAACTCGCCATTGTTTTATGCGCACCTGCCGTTTTTCAACTGGCGCGATGAGGCGAAAAAATTTGGTGTTGAGTCGGAAGCAAGTATTGAATATGCCTGCGCTCAAAATGCAGACGTGCTCACCACGGTAAGTGAAGTTACTGCCCGCGAATGCAAGCATTTGCTCAAACGAAAACCGGAAGTAATTCTACCGAACGGGTTGAACATCGAGCGGTTTGAGGCGTTGCATGAGTTTCAGAACCTGCACTTGCGCTACAAGGAAGAGATTCACGAGTTCGTGATGTCGCACTTTTTTCATTCCTATTCATTTGATCTGAACAAAACGATATACCTGTTTACATCCGGCCGGTACGAATACAAGAACAAAGGCTTTGACCTGACGCTTGAGGCATTGAGTCGCCTGAATCAGCGCCTGAAAAAGGAAAAGGCTGATCTTACGGTGGTCATGTTCTTTGTGACGAAACGTGACTTCTACAGCATTAAACCGGAAGTATTGCAGGCGATGGCGATGATGCAGGAAATCTCGCAGACATGCGATGCCATTGAAAAGCAGATTGGCAAAAAACTTTTTTACGAAAGCACTACACGTACCGACAATCAGCTTCCAAATCTGAACGAGTTTGTAGATGAATACTGGAAATTGCGTTACCGCAGAACCATCCAGGCGTGGAAGACAAAAACAAACCCCGCAGTGGTTACGCATAACCTCATAAATGAATCGCAGGACGATATCTTACAGTACCTGACTGCGCACAAGTTGCTGAACAGTCCAAAAGATCCCGTGAAGATTGTTTATCACCCGGACTTTATCACTACCAGCAGTCCGTTATTCGGGATGGAATATCACCAGTTTGTTCGGGGTTGTCACCTGGGTGTGTTCCCGAGCTACTATGAGCCGTGGGGATATACTCCTTTGGAATGTATGGCAAGCGGTGTTCCGTCTATTACCAGTGACCTGTCGGGTTTTGGCGATTACCTGTTGCGGCATTTGCCGGAACACGATCAGTATGGCTTGCATGTAATTGAGCGCGGCAAGCGCACGTTCGAATTTTCCGCAAACCAGCTTACGGAGGTCATGTACAAATTTGTGAACCAGTCGAGGCGTGAGCGTATCATGCAGCGGAACAATGTGGAAAATAACTCGTCACTGTTCGATTGGTCGAACCTGATCAAGCATTATAAAGAAGCTTATCAGCTGGTGTTGAAAGGTTGATCAAAGCAATCTGTATAACAGCGCGATTATAATCAGTACCAATAACGCAATTGCTATCCAGCGCCTTCCACCTCCCGTGGGCGTAAACTCGTAGCCGCAAATCGGGCAAATACGGCTGCCCGTATCAACTTCCATCGCGCAGGCCGGGCACTCTTTCTTCTTCATCAATCAAAAGTGGGAAGTTATTTCCACGATTTCCACACGTGTCACACCATTTTGTTGAATCTATACCCGTCCAATCTTCTAAAAACGCAATTTTTCGCGTGGTCTGATAGTTGCCAACATACCAACGAAATCAATCGATTATGGCAACGACAACACTGGACAGAGATAACATGACGGGCAAAAATCATGAGGGACATTATGCAAACACCCCTGTGAAATACCTGACATCGTCTTCCATTATTGGCGATAAAGTTTACAATAATCTGGACGAAAATCTTGGTGAAATCCGTGAGATTATGGTGAATCTTCAGGATGGTCGCATCGAATACGTTGTGGTTGAATTCGGAGGATTTTTGGGAATTGGCGAAAAATACTTCGCAGTTCCATTTAAAGCACTAACAATTGATACAAGCCGTCACGCCTTTATTTTGAATCAGAAAAAGGAAGTTCTTGAAAATGCTCCAGGCTTCGACAAGAATCACTGGCCTGAAACAAACTCGCACGTGATGGAAAAGACATATAACTACTGGGGGAGCTTTATGGGACCTAATACCGGTTCAGAGCCGTATTAATCTACAGGTATCCTATAAAGCAGAAAAGCTCAGCTCCGTCAGGACTGGGCTTTTCATTTTTATAAGGAGTTTGGTTTGATCTTATGTCAACAGGATTTTCGCATCGAAAATACTTTGATAATTTTTCCGGTATGCCCAAAACAAGAACACGTGCAACACTACGATCAATATTGCGATCGACACGTTGGCCGGAGCCAAAAACAAGTGAAACAACAGAATGTTCAGGCTAATGGGTGCCAGTATAATTAAGGATAAGGGTGTTAGAAAATTCAGCAGAAGGAATCCGCCTAACAGCACTTCCAGTCCCTTCACCATGGGAAAGAAATATCCCGCCTGAAACAATCCGCCTAAAAAACTTTCCGCGGCTCCCGGCTGAGCCGGTGGCGGAGGTGTGGGCAGATAATGAAGAAAGAAATTCAGTCCGAAGAACAGATAAATGAGTCCAAGTAACGAGCGTGTTACGGTGGTTGCGATAGTTTTTATTTTTGATGACATGATGATTCAGTTTTAGAAAAGTTGGGGGGTTGTTTTTAGGCACTTAAAAGCTCTTCTTCAAATACAGGATAGTCAGTATACCCTTTTGCATCATTTGAGTATAAGGTTCTTGAATCAAGCTTAATATTGAGCGGAAGATTTTTATGGAACCGATTTACCAGGTCGGGGTTCGTAATGAACGGTCTGCCAAACGACACGAGGTCTGCAATTCCCGATTGAATTGCTTCTTCAGCACTGAAGAGCGTATGACCACCGGAGATCATCAATGTGTTCGCGAATTTTTTACGAATCACCTCTTTTACCAGATTGATTACTTCCGGTTTGTTCCCGGTACTCTGATCGTTGATGTGCAGGTATGCAATCTGAAGTTTGTCAAGTTCTTCCGCCAGGTAGCTGTACATGACGTCAACACCCGGGTAGTTTTGAATGTAGTTATTGGTTCCAAAGGGCGACAACCGGATAGCAGTTTTATCGCTTCCGATTGCATCGGCCACTTCTTTCACAACTTCCAACACAAACCTTGCACGATTTTCAACTCCGCCACCGTAGTTGTCGGTGCGCTGGTTGGTATGAGGCGACAGAAACTGCTCGAGCAGGTAGCCATTGGCTGCATGAAGTTCAACTCCATCGAAGCCGGCTTCAATCGCATTTTTTGCAGCGTGTACAAATTCGCGCTTAGCTTCCAGCAATTGTTCGCCAGTCAGTGCTTTGGCGGGTGTATAGGGCACCATGCCATCACGGTCGGTCCAGATTTCGCCGGGTAACGGCACGGCTGATGGGGCGAGTACCGTTGCGCCTTCCGGCAGATTCAGTGCATGGCTTACGCGACCGGTGTGCATCAGCTGAACAAAGATTTTTCCACCGTTTTTATGCACAGCAGATGTAACTTTTTTCCAACCCTTCACCTGATCGGCTGAAAATATTCCGGGGATGCGTGCATAGCCAAGTCCGTTGGGCGATGGAGAAGTTCCTTCCGTTATGATCAGGCCGGCGGATGCGCGCTGCGCATAGTATTCGGCAATCAATTCGTTGGGAATGTTATTTAATGCGCGACTGCGCGTCATAGGCGCCATCACGATGCGATTCTGTAATTCGGTGCTGCCGAGCTGGTAAGCGGTTAGTGCGGGTTTTGAACTCATAGCCAGTATTGATTAAGTGATATATTTAAATGTTTCGATTGATTTTTGAGCGTTAAAGCCTTTTTCAGGGCTTCTATCAAGTAAGACGCGAACGGCTTATTTTTAGTTCATTGATACATTGAAATTCTTCAATATATTTTTTCAAAAATTTTTTCAGGTGAATTTGAGTGCCCCGATAGACGCGGTGTAATCCTTCAAAACCTTCTCGTTCAGGTTGTATTTGTGATTTCTGCCTTCTTTTTCGGGTTCGATAAGGCCTGCCTCGATGAGCACCTTAATATGATGGCTGACAGAAGGCTGCGCCAAATCACTTTCTTCCTGGATATCGGAACAAGCGCCACAGCCACCTTTTTTTGAAATGTGCTGTAAAATCTTGAGCCGGTTCGTATCGCCCAAGGCTTTTGAAATTTTTTCGATCTGTTTCGCGGTTAATGCCATTGTATTGATCGATGCAAATATATCAGTCGGTTATGATACGTGAAACAGCTAGTAAAAGTTCCGGTTCGTCTTGCAGGCGACAATCAGGCGGAAATCCCATAAAACTAAATCCGCCTGAGGGTTGTTTACCGTATATTGATCATAGTAAAACCGATCACTATGCGAAATTTTGGTAAAATTGGATTAATGCTTGCTGTAGGATTGCTTGCCGCATGTTCAGGCAACAGCCAGAATAAACCGGCAACTCCTCAAAAAGAAGAAAAAGCTATGGAAAACAAACTTGAGATAAACCGCACAGAAGAAGAGTGGAAAAAAATTCTGACTCCTGAACAATACTACGTGCTTCGTGAAAAGGGAACTGACCGTCCGTTCTCCGGAAAATTTTATCTGCACAAAGACAAGGGAATGTATAAATGTGCAGCCTGCGGTAACGAATTGTTTACTTCTGATATGAAGTTCGATTCAAATTGCGGATGGCCCAGCTTTGACCGCGAGATCGAGGGCGGAAAAATCAAGCAAGTGCGCGACACTTCACATGGAATGATTCGCACCGAGATATTGTGTGCGAAATGCGGATCGCATTTAGGTCACATTTTTGATGACGGTCCAACTGTTACAGGACAGCGCTATTGCGTGAATTCAACTTCCATCTCGTTCGAGGCGGAAAACAAAAAATAAATTCCCGTTAAACGGGTAGAGGCGCAACATCTTGCGCCTCTACGTGTTTATGGGGATTATTCGTTCTTCAACACATCGGCCGGGTTTGCACGGGCTACCTTAAAAGTTTGAGATCCAATCAGCAGTGCAGCCAGGAAGAGGATTCCAATCACGCCTGCAAACATTTCAAACGGAGCGATTGCTGTGTGATTACCGATTTGCACGAGCAGAATTTTTTCGAAGAAGAGGTAAGTGACCGGCAGTGAAATAGCGGTAGCAATCACCAATAAAACAATAAAACTGCGGCCTAACAGAAATATCAGTTTGCCTTCACTGGCGCCCAACACTTTTCGGATGCTCACTTCACGCAGGCGCGTCTCAGTTGTAAACACGACCATCCCCAGCAGTCCCAAAGACGAAATACAGATTGCCATAGCGGCCATAAACGTGGCGAGTTTGATGGATGCTTCGAGTCCGTCAAAACCCTCTTTGATCTGATCGGTGTAAAGCTTGGCATGCATGAGATGCACAGGATCGTGTTTTTTCCAAATCGCTTCCATTTTAGCCCGAGTGTCAGTCCAATTGGTATTCGCAAGGAACCGGATGTTCAGATAGTCGGCTTCCTTTTTCCCATATCTAAAAATCACTTCCTTCGAATTCTGGCTATCGGCTTTCCCATAGGAGAAGTCGCTCACGACACCGATGATTGTGACTTTTTTGTTATCAAGTCGAACGGTTTCACCGATTGCCTCGGAGGGAATCTGACTGGCGATGTTAAACCGTTTAAGAACGCTTTGGTTGACGATGATCTCTGTTTCAATTGCACTGTCGGGTTTTGCCGGGAAGTTTGTCCCGGCAAGTATTTTAAAATCGTGCAGCGGGAGATAGTTCTCGTCAATGAAATTGTGCCACACCAATGCCGAATCGGTCGGATCTTTATCCGATTTCATATTAGTTCCCCAGTAGTTGCCCGTGCTGGCAATAAGCCTCGATCGCGAAATATTTTGTACTTCGGGTAATGTCTTTAAGTCCGCAATGAGGGGATCGGCTTTATTACCCATCAGGCTTACATTGACAATATTCTCGGTAGTAAAGCCAAGGTCATAGGCGAGATAATGTTTATACTGCTTGTGGAGAATCAGCATCGATGTGATGAAGATGATCGAAATGCAGTACTGGAACACTATTAACACCTTGCGCATGGTAACCTTTCGGAACACGCGGACACTCGAAACGTCCTTAAGCACTTTTACAGCATTTATTTTGGCGAAGAAAAGTGCTGGCATAAAACCAGCCATAACCCCGATCACAATCGCGAAAAGAACGAAGTAGCCGATCAGTGCCGGAGAAATGTCTAGCGTTAATAACTCCCTCAAATCTCCCTGTAAACTCAGCAAATGTGGCTTCAGAAGAACGAATAAACCGAACGCAAACACCAACGCCATCAGTGAAATGATAATTGACTCCACCACAAACTGTCCGATGATGTGACTTTTCACTGCGCCAATAATCTTGCGTACGCCCACTTCGCGAGATCGTCTTAACGAGCGTGCGATTGAAAGATTAGTATAATTAAAGGCTGCTGAGAGCAGAATTACTCCCGTGATCGCTATGAAAATCCAGAGCGTGATTTTACCAAAGGTGGCGCCAATCTGGTTGTTTAAATCTTCGCCCACGAGAATATCGGTTATCGGCTGGTATGCGAGATAAACCTTAACATTTGGAACTACATTGTCGTTCTTGCGCGCATAAGCATCCAGTTTTTTCTGAAATGCATCCATATCGGAATTTTTATGCATCAGCACATATACATACGTGCTCCAAATATTGTCCCACTTCCACTCGTGATCATCTTCTTTTGTGATTTCCCGGGTACTGATTGAACCCAGTAGATCAAATTTCATATGCGAGAACCGCGGAATATCTTTCATGATTCCGGTGATCGTGTATTGCCGGTCTTTGTTGATCGTTACGCTCTTACCCAGCGCATTTGCATCGCCAAATAGTTTTTTTGCAGACGTCTCCGTGAGAACTACTGAAAAAGGCTGCTTCAACGCAGTTGCGGGATTACCTTCAATCAGTTCGAATGAAAACACATCGAACATCGACTCGTTTGCCCATAAGCCATTGAGTGGAACAGTTGTTTCCCCGAACTGAAGATCGCCCCCGAATCCGGTGTGTAAAACTGCAGTCTTTTCAACTTCCGGGAAACTTTCCTGCATGGCTTTGCCAACTGTCATGGAGTTAGACGCGTTGCCCTGTTCGTTGACATTTTCCAACCATTGATACCGGCTCGTGATGCGGTAGATGCGATCGTGATTTTCGTGGAAGCGATCATACGAAAACAGGTCGGCCATGATTCCGATCATGAGCAGGCCTACTGCCATACTTACCGACAGTCCGACAATATTGATGGCCGAGAACAATTTGTTGCGCATGATGCTGCGCCCGGAGGTTTTTACATAGCTGCCTAACATAATCCAGTTGATTAAGAGGTTGATGAATTCAGGTTTTCGTACGGTATAAAGCCTTAAGAATTTTAAAACATCGAGTATGTAAATGAGTCGTGCACGAGAAGCTCCCTTCGATTTCACATTGCGATAGAAATACTCATTCAAATCGCCCTGTAAATCCTCCAGCAACTCGGGCCGGCAGTACCACGACAGAAATTTTTCGGCCCATCGTGGAGGTTTAATGTTCTTTTGCGATTCCATCAGATGTTTTTCAATGACATGCCGGGAATCATATTCCAGAGATTATCGCGTACTTCTTTCGCTTTCAGTAATGCTGATTTGCCAGCGGCCGTTATTGAGTAGTAGCGTTTGCGCTTTCCACCGCGTGTACTGGTGGCTTCGCCCAGTTTGCTTTTCACAAACCCCTTTTCCTCCAGTCTATTCAACACCGCATGCACAACACCCAGCTTGGCCGAACGTCCGGTTTGTTTTTCAAGCTCATCACAAATCGCTACGCTGTATGCTTCAGTCATTAACGCTGCAATGGTGAGCAATACGAGCTCTTCAAATTCTCCAAGGTTGGTGCCTTTCATAATGGTATGATTAATTACGTAAATGTATGTAAAATGGTTGTGATTACGTTTTGATTAATGTAGAGACGTAAAATTTTACGTCTCTACCGACACATTTGTCACGCCATTCAACCAGCATTTATGAATGGATTTTCGCCATTTCCCAGCCTATTATGCCTTTTTTGCGGGTTGAATTCCAGCGGTACTCACCAAGAATTCCATCCTTGCGGATCACGCGATGGCACGGGATGAGGTATGCAATGTGATTGGAGCCGACAGCCGAACCGACAGCTTGCATCGCTTTCGGACTTTGGATTTGTTGCGCGATGCCCTGGTAGGTTGTAACCTGTCCCATGGGAATTTTAAGCAGTGCTTCCCAGACTTTAATTTGAAAATTTGTACCCTTCACGAACACATGAAGTTTATCGCCCTGTCCTTCCGACATCCCTCTTCTCTGGGCAAGTGGAAGGGGTGAGGGGAAAATTTTCTGAACAAAGCTATTTGTGTAGGCATCGTTTTGATAGAATACCGAATTGTTCCAGTGCTGTTTCATCTCCCCGATACTGCGAAACACATCTTCATCCGGTTGAATGAACGACAACCAGCAAATGCCGCGTTCGGTAACTCCGATCAGGCATGATCCGAATGGAGTTTCATGAATTCCATACTCAATGCGAATACCTGAACCTTTGAGTTTGTATTCTTGTGGCGTTACAGCCTCCAATGTCGTGAACAAATCATACACGCGCGATTGTCCGGATAGTCCTGCCGACTCAGCGGCTTCTACCAGGTTTTTGCTTTCTGTCAGTTTTTCTTTGAGAAAGTCAACGGTGAGGAATTGTAAAAACCGTTTCGGACTGATACCAGCCCACTCGGTAAAAATCCGTTGAAAATGGAACGGTGAAAGATGAACCTGTTCGGCAACTTCATCCAGTTCAGGCTGACGCTGAAAATTTTTTTCCAGGTAAAGGATCGCCTGTTCAATACGCTGATAGTTGATTTCCTGATCTGCCACGGTCATAAAATTATTGATTTTGTGCTGTAAAGATGCGTGCCGTGCAACCTGGTTTGAAACCTGTTTCTTGCTGAAAACAGTTCAAAAATTCGCTACATTTCAACAAAAAGCCGCCTGTGACTCAACCTGCAAGTGAAGGACTAAAGCGAATCATCGGAACACGGGCGCTCATCCTTGGCACGATCAATCTCACCATTGGTGCCGGCATTTTTGCACTTCCGGCCGATGTGGCCGCGAAGCTGGGCACGGCTTCGTGGATGGCATATATTATATGTGTTACGCTGCTCATGCTCATGCTGCTTTGTTTCGTATCGCTGGGCACAAAGTTCACGTCAACCGGAGGCGCGTATGTATATGTTGAAAAGGCGTTCGGATCTTTCGTTGGTTTTTTAATTAACTCGTTGTACTGGTTTGGTTATGCGGTGATGGCCGATGCTGCCGTTACAAATCTGCTTGTTGATAGTCTTTCAATTTTCTTTCCGGTATTGAAGTTGCCTTATGCGCGGGTTGCATTGATGGCCGCGGTCTTTTTGTTCATCGGGTGGATTAATGTTCGTGGAGTAAAGCAGGGTGTTCGACTGGTGGAGATTAACACAATCGCCAAAATACTTCCGCTTGTCGTGTTGATCGTAGTAGGATGTTTCATGATTGATTTCAAAAACTACAGTTGGGATGGTTTTCCACCCATCGGGCAGTTGGGATCTGTTTCACTTCTTTTATTTTTTGCGTTCGGTGGAGGAGCAGAAACAGCATTAAATGCTTCCGGGGAAATCCGGAATCCCGTACGCACCATTCCGATCGGATTATTGACGGGCGCATTTTTGGTTTTTGTTATTTACCTGTCGATTCATCTGGTAGCACAAGGTGTTTTGGGACCTGATCTCGCGATTTATAAAGAAGCTCCGCTGGCAAAAGTTGCTGAGCAGTCGATCGGCCAATTTGGTGTGAGTATGCTTATCGCGGGCGCAGCGATTTCATGCTTTGGGTTGGTGAGCGGAGATATTTTAGCTTCTTCGCGGCTGTTATTTGCAGGAGCGCGGGACGGTGTATTGCCTAAATTCCTTGCAAAAGTTCACCCGAAGTATTCTACGCCTTACTGGTCGGTGATTGTGTATACGTTCACTGCATTTGTTCTTTCCGTTAGCGGAGGTTTTCGCGAACTGGCGACCATGGCCAGCACGGCCCTGCTCCTTATTTATCTCGGAATAATCTTCGCGACCATCAAACTCAGAAATGTAAATCGTGAAGCGTCTTTTAATATTCCAGGAGGAGTTGCTGTTCCGATTGCTGCATTAGCAGCCACGTGCTGGTTTTTATCAAATCTTAAAAAAGAGGAGATCATACCAGCGCTGATATTTCTTGCTGTGTCAAGCATTTTTTATTTTGTTTATCAGGCAATTAAGAAACGGTAAAATTCTATGCCTCGCCTTCAACTTGATTTCCCAGCAGAAGTACGATTTACGTGTGAACTTAGCGTTCGCGCGTCTGATCTGAATTATGGAAATCATGTTGGCAACGACTCGATCCTGACGATCATGCAGGAGGGCAGGATTCAGTTTTACAGGAGTCTGGGATATCAAAATGAATTACACTTCGAAGGGCAGGTCGGTCACCTCGTGGCCGACTCTGCCATCGTTTATAAAACAGAAGCGTTCTTAGGGGATGTCTTACGTATCGACATCGCGATAAGCGATTTTAACAAGTACGGATTCGATATGCACTATCGCCTTCGCAACAAAGCAACCGGTAAAGATGTGGCGATCGGTAAGACTGGAATGGTCTTTTTTGACTACGAGAAACGAAAGGTTGCCTCAATCCCGGCCGGATTCCTGGAGAAAGTTAAAAGTTAGCCTCTAAAAAGAGTATCTTTCAGAAACTCCCACCCATGAAAATTTTTCTGATGTCAATGCTGGTGCTCTGCTCGATTGCAGTTCAAGCCCAGCAGGTAATCGTTCGTAATGTTACACCCATCGATTATAACTCCATTGCGTATCCAAACCTGCTCGGGAATACCCAATCCAGTCAGGGATACAAAGGAACCGTTACATTAAACGATGGTACCGAAGTGAAGGGTAAGATTACCTTTTTCAGAAAGAAAGATGAGACGAGCCTCTTGCGCGTAAAGGTGAATACAGGTGAGGATAAGAAGGAAATTGCGGCTGCACAGATTAAATCCTTAGCACTTGATCCGCAGGTATTTGAAAAAAAATATCCCAACGACTTTAAAAACCCGCAGAAAAATTTTCAACCCGGTTATATCATTTTGCCAACGGGTGAAAAACTCACGGGTAAAGTGGCACAGTTCCGGGATTTCAGCGACTATGACTTCTTTGTTTACAATATTGGCTTTTTACCGGATGGATCGGATGTGGCCTCAATCTTCAAGGGCGGCAAGCTCGCAGAGTTCGGTCAGCAGATTGATGGGAAGATGAATATCTGGGACGGATACGTGGATGGCTACCTGTTAAGACTCGTGGATGGAAGATTCAGGCTAAGTCGGAATCCGTATTCGAAGGTTGAAAACGAATTTTTTACGTCTGTTAAGAACCACATAGCCGACTCATTGGCGAAAGATGCCGCCCAGCGTGCACTTGCACGAAGCCTTAAGCGTGGCGAGGATTTAAACACCTCTATCGAAAATGCCGCAAACGCAGGTCAGGTGGTCAGTGAAGTACTGGGCGGGATTGAAATCAATAAGAAAGAGTATCTCGTGTTCGATACCCGGACCGGGAAAGTAGTTGCGCTCAATAAAGACAATTTTCGAGATCAGGCGCTTTCGCTCAACTCTGGTTGCTCCCGGGCCGTTGTGGTCTCCTGGGATGCAATGGAAGATTTTGTGAAACAGCTAAACGAAGTTTGTAAATAATTATCGGCTCAACACTTCCTGGCTGTTTACCAGCACAAGCAAATCGTCATCGTTAACTTCTTTTTTCTCATCGGCAACAATGAGGAAGTTTTCGTAGAGCATATTCAGTTGTGCGCCCTCCACACTGTGCCCCAGCAACTCAACACGGTGCTTTAGTGCTGCGCGACCGCTTCTTGCCGTAAGCACAATCGATGAAGAAGGAACACCCACATCCGCCGGATTGATGATTTCATAGTTCTCAGCGTGCTTTAGGAATCCGTCCTGGTGAATGCCCGATGAATGTGCAAATGCATTACGCCCGACAATAGCCTTGTTTGCCTGTACGGGCATTCGCATCATACTTGAAACGAGATGACTCAATTCAAAAATGCGTTCCGATTTAATATTGGTATAGAGATCAAGGTCTTTATGAACTTTTAGTGTCATTGCTACTTCTTCAAGCGAAGTGTTTCCGGCACGCTCACCAATACCGTTGATTGTTACTTCTGCCTGGCGCGCACCGTTGATCAAACCGGAAATGGTATTCGCGGTAGCCATCCCCAGGTCATTGTGACAATGCACAGAAATCACAGCCTTATCAATGTTCTTCACATTCTCCATTAAATACTGGATACGCTTTCCGTATAAATGTGGCAGGCAATACCCTGTTGTATCCGGAATGTTTACCACGTCAGCGCCTGCAGCGATTACGGCTTCAACCAGTTTTGCCAGGAATGGCAGATCAGCGCGGCCGGCATCTTCTGCATAAAATTCAACTTCATAGCCTTTGTCTTTCGCATATTGGGTTGCCCATGCACCTTGCTCCAGTACCTGTTCGCGCGTGCTACGGAATTTGTGGAGGATGTGAACATCGGATGAGCCAATACCGGTATGGATTCTTCCGCGTTTCGCATGACGCAATGCTTCAGCAGCAACATCAATATCTTCTTTCTTCGAACGGGTAAGTCCGCATACGACAGGTTCCTTTACGGCTTTGGAGATTTCAACCACCGAAAGAAAATCTCCCGGACTTGAAATCGGGAAACCGGCTTCAATCACATCCACGCCAAGTGCTTCAAGCTCGCGTGCGATGATAACCTTTTCCTCTGTTTTTAACTGGCAGCCTGGTACTTGTTCGCCATCGCGGAGGGTTGTGTCGAAGATTTCAATTTTCTTAGCCATACCTTTAGGTTATAGAATGTTGTTAATGAATGGATGTTGATGCGATATAGGTTGCGGTGTTCAGCGCAGTCATGTTTATCGCTTCAGTGTTTTTTGTCAGTTTGCTGATCACGGTGTCACCCATTTTCTGGGTGTTTAAAACTTTATTAGATGCGGTTTTTCCATCCGCGATGTCCGTTGTGCGCCAGCCGTCTCTCAACGTTTGTTCAACGGCACTGATAACTGCATCCGCTTCGGTTTTTAACCCGAATGAAATGTCAAGCATGAGCGCCACCGAGAGGATTGATGCCAGTGGATTCGCAATTCCTTTTCCGGTGATGTCGTGTGCACTGCCGTGAATCGGTTCATACAAACCAACCGTGTCACCGATGGATGCCGATGCCAGCATGCCCATCGATCCTGCGATCTGGGAAGCCTCGTCCGTGAGAATATCGCCAAACAAGTTTCCGGTTAACACCACATCGAAACTTTTCGGATTCTGAATCAGCTTCATCGCGGCAGCATCAATGAACTGGTGTTCCAGTTTTACATCCGGATATTGTTTGCTTACCTCGTTCACTACTTCGCGCCACAAGCGTGAGCTTTCGAGCACGTTAGCTTTATCGACCGAGGTAACTTTTTTGCCGCGGGTTTGTGCTGACTTAAATGCTTTATGTGCAATGCGCTCAATCTCGTATTTCTGATAAATCATCAGGTCATACGCTGTTTTGCCTTCATCCTTACGGCCTTTTTCTCCGAAATACACATCGCCTGTCAACTCGCGGAAAAAGAGAATATCAGAACCTTTCAGAATTTCAGGTTTGATGCTGGAAGCTTCGAGGAGTTCATCAAACAATTTGATCGGCCGAAGATTCGCATATAATCCAAGTTCCTTGCGCATTTTCAGCAGGCCTTGTTCCGGCCGTACTTTCAGCGTTGGGTCGTTATCATATTTTGGATGGCCTACGGCTCCAAACAGAATTGCATCACAGTTCTTCAGTTTGATGAGCGTTTCATCCGGCAACGGGTTTCCGGTTGCCTCGATGGCATCGTGACCGATCTCTGCTTCTTCGAATGTAAACTCATGTCCGAAGACCTCACCGATCTTTTCCAGAACCTTCTTTCCTTCGGCTGTTACTTCTTTTCCGATTCCGTCTCCTGGCAGTATGACTATCTTTTTCTTCATGCGTGTGCTGTGTCGTATGCTTTGATCTCCGTGTTCAGGCTGAGTAAGTAATCGATGTCATCATACCCATTCATTAAACAGGTCTTTTTGTATGCGTTAATCTGGAAGCTTTCCTTTTTTCCGTTGAAACTGATGAATTGGTTTTCGAGATCAACCGTTACTTCCGTTTTCGGATCACGTTGAATCGTTTCCAATAACTCGTTCAAAAATTGATCGGACACCACAACGGGCAGTACGGCATTGTTCAATGCATTGTTTTTGAAGATGTCAGCAAAGAAGCTTGACACAACAACGCGGAAGCCATAATCATAGATTGCCCACGCGGCATGCTCACGACTGCTGCCGCAGCCGAAGTTTTTGCCTGCTACCAGGATTTTTCCTGAGTAAGCCGGATTATTTAAAGGGAAATCGGCAATCGGATTATTGTTCCCGTCATATCGCCAGTCGCGGAACAGGTTGTCGCCAAAACCTTCGCGCGTAGTCGCTTTTAAGAAGCGTGCAGGAATGATCTGATCGGTATCAATATTCTCCACTGCGATCGGAACAGCGGGTGAGATTAGCATATGAAATTTTTCTTTACTCATATTTCTGTTGTTTCCTCATCCTAATTTTTCGAGGGTGAGGGGTTTAAAACTCCCGAACGTCAGTCACTTTACCGGTAATCGCGGCAGCCGCTGCGCTGAGCGGACTCGCTAAAAATGTTCTTGACTTAGGACCTTGACGACCTTCGAAGTTCCGGTTAGAGGTACTGATACAATATTTACCTGCCGGAATTTTGTCTTCGTTCATTCCGAGACAAGCCGAGCAACCCGGTTCGCGCAATTCGAAACCTGCGGCTTCAAAAATTTTATCTAGCCCTTCTTTCTTGGCTTGCTCCTGAACCTGTTTCGATCCGGGCACAACCCAAACCTCAACTCCGGCAGCTTTCTTTTTGCCTTTCACCATCGCGGCAACTTCACGCAAGTCTTCAATCCGCGCATTCGTGCAACTTCCGATAAATACATAGTCGATGGCTTTGCCGAGTAGTTGCGATCCCTGCTCAAGACCCATGTAGTCGAGCGACTTCTTGAACGAAACCTGTTCGTTAAGTTCTTTTAACTCATTCGCTGTTGGAATCCGGTCGGTAACTTTCATGCCCATGCCCGGGTTTGTACCGTAGGTTATCATCGGAGCGATGTCGGCAGCATCGAAGGTGAGTACCGTATCGTATTTTGCGCCTTCATCGGTCTTCAGTTTTTTCCATTCTTCAACCGCTTTATCGAACGCTTCCCCTTGCGGAGCAAACTTTCTTCCTTTGATGTAATTGAAGGTTGTTTCATCCGGTGCAATCAGTCCGCCCCGGGCACCCATTTCAATACTCATGTTGCAGATGGTCATCCGTGCTTCCATGGAAAGCGACCGGATGGCGTCTCCGGCATACTCCACGAAGTAACCGGTTGCACCGCTGGCGGATATTTTGGAGATGATGTAGAGAATAATGTCTTTGCTGACCACGCCCTTGCCAAGCTTGCCATTGATTTCAATCTTCATGGTTTTAGGCTTGTATTGCAGAATGCATTGTGTTGCCAGCACTTGCTCAACTTCCGATGTTCCGATACCGAAGGCTACGTTACCGAACGCTCCGTGCGTGGAAGTATGACTGTCGCCACACACGATGGTCATCCCCGGAAGGGTTAACCCGAGCTCAGGTCCGATGATGTGCACAATTCCCTGGAAGGGATGGCCGAGGTCATATAGTTCTACGCCAAACTCAGCGCAGTTCTTGCGGAGTGTTTCTACCTGGTGTCGCGATAAGGCTTCTTTAATCGGCAGGTGCTGATCTTTGGTAGGAACGTTGTGATCGGCTGTTGCCGTGGTACGCTTCGTGTTGAATACACCAATGCCGCGTTTGCGAAGCCCATCGAATGCCTGCGGACTGGTTACTTCGTGAATGAAATGACGGTCGATAAAGACAGCATCCGGGTAACCGTCAGCACGTTTTACAACGTGATTGTCCCAGATCTTTTCAAAAATTGTTTTCTGTTGCGACATGCTTAAATAACAAGCGTTAGTTTGTTATGGCCTATTTAAAACAAAACCGTCCTGACAGTATCGTCAGGACGGCTTGCCGGAATGGATATAACCTCCGGATGGTTCTAGCTGCTAATATGAAACTTTGGACGCCTTATGTAAAGGATTATTTGAAAAAGTTTGTGCTTACGGCTGTTAGTTTGACGCAACAGATTTTATAAACAACACGTTTGGTAGATAGCGGAGCAATTAATTGTCATGAAGAAATTGGTAAGAGTGATATCGGCATTTGGAATTATTGCCATGATTTTCATTTTAACAGTGTTAACTCAGGTTGGTGGCATTGCACTGATCTTATCAATCATGATTGGCTCACGGATTAATAGGAACATTAATCGTGTTTGGCAACGTATCGGGATTCAGATTGGGTCTTTTTTTGTTGTTTACCTATTGTTCGTTTTTGCCATAGTTCCGGCGATGGCAAAACCATTAGGGAGAGTTCCGTTACCTTTATTTGAATTAAAAGGAGTACGGCCCGCAAATGCACTTACTTTTCTGC
Organism: Cyclobacteriaceae bacterium; assembly: GCA_016786585.1. Classification (GTDB taxonomy): domain Bacteria; phylum Bacteroidota; class Bacteroidia; order Cytophagales; family Cyclobacteriaceae; genus UBA2336. The sequence continues at coordinate 143,000 of JAEUUI010000007.1, forward strand.
TTAATCGAAATTACGTCAGGCCGGAATTGAAACGCATTGTTTTTAATACAGCAGACTTTGTTAACAAAAAATACCCAGGATCAACGCTCAATTATCTTGACGCAAGTTTCCCATTCATTAATAAATTTCCATTGTTTCCTCATCTGAGTCACAACGATGGGAAAAAGCTCGATGTATCATTTTTCTACAAAGACAGTGCGACTAACCAGGAAACCAAAGAAGTACCATCGTGGATTGGTTATGGCGTTTGCGAAGAACCAATGCCAGGAGAAATGAACCGCCCTGAAGAATGCGGACAGAAGGGATTTTGGCAATACAGTTTGTTAAGGAAATACATTTCACAAAGTGAAAAGAGAAATTTTATGTTTGATGCAATCAGGACTAAATCGTTGGTCAATGCGTTTGCGAATGAGAAGAACGTAGGAAAGATACTGATAGAGCCTCATTTGAAAAACCGCTTGAAACTAACAAGTAGTAAGATTCGATTACATGGATGTAACGCGGTGCGGCATGATGATCATATCCACGTCCAACTAAAGTAGCGATGAGATACAAGATCTGAATTGGCTGTATTCATTTGAACATGTGATCGTCTTCTTGGTGCCTTTCAAAAATCCTTTCAGATTCGCTGGTATTTTAATATTAGTTCCGAGTGTGTTCTCAACCACTTCCAAAAACTTAGCCGGATGCGCGGTTTCTAAAAACATTCCCGTGGCTTCAGTATCTTCTGCCAGATATTTCTTTAATCCCAGGTAGCCAACCGCTCCATGTGGATCGAGGATGTAGTTTGATGTTTTACAGACTTCACGCATCGCTTGTTTGGTTTCTTCGTCCGAGAACCTATAACCCGTAATATCTGCTTTGATGTTGTTCAGATCGTTTGCATACAGATCCATCATGCGCGCAAAGTTACTCGGATTGCCAACGTCCATGGCGTTGCTGACGGTTGCCTGCGAAGGCTTCGGATTGAAAATTCCGGATTGAAGATATTCCGGCACAATGTCATTAGAATTGGTGGAAGCAATAAACTGTCTGATCGGTAAACCCATTCGTTTGGCAATCAGCCCTGCGGTAAGATTTCCAAAGTTTCCACTCGGAACAGAAAACACCACGTTGCTTCTGTCTTTCAATCTTGACCAGGCATAGAAGTAGTAAAATGATTGAGGGATTAGCCGTGCAACGTTGATTGAGTTGGCTGACGTGAGGAAGAATTTTCTGTTAAGCTCTTCATCCAGGAAAGCTTCTTTCACCAACCGCTGACAATCATCGAAAGAACCGTCAACTTCCAGCGCAATGATGTTTTGCCCGAGTGTGGTAAATTGTTTCTCCTGGATGTCACTCACTTTTCCGGATGGGTACAGTACCACTACTTTTACTCCCGGCACACCCAGGAACCCGTTGGCTACTGCACTACCCGTATCACCGGAGGTTGCTACCAGAATAACTATCTCCCGCTTTTCTTCTTTTGCGAACCAGCTCAACAACTGCGACATGAACCGAGCACCAAAATCTTTGAATGCTAAAGTTGGACCATGAAACAGCTCCATGGCGAAAACATTTTTTTCAATTTCAACCAGCGGAGCATCGAACGTGATCGTGTGTTCGACCATTTTTCTTAATTCATCAGCCGGAACATCCTGCTTCAAAAGTGCATGGGCTACTTCATACGCAAGCTGCTGAAAGGATTTTTCCGGAAGCGAATCGAAAAATGCATTCGGTAATAACGGGATAGACTCAGGCATGTACAGTCCATTGTCGGGCGCAAGCCCTTTGAGCACAGCTTCTTTCAGACTGACTTTTGAATTTTTGTTATTGGTACTGTAGTAGTTCATTGTTTTTTGGGTCGTCATTCTGAGCGAAGCGAAGAATCTCCCGAAGGGTCTGCTTATCGTTTTCAGTCAATCACTCTCGCTCCTTCTTTATTTACTTTGGAGACATACACTTCGCTTTGCAATCCTACGCGTGTGAACTGCTGCTGCATGGCGGCTCCAACGTTATCTGCAATGGCTTTTCCTTTACAAAACGAAAACATCGTTGGTCCAGAACCGGAAATTCCACAACCCAATGCACCGGCATCGATAGCTGCCTGCTTGATCGAATGAAATCCCGGAATCAGAACAGAACGCACCGGCTCTGCCACAACATCTTGTAATGATCTTCCGATTAATTCGTAGTCGCGTTTCATCATTCCTGCTACCAGCGCAGCGGTGTTGCCCCATTGTGTGATGGCATCTTTCAAAGGCACCGAGGATTTCAGCACTTGCCGTGCATCCCGGGTTTTCACTTCTACGTGCGGATGGGCAAGCACACACATCAAGTCATCCGGGGTTGGGATCTCAATAATATCCAGCGGATGATTATCGCGAATCAGAATCAATCCACCTAACAAGCTGGGTGCTGCATTGTCGGCATGGGCCGATCCACACGCAACAAATTCCGCCTGCATGACAAATGGAAGCAAGTCGGCCTTCAGGAAGGGTTCGCCCAGTGCATGATTAACGGCAACAACGGCTGCCACAGCACTTGCTGCGCTGGAGCCCATGCCACTACCTAACGGAAGATTTTTAATGAGCGTGATCTCTGCACCATGTTTACTGTCGATGGCCTTCAGGAATTCAATCACTGCAACGCCCGCAGTATTTTCAGCAGCATTGCGTGGAAGTTTTCCATTATCGCCCTGAATGTCCTTTATTGTCACAGTTCCGGAATCATTCAGGGAAAGGAGCACTTCATCACCCGGAGCATCGACCGCCATGCCCATCACATCGAATCCGCACGACACATTGCCGATCGAAGCAGGCGCATAGGCATGTATAGTTTTATTGTTGTTCATATGTTCCATTAAACCCGAACTCCTATCCGGATGATATCTGCAAACACACCGGCTGCAGTCACCTCAGCACCGGCACCCGGTCCGCGAATCACCATGGGCCGTTCGTGGTAGCGTTCGGTAGTGAGTAAAATTATGTTATCGCTGCCGGATAATGAATAAAACGGATGTGAACTATCAACCGGCTTGAGTTCAACTTTTACTTTCCCGTTCTCCAATATGGCCTGGTAGCGAAGTTTTTGTTGTTTGGATTCCGCCTCCTTTCGCAACGTTTCAAAATCACTGTCATGCTTTTGCAATGCCTGGAGAAATTCTTCGGTCGTTTTTTGTTCCCGGCAATCGACCGGCACAAGATTTTGAATTGGAATATCTCCCAACTCCAGCGACAATCCGCATTCGCGGGAAAGAATTAAAATCTTTCGCGCTACGTCAGTGCCACTCAAATCGTCACGCGGATCGGGTTCGGTGTAACCTTTTTCTTTTGCTTCTTTTACAATTTCGCTGAAGGGTTTTCCGCCATTGAAGGAACTGAAAATGAAGTTCAGCGTTCCGCTCAGCACGGCTTCAATACGAATGACGCTGTCGCCACTCAACAACAAATCATTTAAGGTGTTGATTACTGGCAAACCGGCACCCACGTTTGTCTCATATAAGAAGCGTACTCCGCGTTGGCGTGCTGTTCTTTTTAGTTGCTGATAAACCTGCTGACTTCCGGAATTGGCCTTTTTATTCGGAGTAACGATAGAGATGTTCGAATCGAGAATCCGCTCGTACAGTCCGGCTACGGCTTCACTGGAGGTACAGTCGACAAAAATCGAACTCGGTAAATTCATGCCGACCATTTTCTGATAGAAAGTCTCGAGGTTCATGGGCTCACCGTTTTCGTTTAAGGTCTCAACGGCCTGCTCAAGTGAAAGACCCTGCTCACTAAACAGCATTTTTTTGCTATTGGCCATTCCATTGATTCGAATCTCCAGTTTGTTTTCATCCGATAACTTGTTGAATTGCTCCCTGACTTGCTGGAGCAGGGCCTTACCGATTAACCCCGTTCCCGCCAAAAACACGTGTGCAGTTTTTCGGTCCGACAAAAAGAATGCGTCATGCAACACGTTCAGTGCCTTCGCCACATCTTCCTGTTTGATTACTGCGGAAATGTTTCGCTCGGACGAGCCTTGTGCGATTGCTACCACATTAACACCGTTTTTTCCCAGTGCGCTAAACATTCTGCCGCTGGTGCCGGGATGATGCTTCATACCATCGCCTACTGTGGCAACAATCGATAAAGAATCCGTCACATGCACATCGTCAATAAGTTCGTTTTGAATCTCATGCTGAAACTCGCGCTTCAATGCTGCTTTTGCCCGACTGGCTGATGAACTTTCAATTGCAATACAAATGGAATGCTCGGACGAAGCCTGGCTGATCAGAATTACGTTGATCTTCTCTTGGGCAAGCGTTGAGAATAAACGCATCGACACGCCAACAACACCCAGCATGCCGCTGCCTTGAATGTTCAATAAGCTGATGCCATTCATGGAGGAAATGCCTTTGATCAGTTTACCGTTGGTTGATTCGGCACTGATCAGAGTTCCCTCATGCGAGGGGTTGAATGTATTCTTTACCCAGATCGGAATGTTGTGTGCCATGGCTGGAAGCAGGGTAGAAGGGAAGATTACCTTTGCTCCGAAGTGCGAGAGTTCCATCGCTTCTTCATAACTCATGGTCGGAATCGTGAATGCTTTCTTCACCATGCGCGGATCGGCTGTCATCATGCCGTCAACATCAGTCCAGATTTCGAGCGAAGAAACTTTTAATGCTCCGGCAAATATGGCTGCTGTGTAGTCCGATCCGCTTCTTCCGAGCGTTGTGGTTTCACCACTTTCAGACGTAGCAATAAATCCGGTAATGATTTGCAGGGCATCATGATATTTGAAATGTTCAGCAATGAGTTTATTGGTTGCTTCGAAATCCACTTTGGCGTATCCGAATTGATTATCGGTGCGGATTACTTTTCGGGCATCCAGGTATTCGGCCGGAAGGCCCGCATCTTTCATGGCTTCGGAAATGATGTAGGCCGAAAGCCGTTCACCAAAGCTCATGATGTAATCCAGCGTGCGCGGAGTTCGTTCTTTCACCAAAAACACGCCTTGCAGTACATTCTCCAGCTCGTTAATCTGGATTTTTACCTGCGCGAGTATTCCGCTTTGATTTTTTACACTGATCAACTTTCGTACGGCATCAAGATGACGCGTTTCAAGTTCTTCCAGTTTGGCACGATAACCCGTATTGCCTTCGAGCGCGAGCGTACTCAGTTGAATGAGCACATCCGTAACTCCGCCAAACGCAGAAAACACAATCGCCAAATCACTTTGTGAATACGGTTTGATGATGTTGATTACCGATTTGATTCGGTCCGGGGTGGCGACTGACGATCCGCCAAATTTTATGACTTTCATTTTTACTGAAGATTGAATGTTGAAGCGCCTGATGTTATGCCTGGCATAACAGCGCAAAAAGAGTTCGGGTAATATGGTAGTATGAACGGGTTACCCCGTAATGGTAGTTGTGATCGTGATAATCACGATAGCGGTGAAGATGATATGGGAAAAGTTCCGCTGCATTTTGATTCCCTAAAGTAATTGGCCTTACGCAACTTCTCAAATCCTGCCCACAGAAAAGAGAAATATTTTTCGATGTCTAACGGGCGGTAGGCTAACAGGTATAAGTCTGAGGAAGGTTACTTAATGAAAATATTTTTTAGATAACGCCTCCGGATGTCGCGGTATATGTAAAAGTCAGAATCGATGGTAGCGATCTCTTTTATACCATTTGTTTCTGCGGCCACGATGAGTGTAGCATCGGCCAGATCCATGGGAACGTCTTTGAATTTTTCCGACAGCTCAATGAGTCGGTCAACGTGAAGATGCTCAATCGCTATAAGATGTAACCCTCCGCGATTGATCCATTCCAGCAGCGCAAGCTGGGCTTTTACGCTAAATCCCAACATATGAGAAGCCTCTGTGATGACCGGCCAGGTAGTAAATAATGTTCCGTTTAAATTCCGAATGAACGAAACCGATCGGGTGTGGTATTGATCACTCTTATCAAACAAAGCTATTAGCGGACCTGCGTCAATGAGAATGCTTTTCATGAAGCAGTTTCTTTATTTTGTTTTTGTACCCTGTTGAATTATCAGATGTTCCGCTACCTTCCTGCCCGAAAAGGTCCTGACCTGTCTCGTAAGGATTCTTGTTCTTTTTGCTTTGTGCCAGATAGAATTCAATAGCCTCCTTTACCACAACGGATTTTGATAATCCTTCGCGTTCACAGTAAGCATTCAGCGCTTTCTCTTCCTGATCTGACAGACGTACGGTAAGCATATTTCTACAATTGTAATACAAATGTAATACAATTTCTTCAGACTTAAAAATGTGAAAAAATCAGATTTTGAGGCCGGATTGACCCTCTAAACAAGGTATTCAAACAAATTTTCATTCTGATTCACCAGCGTATAGTTCAGTTTATAACCGTCCATTCGCGTAATCAGCTCGCTAAAATCTTCTTTTGTTTTTACTTCAATGCCAATCAAAGCCGGCCCGGTTTCCTTGTTATGTTTCTGGATGAATTCAAATCGGACAATGTCATCGGTCGGGCCGAGAATGTGATTGACAAATTCCTTCAACGCACCCGGACGCTGCGCGAACCGAACAATGAAATAGTGTTTCAGTCCTTCATACAATAAAGAACGCTCCTTGATTTCATTCATCCGGTCAATGTCGTTGTTACCACCGCTCAGCACGCAAACAACTTTTTTTCCTTTGATCTGATCGGCATATTGATCCAGCGCAGCGATCGACAACGCTCCGGCAGGTTCAGCCACAATCGCATCTTCGTTATAAAGCTGAAGAATCGTGGAGCTCACTTTTCCTTCCGGAACAAGCAGCATGTCGGTAAGCAGATCTTTTGAAAGCTGGAAGGTAATGTCACCCACTTTTTTTACGGAAGCTCCATCCACAAACCGCTGAATGGTTTCCAGAATAACGGGCTTACCGGCTTTCAACGCCTCTTTCATAGAAGGCGCGCCCTGCGGCTCAACGCCAACGATTTTTGTGTTGGGTGAATAGGTTAACGCATATTGCGAAACCCCTGCACACAAACCACCACCGCCAATCGGTACAAAAATGTAGTCAACCTGCGAAAGCTCATCGAAGATTTCTTTGGCAACTGTACCCTGACCTTCAATTACTTTCAAATGATCGAATGGAGGAATGAACGTCATTTCGTGCAACGCGGTATGTTCCAGTGCATGTGCCTGACATTCATCAAACGTATCACCGATCAAAACAATCTCGATATTTTCTCCGCCAAACATGCGCACCTGGTTGATCTTCTGCTTGGGCGTAATCGCGGGCATGTAAATCACTCCTTTAATGTTAAGCTGGCGGCATGAGAATGCAACGCCCTGTGCGTGATTGCCCGCACTTGCGCACACTACGCCGCGCTTGCGCTGATCTTCTGTCAGGCTTTGAATTAAATTATATGCGCCGCGGATTTTGTACGACCGCACCACCTGCAGATCTTCCCGCTTCAGGTAAATTTCAGCCTTAAACTTCTCCGAGAGTTTGCGGTGAAACTGCAACGGAGTTTTCAACGCGATATTCTTCAGCGTTTCAGCAGCAGCGTTAACATTGAGTAAGGATGCGATTGTCGTTATCATGGAGACGTTAGTATCAAGTAGCAAGACGTAAGGAGACGATAACGTCTCGCTACTTACGTCTCACTACTCATGTCTATTTTAATTTATCATCGATGCTTCCACACTGGCCTTTTCCGGACGCAACGCGCGCACAGCTGCACCAGCTTGCCACAATTCGCTTTCGCGGAGTTCTTTTAATTCCTCAGCCAGCTTTTCACGATAGTCGGGCTTGCTGCAAGTTTCAATCGTACGTTTTGCTTCTGCACCTGTTTCAACACTTTCGTATAGTTCTTTGAATACCGGAAGCGTAGCGGCTTTGAATTTCTTCTTCCAGTCGAGAGCACCACGCTGCGCAGTAGTTGAACAGTTCGCGTACATCCAGTCCATACCGTTTTCAGCAACCAATGGCATTAATGACTGTGTTAATTCTTCAACGGTTTCATTGAATGCTTCTGATGGTGAATGTCCTTTTGAACGAAGTACTTCATACTGTGCTTCGAAGATTCCTGCAATTGCACCCATCAGTGTTCCGCGTTCGCCTGATAAATCAGAGTACACTTCTTTTTTGAAATCCGTTTCGAACAGGTATCCGGCACCTACACCGATTCCCAGGGCAATCGCTTTCTGCGTTGCGTTTCCACTGGCATTCTGGAATACCGCGTAGCTCGCGTTGATACCTTTGCCTTGTAGAAACAATCTGCGAACAGAAGTTCCTGAGCCCTTTGGTGCTGCGAGCACAACGTCAACATCGGCAGGCGGAACAATACCAGTTTGTTCTTTAAACGTAATCCCGAAGCCGTGCGAGAAATACAGTGTTTTGCCTTTTGTGAGGTACGGCTTGATCGTTGGCCAAAGTGCAATCTGACCGGCATCCGATAACAGGAATTGAATAACGGTTCCCTGCTTCGCGGCTTCTTCGATATCAAAGAGCGTTTCGCCTGGAACCCAGCCATGCGATACGGCTTTGTCCCATGTTTTTGAACCTTTGCGTTGTCCGACAATTACATTGAAGCCATTGTCGCGGAGGTTGAGTGCTTGTGCCGGGCCCTGTACACCATATCCGATGATCGCGATGGTTTCGTTCTTCATCACCTCGAGGGCTTTTTCCATGGGAAACTCTTCACGGGTTACCACATCTTCTATTGTTCCTCCAAAATTGATCTTTGCCATTTCTTTAATAGTTAAATAGTTTATCTGTTAGAATTTAGTCTTGCGTTTGGTTAGTCAACGTCAACGATTCGTTCGCTGAGGGTTATATAGTGATCGCTTCCGCTGAAATAATTTGCATAGTTAACTTCAATGAGCTTCTCCATCTGATGCTTTACTTTTTCGATCAGATCCGGAGTGGTATGAACAAGAATGATTGCTCCGCCTTTTCGGAAATCATCTTCGTGTTCGTGGGCCATCAATTTCTTGATGCGAACGCGCCTGCGGTTCAGAACATTGATAATCCGGTTCAGCACCGAGAAATTATTATCACTTGAAATTTCTATCGTGAACTCCTGCTTCATTATCGCTTGGTTTCAGGTTCTAATAATATTTCTGCAACCCCTGCCCCGGTCGGAACCATCGGGAAAACGTTTTCCTCTTTTTCTACCACAACCTCCAGGAAGTACGGGCCATTGCTGTTCAGCATTTCTGCCAGCCCGGTTCTCAATTCGTTTCGTTCGGTGATTTTCCTGGCAGGGATTGAATAAGCTCCCGCCAGCGCAACGAAATTCGGATTCGTCATTTCGGTGAACGAGTAACGTTTCTCAAAGAAGAGTTGCTGCCACTGACGAACCATTCCCAGGAAGTTGTTATTCAGTACGATGATTTTCACCGGAATCTGGTATTGCATAATCGTTCCGAGTTCCTGGACGGTCATCTGGAAACCACCGTCACCGATAATTGCAATCACTTGCCGGTTTTGAACCGCCATGGCTGCGCCCATTGCTGCCGGTAGCGCAAAGCCCATGGTTCCTGCTCCTCCTGACGTAATGTTGCTTCGTGTTTTGCGAAACGGGTAGTACCGCGAGGTTACCATCTGGTGCTGCCCCACATCGGTAACGATTACCGATTCACCTTTGGTAAGTTCTCCGAGTTCGCGGATCACTTCACCCATGCGCAAAGACTTTTCCAGCGGGTAGTAATCAAACTGAATGACTTTTTCGTTTTCCACGCGGGCAGCTTCGGTAAACCTGCGATGCCATTCTGCGTGTTTATTTTCGTTGATCAGCGGAAGCAATGCCTTTAGCGCTTCTTTGGCATCGGCATGAACCGCTACATCGGCTTTTACAATTTTGTTGATTTCGGCTTTATCGAGTTCGATGTGAACTACTTTCGCCTGCTTGGCGTATTTCGCTACGTTGCCGGTAACGCGGTCATCGAAACGCATGCCGATGGCGATTAAGACATCGCATGAGTTGGTTAACACATTCGGACCGTAATTTCCATGCATGCCGAGATATCCTACATACAGCGGATGATTGGTTGGCATGGTTGACAGACCAAGCAAGGTTGAGGCAACGGGGATGCCCGATTTCTCAACAAATGCGAGTAGTTCTTTTTCCGCTCCGCTTAATTGAACACCTTGTCCAACTAAAATGTAAGGTTTCTTTGCGCTGTTAATCAGACTGGCAGCCGCTTCTACTGAAGCATGATCCAGTTTTGGTTTGGGTGCATAGGTGCGAACAGATTCGCATTTCTCGTACTCAAATTCATCAATCATCTCGAACTGCGCATTCTTGGTAATGTCGATCAGTACCGGGCCCGGGCGACCACTGCGGGCGATGTAAAACGCTTTCGCTACCTGTGACGCAATGTGAGAAGCTTCGGTGATCTGTACATTCCATTTGGTAACAGGAAGTGTGGTGTTGATCACATCCATTTCCTGAAACGCATCCGTACCCAATAAATGCTCGGCAACCTGACCGGTAACGCATACCACCGGAGTCGAATCGATCATGGCATCGGCTAAACCGGTGATCAAGTTCGAAGCACCCGGTCCTGAGGTTGCCATCGCGACTCCGGTTTTACCGGTTGCACGGGCATAACCCTGCGCGGCGTGAATGGCTCCTTGCTCATGACGAACAAGAATATGATTCAATCTGTCTTTAAATCCGTAGAGCGCATCATACACCGGCATGATAGCACCACCCGGGTATCCGAACAACACATCAACTCCTTCTGCAACCAGGCAGCGAAGCAATGCTTCCGAGCCGGAGATTTTTTGTTTGATAACTTCTTTCGCTTCAGCTTTAGTCTTCGTCAGTAACGCATCCATCGGCAGCAGTCTTTACAAGTTTTGAATATTTATATAACACACCGTTTGAAACCGGTAACGGCTTCGGCTGATGTGCAGCTCTACGTTTCTTAATTTCTTCTTCGCTCACCAGCAGGTTGATCTGGTTTTTTGTGACATCAATCTCAATCGGATCATTATCCTGAACTAATGCAAGCAGCCCGCCATCGAATGCTTCGGGGGTGATATGACCGATCACGAATCCGTGTGAACCACCGCTGAAGCGACCGTCAGTTATTAACGCAACTGTTTTTCCGAAGCCGGCACCGATAATCAACGATGTTGGTTTCAGCATCTCGGGCATGCCTGGAGCACCCTTCGGGCCCACATACCGGATCACGATCACATCACCATGTTTAATGCGGCCTTCTTTCAGTCCGTCAACCAGCGTGAACTCTCCATCGAATACCCGTGCGGGTCCGGTGAAGCGTTCGCCTTCCTTGCCAGTGATTTTTGCAACCGCACCTTTCTCCGCGAGGTTGCCATACAGAATTTGAATGTGACCGGTTGCCTTGAGCGGCTTTTCACGCGGAGTGATAATATCCTGTTTACCGAAGTCGAGGTCTTTTGCGTTGGCAACATTCTCAGCAAGTGTTTTTCCGGTTACAGTAATACAATCGCCATGCAGAAAGCCTTCCTTCAATAAATATTTCATGACAGAAGGCACACCACCAATTTTGTGCAGTGCTTCCATCAGGTATTTGCCGCTTGGTTTTAAATCGGCCAGCAACGGAGTTTTGTTGGAGATTCGCTGAAAATCATCCTGCGTTAATTTGACGCCAACACTTTTCGCCATCGCGATTAGGTGAAGCACGGCATTGGTTGATCCGCCTAACGCCATCACCACAGTGATCGCATTCTCGAACGCCTGGAAGGTCATGATTTCACGCGGCTTCAGATCTTTTTCCAACAACACGCGAATTGCCTTTCCGGCTTCAACACACTCAGCCGATTTTTCTTTGCTCAACGCAGGATTGGAGGATGAGTAAGGCAACGCCATTCCGAGCGCTTCGATTGCGGAAGCCATCGTGTTTGCGGTGTACATTCCACCACACGCACCAGCACCCGGACAAGAATTTTTAATGATGCCTTTGTAATCTTCGTCACTCAGCTTGTTCTGAAGTTTTTCACCAAGCGCTTCGAATGCAGAAACAATATTGAGTTCACGGCCTTTGTAATGACCACCGGCAATCGTTCCGCCATACACCATGATGGCAGGGCGATTCAACCGGCCCATGGCCATGAGTGCACCCGGCATATTTTTATCGCAACCAACAACGGCAATCAGGCCATCATAATATTGTGCGCCACACACGGTTTCAATTGAATCGGCAATCACATCACGGCTTACCAGGGAATAGCGCATGCCGGCTGTACCGTTGCTGATGCCATCGCTCACGCCAATCGTGTGAAAGATCAATCCGACAAGTTCCTGGTCCCATACCGACTGCTTCACTTCGGTAGCGAGGGCATTCAAATGCATGTTACATGTGTTGCCGTCAAACCCGGTGCTTACAATACCTACCTGGGCTTTAGTAAGGTCGTGTTCCGATAATCCAATACCGTACAGCATCGCCTGTGATGCAGGCAGTGTTGGATCTTGCGTGATGGTACGACTGTATTTATTTAAACTCATGCTCAGATGATGATATCCGCGTAGGATTTTTCTAGTACAATGTTCTTGTAAACTTCCTGGATGGTTGATCCGAGGCTTTCTTTCCATTTCTTTTTCATCGGCCGCGCATCGATGGTGTTGATGCCGATGATCTCGGCAGCCGTTCCGCACATGAAAGCGGAGTCGATTCCTTCTAATTCTTCAGGAGTGAAGTATTTTTCAACGAGCGGGATTTCAAGCTCGCGACAGATGTTAATAACCGTTTCGCGCGTAATGCCGGGGAGAATGTGACCGAGCGGGGGCGTGTAGAGTACACCGTCTTTTTCGCAGAAGAAGTTTGCGCCAGGGCCTTCCGCTACGTTGCCATTCATGTCGAGCATCAGTGCTTCATCAAATCCGCGAACCTTGGCTTCGCTGGTAGCGAGTATCGAGTTGATGTAATGACCGGTAACTTTTGCTTCCACTTTTACGGAATTCGGATTCGGTCGCTGGTACGATGAGATGCACAGGTTCAGCAATGAATCACCCAGGTATTTTCCCCATTCCCATGCGCAGATCATCAGGTAAACTTCTTTCGGTGCCTGCAACTGCATATTCGGACTGCAATACACCAGCGGCCGGATATACGCATCGGCCATGTTATTTTTCTTCAACACATTGTATGAGATCTGAATCAGTTCATCTGTATCGTAGTTGAAAGGGATGTTAACCAGTTCGCAGCTTTTTCTGAGTCGTTCGAAATGTTCAACTGCTTTAAAAATTTTTGCGCCATTCGATGTCTCATACGAACGAATGCCTTCGAATACTCCGTACCCATAATGAAGTGTTTGACTGTACAGATCCGTAGTGGCATCGGTGGCTTTGATGTATTTGCCGTTTAAGAAAAGAATGGTGTTTGCGTTGTAGTACATATTATTTTTAACAACTGTTAGTTTGTGTTAGTCCATATAAAACAAAACCGCCCCGGGGTTTCCGAGGCGGTCGCTAGTTCTTTCAATAAGCTCTACACTATCGCCCCGGGTTTATCCAGAAGAATAATAATGACGATAATGACAGAGAGCACAGTGCTGATGGTACCTGTTGTCAGGGTTAAAAGACGTTCGGTGAATGTACTTTTGTTCAGCATTATATTCTGTGTGAATGCAATTGTCACAAATTTCGTGATGCCGTTCAAGGGAAACGGCAAAATAATTTAAAGGTTTGGCAGAACGAACGTTAGGTTAGCTGCCGAGATACTCAACGATACCATCGCGGATCGCGGTGAATGTTCTGACAAGTTCGTGTTCATCTTCTTCCAGCAACGTAACCCGAAAGCCTTGCAGGTCGGAACAGAACGAAGAGATCGGAACCACACAAATTCCTTTCGCCCCCAGCAGGTAATACACGAAGCGCTTGTCGGGAGGAATGGATGCATCGACCCACTGCTCAACCATCTTCCGGATTACCGGATTTTCGATTTTCATTTTCTGGCCGGGTTTGAGCGCGCCTTCGCGGAAAATGATGGTGTTGTAAAACGCTCCGAACGTTTCGTTGAAGGTTAGCTGCGGAACGGTTTTAAAAATATCGGAGATGATTTTGCTTCTGGTACCGATGGCCTTGTTTGTTTCTTCGCGATAGCTCTTGAAGCGCGGGTCACCCAGAATTTTCGGGATTGCCAGTTGCGGCAACTTGGTCGAGCACACTTCAATCATCTTTGCATTGTCGAGGGCCAGGCAAAGCTGATTAAACTCTTCGTCTTTATCGCGGTTGTAGTATTCCATCCATCCGCACCGTGATCCGGGCCACGGAAGTTCTTTCGAAATACCTTTCATAGAAATGCCCGGTACATCGTCAATGATCGCTGCCAGCGGATAAGCCTTCGCTCCGTTGTAGGTAATGTTGATGTAAATCTCATCCGCGATCAGAAACAGGTTGAATTCTTTGGCAATCGCCACAATTCGCCTCAGCACCTCCAGCGGGTAAACCATGCCGGTGGGGTTGTCGGGATTGATGATCAGAATTCCCACAATGTTTGGGTTATACTTCACCTTGTTGTAAAGATCATCCAGGTCAGGATACCATTTGTTATCGGGATCGAGGTCGTACGTTAACGGTTGATGCCCGGCATGTGCAGCTTCCGCACTGGAATGCGTGGAGTAAGCCGGTGACGGGCCGATGATTCGTGACGTGGGTGAAATGAACTGATAGGCTTTGGAGATGGCATCGCCCAGTCCGTTGAAAAAACAAATGTCGTCTGCGGTGATTTGAACGCCTCCGGCTGAATTGGTTTGCTGCGCCAGAAACTCGCGTGTTTCGAGCATTCCTTTTGACGGACAATAACTATAGGTGTCGTCATTCCGCACCAATTCGATGATCACATCCTTAATCCATTGCGGAAGTTTGTGATGTTTTTGGATCGGGTCTCCGATGTTTTCCCAAACGATGGTGAGCCCGGCCTTTCTCAGCTGATCGGCTTTCTTTACAATCTCACGGATTTCGTAGCTGAGTTCACTTGCTCCGTCATTCAGAAGTTTTTGTCGCATGAAAGAAAAAAATTGAGTACCCGTTAATGAAGGTAATCAAACTTTAGCCGGTAATCTTCTTCAGTGCCACAACATTTTCAACATGCATGGTATGCGGAAACATATCAACCGGTTGCACGGCAGTGATTACGTACTTTTCAGAAAGTATTTTCAGATCGCGTGCCTGCGTGGCTACGTTACAACTTACGTATACAATTTTTTCCGGTGCAGCTTTCAGTAACATCCGGCATACGTCTTCATGCATGCCCGCCCGGGGCGGATCGGTGATGATAACGTCCGGCCGGCCATGCGTTTGCAGAAATTTGTCGTCAAGCAAATCCTTGATATCACCCGCAAAGAAGTCGGTATTGGTAATGCCATTGAGTTGCGCGTTGACTTTGGCATCTTCAATCGCGGGAGCAACGTATTCCAGGCCGATAACTTTTTTAGAACGACTTGCTATAAAGTTGGCGATGGTGCCTGTGCCGGTGTACAGATCGTAAACCAGTTCATCACCTTTCAATTCCGCCATACCGAAGGCAATCTTATACAGCTCGTAGGCCTGCTGTGCATTGGTCTGGTAAAATGATTTCGGGCCTACGCGAAATTGCAGCATGCCCGAACCGTCTGCTTTCGGCATCAGCTCTGTTATATAAGGAGTGCCTTTCCAGCAGATTACATCCAGATCGGCAAACGAATCGTTCTTTTTGGAATTTACCACGTAGTTAATCGAATTCACCTGCGGGAATTTTTCGGCAATCATTCCCAGCAACAAGTCAAGCCACTCTTTATTATAGGAGGTGACCTGCAGGATGATCATCGTTTGATCCGGTTTTGCCGTGCGGATGCATAATGTTCTTAAAAACCCCTGCTGACTTCTTAAATCGAAAAACGGAATCTTATTTTTCAACGCAAGTTCCCGTATGGCCAGGCGAATGCTGTTCGAAGGCTCAGGCTGCAGGTAGCAGTTTTTAACGTCAAAAACTTTGTCGAAGCTTTTTGGAAGATGATAGCCAAGACCCTCATCGCGTATAATTCCTTCCCTCTCCCCTGGGAGAGGGGTGTCCGAACGACGGGGTGAGGGCGAATTCATCTCTTCCCGTGTCAGCCAGCGCTGTGCAGTAAAACTGTACTCAAGCTTGTTTCGGTAATGGCTGGTTTGTTGGGAGGCGACAATCGGCAGAAGTGCTGGAAGCGTTAGTCCGCCCAGTCGTTCAAGGTTATCAATCACCTGCTGTTGTTTGTATTGCAGTTGCTCCGCGTAGTTCAGGTTCTGCCATTTGCAACCACCGCACAATCCGAAGTGTTCGCAAAACGGTTCCGCACGTTTGTCGGATAGCTTCCTGATTGCTACTGCTTTTCCTTCCAGGAAACTGCTTTTAATCCGTGTAAGCGAAACATCAACCACATCGCCCGGAACAGCACCCTCGATGAAAATCACGCGACCCTCCAGCCGGCTCACGCATTTTCCTTCAGCCGCCATGTTTTCAACCCGTATGTTTTCGAGGATGTCGCCTTTCTTCATTGGGCAAAAATAATCAAATGCCCCGGGTGTGCCGATACGAATGATTAATGCTCAGCGGGCGACAGTTTATTGATGATAAACACTGCCACGAGTACCTCCAGTATGCTTAGCGGAATTGCATACGGCAAAATGGCAATCGGAAGCACGCCCAGGTTTCCGATAACGAGCCACATCAAGGTGAAGCCAATGATCCACGAAAGCAACGCGGTTTGCCAGAAGGTGAACTTTTGATGCAACACGTATATGATGATCGCGAATACCAGCGACCAGATTCCCCACACGGCTCCATTTACGGGTTGCTCCGGGAACGTTAAACCCAGGTTTTGATAGTGCGCGAGCCAGGCATCGTGAACCAGAAAGGAATTTCGGACAAACTCTGAAATACTGATCCAGACCGTGGCCAGTAAAACCGGGAAAACAACTCTTTTAACCGACATGATGCTTGGATTAACCTGTGTAAAGATATTGATCCGGGATTTTATTTCGATGGTGAATCTGGTCCGGCAATTTTCCCGACAAGCTACCACCCGGGCCCCCGGTAAGAAGGTACTTTCATGATATTTCGTAAGGGCATTTATGGTATTTCGTTAGCTAACAGGTGATAATTCACTAAAACCGCGGAAAAACAACGCAAATAGCGAAACTCCGAAATGGAGCGAAGTTTGAATAGGTCAGAGGAAATCATTTTAACCGAGGCCTAAACAAGATTACCAATCCCCACAGACATGAACAGTACCAAACACGAAACTCAACGTCAGTAGCTGACGGAAAACCCAAAACAAAATTATTGTTAACCTAATTTGAAGACACATGGTGCATACATCAAAAATTCAAAATTCATCTGCCACCAATGGCAATTTTAATTCTGTAAAAACCGCCGAGAGTAACGTGCGTCAAACGGCCGAAGAACGATTGGTGGATAACCTGAAGAACGTTCCTGATGACGACCTTCACGTGATCCGCCTTGAACTGCAGGCAATCAAGAGTGAACTCGAACGCTTAAAGCCTGCCAGCGCAGACGAACTTCTCACGATGAAAGAAGTTTGCAAACTGCTGAAGCTTTCGCGGCCATCCGTTCATACGCTGATTCACAAAAAGAAAAAGCTTAAGCCGGTGCAGTTGCTCGATCAGGATTTTCGGTTCCTCCGGAGAGATGTGGAGGCGATGATCGCGGAGTCGTATAAAAATTTAATGAACAGTCCTGTTCAGGACTGATAACCCGTTCTTATCGCGCGATTTAGGTTTTCGACAAATTTCTCATTGAATCGCGTTAAGGCCAAGCCCCGGAAACGGGGCTTGTTGTTTTTTAGGGGTGAGAATTTACTCTAGATCAGAATTCATTTATGACTCTATTCGGGAATTGTTTGGGGACAAACAGGTGCTAAACCTCTTGAGAGTAGTGAGCTATTTTCTTTCAGGGTTAAGTTTGTTTTCTTTCAGCTCTTTTTTTGTCAGTCGAACCAGTAAAGATTTTGATTTTAAACCCATTTTGAATTGAGAGTTCATCCAAATAACCTCTTCTCGCATATGATCTTTACCTTTCGAATCTTTAGTTCGGGTTTCGATGATTCTCTTTATCCACCCTTTTTTGGTAGTAAGCAAAGAGCCATAAAGTTCATTCTCATAACCGCTAATGAAAATCATGCACTTGGCCCTCATGGCCACTTTCAATAGCTTGATATGAAACTCATCGGTATTAGCATCATTCGTATATCCCTTGGTTCTATCAGCCAAGTATGGCGGGTCCAGGTAGACGAGTGAAGCTGGCCTATTGACAAACATTTCCAATAATTCGGTGGCATCACGATTGTCTATTCTCACATCGCGTAATCTTTCGACTACGTTGGTGAGTCTCTCTGGAAGGTTATACCATCTGTTTACACGGGCATCTCTACCATTTCGTGAATAAGATTGTGAGTAGGAAAACCCGCCCTTTTCTTCTCCAAAAACTCCATTAACAGCCATCATCGCCTGAACAAGGAACTTACGAGCCCTCTCCAGATCACTATCGGTCTTTGATGTAACTCGAGCTAATTCCAGTTCATCCTTAGCGTAAGGCGTTAACGAGATTGCTCTACATAACTCATCCTGATTATTGCGCAGCTGTTTAAACACATTGATAATTTCACCATCAATGTCGTTAATAACTTCAATAGGAGATTTACGCTTCGATAACGTTAGGGCAGCGGATCCACAGAAGGCTTCGACCCAACACGAGTGAGGCGGTAAATTGTGAGAGAGCTGAATAGCGATCTTATTCTTTGATCCAAAATAGCCGAATGGCGTATTTACCCGTTTGACATTTTTCAAGGCATGGTGCTTTTCAGCCTCCTGCACTTCATGATCGGTAGCAACGGTGTAATTCATGCGGAAATTCGACTACAAAATTAGTGATCTTTAGGAGTAGTTCCTACCTAGTTCTATCGTTATGAAATAATCTCCGATACGCTTCTTCGTCTCCATCCGGGTCCGACATATTGAGAGAATATATGGCATAATCTTCCTCGATAACATCCAGCATCTTTCGAGTCTTTTCGTCAACATTTCGCTTAATATCAATATCAATTGAGTTCTTATACTGCAAAAAGTGATAGTTGGCTTCTACCAGCTCGGAGCCACCTACCCGGTGTATCCGGTCAAGTGATTGCAAGAATTGGGCGCAGTTGTAACTTAAATCATAATAAATCGCATGGTGACAAGTCTTATGCAGTGAAATTGATTCGGCACAGGCTGCCGGGTTGGCAATCAAAATATCCAAGCCGCTCTTAGGTGCAACAAATTGATCGCGTATTTTTTCCCTTGTTTCAGCATCTTTCACTGATGACCCTTCAACAGGCGTGCCGCCAAAGATCTCCTTCGAATTATACCCGGCAAGCTTGAGGTGATGCTTTATTAATTTGATTGTTGCGATAAAATTTGTCCAGATTACTACCTTCTGACCTTTTGCGCGAAGTTGTTTAACAATGCGCAGTAGTTGTTGAACCTTTGCAGGAACTTCGAGGCTATCATATCTTCTAATCAGATTCTTCAAATCCTTTAAGTCTTCGAACAGCTTCTCATCATAATCATCAATTGCAGAATTTAGCAGCTTAGGGTATGAAACCGCTTGGCGAAGTCTCATGATTCTTCCCCTTCCGATGCGATCAATAAACTTGATGTTTTTGAAATAATCTTGCTGCGAATAATCCCTTATTTTATTGAAAATCGCCTGATAAATTTTTTTTTCGTGAGGAGCCATCTCTATTAGATAAGGCGCAATGAAGTTCTGTGGCTTCAATCTCAAGTCAATCTTTCTAACTCTATAAAAAAGTGGTCCAATTGAGTCATCTAAGATTTCCTTTGCGGATTCTGTATCACCTCGATCTTCAAAAAGTCTAAGCTTTGCCTTATCGGTTGATGAAATTGGATGTTGATTTGGCCAAAGAAAGTCAAACAGATTAAAGATGTCAGAATAGCTTTTTGGCATTGGTGTACCCGTAAGTACACATCTGAATTGTGCCAGCTCTGCTTGCTGCAAGATGGCCCTTGCCCAGTTACCTTGTATCTGCTTGATGTAATGAGCCTCATCGACAACAAATAACGCCTTAAGATTCTTCTGTTTTAGGAATTGAGTAACCTCACCTTTATCAGATAACAACGTTTGAAAGCTAGTCAGATAAAGTTCGGAGCGATGTTGTTCCAAGTTAAAGTAAGTCGATCTTCTATGAGAACGGTTACCCCCTGCCATGATACTATACTTTGGTGCTCTGCCCAAGGTTTCGTTGAACTCATTTCGCCATGGGCCAAATGAAGATGGAGGACCCACAACAAAAAGCGTATTAACTTTTCCCTCAGCTTTCAATTTTTCATAGACTGTCAATACAACAGTTGTTTTTCCGCTACCAGGAACAGAGAAGTTTGCTCCGTTTCCCGCCAAGTATAGATGGTATGCCGCCTTTAATTGATGTACCTTAAGCGTTCGTTTAATATTTTCGTCAACGAATTCTTTGAACTCATTGAAAGCGGTTCTGTCATAGTCTCCATCTTTATACGTTGCAACTGCGGTTTTTAAATTTTCAAAGCTTAAGTTGACGACTGATATTTTCTCTGAGTAAGTCTTGGCTGTTTTGCCGAATTTAAACTCCACCGATTCTTTATCCAGGTATCTAACCAGTTTTACAAATAGATGTCGATCGAGCTTCGCACGATATGTTCGATGAGTGAAATCATAAGCAAAGTTCCAAAATGACAATTGACTTTTTACAACAACATCAAGTTTTGAATCGTTGTCGTAAATAACCAAGTCATTATTCTCGATTTCTAAGATCATTTCTTTGCTTTAGCTTTTGGCTTATTGTATTTGTCCTTCAGATTATGTGTTTTTCTTTTGACTTCATAAAATGAATGTTCCAATTCATTAGCCCGAATTTGAATTTCCCGTGTCAACTTCATTGCCTCTTCAACTCTTCCTAATTCAACAGAGGCCACTTGCATGTTCGAATGATTCAATTTATCTAATGCTGCATTCAACAGGTCAAGCGGGGTATCCTGCTCCTTCTTTTGTTCCAAAAACTCATACGCTTTCTTAACTCTCCAGATGATTTTTTCTGCATTCTTGTTACCCCATACCAAGTCTTTCGATTTTTCTTCCATTTGATTGCCGCTATCATCTACTGTTTCGTCCTTCGGCAGGAATAAATCGATCTTAAGGAGTTCGTATAGCTCTTTTTTAGCGTTTACATCGGCCACAAGTTTAGGAATGTCTCTCATGATAAGATGAGCTTTCGTATATAGTCCATCGCGCTTTCTTATAATTTTAAAAGCAATGTTTTCAATTTTGCCAGCATCGTCCTCTTGCAAGCCGAGCTTTATGAGTTGTTTTTCGTCAATCAGTTTTTTATAAACAATATTATAATAATCTAAAAAAGCTTGCCAGCGCCCTTCGCTATCAGTTCTACCCTCAGAAATTGTGTTATAATGGCCGGGACGTTTCAACAAGTCAAGGTATCTATCAATACACTTGAGCGGTTCGACATATTCGTCCTCAAATTTTTTTATCTTTCTTTTTAGGTCTGCTTCGCTGATGTTATAATTATCCGGATCGTCCAACAACTGTTCTTTAATAGACATACCTATCTCTACTTTCCGTTTGACCGAAAGTGCCTTGTCGAAATTATAATAAACAGCTTCTCCTCGCGTGTGATATTGTAACCTGTTCTCAAGCTGTTCTATCTCTAGCAGAGTAGTAGGAGGTTCATCTTCACCTGGACCTGGTAGAATTACTACTTCTAAGTATTTATACCTTTCATCACCTGGATACTGATCCAATAATTTCTCAAAAGCCATTTTGCGTCTATTGCCATTGATAAGAAATCCGTCAACAGTAATAATCGCCATTTTGTCCTGCCCCTCTTTAAGAAGAGACTGCATCAATTCCCTAGTTGGATCAGGGTCTTTGAGCTCCAAGAAACGTTTCAGAGTAGCTTGGCCGAATGTGGTTGTTTCACTCAAATTACCCTTACTGCTTTCCCAGGTTAACACATCGGAAGCGATCCTCCCGTTGTCTTTTCTAAATCGCAGATATTCCACAGGAATTTTATATGCCTGCCTAACTTTACCTTTCACTTTGTCGTCCCTGAATGGAATTGGAATAGTGTTCGGTACTTTTACTCGAACTTTTGCAATTTCATCGACAAATTCCTGAATAACTTCTCTTGGTGTATTCTTGTTACTCATACATCATATTGATTTATAATTCGATAATACCTGAAAAGCAAATGCACTAGCATTTCTTGCTGCCACTTCCTGATAGCCATCAGCGTCTGTCGCTGATTTGTTTGATAATAAATCTGAAATTCCACGAACTATTAAAAATTGAATGTTGCCATTTGCATGGCAAGCCTCATAGAAGCCACTGCCTTCCATTTCAACTGCTACTGTATCATTATAAGAATTATATATCAGGTCGTAGACAAAAGACCTCTTTGAAGCAATAACTTTCTCGCCTGCGGCAATCGGTTTAGTTAGTACTTTGATTTTCTTTTTTCGATGTGCTTTTGGTAATCTTTCCTTCCAATCATCTTTTTTTGCGTCAGCTTTTGCACGTTCAAATATTTGATAAGATGACATGCCAACCTCTGGTCTGACACGAAAGCCAGTTTTCGTTACTTTACCACTTTCGTAACCATAAGCTTTTTCTGCTGCTACTACATCACCCAAATTCAGGTCTTTAATACCACCAGCAATTCCGACAAACAGAACTACGTGGGGATTGAAAAATTCTATTGCCCGCTCGGTCTGAAGAGCACACGTGCTATTGCCTGGGCCGACCTCAGCTATACCAACTTCCCAATTGTGATATAAGCCGTTAAAAATCCCCACTTCATAGATGTTGCCCTTTCTATGCTGTCTTTCCTCAATGTTCGTTAAGTGCTGCCTTACTGCTAAGTATTCCAAAGGAATAGCAGTGAGAATTGTTGCGCGCACGGGGGCCAGCTCAGTTGTGGACATTCCACCAGAGATTTGAATTTTCTACATTAACGTCTTGCTGGAGGGCTGGAGGCAAGATTGTTATCACCAAATTAATAATTGCCTGAACGAAACCAAATAAGGGCAATTCCAGAATCGTCATTTTGGGTCTTTTAGCGTCTTTTATCACCGGACTTTCCATCAAAGGCTATGAGGTTAAACATTTCCCGTACGCGTGAACGGACTCTCAGACCATAAAAATTCTCAAGTTCTGACGCTGACAAATTTGTAGTTAAAGAGTCTGCATGTGACACGCAATGAAAAGGTCGTAACGGGTTAGCAGGACTTCGGCCATGATGTTGCATTTGTTACCGTAGTATTTGAGTGATTGCTCTGCGCCCAGGTCATCGAAGCAATAGATCTTCGCGTGCTGCCCGTCTCGGAAAGTATTGTTTGTAGAAGGTCTCACCGGTTGTTGACCTGTTGTATTCCCAGTGTTATTATTAGTTGTATTGCTACCTGTATCAAATCTGTACAAGTGAACTTTACTGCCGCGCTGAGGATTGTGTGGAGGGTTATACCGGATATAGTTCCATTCATGAAGTTCTTTGAGACACTTCAGGTATGTGTTAACTGAACCAATCGTCGATAGACGCATTACTTCTTCGCGGCTAATCGAAATAGGATTACGAAAGTGATTGAGGTTCCAGTATTGGAAGAGTACGAAGTAAAGGCTCGCGTGATGGGGTGTGAGCCTTTGATTATCGGCAAGCAAATCAATAAAGCCTCTGAAGTGCTTTATAAAATTCACTTCACTACTTCAGCGAGCTTGGATATTTTTTCCAGGGAGAAGGGATGGCGTTCATCCACGAGCTTATTAGCCTCAAGCATCTTCCTGATGTCATCGTAGTCGTAGTAAATAACACCACCGATTTTCGTGTACGATAGTGAGCCATTTACCCGGAGGTTTTGAAGTGTTCCCGGTGAGATGGTGAGAAGTTTTCTGACCTCGTGTGATTTGAGCCATTTGCGCACGGGATGACCGTGCTTCTCAGCCTACATTCGCTTAAAATCTTCGATGATTGTTAAACGAAAAGCTTCCAGATCTTCGGGAGTAATAATTAATGATGCCATAGAATTTGATTAATTTTTGTATGGCACAAATGAAGTTCAGTAGCAGTCCTTACAACAGTTAAAAAGGGTCAGGACTGTTGCGAAATTTGGTTCGAACCGACATTGTTTATACCCGAGAATCACATAAATTCACAAAGCAAATTCAGACAGCAACCCCCGATTTCTGATCCATGAATTGGTCTAAAGTCAAAGCACTGCTCAATTACAAAGTTTTGAGTATTTCCTACATCATTCTTGCAGGTGTTCCGCTGTTGATTGACTTTAACAAAAAAATCGAGGAGTATTTCGGTAAAAACACGCTACCTGAAACACTTATATGTTTCTTCTTCGCAAGCGTATTTCTTGGAGCAGCTCTTGTGCTTTACAAGATGCGATGTGACGAAGTAATTCAGAACTATAAGGATGTTGGCGAATATGTCAATAAAGAACTGCCGGGACTTTTAATAAGTCACCCGGATAAGAAAAAGCAGATTGTTATAACACACCTTTCAGAATCACAAAAAGAATCCCTTGACAAAATTGCCGATCTCGATAGGCGAATTCGAGCAGAAACACGTCCAAATTTGAAGAGTCAGTTAGAGCGAGAACTTCAACAGATTCTTGACGAACTCTATCCCGGATGCGTTCAACGACATCTTAAAAAGAAATGGGAATCTTTTTTGACTTTAAATACCATTTCCCTGGTCGCATGCAATGTATTCATTGCTTTTGCAATTGTTCTGATCGGGTATGTCTTTTATTTCAGAATTGAAAAAGTCATTTTATATACCCAGGACCATTATGCTACTCATCCCTGAACTATTTGACAATACGCTTACTATTTACGCATACTCGCATTCCGATAGCGAATTCAGATCGATCGAGATTGTTTTTCGAAATGCTAACGTTATCATGGACAGGTCGCGAATTGGTAACGATGATCGTGGACGGAGAGGCTATAAATACATTGTCAATGGAAAAGGTCTAATAGAAAAACTGGAGAAGTTTGTTGGAATTCGTTTTATCACATTAGGCAGAAATACCGATGTTGAAATTGGTGGAGGGCAATATCCCTACAAGTGCAAGAGAATTGCTGATCTGCCATCACAACAAGCTTGCGAAACTATTTATGCCGATGATGATCATTTGGCTTTTATGAAATGCTGCTTGCTCGCACGTAAAAGAAACTGGCTTGGCGGGGATTCAGAACCCGGCACATGCAACCGTTCCTAAATAAAAAGAGAGAAGAATTAACCTCTCTCTTGTAATGGCCCGCTGAATGGAGCCCTCCAATTCAGTTCGGGCATGATGCAGATTAGGTAAAAAGGTTTTGGTGGAAGAGTTTAAATAGGAGTAACTCCTATGGTTTCTTGAAAATATTCGCAAAACGCCCTCCACCGAATAAGTTTTTTTGATTCATCTAGGTTCTCAATGAAAATTCGAGAAAAAGATATTCGTGGCGGAAAAACAGACATCATATTGAAGTATGCAAAAGATGGAAGCAACTTATTTGTTGCTGAATGTAAGTTTTGGCATGGAGCGTCAGAGTGTTTAAAGGCTCTCTCCCAGCTATTTGATCGTTACCTTACATGGAGAGACTCCAAAACATCTTTAATATTGTTCGTCTCTAACAAAGATTTTACAAACACTATCAACTCCATGAAAGCCGAAATAAAAACACATCCCTACTTCGTTAAAGAAACTGGATCAAGAGGTGAAACATCTTTCAGCTACATCTTTCATCTGCCGCAAGACAAAAACAAACAAGTCTTTTTTGAGATTATGATGTTTCATTACGACAAGTAGATTTGAGATTATCATGTGCTTCTGTTCCTAGAAAAGGGAAATCGAAAATCCTGTTTTCAAACCTTTAACTTTATCCAAAATAATGAGCAATGATCAAGTCACTTGGTGAGAAGCCAACAGCGGAAAACGTATTCGATCTGATCTCGAAGTCATCAATTTATGGAAATCTGGGGCTATTCATTGGCTCCGGCTTGCCAATGGCAGTGCTAAACAAGCACGGAGTAGATATCGCGCTATCATGGGGTGACCTTATCAAGAAATGCGCAAAAAGTTTTAAGGTACCTATGACTCATATAAAAAGCGATGGAAGTTCCTATCCTGATATGGCAACATCGTTATGCAGGAAAGTATCTGCCAAACTTTCGGTGCCCTACGAAAAGGCTGTACAGCTGGTAAAGCAGAAGATTGCAGATCTCACATGTCTTTATCCAGATGAACAACAACGAAAACTTTATCATTCGTTCTTTCAGGAACTGGACGCCAGCTGGATTATTACAACAAATTATGACACCGTAATTGAAAGTATTCTTACAGGCAAAGCACATCCACTTTCTTCGGAAGATCAGCTGGTAGCTCCCAAAGGCTATATACCGATTTATCACTTGCACGGGATACGAACTAATCCTGAATCAATTATAATTACCCAGGAGGATTACATAACACTATTCAGGCCCAATCAATACAGATTGCAAAAACTCCCGTTGATTCTCAAAGAATCCTTAACTGTGTTTATCGGATACAATATTGGAGATTTTAATGTTCAAACAGCTGTCGACTGGTCTACAAATGTGTTTTCAAACAAGGCGTCTTCCTACCCTAATGGACTCGTCCAGTTTGTTTACAAGCAAGGATCTTCAAAGTTAAAAACCTATTTTGTCAACGACATCGTTGTTGTTGAATTTGGGGATCTCAAGAAATTACTATCTCGTCTGAGCGACATTGTAAAGAACAATCGAAGGAATGAAAAAAGAATAGTCAATAGTCTTCTCAAGGCAAACAAGGCATTCCTTACACCTACTGACGACATGATCAAAAGTTTTGTAAAGAGCCCGAAAGCAAGAGCGATTGTAGTTTACATTCTTCTGAACAATGGCAATAAATTCATCACAGGATTTTTGGAACTTCTGTCAAAAGCCTGCGATTTTATGTGGGAGGAATCCAGAAGACCGAATGCATTTAGCGCTTACGACAAACACCTTGAAGTTCTTCTGGACATTCTCGAAACAATTGAGTTGCACAATACTCCTCCCGCACTCCTTGAGATGCTTGTCTTTAATCTCAATCGAATTTCACCATTTATTGGATCGAAACTGGGAGAATCCTATGCGGCGCACAAAACCTGGAAAGGTCGTTTTAAATACATTCCTGAACCAACTGTACTAGAGATGAAGAAAATAGCCCGATCAATGAATTTCGATGATCTGTCAATTTTGCTTGAACGCTAAGATAAATCTTGCGTTCGCCTCAAAAAGAAAAAGCCCCTTTGAGGGGCTTGTTGCTTTCTATAGTGATCCCGCTGGCCTGCCTGCCGCAGGCAGGGATTACTTGCGTGATCGCCAGCTTATCCGAGTTGCAATAGAACATGATGCGCCTCGCTGCGCGAGCCGGTTTTTCTTTTTCTCCGGCTGTGCTCAATCTGCGATTGGCACAGCCTCCTAAAAAGCAAAACGCCCCTTACGGGGCGCATCATGTTGCTCTTACTAGTGATCCCGCTGGGTTAGCAATTTTATTCCTAAGTATACCTTACGCTTCCCTTAACACCCTCTTAACACGTAGGCCTCGTAAACTTCCGAACAATCCAAACCAACATCCACCTCAAAATCCCGTGATTGCTGCCGTGATGGAGCAAATTGTTCTCGTGAATTTCAGAGCGATTGCGATGATCAGAAGTTAGAGAGGGGTTCAGACTAATCGGCCAAATCTTTATAAGAATCGGCTATCATTGCTTCAATATCTTTTCGAAGGAACCGGAAGTCTTGGTCAAGTAGCTGTACTGGTCTTAACTTCTTCTTTTTGTGAATTAGATTGTTTACTGACGGGCGTGACAACTTTAGTGCCTTACAGACCTCGCTCATTGTAAGTAATTCATCAGAGAGAGATGGCTTAAATCTTTCAAGCTCCTTTCTTATTCCTCGTAGTTCGTTCTTGATCTCATTGAGATCATCCTGAAATATCCTGCGAAGGTATCCTCGGAAAACTTGCTCTTCGGTCAGTCCATAGTGTTCCATATGCTTTTTCAAACAAGATGACGAATCAAACCAAACCCAACAAAATATAATCATGATGGAAACCCAACTTTATCAGATACTTCATGGCCTTGTTACTAAAGCCATAAGTGAGACAATCAATCGGGATTTGACTCCACTGATTTCAAGAATCGGATCACAGAGTAAAAGACTTCTGACATACACAGAAGCTATGACTCACTTGCATATCTCGAAGCCAGTCTTTTACAGATTACTAAGGCAAAACCGTTTGCGAAGGGTCCAGATCGACAAAAAGACGTTCAGGATAGACCAAGAAGACCTAATGCAATTCATTGAAAGTCAGAAAGTTTAGCTGGGGGGGGGTTGAGAAAGTGTCCGACCGGTATTAAAACTAACCCCCAACGTCATAGAATTCAATTTTTTGTAACCACTGACATTTGGGCATCAGTTCGCGGTTGAACTGGCTCCAACTTAACAGCATACGAAAATGAAAACTGTAAAATTTGCAAACCAACACCCCAACAAATCAATCACAAGCAGGATCATTAGCCACATAATGTCTTGCGTTCGCTCCGGCAATCAACTTCCAGCTTCAAATAAAAAAGCAATGCAATTAGCTATTGAATTACTTCCGCATGAGGCAGCAAGTAGTAGAAGTTTCAAATTAGTTCTTTTGAGAATTTTGATTCTTGCAAAATTCAAGGAGCGTCAAACTTTCGTAACCTATTCCTTTCTGATGAAAGAGATGCAGATGCCGAGTTACTTGGAATTGATTGCGTTGCTCGTTCAACTTGCGAATCAGGATATTGATAATAACGACCCAACTGTGGATTCTTTGGTTGCTAATGATGGTGATGACATGCCACCTGCCGGGCATTTTCAATGTTCTGTCAAGGGACGTTCCATTTTGGAATCAAAAGCAGACTTCGAAAAGTATCACGGCCATATGATGCAGATGCACTGCCAAAAAATGGATACCCAACTTCGTGCGGTCCCCGTTAAAATCGCCCTCAATAATGGCAAGACAATGAAGTTAATCCCAATGACCCGCTATCTTAAATATAATCCCGCAGCGCTGCTTACTCACTCTGGGAGAAGGTACACACAGGAAATCTCAACAGTGCGGAGAGTTGCTTAATCTCGCCTTAACGAAAAATCTCAAACTATATGTATTGTGACGGACTCATCGGATAATTTTTTTTGTAAGAAAAATTCATGGCTAAAACTAAGCTCTACGTTAGGTCAAGTTACATCAACTCAAAAGGAGAAGCGGCAATCTATGTGAGATACTCACACAATGATAAGACAATTGATATTGCAACTGGAGAACATATACCTCCCAAGTATTGGGATACTGCTAACCAGCAAGTTCGCAAATCATTTCCCGGACATAGTGGAATTAACAATTTCATACTAAAAAAGAAACTTGAAATTGATACAATTCGATTGGACCTGAAAAGCAACAGAGTTGAGCCGACAGTTGCGGCAGTTAAGGAAGCGTATATAAAAATGCAAACGCCAAAAACCGACGTTACGAACTCGGTCTCTCAGAACATGCTCGACCAGTGGAGCGACTTTGCCGCTTACCAACGCGATACTAAACGAGTAACTGAGGCTACCTTAAAACAATATAATTCAACACTTAAAAAATTGCATGACTTTGAAAGCCATATCAATTGCCTCTTGACGTTTGAAATGATGGACAATGGCTTCTTAGATGCGTTCAAAAAATATCTTTATAACAATGTCGATAGTTCTCACAATACAGTAGGTGGCAAGGTGAAGCACCTGAAAACCTTTTTGAACTGGGCACTTGACAAAGGACTAACAAACAATGTGAAATTCAAGAGCTTCAAAAAGCCATCAAGTGAAACGACAATTGTTACTCTTACCAAAGAACAACTTGATATATTATTCTTTCTTGATTTGAAAGGTCAAAAGCGGTTAGAAAAAGCAAGGGACATTTTTGTCCTTGGATGCTCCACAGGCCTGCGTTTTTCTGACTATTCATCGATCAATCTGGCTAACGTGAAACGCGACTATCTTGTTATTTCAACAGAGAAGACCGATGTTCAGGTTCGAATACCCCTTAATGATTATAGTCGCGCTATACTCGCAAAGTATCCTGATGGATTACCGACTATCAGTAACACTAACCTAAACAAATACCTAAAGGAAGTCGGAATTCAAGCCAAATTTTTTGAAGAACATGAGGTCACAACTTACAAGGGCGGACATAAGCAGAAGTTCTACAAACCCCTATATTTGTTACTCACCTCGCACTGCGCACGAAGGACCTTCGCGACTCAATCGTTGTCACGTGGAATGATGATGCATGATGTTATGCGAATAACTGGACACAGAGATGTCCGATCCTTTATGAAGTATGTGCATATTTCAGAGCCTCGGCTCCGGAAGGAGGTTTCCAAAGCATGGAATACCCTAGACCTGTTAAATCCAGATGAACAAAATCACCTTTGAATTCTTTCAGAAATTTGTCAAGTATGGAACTGGAAATTTATCTATTAGTAAGCGCTCGATCTTAATTCGCAAGAGACTAATCCTGTCTTGTTTGCAAATTATTGAGGATCGGCTACCACAGGTTCTTCAAGGAGAATCAAATCTAGATCAACTATCCAATGAACTGGCTGAAGTGGCGATCGTGATTCAGGCATTCGCAATTCGAAATTTCGGACTAACCCCCAATCCGGAATTTCTTGCCAAAGAAAACAAAAGTTTACAGTTTGAAAATCCCCATATGGAGTACGGGGTTCTTTCTTCGTTCGGTGTGGGGACTAACAATCTTAGCAGAGTAATTGCGAAGTGCGTCAGTATCCGTAAAAAGAAGTTCGAATCGATGCATTTACAAGTTGACCAAGTGAAACTCGGGATACCGTCCGCCATTCAAAGTCAGTTGATAGATTTTATTCAAAAATCGTTAGAGAGATTAAAGCGAGAAGAAGGGCTTAAAACTGCACTTCGAAAAGAATTAAGTTTTAGTAATTTCATTCACATTGTTGCATCCAACGTCTCCCGATATATTCAAAAAGCCCACCTAGGATATCCTTCATTCAATGGAAAGCCTTCTCAGAATGAATTGATGATTTCTTCGTTTGTCTTAATGGCTGCTGGATACTTACCGTCACCCGCTGAATATGAAAAGAGAAAAACGGTCAAAGACTATAGAAACGTTTTAGATCGAGAGTACTTGGAAGCAACTGGGCAAAAACGGCAAGTCAGAAAGGTTCGCTATCAACCTCACCACATTGTGCTTCTTGATAAGGTAAAGGCGCTGATGAAAGAAACCAAGGGATTTAACATTCGGCTTTTCAATTGGATGTGGCATTGAAACCATGGGGGTTCCTTATTGCCTAAGCACTTGCAATTTTAAACCCCATCGAGTTGTCTCATAAACCATCGGTTAGAATTTATTTTTGAGTCATCAATTACGAACACAAGTGATGACTATGGAACTCAATACAGATTTTCTCTCCGTACTATTAAAAAAGCAAGCTAAACCAATTGTTAAGGAAGCCTTCGGTGAATTCCTCGCTGAGAATGGATTGGCATTGGTGCCAATTTCCGGACGCGATTCAACTAAGCTGCTGTCTACAGCTGAAGTTGCCAAGCTACTTGGAGTAGAACGACACAAAGTCTACGACTACATTGACAATGGTCTTCCAGCAATGCAATCAAAACCATACAAGTTTCGATTACAAGACGTCAATGAATTCATCACAACAAATTTAAAACGAAAATAATCTAATCAGCCAAGGCCGGGCTGTCAAATCACATACTAGTTAGTGACTCATTAGCTGCTTGTAGTGCTATTGCGAAATATCTAAATCTACTTGATCACATCTCAATGATGATGATACAGATTCTTATTGTTCAATTTTTAATTGTAAAAACATGAAACAGATTTTAGGATTTCTACTACTCGCGTTAAAGTGGTTATCGCGTACACCATCTCAAATTCAAGTCGACACAGATAATAACCGATATGTGCTTTTGGATGACGTCAATAAAGCAATTGAGCTCGCGTACTTTCACTGGCTGCATCTCTCACAGAAGTATCGGGTGATAACTGCTAGCAAAAATTCTAGTCGAATGAGGGAGAAAGCCTTGCTCGAACTGCATTATCGAATTCAAGCACTAATCAAGGAACGACCTGAACTAAATGGCTTTGACGTCAGGAAAGGCAGTCCGTTTTTCGAGTTAATTTCTTTGAAGGCACTTTCCAAAAAAGAACTCATCGAAAAGCACGGAAGAACGGTTTTATGTATTGAGGTCGATCTCTTGAAAGACCTTGTCCTGACCATCATAACATACAACTTCTTTAAGAAATACAAAACGCGCGCAATGGAACTGTTTACAGAAGCCGAGTCAAAGATGAAGGCGTTGGTAGAGGAAAATAAGCTTCCGGGGCGCTTTAGTTGGAATACATTCGTGATCAAGGATGAAAAACAGAAAGACGAAGAATTCGACTCCTCAGCACTTAATCAGTATGGCGAATTCGATGACGGTAATTCTGAGGACGAGGCGAATAGCAACGTAGATACCGATTTAGACTCACCAGAAATCATATAACTATGGAAGAGCTTGATATAGAATTCACGCGAAGTCTCCGAACAAGTGCTGAAGCATACTTCAAACTTGGCTTCAACTTAACCGGGATCAAAGACTACAAAAAAGCGCCTTACCATAAGTGGAAAGAGTTTTTGCAAAGACGACAGAAGGAAGGCGAAGCTCTTAATCATGAGTGGTATACGCTTACGGGAATCGGGGCCATCACCGGAATAAACTCGCTGTTCTGCCTTGATTTTGACGAATGCGATCAAAGCAATATTGCGAGGTTCCTTCAAATGCTTGGTTTGCCGATGGACTACAACTGGGTTGTTATCTCCGGTAGCGGAAAAGGCTTTCACATTTGGTTTTCCAGTTTTCAATTGGAAAACGAAAGGACTAAGCTTGGCGGAGGTGTGGTAGTGTATCAACCCAAAGAAGCCGGACTTCTCAAACAAATTGAGCTGAGAATAAATCAGCATGTTGTCTTGCCGCCAAGTAAGTCGCAAACAGGTCAGTATAGGTTTTTAAATCCTAACGACCTGACGATGCGTCCAATCGAGCTTAACTATGACGCAGACGCTTTAGGAACTACAATTGATTGAATCACATAAATATCGAAATTATGAATAAGAAGAAATCGTATAAATCAGCGCTTAAGTATGCGCAAGAACTCAACGACAAGAAGGTCGACATAGTTGAAGACCTTTATGACTGGCGAATGGTTGGACTTTCTCTTTCCAACTCGTTTGGCGAAGATGGACGTTCACTGTTCCACATGGTTACCTCTGCAAATGCCGAAGACTATGATCAAGAGGAAACCGATCAAATGTTCTCGGAATGTCTTGAATCGAACAAAAGGCGCGATCCTGATTTGCCTCGCGTTACCGTAGCCTCATTTGTTAGGATGGCCCGACACGGACTGAAGGAATCAGAGAGAATTGATCCAAACAATGGCGGAGGGGACGAGTTGTATGATGGCGATTAAACAATTTCTTAATGAGGTAGCCGTGCTAAAGCCGGCTACCTCTACTACAACTGAACAGGAGGAGAAGCTACATGAAGCAGAGCAGGTCCAACCATCATTAAGTAGAAAGTTGGATAAAAAACTGTTTGCCGATGTGAAAAGGTATGTCGAGGTATTGAAGCGAGACAAAATCGACATCACAGCCCGATATAGTCAATGGATTAAAGTTGCCTTCGCACTCGCCAATTCATTTGGGGAAGAAGGTAGAGATTTTTTTCACGGGATTAGTTCTGCTAGCTATCCAAAATATGAGCGAACTGAGACGGACGTACTTTACAATAACTGTCTATCCAATTTACGTGGGCCGGGAAAACCAAAAAACTCCGCCAGATCGGTAATTAGGTTTGCTACTGAAGCTGGTGTGAAGATTCGAAGGACTAAAAAAAATGACGAAAATGATAATGACCATCTTCTGGCTTTCAATGTGATTCAGGATAAGTACACTGCGGTGTTTGATTCGCTTAATCAAGATGTGTTGGTCAATGGCCAGCCATTAAACGATGAAGTTATTAACACCATCCATGTAGACCTACTTGTCAATTACGAACTGGCTGTCAGCAAAGAATTTGTGCAGTCAGTGCTTGAAAGCTCATTCACAGAACGGGTAAATCATTTTGATGATTTTGTTGTCGCGAATCAACACAAAATGAAGTTGAACGGAGCCATCGAAAAACTTTCGGCATGTATTAAGACGCGAACTGGATTGAAGGTTGGGTTCAATTATAAACTGCAAATGATTACCCTCTTTATGGTCAAGATGATTGCACAGTTGTATGAGGAATCACCCAACGACTTGTGTCTAATTTTACTTGGCGATCCTTACATCGGGAAGACGATGTTCTTCAAGAATCTTCTTCCGGAAGAACTACGGCACCTGTTTTCTGTGCAAAGCTTTAAGGCCGACAAAGATGGGAAACGAGATGCGTCTAAGTACTTACTTATTCTTGATGACGAGTTTCGTGGACTTAAAGTTGCAACCAGCGAAGCCCTGAAATCTCAACTGAGTCTGACGACAATTAACTTAAGAGTTCCATATGGAAGGAAACCTCATTCATTTAAACGAATCGCTTCATATTGTGCTGTAAGTAATGAGAGGTTTATCCTGAAAGACCCAACCGGTAACAGAAGGCTCATCTGCTTCTGGGTTGATTCAATCGACTGGGAATTGTACAACTCAATCGATAAGACGGAACTCATCATGGAGGCGTATGCTCATTATACTGCGGGCTTCAATCACAATCTAACTCAAGAAATGCTAAGTGCCATTCAGGCTGTCAGCAGGGAGTTTGAGATTAGTTCCTACGATGAAGAGATTCTCATCAGCTATTATGCACCCGCCAAGCCTGATGAAATGGGAGCGATTTGGAGGCCAGTGTCGGAGATCATCAGAGATGCCAAAAAGACTCTCGGTGTTACTCTAACCGATTACAAAGTTGGAAAGGCGCTTAGGAAATATAATTACCTGCACAAGTTCATGAACAAGAATGGTTCAAAGCTGCTTCACTGGTGTCTTCGAGAAACCAAACCCGATGAAGGTGACTCTCACAGTCAAGGAGAGTTCTTCTAAGGTTGACGAGTTGACAACTTTTTTATAAAAAAAAAGATTTTAAGATGAACAACATATTACGATATGTACTTCTCGATAAACGAAGCGTACGAGGATCGATCAGTAAAGAAAGTTTAGTGTATTCGCCTGCGCAAATTGGGCTGGTCTACGAATACACTAAGGCATCGGAGACAAAACGCTTACTTCAGATGCATTGCTCTGAGATTCAGAATAGTGAACGTAAAATCATACTTCTTGAGGATGTAATGAAGCAATTGGAAGCCGTAATGAAATTGACCGATGAGATGTGCAAGACGTTTAGGCCATTACGCTACCTCGACTCTGTTGCAGAAACTCTAGAGTCGTTTGTCAAGGATAAAACCAATAGGCTACTTTATCTGAGAATGTTGCGAAGGAGACTTAACCCATGCTTTAAGCAACTGCACACATATGAGTTCTACGAAGAGCATTACCGTACGCTAGCTGATGGCATTGAATTGTTGTTCAGAAGTGCATATCATCTCAAGAAGCGTTTGTCGCCCCACTTTCAGTTTCACAGTGATATTCTCGCTGATAAAGAGGAATTTGATTCTAACCTCATTACCGACTATTTCAGAATTCTTGAGCGAATAGCACAAAACGATTCGTCTAAAAGGCATTTGTCACATGAACAGGCTGCTCAGATTGTCACGTCTTATCTTTCATGCCGAGAGGTCATGGCGATGGGAGTTGAAGCCAAATTTCTCAACTTGGACATCCTTTCACAGAAGAATATAATTGAAAGATTAGCTGACGAGGCATATGTAATCGGAAGGATTCAGGACGAACTTGTTACGATATTTGAAAATGTGGATGTGCCGGAGTACGTAACAGTTGTGACAGGCCCTCACTACGGTCCTGCATTTTATCGAGATGTAGTGACCGTCAAGATTGAGACTGAAGATAGTCTGAAGGTTTTTGTTGATGAGTGGATAAAATCCGGAACAGATTGATTAGAATGAAATTGTGTCTGACTAATTGCATACTATTTCATGCTAATCAAAAATGCAAATTCAATAATGTTTACACTGTAGCTGTTCATGCTACTACTGACGTACGTCAGTAGTATGTATCAGCCAATTCTGCTTATACCTTTCAATTTAATTTCTACATTGAGGCCATCTATAGTGCTTTTCTTGAAGTAATACCGATGGCCTCGCTTTATGTAGGGGATTTTCCCAAGCTTAACCCATCTCATCAGGGAAGATTTGCTAATCAGGAGAGTCGCGGCAGCTTCTTTACCGCACATTATTACTTCCCTCTGGGTCGATTCTTGGGCTACGCGCTTAGCGTTATCTTCAATGATCTTAAGAAAAGGCTGGAGTGGAATTTTAATAAGAATCTCCACTTCGGTTTCGCTTATGTTGATGCTCATGGTGTGGTACTTTTTTCTGAAATGGGGCCACGGATTTAAGACCGCGACCCCAAAACTCGGTGATGGGCTCACTCCGATAGTTTTTGTAGAAAGGAAAATTGGAAAATTATCTTTCAATTACCTGTCTGCTGTTTCCACTTTCATCATAATAAATCCAAGTACCAACCTTCGCTCCGTCAACGGTTTTTCCCTTTGCTTTCACTTTTCCATTCGGGTAGTATTCCATCCATTCAGCTCCGGGGCCAAAGGTTGTGTTTGCTGCCTTGGCCTCTTTGTCCAGCTTGCCATCCTCGGTGTATATTTTTTGCCAGCGAACGTTGCCGGAATTGTCTACGTCCATCTCTTGTGAGACTTTTCCGCTCTTAAAATAATAAGTACATTTTCCTGCAGGTACATCTGGAGAAACCTCAGCGAGCATACCTTCAAATTGTTTCTCGCCAGTTATAAAGTAATCGATTGTGGGCCATGGGCCGTTGCTGGGACTATAGGTAATCTTGCGGTAGTAAGTCGCGTCTTTTTTGGAAGCGACTAAATTCCATTCGTCATCGAGATAACTGATCCATTCGCCAGCTGTTGAACCATTTTTGTTTTCGCCTGAACTAATTACCTCTCCTGAATTATCGAACTGCTTAAATGTCCCATCGAGTTTGCCGTTCAGGAATTGGGCATCTATTGCAATCTGTCCATTGGGATGGTATTGGATCACGCGACCATGTCGAAGATAGTTGTTGTTCCGTGGATCGAACAACTCCTCTTCCTCGAAAGCTTTAATTCCACTGATCGAATCATAGGTTGTAGACTTTGCTTGATTTCCTGAGATCACTTTTCTCGTAAACTTCAGGATGCCTTTTTGTGAATACTCTTTCTCCTCAATCAGTTTGAAGGTAGTGCGGTCATACTCTATCGTTTTTCTTTTGGTGCCCTCAGCAAATGATAATGACACCAATCCTGTCATCTTATCATCAACATAAGTAGCTTCCAATTCGGGCTTGCCATTTTTAAAATATTCAATGTGCTTACCATTCTTTTTGTCTGCTTTGTAATTAGAAGAGACCTCGATCGCTCCGTCAGGGTACCAACTAGTATACTTTCCTTCATACTTGCCATCCTTTAATGTGTACTGAAGCTTCTTTGCTCCGTTCTCGTAAAGTTCATAGCAAGGCCCATTGAACTGTATCAATTTTATCTGCTTGCCACCCTCAGTCCATTCTTCATCTTTAATTTTAGTGCCCATTGCCCAAGTGGCCTGTTTTATTAACACCGATTCACCATTCTCAACGGAAAACATTTGATCCAATCCATCCTCTTTGTCATTGACATAGTTGGTCTTTGTCCACACTTTGCCAAGTGCAGCCTTACCATAGATGCCCGTCATTTCGGTTGAAAAGTAATTTGTGAATAGTCCGTTCTTTTTGCCATTACTGAAATTACCTTTCGTCATGATAGCTCCATAAGCATCGAACTTCTCATATGCTCCATGCATTAGGTATGGAGCCGCAGAAAGCGTGGTGTACGATTCGTGTACTTTCGTTTTATACACGTCATAATACGTTACTACCTTTTACGATTTTGTGATTCGGCAGCGAAACTGACGATCAGCAACAAAACTATTAATGTGTTCTTGAAATAGATTCTCATCCCTTAGAGTTTTTGAAAGTTTGACGATTAGTATCCTGCTGCCATGCCCACGAGACCAATGATGAAGAGCATCACTGTTCCCCACAGAATTAGATAAATCCATCCCTTGAAGGTTGTCTCGGCTGGCTTGAAGCCGAAGAGCGAACTCAACGTTTCTCTTGAATGTTTACGGCCAATCCTGTCGGCTCCGATGATCCAGATTATGAATAGAATGATAATGATTACTTGCATACTTTATTGGTTTGAAATCTATTGGGGACGGGTGCCATCATAAAGCAGAAAAACCACCGTGTTCCGGTGGTTTTTCATGGATTATAAATTTATCCCGATGTTTTAAGTCATTGTAATGTTTGAAGTACTCCAGTATAAGTTTCCGTTTGTCGATGTAGCTGGCCTCATCGTTAAAGACGAATACCATTCCCGCTTGTATTCTTGCATAGCCTGTAAATAATACCCATGGGCCAAGGCATGTCTTTAAATCAACAAGTCTGTGCTCAATTGTATAATTGGAATTGCCAAGGTGTTGAAAGAATCCGATAAAATCTCCGGGACGAAGCGCATTTTTAACCTTGATTAATTCTTGCCTCCGAACATACATACTTCTTTTAGATCGAAATCTCCTTGTAATACCGACATCTGAACCCACGTCTGGATCAACAAAGACGAGCGTATTGTTTACCAAGCTTCTGTAATGCTGCACCGCCTGCTCAAAATATTCTTTACGATTAGCCTCACCAAAGAAGATCGGATCACTTCCGTCATTACAAATATCTGGGTTTAGTATCGACAAATGTATGCCCTGATTCACGAAGTATGATTTAATAATGTTGATATCGGAATACTCTTTAGCGAACTCCGTTTGCATAAGTTGGAATAACGCTTTGTTACGTATTCCCAACTCGTAGGTGATATACTTCATATTCCGTTCTTTCGGCAATGGCTCAGTAATCATCGGCACATAAAAGAGCGAAAGCTTCTCGGAATTCGTAAGAATAAATGTCAGCAGGTCGTACTTCCATAAGTCTAAAGAATTTCCACAGAACTTTGAATTCATTTTAAAAAAAGGGGGACGGGTGCCACTGGCTATAAACTATAAAAGCTCCCCCCGCATAGAGCGGAGAAAGCTTTGACACAAAAAAAGTCATTCATCAAATGACTTGGAAGTATCCGGAACAGTTAGCAAAAAGATTTGTGGCACCCGTCCCCTCCAGTACAAAGAAAATTATCCGATAAATTTCACACAAGTATTTCCTCGGACATTCAAGGAGAGGGAGGGTATAATTATACCATCGAAAATAATTTCAGAACTATCCGTTTGGATACTTTAGACTTTCTTGATCATCGTCAGTGAGGTAATTCTTGCCAAGCTTTTGTATTGCACGAATAATGCTTTGGTCGGTGATTTTTTGCTGATCATCAAAAAGCCCATCATCAGCAATGAACGTGTTAGCCTTCCTTAGTTCTACCCAAATGACTTGGTTCCTACTGTTAGTTACAGATATTCGTTTGCCATAAACAGGCCCTAAACATACTCCGCCATTTACCCTAGTGTAGAAAGTATCATCCAATTCCGCTTGGTTTATTGCAGGTGTTTTCATCAACATTTCCTTGAGGGCTTCGGACGGTGTTAAGCCAGGATGATACCTTTCTGCCAATCTAACTCCAACATGTTTTGTAAAGCCAAAAAGTGTTATGCTTGTCGGATGCAACACAAGACTGTACCAAATAAATCGGTCTCCAGTTTGTAGTCGCTTAACATGAAGACTATGTTGACCGCCCATTTCTGGTCTGTAAACAATAAACCAATTATTGCCTCTTTTGGACGTATAGTTGGCTGAATGTCTCGTCTTAATTTTGCCTTTTTTAATCACCGCTCGTTTCGCATACTCACGCATTTCATTAAAGTAGTCTGTGACAACTTCTACAGCGAACTCTTTATCGGTCATTCTTTCGACAATCATACTTCCAGAATGATATTTTCGTTTTACGAAATCAATTTAATGTTTTTCTGGTCACGCTGGTCAAACAACTGCTTCAAAGACCGAGAGCTTTTCGCCTTTGCGTGGGTTCACATCGCAATTTCTCATGTGGCTATTTAAGTGAAATATTGTGGGGAATATAGTCTTGCAGAACTTGCATGTTACTTTATCCATTTCCTTCTTTTTAAAAGTTTCGAGTTCCGCTATATAGTCAACGAGTCGGTCGATATCCGCTTTGGCTTTGGTCAATTCAGCGTTGGTGGATATCAACTGTTGATTGGATTCGCTGCTTTGGTGTTTGATGAGTTCTAATTCACCGAGCAGATTGGTTGTGAATTGCATGTCATTGAATTTCTTAACGAAGAGCTCTGAATAAACGAAGTTGACTCCGGAAACAAGCAGTCCCATAAACCAACGAATTGCTAAGTCTAACTGAGACTGTGAGAAATCAAAAGCGTTGATGAAAAACAAAACGATAAAACCGGAACAAATCGCAAAGAAGAGTGGTAGTTTCCTACTTCCGAAGTATTTCACATTGCAAGTGATGACCAAGACCGTTGTCTCAACACCAAAGCTTAATACCCACGATGCAATCTCAGCCTGCCACGGTAGCATGCACCTGATGAACACCTGATAGTAGAGCCCATGACCTACAAAGATCATGGCAATGATGGTCATAAGCAGGACGAAGATCACAGTACCCAAGCTGGCAATGACATCTGCGGTTTGTGTTACAAATTTGTTCATAGCTATTTTATTAGTTGGTTAATCACTTGAATGATTTCGCTGTCGATTTTAGTGGGTAGGATATTATCCTCATCGACTGGATCATAGTGGTACATCCTAAATCTCTCCTTGGTCAGTTCAACTCTGAGACATTCATACAGCAACCCCTGATTTGATACTATTGGGGTGTTGATATGGTTGATGTTGATATCCGGATTTTGAGTATTCCAATAGTCAAGAACTGCTAATAGGTGGATGGGTGACATCCTGCGGTACTTGAAGTATAGTATCACCTTTCTATTCTCATAGCTCAAGTAACTGTCATATCCACCCTTAATGGATACCAAGTACCTGCGCAATACGGTATCCATTTGTCGGAACTGCCCCTTATCTGCTATGGACTTGGAGTATCTGTTGGTAAGAATTAACCGCATATACAGCAGTTCCAGATCATCATGACTGACGTTGTATAAAGACTCGGCTAGCATGACTTTGAACCTATCCACCG
Source organism: Cyclobacteriaceae bacterium (assembly GCA_016786585.1). GTDB lineage: Bacteria > Bacteroidota > Bacteroidia > Cytophagales > Cyclobacteriaceae > UBA2336. The sequence continues at coordinate 184,427 of JAEUUI010000007.1, forward strand.
TTATGGTGAATACCTCCTGATTATTATCCCTATTGATATAGGTGATCTTATCATCATCCCGGAAACAGTGGAGATTGAGTATTATTTCATGGGGAGTGGTATAAGTAATTACATTATTACTCCTACGAGTATCCCGGTATATCATCCGATATAGAAATGGAAGTGGGCTAACAAAAAGAGGGTGACGGAACTCGTCACCCTCAGGGATAATTTCAGAACGCATCAGAATACTTAAGCTTGTACTATCATAGTTTTTTCTTTCAATCAGAAATATATCTCCGGCTTACAGGAAGGTACTTTGGAGACACTCCAAAATCCTCGATGGTATTTTCAGGCCCATCTTCTGTTCAGGTGAAACGGAAGTCAAAAGAAATAAATCATCTATAAAATGAATCCTTCCGGAAGTAAATTTCATGCTGCAAGAAAATTATCCGAGAGTTGTTGCACAAGTATGGTATCAATTCAATAACTCGTTCAGCACCAATTGATGATTATCACAGGCAGCCAATAATCCATTATACCACACACTCATTGGAAGGTCGGGATTCGATGATTTCTCGAACGTATTACTATTCTTAAAATGGTGTGCAGGATATGGAAGGCTACTACCTTCTACCAACATTTCATGTGCATTATAAGGTAGAGCACTAAACAGACCATAGGTCCAGTGATCGTGCCTAAATTGCAGACCATCCTCCTTCATATTAGCCCAATCAATAACCACTATTTTTCTTCTCTTTCCGTCAAACCTGTTATAGTTGAAGCATCTGTTCAAATGTTTGTCGCCAAATCCATACCCTAAAAAGAGTATGGCATCCGCTTCATACGCCAATCGAACAGTTTGTGAATAGTAAGTCATAAATGGTTCCCTTAGCAATTGATTCGTTTTATCTAAACCAGTTATGATAGCGGAATGAATGTGACTATTACCTTCAGTAGTTGTGTCATCACTGCGACCTGAAGAATTTTGAGCGAAAGTGGAATTCAAATCTTGGTTCCACATTATTTGGTGCATGTCATGCTTCTGACCTTTCAAATCGAAATGTACTGATCCGTGGAGATGGTATATGAAATCCCATCCACTGCTATAAACAATTCCCTTATCGAACAGACCCGTACCGATATCGAATCCTGTCTTTAAACTTGGGCATGCGGAAAGTAGGACCGTATCGTAGTTAAGATTTACCACCCCAATTTCGAAATACGATTGCAATGCCTTGATTAATGTAGAAAGTCGTTGAAGTTCGGAGGCCTTTTGCGTTGGGAGAGTCATACATCTATTTCTAAAAAGCTGTAGCAGTTGATCTATGAGACGGCTGTACAGATGGTGGAAATCAAACCCTTCGACTCTTCCGATTTCATTCCGGAATTTTATTATTTCGGGAAACTCCTTCATATCCACAAAAGCGGCTAGGTTGTGGTTGAATCGTCCCTCCTTATCGGTGACAATGGAGTGGAGGCTTTGTATGGTAAATAGCGTACGTTCAAAATTTGAAAGCACGTCTAATCTATTCCGTTTGTTCAGCGAATAGTATGCGTTAGAGACCTCCTTTATATTAGTGTATAGACTCTTATCTTGACCGGAGATATGAGCTATTTGCATGGCCCATTGCTCAAATAGGCTGTCAATTTCACTTACGGATGGCATGCCAAATTCAATCGAGGCACCTGCGCCTGCAACGATGAGTAGTTTTTTCTTCATGAAAGATTCTGTTTAGACTAATGTTATTTAGAATAAATACTTTCATTTCGTTGAAAAACTCAAAAATGAAAAAATATTTTTCCTTGATAACTACGCTAATAATTTCTCCAGCTTGTTTTTCCACTTCTCCCAATCTTTCATTTCTTTAGTCTGCAGGTCGAAGAATTTCTGTGTGTGGTTGGGATGAACCAAGTGACATAGTTCATGAATGATCACGTACTCTATGCAAGCCTTCGGTGCCTTAACCAATTCTGGGTTTAGTATGATTTTACCTCTGGAGGTACAACTACCCCAACGAGTAGTCATTTCTTGAAGATATAGTCCACGCGGCTCCACTTGGTACTTCCTAAACTTTTGAATCAGCGGTTCAGCAATTTCGGCAAACTTCTCCTTTGCTTTTTCACGATACCATTTTCTAAGCAGGCTTTTAACCTTAGACTTGTCCTTTGAAGTCACTTCTATGAACCTACCTTTATAGGTTACCCTATTGCTTTTTCCAGAAAGAATCCTGAGTCGATAATTCCGACCTAAGTACAGATGACTTTCTCCACTGACATATCGCTTTGGTGCCGACTTAGGATGAAACGACAAAAAGAAACCCTGCTGCTTTATTATCCAAGGTGCTCGATGGCGAATCTTGTCTTTTATTCTTTCGAGCGGTGTGTCAATTGGTGCTGTAGCCAAAACTTCCATATCAGGCGTCACGGTAATACCTAACGACTTTCGTTTAGCAAACTTAACTTGAAACTTAATTTGCTTCGATCCAAAATCTATTGATGCTGTCATTACTTATACCTCACTTTGGCAACATCAATACATCTTGAGGCAATGGTGTCCATATCACCGAAACTCAATTCTATTTTGTATTTGTCGCGGACTTCATCAATAAGGTAATCTCCGATTTCAATGGCTAGTTTACCAGTCAAGTTCGATTTATTTTGCCAATCGATTATCGGTTTACCGTCATCCAGTACCACAAGTTTTATCATCTCATCAATCCGCAGTGCAGCTTCGGTAGAGATTTGCTTTCTCACTTGAGCATCCCGAAGCTTTGTTGTAAGTGATTCCATTGTCAAACCAAAGAATGCTTTAGCTGCATCTCTGTTTTGCAAAACTTCGGGGATTTCGGAATCTGTGTGAGACAACACGGAGTTCATGATGTCCTGAACTTTGTTTAAGTACTGCGCTTCAGTTATCCGCTTCAGTTCGTAGTCGCTAATGGCTTGCTTCAGCATCTCAGAAAATTTCTTGTAGAAGGCTGGGTCTTCTTCCATTTTTTCATTGATATGTTTAGCGGTCCGCGATGCGATCTTATCAGCCTTTGCCGCTTTACCCAGGGTGTTCTCTACTTCTTGCTGAAATTTCTCCTTGTCGAATATGTTCACCAGCTCGGTAATTTTTGTCACCGCGTCTGTTGTAATGTGTGTATCAATTAGCTTCTGAATTTGACTCTCATATTGTTTGTAGTCAATTTCATCCGAGTAACGTTCTACAACTGCGGTTCGTAATCCAATAAACATAGAGAGATCATCTTTGTATCGGATGATCGTCTTCTCGTCTGTTTCCTTGTGAAACTGCAAGGACGAAAGCGCGACTTTGAATGCTTTAGCGAATGCTGTCAATTTTTCGTAGAATACAGCCCTTAATGCTTCGTCTCGTAGCAATTGTTGGTAAGCTTCAGCATCTCGCTTATTCTTGATTGATTTAAAGATATCCCAAAGTTCTGAATGCTTTTGGGGTAATTTCTTCACTTCATCTTGAATATTAGCTAACGTTCCAACTAAGTCATCCGGATCGAATTCAGCAAACGAAGAATACTTTTCTATTGCAGTGTCCAATTCCCCAAGAACGCCATAGTAATCAATAATATATCCAAACTCCTTATCAGGATAAACCCTGTTTACTCGCGCAATTGCTTGCAACAGAGTATGCTCTTTGAGTCCGCGCGTAAGGTAAAGTACCGTATTTTTTGGTTCGTCAAATCCTGTTAACAGTTTGTCAACAACGATTATGATTTCAGGATCACTTTGATTCTTAAATCTGCTGATGATATTTTTCTCGTACTTTTTCGGGTTGCCATGCTCATTCATCATTTTGTCCCAAAACTTTTTCTCTCTTTCACTGGACTTAGCGAAAGCGCTGTCTTCACCTTCTCTTTCATCGATGGGTGAGATCAATACTTCACTGGAAACAATTCCGATCTCATCTAGGAACTCTTTATACCTGATGGCGTTGATTTTTTTGTCGCATACCAACTGCGCTTTGAATGGTGTATTCTTCCAGTTATCCCTGAAGTGCAAACTTATATTCCATGCAATGGCATAGATTTTTTGTTCCGCACCATTTAGTTGATCAGCGCGGCTGAATTTTTTCTTTAAGTCAGCTTTTTGATAATCAGTCAATGGCTCCGAGATCATTGAAAAGAAAGTGTCAATTGGATTTTCATTGACTTTCTGAATAGCGTGGCGTCCCTCGTAAAGCAATGGTACGACTGCTTTATCCTTTACGGCCTGATCAACAGTGTAGGTATCGATCATGCCTCCAAACTTGTCTGCAGTGTTTTTGTCCCTGTGAAACAAAGGAGTTCCAGTCATTGCGATATAGCAGGCATTGGGCATTGTCTTGAGCATATCCAGATTGAATATGCCGTGCTGAGTGCGATGCCCTTCGTCAACGAGAACGAAAATTTCGGATGAAAGCAATGGAGGTTTTATTTGTCTTACCGCCTTTTCGAACTTGTTGATAATGGTTGTGATTACTGCGTCACTGCTGCTTTCAAGTAATTCGACCAAGCGATTGCCAGTAGCAGCATTCTCAACAAACTTACCACACTTCCTAAAAGTACCTGTTATCTGGTCATCCAAATCAACCCGGTCTGTCACGAGGATAATCTTTGGATTCTTAATATTCTTCTCCATTGCAATGGCTTGTGCCAGCATCACCATGGTGAGAGATTTCCCGCTTCCCTGCGTGTGCCAGATTACGCCACCTTTCCTCCTACCATCAGGTTGAATCTCTTTTACTCGATTGATGGTCTTTTTGATCGCGAAGTATTGCTGATACCTTGCGACTTTCTTCACTCCATCGTCAAACATTACGAAGTTAAAAGCAAGATCGAGTAGACGTTCAGGTCTGCATAAATTATACAAGTACTCATCTTGTTTCGTTGGAAGAACATTTTCTCTTTCAAGCTCATCAAAATGCTTGCGAACATATTGAAAACGATCAACAAATATTTCTCCTTTCGCTGCCGCAGATAATGATTCGTTCTTGAGTTGATTAATATGATCGCGGTATTTTGACTCTTCAATAGGAGATTCAAACTTTTCCTCCCACTGCGACCAAAATTCTTCCTCAGTGGCATTTGTGGCGTAAGCGCAATTGTTGGTAGCGATACTCAGTACCAACTGAGAGTAAGCGTACAAATTTCGAATACCATCTTCTTGCTGACTTCTCAAGTGCTGCGAGATAGCCTGTTTCAGCGGCTCTTTCATGTCTGGTCTCTTGCATTCGATAATGCAAAGTGGAATGCCATTTACGAAGAGAACAAGATCAGGGCGATAATGATCTCTACTATTACTTCGCATCACACTGTATTCTTCCGAAACATGGAAGACATTGTTCTTTAAATTTTCCCAATCAATGTATTGAAGTGTATAGCTTTTTTTATCACCATCAACACTTTGTTCCAACGACTTGCCCAACGTGAGAAGATTATAGGCAGCTTCACATGCGGCAATGTATCCTTCATTCATCGGTAAGTCCTTTAAGGCCTGTATTCCCGCTTCGATGTTGGAGTCTGAAAAAATCATCTCCTTAGTGGAGCTCACTTTGCGTACATTGATCGCTTTTAGTTGTTTTCGAAGAACAGTCTCCAAGAGGACGTTTGTGAATTTGTTCCCGCGTAACTGCAATGCGTCCTCTTGCGAAACATAGTTGTATCCAAGCTTGCGTAACAAAAGAAGCGCTGGTATTTGACTTATATGATCTTCTCTGAATGATGCAGTTTCCATGTTTTTAAATATTACCACATTTCTGGTTTGAGCCATTTCGCAAGGCTTGAATGTTCAACGTTCGAGTATCCTTTTAACTCGCTCCTTAAATTTTCATATTGTATCTTGTCAAGAAGCGGATTGAGTAAGACAGTGAATGGTAGTCTGGTCGGGTTTCCGATAGAAACCCTCAATCCATCCGCTGCAAATTGATTAATTAACTGTACTACATATCTATATTCACATTCGTACCTAAAAGAACTTTCTTTTCGAAAAGCATTGAATTTTACAAGCTCCTTTTCAATATTCTGTGAATTTATAAGGTTACGATATTGAACTTTTCCGTAGGTCAACGCACGCACTGTTCCGACATTGAGGTCAGTTGGCCAAGACTTCTTAATGAGTTTATCGATGTCCTTCCTCTCAAATCGAATAGCGCAAACTTTCCTTTCACTTTCGGACTTAGAATAAACATCCCACATTGCGACCGATTCTTTATCAGCAAGATGCCAACAACTAATGAGTGTTTTTTTCTTCCGAGCTTCAATTAAGTCCCTATTCAATGTGGCGGACGTTAGATCACTTATTAGGACACATTCCATCTTATCACCGAATTCGCTGGCGCGAGAAAACCAGATGTCGCCTGAGCTCATAAAGTCAATCGTGTACTTAAGTGACAAGAATTTGAACAAATACTTCTGTGTAATTTCCTTTGTATGGTAGCTCGTCCATTTCATTGGTATCTTAATTTTCTCGTGCAACAGTTAGAATAGATTCAAACGACCCATCATGACCATTATCCTTTCGCCAAGATTTGCCCGGTAATTTCCTCTCCAAAGTATGAACACCATTCTTTGTAGTAATTCTATACTCCGTTCCTGATTCATGAGAAATCAGCAATTGGCCGGATTCCCATAAATATGATGGACATGTTGAAGAAAGTCGGTGAACTTCCCTTAGAAACTCAGAAGCATTCTTAAACCTTTTGGTATAATCCCAATGAAGAGCCTTATTCAAGACACGCTTGAAGGAACCGTCTAAGTATGCGGGTAGTGTCGAGGTGTCAATTAACTTCCCCTTGTATATTTTGGTCTTAATTGCTTCTTCCTGAAAGTCAAAGCGCTTTTGACCATTTACAATAGCATCCAGCTGTTTTTTTTCTTTGGCGGTCAACCACTTCAATGGTTCGTTTATTGGGAAAAACCCATTGAGCAACTGGAACATAATTATCCCAACTTGATAAATGTCAGATTGAAAATAATACCGCTTGTCGACTATTGATTCAGGAGGTAGGTAGTACAAAGTTGCCTTGGATTCTGATGTATATCCATCAGCGGTACCGATCTTCTTTACAGCTCCCAGATCAGCAATAATAGGATGCATTCGATCAATATCCAGTAAAATATTTCCCGGCTTTAAATCTCGATGTACAAGCCCATGATTAGAGTGCATTTCGGTCACCCCAGCCAAAATCCCCGATATTAGCCTCAATGCTTCTCGTGTTGATATTGCTCGTGAATCAATATGGCCTTGAAGGTCTCCGCCTGAAATAAACGGTGACAGGAAATATGCATTATTAGGTTTGATAAACCTTAAGTCATGGATTTTCAGAACATTCGGATGATCAATTGCTCGAAGAATTACAGCCTCTTCTGAAGAATCAAATTGCGGATATGACCAATAGAATTTAAGAACAACTTCGTCCTTAAGTTTCTTTCGAGTACCGAAATAGACCAAACCATTTAGTCCTCTTTTTACATACGTGTGAACATCGATGTCAGGATGTTGCCTGACATAAGCCCTTATCGACTCCACTCCATGATCATCATCCAAATCTGCCATACTATTTCGCGGTTAGAAGATAATAGGCGACATCAAAGGCGTCCTGCTGATATTTTTTAGAAGGCACTATTGAACAAGTGTTCTTTTTAAGAAATGCTTTTGTTGTTTGAGGGGCTACGAACTCTACATCAATTTTATCATACAATTGTATGATGCCTTCAAGCTTGAATGACACTGGCGAAGGTGCCATCATTCCTTTACCATTCTCGTTTCGCTTGCAAATACCAATTCTATGCGGTTTGATTGTGTCAAACGCAATGTTGATCTGATTGCGAAATTGCTTAACATGGTTAGAATTGTAGATGTCTGTAATCTCAAACGTAGTACATTCATCAGTCTGAACGATATTACCACTTCCATCCTGCGTCAGAATAACAAGGATTGCTTCTTTTGATTTAATCTGAATGCCGAGTACTTTCATAAGCAAAACCGATTTTACTTTAACTTGATTAGCCAATACACTAAGAGAAATGGAATGGGAATTATCATTCCGACAAGCGTGATATTTAACGCCCAAAAGAACATCTTATATTTCAGCCAAGTGGTTCTTGAGTTTGCAATGATTTGATTTGCAATATCAGCTAAGAATGAATTCGATTCATCAGACTTTTCCGCCTTAGATCGCGTGTGAAGAATCTTCAAGTAGTCATCAGCATTGAATTTTCCAACATCACGAAAGAAAATTGCACTATGATCTTTGATAATGGCTTTGTCTATTGCCTTCTGTGCCTTTTTGCTTAGGGTAAGCGCTGGCATGAATGAAAAGAATGATACAATGATGCCAGCAAAAGCAAAAGATAGAAATATGTATGCTGGCAAAGTCAGCCTCTCACTGATATCACAAATGATTGCTAAATTCTGTAAGACGCCCCAAATAGCTGCGCCATTAAAAGCTATGAGTACGCCATTTTTCGCTTCTGCGAATTTTAGCCACTCGTTTACATTAGCAAAAATAAATTTTAATCGCTCTTCCATCATTTTAGTATTTCATCGACAATTGAATAATACACACCGCCACCGTAGACTTTTACATTAACGTCTTTGATGGGGTGGCTAACTTCTTTGTAGTAGGGTATCCTAAGACTTAGAGCTGATTGGCTAGATTTCGGTTTATAAATGCGTTCAGGGTGCTTGTTTTTTAAGACTGAGTAAACATTCTCGGTCATTAGAATATTGGGGATGTATATCTTCTGCTCTGGCAGCTTTTCAATTGTATGAATCTTTCCAGAATGCAATGTGAATCCATTTTTGTCTCCGTTTATATGGAGACTTTGAGTGATCTCCTCCTCGGTAAAAATCTTCTCCGTTAATGGGAGATAGTCAGGCAGAGGAGTTGGTTTTGCGAATTTTGATTGCGGATAAATGCTGCTAAATAAAGAACCAATACCGAGGCTTTTTGCATGATTCCAAGGCTCATACTTGACCTTGTAGTTCTGAACCTTGATCTCCTTAGTAGCAGCATCTGTTAGTTTTGATGCAATATTTGCAGTGTCACCAACCCATACAAGATTCTTGTATTCAGACTGTTCTTCGTGTTTCTTTCTTATACCAGTTTTTAGAACAAGCATCTCACCGTAATCAATTCCGATCCCGACTTTAAAATCATCAAGTGCAACATACTTGGATAGAATACGAGTGATCACTGTATTCATTAGTACAGCGCAAGTGAGTGCGTTTACATGGCAGTCCTTTGGATCAAAGACCACCATCACTCGATCACCAATTATATTTCGAACATATCCATACTCATCCGCTATTGTTGCCATGGCGTGAATAAAAGCTGAGTATATTTTGCCCAAGCGTGCCTTGTCGTTGCTCAGCTGCTTCGAAATCTTAGTGGAATTACGCATGTCCACCATTAGTACGCACGTTTCAATGGTCTTTCCTTTTTTGACGTCTCCAATTTTGAATGTTAGTCCCGCATCATTTCTTGACGGCACAACATAGGAGCCGGTGGTTTCAATTTTGTTATTGAAAATATCCTTTACATCCGAGTTGATTTGCTCCAAAATTGCTTTCATTGTTCAATGTGATTAGCATAGAAGAAATATTTGTAGGAAATGCCAGCCAAACCTTGAATCCTTTCCTTGTTGTGATTCCAGTCGGGGACAACTTTACGGTTGTTGGTAACACCAGTATTCGTAGGCACGCCTGCGTTAAGTCGTAGTCGGAAAAGATCGCTTATTGGTGTTCCGTCATAATAGTTTAAGCATTCGTTCTTACTAACTGACTCCAATCTGAATAACTCTGTTAGTGGTTTGCCGACAATTGTTAATTCTTTATAGTACTGACTCTTATTCTTAAAGTAGTTTATCTTTCCTATGTGAAAAGCCACTTTACTTGAAAATGGCGAACTCTCAGTAGCAAGGATGATCTCCTTCGCACATTCATGAGATTTATTGATTATTTCTAACTGCGAGCCTTTGATGAACGGTGGGCCAAAAACACAGATGATTCCATCCCCAATTACTTTGTCAATTTCTCCACCATGTTTATAAATAATGGTTATCACTAAGTCATAGTATTCATCAAAAAATGCACTTAGCTTACTCCCTTTCAATGATGGAAAGCGTGTTGAGAAGTTGCAAATATCAATGAAGAGCAAAGCAACTTCAGCGTCCAATCCATACTCAAAATGAGTTGCATAGTCCGGTCCCATTTCAATGATGGAATTTTGAATTGCTTTCTCAATTTTATCGGGATCAAAAGCTTCATTCATCGAAGCAAGAGAGGATTTCACTATAGGCGAGTCCTTTTCGTACTTGATATTTAGATGCTTTATAAGTTCAAGATTTGCCATTTATTGTCAATTAAATTTCAACTCGCTTCTGTCCTGTTAACAACACTTGCATCAACCCAGTCTTTTGCTCTCGGAGATTTTTAGCTTTAACTCGTAGTAGATGTAATTCCTGTTCTGATACATCGAGAATATTCGAGATAGCCTCTTGCTCAACAATTGAGCTTGGTATTTTAACTTTTCGTTTTTTGAACATATCGTAATCGAATATCATTTTTTCAAAGTGTACACCAGTTGAATCCAAATATGCGAAGTGAACCATCTTGCGAGTTTGGCAGAACCATCTCCAAAAATTATTTTTCAACTTACGGTTGTCTTTTATTTTCAAAGAATCGTATTCATCCGAAACTTTTGCCTTATTAAATTCTTTAGGAACTACAGTCCATGCGCCATGAGACACTTGACGTTTTGATATCAGAAAGTCACCAGTGTGGATGCTCTTAAGCTTTTTGACTCCAATTTGTTCACCGAGTAGATCACCTCTAAAGAAGAGCCCACCGAAACGCCTTCTCACACTCACTAACTTGTAGAGATCGGAATCGCTCCACTCTACATATCGGTATACCGGTTGGAATAATTCGCTGATTTCATAAGTAACCCAGCTGTCATTAAAACCTTTCAACCTCTTTTGTCCTGTCAAAAGTTGCTGCATTAACCATTTCTGTGAGTCCTCTTTGTAAATAATCAATTGCGTAGTTGTCGCAATTGACTTATCCCATAGGGAAAGGATGTTAGCAATTTGAATTTGCTCATTGAATTTTGGAAATGGCAGTTTTAGCTTTCTAACGTCTGATGAACTTATCGCAGGGTAATTTGAACCAACTAACAATTGATATAACTGTCTGGAAATATGAGCTCCAAATAAAGATTGAAAAACAAACTCATTATTATAGCCTTTCTTAGTCGTTATAACCGAAAAACCGGTAGAGGCAATGAGGTTCTTCACGTCATCCCTTATGATCGAAAATCCTTGTAAGTTGGGTCTTACGTTAGACATTAGGATGTCGCCTTTCTTAACTATTCTGCGAGCTCTCGATGGCGCTGTAGAAAAAACTTGGTCAGTGGTCTCTATCTTAAATTCCTCACTATCAATGTCAGATAATGAAATGTATTTAAATCGGTAGTCTTTTTTTGTACTACCAGATAAAGTGTTTTTATCAATATCTGCTATATCCTCGAAATGATAAACCTCCCATTCCTTCGGTATTGGGCCTAGCGAAGTAAGCTTGAAATCTTTTTTTATGGTTGATCTCTTTCCCATTACCTTAATCCGTTTTTCTTGGTGTGATAATCAATGTGCTCAAAAATCGTATCGCCCAGCTGCTTTACGATTTCGTCAATCTCGACATCTGTTACAGGTTTGTGAAGAAGTCTTTCAAAAAGTCTTTCCTGCTTTTTGTTGGAATCAGAAAAGTGGTCGAGAAAAACCTCGTACTTTATTTGCCCAAACTTTATTTCAAAGCCATAGTTACACCCAAACGAGTTTAACCCACCTTTAATAAACGGACCGTAGGCTGTTTGAAGAACAATTTTACAATCATGAGAGCTAACACGATCAGCACCGCGCTTGGAATCTTCCTTTAGTTTTGCCAGTATTTCTGAGGAAGACTCGTTGAGAAACTGTATGGACCCCATTCCATTTTGGATTGATAACCAATGTCTATTTCCAGTAAAAAATCGATTGAACTTTTGAATAACAGGGACGGCCTTGTGCATCAAGTCCGTAAACCAAGAATCATAAATTTCAAATAGCACTTCTTTACTGAATTCCTTTTGAATTTCTTCGTTTGGATCAACGCCCTGAAGTTCTCTCTCAAGCAAAGTAATTTTCTTGTCTAAATCAGTGGGTTCATCTATGCTTTCGCCTTTTGTTGCTTTGATCGTTGTTTCCAATGACCAAATAAGTTGTTCACCGATGTACTGAATGAACGGGGCATAGTCGCCAACATCTGCTAGGTGAAGTGCACGGAGGTAGTTAACCTTGTCAGCCGTTTTGATAATTACGGGAGGCAGTCCATTTCTCAGCAAAACGTAATTCATAAGTAGTCTTGCAATTCTGCCGTTTCCGTCATCGAAAGGGTGAATTCGTACGAACCTGTAATGCAGCATTGCAGAAAGCGTGACCGCATGTAAGCCATTTTCCTCATCATGGTACCACTCCGTCAATTCTTGCATCAAAATTGGAGTGTCAATCGGTGATGCATAGTGAAACATCTCACCATTTGGCAGTAACACAGAATTGGGATGTTCCTTGTAATTACCAATTTGAATTAGTCTTTTCGTTTTTTGACCGTCCGGAGTTATTGCTTCCTTCCAAAAGGGTCGAACCAAGATTATTTCATTGAGATTTTTTATTGCTTGCTCCGTTAACGGGCGTTCCTGATCCTTTGCCCACTCCTCCACCAATTGATAGGCAACATCGTGTGCTTTCATTTCTTCGTATTCTCGCATGGAGTGATTCCCCCTGGTATCATCAAACACAAGAAGAAGCTCGGTCTCAGTATAGGTCAACGTATTTCCTTCAAGATGATTCGAATTGAAATTAAATTCCAATCGAAACTTTTTGTTCAGCTTTTGCTGATCTTCCTTGCTTATTGGTTGTAGCGACCTAAGGGTAGCGCTCAACTGTTCAATTTTATCTAAGACATGCTCCATATTTACTTATGGCTTATTTCAATAATTCTTTTAAATACTTATCCATCTGCTTTTGAACAATTGACAGCTCCCCTTCCAGTTTCTTAATTTCCTTTTGAACAGCGTTAATGTCAACTTCAGCTTCCTCCTCGAATGTGTCCACATAGCGAGGAATATTTAGATTATACTCATTCTCAATCAACTCTTCTCGCTTTGCTACGTAACTAAACTTGTCCTCAACAACACCGGGTTTTAGTTTACCCTCCGTAAATTTTCGATAGGTGTTTACTATGTGTTCAATGTCCTTGTCGCGCAGACGGTTTTGGTTTTTACCGGGGTCAAAACCTTGACTAGCATCGATGAAGAGAACATTTTCATTTAATCCCTTTCCCTTGTTGAAGATTATTATGGCCGCTGGTATTCCGGTGCCGAAGAATAGATTGACGGGTAATCCAATGACAGCCTCAAGCTGATTGTCTTCAATTGTTCGTTGTCTAATCTTTCCCTCGCTTGCACCTCTAAAAAGCACCCCGTGGGGAACAACTACACCAACTTTCCCTCTTCCTTCATATGCCGTTTCAAGCATGTGTGAAATGAATGCCCAGTCGCCTTTGCTCTTTGGTGGTACTCCTCGCCAAAATCTATTATACCTGTCTTTCTCAGGATCAAAGCTGGTGCTTGCTTTCTCTTTTTCTTTCTCCTTGTCTTCAACCTTGCCCCATTTGTCAAGGCTAAATGGTGGGTTGGCAACAACCGTGTCAAACTTCATCAATGCATCACCTTCTTTCAGTTTCGGATTTCGGATGGTATCACCCCAACGAATAGTGGCATTATCAAAACCATGCAAGAACATATTCATTACCGCCAGTGCCCACGTGCTGCCGTTTACTTCCTGTCCGTAGATAGAAAAGTTATCTGAACCTACTTCGTTTGCTGCCTTGATGAGCAGTGAGCCAGAACCGCATGTGGGGTCACATATACGCGCTCCGGGTTTAGACTTCGTGAGTTTTGCTAGAAGTGTTGACACTTCTTTAGGTGTGAAAAATTCACCAGCCTTTTTACCGGCATCACTGGCAAAGTTCTCGATCAGGAATTGATAAGCGTCCCCTATAACATCATTACCTTCAAGATGTGACGGACCTAAATCAAGTCTCTTATCAGCAAAGTCGATAAGCAAATGGCGGAGTCTTGTGTTTTTGTCTTTTACATCACCAAGATTGCTACTATTGAAGTCGATATTTCTAAAGATACCGCTTCCATCTTCGCTGCTAAGTTTCTCACGATTCGCATCTTCTAAATCGGTAAGCGCAATATTGATCAACTCGCCAATGTTGTTAGCGTTTCTATTTTCATACAAATAATAAAAGCTGCAATGTTCAGGTACTACGAACCGTTCATGTTTCATAGCACGATCGGCCCGTTCTTTATCGCCTTTATACTTCTTCAGGTAGGAGCCGTACTTTTCGTTGTAGACATCGCTCACATACTTTAGGAAGAGCATTGTGAGAATGTAGTCCTTGTATTGACTGGGATCAATGATGCCGCGGAAAGTGTCGCAGGCTTTCCATACAATCTTGTTGATTTCGTGTTGTTCGATTTTATTGTTCATGACTGATTGATAGCATTTATAATTTGTTGTTGAAGGGACAACTCATGGAGGTGTTCTAATTTCCTTTTGATTGTTATTTCCTGCTGATGCAAGTCATGTAGTTGCAGTACATTCTGCTGCGTTTCCAATGAAGGAATAGGAACTTCTATTTCCTGCATATCAGCAATAGTAATTGAGGGCAGGTTGGTGCCCTTAGAAACTGTCTTTAAATAGCTTTGAACATGTGGATGGTTTAGATACCATGTCAAATACTCCGGCAGGACATTATTGGAAACTGATCTGATGACCAAAAACACTGTTGAGGCCACGGCTTGACCCATTTGATCTGAATACAAAACAGCGAAGTGATCATATCCTTTGACTGCAATTAGAATGTCCCCCTGCTTCAGTAAGTGTTTTGATAACTTATCATCAAACAGAATCTCTGATTTTACATCACTGCAAAACTGATGGTCTTTGTCGAAATGCCGGGACTGCAGGTACTTAACCGTGCCCGCTAAAGTAGGCTTGGCGTAAACCCCAGACTGTATTGACGCGATATTTGGAAGCGGCTTTTTCAATTTTATTTGCTAGTATTAACCCTACAAATGTAGCGTAAGGTACGGGTGCCAAGCAAAAAATGTTCGGTATAAATGCTACAAAATTCAAATTTATTTTTCAAAACCCAATTTTGGGCCTAAAAACTCACATTTAGCCATTCTATGAGGTATAAGAATTTCAGCATTTCTATCAATACCGTGGCGGACCTGTACGCATTTTTTGAGGAATCAGCCCTCCAATTGGACTATAGCTGGGATTTTGTACAGCCCATCTCTAACCTTAAGCAAACAATCACGGACTCGGAACTTCTTCGACACCTGCAATGGGAACTCTCTTGTTTCACTTTCGAATTCCGTGGGGCGGAACTCTTTTCCCTTGCATATTCATATGACTCTGCTGCCGAAGCGACCCAGAAATTTCCATCAGCGAAGGATTTTGAGAATGCTGGTTTCAAGTACATTAATGATCGAGCAAAAGCCGTCAAAAATCCGCTGTTGACTGCACGTTACAATCATCTTTTATGGAAAGGACCGAAGGGGGTGAAGAAACGGGAGCATGCTGTATCGGCAATCGAAAGTTATGTCGCAGCTATTAAACTATTATTGGACTTAAAGGAAGGCAGAAAGGATGAAAAATACCTTCAAGTTTCCAACCATTATGAGTCCTTGGCTGGACTTTGTTCGGAGATTAACTATGAATCTCGAAACTCGATAATAGAAATTACAAACGAAATTCTATTCCAAAGAACAGTTCCTTTCTTTCTTCGTCATGGGTTGTTAGATACCATGCTGAAAAATCCTAAGTACTTTAAAGCAAATGACTTCAATGGATCGCTTGAGCTTTTTGAAAGGGAATTGAAATCAGAACAGGTCGATTACTTCTTGATGGTTAATTACTACATGTCAACAGCGCTGAAAATTGCACAGAAGACAAATGTAGATGTTCGGATATGGCATGAGCATATGGGAGATTTATACCATCGTCTGGCAGAACGAGAAGTAGAAGAAGAAAGAAATTGGATTAAGCTGGATTACTATACGAAAGCAATTCATTCTTACCGAAATGCTGCTAATGAGTCAAAGAAAAAAGAAGTAGAGCAATTATACTTTGAACTTAAGCCGAAAGTTAAACTTCCCTCAGTAGAGGTGAAATTCGATGTCACTGAATTGTATAAGGAATTGCAAAATCTTGCTGAAAGAATTCTCAAAGAGCCAGCGGAAAGGGTTTATGCAATTGTTATGTTGGGGAAAGGTATTTTCACTTCGCTCGAAAAGTTAAAGGCCAGTCAAGACAATGAGTACGATTTTTTGAACTCCGTGTATCGGATTGATTTTGATCGTAACAAGAACATCAGTAGTGATAAATCGACTCAAGGTGAAGCTTTTATTGATCCTTATCACTGGGAAGTTCAAGGTAAAACCTTGCCTCTTCTTGAATTCATTTTTACTAAAGGCATACAGTCTGGAAAGTTGACCTTTGAAAACTTTATTATTTTTCTGAAGCAACGCACGTGGCTTGGGAAACCTCATACAAGGATTGACCTCGGTGGAGAATCCACTAATATCGATTGGATCAAAATGATTGCACCATCAATAGTTGAGTATTTTGTGCAGACGAAAGCGAACTTGGAAAACAAGTTTTATACACCAGATTATACTCTGTGCATTGATAGTCTTACATTGAAACTTGAGGGATTGCTTCGGAATTTTTGCGAACGCTTAAACATTGCTACAAATGTTGCTGGTAAAGTTGGTATTCAGGAGGCCAACATTAATCAAGTGCTAGAAATAGAGGGTTTGAAGAGGTATTTCGATGAAGATGACTTCGCACTCTTCAAGTATATTTTATTAAACGAAGGAGGAACCAATCTCAGAAACAATGTCGCACATTGTTTCTATAATCAAGACGACTATGTTCGGAGCAAAATGCATTTATTGTTAGCAGCATTGTTGAGGATTGGCAAATTCAACTTTAAGTTGAGGGAATAAATCTTCTGAGATTGAGGTAACGAGGAGAACACAATACTCCCAGCATTGTGACAGGCATTATAAATAAAATGGCAAACTGGATATATATAGCAGGTGTGTTTGAGCACCTTGACAACAAACAAGGTCAATGGTTAGATAACGATCCTCACATTTGGACAGAACCATTCACTTGGGGAATTTGCAGACCTGACTTACGAAAGTTTACTAACCGAAACAACTACGTATTCTTCGTCTTACCAAAAACTAGTCCTCATCCGCAGATGATATTTGCGTATATCAAGGTCAAGAATATAATTTCTCATTATCACGCGTTCAGAGACCTAACGCTGAAGTCTAAACGTATGGTAAATGGCGCAAACCCAAATGGGAACATTTTGGTTGACGGAACCGGATGTTACAATACTGCTGATGAATACATCCATCATGATAGATTTCGTCAGATCAAACGGGAATATGCTGTAAGCTATGTTGATCAGTCGAAGAGATTATCCATCACAAAAATAAGAAATCGATCAAAATTCTTTCTCGAATTTTTAAACGACCTATTCAATCTGAAAGGTAATCTCCGGAAAGATAGGATTGACAAGATCATCTCAAGAAAGGGAAGGAAACTGACTGATGACCAAGTCAAAAAGTTGTTGAAATGGCTTCGGTGATTATCAAACCGAAAACTCATTTTTATGCCTGCTTAAACCTATCTCAACCTATATTTCCCGTGACGGCTCCCGTGATGGCTAAAACAGAAATGCCCCGGAAGATATCTTCCGAGGCATTCATCGTGATCCCGCTGGGATTCGAACCCAGGACCCTTACATTAAAAGTGTAATGCTCTACCAACTGAGCTACGAGATCTTACCTTTTACACTACTTTGATGCCGTTGGTGTGCTTCAAAGTCTCAATTTTTTGGCTGTTTTGGCAGCTTTTCCGTAATTGAGGACGCAAAGGTAGCAGAACACGAATGATATGCAAAACCGGGTTTTAAAAATTGTCAAATTATCGCTGTTTCTGCTGTTATTTTCGGCATCTGCCTACGCGCAAACGGATAATCCGCTGCTCGTGCGGGCCGACTCGCTTTTTGGTCAGAAACGCTATATTCAGTCGCTTGAGCTCTATCGTAAACTATTTGACGACCATCGCTACACTCCAGCCATGCTGCTCCGGATGGCCTACGTGGAAGAAGGTTTGAATAATGTCTCACAATCAGCCTATTATCTTAACCTCTACTACCTGGCCACACAAGACCAGGATGTGCTGAAGAAACTTGAAGAGCTCGCGTCCAAGAATCGGCTGGAAGGGTACGCAACAGACGAGTCCGACAGGTTGCTTTCATTCTATCTCACGCACCGCGACCTGATCACATACATTTTACTTGGTCTTGCCGTATTGGCTTTGGCTATCGCGGTAACGCAACGGTTTGTAGTTAAAAACAAACCGGTAGGGGAATTCGTAGCGATTTGTATCCTGTCGGTGCTGTTGATTTTACATCTCAGTCAGCCTGCCATGTGGGAAAAGGCCATCATCTCAAAAAATAATACTTACATCATGAATGGTCCGTCAGCGGGTGCTTCTGTACTGGCGGTTGTGCGCGATGGCCATCGCGTGGAGGTGCTGGGCAAAAAAGATATCTGGACACGTGTACGCCTTGGGGATTCGGAAGGCTACATCCGAACATCAAGCCTGTTGCCGGTAAAGCTTTAGACTTTACGGTAAATCGTTCGGCACATCACAGTCAAGATTCAAAGCCTTATCGGGCATTTTAAAAAATCCTTTTTTGTACGGCAGCTTCCGGTCGGCATAAACCTTTTGGAGGAAGGTTGTAAAAATCGGTCGTGCCGTTCTCGCACCTGATCCATCTGCCCAATTGAGGAAATGAATGCTGCGTTCGTCACCGCCAACCCATGCACCGGTTACCAGGTCTTTCGTTACGCCCATGTACCAGCCATCGGATGCGTTATCGGTGGTGCCGGTTTTACCGCCAATCTCGTTGTCTTCTTTCAGCTCGTTCGGTAGACCACCGGATGTTCCGCCTTCAATCTCAACGCCACCGCGTAACATGTAAATAATTTTGTAGGCGGTTTCTTCACTCATCGCCTGCCGGCTTTTCGGAACGGAAGTAAACAACACGTTTCCGTTTTTATCTTCAATGCGCGTGATGTAGCGCGGTTCTGTATAAACACCGCCATTCACAAACGTTCCGTATGCGCCCACCAATTCGTATAAGGAAACATCGCTTACACCCAAACAAAGAGCAGGTACGGGTTGCAGCTCACTTTTTATCCCCGCGCTGTGCGCGAACGTTACAACATTTTCGGGCGTTACGGCCATGATCATCTGCGCAGTAATCGAGTTAACGGATCGCGCCATCGCTTCGCGCAACGTCATCGATTGACCATCGCCATGCCCGCCACCGGAATTTTCGGGCATCCATTCGCCTCCCGGAACCGGAATGCGCGGAGAGATATCCTGTCGCACATCGCACGGACTGAATCCCGCATCAATGGCAGCGCCATAAACAAATGTTTTGAAGGTTGATCCGGGCTGACGTTTACCTTGCCGGACGTGATCGTACTTGAAATAACGATGATTGATTCCACCAACCCATGCACGGATCTCACCCGTGTGTGCATCCATCGACATGAAACCGGCATTGAGAATTTTTTTATAGTAATTGAGTGAATCCATCGCACTGAAAAGTGTATCGCGATCGCCACGCCACGTGAAAATGCGCATGCGTTTCTTCGCATTGAGCATGATGTTTACGGAGTCAGAATCCTTGCCATAGCGTTTAACCAGGTTGCGATAAATTTGTGTTTGCTGGATGCGCGATTCGAGGAAACCTGGAATTTCATTCCGGTTGTCATCAATCCAGGGATTGCGTCCATGCCATTTGGTAAGAAAATCACGTTGAAGCCTTCGCATGTTTTCCGCTACAGCGTCTTCGGCATATTGCTGCATGCGACTGTCGATTGTAGTATAAATTTTTAATCCCGATGTGTTGAGGTCGTAACCTTGCTGCTTTGCCCATGCCGAAAGTTCAGGCCGGATGGCGCTCCTGAAGTACGTTGCCAGCCCCTGGTTTTGATTTTGTACACGATAGTGAAGTTCAATGGGCAATGCGCAGAGTGAATCAAGCTCTTTTTTGTTTTTTAGAAAACCGTGTGCATATAGTTTGGTGAGCACTTCATTGCGTTTTTTAAGCGAACGGTTATAATTAACATGCGGATTGAATGCCGAGTTAGCCTGCAGCATACCGATCAGCACGGCAGCTTCCTGCACGGTAAGGTCGTGTGGTTTCTTATTAAAAAATGTTTTCGCTGCCACCTGGATGCCGCCTACATCACCAAAGCGAACTGTGTTGAAATACAATGTGATGATTTCCTCCTTGGTAAAATTGCGCTCGAGATGAAAGGAGATAATCCACTCTTTTGTTTTTTCGATGGCGCGTCTTGGATAATCTCCCGTGAATACGTCTTTTACAATCCAGCCATTGAGATCAAGTTCCGGATTTTGTGTGAACAGGTTTTTGGCGCATTGTTGTGTGAGCGTGCTGCCACCGCCTTCCGGGTTAAGCATCAGTAAGCCCTTTGCTACGCGGAGGTAAGCCCAGAAGTCCATCCCGGAGTGCTCGTAGAACCGGTGATCTTCGGAGATGACAAGAGTCTTGATTAGGGTGGGAGACAAATCTTCGTAGCGGACCTGTGCGCGGTTGAATGTAAAATATCTTCCGAGTGAAACACCATCGGCTGAGATTATTTCGGATGAAAAATCATTTTCCGGATTTTCGATGGCTTTCAGATCCGGCAGACCGCCATACATTCCGAACATGTCAATGCTGACGGTATAGATATATATTGGGATCCCGAAAAGCCAGCAAAAGAAAAGAATCCAGACTGCCCTGGTAATTTTTTTAAACCATGGCCGCTCACTGGCCAGAACTGTGCGGATTTTTTCAATGAAAGAAGGAGCAGGTGATTGAGGGGAGTTCATCGCAAACAGTATCCCTAAAATACGCTGAATTTTCAGAAATGTTGTTCTGCCGTTTTACAGCGGGTACCTATCAGTTTGGTGGATCAGAAAAAAATCGGAATAATTTTTTTTATCTTGTAGGAGGTCCTTTGCGCCATTGCGGATGCGACCTCTATCAAACGCTTACTTCAGAATCAAAAAAAATACCCTATGAGCCATCAAGCTATAACAAACCAGCACGCGAGAGAATATCACGACAATGGCTATACGATTGTTCGCGGAATGTTCACGCCACAGGAAACAGAACTCCTGTATCAAACGGCTCTTGAAGATGAACTGGTGCGAAAGAATGCCTTTGATCTTAACGATCAAACCGGTAAGAAAACCAAACTCACACTGTGGTATAAGCCGGGCGATGACATCTACGGACTGCTCACACGAAGCAAACGAATGGTAGACGGAGTACAAACCTTGCTCGGGAAAGGGGAGGTGTGCCACTATCACTCGAAGCTCATGCAAAAAGAACCGCGCGTAGGCGGAGCATGGGAGTGGCACCAGGACTACGGCTATTGGTACAAGAGCGGATTTTTGTTTCCGGATGCAATGATCAGTGTGATGGTGGCATTATCAGAAGCAACTGTTGAAAACGGCTGCCTGCAAGTGATTAAAGGGTCTCATAAACTGGGAAGGGTAGAGCATGGCTTCGCGGGTGAACAGGTAGGTGCAAAGATGGAATACGTAAACGCATGCCTGGAAAGAATGGAACTTGTGTATGTTGAGCTGAAACCCGGTGACACGTTGTTCTTTCACAGCAATATCCTGCACCGGTCGGAAGCCAATAACTCCGATCGTGCGCGTTGGTCGATGATCTCTGCGTATAACCTTTCGTATAACAAGCCTGCGTTCGATGACAATCAGTCAAGCATCACTCCAATAACGATGGTTGATGATGACGCCATACTGGCCGGAAAAGGAAGTACACTTTCCGATCAATCGGACTTCCTGCAAAAGCAGAATGATGTTGCACTGAAGTAATTGTGTCGCTTCATGGCAATCGCATATTCCCTTAACGAAAATTCTCCCGGGCATGACATTCAACCCGGTCGCAAGTATCTGCTGACAGCCAATGCTGTAGCCGCCCTGGGCGGGTTGCTCTTCGGTTTCGATACGGCAGTTATCTCGGGAACACTTTCATTCATTGAACCATATTTCAACTTAGATGAGGTCGCGCTGGGCTGGGCTGTAAGTTCCATTCTTCTCGGATGTGCTATCGGTGCGATGATATCCGGAAAATCAAGCGAACGATATGGAAGAAAGATTAGCCTGATTTTTTGTGCGCTGTTATTTTCCATTACCGCAATAGCGACCGGATTTTCCTATCGGTTTGATCTGTTCGTGGCATGCCGGATACTTGGCGGAGTAGCAGTAGGTATGGCTGCTGTAATCTCACCGATGTACATTTCCGAAATTTCTCCTGCACACCTGCGGGGAAGATTAGTATCGCTCTATCAGCTTGCTATCACCCTCGGAATCCTGATAGCCTTCATGAGCAACTATTTACTGTCTGGCACAGGTGAAGATGCCTGGCGCTGGATGTTCTCTGTACAGGCAATCCCCGCCATGTTATTCTTTGTTGCGCTGTTTGTCGTGCCGGAAAGTCCGCGATGGCTGGTATCGAAAGGCAGATTGGATGAAGCTAAACAAGTACTCACCAAAACTGGCGGTGCGGTCTACGCAGAGAAAGAACTTGAATCAATTCAGCAAAGCTTTCAGTCGAACGAGCATCGCGTAAATCTTTCCATGTTGCTTGACAAGAAATTCATTCTTCCGGTTGTATTGGGTTTGCTGGTAGCAGTGTTTTCGCAGATTACCGGGTACAACTCTTTATTGTATTATGCTCCGATGATCTTCAAAAATGCGGGCCTGGAAACCGGTGACGCATTGTTTCAAACCCTGGCGATCGGATTGATCAATTGTGTTTTTACGTTTGTGGCGATTTTCACAATCGACAAAATCGGAAGACGAATACTGCTGTTGAGCGGAAGCCTGCTGATGACGATTTGCTGGGTGTTGATCGCATTTACATTTAATCTTCAGTCAGACGGGTATTTGCTGTTGGGCATTATCCTCGTTTTTTGCTCCGTGTACGCTGCTACTATCGGCCCGGTAACGTGGACATACATTGCTGAAATATACCCGAATTCAATTCGTGCCATGGGTATATCGGTGGCCACGTTGTTTTTGTGGATCGCATGTTTTATAACCTCATTCACATTTCCCGTGTTGGTGAAAGCTGCGGGTGAACCCATAACATTTTTGATTTACGGTGCATTGTGCCTGATCTATTTTGTGTTCATTTTTTTCAGGTTACCCGAAACAAAAGGCAAACGCCTCGAGGCGCTGGAACAGGAACTTTCGCGCAAGTCTTAACAGGAGATTTTGACTTAACACCTGTACAATAAAAAACGGGCCTTCGATACCTCACATCAAAGACCCGTTCAAAACAGTCAGACAGTCTGCACTATCTCCATCCGCCACCTAACGCCTGGTACATATTCACCACGGCATTCATCTGCTGTTTTTTAGTTTCAATCAATTCGAACTTCGATTCGAGTGCATCGCGCTGCGTCAGCAACACTTCCATGTAATCGGCACGGGCCGACTTAAATAATTGGATGGAAATGTCGGTCGACTGGTTCAACGTTTGCACCTGCTGTGACTGTAAATTGTAACTCTGCTCCAGGTTGTTGATGTTCGACAACTGGTTAGCCACTTCGATATAACCCGTCAGAATTTTCTGTTCGTATTCATACACCGCCTGAATCTGTTTCGAATTAGCGGAGTAGTAATAGGCCTTGATCGCATTCCGGTTTACTAATGGCTGAATTAAACCAGCGCCCAGCGTGTAGAACATCGACTCAGGTTTTGTAACCAGGTAAGAAGCCTTAAAGGCCTGTAAACCCAGTGCAGCATCAATTGACAACGAAGGATAGAAATTCGCTTTCGCGGATTTAACATCCAGTTTGCTGGCGGCTAATTCAAGCTCGGCCTGACGCACGTCCGGGCGATTTGCCAACAATTGCGATGGAATACCGGTTTTAACAACGGTCGGAACCAGATCGTTAAAGTTTTGCGAATTACGCTGCACCGGTTGCGGGAAGCGTCCTACTAAAAAGTTAATCCGGTTTTCAGTTTCTACAATCTGCTGAACGATGAAATACTGATGACTTTGGTTTTTCAGCAATTCGGCTTCGAACCTTCTTACGGCAAGTTCGGTAACTTTCGCTGTCTGCTTTTGAAGCTTAACAATCTCCAGCGCGTTTTGCTGAATCCGGATATTGCTTCTCAGAATCTCCAGCTGGTTATCGAGTGCCATCAGCTCATAGTACGAATTGGCGATTTCTGAAATCAGTCGCGTAACCATAAAGTTCTTGCCTTCGGTTGATGCGAGGTAGCGCATCATGGCAGCCTTCTTGGCATTGCGTAACTTCTTCCAGATGTCGACCTCCCATGAAAGCCGGGCAGCGACAACGAAATCCGGTAACGGATCAGGAAACTTTTTACCGGGCTCAATTTCCAGGTTATCCTCTACCGAACCTGTTCGGGTGTTCCGGCTCGATTTCTCAACACCGGCTCCAGCCTGCAGATCGACAAACGGAAGGTATTCCCCTTTGCGGACCATCACTTCATTCTTCGCGATGTTGATCTCCTGCAGCACAATGTTCAGCTCCTGGTTGTTTTTCAGCGCTGTGTCAATCAAGGCGATGAGGTTCGGATCGGTGAAGAACTCATGCCAGTTGATCTTTGCGGTATTGGTTGAATCCTGTGATGAAGCAAAGGCTGTTGGCGTGTTCTTATTTTCTGCACGCGGAATCACTGTTGGTTTTACACAGGCCGTGTAGAACAGGGATAAAACACTTATCCCTGCATACACTGATATTCTTTTAATGTTCATTTTCTTCACTGTCTTTTGATTGTGGGAAAGCATCTACTGAGTGCACCAGACCTTCGGTTAACGAACTGTCTTCTTCATCGCGGATAAGCTTGCGGCCTTCCACCATACGGGCAAATACGAAATACAAGCCCGGTACAACGATTACTCCGAAAACAGTTCCAAGTAACATACCACCGAGTGCTGATGAACCGATGGTACGGTTACCGATAGCACCCGCGCCATGTGCGTACACCAATGGAATCAAACCGGCAATGAACGCAAAGGACGTCATCAGGATCGGGCGGAAACGAACGCGTGCACCTTCAATGGCGGCTTCCAGAACCGTAGCGCCAGCGCGCTGTTTCTGAACCGCGAACTCCACGATCAACACGGCATTCTTACCCAACAACCCGACAAGCATGACCAGCCCCACCTGTGCATAAATGTCGTTGGCCAACCCCATGCCCTTGACAAGCAGGAATGACCCGAACACCCCTGCCGGCAACGACAGGATAACGACCAGCGGAATGATGAAGCTTTCGTATTGCGCGGCAAGTACCAGGTATGCAAACACGAGTACGACAATGAAAATATAAATCGCTTCACTTCCGCGCCTTGTTTCATCGTATGAAAGCGCGGCCCAGTCGATGTCGTAACCGTGTGGTAAGTTAACTGCAACTTCTTTCACGGCAGCAATCGCCTCACCGGAGCTGTATCCGCGTGACGGACCTCCGCGGATGGCGGCAGTGTTATACATGTTATACCGGTTGATCTCGTTCGCACCCTGCATTTTCTTGATCTTCATGAAGGCAGACATCGGCACCATTTCACCTTTGTCGTTTTTCACCCAAAGATTCAGTACATCTGTCGGCAGCTTTCTGAATTCAGGAGCAGCCTGTACGAATACTTTAAAGAAGCGCTGATACTTGATGAAACCGAGTTCGTAGGTACTACCCACAAAAATTGAAAGCGTGTTCATCGCGTTACCGATGGTAACACCTTTCTGCATCGCTAACTGGTTATCAATTTCGATTTCATACTGCGGATAGTTCGCGCTGAAGAAGGTGAACAAACCGGTTATCTCTTTACGTTTCTTGAGTTCGGCCATGAAATCAGAAGTAACTTTTTCAAGCTGCTTATAATCACCCGAGTTTGTTTTGTCGAGAAGCTGCAGCGAGAAACCACCAGCCGCACCAAAACCCGGTACTGCTGGCGGATCGAAGAATTCGATCGTTGCTCCCGGAATTTCTTTCGCTTTTACCTCAAGCTCTTCAATAATATCGGTGATCGAGTTTTCGCGTTCCGACCACGGCTTCAGGTTGATCAAACAGGTACCGGCATTGGAACCACGACCTTCGGTAAGTACTTCATAACCCGCGATGGACGATACTGATTGCACACCTTCCACTTCGTTGATCAACTCAACAAGTTTGTTGGAAAGGTCATTCGTACGTTCCAGGGTCGATCCCGGAGGGGTTTGAATGATCGCATACAACATACCCTGGTCTTCGCTCGGAATGAAACCGGTAGGCAGTGAGTTGGCCAGCAGGAAAATTCCGAGTGAGAATAACAGGAACATCCCTACGGTAACGAGTCTGCGCGGAGCAATGAGTCCGATCAGCCATACATATTTTCCGGTGACTTTTTCGAACGAGCGGTTAAAGCTGTCGAGTGAACGGTTAAGCCAGGTTTTCTTGCGCGGCTTACCGTGATTGTTTTTCAAAATGATCGCACACAATACCGGAGTTACGGTAAGCGCAACCACACCCGATAACACGATTGACGATGCCATGGTGATTGAGAACTGACGGTAGAATGTACCTACCGGGCCGGTCATGAACGTCACCGGTACGAATACCGCTGTCATCAACAACGTGATCGCGATAACGGCACCGGAAATTTCACCGAGTACTTTCTGCACGGCTTTATACGGTGTGAGGTGAGGCTCTTCCTCCATCTTCGCGTGCACCGCTTCCACCACCACAATCGCGTTATCCACCACGATACCGATCGCAAGTACGAGCGCGAACAGTGTAATCATGTTGATCGTGAGACCGAACACCTGCATAAAGAAGAACGCACCGATCAAAGAGACCGGAACGGCAAGTGTTGGAATAAGCGTTGATCGCCAGTCGCCCAGGAAGACGAACACCACAAGCGCCACGAGAATAAACGCATCGCGCAGCGTGTGAATTACGTTGTCGATAGACGCATTAAGGAAGTTCGAAACGTCATAACTGATTTCGTATTTCATTCCCGGAGGGAACGATTGCTTCAGTTCATCGAGCTTCGCTTTTACTTTCGCGATTACATCGCTGGCGTTACTTCCGTACGTCTGCTTCAGCACAAGTGCAGCAGATGGGTGGCCGTTCATGTTCGAGTAAATATCATAGTACTCACTACCCAATGTAACCGTAGCAATATCTTTCAGGCGAAGCAACTCACCATTTGGGTTGGCTTTGATAATTACATTCTCGTATTGCTTTGGATCGTTGAAACGGTCGGAGTAGGCGAGCACGTATTCAAGCGCTTCAGCCTGCTTACTGTCACCACGACCGATACGTCCGGGCTTACCGATGATACTTTGCTCATCAAGCGCTTCCATGACTTCGTCAGGCGAGATTGCGTATGCACGCATCCGTTCCGGATTCAGCCAGACACGCATCGCGTACTGCCGGCTTCCGAGAATCCTTACCTGACCAATACCATTGATACGCTGCAATTCCGGCACCATGTTAACCCCGGCATAGTTGAAGAGGAACTTCATGTTCGCGTTCTTGTCTTCACTGTACAGGTTAACGTACATCAGCATACTTGGAATTACAGGAGTGATAATTACCCCTTCGCGCTGTACCAGGATCGGCAAACGGTTTGTTACCTGCTGCACGCGGTTCGAAACCTGTACAAGTGCCTGGTTAATATCCGTACCGGGTTCAAACACCACCTGGATGTTCGCTTCACCGGCACTGGTTGCATCGGAGGTCATGTAACGCATGCCCCATGCACCGTTGATGGATTGCTCCAACGGGATAATTACGGATTCTGCAAGCGACTTCGCGCTCGCACCCGGATACGAAGCACTCACCATTACCACAGGTGGCGCCACTTCGGGAAATTGTGAGGTCGGCAGCATCTTGATCGCTAACCCACCCAGGAACAGGATGAGCAGCGATATCACGATTGCAAATACCGGCCTATGTATGAATGAACTAAACATCTTTCTTGGTTTTATTATTCAACATAAACCTTCAGGTGGTTTACAACCGTCTTCGGATCTTCGTATTTGTATTCCCCGATTTTTTCCTGGTCACGAACTTTACGAATTCCTTCATAGATGATCTTGTCATTCGCGGTAATGCCGTCTTTAATGATATAGATGTCGGGCATTTCTTCTGCGATCGTGATTTCCTTCTGATGGATTACATTGTCTTTGTCCACTACGAAAACATACTTCTTCTCAAGAATTTCGAAGGTTGCTTTTTGCGGGATGATCAACGCATTCTTGTAAGGTGCTGACGCCAGCACGTTACCGGTTTCCCCATGGCGAAGCAGGCCTTTCGGATTTGGAAAGGTTGCACGGAAGGCGATGTTACCGGTTTCGTTGTTGAAGTCGGCTTCGATGGTTTTTACAACGCCCGGATATTCGAAGATTTGGTTGTTGGCCATCTGCAGGTTTACGCGCATCAAACTGTCTTTCTTCGCGTTCATCTTGTAGTTGAGATATTCCGCTTCCGGTACGTTAAAGTAAACCCACATCTCGCTGTTGTCAGACAGCATGGTGAGAAGGTCTTCTTCGTTTACCAAACTTCCTTCCCGAACATAGAAACGGTCCATGATGCCGGTAAACGGTGCCTTGATCTCGGTAAAGCCGAGGTGCACTTTTGTCAGGGCTACTTCAGCCTTTGCTTTATCGAACTTGGCCTGCGCAAGGGCGAGTTCGTTTGGAGACACCACGTTACTGTCGGCCAGTTGCTTGGTGTTCAGGTATTCAATTTCTGCGAAACGTGCTTCGGCTTCTGCCTTCTGAACTTCTGCTCTGAAAAGCAGCGGCATAATTTGAAACATCAGCTGGCCTTTCTTTACGGTCTGGCCTTCATCCACGTATATTTTTTCCAGATAACCACTTTCGCGCGAGCGAAGCTCGATGTGCTGGATCGCGTGGATCTGGCAAACGTAGGTACGGGTAACTACGGTATCTTTTTTTAATGGACTTGTTACCAGGAAGTGGGTTTCTGATTCATGTTCTTCCTTATGTGATCCGCAGCTCGATAAACCGATCGCTACGCTCAGACACATAAACATGAGAATTTTACTCGTCATAGTGTTTAAACTTTAGAACAATAGATTGTTGGTATATAAATTTTGAAAAGGGTATAAGCCTTAGGAATGTAAGTTGCATGAGCGTTTACCTCGTGCCACGAACAAATTAGAAGTGAACGAACAGGTAACGGAGGCTACCTATTCGATGGATCTCATAATCGGAGAACCCTGAATAAAGGAGACTTTAAAAAGAAAGGAACGGATAAATGATCGCTGAAATGGGAAGCGCATTTAATGCCGTGGAAATAGAATACAGAGAGATCTGTACATAAAAAATCGAAGGTAACGTTGTCGTCACGCCTCGTCTCTTCTTCTTCGAAATAGTAGCTTTCAACGCCGGCAGATTTTTCGGCTGGTGCCTGAACGTGATTTAAATCAGTACCCTTTTTAACTGAAGCTGAGCCCAAATCGGCCTGATAGGCACGTGCAAACACCTGGGTATACCCAACCAGCAGCAGAATAAGCAGCGTTGCAGGATATTTAAACAGGGGTTTCAAAGCTCAATAAAGGGTTTAGAGTATGGCTGCGCATGCAAAAATAGGACAAACACTTCATTTGCAAAAGCCTGCCGAACTCAGTAAACGTGTTCGCTTCAAAATTTGTTCAGAAATTATTCCAGCCATACAACTGTTCGGGCGCGCCTTGAAAACGTGCGAATGCAGGAACTTTTTCGGAATCTTGCTCCTTTAACTTCCGCGTAAAATTCCCTCCTGAATGAACATACTCCTCAATTATCTGAAAAACTATAAAGCCCTTGTTGCGCTGGCGCTGTTTTTAGCCGCTGTGAACCAGGTATTCTCCCTTCTCGATCCGCACATTACCGGCCGCATTGTCGACAATTTCATTGAGAAAAAGGATGTTTTAGATCGGCATGCCTTTACCATCGGTATTTTAACCCTCGTAGGCCTGGCCATCGGGGCAGCCATGGTTTCGCGGATAGCAAAAAACCTGCAGGATTACTTTACCAGCATTGTGGTCCAGAAGCTCGGAGCAAAGATGTATGCCGATGGCTTGAAGCACTCGCTGGAGTTGCCGTACCAGACTTTCGAAGATCAGCGCAGTGGTGAAACCCTTGGTATCCTGCAAAAAGTTAGAACCGATTCGGAAAAATTCATTACGTCTTTCATCAGTGTTTTGTTTGCCAGTCTGGTCGGGATGGTGTTTGTGGTGATCTATTCGTTAACCGTCAGCTATAAAGTTACGCTCGTGTACTTCGCGGCCGTGCCTATTATTGCGCTGACCAGCTGGTTGCTAAGCCGGAAAATAAAAACTGTTCAAAAAAGTATTGTTAAAGAAACTACGGCACTGGCTGGATCAACCACCGAATCACTTCGCAACATTGAGCTCGTGAAAAGCCTCGGGCTCGCCAACCAGGAGATCAACCGCCTGAATAACACAACGTATAAAATTTTAGGGTTGGAGTTGAAGAAAGTAAAGCATGTGCGCAGCATGAGCTTCCTGCAGGGTACAACGGTAAACTTCGTCAGGAGCGTGATGGTGGTGATTTTACTGTTGTTGATTTTTGACAACGAACTTACACCCGGCCAGTATTTCACATTCTTATTTTATTCGTTCTTCCTGTTTAACCCGGTTCAAGAATTGGGGAACGTGATTATCGCGTATCGCGAAGCAGAAGTTTCGTTGCTGAACTTTAACAGGATCATTAATCTGCCGAAAGAAGCCAAGCCTGAGAATCCGGTTCAGGTCGGCCGGATCACCAACCTGAGTTTTGATCATGTAAGTTTCAAACATCAATCAGCTCGTACCCATGCACTGAATGATATTTCATTTGCCACGAACAACGGTCAGACGATCGCGTTTGTCGGGCCATCCGGTTCCGGTAAAACCACACTGGTAAAGCTTTTGGTTGGATTGTATGCCCCGAAAGAAGGTCGCGTACTCTATAATAATGTGTCCGGCACAGAGATTGATCTCAACGACCTGCGTAACAAGATTGGATTTGTAACACAGGATACGCAGTTATTCTCAGGTACTATTCGCGAGAACTTACTTTTCGTTCGACCGAACGCCACCGATGAAGAATGCATGGAGGTATTGAAAAAAGCTGCATGCCAGTCGCTGCTTGATCGTGCCGACAAAGGCCTTGATACCGTAATCGGTGAAGGTGGTGTAAAAGTGTCGGGTGGGGAGAAGCAGCGCCTGTCGATTGCCCGTGCGCTGTTGCGTCAACCCGATATCCTGGTGTTCGATGAAGCAACGTCTTCACTGGATTCCATCACCGAAGAAGAAATTACCGAAACGATTCGTGAAGTGTCGGTAATCAGAGATCACATTACGATTCTGATTGCCCACCGGCTTTCAACCATTATGTATGCCGACAGAATATTTGTGCTCGAACGCGGAAACATCATCGAAGCCGGTCGCCACGAAGAGTTGCTGGCAGAAAAAGGTTTGTATTACGCCATGTGGCGTCAGCAGATTGGTGAGAAGCATGTAGCAGAAGCTGTTTAAAATCTATCTTGCAGTAGCATGCAAGCATTGTTTTCTCACATCCGTCAATATTGTGATTTCAGCCAGGAGGCGATTGAAAGTCTTGGATCTGTTCTCAAACCCGTTAAACTTGAAAAAGGCGAGTTTTTAACAACGGAGGGAAAAGTATGTAGCAGTGTTTACTTTGTTGAACAGGGTTGCCTGCGCGGTTACTACAACCTTGACGGTAAGGAAATTACGTATTGGTTCGCGTTTGAAAATAATTTTGTGACTTCTCTGCTAAGTTTTGTTACGCGTAACCCGGGCATGGAGAATATTCAATTGCTCGAGGATTGCAAACTCTGGGAAATCTCGTACGATGATTTACATCGGCTGTATAAAAAGCACACAGATGTAAATACGCTCGGTCGAATCATCAACGAGCGATACTATGTGATGCTCGAAGAAAGATTTGTAAGTAATCATTTTAAAGAGGCACGCGACCGGTACGAAAATCTGCTCGCTACCGCTCCGCACATTTTGCAGCGGGTTCCGTTGGGTCATGTTGCTTCTTATCTGGGTATGACCCAGGAAACCCTCAGCCGGATACGCAGCAAATCCTGATTTCAGCCCGAAATCGGATTTTCTATTTTTTGACTTATGTCAAAAGCGATGGTCAGCCGTCCCAATACATTTGGTCCCATAAAAATTTATAAAACCATGGAAAACAATGTGTATCAAAGGCCGTCAAACGCATTTATTACGGCCTCGTGGATTGCTCTTCTTTCGGGAATACTGGCATTCATCATTGGATTGTGGAACGCAGAAATGGAGTTAAACGAAAAGGGATATTATTTCACCGTGTTGATGTTCGGGCTTTTTGCCGCGGTCTCATTGCAAAAAGCTGTTCGGGATCAACTGGAAGGAATTCCTGTAACAAACATTTATTATAGCCTGGCCTGGTTCTCGGTAGTACTGACAATCGTATTGCTTACCGTAGGTTTATGGAATGCGACTTTGTTACGGAGTGAAAAGGGTTTCTATGCGATGTCGTTTACGCAAAGCATTTTCGGAGCGATCGCAGTGCAGAAAAATACGCGCGATATGCAGCTCGCTGAAAAGTTGCAAAATCCCGGGAACTGACAATAGTTTAGAAATGATTGGAAAGGCGGACTTCTGTCTGCCTTTTTTGTTTCAGCCTTTGTTAACCATAATTAACATTCAGCACTAAACTTTTGGATCGCTTCTTGACTCTAAGAGTTACAAAACGAAAAGATTATGAAAACAAGGTTGTTAGTGGTGGTTGCGATGACGATGATCAGCACAGCCATATTTGCTCAGAAATCAAATGACGACTCCCGCAAAACAAAGAGCAGAGGTTACGATCGTATGAAACGCGAGCTTGCCTTATCGGATGAACAATACGCTTCAGTTAAGGATATCGATTCAAAATATTCAAAGAAGCGGAACGATGAGCTCGCGAAGTTCGATAAAAGGCGGTTGGAAGAACGCGAAACGATGCGCAGTCTTCAACTGGAACGTCAGCGTGAAATGAGAAAGGTGTTTACACCTGAACAGAATAAAAAATGGGATGACCTTCGTGCAAGCCATAAGAATGATCACCGGTTTCATGAAGGAAGACATCGCCATGATTCCAGACATGGAAAATTCCGCAAGGGAGATCATCGGAAGAGAAACGCTGAAAGAAGAGCGCATAAAGGCTAGGGTTGAACAGGTTTAGGTTGGTAAGCGCCACTCGAAAGAGTGGCGTTTTTTTTACAAAGCCGGTAGCATGTCCACATCATCCGGATGGAAATCCTGTTTTCATTGAAAAAAAGCGATAGGAAAGTGGTCCCCGGATTGGTACTGATAAGTCATGGCAAAGAAAAAATCAAAAGCCATGGGCAGCGCAAAAAATTCGCTGGTAAAAAATATCAACGCCCGGAAGAAATCAGGCACATCCAGACCAAAGAACAAATCTACCGTCTCAAAAAAGGCATACAAAAAGCTGAAGAATAGGTGGGGTCGGAAAAAATAGATTGGTTGCAGGCCGAACGAATGTGTGGAAAAGCGTGACAACTTGCATCTGACTGGTACAGCTAAGCCCACATACTATGAGATTCTTTATTATCATCATGTTCTGCGGAGCCCTGGTGCTAACCGCATGTAAGTCGTCAAATCAAACCGTAACGTCTTCTGAAAACACGCAGTCATCCGAAGATTCTGTTTCGGAACGCGATGGCACATCCTACGAAAAGGCGATCATCGCCAAAAGTATTCCCGATGAATATAACTGGCTGAAAAAGAATTATCCCGGATGCCAGTTCATGCAACAGTCGCTACGGCATTACAAAAATGTCCCGTATGATGTACTTACCGTAAAGTTGCCGGACGGAACAAAGAAAGATTTCTACTTCGACATCAGCAGCTTTTTTGGCAAGTATTGATTCCGTAGTTCCGTACCTGTTTACGCGACTCACTCATGCCGCAACGATTCAACCGGATTGGTACGTGCTGCCCGCCAGGTTTCGAAACCCACAGTTAATAATGTTACGATTGCAATTGCCAATAAACAGACCACAAACACCCAGACCGACAGCGGGGTCTGATATGCAAATCGCTCAAGCCATTTTGTTGTGAGCAGATAGGTGACCGGGATGGACACCAAAGATGCGATCAGTAATAATTTTCCAAATACGGCAAGCAATAGTTTAACAATCTGGCCGCTGCTGCTGCCAAGCGCTTTACGAATGCCGATCTCACGCGTGCGTTGTTGTGCCATAAACGATGCAAGACCGTACAGCCCGATGCATGTAATCAACATCGCGAGAATTGAAAACTTCTCCGTGAGCCCCGCAATTCGCGTCTCTTGTTCGTACATCCGTCCGAACTCGTCATCCAGAAACCAATAATCAAATCCGAATTGTGGGAACACCTGTTTCCAGGTTTTTTCCATCGCCTGAATTTTTTCACCAATGTTCTTCGCATTCACACGCACGTGAATGATACGGTCGTCAAAGTGTGGTTTTCCGGCAATCCCCAGCGATTCAATTTTGTGATTCATGGAGCGGAACGGAAAATCCTCTACGACCCCGATAACTTTTCCGTATCGAGGTTTGTAAAGGTCGGACGTTGTATCGCGCGGATCAAGATAGTAGTAACTGTTTGCCGGGCGCATCACGGCCAGCCCGAGCGCTTCAGCGGGTGTCAGCTTCAGTGTTTTAACAGCCGTTTCATTTAAAATCACGGCAGTGGAGTCAGTAACATTTTGCGGATCGAAGCTGCGACCCGCAAGGAATTTCAATCCGAATGTTTTTGGGAAATCATAGTCACCATTTAATTGAAACCATTCGAATGGCTCTTCTTGCACATCGGGAAATGAAAACCGCATATTAATCGGGCCGAAATGATCCATGCGCGGCAAATGGTTGGCAAGTGTTACGGATTCAATCTGCGGATCCTGCAGCAACATTTGTTTGTACACATTGTATTGCGAGTCGGTTGTTTTTCCGCCAAATCCTCCAAAGCGCACCGAGACAATTTGTTCGCCCGCCTCATTTAATTTTGAATTGCGCATCAGATCCATCTGGCGAACCAGCACAACACTTCCGATCAATAAGATCAACGCAACCGTAAACTGTAAGCCAATTAAAAATTGACGGAATACATTCGATCCTTTGCGGAACGCAAACTTCCCCTTTAGCACGGAAGCAGGCTGAAAGCCCGAGATGAAAATTGCCGGGTAGCTTCCTCCCAATAGTGTTACAAACAGCACTACCGCCAGTAAAATGGCAAGCATGCCCGGTTGGAACAGGTGCCCGACAACAAATGTTTTGTGCGCCAGTGTGTTGAACTGCGGCAGGAGCAACATCACCATTAATAATGCTATGACAACAGCCATCATTACCAGCAGGAAGGATTCCAGCATGAACTGCGTAAACAGTTGCATGCGTTCGCTCCCGAATGTTTTTCGCAAACCAATTTCCTTCGCGCGTGTTGCCGACTTGGCTACTGCCAAGTTGATATAGTTAACGCATGCCACTACAAGAATTAAAATTGCAATGCTGATGAAAACGTACATGTAATTTTTATCGGTCGATTTATGCGAGACCGACCAGTCCATCTCTTTGTCGAAGTGCACATCGGTGATCTTGCGGATCATCGGCTTGAACTTGATATCAAGCTTAAGCTGCGCGATGGCTGCGTTTGCCCGTTTCTGCAAATCATCAACAATAACGGGTATTAATTTTTCATCCGTGCAAACGAAGTAACTCTGTGTCCAGAACAGATCATTTTCCGTACCCATGCTGGTGTTGATACGCTTTTCAAAATTTTCGTTAAAAGGCTTGAGTGTAAAAATATTTCCGATGTATTGCGGTTGAATATGCGAGTTGGATGGAAAGTCGCGATAAACACCTTTGATCACCATGTCAACCTTTTGATTGTTTGTAACCCATTGATGCGAAAGTGTAATGTGTTTATCCAGTGCATCTCCGTTGGAAAATAATTTTTGTGCCGCTGCTTCTGAAATGATAATGCTGTTCGGTTCGTTAAGCGCGGTAGTGGCATCGCCACTGATAAAATCAAGAGCAAGCATGTCGCGCATACCTGGCTCCGCCCAGATGATTGACTCGGTCAGAATGATTTTGTCAGCTGCTTCATCGTGAATGCTGGTTGGCATCCCGTATTGGATGTAGCTCGCAGCATGCGTTACCTGTGGATAATTTTCTTTCAGGTAGTTATCCCATCCCGCAGGAACTTCCGGGAACTTGTTGATTTGTCCGTTCTCATCCTTGAGCCAATATCCCATTCGATACGTTTGCGCAGCATGCGGATGGATGGTGTCGAATGTGAGTTCATCGCGAACGTACAATAAGATGAAGATGGCAGCGGCCAATCCGACAGACAGTCCAACTGTGTTCACGATGGCATAACCGCGCTGTTTCAGGATATTACGAATGGCGAGCAGCAGATAGTTTGAGAACATGGGAAGTGGGGTTAAGGTCCGAGGTTCCGATAAAAACTAGTGCAATAAAGTTCAAACGAAGTGTGCCGGGGTTTGGATATTAAAACTGCAAAATTTCGCAGCATAATCCCAGCCTTGAATGTTACCGCGCAAAACATGACATTTATGCTTTTTAACCACTACGTAATATGCTTTCCATTGACCAGGCGGTGGCCGAAAACCTTATTTTCCATCGTGTTAGCACAGACGAAGCTAACATGCAGTTGAATACGGAAGAAACGGACGTCAGCAACGAAGAAGAAAATACCCTGATCAGGGCGATATTTTTAAAGCCTTTTTTATCAGCGGGAGCAACCTGGGAATTCAAAGATACAGAGTCGAATGCGTTATTTTCAATAGCCAAAGAATTGCATGCCGATGGAAATTTTGTGATCGGCTCCGTTAACATCGCTAAACATCTAAAGGCAACCTCAACGCATCCGAATATTAAAGATGGCGATGTGTTTGTGATCAAGTTCGCGGATGTGATTTACAACGGAAATTTGTGCCAAGCGATCGGTATTTATAAAGTAGAGAACAAGGAGGTATTTATTGAGAGTAGTCTTCGTGGTGGAAAAGGTGAGTTGAAATTTCGCAGAGGTATTAGTGGGCGCAAGCATGATAAGGCCTGCTTGATCCTTTTTACCAATGAGCCGTATACGGTGTTCAGCATTGATCATGCTCCGGTAGATGCGGAGTACTGGAAGAATGATTTTTTGAACGTTCAGCTCAAACAGGACCCGCTTAACAATACAAGCCGGCTGATGTCGCTAACCAAATCGTTCATCACCGATTCGTTACCGGAACAATTTGAAATTGAGAAAGCTGATCAGATTGATTTATTGAACCGGTCTGTTAAATATTTCAAGAATCGAGACTCTTTTACCATGCAGGAGTTTGAAGACGAGGTGCTGCAGGATAAGCAGGTAATTGACGCGTTTCAGTCTTATGATAAGGGCGGATTGTTTGAAGTAAATCGTGAGTTTGATATCTCGCAACAGGCCGTAAAACGTCAGGCCAGAATATTTAAGTCTGTTTTGAAATTAGATAAGAACTTTCACGTTTACATTCACGGAAACCGGGAATTGATTGAACGCGGAGTGGATGAGAACGGCCGAAAGTACTATAAACTCTACTTCCAGGAAGAATCCTGATCATTATAAATGAAGTATATCTTCTTCTTATGTCTGTTGTTGCTGTCCGGCTCTGTATTTGCGGATGTCGTGAACGATACTATTCCCTACTGGCATGTAAGCTACGGGAGTAACGTCATCGTTCGTGGAAATATTAATTCGCCAACACCTAAAGATTACGAGCTTATCGTTAAGCCGGATGCTGTAAAGGATTTGGTCATCTCCTTTATTTATGATTCCGGTCAACCCGAATCAAGCTCCCTGATTGTAAAAGAAAAGAATGATGTGCTAAGAAAACTTGAATCCGATCCGGTAATGGGTGCATATTTTCGTGTTCCCGTCAAAGAGTTGATCGGTACGCATCAGTCGAACGTCCGTTACGTGCTCGATTTTTATTATACGGATGACCGCGGGCAAAAGGATCGTAAGCTTGCAACCATTATCTTTAGTTTTAAATAACCTGTCTATGAAATTTCTTCGAATAAGTATTGTACTGGTAATCACATTGATAAGTATGTCGTCTATGAAATCCGACATTTCTGCAGACTGGGTCAGCTTGTTCGATGGTAAAACACTCAACGGCTGGAAAGCGGCTGAACATCCCGGCACGTTTACCGTTTCGGATGGCGCCATTGTGGTGCATGGCGATCGCGCACACCTGTTTTATGATGGAACCGTGAATGATCATTCGTTCAAAAACTTTGAACTTAAACTTAAGGTGATGACCGCCCCGGGTGCGAACTCGGGAATCTTCATTCATACAACGTACCAGGAAGAAGGCTGGCCTTCAAAAGGCTACGAGGTACAGGTGAACAATACACAAAGCGACTGGAGACGGACTGCCAGCATCTATGCCGTGCAGGACGTGAAGGAAGTTTACATGAAAGACAACGAGTGGTTCGACATGCACATCACCGTTCAGGGAAAAAGAATTACCGTTAAGCTAAACGACAAAGTCGTTAACGATTTCACAGAAGGTGAGAATGGCCGTTTAACAGGCGGAACCATCGCCTTACAAGGCCATGATCCGGGCAGCAAAGTGATGTATAAAGACATTATGATTAAGGTTCTTCCGGATTAAGATTCCCTTCTCACACCATCTGTTACCAAATCGGGTTGCGAAATCAGATTGCCAGTTTCTACTGCTTCAGTAGGGTAATAGAGTCTTCAATTTTACGTGCCCCGCGGCCTGTTGGACACGGTAGTTTTGCATCATTTCCCTCAGATGGATTGTTCTGCTTAACTAATTCGGCAGGACCGAATAACCGCGACGGCATTTTTTCGTTACATTTCTTCAGACCTCAATCCCCCCCCGGTATGATCAAAAACTATCTGACCATCGTCTGGCGAACACTTCAACGCCAGAAAATTTATTCAGCAATCAATATTTTCGGACTTACAACCGGTGTCACGGCATCGCTGCTGATTCTTTTATACGTGGCCGACGAATTGAGTTACGATCGTTTTCATCCGGATGCTGAGCGAATTTACCGGGTTGACTTTCACGGAAAGATTCAGGATGAGCCGTTAATTACTGCAACAACTGGTCTGCCTACAGCCGATGCAATCCAGCGGGAAGCAGCAGGAATTGAATCGGTAGTGAGGCTCGACAAATGGCCGACCTGCCCGATACGCTATGAAGAAAACACGTTTACTGAAATGCACTTCATGCTGGCGGACTCAAACTTCTTTTCGTTTTTCAATTTTCCGTTGATTCATGGTAATCCTTCTGATGTTTTACTCGGCCCGAATAAAATTGTTATTTCAGAACGAGCTGCAAAGCGGTACTTCGGATACAAAGGAGCGGGAGATTTGTCGCCCATCGGGAAAACAATGGTTGTTGGAAGTGAGGGCAACATTACGGCTGAGGTTACCGGTATTGCGTCCGATCCGCCAGAGAATTCACACATCGTTTTCGATTTCGTGATGTCGCTGGAAACATCAGGCTATGTGAATAACCCAATATGGCTTAACTCGGAAGTGTATACTTACTTTAAAACCTATCCGGGAACGGACGTTGCCAATGTCCAAAAAACGTTAACCGGTTTTGTTGAGAAATATTGCGCACGTGAGTTACAGCAGTTCCTGAACGTTTCGCTTGATCAATTCAACAAACAGGGCGGGCACATCAAATTTGTTGCCGTACCGATGACGGATATTCACCTGCATTCGCAGCTGACGGATGAACTTGAGCCAAACGGTAACATTCAATATGTATACCTCTTTTCGATTATTGCCGGTTTTATTGTTGTGCTGGCGTGCATCAACTTCATGAATCTCTCCACAGCCCGGTCGGCCAACCGCGCCAAAGAAATTGGTGTTCGCAAAACCATTGGCGCAGCCCGCAAGCGGCTTATATTTCAGTTTATCATGGAGTCGTTCGTGTATGTTGTGGTGGCATTCATCGTTTCGTGCGGCCTGGTGTATGTGCTGATCAATCCGTTCAATACACTTTCTGGCAAAGCGCTTACGGCATCTATGCTTTTTCAGCCGGTGTTTATTGTCGGATTTGTGCTTTTTATGATTATCATCGGCTTGCTGGCCGGAAGTTATCCGGCATTTTATTTAACCGCGTTCAAACCGGTTGAAGTTTTAAAAGGAAAAATCCGTTCCGGGGCGCGCAGTTCCGGAATCCGGAATACGCTGGTAGTCTTTCAGTTTTTTATTTCGATTGCCCTGATCATTTCATCCATCATGGTGTATCATCAGTTAAAATATTTGCAGGAACATAGCGTGGGCTTCAATAAAGAAAATGTTGTCGGGCTGATGCATACCATGACACTCGGAAGAAATGCCGAAGCTTTTAAACAGGAGGTGCTGAAGTACCCGGAGTTTTCCGGAGTGAGTTATTGTAATCGGCTCCCGCCGAATGTCGATTGGTTCGGAACATTCCAAACATCAGAGTCTGATGCGAACTACCTTGTGGGATATTATCAGACCGATTACGACAACCCGGCAGTGCTGGGCCTTGAGATGGTTGAGGGCCGCTATTTTTCGCGCGACTTCCCGTCTGATACGATGGCGGTGGTATTGAATGAAGCGGCCGTCCGGCAAATGAACCTGAAAGACTGGCAGGGTAAGAAACTTAAGTTTCCGGGCGATCCACAGGGCAGGGGGCTGGAAATCATTGGTGTGGTAAAAGACTTTAACTACGAATCGATCCGAAGTAACATCCGTCCATTAATTATTACGTTAGGTCCATCGCCCAACTGGGGAGTTGCTGTTCGGCTTGCACCCGGTAATCCGGAAGAAAAAATCAAACGACTGGAAACTATCTGGAAGAAATTTGCACCTACTGCTCCGTTCGAATATTCATTTGTTGATCAGAATATCACGGCCAAATTTCGTGCTGAGCAGCAACTGAGCAGTGTGATTGTTGTGTTCACAACGCTGGCGGTTATCATTGCCTGTTTGGGCTTGTTTGGCCTGGCAACCTTTACAGCCGAGCAACGTGCGAAAGAGATCAGTGTGCGGAAAGTTATGGGTGCGTCTGTTCGTCAGGTGATTGTCCTGTTATCGAAAGATTTTGTCAAGTTGATTGCGATTGCATTCGTGATTGCGTTGCCGGTAACCTGGTTTGCGGTGAATGAATGGCTCAAGGGATTCGCCTACCGGATTGATTTCAATTTGCTGGTAGCAGGGTTAGCCGGAGTAATTGCCATTGTTGTTTCCCTGATCACGGTGAGTTACCATTCGATCCGCGCAGCGATCCGGAATCCGGTGGATTCATTGCGGAGCGAATGATATCAAGAAGCCTTTTGTTCCAGTAATAAAGAATGAAAAGCCTCTAATCCTATTTCGCTTCGAACAATAAAAGACGCTCCGCCAAAAGCGACAACAAACGTATTATTAGCGCGCCAGAATTGCACGCCCTCGTAAACATAAACCCGGCTTTCTGACGATTGCGTTAATGTGCTGAATACTACGGCTAGTCCAAAGGCATCAATCAACATCCCCTCTGCAGGTATTTCCTGCCCGTTCCGCACCGACACTCGCATAGTTGGTTCCATCTGTCCTAAACTTTATAGGAATAAAATTATTGCACTTCACTGACAGTTTCTGTCAAAGCAAGCGTTATGTGGATAACTTGATCGGCCGGTACCGTACTTTTGAGTTATTCAAACACCATTTTTTAAGCTGTCATGAATTCAAAAACCACTTTTTCAACTGAGCAGCAGGCATTTAACCCGGAGGAGATTGTATTGAAACTGCGGAATGACCTGATTAAAGATTTCCTGGACGAACGTAACCTGATCGAATACTTATCGCGCGAATACCGGATGATGGATGTTTCACGCGTGAAGGTAGAATTCATCAAACGCGATCTGAAGATGCTCATCCAGTCACCACTTGATAAAGAGCGTTACCAGGAAGTTTTGGAAACAATTTCAGAAACCGGGAGTGCTGCCCTGTCGCAAGGCAATGAAAAGCTGTTCTACAAAGAGATTGAGCAGATTCTGAAAAAATATATTTACGAGGAGTAATTATTCTTTGCTCCAGATCCGGGTATTAAGATCAAGATCTTCCACAATGCCAATGCAGAGCGTCAGGTAACTGTAGTACTCAGCAATCATGGAATAGTTAATCATCGAACTGAACATGGGCGCTTCGAACAAATCTTTGTTTACGGGAATGCCGATGAAAACGCTTGAATCGATAAACGACAAGGAAATGTCACACCGGGTTTTCTTTTTGAAGGTCAGGATTCGTTGCATGAGCGCGGTCGAAAGAATGTACCGTGCCTCAATCTGATCGGAGCCGTATACGGCAAAGGCTTTTTCAAATTCAATATCCTCCAGCTTTACGAGCTTGGGGCGTGACATGTTCATCTTTTGGAAGAATGTTCCGAGCCCACCGAACGTGCTTTCAGCTGTGTCCGGCAATACAAATGTCTCACCAACAAAATTTTTATTGAAGTCTGCAACGAAGAAAAGTCCACGGAAGATGGTAACAACCGTAGTGCTTTTCCCCGTCTTCCGAACTTGTTGGGTATGAAGTTCGCTGAACCGGATGTTGGTTTTCCCGACTGTTCCGCTTACCATATCATCGCCATTGTAGCGTGAAATACTGCTGAGATATAATTTACTCTTATTATAAACGGACTGTGGAATGAAGCGGGTATGGTCGAACGATAAGTCGGCATGAATAAACTTGACAATTTGTCCAATCACTTGCTCCTTGAACCGCTTTTTCAGTTCACCGATTTTGCTGCCAAACCGGATGAAGAAAACAATTG
Organism: Cyclobacteriaceae bacterium; assembly: GCA_016786585.1. Taxonomy (GTDB): domain Bacteria; phylum Bacteroidota; class Bacteroidia; order Cytophagales; family Cyclobacteriaceae; genus UBA2336. The sequence continues at coordinate 227,556 of JAEUUI010000007.1, forward strand.
CGGCAATCACCACAGCAGCGATACCCGCAATAGGACTGGCAAACGCGAACAATGGAATGCCCGCTGCAAGCCCGATACCGATATGAATCAGAAGTGCTTTCAGAACTTTTTGTCGTTCTGCTTCTATCTCCTGCAATACAGGAAGAAGTGAGGCATCATAAAATGCCCGGAGTGAATCCTCGGATGCCATGTGCATCAGGAGTTAAACATCGCCTTCGCGCTCACATTTGCGCGTTCAGCTTCCGGAATTTCAAGGACGTACTTCCGCTTGTGTCCGAACATGGAAGCGAAAATGTTTGACGGAAATTTTTCAACCGCGTTGTTGTATGCAGTTACGGATGCGTTATAATTTCTGCGGGCCGCGGAGATTTGCTCTTCTGTCTCGTTCCAGCTCCGCTGAAGCATCGTAAATTGTTCGCTGGCCTTCAATTCCGGATAGTTTTCAACCGAAACCATCACGCTCTTCATCATGCCGCTGATCTGATTCTCCAGCTGTACCTTCTCGTCCGTTGAAATATTAGGCGATATCGCGCGGGTGCGCATTTCGGTAATGCTGGTAAGTGTTTCGCGCTCGTGCTTCATGTAAGCCTTTGCGGTTTCTACCAGATTTGGAATCAGGTCATAACGTTTTTTCAGCATTACGTCAATGCTTCCAAAGGCGTTTTCTACCTGGTTACGTGCACCGACCAGGTTGTTGAAAATTCCAATACCTAAAAGAAGGAACACGCCAACGATAACCAATACAATAATCATAGACTGAGGGTTTACGAATTAGACAACTAAAGTAACTAAAAGTTCTGCACTAAATCGGTGGTAAAACCTCGGGGTAACCTCCCGGAAAAGCAAAGAAGGCGCGTTTCCGCGCCTTCCCCGTAAAAACCTGTAAAAGTATTACGGATTACATTTCCAGTTGGAACGTAATGGGTAAGCTGACACGCACATCCACAGGCTTTCCGCCTTGTGTTCCGGCTGTCCATGTTGGCATATTGGATACTACACGCAAGGCTTCTTCGCTGAAATTTTGCTTCACGGAATCGCTGGTGGCTTCTACTACTTCGGCATCGCGCACTTTTCCATCACTGCCCACCACAAATTCCACGAACACAGTTCCTTCAACCTGATCGGCCTGTGCAGCGGTTGGATAATTAATGTTATCCTGAATGTACTGTTCAAGTTCATCCTGACTTCCGCGGAACACGGGCATCACTTCAGCTGAGTTGTAAACCGTACGACCTTTTGAGTCGGTATACGTGGGTGTTTCTTTGTAACGTGTTTCGTTGGCAACTCTTCTGCGCTCGGCATACTCTTCACGTTCGCGTTTGATGCGCGCACGTCTTTCCTCGGCCGTTTCGGCTGACGTAGCTGAGTTTGCAGATGATGCTGCGTTTTCGGCTGAGACGGTTGTGTCGGTTGATTCTTCTTTTTGTTTTCCACAATTCGTGAGCGTTAGTACGGCTGCACACGCGAAAAGGATTAAGAGTTTTTTCATAAGGTTAATTTTTCCTCTTAACCCGGGTAAGAATTATGCCAATTGTAAGATTGTTTGGGAGAGCGATTTTTTTACAAAATCAGCCAATAACAGGGGAGAATTATCTACACGCGGCCACAACGGTCACACGCGTTTAATTCGACCAAACAATGCTCCAGCGCTTTAACGCAGCCCCACAGATTGCTGCTGTTGTTGCCTTAAGTTTAATGGCAGTTTGAACTACGTGTTGCACAGCCTGCCCGGCTTGCTGAACTGCGTGTTCTGCCTGAGTAGTTGAATTTTGCAAAGTTGCGGTTGTCATATCGGTAACGTTTGCGTACCCCGGTTACAAAAAATGCGCCCTAGGAAAAGCACTGCTAATTTTTGAAATTTTACCGGTTTTGACTTAGATGCTGTGGCGGAAATTACCCACAGGACTGTCATTACGAACCCAGTCATCAGATTATTTTCTATTTGGTTATCTTGTGTCAGTTTTTGCGATCCTCAACCCCTGTGAATCGTGTAGTTGGTCTAATCCTATGAAGTTTTTTATTACATCCCTTTTGACGTGCTGCCTTGCAAGCGCAGCAATGGCTCAAACTCAATGGCGCAATTTCAACACCGATAATTCGCCTTTACTAAGCAATCAGGTAAGTTCTATACTCATCGATCATGATGACAACTTGTGGGCTGCTTATGCAGATGCAGGCGGAGAAGGCCCGGGTGTATCGAAATTTGACGGGACTAATTGGACTCATTACAATAAGAACAATTCAGGACTTCCGAATAACGGAATTCGCGCGATGGCGGTAGATGCTTCTGGTAATGTTTGGTTCGGTTGCTACAATGCGGGGATTGTAAAATTTGACGGTACTACATGGACACGTTTCCATACAGGCAATTCCGGAATTGTGGGTAATAATGTTACAGCCCTTCAGTTTGACAGCAACAATAATCTTTGGGTGGGTGCATACTTTGATGGTATTTCGAAATTCAATGGATCCAGCTGGACGAACTATAAGTATCCTGCGGCTCCCTTTTATTCTTCTTCACCGAATTGCATTAATTCGGTAACAATCGATAGCCAAAGTAACGTGTGGGTAGGGCTGGATTGCAGTTCAGGTCTTGCCAAGCTCAACACAGCAACAAATACCTGGACAAAATATACTACTGCTTCAGGTCTTGCGCACCATTCTGTAAGCGCGGTTATTGAAGATGCAGCCGGAAAAATATGGATCGGATATAATACGTTTTCAAACGTGCTTACGAGCTTAATCGGAACAACATGGCAAACGATTTCGCCATTTGAATCGCTGGAAGCCGGAGTTTCATATAATAGTTTCATAAAGGACGGAAGTGATATTTGGTGTGGTGCCTATGGCGGACTTTATCATTACAATGGTACGTCCTGGAACAAAGTCACTATACCGGGCTCAGCTGGAGGTGCAAGTTCTTTCAGCCAAAGCGTAGCTGTTGATTCAGACCATGGAGTATGGTGGAGCGAGCAAACTGCCGGGATTTGGACGAATGCACAATTTGGCCCCGCTCCTGACTTTGACGCAAGCAATGTTTTAACGGGTGTAAACCTTGGTATGATCAAATGGAGCGATCTCGACAACGATGGTGATCTTGACTTAATCGGAAACGGAGATCAGACAGTTGTATATGAAAATATATCCGGAGTTTTTACTCAGAAGAGCGTAGGCCTTCCGCCATGGAACGGATCAATTGCCCTTGGTGACTATGACAATGACGGTGATCAGGATGTTCTGATAGGCGGTCGAAATGGAAGTTCTCAAGCCCCTGTTCAGCTATATAAGAATCAGGGCAATTTCGTATTTGTGCTACAACAGGAGTTTCAAAGCATGGGCAACACAACCATGTCGTGGGCAGATATCGATAATGATCAGGATTTGGACTTTATCGTAGCAGGCGTTGATAGTGAGAACGCAGGCGACTTAGGGATAGCTACGCTTACATTCTTATATGAGAATGTAAACGGTGTGTTTACAGAGTTACCAAGTACAGGAGGCATCACGAATTGTTCGCAATGTGTTCTTGAATGGGCGGATAGCAATGGAGATGGAAATGTTGATTTATTTATCTCCGGGTTTACACAAAATGAAGTGATATCGGCCGTTTTTCTGAATAATGGTGATAAAACATTTAGTGAAGACACGCAATCTGTATTGACTCAGGTGTACAACGGTAGTGGACAATGGGGAGATTTCGATAATGATGGAGATATGGATCTTGTATACGGAGGATTCGAATATAACGTGTTCCCGGGTGAAGCCGTCACGTTTTTATATGAGAACATAGGAGGCAAGCTCATGCGCAAACCCGACATTCAACTGGTTGGAACCACAGAAAACTATCTGGGTGCGACTGCCTGGTTGGACATTAACAATGATGGATTTTTGGACATCATTTTGGGTGGAAGAAGTGGCAGCGGCATCGAACTAGCCTTTGCATTTGGAACTTATATAAACGATGGTTTCGGGCACTTCTCGTTTGCTTCTTTTAACTTGGGTGACTTTATCGTGAACTCAATAGACGCAGGAGACTATGACAATGATGGAGACATTGACATTGTGTATGCGGGAGTTCAACGCGAACCATGGCTTCCCAAAACAGTAATTAAGACAAGTAAGCTATTGCAACGCTCACCTGTGCTAAACACAAAACCCGTACCTCCAACCACAGATTTTACCGAGCAGTTTTATAGAAAGGGAATTACACTTGCCTGGGGCCTTGGATCTGATTCACAAACTCCTTCAACGGGCCTTTCGTATAACTTTTACCTGCGCGATGGAAATGGGAAACAAATCGTTCCCCCTGTTGATTTCACCAACGGGTATCAGAAAACTGTAAATGCTGCAAACGGAAACGGGCAAAGGGGCTGGGCTAACGATATGCCGGAAGGTGACCTATTCTGGGCCGTCCAATCGGTTGATGGAGGAAGGATGGGATCAAATTTCTCTACGGAGAAAACGTTTTACCAAATCAACGGTCCGGAAACCAAAACTCCGAGAATCATTGATGCCAGCCACGTTGAGGTGCGCTGGTACGACAACTCTAATGTGGAATTCGCCTATCGCATTTACCGATCAAACAAACCTTCATCCGAGTTCTTCCAACGGGGCGCTGTTTTATCTGATGTGACAAGTTTTGTAGATATCAACAGCTTTATTACAGACTCTATCTATTACTATCGGGTTGATGCCTACAACGCTATCAAAACGGCACCCTACGATTCAACCCAAGTTGTTATTTGCACACCTCCTGATCAGTTAATTGTCAATTCAATTAACGCTGAACGATTGGATTTATCATGGACGGATAAATCTAACTATGAAACTCACTATGTTATTGAGCGCAGAAAGCAAGGAGATGAAAATTTTGTTATGGTTGCCACACTTCCTGCAAACACGATTGCTTATTCCGATACAGGTTTGCAGGAATACACGTATTACGACTATCGTGTGTCGCCACAAACTGAAGCTGGCGGAATTTATAGCGAAGTTGCAGGTGGGCGAACGAATCTGCGGCCGCAAGGAGTTGCGATCTTCGTTGAAACGGACGAAGAACAGACTTATCAATTTTCAAGTTCTCCTTTTACAGGTGGTTTCTTAGACACCGATGGAGATCAACTTCACAATATACAAATCGCTAGTCTGCCTGCCTTGGGTATACTGAAATTGAATGACACAGGAATTATAATCGGTCAGATTATTCCTGTTGCCATGCTTGGCTCAATCAAGTTTATACCAAGTTTAGATTTGAATGGTGTGTCGCCTTTTGAAGTTTATTACAACGATGGAAAGGATAACTCCGCCGAAACCATTAAAGTAACCATCTCCATTACACCTGTAAATGATCTGCCGGTCTTTTCGGTACCAGCATTTCTTGTTGTGAATGAAGACTTCGGTACGCAATTGGTCACACCGGTAAAAAGCGCCCCGGATGATGAGATTTTGCAACCAGCTGTATTTTCAATTGAAAGCACTTCAGAAGAACACATAGTTAACGCTTCCATTAATTCCGCTACAGGAGTTATCACGCTTACTTCTATTGAAAATAAGTCGGGTTCGGAAACTTTCCACATAACCGCAATGGAGGATAGTCCGGTAAACAATGTTTATGAGCAAGAAATAACAATCGAGGTTGCGGCTGTAAACGATCCACCAACGTTCACATTAGAAGAAACGCTTTCTGAAAATGAAGATTTCATCAGTGAGTTGAGTGCCCAGATGACTATGGCGGTACCGGCCGATGAGGTTTCGGAGGAGGTTTTATTTACCATTACCCGTTTGTCAACACAACCTCAGGTTGTTAATGCAACAATAACTGCAGGGGAAAAAGTTACGTTTACGGCAATACCAAATCGATTTGGTACTGAGTTTTGGGAAGTAAAAGCATCCGAGGCCCAGCATCCTGAAAGTGTATTTACAAGAACCATTTCTGTAAATATCGTCCCGGTTAATGATCCGCCAACAATTTCTGTGATTAGTGACCAGCAAATTCGCGCCAACGAAGTAGGTGAAGTTGGATTTTCAGTCACAGATGTCGACAATACATTTGCCGAACTAATGGTCACTGCGACTTCAAGTAATCAGAGTATTGTTACCAATGAAAATCTTTCATTCACCGGATCCACGGGTAATAGAATCTTGAATATCCAACCTGAAGCAGCGGGTCAATCGACAATTGTTGTTACTGTAAACGATGGGGAAGAGGAAGCGAGCAGCCAGTTTGAGTTAACTGTGGAAGTTGTTCTTGCAATCGAAAATTCCTTAGAAAAACTTGTAAAGATTTACCCGAATCCTTTTGTTGATAAAATCAGCATTGAAAATAAAAGTGGAGCGGAAAAATTAAAAATCTCAATATTGGATATTTCTGGGCGGATAGTCAGAAAATTTGAACGAAGCTCGGATACGCTCGTGCAGCTGGATGACTTGCAGCCTGGTATTTATCTACTTCGGGCAGAAGATGGAAAAGGCAAAGTGGAAATCCGAAAATTGATCAAACGTAAGTAACATGACTCAACTTCCCGAAGGCATCTCAACCTGGCTTAGAAACCACGAAATCAAAATAGAACTTATTCTGGCAGCTTTGTTGGCCTTGGCGTTCGCTATAAAATTTCTGGGACTGAACGGAGCGGATGATATCTTGATGATCACCATGCTGGCACCTGCGGCATTTTATTTTGTAACCGCTTTTCTGGCTAGTCAAGACAATAGTATGGGTATTATTAGTTCAAAGGTGTTTTCAATCGCAAGTTCAGTTTGTGTGATTGGTTTACTTTTCAGTTTTCTAAAACTACCAGGGGCAAAAGAACAGTTGACTATCGGCTTGCTAAGTATGGGAGCATGCACAATCGTAATAATCTATCTGGCAGTAACGGGCCGTACGCAAAAATTTGTTCCCATGCTGATCCGAACAATCGTGTTAGGCGGCCTTTCGTTAAATGCCTGGTTTGGACTCAATAATTTAAGCGCACACTGAATCCCTTCATGTAATTTTAATAGGAACTCTGGCTAAAGAGTAAGATATTTTGCATCGATGATGGTGCGATGGTATCTAATTCTGTTTTCAATTGTCGGAACGGCAAGTGCGCAGGGGAAACTTGTGTTGGTAGGTGGAGGTTCGGAAGACCAAAACGGCTGGAGTAATGAACCCTACACTTGGATTGTAGACCACGCTTCGAATAGAAAAGTAGCAGTCATCAGCTATACCGATGAAGACAACTGGATTCCGGATTATTTTAAGTCGCTCGGAGCAGTAACTGCTGATAACATCAGGCTCGACAGCCGCGCAAAATCTGATCTTCAGGCCACATACGATTTGCTCATGCAGTATGATGCCTTCTTTTTCAAAGGGGGTGATCAATCATTTTATTATAACTATTTCAAGGATACGAAAACCGAACAGGCTATCATCGATAAGTTCAATGCGGGTGGAGTCATGAGCGGCACTTCGGCCGGGATGGCAATTTTGTCGGGGGTTATTTATGCAGCACTGAACAATTCAGTTTATCCGGATGTCGTTCTTGAAAACTTTTTGAATTCTGACATCACCTTACGGGATGATTTTCTGCCGTTCCTTCCCGGAATTATTGTCGACACGCACTTTACCGAACGAGGCCGCGGTGCTCGATTGATGGGGTTTATGGCCAACTGGTATCATGCAACCGGTGAACTGATTACGGGAGTCGGGGTTGATGATCGTACTGCACTTTGCATTGATGAAAATCTGATCGGGCAAGTGTATGGAACCGGAACGGTTTCGATCTACAATGCTGGTAATTTCGGTATAGCGAATGATAACAACATGGTGAGCGACTCAATACACGTCACTCAATTATTATATGGCAACAAAATAGACCTGGAAACGCTTGAAATCCTGGAAGGTCCGGGTCAAACTGTAATCCCTGAAAAAACTGCTGAAACCGGCAATTATGAAGTTATCCTCAGCGGCAGTGAGGGGTTGTCTTCGAACCTGTTGTTGCTAGCGTATTTTGTGGAAGAGGCTGGCGAACCTGACGATTCCGTTCTGGTTGTCACGAATCCCGGTAACGGTCAAAGCATGATTGACAAACTCAAGACTCTCGGCGTTGATCCGATTGTATTGGAAATATCGGAGGCTGCCAATGCATCATCCAGAAACTTGTTAAGGAACAATATTCGCAAATCAAAAAAGGTTTTGTTTGTTGAGAACGATGATGAAGCGTTGTTTGATTTTCTGAATGATGGTCCCACGGGACAACTGCTCTACAACCACATCAGAAGAAACGGAATTGTAACAGCATTTATCGGTGAAGACAGTCGCTATGCCGGAAAAACATTTGTTACGAATCATCTTACGGATGAGCTCGCAGCTTATTACGGTGAACTTGAATACCGGCCCGGCCTTGAATTGTTGACGACTTCAACCGTTGTGTCGAATACCTATGATGAGTTTACCACGGATTTCTATGAGAACACAACAGCGGCCATTCCGTTCGCCATGATTTCTGAAAAGCTTAAGTACGGAATTTATTTAAACCGCAACAGTTACGTAAGATTTTATCAGCAAGGGCAGTTGAATATTTTTAAGTCCGAAGGAGACCTTACAACGATCATTGCAATCAATTCCGGTACAAAGGCTGAACCTGCTTTTCGGCCAGTCAATCAATCAGGAGATCATCGCAACTATGCGGGGTTTTCTGAAATGCGCTACGTTTTGCTGAACGGAGCCGAACAGTTGTTCGTGGGAATTGCGCAACCGTCCGCTGACGAGCCTTATGTTCCGGAATTGATCACCGCAACTCCGCAACCGGAAGTATTGTCTCTAAAAGTGTTTCCAAATCCGTCAAGGAATGGTATTTTTCAAGTCAGTATAACTCACATGTCGATCCCCTGCACGATGACAGTTTCTGACCCTGTTGGCAAAATTTTCCAAAGCAATGTCGCGACAGAGAGCGAAGTTGTTGATTTGTCTTCGTGTGCACCGGGCATGTATTACCTGACGATTGTTTCCGGTCAAAAAAAATATATGCTGAAACTGGTCCGTTAAGCTTCGACTTTTTGAATCGGGTTCAGAAAAACTTTTATTGCTACGTAAACCTTAACTTATGAGGAAAGCTCTACTATTCTTAATTTTTTCCTTTCTCGCCTTTAGTTTGTATGCCCAGAATCGGGTCGTCCGTGGAAAAGTAATCAGTCCGGAAGACGGCACCGGGTTACCGGGAGTGAGTGTATTTGTAAAAGGTACAAGCAAAGGAACCGTAACCGACCAGGAAGGAATGTACCAGGTGGAAGTAACGCCACAGGAAAACACACTTGTGTTTTCGTTCATCGGGTACTTGACCAAGGAGGTGGCGATCGATAATCAGGAATCAATTAATATCACGCTGCAAACCGATACAAAACAACTTTCGGAAATCGTTGTCACGGGGTATACGTCTGTTGACAAACGCCTGTTGAACGAGTCGGTTGGCGTAGTGAAAGCCGATGCGATTAAAGATCTTCCGGTAGCATCAATTGATGGCGTTCTCCAGGGCCAGACTTCCGGTATTCAGGTTCTGCAAAATTCCGGAACACCCGGCGGGGCCATGTCGGTGCGCATTCGCGGAACTACTTCCATCAATGGGTCGGGTCAACCGTTATATGTAATCGATGGAATTCCTGTCACAACAGATGACTATGCGCAAGTCGGTTACGAAGGCCAGGGTATCAGTGCGCTTTCCGATCTTAATCCAAATGAAGTAGAGTCTTTCAGTGTGTTGAAAGACGCTGCTGCGGTGGCAATCTATGGTGCGCGCGCATCCAATGGTGTCGTGTTGATCACAACCAAACGCGGAAAAAAAGGTAACTCAGTAATCGCTTTCAATACGTATCAGGGTGTTCAGCAGGTTTGGCATAAACTCGATATGCTCGACAAACGTCAATGGATGGAGTATCGCAACGACCTTACTAATTCGGAGGTGTTTACCGAAGCAGATATGAACGATCCGAGTATACCAAATACCGATTGGCAGGATGTAATCTTCCGTTCTGCAGCCATGTCAAGCTATGATCTTTCCGTTACAGGCGGTGACGACAAAACCAAGTTCTTTGCATCGGGAAGTTATTTTCAGCAGGATGGTATCGTGATCGGATCGGCCTTCAGACGTATTAACGCCCGCTTTAACCTCGACCATCGTGTTAACAAAAGATTGAATATCGGTACGAGCATCGGCTTCACGAATTCAAAAACAAACCGTATTGAAAGTGATGCATCCCTGCACGGTCCGCTTCCAAATGGTATTTCTATGCCGGCTATTTACCCGGTATATAATGACGATGGAACATACAATCAGGACGGACCCTATTCAAACCCGGTTTCCATCGCGAAGGAAGCTACCAACGAAAACTTTACCTATCGGGCGATTGGTAACGTATTTGCCGAACTGGAAATCATTTCGGGCCTCACGTTTACTACAAAATGGGGTGTTGATTTTTATAATCTTCGTGAGCATGCGTTTGAATTCAATACCGTTCAGGGGCAGAAATATAATGGGCTGGGTTTTGAAACCTATACCAACGCACTCAACCTGGTTAGCAACAGTATTCTTCGCTATGAGAAATCATTTGATAAACACTCGATGGATGTTTTGCTGGGTTATAGCTTTGAAAAGAAGCAAGTGCGCGACATCTACATTCGCGGACAGGACTATGCCAGCCCCGATCTGCAATACCTGAATTCGGCTTCTACGTTTGTTGATCCGAGCGCCGGTGCTGTTGACAAAGGCATACGTTCGTTCTTCGCGAAAGCGAATTATAACTATGATAATAAGTACCTGTTGGGCTTGTCCGGAAGGATTGACGCCTCTTCGAACTTTGGGGAAAATAACAAGAACGGATTTTTTCCCGCGGTATCAGCCGGATGGCGCTTGAGCGAAGAATCGTTCATACGTGACAATGTTGAGCAAATATCTCAGCTCAAGCTGAGAGCGAGCTACGGTTTACTGGGTAACGATGCAACCAGTGCGTTCCAGTATGCTGCACTGTATGGCACTGGAACGTATAATGGTCAACCGACTGTCTATCCGATCAATATGCCGAACCCTGATTTGAAATGGGAAACAACGGTTCAGTTTGATATGGGCGTGGATGTAGGTCTGTTCAACGATAAGATTACACTTACCGCGGATTTCTATAATAAGCGCACAAAAGATTTGTTGCTTGATCGTCCGCTGCCTCCGGGCTCTGGTTTTACAAGCGTAGCCGAGAACATTGGCGAGATGGAGAACAAAGGAATCGAATTAACCATTAGTGGCGGGCATGACTTCGGCCCGGTACACTGGACAACCAACTTTAACATTTCTGCAAACCGGAATAAAGTCACCAAACTTTACGGCAATCAGCCAATTGATGACATCGGTCGCGGGGGAAACCGCGTGATGGTCGGCCAGCCGATTGGTGTGTTCTACAGCTTTAAATCGCTCGGAGTTGATCCTTCAACCGGAGATATGGTTTATTACGACAAAAATGATGATGGCCAGATAACAACAGACGACCGGATGGTGGTTGGAAATCCTCAGCCGAAATTCATTGGTGGTTTTACCAACACATTCTCCTATGCGGGCTTCGATCTGAGTGTGTTCCTTCAGTTTACGTATGGAAATGATGTGTTCAACGGGTCACGCCTGTTCCTTGAATCATTGCAGGGTGGCGACAATCAAACTACCGATGTGCTGAGACGCTGGAAGCAGCCCGGAGATATTACCGATATTCCACGCGCAACATTGGAGCCTGTTGCGGCGGATAACAAGCGTGTGTCATCGAGGTTTATTGAAGACGGTTCATACCTGCGCGTCAAAAACGTGACAATCGGCTATAATTTTAATAAAGAATTATTGTCTCGTGTTCACGTGTCAAGTCTGCGACTGTATGTCAGTGCGCAAAACCTGTTCACCTTCACACGCTATTCCGGGCTTGATCCGGAAGTTAACTACAGCGGAAACAGTACAAGCCTTATTGGAACGGACTTCTTTACATTCCCACAGGCAAGAGCACTCACCGTTGGCCTTAACCTTAAATTCTAAGCAATCATGAAGAAGATATTTATACTGATCACCGGACTGATGTTTTTTGCTTCCTGTGACGTGCTGGATGTTAAGCCTTACGACAGGATTTCTGACGATGCTGCTTTCAAGGACAAGGAAGGAATTGAAAAAGGAATTCTGGGTGCATACGCACCTTTTCAGAACTTTAGCTATTATGGACGAGCTTATCTGATCTTTTCAGATCTCTCGGCCGACAACCTGGAAAACCCGGTTGATGGTACCTCAGCCGACTATCGCGAGATTGATAACAATAACATTCTTCCGGAAAATGGCGGTGTACTGGGTATTTGGTCCTCGGCTTTTGAAAGCATTAACAATGCTAACAACGTGATTGCGCATGTTCCGGGAATGAGCGATATGACAGAGGAGGAAAAACAAGTAGCGCTTGGCGAGTTGTATTTCATTCGGGCGCTTAATCATTTTAATCTGATGGTATATTTTGGCGATGTTCCGATTAAGATTACGCCTACGCTAAGCCCGGCTGATGTAAACATTCCACGAAAACCCAAGGCAGAAGTTTATGCGCAGATTGTTGAAGACCTGGAATATGCAGCGGATCATTTAACCACATCATCAGTTAAAGTTCGTGCGTCAAAGTATGCTGCAGTGGCCTTGCTGGCCCGTGTACATTTGTACATGGAAAATTATGCGGAAGCTATAGCCCGTGCGACAGAAGTTATTGATGACGGTGGTTACACGCTGATTGAAAACTATATAGATGTCTTTACCGATGGGTCGGCAGAATCGATATTCGAAATTGATTTTACGGTGCAGAATCGCAACCGGATTGCGGAGTATAATTTCCCTAAATCCCTTAACGGAAGGCGGGAGGTCGCACCAACGTCCGATATCGTAAATGCATTTGAATCTGGTGATGAGCGAAATGCTGCGTCAATTAAGTTTGAAGGATCGCTGCCGTACGCTATTAAATACGATGATCTTTCTACGGGGGCAGATAATGTGATTGTTTTGAGATTATCGGAGATGTACCTGATCCGGGCGGAGGCAAACGCAAAGCTCACCCAGAATCTTTCTTCAGTTCAGGACGACATTAATACAATCCGTGATCGCGCTGAGTTGGGCGATACCCCGGCCAACACCTTTCCGGAGTTGCTCGAAGCGATTGAGCAGGAGCGTTGGGTTGAATTTGCTTTTGAAGGCCATCGGTGGTTTGATCTGGTAAGAACGGATCGCGCAATGGATGTTTTGCCAAATGTTACAGAAGCTTATAAAATGCTCTTTCCGATTCCGCTATCTGAAATTATCACGAACACGAATCCTGACATGAAGCAAAATGACGGATATTAAATATGTAAACTTTAAACTAAACTATATGAAAGGAAAATTAAACCTATTACTATCAGGCCTGCTGCTGATCACCGTGGCTGCCTTCGTTGGCGCTTGTAGCGATGACGAGACCAAGAAGAAAGATACACCCGCTGAAGAACTTTATTTTACCGACTATTCTGATGGACTGATTCAGAAATTCACGATCAGCAATCCTGCCGATATGTCTACTGTGCTTGACGTAAATGGCTTTGGTGGAGTTGGCCTCGCATACGACAAGAAGACTGATAAGATTTTCTTCAGCGATTTTGAAGTCGATGAAGAAGGTAAGATCTGGACTATGAATACCGATGCAACCGGCCTTGACGACATCATTACCGGAATCTATTCGCCTTATGGTATCGCGATCGGGGATGGAAAAATTTATTACGCAGATGACTATGATCTGGATGGTATTGGACATATCTACCGTGCAAATCTGGATGGCTCAAACGTAGTGCCGCTGATTACAGCGCCAGATTCTTATTTCCGTGCCGTAGCATTGGATTTGAAGCATGATAAAATTTACTTCTACGACGTTGAAGATGATGACGAACTCGGAGATCTTTGGATTGCTGACATCGATGGAGAGAATGCAGAAATCGTAGTGCCGGACGTATATGGATATGCCGTTGCTGTAGATACCAAAAATGGCAAAATCTATTTCGATGATCAAAATGAAGGTGATGGCGTTTTAAGAATGGCGAACCTGGACGGCAGCGGAGTTGAAACGGTAGACGCAACAGCATCCAGAATTTATGGAATTGCAGTGGATAATGCCGCTGGAAAAATATACTGGTCTGCCCGCGACAATGGCGAAATCTATAGCGCTGATCTTGACGGAGGCAATAAAATTACGTTGAAAACCGGCCTGTCAAGCCCACGCGGTTTGTTTATTAAATAAGAATTAAAAAAGCTCGCACGATGAGGAAGATATTGTTGATACTATTGGTGGGAATAAGTATAGTGACATGGGAAAGCTGCTCCGATGACGGCTTTCCGGTGCCACCCGCCAGCACGGTGCCTAAATTTTCGGTTTCACTAACCAATGATGGATTTGCCCCTGCTACGGCAACCTTTACGGATCAATCAATAGTTCCTGCTCGTGCGGGCGAAGTTTCGTACGCCTGGAACTTCGGTGACGGAGGTACGTCTGCCGAAACCAGCCCGGTCCACGATTATGTTGCTCCCGGTGTTTATAACGTGAAGCTTACAATTACAAGCTTCAAACTTGCTGAAGCGACTGAGTATGTGCAAAAAGTTATCATTAAAGATGCCAATGCGTCAGGTATACCGGTGTTTTTTACAGACGGAACAACGGTTTACAAAGCACTAATCAATGACGATGAACCGATTGCATCTTCAACGGGCATTACCGGTTTGGGTGATTCTTACGGAATGGCGGTTGATACAGTGAACGATAAACTGTATATAACCGACTACGATAACGATAAGATTCTTGTCGCTAACCTTGACGGAAGCGACTTACATGATTTCCGTACCAATGCGGGCGGGCCGGATGGAATCGCAATTGACTATGATGATAAAAAAATCTATTGGGATACCGATGACGGAATTAAGCGTGCCGATATGAACAACCCGAGCGTCAGCCAAATGGAAGATTTTGCTACAGGCCAGACGGATGATCCGGAAGGAGTGTCAATCGATCCCGTTACCGGATACGTTTTCTGGAACACATACAATGGCGGCGTTTGGAGAAAAAATAAGAACGGTACCGGTCTTCAGGAGATTATTGCTGACCTCGATGGTGCCGGAGATGGTGGTGGCGGTGGAAGCACGGTTATCGTAGGCTCAAGAATCTTCTACGATGTGTTTGTTGCAAGCGGAGACATTCATATTAAATCCGCTAACCTTGACGGAACCGGAATTGCAACCGTAACTACGGGAATTTCAAGAGTTGTATTTGCGCTCGGTTACGACCAAATAAATGACAAGCTTTACTGGGGTGATCGTACGCCACAGCTTATCAAGCGTGCAAATCCAGACGGAACCGCAACCGAAACCTGGTATACAGGGCTAAGCGTACGCGGCTTTGCGATTGGACAAGAATAATATTCATTAAACCACAAGGCTCATGTTTCTGCAAAGAGACATGAGCTTTTATTTTAACTATGAAGAAGCTCATTATTTTTTTATTCACGCTTGGTACCCTGACAGTTCAGGCGCAAACCATCAAAGGAAAACTGATCATTATCGGTGGGGGCTCGCGGCCGGATGACCTGGTGGAAAGAATCATTGCCGAATCAGGTTTGAAAACAGGGGGCTATTGTGTTATTCTTCCGATGTCAAGCGAAGATCCCGATTCATCGGTTTACTACGCCAGCCAGCAATTCCTGGAACGTGGAATAAAGAATCTTTTCGGGTTTAACTTTAAAAAAGATCAACCCATAAAAGCCTCCTGGATTGACTCTATCCGCATGGCAAACCTGATTTACATTACCGGTGGCGACCAAACGCGCTTCATGGGCATTGCAGAAGGAACTGAAATTGTAACGGCTATCCATGATGCTTACAAAAGAGGAGCGGTTGTTAGCGGAACAAGTGCCGGGGCGGCCGTGATGAGCAAGTTGATGATTACGGGGAATGAACTCAAGAAGAAAGAATACGCTGCTACGTTCGAGACCATCGAATCCAATAACATTGAAATCAAGACCGGTTTAGGCTTGCTTACAACAACCATTATCGATCAGCATTTCCTGATCCGGAGCAGACACAACCGGTTATTAACGGCAATCATTGAACACCCGGAAATGACAGGCATTGGGATAGACGAATCGACCGCGATTTTGGTTAATGGCAAGAATGTGGAAGTACTCGGTGCATCACAAGTATTGGTTTACAAGAATCCTGCAAAGTCGCGAGTCATCAAAAATGAAAAGCTTGGTGCCCGTAAAATCACCGTTGACGTTTACCTTCCCGGAGAAAAATTTATACTTCCCTGATTTACTTTTCGGGAGTTTTTGAATCCATCGTCAGCGCAAGCTTAACGGCCTCATAGGCATTTAATAAACCGCCCGAACTGCTGAGTTCGCTGAATTTCACGACTCCGGTTTTATCTGACTTTTTCACCATCAGGTTATCAAACTTGCGTGTCGACTTGATTAGCACGTCTTTTACCTGTGCCGGGGTAAGGTTGGGGAAGTACGACATAATCATCGCAGCGACACCAGCAGTTGCAGGTGACGCAAAACTCGTCCCGTCCACATCATCATACGTATTATTAGGCGCAGTAGAATGCATTTGAACACCGGGAGCAAAAAGGTTCACGGTCTTTTTTCCATAGTTCGAGAACTCCGCAGCAAGCGTGCTGTCGGCACCCCACGCAGACGCGCCAACCTCAATCCAAAGTACGGCCGATTTTCCATCCTTGTAGTAAGGGGTTGGGTAAGATGGCTTAACATCATTGTTATCGTCATCATTTCCGGCTGCATGAATCATTAGTACACCTTTTGAATCTGCATATTTAACCGCCTTGTCGACAGCTTCTTTCTGTGGCGACCAGTCTTTACCAAAACTCATGTTGATGATCCTGGCACCATTGTCGACTGCGTAGCGGATTGCGTTCGCGATGTCTTTGTCGCGCTCGTCACCATTGGGCACCGCACGAATCGCCATGATGCGAACATTGTCTGCAATACCTTTAATACCCAAATCATTTTTGCGATTCGCCCCGATAACTCCGGCTACCTCTGTTCCGTGTGCCGGGAAGGTTCCCTTTACATCACTGCTTCCGTAAAAGCGTTCTTCCGTATTGGCGTAGTTGTCGCCCACGATTGATCTTGGATTGAACTCCGGGTTGTATCCATAGTCGATTGCGTTTTTGTAATTGTCGCATACGTCACGATTGTGTTCAATTACATCTTTCAGTTCTGCGACAAATTTGTCGACATCCGCTTGCGGACCTTCGTTCTCAAAAACAAACTTTAAAATAGATTGTGCGGCGCGTGTTTTTGATCCGCCTTTCAGCGTGTCAAGCAATTGGAGGGTGATAGCTTTAACTTTATACTCTGTTTTTACAAAATCGATTGCCGATACCAATCCGCGATGAAACTGATCATACTGTAAAAGAACGTCCATACAGGATTTTGAATCTTCTTCATTTTTATCACGTGCCTCGGTATAAGCCGTTTTGATCTTCAGCCAATAGGCATATTCTTCTTTGTTCTTGGCAGGCACGTCTGATTCAGCCAGGTTGCCATAGTTGGCTTTTAGCCGAACGTATTCACGCGTAACCTCATATGTGTCTTTCGTTACGTTTCCACTCTTTCCACCAATGAAGCTCCAGCCGTGAATGTCATCGGCATACCCGTTCTTATCGTCATCGATGCCGTTTCCGGCAATTTCTTTGGTGTTTATCCACATCACGTCTTTTAAATCCTCATGATCGAAATCAATCCCGGAATCAATCACCGCTACGGTTACCGTGCGTGACGGCCGGCCTTTCAGCAATGTGGAATATGCCTTCTCGACACTCAGGCCCTGCAGCTTGTCGGTTTCGGGATCACGTAAGAACCAGTCTGTAAGGAAATTGACAGTATCGGCAGGGGATTGCGCTAAAACACTTGTTGAAACGGTCAAAACAAGGATTCCGGAGAGTAAAAAAAACTTGGCTTTTGTCATTCGGATTACGTTCGTTGAATAATTAGGTGCAAAATAACCTCAAAAACAGGCACTTCATGTCTGATTCTGACCAGTGGCATCGTGAAAGTGGCAAAACCATGCCAAATATTACTTCTGTGCTGATCGAACCCGAATAACCCCGCGGAGTCTGATAGAAAATGGCTGATTTGTATAGTTCAATTTAAACGGGAAAGGAGTATGATTATGATAGCTGTAACTACAACCATTATGTTTTTTACACTGTTTTTCTGGAGCGTGACTAAATTGTACAAGACGGTTTCGGGTGTTGAACTCGTGCACTGGACCTGGAGTCACAAGTGAAAACTTGTGTTGTTGCCGGCACGGCAATTGCCCAAATTCTGCGCATCGCATAAAGATTGACGTTAGCGCAACGCCTTGGTAATACCCGCAAAGCTTATTACATTTGTCGCCCTGTTCGGTCAGAAAGGGCTTTTTTTATGCCATTCCCGACCGATCAAGATGCCCAGGTGGTGAAATTGGTAGACACGCTACTTTGAGGTGGTAGAGCCTTAACCGGTGTGCAGGTTCGAATCCTGTTCTGGGCACCATTTTTTACATTCTTGCCGAAGTGGTGGAATTGGTAGACACGCACGTTTCAGGGGCGTGTGTCGCAAGATGTGCGGGTTCGAGTCCCGCCTTCGGTACGATAAGAGAGCTGGCGTAAGCCAGTTCTTTTTGTTTTAGGGCTACTAATCTTTAGATATTTATTGATGTGCAGGTTCTGCCGATAGCTGTCGGCACCCGCCTTCGGTGTTGAAAATGAAGTCGGTCCAATTAAATTTGATGGCCTCTGTTTATATTCTTTATTCAAAAACAATCGATCGATTCTATATTGGAAGTTGTAAAGACCTGGATTATCGAATTGACCAACATTTAAATAAGGAATTGATTGGCGGTTTCACCAGCAGGGCCAATGATTGGGAATTGTTTTTCAATATTGACGATCTAGGATATTCGCAGGCTCGAAAAATTGAAATGCATATTAAAAGCATGAAGAGCAGAATTTATATCCAAAATCTTGTGGAATATCCGGAAATCGCGTTAAAACTGATTTTGAAGCATCAATAACTGCAAATGCATGTGCAGGTTCGTGCCGATAGCTATCGGAACCCGCTCTACGGACATACAGTCCAGGCAGAATTTTATGTCGCTAAATCAAAAAATCACTATACTTACCGACTGTCGTCACTATGCTTTCCAAGAAGTGTAAATATGCCATTCATGCCCTTGTCTACCTGGCGGAGCGCCACGGCAAAGGGCCTGTACAAATCGGGGAAATTGCCGACAGTCAGAAAATCCCAAAGAAATTCCTGGAAGCCATCCTGCTTGAACTCCGCAATAACCGCATCCTGAACAGTAAAAAAGGAAAGGGCGGAGGATATTATCTTCAGCGCAGTCCGGAAGAGATAAGTCTCACGGAAGTGATCCGGTTGACGAACGGGCCAATCGCATTATTGCCATGTGTATCCCTAAATTTCTATGAATCGTGCGAGGAATGCGTGAATGAAAAAAACTGCACGATTCGCACAACGTTTTTAACAATCCGTGACGAAACGCTTAAAATTCTGAGCGAAAGCAGCCTTGCAGCGCTGGTGAAAAAACAGAAAAAGGACCGAAAATAAATCGTCTGCGGATTAGTCTACCAATTTTATAGAGTTAACTTTACCACGTTAAAACTTAACCGCTTATTATGTCATTACGTTTGGGAGATGTGGCACCTGACTTCACAGCAGAGACCACAGAAGGAACAATTAAT
Source organism: Cyclobacteriaceae bacterium (assembly GCA_016786585.1). Taxonomy (GTDB): domain Bacteria; phylum Bacteroidota; class Bacteroidia; order Cytophagales; family Cyclobacteriaceae; genus UBA2336. Next base: position 247,359 of record JAEUUI010000007.1, read on the forward strand.
TTTCATGAATGGCTGGGCAACGGTTGGGGCGTTTTGTTTTCGCACCCGGCTGATTTTACCCCGGTATGTACTACGGAGCTCGGGGCGATGTCGAAACTTACGCCTGAGTTTAAAAAACGAAACGTGAAAGTGGCTGCGCTCAGCGCTGACCCGCTTGACTCACATACCAAATGGGTTAACGATATCAATGAAACGCAAAACACTACGGTAAACTACCCACTCATTGCCGATCCTGAGTTTAAAGTTGCAAACCTGTATGGAATGGTTCACCCGAACGTTACCGATAAGTTCACCGTACGATCAGTATTTGTTATTGGTCCCGACAAAAAGGTTAAACTAACTATCACGTATCCTGCTTCAACGGGAAGAAACTTTGACGAAATTTTACGCGTGATCGACAGTCTGCAGTTAACTGCGAATTACAGTGTGGCAACACCTGCAAACTGGAAAAATGGCGAAGATGTGATCATCACAACAGCCGTGAAAGATGAAGATATTCCGGGTAAATTCCCGAAAGGTCACAAGCGGATCAAGCCTTACCTGAGAACAACTCCGCAGCCTAATCTCTAGGATGTACGAAAATAAAAAAAGTCCCGCGCCTGCGGGACTTTTTCGTTCAGGAGAAGCCTGTTACGGTACAACGACCTCGTAACCGATCTTATCTTCAAACTCGGGAGCGTCAACTTCTGCATAGTAAACGTCATCAAGCACATAGTATTCTTTTCCGTCAATCGTCTCCACTTCATAACCTTCCGGTAAGGCATCTACCACGGCGCCTTCAGGAGCATCTACTACATCATACTCGTCTGTTGTGCTCGGGGCTTTTGAATAGAACGTTCCGTAGTAATAGTAATATGTGGCAGGGGCTACGATTACTGTTCTATATCCAACCGGTAAAACACGTATACGAAGTCCGCGTGCCGGACGCACCACTACATAATCAGCCCCTCTGCGGGTGTAATACACACCACCGTGAAAGTAATACGGTGTTCTTTTGTATTTGATTACCGTTGCCCCGGTTGGTACAACTCTAACCGTTGCTCCCCAACGTGGAAGTTCTGCATACCGAACGTGTGCTCTGCGTACAACTACGGTGCGCTGATGCGGCCTGCGAACGACCACCGTTGTTCCGCGCCTGGTGCGGACAACTGCTCTTCTGCGTTGCGCTTCGGCCTGTTCAGAAATCAAAGCCAATCCGCAGGTTATAATAAAAGAGAAAATGATAAATCTGATCTTATTCATGTTTTGTGAGTTTCGGTGCGTTTGACAATTCCGGATCGGAAGGGTTTAATGAAAGGCTCGGTTTTCTTTATTTTTTTGAACGGTTTCCCGTAATAACAGCCAAATTCGACCTTTGTTCAGCTATTCCAAAAACTGTATCGGGCGGGTGTAACCTTTAGTGCCCCTCCCGGTAGATAACACGAAAATCAACAAAAACGCAGTACCTGATGACCGATGAGATGATTATGGAGGCCGTGAAAAACGGAGATCTTCAGCAGGCATCGCTGCTTTTTGACCGCTATCATAAACGGATTTACAATTTCCTGGCGCGGATGACGGTGAGTAAAGTATTGGCCGAAGATCTTACCCAGAATGTTTTTCTGCGGATGATCAAGTACCGGACGAGCTATCGCGAAGGAAGCAAGTTCCAGTCGTGGATTTACCAGATCGCACGAAACGTTTTCAGCGATCATTACCAGATGCACAAGAACAGGGTTGCGGGGTTTGTGGATGTTGAAAAAGTAGGCGAGCGGATAGCGGATGAGGAGGAAAGTGTTGCACAGGATGAGCGGGAAAAAATTCTTCATCGTTCGCTGGCGCTGCTTACCGAAGAGCAGCGCGAGTTACTGGTGCTTACGCGATTTCAACATCTGAAATATGAAGAGGTAGCGGAGATGATGAACACTACAGTGGCAAATGTAAAAGTGAAAATCCACCGGGCGATACAGAAATTAAGAGAACACTATTTTCAATTGGAACAGATATAAGTATGGAACGCGAGAAACTTGAAAGTATGCTCATCGATTACATCGATGGAAACCTGGAGGAGAAAGAACGCAAGCTTATTGAAGCAGCGCTGGAGCAGAATGAATCTGCCCGTGTGCTCTACCACCAGCTGAAAGAAGTGATGGTTAAAATGAGTGACGCTCCGAAACTGGAACCGGGTGATGCATTGAAAAGAAGTTTCGATCATTTTCTTGCCCAGGAGATTGCCAAGGTGCCAGAACGAAAATCCGTAAGCATGGTACCGGTGTTTTACCGTATTGCCGCAGCAATTGTTTTGTTGATGGTAGTGGGCGTAGCATCATACTGGATCAGAAAAGATATGCAGAACGAGGCGCGGATGGCAGCAATGGAACGTGAGTTGGATGTCTACAAAAAACAGATGATGGGCTTGCTTGACAACGAATTTTCGCCAAGCCAGCGAATGCAGGGTGTTTCGGTTGCATATGAAATTAACAAGCCTGATGATGAGATTGTCCGCGTGCTGGTAAGCACATTGAATAATGACCCAAACACAAACGTACGGCTTGCCGCATTGGATGCACTGAGTCAGTTCTCAACCGAGAAAGGCGTTCGCAAGTCATTGATCGAGTCGCTTTCCACCCAAAAAGATCCGGTGGTTCAGATTGCGCTTATTCAGCTGATGGTGAAAATGAAGGAGAAGGGTGTGGTGAAGCAACTTGAACGTATCACGAAAGATGCGAAGACGATGAAAGCGGTGCGGGACGAAGCGTACTCAGGAATATTTAAACTTTCATAAGGATTGATCGCCTCACTGCAGAGAGAAGATTGATCCGGATGGTTATATAAACAAAACAGATTCTAAAAAATAAAATAATGAAAACGATACTGATGGGAGTGGCTGCCCTTTGCATAACGTTAACAGTCACGGCACAGGAATATAAGGTAGCAAAAAACAGCGGTAAACTTCAGATTAATCTGGGCCGCGTAACGGTCGAAGGTCATGCCGGTAATGAAATCATCTTCTCGTCACGGGACAATGATCGCGAGAAAGATGAGCGTGCAGAAGGGCTTCGTGCAATCAGCGGGTCCGGGCTGGAGGATAATACGGGTCTTGGCATTAACGTGACGGAGAAAGATGGCGTGCTCACCGTAAGCCAATTGAAAAAGATGAACTCACCGGATATCAAAATTCTGGTACCGAAAGGGGTAATTGTTGCGTATGAACACAGTTCGCAATACGGCAGCAAGGTGACATTCAAAAATCTGGAGAACGAAATTGAAGTTTCGGCAAATTACAACGGAGTAGAGCTGGAAAATATCAGCGGGCCGGCAACTGTGAAGGCCGTGTATGGTAGTGTTGATGCAACGTTCAGCAACAATGTAAAAGGGCCGATTTCAATTGTTTCAATTTACGGTCATGTTGATGTGGCAATGCCGGTTTCGATCAAGGCAAACATCAAAATGAGCACATCATATGGTGAAATATTTGCTTCGCCTGATTTCAAGATCGAAGTAGAACGCCAGGGCGACCTGGTAAATTACAGTGACCGTATCAACGGAAAAATTAATGGTGGCGGTATGAACATCGATTTCCGCTCCGACTACGGTAAAATCTACTTCCGTAAAAAATGAGAGCGCTGATTGGACTTATCCTGATCACATTCGTTACCGGCAGTCTGAGCGCTCAGACTTCGGTAACGAAGAGTTTTGCGACAACGCCCGGCCAGAAGTTAACGCTTCAATTCGATTACCCAGAGTTGATTAAAGTGACAACCTGGGATAAAAATGAAGTATCGATTACCGGAAAGGTAAGTATCAACGGAGGTGAAAACGATGATGCGTTCGAGCTCACAAGCTCAACAGGCAGCAATACGCTAACTGTTGAAGGCAGAATGAAAGATTTGAAGCATCTGCCGCACCGCTATACGATTAACCATGGTCAGGAGAAGGTAATTTTTAAGACTAAGGATGACTTTGAAAAGTACAAGCGAGAGCATGGCGGAACCTTCAACTATACGTCACAGGGAGTAGATATCGACATTACGCTGGAAGTGAAAGTACCTCGCAACATGGAAACGAAGATTGAGGCGACCTACGGATTTGTAGAGGTACGTGATTTCAATGGGCCGTTGTCCGTGGAGGCTACATACGGGGGCGTAGATGTTGTTGTGCAACCCCAAACTACGGGCGAGTTGCTGGCGGAGACTAACTATGGTGAGATCTACTCGAATCTCGATTTCAAGTTTAGTGGCGGAGACTTTGGTGACTTTCATACGCAGGTATCGGCCAAACCGGGGGCGGGACCGCGTTACAGTTTTGAATCCAAATACGGAAATGTGTATTTGAGAAAGCCACTGTAAACGATTGCATAACCCCGCTATTTAAGAAGCGGGGTTTTTTTATACATTTAATCTATAGTTAGTCTATTAAATTAGTAGAGTATTAATATATTTGGGCTTTTCGAACCCGAAATGCTCAACCATGATCAGATTACTACTCGCCACGCTTTTAATTTTTTCGGCTGTTGCAGGCTATGCTCAGCAAACCATCTCCGGCGTTGTTAAAGACAGTCAGGGGTCGCCTGTTACACAGGCCAATGTTGTCGTTACTGGAACTCGCGCGTATGCGGTAACAAATGAAAAGGGACAGTTTACACTTTCCTTTTCAGAGAAGTTGCCTGTATTTATTCGGGTAAGTTCAGTAGGCTATAAATCGCAGGAGCTGACCGTTGACGGGACAACAAGCTCCATTGAAATCACCTTGGCGGATGACATCTTGTTATCAGAAGTAGTAATAACTGCCAGGCGCAGAAAAGAGGTTGCACAAAAAGTACCGATCGCGATTTCTGTGCTCAGTGGTGAAACCGTTCAACAATCTGGCGCCTTTAATGTTAACCGGCTAAAAGAACTTATTCCATCCGTTCAACTTTATTCATCAAACCCCCGCAACACGGGTATTAATATTCGTGGGCTTGGATCACCCTTTGGATTAACGAACGATGGCCTTGATCCGGGCGTTGGTTTTTACGTTGATGGCGTTTATTACGCACGTCCCGCAGCTGCCACGCTTGATTTTATTGATGTCGAACGGATAGAAGTCTTACGGGGTCCTCAGGGAACTTTGTTCGGAAAGAATACCACTTCAGGAGCTTTTAACATCACCACCCGTAAACCAAGTTTTACCCCGGCTGCAGATGTTGAAGTGAGCTATGGTAACTATGGATATGTTCAGGCAAAAACTTCCGTAACCGGACCGCTTTCAAAAAACCTCGCTGCGCGCGTGTCATTCTCCGGAACTCAACGGGACGGTACGATTGAAAACGTAAGAACCGGAAAATACATCAATGATATTAATAACCTGGGTGTGCATGCGCAACTTTTGTTCGAGCCGTCTTCGATAACCTCCATCACGCTTTCGGCTGATGCATCGCGCCAGCGCCCGGACGGTTACGCACAGGTTGTAGCAGGGGTTGTGAAAACCAAGCGTGCAGACTACCGCCAATTCGATGCGATCATTGCTGATCTTAATTATTCATTACCCAGCAGGAATGCGTTCGACCGAAAAATCGATCACGATACTCCCTGGAAATCAAATAATGACCTTGGCGGAGTCTCGCTTACAGTAGATACTGAACTCGGCCCCGGCACCCTCACATCTACTACCGCCTGGCGTTATTGGAACTGGGATCCATCAAACGATCGCGACTTTACAGGATTACAGGCATTGTCAAAATCTCAGAACCCTGCGGAGCATCGAAACTGGTCGCAGGAAATCCGATACGCAGGCGATATTTCGTCCCGCGTGAGCGGAGTGGTGGGGGTGTTTTATATCGATCAGGAAGTTAACATCAATGGCACAGAAGAATCCGGTTCAGCCCAATGGCGATTCTCCCAAAGTTCAACCAGTCCGCTGTGGCAAACTCCCGGATTATTCGAAGGATTTGGAATCCGGACAAAGGCATCCATCAAATCGAAGAGTGCAGCGGTATTCGCAAATGTGGACTGGGAGATTCTGGATGGATTGCATGTGATGCCCGGCATTCGCTTTAACTACGATGAGAAGGATGTCAGCTATGACCGTAAGGCCTATGGCGGATTGGATACCGCAACATACAGTGGAACAAAGGCTCAAAAGACTACATTGCAAGGATTCAAGAATGGTGTTTATACAAGTCAGTACTATGTAGCGAATGCAGATGAAAATAATTTCACCTATAATTTTACGCTGGCATACAAGCCTACTGCACGCATCAACGCATACGTTACATACTCTACCAGTTATAAGCCCGTTGGTGTGAACGTGGCAGGGCTGCCTACGATTGACGGAAAGCCCGCTACCGATCTGGCGGTGATTAAACCTGAAGACGTTCGGCATGTTGAAGTGGGTATAAAGACTACACCTATTGCCAATGCAACCATTAACCTGACGTTCTATAATACCGGAATCAAAAACTATCAGACCAATGTACAATCCCCCGAGCTTGGCGTTAACCGCGGGTACATCGCCAATGCACAAGAAGTTCGGGTACGCGGTATTGAACTGGATGGAAATATCTTATTCAATAAATTTCTCAAAGTCTACGGAGCAGTTTCCTATACCGATGGTGAGTATGTAAAATTCACCAACGCTCCGCTTCCGCTGGAGGAGACCGGAACAACGGTGGAAGGTGTGCAAGTTGCATTTAAAGATATTTCGGGTGCTCAACTGCCGGGTATCTCGAAGTGGTCAGGTTCACTGGGTAGCGAATTTTCTACGGCCGTAAACTTCTTGCGCCAGGCGGGCCGGTATTTCTTTACCGTGGAAGGATTTTATCGCTCGGATTTTTCATCAAGTCCGTCTCCATCTAAATATCTGAATGTGGATGGCTATGCACTGGTAAATGTGCGCACGGGATTCCGGGCTTCTGCCGGAATTTCTGTATCGGTGTGGTCCCGCAACCTGTTTAACAAAAACTATTACGAACAGCTTTTACCTGCGGGTGGCAATGCCGGTCATTATGCCGGTGTACTGGGCGATCCACGAACGTATGGCGTAACGCTGAACTATTCGTTTTAACAATTAGTAGGTGTGGTCTGAATGTGATTTCGCGGTGTTTTTTGTAATCCGTATCTTTCCTGTTTACGATACGATGAACATTGCGATAATCGGAGGCGGACTGAGCGGAACATTGGTGGCGTATTACATGCTATTGGCCGACCGGCAACCGGCAACGCTGTACTTATTTGAAAGGGAGCAACGTCAGCTAGCGCGCGGTATTGCTTATCGCGACTCTAATAAGCGGCATGTGTTAAACGTACCCGCATCGGCTATGAATCTATATAATCTTCCTTCCGGAGATTTTTACCAGTGGCTTCAGAAAAATACACACGCTGATTTTTCACCGGATGACTTCGTTCCGCGGAATTTGTTTGGCAGTTACCTGAAGGAGCTTTTTGAAAGACAGCTTACTAAATCCCATACCGTAAAAATTAAGATTATTTCGGATGAGGTAATCGACATTGAAAAAACAGGAGCTTTACTTAGTGTTTCTACAAAATCCGGTACTTCGTATACAGTTGCAAAGGCAGTTCTTGCTACTGGAATCCTGCCTCCGGCTGATACATTCGCGTTAACACCGGATGTTATTCACTCCGGGCTCTATCAGACCAATCCATGGAATTACCGCTATCTTAACAGACTAAAAATGAATCAGCATGTAACGCTTGTCGGAAGCGGGCTAACCATGCTTGATCATGCTGTGGAGCTACTGAATGATAAAGGAAATTTTTCGGTTACTGCATTTTCACGCAGAGGATTTCTTCCCTTAGCTCACAGGCCCTATTCAGCGTACGATTTTCCCGACTATAACATTTCTGTAACAGAAGACATCGGTGCATTACTTGCGAATATTCGCAGGTATTATAGTACCCATAAAAGTAACGGCCTTAATTGGCGCGACTTGATTGATCGAATCAGAAGTCAGGCTCCGGAACTTTGGAAGGGGCTAAACGAAGTAAGCAAAAAACGGTTCATCCGGCATTTGAAGCCCTATTGGGAGATCCATCGTCACCGGGCCCCACAACGGGTTTTGCAACTGCTGGCTCGTGCCACGCAAGAAGGACGGTTTAAACTCATGAAGGGCTATGTTAAAAAGGTCGAAGTGAAAGGTCATCGGTTGTCAATTCAATTGGCAACGTCCTCAAATACATCTTTTATTACTACCGATTACTTATTAAACAGCTCAGGCCTTCAGCAAGACATTGCGCTGACATCCGATCCACTGTTGCAAAAGCTGCTCGAACGAAAATATATGATTCCTGACCGAAATCTGCTCGGTATTCAAACAGATGATTCAGGCGCATTGATCTCTGCTGAAGGAAAAAAAAATATTTTCACACTGGGCGCCTTGCGCAGAGCTTCGGAATTTGAATGCACTGCAGCAAAAGAGATAAGCAGGCAAGCGTTTATGTTCAGCGAAGTTTTACTCACCAATTGATTGAATCCTTGAAAATGATTTTAAAGAAAATACTATTTCTTCTTTTACTAATACCTGCATTGTCTTTTGCACAGAAGCAAACAGAATATACGGAACAGGCCTGGTTCGGATACCTGAATCAAACGAGGTTAACTAATCGCTCCGGAATATGGCTTGACCTTCAGCTTCGCCTGAACGATAAATTCGTGAAAGAGCCTGCCATTACACTTCTCCGCGGAGCTTATTTATTCTATCTGAACGATCAGAACCGACTGGCCGCAGGCTACGCGTACATAACTCAGTATTCCAATTCAGATGAATTGCCCAATGTTCCGGAGCACCGTCTGTGGCAGCAGTTCCAGTGGTTCGAAAAAAAGAGCTGGCTTTCGATCATGCAATATGTTCGTTTGGAAGAACGCTTTCGCAGAAAAATAGCGGAAGGCAAATTAATTGACGAGTATACCTACACCAACCGCGTTCGGTATGCGATGGCATTTACAATTCCATTAAAAGGCCAGCCGGGCGAACCGAACAAACCCTTTGTTTTTATTAACAACGAGTTGATGATCAACTTCGGGTCGGAGATCGTTAACAATTATTTCGATCAAAACCGATTCTTTGTCGGTCTCGGGTACCAGTTCACAAAGAACCTGAACGCTAACGTTGGTTACCTGCATGTGTTTCAGCAATTGCCTGCTGCCGGCAGTTTCCGGCATATAGACGGCATTCGCCTTTTTGTTTTTCACAATCTTGATTTCCGTACGGATGACCGATAATACGCCAAAGAACACCGAGGAGGAAGAAGTTCAGCTTGAAAAGAAAATACTGAGCAGGCGAAAAATTATTGTGATCGCACTTGTTTCAGTAATGATCCTGATTGTTTGTGCCTTCTTCTTTGAGGAGATAAAACATGAAGGAAAAGTGATTTGGGGTAACATCGGTCCGGAGTTTTTCATTTTTGTTTTAGGAGGATTCATTGCGCAAATGATAGATGGGTCGCTCGGAATGGCGTATGGTGTAAGCGCCTCAACATTTTTAATGTCGTTTGGAGTTTCTCCGGTCGCGGCAAGCGCAAGTATTCATGCCTCAGAGATTTTCACAAGCGGTGTATCGGGATTGTCGCATTTAAAATTTCAGAACGTAAACAAACGGCTGTTCAAAAGTTTACTCATTCCGGGAGTGCTTGGTGCTATTGCGGGCGCTTATATCCTTTCATCGTTTGAAGACTACAATTCCATAATCCGTCCGGTTGTTGCTACGTACACACTTATTTTGGGCGTTATCATCATTGTGAAGGCACGGAATATTCAACCAAAAAGAAGGAAAACGAAAAATGTACCTGCACTTGCGGGCTTTGGCGGATTTATGGATTCCATCGGAGGCGGGGGATGGGGCCCAATTGTAGCAACAACGCTCATTGCGCGGGGAAGAAATCCACGGTATACGATAGGGTCGGTAAACCTTGCAGAATTTTTTGTTTCGTTCGCAAGCTCAGTTACTTTTTTTCTGAGTATCGGCATTGGATATTTTCAGATCATTGCCGGGCTTATTCTGGGCGGAATCATTGCTGCGCCCATTGCCGCCATGCTGGTTGCCAAACTTCCTGTAAAGAAAATGCTGGTTGTTGTTGGCATCGTAGTGATACTGGTTAGTCTGCGGCTGATTGCGTTGTCAGTTCTGTAGTCCCGGACTGGTTTTTGCAGAACGTCTTGCAAATTTTATCTTGCCACCTTTTTGAGCTATGGCGTTATTTGAGAAGCATTTAGTAGTTAAGAAGTCGACCTTGCCCAATGCGGGCAAAGGGCTGTTCACAAAAGTTTTTATTCCAAAACGCACGCGCATTGTTGAATACAAGGGCCGGATTACAACGTGGGCTGAAGTAAAAGAGGATGATGGTGAGAATGCCTACATATTTTATGTGAAACGATATCACGTGATTGATGCGTTGCCAACAAAAAAACCACTCGCGCGATATGCGAATGATGCAAGGGGTTTTGTCCGGATAAAGGGGATTACCAACAACGCCGAATATGTAATCGATGGACTGAAGGCATACATCGAATCCACCAAAAACATTGAGCCGGGATCGGAAATATTTGTGGATTACGGTCCGGACTACTGGAAGACCATGCGTGAAAATCTGGCAATCGATAGAAAAGCTAAACGCGAAGCTGAAAAGAAAGCGAAACGGAAAGAGGCCAAAAAGGCAAAAAAGAAAAAGAAGTAATTACTTCCCGTTTTGCAGGGCCTGCAGTTCAGCATAGGCATCTGCAGCAAAATCATCAAAGCCAACACGTGTAGCCTCCGTTATATACGCCATCAGGAGGCGAATTGAACCCGGATTGATTTGTTTGGCGTCCGCCAGAATCGTATAGGATTTTAATCTTTCTGCAGAATGGTCCCTGAAAAATCTTGACGCGGCAATAATACCTTCTTCAAAAAACGGATTGTACACAGCCAGCACTTCGTAATTTTTCCGGGCGGCAAGCGTGTCGCCACTGGCTTCCTGAATCAGCGCGGTGTATAGCATCTTTTGCAACTGTTTTTCCTTCGGGAATTCAACTCCCTGATTTATTTTTTCAGCAAGCAATCGAACCTCATTCCGTGCTGCGAGAAGTTCAAGTTCGAAATGATTGATTTTTTCGTTCAGATTTTTATCGGTAAACCGGATTCCATCCAGTTTTGTAAAATAGCGGACCGCCTTTCGGGTGCTCCCGGCTTGGAACTGGCGTTGCGCCATCTCCAGAATCATAAGCGCTTTATAATTTGTATTGTCAATCGTGTTAATGATTTTGTTAAAAATTGTGGAATCGTTAAGGCCTAAACGATAGCGACAATACTGATATTTTTCAAGATCGGTTTGAGTTAATACTTCGCTTGCTGTAGTTGTATAAACTTTCTTAAGCTGTTTGCCGATTTCACGATCGCTCAGGTTACGGCTGTCGAGAAGTGCGGTGGCGGCTTCCATGGCCTCTTCTCCTTTTCCGGCTTCAGCCAGTGCGATGGCGTTGTAAGTTTTTGCGTCTTTATAGTCTTGTTCTACCGAATATGCGAAGCAGCTTACTGCTAACTGCGCATTCCCCTGTTCAAGTGCCCACAAGCCCATCGTGTAGTTAAATTTTCCCTGAAGAGATTGCGTCACGTACGCGACTTCGCCCATGAGCGCCATAGCCTGTGCTACGTTGTTTTGATGATAATATGCATGTGCCAGCGTAGCCTTCAATGCTTCAGAGTAGTCGGAGTTTATCGAGTCTGTAGCCAGTTTAAATGCCCGGGTTAAAAATGCCGTGTCGAGTTCAGCTAGCTTGTACACCATATAGTTGTTTAGCAGCGTTGCTGATTGAACGTTCAATATGCCGTCTTTTAACGGATTAATGGGAGTGGTGAGCAATCGATGTTGCTGACCGGCAATGATTAGCGCATTCGCGAGAATGGCATCGGATTTTGCATACGCTTGAATTACAGAATCGGCATTCATGGGGATAGAATTCTTCGCCATGAGGGCAGTTATGTTGGTTTCTGCCTGCTGCCTGGTTTCACCGCTTTTTGACGCGCGGTCAAAGAACATAAAGGCCGAATCTGTCTTGCTTATTTTAAAGAGCGAATACCCCAGGTTATTTTGAATAAACCCTGATTTAGGAAACTGTGTTAATCCTTGCTCCAACGCATGCTCCATACCGAAGTTGTCGTCCTCTAACAGGAAAATATTGCCATTGTTTATAATCGATGATTCGGTAGCTTTTTTCCAGTTGATTGAATTGTAATAATCGTGTGCTTTCTCAAAATCATTCTGATCGGCCGCAATTCCGGCAAGGATGTAGTTACTGTGAAAATTGGTTCCTGAATAGCTCCGGGCCTTACGATAGTATTCGCTCGCATCCTCATCTCCGATTACTTGTTGCACATCGCCCATACTGTTAAATATGCCGGCTGTTGCATAGTATACGTACGTATGCCATTGGGAGTAAAATACAAAGGCAAGCGTAGCGATAAGCCCGGCAATGCGGTATGTCGCGTACGGCATGCTTGTGGGATTGTACAGTACTTTGCATACGTTCTTATTTGCGGCCATCATGCCAATGAAATTGGACGTGAAGTACAGAATAAAGATTACTCCAAACCCGATGTGACTGAAAATGATGATATCGCGGATAATTCGTAACGCAGTGTCGTTATAGGTATAAAGCATAAACGCTGTGGTCGCGAAAGCGATGATTGCCAGGCCGGCAATAAAGTATGCTCCGAAGGGATAATATGAGATAATGTTGTCGAACATCGTTTCTCTTTTCCTGTACCCCCAGATTGCTAACACGGCCGACACCGTAAAAAGTAAATACAGGTTTATGTATACAAAATTCCATTCGATGAACCCGACTTCATTCATATAAGCCAGTACCAGGTTAACCAGGTAAATCAAACTGATAATGGCAAAATGACGAAGACTCTTTGAACTTGCCTGACTCTGACTTGTCAGGTAAACAAAGCCGGCCAGAATCTCATGGGCAATCATGAAAATGAACAACACCGTGATCACCATGCCCGGAATAAATGTGCTTACCGACAGATATAAAAACGGATAGGCTACTTCTGAAAAGTAGTTTATCACACCCACTAACCCGGCTGTCAAAAATAAGAATGTTGCTGCCCGCGCGGTAAATGAAGCTGCTGTATTAAATGAATTGAAATAGAAACTTACAGCCACGAAAATCACTGCCGTAACGATCACCGGAGTAAAATTTCGTTGTCCGAAAATACTCAGTACGTCAAGCCGGACACTGACAAGAAATAAAATGAAAAGCCCTGCGCCAACGTAATACCAGAATCGTGGCAATGTGGTGATAACCGTTAACAACACAACGCTTACCAGTGCAAGCAAAACTAGGAAAATGTAAGATGCAGTTGGATTAATTTCCAGCGGCCCTGCATTGAAATACTCAAACGTTGTAAACGAATCAATCGGAACGACAAACTCAAAATTGCCGACTTCGAACGTGTGGTCAATGCTTTCGATGTTCTGCTGATCCTGGTACGTGTTCCATTCTGTAAGACCTTGTGGAGCGCGAAAATACCCTGCCCACATCGCGAGCATGCAGCCCAGCAGGGCCACCACTAAGATGTACCACCATGTTTTGTATTCACGAGTCCACTTTTTCCAAAAGAATAAAGATTGCATGGCAAGGCGTTAGGGTTCTAATAGGAACGGCAAAAGCGTTAGCCCAGTACTTTAGGCACGCTGAAATAAGTGTCGGTTTTGCGCGGTGCATTTTTGAGCACCTCTTCAGCGGTAAGCTGGGATTGTATTTTGTCTTCGCGAAGCGAATTTATTTCATGCGACATCGAGGTGAGGGGCTCAATGCCGGTTGTTTCAACCTCATTGAGTTTTTCCACCCAATTGATAATGGCCGTCATGTCGTGCATCATTTTTTCCGCATCCTTGCCATCAAATTCAAGACGGGCCAGGTGAGCCATTTTATCCAGTAACTCGCGGTTGATCTTCATGATTCAGTTTTTTCAACTCCTGTTCGATGATACCGAAAACTTTCATCTTCAACGTATCAATATCTTTTACTGTGTATCCAGTCGGGTCAACAGGCTCATGAAATATAAGCCGGATTGGCCGCGGGCGCAACACCATGGAATTGTCGGGCAAAATTATCCAATTGTCAGGTAATGTTACCGGTACGATGGGGATTTGTTTTTCGATCGCGAGCCGAAACGCGCCATCCTTGAACCGGCTCATCTTGGGTGGTTCGGTACTGACAATGCCACCTTCCGGAAAAATTACCAGGCTTTTTCCTTCATCCAGTGCTTCCAGTGACCGGGTGTAGGAACCATATTTACTGGTGAGCTTGCTGCGGTCAACCGTGATGTGAAGCTTGCGATACATGAATCCGAACAACGGAATTTTTTCCATCGAATTTTTACCAACAAAAATTGCGTTAAACGGATTGAGGCCCATCGCTACAATGTCGAGGTAGGAAAAATGATTCGGGCAAAAAATATAGCGCTTCGTCTTATCAATCTTACTATGAATTTCCCGGTGCCAGGGCATTGCAATCAGCGTAAGCAGCGTTATAGCCCACCACCTGTTAAAAACTCCAATAAGTTGATGCTGACGTTTGAAAGCAATTGGAATCAGCAACAGCGGAAAGAAAATTAAAAAGAGAATTACAAAGATAACGAATCCGTATGCCGTATGAAGTGCGCGAAGAAATTTCATGCCCGATGTTACCGGTTGGTAGACTGTGGTTTTGGTATAACAATCAACTCTTTCTGACGACCATCAATGTACCGAAAACCTGTTTCATCAAAATATCCATCTTCTTCCAGTTGAATAAGGATGCTCTTGTTCCATTCGGGCAGATTCACCGAACAATTCAGTTCAATAGAATACGCTGTATTATAGTGCATCGGATAATCTCCGGTAAACGGAACACCTTGCTGCATATCCCACATGCCAACGGTTGAACCTGCTGCATGTCCATGGTAGCCGATCGGATGCGTATAGATTGAAGGTGTGATAGCTTCTTTGATTGCCTGCTCGCGTGATGCTTTTAAGATTTCGTTTCCGGTGCGGCCCGCTTTGAAATTCCCGGTAAGAATATCCTGAAGACGGTTGCCCTTTGCAAAAGCTTCCCGCAGATAAGCCGGAGCTTCTGTTTCACCGGGTTTTAACACATAAGCGTGTTGCTGTGTATCGGTATTCAATCGCAGATAGGTAATGCCAAAGTCCACGTGCAAAACATCTCCGGGTTGAATAACCAGAGGTTGTGGTCGCTTTGCCATGATGGCGATGGGTTCATTGCGCTGTATGGAGACGGAGGGCTGGAACCACGTGTCGAGCCTGAGTCTTTTAATTTCTTCACGGTACCACCATACCACATCATCGGTTGTTGTTACGCCCGGTTGTATTACTTGGTCAGATAATCCTTTCGCTAAAATTTCGTGAGCAATTCTGCAGATTTGCTGATAGATAATCATTTCTTTTTCCGTACGGCTTTCAAGCCAGCTTACTGCAAGTTTTTCCGCGGAAGCAACACGGCCCTGTAATGTTTTTGGAAGAACACGTAAGAGGTTATCGTAGTCGTTAGCCGTTAACCCATCGGCATGGCCATACGAAGGTGCTTTATTGATACCGATTTTTTTTGGATTACGCTCGCTGATGATTTTTCCGAGTTGTGCCCATTGATCGGGATTGGCATCGGGGTCCCAGGCGCGTTTAAAAACTTTTCCAACATCGTATCGTGCAACGGCAAGGTATTCAGTTTCCGTTCCGTTGTCGTAAGCAACGAGCATGGTTGTTCTGCGGGCCGCGAACCAGGTAGCGGGCAGTAATGTTTTGATTACCGGGTCTTCATTGTATTCGCGGGAGATTATTACCCACATATCGAAGCCTTCCCTGCGCATCAGGGCGGGTAGCACATTCCGCAAGCGGTCGTCAAGCAATTCATCAATTACGGCAGCCTGCTCGCGCTGCGAAAGAATTACCGGGTATTGTGCATACGTGGCGCTAATACCCAGAACGCAAATAAAAACGAAGAATAGTTTTTTCATTGTAACAGATCAAGACTTTTCGAGGGCAATAATGCACCGTTCATCTTTTAAGATTTCCTGGGCACGTGCTACTTCAATGTGCGACCGGGCGTCATCCATTTCCTCTTTTACTTTTGCACGAATTTCTTTCATACGCATGGCCTCAATAAACCGTTTCACTTCTTCCGGGCTTTCAAGAATCAACTTAGGAACCGTTACGGGCTTGTCGTCATCACCTTTTGCCACCATGATGAAGTAAGATGAATTGGTGTGCTTGACAAAATTCTTCTTCACGTTCAAAGCCTCAACCCGTATTCCCACAATCAGGGATGATCTTCCCACGTAATTCACCGAGGCGTGAAGGGAAACAAGTTCGCCAACTTCCACCGGTTGCAAAAAGTCTACACTATCAACTGAAACGGTAACACAATATGTTCCGGAGTGTTTGCTGGAACACGCATAAGCAACCTTGTCCATCAGCGAAAGCAAAATTCCACCGTGAATTTTACCGCCAAAGTTCGCGTACGCGGGAATCATCAGTTCGGTAATGGTAGTCTGCGAAAAGCGGACTGGCCGGGCATCATCCATATTCATAGGGGTGGTGGGTAAAACAATGAAGTTAACGGAATCCGGTTGTATTAAAAACTTTTCAGCCGGGCTACTTTCAGGATCCCGGCCACACTCATGCTATCGGTAATTTCGCCATTCATCACCATCTCAAGGGCATCCCGGAAAGGGAGTTTCTTCACGACCAGATCGGCTTCTGTTTCCTCCAGATCGTTGTTGCCAAACGATAGATCTTCCGCCAGAAAAATGAAGCCTTCCTCGTCCGTAACGGAATTGGATGTGTGAAAAGTCATGATTTGTTGCCAGTGATTGGCGCTGATTCCGGTTTCCTCTTTTAACTCCCTCTTGGCAGAATCAAGCGGCAGTGTACCGAGCGGGCAACCACCTTCCGGAATCTCCCACGAATATGCACCAAGCGTATACCGGTGCTGGCCCACTAGCCAGGTATTTCCTTCCGTATCCAGGGGAATGATTCCAATCGCCTTGTTCTTGAAATGAACCTTGCCATAGATTCCGTTACCCCCGGCAGGATTGATCACCTGGTGTTCCTCCAGTCTGATCCAGTTATTTTCGTAAACCTTTTGATTCGAAAGCGTTTTCCACGGATTGTTCATACACGTTTTTATATCGGGATATTTCAAATATACGTTTGAATTTTGAAGCCCGAATTTTGATTTTTGCAGGATGCTCAGGTCATGTTTTTCGCCTACGTTAGTGGAAGCCGGTTGTGATGAGGCTGGCCGGGGTTGCCTGGCAGGGCCCGTCGTAGCGGCTGCGGTAATTTTGCCGAAAGACTACAAGCATAAAAAGCTTAATGATTCCAAGCAGCTTACGCGTGAAGTCCGTGAACTGCTGCGCACTGAAATTGAACGTGATGCGATTGCCTGGGCGATAGCGGAAGTCACATGCGAGGAAATCGATGATATTAATATTCTGAATGCCTCGTTCAAAGCCATGCATCGGGCGATTGATAAATTAGCGCATAAACCGGAACTTTTGTTAATTGATGGTAACCGGTTCACTAAATATGCAGAAGTTCAGCACGAGTGTATTATTAAGGGTGACTCCCTTTATCTTTCGATTGCTGCGGCTTCAATTTTAGCTAAGACGTATCGTGATGACTATATGCTTAAGCTGGCAGCGCAATTTCCCGGATATGGTTGGGAAACGAATGCAGGCTATGCCACCCAACAGCACCGCGATGGCATCCGTGAGCTGGGCATAACACCATTCCATCGTAAATCATTTACGCTGTTACCTGATCAGCTTGAGCTGTTCGAAGATTAATCCATCTACATGTGCCTTATTTTTATTTCCGTTCAGAACCATCCGAAGTATAAACTCGTCATTGCGGCTAACCGCGATGAATTCTATCAGCGAAAAACCGCTGCGGCAGATTATTGGAAGGATCATCCGGAAATTTTAGGGGGCCGGGACCTGGAAGCACAGGGTACGTGGATGGCGATTAACAAGAATGGACGAATTGCGATGGTAACAAACTACCGCGATATCAAAAATATTAAACCGGTAGCCCCATCGCGCGGAGCATTGGTTACCGATTTCTTGCTGAATGATCGTTCTCCTGAAACATACTTGAATGATATAGAGCGCAAAGGGCCGGAGTATAATGGCTACAATCTGATTGTGGGAACCCCGGAGGAATTGTGGTACCAATCGAACTACAAACAAGGTGTGTCTCAACTTTCTGCGGGTTTGCACGGATTAAGCAACCATTTGCTGGATACACCCTGGCCGAAAGTTGAACGTGGTTTAAAAAAAATGGAGACGTTGTTGAAAAACAGTGATCTTTTAACGGCCGAGCTTTTTGAAGTTTTGTTTGATGACCTGATAGCAGCCGATGATAAACTGCCGGATACAGGAGTGGGCCTTGAACGGGAGAGGATGCTGTCATCGATGTTTATCAAAAGTCCGGGTTACGGAACCCGATGCTCAACGGTTATCCTGATCGACCGTTCTAATCATGTTCAGTTTTCAGAACGCGTATTCGACCTTCACACGTTTGCATACAACCAGCGCGATTTTCAATTCGATATCCGGAAATAAAAAAGCCCCGCTTTCGCGAGGCTTTCTTTTTAATGCTGATTATTTTATTTCACCAGTAACTTAAATGCTTCACCGCGGTTCGTGCGAATGATGTACAATCCGCCAGGTAATCCTGACGCATCGAAACTATCAACTTGCTTGTATTCGCGAACTGGTTTGTTCATGTTATTATAAATAATCACGTTTACAATTCTGTTAAAGTTTACAGTTGTGCTGCGGCTTAAATCAATCGGATTCGGGTACGCAACAAAATTTTCAACGGTATGTCCGGTTCCGTTATTTTCAACGCGCCTGATCTCTGAATAATTGAACGAGCCGTCAAAGTCTACTTGTTTCAAACGGTAGTAAGAAACTCCCAACACCGGGTTTTCATCGATGATTGAATAGTCATGCGGTTTGGTGGTTGTGCCTGCACCTTTAACTTCTCCCAGATATTCGAAGTCTTTACCGTTTACTGAACGCTCAATTTCGAAGCGATCGTTCTTGGTTTCAGATTCAGTATGCCATTTCAATAATACGGTGTTAAAATCAGTCATGGAAGCGGTAAACGAAGTCAACTCAACCGGCAGCGGATTCGCCAGGTTGGTAGAGCCCATGGTGATAATTTTCTCGCTGAACGATACATTCGTGGCAGAGGTGAAGTCACCCTGGCTTTGTGTATGTCCTGCCAGGAAGTTTATACCACCGAAGTTATCCCATAACGAAGTTGTGGTATTCCAAACCATCACTTTCAGGGATTCCCGGTTTGACGAGTTCGATGAAACATCGCTTTCAATACCCCAGCTTAAACCAACCTGAGCATTTGCATCTGCAGGAGCGGTGTTGTCAGCAACCTTCCAGTACTCACCTCCCGAAACAATAATAACGGAAGGATCTGAAGAGAGCTGATTGGTAACTCCGGGTTCAAGCAGGCGGGCGTTTCCAATAAAGTACTCGGCATACCAGGTTAAACCACCTGCTGATACGTTATTAACTTTTACATACCTCCAGCGATTGACCTTACCCACCGGGAAAGAGAAGCTGGCACCCGAATTCAATACCTTATACAGCCTTCCATTCACAAATGAATTCGGCCTTCCGTTAGTAGGCGTAACGATAGCAGAAGCGTTTAGCTTAAGTGTTGTTGCTCCGGGGTTGATGAAGCCGTTGGTAAGAATCAATTCGTTATTGATATCAACGTTTCCGGAAAGATTCAGACCAAAGGTGTTATCCAGTTCAATTCTGTGAATCTGAGCTGCTCCAGTGAAATTACCGTTGATCAGCTGTGTTGTTGTACCATTCAAAAGCATCTTAACCGTTCCTGATCCACCATTGAATGTTCCACCGGTCATGATCAGACTTCCTTTGAGAATCAGGTTACCGCCCGAACCAACGTTAAAGGTTCCGCTACCGATCGCGAGGTCGCGACCGATAATACGGTCACCACCGGAAACGCTCACGAAGGTTCCGCCAGTAACGTTCAAATCTCTGCCCACGGTGAGCGTGCGGTTTCCATTGCTCTTGTTAAAGGTTCCTGAAATCAGGTTGAAGTCACGATCGATCAGAATAGCTCTGTTATTGCTGTTCTGCATAGACGGGCCGTTAACCACAAGGTCATTACAAATGTGTAAGTCATTGTTGGCCAAAAGACGATCACCACCGCCAGACAGCGTAAGATTACGCACCTCGGTTATACCACCCAGAATATCATACTGGCCTGTTCCGGCATACTCAAGTGATCCGCCACTGCAACCAAAAAAGTTTTCGAAGAAACCGGCTGGTAAAACGGCATTGGTTGTGTTGCTGGTAATTTTCAATGTTCCGGTTCCACTCACAATACCCAGACGGTGACCATAGGTTTGATCGACATCCAGAACGCTTCCGCTTTGGATGATGGTTTTGTACAACCTTACAGAGTTTACGCTGAAGTCAAGTTCATGGCCGGCATTAACAACTACGATTGCTCCATTAGGCACGCCTGCCGGCTGCGGACTGAAAATGGCTGGATTGGTAATGCTACCGCTGGCGATTGTTTGATATACAGGTACGTTATCAGGAATGGCTGAATCGATACCTGCAAAGTAGTCACCTGACACCTGATCATCCGTTACACCGGAGAACGAGAATGTCAATGTCTTTGCGAGTGTATTCACAACACCCGATGATTTATTAATCGCCTCTGTAGGATTGTTATCCGCCAGAATACTTGCTGTGATATAATTGGATTCTGTGTACGGTGTGGTTACGGCTACGTAGGCGGGATCGTACTTCATAATTGCATCGGCATTAAATGAAGTACTCATGTTGTCCGCATCAATTGTGTAGTAGTATTGCAATACGTTATTCACGTCAACAATTTCCGGATCTGGTGCTTCTGAGTCCTCTATAATTGACGGATGCGGCTCTTCTGCAGTACGAATGGTAATAGTCGGGCTTACTGATCCGGTTGTTTTTCCGGGTGAACCGAAATTAAACGTAACCGGAGTATATCGCGCCTGACCTACCGGGAATACAAAGTCTACCGTATAGTTAGCAGGGAATATCTTTCGTACTCCACTGTCGGAGAATGAACTGTTTGTACGAATCATGTTTCCAACCGAGAACGGGTTAACCGGAGTGATCAACGCTGTGCTGGTAAGGAGCAACAAATTTCCGCCTACATCAAAAACGCCATTTTCCAAACGGAGCTGGCTGCTGATACTGAACTTATAACCTTGTCCGTCCGGTATCTCTACGCCACTGGAATTACGGATTGTAACAATGCTCAACGATGAAGTCGAAAGATTGTCCGAGCGGCTAAGCGTTTGCTTGGCTGTGCCCTCAAACACCAGTCCTAATCCTGAAGTGCTGGTCATTGTCGCATCGAACACTACATTTTGTTTTGCTACCAGGTAGTTTGTTCCGGAAGAGATTGCGCCCGCTAAGGCTCGGAATTCGTTATTAACGATAAGACTTGTTGATAACGCGGTAGCATTAGTGCCTGCCTTATCGAGTTTATAGATATCAAAAACTCCATTTCCGGAAACCGTTCTCACGCTCGAGCCAGTAGGGTTAAAAATGGTTTTGTTACCGCTGGCAATGTATGTTCCGTTGTTTACAAAGTTGTTCCTTACGGTTACATCAAAGCCCTGTGCGTTAAAAGTCGCGCCATTATTGATCGTGAAAACACCTCCTAAATTGAGCGGTTGAGTATACAATTTGACAATTGGATCATTGCTGCTGGTATTATCTATTGTTAGACCACCGAATAACTGGTTAGTTTTGATGCCTATGTTTTTTGCATTAAGCGATGAAGGCGTGTTAACGTTTCCAATCGTCATGACTTGCGTAACCGGGAAACTGTAAACTGTTGGCTCAATCAGGATAGAAGGTACAAAGGCACTATTAATACCCTGAACAATGGTCAATGAGCCTCCGGTATAGGTAAACCGGCTGTTTGTATTAACGATTTCAAATACACCCCGATTGGTCTGTGATGCTGCATTCTTCGCAACAATTACAGATCCACCTGTCTGAATGTATTTCAAAATGCCCGCAGTGGAAGTTAAGCCGCGTCTGATCTGCGAACCAACCGTTAATCCGCCTGAGCTGATCTCCAGTTGTGCACTACCGCTGGCAGAGTATTCAATGTAATTGTTTCCCCCGTTCACGGCATCATCCATGTTTACAATACCTCCGCTTATGCGAAGCAACCCATCCAGTAAAATACCTGTGTTGGCTCCTGAAACATTCACCACTCCCTGACGAACTTCAAGCCCGGCTGTTGATGGAATAGAAAAATCACCGTTACCGCTTGTCAGGCTAAAGCTGATGCCGGCATTATCAAGAATGAGCAGGCCGTTTTTTAATTGCAGTGATTTTACGGCTGTGTTGGTTACTCCGTTCAAGGTAAAGTTTGAAGAAATTGTCATTGTTGAAGCAATGCTCGTTCCCTTGTTCATTTCAAGACGATACAAATCAACAGTGCCTCCACCGGGATTGGTAAAGGTATTCGCGTTGACACCGGTAAACTCAAGAATTACATCATTGTCAGTAGCTCCGTTAGCGCTGAACAAATCAATTACGCCGTTTGTGATTGTAACATTTCCGCCAATCGAAAGGCGATGCGTAAGTGTTGAAGGCGTTGAATTCAGTACGGCAATTTCATTCTGCCCCGATCCAACAGCGTTCATAGTCAAATCACCGGCAATTGAAACCGTGTAACTGCTGCCAGTCGTAGGGAATTCAAGTCTGCCAGGTGTGTTGTCGCTAAACGTAACATTTCCGCCTACCGTCACATTTCCACCTACGCGGAAATTAGCCTGCTGATTGATGAGCAGATTTCTTCTTACAATAATGTCCGTTGGGATGGTAGCACTTCTGGCGAATGAGGGTGTGCCACCTTCAAATCGCAGGTTAGGGAATACGGATGGATTGGTTGGTAAAACAACCAAGGACCCGGCTTCTGACAAGTAATCATATAAGCTGGTTACTTCGTTCGCAAAATCACCAAAGTCGCCAACGATCGTAGGAACCTGTGTGTTCGTTGCACGAACCATCACTGTGCCTGGTCCGGATACCCGGCCGAAATTTACGCCCTGATTTTCCTGAATCGTTAAACGAGGTTGAAATGTTCCAACCGGTACCGTGGCGAATACCACCTGAGCTGCTTGTGCAACAGCACTGTTCACATCAATTGCGTGATGATTGTTGGCGCCTGTATTTCCTGATCCGATAATGGCAACATCTCCTGCTTGTGGAAAGCTAGCTGCTGCTGCACCTGTGTGTGATACAGTCGACCATGAGCTTGCCTGATCCCAGCGCAATCCCGGAAAGCCGGTAGCAGTGGCGCTTCGGCTATAATAAATTGTCGGTGCACCGGTAAATCGCCCGGATGCCCCTGCGGTATAGCTGGCTGCTACTAGCGTAAACCCGGAGCCCGGGAATGTTGCTCCCGTAGACGCACCATTGAAGTAGACTACGTTCGTGGTTGTATTAACATCATTCGTGGCACCGTCCGTAGCGCGCGTGAATGGCGTTGAATCCAGCACGCGGCCTGGAACATAGTTGGCTTCTGTTCCACCAATATCCGAATCGGTATAATTGAAATTGTATGCTACTGTAGGAGATGTTGCAAAATCGCGGAAGCGTACACGCCAGTAATACGAGAGAATATCAGCGCCCCCACTGGCGTTTGTTGTTGCAAGAATTTCATCGGCCGGATTCACCTGAATGTAACCGTCATCAGTAAATGTGACGATCTGAACAATTGCCGGTGTGTACCGAACAGTTGAATTTGCATTTGTCCCGATCGGATATGTTTTTGCACCGGCTGCATTAAAGTATACTTCCAGTCCGCCATCAGAGCCTAATCCTGCTGTTTGAATCATTTTTGTCGTCCCGAATCCAGAGCCGGAAATTGAAGCAGTAGCCCCTACCATGACCAGCTTATTAATACCGATGTTGAACACACCGTTCGTCATCGTCAGCACACGCGACACGTTTAGTGTTCCGGTAGTAAGACTAACCCCTGCTGTATTGTCAAGCTCAAGGTTGAAGAACGTACCGCTGTTAGATGAAATCGTCTGAGCAGATGTTCCGTTAACAACTACTTTTCCCGTGTTTGCCGCAACTCCGACTGTGGAATTGTTGACAATATTACCTTTTGCGTTAAGCACAAATGCACCGTAGGACAGTGTTCCCCGGATTGCGCTGAATGTACCATTAATCACAACGGAAGCTGCGGGAGCAGCAACTCCGTTTTGAATGTCGAGTGATGCTGCGGCAGTGACCTTTTCAAAATAAAAATTATTAAAAGTTCTTGCCGATCCACCCAGATCCAGGATGCCATTCGCTGTACCTGTAAATTTAGTGGTGTTGGCTCCCGTGGTGTACGTGGCACCGGATGCGATAAAGAAATCTTTACCAAGTTCAACATCATTACCCAGCGCATCAAGTGTTGCAGCAAAAGGGGCGTTGTCGATTGTCAGGCTGTTCTGAACCACGAGTGGTTGTGCGCCTACGATAGAACGCGTATCAGGTGGGCCGATGTCGCCAGAGGTTCCGCCTGTAATCTTAAAGGTCGATGCAACGTTCGCTGTTTTGCGAAGGATAAGATTCCACAACGGAGCCTTCGAAGTGATTACATACGTGGTGGATGTGTTATCCATTTCGAGAATAACAGTTCCGCCTGTCACGTTGATGTTTTGAGGATCGGAATTGATAAACAAGATACCCCGGTCAGTTTGGCTTGACGCTCTTCTTACCGTAAGTGTTCCGCCACTCATCCGGAATACGTTACCCGGATACGTCATGCTGAATGTGTAGTAATTGGTATTGATACCGGCAGTACCGTTCACCGTAACAGTTCCGCCTGTTTGAATGTATCCCCCAATATTTGATGTTCCCAGAATTGACGTACGGATTTGATTGGTTGTAATACTTCCGCCTTCCACTTCAAGCGTACCGTTGACACGCAACGTAAACCCGCTTGACACATTTGAATTAAAAGTCCCGGTTGTGACTTTTGCTTTTCCATAAACAACCACAGCGTTACCACCGGTGGGCATCAGCACGAAACCGCCATTCACCCAAAGTGTAGCACCTTCAGAGATATTATAGTTCGAAGTTCCGAGTTGGTTTACTTCTACATTAGTGCCGATTTCTACCGTACCGCGTACAAGACCGAGTGCATTCAGGTTATTCGTAAGCTGAGCAACGGAACCGTGACCTTCATTCGCATACCCCCATAGATTAAAGTTTGCAACACTGTTTGCAGTAATGCGAAGCTTGTAGGTATCGTCAGAACCTTTATCAATTTTAATCCGCCAGAACTTAGAAAACCCGTTACAGATCAATTCCTGATTTTCGAGGCCACTGATAAAATTGGCATTTACCGCACCGTTTGTCGGTGTGGCAGTTGTGTAGTTGGCAGATGTGTAGTTTGTCAAGGCGAGTGTTCCGCCATTGTTCGTAAGATCACCCAGTAGATTAAACTCGTGCAGACCTCCGGCAGATCCAACCGTAATGCTGGCTCCTGATTCAATGGTAACATCACCATTGACGGTCATGGTTCTGTTTGCAGTGGATGCACCATTGTTGAACTGGAAAGTCCCGGTTTCAACACGCATGTTACCGTTGACGGTAAAGTTTGCCATCAGGAAGCAACGGGTGCTGCCTCCGGTTAATTTGATTTCGAGGTTGTTGTAAATTCTGTCCTGGTCGAGCGTAACGTTTGAAGCGCCAAAGTATTCCACCGTTCCGCCGTTAATCGCATCGGCAAAATTTGTTGTGGTGCCCGCAGGGAAGTTATCGTTACCACCCGAGCCGGATACACGAATCCGGCCGTTGCCCTCAATAGCGTTAAAGTTGTGGCCTGACGTGGCGGCTACATTGAGTGTTCCATCTACGCGAATGCCTGCGAGCGTTACGTTGTTGATGTTCATCGTAACGGTACGTCCATTAGTAATTACAACGTTGTCGCTCGGTTGCGGAATTTCGTTTGCCGGATTTGTTAACAATGGCACAACCCCGCCATCTAAAGTCCATACATCCGGATTATTCCAGTTACCGGATTGATACGAGTACCACGTGCGAATATTAATCCCGGCCACAGGACTGGTTGCTGCATCGATAGTTCCCAAGGTATAGGCGCCATCATTAAGTGCACTGGTGATGCGGAACGAAATCCTGTCGCCATTGATGGACTTATTTGAGCTGGCAATATTCTGGTTGATCCACTGTGATCCATTCCACTTTAAAAGAACATAGTTATCCTTGTTTACGGGTGAACCTCCACCAATACCTTCGCCAAGGTCGAACGTTGCGTCCACCGTCAGCGTGTTCGTGAAATCGATGTACCAGCTTCTGTTCCAGCGTTGCTGCACACCGGAACCCAGGTTAGTTGCAACGGCTGAATTGGGCAGGTTGTTATGTCCCGCAAAAGCAAAGGTGTTGGCAGTTGTATAGGTATTTCCAGTAAGAATGAAACCCGCTGAATTGGCTTCATTGTGTGTTACCCCGTTCAATCTTCCTACACCAATTACCTTGTAGTCGTAATCGCCGTTAGGAGTAGTTGAACCCACGTAATTTATGTTGGAAAGAGTAAGGTTATACTTGGCAGCGATGTAATTGTTGACAATACGAACCTGCATCGCGTTAAGCTTACGGTCATAAACTATTATTTCAGCAATGTCTCCCGCAAATGCGTCAAGCGGATCATACCCGGCATTGAGTAAATCCTGGTCATTACCGATAGCCAGGGTACCACCCGACTGGATGCTCTGGCCAATTTTAAAACCTGTGATGTTCCTGTACGAACCACCTGATTCGTTTCCATTAATGTAATAATCAAGAACACCATCTACGTTTTCCCATGATGTTACCACCGAACGGAATGTATTGTTATTAGTGGCGATAGCTGTTTGATCGAAGGCCGCATCAATCAGGTATGTTCTTAGGGCATCGCTGTTGCGGAGCAGGTACTCATCCGGTTTTGCATCGGATGCTGCGTACGAAACAATTGCATCACCTGTATCACTGGTTCGATAGACAATAACAACCGTATAAGCCGATTGTGGCATATCCGTAAATGAATTTTTAACGATGCGGTTATCGGCTTTTGAGAAACGCGCGTAACCCAAGCCGTTCAACGGACTGGTATTCTCAAACTGAGGGCTAACAGGAGCCGTTGTTGAGAAATTATTGGCGTTTCCGGAAAGATCTGGCCAGGCCAAAATGTCGTTTCCGTCACTCAAACTTAACGTTGTCGCGTCAAGCCAGAGTACATTTCTGGGTTGACCAACCCCTAGTGTGTTACCAACCCCGCCAGGTCCCGTTTGCGCGAACGCTGCAACACCAAAAACAATTAACAGGAAAGAGAGTAGAGATCTTTTCATTTACAGAACGTTATTATCAGATATATTAATTTTTAAAAACCAGTCGCATTTGACAGTTTCCATGATTGTCAAGTTGTCTTTAAACTCAGGACACTTTGACTTATCCCATTTAAACTGCTCTTGAGCCCGCAGATCCAACCTTGAGGAAGCTAATCGGCTGTTCTATAGTGCTTTACAGAGAAACAAAAACTCTAATTTAGAGATTTTTACTGTTCTTTACAGCCTGTTTAATGCGCAAAATGAATGGATAGTAACAGGCCTTGATGAAATTTCATCAAGGCCTTGAGGAGATTGAGAAAGAAGAAAGGTTAAGGATAGCAAAGTTGCGCCTAACCCATTGATTTGCAATTACTTAATAACTAGCCGGAAGATTTCTCCCGCCTGATTACGAACCATGTAGATTCCGGCCGCGAGTCCTTCTGTGCTGAACCCTTCTGCGTTTGAATATTCTCTTACCGCCTGATTCATCGCGTTATAAACGGTAACAGACTGCTTCACCGGCTTTTCCATTGATCCAAAGCTAACATACGATCCGGTGTTTGCAGGGTTCGGAGCAACCAAAAGTCGTCTGGAATTCACTTCAGCATCAGTAAAATCAAGTGCAACAATATCGGAGTATTCAAATGCTCCGTCAAAATCTACCTGTTTAAGCCGGTAGTAAACGAGCGACAATACCGGGCGCGTGTCTTCAAATTGATAATCGTGTGCTTTGTTGGTTGTACCGGAGCCATCCACGCTACCCAGCGAAGTGAAATTAATTCCATTTTCGGAACGCTCGATTTCAAACCGATCATTATTCAATTCTGATTCGGTTCGCCATTCCAGTAAACCCGTTCCCGATTTTGTAATGGATGCTTTGAACCAGGTGAGTTCTACCGGCAGTGGATTGGCGAGTGATACGGAAGCCAGCGTGAACTGGGTGTTGAAAGCGGTTACTGCGCTGCTCGTTACAATGGTGCCATTTGTTGCCGTTCCGGTTGTTCCGCCATTGCCCAGGTTAACCCAGCTTGATCCGTTCCAGCGTGTTACGCGAACGGTTGAAGGATCAGTGATGTAGCCTGCCACACAGGCTGCTTCCTGCCAGCTCAAGGTTACCAGTACATTTGAAGATGCACCCGTGTTGCGATCGATCTGCCAATATTCACATTTGGTAATCGAAATAAACGAAGGATCGCCATTGGATCCGAGGCCGTGATCGGTATTAAAGTATTGTGCCGTAAAGAAGTGAGCTGTGTTTGTTGGAGCCGATATCGCTGCGGGTCGATAGAAGTTATTATCGCCAATGGGAAATGTAAACGCATCGTTTCCTGTTTTGCGGACAGGTCCATCAACAAAACTTGAATTGCTCGCACCCGTAGCAGTCGCATTATCGGCAAAATCAAGATAATTAATGATTGTCGTATTTAAAATTCCTGATGTAAACGTAGCGGTAGTTCCAACACGAGCATCCGTATTCAGTGTCACCGTCCCGGAAGCTTTGTTCATTGTCAGCCTGTTAAAGATTGGTGATGCCGTACCTGTTTTACTAACGGTCTGATTTGCAGTGCCCGTAAATACAGCACTACCACCTCCGGCCGCGCCAAATGTAATCGCAGTAGCCCCGTTTACGACGGTTACATCGCCCCGGAACGTAGTGGCTGTATTATACGCCGGTTGTATGATACCTGCTGGTTGTGCAAAAGTTACATTGCCGATAAAGTCATCTAATGTTGTGTTGGCAAGACGGAAAATGCCAGTACCAGAATTCGTTAGCGTACTGGTTGTTCCCGCAGCAAATGTATTTCCACCCACGCTCGTGTCTGTGGTCGAACCCGTTTTTGTGACGCTGTTGGTTGTTCCATTGAAAACTGCACCATCCAGGAAAATTGCGGGCGAAGACGATGTAAAGTTTCCGTTCCAGGTTGTGGTCGGCCCGACTCTTAGTCCTGCTGTTCCTGTAAATACGATATTTTGAGCGGTTGTTCCGCTTTGTGTAAATCTTGCCAGGCGTAACTCACCCGTAGTAAATCCTGTGCTGCCGGTAGAAATAGTTTTGCCAGTAGCCAGGGTTGCTGATCCGGTGCCGCTATCCACGAAGTAGATACCATTTCCTGAAGTGCTGTTAACTTCTATGTTGCCATTAAAAGCAGTAGTCCCCGTGTACCCCATACGTATGGTTGAACTTCCAGCATTGATCAATGTTAGATCACCATTGTAGGTACTTCCGCTTACTAACTCGAACAAGATATAATTTGAGCCGTTATTAATAATTGACGTAGGGCCGTTGAACGTATTGCCACCATTGGTCCTATAGAATCCGGTTCCGCTCAATCGGAGAGTAGTGGTTGACTGAAAGGTCATGTTTCCGCTGCCCGTGTTGTCCGTTGCTCCGGTCTTCTCAATTAATGCAGTGCCATTAAATGTTCCGCCATTCAAGAATACCTGCGGTGCACGGAAGTCTGAGTTTCCTGAAAAGGCAATACTTGGACCAAGGACAAGGGAAGCGGTTCCTGTCAATAGTAATGTTTGCGGAGTTGCTGCGTCGGATTGAGTAAATCGTCTGATACGCAAATCTCCGGTAGTAAATCCAAGGGCTCCTACAGCGATAGATTTTCCTGCCGCCAATGTAGCCGTTCCACCTCCACTTTCACTGAAGTAAATTCCACCACCAAATGTAGAATTGACAAAGATGTTCCCATTAAAAACAGAGCCCGGTACGTTATCGGCCATTCTAATTGTCGATGTTCCTGTATTGGTTAGGATCAAATCCCCCGATCCGAATGTGTCAAGGGTATTAAGCGCGAATCGGAACCACCCTGTACCTGAATTGGCAATGGTTGTACTTGAGCCGAGAAATGAGTTTCCGCCATTGCTGTCATTGTTGGTTGCGCCTGTTTTTTCGAGATATGTAATTCCGTTATACGTAGCTCCGTCAAGTGCAATTTGAGGCGAACGGAAGTCGAGATTTCCATTAAACGTTGATGCTGGCCCGATCCGAAGCAGTGCAGTTCCTGTCAACACAAGTGTTTGCGCAGAGCTGCCGATTTGCGTTAATCTTTTTAACCGTAATTCACCGCTGCTGAATCCAAGACCTCCTGTTAGCAGCGAAGCTCCTGTTCCTAGTGTAGCGGAGGCAGTTGTATTATTGCCAATGTAGATACCTGCGCTTCCCAGCGTTGAGTTAAATGTAATGTTGCCGTTAAATTGATTGCCCGTTACATTGTTTGCCAAATAAATAATATTTGACCCAGTATTGGTCGCTATCAGGCTGCTCTGAAAGATATCCGGAGCGTTAAGTGCCATTGCAAGATAGCCGCTTCCGGAGTCTACAAGAGTTGAACTGCCAACAAACGTATTTCCACCGTTACTATAATTGTCAGTCGCACCCTTCTTTTCGAGGTAAGATGTGCCGTTAAAGATGGTTCCGTTCAGGTAAAGTTGGGGAGATCGAAAGTCGACATCACCACCAAAGGATGAGGATGGCCCAAGTGTCAGAATTGCAATTCCTCCAATGTTCAACACCTGTGGGGTCGGGCCGACTTGCGTAAATCGAATAAGACGAATGTCTCCGGTAATAAATCCAGAACTTCCTACAGCAATTGTTCGGGTTGCTGCCAGCGTAGATGTTCCGTTAACACTATTTCCAAAATAAATCCCACCGCCTGAAGTTGAGTTCAATTCAATATTTCCATTGAATTGATTTCCGGCTGAATTGTCCGCAAAACGTATTGTTGATGAACTATTATTCTGGACAACCAATAAACCGTTAAAAATGTCAGGGTTAGTAGATCCTGTAAGGAAATAATTACTTCCCGAATTTACGATCGTTGCTGTTTGATTAAATGTATTACCTCCAGTTCCATCGTCATTATTGGCTGCGGTCTTCTCAAGATAAGCTGTTCCATTGTAGCGGGTTCCATTTAGGAATATGCGGGGAGATGTAAATGTAACATTGCCGTTGAACTCAGAGCTGGGTCCCAGAATTAATTGAGTTGTTGACCCGGTGAGCGTAACCGTTTGAGAAGATGTTCCGGTTTGCGTAAAACGTCTCAATCCTAGCTCCCCCGTTGAGAATCCTGAACCTCCGATTGAAATAGTTTTTGTAGTTCCGGCATTAAATGTTGCGGCACCGGAGGCATTGTTACTAAAGCGAATACCCAACGCGCTTCCCGTATTATTTAATACAAGGTTTCCATTAAACTCATTGCCGGTAACTGCGTGTGCGAGATAAATGTAATTACTTCCGGAGTTTGTTACGGTAAGATCACCATTGAAGATATCAGGTGAGTTATTTGCCGTTAGCAAGTAACCGCTACCTGAGTTAACCAACGTAGTTGTGCTATTGAAAATGTTCCCACCCTGGCCTGAATCATCAACCGTGCTGGTTTTCTCCAAATACGTCACCCCGTTATAGGTTGCGCCATTCAATAGCAACCGCGGAGCAATAAATGTTACGTTGCCATCAAAGGAAGATGCTGGTCCGATTCGCAGAAACGTGCCGGGTGTTGTGAGTGTTAGAATTTGGGGTATCGCACCAATCTGAGTGAAGCGGAAAAGACTAAGCTGTCCACTGCTAAATCCTCCTGACGAAATGCTGCCATTAAGCGTTGAGGAAGCCGTGGCATTATTATTGAAAATTATTCCAGACGAACCGCCCGTATTCGTGACAATGATATTTGCGTTGTATGTCGAAACACCATTATCTCCCATATAAATAATGGTGGAGGCGTTCGTATTGGTTACATTAATGTTCACCAGCCCCCCATACAATGCAGTTGACCCACCGCCATTCAGGAAACGGCAATTGCTTTGAAGCGACCCCGAGTTGTTAACCGTAAGTGCGCCTGTAAACGTAACAAACGTGTTAACCCCTTCAGCCATAAAAAATGACCAGGCATCGGTACCGCTCGATTTGTTTGAGTTCAGCGTGAGAGCATTAAACTCGGTGGTTTGTCCGTTATGTGTGTATGCGAAATAGAAGCGGCCTCCTCCTGTGTTGTTAAAGGTTGCGGGTGACAGAAACTGATCACGTGTACCGTTTGCCAGATAAATTGTATTTGGGCTGCTATTTGTAATCGTAGTCGTGCCAGTGAAGACGTTTCCACCAATGCTTGAGTCATCAGTGACCCCGGTTTTTTCAAACGTTCCGGTTCCGCCATAAACGCAACCATTTAACTGTAACCGTGGCGATATGAAGGTTACGTTTCCATCAAACTGTGATGAAGGTCCTATCGTTAACAAGGTCGTACCGGTCGGGCTTAGCGCCTGAGCTGTTGACCCGTTTTGCGTAAAGCGGGGAAGACTTAGCGTACCGGATGAGAATCCACCAGCCCCGATGGTGATAGTTTTGCCGGATGCTAATGTAGATGAACCTGCGGCACTCGTGTTAAAAAACACTCCATTTGCTCCACCCGAGTTTGATAGCTGGATGTTTTCATTGAATGTCGATATGCCATTGGCACCCATATTCTGCTGGGTTGCCGAATTTGTATTTGTAACGACAACATTAACGGCACCATTGTAAACTGCGGTTGAGCCCGTACCGTTCAGAAATCTGGTATCGCTTTCAAATGCTCCAGCGTTTTGAATAGTAAGATTTCCACCAAATGTAACCGCAGTATTTGTGCCCTCGCAAAAGAGAGCTCCCCATTGATCTACTGCGCCTGATTTATTGATGTTGATAAGAAGTGTTGAGGCAAAGGTTGTTGTTTGACCTCCGTGGTTTTGAGCAAAATGAAAACGCCCGCTTCCGGTAATGTTAAATACTGTTGCGGCATTAAACTGATCTGCATTTGTGTTTCCAGTCAGAAGATAACCGGATCCTGAATTTGTAATCGTAGTAACGCCCTGAAAAATATTTCCACCATTTCCACCATCGTCCCCTGCACCGGTTTTTTCCAATGTTGCTACGCCTCCAAATGTGCAACCGTTCAGGAATAGCCTGGCGGAAGAGAAAGTTACATCACCGCCAAACTGAGAAACCGGTCCCAACACTAACGAAGCAGTACCCGTTAGTGTGAGTGACTGATTTGTCGCGGAAGTTTGTACAAATCTTGGAAGACTTAATGTGCCGGTAGCAAAGCCACCGCCCCCAATCGTTATGGTCTTTCCTGATGCAAGTGTTGAACTCGCGCTTGCGTTGTTATTGAAAATAACACCATTCGCTCCGCCCGAATTTGAAACGATGATATTTTGCGTATACGTGGAAGTCCCACTGACCCCCATGGTAATCACCGTAGAAGGATGTGCATTGGTAAGATTAATGGTTACTGGTCCGTACGTTCCTGCAGAACCACCACCATTGAGAAAGCGGTGATCACTTCGCAGCGTTCCGGCACAATTAATTGTTAATGACCCATTGAATGCTAAATTAGAGTCATTCACTTCGCCTAATAAAAATGACCACTGATCGGTTCCTCCTGATTTATTTGAGTTTAGTGTGACGTTTCCGTTAAAGGTTGTCGTTTGTCCTGAATGGTTGTAGGCTACCCGTATCCGGAAGCTTCCTGTGTTGTTAAAGGTGGTGGTGCCGTTAAAGGTATCCGCATTGCCGTTACCCAATACAAACTCATCTGATCCGCTATTGGTAATCGTTGTTGTACCCTGAAATGTGTTTCCGCCTGAACTGAAATCCCCGGAAGCTCCTGTTTTTTCAAGCGTAGCAGTTCCTCTGTAAATCGCTCCGTTTAAGAAAAGCCGGGGAGCTGCAAAATTTACATTTCCACCAAAATCTGAATTTGGACCGATCGTTAATTGAGCTGTGCCGCTCAGTGTGTTCAACGTCTGGGATGTTGCACCGGTTTGGGTGAAGCGTGGCAGCGCAAGTTGGCCGGCAACAAAGCCGCCAGCGCCAATTGAAATTGTACGCGCAGCTGCCAGTGTAGAACTTGAAGGAGCAGAGTTGTTAAAATAAATTCCGTTCGCACCACCGGGATTGCTTACCACAATGTTTCCATTGAATACAGATGTACCGTTGGCACCCATGTTGATCGAGGTGGAAGTATGCGTGTTTGTAAGGTTGACGATTACCGTTCCCGCATACGTGGCCTGGGTTCCTGTACCCTGAAGTATGCGATGATTGCTTTGTAAAGTACCTCCGCAATTGATGGTAACATTTCCGCCAAATGAAACGGCAGTGTTGTTACCTTCACAAATCATGAACGACCAGGCGTCTGTTCCGCCTGATTTGTTCGTATTCAGAATTACGTCATTTGTAAAAGTTGTTGTCTGGCCGCCATGGTTATGGGCGAAGTATATCCGGTAGCCACCGTTGTTATTGAAGGTTGTAACACCATTGAACTGGTCGCGGTTTGTGTTTCCCATCAGGATAAAACCATCGCCTGCGTTGGTAAGCGTAGTGGTCCCGTTGAAAATGTTATTACCACTGCTGAAGTCTCCGTTGTTGTCTGTTTTGGTGACGTTAACCGTTCCGTTAAATGTCGATCCATTAAAAAACAATCTGCCGGTTGTTCCGGACACATTTACCGAAACAGTTGTACCTGCAAAGGTTGTTGTAGCTATGGTGTTCAGAATAAGGGAAGCAGTTGTTCCCGGTGAGAGTGTGCCGGTTGTAAACTGGTTAGTACCCGTTGTCGTCAGGTTATTCCCCTGGAAGTTGATCGTCCCGGTATATCCGTTAACGGTAATGCCGGCAACTGTTGGTGCGATGTCAAGATTACAATTACCTGCACCATTGGCATTGAAGATTGCAACTTCGGTTGCCCCTGGCACTGAGGCTCCACCGGGACCCCCTGAGGAGGTAGACCAATTGGCCGTATTATTCCAGTTGGAGGAGGAGGCGGCAACCCAGAAACGGTTTTGCCCAAAGAGTGAGCCAGAGAATCCGGCAATGATGCTGACAACAAGCACCAGAATGCACTTTTTCATAATTAAATTAGGATGGTGACGATAACCAACTGTTATATAAGGTGTTACACTTTCGCGTTAGCTACAAAAGTATAAACTTTTTTTCGAGAAATTCACGTGTAAATGGGTATAAATTCCGGCAAACGGGATGGGAGTAACACCCAGTGCTTGTATAAATTGCCAAATCGTGAAAAAGAAGTCAAAAACGCCCCTTGCGTTACGCATTATTCCTGCTGTTTTCCCCTGGTTGGAACGCTTAGCGCAACCATTGGCCGACAGGTTGTTCAGATTCCTGTTTTTTACACCTATCGGATATCCAACTCCTGAAAAAGAAATAAAGGCCGAAAGCTTCGCGCACACGTTCGTTATGCATGTCGGGAAAATGCAAATTCAGTGTTATCGGTGGGGCGATGCACCCAAAACGATATTAGTCGTTCACGGGTGGGCAGGCCGCGCAACCCAATTCAGAAGATTCGTTAAGCCTTTTCTTGCAGAAGGTTTTCAGGTAGTCGGATTCGATGGACCTGCGCATGGAAAATCGTCAGGAACGAGTACTCATCTTAATGAATTTCTGGTTGTGATCCGGGAGTTACAAACGCGTTTCGACATTCAGGCAATTGTAGCTCACTCGTTTGGCGGAGTGGCGAGTTTATATGCAATAGCAGAAGGCCTTAAGGTTAAAATTCTTGTAACTATAGCAAGCCCGACAATTGCTGATGAAATTGTGAAAACGTATCTGCATGCGATTGGCGGATCGGTCAGGACAGGCAACAACTTTAAAAACTATGTCCTCAAAAAATATGGTAAACCCTTCGAGGAATATGCTTCCCTGGCTTTTATCAAAAAAGTGCCTTCAGATTTCAATTTATTGCTGGTGTATGACGAGGACGATGCTGAAGTAAGTATGAAACATCCGGAGGCATTATTGGAACTTTTCCCGAAAGCAGAACTGATGAAAACCTCAGGCTTGGGTCATACGCGAATCCTCCGCGACAACCCGGTAATCCGCCAGGTTGTAACATTTATTCGCCTCCATTCGTCAGAATCGTGAAATGCTGGTATTTCGAAGAAATCCCGCAAATCATGTAATTTAAACTGTCTGTAGCTTACTAATTCACTAGTTTTTGCGTTGATAGAATTGATTTGACCGTTTATTGAAACTTAAATTGGAAAGACCAGTATACGCTGTAGTATTAAACTTTTTAACGCCTGCCGGCATCTAACACTGTATTTAACCCGATCACATGAATATCATTGAAACACGCAATATTTCCAGACGCTACATTATGGGTTCAACTGAGGTAAATGCACTTCAGTCGGTTTCCATCGACATCAAAAAAGGCGAATACGTAGCGTTTATGGGCCCTTCGGGTTCGGGAAAATCTACCCTGATGAATATTGTGGGATGCCTTGACACGCCAACTTCGGGTACGTATTCACTCAACAACCAGTTGGTGAGCGAAATGACCGAGAACGAGCTTGCCGAGGTTCGTAACAAGGAGATCGGTTTTGTATTTCAGACTTTTAATCTGTTACCCCGTGCTTCTGCGCTTGAGAACGTAGCGCTTCCGCTGATTTATGCAGGATACGGCAAAAGCGAGCGTGAAGAAATGGCCATGGCTGCATTGGAAAGCGTGAGTCTTGGTGATCGCCATCATCACAGGCCAAATGAACTGTCGGGTGGTCAGCGCCAGCGTGTGGCTATCGCACGTGCGTTGGTGAATAATCCGTCAATTATTCTGGCCGATGAACCTACCGGTAACCTTGACACGAAAACGTCATACGACATCATGAACCTCTTCCAGGAACTTCATGACAAAGGCAACACGATAATCATG
The DNA here is from genome assembly GCA_016786585.1 of Cyclobacteriaceae bacterium. GTDB lineage: Bacteria > Bacteroidota > Bacteroidia > Cytophagales > Cyclobacteriaceae > UBA2336. The sequence continues at coordinate 284,483 of JAEUUI010000007.1, forward strand.
GTAACACACGAAGATGATATCGCGCATTATGCGCACCGCATCGTTCGTTTGCGTGACGGACTGGTAGAGTGGGATCGTGTGAACGAGAATGTTAACCGTGCCCAGGGTGTAGCTGCGCACTAGAATATCCTTTATGCCTACGATCAAATTCTTTACCTTTAAAGAATGAAGATCTACACAAAAACAGGCGATAAAGGAACAACCGCATTATTCGGAGGCAAGCGTGTTTCGAAAGCTGATCTTCGCATCGATACGTACGGCACAGTTGACGAGCTGAATTCTTATGTCGGATTGGTTCGCGATCAACCGGTTAATCAAATCCGTAAAAACATACTTGTTGAAATTCAGGACCGGCTGTTTACGATCGGCTCCATTTTAGCTACCGAGCCCGGTAATACAAAAGTTAAAATCCCATCACTTGGTTCGGAAGATGTAACCTTGCTTGAAAAGGAAATTGATTTGATGGACGCCGCCCTGCCGCCCATGAAATCTTTTGTGCTTCCGGGTGGGCACCAGTCGGTTTCGTTTTGTCATATCGCGCGAACCGTCTGCCGCAGAGCTGAAAGGCTGACGATCGCCCTGAATGAAGCCGAGCCGGTGGACGAGCTCGTGATCCAGTACCTCAACCGTCTTTCTGACTATCTTTTTATGCTTTCAAGGAAAATGTCGGCTGAGCTGAATGCCGAAGAAATGCCCTGGAAGCCAAGAATGTAGTTTTCTTTAGAATTCGATGGTTTACTAACATTCGTTAGGCCAGTGGCCAAAATCCTCTTATCTTTCCGCCCGAACTTTTAAAAGACTCAGGTATGGTGGTTACAGAGAGTATCCGGATTGAGCGCACAAAACATTCAAGAATCAGTCAGGTCGATTTTGCGAATCTGCCGTTCGGCAAGATTTATACGGACCATATGTTTATGGCCGATTATCGCGATGGTGAATGGAAGAACTCACGCGTTGTTCCGTATGGTCATATCTCAATCAGCCCTGCCACTCCAGCAATTCATTATGGCCAGGCGATCTTCGAAGGAATGAAGGCCATGAAATCACCTTCAGGTGATGTGCTGGTATTCCGCCCGGCCGATAACTGGATGCGACTGAATGTTTCCGGGGAACGAATTTGCATGCCACCCGTTCCGGAAGAATTATTTATGGAAGGTTTGAGTACACTCATTTCACTCGATCAAAACTGGGTGCCTAAAGACGAAGGATCCTCTTTGTACATCCGGCCATTCCTTTTTTCGGCAGATGAATATATCGGCATCCGCCCGAGTGAGAATTTTACATTCATGATTATCCTGTCACCGGTTGGACCTTATTATTCCACTCCGGTAAAAGTTAAGATTGAAACGCAGTTCACACGCGCTGCCGAAGGCGGAACAGGTTATGCCAAAGCAGGTGGCAATTACGGAGCTGCTTTGTATCCGGCCAAGCTCGCCCAGGATGAAGGGTATCACCAATTGTTATGGACAGACGGAAAAACTCACCAATACATTGAAGAATCAGGAACGATGAACGTGATGTTCGTGGTTGATGATACGCTGATCACACCTGCGCTAAGCGATTCAATTCTGGCCGGCATCACACGCGACAGTGTACTTAAACTTGCGCGGAAGTGGGGGATGCGTGTTGAGGAACGTAAAGTTTCGGTTACTGAAATTATGGAAGCCGCGCGCAACGGTCGGTTGCGCGAAGCATTTGGCGCAGGCACCGCAGCAACCATCGCGCATATCGAATTGATCGGATTTGAGGGCAAAGATTATTACCTTCCCGCTATCACGGAGCGTAAATTTGCCAACAAGGTTTATGAAGAACTGGAAGGCATTAAACGTGGAACACGCCCGGATCCATTCGGATGGATAACAAAAATGTAATTCTGCTTTTTCTTCTTCTGGCGCTGGGCGGAAGCATGTTCGCGCAACAACGTCAGGTTGTTATCTTAAAAAAAGAACGCGTACTGGCCCGCTACCAGGTGGGGGACGTACTGGCGTTTGCCTGGAAGGGCGATAAAAAAATTCAGATCCAGAAAATTCTGGCGCTCAACGATACGTCCATCATGATGAATCTGGACACGGTTGCATACTATCGGATTAAGAAACTTGACATTCGCCCAAAAAGACAGGCAACCTTTTCCGAACGACTCGGAGCTTACATGATGCTTGCCGGAGTTGTTTTGCCGCTGGCGGATTTAGTAAACACTACAGCTGTTCAGAATGAAGACGCTTCCATCGACCGGGGTGTAGCGATTACCAGTACCGCTTTGTTTTCAGGAGGCGCTTTGCTCTTTTTTACGAAGGGCAAATATTTTAAACCCGGCCGCAATAAACGAATCTTGATTGTGGAAAAAGGCTCTCCCTTCTATAAGGCTAAGCTGGCTGACGATCCGCTGCTTTATCCCAAAGATTAACCCAGTAAATGCAGTTCTTTTGATGTGACTGCCGTTACCGCTAAGTTTGTGGCAATGAACAACATCTTTACAACGCCCAGCCGCATTATCATTACCTGTAACAAACGTTTGGCTCCGTGGCTCAAACTCGAGGTGGAGGAACTCGGCTTTTCTGTGGTGGATACCTTTGCAACAGGTGTTGAACTTAAGGGCACGGTCGAGGATTGCATTCGGCTTAACCTGAACTTACATTGTGCAAGCCAGGTACTATACTCATTATATGAGTTTCGCTGCAACAGTCCTGAAGAGCTTTATAAAAAACTGATGACCTATCCATGGGAAAAGCTGATCGCGAACGATGGATATTTTTCGGTAACGAGTCATGTCGATCATCCCAGTGTGAACAACACCATGTTCACCAATGTGAAAGTGAAGGATGCTATTGCCGATCGTATTCGCAGGGAAACTGCAAAACGCCCCGATTCGGGTTCGGCTATGGATGGTGCCGTGATTAACTTGTACTGGTGGGAACTGGATGCTGAGGTTTTTCTGGATACATCCGGTGAAACGTTATCGAAGCACGGCTATCGGAAGATACCCGGAAAAGCACCCATGCTGGAAGCGCTTGCGTCCGCAACTATTCTCGCTTCGAAGTGGGATCGACAGTCGCCGTTTGTTAACCCAATGTGTGGTTCCGGAACGGTTGCAATCGAAGCAGCCTTGATGGCTACGAATCGCAGACCAGGCCTGCTGCGGAAAAACTATTCATTTATGCACGTGATCGGATACGATAACCAATTGTACCTCGATCAGGTTGAGCTGTTGAATCGTAAAGTGAAAGAAATTAAAGACTTAAAAGTTATCGCGACCGACATAAGCGAAGATGCGATTAACGTCTCAAAAACGAATGCCGGCATTGCCGGAGTTGAACAGTACATCGATTTTGAAGTCTGTGATTTTGAAAAAACAAAAGTTCCGGATCAGCCGGGAGTTGTTTATTTCAACCCCGAATATGGTGAGCGGTTGGGTGAACTTGACAAGCTTGAAATGACCTATAAGCGCATCGGTGATTTTATGAAGCAGAAATGTCAGGGGTATACCGGGTACATTTTCACGGGCAATCTTGACCTGGCCAAGAAGATTGGTTTGCGTGCCAGCAGGCGTTATGAATTTTATACCGCAAAGATTGATTGTCGATTGCTTGAGTATGAATTATATGCTGGAAAGAAGGCGGAGTAAAGTCAGATCATCCCTGAAAAAGGGTTCACCCCAAAACTTGGCATCGTAATAAGTTCATACAGGAATATACCAGCCCCCAGGCCCAAAAGGAGTAAAATAAAAAGATAAACTTTTGCCTTTTTACTACCGCGTTTGATTCCTCGTATGCTGAACACAAGTCCGGCAATGTAGGATACGACTGCTCCGGCAAGAACAATGATTGAACCAGATTGTAGGAAGGTGAGTCCTAAAAATATTGCCAGCAGTGTCATGTGGCCACCATCAGCGTTCGGGTTATCATTGCTTTTCCGGGTTTTAGCTGACTTCTTTTTTTGATTCTCATCAACATCCTTTGCTTTTAGTTCAGTTGACTTTTGTGACTTTACTTCACGAGAGTTTTGATGCTGCCTTCCGGCTCCCCGTGTATTAGTTGTATCAGGTTGAAGGGATTGAAGCGTATCGCGATTATTCGTGTCGGCCTGAGATACCTGCATAGAAGCCGAATCGGAATTTACTGCAACCGAATCGGATCTATGACCGTGCTTGTACGTACTGAAGTAGTATGGTTTTCGTGAACCGGAGCATGACGTTAGCATGATTAGTATCGCGACCATTAAAAACGTAACAAGATTCTTACAGGTGAGATGATCCATTAGACTATTGATTTTTGATCACCGTGAAGGTATTGTGGCTCTGGTTTCCGCAGGAACTACATTTCGCAAAACAGAAAAGCGATTTTTGGATTTTTCGCAACTAACCAAAATATGCAGATCGGTTTGCGATTCCTTCGACCAGGATACTCAGTCCCGGATTGTAGCGTAAGCATCGTGTTTTATTATATTTGCATGATAATTCTATTCTGATGACAACTGAACAGTTGAAAGACCTTAAAACAAGAGTTGCCGCCCTTAGGCGGTATCTTTGACTACGATCGTAAGATCGTTGAGGTGAAAGACGAGGAGCTGATTACCCAACAAGCTGATTTCTGGAATAACCCCAAACAAGCTGAAACAACGCTCAAAAATATCCGCACCAAAAAGGTGTGGACTGACGCGTTTGAAACAGTGAACAAACAGGTCGATGACCTGGAGGTGCTCAATGAGTTTCATGATGCGGGCGATGTAAGTGATGAGGAGGTAGACCGTGAATACACACGCACCGAAAAATCTGTCGAAGAACTGGAGTTCAAAAAAATGCTGAGCCGCGAAGAAGATCAGCTCAGTGCTATTATTGAAATCAATCCGGGTGCCGGTGGCACCGAAAGTAACGACTGGGCCGATATGCTCAACCGCATGTACATCATGTGGGGCGAGAAAAATGGTTATGGTGTTTCACAACTTAACTATCAGGCCGGGGAAGTTGCAGGTATAAAATCGGCAACGCTTGAAATTGACGGCCCCTTCGCATACGGAAAATTAAAATCAGAAATCGGGGTTCATCGTCTGGTGCGCATTTCTCCGTTCGATTCGAACGGCAGACGCCATACGTCATTTGCATCGGTGTTTGTGTATCCAAAAGTTGACGACACGATCAACATTGAAGTCAATCCGGCTGATATTGAAATTCAAACATCCCGTTCGGGTGGTGCCGGAGGTCAGAACGTAAACAAGGTTGAGACGAAAGTTCAGCTTACGCACAAGCCTACGGGTATCGTTATTGTTTGTCAGGTTGAACGTTCGCAGCATGCTAACCGGGAGCGCGCCATGCAAATGCTAAAATCGAAATTGTTTCAGCTTGAAATGGAGAAGCGTCATGCCGAACGAGATAAAATCGAGGCCGGTAAAATGAAGATTGATTTCGGTTCGCAAATCCGGAACTATGTTTTGCATCCGTACAAGCTGGTGAAAGATGCGCGCACCGGCGTTGAGCGTACGGACGCACAAAACGTGCTGGATGGCGACCTGGATGATTTTATCAAATCGTTCCTGCTCGGTGCGCAGGAGCAAAGTACTGAGAATTAATTCTGTGAATACCCCGCAACGGATTTATACCTCGCAGTTCTGGATGCTCTGCACAAGTTCGCTTTTGTTCTTTGCGAGCTTCAACATGATCATACCGAAATTACCGGCATACCTTACCAGCCTGGGAGGCGCGGAGTATAAAGGACTGATCATTTCATTATTCACACTGACCGCAATGATCTCGAGGCCGTTCAGCGGAAAGATTGCGGATAAAGTTGGTCGCAAGGCTGCGATGTTAATCGGTATTTCAGTTTGCGTGGTAATCAGCCTGCTCTATCCACTGCTGACAACCATCACCGGGTTTTTGTTGCTTCGTCTCGTTCATGGATTCTCCACGGGGTTCTCGCCAACGGGAGCAACAGCATATCTGTCAGATATTATTCCATTCAACAGAAGAGGAGAGGCCATGGGAATTCTGGGTACAGCAGGAACAGTAGGCATGGCGGCCGGACTGGCTGTCGGACCGAGTATTGCCAACGACTTTGGCCTTCATGTAATGTTCTACTGTTCATCCGCGATGGCGGTGATATCAATCCTTGTATTGTTCGGGCTCAGGGAAACCTTAAACACGCGACAGGGTTTTTCCACGAATGTGTTAAAAATTCACAAGCGCGATTTATTTGAGCCGAAAGTTATTGTGCCTTGCCTCGTCATGTTGCTCGCCACGTACGCTTACGGGGCAGTGTTCACAGTGGTTCCGGATTTGTGTTTACACCTTGGAATTCATAACGAAGGTTTGCCATTTGTTTTTCTTACCATCTTTTCTTTATCGATCCGATTGATTGCGGGTCGTGCGTCCGATAAGTACGGCAGAAGAAAGGTTGTCATTGTTTCTACGTTTTTAGTAGCTGTGTCCATGCTTGTTCTTGCATTAGCAACTTCATCTGTATTATTAATTGTCGCTATCTCGCTTTACGGCCTCGCACAGGGAATGACCTCGCCTACGTTGCTCGCCTGGGCAACTGACCTGAGCGATGAAAAACATCGCGGTCGCGGAATCGCGAGCTTGTATATATTCATGGAGTTGGGAATTGGCATCGGAGCATTTATATCCGGATTTATTTACGCGAATGACTCAAAGAATTTTTTCGTAACATTTTTAACCTGCAGTTTGCTCGCCCTTACCGCATTCTTTTATCTCGTATTTTTAAAAACACGAAAGCCTCCGAAAACCACGCACGATTTACCCGACCCTGTAACCGAAACGATATGAAGAAAATATTTCTGTACCTGTTTTTGCTGGTGAGCGCAGGAGTTCTATTGGCGGATGTATGGAGCGCGGATGTCGTTTACCTGATTTGCAAACCTGCGATAATGATCATGCTTGGCCTGCATTACATCGTTACGCAGCAGGCTAACAGGCAAACGATCTCGCGGTCACTGGTATTGGCGATCGTGTTTTCATGCGCCGGGGATACGCTGTTAATGTTGCAGCACAGAAATGCGGATTTTTTTATGTTCGGTCTGGCCGCTTTTCTTGTGGCACATATCTTTTTCATTTTAGCGTATCGCCAGCATCGCACGGATGATACCGCGAGTGAACTTCAGGGATTACAGAAAATCCGCTACGCATTTCCGATTATTTTATCAGGAACAGGCTTGGTGGTAATTTTGTATAACCGCCTTGGGGGAATGAAATTTCCGGTACTGGTTTATGCAGCTGTGCTGACAACCATGGTGGTGAGTGCGCTGTTTAGATTCGGGCGCACAAACTCCGCAAGCTTCGGAATGGTGTTTGGCGGAGCAATCTTATTCATGATTTCTGATTCACTGATCGCGATCAATAAATTTCTTGAGCCCCTGCCGATGGCCGGGTTTTGGATTATGATTACTTATATCGCAGCGCAATACCTGATCGTTACGGGGCTGGGAAAGCATAAAAATGAAAACGTCATGCTATAGTTGTATCAACTCGTTGCATGACGTTCTGATGATAATATTCTAAAGAAGTGTTGCGGTAGATGTGATCGGAACACTCAATGCGCGAGAGATAACACAGTTTTGTTCCGCACCTTTTACGATCTCTTCAAACTTGTCTTTTGAAATCCCGGGCACCTTTCCGGTGATCTCCAGGTGACTTCCGGTTACGGTAAGATTTTCAAGCGTAATTGTTGCAACGGTATCAAGCGAAGTGGCTGTAAAGCCAGCCTGACCCAATGCTGCGCTAACAGCCATTGTAAAACAACCTGCATGGGCAGCGCCCAATAATTCTTCCGGGTTGGTTCCCTTTCCGTTTTCAAAACGGGTTCCAAATGAATACTGTGATTTGTCGAGGACCGTGCTTTGGGTGGAAAGATTTCCTTTCCCGGCCTTTAAATCTCCTTCCCAGTGTGCGGATGCTGTACGTTTCATAAGATAAATTTAGTTGAGTATTTGTTTTATCTGAAGATAACCAAATATCGCGCACGAAGGTTCTCCGCAATCGGCGACCGGACAATAAAAAAGGTGAAGGACAAGCCCCACCCTCTTTACAGGTATTTTTATCTGAACGTTACATTTTCTTGACGCTGCCGCTTCCACTCGCATTTGAATTTACATGCGAAGGATTGCCTTTGTATAAAACGGTTCCGCTTCCGCTGATCTCCGCATCCAGATCTTTTTTCACCGTGATCTCAACATCACCCGAACCGGTAATGTCAATTTTAGCGGTGTTAACGCTGAACTCGGCACCGAGAACCTTTCCTGAACCAGAGATATCGGTGCTCATGCTTTCTGCAGAACCGGTTGCTTCCACTTTTCCGGAACCGGAAATTTCAAAGTCAGCCTTACCGGAAATCGTTCCGTTAACAGACACAGATCCCGATCCGCTTACATCCGCATTGAAGTTTTTGAATTTTCCCTTGATGGCGATCTCGCCCGAGCCACTCACATCACAATCTGCGTCACCCACTTCAAAGTCGCCCGTAAGTGAACCTGATCCGCTTACGCTGAGGTCAATCCCGCCTGACGCTGTAATTTTTGTTTGTCCGATCAGGCTGCCCGATCCGCTAACGCTGAGGGCTTCAATGTTTGAAACGGTAATGTAAACGATAACCTTATCATTATTACTCCAGCTCCAGTTCATCCATTTGTCTTCCGGCCCGATAACGAGTTTTTCACCGTCTACTTTCGTTTTGATTTTTTCGAGCATTTCGGCTGAGCCTTCAATCTCAACCTTTTGCGAATTACCTTGCTTCAGATACAACTTTCCACCTGTGCGGAATGAGATTTTGGTGAATGTCGACACATCGCGGGTCTCGCGTTTTTGTGCAAATGTTGCCGAAGTGATCAGCAAAACTGCAGTAAGAATAACGAATGCTTTTTTCATAGCTGGATTTATTACAGGGTAAAGACTCTTCATTTTTAACCGGGTTGCACGGACGAACCTGATTATTTGCAATATTTAGACGCATAAAAGGCCTTTGGTGTTGCATGATTACCTCGTTTCATACCATAAACAATTTATCGACAGGTGAATACCGCGAAAAGGGCAGTAAATTCATTGCTTTGGCATTGCCGGTATCGTCAGAAGATGAGGTAAAATCTAATCTGGCAGAGATCAAAAAAAAGTACTTCGATGCGCGCCACCATTGTTTTGCATATGTGCTGGGGGCTGATAAAGCCAGGTTCCGTGCGTATGACGATGGCGAACCCAATCATTCTGCCGGTGATCCGATTCTCGGTCAACTTCGATCCCGGAATCTCACGAATGTACTGGTTGTTGTTGTTCGTTATTTCGGTGGTACCAAACTCGGTGTAGGCGGATTGGTTACGGCCTATAAAACGGCTGCGGACGAAGCCCTGAAAAATGCCGCGGTTGTGGAGAAGCAAATTACGCTGTCGCTGAAATTTCAGTTCGGGTATGAAGCCATGCCCGCAGTGATGAAATTGGTTAAGGACTTCAACTTAAAAGTGATCAGTCAGTCATTCGAACAAATTTGTACCCTCGAGGCTGAAGCATTACTGTCCGTGCAAGACGCGCTGATGCGTAAAGTGGAACTATTGAATGCCACCAGTACGTCAATCGCGATCACGGTACGTGAATAATTCGGATATTATAATGCTGCTGCCTGTTTCCCTGAATGCTGCGTGCTTTCGAGTTGTAATTCAATCACGCAATTGATCTTAATCGTTTCACCCGGAGGTACGCTTTGCAACCACTTGATTAATTTCATCTTCCCCTCGGTGAGTTCAGCGATTCGTTTATCGGAATGTTCGTGATCTTTTCCGAAGCGTTCCTCGTTACTCACTTTTTCGAGATAATGGAAATTCATTTTATCATTCAAAAGTTGCAGAAGAATGCTTTTTGCTTTTTCGGGTGAAAAAGTACCGTCAATAAGTTGGGTGCTGTGTTGTTTCATAGCTTAGTTCTGAGGGCAAAAGTGAACAGTTTAACGGGAACATTTTTATTTAACTTTTACATAGTTAGCATAACGATAATTTATGGATTGTAGGTCTGAAGTGCTGCCGGCAACGTGTGATAAACTCTTACGCCACAAGCTCTTTTTATTAAAAATGTACCTGGACGTGTGAGGAAAGTCACAGAGTAGCAATGGTGCAGAGGTGACTTTTGTCATAGCAATCGACAAATGCCGGCAATAATTTTCGGATCGATTCTAAAAATTGTGACTTATGAAAATCGAGCAAATTTATACAGGCTGCCTGGCGGAGGCTGCCTACTACCTGGAAAGCAACGGAGAAGCAGCCATTATTGACCCGCTTCGCGAAACAGCGCCATACCTGGAGCGCGCAAAAAAAGATAACGCTAAAATCAAGTACGTGCTGGAAACGCATTTTCATGCCGACTTTGTTAGCGGGCACATTGATCTTGCTAGGAAAGCCAACGCGCAAATTGTTTTTGGGCCTACGGCTCAACCACATTACGAAGTTCACGTTGCGAAGGATGGCGAGCTATTATCGTTAGGCAATGTTAAGATCAAAGTTCTTCATACACCCGGCCACACGATGGAATCAACCACGTATTTATTGATTGATGAGGACGGAAAGGAGCATGCAATTTTTACAGGCGATACATTATTTATTGGTGACGTGGGGCGCCCGGACCTTGTTCAAAAAGTAAAAGCAGAGATAACCCCGCAATTTCTTGCCGGAAAACTTTTCGAGTCGCTTCGGAATAAAATTATGCCGTTGCCTGATTCAGTCATTGTTTACCCTGGCCATGGTGCGGGCAGTGCGTGCGGCAAGAAAATGGACAAAGAAACTGTGTCCACGCTCGGCCTGCAAAAGAAATTTAACTATGCCTTACGTGCCGACATGACGAAGGAAGAGTTCATTGAAGCAGTTACGGAAGGTTTGGTTGAGCCACCTCAGTATTTCCCGTCTAACGTGATCATGAACCTGACAGGTCAGGTTGATACCATCGACAATATTATTCAGAATGGTAAGAAGCCGCTTACGCCCAAACAATTTGAAGCTGCCTGGGAGGCAACCGGGGCGTTGGTGCTTGACACACGTAAAAAAGAAGACTTTGTAAAAGAATTTATTCCGGGTTCAATTTTTATCGGAGTGGATGACTCGTTTGCTCCTTGGGTTGGAACACTAATCACCGATTTGAAACAACCGATCTTGTTGGTAACAGAGCCCGGTCGGGAAGAGGAGGTGATTACGCGCCTGGCACGTGTTGGCTATGATCATACGATCGGTTTCCTGGACGGCGGTATACCAGGTTGGAAAAATGCCGGTAAAGAAGTTGACTCGATCGAAACAATTTCCGCAACAGAATTTGCAAAGCGGTACAGCACGGATCATCAGATCAATTTGCTGGATGCACGCAGGCAAAGTGAGTACGAAGCAGAACATTTGGTGGGTGCTGAAAACTTTCCACTGGATTTTATCAACAAAAATATGGCTTCACTTGACAGCCATAAGAAATACTACATCCATTGTGCAGGCGGGTATCGCTCGGTAATTATGAGTTCGATTTTGAAATCACGCGGGTTTAACAAACTTGTGAACATTGCCGGTGGCTATAAAAAATTGAAGGCTACGGAACTGAAGAAATCGGATGTTCGGATCGTAAACACCGAGCTCTAAAATCACACGAACAGTTTATTTGTTTATTGATTGTCCCTTCGCGCGAGCGGGGGACAATTTTTTTGTTGTGACAGCTACTGTCTGAATGTCATTTGCAGATAATCAGGTAGGGGAAAATTCTTTACCTTGTTGACCTAATTTTCTGTTATGTCAAACCGCACCCCTGCTCTTGGTTTTATTTTCGTTACGCTCTTGTTGGATGTAATCGGCTTCGGAATTATCATTCCGGTTATGCCTGATCTGATCATTGAACTTTCCGGTCGTACCGGATCTCCGGATGAATTGTTAAGCTTTGCTTCGAAAATCGGAGGATGGATGATCGCGTCTTATGCATTTACGCAATTCTTATGTGCCCCGATTGTAGGCGGACTGAGTGACCGGTATGGACGGAGACCGGTTTTGTTAGGATCACTTTTCGGGTTTGGTGTCGACTATCTTTTTTTGGCAATGGCGCCTTCACTCTCGTGGTTATTTGTTGGTCGTATCATCGCAGGTGTTATGGGGGCAAGTTTTACTACGGCAGGTGCGTACATAGCCGATATCAGTACACCCGAAAAGCGTGCTCAGAACTTTGGAATGATTGGAGCAGCGTTCGGCCTTGGCTTTATCATCGGACCTTTGATGGGTGGCTTATTGGCTGATTACGGAACACGCACGCCATTTTTTGTTTGTGCCGGGATAACGTTGTTGAATTGGTTATTTGGATTCTTTATCCTTCCGGAGTCACTTAAGGAAGAAAACAGGCGGAAGTTTGAATGGGAACGCGCTAACCCGATCGGCACCTTGAAAAGCCTCACGCGATACCCGGTTATTTCAGGATTGATCTTATCGCTTGCATTCATTTACATTTCCGCGCATGCCGTGCAAACTAACTGGGCATATTTTGTGAAGGCAAAGTTTGGTTGGGATGCTTCTCAAATCGGTTGGTCGCTTGCCGTTGTGGGAATAGCATTTGCTGTTATTCAGGGCGGATTGATTCGGTTTATCATTCCCAAGCTCGGCCAGGAGCGGAGTGTTTACCTGGGCATTGGACTTTATGCGATTGGATTTCTATTATATGGTATCGCACCGGAAGGCTGGATGGTTTATCCGGTCATTATCATTTATTGTTTGGGTAGCATTGCCGGTCCCGCATTGCAGGGAATTATGTCGTCTTCCATTCCGCCTAACGAGCAAGGTGAGTTGCAGGGCGGTTTTACAAGTTTGATGAGTCTTGCGGCTATTATCGGGCCACTATTAATGAATGGAACTTTTGCGTGGTTTACCGGCGACAACGCTCCCGTTTACTTTCCGGGAGCAGCCATGATCCTGGGGGCTGTTCTTACACTCATTGCATCGCTGCTGGCGCGCAATACCCTTAAGAAACATCAGGTTAAGGCAACCTAATGAAATTTTTACCGATCATCGGGTTATTGTTTATTCTTCAGCAGGAGTCGTTCAAACAGACTCAGTTGAAAGAAGCGCGGGTAAAAATTGCCTATGAAGATGCCGAAGCGCTGGTGAAGAAACATTTTTCCGACAAAGGCCTGTCGATGGATAAGTTTCAACTATTCATCCGCGCATTCAAGAAAGAGGCTGTGCTGGAAGTTTGGATTAAAGAGAAGAGTGCCGCAACATACACGCTCCTTCAATCTTACGACTTTTGTGCAACCTCGGGAGTTCTCGGCCCCAAACGCAAACAAGGCGATCTTCAAATTCCGGAAGGTGTTTATTACATTAACCACTTTAATCCTTACAGTAATTTCTTTTTATCGCTCGGACTTAATTATCCCAATCGGTCGGATTTGATCTTAAGCGACAAAAAGAAACCGGGTAATGCCATTTATATTCATGGCGGTTGCGCAACGATCGGCTGCATTCCGATTACCGATGATAAAATAAAGGAGCTTTATATCATTGCGGTTGAAGCTAAAGATGACGGACAATCCAAAATTCCGGTTCATGTTTTCCCAACACGGCTGGACGCGGGAGTTACTGATCAGCTTATAAGAGAAGAAAAGGCCGATGCAGCAACATCAGCCTTCTGGAAAAATCTTGAATTGGTTTACCGGGATTTTGAATCTGGTAAAAAACTTCGCCCGGTAAAAGTTGAAAGCACAGGGTCGTATACGTTCTGATAAAAAAAGAGCAGGGAAGCCTGCTCTTTTAATAGTGATGCGTATAGCTTTTAAACCCGTTCGCTCTCCTTGTTCATTACTTTCGTCTGAATCTGAATTGATTCATTATGGATGAGTTTCAGCATGTCTTTGATAAACTCCTCGCTTAACCCCATCGCCATGCTCATGGCCAAACGCGTTGCAATGATTTCTTCCCAGCGACCAACCTGCAGGATGGTAACGTTATTTTCTTTTTTGTACTGACCGATTTTCTCGGAGATCGTCATGCGCTTGGCAAGCTTTTGCATAATCTCATCGTCAAGCTGGTCAATCTGCTCACGCAGCACAGCCAGCGTGTCTTTGAAGTTTTTGTTATCGGTTGACGGCTTGCGGGCAACCAATCCTTCAATGATGTTGCCGAGTACGGCTGGTGTCACCTGCTGTTTTGCATCGCTCCATGCTGCATCAGGGTTAATATGACTTTCAATCATTAGTCCGCTCATGTTCAGGTCAATCGCCTTCTGACTGATCAGTGCAATCAATTCACGGTTACCGGCAATGTGACTCGGGTCGCAAAGAATATCAAGCTCAGGAATCCTGGTTTTTAATTCAATGGCCAAATCCCACATCGGAGCATTACGGAACGGTCCTTTATCGAAAGAAGAGAATCCGCGGTGAATCGCTGCAAGTTTCTTAATACCAGCTTTGTTCAACCGCTCCAGCGCACCAATCCAAAGTTCGAGATCCGGGTTAACCGGGTTCTTCACCATCACCGGAATATCAACTCCTTTTAGTGAATCGGCAATCTCCTGTACGGAGAATGGGTTTACTGTTGTGCGGGCACCAACCCAAAGGATATCAACGCCTGCTTTCAAACATGCTTCTACGTGTGAAGCGTTCGCTACTTCGGTTGTTACCGGCAACCCGGTTTCTTTTTTTGCCTGGATCAACCATGCCAATCCTTCTGCTCCCGAACCTTCGTATTGACCGGGACGCGTTCTGGGTTTCCAGATTCCGGCACGCAACGCGTTCACTTTACCGGTTGCGGCAAGTTGTTTTGCGGTAGCGATGGTTTGACTTTCTGTTTCTGCGCTGCAAGGGCCACTGATAACAGCCGGCAGGCCATTCGTTGGCAACCAGGTTGACATTGCTTCGAGCTCCAATTCCTTCTTCATATGACAAAGTTATTTATTTTCTTATTGTTTTTGTTTCAGTTCAATTCCATTCAATACTTCACGAATGCGGTTTGCATCTTTCATGATTTTGTGAAGCTCTTTCACGTCACGCTTCATCAGGTGATACTGAAACCGCTGCAAGTGCATAATGTATTCCAGTAACGCCTGGCTCAAATGCTCGGCATTCTGTTCAAATATCGGTGCCCACATGTCGGGTGAACTTTTTGCAAGACGTACGGTAGACGAGAAACCGCTGCCGGCCAATGCAAAAATATTTTTTTCATCGCGCTCAATATCCAATACTGTTTGGCCAAGTAAGAACGAGCTCACATGTGAAAGATGTGATACGTACGCCACGTGTTTGTCGTGCTCGGCCGCATCCATGTAAATGGTTTTCATGCCAAGGGCGTTAAAGATTTTTTCAGCCAGCAATAATGCGCGCTCGGATGATTTTTCTTTTTCGCAGATGATGTTTGTCTTGTTCTGGAATAATCCTGAAAACGCTGCCGTTGGGCCGGAATTTTCGGTACCGGCAATCGGATGAGCCGCCACGAACTGCCCCCGGTTCTTATGGCCGGATACCACTTTGCAAACCGAGCTTTTCGTTGAGCCGGTGTCAACCACAACCGCATCTTTTTTTACGGAATCAAGAATAGTTGGCAGCAATTGACTCAACACGCTTACCGGGATGGCGATCACAATCAGATCGGCCGTAGAAATGGATTTTGCTTCCGTGTCAATCGAATCAACAAGCTTCAGTTCAAGCGCTTTTTCAGCATGATCTTTATTCAGATCAATACCGGTGAATTCGGTTGCCAGGCCAGCCTTTCGCAAATCAATTGCGATCGAACCGCCAATAAGTCCTAAACCGATAATGGTTGTTTTCATGCTTTTTCGGTTTGGAGTTTAGTTTTCGTGTGAACAAATTTTTCAATACGATCGCACGCTTCTTTAATTTTTTCCACCGGGCTGCACAATGAGATGCGGATATAGCGTCTTCCTGCTTCACCGAAA
The DNA here is from genome assembly GCA_016786585.1 of Cyclobacteriaceae bacterium. Lineage (GTDB taxonomy): Bacteria > Bacteroidota > Bacteroidia > Cytophagales > Cyclobacteriaceae > UBA2336. Next base: position 300,363 of record JAEUUI010000007.1, read on the forward strand.
ATGAATCCCGGGGTGATAAACACTTTTGTGCCGTAAAGAATTTCATCTATGAAGGTCTCAACGTTGCTGATCGTTTCCGGAGCTTTTGCCCACACAAACAGACCCGACTGTTTTGACTCGTACGTACATCCCAGCACGTCAAGAATTTTATGCGCAGCCGCCCTGCGTTCGATGTAAATTTTATTCAAATCGCTAAACCATTCATCGCTGCTTTGCAACGCTTCCACGGCTGCATGTTGCAAACCCAGGAACATGCCCGAGTCCATGTTGCTTTTTACTTTCAGCACCGCATCGATGTATTCTTTTTTCCCGGCAACCCAGCCTATGCGCCAGCCGGCCATGTTATGCGATTTGCTTAGCGAGTTGAGTTCAAGCGCAACATCTTCTGCACCCGGTACCGACAAAATGCTGAGCGGCTCATCATTAAGAATGAGACTGTACGGATTGTCGTTTACAATCAGAAAGTTGTTGGTACGCGCAAGGTCAACGAGCTCTTTTAATTCATCCGTTGATGCAATCCGTCCAGTAGGCATGTGTGGAAAATTAACCCACATAATTTTCACCTTTGAAAGGTCGGTCTTGCGAAGTGCGTCAACATCAATTCCCCACTTTAGTTCTTCTTTTAACGCGTACGTTTTAATTTTTCCGCCTACCAGATTGGCGACAGACGAGTAGGTTGGGTATCCCGGATCAGGAATCAGGATTTCATCACCCTCGTTCACAAAAGCCATCGCGATGTGCATGATGCCCTCCTTCGATCCCATCAACGGGAGAATCATGTTTTCTGCATCAAGCGTAACATTATAAATGCGTTTGTAAAAATCAGCAATACCTTTCCGTAGTTGAGGAATTCCTTTGTAATTCTGGTAGCCATGATTGGCCGGATTGTTTGCTGACTCGATCAGCGCGTTGATAGCCGATGGGGCAGGAGCCATATCCGGACTGCCGATGCCTAAGTTTATCACGCGATGTTCAGGCGTATCCAAACTGCGTACCTCAGCAAGTTTTCTGCTGAAGTAATATTCTTCTACGGCCTGAATGCGTTTTGCAGTTTGTATCATACCTAAAACTTGATCTGTGCTTTTTTATATTCTCCCAAAATATTGAGGTTCTTCACCTGCTGTAGTACATCGCGTACGGCCGTGTCGTAGTCCTTTCGTTTTTTCCATTCCACGTCCACATGAATGGAGTATTCGCTCGGACGCCCGATGATCGGAATCGACTGAATTTTTGAGAGGTTAATGCTGTGTTCTTTAAACGTGGTTAACGCATCGGCCAGACTGCCCACGTGATTTGCTACTTCAAAGCTGAGTGACGCTTTGTTACTTTCCACATTCGCTTTGGCCCTGCGATTAAGAATTAAAAAACGTGTGAAATTTTTCTTATTGGTTTCGATCCGCTTTTCGAGAATATTCAGTCCGAATTTTTTTGCGGCATATTCATTCGCGATCGCAGCGGTGTCTTTCAGCTTGAAATCTTTTACGCGTTTTGCTGAAACGGCAGTGTCATCGCTTTCGCGGATTTCAACGCCTTTTAATGAGAAGAGAAACTCCGAGCACTGACGAATTGCCATAGGATGCGACTCAATCGAAGTAATATCTTCGAGCTTCACACCCGGAAGCGCGAGCAAATGCATGTGAATCGGCAGGTACAATTCTCCCACAATGCTGAAGTGATAGTCCTGTAAAAGGAAGTAGTTGGGAAGAATACTTCCTGCAATGGAATTTTCGATTGCCATCACTGCCACATCCGCCTTTCCGCTTTTCAACGCTTCACACAATTTGTGAAATGAAAGACACTCGATGGTTTCGATCGGCCCTTCAAAATACGTGAGTGCTGCTACTTCGTGAAAGCTGGTAGCAATACCCTGAATTGCAACGCGTAATTTTTTCTTCTTCGCCATAAAAACAAAAAGTCCCGGTTTTTCCGGGACTTCTTTTGAGTTCTTGTATCGTCTAAATTCAGCAACAACACTCCGCTCTTCTAAGTCCCGCCTGGGTCTTAAAATAGAAGTACCAAAAGTAAAAGAATGAGTGGCTGAGCTTCATGTACTTTTTCTTATTGCATAAAGATAGAATCATTTTATCGCAAGGTGCAAGAAGGCACCGCAACTTTTTGCGAAATTTTGTGCTAATGTGTGTTAGGAAAGTTGTCGGCTTACGGTTCTGGTTTACCTTTGCGAACAAAATATCCCACCCATGAAAAATGCGTTAAAATTGCTGTTTTTAGCCCTAATTGCAGTTTCAGGCTGCGGCAAGTCCACATCAGAATCTTCCGGTTCGGCCGACAGTTTAGCAAATGAAAGCAAGGCGCTGTATAGCCGCGCGATGGACATTCACGATGAAGTCATGCCGAAAATGGATGACCTCTATCGCCTGAAGAGCCAGCTGAAAGACACACTTGGCAGCGCTTCACTTACGCCAGAGGCAAAAGCAGATTTTGAAGGACGCATACATTTAATAGACTCAGCCGAGAAGTCGATGATGGACTGGATGCACGACAATCGCCTGCGCCCGATTCAGGATACAACCAACCTTGAATCGTACAGGCAATACATGAAAGCAAAAGTTGAAAGCGCTGAACGCATGAAAGCGTTGATGCTCGAAGCGATTGAAAAAGGTAAACTCTGATTTTTTACGGACACTCTATTATCTATGGAAACAAAACAAATTCCCCTCAACGATCTGCATGTAAAACTGGGTGGCAAGATGGTGCCGTTCGCAGGCTTCAATATGCCGGTGCGATATTCATCGGACATTGAAGAACACATGACCGTGCGCAAAGGTGTGGGCGTATTTGATGTTTCGCACATGGGTGAGTTTCTGGTGAAAGGTCCGAATGCGCTGGATCTGATCCAGTTGGTAACCAGCAACGATGCGTCAAAACTTATTGACGGGCAGGCGCAATACTCCTGCTTCCCGAACGAGACGGGCGGAATTGTTGACGACCTGATCGTGTATAAAAAGAAAGATAACGACTACATGCTGGTGGTGAATGCCGGTAACATCGATAAAGACTGGGCCTGGGTTAATAAATTCAATACCAAAGGCGCTGAGCTGAAAAACATTTCAGAAGACATCTGCCTGTTTGCGGTTCAGGGCCCCAAAGCGGTAGCAACCTTACAGAAGCTGACAAACGTTGACCTAAGCACCATCAAGTATTATCATTTCGCAATTGGTGAGTTTGCCGGTGTGCAGGATGTGATCATGTCAAATACGGGTTACACAGGTGCGGGTGGTTTCGAGATTTATGTTCATAAAGATCACGCGGAAAGCGTTTGGCATAAAATCTTTGAAGCGGGAAAAGAATTTGACATTAAACCGATTGGTCTGGGAGCGCGCGATACACTTCGCCTGGAGATGGGCTTTTGCCTGTATGGAAATGATATCGATGACACTACATCCCCGCTTGAGGGTGGCCTTGGCTGGATCACCAAGTTCACAAAAGATTTCACCAACGCTGCTTCTATCAAAAAACAAAAAGAAGAAGGCGTAAAGAAAAAGCTGGTCGGCTTTAAGATGATTGATAAGGGTATTCCGCGTCACGACTATGCGTTAAAAGATGCAGCCGGAAATGTAATCGGAAAGGTTACGTCAGGAACCATGTCACCGATGCTGGGTATTGGCGTAGGACTTGGCTATGTAAATACGGAGCACTCAACTGTCGGAACCGAAATTCTTGTTGACGTTCGGGGCAAAGCGCTTAAAGCTCAAGTTTCCAAAACACCATTCGTGGGATAATGAAATCCATTGATGTTTGCGTATCGCCCGACCTGATGCACCTCTACCCGGTTGACGGGAAGTCGGTGGTGGTCGTTGATATTCTTCGCGCAACGTCATCTATGGTTACTGCGTTCGCGCACGGAGTTAAATCTATCTATCCGGTGGCAAAACTGGACGATTGCCGTGCGATGAAAAGCAAGGGCTACCTGATTGCCGGTGAACGTGAAGGTGAAAAAGTGGCCGACTTCGACCTGGGCAACTCGCCATTCGAATACATGGCACCCGAACTGAGAGGAAAACAAATCGCACTCACCACAACCAACGGTACACAAGCGATCGCAAAATCGCTGGGAGCAACGGAAATTATCATCGGAGCGTTTTTGAATCTTTCCGCTGTTGCAGATCATTTGATCAACAGCAACAACGACATATTAGTTGTGTGTGCGGGCTGGAAAGGAAAAGTAAACCTGGAAGACACCGTGTTTGCCGGGGCGTTAGTGGATAAACTAAGCGGTAAGTTCACACCGGCGTGTGATGCTCCGCTTGCCGCAAAACATTTGTATACCTCCGCGAAGACGGACTTAATCGGTTTTTTGAACGAATCTAGTCATGTGAAGCGCCTGAACAAGCTGAACATTCATGACGATATGAAATTCTGCTGCACAATTGATGAGTATCGCGTTGTACCGGTCTTAGTGAACGGTCATCTGGCAGTTAAAGATTAACGAAGTTTCTCGTTGCTTTTGTGCCGGTCGTGATCGCGTAATGTTTTCTTTTCCAGATTCTTTTTAAATGCTTCCGTAAGGTTCACACCGGTTTGATTGGCCAGGCAGATCAGTACCCACAATACATCGGCCATTTCATCTCCGAGGTCTTTGTTTTTGTCCGATTCTTTTTCGGATTGTTCGCCATACCTGCGCGCGATGATCCGCGCTACTTCCCCGGTTTCTTCGGTAAGAATGGCCATGTTGGTCAGCTCGCTGAAATAACGCACACCATGCGTTTTAATCCATTGGTCAACCTGGGTTTGCGCTTCTTGTAATGTCATCACTTAGTATTTAGTAGTTAGTAGATAGTAGTTAGCAAAACAGTATTGTGTAGTTGTGTCGTAGCGGGCTAATTACTCAATACTAACTACTTACCGAGTGTTTCAAAATCAATATCGAGTACTTCGTAATTTCTCCAGCCGATGAAATCGTAGTGCCACCATTCGGAGCCATTTACTTTGAATCCCTGCTTTTCCATTGTGTCGATGATCAGCTGACGGTTTTTGCGAATCAGCGGATCTTTCACTGGTGTTGAAGGCCACGCCTCTTTTTTGAATGAATCGTAACCCGTTGGCATCAGTAGTTCTTCTCCGGTTTTCAGGTTAATAATTGTCATGTCGATCGCGCAGCCGCGGTTGTGGCGCGATCCCCGGTAGGGAGATGCTACATACGTTGTGTCTTTATAAACTTCATAAAATTTTACCGTAGCCGCATATGGACGATACGCATCGAAAATTTTTATTCCGAGGCCTTGGTTGGCAAGTTCGGCCTGCGCGCGCTTCACAGCCTCCGCTACTGGTTTGCGGGCGTAGGCTTTCGCTTGCTTGTAAATTTGTTCGCCTGTAAAATTATTGGTGGTTGCGTAGCGAATGTCGAGCACAATACCCGGGATAAATTTCTCAAGGTCGACCAGCTCTTTTTTTGGATCTAGCCTGATACTCTTTAAATATGCCTGGTGATCAGTTGGCGTCAATCCGTATTTATACTGAGCGAAAACAGAAGTTCCCGAAATAAGTATGCTAATCGCAAACAGGATTCTTTTCATTTTTTGATCGTTAGTTTTTCCGATTCCCACCGCTACTTGCGGTCTTTTGTATCAATAATAATCGTCACGGGCCCGTCATTCAACAAGCTCACTTTCATATCGGCTCCAAACTCACCGGTCTGAACGGCCTTTTCAAGCAGTGTCTCAACTGCCTTTACAAACTTCTCATAGAGCGGAATGGCTATCTCCGGTTTCGATGCTTTAATGTACGAAGGCCTGTTTCCTTTTTTAGTGCTGGCGTGAAGTGTAAACTGGCTTACCACGATGATGTCACCGCCATCATCTTTTACACTTACATTCATCACCCCGTCCTGATCGTTGAAAATCCGGAGGTTTACAATCTTCCCGGCAAGCCATTCGATGTCTTCCGGTCCGTCAGCGTCTTCAATTCCCACCAAAACCAATAAACCCTTTCCGATACTTGATTTTACCTGTTTGTCGATTTCCACCGAAGCAGAAGATACCCGTTGAATTACTGCGATCATGCGTGAAATATACTAACACGTCTGGCCAACCGGAATGGAAGCTGTTTGATCGTTTCAAAAAAATATTTTAATGCCCTGCGGCATTCCACAAGGCTATTTTTTCGGATATTCAAAACTCCTTTAATAACTACCGTTTTTTATGAAAAACCTCCCCTGGAAAAAGATTGCCATCGGCATCGCTGGCCTTGCTGTAATCGTTTTTGGCATCTATTACGTTGTCAACAATAAGAATAAGCCGGTTGCCAACTACATTAACCCGGCATTCGGGGAGTATATTTCTTCCTATACCGCAGGGGTCATTCCTTCAGGGTCCAGGCTGCTGATTGTATTAGCAAATAATGTGGCCGATTCAGCAGCAATTGGTCAGGAGACTTCCGTTAACCTTTTCGATTTCAGTCCATCTATTAAAGGAAAAGCTTACTGGGTTGATGCCCGAACAGTGGAGTTCCGCCCCGAGGCGCGGCTTACTTCCGGTCAGGTTTACGAAGCAACCTTTAACCTGGCGAAACTAACCACGGTACCCAATGAACTGAAGGAGTTCAAATATTCATTCCAGGTTATTCCTCAAAATTTTGAAACGTCAATCGATAATATCAAACCGTATGTGAAGACGGAGCTCAAGCGGCAAAAAGTCGAGGGCGTGCTGAACACGGCTGACTTTGCCGAAAATGATGTCATTGAGAAAATGCTCGAAGCCAAACAAGACAACAGTGCGCTCAAGATATCGTGGGTACACGGCACCGATGGCAAGCAGCACAACTTCGTGATTGAAGACGTTTCCCGTAAGGATCAGGCCAGTTCCGTTAATCTGGTGGTAAAGGGTTCGCCCCTTGGAGTAAATCGCGATGATGCGCAAGACATCGAAATCCCGGCATTAGGCGATTTTAAAATTGTTAATGCAAAGGTTGTTCAGAACCCTACGCAGTATGTGATTCTTCAATTCTCCGATCCGCTTAAAGAAAAGCAGGAACTTAACGGATTGATCAGCATTCCCGAGGCAGCGAACCTCGACTTCGACATTCACGACAATGAAATCTGGGTTTATCCGTCAGTGCGACTGGCCGGAAGCAAAACTGTTTCGGTGGAAGCAGGTGTGAGAAACATCCTCGACTACAAAATGAATAAGCGCGGCACATGGGAGGTGATGTTCGAACAGTTGAAGCCTGAAGTAAAAATTGCCGGAAAAGGCGTAATACTTCCAAGTACCAACGGTCTTGTACTGCCATTCGAAGCGGTTAACCTCCGCTCGGTTGATGTTGAGATCATTAAGATTTTTGAAAACAATGTGTTGCAGTTTCTGCAGGTAAACAGTCTTTCCGGTCAGCAGGAATTAAGACGTGTTGGAAAATCGATTCTCAAGAAAACTATTGCACTTGATAATTCAGGGGTAACGGATCTTGGTAAGTGGAACCGGTTCACACTCGACATCGCTAAATTAATTAACAGCGAACCGGGGGCGATTTACCAGGTAAAGTTCAGTTTCAAAAAGTCTTACTCTACATATTTCTGTGACGATTCCGGAACAGACGATAACCTGGAGGAAATTGAAGATGATCAGGAAGAAACCTACGATGACTACTCCGGCTACGAAGGTGACTACGAGTATTATGAATATGATGACTATTATTATGGTGAGGATTACGATTGGGAACAACGCGATAACCCATGTAATTCATCGTACTATACTTCAAGTCGCATCGTGCGCAGAAATATTCTTGCGTCTGACCTTGGCCTTTTGGCAAAGAGCGGCAGCGATGGCAGCACACTGATTTTTGTAACCGACCTTAAGACCACCGATCCGCTTTCGGGTATTCAGATCGAGGCTTACGATTACCAGCAACAGGTAGTAGGAACAGCAACAACGGATTCAGATGGTAAGGCAGAAATTAAAACAAAAGGCAAGCCGTATGTGCTGGTTGCCAAAAACGGTGCGCAGCGCGGATACTTAACCCTTAATGATGGGAATTCACTTTCGCTGAGCAACTTCGATGTTTCGGGCGAATATGTTCAAAAGGGCTTAAAAGGATTTTTGTATGGCGAACGGGGCGTATGGCGCCCGGGCGATACACTGCACTTGTCGTTTATCCTGGAAGACAAAGCGAAAACGCTTCCGGCTACGCACCCGGTTGTATTTGAACTTCAGAATCCACAGGGACAAATTGTTAACCGCATAGTTCGGTCTACATCTGAGAATGGGTTCTACGACTTTACAACATCTACCAAACCTGATGCACCAACCGGCAACTGGACGGCTCGCATTAAGGTTGGAGGAACCGAGTTCAATCAGAACATAAAAATTGAAACGGTTAAACCTAACCGTCTCAAAATCAATCTTGATTTTGGAACAGAGCGATTAACCTCGCCTAACGTAACCGGAACGCTCGATGTAAAATGGCTGCATGGCGCACCTGGCCGAAACCTGAAGGCTGAATTTGAAGTACTGCTTTCAAAAGTACCGACTACGTTTGCCAAGTACCCTGACTATGACTTTGAAGATCCTTCGCGACAGTTTAGCAGCGAGTCTGTTCTGGTGTATGAAGGATCGACTGATGCGGAAGGCCATGCGAACGTAGATGCAAACCTCGAGTTATCATCTGCGGCACCCGGTTTCCTGAATGCTGTATTCAAAGGTAAAGTGTATGAAGAAAGCGGTAACTTCAGCATCGACCGCTTCGTGCTTCCGTATTCTCCTTACGATGCTTACGTAGGTATTAAAACTCCTAAAGGAGAGCCATACACAGGCGTTCTCTATTCCGACACAACGCATAAAGTTGATATTGTAACCCTCGATGCAAACGGTGGTCCGCTCTCGAAAAAAATTGACATCAACATTTATAAACTGAATTGGCGCTGGTGGTGGGATAACTCCAGTGATTACATCGCGAACTATGTTGAGAGTTCGTACGCACAGGTTATTAAAACCGGAACCGTAACCACATCAAACGGAAAGGGAACCTGGAGCTTCCAGATCAAGACACCTGAACATGGCCGGTATTTTATCCGCGCCTGCGACCAAGAGTCAGGCCATTGTACGGGTAAAATTATTTACGTGGATGAACCGGGCTGGTACAGCCGCATGCGCGAAGATGATAACTCGGGCGGTGCAACAAGACTTTCTTTTAATGCCGACAAGCCATCCTACAACATTGGTGAGAAAATTAACCTGACGATCCCGGGAACGGGTCAGGGACGCGCGCTGGTCAGCATTGAAAGCGGAAGTAAAGTCTTAAAAACGTATTGGGTTGAAACACACCAGGGCGAAAACAAATTCAGCTTTGAAGCTACGTCTGACATGGCTCCCAATGTGTATGCCCATGTTTCGCTGTTGCAACCTCATGCACAAACCGAAAATGACCGGCCAATCCGGTTGTATGGTGTAACGGCTATCGGGGTTGAAGATCCTGCTACGCACCTGCAACCCGAAATTAAAATGCCGGACGTGCTGGAACCTGGTGAAAAAGTAACAATCAAAATTTCGGAGAAAGAAGGTCGCAAGATGACGTACACCGTAGCGATGGTGGATGAAGGTCTGCTCGACATTACGCGTTTTAAAACTCCGGATGCATGGAGCAGGTTCTATGCCCGCGAGGCGTTGGGTGTGCGCACATGGGATTTATACGATGAAGTAATGGGCGCGTTTGGTTCACGCATCGAACGCCTGCTGGCGATCGGTGGTGATGCTGACCTCGCTGCCAAGGAAGATGATCCGCGTGCAAACCGCTTTAAACCGGTGGTTAAATTCTTCGGCCCGTACACGCTCGACAAAGGCGATACAAAATCGATCACGTTTACGATGCCGCAATACATCGGTTCGGTGAAAACAATGGTTGTTGCCGGATATGAAGGTGCATATGGTAAAACAGAAAAAGCTACACCAGTACGCAAGCCATTAATGGTGCTGGCAACCTTGCCGCGTGTGCTTGGCCCGGAAGAGACGTTGAAACTTCCGGTGACGCTGTTCACGCAGGAGAAGGGAATTAAGAATGTGAAAGTTGATGTCAAAATAACAGGGCCTGTTTCGGTAACCGGGTCTTCGAGTCAGACGGTGGCCATGAGCCCTGCGGGAGATATGACGGTCGACTTTGATTTGGCAGTGAAGAGCGCGATCGGAATTGCAAAAGTTGAGGTAACGGCTTCTTCCGGAAACTTTAAATCCTCCGATGTAATCGAAATTGAAGTTCGCAATCCTAATACTCCTGTAACAAAAATTACCGAGGCTGTTGTGGATGCAGGTAAAACCTGGAATTCGCCGGTCGCTCTGTTTGGAATCACCGGTACAAACAGCGCCATCCTGGAAGTGTCGAGCATGCCTCCGATCAACCTTGGTTCACGGCTCGATTACCTCATTCATTATCCATACGGATGTATTGAGCAGACAACTTCTTCCGTGTTCCCGCAACTATATCTTGAACGCGTAAAAGAACTGAGCGAAACCGAGAAAGCAAAAATTCAAATCAACGTGACCGCAGGCATTGAACGGTTGAAGTCGTTCCTTACCCGCTCAGGCGGATTTGCATACTGGCCTGGTCAACCCGATGCAGACGAATGGGGTTCATCTTATGCGGGTCATTTCCTGGTAGAAGCAGGAGATAAAGGCTATTTCGTTCCGGCTGATATTATCAAACGCTGGAAAAAATATCAAAAAGATAAAGCACTGGAATGGCGCAGATCAGACGGTTACTATAACAACGACCTGATGCAGGCATACCGCTTGTACACGCTTGCGCTTTCGGGTTCACCCGAATTGGGGGCGATGAATCGCCTCCGGGAAACAGCTGCTCTTTCAACCAGTGGTACCTGGTTGCTGGCCGCGGCGTATGCCAAAGCAGGCCAGTCGGAAGCTGCCAAAAAACTGGTAGCAAATTTATCACCGGCTGTTAAACCATATCGCGAACTTAGCTATACATACGGATCGGATGTTCGCGACCGCGCGTTGATTCTTGAAACGTTAACGTTGCTGGGTGATCTTACCCGTGCGTTGCAGGTTTATAAGGAAGTTTCTTCTGCATTAAGTAATCCATACAGTTGGATGAGTACGCAGGAAGTAGCGTACTGTCTGAAAGCTGTATCGGAATTTGCGGGAAGTGAAAAGAGCGAGCTTAAGTTTGAGTACAGTGTCAATGGTGGTAAAACGGTTTCTTTGACAAGTACGTTACCTGTCTCGCAGATTGCCGTACCGATTGACGGTGTGAATAAAGGAAGTGTTCAGATCAAGAGCGAAAGTAAAGGTGCGTTGTACACACGCCTGATCATGCAAGGAACTCCCGCACGCGGTAACGAAGAAGATGCTGAATCGAACCTGAGCGTAGGGATATACTATACCGATGAAGACGGAAACGCGCTTGATCCTTCAAAACTTGAGCAGGGCACGGAGTTTATTGCGGTTGTAACCGTGAATCATCCGGGTGTACGCAACATGTATGAGAACCTTGCATTGTCGCAGGTGTTTCCATCAGGTTGGGAGATCAACAACCTTCGCCTGGATGGTGATGAGCAGACGCTTGCCAACAGCGGCTTTACGTACCAGGATATCCGTGACGATCGTGTATATACGTTCTTTAATCTTGGGAAAGGAACTGCTAAAACATTCCGGGTAAGCTTAACGGCAACCTATGCGGGAACATACTATCTGCCGGCCGTAAACTGTGAAGCGATGTACGATAAGTCGATCTATGCACGCAAGAAAGGGCAGGTAGTTGAAGTTGTGAAAGCAGCAGGCGTACAATAAAATTCAGGGACTCTGTGCTAATAACAGAGTCCCTTTTTTACGATATGAAAAAAAGTTTCTTACTACTTTATTTTTTGATGATTGCGCTGATTACGTTTTCGCAAACGCAACAGGAGCAACAAATTATCAGCTTGTCGAAGAAGAAATTCGAATGGATGGTTGCCATGAATTTCGATTCACTGACGCCTATGCTGGACGAGCGCATGATTTTCATTCACTCCAATGGGTGGCCTGAAACGAAAACAGAGTTCATCAACGATATTAAATCCGGCAAGCTTAGGTACACCGCCATTGAAGTGTTGGAATCATCTGCCCGAATCTATCCTGAATCTGCGGTGGTGATTGGTCGGGGTAAGTTCAATGTTACGCTGGAGGGAAAGGACCTGGTATTCGAATTAAAATACACCGAATTCTATACGCGCAAGAATGGCAAGTGGCTGCTCGCATCCCGCCACGCGAACCGCCTGCAATAACATGCGCGTTATCCCGTGATGAAGAGGTTTATTGTCCGCTACAAGGTTTATATTATTTTATTTTCGCTGGCACTGGCGGTAGCCTACTACTTTTGCTTACCCGATACATTATTTGACGAACCATACTCCACCGTCCTCGAAGGTAGTCGCGGAGATTTACTCAGCGCATCGATTGCGTCCGATGGTCAATGGCGCTTTCCCGAACTGAACGAGGTTCCCGAGAAATTCGAAAAAGCACTCATCGCATATGAAGACAAGCGGTTCTTCAGTCACCCCGGTATCGATATTTTATCAATGGGTCGTGCGCTTCGTCAGAACATTGCCGAAGGCCGTGTGGTAAGCGGAGGCAGTACGCTCGACATGCAGGTTATCCGGTTGCACCGGAAAGAATCAGGCCGCACCGTGCTTGAGAAAGCAATCGAATCCGTTCTGGCAACCCGGCTTCAGTTCAGGTATTCAAAAAAAGAAATCCTGTCGTTGTATGCATCGCATGCTCCGTTTGGTGGAAACGTGGTGGGCCTGGAAGCCGCTTGTTGGCGGTACTTCGGTCGTGAGCCAAAAGAACTGTCTTGGGCCGAGGCTGCCCTGTTAGCGGTGCTTCCGAACTCTCCGGCACTGATCCATCCTGGAAAAAATCGCGACAAGCTTGCGCGTAAGCGGAATACACTTTTGCTCAAGCTAAAGGAAACAAAGTTGATTGACTCACTTACCTATGCGTTAGCGATTACCGAACCGATCCCGGGTGAACCCTTGCCGTTGCCGCGACTTGCGAGGCATGCGTTGCTGCGCCTTACGGCTGATGGGAAGGCACAACAGAAAGTACGGAGCACCATTCGCGTTGAACTTCAGGAGCGTGTCGAACAAATTTTAGACGATCACTACCAAAAATTAAAAGGCAACCAGATTCACAATGCCTGCGCGCTTGTACTGGATGTTGAAACCGGAAACGTTCTGGCGTATGCGGGAAATGTTAATTCCGGAGCCGAACATGGTTTTGATGTTGATCTGATCGCTGCCTCGCGAAGCACCGGCAGTATTCTGAAGCCATTCCTGTATGCTGCCATGCTCGATGAAGGCAAGATTCTCCCCAAAACACTGTTGCCGGATATTCCGATTGTCATTAAAGGTTTTGCTCCGAAAAATTTTACGCGCGATTATGATGGTGCGGTTCATGCCGATCAGGCGTTAATCCGTTCCTTGAATGTTCCGGCTGTGTACCTGCTGAAAGACTATCGTTATGAACGATTCTATGAACTTTTAAAAGGTATGGGGTTCAGTACGCTCAACAAATCTCCGGATCATTACGGCCTTTCACTCATTCTGGGCGGAGCGGAAGGCTCACTCTGGGATATCACCGGCATGTATGCATCAATGGCGCGTACGCTTAATCATTACTTTCTGTATCCGGGAAAGAATCGTTATGTAAGGGAAGATTTTCATGCTCCGCGTTATGCGGAACAGGAACCGACCGAACCCGTACTGAGCGAAAGCTCATGGTTGAATGCCGCTGCTATTTATCAAACTGTGGACGCGCTGAAAGAAGTGTATCGTCCGGGTGAAGAGACAGGCTGGCGGTATTTTAAAAGCTCACGAAGGATTGCCTGGAAAACCGGTACGAGTTTTGGCTTCCGCGATGGCTGGGCTGTGGGTATTACTCCGCAATACGCAGTGGGTGTTTGGATTGGTAATGCCGATGGCGAAGGCCGCCCCGGACTAACCGGCACCGAAACTGCTGCTCCCGTTATGTTCGATATTTTTTCACAGCTTGACGGATCGGGTTGGTTTAATAAGCCATTGCCGGAAATGAGCAAGATCATTATTTGCTCAAAGAGCGGTCAGTTGTTCGGTCCCAATTGCGAAAAGCCTGACACGGTTATGGTTGGCACCGTTGGACAATCCTCCGGCCTTTGCACCTTTCACAAGAAAATTCATTTGAGCGCAAACAAAAAATTCAGAGTTCATAGTGAATGCGAATCGCTCGATCGTGTTGTTGCGCAGAATTGGTTTGTATTGCCGCCGGTACAAGAGTATTACTATCGCGGAAAAAATATTACGTATAAACCGTTACCGCCTTATCGGGCCGATTGTCAGCCGCTGCAGGCTGTCGAGACCATGGATCTTATCTATCCTAAGCCCAACGCTAAGATTTTCATTCCGCGGGATCTTGACGGTAAGCCGGGTAATGCCGTATTCGAATTGGCTCATCGCAATGCTGCGGTTACAGTCTACTGGCATATCGATGGCGACTTCATCGGCAGCACCAAAAAAGTGCATCATATGCCGGTTAACCCCCCGGAAGGAAAGCACATTTTAACCCTGGTTGACGAAACGGGAGAGACACTCGAGCGCCAGTTCGAGATCATCTCGGGTCATTGAAAAATGCTGAAATTCATATTGTTATAAAAAAATTATAACTTTAGTTAACTTTTTAATCTATGAAGGCTTTCTATTTTTTGGCCTTGGCGATGTCTATATCGTTCCTTGGTTTTTCTCAATCCGATTCCATACCTCCGGTCGATCAACCCTACTACGTGGTAGTCGGTGTTTTTTCAATTCCGAAGAACGCCATGCTATGGACAAAGCAGATGCCCAAGTACCAATTGAAAGGGAAGTACGAAATGAACTTTAATAAAGGGTTGCATTACGTGTACGTGATGAAAACCAACGATCGCACTCAGGCCATTGACGAAGCCTTGCGCCTTCGTGCCCGTCCGGATTCAACGTTCAGCGATGCCTGGGTGTATCATGGATCATTTAAGAAACCGGAACCCGGTGTTGTTGTAACGAATACGGTAATCGTACCGGTAGCGCCAAAACCAGTGGCTGACACCACCAAACTTCAGAAGCCGAAAGAACTTGAAAAGAAGTCATTCCTGTTTAAAGTAACCCGAAAAGACGATGGTACAGAAGTTAAAAGTGAAGTGATCGTGGTAGACGTTGACCGCGCAAAAAAAATTGGGTCATACGAGGGCAACAAAATTGTTGAAATCGGAAGGCCCGAAGGTAAATCCGGTTCTATGACGGTAACCACACACATGCCCGGCTACAGGCGCATACAACACCGCGTAAACTTCGTAAACCCTTCCGGTGATAGTGTTCAACTTCAGGATAGTGTTATTGTATTGTCGTTCGAGTTGACAAGACTCCAAAAGGGTGATGTGGAAGTTTCTGAGATTTACTTTTTCCGCGATGCTGCGATCATGCGCCCGGAGTCGCGGTACGAGGTTACCAGCCTGGCGGAAATGATGAAAGAGAATCCCCGGTACAAAATTCGGATTCATGGCCATACCAATGGCAATGCGCGCGGAAGAATTATTTACCTGAAAGAGAATGCTGAAGAATGGTTTGCTTTAAAGAACACGAAAGAGGGATCCGGATCAGCAAAGGAGCTTTCGGAACAACGCGCTGAAATCGTGAAGAAATATCTGGTTAGCCAGGGCATTGATCCCAAACGAATGGAGGTTAAAGCCTGGGGCGGTAAGAAACCGATCTATGATATTTTAAGTCCGCAGGCACAATCGAACGTTCGGGTAGAGATTGAAATTCTGCAGAATTAATCGAGCGGAACGTTCACGTGACGTTCAGCATGATACGAAGAACGAACCAGCGGACCGGCTTCAACATACTTTAAGCCACGTTTTAAACCTTCCTCTTTATACATCGCGAATGTATCCGGGTGGATAAACTCCGCGACTTCGAGGTGCATTTTAGTCGGCTGCAGGTACTGACCAAGTGTGAGAATCATTAATCCGTTTTCAACAAGGTCATCCATCGCCTTGAACACTTCTTCGTGCGTTTCGCCCACACCAAGCATGATTCCTGATTTGGTACGCTTGCCGGCTTCGCGCGTGCGTTTGATCTGCTCCAGGCTTCGCTCGTACTTGGCCTGCGGCCGAACCATACGATAAAGACGTCCGACTGTTTCCATGTTGTGTGAAACAACTTCCTGACCGCCTTCTATCATCCGGTATAGTGCATCCCAATTTGCTTTCGTATCCGGAATTAATGTTTCAATGGTTGTATCCGGGCTGATCGCTTTTGTTTGTACCACGGTTTGGTACCAGATTTCAGCACCACGATCTTTTAACTCATCGCGATTCACGGAAGTAATCACGGCATGCTTAACACCCATGAGTTTAATCGCTTCAGCAACGCGCTTCGGTTCTTCCACATCATATTCAGGCGGGCGTCCGGTAGCAACTGCGCAAAACGTGCAACTGCGTGTGCACACATTACCGAGAATCATAAATGTAGCGGTACCGGCTCCCCAGCATTCGCCCATGTTCGGACAATTTCCGCTTTCGCAGATCGTGTGAAGTTTATGGTCGTCAACCAGCCTGCGGACTTTTGCATATTCCGGTCCGACAGGAAGTTTTACGCGCAGCCAATCAGGCTTGCGCCTGCGGGTTTCTTCTTTTGATATGACGGGGAGCTCAATCATCGTACCCTTCAACAACGGTTATTTACCGATAAGTTCCTTGTATTGATCGGCTGTTAAAAGTCCGTCAGCAGAACCCGTGATTTCTATCTTAATCATCCATCCGGCACCGTACGCGTCTTCGTTAACTTTCTCAGGATTTTTGTCGAGCGCAGAATTTACCTCGAGCACTTTTCCCGTTACGGGCATATACAAATCCGATACGGTTTTCACAGCTTCAACGGTTCCAAAAACCTGACCATGCTCAACGGTTTGGCCAACGCTGCTGATATCCACATAAACGATATCGCCAAGTTCGCCCTGGGCAAAATCCGTAATTCCTACGGTTGCGGTTTTCCCTTCGATTTTAACCCATTCATGGTCTTTGGTGTACTGTAGTCCGGCTGGAATATTCATAGATAATGATTTTAGAGCCCCAAAATTAAGGACATTTATCTATTGTTAAGCAGGTTTGTGATTTTTTACTGGGCCAGGCTGAAGCGTACTTGAGCCCCAAAACGGGTGGTCGACCTGCGGAAGGAGTTCGATACTACCGGATCGTTAATGGTGCGCTCATAATACAGCATGATACTCAGCTTCTGATTGAGCACGTAACTCACGTTTGGCCGGAGCTGGAAGTTGATGTTACCGCTGGTAAGCCGGTTGGGCAAGTCGATTGTGCGCTGAATGGTTTTGGTGTCGATGAGCGATACATTCATTCGGAATGTGACATCGTTCTTTAATACAATGGTCCGGCCTTTTGTCTTGAAGGGAAGTTTAAAGTTGTTTTTGGTATAGCCCAATTCAACCGAGATGTCTTTACTGTTGAGTTCGGTAATCTGGGCATTCGATACGAACAACGAAAGTTCACGCTTGGTTTTGTAATCGGCCCTTACCGTCAGCCGGTTTTTGGTGCGGATGTTGATTCCGATCAGGGGCGAGAATTGCTCCGAGATCAGCACCTGGCTGATCACATAAATTGGCAACACCTTACCGTCAACCAGCTCGCCATACGTACCATTGTTGTAGTCTTCGATTGGAACTTTAATGCCCACTTTATTCGGATCATTGTATTCGAGTGAGTTGTTATAGTTCAGTACGGAATAAGAAGAGGAGTATGCATGTGAAAGCGTAATCGCCTGAAATCTTTCTTTCAATGCCGGAATATTTATTAAACCGGTATAGTCAACCCGCCAGTTCGGAAGCGGAGTTTTCGGGAACGGACTTAAGCTTACACTTTTTGCACTCTTGCCGGTATACGCTGCAATGAACGAAGCGATTGTTACATCCTGTGACGTGTCATACTCATGGCCGGTTCTCCGGAAGAATTCATCGCGGATGATATCAATGTTCTTTTCGAACTGATGAAAAACTTCGGATGATTTCTCATTGTTTGTACTGTTAAACGCGGTTAGAATACTGATCGTTGAGATCTTATATGTTCCGGCACGATTCGGATTGAGTGATGCAAAATCATTTATATCATTGGAAAATCTGAAAATTTCCTGGTACGAATCGGTAACGTCTTTCTTCACATCGAGCTGAATCTTCAACTCCTGCGAAGGTTCAATATTCGCCCGCATGGAAAGCGATTTTGTTCGGGATTGTGTGAAGAAGTTTGTGAGCTTTTCTTCCTTTGTCAGCCAACCTTTGTCGGCTGCGCGAAACCGGATGTCGGCATCCTGACTTCCCAGTACAAACTTCCAGCCTGGAGCTTCAAAGTTTTTATCCATGCCGAACAACCAGGGTGAGGGAGAGAATCCCGGAAGAATGGTTCCTTCTGTGAGTGTATACGTTCCGTTAATGCTGCGCAGCGACATGAGCACACGCAATAAGCCTTTTACAGCAGGGGAAACTGTTCGTACAGTGTCCGGTTGTTTTGTTTTACCGGGTCTGGCTTTTGGAGGATTGTTGATGTCGCGCAGAAATACAACTTTGTTGTATAGCTTCACCATGTCGATGCGGCCGGTAAAGGTTTGCTCGCGACTGTTCTGAATAATATTTTTAAAATCAAGCGACAAGGTATCTTTTGCATTGAAAAGCGGCCCGGCACGCCAGTTGTAGTTAACCTGGTAGCGGTATTCGAGACCGAGCCAATCGGTAACCGGAAACTTGTCGAGCGGCACAATGTAGTTTGCCGTTACCGATTGATCGAAGTTTTTCATGCGCCCGAACTTCTTCAGGTTTTCACGCAATACTTTGTTCACTTCTTCGCCTTCGCCCTCCGGTTCATCGATGATTGTGTTTGCGCGGGAAGCATATTCCAGCGTAATCGATCCCGTGAGGTTCCATTTCACATTGTACTGCCGGTTGAAAGTAAAATACTTTTGATAGTTAGGGGTCGAATTGGACAGCGAGTTTCGATACACATTTTTAATGAACGATCGTTCGAGGTCACCCCGCACTAGAATGTTATTCGGCAACGGGCTGAACTTGAAATCTTTTAACAACTTCAGGTAAGGCGATTTGAAGGCATCTGATTTTTTAAACGGCTCAATGCCAACCTCCTGCTTGGGGGCAAAGGCGTACGCTACGCCCCCGCGGTATAATCGCTGCACCGACTCGTCAATCGTAAAACTTCTGCGCGTGGCTTCGCTGTACGAGTAGTTGAACGACAGGTTCTCAATATCGTATAGGTGATTTTCGGACTTCGGATTGGTTTTTATCTTCTTGACGTTCGTGAAGTTTATACTCCTTCGCACCGTTCGGTCCTGGATTAATCGTTTATAGGCATCCCGTTCCTTTCGTGGTAACGAATTCAGAAAGCCATCTAGCCTGACGTCCGGGTTGGCCGGGTCAAACTGCGGATTGATCGTAGTATTTTCATAGCTCACCAGCATCGGCAGCTTAATACCCGTATTGCCCGGAATAAACTTATCGAGATTTACATTGGCGGTTATGTCGTAGGCGGTAGTTTCATCGCGCGTTCGTTCACTGATCTTTGAATTCACGCTCCCAAAGCCAAACGTAGTGTAGCGAAGTGAACCGGACACAACTGCGAAGTCGGCAAGTTTTGTATTGATCACCGTGTTCACGGCCCAGCCCGCAGTCCGGTCGAAATCAGTCAGACGGAGTTCGTTTGCCCACATGCAAACCGTGTGCGATTTTCCGTCAGCGGATTTCGGATTTCGTACCCCGATCATAATTACTTTCACCTGCGTGAGATCGGGTCGACCCAGAATTCTGAAACCATGCCGTCCTTCAACGCTGGGTCCCGTAAGCGGATACGATACGGTGAGCGGAAAATTTTCGCGGTCGCGCCTCACTTTCAATTTGTAAAGTTCGGCCAGCGCAAAGTTGAATTCATTTTCTTCCGGCCACACCGCGCGTTCACCGTAGTCGCGTGTGTTTTTTGAAATCTTTAAAGGGATTTCAATTTCATAGTAGTTCTGATCAAAGTCAGTACCCAGACGCATGAATACAACCAATTCATCATCGTTAGTCAACACGCTGTTCGCGTGCGTGAACATCTTCACGCGACCGTAGTTGAAGAAGTCCATCCCAACCGTTTTGTAAATCGCGCGTGAGTCACCGTCTTCCAGGTCTTCAATGCACATTTGAATAGACTGCTCATTTAGCTGACGCGGAATGGATGAGGTATTATCGCGATCACGAATAACGCCCGGTGGAACTACATAAGGCGATTTAAGCTCGGTGTCGCGCGAGTTTTCTTCAATGTTTACAACGGATACGGCAACATTATCTGCGCCCGGTTCAGGATCAGGGCCTATCCCGCCTTCGCGGAGATTTTCGGTGTACCGCAGCCACTGTGCTCCCACCATCCGGAAGTTTGCAAGACGAAGTACAACAGGCTGGCTGAAATCCGACAAGATCATCCGCGCATAGCGGATGGAAGTAAAGCCACTGATGTTACCAACTTTGCCCTTTATCTGCTGCACCGGAATTCGGAACAGGTACCATTTTACCTTTTCCGGGTGATTGGGAATACTCGCCAGAATTTCATCAACGATATATTCACTTCCCACACGGAGCTTATCAGGCTTCAGGTCAATGTCGTATTCGTAGTATTCTTCTGATTCACTGATCGTGTTGTCTACGTTCAGATCTTCATTGTCAGGGTACGGGCTGCCCGAACGAGCAATGCGGTCGTTACCGGAAATGACAGGTGTATTGTTTTCCATCCCGTTATAACTTTTGTAACGTTCAAGAATCTGAGCCTTCCGGTCATCGAGGTCACCACCAAGAAAATATTTGAAATCATCGGCCGATGGATCTTCCAGGTTTCTGAACTTGGCAGGAATAACGCCACTGTTTTGTTCTGTGATAACCCCGCTTGATGATGGAAGTCCGTCCAGACCCACATCCTGGTTTTTGCGCGATGACGGTGAATTGTCGAAGGCGTTGGTAAGATAATTTTGCGTGGTTACATAACCCCAGGGAGTTACCTGCGTAAGCGATGGATCGCTTTCCAGGCCACCGGTTGGCAAACCGTTTTCAAAGGCGTGACGTGAATCGCGCATCACATCTTCGGAAATATTACCGAGGTGGAGCGTTACTTTACCACCGGTGGTGTTGTTGCTGTTGAACTTTCCGTCAATGATCTTACCGTAATCGGTTTGAATAAACGGATCGAGCATCCAGAATTCAACGTATTCTATGTTTGCCTTGTTGAAGTCAACTTCCGTACGAATGGCTGTTGTAATACCGGCCCAGTTATCTCGCGGGTTTCCGGTGAAATTACCCTGTGCATCGAAGCGAATTGTATCATAGTTGTACGGCCCGCGTTCGGCAGGGTAGTAAGCGATGTCAAAAATCTGTTCAAAGAAATTTCCCTGTGTGAAGTTTTTCTTCGGGAAAATCTCCTGCGGGTTTACCGGACGAACGTAGTGGTTGCGTAAATCTTCTGTTGTGATATTCTCTGGTTTGAACTGTCCACCGTCACGATAGAATTGATTATCCACCTGATACCATGCGAGTTTTGCGCGCTTAAAACCCGCACCGATCGACTTGGCTCCGCCAGTCGGGTCGAACGCGGATGTTGTTGGTGTCGCAGCAAGTTTCCACGCTGCAGGGTTCAACAGCGAATAAGGTGTTGCTGTATTTTCAAAGTCATCGATGTAACCTGTTCCGTTTTCATCCAGAATGTTTGAAGTTCCCGGCAGCAGTTGCGCAAACTCTGCATTAACGCTAAAACTCGAAAGCTCTTTTGTCTGAATGCCGGGGATAGCATCAATCCATTTTGTTAGCAGGCGACTGTCTTTCCGTACGTTCACATCAAATCCGTATTGAACATTTCGTGCGGGTTCGGTGCCAATCGCGTTACGCGAGATCAGCGGGCGTTCATTATAGAACAATAACGTTGATCCGAAGTTAACGTCATCGTTTAGCTTGTAGTCGAAACGTGTTCCGAGCAACGTGCGGGTCTGAAATGCAAATGGGTCGGATTGTTCGTAATCCACGGTAATGTTCTTCCCGGAATTAAGAATTGCATCATTAAGAATGGTAACCCGGCCAAAGGTATAGTCAACCACGAAATCTGTTTGCTCCTGCAATGGGGTTCCCCCGGCATACACCCGTACCGATCCAGGCGTTACGCCAAATCCCGGGATAAGAATTTCTTTTGATGAACCCGATGAATTGTACGTACCCACAAGCCAGAACTTGTTCTTTGTGGTTACGCGGGCAGCCTGAATTTTTGTTGTCCGATAAAGTGTATCGAATACATATTTGTTGATCAGGTAAGGCTTTAACGCACCCTCCGGTTCAAATGCCTGGCGAAGTGGTTTGTTGAAGGGTTCGAGATACGGGAAGATGATCAAGCCGGTTTGCGTGTTGACGGTAAGGCCATCAATAAAGTCGAAGTTACCATCGCCCGGTGGGTCATTAACAGGGTTCAACCGGTCAAGGCCCATAATTTCAATGAGCTGACGATTGCGTGCGATTGAACCTTCCTGCAATTGCGGGTTATCGATACCCGTACGGTCGTCACGATAAATAACCCGAAGCTGAAAACCATCCCGTGTGAGTTGGTTTACATTCAGGTTGTAAATGTTCTTCATCATCAAATCCCACATCGGCAAGGTGCGGTTTTGCGCATCGGTAGGGAAGTACTCGCGCGAACGCAAAAGTTTCAGGAAAACAACTTTTGATTGCGGAAGGGAAGCGTAATCTTCCGACAGTTCACCCACCTTATAGTTTTTACCGTTGTAGGTATATTCGTACGCTACCGCCAAAGCTTCATCGCTCTGCAACTTGCGCGACAGGGTGATATAACCGAGCTGTTTATGAAATGTAAATTCTGTTGGTGATAGTTTTCTGGACGAATTGATTTTTTCGAAGTCGGTACCATTTACTAACCCAATACCTTCAAGTGACGTGATAATCTGATCGCTTTCGCGATTAACCGGTTGAATGAGATCGAACAGGTTGTTTGCCTGGTTAGCGTTTGGAAGCGTGGCCCCATTCGAGGTGACAACCGAAGTATTGTAAATCACCTTAGGTTCAGCCATGTCGGCAAGGCCTACCACATCGCGCAGGGTTTGCGTATCGTTACTGCGGTTGATCAGGTACACTTCAACCCGTGTAATGTTTATACCACTGATGATCTGCGGAGTATTTCGCAACCATGCTTCGTAGTTATCACGGAAGAAATGCCCTAAAAAGAAGTGCCGGCTCTCATCATAATCGGAAGCAACGATTTGAAATTGACGGCCCTGGCCGTTACTTCCTCCGGGAATGTTGATCGATTCCACTTTACCCCGTTGCGTGGAGGCAACGGAAGTAACAAAGAGTTTCCCGAACTGCATCTGGGCCTTTATACCGAACAGGTTTTGTGATCCCTGGATCAGCGTATTATTAAGTGGAAGGCTGACGTTACCGATCTCAAGTTTTTTAAGGATGTCTTCCTTGAAGCCGGTGTATTCGACCTTCATGTTATTCTGAAAATCGAACGAGTTGTTGTTATCAAACGTGGCGCTCACAGCAAGCTTTTCACCGACCTTTCCAACAACGCTCATATTGATTTGCTGATCGAACTCGAAACCGCCATTACGTTGCTGACGGATTGGGAGTTGCGGGTTGAAAATGCGTTGAAAAGATCCGCCAAAATCGAGCGTAACAAACCCGCGCGGCACTAACTCGACATAGCTTCCGCCAAAAATGCGGTCAAGTATCGGACTCACATAAATTTTCGGGATCAAGCCTCGCGAGCTTACAGCACTTTCTCCATCCGCGCCCCGCGCTTTACTTTGCCAGTAGCCCTTTAACAACTGCCGGTCCTGAAGGGCTTTAAACTCTTCGAATGTCATGGTGGTTACCGGCCGGTAATTCAGGTCTCCGATCTTCTCATAAATCGTATAGTTCAGGTTCGAATCGAGTTCAACATCAAGATTAACCTTGGTCGGATCCTTTAGGAAAAGTGGTGATTCGGTTGGGGTATTGGTGAACGGATCGCCATAACGATCGCGAAGGCGGAAGCTCGGTTTCCGGCTCGGCCGATACGTTTGATTTTTGGTCGTGTCCTGTTTAAGCTTGGTAGTATCCTGGCGCTCCTGGAATGCTTCCGCGCGGGTGCTAAACACACCAAACCATGCTGTTAACAGGGTAAAAATAACAGCATGTGAGAGAGTTATTTTCTTCACACGGGTCAAGCGAAGCTTAGGCGTTTTTCAGGGCTTGTTTAACTAAATCTTCTAAAGTAATGGTATTTCCCGATTTTTTCAGGACCATATCCACGCTTTTCTCAGCCACATTCCGGGCTATACCCAATGTGACTAAGGCTGATAACGCTTCATTCCGTAAAGTATTGTTCCGAACCCCGGTACCGGAGGAAATTTCTTCGTATGAATCCTTCTTCAGCTTGTCTTTCAGCTCAATGATCACCCGCTGGGCTGTCTTCCCGCCAATGCCCTTGATCCGTTGCAGTGCCACTGCATCATCGTGAATAATTGCTGCCTTTAACTCGTCAATCGACATATATGAAAGCATCACGATAGCCGTGCTGGGCCCGACACCGTTAACGGAGATCAGCAGTTGAAACATTTTTTTCTCTGCTTCTTTGCTGAAGCCAAAAAGTATGTGGGCGTCTTCGCGTATCGTGAGGTGGGTAAAGATAAGAATGTTCTCCTGGTCTTTGATTTCACCAAACGTCTGTAACGAGATATGCACATGATAGCCAACACCGTTGACATCAATTACGATATAGGTTGGATCCTTGTGAACAAGTTTCCCTTTGAGAAAAGCAATCATGAACGGTTATGAGAAATTTGATACTATCGGTTTAAGGTTCACAACTTCAGTAAACCTGAAATCGTAAACCTCAAACCGGGAATTTTAAAGATGATCGTTTTGATCGTGCAATTGAGCATCCACCACGGCAATCGCTGCCATGTTAACAATCTCGCGAATTGAACTTCCGAGCTGCAATACGTGTACAGGCTTTTTCATTCCTAACAGGATCGGTCCGATTGCTTCTGCACCACCAATCTCAGTCAGCAACTTGTAAGCAATGTTTCCGGACTCAAGGTTCGGGAAAATTACCGTGTTGGCACCGTCTTTCGATAATGCACTGAACGGAAAGCTTTCCTGCTGAATTTCTGTATTGAACGCAACGTTAGCCTGAATGTCTCCATCGATGATCAGGTCGGGATACTTTTGTTTTGCAAGGCGTACAGCTTCACGGGTCTTCTCCGGCACTTCACCTTTTGATGATCCGAAGTTTGAATAGGAGAGAACCGCAACGCGTGGTTCCATGTCAAAGAACTTAACACCCCGTGCAGTCAACCCAATAATGTCAACCAGCTGTTCAGCAGTCGGGTCTACGTTTACGGTTGTATCGGCAAAGAAGAATGTTCCGCGCTTGTTCAGCAGAATGTACATCCCGGCAACGCGGCTCACACCTTCGGCAATACCGATGATCTGCAGCGAAGGCAGAATGGTTTTCGGGTAATCTTTTGTCAATCCGGAAACAAGTGCATCGGCTTCGCCAACTTCCACCATCATCGCACCATAATAGTTGCGATCGCGAAGCAGTTGCTGGCAGTCGCGCAGCGACAAACCTTTACGCTGGCGCTTTTTATAAAGCACTTCGGCAAACTGTTCAACTTTTTCATGCTCTTTTCTCGGATAGATGATCGGGCAGTTCAGATCAAGATCGTGTTCTTTGATCAGCCGTTCGATCTGGTCTTTGTCGCCCAGCAATATTGGCTGTGCGATACCTTCATCCTGCAGAATTTGAGCGGCCTTAAGAATCTTGTGGTGATGCGCTTCGGCAAATACAACACGCTTGGGGTTCGTTTTTGCGCGATCGATGATGCGCGTCATAAGCTTTTGATCTATGCCGATTCGGTTCAGCAACTCCTGGTGATATGCGCCCCAGTCGGTAATGGGCTTTTTCGCCATACCCGAATCCATGGCTGCTTTCGCAACTGCAGGAGAAATGGTTGTGATCAAACGCGGATCAAGCGGTTTCGGGATCAGATACTCTCTTCCGAATCCAAGCTTGGCATCTCCGTATGCTTTAACAACAATATCCGGAACAGATTCCTTGGCGAGATCAGCCAAGGCACGCACTGCGGCAAGCTTCATCGCTTCGTTGATTTCGGTTGCGCGAACATCAAGCGCTCCGCGGAAGATGTATGGAAAGCCAAGTACGTTGTTCACCTGGTTAGGATGGTCGGAGCGACCGGTCGCCAGGATAATATCGTTACGTGTTTTTTTAGCAAGGTCATATCTAATTTCCGGGTCAGGGTTTGCGAGCGCAAATACGATCGGATCTTTCGCCATTGCCTTTATATCTTCTTCCGTCAACACATCGGCTACCGACAACCCGATAAAGAAGTCGGCACCCTTCATCGCTTCTTGCAGTGTTGTAACCTTGCGCGTGGTGATGAACTCCTTCTTGATATCGTCAAGGTCCTTACGTTCGCTGTGAATGGCACCTTTGCTGTCGCACATCACAACGTTTTCTTTTTTCACACCCAGGCTCAGGTACAATTTTGTGCAGCTTACGGCAGCGGCACCGGCACCGTTAACAACAACTTTTATCTGGTCGATTTTTTTATTCACAAGCTCAAGCGCATTCAACAGCGCTGCTGCGGAAATGATGGCTGTTCCGTGCTGGTCATCGTGCATCAGCGGAATGTTCATCTTGTCGCGAAGCTCCTGCTC
Organism: Cyclobacteriaceae bacterium; assembly: GCA_016786585.1. Taxonomy (GTDB): domain Bacteria; phylum Bacteroidota; class Bacteroidia; order Cytophagales; family Cyclobacteriaceae; genus UBA2336. The sequence continues at coordinate 327,128 of JAEUUI010000007.1, forward strand.
GATCTTAAAACATTCAGGAGCTTTGATGTCTTCCAGGTTTACACCGCCAAAAGTGGGTTCGAGCGACTTAACAATCTGAATAAATTTATCCGGGTCGGATTCGTCAATCTCAATGTCAAATACATCAATGCCGGCAAATTTTTTGAACAACACACCTTTACCTTCCATCACGGGTTTGGAAGCATCCGGGCCAATGTTTCCCAATCCCAAAACAGCCGTACCATTGGAGATTACGGCCACAAGGTTTCCCTTCGAAGTGTATTTGTAAACATCTTCTTTGTTGGCAGCAATTTCTTTACAAGGTTCAGCCACTCCGGGCGAATAAGCGAGTGCCAGGTCAAGCTGAGAACTCAGCATTTTGGTTGGCACTACTTCAATTTTTCCGGGTTGGCCCTGCATGTGATAATTGAGGGCGTCTTCTTTCCTGATTTTTATTGACATGGGTCGATTTTAGAACTGCCAAAGATAGCATTCTGAGCCCAAAATGGGGCGTATAACGACCGAAAACATGCCGCTGAAAATGCGTAAATCCTGTTGAAAGAGGGATTTTTAACCTTATTGTGCTACGATCAGCTTTTGGCCGGGTTGAAGCTTGTTGCTCGTAAGATTATTGAGCGACTTCAGCTTGTCTATCGTAAGGCCTTCAAACTTCCGGGAGATGTCCCACAGGGTGTCGCCTTCCTGAACGGTATAGGTTTTTGAACCCGGAACCGGCAGCGGTGTGGTTGACTTTGCCGGAGTTGCAGCCACTGCCGAAGCATTGCCGGCCGGTTGCTTTAACCAGATGTTTAAACGCTGATTAACCCGGATGGTATTTCCGCTCATGTTGTTCCATCTCCTCAGATCGGCAACACGAACATGATAACGCATGGCGATCGATCCGAGTACATCTCCGCTTTTTACGCGATATACGATCCGGTCGCGGCCGTAGGTGCTGCCTTCGGAAGTTTTAGCAAGTGCCTCAAGTTCTTTTCTTCCAACTTTAGATGCTGAATCAAGAATCGCAAACCGGTTAGCACCCAATCGTTCTTTTGCGATGATCGGAACACGAACTATCTGTTTCTTTCCTTTGTAGGGAATGGCATTTCGCTGCACGGAAGGGTTGAGTAATTGCAAATCCTCTGTGCAAATACCTGTCAAACCTGCAAACGTCTCGAAGTTGAAGAAGCGGTCGAGATGAAGCGTATCGTAGGGCATCATCTTCTCTTCACCGACATCATAAAAATTATGCTCATCGAGGTAATTCATGGCATAGATGATTGCTACGAACTGCGGGACATACGAGCGTGTTTCGCGCGGCATGTATTTGTAAGCCTGCCAGAAATCTTTTTTGTAACCCGATTTGCGGATTGCTTTCTTAACATTACCGGGCCCGGCATTGTAGGAGGCGAGTGCAAGCTCCCAATCGCCAAACATGCCATATAATTCTTTCAGGTATTTGCAGGCAGCCTCGGTTGCTTTTTCGGGATCCATGCGATCGTCCATAAACCAGTCGCTTTGCAATCCAAAATGCCGTCCGGTTGGTCCCATAAACTGCCATAACCCCACTGCCCGTGCACGCGACACCGCTTTCGGATTCAATCCAGACTCAATGATTGACAGGTATTTCAGTTCGTCCGGCAACCCGTATTTCGCCAGGTATTTTTCAAATAATGGAAAGTAAATGTCTCTGCGTGCAGCAACCATGCGGGTGTATTCGCGGTCGCGCACGGTGAAATAGTTGATGAAGGAATGAACGCGGTCGTTATAGTTTAATGGAATGGTTTGCTGAATACATCCCAACCGGTCTTCAATAACCGCGGGCAGATCGTTCCCGGGAATGTACTCAATGTCGGTGGGCAATGCATAAAACGCAAAGCTGGCTGAATCTTCAATTTCTTTGAACAGGATTTCTTCTTCGGCAATGGCAAGATCGGTTGTATCGGCCGGCAGGGGTTCAGGATCCGGATTCTGCGCGAATGACATCACAGAGGCGAGAGAAAAAAGAATCGCAAAAAATAGTCTGTTGTTCATATCAATTCAGGTTCATCACCATACGGGCTGCTGTCAGCAGCTTTTCTTCTTCAAAATCGTCAGCAATCAACTGCAGTCCGATCGGTAATCCCTGATCATCGGTTCCGCAGGGGATTGAAATTCCCGGCACGCCGGCCACATTGGCGTGAACGGAGAACAGGTCTGCCAGATACATTTCGATCGGGTCCGCAAGATGCTCGCCAATCTTAAACGCTGTTGTCGGAGAGGCAGGCATCAGGATAAAATCATAACGAGCAAAAATTTCTTTTGTTTTGTTGCGTATAATTCTTCTCACTTTTTGCGCCCGCGAGTAATACGCATCGTAATAACTCGAGCTCAAAACAAACGTGCCTAACAGTATTCTTCGCTGCACTTCTTTGCTGAATCCTTCTGACCGGGTTTTCTTGTACATCGAATGGAGGTCGGTGCCATTGGTGCTCCGGTAGCCGTACCGGACACCATCGTATCGGGAAAGATTCGAGCTTGCCTCAGCGGTAGCCAGGATGTAATATGTTGGAAGAAAGAAGTCGATCAAGGGCAATTCGACTGCTTCGACTTCATGTCCGGTCGAACGAAGTTTATTGATAGTGTCTGTCAACGCATTCTTGATTTCGGGCTGAAGGCCGCCTGCAAGCTGGCTTTCGCTGAGGTATGCTATGCGATATTTTTTTTCCGGGCTTGAAACGGTTGATGTGTAAGCCGGTACAGGTGTGTGTGAAACCGTACTGTCATTTTCATCCGGCCCGGCTATCACTTCCAATACCAGGGCAACGTCTTCCACGCATGTTCCGAAAATTCCGATACAGTCGAACGATGACGCGTATGCTGCCAGTCCGTAACGTGAAATGCGCGAATAGGTAGGTTTCAATCCAACGATTCCGCAAAACGCTGCAGGCTGACGAACAGAACCCCCGGTATCAGAACCTAATGAGATCCGGCACATATCCGCTTGCACCGCTACAGCCGAACCGCCCGATGAGCCACCCGGCACGCGGGTATTGTCGATGTCGTTCAAAACCGGGCCGAAGGCCGAATTTTCGTTCGATGAACCCATCGCGAATTCATCACAATTGTTTCTTCCGATAATGATGGCATCTTCATCCAGCAGCCGCTGAACGGCCGTGGCATTGTATTGAGCAATAAAGCCATCGAGAATTTTACTGCTGGCCTGTAAGGGATGTTGTGCATGCGACAATACATCCTTGAGGGCTACTACGAGCCCTGCGAGTTTGCCAGCGTTTCCTTGTTTAATCTTGTGGTCAACCTCAGCAGCACGTGCAAGCGCTTCATCCTCATACACACTTAGAAAGGCGTTGAGGTGCGCTTTGTCTTTAATATTGGTGAGGTGGTGTTGTACTAAATCGATGCAGGAGAGAGTGCCTTTCTGAAGATCATGCTGTATGTCGCGAAAAGTTGCGAATAATCTCATCAAGCCGGTTACTTCCCTTCTTCGATCTTCCCTGCTGCTGCGCCTTCGTCAACTTCTTTCTTAACGTCTTTTACAGCATCCTTGAATTCGCGGATACCCTTGCCTAAGCCCCTTGCGAAATCAGGAATTTTCTTTGCGCCAAACAACACTAAAACAGCCAATGCGATGATACCCCATTCGGCACCGCCAGGCATTCCAAGCAAAAGAACTGCGTTCATAAGTCTAAATTTTAGAGGTGTAAAGATAGAATATATATGAGGAAAATGAAAAAACGTTCTTTCTAGCCTTTGGGCCGAAGCCACTGCTGCGGGTTAAGCGGAGTAGTGTTTTTTCGGATTTGAAACCGCAATTCTGATACGCCTTCGCTGTTTACCTGCAAGAGCCCGATTTCCTGTCCGGTAGTGATTTTTTGCCCCTTTTTTACATAAACGTCCTTTAACCCGGAGTAAACGGTAAAGTACTCACCATGGGCCACGATGACCGAATTTCCGATTGAGGGTAGAAACGCAACCATCTTCACTTCACCACCAAAGATGGATTTTACTTTTTCGTTTTGTGCAGTCTGGATGTTCACACCGTCATTCTCAATGATCACATGCTTGAGCGCTGGGTGATTCTGCCGGCCAAAGCCTTGCGAGATAAATCCGTCAGCCGGCCAGGAGAACTTGCTGCGGTTATCTTCAAACGAAGCTGACAAGGCGATGTAGCTGGTGTTATTTTTTGATTTCGCATTTGCCGTTGCTTCTCGCGCAGCACGTTCCATTTCTTCTTTAATGATTTCGTTGATCTTTTTGTCGAGTTCAACGAGCGCTTTCTTAATGTCATCAATATCCTGCTTCAGCGACTTTTCCTGCTTTTCAAGATTCTTTACAAGCTTGTTTTGCTGTTCCTTTAAACTGTTGAGCTTGGTGTTTTGCGAAACCTCTTCACCAAGCAGTACATTTTTTTCGTTGCGTTTGCTTTCAATAATCTTTACCTGACCGGATAGTTCTTCCTGTACTGCGGTGATGGCTGCAGCCTGCTGCTTACGCTTTTCCGAATATTGCTTCATGTACTGCATCCGCATCACCAGCTGCTGGAATGATTCGGCTGAAAAAAGAAACGTTAATCGTGTTGCACTGTTGTTGGCTTTTTGGGCCGCATACAACATCGCTGCGTATTCTTTCTTGAGTTTCTTTAAGTCATCCTCCAATGCGCCAATGAATTCATTGTTCTCGGCAATGTCACTATCGAGATACGTAATTTCACTTTTGATTGATCCGATAAGATTTTCCTGTGCGGAGATTCGCTGCTTTAGGGCGGAGAGTTCGCCCAGCGTGTTTTTCTTTTTGTCGGTGGTTTGCGAAAGAATCTTTTCAGCCTCCTTGATCTTTTCGAGATTCTGCTGTTTTTCCTTCTGAAGCTGAGCTTTCGACTTTGGCTTCTGTGCCATCGCCGGGATGGCAAGTGCTGTAAGCAAAAGCAGGCAAAGGATGCGCAAGCTGTTACCTGCGATCATACTTTTTCGGAATGTTGAACGGGAACCTGAGTTCTTTATCACCCACTTCTACTTTACTGTACTCAAAAATAATTGTTGTATTCAACAAACCCGCAGCAGCTTTATAAAAAAGCGAGATCGTTCCATCGTATGGAAAGAGTTTTGTGTCCAGCGGCTGAAAGTTTGCGTAATTAATAACGAGTGAATTGTGGGTATTATTCTCTTTCAATTCCACCTTCTGAATTTTCATCGTAGCTGCGCTGATGTAATTGAGAACATCAATGGTACCGGATTGCTGGTTGAGCAGGTAAGAGGCAGTCTTTCGTTCTACCGTATCGCGATCGCTGCGGGGCATCAGGAGATTCCCCAGCATCGCGGCCTGAATCATATCGTAGTTGATATCCATTTTGAATCGCTTCGAAAGATCGGAATACTGAAAAACGTAGTATTCGTTTTTCACGTTGTGCATAATGGTAATTGAGTCGCGGGTAATCAACGCCCGGCCACCTTGTACCCCGATCACCGAAAAGTTCATCCAGATCACACTGTCTTTCCGCACGCGTATGTTGGCTTTAACTTCGGTTTCCTTGTTGGCGTCCTTCAATACCATCCGGCCCCGACCGTGTAGATATTCAAAGTCAATTTCCTCAATCGAGAGGCTATCGTTCGGAACAATGTTGGCAACCTGCCTGTCGGCCGGTGGTGTAATCTTTTTGCTGCATGATTGTAAAGCAACAACGGAAAGCAATAGCAGCACAAGCCGCAGGGATTTATTCATAAATTTTTCGGTTGGCGATTTTCCTGTTTAGTACTTCCGTACCGGTAGTAAGCATGCTGCGGGCTTTTTCCCACTGCTTTACGGCATCGTCAACCTCGCCCAATTTAAACAGAATATCGCCATAGTGTTCAAAATGTGTTGCAGAAGCCGCTCCGGAATTAATTGCCTTCTCGATTGCCTTGCGGGCGTCTTTATATTTTTCGCGTGCAAATAAAACCCAGGCATATGTGTCGAGGTACGTTGGGTTTGTTGAATTGATCTTCATAAGTTGGGAAACCATCTTTTCTGCTTTCTCCAGTTCCGATTTTCGCACGGCCAGGTAAAAGCTGTAGTTGTTCAGAACGGTTTCATTGTTTTCGTTGAACGCAAGTGCCTCATCATATGCACGGTTGGACTTTTCATAATCTTTAAGACTGTTGTACGCATCCCCCAACATGCCGTTGATATCGGCAACCAATGCAGCATTTGAACCACCGAGTTTTTTTGCCTGCTCAAGCGAAGTGGCGGCATCACGCCAATTTTTTTTACGGAGGTTCGCAAGCCCGTTGAAGTAATACACCATGGCCTGGTTCGGGTGATATTCCATCGCCTGTTCCGAATGCTGAATGGCATTATCGTATTGCTCAAGCTGTATGTCGAGGTACAGCAAATTCTGCCAAACCTGAAAGCCGGTTGCACCATACCGGACAGCGGCCAGATATTCCTTCTGGGCCTCGGCTTTTTGCTCAAGTGTCAGATACAGATCTCCCCCCAGGATGTGGACATTTTCCTGTTCTGGATAATATTTTTCAAGGATCGTTAGCAGGTCGAGTGCGAACTTCTCTTTATTGGGATCAGTTTGCCTTTTCGCGTGAGCCTGGCTAAGCTCGGTGTTGTAGGTTCCGAGAACAATGAGCTTGCTGTTAAGCTCCAAATCAGGATCGTTAAATGATGCAATCAAAAGTTGCCTTGCCTTGTCTTCCTGGTTGGTGTCGCGGTACAGTCCCGCCAGCAACATTTGCGCGCTCGCTGCGGGCTTATTTTCAGCAATAAACTTTTCCAGTTGGGCAATTGCTTTTTCTTTCAAACCATATTGGGAAAACAGTTCTGCTACTGCCACGGAGAATTGTTCTTCATCCGGAAATGCATTGAGGAGTTTTTCGCCTTCGCGGACAGCATCTTCGGTTCTTCCCAGTTCGAAATACAATCGTGTTTTTTGAAGCGATGAGATTTCGTTTACACCTGAAAAACTTTCGGCCCGTGTATACACATTGATGGCTTCTTCTTTCTGATCGGCATATTGGTACACAGCAGCAAGTTCGTACAGGTGTTCCTGCGAATCAGGAACTTCTTTGAACATCGACTCATAAATCTGTGCTGCTTTATCGAACTGTGCGAGATCCCGGTAGATTTCAGCTGCCAGCAAATAGAAATATTTGTTCTTTTTTTCGAGTGCAAGTGCATGTTCAATACCGGAAGAAGCACGAAGCTTATCCTCCTGTTTGTCACTTTGTGCAAGCGACTGCGCGATCTTGTAGTGGACGGTTGCGTTGTTTGGATTTATCTCAAGCGACTTCTGATAATAAATCAACGCCTTCGTATAATTCTCAAGAATAAAATGCTTTTCCCCTTCTGTGAAATAGAATTCGGCCTCCCGAACCTTTCCGGATGCAACCGTGCTGGAATCACGTTTATTTTTTTGCGCGAAGCCGGCAGACGAAGTCAGGGCAATCACCATCAAAAGAAGAATAGCACGGAACATTGTAAGTATAAAAGGCTTCATGCACGTATCAGTCGGCATACAATTCAAAGATCACTCCAAAAGTAACGAATTTCCCTGCAAGCGGGTTTTTGAGAAACCGGGCGATTATATGACCGGCTGACGGAAATGCCGTCTTTCAACAAAATAAACCACGATTCCGAAAACGGCTACCACAACTGCGTGAAAGCTGACCGACAGCCAAAGGTTCTCGATCACGATTTTATTTACAACGGTCACCAGTATCATGGTACCAACAATGTACACCAGCCCTTTTCCGATAGCGTACGGGATCGGATAAAAACGCTGGCCAATCACGTAACATAAAACAGTCATCGCACCGTAACAAATGACGGCCGCCCAACTGCTACCCATGAAGCCGAAAAGCGGGATCAATAAGTAATTGGCTGCAAGGGTTATGACTGCGCCAAAGATTGTGATATATGTTCCGTATTGCGTTTTGTTTGTGAGCTTGAACCAGACGCTGAAGTTGTAGTAGATGCCTAGAAACAGATAGGCAAGTAATAACACCGGTACAATAGGAAGACCAACCCGATAATCTGCGCGCATTACATTTTCCAGAACATCCAAATTTATGCTGATGCCCAGCAGAACTGCACAACAGGCGATGATGAAATAGTGATTGATTTGCGCAAAAAGTGCTGGAGAGTTTTTGTCTTTCGCGTTGGAGAAGAAAAACGGTTCAGCGGCATACCGGAATGCCTGTATCCCCAAGTTCATGAATACAGCAAGTTTGTAACAGGCGCCAAACACACCTACTGCGGCTTTGCTGGTCATGTTGCTATAAAAGCCTTCCGGCAGCCAGCGATCAAGTGAGGTACGCGAGAACATTTCGTTAAACATACCCGCAATACCGGTGATCATGATCGGAAAGGCATATTGAAACATGACTGGTGCCATGGTCTTGTCGAGTGTGGGACGCCAGGATACGATATCTTTCATGAAGAACAAAAGATAGAATGCGTTGGCTGCGAGGTTGGCAATGAAAACATAGCCTACGTTAATGTCTGGATTGTAGATCACTTTTAAAAAGTAAAGATTCAATCCCACCATGATTAACACATTCACAATTTTCAGCGTAGCAAATTTGATTGCTTTATTTTCCAGTCTTAACCGTGCAAACGGGATGGCTACCATTGCATCAATCAGCATGACGAGCGTGAGATAGGTGATGAATTCCGGATGCGATGCTACTCCGTAAAAACTTGCGATGGATGAAGAAAAAAGAATAAAAATGATTGAAGCTGGTACGCTGATTAACAGTACCACGGTTTGAGCGATATTGAAAATCTTCTTTTTGTCGGCTCCCTCCATCGTTGAGAATCTGAAGAATGTGGTTTCCATTCCAAACATGAAGATCACGTTAACCACCGCCACAACAGCCATTAATTCGGTAATGACGGCATATTGTTCACGTTGAAATGCACTGAACGTGTGAATTGGAAGAAGAAGGAAATTCAGCATCCGGGGCAGGATGCTGCCCATACCATATAATAGAGTCTGGCCCGCCAGTTTTTTAATCTTACTCATTGGCAGCAGCCGGATTGAAGGGTGAACATCATGCGATAGTAAAACGGATTGCACTAATTTCCAAAATCGGGGATTCGACCGTTTCGGTTGTCCCAAATTGGGTTTACTCAAAGAACGCTGCTGCGCTAAAGCCGGTTTCGAAAAGATTTTTGAGGCTTATTTCTGCTTCAAAAACAGCGATTTTCTTTCCATAAGCTATATCAGGCTTGGGTTTATTCGTTTCCCGGCATCATTCTCGTAAAGCAGGCGGAAAGTTGAATGCTTTACCGATTATGAAAAAAATTCTCGCCCCCGTTTTAGTTCTCATCTCCGTAGTCGCTTTTTCACAGGGTGCCTATACTTCGCAAAACAATAAAACCGCGAACTGGGAAACTGCAGCAATCTGGACCAAACAGTTTTCCTGGATGGCAGCAGCACCTCCGGGACCGTCTGACGTAGGAGGCTCATATACCGCCAATATTTATGGTGTGATTACGCGAAACGGAAACCTCACAATCTCCGGAAGTGCTGTTCTGAATGTATACGATACACTGATTATCAAAGGCAATCTCACGATCTCAAGTGGTCAGGGGGTTTCCGTGCAATCGGGTGGCGTGCTGATCGTCTTGGGTAACCTGACGTCAACGTCTTCCAGTGGTAATAAGTTGAACAACAACGGAAACGTGGTGGTGACGGGAGAATTTACCCATAGCGGAGGAGAGATGGATACACACAGCAGAGTTTACTCCTTCGATACGACACCTACCTTCGGCTGGGGATCGAGTGTTAACGGAGTGAGCTACAACGGAAACAATACCAACGGAATGGCCAACCAATTAAAATCAAAAGCTAACCTGGCATCTAATAACCCCTCACTATCGAATTATGTTAACACGTTGTTGGGCGTAATGCCGATTAAATTGATTTCGTTTACTGCATCAGCAGATCATAACACGGTTTCGTTAAATTGGGTGACCGGGAAAGAAGAAGGTTTCGATCATTTCGAAATTGAGCGCGCTTCAGGAGATCTTATCTTTTCGATGATTGGTTCGGTAAAGGGCATGGGGTATAACACCGATGATGAACATGCTTACAGTCTTGAAGATTCAAATGCGGCTGCCGGTATTAACTACTATCGTTTGAAGTCGGTGGACCTGGACGGATCATTTGAATATTCAAACATCGTAGCGGTTACGGTGGAATCTTCAAAAACGATTTCAGTTTACCCGAATCCTTCAAACGGAGATTTTGTGAACGTTAGCACCAGCATGAATATTTCTGACAATACCTGGGTGACGATCTTTAACGAAAGTGGTGTTGCCCTTCAGCGTACGCAGATTACCGATCGCGATACCCGCGTTAACTTCACCAATCACCTTACGTCTGGCGTCTATATCTTGAAGTATACTTCACCTGATTTCAACCAGGTGGTGCGCCTCTTCGTAAAATAATCAAGCCTCCTGAGCGAGTAATGCCGGAAGATTTTTCAAAATGTCTTCCGTCATTTCTTTTAGACCAAACGCATGATTCCAGCCCCAGTCTTTGCGGGCTGCATTGTCATCGATCGATTTTGGCCAGCTGTCGGCAATGGCTTGCCGGAAGTCGGGCTGATACGAGATTGTGAAATCAGGAATGTGTTTTTTTATTTCGGCTGCGATCTCAGCAGGGGAGAAGCTCATGGAAGAAATGTTATAGCTGGAACGGATTTTAACTTTTTCCGCTGGCGCTTCCATCAGATCAAGCGTTGCCTTCACCGCATCGTCCATGTACATCATCGGTAAGTACGTGTCCGGCTTCAGGAAACATTCAAATTTTTTGTCGGTGATTGCCTTAAAGTAAATGTCAACCGCATAATCCGTTGTACCGCCACCGGGTTTTGTTTTATAGCCGATCAATCCCGGGTACCGGAGACTTCGTACATCAACGCCCATTTTACGGTGGTACCATTCGCACCAGCGCTCACCGGCTTGTTTGCTGATCCCGTAAATCGTTGTGGGATCCATAATCGTGTCTTGCGGAGTATTCTCCTTTGGAGTTGTAGGTCCAAATGCCGCAATAGAACTTGGCCAATAGACACGATCAAGTTTATATTCTACGGCTGCGTCCAATACATGAACAAGGCCATCCATGTTTAAATGCCATGCAAACTTCGGATTCTTCTCACCGGTTGCAGAAAGCACCGCGGCAAGGTGATAGATTTGGGTGATTTCGTTTTTCTTAATGAAGTCGAACAGGTTTTTCTGTTTCAGCACATCCAGGATTTCGAAGTTGCCCTGCGATAAAATTCCCTGCGGGTCTTTAATGTCGGTAGCGATTACATTTTCCTTTCCGTATAGTTTCCAAAGGCCCTGCGTCAATTCTGAACCGAGTTGCCCGCCCGCGCCAATGATGAGAATTTTGTGCTTCTTCATAGAGTGAATGTGCGCGAAAGTTAAATAAAAATACCTTTTGCAAATGAACCGTTTATGTATGCTTTCGGAAGAACAATTACCTTTGAGCTGTGACATTCGAAGAATACCTGACCGGAAAGAAAATTGACAGTTTGGCGTTTAAAAAGGCTGAACCAACCCGTTGGAATGAATGGGAATACGAGTTTTCGCAATTGCATCCCGACAGTTTCACATTGCAAAAGCTCAACCTGATCAATCCAACCCGGAGGAAATACCCATTATTAGTATCTCAACAAAAATAGTATGTATAAAAAGCTCCAACCTGTTTTACAAAAAGAACTGGATTCCATCCGCGAAGCGGGCCTCTTTAAGAAAGAACGCGTAATTATTACACCGCAGGCTGCCGACATCAAAATCAGCAACGGGCAGGAGGTAATAAATTTTTGCGCCAACAACTATCTGGGCCTTTCATCGCACCCGCGCGTGGTTAAAGCGGCCAAGGCTGCTATTGATACACACGGTTTTGGAATGTCGTCTGTACGATTCATCTGCGGAACGCAGGATATTCACAAGGAGCTTGAGCAGAAGATTTCGGAATTTCTCGGCACGGAGGATACAATTTTATATGCGGCAGCGTTTGATGCCAACGGTGGTGTTTTCGAGCCGTTGCTGGGAGAGAAGGACGCAATCATTTCCGATGAACTAAATCACGCATCTATCATCGATGGCGTGCGTTTGTGTAAAGCCATGCGTTACCGCTACAAGCATAACAGCATGGAGGATTTGAAAAAGCAGCTTGACGATGCGAAAGCTGCCGGTGCAAATCAGATTATCATCGTTACTGATGGTGCCTTTTCCATGGATGGAACCATTGCGCAGCTGGATAAGATCTGTGACTTAGCGGATCAATATGAAGCCCTGGTGATGACAGACGAATGCCATTCAAGTGGGTTTATCGGGAAGACCGGTCGCGGTGTTCCGGAATACCGGGGAGTAACCGGACGGATTGATATCATCACCGGCACACTGGGTAAAGCGTTGGGTGGTGCATCAGGCGGATTTACTTCCGGCAGAAAGGAAATCATCGAGATGCTGCGTCAGCGCTCACGGCCTTACTTGTTTTCCAACACACTCGCGCCTTCTATCGTGGGTGCATCAATCGAAGTGTTCAACATGCTTTCGGAAACAACCGAGCTTCGCGACAAGCTTGAAGCGAACACAAAATATTTTCGCACTGAAATGACGAAGGCTGGTTTCGACATCAAGCCGGGTGAGCATCCGATTGTTCCGATCATGCTGTATGAAGCTCCGCTTGCGCAGAAGTTTGCTGAAAAACTTCTGGAGAAAGGAATTTACGTGATCGGATTCTTCTTTCCGGTGGTGGCGAAAGGACAGGCCCGCATCCGGGTTCAAATCTCTGCCGGCCACGACAGGCACCATCTCGACAAAGCCATCAAAGCATTTACCGAAGTGGGTAAAGAATTGGGTGTTTTAAAGTAAACCCTATAGAGCGTTAAAACGAAAGAAGCTGGTCAGATGCCCAGCTTCTTTTTATTTTTATTAACGATGTCGCCCATCTTCGAGGTATCCTCCGCGAGGAGGTCGTAGGCCGGTTCGATATTTTTTGAAGGCAGAAAGTAAATCGGTTTTCTGCGTGTCTTAAGCTTCATTTTATAAACATTGAACACTGGGATCAGCTTGATCGACTTGATTTCAGGCCACTTCAACACGAGGTTTGTTCCCATTTCAAGCACAACAATTTTCTCTTTGCCAATAGCTACTCGTCTCAATACCTCCATCAGAAAAAAGAAGATCACGAAGAATATGCAGCCTAAGCTGACAAAGATAATGGTCGCTGCGGTGTTCTTGGGGGTATTTTCGAAACGCATTGCAAGCGCTGCTGCCACGATCCATTGTAACAAAGCAAAACCCAGAAAGAAAAATTTTGCAAAGTAGAATTTAGCCGGACTCGCTTGCTTCAGTTTACCCATCGTATACCCATCTGTTTAATTGGTGAAAGATACGAAGTTTGAAATCAAATGTTACTGAATTGTTATGACCTAACGAACATCTTCAGTTTCTTCTTCACTGATGTCTTCCCAAATTTCAGGCTCTTCGTTGTGGAGGTATTCAAGAATTTTTCGTTCAACCTGACGGTGCTTCAGAGCCTTCAAATACTTTCCATTGCGTGCAAGAATTAATCGGCCTGTTTCTTCCGAGATGGCAACTACCAGCGTATCGGTATTTTCTGACATGCCAATCGCTGAGCGATGACGTAGTCCGTAGTTGGCCGGCAAATGATCGTTCTCGCTTACGGGCAACACGCACCGCGCGGCTTTGATGCGGCCTTTATAAATAATTACCGCTCCGTCATGCAGCGGGCTGTTTTTATTGAAGATTGAAATCAACAATCCTTTTGTAATTTCTGCATCAAGCGGTTCACCCGTTTGAATGTAAAATTTTAATTCCGTGTCGCGCGAAAAAACAAGCAACGCCCCGGTACGGGAAGCCTTCAGTGTTTTAACAGCTTCTGTTACCTGGTGAATATCGAACTCATCATGATAAACATGTTTACCAGTCGCAAGATTTTTCAGAAAGTTGTCGCGGAACTCGGTGCCCCGTCCGATCACGAGAAGAAATTTCCGGATTTCCGGCTGGAATAAAATAATCATCGCCAGAACACCCACGCCCATGAACTGTCCGAGAATGGTAGTCAGAAGTTCCATCTGCGCTGCACGCACGATCAGATAAACAAAATAGAGCGCGAGGATGCCGAGAAAGATGTTAACAGCAATACTTCCGCGAATCAGTTTGTAGACCTGGTACAGCAATATGCTCACAAGGGCAATGTCGATCAGGTCGACCCACGCAACTTCCAGGAATCCGATTCTGAAAAGCAATACCATTGTGGCAAATGTAAAAAGAACCGGGCAGGCCGTGAAGGATTTGCCCGCATAAAAACAGTACTACAGCGAAGTTTGACGAAGCTTGGTATACAGATTAATGACCTGAACTGCTTCTTTGACATCGTGAACGCGGAGAATACTTGCCCCTTTCAGCAGCGCAGTCATGTTCAATGCGATGGTTCCGCTCAACGCTTGGTCAGGAGTTGTACCGAGGGTTTTCCAAACCATCGACTTACGCGAAAGGCCGGCAAGAACGGGGCGGTTAAGATTTTTGAAATACTCGAGATGCGATAACAGCTCAAAGTTTTGATCGATCGTTTTTGCAAACCCGAAACCGGGATCAATAATTATGTCTGTTATGCCGGAGTGTTTTAAATGGTTGATTTTACTAATGAAATAGTCCATCACATCACCCATAAGATTGTCGTACTGGGTAAGAGTGCTCATCGTTTGCGGGGTACCCTGCATGTGCATGGCGATGTAGGGGACCTTAAGCGAGGCAACTGTCTGAAACATGTTAGCGTCTAACGCACCTGCAGAAATATCGTTAACAAGTGAGGCGCCTTCCAGCACCGCTTGCCGCGCAACTTCAGCCCGGAAAGTATCAACTGAAATCAGCGCTTGCGGAAACTTCTGCCGGATAATTTTTACGGCATTCACCACCCGGGTCTGTTCTTCCTCCAACGGAATATCTGTTGCCCCCGGCCGGGATGAGTATCCGCCCACATCGAGAAACATTGCGCCCTCCGAAAGCATCTTTTCTGCTTGCGCTAAAATCGCGGTGTCGGTCGTAACGCGGCTGCCTTCAAAAAAACTGTCGGGCGTAATGTTCAGAATGCCCATCACCACGGGTGTAGAAAGATCAACGAGTTTTCCCCGAACGTTCAGTGTTGTTAATGAGTTATTAATGGAGCCGGCCGATTTCACAGAAAGTAAATTTGGTCTTATGTTTACGGTTTAAACCACCCATTTTGATCGATAAAACCGCCTCCGAATATAAACAGGTGATCAGCACCTGCAAAACCTTGTTCGAGAAGAAGACGCGCGACTACGGTACGGCATGGCGGATTTTACGCCTGCCCTCGATTACCGATCAGATTTTTATCAAAGCGCAGCGGATTCGCAGCATCCAGGAGAAGGGTACGCAAAAAGTTGACGATCCCATCTCGGATGAATTTATCGGCATAATCAATTATTGTGTGATTGCCCTGATTCAAATCGAACTGGCTGATTCAAAGGAAACAGAAATGACCTTCGAACAACTCGAGCCGCTTTACGACAGAATGGTCGATGAAACATTTTCGCTCCAGCAAAATAAAAACCACGACTATGGCGAAGCCTGGCGCGATATGCGGGTAAGTTCCATCACCGACATAATCCTTATGAAATTGTTAAGGGTGAAACAAATTGAAGACAATCAAGGTAAAACGCTGGTGAGCGAGGGAGTAAAAGCGAATTATCAGGATATGATTAACTACTCGGTGTTTGCACTTATTTTAATGAACAACAAATGATTCGTAAAGTAATCGACCAGTTCTCACGGTTTTTTATCGGGGGGCTTTTCATTTTCTCAGGTCTGATCAAGCTCAATGATCCCGTTGGTACGGAGATTAAAATGCACGAGTATTTCGAAGTGTTCACAAACGACTTTGGCTCGTTCTTTAAAATATTTATTCCCTATGCGCTGGAGATCGGTTTCATCATGGTGGTGCTGGAGATTGTGCTGGGTGTGGCCGTGCTCATCAACTACCGGATGAAAATCACAACGTGGGTGCTCTTCCTGCTGCTGCTGTTCTTTACATTTCTGACATTTTATTCTGCGTATTTTAACAAGGTTACGGATTGCGGTTGCTTTGGGGATGCCATCAAGCTTACTCCATGGCAGTCTTTTACCAAGGATGTTATCCTGATGGTATTTGTGCTCCATTTATTATGGCACCACAAACGTTACGAACCGGTGTTGCGAACCCGCGAGGGCCATGCCGTTGTGCTGGTGACTACCGTGCTCTGTATTTTCCTGGGCGTTTACGCAATCCGACATTTGCCATTCATCGATTTCAGGGCATATAAAATCGGCAACAACATTCCTGAACAAATGAGACCCCAGGAACAGCCGATTATTGAATACGTGTTCGAAAAAGACGGGAAAGAAGTCGCTTCGCAAACTTTCCTGGCGGATGGATACACCTACAAAAGCTCACGCGTATTGAATGCCGACAAGGCTGTCGCGAAGATTACCGATTTCTCCGTGACAAGTGTTGAAGGCGAAGACGTCACGCAGCAGGCATTTACAGGCGCGAAACTGCTCATCATCATGTACGATGTAAAAAAAGCTTCCACGAACAACATGACCGACATCGTTGCGCTGACGAAATCGCTCGAAGGTAAGGTTGATATGATGATTTTAACCGCATCTCCTTCCGATGTAGTCGATGCCTTCCGCCATGAACATCAGCTCGCAGTTCCATTTTACTTTACGGATGCCACGGTATTGAAAACCATTGTGCGTGCAAATCCCGGCCTGACACTATGGGTGGATGGAACGGTGAAAGGAATGTGGCACCATAACGATACACCGAAAGCTGCCGAAGTTCTTGGATTGATAAATTAATTCCGATGAAGCTCTACCTCATCGGTTTGCCCGGATCGGGAAAAAGTACACTGGGAAAAAAGCTTGCCGATGAGGCCGCGGTTCCGTTCATCGACCTTGATCAGGCCATTGAGCAGGAGAGCGGAAAAACCGTTTCGTCAATTTTCTCAGAGCAAGGTGAAGAATATTTCAGGAGCCTGGAAGCCGTGGCCTTGCGGCAGCAAAGTAAGATTGAAAAATTTGTGATGGCATGCGGAGGTGGAACTCCCTGCTTTCATGGTAACATGGATTTTATGAATGCCTCGGGAAAAACGATTTTCCTGAACGTACCCGTCTCTGAAATTGCAGACCGGTTTGCCAAAACGCAAGAGCATCAGCTCCGACCGTTATTGATGGAATCTGATCCCCAGAAACTTAGGGGAAAACTTACAGGTTTATTAGATGTTAGAATGCCATTCTATTCGAAGGCAGACTTGACGTTCACAAGCACACCATCGCCAACCGAAATTCTTGCAGAATTAAAACGTAAATCCAACGGTTAGCATCGCGCTGTTCATCGTGTTCTTCAGGCGCGCCACCGGGCCAACTACTTTGTTGTTTTTGCCTGTCACGGTATAAGGACTGTAAGAAGAGTTATAACGTGTATTCAGAAATGTTCCATCGATGAAGAATTTGTCGAGCTTTATGCCAACGCCTCCGCTGAGCGTTGTAACGTTGCTTCCAAGCTTGAGCGCGCTTTTGTAAGGATTGTTCTGAAGGTTATAACCGCCACGCAACCGAACAATGCCGAGGCGCGCTTCGGCCCCCAGGCGATAGTTGATGACATTCGAGTAATAATATTTGATATCGTTGTTGTCGGGTTTGAACGTAACCCCCGGACTGTTGGAATTATATTTTGCCTTGCTGTAATTCACGAACTCAACATCACCTGAGATAACTCCGTACTTGCCCGCGAAAACGGCAATGCCGGTGCTTAACTTCAAAGGCGTTGTCAGATTGTATTCCGAAACAATTGGCTCTGAAGATTCATCCTGCGCGGAGCGGGTGTTCCAGTTCGCTCTGAGCCGGGCACTATAGGTGTCCGTCAGGTTATAATACGTGGGTGTCACGAGCGATACACCTATCTGCGCAAAGTCAACGAATCGGTAAATTACCCCAAGGGTAAGATTCACGCCCGATCCGTCAATCTCGATGTTTTCGTTTAATGTCAAATCGTCAAGGGGTGACGGGTATCCACTGCTGAACGTATAGTTGCTTTCGGAATACGCTGATGAATATTTGTACCGCAATGTGGTAACTCCCACAGCTGCACCGAAGAAGAACTTATCTGCAATGTTTCCGCCATACGCGAATGACCATTGATACTGCGCACCGCGCAGATTAACGCGGCCGTTTTTGTGAACGGTTCGCACTTCATCAGTGCCCACCGTATCGAGTTCTGAAAAATAGTTGATGTAGTCGTATGGAAGGGAAGGTGAAGTATTACCCGGATCCTCATTATAAGGTGTTATCAAAAAAGTCTGGTAAGCCAGGCCTTCGGGTGCATCAAAATTTAAAAGCGGAGTATCGCCATAGGGATCCGGAACGGTATTGATGGAATAACCCTGGGCCCGCTGTTCAAAATAATCGATGATCGATGTTTCACTGTCAATCCCTTGATATCGGAACGCGTTCTGGAAATCGTTGGTCCGGGTCATGGTAACGGCGAATGATCCGCCAAGGAAGTTGCCCGCTTCGCGCGGACTGTGATGTACATAGCTTAATCCGGGAATGTTAAAAACAGTTTTTGAATCTTCGGCCGTGTTTGTGCCGGTATGACCCAGCAGTGTGGAGTTAGAGTTATAAAAGTTTAGGCCCGGCGTGAATGTAAATTCTGACCGGTTGTACATACCAAGTCCTGCCGGGTTCGCCAATGCCGAACTATAGTCGCCACCCAATGCAACCTGCGCGCCGCCCATTCCCTGGATCCGCGCGCTTCCACCGGTTCGTGTTCTGCTAAACAAAAGAGCGTTTTCAACAAATCCTTGCGCAAATACTCCGCTGCAAATGAACATGAGAATAACACCAAGGCTTATTTGAAAAGACCTCATATTGAATACGGTTAAAAAATTGAAAGTTTATCCTCTTCCTCGTGGGCGCGGACTTGAACCACCGCCTCCGCCTCCGCCACCGCCACCGCCACCACCGCCCGAGCTTCTTGACGGAGAGTAAGAGGGTGTATAAGAAGGAGTACGGGAGGGCGTTGATGGCTGACTAAATACATCGCGTGTTCTCGAAGGCCTGCTGGAAGGATTAGAGAAACCCGGATTATCGAACGTCCGTGTGCTGGAAGGACTCATCCCCGGATTAAATCCGGTGTTTCTACGCGAAGGACGAACATAATAATCATCCTGCACCTGACGGGTACGTGTTCTTCCGGTTACGTTAGCGGTATTGTCGCCTGTTAGTGTGCGGGTACGGGAAACCGTAGGTTGCGTAGGTGTAACTGCCGCAGAGTGACGTGACGGACGCTTGCCATAATTTCCTCTTGATGACTCGTGGTAATAGCCACCTCCGCCATAATAATAGGAAGGGTAGCCATACGCGTATCCGCCACCGTAGTAAGGATAGCCGCCATAGCCATATCCCCACGGGCTCCAGTAATTGCCAAAGGTAAACGACATCGACCAACCGGTGCGCCATCCATAAGACGGACCCATTCCATAGCCCATGGTAGAATAAGGGCTCATCCACGGATCATAAAAACCGCCACCGTAGTACGGGCTTGCCCAGGGACTATAGTATCCCATGCCGTAATATGGGCTGTTCCACATCGCGTTAGCATAATAGCTGTTGCGTGCCCAGTTTGCGTTGTTATAGTAACTGTTGTTAAAATTTGTTGTTGTAGAAGCCGGAGGTGCGTAGCCTTCCAGATAGTAATTGGTTTCGTCCTCGCTTGCCTTTTCCGAGTTTGCGCGTGACACATACTCCGGATTTACATTCCGGGCCGAGTAGCTGTCGGTAGGATTTGTGTTATCTTCATCCTCCGCAACCGTCTCCTCTTCTTGTTGATGTTTTTTAGTCTTTGCTGAAGCGTAGCTTGCTTCAGCCTCAATCGACTTGTTACGCTCGCGATCCTTACCGCGGAAATACATATCGTCATTTTCAACGCGCTGAGCAGAAACCTCCAGCGCTATCCCCATTGCCAATAAGCCTGCTAACACGATTCTAGTTTTCATAATGCCGATAGTTAGGTTGGTAGTATAACGTATAAACGGGTGAAAAGTGTTCCTAAACCTACGAATTTGGCAGAGTAAAGACTACAGAAATTGCACTTACCCCTTTATTCCAAACCTTCCTGCTTTATATTTGCCGGATAGTTCAAAAAGTGCAATAATTATACCAACATGGGCAAAGAATTAACCAGCAGAAGTGAGGATTACTCGCAGTGGTACAACGAGTTAGTGAAAAAGGCCGACCTGGCCGAACATTCTGAAGTACGCGGGTGCATGGTTATCAAACCCTATGGGTATAGCATCTGGGAGAAAATGCAGCAAACGCTTGACAAGATGTTTAAAGACACCGGTCATGTTAACGCATATTTCCCGTTGTTCATCCCTAAATCTTACCTCGCAAAGGAAGCCAGTCACGTTGAAGGATTCGCAAAAGAATGCGCGATCGTAACGCATTACCGCCTCAAGAATTCAGAGGATGGAAAAGGCGTAGTGGTAGATCCTGAAGCAAAACTGGAGGAAGAGTTAATTGTTCGTCCGACATCCGAAACGGTGATCTGGAACTCCTATAAAAAGTGGATTCAATCCTACCGGGATCTTCCGATCCTGATTAACCAGTGGGCTAACGTGGTGCGCTGGGAAATGCGTACAAGATTGTTTTTGCGTACGGCAGAATTCCTTTGGCAGGAAGGCCATACGGCCCACTCAACTGCGGATGAAGCGGTGAAAGAAACGTTACAGATGCTGGATGTGTATGCCGACTTCGCGGAACGTCACATGGCGTTACCGGTTGTGAAAGGAAAAAAATCGGAAGGTGAAAAATTTCCGGGTGCGATCGATACGTATTGCATTGAAGGATTGATGCAGGACGGCAAAGCGTTGCAGGCCGGTACGTCACACTTCCTCGGACAAAATTTCGCGAAAGCATTTGATGTACAATTTGCCGGTAAAGACGGCAAGCTTGATTATGTATGGGGAACATCGTGGGGAGTAAGTACCCGCCTGATGGGGGCCTTGATTATGGCTCACTCGGATGACGATGGCCTGGTGCTTCCGCCAAAGCTGGCACCCATTCATGTCGTAATTGTTCCGATCTTCAAGACTGATGAAGAATTCGAAAAAATTTCTGCTAAGGTGAATGAAATCAGTGCCGAACTCCGGAAGCACAACATCACGGTAAAGTTCGATAACCGCGACACGCACAAGCCGGGCTTTAAGTTTGCCGAATGGGAACTGAAAGGCGTACCTGTGCGCCTGGCGATTGGTCCGCGCGATCTGGAAAACGGAACGGTTGAAGTTGCCCGCAGGGATACAAAAGAGAAGAAGGTCATGAACATGGAAACCGTGGCGGTTGACGTGCTTGTATTGCTGGATGAAATTCAAAAGAACATACATCAGAAGGCGTTGAAACTGCGCGAAGAAATGACCACCCGCGTTGATAACTTCGATGACTTTAAAAAAGTCATGGAAGAAAAAGGTGGTTTTGTGCTCGCACACTGGGATGGAACGAAAGAAACCGAGGCTGCTATTAAAGAAGCAACCAAGGCAACCATCCGCTGCATTCCGCTGGATGCACCGGACGAGACCGGTACGTGTGTGTATTCAGGGAAACCTTCTTCGAAAAGGGTGCTTTTCGCGCAAGCATATTGATGCGCAATTGTGTACTTTTAAATCCCTGAATTCTATTGCCTTATGTGGTTGATTATCGCAGCGCTTATCCTGGCTGGCATCGTGCTGATTATTGCGGAGATCGTTTTTATCCCCGGCACAACTGTTGTTGGCTTCCTGGGCGCAATCTTTATGATCGCGGGCGTTATCTTTTCATACAAACAATACGGAAATGATATTGGCTTTTATGTACTGCTTGGAACCGGGCTTGCTACGGGCGTGGCGCTTTATCTGAGCTTTCGCAATGGTGCTTGGAACAAGCTCGCCAATAAATCGGCCATTAAAAGCAGATTTAATGAAGGCCTGACTGCACAACTAACAGAGGGTGAAGAAGGTGTGACTGTTTCAGCACTTCGTCCGATCGGTACGGCAGACTTTCAGGGAAAAATTTTTGAAGTGAAAACAGGCGGTGAATATGTGTCGAATGCAATTCGCATCCGAATCGTAAAAATCCGCTCGAATGATATTTTAGTAGAACCAATTCAGTAAACCCCCAATATTTAACCTCAACATTATGGATGGCGTAGCACTTTTAGTGATAGTCTTTGCAGGTATAATCCTGTTTTTCATTTTTCTTTATTTCGTTCCGGTTAACCTGTGGATCACGGCTTTGTTCTCGGGCGTACGTGTGGGGTTAGTGGAACTTGTGTTCATGCGTATCCGTAAAGTGCCACCGCGCGTTATCGTAGAATCGTTGATCACAGCAACAAAGGCGGGTTTGAAACTCACATCGAACGAACTTGAAACCCACTATCTCGCGGGCGGAAACGTACCGAATGTAATCCGTGCATTGATTTCTGCTGATAAAGCAAACATTCACCTCGAATTCAAACAGGCTACTGCGATTGATCTCGCGGGCCGTGATGTGTTTCAGGCGGTTCAGATTTCCGTTAACCCGAAAGTTATCACGACACCTAAAGTTGCGGCTGTAGCGGCTGATGGTATTCAGTTGATTGCGGTTGCGCGTGTAACGGTTCGTGCGAGCATTCAGCAATTGGTGGGTGGTGCCGGTGAAGACACAATCCTTGCGCGAGTAGGTGAAGGTATCGTATCGTCTATCGGTTCGGCTAAATCACATAAAGAAGTATTGGAAAGTCCGGATAAGATTTCAAAACTCGTGTTGTCACGCGGATTGGATGCTGGTACCGCGTTTGAAATTCTTTCGATTGATATTGCTGACGTAGACGTTGGTGCTAACATCGGTGCGAAACTGCAGATCGATCAGGCAACGGCCGACTTGAAAGTTGCCGAAGCGAAAGCTGAGGAAAGACGCGCGATGGCGGTTGCGTTGGAACAGGAAATGATTGCGAAAGCACAGGAAGCCCGTGCGAACGTAATCCAGGCTGAAGCGGAAATTCCAAAAGCCATGGCCGAAGCGTTTACAAAAGGGAATCTGGGTGTAATGGATTACTATAAAATGCAGAACGTTCAGGCTGATACCGAAATGAGAAATTCAATTTCCGGCAAAGGTTCTACGAAGAAAGAGTAAAGTTTGATTAACCGTCATTCTGAGCGAAGCGAAGAATCCCCGATTCTAAGCCACACGCCGGTCTGATTAAAAGTTATGGTATTTATAGGAAAGGGCTTACGAGCCCTTTTTTAATTTCTTATAAATCTCCAGACAAACCCACGCGTCAGTCGCGGCATAAACAATCTGTTTTTCATTCAGTTGTTCTGCTTCCCAGTTGGATGTTTGTGCGCCTTTTGAAATCCGGAATCCCAGCAACAGTGCTGTTAACTTTTTTACACTCTCTACTTCAAGCCCGGTTTCGCGCGCCATCGTAGACAATTCAGCAAAACCTGCGGGAGTAAATTTTCCCAAGCGGTGAAGTGTTTTGATATCATCACGAAGACCCACACCCGCTTTGATAACATTTTCATTTTCAAAAAAACGGGTGATCTCCGGAGTAAGTCCTGTGAAGTTTAACCGGATCAGGAAAACTTTTTGGGGAATCGCCAATTGCAGCAACGCGACTTTGAATACTTGTCCTTTTACAAACGCCGGCTTGGTTTCCGTATCAAAGCCAACGACTTCATGTTTTTGGATTTCAGCAAATACGTCAGGAAGGTGTGCAGCTTTTGTAACAAGCTGAATGTCGCCCATGAACGCTTTCAGCGGAAGCGCATTGATCTCGTCATGCGAGATAGTTTTGCCTGGATTCACCCCACTCATTCTTTCAGAAAGGGCAAATATAAACCACTTCGGGGCATGTGAAAATGCTCGTGCGCGATTTTCAGTACATGGTTCGGGCAAGATTTCTTCCGGCAATCCGGTAATCCATGTATCCTGATGCAAATTTTGCTACTTTACGGTTCCTAAAACTTGAACCATGGCTGGCTCTATCTTTCGTAAGAAACCAATCTCCAACGTTGTGCCCGATGGGCACGGGCATCAGTTAAACAAGGTGCTCGGAGTGCGCGATCTCACAGCTATGGGTATCGCTGCGGTAATCGGGGCGGGTGTTTTTTCAACCATCGGTCAGGCAGCGTTTAATGGCGGACCCGGAGTATCGCTTCTCTTTGTTATTACGGCTGTTACCTGTGGGTTTTCAGCGTTGTGCTATGCGGAGTTTGCCAGTCGCGTTCCGGTATCCGGAAGTGCATACACTTACTCGTATGTTGTATTCGGTGAAATTATTGCCTGGATTATTGGCTGGGCATTGATCCTGGAATACGCAATCGGAAATATTGTCGTAGCGATTTCGTGGAGTACCTATTTCAACAACCTGCTCGTACACATCTTTGATATTCATCTGCCCGCCTGGATGCTGATCGACTACTCAACGGCTAAGGCAGCATTTACTTCAGCCACTGAATTTATGGCTACAGGTGATCTTTCAAACGCTGCGGATGTAAGCAAGTATCAGTTTGCAATAAACGCCTGGAACAGTGCTCCACGGATTGGAGATATGCCCGTGTTTTTTAATCTCCCTGCATTTATTGTTGTTGGATTAATTACATGGCTCGCGTACATCGGCATTAAAGAAAGTAAGAACTCCGCCAATTACATGGTGGTGTTTAAGGTTGCTGTAATCATTTTCGTGATCATTGCAGGAGCGTTCTTCGTAGATGTTAATAACTGGACGCCATTTCTTCCAAACCGGTTTGAAGGTGTATTGAAAGGAGTCTCAGCAGTATTTTACGCGTACATCGGGTTTGATGCCATTTCAACTACCGCAGAAGAATGTAAAAATCCCCAGCGAGATATTCCTCGCGGGATGATCTACTCGCTGTTAATCTGTACAGCACTGTATGTACTGATAGCCCTCGTGCTCACTGGTATTGAAAATTATTCCAAGTTTAATGGCATTAACGATCCCTTGGCATTCGTGTTTGAAAATCGCGCACCGTGGATTGAAAAGATTGTCTCCGTAAGTGCGGTCGTAGCGACAACAAGCGTGTTGCTGGTCTTTCAGCTCGGTCAGCCGCGAATCTGGATGAGCATGAGTCGTGATGGTTTGCTGCCGAAAAAATTCCAGACGATTCACCCGAAATATCAGACACCATCCTTTGCAACCATTGTTACGGGTATTATTGTGGCCGTTCCGGCTCTGTTTATGGAAAGCGGCTTCATGACTAACATGACCAGTATCGGAACGCTGTTTGCGTTTGTACTCGTGTCGGGCGGGGTGTTGATGCTGCCGCGCATTGAAAAGGAAGTTGGGAAATTCCGTTTGCCTTACATTAACGGCCGATTCATTGTGCCAATATTGTTCGCGCTGTTTGTTTACCTGTTTCGCACGCGCATTACAACGTTGTTCGATGGGGATATGGCGGCAGATAAAGTTCTGTTTACAATTTTCCTGGTATTGGCGTTTGTGCTAACTGTTCTTACAATCGTTAAGAAATATTCCGTGATTCCAATATTGGGTGTGCTGTTCTGCTCGTACCTGATGATCGAAATTCCAGCCGATAGCTGGGGCTACTTCTTCATCTGGATGGCCTTTGGTTTAGTTATCTACTTTGCGTACGGATACCGGAAGAGTAAACTCGTGTAGCGATTAACTACTTAGTAGTAACCTGGTAATTTACGTTTCGCTCTTTCAGGTATTGTTGAATAAAATCAAAATGACTTTGCTCTTCCCCTAAATATTCAGGCGGGCAAATTCCTTTTCGCGTGAACTTACCATCGGCAACAAGATTGGCGGCTGCAGTGCACGTGTACCCCGTTGTGCGGGCCATCGATAGTGTGCCGGTTGCCTTATCAGTCCGGTCGAGAAGATTGTATTGATAGGTTTTCTTCACACCATTTTCATCTCCGCTCACGCGGATGCGCATTACCGTAAATTCTTCTTCGCCCGGTTTTAATTTCCACTTCGGGAATAAAAGTTTCGCAGTAAGATCAATCGGTCTTACTTTCTGACCTTTTACATCAAGTTCTTCGTAGGAAAAGAAACCGCTTTCGCGAAGTACGCGCAGGTATTCAATATTTCCCGGATACCGTAACGTCTTTTCAATCATGTTCGGAATGTTAGGCATTGTTTTGATCAGCGAACGCAATCCGTCTGAGTTCCATGACTCCAATGTTCCGACACCTTCAAACTTGATTAGCTCCGAATCGCTCAATGCTTCTTTGATAACAATCTCTCCGCTTTGTACATACCGTGCCGGGCGTACGTATTCTTCAATTACGTCTATCGGAGAGAATACAGCTTTGTACTCGTACGGCCATTCCCGCACCACGGGAAGTCCGCCAACCAAACATTCATACGACTTAACAGCCATGCGTTTGTTGTGGTAACCCAGAATGATGTTACCCATGCCGGGTGCCACTCCACAGTCGGTGACGATGGTTACGTTATGTTTTTTGGCAAGGTCATCCAGCAGAAACGGGTCTTCCGGAAAGAAAGAAATATCGACCATGTTCTTTCCTGCTTCGATCACAGTCTTCACCGTTTGAAAACCCATGAATCCGGGAACGGCCCCAATCACGAGGTCTGCTTGCTGCACGATTTGTGCGAGTGCTTTCAGATCCGAAAAATCAAGGCGTTGTGTTTTGATGTTAAACTGTTTCAACACCGCAAGTGCTTCTTCACTGAAGTCGGCAGACGTTACATCAAATTTTTTTGAAAGATCGATCGCCATGGCTTTACCCACCAGGCCGGCACCAAGCACAAGTACTTTTTTCATGCCTCAAAATACATCCGTCACCTCATAAATCCATGAAGAATTACGAGTGCGGCCGGTGCCATTAGTACAAAATCGATTGGAGAGAACTTTTCTTTAAGGGCAGAAAAAATACGGACAGTCTTTTCCATGGCTGTTTCAAGGGGTTGGTTGAAATAGTTGATTGCGGGGTTTTGGCAGGCGTACCAGAAGTTTATTCTGATATTAGAATCGCAAACGCAATCCCACGTTAGGGGTTACATAAATTTCCGGTAACTTTCATAACATAATTCCGCAGCACATGCTCAACCCCGATAAAATTCTGCAGAAAGCCAAAACGTCATCGTTTTACAGATCCATTTTAAATTGGTCGCTTGCGCGGATGATCCCGTTTAATAAGCCGCACGGATTTAAGATCGTAGAGATTTCGGATTTCAGAATAAAAACATTGATTCCCTATAGGCGAAGAAACTTTAATCACATTCGTGGGTTGCATGCCTGCTCGCTTGCTACAATCTCTGAGTTCACCACGGGTTTCCTGCTCATCAGTAATCTTCATATGAAGAAATACCGGTTGATCATGCCTCGGCTGGAAATGGACTATCACTATCAGGGTAAAATGGATTCGTATGCCGAGTTTTCTATTTCGCAAGCGTGGCTTGATGAGAACATTATTACGCCATTGAAATCGCAGGATGCGGTCGTTGTTCCGTGCGAGGTAAAAATTCACGATGCGCAGGGAAATCACCTGACAACGGGCAAAATCTTCTGGCAGATCAAGAGCTGGGATAAGGTTAAAACAAAGGTTTCGTGACCGGATTTTAGTACCTTCACATCGAACCATTTGTCGTATGAAAAAAATTGATGCACTCTTTAACGAGTATGGTGAAAGTCACCAGAACCCGACCAACAAGACCATTCACTGGATTTGTGTGCCGCTGATTTTTTTCAGCATCGTGGGGCTGATTGCTTCGATCCCGGCCGAACCACTACTACGTTTAACAGATGGAAATCCCTACGCAAATTGGGCCACGGTATTGCTGATCCTCGTGATCGTATATTATGTTTCGCTTTCGATTCCGCTCGCAATCGGCATGACTGCCTTCGGGTTGCTATGCCTGGTGCTGTGCAACCTGATCGTTCAACTGAATATTGCTCCGCTTTGGCTGATTTGTGTGATCATTTTTGTTGGCGCATGGATTGGTCAATTTTACGGGCATAAGGTGGAGGGCAAAAAACCTTCGTTCTTTAAAGACCTGCAGTTCCTGATGATCGGCCCTGCCTGGCTGATGCATTTCATCTACAAGAAAATGGGTGTTCCCTACTAATGTGCAGTTCTCGTTTCATGAAGGATTACCGGAAGGACTGACCTTTCATTTTGACGCAGGGATTTTCCATGATCCGAAGCATTTGATTTTGCAATCACCGGAAGGCTGGTATACGTTTTACATTCGCAGCGACCGATTTGTGGAAGGCATTGTTCATTTTAACGTGCAGGAGCAGGAAGCAAAAAGCCCTTTTCGTAGCCCCTTCGGATCCTTTTTGTTTTCGGATTTCATTAGCCAGTCAACACTTCACGAATTTATTGGGTTCTGTGAAAGCAGGCTGAAAGACAAGAGCGTCAATGTTATTCACCTGAAGCATCAGCCGGAGTTGTACGCGCCTGAAAAGAACTTGGATGCTGAAATTGCACTACAGGCAGCGGGGTATAAAATTCAATCTGCAGAAACCAGCGCAATCATTCCCGTCACCGGAAAATCATTTGAGTCCGGATTGCATCGTTCGGAAAAAAAGAGATTGCGCAAGTGCCGTGAGGCGGAATTGAAGTTTGAGGTGTTGCCTTCCGGTCAGCTTCAGAAAATTTATACATTTCTCGAGGCATGCCGGGCAGAGAAAGGCTATGCAGTAAGCATGTCTTTTGCAGAAATTGAAAAACTCGCGAACGCATTTCCGGAACGTGTTCTTCTCACAGCTGTAAGCGATAAAAATCAACTTGCGGCAGCTAATATTTCGATTCGGGTTTATGAAAATGTTTTATACAATTTTTATCACGATCATAGCCCGGATTATGATCACGTAAGTCCCGTGGTTTTGTTGAACGAAGGATTGTATCAGGTTTGCCAGCAGCAAAAAATCACATTGCTTGATTTGGGTACGTCTAATCCGGATGGCGCACTCAGCGAATCACTATTAAACTTTAAACTTCACCTGGGCGCACGGCCGTCACGAAAACTTACCTTTACGAAAAAGATCGCCTGATGGAACTGCCGCTGGTAAGTGTGATTTGTTTATGCTACAACCACGAGCGGTTTGTGGAGGAAGCGATTCGTTCGGTATTGAATCAAACACACAAGAACATTCAACTGATCGTGGTAGACGATGCCAGTACCGACAACAGTGTAAATGTTATTCGGAGTCTCGTTGGTTCAAATCCTGCAGTAAACTTTCTGGCGTTATCAGAAAATCTTGGCAACTGCAAAGCGTTCAATCGCGGACTTGCGCTTGCGAAAGGATCATTTATTATTGACCTGGCGGCCGATGATGTTTTGTTGCCCAATCGGGTTGAAGTTGGTGAAAAAAAACTTCATGAGAGGGGAGAGAGGTTTGGCGTTCATTTTTCGGATGCTGAAATTATTGATGCATATGGTACGCATTTGTATAATCATTCGGATCGCTTTCCGCATGGAACAATTCCGCAAGGAGATATCTATAAACAAGTGATTGAGCGGTATTTTATTTGTCCGCCTACCGTGATGTTTACGCGACAGGTTGCGGAAGTGTTGGGCGGCTATGATGAAAGTTTGTCGTACGAAGATTTTGACTTTTGGGTGCGGTCGTCACGTGCATTTCAATATGTGTATTCACCTGAAATCCTTGTGAGGAAACGGGTATTCAAAAATTCGTTAGGCGCAAAACAGTTTAAGCTGTTCAGTCCTCATTCGAAATCGACTTTAATGGTTTGTGAAAAGATTTTGCGACTGAATAATACGGCTGAAGAGCAGGCAGCGCTTCACAAGCGTATTCGCTATGAAATCGGGCTTAACCTCCGTTTGCTGAACTGGATAACTGCGATGAAGTTTTTTATGTTGATGATCCGCAACACGCGCAAGAAGTACTGATCATTTCCGGTTGTCTTCACCCATTACCATGCTGTAGTAGCTGGCATACCGGCTTTGCGCAATCTCACCTTTCTCCACCGCATTGAGCACGGCACATTTAGGCTCGTTCAAATGCAGGCAGCGTGCACCGAACTTGCAATTCAGACGAACGTCACGCATTTCAGGAAAGTAGTCCGACAATTCTTCGCGCGACATATCAATCAATCCGAATTCTTTGATGCCCGGGGTGTCAATAATAAATGTTTTGTCGTTCAACCTGAACATCTCGGCAAACGTGGTGGTATGGGTTCCTTTTTCCGAGTAGTCGGAAATCTCGCTTGTTTTCTGTGCAGCTTCCGGTGAGATTTTATTCAACAAGGTTGATTTACCAACGCCCGAATGACCGGAAAGTAACGTTACTTTTCCTTCGAGCAGATCGCGTACCTGTTGCTGTGATTCGTTTAAGGCAGAGGTTTCGATGCAGGTCACGCCAATCTTTTTATAGGTGTCGATCAATTCCGCTTGTTCGGCTAATTCACTTTCGCTCAGCAAATCTTTTTTATTGAATACCACTACCTGTGGGATTCTGAAGGATTCAGCAGCAACGAGAAAACGGTCGATAAACCCCATCGATGTACGCGGTAATTTTAGCGTTGCAACAATCATCGCCTGATCGATATTGGCGGCGATTACATGAGCCTGATTGGCCTTCTTAACAGATTGCCGGACCATGTAATTTTCGCGATCGAGAATTTCAGTGATGGTTGCCTCGTTGTTTTCAGCATCCACAACTACACGATCGCCCACGGCTACCGGGTTGGTTTCTTTAATTCCTTCAAGTCGAAATTTTCCGCGCATGCGCGCAGTAATCACGGTATTGTTTTCCGTCAGCACATTATACCACGAACCGGTCGACCGCATCACGAGTCCTTTCATGGAGCAATGTTACGCATTCGTAGTCAATAAGTTTCGGCCGTACTGCATCACCTTTTCTGTTGCACCCAGGTTCTCTTCCACATACTGACGTGTAACTTCGCAGGCCAGTAAAAAATTCTGGGGCACGTTCACCGCTTCGTATTTGGTTTTGAAGTCGCGATAGTCAGCCACATCAAACGCTCCACCGCGGTTGATTAAATCAACTGCTTCCTGGAATTTTTGATAGGATTGATTTCCGAAGAAGATTGGAATTCCATAACATGCAGCTTCCAGAATGTTATGCAGCCCTTTTCCAAATGCGCCACCGATGTATGCAAATTCTCCGTAGCGATACAGCCTGCTTAACATGCCTACATTATCGATGATCAGCACATGTGCGTCCTCAGGTTTTCCGTCTGCGGCTTGCGAGTACCGGATTTTTTCCGCGTTCAGTGATTGTTCAAGATTGCTGATAAGTGATTCTGAGATCTCATGCGGGGCAATGATGAATTTCAGGTGGTGATAATTTTCGTTAATGAACGGAATAATCACTTCGAGGTCTTCGGGCCAGCAGCTGCCGATCACCATCACCTTATCGTGTGCTTTAAATTGTTCGGCAATTGGTACACCGCTACCATTGTTTACCAGTTCTTTTACGCGGTCAAATCGGGTGTCGCCAGCCTTTGTGTAATTCTTAAGTCCAAGTTTCTTGAGCAACTTTACGGATTCATCGTTCTGCACAAAGAAATGCGTGAAGTTGAAGAGAATCTTACGATAAAAGCCACCATAACTTTTAAAGAAAAGCTGCTGTTCGCGGAAAATAGACGAAACGGAAAGCAAAGGTATCTGACGTTTCTTCAACTGGGTTGAATAATGGTACCAGAATTCGTACTTGATAAAGATCGCAAGCGAGGGGCGAACGATAGACACAAACTGTGACGCGTTACGTTTGGTATCCCACGGCAGATAGAAAATGTAGTCGGCTTGCGCGTAATTTTTCCTGACCTCATAGCCAGAAGGCGAAAAAAACGTGAGCAGTATTTTATAGCGCGGAAATTCCTGTTTTAGTTTTTCGATAACCGGCCTTCCTTGCTCAAATTCACCCAGCGATGCGCAGTGTACCCAAATAATGGGCGCTGTATTGGGCGTGAGGTGTAATCTAAGGTTTTCGAAGATGCGACTGCGGCCATCGTTGAAGGCCCGGGCTTTGGCATTAAATAACCCTGCTATGGAGTACCCGACACGGATAATCAGAAGAAGCGAATTATAGACAAGTAACATGGGGCACTAAAATATTAACATTACCGCCTGATTCCCTTGGCCTTAGGAAATAATTTTAAAAGTTTTGAATGAGCATGATTACCAAAATTCCTAATTTCGGATTCATGACCATTATCTGAACCGAAAACCAATAAATATGATCAAGGTATCTAAAAAAGTACTTCCCCTAACGACCCTTGTTTGCCTGATATGGACAGCCTCAATGGCGCAAAATCAGGAAGACATCGCCAAATTTTTGAATGCAGGTGGAAAAGACGCATCCAAGTTGATCAGCGCATACATTGAACCGACCGTTAAGAGTTTGTCATATGGTATGACCGGCAACTGGTATAACACCGCGGCAACTCATAAAACATTCGGAATTGATTTTGGTGTGTCGGTCAACCTGGCGATGATCCCGACTTCGGATGATTATTTCAATCCGAATAAACTGGGATTGTCTGTTACCACGTATGATGGCGCACGCAATAACGGCTCCACCGATCCATACGATCCAACCCGCAAGGCTCCTACCTTTTTCGGACCGAAAGATGAAACCAGTTATTCCGCTACCTATGATCCGGACGGAAGCGGTTCATTGCCCGCACAAACCATTAGCTTTTCAGGACCGGAAGGACTTGCTGTGAAAGACAAAATCGGGTTTGCCGGAATTCCGGTGCCAGTAGCACAGCTTGGGATTGGTATTGTTAAGAACACCGATTTGAAATTGCGCTTTATTCCAAAAGTTGAAGCCGGCCAGTCAAGCGTTTCGATGTTTGGAATCGGTATTCAGCACGACATCAAGCAGCACATTCGTGGCATAAAACTTCTCCCATTCGATCTTTCGGTATTGGTTGCTTATAACTCACTGAAGGGAACAACCGATCTTTCATATCAAAATGTTGACCCGGGTGACTCCCGTCCGGGAAGCACTGACGGGATGGGTGAATATAAATTCAACTCAATGGTTTACCAGTTGTTGGTATCGAAGCGCATTGCTGTCCTGACGGTTTATGGAGGTGTTGGATATTCGATGATAAATACAAAAGTTAACGTTAACGGAACATATACCATTCAGGCAACTCCTGACGATTTCGAAGTTAAAGACCCGGTTGCTATGAGCATCAAAAACAAAAGCATGCGCTTTACGGCCGGTATGCGCCTGAAGTTCGGTCCTATCTACCTGGTGGGCGATTACACGCTTCAGAAATACAAGATGATTAACGTTGGCCTTGGATTCTCTATCCGCGAGAACAAGAGCGTTCTCTAAGACAACCGACTCTATGAAAAAGAAAAGCCCCGCTCATGCAGGGCTTTTTTTATTTTCCTTTGAAGACAGGTTTTCGCTTTTCGATGAACGCTTTCATTCCTTCCTTTTGATCTTCTGATGCAAATGTGAGGTAGAAATTTTTACGTTCGAACATCAGGCCTTCATCAAGTTGTGTTTCGAATGATCGGTTGATAGCTTCCTTCGCAAGCTGTACCGCAACGGGCGACATCTGTGCAATTTCTTTCGCAAGCTCTACCGCTTTGTGCATGTACATTTCAACCGGAACAACTTTGTTAACCAATCCGTAAAAATGTGCTTCCTGCGCAGAAAGAAATCTTCCGGTGAGAATTAATTCCATGGCCTTGGCTTTACCAACAGCTTTGGTGAGGCGTTGTGTTCCTCCGGCTCCGGGAATCGTACCGATTTTTATTTCCGGCTGGCCAAACTTCGCAGTCTCCGAAGCAATCACCATGTCGCATGTCATCACAAACTCACAACCACCGCCCAATGCAAATCCTGAGACAGCTGCAATGATGGGCTTTTTGGTTTTTCGGATCTGATCCCATGTGCTGAATTGATCCATGATCTGCATGTCGATGGCAGATTTATCGGCCATCTGTTTGATATCCGCGCCCGCGGCAAACGCCTGATCATTTCCTGTAATGATGATTACTTTCACTTCATCGTTCTTATCGAGTTGCTGCAACGCATCACGCACTTCACCCATAAGTTGCGGATTGAGTGCGTTTAATTCTTTCGGACGGTTAAGCTGAATGAGTGCGATCGCAGGCTGATACTGTTCGGTAACTTTTATGAATTCCATACATGGGATTTAAGAGCCACGAAGTACGAGTTAGTAACTGAATTTTGCGAGCTTGGAGCAGGATTTTTTGCCTAACGACCGGGCTTGACTACAGACCGGGCTAAAAAAGAAAAGCCCCCTCTGAGCAAGAGGAGGACTTTTCATAAACCAATACTCGGTAATTGTGCTATGCGTATTTATACGGATGGGGAGATTTTCGTAACCCCGTTTTTCCCGTAATTTTGAAGGCTAACGACATGAAAAAAACTAGAATTCTCTTCGTTTGTCTTGGGAATATTTGCCGTTCACCCTTGGCAGAAGCCATTTTTAACCACAAAATCAGGAGCGCAATCTGGCAGACCGGGTTGAAGTTGCCTCCTGCGGAACAGCCAACTATCACATTGGCGACACGCCCGATCCCCGGACAATTAAGAACGCCCTTAAAAACGGAGTTGTTATCGATCACCTCGGCCGCCAGTTATCAGCGCAGGATCTCGAGTCGTATGATTATATCCTGGCGATGGACCGGAGCAACCACACCAACATTCTCCGGCTTGAAAATGCCAAATACCATTCGCACAAAATTAAACTTATGCGCAGCTTCGATCTGAACCCGGCAGGTGACGAAGTTCCTGACCCGTATTACGGAGACGAAGCCGGATTTCAGAATGTATTCGATATTCTCAGTCATTCAATCGACTCCTTCATTCACCACCTTGAAAAGGAGCGTTTCAACTCCTGACAAGGATTTGTAATGTTGAGCGTGACGACTGCTCGATCAATATGCCGTGCTTTTTTCGATAGGCATCGAACGTGACAGCATCGTAATTCTTAACGGTAATCAGTGTCAGGCCGGTATTGTAGTAAACCTCAAAGTATTGCTGCAGCCGATCGAGCAGGTGATTAAGTTTGCTTTCGCGGAAGTCGATACAGAACGAAAAGGAGATAGCGGAATTTTGCATGACGTTGATTTTGATATCAAGATCAGCAAGGGCATTAAAGATAATACTGATTTGCTCTTCATTGATAAACGTATAATCCGTTACCCGGCAGGAGAGCAGGCACTGATTATCTTTAAATACAATCAGTGGTGGGAGTTTGTCTATCCGGCATTCATGAATCTTTGTTCCCGGCAACGTATGATCATCAAAACACTTGACATAAAGCGGTATCTGTTTCAGCGCAAGCGGCTTGATGGTTTTCGGGTGAATGACCGAGGCTCCATAATACGTCATCTCGGCAGCTTCTGTGTAGGGTAGCTCCTCAAACACAATCGCATCCGGCAAACGTTTCGGGTCGGCACTCATTACTCCCGGAACGTCTTTCCAGATCGTTACGGATTCTGCCTGCAGGCATGACGCAAAAATGGCAGCCGTATAGTCCGAACCTTCACGGCCGAGCGTTGTAGTAAAGCCGAGCTCGTTCGATCCGATAAAACCTTGTGTAAGAATAATATGGTCTTGCAGATCAGCCTTCAAATGCTGAATGTGCTCTTCAGTTTTTTTCCAGTCTACTTTTCCTTCGCGGAATGCCGTATCAGTGATGATATGCTTCCGGGCATCAAGCCATTGGCACGGTAGTCCTTGTTCCACCAGGTAAGCAGAAACAATTATGGATGAAAGTACCTCACCCAGCGAAATCACTTGGTCGTAAACCTGGTCGTACTCGCCCGGAGTGTGAAGGTTTTCGGTAAGCTCTTCAAGGATTGATCCGATCTTTTTCTTAATCGGATCGGCATCGGTAAAAAGATTATCGCAGATGCTGAAATGATAACTCTTCAAAACTTCAATCTCAGCGTGGTAGTCACCTTCCTTAGTGTACGAGTTGAGAATGCTCTCCAGCGCATTCGTGGTTTTACCCATCGCTGAAACAACAACCAGCAAGGGACTGCCGGCATACGCTTTAACAATAGAAGCCATGTTTTGAATGGCTCCTGCATTTTTAAGAGAGGCACCTCCGAATTTAAAAACCTTCATTTTTATTGTACTAAATCGTTTGCGGACTAACTTTGAGCCCGAATTCAGCCCAAAGATGAAGGTAAAAAGCCAAGCTGCAAAGAGTGTGGAGGAATCGCGGATCGCGCAACCCATCGGAACGGCCCTCGACAGGTTTATTAAGATCAACCAGGATCAGTTTGCGTACGCCAGCGGAGAGTTGTCGCAGTTGCTGCGGGATATAGCCCTGGCTTCAAAAGTGGTTAACCGGGAGGTAAATAAAGCCGGGCTGATCGACATCATGGGCAATGCCGGTTCAATAAATTCCGCGGGTGATGCACAGCAGAAACTTGATGTGCTGGCAAACATCCGATTCACAAGAGCGCTTACAAAAGGAGGCGAGGCATGCGCGTTGATTTCGGAAGAAACAGAATCGTTTGTCGATCTGAATAACGATGGTAAATACGTTATCGCGATTGATCCGCTTGACGGATCGTCAAACATTGATGTAAATGTTTCAATCGGAACGATCTTTTCGGTTTATCGCAGAAAAAGCCCGGTAGGCAAACCGATCAGCGATGAAGATATTTTGCAGAAAGGATCGGAGCAGGTTGCGGCAGGCTATATTCTCTATGGATCATCAACCATGCTGGTGTATACTGCCGGCCATGGGGTAAATGGTTTCACCTACGATCCAACACTCGGTGAATATTTTCTTTCACATCCGGATATGCAGATTCCTGCGGATGGCAAAATTTACTCGATCAATGAGGGTTCCTATAATTCGTTTTCAAAACCCGTTAAGGATTATATCTCGTACTGCAAAGACCAGAACTATACAGGCCGGTACATTGGCTCGTTAATTGCCGATTTTCATCGCAACCTGTTGAAGGGCGGGATTTACATTTATCCGGCTACGGCAAAAGACCCGAACGGAAAACTGAGGTTGATGTATGAGTGCAATGCACTTGCCTTCGTTGCGGAACAGGCTGGAGGAAAAGCAACGAATGGAAAAATAAGTGTACTGGATATCAAACCGAAGGCGTTGCACGAGCGCACTCCGTTTTATGTCGGTTCAAAAAATATGGTAACGAAAGCGGAAAGCTTTTAAGCCTTCTCTTCTTCTTTTTTATCCTCTGCAGGAGCAAGAATTTCCGGAGCGTATTTCAGCAGCACAGCATACCACTTCACCAGTTTCTTAATATCCGAAACATACACGCGGCTCTCATCGTATTCGGGCAATACCGATTTGATGAACGATTTCAACTCGCTTGCATCGGCTTCTGAGTCCAGTCCCAGATCGCTGCCGTATTCTGCATGTATTTTCTTCAACACTTCCGCCAGCGGTACAGTACCTTCTTTGGTGGTCGTGTAAATTGAAATCTCGCTGAGAATTGACAACCGGTTGTTTGCGGTGGCTACAATTTTTGTTTTCGCTTCATCGAGCGATTCGAGGATTACACCCGATTTGGCAGGTTTGAATACTTTGAAAAGTCCGCCTTTACCGGAAATTGTAGCAATATCATCTAACGTCATGGTACTAAAATAAGCGTGGCAAAACTATCATTTTTTGCGCATCTGCGGAAGCGCGTTTTCGATAAATGACAGCACTTCGTCTCTTCCCTTTTTTTGGGTTGAAGATGTAACAAAGATCGGGGGCAGTTCATCCCAGCGCTTCAATAACTCCTCACTGTAGCGGTCAACATGCAGCTTTATTTTAGAGGCTGATAGTTTATCTGCTTTTGTAAAGATTATGCCGAGCGGAATTTCGTTTGTGCCGCCCCATTCGAGGAAACTGAGATCGATCTTCTGAGGCTCGAGCCGGATGTCGATCAGTACAAAAACAAAAAACAGTTTTTCGCTTTGGCGGATGTAGTTATCGATGATCTTACCAAAGGTTTGATGCGTGTCTTTGCTTACGCTAGCGAAGCCATAACCCGGCAGATCGACCAGGTACCAGGTTCCGTTGATGATGAAGTGGTTTATCGTTTGTGTTTTGCCCGGTGTGCCTGATACTTTGGCCAGCGTTTTCCGGTTCGTGAGCATGTTGATGAGCGATGATTTGCCCACGTTCGATCTTCCAATAAACGCAAACTCCGGAAGTGGCTTACCCTTCCACTGCCTCACATCGGTAATACTTGAAACAAATTCTGCCTGACGTATCTCCATGAACTAAAATATCCCCCGTCCTGATACCCTCATGTAAGTTTTACTGGTTTTATCAAGAAAATTCGGAAGTCTCAAATTGAGGGTTTTTTCTATATTGACAACGCAGTTTGTGCGTTTTATTCATAACTTTATTTGACTAACCGATTAGTGACATGTACAGTATCCGTTGTGTACTGATTTTTTTAGCTGTCGCGGTGTTGAATCTGGCTGCTTACAGTCAGGATGCCGACAAAAAAGCCGAATCAGAGCAGTATTTAGCCATGGCCGATGAAATGCGTGCCGGCTCTACTGCTAATAATGAAATCCGGGAAGTTTATGTAATGGCTGCAGCGGCCGATCCAACCAACGTGCGCGCAAACTTCGAAGCCGGGCATTACCACCTGATCACCATTGGTAAAGACCTTGCTGTGCAATACCTGCTGCGGGTTTATGAGCTCGACAAAAAATACCGGTTCGACATTGAATATCGGATTGGGCAAAGCTATCAATATGGTCTTGAGTTCGACAAGGCGATCGACTTCTACAACCGGTATAAAGAGAAACTTGCGGCACAACCAAATTATCACGGTAACGACCGTATTCCGGTTGAAGACGTTGATCGTAGAATTTTTGAATGCCAGAACGGAAAAGAGTTTGTAGCGAACCCTAAGAATTTTTCCATTGTGAACATTGGCGATCAGATCAACTCCGAGTGGGATGATTTTGCCCCCGTGCTGAATGAAGCAGAAGATGAAATTGTATTTACGTCCAGAAGAAGAGAGGGTAACCTGAATGAGAATGTGGATGAAGATAACAAGCCCTTCGAGGATATCTTTATTGCTAAAAAAACGGGCGGTAAATGGAGTGCAGCAAAAAATATCGGCGCACCAATCAATACCGCATCGCACGATTCTAACCTCGCCATTTCAGCCGATGGTAAGATGCTGTTGATCTGTTCGGATAAAGGCGGTGGAGATATATTCTATTGCGAACGTCAGCCGGATAACTCCTGGGGTGCACCGAAGGCCTTGCCGGGTAACATCAACTCCGACTACGAAGAGAAATCGGCAACATTGTCAAAAGACCTGAAGACTATTTACTTCTCAAGTAACCGTCCGGGTGGGTTTGGCGGAATCGACATCTACAAAGCAACAAAAGATAACAAAGGCAACTGGGGAAATGTAAAGAACCTCGGACCGGGCATTAATACCGAAGAAGACGATGACGCCCCGTTCATCGATTACGATGATAAGACACTTTACTTCAGCACTATTGCCCGGAAAGGCATGGGAGGGTATGATATCTTTAAGAGCGTTGCTGATGCAAAGGGCAATTGGGGTGAGCCTGAAAATCTTGGCTACCCGATCAACACGCCCGATAACGACATCTTCTATGTTCACACCAAAGACGGTAAGCGTGCATATTATTCATCCGTTCGCGAGGATGCGCTGGGCTATGAAGACATCTATGTGATCACCGTTCCAGAAGAGAAGAAAGAACAGCCTGCTGCCGAACCGGTGAAAAAGAAAGTTCCGTTAAAGTATATTGTTCGGATTACCGATCCTGCGAAAAAGAACATGGCTGCGAAAGTGAGTCTGCAAGGTGCGGGCGACAACATCATCGTGGGAAGTTCTTCGATCACTCCGGGTGTATATGAATTCAAAGTCACGGATGCAAAAGATTATAAGTTATCGGTAGAGGCTGAAGGATTTATGTTCGTGAACGAAACCGTGAGCCTGGAAGGTGCCACGGAAAAGGGAAACGTAGTGATGAAAGTTATTGAAATGAAAAAGCTGGAAGTGGGGCTGGTAACAATTCTACGCAACATCTATTTCGATTTCAACAAAGCATCGTTCAAGCAGGAATCGTACACCGAGTTAAACAAGCTGGAGCGCATGCTGCAACAAAACCCGGGTATGAATGTTGAGATTGGCGGGCATACCGATATTGTCGGAACGAAAAACTACAACAAGTTCCTTTCGCAAAAGCGTGCCGAAGCCGTGAAAGATTTCCTCACGAAAAAGGGCATTGATAGCCGCAGGGTTTCCGCGGTGGGGTATGGCGCAACAAAGCCATTGGCCAGCAACGATGACGAGGAGGACGGTCGCGAGCTTAACCGAAGGGTTGAATTTAAAGTGCTCTCCGGGAAATAGGGCTGCCTTCAGGATTTTAACACCCTTCGACTTACCCCTGTTATTCTTAGCGAAGAATTTAGCAACTTGCGCCTTGCAGTTAGCCTACGTATGACGGTTGTTCCTTACAAAGAGAAGAATAGTTCGAAAAAAGAGCAGGTGGCCCAGATGTTTAACAGCATCAGCGGCCGGTATGATTTCCTGAATCATTTTTTAAGTCTGGGCATTGATAAACGCTGGCGAAAAAAGGCAGTTAAAATCCTCTCAGCTTCAAAGCCCGAACTGGTGTTGGATGTCGCCACCGGTACAGCCGACTTTGCCATTCAGGCGCTTCAGGCCGGTCCCAATAAAATTGTCGGGATTGATATTTCGGAAGGGATGCTGGATGTGGGCAGAAAAAAACTCGCCGATAAAGGACTAACAAAAAAGATTGAATTACGCCTGGGCGATTCTGAAAATCTGCCGTTCCCGGATAATAATTTCGATGCCGTTACCGTTGGATTTGGAGTGAGAAACTTTGAAAATCTGAAGCAGGGATTGCAGGAGATTAACCGTGTGTTGAAGCCAGAGGGACAACTGATTGTTCTCGAGTTTTCCCGCCCGACACGGTTTCCGTTTAAGCAGGTTTATAATTTTTATTTCAAATTTGTTTTGCCCCGAATCGGCCGTTTGGTTTCCCGCGACAAATCAGCCTATACCTATTTACCCGAATCTGTTGAAGCATTTCCGGATGGCGACAGGTTCACCGATATTCTTAAAGAAACCGGATTTAAAAACACTGCATGTACACCACTAACCTTTGGCGTCAGCTCGATCTACACCGCGCAAAAGTAATTTTGCTTGGCTTATTGCTGGCAGCGGGTGTATCGCATGCGCAGAAATTCAAGTGGGCTCCTCGCAACAATCCCAACTACGATGACCGTAAGTGGACGTATGGCTTCCTGATCGGATTGCATACAACGTCCTATCAAATCAAATATGCCGACAATTTCGTAACCAAAGCCATGGATACGGTGCATTCGGTAATCCCCGACTGGAAGCCGGGCTTTTCGTTGGGCTTTATTGTTAACTACCGGGTTAACGATTATCTCGATCTCCGCCTTACGCCCGAAGTTGCCTTTTATGAGCACACGCTCCGGTATAATTATACCGATGGCACCCACGAAGCTCAGCTTGTGGAGACAACAATGGTGGAGTTTCCTTTTTTGCTGAAGTATAAATCGATGCGCAGGGGTAATGTGCGGATGTACGTGGTGGGAGGAGCGAAACCCGGTATTGAAGCATCCGGAAAAAAAGAACTTGAAAACATCAGTGACGGTCTTGAAGTCAAAAACCTGAACATGAGCCTGGAGGCAGGCATTGGATTGGATTTGTATTTTCCGCTGTTTAAGTTTTCTCCCGAAATACGTTTTTCGCGGGGCGTGAGCAACATTCTGGATAACACACGCAACAAATACGGCAAGCCGTTGAATTACGTAAATACAAATACAATCACGATTTACTTACTCTTCCAATAATGCAAAAGCGAATTGTTCTGATCACCGGGGCCACATCCGGAATCGGTGAGGGTACAGCCTTGCTGCTGGCTGAAAATAATTTCAAGTTGATTCTATGCGGTCGCAGAGCAGATCGCCTGGATGCATTGAAGAACAAACTCGCATCCCTTACCGAAGTGTATACGCTGGCCTTCGATGTTCGCGACAGAAAATCGGTGCACGAGCAAATTTCAACGTTGCCGGCCGGATGGAAACAAATTGATGTGCTGGTAAACTCTGCCGGTAATGCGCATGGGCTGGACCCGATTCAAAGCGGAAATGTGGATGACTGGGATGCGATGATCGACATCAATGTAAAAGGACTTTTGTATGTGTGTCATGAAATCGTACCGGCTATGGCCGAACGCAAATCAGGTCATATCATCAACATCGGGTCAATCGCCGGAAAAGAAGTTTACCCGAATGGAAATGTTTACTCCGCGAGCAAATTTGCGGTTGACGCACTGAGTCGGGGTATGCGCATTGACCTCAACGCGAGCGGCATTAAAGTTACGTCAATCAATCCCGGCATGGTAGAGACTGAGTTTTCGCTGGTCCGCTTTAAAGGCGATGCGCAGCGGGCCGCACAAACCTACAAGGGGCTCGAGCCACTGAAAGGAAAAGATATTGCGGATATTATCCTGTATGCCGTAACCCGGCCTGCACATGTTCAGTTGGCCGATATTACTGTTTTCCCAACGGCACAAGCCAGCAGCATGCATGTAAAGCGTGACGCTTAAATCAGCGTAAGCAACGTGGGCTCATGAATTTCATGGGCGCCTTCAAAGACAATTTCATTCGGAGTGATACCCAGTTTTTCAGCGAGGGATTTCATTTCTCCAAACCTTGATTCATTCAGAAACGGATCATTCTTTCCGTAGACAACGTTCACAGTTTTGGCTTGCAACAATTGCTTTCCTTTGTCGAAGTCCATATCGGGTGGCAGGATACCCGCCCACAAAATCAACCGACGGAAGTAAATGGAATCACTCAGCGCCCAGCGCGATACGGTTGCGGCACCTTGCGAAAATCCAAGCAAGGTTATATCGAGATCTTTTCGCGTTCCTATTTCGCGGGCGAACACGGTGTTTAAATAGGTGAGATAATTCTCAATGTCTCGCAACCGGTTTTCACGCGTCATCCAGCTGGCACCTACACGGGTGTTCCCGGTTTTGCTGCGGCTGGCAGCATCTTCCAGATAGTAATGCGACAAACCTTCGGGTGCGATAACACAGATTTGGCGTTGCTCAAGCGTGTTGAATTTCCGTAGAAAATATTGAGCAAGCTGGCCGTATCCGTGAATAACAAACCATACAGCCCGGGTTTCAGGTCCGATTTCTCCAAGCTTGAAATATCGGCCCGTGTATTTGAATTCGATGGATAGCTGCTGCATGGTCGTTAAATAAAAAAGTCTCCCGGAATTCCGGAAGACTCTATGTTTTGTATACGTGTTGGTTTATCGTTTAAAGCCCAGTGCACTTCCGCCACAATATGAACTTGGTTTTTCAAATGTGTACTGGATGTAATATACACCGGTAGCATTGCATGGGTATGCGATTGCGCTGATAAACTGATTGTCGATCTTGCTCGAGGCAACCTTGTTCCGGTTCGAATCGAAAAGACTAACAATAATCCCGTCAGTTGGCTGCGCAGGGGCACAGATATTAATCATGTATTGAGTCCCTTTCAGGAAAACATACGAGTATTCCACTTTTTCTTTACTGCCGCCATCACCATCAATCTTGTAGCTCTTTAGAAAATTAAAGCCTGCTGCAAGTTTGGGAATGCATTGACTGCTTAGGTTTTCGGAATTACACTGCCCGAAAACTTCAGAAGAAGAAAAAAGAAAAAGAGTTGCCGCAAATAAGATCAGCTTTTTCATAGAAGGGTTTTAGCTAACAATTTTGTTTCGGATGGAAGTTGAAATGTTCTTTATCTCAGCTACGAGTTCGGGGGTAATGTCAACGGTAGTTGTACTGTTATCCTTGATCACCATAACGCCATCGACCACTACAAAAGACGACTCTTTATAGGTGTATGTGATGTTCACTTTTTTGTAAACTTCTTCGAGGCCTTGCAGGTCAGTCAATAATGATGCCATGTGAGCATCCGTATCCTTGTAGAAGGAAAGGAGCTTTAAAATCTTCTCCAGAATGATCTTTTGCTCTCCGATCTTCTCATTCAGTTCCTTGTTTTTAGGGTCCGCTGCCGCTACGCTGCAGGTAATGTGCATAGCCTCAAGCCAGCCACCGGTAAGCAACAAAACGCTCAGGTTCGAGCGGTTCTGCGTTTGGAAATAATGATTGATGTTATTGAAGTTCTGCGTGGTAATCAGCAAAAGCGAATCGAGGTTCTTGCTGTTGGTAGCCAGCCGGCTGATAGTCTCCAGGTCGAAAAACTGGCCAATGTTCAGATCGTCTGCCAGCCCCTTAATAGAAGTCATGTATTTAATACCATCCGTATTTTTCTCGTAGATGTTCGTGTACCCGAGGTCGGTACCATAAATACCCAGGTTCATCGCCTTCTGGTAGTTGTTGTTATACCGTGCAATGTTATCGGCAGAATTCAGGTATTCAACATTGTATTTTTTGCCTGATTGCTTGAGCAGCACCGAGATTTCCAGCGGACTGGGAATCTCCTGCAGCAGG
Organism: Cyclobacteriaceae bacterium; assembly: GCA_016786585.1. Lineage (GTDB taxonomy): Bacteria > Bacteroidota > Bacteroidia > Cytophagales > Cyclobacteriaceae > UBA2336. The sequence goes on from JAEUUI010000007.1 coordinate 371,707, forward strand.
TCGTCAATGACCCCTTCAGAAATGTGGGGGCCTTTGTTGCCAGCTGAATCAATGCTGTTCAGCATGGCCTGTTCATCGGTGGTCTTACCTGATCCACAAGCTGTTAGCAGGGCGAGAAGGAAGGCGGTTTTTACTACTTTCATGGTTGAAAAGTAAGGGTTTACAAAGTTATAAATTCGGCATTCCCGTCCAAAAAGTTACAAGTGCCTTAGTTCTTTCGGGCAAAACTAACTTTAGGAAGCGCGACTTTCGGAAGTGAAACCTTGGGCAGGGGAACCCGGCTGAATGCACCAAGCAATTTCCGGAGCGCCTGGAAATACAGCAGGAAATAGAATATCATCGTTACAAACCAGATCACTGCCAAGTTGAACCAGTAGGTGTCGAACCGGTTGCCCAAAAACGTTTTGGTGGGGGCGAAGAAGTGAGCCCGGTAATTCAAAATGCCTGTTTGATCCGGGTCGTTAAACACCGGGTTAATTTGTTGAAGCAACCTGCCTTTATATTCAAGCACGCGATCTTTCGTATTAACGTTTTTAACAAGGTCTGCCAAGTCTTCATTGTAGTACCGGTTTTTGTATTCCAGCACATCAAAGCCACCCGATTTCTGCAGCGCGGCAATATCTGCCTCCTTGCGCGTAACGATTGCGTTGTATTGATCGAGATATTTTTTCCGGAAGTTGCTTAAATAGCCGGCGAGTGTGTTATCAAAGGCAGGCGTAAACATTTCGGGCGTCCATGGAGAAGTGAAGTCAAGCTTCTCTGCACCTTCTTTGTACGGTTCATCCTTCAGGCTTTTGCGGATAAGTTCCAGGTCGCTTGCAGCCTGTGCACGAACCTTCTCATCGGTTGACTGAATATTCTCTGCTATTGATTTTCTTTTTTCGGTAAGCTTGTCGACAAAAAACGAAGACTTAAAATCCGCCTGTGATTCAATCTTCTCATGGATGTAGAAAGGCTTCTCGAACGAGTTGTTTTTAAACTGGTAAACAGCCATCGCTTCATACGCCCAGCGCGATGCCATCATATCGGCTACAATCGGAACTTTGCCCTTTGTGCTGATGGCGCTATTAAGCTTATCGAAGCTAAACAGTAACCCGCTCAGGATCATCTGCGGAATCAGCAACAAGGGGATCAGTACATAGACAGTTACAGCCGAGTTGAATGCCGATGAAATGTTCAGCCCGAGCACATTGGCCATACACGATGTTGTAAACAGCACCAGCCAGAACGGAATAAGCATGGCCCATTCAATTTCGAGAATGAGGTTACTTACCAGGGCAAAGCACAGCATCTGGATGGCAGAGAGGAAGAACAGGATGATAATCTTGGAGACCAGGTAACTGTTCCAGCTAAGGTTCAGAAACGATTCGCGCTTCAGAATTTTGCGATCGTGAATGATTTCTTCCGCACTTACCGTTAGCCCCATAAACAAGGCAACGATAATACTCATCAGTAGAAACGCGGGATAGTTTTCATTGTAGCGGAAACTGTACGCCGCACCACCCGGTGCACTCTTGTATTTGATGATAAATGCCAGGATCAGCGCCAGCAGCGGGCCCTCCAGCAGGTTAATCATCAGGTACTGTTTGTTGCTGAGCTTCGAAAGAACATCGCGCGTGGTAAAAATGATGGCCTGCTTAATGCGCGAAGGGAGCTGCAGCGACTTGGGCGGAGCCTCTTTCACATTATCAATTACCTGCACCTTAAACCGCTCGCGATACCAGGCATGCCATTGCGCAGGGGTAATCTTCCGTTTTGTGGTAGGCTGCCCGTATTCATCGACAACTTTTGCTTCGATGATATTAAAAATCTGTTCGGGGTTTACGTTACCGCAGATCTGGCACTGACCACGGTTACTGTCGACCTGGTTTGTCGACTTTTTGAAGTACGTCACGGCTTCCACCGGGGGGCCGTAGTAAGCCGGCACACCGCCCACATCCATGATAATCATCTTGTCAAACATCTTGTAGATGTCCGATGAAGGCTGGTGGATCACCACAAATACAAGCTTGCCTTTTAAAGAAAGTTCTTTCAGCAAGTCGATTACATTTTCCGAATCGCGCGAGCTGAGGCCAGACGTAGGTTCATCCAAAAAGAGAACAGCTGGCTCGCGAATCAGTTCAAGAGCAATGTTCAGGCGCTTGCGCTGCCCACCGCTGATGGTTTTATCCAGTACACTTCCGACTTTTAAATCCTTCCGCTGATCAAGACCAAGATCCTCCAGCACATCCATCACACGCTTGTGCAGTTGTTCTTCCGAGAAATCGGCAAAACAAAGCTTCGCATTATAATAGAGGTTTTGATAAACCGTGAGCTCTTCAATCAGCAGGTCGTCCTGCGATACATAACCGATTACGCCATGTATCTTGTCTTTTTCTTTATGGATATCGAAGCCGTTGATCCGTACTTCGCCTTTTGTCGGCTTTTCAAGGCCCGCCAGTACGTGAAGCAGCGTTGTTTTTCCGGCACCGCTGGCGCCCATAATTCCGATCAGTTTACCGGGGCCCTCGGAAACAAATACATTGCTCAAGCCAACCGCGCGGTTCCGGAAACGGAAGAGTTTAATCTTCGCGTTGAACGACAGTTTGGTGGTTTTAATTTCTTCATTGAAATCGGCAACCACATCGCTGTAGTAAAGTGCCGCACCTTCCTGTGTTTTAATGGTGCTACCGTGCGAGAACAGGTAAACACGCTTGGGCTGCATAATAAAGCCGTTGAGTGTTGTCGGTTCTTCGCCCATGTATTTTACGAAGAACATATCCACACTGCGCACACGCATGAAAATCAGGCTGCCGTTAATGTGAATGTGTGCGTGCTTGTATTTCTTATCTGCACCGCCAGCAGATTCGGTACTGACGATTAGTATTTCCGGGAAGTTGAGGGTGCTTTCATCGGTGGAAACAACGAAGCTCTCAATAATGGCATTTTCAATCTGCGGAATGTTAAACACAACGGCCACCGTGTTAATGATGTCCATCCGTTGTGAAGTAAAGTGACCGTCTGAGCCCACAAGCTCAAGCAGCTTAATCAGTACAATCGTCTTTTGTTTCTGCGTAAGTGTCTTGTTGATCTTTTTACAGATCGAAAGCGTCTTCAGCGAATCCTTTACCGAAGGTGCCAGCGTGCGATCTTCTTCGGCCACCAGGCCCACTTTACTGTATCCCGAATAGTCATCGTACAGTTGCAGATATTCATTAATGCCGTCCTGGTCGAGTTCAGCCTCGAAGAAGTTGATTACAAACTGCCGCTCGTTGATTGATACCCCGCCATCCTGTTTGGTGATGATGGCAAAAAGTTGGGTTAGGGCTTTGAGTATTTCTTCACTCATTGGACGCGTCCACTTGGGCTAAGGACGCCTAAATTAGTAAGTTTTGAATTCAAAAGGAATGTTCACGAGTTCAAAAAACTCCTCTCCGGCTTCCCTCATATCTTCATCATCTTCCTGGTAATACCACAACACTTTTGCATTCCGGATAAACGACAAGGCCGAAAGTGTATCCAGCAATGCCTTGGACGAAGCCGTATTAAAGTACTCAAGCTTGAATGTAACCAGCGTAACCGGTCGTGGATCGCGTGCGTACTGGCCGAGCCACTGTAATACTTGCTGGTAAACATCCGAAGGATTGTCGGCTACCGAACGACCTGTGATCTCGAAAATATTCTTTTCGGAATCGAGCGTTACAGCGGGTGTAGTATCGGTGCGGTTTATCTGTAAAGGTTTCATTGAGGCGCGGCAAGGTTAACATGAAGAGATAGCTCAAACCGGTCAGCATCAAGCTGCGTGAATGATGCATTAAGCCTGGCATGCGACCGAAGAGCAATCCTGTACAATCCTAAACCCGGATTGTTGTTTTTTGTTTGCAGACTACAGGCCAGAATTTTTGTGTGCGTTGATTTTAATTCGTTGCGATCGAGCGTATTGATGTGCCGGATGATTTCAGTCAACGCAGTTACAGCAGAAGAAGCAATCGTGTTGACGGACCGGCATGCATAGTCCGATTGATCGTTAACGATCTCAAGCTTCGCATTCGTCAGCGTAGAACTATACCTGCGGATATTCTGAAACAGTTCGATCGCGATCTCGGTAATTCTTTTACTAACCGGACGTTCATTGCCGGTGAACAACTTAAGGTTGGAAAAGAATTCATCATTAATATCGCGCGAAAGATCGATAGCGTAAATGCGCATGCTTACTTGGAAGGCGAATCGAGATTGTCTTTGGTGAACAGGAACGGCAGCAGCGACTCAGCCGATGCGCACTTTACCCATTGGTTTTCAGCGACCATCATCACAACCTCCATCGGAACCTTCTGGCGTTCTTCGAACTCCGTCATCACCTGGCGGCATGCACCGCACGATGCTGCAGGCACAAGCTCTTTATGATTTTTCTTGTGCGCGACAATCGCCATCTTTACAATCCTCTTTCCCGGGTGCATCGCAGCTGCGGCATACAACGCCACACGTTCCGCACACATGCATAACGGGTACGCGGCATTCTCCTGGTTGGCCCCGGTCACAACCGTTCCGTCCTGCAGAATAAGTGCAGCCCCCACATGGAACTTCGAGTACGGTGCGTACGAATGCGCAGTAGCTTCCTTGGCTTTGTGCACGAGGTATTTCGATTCCTGGTCGAGGTGGTCGAAATCCGGTTGTATCTCAAATTCTTTCATAGCCGAAAGGTTATAGATGTAAGGTAAAAATTTTCGTTCGGTATTTCTACTTTAATAATGCATTGGGTACTTTGCCAGCCTCGAAATAATCATGAAAACCATCCTCGTACTCGGAGCAGGCCGCTCATCATCAGCTTTGATTACCTATTTGCTGCAACGGGCAGCATCACACGAATGGAAAATAATAGTTGGCGATGTGTCGGAAGCGGCAGCCCGGCTGCGCATTGGCGGTTCCACCCGCGGTCACGCCATCACCTTCGACATTAATAACGAAGAGAAGAGTGCCGAAACAGTTCGCTCGGCCGATGTAGTCATATCACTCATGCCCGCGCACCTGCATCATCTCGTTGCGAAGTTGTGCATCGCACACGGCAAACATTTGCTGAACGCCAGCTATGTATCGCCCGAAATGCAGGCGTTACATCCCGAAGCGTTGTCGAAGAACATTTTGCTGTTAAACGAATGCGGACTCGACCCCGGCATCGATCACATGAGCGCCATGCAGGTAATTGAGAACATCAAACAGCAGGGTGGTAAACTCCTCACGTTCGAAAGTTTTACAGGCGGATTGATCTCACCCGAAACCGATCCGGAAAATCCGTGGCGTTACAAGTTCACCTGGAACCCGCGCAACGTAGTCATGGCCGGCCAGGCTACCGCAAAGTTTTTACAGGAAGGTCAGTTCAAATACATTCCCTATCAGCAATTGTTCAGGCGGCTTACAAAAGTTTCTGTTCCGGGCTTTGGCGATTACGAAGGCTATGCCAATCGCGACTCATTAAAATACATTGACACCTACGGCCTGCAGGGCATCCGCAACATGCTGCGCGGCACCTTGCGCAACGTGGGCTACTGTGCTGCGTGGGATGTGCTCGTACAACTCGGCTGCTGCGATGACACCTACACGATGGAAGGCATAGCGAACATGACGCACCGCGATTTTATAAACGCATTCCTGAACTACGATTCACAACTCATGGTGGAGGAGAAGCTTTGCTTCGCGTTTAAAATTTTACCGAACGGACCGGAGATGAAGCGCCTGCGCTGGTCAGGATTATTCGATCGCGAACTGATCGGATTGAAAGAAGGAACACCCGCACAGGTACTCGAACATATCCTTAACAAAAAGTGGCGGTTAAATCCGGGCGATAAAGACTTGATTGTGATGTGGCACAAGTTTGTATACGAACTCAACGGAGCGAAAAAAGAAGTTCATGCTTCGCTCACCGCCACCGGTGACGATGCGAATTACACCGCTATGGCAAAAACCGTTGGCCTGCCGCTCGGCATCGCGGCAAAGCTGTTGCTGGAAGACAAAATCAAAAGCCGGGGTGTGAGCATCCCAACCGTGAAAGAAATTTACGAGCCCGTGCTGAACGAACTCGGCACACTCGGCATCAGGTTAACCGAAACAGAAATCCACTAGCATGCGGGTAAATGCATTTTACTGGTTACTGCGCGGGTATGTAAAAATAGCCCTGCTGTTCTTTTACCGGAGGTGGCAAATCAGCGGAAAAGAAAACATTCCCAAAAATGCAGCCGTCATTTTTGTAGCCAACCATCAGAATGCTTTTCAGGATGCACTTGTGGTAACGTGTGGCATCGCTGACGCCCCGTGGTTTCTCACACGCGCCAACGTGTTTGGCAGCGCATTCGCGCGATGGCTCTTCAACCAGTTTCACATGATGCCCGTGTACCGCTTTCGCGATGGCATGAAAGGCCTGCGCAACAACGAAGCCTCCATGCGACTGAGTGCCGACATCCTCAACAAGCGCTGGGCGATTCTGCTGTTTGGCGAGGGCGACCAGAACATGCAGTGGGCGTTGCGCAGCATGCAAAAAGGTTTCGCGCGCATCGCGTGGATGGTGCAGCAGGAGAATAACTGGAAGCTGCCCTTATACATTGTGCCCGTTGGCCTGCACTACGATCATTACTACAATTTCCGTTCGCGCATGCTCGTGAACTATGGCAAAGCCATTCCCATCGATGAATCGTACAGCACACTGGACGAGCGAAAGTTTCTGCTGGAAATAACCGACACCGTTCGCGCAGCGCTGAAGCCCCTGATGCTCGACATCCCGGTGGAGAACTATCAACCCATCGAACAGGCAGTTAAAAATCAGCGCGTAAAGCGCAACATGGTCGAACAGCTTGCGCTTGATCAGCAACTGGCCGACAACTGGAACACCAATCCTGTAACCGTTAAACCGAAAAGCAAAAAATACCTGCTGCTTGCGTTAACCTTCCCGCTTCATGTATATACGTGGGTCAACAACTTCATTCCGTATTTCATTATCCATCGCTTTCTCGATAAAAAAGTCAGCCGCGAGTTCCGTGGCTCGGTCAAGTTCGGCATGGGCATGGTGCTCGCCCCTGTATTTTACCTGATCCAGGGAGGTGTTGTGCAGGCAATCGTTCACGACTGGCGCATTACGCTGGCGTACCTGATCACGGTGCCGTTCCTGTCTGTATGGAGTGTGGATATCTGGAAGAAAGCTACCGCAAGCCGGTAATATCCGCTTCCGCGGGATTTTGGTAACTTTATAATAGAAGACATCATGTGTCTTATAACCCAAACTTGTAAGGCATTTTTACTGAGGCCAGATGACACGTGACGAAATACAACGAATACAAAAGGAGTTAGGCGTTGACTTACCTGCTCATTATGCGATTTTCCTTTTAAAATTCGAGGGGGTAGACAACCCTGAGTTCGACCTCGGGCATTTACTTTACTCCAGCGCTGAGCACTTGATTGTAATGAATAAACGGGTCGGATTTTATCTGTCCGACAAAATTATAAAGAACAAACTAATTATCGGTGACAATGGTGGAGGGGATTATTATCTAATAGACCTTGTTGACAAATCTGACGAAACGGTTTACGTATTTGACCATGAAGAAACGGTTGAAAATTGTTTTGACAAAGTAAAGCGGACTTTTGACTGGGACAAATTTGATAAATACGATACAGTGGATAGTTATCGGGCCAGCATTCAGGAAATGTTTGAATAACACTGGGTCAGAAGACGCCTTGCAACACGAGTTACCATTAAAATCCGCTTCCGCGGGATTTCGTTAATTTTAAGATAAGAACTCAAGTCCCTAAAAGTATCGCATATTACCAACGAGATCTAGCTTTAAAAACGCACTAAGATGACAGAAGCGAACGAATCCTTCCCTGTAAAAGAAATTTTAACTGTCGCAGGACCATTTATTAAGGCGGTGGTTGACACCTACGTGACCCCAAAACTAGAAAGTCTCAAGAGGCGATTTAAACTCGATTACAATAAGTACCATGTCCCCACAGAGGAACAATTTTCTGAATATTTTTATAGGACATACAAACGTTTATCCATCATAAATACACTTGTTTTTAATAACTCGCAGAGATTTATAAAAGATATATATGTACCCCTAACCCTTGTAAAAAGAACTGAAAAATCAGAGCAGAAGTATAAGATACAGTCGTTTCCTGTGAAATTACTCGATAAGTATGAAAAGTTGCTAATCACTGACAACGCAGGAATGGGGAAATCCACCCTAGTCAAGAAAATGTTTCTTGATACTATTGATGAAAAAAGAGGAATTCCTTTGTTGATTGAACTTAGGCGACTTTCCAAGGACAAAACAATTATAGCGGAAATCCAAGAACAATTAAATTCACTAGCAAAGGATTTTAATAATAGTCTTTTACTGGAGTTATTGATTGAAGGGGGGTTCATTATATTTCTAGATGGTTATGATGAAATTCCTTTATCCGACAGGGAAGTTGTGACTTCTGACATTCAATCTTTCATATCTAAAGCTGTCAATAACACATTCATCTTAACCTCGAGACCCGAAAGTGCACTAAAAGGATTTGGGGATTTTCAGGAAGTAAAAATTGAGCCACTAAAGAAGAAAGAAGCGTTCGAGCTTTTAAGGAAGTATGATAAACAAGGATCGGTTTCTACTCTTCTCATCAAGAAGTTAGAAGAGACGGATATGGCAAATGTGTCTGAATTTTTAACTAACCCGCTTCTTGTTTCGTTATTGTTTACCGCATTTCAACATAAGCAAACAATACCTTTCAAAAAGCATATTTTTTATAGGCAAGTGTATGATGCAAACTTTGAATCACATGATTTGACTAAAGGTGATTCCTATATTCATGATAAATATTCAAGATTAGAAATAGATGACTTCCATAGAGTATTAAGGCATATTGGTTTTTCTTGCTTGAAAGACAACCAAAGAATTGAGTTTAATAAGGATGAGATGTTGTCTTTGATTAGAAAGGCAAAAATATTTTGTGTTGACTTGAACTTTAATGAGTCAGACTATTTAAAAGATTTACTTTCTACTGTTCCACTCTTTACTCAAGATGGAAATTACTTTAGATGGGCCCACAAGTCGTTACAAGAGTACTTCGCGGCTCAATTCATCTACCTTGATTCGAAAGAACAACAATCGAGAATTCTACTCCAGCTTTACAATAACCCAAGTTTAGACAAGTTCATTAACATTCTCGATTTGTATTATGATATTGACACAAAGACATTCCGTAGTACTATACTGCTGAGTTTACTAAGAGAGTTCAGAGGTTACTTCAATTCAACCTTTCAAGATAAACGGTATACTTTATCACCGGAGGTTATTTCGTCTAGAAAGGAGATTTGCTTTTTAATCGAGCCGTTTGTTTTCACAATGTCAAGTCAAGAGAAAAGAATTAACCATGAGTTATTGGATAAAATGATTTCAAAACTGGGGGCGAGTAGGAGAATTTCAGGAACTATTGGCTCGCCAAATTATGACGAAAAGCTTTTTTGTTTGATCTGTAGCGATGTGAAAGAGAGTCTCTGCGGTATGCTCTCAGGCAAACTGCCAAATTTGTTTAAAACAATGCCAAAGTTTGATAGCGGGGAATTTGAACTTAACATTTCTTATTCTCTATCAAATGATTTTGAACCATACTTCTTAAATGATAAAATAGATGATCAATTTAACTCGATTGAAAACTTTGAACAGGTGAGTAAATTAATCTTGACCTCTAAAATAAGAACACCAAATATTGTTTCAACAGAGGCGTTAAAGTTGCTTCAAGAAATTGAAGAACAAATTCAAAATGAAAAGAGTGAGAACTTCTTACTTGACTGAATGTAAAGTACTAGTCAAGAGGCAGCTCATTTAAATTGTGAGAATAAGGCGAAATCGACAACAGACATTTGATCAAGACCATGCCACACACGATGGGAATTATCCCACAGGGAGAATCGAACGTTTGACTGGCCGAAGTCAAACGAATATTTGAAATCTAAAATGTCTACCAGTCGCAATAACGTATAAATGAGAATACTACTGATCATGTTATTACTTTCTGGACTTCTCCCGATCGCCAGAGCACAAAGCCACGTTGTTTCGGCAAAAGAGTTCATCAACATGATTGATTCAATGGGACTAAAATTTGAAATGCCCGGCAACTATCAGGAATCTGCTGTTATTGAGAATGATGATTTGTTTTATTCCTTTGCGATGAAGCATAAGAACTCAGACTTTGAAGTACGGTACTCGATTTTCCCGATAAAACAAAAACTGGCCGAATATGAACTTTGTAAAGTAACCCCCGGCTGTGCGATGGTACATCCTAACAACTTGTTTCAGGCCATTGCTCAGGCAAACGTCCTGAACATGACGGCCGGAAAAGGGGCTTCGATAGGTCCATTTCCGAAGGACGCGGTGAAAGCGGAATTCAACGCGGACGTTGGGGGTTCGGCATTTTTTGAATTCAATTGCGACTTTGGAAAAGGCTACAAGTATGGACAAATGGTTGTGTTACAAAAAAATGCAGTCGCGGAAGTGATCATTACGTTCATGAGTAATGATAAATCAAAACATTCTGAACTCATGTTCGAAGCATTTCATTCATTGACGTTTAAGTAGTCTACACCTATGTTTTAAAACTATAAGCAATGATTGAGATCGGAGACGTGGTAAAATTAAGGCCTTCAATTTTCGAAAATGAATTTCGAGGTAATCGGAATAATTGGTCAAATAAATTTATGTACGAAGACACGTTCAATTTCGTGTCAATATGGTTTGATAGTATTGGGCAGGAAGGTGATATGGCTAAAACGATTTTTGGTGCTTCAGAATCTCGGGTAATCCGAATAGAGCACGCTGAAGACGGTCAGCCGGTCATAGTAATAACAGACTTATTTAGAATAATATTTCCTCAAGCGGTAAGTTCAAATGAACTAAGTATTGCAAAATTTGAAGAAGGAACTTTTAGGCAGTTTAAATCCGACAGACATCTGATTGAAGATCTTGAATTTTTCGAGCAAGAGTATTTAAAGGGTTTATTTTCGATCATGGAACGCGAGAACAATAAGCTCGATAAATACAGATTTCATTTTCATATGATGAAACGTGAAGGTAAATGGTTGAATCCTCGCTAACTTAATCCAACAAACATGAACTTTACCAGACTAGTCCCCAACGTTTACTACCAGGATATCAAGGACGGATTAAAATTCTTTGTCGATTGTCTCGGATTTGAAATTGCTCACGAGGAGTTAACGTCCGACAGCCCGTTTTGTGTAATCGAACGAGACGGCTTGCAGATCTTTCTTTTTCAACATGCCGAACTCGCGAAAGAGCACAATCCGGAATTCCGGTTTCAAACAAAAGGCATCGAAGATGTGTACAAAACAGTAAGCGCATCGCACCCGGAATTTCTGCATCCCAACCTCAGTAAAGTCACCGTGCGGCCGTGGGGCGCCAAAGAATTTGCACTGCGCGATCACCAGGTATGCATTATCGTTCAGCAGTGGTGATGCCGAGAAGAAATAATCATTTTAACAAGAAAGACTTTACACTGACGGTAATTTTATCTTGATGAAAGTCCGGGTCATATTAATTTACGTATTAGCATTTTTCTCTCCGGCACAATCCGTTGCTCAGGAACATGTTGCTCACTGGCTTGACACAACGTTGACGGATGGACGTTACATCAAAATATATACAACGAGCGACAACGACTGGAAAAATTTGTTTGCCGAATGGGGCCTTGGTAAAGAGAAGCATAAAGTGGACTTAGGAAACTTTGAACAAGGCTATCTCGTGGGGGATACTGATTTTCAAGTATCATGGACAACTAAAAATGCGTTTGTCTTGAAAAAGAGTTGCGGAACCGATTGTTCTTACGTATTAGTATTTGATGTTAGAAAATCGCGGCCCTACTGGTTGAATACTGACGTTACGCCTGACAATCAGGATGACCAATTTTTTATTGACAATAAAGCCTTGGTAGTAAGCTTTAGCGACACAACATATTTTGAAGTTAAGATTCAAGACCTTGAAACTGGTAAGAAATGCACATTTCAACTGCCGGAGTATTGGGCAAGAGGTGTTGGAAGATTTCATGACATAGTAGACTCATTAACGGTGAAGGGCGATCTCTTGTCGATCTATCAAAGTGGTGTGGACAACCTCACGTCAAAGAGAATGGCAAAAAAATTAGCATTCAGATAGGAATCAGCATCCCCGCTCGAATCTTTCGAAAATCCAGCTTACAACCGTAAAAATCTTACAATTAGGGAGAAAACTCGCCACGCGAAAGATGCAATTAGCTACCCGCACGGAAGTTTGAGCTACCCGCACGAGAGTTGGAGCATGGTGACCGAGAAATCTCGCATGGTTGCTGAGAATTCTCGCATGGTTATCGAGAATTCTCGCGTGGTTACTGAGAATTCTCGCATGGTTATCGAGAAATCTCGCGTGGTTACTGAGAATTCTCGCGTGGTTACCGAGAAATCTAGCGTGGTTACTGAGAATTCTCGCGTGGTTACTGAGAAATCTCGCGTGGTTACTGAGAATTCTCGCGTGGTTACTGAGAAATCTCGCATGGTTACTGAGAAATCCCGCGTGGTTATCCATGGAACTCGTGTCCACGCGCACGTAGATTGCCAGAGTTTACAGTTTACCCCCGGTTGGGTGATCGCACCGAAGTGCTGGTTCCGCTATTTTCGCTCATTCTCCCATACCACCATGAACGAAGCCCGGCAAAAACTCGTCACCGCAGAACAGAAAGCAAAACAGCTTTTCCATACCATAGAAACCCGCGGCCTGATTGCGCCCGGCAAATCCGAAAGTCAGCTCTGCCGCGAGATTGTGCAGATCGCCAACGATGAATTCGGAATAGCCGAGCACTGGCATAAGAAAATTGTGCGTGCCGGCATCAACACCCTGCAGCCTTTTATCGCTGAGCCGCCCGATAGAATTATTCAAACCGATGACATTGTGTTCTTCGACTTCCACCCAATCTTCGAAGGCTGGGAAGCAGACCTCGGTCGCACGTATGTTGTCGGCAACAATCCACGCAAACTAAAAATCAAGCGCGACATAGAAGCCGCGTGGCAGGAAGCGAACGACTGGTACTTCCGGCAGACAGCCCTTACCGGTGCACAGTTCTTTGATTACGTTGTAAGCCTGACGAAGCGCTACGGATACGAATTTGGGAACGCCATTGCAGGCCACATCGTAGGCAAACATCCGCACGAACAACCAGACGACCCCAACGACATGTGCCTGGACGTTCACCCCGATAACCACACCGACATATTTCAACTGGATAAAGCCGGCAACAAACGCCACTGGATACTCGAGCTTCAGTTTATCGACCGCCAACATAACATCGGGGCCTTCTTCGAGCAGTTGTTAACTAATGGCGGTGATTAATAGCCGACTCGCTTCAGCGTATCGTTCAACCCTAATCTGGATTTGTATGATAATTTCATCCCTTCGGGATTCTTTCGGATGGCAAACTTGCAATGCTGGTACAATTCCATCCCTTCGGGATTGCCGCGAGTTCAATACCGTAACGTTTACGTTATCATGTGCAATCCCGAAGGGATGACATTCCTGTAGTAGGGAGGAGTTATAGAAGTCGAAACCCCGAAGGGGTGATATAACTGATTCTCTATGCATGAGGGACATCAAATCCCGAAGGGATGATATTCCTGTAGCAGGAGGGTGTTATTGAAATTGAAACCCCGAAAGGGGTGATATAACTGATTCTCTATGCATGAGGGACATCAAATCCCGAAGGGATGATATTCCTGTTGTAATTAAAGGGGTTTAAAAAACAGAACCCCAAAGGGGTGATATACCTGATTCTCTATACATAAGCGACATCAAATCCCGAAGGGATGATATTCCTGTAGCAAATAAGCGAGTTATAAAATTCGAAACCCCGAACGGGTGATATAACTAATTCTGTGCATAAGCGACATCAAATCCCGAAGGATGATATTCCTGTTGTAAGGTGATCATCGAAATCGAAACCCTGAAAGGGTGATATAACTAATTCTGTGCATGAGTGACATCAAATCCCGAAGGGATGATATTCCTGTAGCAAGAGGGAGTTATAGAAGTCGAAACCCCGAAGGGTGACACATCGTACGGACAAACAGGATTACTCCATATTCATCTCATACCAGCTGTCGGCAGGAAGGTTGCCGCTTTGGGCAGCCTGTACAGCAAGCACATCGCAGCGTTCATTCTCCGGATGACCGGCATGACCTTTCACCCAAACAAATTTAGGCTTGAACTTTTTATGAAGCGGAATGTAACGCTTCCACAAATCAGGGTTCGCTTTCTTGACAAAGTTCTTTTTCTCCCAGCCCCAGATCCAACCCTTCTCAACAGAATCAACTACATACTTTGAATCGGAGTAAATGGTGATCGGAATGCCGTCTTTCTTGATCGCCTCAAGGCCCACAATTACCGCCATCAATTCCATCCGGTTATTGGTAGTCAGGCGAAAGCCGGCTGAAAATTCCTTTTCATGCAGGCCATATCGCATAATCGTTCCGTAACCACCCGGGCCGGGATTGCCCTGCGCTGCACCATCGGTATAAATCCGAATCATTCCTTGATAATCTTTAACGTCTTCAACCGGTTGCCCGATTTTAGTCGTAAGATATAAATCCCCGGAGGATTATTCAGTAAGGAAAGTTGTTGCTGACTCACATTCGTGAATTCCTGTACCGACCGGCCAAGACAATCGGAGAGAAGAACATCAATCGGCTTGGGCGATTCGATTGTCAGATAGTCTTTTACCGGGTTGGGATAAACGCTGATGGTTAATTCATCATTTTCAAATCCTGTGATGATCTCATTCAGTGCATCCGGTGTGCTTACTTTGGTGAACGTAAATGGTCCGGTTGCATTCGGTATCCGGCTGAACGAACCTTCAGTCAGTTGTTCAGCATATACATATTGATCGATCAGGTGAATATTCTCGCCAAGCTTTTGGTTGAGCGCAACAGCCTCGCCATCATTCGAAAGCTTGAAGCCCAGGTGATCCGCTCCCTGCGACACATCTTCATCCGCCCATAGTATTTTGTAGCTGCCCGGCTGCAATGTTCCGGCTCCCGCCTGAAGCTGGTATTTCGTTGGCGTATTCAGGTTGTCTGTTAAATACAATCCTGCCAGATCAACCGCCTGCGAGCCCGCATTGTATAGTTCAATCCAGTCTTCCGCTTCACCATTGTTATCCAGCAGGGCAGAAGGTGTAGTGCTGATCTCATTAATGACGATGTTATTGATAATTGTTCCGAAAGGTTCAAAGGCTGCTTCATAGCTGATGTCGGAAAGAGCGGTGTCAAGCTGAACCGGCAAGGTTGATGTTTCAATGGTTTCACTTCCCAACCGAACGGAACTAAGCGACAAGTCAAAACTCAAATCAGAGCTGGATGCATTTATCTGGTGAACTTCAACTGCCAAAACATTAGTACCCGGTTTGATAATCCCTTTTGGAATCGTGAATGCTGTGTAGGCGCCTTCAATAGTGCCGTCAAGCGCAAAGGTCGAATAGGTGATCGCTCCTCCCGGCATAGTCATGCGGGCCATCTCAACACCATTTAGATAAATTACCGCACCATCATCTACTAAGATGTTGCCCGTTAGTTGCGACAGTCCAACGGTATCAGCAATTGAAAATGTTTTCCGGAAATAGGTCGTGGTAAACTTGTTGTTGGCATCCGGCCCGAAACTGACAACCGTTGCTTCATCACCTTCGCCATAGCCAAGTTGTGCTGCCCCGGACGACCACGAAGCATCGTTAAAGGCCGGTGTATTCCAGTTTACAGGCATGCTTCCCTGGTCGAAATATTTCCAGGTAGCACCAGTGGTAATCAGCGATACAAACTGAGATTGTCTCTTCTTGATTTTCCATTCTTTAAATGCATAACCCAAATCGGGCACCGGCTCGATTTTTACAGGCACATTTTTGAAATATGGTTGCGTTGCATCAGCCGCGGCTGTTACTCCATTCAGTTTAAGTTTTCCCTGGCCTTGTGTTACAGCCGTTGAAATGTTAACCGTTTCATTGAGTCCGAAGAACTCCGCCATGTGCTGACGCATGAACGGTGTGCGGGCGGTTGCAAAATCGCGAAGCCGCTGAACCTCCCAGTTCCAACTGTTCATATCGCCCCACCAGCGCGCTTTATGATACGGCATTTCCTGGGCAATACGAGTCTGAAACTGGTTAACAATCCCAATTATCCGATCCGGATCAAAGGTGGTATTCAATGCCGTGTTCATCGTTTGGATGAACCTTGCCCGGAACATCGGGTTCTCGAGAACAAAACGAATATGCTCGGTCGACCACGGTGGATTGGGCCAGCCCGGGCCGTCAGTAGCGGTAGCAAAATTCAGGGTAGGATGGGCGGGATCGCCCACGAGGTAAAATCCAAAATCCGTATCCCATAAAACCCAGCGGAACTTCCCGTTAACGGAAGCATCGCGCCAGTACTTCATGTTATTGCCGGGCCAGTCGGTGTTGGCGAAATAAATTTCACACACCAGGTAATTGATGTATTCCTGTATATCGATGTGCTGGTCGATGAAATCGTAAGCCGCCTGCGTGGTGCGGTTCATTCCCGCAAGAGTGTTTTTATAGTTAACATATCCGGCTGCAGATCCTTCCAGGGCGTTTTCATCCCATGTTTCGATCAGATCAAGATTGTCTTTATCGACATTGTAATTGCTTTCAAAAAAGTCAGCATCAATCTTTTCTCGAAGATTTTGAATACCCATGTATTGTCCGTTGAGGTAGAGGATAGTGGGTTGATAGTCCATGTAATCAACATCCATCTGGCCCACGGGTAGTGCCTGCATAAACGCATCGCGAAACATGGTGACATTAAAATCATTACCGGAGTTGCGCAGCATCAGCGCACCAAACTGGTTAATGCTCTTGTTGTCAAAGAACTTATAGTTCATGATGTTGCTGCCGTATTTGTCGCGGGCTTTAATCGCGAACGCCTTCTGTGGTTGATTGCGCGAACAGTTTCCCCCGATACGAACATCTACCGATTGATTGAATAAGCGATTACCGTCTTTGTCGTAGTATTCAAACACTGCGTGACGATCCCAGTCCTGGTTCCAGTTCACGGCATTTCCGTTGCAGTAACCAGGAACCCCGTTTGTTCCTTCTACATAAATTCCGATGGTGTTATCGTAGAGATATTCGGAGCGCATGGAAATTGAAATCACCGGCAATGAAAACACGTGTTCATTAATAAAATAGGTTTGTGTTTCAGTTTCGCCCGGAAGGAAGCCGGCAAGAAAAGCTTTTGCTTTTATCGTGATGGTCTGACTTAACGGTATCGGTGAGGTAAAGAGTGGTGAGCTGGCTACCGGCTCGCTGCCATCCGTAGTATACCGGATCTCAGCGCCGGCTTTTCCATGCGTAAATGAGAGCTGTATCGTGCCGGAGTAGCGTCCGCCAGTAACGGAGAATTTTGGTTTCGCAAGTTGTTGCAAGGCGCTTAACGGATTGTTTCCCGTTCCCGGTGTTGGAACGGAAAGATATGCCCAGCTGCCGATGCCGTTTGTTGTACGGCCGTACGCAATGTTGGTAAACTGTTTAGGATAGGTAATCTTATCCATCAGTTGTCCCTGACTGTTCGATACTACCACATCTTCGCCATCGCTGTCTAATGTGAAGTTGGTATGCCGGCCGGTGTTTTCGCTATCACACCAAAAAATAATAAAGCCGTTGGCAGGAATAGTTGTGTTGGCAGGTACGCGCCATTTCAGGGGGTTATTCTGATCATCGGATAAGTAAAATCCGCCAATGTTTACCGATGAAGAACTTGTGTTGGTTAATTCAACCCAGGAGGAAAAGTTGAAAAAATCCGGATCATAAACGATATCGGCATTACCCGGACAAACTTCATTGAGCACTACTTGTGCAGATGATGCACTAGTGACTAACAGGAACAAAACAAAAAACAGCCTCTTCATCGATTCCTTGACCTATAATGTTAATAACGACCGAAAAATATATGTAACCTTAATCCCGCAGGATTTCGAGGTTATGCGATAAATAGTTTGTCAGCGGCAATTGCTGCAAGGCATCGGTGCTTGCCAGCCACTCGGTATATGTAACAAGAATATTCTGCTTGAGCTTCAGCGCAAGTTCTTCCAGTTTGATCAGGTTGCTTTTAAACCGAACGCCAGCCACGGGATTACTTTTCTGAATGGTGTTTAGTGTCCGTGCCAGCGAACTTACGTTCAGCGTATTTATTTTTTCTTCGATTCTGCGATGGCTTGCAATCAGGTCGCGAAGCTGTTGCTGAAGGCGTGCCTGGTCTTTACTCACTTCAATCTTTGCTTCCTTTAATTCCTGCTGCGACTCGATCGATTCAAGCCTGCGTTTGGTCATGTCGCCCTTATTGGGATTAAATACCGGGATGGTTACACCCAACCCGATGCTCCACGGCTTTCTTCCCTGGTCGATCCGGAAATCCTGATACTTGGCCTGGAGGTATCCGAAGTTAATGTTGTTGCGCTCAAGCTTAAACTCCCGATCTGCCAGATCAATTTTTTTCTGGTAGTAGGAAAGTGTCGTTGCTTCCGGCATCGTTGTTTGCAGACTGTCGAGGAGTTTTTCAATTTGTGCGATGGTGATAACCTCCGAAAGATTCCACTGTCTGGCGGTTTGTGCAGCATCGGGGAAAATAGAAATTACTTTACGAACCGCGTTCTCGGCTTCATACATCGCTTCATCGGCTTCAACCGACTTATCCATTTCTTCGAGCTTCATGTCTACATAGTCTTCGCCATCGAAGTAACCCGAAAGCTGTTGTTTCTCCAGCATCGACAGCGAAGTCTGCGTAAGTTCAAGCTTGCGCTGCGCGAGCTCGCGAAGGCTTGCATACGTAACAAGCTCAATGATTAATGTATACCGTTGTAACAAAGCTTCCTTCAGTACAACACCTTTCTCAAGCGCGAGGCTTGCCTTCAGTTCTTTGAAGTAAAGATTGTTCTGACGCACTTCCCACGGGTTGGATGGATTCAGACGCAGTGCATACTCCTGACGGTTTGGATCAAGCTGGTTGCTCTCGGTTCTGAACTCGAACTTCTGTACAGGTGCGAGCCGGTAAGGTTTATTATTGAGGTAGTCGACCTGCAGATCGAACATGCTTACGGCAGGATCGTTCTTGGCGGCATTGATAAAACTTCCGAATGCTGATTGAGCCGAAACATAATTCGCAACAAAAAGAAGAATAAGGAATAGTACCCGCCTCATGATGCCTATCGGATTAACACTTTTTCACCATTGGCGAAATTGTTCGAAGCAGGAATTTCAATAAAAACCTCTCTTCCAAAGGCTTTAACAGCCGTTGATTTCTGAAGAATGTCAGGCAGTTGCGTTACCGCTCCATATCCGATTACACGACCCGTGGTTCGGATAGAACTATTTCCGTAAGCTGACACGCGAACCGAATCACCGACAGCAAAGGTGTTATTATTTTTACCGGCCAGATAGCCGATTACCGTTGTTGGATGCACCGGAGTGATCGACAGCAGTTCGGTATACGAGCTTACCTGCTCGCCCGGTTTTACGTACACACTGGTTACCACACCGTCTGACCCGGCATATTTTACAAGATTCGTACGTTCGGTTTTTAATAAATCGAGCTCCTGTTCAAGAAGTTTGATTTGATTGTTGAGCAGTTGTTGTTCAATAAATCCTTCCTGACGGATATCTGCTTCCTTGATTACCATCGCTTGCTTGTGTTGAGCCTTTTGTTTGTAGAGCGCGTTTAGTTTTACCCGCAACGGATTGTCAGCTTCATTCCACACCGATGTGTCGCTGCCTGCGGCAAGTTCTTTGGTAATTTTTTTGTTCAGCTGAATTTCGCTTTTGGTTTGCGCGATTTCAGTTTCCAACTCTTCCAGCGGAATTCCCTGATCGGCACGCAAATAGTCGACTTGTGCCTGGATGAGCCGTGCTTTGCTTTGCTGCTCATCTTTCAGTAACACAATGCGATTACTGATTTTGTCAATATTCATTTCAAGTTCGATGCTGCTAAGTTCTACCAGCAACTCACCTGTTTTTACCTGCTGACCGGCAACAACGCGAACCGTTTTGATGAGGGCCGATCGTTCGGAATTGATCTTGTATTCTTTTACTTCGGTAATGCCGATGGAAGAGTAATCGCTTCCGCGGAAGTATTTGCTGCTGATCCAGATCATGCCAGCGAATACCACGATAATTAAACCGTAGAACCAGTTAATGCCGGAGGTATGTTTGTCGTTAGGCATTGGCAGGCTCGTTTACAGTAATCTTCGGTTGACTGAGTCCTTCCACCACCATCAGGGCATTGAACAAAACATCTTTCTCCTGCTCTTTATGAAAGGTGATCGCATACTGATATCGCGTTTCACCGCTTTTCGAAACGTTAATTGTAACCAGCCGGTGTGCTGCAGTATGTTGTTCGATAATCTTTATCACATTATTTAAATCCTGCGTGTTTTTAAGATTGAAGAACAGCATGTTCGGGCTGGTGAAGCTTCGGAAAGGCGACAGGTGCAACAGTACAGCCACAAAACAGAACAAAATCGTCCCGGCAAACGACACCGTGAATCCATAAACACCTACTGCAAGGCCGGTGCTTAATGCTGCGAAGAGAAACAGAACATCACGCGGATCATCAATGCGGGTACGGAAACGAATAATGGCCATCGCTCCAAACACACCAAGGCCACGAGCAAGACTGTCGCCAATGGCCATCATTACCATGGCCGTGACAATCGAACCAAGAATCAATGACTGGAAGAAGTTTTTAGGATAATACTCTCCTGTAAACGTAAGGCGATGCGTAATCGCCACGATAGACGACAACACAAAACTCCACGCAAAGCAGTAGAGAACATTTATCAGCTGGGGGTATTCATATACCGGCTGATCGGGGAATAGCTCGAACATGGATAAATCTTTTACTCGTTAGAAGCGCCAGGGGTCGGACTGGTAAACTGCTGCCAGGTTGAACCGCCATCGACCATCGCACCAAAGGATTTGTTATCGTCTTGCGCACCAAAGTCTTTGCTGTTGATCTTGCGTCCATCAATGTAGAACAAGCCTACGGATTCACCGCTCTTGCTCAGCTTGAAGTTCATATGCAACGGCCCCTGACTGCCCTGCTCGTCGGCCCAGAATACCAGGAATCCACCGGCTGGAATGGTTACACCGTTCGGGATTTTTGATTTGAACGGATCGTTCAGATCATCCGACAAATACATTCCGCTTAAATCAATGGTCGAAGCGCTGCTGTTATAAATTTCGATCCAGTCATCAAATTCCTCTACCCCGCCATCATCATCCGGGCAGCATGTCGTGCTGGAGGCCATAATTTCGTTAACATGGAGTGCCGGCAATGCATCGTCATTTAATAAATAGTGATAAGAATCATCCGGTGCATCGAATGGTTTGTAACTCACCGCTCCTGTGGTAGCCTTTGCTTCCACATAATAATTCATACGTCCGGTAACTCCGGCTCCCTGCGCAGGAATAGTACCGGTGTAGTAATTGCCGATTTTGGTCAGGGCAACAGAAGCGTACGCAGCACCCTCAAAGCTGTAATAAAGTTTTACCGTGCTGAGTTGATCAGTGTTCGTTAACTCGGCCTGGATGGTAACATCCTGATTGAGTCCCGGCACAAGGGGAGTGCGAATGATGGTAGTAATAGCGGGCGCGTTAGATTCATTGTTTGACGAACCTTCGCTGGTAATGCCTGAGATGGCAAAGTTATCGGACCCGTCCGGGTAAC
This sequence comes from Cyclobacteriaceae bacterium, assembly GCA_016786585.1. GTDB lineage: Bacteria > Bacteroidota > Bacteroidia > Cytophagales > Cyclobacteriaceae > UBA2336. The sequence goes on from JAEUUI010000007.1 coordinate 393,479, forward strand.
GGCCATACGACTGGCCATTATCAAGTTTCGGATAGGTAACGGATTCAGCGATTTCTCCGCTGGCATTTTTTAACGTTACCGTTTCACCGTCCGATGAAAGCTTGAAGTTTGTATGCAAGCCATTGTTGGTGTCATCACAGAAAATTACGAGGTAGCCATTAGCAGGCACAGTTATTCCATCCGGCAATTGGTAGTCAACGTCACCATCGTCCTGAATGCGATAGCCACTAATGTCTTTATCGCTGACTGTGGAATTGTATAATTCAACCCAGTCATCACCGGATGCAGAAATTTCATTGATAAACAAGCCTTCTGCGGCTGTAATTCGTGGCTCCTTGTCTTCATCGGAAGAACAGTTGCTAATCAATACGAGTGTGCAGAGCGCAGAAAAAGAGAGAGCAAACTTCACAAAATTCTTCATCCTTCTATTCGAAATAAATCCTACCATAACAATCTGTTAAAGGTAAGGTAATATTCGAAAAAATACACGGAGAGTTGTATCCGCGACCTTATGGGTGTTAGGATGGAAAGACGTGATCTTTGAAGATCTTCACCGCAATGGCCAGCAGGATAACGCCAAATATTCTGCGGAGTACGGCAAAGCCTGCCTTGCCAATGACGCGTTCCAGCCAGGCGGACAATCGAAGTACCACGTACACAAAAACAAGATTGATAATAATCCCGATCAGGATGTTCACTTCGGCATAAACGGCACGTAACGACAGGATGGTGGTTAAGGTACCCGCACCGGCGATCAATGGAAAGGCGATCGGAACGATTGAGCCTGTTCCCTTCGCATCCGGGTCATCTTTAATGAGCGTAATGCCAAGAATCATTTCCATCGCTACAATAAAGATTACGATGGCACCGGCTACCGCGAACGATGCTACATCCAGCCCAAAGAGGTTTAGGATTGATTGCCCGAGAAAAAGAAAGGCGATCATCAGCACGGCTGAGATGATTGTTGCCTTTTCGGCATGGATTCTTCCTTCGCGCTTGCGGATGTTAATGATAAATGGGATTGAACCCAGGATATCGATTACAGAAAACAGGATAAGCGTGACAGAAAATATCTCCTTGAAATTCATGCTGCAAAGCTACGCAAAAAGAAGTTTACCGCACTTTTGAAGGCTCCTCCATGCGTTGCAGGCAAACCTTCGAGAGTTCATGATCAGGATCAATCGCCAGGGCACGATTAAAATATTGTTTTGCAGAAATGAGGTCGCCCAGCTTCTGGTAACATTCGCCAATGGAAAATTCGGCCAGGGCGCTGTACGGATGAATCGTTAATGAAAGGTTAAAGTCATCGATTGCTTCCTGCCACCGGCCCAAATCCATTTTGCAAAAGGCGCGGTTGTCGAGTGCTTCGTAGAGTGTAGGAAACAGATCAATAGCTTTCGAATATTTTTCGATAGCCTCTTCATGCTTCTTCTGATCGGTGAGCGCGTATCCTTCGTGAAAATAACGTGTTGCTTCCTGGATGATGGAGTCAATGTTTTGCGTTTGACGCAGGTACTCGTGGTAGCCCATGAGTTCTTCGTCGCGCACGATGCTTTTCTTGAACAGAACCGGATTCTCGAATCCGCCCTTGTCAATTGGAAAGTGATAGATAAAAACCGTCAGGTCGTCACACTTTTCGGGATCGGGCAGCTTGTCTGAAGGTGAGTATCCCAGTACATGATAGGTATTGAAATCATGGTCGACCTTCAACACTTTGTGCAGGTGATATTTGTTTTCAATAATCGTGTAGAAGATATCGCCTTCTGTAAATTCCATAGCGGTTGTGGGACCGGATACGAAGATACTTGTTTATTTGAGATTCTATTTTACACGCTTGTTGGCTTTTTGCATCTGCGTAAGCCGGCCAACCGTGAGGCCTTGTACAACAATGGAGAATACCACCACATAATAAGTAATCGCGAGGAAAAGGTTATGATGCAAATGGTCGTCAATCGTTAATGCCAAGGCAACAGAAACACCCCCGCGTAGCCCACCCCAAACAAGAATGGTAATCGTGCGGGCATCGAACGAGCCGATGTTGGGAACAAATTTGATCGGCAGCCAGATGGAAAAGAATCGCGCCAATAATACAATCAAGATTGTTAACGGTCCGATGAGCCAGTATTGCTGAAGATTTGGGATGAGTAAAAGTTCGAAGCCGATGATGAGGAACAGCATCGCATTGAGAATCTCATCAATCAGTTCCCAGAATTTATCAAGATAATCTTTGTCAGCTGCCGACATGGCTACAGCCTTCCCATAATTGCCGATAACCAATCCTGCTGCCACCATTGTTAAGGGGCCGGAGATATGAAGCATTCGCGTTACCAAGTATCCACCCATTACTACCGCAAGGGTTATCATTACTGTAACGTTATAGCTGTTGATTCTTTTGATACCCTGTGAAGCGATAAACCCGAGCAACAATCCCATGGCGATACCGCCACCGGCTTCCTGCAGAAACAATCCGCTGATGTGGAGGAAGGTAAGATCGACTTCGCTGCCGCGGGCAAGCTGCAGTAACACGGCAAATAGTACTACGGCAACGCCATCATTAAAGAGCGATTCTCCCGCAACTTTGATTTCAAGCGATTTGCGGATGCCGGCCTTTTTCAAAATACCGATCACTGCGATGGGATCGGTAGGAGAGATGAGTGCACCAAATACGAGGCATTCGATAAACGGGATGGTTACCCCCAACAGGATGAACGTGAAGTACAGAATTGTACCAACGATGAACGTAGAGATGATAACACCCACAGTTGAGAACATCATAACGGGAATACGTTGCTTGCGCAGGTCGTGCAGGCTGATGTGAATCGCCCCGGCAAAGAGGAGAAAGTTCAACATCGATCCCATCAGCACTTCAGTGAAATCAACACTGGCAATAATATCGGTGAAGCCCGTAAACATGTCGGGATACGATTTACCCGCGATTACCAGGCTGATTGATACAATCATGGCCAGCAGCATGATGCCGATCGCAGATGGTAGCTTCAAATACCTGAGATTCAGGTAAGAGAAGATAGCGGTGAGCACAATTAAGACAGAAAAAGAATAGTATAACTCCATAATTCCGTTTGCCGGACTTTAAAGATAGTTAAAAACCGGCATTAAATGATGAAGGCCAACCCGTCTGGCCAGCCTTCAACCCCTGTAGTTACTCTAAACCTCAACTACGAAGAATGTTGCTGTCAAAACCGGAATGTTAAATAGCAGAAATGACAGCGGTAAGAATAGTTAACTCATGCCTGCGAGTTTGCAGGATGAGCAATGCATGTCAAAAAAGAAATCAGATCAGGTAAATGCAGTTCAGCTTAAACAACGGCTGTTGGAACAGCCGCAGGTTGCTGATGTCGCGATAACCGCTGGCGGGTTGTTGCGTGAGAACTGTTGTAAGAAAAGAAAAGTCGATGAGTTCGTGCGCAAGCATTGCGCGATGATTGGCTTCCTTGTTCTCTTCAGAATTTTCATTGAACAGAACATCCAAACAAGTTCCCGCCTCGTGATGCACTGCATGATACGCAGCCCGCTTGCCGGTGGAAGGATCGTGTACGCCAGCCTGCGCATATCCGAAGGATATGAATTGGATAAACAGGATGATGATTATAAATCGCATGTAGCTGGTGACCGACAAATGTCACAACATTCCTGAAAAATTTGAAAAAATCAGCAAAATTATTTTCGGTTCTGTTATCAGGATGCGAATTAAGCCTTTGCCAGGAACTTTGTGAGTGCCTGCACTTCACGGTCGGTGAGGGCAGGAAAGTTGGCAATCCGCAGCGTTGTCGGCTTTAGGTCGCCATAACCATCACCCAAAAGAAAGCCATTCGCCTTCGCTGATTTCTTGATTTTCGAGATGGTTTTTTCGTCTGCTTCGAGTGGTAAAACTGTGAGCGAACGGACGGCCTCGTTCCGGATCAGGTGGCGCAGTGTCGGTTGCTTATCAAGCATCTTCATCCAGTTTTTATACCGGCTCGCTGTGATTTTATGAATGGCGTTGATCGGCTTAACCTTTTCCATTACGCGCATTAACAGGTAAATGCCCATAACGTTGGGCGTGCACGAAGTTTGCCATTTCCCGATCATGTCAATCATAACAACCGCGCTATTGTAGAACTGACGGTTATCGATCGCACGTGCACGTTCAACTGCGCCTGGTGAACAGATCATGATTCCGAGCCCTGCAGGCAAACCGAAACACTTTTGTACGGAAGCAAGCCAGATATCAGCCGCGGAAAAATCGAGCTTAATACCGGCCAGGGAAGAAGTGACATCCACGGCAATAATGTGTTGTGGGTTTCCTGCGCGGATTGTGCGGATTAATTCGTTGCTCACCTGCGTACCGTTGGAAGTTTCGTTCTGTGTAATGCAGATCACATTTTCAGTTCCTTCAAAAACAAATTGACCGGGATTCAAAACGGTTTCGCGACCAAAAGGTAACGCAGTTGCACCTGGCTTCAGTTTACGGGTATAGTCGTACCACTTTTGGCCGAATGCACCATTATATAAATGAAAGCTTTTGTTCGTAATCCAGGATTGCGCAACTACCTCCCAGCATTCGGTGGCAGAGGAAGTAAAAAGAATCGTATAGTTTTTTGGAATGGAAAGCTTTTGTTTGAGCAGCGCCACCGTTCTCTTCATCATCGCTATGAATTCGGGACTGCGATGATTCATACTCAAGATGCCTGCTGCGTGAGCATCTTTTACATACTTTGGAACCTGATCATAGACACGTGATGGTCCGGGATAAAAAGAGATCATGGCATGAAATGTTTTTTAAGAAACTCTTCTGAATTTGTAACCGGAATTTCCGCAAAATAAAAATCAGACTTATCCTCTGTAACGAAGTGTGTACATCCTGCCTGCAGAGCAGAGTAATACTCAAGCCCATCTTCGAAGTCGTGCACAGATTTGTTTTTCAACGTTGACTGTATCGCCCGTTTACCGGTATCCGCGATGCTGATCTTTGAAACCAGTAAGGCAATTTTTTCTTTTGCCTTTATTGCCCCACTTTTCTTTTCTGCAAAATAAAACGCTATGGCAAGGCAAATCGGAGAAGTGAACAGTTCCACATTCTTTCGACCCGCTAAACTCAAAATGCGTGATGCGTAGGTGAAAACCGGGTATTCCTTGTTAAGGACCGCGATAAGGACGTTTGCGTCCAGAAAAATTTTCATTTTCGAGACTTTAAATATTCCCGCTTCAGGTTCTTGCGACTACGCGTTTTGGTTTTGTATTCAGTTTCACCTTCGGCCAGCGTATTTACCCAATCTGCAACGGGCAGGGATTCGAGGTGTTCATATTCCCCACTGGTAATTTTTCGATAGAGGAATTCTGTCAGCCTGGAAAGACTGATATTTTTTGAATCAGCGAACTTTTTTGCTTTCGCGATAATCGCTTCGTCAAAGGAAAGGGTGATTTTACTATCCATACATAGTTTATACGACAAACCTAAAAAAGTTATACGTATAAATCAAATGAAGAGTTTTTCAGGATTTGTTTAGTGCCCACTGAACGGCCATCGCGTAGCCCTCCATACCAAATCCGGTAATTAAACCTGCACATTTGGAAGTAATGAGGCTGGTATGCCGGAATTCTTCCCGCGCGTAGATGTTCGATATGTGAACCTCTACCACCGGGGTTTTAATCGAAGCGATTGCATCGTGAATCGCTATTGAGGTGTGAGTATAGGCTCCCGCATTTAAAATGATCGCATCCGAAGAAAACCCAACCTCCTGTAACTTATTGATGAGCTCACCTTCAACGTTCGACTGATAATAACCGAATGAAACCTGCGGAAAACGCTTCATTAATTCGTCATAAAACGCATCGAACGTTTTACTTCCGTAAACTTCGGGTTCACGTTTGCCGAGCAAATTCAGGTTCGGACCATTGATGATCTGGATTTTCATGGCTCCTAAGTTAAAATAATTTGCACATTTGTATCATCGATAGAATTCGTGAACTGGGATTTGCATATAAAAGGATTTGGTCATTACTTGAAGCTGGAGCGCTCGTTATCGCAGAATTCCATCGAGGCGTACATTCGCGATGTGGAAAAACTCAAGCAGTTTATGGAAGGGGAGTACCCCAGGGTTAGTCCGCTTACGCTAACCACAAAGCATTTGCAGGGTTTTTTGCAGTTTATTAATGAGCTGGGGATGAGTGCGTACAGTCAGGCGCGTATCCTTTCCGGAATCAAAAGTTTTTACAAGTACCTTTTATTTGAAGAGCTGATCACAAAAGATCCTACGGAACTGATTGAAGGTCCAAAGATCGGACGCAAACTTCCGGACACGCTCAGTTACCCGGAGATTGAAAACTTGCTGAACGCCATTGATCTTTCAAAACCGGAAGGCGGACGAAACCGGGCCATGCTGGAAGTTTTGTATAGTTCAGGCCTCCGTGTTTCGGAATTGGTGGACCTGAAACGCACGAATGTGTATTTCGATATTGGTTTTCTTCGCGTGATCGGAAAAGGAAATAAGGAGCGTCTGGTGCCGATCGGCAGGGATGCGATGAAATATCTTAAAATCTATTTGGAGGAAATCAGGGTTCACTTCCCGGTACAAAAAGGTTTCGAAGCTGATGTTTTTCTGAACAAGCGCGGCAAGCGCATTACCCGGGTTTCAGTATTCAATATTATTAAGGAACTGGCCCAGCGCACCGGACTAAAGAAAACAATCAGTCCGCACACCTTCCGGCACTCTTTTGCCACGCATTTAATTGAGGGAGGTGCCGATCTGCGTGCCGTTCAGGAGATGCTAGGCCACGAATCGATTACAACTACCGAAATTTATACGCACCTCGACCGCGATTATCTCCGGCAGGTTATCACTGAATTTCATCCACGAAAGTAAAAGGTGTACCTTCCGTTAAATCATAAACTATGAAAGCATTTGGTGTTTGCGCAATGATTTTGGTGAGCCTTTCGGTTTGCGCCCAGGATTTCAAAACATCCACCCAAAAAGGCGTGGACCTGAAAAAATATGAAACGTTTACCATCGTGCAGGGAGAAGTTGTCACAAGTGAAGACAGCAAAATGGATAAGGAGCAGTTCTACAAAGACTTTGTGCGCATTGCGGTGAAGGAACTGGAGGCGAAGGGATATAAATTTGTAAACGATACTACCGCAAACCTTTCTATTTCCTATGTAGTGGAAACATCACGGGTAATTGAATCGGAGAATGTGGGACCGCTTGGTCAGATGCCGCAACGTAATGCGGGTGACGTGCAGACACAAACCTGGTCGCGCGACTTTACACGCGGGTCGCTGATTATTGCTGCAGAACTTGGAAAGAATAATCAGGTTTGGTCATCGGAGGGAACCATGGATGTTGCCCGGACCCGCGGAGGCAACGTACTCGAATATGCGATTAAGAATGCCTTGCGTGATTTCCCGGATAAGAACGCGAAGCCCAGGAAGAGCAGAAGAAATAAAAAAGGCTGACGGTTCGCCAGCCTTTTAATCAAGTTATTAGCTTGTTATAATTTAAACTTCACACCGAAGAACAATCCGAGCTGGTCGGCATCCCCGATTACAAATTTTACTTCGGTGAACGGTTCCCACGACTTACCCACATTAAAGTTAACCCCTGCTCCCAAGTTCAACCCTACTTCACTGTTACTGTCGTCTTCAACATTTACGTTGCCATCATACTTAACAGTAAACAGGTTAATACCCGCAAGTCCGTAGAAATCTGCAGAACCAGCTTTAGTGAAATAATAATTTACGTTGGCATTAAATTCCCAAAATTTCAACGGATCGTTTGGAAACCAGTATACAAAACTTGGTGAAATGGAAACTTTTGAATTGACATTGAATTCACCATTTACCCCTAACCCGAGTTGCTCTACTTCAGTGCCGTATCCGAGCATCACGCCAATTTTCTGGGCGGAAGAATCGAAAGAAGCAATCATGCATACACTAAAGGCCAATGCTACACCTAATTTTTTCATACGTTGAGTCATATTTGGTTTTTAATTGATTACAAAGCTATACTTTTGAGGCGAAAACAGTTAACGCTCTCATGTACAAATTCCTGTTTCGGCCCTTTCTTTTTTTAATTGATGCCGAACGTGTTCATCATCTCGTTTTCAAACTTCTGGCTCTCAGCGGAAAAATTCCGGGAACAAAATCTTTACTCGGTTCAATTTTCAGGTATAAACATACGACCCTCGAAAGAGAAATTCTTGGGCTTCGGTTCGAAAATCCCGTTGGACTCGCTGCCGGCTTCGATAAAGATGCGAAACTGATCGATGAGTTGTCGGCCTTCGGCTTTGGTTTTATTGAAATCGGTACGTTAACTCCCAAAGCTCAGCCCGGAAACGATAAACCGCGGCTATTCCGCTTAAAGCCCGATCAGGCATTAATTAACCGGATGGGTTTTAATAATGGCGGGGTGTCAGCCGCAGCTGAAAGACTGAGAAAGAGAAATTCAAAAGTTATTGTTGGAGGGAACATTGGAAAAAACAAAGTGACGCCTAACGATCAGGCCTTTTCCGACTATACAGCGTGTGTTGATGCACTTGACGGACTTGTAGATTATTTCGTGGTGAATGTCAGTTCGCCCAATACACCCGGTCTTCGCGAATTGCAGGAAAAGGAACCTTTGCGGAAGTTGCTTGCCGATGTGAAAGCATTGACGCTAACGAAGAAAAACCCCAAGCCGGTGTTGCTAAAAATTGCCCCGGATTTGACTACCTCGCAGCTTGATGACATTGTTGATATCTTACAAGAGACAAAAACAGATGGTGTGATCGCCACGAACACAACGATTTCCCGTGACAGGTTAAAAACGTCAAAAGAAGAACTCGATAAAATCGGTAATGGGGGATTGAGCGGTAAGCCGTTGAAAGACCGCTCCACGGAAGTGATTAAATATCTTCGTGAAAAACTTGGCCCAACTTATCCGATTATCGGGGTAGGTGGTATTATGGCTGCCGAAGACGCTGTAGAAAAAATCAAAGCCGGCGCCGACCTCGTTCAGATCTACACCGGCTTTATCTATGAAGGCCCTGCCATTGTTAAAAAGATTAACAAGGCCCTGATTAAGCTTTAACTATTCTTTTATCCCCGCTAAGTCAAGAATAAACGCGTACTCCTGTGCGGTCTCGCGGTAAACTTTAAAGCGACCGGTTGTTCCGCCATGACCCGTTTCCATGTTGGTGCGGAGCAACAATACGTTATCATCCGTTTTCATGTCGCGCAGCTTGGCGACCCATTTGGCCGGTTCCCAATACTGCACCTGAGAATCATGCAAGCCCGTTGTAACAAGCATGTTTGGATAGTTCTGCGGTTTAACCTGATCGTAAGGAGAATATTCGAGCATGTACATGTATGACTCCGGGTTTTTCGGATTGCCCCACTCATCGAACTCGCCGGTGGTTAACGGAATACTCTCATCAAGCATGGTTGTTACAACATCTACGAACGGCACAGCTGCGATTACGCCTTTGAACAAATCCGGGCGCATGTTAACGACAGCACCCATCAACAGGCCGCCCGCGCTTCCGCCGGATCCGAAAAGATGTCCGGGTGTTGTGTACTTCTCTTCAATCAAAAATTCCGCACAATAAAGTCCGTAAACGTGTTTTTCTTTTTAAACATTTTACCGTCTTCATACCATTGTCTACCCATTTCCTGACCACCACGGATGTGCGCTATCGCATACACAAAACCACGGTTTAGCAAACTCAGGCGCGTAGATGAAAATGTTGGGTCCATGCTGGCGCCATACGAACCATATCCGTAAAGCATGGTTGGATTGGTACCATCTTTCTTAATTCCTTTTTTGTATACGATCGACATCGGAATTTTTGTTCCGTCTTTCGCGGTGGCCCACAGACGTTCAGTTTGATAATCGGCCGGGTTGTAACCCCCTACTACCTCCTGTTGCTTGAGCAGTTTACGCTCGCGCGTTTTCATGTTGTAGTCGTAGGTTGAGTTTGGTGTTGTCATTGACGTATAGCCATACCGCAATAAATCGGTATCGAAGTCGAGGTTGGTCGATGAGTAGATCGTATAGGCAGGCTCCTCGAACGTCATGTAGTGTTCATCCTTTGTTTTCTGGCTGATGATTCTAAGCTGCGTGCTTGCCTTTGAACGTTCACTAACAACCAGGTAATCTTTGAAAATGTCGATCCCCTCTAATAATGTGTCATCGCGATGCGCGATAACTTCCTTCCAGTTGGCTTTGTCAGTTTTAGTGTCGGGTGTTTCCATCAACCGGAAGTTAAGTGCATCCCAGTTCGTAACGATATAGAACTTGTCCTGGTAGTGATCGATGGAGTATTCCAGGCCGCGTTCACGCTTGGTGAAGCTTTTCCATTTACCGTCAGGTGTGTTGGCGTCCAGAATCTGGTAGTCGTTTGTTAACGTGCTTCCGGATGCAATTACCAGAAACTTATTCGACTTTGTTTTATAGATGGTGGTGTAAAATGTATCGTCCGGTTCTTCGTACACCAAGACGTCTTTTTTAGGCGATGTGCCAAGCTTGTGCTTCATCACCCACCGGGGCAGCAGCGTAACCGAATCTTTGCGGCTGTAGAAAAGTGTTTTGTTATCATTGGCCCAGGTGAAACTGCCGGTAGTGTTCGTGATCGGTTCACCTACCAGCTTGCCGGTTGCCAAATCTTTCACATATAGGGTGTAGCGTCTGCGGCTTACGGAATCTTCGCCGTAGGCGAGCAACTTGTTGTCTTCACTAACTCTTAAACCGGCAATGGAATAATAGCTGTGGCCTTTGGCCATTTCATTGACGTTAAGCAGAATTTCTTCAGCAGCTTCCAATGTTCCTTTCTTCCGGCAATAAATCGGATATTCTTTGCCTTCTTCGAAACGTGTGTAGTACCAGTAACCGTTTAATCGGTACGGAACAGACTCATCGGTTTGCTTTATTCGTCCAACAATCTCGTTATATAACTTCTCCTGGAGCGTTTCGGTGTGCTTGAGTTTGGCCTTGAGGTAGTCGTTTTCGCTGTTCAGGTAGTTAATCACCTTCGTGGTGACTTCATCTTTCTGTTCGGCACTTTTTTGCTCCTCGGTAAGCTTCATCCAATAGTAATTGTCGATCCGGTTTCCGGTAAGTGTATCCGGACGTTTTTCGGCAACGGGTGGAGCAAGCTCATCGTTTTTGGCTTCCTCTTTCGCAGGGTTACAGGCGTTCATAATCACAACAGCGCATAGCGCGGCACAAAGGTATTGCATTGATTTATTCATAACAGGAGATTGAATCTTAAAATAAGATAATATCAGGCAAACAAGCCATGCCATTGGCGGATTCTATAACCCTCCTGTCAAGAATTAATATTGCTAAAACTGGCTTGAAAAATGATAGTATAGGCTTTTTACGCGTCATAAAATGATTTTGCCGATCTTCGAAACCAATCCCACACCTATGAACCGGAAAATACTCTCCTTAACTATTGTTTTATTAGTGGCAATAGGCCCTGAAATATTTGCTCAATCGGAGACATTCGATTTGGCAACATTTCTCCCCCCAACCGGGTGGAAAAAGGAGACCAACAACAGCGCGGTTTCCTATGTTGCTACGAACTCAGTTTCGCGGAGTTGGTGCCGGGTAACCATTTTTAAAAGTATCGGAAGCAGTAATGATCTCAATACGGATTTCGATCATGAGTGGAATGAATTGATCGCCAAATCTTACACAGGAACAACAAAGCCGAAACCGGATGTAACGGAAGAGGACGGCTGGACAGCGCAGTCGGCTGCAAGTCCGTTTACCTTTCAGGGGCAGCAATGTCATGCTCTGCTCATCGCGATTAGCGGCTATGGCAAGGCATTAAGCGTAACGGTGATCATGAACAGCGAAGAATACAAACGAGAAGTAGAGTTATTTCTTAGCTCCATCAAATTAAAGAGGCCAGAAGTGCCTGTCGTTGTTCAGTCTGTTATTGCCAACACAACTTCTTCCTCAACTACATCGCCTGCGATCATAGTGAAAGAGGCTCCCGGTAATCAGGGTATTTCATTATCGACAACCAATTTTGATGATGGCTGGGTTGCGCAACCCTTTGCTGATTATGTGAAGGTTACAAAAGGTTCTACTACAGTGCTGTTGCACTATGCGATTGAAATAACAGACGAGATGCGGCAGGGTAATAACATGGAAGGCGTTCTGTTTGATAAAGTAATTCTTCCGCGATACAATGTTTCAAACATTCGGAAGTTTGATAATGGCGGCCCATGTTACTTTTGTGTTTACTTTTTTGAAGCGGATGGCGTAGATAAACTATCCGGCAAAAAGGTTCACATTGGTTTTCGGGTGATTCCCGTTAACGGGATTGCGCGGTGTATCGAAATTATCTCTCCTTCGCAGGCCGACTTTCAGCGTACATTTCCAAAACAGGAAGCGGTGGAGGCTATGATGAACTACAACAAGTTTGCAGTTGCGTTAAAAGACATTGTCGGAACGTGGGAGGAGAGTAGTGGTTCAGCAGTTAATATGTACAGCACAATTACCGGTGCATACGCTGGAATGAACACAGCTTCATCCGCGCATAAGTTTATCTTTAATTCAGACGGTACCTATAAAAGCGAGCACAGCGGAGCAAGCGGTATGGTGGGAAATATGCAATTCTTTAGTCAGAAGTATTCCGGCAAAGCCACTGTTACCAACTGGGACATTACGCTTCCGAACCGGTTTAATGGTAAGACCGATGTTTTCTGGGCTCAGTTCGAAGCCGTACGTGGCGGGCGTGTATTGCGCCTGGTTGACAAGGCCTACTCAGCCATGGATTACAACCTTGTAAAAACTCAGTAAACCAGGTTTTAGAAATTAGTAATGGTGTTTTCGTGAAAGCTAAGCACCGACATGCGAATGCCCAGTGAGATTTCGTGCGTGGAGTATTTTGTTCCGATTGACTTATTCGTTGGCAACTCGAACACATATCCGAACCGGAACTTCTCGCGATACAACGTCTGGAGCATGATGCCATAGGTTTTGAAGTTTCGCGTAAACGCTCCGGCTGAATGAATGCTGTTGAAGATGAAGTTTGCCCCGATGTCGGTAGAAGCTGATGCGCCTTTTACCGCACGTACCAAAGCAGTCGGTTTGAATTTAAGTTGTTCATTCAGATAGAATACGTATGCACCGAATACGTAATAATGCTGATTGTACAATTCGAATTCACTGTCACCGGCCTTGAATTTTGTTGGAAGCATGCGCGGAACAGAAACACCGATTAAGAGATCTGAACCCTTCAGGATAACTCCGGCACCCAGGTTAAGCGTGGTCCCGCGTTCATTATTCGTGAAAGCTTCATCGCCTTCATCATAAATATTCAGATCTGCATTGTCAATGCGGTAGTTAACTAAGCCTGCCTGCATGCCAAAGCTCAGGGTGCGGTCATGACCCAGTTCAAGTTTATAAGCAAACGAAGCGTTCACCTCCGTATTTTTCGTATTGCCGATCTGGTCGTGCGAAAACGTGAAACCAATCCCGGCTTTATCCTGAAGCAGTGATGAGCTCCCGTTCAGGTTGAACGTATTCGGCTGGCCTTCAACTCCAATCCACTGAATGCGATAACTTCCCATTACGTTGAGATTATTGGATAAGCCCGCATACGCTGGATTGATGACAAGCGGATTAAGCATATATTGGGAATAGATCGGGTCCTGCTGTGCAGCGGCCTGAAGGCTGATGGCAAGTAAAACAAGGGGTAGTAGTTTTTTCATGCTTCGGGCATTTTTGACAGTCCAAGGTGCCCATAAACCGCCTGCCAGTAAATCGCATAATGATGTGAGGGAACCTTCCTTCCTTGCTTTCCGTTCAACCCTTCTTTGAGTTCCATGAGCGACCGGCAGAAATATTACTTCTTCATCATTCTCATCCTCGGAGCGCTGGCAACGATCAGTCCGTTTTCCATCGACATGTATTTACCCGGCTTTCCGGCTATCGCACTCGATTTAAATACAACGATTGATCAGGTTCAGCTATCGCTTACAGCTTATCTGGTTGGGATTGCTGCTGGCCAGCTTTTGTATGGTCCACTGCTCGACCGCTTTGGGAGAAAGAGGCCCCTGTATGTTGGTCTTACGGTTTACATTCTGGCTTCCATCGGTTGCGCATTCACCGAATCGATTCATGCGTTAATATTGATGCGCTTCCTCCAGGCCCTTGGCGGATGTGCTGGAATCGTTTCGGCCCAGGCATTGGTGCGCGATATATTTCCGGTTAACAAAACTGCGCAGGCATTTGCCCTGATCACGCTGGTGATTTCGGTATCACCAATGGTTGCCCCAACAGTAGGCGGTTATGTTACTGCACACATTGGTTGGCAATATGTATTCGCGATTCTGGCAACCATCACATTGCTTATTCTTACGGCATCGTATTTCTTTCTGCCGAAAGGAAGGGGAGCTGACCCATCAGTATCCCTTAAGCCAAAAGCTGTTGCGAAGAATTTTTACACCGTAATCCGGAACCCGCAATTTCTGGTGTATGCGGTAACCGGTGGCATTGCATCGGCAGCACCATTTGCGTACATCGCTGGCTCTCCAAGTGTGTTCATGAATCTTTATGGACTTACCGAACAGCAATATGGCTGGGTGTTTGCGTTGCTCGCATTCGCGATGATCGGGTCGACACAGCTCAATCACATCATCCTGAAGAAGTTTACGAGCGAACAAGTGATTCGGTTTGCTTTGTTTTACCAGACGTTTATGGGCTTGTTGCTTGTAGCGGGTGTATACTTTGAGTTGTTCAGTGTTTATACGCTCATTGCCATGATGTTTGTTTTCTTTGCCGGCCAGGGTATCACCGGCCCGAATGCAACTGCATTGTCGTTAGCTCCCTTCTCCAAACAGGCAGGGAGCGCATCTGCGTTATTCGGAAGCTGGCGATTGGGTGCGGGTGGTATTATCTCTGCGATTGTAAGCTTGTTTCATAACAACACAGCCTTACCAATGGTGGCAACGATGGCTGCCTGTGCAATTGTGGGGTTGATTATTTTAACACTGGGAAATTTCCGGGTAAAATATAAAGCCCGCAAAAAGCAGGTAGAGGAGGCAACGTCAATTATTCATCCCGCTTCGCAGCCGGAGTGACGCGGGTGTTTTGTAAGCTTTGCATTCGGTTGTTTTGTTGGTGCCTCTACACTTCCGGGATCGTTCCGATTTTAATCCCGAAGGGATGGTATTGTGGTAGATAATTCCAGCAATTTAATTGAAACCCCGAAGGGGTGAAATTACTTATCCGATCCATTCGAACAGATATTTTTTGTTGAATTCAACGGAGAATTCTTTTAAAAGACCCTCGTATTCTTCTTTGAAAGTTTTCTTTCGGTGATGTTCTTCTTGGTTCAAAATGTAGTTATAGACATTGCGAACGTCAGCACGTGAATAGGAGAAAGCACCGTAACCTTCCTGCCACGAAAATCTACCCGCTACCAGTTTTTGATCGTTGATAAAATTCGATGAATTGTTTTTTATGTCCCGAACCAAGTCGGAAACACGCATAGAAGGATTAAGACCGACGAATACGTGAAGATGATCGGACATGCCGTTCACGATAATTGGCTTTTGTTCTTTACCTTTTATGATCCCTGAAATGTATTTGTGCAGATCATCTTTCCAGGATTTTGAAATTAGATTTTCACGGCCTTTAACAGCAAGTACGATCTGGATGTAAATCTGGGAAAATGTTCCGGCCACAGTAAGTCATCATCTTTCAATAAAGATAGTTGATTACGAGTTTCAATTAGCAGATTCTCAAAATTTGATTGTGAAAGAATAATATGTTCACGGTACTTTTTTGATTTTGTACTCAGTTGAACCTGCTATTCAATTATTTTAATTATTTATCTGCATTGTTCTCTAGTCAAGCGGTTTAGTGACGATAATCTCACCCCTTCGGGGTTCTTTTTTGTCCGGTGCATAGACCTACCATGATTACATCCCTTCGGGATTCGCCATGCGCAAAGCAGATCTAAGGTATATTGCGGAATTTCATTCTCGCTAATAACATCTTACCGCAACTCTTTTATTCCAATATTCCGGTATTGATGTTTCGCGCCAGGCGCCCACGATTCCAAATGATCCCACTTGCCGGCAGAAGAAGAGTATAATGCAGTCCAGTGCGATTGCAACCCGATCATGCCCTCAGTTGCCTCGTTAATGAAATCATTTTTTGGTTGCGTTACATCCCACATTTGAACGCCATTGATCCATAACGTGAGATGCGGAATATCGCCTGTCATGCGCAAGCGGAATGAATTCCATTCCCCCGGTTTCCAAACTTCGGCAAGTTTTTCGGCCCGCACCGACTCGCTCACAGGCATTCGTTCACCGTATAAGCTGCCCGTACTTTTAGCCAGTTCATCCAGTTCGATCTGATAGGCGACTCCGCTCTCGGTTGAGCGAATGAAAATTCCGCCATTGGTATACAGATCAATTTTTACTTCGATGTACAATTCAAAGTTCTTATACTTTTTGTCGGTCAGTAAAACACCACCTTGTCCGTATGGCTGTTGCGTTACTACAATTACTCCGTTTTCAACGTGGAAGTTTGGCGTGGTACCCTGGTGAGTAGTGCGACTGACATGCCAGCCCTTTAAGTTCTTTCCATTAAAGATCGGTTTGAACCCTTCCGGTAACTGGGCGATTGCATGCGCGGAGATCAGAACAAACAAAATGAACAGGTGCTTTCTCATCATTACCTTGTTTTAGGTTTTACTTCCATCACAATCCTGAAGCCTACATCAAACCCGTTTCCCGGCCCTGCAGAATGATTCATGTACGTTGCATTTTTTACATCGCCCGCAAATGACGATCCCTTTAATACGTGTTGCTTGCCTTTTTTCGGTGGCACCGGATCGGCAAAAATTTTCTCGTTGTAAACATCGGCAACCCATTCCCAAACATTTCCGAGCATATCGTAAATGCCCCATGCATTCGATTTTTTCGAGCCTACGGCAGACGTTGTCTTTCCCGATAACACGGCTGTTTCAAAAATATCTTTCCAGGCAATGTCATTTTTGTTGCCGGCACGCGCAGCGTATTCCCATTCAAATTCTGTTGGCAAGCGATATGTATGTGCTTTGTCCAGCTTATTTAATTTTTTAACAAACTGCTGGACATCATTCCATGTTACGTTTTCTACCGGATGTTTATCGACATCATCGGAAACCTTACTTGCTGTAAATACGGAAGGGTCGCTACCCATCACCCTGGTCCATTGCGCCTGTGTAACTTCAAATTTTCCGATGTAGTAAGCTTTATCAATCGTTACTTCAAAGCCGGGCATGTATGCAGCTTTCGCGAGTTTCTCTGCTTTCACGTATAGTGAATCCGGTAAACGGTCTTTTGGATCATCGGGGCGGTCAACGGTGGGCTCGAACTTTCCGATCGTCATTGTACCGGGTTGAACCAGCACGAATTCCATTCCCAAAGAATTTGTGAAACTCTTCTCCTGCGCGCTGACAGCGACTGACGTCAGCAATAAAATTACGATCAACCTGAATTGCATGTTTACTTTTTGTTTCTGTCGCGATCCCAGTTTGTATTTTCCGCCCGTCCGAGTTTTCCGATCTCCAGGTCGCGAAGTGTTGCACCGCCTTCTATTTTGTATTGTGTAAAACCCCGCACCTTCTTCACTTCATCAACTGTTACCACGGACGATTTATTGCTCAGGTCGCTGCTGTTACGAATGTAGCTTAACACCGAAGCAATGTATTCATCTGTGTTGCCGGCCATAGCAGGCATCACATTTGGATACGTTTTACCATCTACCGGCCCTTGCAAGCCAAGCAACATTAATTGAATGAGGGCGATCTTATCGCCTGTTACGCGGGCCGATCCAACCAATGGTGGTGCCGGCATCGGATTGCTTCCGATCAGAATTCCTTTGCCATCCGGGCCGTGACAAGTTGAGCAAAGCTGCTTGTAATTCACCGCGCCTTTCGAAACAAGGTCGCGTTCTTCCGGGCTCAGATTTTTTATCCGTGCCAGTTCTTCTTCGGTTTTGATTTTTGTCTCTTCGTATACTTTGTAAGAGAACTGCATCAATTCATTATCCTGATTCGCGGTAAGCAAATCGTTCACAAGCTTTTGTGCCGCGGGCATTTTATTCGTGCGCAATGAAAGCATCAGTTGAATTTTAACATCTGCGCTTGCATCTTTTTGTAGCTTGGTCAATTCACTAATCATTTCTTCATCATTCTTATTGATGAAGGATTCGCTTGCCCACACGGCACTCCTGCGAACATTTGGATCGTTATCAGCAAAGGCTTTAAAGATCGTTGGCTTGTCGAGCGACTCAAGTCCTTCCAGTGTCCAAAGTGCATGAATTCGGGCTAATGGATTTTTATCTTCCGCGACCATTTTTTTCAATTCCGGAGCGATCGATTTATCATTCCGAACAATGATCGTTTGCTGCGCCATGTCGCGCCACCAGCCATTTGGATGTCCTAAATGCTTTACCAATTCAGCCGGTGTTTCATTTAACATATTCGGCTTAGTGGTGTCGCGCTTAAAGTTGTCGTGCACGATTCGATAAATACGGCCCATGCCGCGAATTTTATCAAGCCCGAGTTCGGCAATCTTACCGGCTACGTAAGAACCCGGCTGCGTCCATTCACTTTCCTGGATGATGCCATGATACATGTCGACAATATAAAAGCACCCATCCGGGCCGGTGTACGTATTCACCGGACGGAAATTCATATCCGCGGAAGCGAGCCATTCTTTTTCATGATAAGCTGGTTCGATTACAATCTTGCCATTTTTGTTGAGCACCTTTCCGCGCTTGATGACGCGTGCTACCGGTTCGGGAATAAAATAGTCGCCCACCATATCGTCCGGAAGGCGATCGCCCCGGAAAACAACCTGACCTGCACCGGATGTAAAATGAATGAGTGTGTTGTCATCGCGTCTCCCTTCTGGGCCGGTATTCGCATCAACATTGCCGATTACTGGCCACAGGTACGTGAAGTCTTCCGAATATTGGTCGCGAAGGTTTAATGAACCGTACGCAGGCATCTGCTGAATTTGTACTGCCGGCAATCCTGGTCCTGCTTCTGAAAAATAAAGCCGGCCATAGTTATCATTGGTCAAACCCCATTGGCCAAACATATGATCGACAAGTGTATCGATGATCAGCCTTCCGTTTTTGTACTTGTAGCGAAAGTTGTCGCGTGAAGGGTAAATCCAGTTATCGAGGTTCCAGAGAAATCCTCCGTTTTGATGTTCAAGATTCCGGGCATCAACGGCATTGTTTTCAAAAACTATTTTTTTCTGATCGGCAACGCCATCGTTATCGGTGTCTTTATAACTCCAGACGTGCTGAACGTTTGTAATGGTGATATAAACCTCATCGCCAACCGGCAACACGGTGCGCGGCAATACCAGGCTGTCGATAAAAATGCTTGACTTGTCCATCTTTCCGTCACCATCGGTGTCTTCCAGTCGCATCACCCGGCTCGTAGGCTCATATTCTTCCGTTCCGTTAGCATCCTTCATGTAGGTGTTCATCTGCACCACGTACAACCGGCCATTGCCGTCCCAGGCCATCGCTACTGGTTCCTGCACCATAGGTTCACTGGCAACAACTTCCGCATGATAGCCCGGAGGGAGCTGAAATTTTTTCACCGTTTCTTCGGGTGACAAGGGAGTTGGGTCTGGATTGGCTGTGATGAACTTACGCTCGAACCCATCTTCATTTTTTTGTTCAGGGGCTGAGCAGGCTGTGATCGCGGCCAGAAAGAAAAGGGATATATACTTTTGATTTACAGACATATCGATGGGAAAGAAAACTATCACGCTAATGTGATTAAATATTTTTTCCCACACAATCCATTGTCCATAATCTGCTTACAGACTTTATGAACCGTTAATGTAGTTCCGGCTGAAACGCGAACGAAATTCGATACCTTGCAGCCTTTAAAATCCTAAACCATGAAAAAACTCTCCGTGCTGCTTCTGGGCTTATTGTTTGTTTGCTTCGCATGCAAAGAAGAAGGTCGCCCCGAAGTGTTTTCCAAAATCAATTCTGAAGTTTCTCAAAATTCAAAAGCATATTCAACACTAAAGGAAGCCACATCTACGATTGGGCACCGCCTTACGGGATCGGAGAACGGAAAGAAGGCTGAGGAGTATACGTTCAACAAATTTAAGGAGTATGGATTTGAGGATGTGAAATTCCAGGAGTTTGAAACCAAAGCCTGGGCCCGCGGAACGATTAACGTAACAATCGATGGCGACAGCGTGAAAGCGGTAACGCTGGGGCATGCTCCTGTTTCGGCTGACGTAACAGGTGAACTCGTGGATATGGGTAACGGTCTTGATGCCGACTATAAGGCAAAGCCGGGTGCAGCAAAGGACAAAATTGTTCTCATATATATAGGTTTACTGGAGGGAAGTCCGGAAGGCACCAAAAATCTGCACCGCAGTGAAAAGACAGCGATTGCCATTAACAATGGAGCAAAGGGCGTAATCATTTTCAATCAGGTTGATAAAGGTGTGTTGCTCACAGGAACCGCATCGGTTACGGGCGAGTTGATTCCGATTCCCGCGATTTGCATTGCTAAGGAGAAGGGCTTCGAGCTTAAAGAAAAATTAAAAGGCGGCAAGAAAATTCAGGCTCACATAACAATGACGAATCACAGCGATGTGATTAAGGCCCGCAATGTGGTGGCTACGCTGAAAGGTTCCGAGCTTCCGGAGGAAAAAATTATTATTGGCGGACACCTGGATTCGTGGGACCTTGCCACTGGTGCTATTGATAACGGTATTGGATCGTTTGCCGTGCTGGATATCGCGCGTGCATTCCAGGCGAACAAGCTTAAGCCTAAGCGCACGATTCAGTTTGTGATGTTCATGGGCGAGGAGCAGGGCTTGCTCGGGTCGACCTACATGGTGGAAGAGGCTGTGAAAGACGGTTCGATTGAGAACATCAAGTACATGTTTAATATTGATATGGGCGGAAATCCAATTGGTGTAAATGCTGGCGGCAAGCTGAACGACACTACGTTCTTCAAATCGATCGGTACGGATATTATGGCGATTGATACCATCTATAAAAACAAATTCAGTAACCGATCAGGTTTACACAGCGACCATCAGCCATTTATGCTCGAAGGTGTTCCGATTCTCAGTGTAACCAGCAACCTTGATCGTTCGATCTATGGCTGCTATCATTCCGATTGTGACGATTTTAACCTTGTGAATGAAAGTCACATTCGTAATACAGCACGCTTCGGTACAATGATCTTATATGCACTTGCTAACGCGGATAAACTCCCGGCCGATAAAATGGACAGTGAAACAACAAAACAATTTATGATCGATAATGGTCTCGAAGAACCTCTCCGGATAGCCGGAGAATGGAAGTGGAAATAATCGATCCTGATTTAACTAAAAAAATGTCCTGCTCGTCAGGACATTTTTGTTTGTGTCTATTTGGTGTTAATCCCGCTTTAGCGACAAATAGCCTGTTTGTGTTTTACCTCCTGATAATTCGATCTTATAGTAATAAATACCGGATGGCAGTTCTTTGCCGTTCTTGTTCAGGCCTTTGAACGCGCGATCGTCATTATTATAATTATCGGTTTCAAACACGAGGTCGCCCCAACGGTTGAACACCGAGACGTGATTTTTTGCGAACAGCTCAATGTTGGCAATCCGAAGAATTTCATTTTTATCATCTCCATTCGGGGAGACGGCATTATAGATAACGATGTCGCCTTCCACCTCTATTGACAAGACTTGTTGCGAACAAGCACTAAGCAGGTCGCACACTTCAATTGAAACACGATCTACACCGATGAAGATGACCGAGCCGTAGTCGAGGACTAATTCAGACGAAGCATTGATGCTGGCTGCAGCACCCTGCTCGGATGTATTGTTAACTAATGCAAGCGTGCTTAAGTCCAGGTTGTTGTCCGGATCGCTAAGCAGGCTTAGCAACTCAACGGTTACAATTCCATTAACCGGTACACTTGCAGTGGTGGATGAAATTATCGGTGATTGATTGTTTGATTGAGTAACGGTAAAGTCAGAGGTGCTTGTTGCCGTGTTTCCGTCTACGGATACCGAAATTTTTCCGGTGGTCGCTCCGGCAGGCACTACAACAGTAATTGAGGTGGCCGAACTTGCCGAAACTACTGCCGTTACTCCGTTGAACTGAACGATGTTGCTGGCAGGTGTGGTACTGAAATTAGTTCCGGTAATTATAACGGTTGTGCCCACGGGGCCGGAAGCAGGAGTGAAGCTGGTGATGGTTGGAACGGGAACTATTCCGCACACAGTCCCGGAAGGCGTATCTCCGGTGATTGTCCAACCCTTTGTTGCTGTTAGATTAGAGTGTGCCGCTACGGCATTCGTGCCGTATTGTCGTCCGGTGGCACCCAGTGATCTGCCTGAAGGCGTAGCCGGATTGGCACTCCAGCCGATTAATGTGGCGGAGTATTTATCGCAGTCCATGCCGCTGTTATTAAACATCGATCGAAGGTCAATTCCTGCACCCAACGTCCAGGCGCCAACATTCTGATTAAAGCCCGCGGCTCCATCAAACATACCAAACATAGTTGTTACAGCAGCGGTGTTCCATGCTCCTATGTTTTGGTTGAAGGCGGTTGCTCCCGAAAACATTTCACTCATCGTTGTAACAGCGCTTGTATTCCAGTTGCTAATGTTCTGATTGAAAGCAATTGCATTGTAGAACATGTATTCCATATCGGTAACCGCGGCCGTGTTCCATGTGCCGATGTTTTGATCAAAAGCGTTTGCCTGGTAAAACATACTGTACATGTTTGTAACGGCCGATGTATTCCATGCGCCAATGTTTTGATTGAAGATACTGGCCTGTTGGAACATGGCCGACATGTTCGTTACCTGCGATACGTTCCAGGAACCCATGTTGGCTGGTGAATTGAGGTTACTGCATCGCCTGAACATATTGGCCATACTGGTCACCCCCGATAGATTCGGCACATCGGCAGCGGTTACTTGCAGGTTAGTGCTTCCGTAAAATGCATCAGCCATGCTTGTCCAGGCTACGTTGCCCCATTGCTCGACTTGTGTAAGTCTGTTGCGGTCTGTTCCGTTGTTAATAATGATCCGCTGGAAATTGGCTGGCGCGATCAGCAACCGGATTGTTGAATTAACAGGTAAGCCGGTGATGGTGAGCGTAGCACCAGACCATGAACCACTGCCCGATGCTGTTCCAGGAGAAATTTCCTGCCAGGTGTAGTTAGCGGTTCCGCTGGTGGCGCTGCCAAACGTGAGTTGTGTTGCGCCTGAACCCGCAGTCGCAAGGTTCCATTGTGTAACAAAATTATCCGTAACGATGAAGTCGGATGAGCTGTTTGCCGTTACACAATTTGTGACAACCGAAATTTTTCCCGTGGTCGCAACAGCAGGAACTGTTACTGTGATGCTTGTAGCCGTGCTGGCGGTAACAACGGCTGCATTTGAATTAAACGTTACAGTGTTATCAGCAGGCGTAGTGCTAAACCCGGTTCCGGTAATGGTAATTGTATTACCAGCAACACCAACGGCTGGTGATACCGATGTTATACTTAGAGGTGCACGTACGATCTGATTTAGTTTTACAATAAAAGCATCGTCAGCACCTGCGCTAGTCTGGTTTACCGTGCATGCACCGGGGTCAAAGTCGGCCGTACCCTGAAACCAGCCCGATAGGTAAACATTGTCGGAGGCATCTGTTGAGATGCCATAACCCTGATCGTCAAGTGTGCCCCCCATCGAACCAGCCCAAACAAAATTCCCGTTGTTGTCGAACTTGGAGACAAAGATGTCATCATTAGCTCCCGAAGCTGTTAGGTTAAACGTGCCCGCGCCGGGATCGAAGTCAACCGTGTTAACAAAGAACCCCGTCAGGTAAACATCATTGTTTTTCCCGAGGCAAAGACTAAAACCTTCATCGTATCCTGTACCCCCGAAAGATTTTGCCCATACGAAATCTCCATCGGTCGACATTTTCATGAGGTACGCATCGTAGCCTCCTGCAGGCGTAAGGTTAAATGTTCCGGCACCGAAGTCGAAATCAGTCGTGCCGGAGTATCGGCCGCAACTGTATACGTTACCGGTTGCATCAACTACAATTTTACGGCCGTAGTAACCATCGGTGTAATACGTAGAGGTGCTGTTGACCATTGCTTTCGCCCAAACGAAATTTCCGTTGGCATCAAGCTTTGAATAGAATACATCCCAGCCGGTTGAGCCGCCCACAGAGGTCAGGTTAAACGTACTTGCACCCGGATCAAAGTCTACCGTGCCAAGAAAATAGCCCGTTGTGTAAATGTTACCTGAAGGATCAAGCGCGATACCATAGCCCCGGCTTTCGAGTACATTGCCAATATCTCTGGCCCAAATGAAATTGCCATTGTTATCAAGCTTCAAAATAAAGATGTCTTCCCAATCTGCCGTTAAAAAGAAAGTGCCTGCCCCCGGATCAAAATCTCTCGCTCCGCCCTGGTAATAAAATCGACCGACTACATGCACATTTCCGGTTCCGTCTACCAAAATACCGTAACCATGATCGAACCACGTACCTCCGATGATTCCTTTTGCCCAAACGAAATTTCCGGATGCATCATACTTGGCGATGTAGATGTCGGTCTGGCCGGCAGAGGTCATATTGAATACACCCACGCCCGGATCAAAATCAGCGGTGCCGGCAAAACCACCGGTGATGTACACATTGCTGTTTGCATCTATGGCGATGGCCATTGGCGAATCGCCTCCTGTTCCTCCGATTGATTTTGCCCAGATAAAATTCCCGTTGGGATCAAGTTTCGTTATGTAGATGTCTGAGCTTCCAGCCGAGGTAAGATTTGCAACACTCGCGCCCGGGTCAAAATCAACCGTACCGGTATAATAGCCTGTCGTATACACATTGCCGGCGGCATCAGCCACCATATCGCGGGAGCGATCAGCACCTGTGCCTCCTGTTCGTTTGGCCCAATTCAGGATAGCGATTTCTTGCGCCAGGCATGTCGTTAAAGAAGCTGATAATACGATAACAGCAACAAGAAGAAGATTGAATCGCTTCGCTATGGTTTCGTTCATTTTCATAGTTGAACTGGCTTAAGAACATTGGTCAGTACATGCTCCCCCTGGGGATTTCTAAACTCAATTTACAATCTCCGGAACTAATAACCCGAAAATTATGACGATATGAATTAGCGTTTGAGACTGAGGTAACCTGTTTGCGTTTTACCACCCGACAATTCGATTTTGTAATAATAAATCCCGCCAGGCAATTCTTTGCCGTTCTTATTCAAACCTTTGAAGACCCGATCATCGTTGTTGTAATCGTCTGTTTCAAACACAAGGTCGCCCCAGCGGTTAAATACCGATACATGATTTTTTGAGAACAGTTCGATGTTTGCAATCCGCATAATTTCATTCTTACCATCACCGTTAGGCGAAATGGCATTGAATACCCTGACGCTTCCGTCCAGTTCAATTGTCAACTGCTGTTCACTGCACGCGCCCTGCGTGTCGCATACGCGCAACGTGAGGATGTCGCTGCCGGTAAATGTTAAGCCGTTGTAATCCACAATCAGGTATTCGCCTTCAATATAAGCTAAGGCTCCGCTCTGGGGTTGATCGACTATTTCGGCAGTGTTTAGGTCAACGTTGTCGTCAATGTCTGTAATGATGTCCGGAAGATATACAGATATAATACTCTGAATCGGTGCTGAACGGAATACACTGGCGATTTCAGGTGCGCTGTTCGTTGAAAGCAATGGATACTCGGCATAATTGTATCGACTTACGGAACCTGTCGTGTATGAGAAGCTTCCACCCACATATAATTTGTTTGAAGAAACAGCAAGCGTGCGAATGGAGCCCTCGGATTCGCTTACGTCATCAAGTTCGGGTTGCATAGCGTTGGGCTCACCCGTGTTGATATCGATGCGAATAACACCCGGAAAAAAATAGCCAGCATAATAAACATCGCTTCCACTTACCAGCACACTTGAAACACCGCCCGTTGCATCGAAGTTGGGTGTCCAGTCGTCCAGGTCTCCGGTTACGCCATCAAGGCGACCAGGTTCGCTGCTGACAGTGTATACTTTACCGTCATGAACGGGGCCAATAGTCGTGGGGTTGATCGTTGGATTCCATGCCAGCAGTTCTGCGGTAGTCGCATCCCATGCAGCGAAATTACTCCTGCTTTCTCCATTGTCTGTAAAAGAGAACTCGCC
This sequence comes from Cyclobacteriaceae bacterium, assembly GCA_016786585.1. GTDB lineage: Bacteria > Bacteroidota > Bacteroidia > Cytophagales > Cyclobacteriaceae > UBA2336. The sequence continues at coordinate 419,678 of JAEUUI010000007.1, forward strand.
TGACAGATAGAAAACATTGTTATCAACCGCAATCGAATAAAGTTCGTCTCCATCTCCAAAAAACAACGGCACCGAAAGTGTCCAGGGTAGCACATCCCCGGTGGTAAGATCAACAGCTGCGAATGCTTCCCGCCCGACTCCATTTACGGTAGAGAAGTTTCCTGCCAGGTACAACGCATTATCAGAGAAGGCCCAGTCAGCAATGTCTCCATCTATTTCAATGGGCCATCCGGGTAGGGCAGAGCCATCGGTTGAATTTAATGCACCAATGATAACGCCCGACACGCCATCGGAGATGATATACACTTCAGCTATGTAATACACTGCATTATTTTGATAGTGAAGCTTGATATTATTAAGAAATGTGTTGGAGCCAAGATCGGGAAATTCGGGTCTCCAGGTTGTTCCTTCACCTGTTGTACCATCCAATGCCACACAACCGTTGCTGTTGCTGATACCCGTAATGCCAAGATACTCGCCTCCTATAAGGATGTTTCCCCCCGAAGGTGTAATGGTATAGACGCTACCACCGATTGCTCTATCTTCCGTTGGTTCATTTGCCCCGGTAAGTTTGTTTAGCACAGCGAGGTAACCGGTTTCGGTAAAGTTGATGTTTAGAAAATTACCACCTACGTAAAGCTTGCTACCATCAACAGCCAACGCAAAAACGTCTTTGCTATAATAAGCCGGGAAAGATGTGGTGAAAGCGGTAGCAGTTCCGGTAGTAATATCAACCGCGGCAAGTTGAGTTCTTGTTACTCCGGCAATTTGGCTGAAATCTCCTCCGAAGTATAGGGTGTTACCGTCCAGAGCCAACTCACTCACATCATCATTTGGTCTTGGATTGAATGATGTTAGCGCACCCGTGGTCGTGTTCACAGCTGCAAAATTTGTACGCGTTGGACTTCCACCGCCAACGTTGGAGAAACTTCCCCCAAAGTAAATCGTTGATGCATCGGCTTCAATGTCGAACACATATCCGAAACCCGCGATAACATTGGGATTCCAGGATGTGGCGAGTGCCGTAACCGGATCGAGTGCAGCAATTTTTGAACGGGTTTGTCCACCAACAGTCGCAAAGCTGCCCCCCACATAAATAACACCCCCGGATGCTTTAATGCAATAGATGTATCCGGAGGCCCCCGGATTCCAACTATTGAGCGTGTTGTTTGTCAAATCAATGGAGGCACCATAGCCCCTGGCGATACTGTTTACGGTTGAAAAATTTCCAATCACGTACAGCGTATTGCCAATTTTTTCCAAACCCTGAATAGGGTATCCGCCACCTTCAAATTCAAACGGAAGTGCTTCGGAAGTTTTATCAGATTTAATGTGAGTAACAGTTCCGTATGCAGAAACAAACCAGCCTCCGGCTCCGTCAGGAATGGAGTGTTCGATAGGTCCCTGAATTACCGGATAGCCAGGCACTTCAGCAAGTGTAGGTGTAAGCACAACTGCACGCGATTCAGACGCCTCCCCAAACCAGTTAAAGCCCCCGGCAATAAAAATTTTATTATCGCCATACGTTAAACTTTCAACCCGGTTATTGGGTATCCACGATGTTCCGGATGCTTGCTGCGCATATGCGGAAACAGAGGCGACTAAAAAAGCGATGGGTAAGAGGATTTTCATGCACCAAATCTGCCCAAGGCAGACCGGAGATGAAATCGCATAATGATGTGAGGCTAACAACCCACCAAAATCAACTCTGTTTGTTGCGAATGAATCTGTAGAGAAGGCCGATAATGAACGGCAGTGTGAGAACCGCTATGCCGAGGGTTGCCGGAATTTTTTCTTTCAGTTGCTCAAGGACACCGGGCGATTCGTATCCATGTTTCGCATAGTACATCAGCGTATTGATGCCCGCATCAAGGCCGGCATAGAAATTTCCTTCAGCGAAATCCGGACTCATCGCACGATCCAGAATTTCCATGCATTCCTCGTTAGGCCATTCCGCTTCAATTGCACGTGCCATATGAAAGGTAAACGTTGGTTCGCCCGTAAAAACCGAAAGTAACATACTTCGTTTATCCAATTGCCCCAGCTGCCAGGTGCTAAAAACTTTACGGGCGTATGCATCTGTATTGATGGGGCGTTGGGATGTTAAGAATATGAACAGTTGTATGCCTGTACTGTCTTCAAATACGCGAACCTTAGTTGTTAACGACTCAATCTCCTGCGGACTTAATGTTTTTCGATTACTGTAAAACGGATCGAAATCAGTTATGAAGCCATCGGGTTTCTGCGGAAAATCCTGGGCCTGAACGATCAAGGGAAACAAGAAAAGTATGAGAAAGACTTTGTTCATTTTTTGCAGCTTATAGGACTTACAGCTTTCTAAACAATTTTTTCGTTGATGGCTTTGCTTACAGCCTCGGTTTGGGAATGCACGTGTAGTTTCTCGTAAATTTTTTTGATGTGTGTTCGGACTGTATCGATGCTGATGGAAAATTCGGAGGCAATAAGTTTATAGCTGTTGCCTTTGCTGAGAGAAGTCAGAATTTCTTTTTCCCGGGCTGTGAGTTGATAGCTGTTGCCTGAGATCGGCTTGTGCATGGAAGCCAGCACCATTCTGGCAATGCTGGGCGACATTGGTGCCCCGCCCTCCATAACCTCTGTGATGGCATTGAATAACTTTGTGGAGATGTGTTTCTTAAGCAAATATCCGGAAGCTCCGGACTGCAAGGCTTCAAAAACGTGCGCGTTGTCGTCAAACACGGTAAGCATGATAATTGGCACCTGACTGTTGAATCGCCTTATCTTTTGAACTGCTTCGATGCCCGTCATACCCGGCATGTCGATGTCCATTAATACAACATCCGGTTTGTAAGCTTTAAGCTCTGCTTCCACGTTCAGTACGTGTTCAAAAGCAGCCTCAAGTTTCAGTTCCGCACTGGTATCGATCATGGCCGCCACGCTCTCGCGGAGGAGGTTGTTGTCTTCATAAATCAGTACAGAAAGTTTCATGGCCAAACAGACTGTTACAAAACTGTGTTTTTACTAAAACTCATAAAATACCCCGATCATGTGAGCGGGATAGAAAGCGTTATTGTTGTTCCGTTGCCTGCTTCCGACCGCAAATCGAGGTTCCCTTTTAAGCTAAGGGCTCGTTCCTTCATATTGCGGACACCATTCCCGGTGGATGCCGCCTGCAAATCAAACCCTTTTCCGTTATCGCGAATCACTACCTGCAGATTTTCGGTGAGCTTCCGGAATTCAATCGAAATTGCGGTTGCGCTGCTGTATTTCGCTGCATTGTTAATTGCTTCTTTAAAGATCAGAAATAAGCTCTTCCGGGTGGGTGTGTCAAGTTTAAGAGCCTGCAGGTTTTCTTCTCCGGTAAATGTGTACGTAATATCCAGCGGATCGAGAATCTCGGCTGCGAACTCTTTCATTTTACTCACAACCCGCTCCGGAGAATCGTTTTTCGGGTTGATTGACCACACAATATCCGACATGCTTTCCATCATGCTTGACGAATGTTGTGCGATGCGTTGAAAGTTTAATGCATTACCGGTTGCATCTTTTAATGCCATCTGACTGATAATGTTGATGCTCGAAAGCGTTGAGCCGATATCGTCATGTAAGTCGCGGGCAATCGTGTTGCGCATGCGTTCCAACTCAACTAATCTGCGCGTCTGGTTCAAAACCCGATAGCGGTTAATTAATAAGATACCGATAACGATTACCGATATCAATGCCACAACGACAATGCTGATATTGGCACGCTGGCGGCTGATTTCTGCTTTATGCAGCTCCTGATCCTTTTTTAACAGTTGAATTTCTTTTTCCTTTTGGTCGTTCTTGAATTGTTCTTCTAATGTTTTCATCTGGATGAGTACCGCGTTTCCTTCCAGACTGTCGTTCAGGGCTTCGTGTTTTTTTAAATATTCAAAAGCTTTCTCATAGTCATGATTCAGCGCATAATATTCGCTCAGCCTGCCATACTCCAGGGCAAGTCCGCTTTTGTCGCCCGAAACAATCATCGTATTCAGGTTGTTCATAAAAGTGGATTCTGCTTTTTCCTTTTTTTGCTCCTCAACATCCATCGACAGCAACGATGACTTCAGCCGGGCTGCAAGTGTGCTGTCGCCAAGCTGACGAGCGAGTGTAAGGCCTTCCGTAAATACTTTGCGAGCTGCAACCGGATCGGGCTTGCGCATATGATTCATGCCCATCTGATGCAGTGCGACAATCTCGTCACCCACAGCTTTCATTTCACGCGCGAGTACCAGGCTTTTATTATAGTATTGATCGGCCGCTACGTATTGATTTCGATCTTTCGCAATATTGCCAAGTGCCTGCAACGCAGTTACCATACCACGTTTATCCTGCAACTCGTTTTTCAGCTTCAGGGAGCGTTCAAGATATTCTTCAGCCTTATCCAGTTGTTTTAAAAAATAATAATCGGTTGCCAGGCTGTGGAGGCAAAAGGATTGCCCGCGTTTGTTTCCAATCTTTTCAAAGATCGCTAACGATTGTAAATGGTACGTCATCGCATTGCGGTGGTCAGCCATTTGTGAATATGTATTTCCAATGTTTAACAGACTGCCCGCCTTGTTCTCGTCTTCTTTTGTGGCAAGTTTAAGATTTTCGAGGAAGTAGGGTAATGCCCGCTTGAATTCGCCCTGCGCTTTATAAAAGAGTCCGGCAGTTTGATTGTAGTTCTTTGAAATCCGAATGTCTTCCGGATGCTCTTTGGCCAGTTGATCGATCAAACCGAGATAGTACAAAGCACTGTCCCGTTTAAGGGCTGACTGATTCAGCGAGGTAAGGTAAACGTAACCCGAGCAGAGTCCGAACACATATTTTAGCTGTAAAGAAGTGCGGATTGCCTGCTGTGCGTAGCTGCGCGCCTGCGCGATATCTTTTCGCAGAAACTCATTCGTTAAACCCAAAATTGCTTTTACCTCAAGCGTGTCATGCCGCTGTTGCGCCACGATGGTTCGTAAACTATCGATCAACTTGCTTTGCGCTTGGCTAGCGAAAAAAAAAGCCAGCAGCAGCCCTATGGAGAGTAACTTTTTCAGGGGTCAGGATTTCCTTCAAGTTAAGCATAAAATTGCCCACTTATCCGAACCAGACGGCCTGTCGCGGGTTGCTAAATTTTGCTTAGCTTTGAATACTTTTTAAACTAAATGGCGGAAAACACTTTTAAAACCAACACCTTCAAGAAGCCTGAAAAAGAAAAGAAGGGTAAAAGCTCAAAGTCGAAAGGAAAATTTAACTGGTCACTCGATTTCCTGAAAGATCCCCGGTTTATACTGGCAACCGGCTTTGTGCTGATCATCACTTCCATTTTTCTTTTCATATCGTTCGTTTCGTTTTTGTTCACCTGGAGTGCCGACATGAGCATTATCGTGCCGAACGGTGATTCCAGTCTGCTGGATGAAGCAAAAGAAATTCAAAACTGGCTGGGGTACGCGGGTGCATGGGCCTCGCATCACATTATTTATAATGGATTCGGTATCGGTTCGTTTGCCATTCCGGTATTGCTTTTCATTATCGGATTTAAAATGGCCTTCAAGCGAACCCTGTTACCGATTTTTTCAGTAACGATTTTTTCTGTGTTCGCAGCGGTGTGGCTTGGTTTGCTTTTCGGTTTCCTCACGCTGAATGTGGAAGGCGAAACCGAATGGAGTTACCTTGGCGGAAAGGTAGGTTTTACACTTGCTCAATTAAGTTACAATATGCTCGGGTGGGGAACATTCCTGCTACTCATCCTTTCGTTATTCATCTTTATCATATTCTTCTTTAACGTTACCGCGATCAATGCATTCCAAAACATAAAAGATCCGAAGCCGATGGGCAACGATGCTATCCTGGCAACGCCTGATGCCCCGGCCGAATACACGGATGACAAGGACAAGTGGGTGAAAGAAGAGAAGTCGGAGATTTCGGAACCTGTAGTGCTTGTAAAGCCGCCTGATGTAAAACCTCCGGTGAATGAGTTGAAGCTTGATCTGGAAAAGCCGGTTGAACCGAAGAAAGAAAATAAATCCGAACCAGCCTTCACGATTGAAGAGCCAACCGAAACCGAGGAGCTTGCCGACAAGCTGGTGGAGGAAAAAGGCTTATATGACCCTACGCTCGACTTAAGCAGCTACAAGTTTCCACCGCTTGAATTGCTCAATGAGTACGAAATCGGTAAGGTGCAGGTAACACAGGAAGAACTTAATGCCAATAAAGATAAAATTCTTGCTACGCTTACCAACTTTAAGATTGGTATCACAAGCATCAAGGCAACGATCGGCCCGACTGTAACGCTGTACGAGATTGTTCCGGATGCGGGTATTAAAATCTCCCGTATTAAAAACCTGGAAGATGACATCGCGTTGAGTCTTGCCGCATTGGGTATTCGTATCATCGCGCCAATCCCCGGTAAGGGAACCATCGGTATTGAAGTGCCGAACAAGAACCGCGAGATGGTAAGCATCCGCTCGGTTCTGGCTTCACCCGGATTTGTAAAGACAGACAAGGAATTGCCGATCGCGATCGGTAAAACAATCTCCAACGAAGTGTTGGTGATCGACCTGGCGAAGATGCCGCACTTGCTCGTAGCGGGTGCCACAGGTCAGGGTAAGTCCGTGGGGTTAAATGTGATTCTCGCATCACTCTTATATAAGCGTCACCCCTCGCAATTGAAGTTTGTGCTGGTCGATCCGAAGAAAGTGGAAATGTCGCTGTTCAGTAAAATTGAACGGCATTACCTCGCGAAACTTCCAAACAGCGAAGAGGCGATTATTACCGACACCAAGAAAGTTGTGCACACGCTCAACTCGCTGTGTATTGAAATGGAAAACCGGTATGAAATCCTGAAAGATGCCGGTGCACGTAATTTGAAAGAGTACAACGCGAAATTTGTTGGCCGCAAACTCAATCCGAAAGAAGGCCACCGGTTCCTGCCATACATCGTGCTGGTGATCGATGAGCTTGCCGACTTGATGATGACGGCTGGAAAAGAAGTTGAAACTCCGATTGCCCGCCTGGCGCAGCTTGCCCGTGCGATTGGCATTCACCTCGTGGTTGCAACACAACGTCCGTCAGTTAACGTTATCACGGGTGTGATCAAGGCAAACTTCCCGGCTCGTCTTTCATTCCGCGTGACTTCTAAAGTCGATTCACGTACCATTCTTGATGCGGGTGGTGCAGACCAGCTTGTTGGTCAAGGCGACATGCTTTTGTCTTCCGGTTCGGACGTTATCCGTATTCAATGTCCGTTTGTTGATACCCCGGAGATTGAGAAAGTCTGCGAATTCATTGGTGCGCAGCGCGGATATGATTCAGCTTACTTGCTTCCTGAGTTTGAGGGAGAAGATGAAAGCGGAGTGGCATCGGTTGATCTTGCTGAACGTGATGCATTGTTTGAGGAGGCTGCCCAGCTCATCGTTAACCATCAGCAGGGAAGTACGTCACTGCTCCAGCGGAAGCTGAAGCTTGGTTATAATCGTGCGGGCCGATTGATCGATCAGCTGGAAGCAGCGGGTATTGTAGGCCCTTTCGAAGGCAGCAAAGCCCGCGAAGTTTTGATCAAAGATCAGCTCAGTTTGGAACAATTATTGAATAGTTTGAAGGAAAAACACGGTCAGTAGGCTATTTTTGCCCCCGGTTTTAATCAATCGTTCACTAACGGAAGTTTATCCCGATGAAAAAATTCATATTCCTGGCTTTTGCACTCGTTGCATCTTACATGGCTTTTGCGCAGTACGATCCGCAGGCGCTTACCACACTTGATGCGATGAGCAAAAAATACAAGGCTTACACATCTTTTGAGGCCAACATCACCAGCACGATGACGAACGAAACTGAAGGGATTAAGGAGGAGTACAAAGGAAAAATTACAGTTAAAGGCGACAAATATCGCCTGGTGATGAGCGAGCAGGAAATTATCAATAACGGTACCACGCAGTGGACGTACATCCCGTCTGCCAAAGAAGTAACGGTCGACAATTATGATCCGAATACCAGCGATATCAACCCGTCAAAAATTTACGATCTGTATAAAAAGGGTTTCAAGTATCTGCACAACGGTGAACGCACCGAGGGTGGAGTGGTAATCGAAGAAATTGATCTGGTTCCGGAAAAGAAGGATGCTCAGTTCTTCAAGATCAAAATGATCATCAATAAAAAAGATCACAGCATTCAGAGCTGGACCATGAAGGAAAAGAACGGAACGGATTATAAGTATACGATCTCCAAGTTTACGCCAAACATTACAGTAGCAGATACCTTCTTTGCTTTTGACAGCAAAAAATATCCGGGCGTGGAAGTAATTGATCTTCGATAGCAATGAATAAAGCTCAGCTCTTTGAGCAAATCAAAAAAAAGAATTCATACCTCTGTGTAGGGCTTGATACGGATATTTCCAAAATTCCTGCGCACCTTAAAAATTCTTCCGATCCGATTTTTGAATTCAATAAACAGATTATTGATGCCACCCATCAATATTGCATTGCGTATAAACCCAATATTGCCTTCTACGAGGCATTAGGATCGAAAGGCTGGGAGAGTCTTGCAAAAACACTCGAATACATTCCGAAAGAATGTTTTACCATTGCCGATGCGAAGCGTGGTGACATTGGAAATACATCTTCGCTTTATGCGAAAGCATTCTTCGAACAGATGAGCTTCGATTCTATAACGGTTGCTCCGTACATGGGAGAAGATTCGGTTAAGCCATTTCTGGAATTCAAAAATAAGTGGGTGATCCTGCTTGCACATACATCCAATTCCGGAAGCAGCGATTTTCAATTGATTGAATCAAAGTCAGGGAAGAAACTTTACGAGGAAGTAATTACCAAATCCCAACAATGGGGAACGCCCGAGCAATTAATGTATGTCGTGGGGGCGACCCGTGCGGATAAGATCGCAGACATCCGGAAACTTGCACCAGAACATTTTTTCCTGGTGCCGGGCATTGGTGCACAAGGTGGTGACCTTGCCGAAACTTCGAAGCATGGTTTGAACAAGCAATGCGGGCTCATCGTAAACTCAACGCGCGCGATCATTTATGCTTCCGCGGATAAAGACTTTGCAAGCGCTGCTGGCATTGAAGCCCGGAAAGTGAAAGATGAGATGGCTGCACTTCTGCAGCAATACCTGTAAACACCGTCATATCAATCTGACAACTCCTGTCAGGATTTTTCTTAAGGTTTTAAAATTATTGTGATTCGATTTTCAATCCGGTAAAATGGCAATGTTAAACCCGTTCCATTGACCGAATCATTCCTTCATTACATCTGGCAGTTACAGTATTTTCGAAAAGCTGATCTGCAAACTTCATCCGGTGAAACCCTTCAGGTGCTTGCTCCGGGTATACGCAATTCCGATTCCGGTCCGGATTTTTCAGGCGCACGAATAAAAATCGATAACCTCGAATGGCGTGGCAGTGTGGAGATCCACATTCATGCATCAGGATGGATTGATCATAAGCATAGTTCGGATGAAGCGTACGAAAAAGTTATCCTTCATGTAGTATGGGAGAACGATAAGCCAATCACGCGCACGGATGGAACACAAATGCCAACCCTTGAACTGAAAGATAAAATTGAACCCGGATTATGGGAACGCTACAAGAACTTGTATGTGAGCACCGATTTGATTCCGTGCGGCAGCCGCTGGAACGACCTCCCCGACATTCATAAGCTTGCTGCAATGGATCAGGCATTGATGCATCGCCTCGAAATGAAGTCTGCTTCTGTACGCGAATTGCTCAGACAAAATGATAACAACTGGGAACAAACCTGCTACCAACTGTTGTGTAAAAACTTCGGGTTCACTGTTAATGCGGATGCGATGTTCCGGCTTTCGCAGATTGTACCTTATACGGTAATCTTGAAACATGTTGATAAACCAATTCAAATAGACGCCCTGTTGTTTGGCGCAGCAGGATATCTTGAAGAGGCTCCGGACGATGAATATGTACAGCTTCTGAGGCGGGAGTACGATCTGTTGCGAAGAAAGTATAGTCTGGAGGGCCGGCAAATGAGTTATTCACAATGGAAGTTCCTGCGCCTTCGTCCGGCTAACTTTCCGACTGTTCGCATCGCGCAGCTTGCCGCGGTGTTAACCCGGCAGCAACACGTGTTTTCAAAGATTATTGATTCAAAGCAATGCAGCGATGTTGTTACTTTGCTGAGCGCTCAGCAGTCGGACTATTGGCAGGCGCACTATCGATTCGGAAAGTCATCGAAGAACCCCGTAGCCCCGATGGGCCTGTCCAGTGTACAGAACGTTATTATCAATTCGATCGTGCCGATGCTGGTAGCGTATGGTAAAATCCATGATGAATATTCCTACATCGATCTTGCGATTGGATTTTTAAATCACCTGCCGGCAGAGAACAATAAGATTATTCGTCAGTGGCTGTCGTTGCACGTGACAATTAAAACCGCTTTTGATTCGCAGGCGCTCACCGGCCTCTATAAAAATTTCTGTATGAAAAGGAGATGCCTCGACTGTAGAGTTGGTTCATGGCTGATAAAATAACGATCTTGCGGCATGCTGGCCGCCATCAACATCGTGTTCCTCGCCCTCATTTGTTTCTGGATTTGGAAACGCGATACGCAGCCGCTTCATAAATTGTTTTGGCCGGCATTGCTTGTAAAATGCATGGCGGGTATCGCGCTCGGGGTGATCTACTCAACATACTACGATCCCAGCGACACATTTATTTTTTTTAAGCTTGCATCCGATCAGGCCGATATTGCCAGAAATGACTTCAGCGCCTGGCTTAACATTCTTTTCGCAAAAGAGCATGGCCTTTTTCTGGGTGAATACCGGACCGTCTTCTTTTCGAAGATTACAAGCGTGCTGGCGTTGTTAACTGGTAATAATTATTGGGTATCCTCATTATATTATTCTCTGCTGTCTTTTTTTGGGGCGTGGTATCTGAGTAATACAATCGCGAGGCTTTTTCCTGGTGTAAAAACCGCAGCGGTTCTCGCGTTTTTGTTTTTTCCTTCCGTTGTATTCTGGAGTTCCGGAATTATTAAAGAATCAATCGCCATGGCTGCATTGTTTTTCCTGGCCGCATTGTTTCTCAAGCTGTGGGTCAGAGAGCGCATTTCAATTATATCGATCGTAGTGGCCGTTCTCGGCATCATTGTAATCTTCAAACTAAAGTATTACTACCTGGCTGCGTTTCTCCCGGTCACACTTTCTGCGCTTATCGTTAAGCGTATTTCAGAAAAATTCAAACTAAATAAACCGCAACATATCATTGGGATGTTCATTGTTGTGTTAGCAATTGGCTTTGCAGCCGTTACCCTGCTGCATCCGAATTTCTCTCCGGCAAAAGTGCTGCATGTTATCACGTTCAATAATAAGGTATTCATGGATGTTTGCAGTCCGGAAGATGTTATCCATTATTATCAGTTGGAACCTACGTGGGGCAGTATGCTCATTAACGCTCCATGGGCGCTGATCTCCGGTTTGTACCGCCCTTTCGTTTGGGAAGCAAACACGGTGTTTAAGTTTATTACGGGACTGGAAAATCTTGCCTTACTGATTATGACAGTACTCTCGTTGCGGTACGTGAAAGACCTGTTTCGGTCATCTGAATGTTTGCTGATCCTGACTGTATTGCTGTACTGTTCAATCCTCAGCATTTTCCTTTCGCTGTCAACACCCAACTTCGGTACACTCGCACGCTATGGTGCGGGATACCTGCCTTTCTTTGCGTTAATCGTATTTAATCAGCCACTTGTTAACAAGTGGCTCTCACGGTTTGTTGCCTAGATAAAGCAAATGTATTTTTGCAGTTCTTACAATAACACATGGATAATCCGGTAATCATCTTTGGAGCGGGATCGCTCGGTCGCGCAGCGAAGGAAATTTTTGAAAGCAATGGCAACGTGGTTTATGGTTTCCTGGACGACAACAAAAGTCTTCATAATCACGAGATCGATGAATCCTTTGTGCTTGGAAGTACCGATGATGACGGTTTCCTTAAGCTGATTGGCAAGAAGTGTGAAGCCTGCATCGCGGTTGATGATAATCGACTCCGGAAAAGCCTGGTTAAAATGTTGAATGACGTTCGCCACGTGCAGCCCGTAAACGGAATTCATAAAACTGCGAGTCTTTCCAGTCACGTTGAACTTGGGCACGGCAACCTGATCGATCAGGGTGTTTTGGTCGGGGTGGGAGCCAAACTTGCAAGCTATGGAATGATCCATGCCGGCTGTGTAATCGGTGCCGAAGTAACACTAGGCAACTATGTGCAAATAGGAACGGGCTCTGTCATCAGTGCAGGCGTAACAATCGAAGATGAAGCATTTATTGGCTCAGGTGTAACCGTTGTTTCAGGCATTACGATCGGAAAAGGTGCGCGGGTAGGGGCAGGCTCTGTTGTTGTTGCTCCGGTTAAAGCTGGCGAAACCGTTTTCGGAAATCCTGCTCAGCCTGTGAAGGCTTAATAATCTTTTCAAAAATTTAAAAACATTACATCCGTTGAACGGGTCGGTTATTAACTGTACCTTATTGTATCAATTCATTTATGCCGAAGATTTCTGAAACTGATTTGATCTTAAATCCTGACGGAAGTGTTTATCATTTAAACCTTTTACCGAAACACATCTCTGACACGATCATCACCGTAGGCGATCCCAGCCGGGTATATAAAGTGAGTCAGCATTTCGATGATGTGGATTTCGAAATGAATAAGCGGGAGTTCATCACCCATGTCGGTCGGTATAAAGGAAAGAAGATTACCGTGATGAGCACAGGTATCGGTACTGACAACGTTGAAATATTTTTTACGGAGATTGATGCGCTTGTTAACCTGGATTTGAAGACGCGTGAGCCGAAGAGCCGAAAAAAGAAATTGAAAGTTGTTCGGATAGGAACATCGGGTGCCTTGCAGGAAGATATTCCGTTAGGTTCGCACCTGTATTCCAACTATGCTGTGGGCCTCGATAACCTGATGCAGTTCTACGAATTGCCGATGGATGAGTTTGAAACCAAAATCGCGGCCGACATTCAGTCGAAAACCGGCTTGCCATTCATGCCTTACATGGTCGCCGGATCAGAAATGTTGAAAGAACAAATTGGCTTCGACATGATTGCAGGCAATACCATTACAACTCCTGGCTTTTATGCTCCGCAAGGGCGAGTTGTACGCGCCCCGAACAAGCTACCCAAACTGCTGGACGACTTGAATTACTATCACAATAAAAGCAGTGACTTCTGGCTGACGAATTTTGAGATGGAAACTGCGGGATATTATGCAATGGCCCGGCTGCTTGGGCACGAAGTATTAAGCGTGAACGCTATTATTGCCAACCGGATAAAAGAAAAATTTTCAAAAGACCCGGATAAAGTTATTGACTCCCTGATCAAAAAAGTTCTGGAGCGGATCTGAGCGCCATGATCCGCAGAGAAGCAGTTGCCTGCCTCCCTGCGTTTTATAAACCAGTTTTATTATCCGTTCACCGCGCTGTCCATCCGGATGATGAACTTACCCGCGTTGTATGAATCGTTGTTGTAAAATCCTGAAAGAATGCGGTGCGCAATTTGTTCGATGATCAACTCGTCATCGCTCTTCTCGCGTTTACCTTTCCAGAAAACGCGGTTGGGGTGGCGTCTCATGTCTTCCACATACATCTTCGCGTGATTGAATTGTTCATCCGTGAAGGTGATTGTAAAGCAGGTTTTTACTTTTTGAGTTTCCATAATGCCAGGAGTTTTACAATTGTTATGCCAGCTAAAAACTTCTAAGTATAACGAAAAATTGAGTTCGAAGTTTGTGTCGTGCCCGTTAGCGGGCATTCCTGTTCATCGTTGGGACGGGGAGACATTAACCTGTATTTTTGCCGGCATCAATGAAAAATGAATTCCTTTTTACGCTCCCGAATGGCATCCGGGTGGTTTACCAGCACGTTCCGAACACGAAAATTGTGCACTGCGGAATCTTCCTGGACGTAGGCAGCCGCGATGAAAATCCCGCAAATCAGGGGATAGCCCACTTCTGGGAACACATGGCATTCAAGGGAACAGAAAAACGAAAATCGTTTCACATCATCAGTAGCCTGGATGCTGTGGGTGGCGAACTGAATGCATACACCGACAAAGAGAAAATCGTTTTTTATGCCTCGGTGCGTGATCAATATACCGAGCGGGCCATCGACATTTTATCCGACATCACGTTCCATTCCGTTTTTCCGCAGGCGCAGATCGACAAGGAGCGCGGAGTCATACTGGAAGAGATGGCCATGTATCTCGACACACCCGATGATTCGTTGCAGGACGAGTTTGACGCGCTGATGTTTAAGAACCATCCTATGGGGATGAATATTCTGGGACGTCAGGAAACGGTTTCGTCTTTTATGCGGAAAGACTTTGTCTCCTTTTTTAAAGATCATGTCGATACAAGCCGTGTTGTTTTTAGTTGTGTGGGAAATATTCCGGTTGATAAAATCGAAAAGCTTGCGAATAAGTATCTGCGTGTTCGCCAATCAAAACGGAAAAACATCCGGGAGCGTGCGGTAAAGTACGTGCCACGGGAGAAGGAAATCACGCGTCATGTCAAGCAGGGCCGGTGCGCAATGGGACGCGAGGCGTATCCGATTTATCATGAGAACCGCATTCCTTTTTATATGCTGGTGAATATGCTGGGCGGACCGGGCATGAATTCGCGGCTTAATATTGCGCTCCGCGAGAAATACGGGTTTGTGTATTCGGTTGATGCGCATTATGTATCCTACACCGATACGGGCATGTTTGTAATTTATTTTGGAACGGAAATAAAACAGCTTGATAAGTGCATAGGTCTTGTGAAGAAGGAGCTTAACAAACTGATGGATGATCGTCTCTCGGTCCGGCAACTGGCGGCAGCGAAAGAACAGATCAAGGGCCAGTTGGCGATGTCGGAAGAAAACAACCTCAATCAGATGATGATGATGGGCCGCAGCATTTTGAATCGGGGCTATGTGCCATCGCTGGATGAAATATTTGGACTGATCGAACAAACAAATGCAAGAAAGATTCAGCAAATGGCACGGGAAATGTTTGATCCCGGTCAGTTGAGTTATCTTAAAATGGTTCCAGGCAAGCGATAATATGGACATCACAAATCCCGCCATTCAAAAATATTCGGAAGATCACACATCTGCCGAAAACGACCTGTTGAAAAAGATCAACCGCGATACTCATGCGAATATCATGATGCCGCGGATGTTGTCGGGGCACATGCAGGGCCGCATCCTGTCAATGATCAGTTGCATGATCAAACCTTCGGTGATTCTGGAGATCGGAACATACACGGGTTACTCCGCATTGTGCATGGCCGAAGGCCTTACGCCCGATGGTAAATTGATAACGCTTGACATTAACGAAGAACTTGAGAGCCGGGTACGAAATTATTTTAGCAATTCTCCGTTTCATTCCCGGATCGACTATCGGATTGGGAATGCGCTGGATATCATCCCATCGCTGGACATGAATTTCGATCTGGTTTTCATCGATGCAGACAAAGAAAATTATGCCCGCTATTACGATTTAATTATCAATCGCGTACCTTTGGGTGGGTATATCCTGGCTGACAATGTGTTATGGAGCGGGAAGGTGCTGGATGAGAAGTCCGATAAAGACACCCGGGCCATCAAGGCATTCAACGACAAAATTCAGGACGATGCCCGTGTTGAAAATGTTTTATTGCCGGTACGTGACGGAGTTTTAGTTGCGCGCAAAGTCCGTTCGTAATTTTTTTTGAGGCTGTTTATTTTTTAAACTTTTACCATGAAGCTCACAGCTGCGCTCTTGCTGATCACATCTGTTGTGTTTGCCCAGGCTCCGGAGGTTCCTGACAAAATGCAATTTGCGGGCATCACGCTAACCATTCGGGATGACGCCAGGCGCGAGATTCAGAAAGACGTTAACATGCTTACCCAGTCTGCGAAGCATCATAACATAAAAGTAGAACGCGCTAAGACATATTTTCCGATCATTGAAAAAATCTTTGCGGAAGAACATGTGCCCGATGATTTTAAATATCTCGTGCTCCAGGAAAGTGCGTTAATCGCAGATGCAGTTTCGGTATCCAATGCGGTAGGCTTCTGGCAATTCAAGGATTTTACGGCCGTGGAGATGGGCTTGCGGGTGGATAAGGAAATTGATGAACGTATGAACATCGTTTCCGCTACACGCGGAGCTGCACGCTACATTAAAAAGAATAACTACTATTTTAATAACTGGGTATACGCACTGCAGGCCTATCAGATGGGCGCAGGCGGAACAATGAAGGCCGTAAAGGATTACCAGAGCGGAACACGGCACATGACCATCACGGCAGAAACCTACTGGTATGTGAAAAAGTTTTTGGCGCACAAAGTGGCCTTTGAGGGTTATGTAACAGGTCCGGGCGAGGTGAAAGTTTATACGATCTCCAATCGCAGCAAGCGCTCCATGAAAGAAATTGCGGAAGAGTTTTCTATTGAGGAAACTCAGCTGAGAGATTATAACAAATGGGTGCGCAAAGATCATGTGCCGGATGACAAGTTGTACATGCTTTCTATTCCGACACGCGGAGAATCCGGCAAACGGAATGATGCTATTGCGCGGGCTGAGGCCGCCAATCCGCTTGAACAACCGACACGTGTGAATGCTGAACCTGCCCGTGCCGGAAACATAACCATGATGCTTCATGGACTTCCTGCGATGAAAGCGATGTCAGGTGAAACTCCTTCCGCATTCGCGAAGCGGGCTGATGTTAATCTTTCAAGCTTTTTACGGTATAACGACATTTCTGTAAGTGACCGGCTCAGGGCGGGGGAGTTTTACTACCTGAAGCGCAAGAAGTCGCGCGGACCAGTATCACACCACGTGGTTATTGCGGGTGACGATTTGTGGTCGATCAGCCAGCAGTATGGCGTACAACTCCGGAGACTTGAACGTTACAACAAAATCGACCGTGCAGACCGCTTAAAGGAAGGCGCAATAATTTATCTGACGAACAAACGCACGGTTCAGTCAGAACCTGAAGTTGAGGAAGCGGTTGAAATCGAAAGCGGGGATACATTCAACTGGACGGTTCAACCGGAGGCTAAGCCGGTTCCGGATGTTCCCTCAATTCAGCCTCTGCCACAACAAACGATTGAAGTACAGCCTGGTGTTACATCAATTGATACTATGGCCACAGATACAATTTCATTTCAGCAACATGTGGTTGTTGCGGGTGAAACATTATACTCGATTGCCAAGCGTTATCAACTGGCGGTAATGCAATTGGTGGAGTGGAACAATCTTTCCTTATCGGAAGGAATCAAACCCGGACAAGTATTACAGCTTAAGCAGTCTTCTGATCCAATCAGGGAACCGGAGACCATGGAGATCACCCATACGGTAAAAGCATCCGACACACTGTATAGTATTGCGCGGGAATACGGAGTGACAATTAAGGAGCTGATGGATTGGAATAAAAAGAAAGATTTCTCACTTTCGGTGGGCGAAAAGTTAACGATCGTAAAAAAACGGTAGTTGGGTTTTGAGCTTTTTTTACTTTTTTATTACGTAAATGACCCCATTTTCCGCTGGCTTACTAAAAACGTGCGCAAAATGACTTATTTTTGCACGATAGGAAATTCAGAAATGAACCTATGAACCCCCATAATCTGAAAAATTAAATGGTAGCGGAGACGACCCTAGATTTAGTGATGTTGGTAGATGATAACGATACCGATAATTTCATCAGTAAGCGTATTATTGAAATCACAAAGTTTGCGAAAGGAGTAGAGGTGAAGAGTTCGGGGAAAACAGCCCTTGACTATTTAAAGGAGAATCAGAACAATATTGAGAAAATTCCAAGCCTCATTTTTCTGGACATTAACATGCCGATTGTAGACGGATTTGTGTTCCTCTACGAATTCGAAAAGTTCAACGAATTGGTTCGCAACAAATGCAAGGTGATTATCTTGTCAAGTTCTGATAACAAGCGTGATATCGACAAGATTGTGAACAACAATCACGTGATCAAGTTCATCACCAAGCCCCTCACCGAGATTGCACTCGATGAGATCAAGCTTGGCAACCTGTAACAAAAATCTTTCTTCGTTGATTATTCTGACCGCAGCACTTTTGCAGGATTAATGTTTGCGCCTCTCAGAATTTGAAGACTGACGGTTCCCAATGCAATAACCGCGAGGATCACTACAGGAACAATGAATAAAACCCATTCGAGGTCGATGCGAAAGGCAAATCCTTTCAGCCACTGGTCAATTCCATACCAGGTTAGTGGAATCGCGATTACGCTGGCAATTATCACGAGTTTCAGGAATTGCCACGACAACAACGACAGAATTCCGCCTACAGATGAACCCAATACTTTACGGATACTAATTTCTTTAAGTTTTTGGGCAGTTGTAAAGGATGCCAATCCCCATAACCCGAGGCATGCGATCACGATAGCCAGTATCGAAAACAAGCTGAAAATCTTCCCGAACTGCTGATCAGATTTGTATTGAGCATTGAAGAAATCATCGAGAAAGAAATAGTCGAACGGGTTTCCGGGAAAAGCCTCTTTGAACGTTGCTTCCACACGTGCAATCACTTCGTTCACATTGCTACTGTTTACGTGGATGGAATAGTGTCTGCGGGAAATGGTATCGGCTTTTAATAACCAGGGCGAATGCTCGGTTTTTAAGGATGCCCAATTGTAATTCTTCAACACGCCCAGAATGGCAACGGAATCATCCCCGAGAATAATTTTTTCTTCCAGCGCTTGTTCCGCAGTTCCAAGATTGAATGCCGTTAATGCGGCTTCGTTGATCAATACAGCTTCCATGTCTGATTTAATCGCAATGTTAAAGTTGCGACCGGCCACTACAGTCATGCCATAGGTATCAACAAAATCGGGATCAACCCACACAACGCTTCCCGCCTTATTTTCTTCAGGTTGTGTTCCCACTTTGCGCATGCTTGTACCCCAGTTGTGTCCGCCACCTGGAATTACTCCTGAAGTTGTAACGCCTGTCACTCCGGGTATTTTCTGGATTTCATTCTTGAGTGAAACCAACCGGTTCTTAACTGCTTTAAAGTCTTTCCAGTCCAAAACGCTCGGACCATTCATGATCAGCATCTGGTCCATGGTTAAACCCTTGTCCTGAGTCCGCATAAACGTTAGCTGCCGGTAAATGGCAAACGTTCCGGCAATCAGTATCAGCGAAGATGCAAACTGAAAAACAACCAATGCCTTGCGCAGCGAAAATCCGCGACCGGATTGAGCAACTTTACCTTTCAGAACTTCCGTTATCCGGAAGGAAGACAGCAAATAAGCCGGGTAGATTCCTGATATAAACGAACCAACAACAAATAAGCCTGAGATAACAAGCCAAAAACGATAATCCGTAAAATCAAAGGCAAGCGTTTTCCCGACAATTTCCCCGAGCAGAGGCAGCAGACCTAATGCAATCCCTACCGCAATCACTACGCTCAACAGATTGACAAGGATAGATTCAAAAATAAACTGCGTCATCAATTGACTGCGATAGGCACCGATTGATTTTTTTATGCCGACTTCTCGTGCCCGCTCCATGGCTCGTGCGGTAGAAAGGTTGATGTAGTTAACCCAGGCAATGGCGAGAATGAATCCGGAAATGAGCAGGAAGAAGTAAATCGTGTTAACACTGATGGTTGCGCTTGATTCGTGATTCAGGCCGGGCTTCAAGTGTATCTCACGGATTGGCTGAAACGAATACACACGCGTTGAGTTTGATCGGCCAAGATCTTCACCCTGATACTTTTCTACGAAAGCCGGGAGCTTTTCCTCCATCATTTTAGTATCGGCAGTCTTCTCCAGTTCAACGTAGGTGACGAAGTTATTCCAGCCCCAGCCATCATCTTCTTTGTATTGCCCGTTCATTAAGAGATTGTGTATTGGCAAAATGACTTCGAATGGAAAATGCGAGTTTTCCGGAACATTCTCTATGACGGCTGTAACCTCGTATTCGCCATCGGCCCAACCGCCATTGATGTGAAGAATTTTCCCGAGCGGATCTTCATTCTCCTTAAAATAACGAGAGGCGATATCACGTGTTATCACAATTGAATTAGGCTGGTCCAATGCCGTATTCAAATTGCCTTCTACTGCCTGGTAGGTGAATACATCGAAAAATGTAGAGTCGGCAAACTGAATATTGTCCTCATGAAAAATAGAATGGTTGTTTTCACGCTGATAAGTGAGCACCGCTCCGCCATACATCGGATGTGTGCGGATGTATTTCTTTACTCCGGGGATGTCGTTTACCAGAGCTGGCCCAAGCGCATATCCGGAAACGATATTAGATGTGCGAAGTTCTCCATTCTGATAGTACGTGCTGTACATGCGATGGATTTGATCTGCGCGGGTGTGGTAGCTGTCGTAGCTAAGCTCAAAGTCGACATACTTCAGGATCACCAGGCAAACCGCCATGCCCAGAGCCAGTCCGAAGATGTTGATGAATGAATAGACTTTTCTTTTGAGAAGATTGCGCGTAGCGATCAGAAGGAAGTTCTTTAGCATACCAAGAGTTTAATTCAGTGAATACTCCCGAATTGCTACATGGTTACCGAAGGATCAAGTTTATGCCTGGTAAGGCGAATCTTTTTTGATTTAGGATTTACAGGCGATAAAAGAAGTTTACTCAGACTACCCGTAAATCTGATTCAATACGCCCGCGAGGCGAATGCCTGCTTTTTGAATTTGTTCCAGTACGGTATTGAAATTTTGGTAGTTGTAATGGTAACCAAGCTTCCCATCCCCATAGGCATATACCTGTTTGCGGAAGGTCATGGCCTCGTTCGCCATATCGCGGACGGATGCCTGTTGCAAAGTTTTGATTCTCGTAGCATCAGCTTTCGGCCATGCGTTTGCGAGTTCGGTATAGCTGAGTTTTGAGCCGTCTATCATATCAGTGTCCCACACGCGATGCAGATTACTGTTAGTGCCGAACCACGTAAGCTTAACCTGGTTTCCACCCTGGTCGGTACCAAAGCCTACATGGAGGGGTTGATGGATATCTCCAATCAGGTGAATGATCATTTTCAGATGCTCAGCCTCCTGCTTGGAAGAGAGCTTTTTGGATTTTAAATCGGCAATCAAGCGCTCAAGTGTCATCACAAGATCACCCTTCGGATTTTTTACCGACTTCTCATACGTTTCTCCAGTTTGGATGGTCACCCAGTGCCAGTCGTGGGTGTTATCATACACTGAATCAGATTTGATATCGTCCATCCAGGTGCCGGCCATGGCGAGCGACTGACCGCGAAGAATCTTTTCAATTGCCAGACGGGCTTTTTTAGACAAATGTTGCTCGGCCACATAACCCACCGCACGGTGCCCGGTAGCGCCCCAGCCAAACGCGTTGAAAACAAATCCAATCAGGAGAACAAAAAGAGAGGTTTTTTTCATGGTGATAAAATCTTACCGCAAATCTCACCTAATTTTTATATCCTGAAAGCGGAATTTCCTGATTTCGTATTACGGAATTATGAAAAAAGCAGGTCCGTTGATCCAGACCTGCCTACTGTGTTAATTGGCCGTAATTCCGGGAGACGAATTGGAAATACTGCTGATGACTACCTTAACTATCGTTCCTTTCACCTTATGATTAAGCGTTGATTTAAGAATGATCGTATAAGTACCTTCTTTTGCTGCTGCGCCAACTGTGACTTTTACGACTGAACTGTCGATAAGTCCCTCGGAAGGGGTGAATTCAACCGTAACGCCCTCGGGTAATGAGGATGACAAGCCGAGTTCGGCCTTGGCTTTTGAAAAAGACTGCGAACGTAACAGTGTGAGTGTGATTTCTTTCGATTCACCCGGTTTGACCTGGATAGCATTCTCTGAAACAGAAACGGAGTATTCCGTGCGCGGAGCGGTTTTTTCTTGAGCTGCAGCGGTAAATGTTACGGCAGCGATCGCTAAAACAGAAAGTAGGAATTTTTTCATGGTTGTAAACTTTATTTCAAGATTACGCCATGAGTCTTCAAAAGATTTCCTTTTCCGCGATGTTGATGTTAACCGATTGAGTTTTGTGGCTATCAGAAAGGCCTGTGGCTAATAACTATGTGCTGGGGTAAATGGAATTAATATAGTTCCATCATGTTGCGGAGCTGACTGATCTTTTCCATCAATTCCTTCCCCTTCGGACGGGATACCGGTATCGAGAAATCCGAATCGCGAATCTGCAGTTTGTATCCGTTCGTGTTGCCGCTGATGTTGCTGATGGCATTTACATTAACGATGTACGAACGGTGACAGCGTATGGCAAACGAGTTGTTGAGCTGGCTTTCGATGTTTTTGAGATTGATGCGCAGCAATTTCTTTTCGATGCCGTGACCATTTTTCCAGTAAAATGTGGAGTAATTGTCATCGGCCTGAACGAACAGGAGGTCCGGAAGGTGAAAAGTGAGTGTTTCGCTGGTATCGGAATAGATCGTGATATTGTTATCCGCTTTTGTAGCCTCGTTTTTCAGGTTTTTAATTTTGGTAATCTCCTGGTTTGCACTCACGGCACTTTTCAGGTTCTGCTGAAGCAGGTTGTTTTTAAACATGAGGGTCATAATCGCAATCGGAATGATCCCGGTGAGGGCAATTTGCTGACACACGCGCAGTATAACTTCTGCGATTGGCATATCAGGGCAGATATAAAGCTTGTCTACAACGGCATTAACGCATGCTATCACGAAGCAAATCCATAATACGTGAATTATGTATTTTTTAACGTTCCAGCGAAGCGTATCGACAAATGAGAAGGTGAAAATGTTAGGAATTACTACAATGTGAATGAACATCACGGCAAACGTAATACCTCCGAACATAGCTTTCTGTCCGAAGCTTAATGGACTCAGTCGTGCAGGAGTTGTATAAATCAGGTGAAACACGAGCACAAATAATCCCACCGCCAGGCACAGAATGGTATTCTTGCGGTCGTCATTTAAATAGTACGGAAAGGGTGCGTTTAGTCGCTCGCGTAAACTCATGGCCGGGCCGGAAACGAAGGGTGAAGTTACATTGTATTTCATCGAAACGACAGAGACATTAATTGCACAGTCGTTTTAACTGACAAGGTATTGGTTGCAGTTACTTCAGCAAGCGATTTGTGGGGTAAAAAGAACGTTTTTGGGGTAAGTGGCTAGCCCTGCAGCTCGTTTAAAAGCTCCTTTATCTTCGTAAGGTGATTACCATAAAGCTTTTTGAGATAAAAATGCGTTGCCACGAATCCTAGAATGAAGAACAGCCCCATCAGAACCACGAGCGTGATAACGGTTTTTGGCTCCTGCATGCGACTGATAAATCCGTCAAGGCCTGTTTCCAGCGCTCCGAAGAAAAGTCCCAGGAAAAAATACACCGGGTAAAGCACGGTATAACTTTTACGATAAAAATTGACGTAGACGGTTAGCTTTTGGTAAAGATTTTCAAGACTCGATTTGATGTTGCCGCCTGAAGCATCAAACTTTCCTAACAGCAACAGCTTTTTAACATAATAGAATAGGTATGCGGTGAATAAAACAATCAGTGAAATGATTGTCCACATAATGGCGCCAGCTTCCAGCGTTAGCGCGTATACGAGCAGTGCCACGCTGCACGCAATGGTGAAGATCAATTCAAACCAAACGTTTCTTTTCAATTTGCCGATGATGGAATTACTGCGGCCTTGCAGCATCACCGCGATCTCCGATTCTTTTTTCGGCTCGTAGCCCTGCTCATGGCTCCTCCAAATCTGCTTCAGGTCTTCAAGTTCTTCCATAGCGTTAGCGTATGAGGGTTCGTATTTTTTCACGGATGCGATTCATGCGTACCCGTACATTGTTTTGTGTGATGCCGATATTTTCGGCAATCTCATCGTATGGCACTTCGTCCAGCGCCATCATAATCATCGCGCGCTCGATTTCTGAAAGCTGCCGGATGGCCCACTGCAGCCTTTGAAAATTTTCTTCAAAATGATCTTCGGTGTTATCGGAAATGTTAAAGTGAAATTCTTCCAGCTCCTCCGTTTTAATTTTTCTGCCCAGTTTGCGCAAGCCCGAGATCGCGGTGTTCAGTGCAATGCGATACATCCATGTGGTAATCTTTGCTTCGCCCCGGAACGTTGGGAACGACTTCCAAAGCTGCAGTACAATTTCCTGGAACAGATCGTTGCGGGCTTCCTTGTCCGTTTCGTACAGGATGCACACCTTATGGATCAGGCCCTGGTTTTCATTTACCAGTTTTACAAACGATTTCTCCTGATCTTCAGTCAAGGCACAGATTGATTAGATAAGTCGAAGTTAGTAAAAGATAATTACAGAACGCTGATCAACAAACGTCACTTTTTTTAGTACCTTCTCCGTCAATTCATTCAAAATCAATTTCCGCGTGAGAGGTCTTACGAAATGGATCCGTAATTTTTTTGGCACCACGCGTGCGCAAACCAATGGATTTGTGGCGCTTCTTATATTAGTTACGGTGGTAATTTTTTCTGAACCTGTTGTGCGCTGGTGGAGGAGCTCACAACCACGTGATTTTTCAACGGATAAGCAGAAGCTTGATAGCCTCACGCGACTGTGGCAGGCAGTGGAAGCAAAGAACAATACTGTTTCCGCCAAACCGGATCGCGTCTTATTTGACTTCGACCCGAACATAATCCATAAGGAACAATTTCTGGCGCTCGGACTTTCCGAAAAACTCGCTACGCGCATCATCAATTACCGAAACAAAGGCGGAAAGTTTCGGATTAAGGCCGATCTGAAAAGGATATACGGCATTGATTCGGTTTTATATCAGACGCTTTATCCTTACATCAGCTTACCGGACGAAGCAGCAAAACCAACGTTTGAAAACAACGACACGGGTAACCGGTTCAAACCAAAAGAAAAACCTCAACCTTTCGATCTCAACGAAGCAGACACAACGCAGCTGCAAAAAATTTATGGTATTGGTTCAAAGCTTGCTCAACGTATTGTAAAGTATCGTGATAAGCTTGGCGGATTTGTTTCAGCACAACAGCTGAATGAAGTATATGGGTTGGATTCAGTGGTTGTTGAAAAACTTGTGGCCGCCTCGTATCTGCCTGAAAAGCCCGCTGTGAAAACAATCAATCTGAACAGCGCTGACGAAAAGACGCTTGCCGCTCATCCGTATTTTGGACGCAGGATAGCCAGCGCCATTGTCGCTTACCGTTTCCAGCATGGAAATTTCAAATCTGTTGATGATCTTGGCAAAATTCCATTGATCGATAAAAATAATTTGGGAAAAGTGCTTCCCTACGTAACCGTTGATCCCTGATACCCATCATATCCTTCGCAGTTATCTGCGGAGGCTTACGAACCTGAGCGGTAACAACCGTTCATTGTTATTGTTGCGCCTGCACAGCCAGCAGTTGATGGATTTGCATCAACTTACATTCCTGAATAATGAGCCTTCGTTCGATATTATTAAGTGTGTGATCGCGGGCAAACCTAAAAAACTTTGTGCTGTACTCGACAGCAGGGTTGAATCGGTGAATCAGGCCAGTGCCAGGCTGAAGCGCTTACAGCGAATTGATAAATTCATTTTTGATGAGCGAGGCTCGAACGATTTACACATTGGGTGGCCAATGATTCGTGGAAAGTTCGCTGACGGAACTTCGGTAAGGTGTGCCCTCTTGTATTTTCCGGTATCGCTGGTCGAAGAAAATGGTCAATGGATCTTGCAACCCCGCGAAGATGCTGGTGTTACGCTTAATAAATCTTTTCTGCTCGCCTATTCATTTTATAATAAAATTGCGCTGAATGACGACCTGCCGGAAACGTCATTCGATGATTTGGATAAAGATAGTACGGTATTCCGTACTCAACTCTATCAGTTGTTGAAAGACTCGATTGAGCTGAATTTTAATCCTGATACGTTTACAGATGAGCTCACCTCATTTGAAGAGTTTAAGAAAGAGGATTTCGAAAAACTTCAAAGGGATGGGGAGTTGAAACTATTTCGGGAAGCTGTGCTCGGAATTTTTCCGCAGGCGGGTTCACAGCTTGTGCCCGACTATCTGAAGCTGATCGAAAGTGAGTCGTTTGCTGATCTGGAAGATTTTTTCTCGCAGCGTATTCCGGGTAACGTGCTGCCCATCGGGCAATGGGTGTCGTCCGTTAAAGAAGAGAAAATTTATACGCCTTTTCCGCAGGACGCTTATCAGGAACACACACTACGCGTAGTAAAAGATGGTCGTTCGCTTGTTGTGCAGGGACCACCGGGAACCGGCAAATCGCAATTGATTGCCAATCTTATTGCAGACGGAATTGCTTCCGGGAAGAAAATCCTGATGGTTTGCCAGAAACGCGTAGCGCTCGATGTTGTTTACGATCGGCTAAAGAAAATTGGGCTTGAAGATTTTTTGGGGTTGATTCATGATTTCAGGAACGATCGAAAAGCAATCTATGAAAAGATTGCGCGACAGATTGGCCGGATTGAAGAATTCAAAACAGCGAACAGAAGTGTGGACGTTATTCAGCTTGAACGAAACTTTCTGAAGATTAGCCATACCATTGACCAACTAACGGACGAGCTGGAAGAATTCAGAAGAGCTTTGTTTGATGAACGCGAATGCGGGATAAGTGTCAAGGAGTTGTACCTGACATCTGATCCGCATGCCTCGTATGTAGACCTGCGTCAGCAATACAGAGCTTTTAATCTGGCGTCTGTACTTGATTTCATCCTGCGGTTACGGAGCTTTGTCCGATATGCAGCGTTGTTTGACCGGGAAGACTATGTGTGGCGAAGCCGAAAATCATTTTCGGGATATGCGTTGGGTAACTTGAGAGCGCTTGAACAGGCTGTAAACGGTGTGACCGAAGCACAACGTACGCTTTTAAAAGACGTTCGTGAGATAGCACCAATCGAATTGAATATCGAGGAGGCTGAATCGCTGTTAAACCAAAAAACAATCGCGAATGAAATTCTGACGTTGCTCGATAGCGAGCAGAAATATGGATACTACCAAAAACTTATCACGGAGGATGAAGTCGGGATAACCCCGGAGTGGCTGGAGGAGATGGAAATAGGTTGTGTGAATTGCTTTGATGAGGCCGGAATTGAAACAACGCTGACCATGCAACAGGTTATCCCGGTTCAGCTGGCGTTGTACGAGCGCATGGAAGCGCGCGGCAATCCATTCAGGTTATTGCGTTTAAAATTCTTCGCAAAGAATCGCTTTTTGCTCAAGCGGGTTATGTCGGTAAATAAGCTAAAGCTTAACAGACAGGGATTTGAAACACTGGAAAGAAGGATAGATAACCGACTGAATCTTGAACATCACCTGACGCTAATGCGCGAGAGACGTTCGTTCACCGATGTGCCGCGTGCTGATGACAACGTTGCCCGAATCAAGACTTGGTTTGCGCGACAGGAGAAAGCACTTCGCGCGAAAATTTTGCTGGGGTCAATCCGTGAGCTACGAGGTGCTTTTCACGTTGCTTCCCTTTCCTTTCAGCAGTTCACATCAAAACTGCAGTCGATCTTTGAAATTATCGCTGCGATTCCAGCTTTACGTGAAACTTGGGAGCGAAACCTGACGACCCTGCAAATTCGTGTATTGATTCATAAGCCCGACCAGGCTAACGTTTTTATCGATGCATTACGCAACGACTTCGACAACCTCGTTGAGTTCGACAAGCTGAAAGAGTCACTTACGTCAGCGGAGAACGAAACCATTACCAAGTTGTACGATGCTGTGGGGGCGTGGGATATCCTAAAAATTGAAGACCTGTTTCAAAACAGTATTCGACTGGCGTGGATTGAGCACATTGAAATCAAATATCCCGTGCTACGTTCGGCCTCTACGTTTGTGATGGAAGAACGGGAATCACTTCTTCAAAAAAGCGTGACCGAGAAACAATTACTTAGCAACGATATTCTCAAAATCCGCGCGCGTGAGCGCATTTACGAAAGCATCGAATACAACAGGCTTAACAATCGCGTGACGTACCGCGATCTTCATCATCAAACAACCAAAAAGAAAAAAATCTGGCCGGTGCGAAAGGTTATTGCTGAATTTCAGGATGAGCTTTTCAACCTGATGCCATGCTGGATGGCGTCACCGGAGGCGGTGTCGGCTATATTTCCAATGACACAGTTGTTTGATCTCGTTATTTTTGACGAGGCTTCGCAGTGTTTCGCTGAACGCGGAATTCCTGCGATGTACCGTGGCCGTCAGGTTGTGATTGCAGGGGATGATAAACAGCTTAAGCCATTTGAACTTTACCAGGTTCGCTGGACGGAAGAAGAAACTGAAACACCTGACCTGGAAGTTACTTCGCTGCTCGAATTGACAGGCCGTTATTTGCCGACAGTCCATCTGCAAGGCCATTACCGAAGCCAGTCACTCCCATTAATTGAATTTTCAAACAAGTTCTTTTATGAAGGTCGCTTAAAACTATTGCCTGACAGGAATATTATCAGCCGTCAGGAGACTCCGATTACGTTCCACAAAATTGATGGTGAATGGTCGAACAATACAAATTTAATTGAAGCCATCGCAGTTGTTGATTTTGCCTTGTATATGCTCCGGACATTTCCTGAAAAGGAAATCGGGGTCATTACCTTTAATGCACCGCAGCAGATCATGATCATGGATTTGATCGAAGAAAAAGCTTCGCGGGATGGAATGTCAATTCCGGAATCCATGTTTGTTAAGAATATCGAAAATGTTCAGGGCGATGAAAAAGACATCATCATTTTTTCGATCGGCTACGCACCGGATGCAAACGGTAAATTGAGCATGCAGTTCGGAAGCCTGAACGTGACAGGAGGAGAAAACCGGTTGAACGTGGCGGTAACACGCGCGCGCGAAAAGATTATTGTATTCTCCAGCATTCTCCCGGAAGATTTGAAACTGCAGGGAATAAAAAATGAAGGACCAAAGCTGCTTAAAAAATACCTTGAGTATGCGCGCGCTGTTTCCGATGACTCATTCGAAGGCTATGAGCAGAAACCCTATCAATATGCGTCAGGCTGGTACCTGAACCGCCATGTAGTTGGGTCGGGGGCATTAAAATATCCGCAACTTTCTTTCTCGTTGAATGAGATGCCGTTTACTGACATTACCGTTCGGGAGGGGAAAACCTACTACGCTGCCGTGTTAACAGATGATCAGGTATATCAGTCGGCACTCACTGTTAAAGAACCGCATGCCTATACGCCAGCCTTACTCGGTCAGAAAAACTGGCAATACCTGAGGGTGTTCAGCCGAAACTGGTGGAACAACCGCGAACGTGTTGAAGATGAGCTGACGAAGTTTGTTTACCACGCTACGGAGGCTGATCAGGAGCGTTGATATTTCGTACTACCCCTATTCAGATATTGCCTGGGTTACGGTGTAATTCGCCCCTCGCAATTATTAATTGGCCGGTCATCTTCTGCTAAGAAGAAATTGACGGTCAAATCATCACCCGGTTCAATTGCTAAGGACTTTGTCTCAATTTCTCTGTAACCAATGTAATTGCAAGATATAAATAGCTTGTCGGTGCCTGATTTTAATTGAACGCTGTACAAACCATTTCTATCAGTCAACGCGTTATAGCATCCAATCTTTATGCTGGCTTTTTCAATTGCTTCATTGCTGAACTTGTCTCTAACGTATCCCTGAATCTTGACAAACTTATGTGAATCATTATGATGTAGTGTTATTTCGTATCCTCCCAGATTGTACGTGCTTTCAAATTCGCGTGTGACCGAAGATTCACAGGCTGATGTTATTATACTAAGAAGCAATAACATCACTGTTGTTTTTAGTGCCTTAACAACCTGCATTTTTTCCTTTTTGCGTAGAGACGTCTCCATTTAGGTCTTGTTTTGTAAGCTCTTTAATATTCGTGTTTCGAATTCTGGTTTTATCGGCTTCCGGAAGACTGTTAAATGTGTTTGTGTCTTGTAAACCGCCCCAACTCATGTCTTCGTAAAACTGATGCGGCAGATCGTATCCTTTGGTTTTGCCAAATTCTTCTAGGGAATTGGCAATTTCATTTACAAGACTCCTTGCGAATTCTTCATGATGCACGCTTTCCCAATTATTGAATTTACCCCAGTCTTGAACCATTTGTGGGTAAGAGCTTGTTAAACCCTTTCGATTTGTTGCGAAATATACTGATAAGTAAGCATGTATTGATTCATGTAGAATTGTTCTCGCCCAAGACAAATCGGTTGCGTTTTTCCATGCCTGTGAATCAAACTTTGTGGTTATTGTTTGTTTTTCTTTATTGTACTTTGCCGGTGGGCTTGTCGATCCAGTTTGACCTTGTAACGTACTGTCTTTCACCTGCCAGTTATAACCGGGCGTATCACCTGAAAACTTCTGAATGATCTGTCCAATGGAACCATTTTTTAAATTTTTCAGATCGGATAATATGGTTTTCATGCACGGCTTAAGACCCGTATCATCAATTTGATCTTCCCAGCGTTCCGGAATCACCACAACAGGCTTACTTGGTTTGTAACCGGGGATCGGTTTGATGCCTGTGTCCGAGTCGATGTCAGCAGGCTGCGTTGATCCGGATGATCCAGTACGAGGGCCGCTGATGGTTGTACCGCCTCCAAATGTTGGAACGGGTTCGTCCGGTTGGGCAGGGGTATATGACGAGCAATCGCCATACTCCAGGGTTATTACTAATGCTTTTCGTAAACAGGTTTCCTGAGTTCCTAACGCATTTTTGTATGTACCCCATTCCATACATTCTTCATGTTTTGTGGCTCCGGTCAAACATGTTGACGCTTGCATCGCCTTCGCATGGCTGTCGCTGCCGGTGATTAATTCACCATCCTGAAAAGTCAATTTACCCAGAACATTTCCATCCAGGTCAAGTCGCCAAATTTTTCCACTATAATTAAGAAGATCAAAGGCGCCCTCGAATTCATATCTAAGGATAAATGCCAAATAATTCCCGTCCGGAGTTTCTTCCAAAATAAGATTTGAAAATCCAGTTGAATGATTCTGGAGCCCGAAGGTGTAGGTATAATGACTACTATCGTCCTGAATCACTTTTAAAATTTCATCAACCTGCACACTAACGCCTTCGCTGTTTATTCTTGAGTGTTGGTCACGTGAATTCGATTCAAAACCGGCTGAACTCAATACCTCGTTCAGGAATGGCTCTTCTGCCAGCGATGTGGCAATCACTGTTGATCGTTTTGACTTTACGGTAATTTGTTCTGTTGATTCATCGCACGATGAAACTGATACAATAAAAAGTAACGCGAGCAGAATTTTTGTTTTCATAGGACGTACTACCTTGATGGGAACGATGTATTCATCAAAATAGGAAAACATCGAATGTCAGAACAGACATGTCTGGGGTGCAGTCAAATAAATTTTATGATGAATGTAATGACCAGTAAACAAGCGGTAACCAGAGTTACATCTTGTGATGATGCAGTAGAATTTTTTAAAAAAAATTTACGAGTCGTGCTGATCTATGAATAAGACTGATGTTTATGATGGGAGTGAAACAAAAAAGCCCGGCATCATGCCAGGCTCTTCCAGGTTAGGTAGAATTTTTCTCTCAGGTCTTCCGGGTCGATAATGTTTCAGCATGCTGGCTGAGGTCAAGCCCGATGGCTTCCTCTTCTTTGGTAACCCTGAGCTTCGTGATCATACCCGTGATCTTGTAAATCAGCAGCGACCCGAAGAATGTAAATGCGCTCACAATCACCAGCGCCAACAGGTGGTACAGGAAGATGGTTGCATCACCGTTAATCAGGCCAACGTCTTTTGCAAAGATGCCGGTCATGATCATCCCGACAATTCCCCCAACACCGTGGCAAGGGAATACATCCAGCGTGTCGTCCAGTGAAGTTTTTTGTTTGTAGTAAACAGCCAGGTTGCTGACAATAGCCGCTACAAAGCCGATGAATACACTCTGTCCCACACTAACATATCCCGCAGCAGGCGTAATCGCTACCAATCCAACAACAGCTCCGATGCATGCGCCCATGGCAGAAATTCTTCGTCCAACCAGTGCATCAAACATTACCCAGGTAATCATTGCCGATGCAGTCGCCATGTTGGTAGTTGCGAATGCCTGCACCGCCAGACCGTTTGCAGCAAGGGCAGATCCCGCATTAAAGCCGAACCATCCAAACCAAAGCATACCGGTACCGAGAAGAATAAATGGGATGTTTGCCGGTTGGTGCGTTCCGTGTTCACGTTTACCTAATACATATGCTCCGGCCAGGGCAGCAAACCCTGCCGACATGTGCACCACGCTTCCGCCTGCAAAGTCCAGCACGCCCCACTGGCGCAGAAATCCTTCCGGATGCCACGTCCAATGGGCGAGCGGGGTATAGATAAGCAAAGAAAACAAACACATGAACAGGAGATACGAGGTGAACTTCACACGCTCAGCGAAACTACCGGTAATCAATGCCGGGGTGATGATCGCAAACTTCAGTTGAAACAGCGCAAAGATTAAAAAAGGAATCGTAGGCGACAGTGCCGGGTGGGGCGCCAATGTTACATTATTGAAACTGAAAAAGGTTAATGGATTGCCGATAATGCCGTGAAAGCTTTCGCCAAACGCTAAACTGAAGCCTACCAGGTACCACAGCAGACTGATTACGCCCAGTGCAATAAAGCTTTGCAGCATGGTGGAAATCACATTTTTATAACTCACCATTCCGCCATAGAAGAATGACAAGCCGGGCGTCATAAATAATACGAAAGCAGTGGCCACAATCATCCAGGCTGTATCTGCTTTGTCAATAGTAGCCGCGTCATCAACCGAAAATGTATTGCTTGAAGTAAAGAGTGAGAGCAATTGCAGGATAACGAGGACCGAAAAAATGATAATCCAGCGTCTTTTGGGTTTTCCCATAGGTGGTGGTTGAATATTTAGTCTAAAAATGTGAATAACGGGCTAGATTAAGAACCACTTTTCAATAAAAACTCACGAAATCGTTTGAAACCAATTAAAATTTTGCTCCCTCTAACCACATCTCCGTGAGTTTGTACTTCTGATAATTCTTGGTAGAATTAACCAGCCGAAAACCTTTACATGACTCTGACCTTGAAAAAACGTGCTTTGCAGCGTTTTATGCCTTTCTGGTTTGCCCCGACCGTCCTTTTTCTGGCGATGTCTTTACCCGGGTTTGCACAAATTGACAGTCTCAAGAAAGTTGCTGCTTCTGACGCTGCAGATACTTCGCGCGTGAAGGCGCTTGACGATTTGTGTTATTCGTATTTGTCGATCAGCCCGGATTCATCCGTAATTTTTGGAGAACAGGCTGTAGCTTTAGCTGATAAAATTCACTTTCAGAAAGGCGCTGCCCAATCCCGCAGCGATTTAGGACTCGCATACTATTATAAAGGCGATCTCAACAAAGCGATTGAGTTATGGGAAGGCGCGTCAGCGATCCGTACACACTTGAACGACAAAAGTGGCGTAGCCTCGGTGAGCATGAAGATTGGTGCTGCGTGGTTCAAGCTTGGTAATTATGAGCAAAGCCTGGCCAGTCAGATGAAAGCACTGAACCTTTACGAGCAGCTTAAACTTGATTTTGGAATTGCGTTATCATTGAATAATGTGGCTGCTGTTTTCGAAATGCAGAAGCAGTACAGTAAAGCGCGCGAATACTATTTCAAGGCGGCAGGGATTCACACGAAAAATAAAGACTCTGTTCAGCTTGCCCAGGTGCTGATCAACATCGGCAACATCCATTATCGTGAGAATCATTTCGACAGTGCCGCATGGTACTGGAAAAAAGCCTTGCGGAAAATGCCGCCCGGCAGTGTACCGCAGTATGAATCGATTGCCTATAACAACCTGGCCGAGCATTTAACGGTTACGGGCAAATACGACAGCGCGTTGTTGATGATCAATCGCGCGATTGCCTTGCGCAAAGCAACGCAGGACTATCAGGGTCTTACCTCAAGCATGAGTAATCTCGGTAGAATATATGCACTTCAAAAGAAGTATGCTCTGGCAGAGAAGACTTATCTGGCCGCGCTTGATTCCGCGCAAGCAAAAAATTTGAAAATCGAGGAAAGTAAAATCCGTCTAAACCTCTACCAGCTCTTTGAAACAACAGGCGATTTCAAAAAAGCATTAAGCAACTATGTTCAGTACGCCACAATCGAAGACTCTCTTTCAAATGAACGTAGTCGAAAGAATCTTGATGAGTTGCTCGTGACATACGAAACCGACAAAAAAGAACAGCAAATTGCTGTACAGCATGCCGAGCTAGCTTCTCAAAAGATTTTATTGGGACGTACGTATCTGATCATCGGCGGACTAGCAATTATCCTGGGATTGCTTGTTGTTATTTTTCTCCTTGCCCGGAGTAGATTCAAGCGTAAGCAACAACTCGCCGAGAATGAAAAGCAGCTTGCGGTACGCGAAGCATTTATCGATGCAACCATCCGGTCGCAGGAGAATGAACGAAAGCGTTTCGCCCAAGACCTTCACGATGGGATGGGGCAGTTGATCTCCTCTCTCAGGCTGATGGTTAGCCAATTAGATAAAAATTCTTCTGTAGAAGAAAAACTATTGATTGCCGAGCGTTCCGAAAAGGTTTTAAATGATATGCACACCGAAATCAGGAGCATTGCTTTTAATCTGATGCCTCAAACGCTCATTCAACATGGATTAATCCCCGCGCTTCAAGAGATGGCTTTGCGTATCAATCAAACCGGAAAAATTGTTGTAAGCGTAACGGGCTATGATGTTCCCGCACGATTGAATGAAGTTCATGAAATTTCACTTTATCGCATCATTCAGGAATGGGTCAACAATGTGATCAAATATGCACAGGCTACAAAAATTGAAGTTCAACTGGTAGGTCATGAGGAAGAGATCAGCATAACTGTAGAAGATAACGGTAATGGCTTTGACCCTGTAAAACTTGAACATAGTGACGGTAACGGATGGAAGAACATCAGGTCGCGCGTAAACCTGGTAAAAGGAGAAATTGAAATTGATTCGGCTCCGCAACATAAAGGTACTTCGCTCATCATTCGTGTTCCTGTAACGGTAGAATCCGTTGTATCGGTTAAGTAAATCAACAATTTACATTACCGAAATCCGGGTTAACCTCTTAACCCGGGTATAAATACCCTGCAGTACGGATGGAAATTGGAATTTCATTAACTTTTATTTACCGGTATGATCACTTCCGGTATCTTCCGTATTTTTAGCAGATCGAAAAAGGTCAAACGCATGAAAATTCTGCTGGTTGATGATCACACAATTCTGCTGGACGGTGTTAAAAGTCTGCTCAGCCAGGAAGACGACCTTGCGGTGGTCGGGCAGGCGGCCAGTGCGGAAGAAGCACTTGAATTTCTGAAAAAGAATGAAGTCGATCTGATCATTACCGATTACAGCATGCCGGGTATGGATGGTCTTTCGCTGCTCAACACGGTAAAACGGGTAGCCCCGCATACAAAAATCATCCTGCTGAGCATGCACGATGAGGTTCATTTGGTGAAGGAAATTCTGAAGGCCGGTGTGAACGGATATGTGCTGAAGAACGATACCCACAAGGAGTTACTCAACGCCATTCATGACGTAAGACGCGGAAAAGTTTACCTGAGCAGCGATGTAAACAAAATGCTAATCACAAACCTGAACAATCCTGACGAAGGTAAATTGCTTACGGACCGCGAGCGGGAGATTCTCAAACTGATCGCGAAAGAGTATACGAATAAAGATATTGCAGAAGAGCTTTTCATCAGCGAACGAACGGTTGAAACGCATCGAAAAAACATCTTCAAGAAGACTGGCACCAACTCATTGGTGGGTCTGATCAAGTTTGCGTATGCAAACAACCTGATCTGAGAAACTCCACTCATGTCAACCAATAAAAAAAGGACTGCCTTTCGACAGCCCCTTTTCCAATCAAGCCAAATTAACTATTTCCTGGCTATGCTCAATTTACCGAGATAGATGTAGTTGTCGTTTTTGCTAAATACTCCGAGACTTATGCGGTCTTCACCGATAACGAGTACGCGCTTGCCATCACCGAAAGGAACATAGCGGATATCCTTTCTCAGGAAGAAATCTTTCTTGCCTTTAGTGCCATCACCCACAGTTTGAATTTCGGTCATGTTTGCAGATGCCAGGTCGATCGTGCCTACAATTAACTGCTCACGCGGTGTCCAGGTGGTTGTTTTTTCGTTAAGGAAGTAATACGTAACAGTCGACTTATCAACTTTCGTTACCAGGGCTGTTGTCCATAGCGCAGTTTTTCCGTCTTCACTGATAAAAATTTCTGACTCTGACGGACGTGTTGCGGGCGAGCTCACGGCATCGGTAGTGTTATAGATTCCACCTTTTGCCGGTGTATCGATGCTGTACATTTTCTTGAGCTCACCGCTTCCGCTGAAGTGGAATACCATGAAATCTTTATAAACCATCATCTGGCTAACGGCATTGTAGTTCGCCATCTGCGCCATAATCAGTACATCTCCGTTAGGTGCGGTTTGCACACCCGTCACGCGGATGCGGCCGCCATCATACTCTTTTGCTTTCTTTTGACCTGACGGTGCGACAGTTTTGCTGGCAATTTCATCCAGGTTGGGTGCTGAAACGTATTGAAGTTTTCCACCTTTGATTCCAACAACCTGCATGTTGTCGAAGCCTTTGTAAACCGGTGCGTAATTTTTAAAGTCAGCGTAAGCATCTTTTGGCTTGCCGATGTTGAAACCTGCGCCATAGATTGTTGTTACGCCATCTTTTTCAAATGCGCCACCAATCATCCAGCGTGTAGCTTTTGTTTCAAACGGAACTCGCTCAACAACTTCTCCCTGCGGATTAATTTTCACGTAAGTGTATTCGGTCGGCTTGTCGGATTCCTCTTTAATGCCCATGCCGGCAGTGGGTGCGAAAACTGCAGCGAAGTCTCCGGTATTATCAAATACACCTTTCCAGATCAGGAATTGTGGATGGTCGAACTTAATATCGGTTTTGCTTACAATATTCAGGTCTTTGTCAACCTTTAATACATTGAACTCCATGCCCATCTTGTAAGCATCCTTTCCGTTAATCTTTGGCGACACCAGTGCCAGCAATTCTCCCGTCTCATCATTGTCGAAGTGCCCACGGTAGAAATATTTGTTACCCTCATCGTTGCGGGGCTTCAGCTTATCGGTCACTTTTGTTTCCGTGCGATATCCGCCATAGTACCAGCTCCAGAAGCTTGTGATTTCCTTGCGCTTAAATACCAGGTTACCCATCATCGTTGGTTCGGCTGTTACCCCGATCGTTTTCTCCACTTCTTCATTGCGAAACTTGAACCACTTGTACTTCGCTTTCACATCTTTTGCATACTCATATTCTTCCTTTTCGGAAGTTTTAAAGTTCAAATCGTAGTCGAACACGTACTTTTCAACTTTGATTTTTTTCGCTTTTGTGGCGGTAACGAAAGAAAGTGTGATTTCCTTTTTGTCGCCATCCATGGTTACATCGCCCAAATAGCCTTGTTCAGCCTTGTTCGATATCTGGTGCGCAATTTCATTTTCCATGTAGCTGACCTGCGCCAGACTCACGGTGGCAGAAACAAACACCATTGCCAGAAGCAACAGCGCTGTTTTGCGGGTTAAGTAGGTTGTTAATTTTTTCATGGCTTAAATTTTTAATAAAAGTAGACGGCCACTAAACCCTGCTCCATACCAACAGGCTTGCATTTTGGCATACCGTGTAGCACGGATATAAGCTGTTTTCCGTTGCCGGAAAGCTGATTTTGTTTTCGGGTGAACTTGTTTAGCTTGTTGCGCTAAACCTTAAAAGTCCTATGAAAGGCATACTCTTTATATTATGTGCATGTGCTTTTGCCGTACAGGCACAAACACGGTGGCCGGAAGATCTTCTGCTCACGCCTGAAAAATCAAACTTTGTTAAAACCTCAACTTATGCAGAGGTGATGGCTTTCCTGAAAGCGATTGAATCAAAAAGTAATGAAGTATACCTCACCAGCATGGGCAAAAGTCCGGAAGGCAAGGATATTCCTGTGGCAGTTTTGGCAAGGCCGAAAATCAGCTCAGCTGCAGAAGCCAAAGCGAGCGGCAAGGTGATCGTTTACATACAGGGTAACATTCACGCAGGGGAGGTGGAAGGAAAAGAAAGTGTGATGATGCTGATGCGCGATATCCTGCTGGGTAACAAAAAGCATCTGCTGGATAACCAGATCATTTTATTCGCACCGATTTATAACACAGACAGCAATGATAAAATGGCGAAAGGAAAACGCCCTTCGCAGGAAGACAGTCCGATGGAGATTGGTGATCGCGAAAACAGCCAGGGTTTTGATCTGAACCGCGATGGGGTTAAGATGGAAACACCTGAAACAAACGGGTTGTTCACGAACATCATCGGGCCGTGGGACCCGCACGTGTTTGTCGACCTTCACACCACCAATGGAACGTGGCACGCCTGGAACCTTACGTGGGCACCGAGCTATCATTATGCCGGTGAGAAATCAACCTATGATTACACGATCAGTATGCTGAAGGGAATCACCGAGACCGTTAAGAAAAAATACGATCTCAATTTTGGCCCTTACGGGGATTATGATGTTCGCGAAGCATGGCCTCCGGAAAACTTTTACACATATAATCATCATCCGCGCTATCTCGTGAACCAGTTCAGCTTGCGCAACCGGATTGCCATTTTAAGTGAAGCATTTGCGCATGAGCG
The DNA here is from genome assembly GCA_016786585.1 of Cyclobacteriaceae bacterium. Classification (GTDB taxonomy): domain Bacteria; phylum Bacteroidota; class Bacteroidia; order Cytophagales; family Cyclobacteriaceae; genus UBA2336. Next base: position 458,285 of record JAEUUI010000007.1, read on the forward strand.
ATTCTATCAGCGAATCTTCTCAACCTACGCGTTCACAACAGAAATTCTGGAGCATACAAATGCGCAGTCGAAAGAAATCCAGCGACTCGAAAAGGAAGCCGAGACAAAAGCCGTTCAGCTCGTAACAACGGAAGCGGGAAAGGCAAAAAAAGGTGTTCGGTTTAAAATGGTGCCGTTGGAACAGCTGAACAAGTTTCCGACTTACGATTATGTGTCGTATACCAAAGCAGACGGCTCAACCGGATTTTATCGCACAGGAAACATGATTTCGGTGGACGGCGTAACGTATCATGCCAAATTCGATGCAGAAGTTGAAAGTACATTGCCTAAAGGATACATTATTCCTGCAGCATTTGCTGCAATTGCGGAGAATCTGAAGAAACATGGTTTAGTAGTTACGCAACTGACTAAATCAGTGACTAAAGAAGTTGAAATGTTTGAAGTAGCAAAGCTTGAAAAGGCGCAACGGAAGTTTGAAGGGCATTTTATGGCGCGTGCTACCGGTAAATTTGTGATGAAGAAGCAGAAGTTCAACAAAGGCGATTATGTGGTGGAGCTTGCGCAGCCGTTGGGTAATCTCGCATTCTATTTACTGGAGCCTGAATCAGACGATGGTTACATTACCTGGAACTTCTTTGATGAGTACCTGGAGAAGCAAGGTGTTGCTACGAATGCGGTGATGTATCCGGTTGCGAAGTATTACAAGTAATGTAATCATTCAAGTACTTCAAGTAATTGTTGAACATCAAGCAGCTTCATGTTAGTTGTTGATTGCTTGTGATTGATCATGATGCAAAGATCTGTCAACTGGAAAAAAACTATTAAAACTTTGTTATTTCAGAATGAAGTAGTACCTTAACAGTATGTTTAACTAAAACTATCAACGCTATGGCAAAGAAAGCGAAGAAAGCAGCTAAGAAAAAGGCAACTAAAAAGAAAGCTGCTAAGAAGAAGAAGTAATTGATCATTGATCAATGAAATAAAAAAGTCCTGACCGAGTCGGGACTTTTTTGTTTGTCATAAGTCTTGATAACTTTTTATCAATCGCATTGTTTATCTTACTATAAATCAAATCGCCATGATCGCCACGAAAGGATATGCAGCACAAACCGCCACTTCTAAACTTGAATTCTTCAATTTTGAAAGGAGAGATGTAGGCCCTAACGACATTCAGTTCGAGATTTTGTATTGTGGCGTATGCCATTCCGATTTGCACCAGGCGCGCAACGAGTGGGGCGGATCGCTGTATCCGATGGTTCCGGGCCATGAAATTGTGGGAAAGGTAACAGCAATCGGATCGCAGGTTAAAAAATTCAAGGTTGGTGAATTGGCGGCTGTGGGATGTTTGGTTGATTCATGCCGCGAATGTGAAAACTGCAAGCAGGGACTTGAGCAATATTGCCATAACGGAGCTACCGGCACGTACAATGCCCGCGATAAGGTTCACGGCGGAGTAACCTATGGCGGATATTCGAACGTAATGGTTGTGACGGAAGAGTTCGCGCTCAAAGTTTCTGATAAACTTCCGTTGGCGAACGTGGCTCCTTTATTATGTGCTGGTATTACTACCTATTCTCCGCTTCGTCACTGGAAAGTAGGAAAAGGGCATAAGGTTGCCGTGGTAGGACTAGGCGGTCTTGGTCATATGGCGCTGAAATTTGCTGCAGCATTCGGAGCGAATGTTACCATGCTGAGCACCTCACCAAATAAAGAGGCGGATGCCCGCAAGCTCGGTGCACACCATTTCTCATTGTTGAATGATGCCAAACAGATGAAAGACCTGAAGAGCAGCTTCGACTTTATTATCAACACCGTTTCTGCTCCGCACGATTATAACGCCCTCCTGCGCACACTCAATACCAATGGAACGATGATTTGTGTAGGCATTCCGCCAACGCCAATCGAGCTGATGGGTTTTGCCTTGCTGGGCAACAGGAGGAGCATTGCCGGTTCATCGATCGGTGGAATTCCGGAAACACAGGAAATGCTCGATTATTGCGCTGCGAATAATATTGTGTCCGATATCGAACTGATCAACATCAACTATATCAACGAAGCATACGAACGCATGCTGAAAGGCGATGTGAAATACCGGTTCGTGATTGATATGGCTTCGTTGAAGTAGTTACTCTATAATATAAAGCGTTGGTCGAACTTAGTTTTCGACAAGATTACTTCACTCTTCGGTATTATCACCCTGATAAGGTGACTTTCACGCAAGTAACATCTGTTTACATCAACTAATTGCTGCTCATGTAAAATCCGAACACCGGCCGCTTTTGTCACGTTTCATTTAACTGGTGCTCGGGAGAGTGTAAACGGTTGTGTTTGATGAGAGGCTGTGGTATTTTTAATCTGTCTCAATGAGGTTCGCTATCAGAACCTTGTTTTTTTTAATGGCGCTGCCTTTAACAGGTATTTCTGCGCAGGACTTTTCATTTATAAAATTCGGGCAACACGAAGGGCTGCAGCATTCGCAGGTTGTCAGCATTTCGCAGGATAATACCGGAAACCTCTGGCTTGGTACTATTTCGAGATCTGTTTATCGTTTCGATGGCAAGTCCTTTTCAGAATACAAAATCAACGCAGGCGATGGCAATGCAACAATGTATACGTTCCATGTTCAGGTTGACCGGCAGGGAAACGTGTGGGTATTGTCTAATCTCGGCCTGATTCGTTTTGATGGGCATACATCAACCATTATCCCGAATAACAATAATTTATTTTCCGGCACACTTTCTAATTTGTTTCTGGACCCGAAGGGTAACGTATGGGTTACGGATCAAAAAGGCGATGTATTCACACTTCGCGGGGATTCGCTGTTACTTAGAAAAGATATTCAACGCCTCCTTCCAAAAGTTTTTACCTACTTCATATCCGAGAAGGGCGAAATTAATTTTGTCAACCGCCAGGGACAAATTCTATCGGGTACCGAACGCGCGGAACCAATGCTGAATCACGGCCCCTGGAAAACGCGGATGCCGATTCACGCGCTTTGTCGAACGGGGCGCGATGAATTTCTGATAGCCTCATCGGCTGGTGTTGAAAAGACAGGGCCTTCCGGCAGCGAGGTTATTCCAATTCCTGAGATGAGCAAGAAAGATTTCATCAGTAAAGTCATGCTCGATGAACGGGGTTGGATTTGGGGTATCATGACCGGAAGACTTTTCGTGATCGACCAAAACAAAGTTGTTCATTGGGTCGCGCAATCAAGCGATTTAAAAAACGACACATATTCGCTGTTCCAGGATCGCGATAAGAGTGTCTGGATTTCCGTTGATGCTGTAGGGATAGCAAAATACAAGCAACACGCGTGGAATAAGATTCCATCAACAGCGGAGGTTGACGTAACGTCTATCGTGAAAAGGCCTGACGGGCCGGGAGTAATTTTTGGGACATACAATCATGGCATAATCGGGTATGATCAACCCGCGCTTGCAGATGTTCCGATAACAAGTCTGCATTACGCCGGCCGGGAACTTATAGCAGGCACACTCAGAAGAGGAATTTTCAGCATTAATCAATCGTCAGCCAGGCCGGTGTTCCCGGATAAATCTGTTTATCTCGATGTAAATGGAGTTAACAGCCATGGAGATTCGATAATTCTGGCTACGCATCGAGGTCTTTACATTATAGAAGGATCAACATCAAAGTTTTTTGCGAGGAAACGTCAGGGTTTTTTCGTAGCAGCAACAAGTCCGGTTGTAGTTAATGGTTCTGTTTATGCAGGGGGTATGGTTTCCGGAATTTTAAAGATTAATGGAGATAGTCTTGTTCAGGTTGGCCCCGACCGGATTCGTGCATCAACGGTATATGGCATTCGCAAGTTGCCCTGGAACGAATACGTTGCCACGGGTGAGTTTCCCGAATTACTGTTTTTCGATTCTACATTCAACTATTTGAAATCCATTCGCCTCTCAGCATATATGTCGAATGTTTTACTTGTGGAATTTATCGACCGGCAGCATCTGATCATCGGCTCCAATGATGGATTATTTAAAGTAGCACTCAAAGGCGATTCGGTTGAGAACATCAAAAAATACGGCAAGGTTGACGGGTATGATGGTGATGAGGTTTATGCAAACGCTTCGCTATCCATGACAGGTCAGGGTATTTTTATCGGAACAGTGGGCGGAGCTTATCAGTACCAGGAAAAAGATGAACTTCTTGATTTGTCGCCCCCGTCCACGTACCTCACGCATGCTTCGTTTCGGGCTGCCAAGCCGGTTGGCCAGACAGCTGGCTTGTTTAAGTTAATCGTGAATCCTGAACTAAAACACAACGAGAACTATGTGACATTCCAATTCTCATCCACCAGTCTTTCCAACCCCTATAACACAACCTATTCATACACCATGGAAGGACTGGATGAAGGTTGGTCTGTACCGGCTTCATCGCAGATTGTATCCTATTCCAATCTCGCGCCTGGCCGGTATAAATTTAAAGTACAGTCCATAAGTGAAAATAAACTGATGGGCTCTATTGCAGAATATCCATTCATTATTAAACCAGCATTCTGGCAGACACCATTGTTTTATGCAGCTATGCTCGTGCTTATCGTACTCGGAGTTTTAGGTGCAATTCAATTTGCCACCACCAGGCGAATTCATAAACTAAGGCTTGAGGAGCAGGTGCGCATTCAGGAATCCATCCGGTTGAAAAAACAAATGTCGATGGACTTTCATGACGAGATGGGCAACCGTCTGGCCAATATGCTAACACAGGCAAGTCTGATGAAAATAACCTACCCGGAAGGCAAGCTGCATTCGATCTTTGATTTTTTTGAAAAGCACGCCCATGCGATCTATCATGGAACTAAGGATTTTATCTGGTCTATTGATTTTGAATCAAATAATCTGAAAGAAGTTATTGCCTACCTCCGTGATTTCGGGGCCGACTATTTCGAAAAGAACGGGATCCGATTTCATGTTCAGAATGAAATTATTTCCGAGAGTTTTAATGTAACACTCCCGGAAGGATACAACCGCAATATCATCCTCATTATTAAAGAGGTGATGACCAACACACTTAAACACGCGGGTGCTCATAATCTGTATTTCTCTGCCGTCAACCACAACGCAGAGTATCGAATTGAGCTGACTGACGATGGTGTCGGTTTTTCGGAAGGCGCCAGAGGTAACGGGCTCAAGAACATGAGATCCCGCGCAGCGCGGATTAATGGACAAATCAAGATAACGAGCAGTGTAGGAAAAGGGACGCAGGTAATGCTATCATTTAAAATAGTTGATCATGAGAGATTTTAGGGAAGATTTGATCAGGAGAATAGTTATAATCGAAGACAACGATGACCTCCGGAATGCATATGAAATGATTATCCGGAGCCTGGAGCAGTATTTTGTGGTGGCCTCATACGCCCGGTGCGAAGACGCGCTCAAGAAAATTGTAAAAGATCATCCTGACCTGGTGCTGATGGACTTGTCGCTGCCGGGTATGAGTGGTTTGGAAGGGATATTGAAAATCAAGCAAAAACTTTCAGCAGTTAAAGTTATTGTGCTTACAGCCCACGATGACCCGGAAAGTGTTTTTGAAGCATTTTGTGCAGGTGCTATCGGATATATCACAAAAGATTCAAACCATATTCAGCTCATTGAGGCAATCAATGAAGCGTTTACGGGTGGAGCTCCCATGAGTTCGAAGATTGCGCTGATGATTATCCGGTCGTTTCACAAGAATCCGAAATCACCGCTCACCGACCGCGAAACGGATGTTCTCCGCAACCTGGCACAAGGCAAAACAACCGATTACATCGCACGCGAACTTTCAGTGAGTATTGATACGGTTAAAACGCACATCAAACATATTTATGGCAAACTGCACGTGAATAACCGGTCTGACGCTGTGGTAAAAGCAAGAGCTGAAAAATTGGTTTAGATCACCCGGAATGGAGGAGGAAGTATAGGTTTTACTAAAGTGATTATACGTCATGCATACAACAGTCAAGTTACCGGTTAAGAGGAAAGTCGCGATTGTCGAGGACGACCCCGGCATCCGCGAGGCGTACCAGATTATTATCAACGGTTCGAAGGGATATCGTACCGTGGCAACGTATGGAAATGTTGAAGCACTGCTGAAGGAAATTTATAAAGTGCTGCCCGACATCGTGATTATGGACATTGGCTTACCCGGTATTAACGGGGTGGAGGGCACTTTCCAGATAAAAAAAGTGCTGCCGTATGTGGAGGTGATCATCATGACAGTTTATGAGGATAGTAAATTTGTTTTCGAATCGCTGAAAAACGGTGCTTCCGGCTACATTTCCAAGAGCTCTAATTATATGGAGCTTCTGAATGCGTTGGATGAAATCGGACGAGGCGGAGCTCCTATGAGCTCAAGAATCGCCAGAATGGTGGTGAACGAATTTCATGCCTCCGGAAGCGACTTGCTTACCCGCAGGGAAACTGAAGTGCTGCAGTTGATTGCAGCCGGTAAAACCTATACGCAAATCGCAGATGAGCTTTTGATTTCCAAAGAAACTACGAAAGTTCATACCCGTAACATTTACAAAAAACTACAGGCGAACACCAAAGCGGAAGCTGTCTCCATTGGCTTCGAAAAGAAAATCATTACACGTTAATGCATGACCATGTTTTCAAGAAGTAAAAAAGCCCCGACCGGGGCTTTTTCTTTGGCAGAAAATTTTCAATCCTAAACCTTATGAGATATCTGCCGCGTGCAAGGTACATCTGCCTGCAGTATCAACACATCACTCTGATAGTGTGAACTTTTTCGCGCAAACTGATTGTGCGTGTATGGCACCTGTCTTCGAACGCATAACGAAATATGCGTTAGGTATTGAAGTTATCATAGTGCCTCATCTTTACCCGTTAAGCGGTTTCGCGTTTAGAGTTCGATTCACCCGATATTAATCATCATACGGGTGTGATTTTTTTTATGCGGATGCTTGACACTTTTGAAATGCTCAATAAAGTGTTGGGCTGTCATAACCAAACTAATATCTATGAAGAAAATTTTACTGATGAACATCATGTTTCTGATGCTGGCAGTAGTTGCCCTGGCGCAGGACAGAGTTGTTTCGGGTAAAGTAACCTCGGTGGAAGATGGAGGAACTTTGCCTGGTGTAAGTGTTGTAGTAAAAGGAACTACAACCGGTACTGTTACGGATTCGGATGGTAACTATTCGATTACCGTACCGGGGCCAACTACCGTGTTAACCTTTTCATTTATCGGAACAGTCTCACAAGACATTACGGTGGGCGAACGTACCGTGGTTGACGTGGCACTCGCGCAAGACTCCAAGCAACTGGACGAGGTGGTAGTTACTGCGATTGGTGTTGAGAGAAGCTCAAAAAGCCTCGGCTATTCAGTGGCTACTGTAAACTCCGATGAAATTAATCAGGGCCGTACACCCAGCGTGTTAAGTTCACTTCAGGGAAAAATGGCCGGGGTAATGGTAAGCGGTTCGTCCGGTGCCCCGGGTGCTTCCAGCAAAGTTATTGTTCGTGGTTTCACATCGCTGAGCGGAGGTAACAACCCGTTGTATGTGGTAGATGGTATTCCAATCGAATCCGGATTTACCGGTACAACAACGCTTAATGGTGCTTCAGATTTCGGGAGCCGTGTGAACGATATCAACCCGGAGGATATTGAATCATTAACAGTGCTTAAAGGTGCAGCAGCAACCACCTTGTATGGATCGCGTGCCGCTGCCGGGGTAGTAATCATTACTACTAAAAAAGGAAAGGATGCAGCCATGATGGGTAAAAAAGCCCAGGTAACAGTTGCATCGTCTTTAATGATGGATGAAATCCTTAAGCTGCCAACGTTCCAAAATCAATTTGGCCAGGGATTTTTCGGCTCAAGCCGTGACTTCCCGAATGAAAATACAAGCTGGGGTTCAGCCTTTGACGGTAAGGATCGCGTTTGGGGCCGTGTGGTAGACAATCAGCAACGCGTTAAACCTTTTGTCGGACTGAAGAATAACGTCAAGGAATTTTTTGATATCGGCAAAACATTTACCAATAGTGTTTCATTGCAGGGTGGAAACAAGTCGTCAAACTACTACATCTCTTACGCGAATGTCGATGCAGACGGAATCATGCCAACCGATGCCGACTCCTATAAGCGGAACACACTGAGCGTCCGCGGAGCAACAGAACTCGCAACCGGATTAACAAGTTCAGCATCGGTTAACTATGCGCGTACAAACAGCAGCTTTGTGCCAACCGGTCAGGGCCCGACTGTTTACAATCAGATTTTACAAACCCCCCGCGATATTTCGTTGCTTGAGTTGTCGGATATTAAAAACAAGTTCAACGACCCGGAAGGATATTATTCCGAGTTTACGGTTAACCCGTGGTACGTACTTAAAAAATTCGGTTCAACGGGCGTAATCGACAGATTCTATGGAAATGCAGAGGTTGGCTACAAAGCAACAGAATGGTTGAGTTTCACGGGTCGTGTCGGAAGTGACGTAACGAACACCGAATTAAAGAAATGGATTCCGAAAACTGAGATCACTGGTCCGAATGCTCCAAAAGCTGATCCGGGTTATTTCAGCTATCAGAAAATCAGCCAGCGTCAATTCAATACCGACTTCCTCGCGAATATTAATAAGAATCTCACTACGTTCATCAATTTCTCAGGATTAGTGGGATTGAACATTAACGAGCGGATGGCCAGCAGTTTGTTCTCTGAAATTAACGACCTCGTAATCCCTGGTTTTTATAACCTGAGTAACACGGCCAATACGCCAATCTCGAACACGGACTTCAATAAGAGAAGACTGATTGGTGTGTACGCACAGGCCAACTTCTCGTACCACGACTTCCTGTATCTCTCCATTAGTGGCCGGAACGACTGGTCATCAACTTTGCCGGAGAACAGCAGAAGTTTCTTCTATCCGGGCGTGAACATGGGCCTTGATATTACCTCTGCCCTGGGAATGGAAAGCAGCACACTTTCGTATGCGAAACTTCGTGCGAGTTGGGCACAGGTTGGAAAAGATGCCGGTACGTACCAAATCCGTTCAATCTTCATTCAGGGTGGCCATACCGATGGGTTTATTAACTACAATGCTCCGTATGCGCAGCACATTCCGGGATTTGAAGTATCCAACCAAATCGGTAATCCGAACCTTGAACCTGAAATTTCAACCGACATTGAATTAGGCTTGGATCTGCGCTTTTTGGGTAACCGCGTTGGCCTGGACGCAACGTTGTATCAGCGCGATGTAAAAAATAATATCCTCGCAGCTCCGATTACCGCATCCAGCGGATATACTTCTCAGATACTCAACATTGCCAAACTTCGTAATCGAGGAATCGAGTTGTTGCTTACTGCAACACCGGTTCAAACTAGAAATCTCAAATGGGATATCTCGGTAAACTGGGCTAAGAACGTTTCTGAAGTTCTTGATCTCGGCGGCCCGTCACAACTTGCGGTTGGCGGTCTTTCCGGAAACTCACTGATCGCGCGCGTTGGTCATCCGGCTTTCGAGATCGAAGGCAGTGTTCCCTTGCGTGATGCTAAAGGAAGAATCGTGGTAAGTGCGAACGGCCAGCCGATTGCCAATCCGAACAAACAGGTTCTTGGAAACACCCAGTATAAGTTTACAGCCGGGATAACGAACCGCATCAGCTACAAAGGTGTATCGCTTGCCGGTACGTTTGACATTCGTAATGGAGGTATTATGTACAGCCGTACATCAACCTTGGTGTATTTCTCCGGTACAACTCCGGCTACTACGTTTAATGATCGCAATCCGTTTGTCGTACCGAATTCTGCACAACAGGTGTTAGACGGAGCGGGCGAGCCGGTTGTTGATGACAACGGTTTCCCGGTGACGGTGGATAACACAACTCCGATCTCAATAACCGATGGTGAGATCACCGATTATTGGGGTAGTGGCGGATCGAAGCTCGACCGGTCATTCATGGTGTCCAAGTCGTTTGTAAAACTGCGTGAGCTTGTGCTGTCATACTCGTTGCCAAAAGCCATGCTCGACAGAACACCGTTCGGGAAAGTGGAAGTGAGTCTCATCGGAAGAAACCTGTTCCTGTGGGTGCCGAAGGAAAACGTGTTCATCGATCCGGAACAAACAACGTTTGGAACGGATATCGGTTCGGAGTTCGGAGAATACGGATCAACGCCAACTACCCGCAGCTATGGATTTAATATCCGCTTAACGCTTTAATGTTTTAACGTAAGAATTATGAAAAGACAATTTAAAATATCCGGGTTCATTCTGCTGATTGCATTCATTAGTTCGTGTAACGACTTTCTGGATGTCAATACAGATCCGAACAACCCGTCAACATCAACCGTTGAACTGACGCTTCCCACAGGGATAGCTTCCGCTGCCTTTGTGCTGGGTGACCAGTTTCAGATTCTGGGCAGCTTGTGGGCACAACATTGGACCCAGGCTCCTGCAGCCAATCAATATGCAGCAGTTGATGATTATGATATCAATGAAAATTCCTATACCGCTGCTTACTCCGAATTGTATTCAGGAGCGTTGGTAGACCTCAAATTCGTTTCCGACAATGCGAGAGCAAATGAAGACTGGAACTACTATTTGATATCGGAAGTGATGTCTGCATACGTTTTTCAGATGCTGGTGGATATGTACGACAAGGTTCCGTATTCAGAAGCACTAAAAGGTAATTTGGGAGAAGTCACCCCCAAGTTCGATAATGGCGATGAGATCTATGATGACCTGATCGCGCGGATTGACAATGCATTGTCGAAAGACAGGTCGCTTGCAAGTGCCCGTCCTGTTGGCGAAGCAGATATGATTTTCGATGGCGACATGGATCAGTGGGTTAAGTTTGCCAATACGCTGAAACTTAAAATCTTCATGCGTCAGTCTGTTTCCCGTCCTTCGGTGGCGCAAGCAGGCATTGAGGGCCTTTTCAATTCAGGGGCGGAATTCCTGGATTCAGAAGATGCACAGATGGATGCTTTCGTAGATGTACAGGATTACCGCAACCCATTCTTTGCTACCCAGATTTCAACCGCGGGTAATGGTCGTGGTTATGTCGACATCGTGGCGAGCAGCACCATTATTGATGAGTTGAATGCCGCAGGTGACCCGAGAATATCTGCGCTCTTCAATACCCCGGTAAACGGAGGATCAAATTATATCGGGCTTCAGCAGGGAGACTACAACACGACAGCGTATGCATCGGCACGCGATCTTTCGCAGCCTGACATCGGCCCAACCCATCCAATCGTGTTCATGAGCGTTGCTGAAAGTAAATTCTTGCAAGCCGAAGCCGTTGAACGTTTTGGCGTGACAGGCGATGCGCAAACGTTATACGAAGAAGGGATCGAAGCTTCGTTTGATAAACTGGGTGTATCAGGTGCAAGTACGTTATACGGTTCTGGCGGGGCGTATGAATATGACCCCGCAAATGCGATCGAACAAATCATTACCCAGAAATGGATATCGATGGTAAACTTCCAGGGTTTGGAAGCACACGTTGAACGAAAAAGAACCGGCTTCCCTGACTTTTTCGAAACGCCTCCGGGTAATGTTACCAGCGGTTTGTATCCACAACGTCTGCCTTATCCGTCAGCGGAAATCGATAACAACCGTGACGAGCTTAACGCAGTTGGCGGGCAGAAGCAGGTTACTGAACGGGTTTGGTGGAATACTCTTTAATCGAATTAACTAAATCAACGACAGTATGAAGAAGATAATTTATAGTCTGATCCTGTTAGCGTTTGCCGGGATGTCATGTGAAGACGATTCAACAGCAGACATATCAAGAATTACGTATTACCCGACCTTTTCCATGGAAGGGGATGACGTGTTGGTACATATAGCCGGTGATCCATATACCGACCCGGGCGTGACGGCACTCGAAGGCGAAGACGAGATCGAAGTGACGAAGAGCGTAGTACAAAGCAAGTTTATCGTGCCGGGTATGACCCAGCCGGGCGATGTTCAATATGCTACGTTATCCGAAGTGGATGATGACGTTCCGGGAATGTACACAGTTACGTATACCGCAGTCAACAAAGACGGCTATTCAGGAACAACCCAGCGAATAGTTTTCGTACTGGCTGACGAACCTGATCCATCGGTTGATCTGTCAGGCACCTATACCAGCGGCACATCTCCTACTTCGGTAGTAACCAAAGTTGCCGATGGCGTTTTCTTTGCAACGAATGTTTGGGGTGGTGGAAGTACGGTTCGGATCGGAGCGTATGTGCTCACGTCTGACGGGGTGAACCTCAACGTTCCGCAGCAGGATACACAAACCAGAATTTTTGGTTACGGAACACGCAATGGAGCGGGCACATGGTCGATGTCAATGTCGCGGCCATTATTCTCACCTCCATTGATCGATTTAGCCAAAGTTTGGACCAAACAGTAAACAAGACAGATTTATGAAGAAATTTAAATATGCTATTCTGGCAATGATGGTTGTTTTCTTTGCGTGCGAAGAAGAGGGAGTGCAGAAAGTTCCCTTTACCCGCGCAACCGGAGAATTCGTTGCCGATTTTGAGTTGACTCAGCCGTTTGAAGCACAGGAGAGTCATCACTTTAAGATTTATAATACCTCCGGCAGCAATGATTCGCTCTGGATTGATGAATCTGAATTTTTTGATTCGAAAGTGAAAGTAGTTCGCAACGGGAATAAGTTTTCCATCGAAGGTGGCGATGACATTATCCATGGCGAGATCGTGAACATTATAGGTGAAGTTTTTCCTGCGAACGACAGCGTTCACGTGGAGTGGCGTTATCTGCAAGGCGGAGATCCTGCTGACGATTACGTAATCATTGCTAATGGCCATCGGTACACGGGGCTGGATGACGACTTGTAATTGAACACACGAAAGAGACCATCGAACGATGGTCTCTTTTTTTAACTACCCAAAAACAATTATCACTATGAGAATAAGATTATTACTGCTATCCGGCTTGATTGCGTTGCCTGGAATGTTGTGGGCCCAAAATCAGATAACCCAGTCGCAGCTCTCGCTAACGCGGTTGCAAACGCGAACGAGTATGGGTTTATACAATTCGATTGATCAGGTGAGTCCGGACGCGCATGTTGTAGGTACACCCTATGTGGATGATAACTGGCAGAACGCTGTCATCTTCCTGCGGGAGGGTGACCGTTTTTCGAACGTTCCCATCCGGTATGACATCTATTCCGACATCCTGGAGATAAGGGTTGGTGATCAGGTGAAAGGTCTGGAAGGGAATAAGGCCAGCGGTTTTTCAATGGTGTCCAACGGCAGCGAACGCAGATTCATGCGTGCATCCCGTTTCAAAGCAGATGAAACGCTTGCAGGTTTTTTGGAAGTTCTCGACAGTGGGAAAGTTCAATTGCTTAAGCACTACGCGGTCACAGTTGTTAAGCCGGATTATTCTCCGCAGATGAATGTCGGGAGCCGCGACTACAAGGTGCTTCACAAGCATACATTTTATTATAACATAGAAGGAGTAATGCATGAAGTGCCTAAACAAAGGAAAAAGTTACTGGCCATTTTTAATGATCACCAGTCGGAAGTTTCAGACTTCATCAGGCGTGAACACATCGACTTAAATGACGAAGCCGGGTTGCAGCGTGTTTTTAATTTTTATAATCACATAAAATGAATGTAAGGCTCGGACTGATAAATAAGTTGCTTATGGCAGATAAATAAAAAAGCCGCCTTCGTCTTGCAGACTATGGCGGCTGAATGTGGAGTCGGAGGGAATTGAACCCTCGTCCAGAGAAGATAAAACAACAGATTCTACATGCTTAGTTGACTTTGATTTTCGGGACTCGCAAGGCAGGCAACAGCCTAAACGCTTCCTTAGTTACTGAGTCTTAGCCGCGCTTAGCAACATCGCACGGAGCAGTCCTGGCTATCGACACCGCTATGTCAGTTCCGGCAGAACGAAGAACTGAGCGATGATGGCTTTCCCGATCTTATCGGGACGAGGCTAACCTAACGTATCGTCAGATTAAGCAGCCATGGCGTAAGTATTTTCGCCACGTAAATTGTGAGAGCAGTGGTTAAGGCTCTACCCTCATGAGCCTGCATGCTGGCCTGTGGCTTCACACATCCTGTCAAAACCGGTCGACCCCATTTCTTCAAAGCTGAGCATCCCTCAGCGAAAATGGATTACAAATATACATCCAAAATGGTTCAAAGTTCTCGGTTCAAGGTTCCATCGCTGACCTTGAACGTTAAACCTGAAACTTGGGATTTACCTTATTGATAATTACCCATCAACCTTTATCTTGCCGGCTGATGGAGAATTTTGTTGTATCGGCACGGAAATACCGCCCTACCGGCTTCGAAGAAGTTGTCGGCCAGGAGCATATCACCACCACACTCAAAAATGCCATCGATTCCAACAAACTGGCTCAGGCGCTTTTATTCTGCGGTCCTCGCGGAGTGGGCAAAACAACCTGTGCGCGTATTGTTGCCCGGCTGATTAACGGCTTCGAAGAAAAAGCCGAAACCAACTCGCTGAATATTTTCGAACTCGATGCCGCGTCTAACAACTCGGTGGAGGATATCCGCAACCTGATCGACCAGGTGCGATACCCGCCTCAGTTCGGAAAGTTTAAAGTCTATATTATAGACGAGGTTCACATGCTCTCGAACGCGGCTTTCAACGCGTTCCTGAAAACGCTGGAGGAACCACCGTCATACGCCATTTTTATCCTGGCGACAACCGAGAAGCACAAGGTTATTCCAACCATTCTTTCGCGTTGCCAGATTTTTGATTTCAACCGGATCCAGATTTCTGACATCGCGAAGCATCTTGGTGTGATTGCGAAGCACGAAAAAATAAAAGTTGAAGAGGAAGCATTGCACCTGATTGCCCAGAAGGCAGACGGTGCCTTGCGCGATGCGCTCTCGATCTTCGATCTGATGGTGACGTACTCGGCTGGCAAACCGATCACGTTTAAGAATGTACTTGCCAATCTCCACATCCTCGATTACGACTATTACTTCGATGTTGTGGATGCATTGCTTTCACAGAATCATACCCAGCCGCTGTTATTGCTTGACGAAGTACTCCGCAAAGGATTTGACGGCCATAATTTTATTGTAGGCTTGTCGGAACACCTTCGTAACCTGCTCGTGTCGCAGGATGCGCGCACAACCGAATTGATGGAAGTACCCGACAGCGTCCGGAAGAAATATGCGCAGCAGGCGATGGCGGCTTCACCTTCGTTACTGCTGTCGTGGCTGAACATTGCAGGGCAGTGCGATATCAACTACAAAGCCAGCAAGAATCAGCGGTTACTCGTTGAGCTTGCGCTGATGAAGATGGCACATGTACAATCAGCCATTGAGCCAGGCCAGTTAACTGCGGAGACTTCTCCGGCAGTAAAAAAAAAAGTGACCGCGTAGCTCCTCCACCGGAGCAGACTGAACCCGAAGAAGAACTTGTTTCGAATAAAGTCGAAGAGCCGGTTGAAAATCTTCCACCCGTAACCGAACAAAAAACACAATCGCAGCAAAGCGAAGAACCCGTTCGCGCGGCAAAAACAAGTACGCCAAAAATTTCTGATCTCAAGTCCGTTTTGAAAGGCGGAATCAAGAAAGAGAACGGGCCTGTAGTTGAGAAAAAAGCAAACAAGCCTTTCACGCAGGAACAATTAAAGGCTGCCTGGGACGCTTTCGCGGAAACGAAGAGGCCGTATGTGGCCACATATCATTTGCTTTCGCAGGGATTTGAATTTCGGGAAAACAAAGTAATAGTTCCACTCCATAATCATTTCCAGGAAACACTCCTCGATGAAATGAAGCTTGATCTGCTCACATTCCTCCGGGAGCGATTAAGTAATGACACGCTGCAGCTGGGCGGTGAAATAAAAACTGTAGCTGACGATAAGAAAGTCCTTTACACCAATCGGGAAAAACTCGAACATTTGATGGAGAAGAATCCTGTGGTGAAGGAGTTGAAAGACCGGTTTGGACTGGACACCGATTTTTAAAGCCTTCCGTTTTCTCGCCATTTCTCAAACTCTTATCTGCTTCAAAACCTTGCGTTAGGTAGCTGGATTTCTGCATTCCATTGGCGATGCTTTCGTGAACTTTCTGCACCCGGATCAATTAAAAACTGCTTTTTTAAGCTATAAAGGCCAGCATTTTTATTAATGTTAAGTTAATATTAACTCAATGTTAAAGACTTAATGTTAGGGTAATTTTAGCCAAAGTAGCTTTGCAGTCAATAACAGAAACTTATCAATATGATAAAGCTACGGTTGGCCATTATTGCTACATTTTTTGTATTGAATTCCGCTTTTTCACAGTCTGCGGAAAACACCGTGAACCAGTCGCTCGAATGGTTTTCGGTTAATTCAACTATGAAGGTTCACCCGCGTGTAAACATTTATGGTGAAGTAAACCTTCGCTTTGTGCGCGGGTTTGAGGCGCAGCAACATCAGGTACGCACAGCGGTTGAGTTTGTCGTATTAAAAAACCTGACCGTTACCCCAATCGGTTACGTCTACACATGGAATTATACCTATGGCAAGCAACCTGCTGCATTTGCTAACGATGAGCATCGCATTTATCAGCAGGTTGTGTTCAGGCACGCAGCAGGCCGGGTAAATTTTCAGCATCGCGCACGCCTCGAAGAGCGCTTTATACAAGCCCATCACTTATCGAGCGAAGGCGTAACCATAGGCGATGAGTATAACGACAAGCGTGAACGGTTCCGCTATCGCTTGTTGATGACCATCCCACTGAATCATGAGAAGATTGAAGCAAACACAGTTTTCCTTGCCATGTCAGATGAGATTTTTGCAAGCTGGGGTAAAAACGTTACGTATCATTCACCCGATCAGAACCGCGTGTTTGTAGGTGCCGGGTATCAGTTTACCAAACTCGCATCCGTTCAGGCTGGTGCGATGTACCAGATGCTGAAAAAAGCAAATGGATTACTGCAGGAAAACAATGTGGGTGCAATGGTGCAGTTTACCTACAACCTCGATTTTACACACGAGGTTAAAAACTAAAAGAATCCACCGCTTCTCCGCGAGGTTTTTCTTCGCGGAGTTGTTCCGAACAGCATCCCGAATACGCCCCGCACAATTTCTTTCCCGACTTGTTTCGTAACAGGTGAACTCAGCACTTCTTCGAACGTTGATTTCTCCTGCCTGCGGCTTGTGGTTTGTTTTGTGGCAGCTTTTTCTTCTGCCTTTTGCTGAGCTGCCTGTTGTTGCGCATTCATCCGTTCTTCCAGAATTTCAAATGCACTTTGCGGATCGACAGTCTCCTGGTATTTTTTGAACAGATCAGATTGCTGTAAGTGACTTTCGTATTCCGAAGCATCAAGCGGGCCCATCATGGATGCCGGTGGAGCAAGGTGTGTGACAACTGTTTCGGTAGGAATTCCTTTTTCATTCAATACGGTAATGAATGCCTGGCCGGTACCAAGTTGCGTGAACTGTTGTTCCATGTCGTAGAACTCCGACTTTGGAAATGTTTTAATCGTTTCTTTTAAAGCCTTTACATCGTTGGGCGTAAATGCACGGATCACGTGATGTACACGATTACCGAGTTGTGATAAGATTGTTGCCGGAACATCCTGCGTGAGCTGCGTGCAAAAGAATACACCCACACCTTTTGAACGGATCAGACGAATCACCTGTTCGATCTGATCCATGAACGCTTTCGGAGCATCTTTAAAGAGCAGATGCGCTTCGTCCAGAAAGAAAATCAACTTAGGCTTATCCAGGTCACCGGCTTCCGGCAGTTGCTGATAGAGTTCAGCGAGTAATGCCAGCATGAATGTTGAAAAAATCGCGGGCTGTTGCTGAACATCCGATACATTAAGTACGCTGATTACTCCGCGACCGTCAACCTTATCAAGCATGTCCTGGATATCAAAGGAACGTTCACCAAAAATCTGGCTTACGCCCTGTTGTTCGAGCGCAACAATTTTTCTCAGAATCGTTCCGGACGTTGCACCGGATATCTTTCCGTAGTCGGCTTTGATCTCCTGCGCGCCCGCACCTTCTGACAAGTAATTCAAAACTTTCTTCAGATCGTTCAGGTCAACAATTGGCAGATTTTTATCATCGGCATATTTGAACACCACCGCCAACACGCCTGACTGCACTTCATTGAGCTCAAGAATTTTTCCGAGTAACACCGGGCCGAACTCGGTAACCGTTGCCCGCATTTGTGCGCCCTTCTTTCCGCTAAGTGAATAAAGCTCCACCGGAAATCCTGACGGGGTAAATTGTATTCCCAATGCGGTTGCCCGTTCATTGATCTTATCGTTGGCGGCTCCTTCTTTCGCCATGCCCGAGAGGTCGCCCTTCATGTCGGGCATGAACACAGGCACACCGGCTGCAGAAAGTTGTTCGGCCATCAGTTGTAGCGTACGGGTTTTACCTGATCCGGTCGCGCCCGTTACCAAACCATGTCGGTTCATCATCCGCAAGGGAAGGTTAACCTTTGCTCCGGCCATGATCTCGCCATCGAAAATGCCGGCACCTAAAAAGATTGAAGGGAGCGGGGTGGTGTACGATTGCTGGATAGCCTGGAGGAATTTTTCGCGACTCATAACGGGAGAATTTGAGTTCGAAAATTAACACTTATTCGCGAGTGTCAGTTTTCAATTTCAGTAGTTCTTCATAAACGTTACCCGCGATCCCTAACAATTTCCCGAAAGCGGGCTCGGTTTTATAACCCTGTTTCTTCAACGCAATAACTTGCTGCCTGAATGCTTCTCCCTTTTCCAGCAAAATCCGGTACTCTATTATCATATGGAGGTAAGCCGCCTGTTGCCGCGTGGGGATTGCCTGCCCGAAGATTTCTATCGTAAAGCCTTCGCAAACAAAAGAAGCAGCAACAGCGCCTGCGAGTTTTGGCGTAAAGAGCTTAAAGCCATCCTCAGTACCGAAACTTTCAACAAGATGTTTTTCAAACATACGTGCATCGGTAAAACAGCAGATGATGTCCAGGTCGCTGGTGTCGGTGTCGATGTTAATTGGGATGGTGCCTGTAAGTACCGGATCGAACGATCGTAATTTCTCCCAAATCCTGCGCCCGGTCAGCACACGATACACCGCTTTTTGTTTAACGTTTCCGGTTAACAGGTAGTCAGGAGATGTAAAATCAATCATGCTGTTTAACGAAAATCCAAGGTATCAATCTTCCGATATGTTCGGCAGGTTGTCTGCGACTCTTTTTCATGGTAATTTTCAATCAGTAAACAACCGTTTTTATTTGGTATGAAGACCTCTCGTTACCTCGCGCTGGCGATTGCCGGCATCCTCCTGTTACCCCTTTTCTCGAACGCCCAGATTATTGTGCCCGACAGCACTTCGAAATGGCGGAAAAAAATGATTTTTAATCTGAATGTGAACCAGGCTGCCTTCTCTTCGAACTGGAAAGGTGGTGGTATCAACTCCATTGGCCTCAACACAAACTTCGATTACAAAGCCGACTACAAAGACGACAAGCAATCGTGGGATAACGAGATCGGATTTACCTATGGCTTTGTGAAAAACTCGGGCCAGGGATTTCGCAAAACACTCGACCGGTTTTTTGTCGACACAAAATACGGCCGCGCACTGACCAAAAAATGGGATGTGTTCTCGTCATTCAATTTTGCCTCGCAGTTCTATAAAGGTTACAAATATTCGGAGGATGGTGATGCAGCACTCATTTCCGATTTCCTCGCACCGGCATTTGTTACCGTTGCGCTGGGTTTTGAATATCATCCGGTAGAATATTTTAAAGTTCGTATTTCTCCGTTAGCTCCGCGTTTAACATTGCTGCGGAATAACAACGGGCGTTTCGATGCAGTCGATTCGATTGCTCCGTATGGTGTGGAAGTAGGGCAGGACACCCGCTTTGAGTGGCTGGCATTTCAGCTCACGGCCGACTTCGACAAAGACATCGCAAAAAATCTGAACCTGAAATTCAAGTACCTGATGTTCGCCAACTACGAAACGCTTGAAGGCAAAACAATTGACCACCGCCTGGATGTAATGCTCAATGCAAAAGTGAATCGTTTCATCACCGTTAGCATGGGCGGTATTTTATTGTACGACTACGACCAGGACGATGAAGTTCAGCTTAGCCAGGCATTCAATATCGGCTTCAGCTATTCGATTCAGAACTATGTAGACAAGTAACTTCCCCGACTCCCCCGAAAGGCGTGAGTAACCATTACCACAGTGGCCCGGCATTTCAGATGTGCCGGGCTTTGTTTTTAAGTGGCACAAAATTTTTGGTGTTCATTAAAAACTTTGTGGTATGAAAGCGATCAACATCTGGGCTGTTATTGTCTCGGCCGTTACAACTACTGCGCTTGGCTTTTTATGGTACATGGTAATGTTTCGCGAGCCTTACATTCGCGGACTTGACCGCACAAAAGAACAATTGGCCAAAGGGCCCAATGGCATGTGGGCTTCCATCATACAGTTGGGCGGAAACCTGGTGATGGTTTACATCCTGGCCTGGCTGATGATCCAAACCGGCAGTACAAATGTAAGCGGAGGCATTAAGCTTGCGCTGATTGTTTGGGCGGGCTTTGTTGCCTGCGTTACCGGGCCGATGTACGCCTTCGAAGCGTTTCCGTTTTATTTTTTCATGATCAACACCGGCTACACGCTGGCAAGCATGCTCATCAGCGGGGCGGTGCTGGGTGCCTGGCGATAAGATATTGATCGCGGCTGGTAAAAATGAGAAGGCATCGTTTGTAGAACTGTGCTTTTAACGTAAAAACGTGCCCCGGGCTGCCAAAAGCCGTAGGAGTTACTCCTACACAACATTCATGCGAATGCACGTCCTTTGCATGGGTTATCAAAAATTATGGTATGAAAGTCGATCGACTGCTTGAACATTATTGCGATATGAATACGGCACTGCGTGCCGAGCTGCTTGCCACGGTTAAAGGCTTTTTGCTGCAGGGCCGCACGGTAGAGTATCACGGAGAAAAATACCATCACATCGAAGATCTTGCTGTTGATATTGAAGCTCACTGCGTAGAGCAGAAAAACCAGGTTGCCGAACAACCTTCCTGAGTTTATCCGGCAACCGCAATTGCCGCGATCCCCTTCACACCCATTTCAAAATACCGTCTTACCCGGATACCATGCATGGCGTGTGCACGCGTACTTCGTGATCATAAACCTCATGCTATGAATCACACCCGTAAATGTCTTATTACCGCCGCAACTATTGTTTTGTTATCGGTTATCAGCTTCCATGCAAGCGCACAGAAATTTCCGGTTATCATGGCCGACAGTGTTAATAAATGGAGTGAAGCAACCACCGCCCGCATCCAGGATGCACAAAACAACAAGCTCGCCACCGTAGACGTGTTTGTAAAAGTGAAGAAGTTTAAAGGTACCACTGGCATGTGTGTGGTGTTCTTCCGCAACACCGGCAGCACCACCATTTCTGCATGGGGCGGATTGCAGACGGGCGACAAGCCCGCAAGCCAAAGTATTTATGAAGTGAACGCGGGAAAGTTTACGCTGAAACCCGGAGAAGAAGTTTCCTTTAACCTCGAGCTTCGCGAATGCTGGCCAAAGAATCGCAAAGCGCTGAACGATGCCGGCAAGTGTGCAGCCTGCGCACCTAACATTTGCTTCGCCAATGTTAGGATTAATTAATACTATCCCCGAAGTAAGACATTGGAGCGTGGACGTCCACTCACGTATATGCTGCCGTCAGGAATTTCCAGCAAGCCTGGGATGCGCCTTATTCTATCTTTGGTTTGTGCGGCTGGCAGTGCGGATCGAATACAGCGCAGACCGGGCTTGCGGGGCCAAGCGGCCCGGGAGCGATGCCCGTATGATGAGTTAACCTGAATTACTCTTCGGGCTGTGAAACCAATCGACACAAAACGGGAAAGATTTTTTGTGTGGTAGCCCGGCACAAATGGACCGGCTTGCCGAAAAACATTGCAGGCAAGGGGTGTGCGCTGGACTGTGCGCAGGGAGCATATTTCTGCCTGGATTTTTTTTGTAAGGGGAAGCAGGTAATGGGCCAAGCGGTCCGGGAGCGATGCCCGTATGATGAGTTAACCTGAATTACTCTTCGGGCTGCGAAACCAGTCGACAAAAAAAGGGAAAGATTTTTTGTCTGGTAGCCCGGCAGAAATGAACCGGCTTGCCGAAAAACATTGCAGGCAAGGGGCCAAGCGGCCCCGGAGTGCTACCTGAGAGAACTACTCAACCGAAATCAATTTCCAAAGCCATCGCGAACTCGCTATTCGTGGACGCCCACCGCACACCTGGAATATAACAGGACAATAAAATAGATGTCCTCAAGGTTCTGCCGCCCATTCGTCTCATCATTCCCCCGGTTCATCTCATTTCAGCGTTTCTCAGTACCACCCAAACCCCACAACCGTTTACTTGCCAGTAAACCTCCGTGCCATGCGCATCCTGTTATTTTTATTTATCGTGCTGCTGTACTCCGGTTGTGACGAGCCTGCAGAAAAAGAAACCACCCCCGCTGACGACTCATCCGGATTGGAAACGCCCGACTGGACGGACGCCACGCATGGCAACGATGCCGAACCCGATTATGAAGTTGTATTTCCGCAGGATCAGGTTAACCGCATCAACATTACCCTCACCGCGGCCGACTGGCAAACTATTCAAACCAACATGCAAACTTTATTCGGCTATGCCTTCGGAGCCGGAGGCGGACAAGGCGGAGGCTTTCCCGATTCCGAAACCGACTATGTTGCAGTGTCCGTTACCATGAACGACACCGAATGGTACAAAGCCGGCTTCCGCCTCAAAGGCAACTCCACGCTCGCACAAACTTGGGCGTCCGGAATTTATAAACTTCCTTTCCGCCTTAACTTCGATAAGTTTGAAGACACCTATCCCGAAATAAAAAACCAGCGCTTCTACGGATTCAAAGAGTTAACCTTTTCACCGGGCGCGAAAGACAATTCGTTGCTGCGCGAAAAAATCGGTGCCGACATTTTCAGAAAGGCCGGCATCCCGGCTGCACAAACTGCTTTCTACCGCGTGTACATCGATTTTGGTGCAGGGTTGAAATACTGTGGCGTGTATACGCTGGTGGAAGTGGTTGACGACTCCATGGTCGAAACACAATTCGGGAAAGACGATGGCAACATCTACAAACCCGAGTCGTACCTGAAAACCTTTACGCAAAGTGAGTTCGAAAAAAAGAACAACGAAGACCTGGCCGACTACAGCGATGTGCAGGTATTGATTACCGCACTCAACAGCAGCACCCGCACCAGCAATCCCGCCCAATGGCGCACACAACTCGAAGCCACGTTTAATGTCAATCATTTTTTAAAGTGGCTTGCCGTAAACACCACCATCACCAACTGGGACACCTATGGCGCCATGGCACACAATTATTATCTGTACAACCATCCGGTGAACAAGCTCACCTGGATCCCGTGGGATAATAATGAGTGCCTCGCCAGTCGTTCGGGTCCGGGTGGTAATTCCGTGAACCTTTCGTTGTCAACCGTTACATCCACGTGGCCGCTCATCCGCTACCTGGCCGATGATGCCGTGTACTACGCGCAATACAAAGAATACGTGCGCACCTTTACCGATGAAGCCTTTGCCGTGAGCGACATCCAGCAGATGCTCACCACATACCACGACTTGATTTCACCGTATGTGATCGGGCCCGAAGAAACTGAAACCGGCAAGTACACACAACTCAGCAGTTCCGCAGCATTCACCAGCGAACTCGCCACCCTCAAACAATACATCGTTGCGCGGCACAGTGCAGTTGACAGCTTCGTACCGTAGTTTGTAAAATTCAGGCAAGGGCCATGCGGCCCTGAAGCGCTGCCTGCGTGAATGAGTTAACCCGAATTACTTTCCAAAGTCAGCTCTCAATAATTCTTTGTAGACACCCACCGCACGTTTTGTTTAATCCTTGCGCGGTGGCCAGGCAGAAATGGACTTACTTTTCTTTTGAATGCCCGAATGCGTCATGCAATGCTACCGTAAAAAAATTATCAGCAAGCACGGGATGCGCCTTATTCTATCTTCGGTTTGTGCGGCTGGCGGTGCGGATCGAATACAGCGCAGACCGGGCTTGCGGGGCCAAGCGGCCCGGGAGCGATGCCCGTATCATGAGTTAACCTGAATTACTCTTCGGGCTGCGGAACCAGTCGAAACAAAACGGGAAAGATTTTTTGCGCGGTAACCTGCAGAATGAACAGGCTTGCCTGAAAACATTGCAGTCAAGGGGCCAAGCGGCCCCGTAGCGCTGCCTGTGTGAATGAGTTAACCTGATTACTTTCCAAAGTCAACGCCTGGTTGCAGACCTGCACTATTACCAGAAAGTAAAATTCTTCAGATTTCTTTAAAAAACCATAGGAGTTACTCCTATGCCCCGCGCCCCATTTTTAAAAAACCTTTTAGCTTCATTCCAGCATTCGGGGTTTTGTCTCCCGGGTGCCGGCTGCTAATCTGTCTGCGCACTTCAAGCCTTGAAGTGCCGAAGTTGTTTCTGTAGGGCGACTCTTTGCAGTGTTCTGTTCCCAGACCTTCTTTCTCATGTCTTTCACTGATTAAGTTATCGCCTGCTCATGCAGGAATACCATTTCCCCCGGAGTAAGCCGAAAATCCGAAGAAGAGTAGGCCAACTGAATCTACTATGAAAAGAAAATCTGTTCAGATAGTCAGTGCGCTATCTTTTTTCCTCCTGAGTCTTACTGCAGCAGCACAAACCTTCGACTTTAATGCACTGCAGGGATTTTCATTGTCGGTTACCCTTCCACCCAGCACAACCCGAATGGTCGATTACAAATCCGGAGTAATGGTGGGTGTTCACACCCATCTGTTCCAAGTCGCTACCCTGGTTACGGCAAATGTTAACACCTATGGGGGAAACACTCTGCTAATCCCTGTCGCTTCCGGTTTTTACATCGAAGATGTAGGCCGGAAGAAACGCATTAAAACCATCACGATGGATGTTGAGTATGGTATAGGGGGTAACATGTTATACATAGCAATTAACGGCACAAACAATTTTGTGCCGATTTCACTCGGCCAAACGGTTAACGTCTCCGGTGTACAGGTAACGTTTCCGCCCGCGCTTTCACCGGGTCTCCAGAATTTTAAAGGGAAAGTGACGCTAACGGGAAAAAGAATCAAATCAGTTTTCATCGCCTCCAAAGCGATCGTAAAAGAATTGTATGTCGATAACATTAATGTTCGATAGAATACCAATACCGGAGTAAGCCGAAAATCCGAAGAAGAGTAGGCGACAATCAAAAATGATGCTATGAAAATTACGCTGATGCTATTACTGTGCTTTACGATTACCATTTCGTTTGCCCAAAAAGAGAAAGATAAGCCAAAGAAGCAAGGTACTTTTTTGTTGGAATCCCAATTCAAAGATTACATTCCCGTTTCGCCCTTAGAATTTGAGCAAACCGTTGATATTTATAATTCAAAGACGAAAACCTTTGTAAAACTCTCCATAAAAGAACTGGCAAGTGATAAAACGGCTGTTCTTCAATTTTTGCCCAATGAGGCTGTATTTGCAACCGTTAGAAAAAATGATAATTCAGCTGAGGCGAAATACGGACCTGCTTCAATAACAGCCGAAGCCGGATCATATACTGTAACACTCGACTATTGCAAATTCACAACTCTCAAAGTGATTAACGAAGATGGAACAACCTGTGCTGGATTTACCAAGGTGGGGATAGGTATGCGAATTACTGCGCAAATCACCACATTTAAAGCGGGCGTTGATGTTAGTTCGCTAATCGGTTTGGGGCTTGCAGCCAAAAGCAATAATCTGGCAGGTCAATTAAGTGTCGACATCATTGGGATGGAGTCGAGTAAAATAACCGATTTGATTACGTTGCCAGTCGATATCAGTGAATCATCTATTCAAACCGCTCTTCAATCGCTCTCGGCAATCAAGTCTAAAATATATGATGAAGATACCCGGCTATATCCCCAGGTGGTTGCAATAAAAAGGGGAAATGCCAGCTCATGTTCAGTTTTCGATATTCTGAATACACTTGATCCGGGTGGCAAAAATACCATAAAGTCAGGCGTCAATACTCAACAACAACAGCAGCAACAACAGCAGCAACAACAACAACAGCAGCAACAACAGCAGCAGCAACAACCCGGACAGTAACAATAGTTAGCTTGGCCGATGTACTAAATGTCAAATTTCAACTAAATCTAACAGAAGGATACCCGGAGTAAGCCGAAAATCCGAAGAAGAGTAGGCGTCATATTAAACATTAACTTCATGAAGAGATGTCTCGTTATTTTCACAATGCTCACTGCGAGTTTTAATCTGTTTGCACAAAGCAAACAAAGCCTCAAGCAAATGAGAGACTATTTTAAAGGTTTAACAGGCGGTCCTTATGTTTTCATGCAATCACCACGAACCGACTTCGAAGTTGGTATGATCTACCAATTTATCAACGGTCGATTTTATCGGTTCAGCACAACCGCAGAGTGCTTTGGCTCACCAACAAATATTTTGAGTGCTCAGGTACAATCGTTTCAAGTTAATAAGACGTTAGAAGCCAGCTGGAAAGTCGGTCTTGAAATCTTAGCTATGGGCCCGATCACCGAAGATGTTAAATTGAACCTTGAGGCAAAAAATATCTCAAAGATTTCAATTTCGATTGGTAATCTCACATCGCGTTCCATGTCGCTGCTCAAACTGAAGGCATTGTTAAAAGATAACAATGTAGATCAACTGTGCAGGCAATCGGAATTGGTTAAAGGCGACACTAAATATATCGTTACAGAAGTTTTGATGTCCGATAGTCTGGAGATTGAGTTTTCGGACAGCAATAATAACAAAATCGATATTAGTGCGGAGTTTATAAAAAAGATTTTGCCCAACGTGCAAATTGACCGCACCAAAATTTCCAACGGCAAATTGGCAATCATAAAAACACAATTTGTTATTGCTTATAAACCCATTCGTATTAAAACACTGGAGAAAAACAGTGCTGACGGTCTTATACTCGAGTTCGATCCCGATAACCTTCAGGCGCTCGATGCATACTATAATCAAATCAGTCAGTAGCGTATGAAAGTAATAAGCTATATAGTTGCGTGTTGCCTTTCGGGTGCTGCTTGTGCACAGACGGTAGTTTCCCCGCTGCCGGTAACCGCAAGCTACCATGCAGTTAAAGTCAGCGTTACTGACGATGAAACCCTTGTCCCTACCGGTCGAACCCTGGCGGGCCGCGAAGGCACTGCGTTTTCTTTGTATAAAAGGAAAAACGGACCGAACAACTACACCTTGTTCTTTTTAACCGCTGCCCATGTAATTGTTGGTGTTGACGAGATCGAATCCGGGTCTGACCCTAAAAAGTTTAACCGTGTTTTAACCCTCCATTTCGATAACGACACCCGATGGATATTGCCCTTAAACGATACGCGAATTAACATCGCAATTTGTTCACAGTGGCGGTCACGTTTTAATGATGTCGCAATCTTTAGCATTGATAATATTAGCTCCCAGTTAGCGCAACGATTCAGCGAATCTGTAATGAATACCTGCGATTATGGCACAAGCGAACCGCAGGCAATCAGCATTATGGGCTATCGGCAAGGACAATACGAGCGTGTTAGTTTTTCAGGCAGTACCGAAACAACAATACTTAAGCCCTATCGGAAAATTATCAGTTTTCAGCAAGGGCCAAGCCCGGGTGTAAGCGGGGCTCCGGTAATGAATACCTGCAACAATCAAGTAGTCGGCATATATGCAGGGGAAATTTCAGAAATACCCGGAATGTTCTACTACGTTGATTTCACCTCGCTGGCAAGAACCGAATTTATTGAAAGGTTTATCGATCACGGACCCTATCGTCTCCGTGTAGTAAATGCAAATTCCTGTAATTGATCAAATTGATTTGCAACACTAAAATACTTCCCCATGCCCGAACTAAAAGACTCCTTCTGCGTCCTCCAGCTCATCAGCCCCGGCCCGCTGCAGCGCGCCAACCTGCGCAGCTT
This sequence comes from Cyclobacteriaceae bacterium, assembly GCA_016786585.1. Classification (GTDB taxonomy): domain Bacteria; phylum Bacteroidota; class Bacteroidia; order Cytophagales; family Cyclobacteriaceae; genus UBA2336. The sequence continues at coordinate 486,217 of JAEUUI010000007.1, forward strand.
CCTCAACGGCAAAGCCCTCTACATCGAAATTGGCGATTGCTTCTTCATCAGCCTCGAGCCCGCCCTCAAAGGCCGCATCTCCCGCGCCCTCAAGAATGACGGAACCAACTTCATCCTCGCCTTCACTAACATCAGGGCCGGGGCCGATGTGCTCACCAACGGCATCACCAAAAACGACAAAACCAAACTCGAACAAATGATCTGGGAAGACCAATAACCTATGAAAGCACCCTTCGCACTCCTTATTATAGTGTGCAGCCTCGTATCCGCCCACGCCCGGCAGGATACCCTCGGCTTCGCACCCCGCGCAGCCAAAAAGCGCACCATCTTCGAAGCCTTCTATCCCATAGGCGATAACCCCAGCATCGGCTACAAAACCAACATCGTTAGCGATGAAACCATCCTCTTCGAAGCCAACCCCTTCTTGCGCCTCCGGCTCATCAACACCATGGATAAATTCATGAGCACCACCCCCAACAACAACTGGAAACAGAACTGGGGCTTCGCCTGGTACATCGCCTACCGGCCCCAGCTGCGCATGTATACCGATAACTCCATGCCCGCAAAAACACCCTCCAACAAAATCAGCATCGCAGCATTTCAGTGGGCTAAAGTTTTTGAATCATCCACACAGAAACTTTCCATGCTCGCCATCTCCTTCGAGAGCGGCCACTACTCCAACGGGCAGGACCGCTGCGCCTTCAATGCCAACATCGCCGATGGCACCAAAGCGTGCGACAGCGTGTATAACCTCATCACCGATAAAACCAATCTTTCAAAAATCCTCAACCGCAGCTCCGGCAACTTCTCTACTAACTACACCGAAATCATCATCAGCTATAAGTGGTTCCCCGCGCTCGATCAAAAGTTCAGGCCCATGCAAGCCTGGTCCGTGCAGGGCGGCATTAACGTCTATCACGATAAGCTCCTGTTCGTGGGCAACGTAGGCGGCTACTCCGATGCCGACATTACCATCTACGGCCGCAACCGGTTTACAGCCGGGGGCAGCTACATGTGGCGCATCAGCGAGGCCAACCTCAGGCGGTTTGTAATAGCCGTCAATACCGAAATCATCGCCACCCCGCATCCGTCCGTTAACCCGTGGCGGGGCGAGCTCACGTTTACCTACTTCATGCACAACAGCACCGGCTTCTTCGCCAGCGTTAATGCCGGGCACGATAATTATAACTACCGGTTTGTCGATTCCGGCTTCCAGCTGTTTGCCGGCCTCACGTTCGATGTCTTCCCGCCCGTGCAGTTAAAGCGTTGATGATTGATCACTGGGGAACTTGTCTTCATAGAATTGTCAGGCTTGCCCTGACAGCATCGTCAGTGGCTTGCCCTGATGGCCTCTGAATCTGGTTAAGTTCTCCTGATTGCTTAGGCCCATCAGTGGCTTGTCCTGACAGCCTCTGCAAATTCAGAAAGTACAACTGACTACTTAGGCTCGTCAGGGCGTGCCCCTGCCGGCCTTCGCTCGGGGTTACACCCCTGATGGCCGAAGGCCCGTCAGGGTCGGGCTATTCGCTGCAAGCTCCCTCCATCGCGGGCGGGTAAAGTTTATGCCCACGGGTTGTCGGCAGGCTTTCCGCTGCTATCCCTCACGCGGAGGGTGTTTTTAATAGGAGTTACTCCTATAGCAAGCAAATTTTTAATTCGGTATCTTAGATGAGTCAACTAAATCCTTAACCATGAAAAAGACCTTGATTTTGCTTGTCGCGATGTGGTTCGTGTTAAGCTGTGAAAACAATGAATCAAAAGAGTTATTAGATGAGGCAAGCCTTCGGGAAACGCTTTCCGATCGAAGTGATTATAATGAAATTGTTGATATATTAACGAGCAACTACGCGGCAATAAGTTCAATGAATGAGGAGGAGAGAAGTAAATTCTTTGAGCTATCGGCAAAAGGTAAACAACTTGATTTTAGCGCATTAGAGCAGTATGGAAAAATGTGTGAGAAGTTTGGATTTTCTGCGAAACATATTAAAATGATTGACAACCTCAAGGCGGAGTTACGGGCGAATTATTTGTTCCGTACATCCGACTTTGACAAAATTATGAAAGCCGATTACGGGGCGAAAATTGAAATTCTGCTTTCTTCTAGCCGTATCCTGGTCGCAGCACCTTACCCGTATTGTATTATGAAATGTTCCAGTGAAGCAGATGTCCGTAGAGGCGAAGTAGAAGCATCGATAAGTCAGGTTCCGGGATACCAGAATACAAGCGCGGAATTTAAGGAGGCTATTTTAGACTTGGTTTATTCAACATATTATAGCGGTTGTTATGATTGCTGCTCCCAGGCAACATACAGTTGCAGGCCAGAAGCACAAGAATAATTTTTCCACCAACGCTATTTACATGAAAGCCCTTCTTACCATTTCATTTTTCATCGGACTGTCCTTTTCGGCTATCGCTCAGAAGTTAGACTCTGTTAGGTTCGCAAATCTGTATGGGAGGATTACTGACATTTATTCGAAAAGTATTGATCCTTATCTGACAAAGATGGCCGAGCAAGAACTTTCACCGTTGTCTGCCAATCCTTCCAATGAAGTAATGGTGCTGCGTCAGGCAACAGTTGTAACCAAGGTGAAAACGTATAAAGCCATCTTAAAGGAAATATTCTCGGATTGTTATTTGAACCTCAACAAAAATCTAACCCCCCTGCAGGAAGACCCGCATTCGTATGTTACCGGGTATTTGGATATGGCCATTCGAAGCAATTTTCCAAAGCTGGAAGAATCATTCTACCGCGAAAACTGGAGAGAGTTGTTTAAAATTTATGAGTTTAAGCCGTAATACTTGCTCCCATTGCTTACAGGTAACAAGCGGAGGGTGTTTCAATAGGAGTTACTCCTATCAGTCGAGGCTGAAATTCACTAACTCACCTAAATTTATCGTTGGCTATAATCTGTTGTTTGATGCCAGTCAAATGGCTGAGGGAGTACTATGTGTTTGATTGTGGCTTTTGTAATGCTACTAATCTTTTCGACATATGAAACCCACACGTCCAATCCTTCTTTTTCTCACAGCAATATTTCTTTCTTCATGTGCAACACCTTTTTACCAGGTGTATAAGGTTGCACCCCTAAATGCCGAATTTCAAAAAAGCGATCTGATTAAATTCGAAGATCCTTATTGTGTCGTCTCGTACAATCTGTGGAGTCAGGGGGGTGACATAGGTTTTTTGTTCACCAACAAGACCGATGAGAACATTTTCATAGAATTAGATCAAACATTCTTCGTGTTAAATGGTATTGCGCATAATTATTACCTGAACCGGGTATACACAACGTCCGAGACTTCCGCTGCATCCTTTGCGCAATCTTCCGGATTTTCGAGAACAAGTTCCGACATGGTTCAATCCGGCAATCGTACTATATCACGCGGGGTAGTTAAGGCAACTGGCTATTCAGTTTCTTTTGCGGAGGAGAAAGTTGTTTGCATTCCACCGCACACATCGAAGAGAATTGCAGAATATAGCATCAGCGATAATCTGTACCGTAACTGCGATCTTTTTAAATATCCGACAAAAAAGCAAATCACCACAGCTACGTTTACCCGTTCAAACAGTCCCGTGGTGTTTAGTAACCGCATCACTTATAGGCCCGGTACCGGTGAAGCTATGCAAATGAACAACGAATTTTTTGTAGCGGAAGTCACTAATCTGCCGGAAGCAGAAGCTGTGGAATTGACGCGAGCAGAATTTTGCGACCAGAAAGCCTTAAGCGCTAGGGAGGTTGTTAGCGGTTCTGCTCCCGATCGGTTTTACATTAAGTACCAGAAAACGGTGGATTATCTGAAGCACTAACTTTTGAAGGTGGTTCGAAGTCTTTATCTTGACATTATTTTCGTCTTATACCCTCATGCGAGAGGCGCAAACAAGGAAAGAAATCATTGACAACCGCTTGAAGCAAGCTGGATGGAATGTTAGCGACCGTTCACAAGTAATTGAGGAGTATGATATCATTGTAGATTCTAATCTAGCTCAAGAGGCTCCAACACCTTATGCTGGACATCAATACAGCGACTATGTATTAATCGGCCAAGACGGAAAACCAATTGCAGTTATTGAGGCAAAAAACACCTCAGTCGACCCTGCAATTGGAAGAGAGCAGGCTAAACAATACTGTTATAATATTCAGATAAAACAAGGTGGAGAATTACCTTTCTGTTTTTTTACAAATGGTCATGAAATTTTCTTCTGGGATTTAGAGAACTACCCTCCAAGAAAAGTTCACGGCTTTCCAACAACGGACGATTTACAACGCTACAAAAACCTTCGTAAATCACGAAGGACACTAGTAGGAGAACTCATCAATACTAAAATTGCAGGACGAGACTATCAACAAAGAGCAATTCGAGCAGTGCTTGAGGCTGTTGAGAAAAGGAAGAGGAAATTTCTTTTAGTTATGGCAACGGGCACGGGTAAAACAAGAACTTGTATTGCGTTGGTGGAATCCTTAATGAGAGCAGGTTGGGCAGAAAAGGTTCTATTCCTTGTTGACCGAATCGCTTTAAGAGACCAGACTTTGGATGCATTTAAAGAAAACTTACCAAACGAGCCGCGATGGCCTAAGGTTGGTGAAAAGTCAATTGCAAAGGATAGGCGAGTTTACGTGTCAACCTATCCAACAATGCTGAATGTAATAAGAGACGAAAGCAACTCACTTTCGCCTCACTTTTTTGATTTAGTTGTTGTCGATGAAAGCCACAGAAGCATTTATAACACCTATCAAGAAATTTTGAATTACTTCAATACAATTACACTAGGCTTGACGGCTACTCCAACAGATGTAATTGACCACAATACCTTTGAACTCTTCGAAACTGAAGATGGTGTCCCAACCTATGCGTATTCCTATGAGGAGGCAGTAAATAACATTCCGCCCTACCTTAGCAATTTTCAAGTGATGAAAATTAAAACCAAGTTCCAAGATGAAGGAATTAATAAGAGAACAATAACACTTGAAGACCAAAAAAAATTAATTCTTGAAGGGAAAGAAATTGAAGAAATTAATTTCGAGGGAACCGAGCTTGAAAAAACTGTAAGTAATAGAGGAACAAATGCATTGATTGTTAAAACATTCATGGAAGATTGCATTAAGGACTCCAACGGGGTATTACCTGGGAAGTCAATCTTCTTTTGTGTAGGAAAAAATCATGCAAGGGAAATTGAACACATCTTTGATAACCTCTACCCTGAGTATAAAGGAGAGCTTGCCAAAGTAATTGTATCTGACGACCCAAGAGCATACGGAAAAGGTGGGTTACTCGACCAATTTATTCATAATGATATGCCACGCGTGGCAATCAGTGTGGATATGCTGGATACTGGTATTGATGTTAGGGAGTTAGTAAACTTAGTGTTTGCAAAGCCAGTTTTTTCTTACACCAAGTTTTGGCAAATGATTGGACGAGGAACTCGTTTACTTGAGCCAGAAAAAATAAAACCTTGGTGTACAATAAAGGATGTATTTCTAATAATGGATTGTTGGGACAACTTTGAGTATTTTAAACTTAATCCCAGGGGAAAAGAATTAAAGCCTCAAATTCCATTGCCAGTAAGATTGTTTGGATTACGATTAGATAAAATAGAAAAAACAATTGAACTGGGTGAAACCGAAACCACCAATAGAGAAATTGCAAAGTTAAAGCAGCAAATTGCAGAACTTCCGCAAAACTCAGTAGTAATCGTGGATGCGAGAAATGATATGCAACGATTATCAGATGGCAATTTTTGGGGTAGTTTAACCCACGATAAAATCGAATTTCTTCGCACAACAATTAAACCACTTTTAAGAACTATATCTGAGAAGGATTTCAAAGCGATGAGATTTGAAAAAGATATAGTTGAAGTGTCATTAGCTCAGTTGAATCAAGAGCCTGAAAAATTCGATACCCTTAAAGACAGTATAATTGAAACCATTGCAAAACTACCGACATCGGTAAATGTTGTAGGAAAACAATCCGAACTCATTCGCCAATCTCAAACTAACCAATATTGGACGTCTATTTCAGAAGATAAATACGATGACCTTATCTATAAGCTTGGTCCTTTAATGCGCTTCATCGAATCACTTGTTGTCCCCCTAGGCCCAGCAAAATTCAACTTACAAGACCTAATCACTCAAAAAGAATTTATTGAATTTGGCCCACAACATGAATCAGTAAGCATCAGTAGATACAAGGAGTTGGTAGAGGAAAAAATAACTGAATTGACCGAGACAAACCCGATTTTACAGAAACTAAAGGCAGGTCAGAACATTTCGGAAGATGAAGCTCAACAACTAGCCGATGAACTGTATGAGGAACATCCAAATATTACAATCGAATTACTGCGAAGAGTTTATAATCATCGAAAGGCCGAACTTGTTCAGTTTATTAAACACATTTTAGGAATTGAGCATTTGGAATCATTTCCTGAAACTGTTGCAAAGACGTTTCAAGACTTCATTTCTGCACATAGTTATCTAAGCAGCCGCCAATTACAGTTTCTTGACTTGCTCAAGAACTACATAATTGAAAGAGGTGAAATACAAAAGCGAAATCTAATCGAATCACCGTTTACCCTTTTACACCCTGACGGTATCAGAGGTGTATTCAATCCAAAAGAGATTGATGAAATTTTAAGTTTAACTCAGAAATTATTAGCAGCATAATGTTACAAAATAACTCAACCCTTAAATCTCATATCAACAGCCTTTGGAATACTTTCTGGAGCGGTGGTATCAGTAACCCTTTAACTGCTATTGAGCAGATAACCTATTTGCTATTCATGAAGCGCCTTGATGATATGGAAGCCAAAAGAGAAAGGGATGCTGATTTTACAGGAGACTCATACGTATCGCGATTTAACGGAACATATATTCCTTATGTTGATGAAACACTCTATCGGGTTGATGATGGAGGCACGTTCAAATATGAAGAGCAACAAGTGGCTAATAAGGAGCTTGACGAGGCCAAAAAGCGGAGGGATAAATCAGAGTTGAGATGGTCGTTCTTTAAGACTATGGCACCAGCTGAAAAAATGTTGGAACATGTTCGCTTCAATGTATTTCCATTTATTAGATCATTGAATGGTGGTACTTCGCCTTTTACTAAGCACATGGCGAATGCCGTCTTTATAATTGAAAAGCCTTTGTTATTGGTTGAAGCTATAAAACAAATTGAACTTATTTTTCAAGAGATTGAAAAAGACGCGACCCAAGGAGGCCACGCTTTTCAAGACATTCAGGGCGATGTATATGAAATGTTGTTGAGTGAAATTGCAACGGCTGGTAAAAATGGACAGTTTCGTACACCGCGACATATTATAAAATTAATGGCTGATTTAGTTGACCCGAAATTAGGAAAGCGAATTGCCGACCCAGCGTGTGGAACTGGTGGATTTTTATTGGGCTCGTATCAATACATTTTAAGTGACTTAGTTCGCCAGAAAGACCCTAGTAAATTAGTTAAAGACAATGACGGTTTTGAAAGAGGTACACTCTCAGCAGTTTTAACTGAAGATGTTAAGAAAATACTGGAAGATAGCTTTTATGGCTATGATATCGACATCACTATGGTTCGGTTGGGCTTGATGAACTTAATGATGCACGGTATTGACAATCCTCACATTGATTATAAAGACACATTGAGTAAAACGTATAATGAGGACGCTCAATATGATATAGTTATGGCTAACCCTCCGTTCACCGGAAGTATTGATAAGGGCGATATTAATGAAAGCCTAAAATTGCAGACAACAAAAACAGAACTGCTTTTTGTAGAGCGGATTTATACGATGCTTAAAATGGGAGGTGTTGCAGCAATTATAGTTCCTCAAGGAGTCTTATTTAGTTCAGGTAAGGCTTTTACTCAACTGCGTAAAAAGTTAGTTGAGGAAGCAGAATTAAATGCAGTGATAACTATGCCAAGCGGAGTGTTTAAACCTTATGCAGGCGTAAGTACCTCCATTCTCATTTTTACCAAAGGTGGAGAAACAGAACACACGTGGTTTTACGAGATGAATAATGATGGCTACGAATTGAATGACAAGCGAAGTGAAAAATTTAAAGAAGGGGGAGTTCGCGATTATGGGGATTTGCAAGACATTGTTACCAAATATCGAAATAGGAATACTGAAAACGATACAGACCGGACAGCCCAAAGCTTTTTTGTCCTTAAATCAGAAATTGTAGAAAACGATTATGATTTAAGTATGAGTAAGTATCAAACGCAAGTATTTGATGCAATTGAGTACAAAGAACCAGCATTGATATTTGAAGAGCTTGAAGCGCTAGAAGCCAACATTCAGGCAGAGTTGAAAACTCTTAAAGACATGATTGCCTGATGGAAACTAAAGAATACAAATTAACGGACATCTGCGACTTCCAAGGCGGAACACAACCGCCCAAAGAAGAGTGGATAAATGAGCCGAGAGAAGGTTATGTTCGAATGCTTCAGATTCGAGATTTTACACAAGGAAAGGAAGAACATGTTGCTTACGTAAAAGACACAAAGAAACTAAACAAGTGTAAGTCTGATGATATTTTAATTGGACGCTATGGAGCTTCTGTGGGTAAAATTCTCACGGGTTTAGAAGGAGCCTACAATGTGGCAATAATTAAGACAATACCAAATGAAGAACTACTTTCAAGACGGTACTTGTATTTTGTTTTGACGGGAACAGACTTTCAGAATTTCATCTTAAACATAGGTGCTCGGGCTGCTCAGGCAGGTTTTAACAAGAATGATTTATCTCTTTTCAAACTTCATATTCCTACTTCAATAGAAGACCAAGAGAGAATTGCAAGTGTTTTAGAAAAGACACAAAGTCTAATTTCTAAACGAGAAAAGAGCATTGGCTTACTGGATGAATTTTTAAAAATGAAATTTTTGGAAACGTTTGGTGATCCAATTTTAAATGAGAAGGGATGGGAAATTAAAAGTGGAGAAGAGTACTGCGAGAACATTTCAGTGGGCGTAGTAATACAACCCGCAACTCATTATGTAGAACAAGGAGTAATTGCACTTAGATCCTTGAATATTAAACCTAATAGAATTGACTTAAAGGATATAGTTTTCTTTTCTAAAGAATCGCATTCGACTGTGTTGTCAAAGTCAATATTAAGAAAAGGAGACGTTGTTCTTGTAAGAACAGGGAAAACAGGTACCGCTGCTGTCATTCCCAGTGAATTAGATGGATGTAATTGTATTGACTTAATTATTGCACGCCCGAACATTAAGATTATTGACCCATTCTATCTTTCATACTTCTTTAATTCAGAAAGGGCGAAAGCATTGGTTCTCTCCAACGAAGTTGGTGGTATTCAAAAGCATTTTAACATCGGAGCAATAAGGGCTCTTGAAATACCAATTCCGCCTCTATCATTGCAAATGAAATTCTCTTCGCTCGTTAATCAAATTGATATCTTAAGAGGGCAATACCAAATCAGCCTTGCAAAATTTAATGATTTATACGATGCGTTCAGTCATAAAGCCTTAAAAGGAGAACTTGAAATCATCAATAGAATTTTAATAGACGCCACAATAAAAGTGGACCCCAAAATCAGCGGTGAAATTATTGCCATTGATAAAATCAACAAGGAACTTGAAGAATTCCACAAAAACCAACCACATACAGGTGCTCCAGATAAGATTGACAATACCATTCGGCAGTTAGAAGCAGAACTAAAAATAAAAGGTGAAATTCCGTTTTGGGATGAGTATGTGAAATATAGAATTGTGAAAGGAAAATTCAAGGAGGCTTTTACATTCGACCAACTCTGGCAAGAAATAAGCAAATTCCCGTTTGAGACTTTACCCGAATATGATGAAGTAGCTACCATGCTTTTCAGATGGCTGGAAGAAGAGAATTCTTTCATTAAACAAAAGTTCAACGAGACAACAAAGCAAATTGAATTAATTGTGGATGAAGCTGCTGCGACTTAAACTGAACTCTGATTTCAGAAGTCTGCAAGCAGGCTTTGAAATTCACTTTCTTCGTGATTTTGATAAAGCGAAGATGTGGAACTTCATGCCTTACTGTCTAGTTGGCAGAAATGGAAGTGGCAAATCCAATATTCTTGAAGCACTCGCTGCAATATTTTATCATATAGAATGTATCTACTTAAACTACAAGCCAGAAGGTTTTGAAGATGACTTTCATATTGATGGTTCTGAAAGAGAAGCGTTGCACATCGAAGATATTAAAGGAGCATTTGACCCCAAGAAATGTTCAGTTGATGCATTTGAGTTGGAGTATGTTTATTTTAAGCAAGGTAGTTTTTCAAGAGCGTTCAGCTCCGCATTTGATTCGGGATATGAAGCAAGAATTCTAATCTCTAAAAATGTTGGAGAATCCCCCAAAGTTATTTGGCTAAACAGGGACGAAATTGAAAAAAGTAAAAATTTTGAGTTAACAAGGATTGAGGTTAAGCAGTTTCTCCCCGATTATGTTATAGGTTATTCCTCAGGTGAAAACGAAATCCTAAGTCTTCCATTCTTTAAGATGCGCTTTATTCACTATGATGAATACGAAGATTCTTTAAGAAACGAAACAGGTTATGCGCAACCTGAAGGCAGATTAGTTTATTTAGATGCGCAACACAGTCAAGCAGTTTTCCTTACTAACTACTTAATGCAAGAGGAAAGCATACTTGACCCTATATACAAGGCTATTGGTGTTAAAAGAATTAAGCAATTCAGAATTATTATTCGTCAGGGCGTTCCAGTAGCTAAATTTAGAACAGAAGAAATGTCACCAGCGCTACGGCCTGATGAATTGGAAATTAATAATGTCGATGTTTTTGAATTAACCTATAATCTCCAAAGACGCCCCGAGTCAGAAAAAAAAGACCTAAAGGCAATAGATAAACTTAAGAACTGCGCTACCAGCCAATTTTTTGATTCCGAGAACAAAATACTTTATCTCGATTATTTCGTTGATAAAGCTGGTGAACTTAAAAAGGCATTTCAGCAAAACTTTGAAGATACTTTCGAACTATTCAGAACATTTCAGATTCTATTGACCTTAAATCTTCACGAAGTTGATGTCAAATTGAAGCAAGACCTTTATAAATCAGGTAGCCTTTATGTGAATGAAACAGTGCCCGTGTTAGCTTCGGATAAACGTCTCATGCGCTTCAAAGATTTCTTAATTGAAAAAGAAAATACCAAAGTAGATATTTTAAGCAAATCGCTATCAGATGGAGAGTATCAATACTTACATGCAATAGGGATTTGTTTGCTGTTCAAAAACACAAACTCATTATTCCTGCTTGATGAACCTGAGACCCATTTCAATCCAGATTGGAGAGCAAAATTTGTTTCTACATTGAGGGATTCTCTTAAAGATCCAGTTGAAAATGAACACTTAAGAGAAATTCTTATTACATCTCATTCTCCCTTTATTATCTCAGATTGCCATGAAGAAAATGTTTTGGTTTTTAAGAAGGACTTCGAAACTGGAAAAGTATCAGCGGAGAGACCTGGATTTAACACGTTTGGTGCTTCCGTTAATCAGATTACTTTGAAAGTCTTTGAAAAACATGAAACCATTGGGAATTATTCTAATTCAGTTTATACTACTTTATATGAACGACTTGAAGCTGGTGAAAATCCTGATGAATTGATTGAAAAGGCTGACAGCGAACTAGGCGATTCAGTTGAAAAAATTATGTTTATTAACAAAGCACTTGAGAAGAAAAAATAATGCTTTTTCCATATATCTATATAGCAAATCATTCGATTTACACTTTGCAGACTTGGATGGACGACTTATTCCTAAACGTGTGGTGCAATGCTGACCCTGCTGTAGATTACGATATTGAATTACTACCAGACGACCTTAAAGAAATAACGCTAGAAATTGAACGTGATGCAAGAATAAAAAAGGATTATCTCTATGGTCCAATTGAAAGCGTTTACAAAATATTTCAAATATTTGACCAACCAACAAAGGATTTATTATCACAAGCGTATAGAAACAATAACTCCATTGAAGATTTATGCAAACAGCAAAACGGTTGCACTCCTTTTTTATATTCGACATTGCATACATTACATGGAGCTTTAAGTGATAAGTTAGAGGAATTTTATAAAAGCCTTTTTACGGATGTCATCCATTTAAATGCAGTGCAAGCTAGGATTGGAAAAGTTGATGTTCACTACGATGAATTTGTGACTTTAAATGACGAAAGGAAATGTCCCTTCTGCGGATTAAACAGCATTAAAGGCCCGAATAGAAGTGTTAGAGATGCCTACGACCATTATTTGCCAAAGGACGTTTATCCATTCAACTCGATTAATTTTAGAAATTTAGCTCCCATGTGTCATGAATGCAATTCATCACATAAACTTCGCCAAGACCCAATAACAAATCCCACAACTCATGTAAGAAGGCGGGCGTTTTATCCATACGATGCAATCAACTACCAAATAGAAATCAATATCGATTTCAACCACAATGACATTAACACATTAACAGAACACCACATTCAAGTAACTCTTACTTCCCCAACGCATCAGGACGAAGTAGATACCTGGAAAGAGGTTTTCGGGATTGAGGAGCGATACAAAGAAAAATGTGCTTCAAAAACAGATGGGAAGTACTGGTTTATACAGGCAACTGATGAATATCACAACTATCCAGTAGAGGTAAAAGCAATATATTCACAATCGACATGGGTTCAGAAAATGATTGACGATGCCAATAGGAACAAATTTTCAGTTGGAAATTTTATTAAGGCACAATACTTGGAGAATTGTAGACGGATAGGAGTATTTTGACAAAACTGGTATGCGATTATTTTCTTACTGTATTCCCACTGATGATGGTGCTGCTCCAAATCCGTATTGGGGCGTTTGTACGCTAGCGATTTGTAAGCCTGTAATTCGAAGAGTTGCAGAAGAGGGCGACTGGATTGTAGGTGTCGGTTCGAAAAACGTAAACGGCAAAGACTACTCGGGCAAATTGGTGTACGCCATGCGCGTAAGTAATAAGATGACACTCCGGGAGTATGACATACATTGCCAAATGGTGTTGAAGGAGAAAATACCGGATGTTATAAACAACGATTATCGGAGGCAGGTAGGAGATTGTATTTATGAATATGAGAATAAAGGTTATGAACACCGGCTTCGCGATAGTGTTCACGGGCCAAAAAACGTTGACAAAGACCTGCGGGGAGTAAACGTCTTAATGGCAGATCAATTTTATTATTTTGGTAATAAGGCTGTTGAACTACCCCCGCAATTCTTAATTCTTGCAAGACAAAACCAGGGCCATCAATCTACCAGGAATCAGTTTATCAAAAGTGATTTTGTTCAATGGCTTCAAAAAACCTATGAGGCAAACAAACTTTACGGAGAACCTCAGGTTAAGGTGAACTTCGCGAAAGACAAAAACGGAAATTATTGTGCAACGCGAAGATGTGAATCAGCTGATGAAGACGAGGCAGCTGACTATTCCGAAGAGAAGTTACCCACACATCACTGGAACTATTTTCGTGCGCTCGAAGCAGACTTAAAGACTACTTCGAGGTACATTGAAATTCACCCCGACAATTTCAGTACATTCTCCACCGGCCTTGCTCAGTTGTTTCTTGCGGCCAGTTCTGAAATCGATGTTGTTTTGAAACAACTCTGCGATCTGCTATCGGGTGAGCAAGTTGGCAATATGAAAGAGTATAGCAGGATCGTTGCCGAGAAACTACCCTCCCTGCAGGATAAGAGAGTTTTTATTCCCATCTACGGAATTGAGCTTCAGCCATTCAAAGATTGGACCGCTTCAAAGAAGTTTTCCTGGTGGGATGCCTACAATGAAGTGAAGCATCATCGTAACACACACTATGAAAAAGCGAACTTGGGAAATGCTTTGAATGCTCTTGGGGGTCTTTATATATTGATATTTGAGCTAATCCGCGTTCATAAGGGCAAGTCGGAGGGCGGATTTGGTCAGCACTTTGTATATCGCGATCTTCAACCTCAGCAAGAATTATTCAGGCTTGAGCGCGAAGAGTATGATCGCGACATTCTTGAAAACCCCCGAAGAATTTACAAGAGAGGTATTTAACGGCGGGTTGTTTGATTAGAAGAATAGAAACGGCCGTCTATGAATTGGATATTTAAAACTGGGGATCAATTAAAATTCTTGAACGATGGGAGAAATGCCGAGTTAAGGTTGGAACAAAAACCAAACTTTACTGGACAAGTAGGTGAAGATGTTTTGATTCTTTCGAAAAGAAAGGAGTGGGAATTTATAGCGCATTACCAAATCTCAGATGTTACGGTGGAGAATCCTGATGATGAGTATAAAAAGATAAAAGTAACCATTGATCTAAAAACGGAGTTTGCAAAATCCAAACCCCTTGATGACTACATATATAGTTTAGTTAGGGTTACCAATTACTCAAGCCCAATCAAACATTTTAATAGAAAGTACAATCGTGTTTATGATGTTGAGTTTACGGCAATTCTTGAGGATCAAATCTATCAGAAGAGAACGGTAGTGGGCACGATATTAAATGCATTGCATAAGGCCCATCAAAACGCATTTGTGGCTTTTCTTGCATCTCAGCAACCTGATCTCTTAACAAACAGAGTTGACATGGATAGGCTGCTGCCAGTCTTGCTGAAGTACCTGGATTTTGCTGTCGTCAAACCAGCTCAACAGTTGCTTAAAATTGCGGAAGTTATAAACACAACAAGCTTGCGGCAGCACTATGATGAAATCGGTTTTGGCTCATTTTCTGAAACTGTCAAGGGCTCTGATCACAAGAGCTCAGATCAAATGATTAAATCTCAAATCGAAGTAATAAATCAGCATTCTAAATTTTTCCCCGGCTTTGCAAACGAAATCGATAAGCAACTAAGGGATATCGTTGATGATCGCAAGTTTAGGAGATTATTTAGAAACTCCGGACTACCCATAACATTGTATTAATTTTATGACTACTCAACAAATACAAAATTTAAAGAAAGCGACCGAAGCATTAACGAAATGGGAGTCTTCGGGAAAGGCCTTTGGCCACTACTCAAATATTGAGCCCAAGGCTACAAATGAAGAAGGTGCAGATATGATTTATGAGTTCTATTGTTTAATGAGAATTCTTGAGGACTTAATGCACAACTACGAGGTTACTTTAGTTCCGGGAACTAAGAAAGGAAAAATCTTCCCTCAAAAACCGGGAGCTAAAAAAGGATGGGCATATTTTGTAATAATAAACAAGATGGACGGAAACAATAAGTTCCAGGTTTGCTATGGAACTAATATAAAACTAAGTCTTGCCCCAAGAACGACAATAGCTCCTGACGTTTCAATCCAAAAGTATGACTCTACTGATGACCCGGATGAATCTATGGTAGAATTAATTATGGACGCAAAATTCAAGTATGATGATTCAACAGCTTTACCAATCGAGCAACTACATGGGTTTATGCAAAGAGTTAGCGCATTAGGTGTTCAGGCTGCATCTTCAATGACACTAGCATTTAACTTACTTTCTGGTATTAAATCGAATTGCTTACTGACCAATGGACGGGCGCTTCATAATCAGCATGACTATTGTGTTTTGAATCATATTAAGCAAGTCGAGCAGTTTGATATTGGATCTGCCGCTTTTAATGTGATTGGTTGATAAGTACAAACATGCATTCAGAAATCTTGCTCGGCAAAATTCTTCAGCGTCTTGAAGATCAAAACTACGCCAAAGTCTCAGGCTATAATGCATTTAAGCTTATCAAAGAAGCCGAGACGAGTGTCATCCTGCTACGTGAAAAAGGCACCAAGGTCATAGTTCCATTCAAAAAGATTCTGGCTGGAATCGATTATTATAAAGAAAACACTCACGCATATGATAAAGGCCCAACGGAGCTAAGAAAGATTCCAATTACATATATAGCAAGTCCCGTTTTTGCATTGCTGCATTTGATTCCTAAAAGTACTACAAAAATTTGAGCCAACTATAATCACCTTGAAAATGAAGACACTTGAGTTTAACTATGGAAGTAAAGATCTTCAGGATTTCATCTCCCTTCACCACGAGGGTCGTTTAAATCTTGAGCCCGGCTTTCAGCGTCAATCGGTTTGGAGCCTAAACGACCGGAAAAAACTCATTCAATCCATACTTCAGAATTATCCGGTGCCATCCGTATTTCTATACAAAAGACCGGATGAGCATGGGAGATTAAATTACGATGTATTAGATGGTAAGCAGCGCATCGAGTCATGCCTGATGTTTGTCGGAGCTAACTCATTTAAGAGAGAACGATTTGATTTAAAAACAAAGATTTCTGAAAGTGAAGAGCAGAAGAGTTGGGATTGGAATAAACTAAAAAAGGCAAGACACGAACATAAAATAACCGGCTATAAATTTCAGACTGTTGAAATTTCCGGAGACATGAGCGACATTATCGATCTGTTTGTCCGAATTAACTCCACTGGAAAACGACTAACAAGCCAGGAGAAGAGGCATGCTAAGTTTTATCATAGCGATTTTCTTAAAGTGGCAGGCCAACTTGGGAATAAGTATCACAGGTTCTTTCTTGAGAACAAAGTATTAACCAAAGGACTGCTGTCGCGAATGAAGCATGTAGAACTTATTTGCGAATTAATTGCCTCCATTCACTCGGATCAGCTTTTGAATAAGAAAACAGCTCTTGATAAGATTATCAGTGGCCAGGTTATCAATCAAAAAGCCCTTAGACACTGCAAGGTGAGGTTCATCAGAACACACAATTTGTTAAAGAAAACATTCCCCAATCTAAAGGCTACCCGATTTGCAAACTCTGCAGAGTTCTATTCACTATTTATGCTGATTCATCAATTAGATAAGGATGGCCTGATCTTAACGGATAGGAAGAGGAACTTGCAGGCTCAGAAATTATTGGAATGGTTGAGTAACGGTGTAGATGAATTGCGCGGTCAGATTTCAAAGGGTAAGGGGACACGACCTGAGCAAGAACTATTTTCAAATTACCTGTTTACTACCCGAGGTGATAGTGACAGCTCAACCACCCGTGAGCGAAGAGCTGTTGTGCTAAAGAATAT
Source organism: Cyclobacteriaceae bacterium (assembly GCA_016786585.1). Lineage (GTDB taxonomy): Bacteria > Bacteroidota > Bacteroidia > Cytophagales > Cyclobacteriaceae > UBA2336. Next base: position 503,249 of record JAEUUI010000007.1, read on the forward strand.
CTTTTCAGGTCTGTTTGAAAAGAAAGACGACAAGCGCGGGTTCAGTCCCGATCAGCGAAGGTTATTTTGGAACTCAGAGGAAAATAAGCGGTGTAGTTCATGCGGAGAAAAATTAACATGGGAAAACTTTACGATCGATCACATAAAGCCATATGCATTAGGTGGCAGAAGTGTTTTAACGAATGCAGCATTAATGTGTAGAAGCTGTAATTCAGTTAAAGGAAAAAGGTTAAGATGGAGGAAGAGAAATAGACAAGCAGGCTTTTGAAGCAGTCAAGCCGATCCGCTGACCGGCATTACCGATTAACCCCAATCAGATATTCCACAATCTCCCGCATTTCTTCACGCGATAGGGTTGGTTTGGCAAACTTCACGTGCTGTACGAGTTCGTTCAGCGTTAAAACCTTCACATGTTGAAACTCCTCCCGCGGTTTGTTGTTGATCAGCACAATCAGGTTCCTGATCGGGATCTTCCGCTCACCCCAGTGATGCGCACCAAGCTGAAAACCTGATCGGTGTAACAAAATGAACAGCGCATAGTTGGTTCGCTGGATTTGTTCCACCGGTGAGCGCAGGTTTAAGTTTTGAATGGAGTCTTTGCTCCAGTTCTTGGTTTCAATCAGGAAAACGCCTGCCGGTGAAATCAGCAAGTGATCAATTTGAATACTGCTGATCCGGGTGTGTTGCTGTTTAAAGTATAGCGGCTTGTAAAATGTGTACGAGAAATCATTGATCAGGATATAGTCATCCGGCAACTGCTTTAGTTCCTCTACAACTTTGTTTTCTCCAATCGCACCATAGATGTAGCTCTTAATCTCGTTGATAACGTTTTGTTTCTTATCCAGGTCCAGTAATGTTCGCCAGCTCTTTTCCTTCACAGCCGATTCAAACTCATCGGTCAGGTAGCGAAGCTGCTCGCGCTGTTGTGCCAGGTGCTCAACCTTGGGCCTGATGGCGCGACTAATCGCAGCTTTTGAAGTCGACCGGATGCGGTAAATTCTGATCAGCTTGAATAACGCCTTAAAACTGTACGTGAATTCCTGGATAATAGTCTTCTCAGCATCCGCAAGCGCATCATATTCTTTTTGTAACTGGTTGAGCTCACGGCCAGCCTTCTGCTGAAGCGTCTTTGTTTCAGCTTCGAGTTCATCCTCCAGAGCAGATACCGTATTACGCAGGCTATTCCGCTCTTCCGTAACTACCGCCCGCTGTTTAGCAATAACCTCCTCGCGAGCAACGGCATAATTGCGTTGAAAGGCCAACAATTCATTGATTGAATGGAAATCATGAATCCCGTTCTGCGCCAAACGGTTTTTGATGAAGGTGAGAGAACCAATCGTGTTATAGATTTTGCACATTCGTTATCCGCTATAAGCTATCAGTTAAGGGTAATCCGAAATAGTCCATCGACTATCGACTAAAGACTATTGACCAAAGACTACTATCTCCTCACGAAATACCGAGTCGCTACTTACGAAATATCGTAACTCCTCGCGACAAGACCGCTAAAATCGTGTCAAATCCGAAGGAAATGTCCCGGCACACTGTCTGCGTAAGAGCAGACAAATAAATTTAAAATCATAAAGATTATGAAAAGTACCTCAGAAACCGGTCACGCCAAGAATGTCGCGACCTTCGAAGATCTCATCAGCTTCTGCACTGCCTACGGCCCTCCGTTCAACCCGAGCAAGGCAGCGTTAAAACTCGCAGCACTCAACGGTCTGCTCATTGCCGCAAACGCAAGCCTGCAGTCAGTGAAAGTTGCAAAGACGGCCTACGACAATGCAACCAACGCCCGTGAGATTGCCTTCAAACCCGTCCGCGTGCTGGCAACAAAAATCGTAAGTGCACTGGCAGCAACCGAAGCGGCAGAGCAAACCGTAGCCGATGTAAAGTCAACCAACAACAAGATCCAGGGCAAGCGCGCAAAGGCTATTGTACAGCCCGATGCGAAAGCGTTGGCAGCGGGTGCAGAACCTGTAAAAACTGCATCAACATCTCAGCAGAGCTACAACAAACTGGTCGATCACTTCGCGCAGTTGGTGGCAACACTCACGGCCGAGCCCAAGTATCTCCCCAACGAAGCCGAGTTGAAAGTGGCATCGCTGAACACCTTGCTGGCCGACCTTCGCGCGAAGAACACAGCGGTAATCAATGCTACTACTGCGTTGAGCAACGCCCGCATTGCCCGCGATAAAACGCTTTACGGAGAAACCACAGGCATGCTCGATGTAGCCCAGGGCGTAAAGTTGTATGTGAAATCCCTGTTCGGTACAACCAGCGCGCAGTACAAGCAGGTGAGCGCACTAAAGTTGCTTAGCCGGCCCAATAACTAAAGAGTAATCGGGTCCACCGGAAAGTGGGGCAGGTTGTTTAAGAAAGCAGCCGCCCCATTTTCGTTTTATAGCGGGGTGAAAAGTAAATAGAGCACGGTCACGGAGATTTAGAGCAAGGTCACGGAGATTTAGAGCAAGGTCACCGATACTTAGAGCGTTGTCAACGAGACTTAGAGCGTTGTCACGGAGACTTAGAGCATTGTCGCGGAGACTTAGAGCATTGTCACGGAGCCTTAGAGCGTTGTCGCGGATACTTAGAGCGTTGTCACCGAGACTTAGAGCGTTGTCACGGAGACTTAGAGCATTGTCACGGAGACTTAGAACCTTGTCACGGAGACATAGAGCGTTGTCGGAATTCGAAATTCTAAATTCGTAATTCGAAATTCTAAGTTCGTTTCCCTTATCTTGAGTAAACTTTTACCTATGAGTAACGAGACCCCCGCCTCAGACGCTCCGGAACAAAGCACTCCCGAGGTGTCGCAGCCTGTGCCTGAAAAATCACCAGTTAAAAAGAAGTCAGTCCGGTATAGCGTGGTGCGGCTGGAGAAACGCGTCACCGCCACCTTCTCCATCATGGCCAAAGCCTTTGTGATTGTGCTCATCACCGTGGCACTCGTATTCATTGTGCGCGAACTCAGCGAAAGCGGGTATGTGATCACCCAGGTAAACGTTCCGCCCGCCTTCGAAGAAGCTGGTTACAGCGGCCCGGTGGTAGCCAAGCGCATTTCCGAAAATCTTACCCGCATCATTAACATTACCCGCACACAAGCCATTGCCGAAGGGTACAGCGTGAGTGGCGATGAAAACGATGTGTCGGTCGATATGGTGGGCATGGGCGTACCCGTTCGCGGAGTGATCGACCTCATCGGGGAAGCCGTAGGGATTAGTCGTAAGAAAAAAATCAGTGCCGACATCACCCTCGAGGGCGATCTTGCAGTACTTGTGGTGAAGGTTGGAAACGAAGCCCCGGAACGGGCAGAAATCCCGCTTGATACCAACGGCCGGCTTCCGGTAAAAGCCCTCGTGAATGAAGCATCTGAAGCGATCTTCAAATACACAAACGATCAGATCCTGAGCCTGTACCTTTCCAACGTTGTGTTGGAATCCGAAAAAAATATCCGCTTGTGTAAGTATCAGCTCGAAAAATGTAAGAACGATCCGCACAAACAGGCGCGTATCTATGCACGCTGGGGCGTATCGCTTATAAATCTCAATAAGTTAGATATGGCCCATGCAAAACTTCAACAGGCGGTGGCGCTTGATTCTCTGGAGTTTGGTGTTTACAGTGCGCTGGCGTCATACTACTTTGCCCAGAACCAGTATAGTAAAGCCTTGCTTTATTCAAAGAAGTCGTATGCGCTGCTGCCGGCAGACACACACGATTTTAGGCGGTTCAACGGACTCGTTAACCTGGGTTTTTATTATTCATTCAACAATCAATCCGATTCGGCCATAGCGTATTACAACCGCGCACTTGAGGTTGATCCCACCGGTTCGCGGGCATTTTACAACTTATCATACGAATACCTCGTGACAGGCGACACCTCCACGTGCCTCGAGTTAGTTGAAAAAGCGTTGGCCAATGGCTTGGGTACCCCAACCCTCAAAAAAGATCCCGATATGGCTCCGCTGTTAAACGACCCGCGCGTGAAAGAAATGTTGTTGAAGTATGACGAGTAGCAGATGCATCCATCATCAACCGTCATGCTGATCCCGACTTGTCGGGAGAAGCATCCCCACGTAGAGTAACCAGTCGGGGATTCTTCGGTCGTACCTCCCTCAGAATGACGGCACGTAAAGAAGTTACGGCACAAACATTCGCGCAGGAAACATCATTCACGAACCATCATTCAAGGAACGTCATGCTGAGGCTGGAGTTTACGTAAGCCAAAGCATCCCCCAGTAGAACACCCGCCCATCGTGATATTCTGTATATTAGATGTCACAAACTAAAGGCAAACCTTGTATCATATCCGGTGGATGACTACTCCAAAAAACTGAGGTACATTCTTCCAACACTACTCGCAATAACGTTCGGAACAGTTATCTTTTTTGTACTGCTGCGCCTGTTGCTTGAATTCGGCTTGCATGTATCAACCATCAAAGAAGAAGTCTGGCACAAGGGGATCCCGTTCTTCATGCCCTGGATTCCGGTCATGATCTGGCTTCGGCCGAGGCTTCGTGTTCTTACATTTGACTCATTTGAAGACAGGCGAAGGTCCGCCTTCCTGTTGACTGCAGCCTTAACAATTATGATGGCAACGGTGATGTCGCAGGAATACCTCACTACGGCAACTGGAGAGCTTACGGAAGTTAAACGGGTAGGGGATATTGAATCCATGCCGCCTGCGCGCTATTATCACATCGAGCAGTTCGCGGTCAATACCGAGTTACAGGGCTTTGCTTCCCAGTTGCGCGAGTATGGCAAACGCAACGAAAAGCTCATGATGGATTTATATTTTGTATGCCCGATGGTAGATGAATCCGCTAAGGAGCAAATACCTACAATATGGTATGGGGTACACTTTCATAATGAGATTAGCAATCGCCTGAGTGCGGCACAAACAGAGCGCGAATACCAATCCTTTCGAAACCGGTGCGAGTATGAGATGTTAGGATATCAGTACACAACCGTTGATCATCTGGAACGGGTTACAGCGTCCGAAAAACAAGATCGATATCAGGAAGCTATCAAAAGTACACGTGCGGCTGCCGGGGATTACATCATTCTGGAACCGGTAAGAGAAAAATATGAAGCCCGCAGCGGTAACAAACTTGTCTGGGCAGTCGGTTCAATCCCCATCGGCTTGGCGGTATTCATGCTCATGTTAGTAGGGGCGGATTATAAACAACCTGGGTAAAGCCCTCACACTCATCAGTGATGTACCGTCATGCTGAGGCCGGAGTTTACGCAGGCCGAAGCATCCCCCAGTAGAGTAACCAGTCGGGGGATTCTTCGGTCGTACCTCCCTCAGAATGACGACACGTAAAGAATTTATCACGCAAACATTCACGCAGGAAGCATTATTCCCGAACTGTCATGCTGATCCGGCTTGCGGAAAGGTCGAAGCCCTCAATGCCTAATGCCTTATTTATGCCCGGTATCGTAATTCGTAAATACCTCCGACTATCGAAGATCGGCTACGGACTAAGGACAATAGACTAAAGACTATTTCCGCTTCGTGTTCCAAACATCCTGGATTTCCTGTGGCATAGTTTTCACCACAGCCTCCAGTTGACGGGCAACATCATTCTTGTGTGCAGAATCTTCCAGGTTATATACATAGTTGTCGAACAGGTACACAATCAGCATCCGGTTAAACATGTCCAGTTGGTCGTTTTGCATCATGCCAACCATACACGTTTCCACTTCCGCCTTGTTTTCGGCATCAGCCAGTGCGCGTCCTGTGCGATTGATCGCACCCCAATAGTGATTCTCGTTTACATTACTCACACGCAGCGTAGTGCCCAGCAAAAGATCAATCGCAGGAATGTTAAGCGCTTCCAGTTCATGCAAATACGTTCTGCGTCCTTCAAAAGCATAACTTCCGTCACTCATACGTTCAAACCGGTCGTTCATGATATCGAGATGCGAACGGAGAAAGATATCCCATTGAGCAGTTTCTGCCGCCAGCTGGCAAATGTTCATCGCATGATACCGCGGACTCCTGTCCTGGCTGCAGCCACCAATTACCCTGCGGCCGCGCATAAGCCTGAGCGCGTCCTCCTTCGAGCCGTAGCGCGTAACATAAAATTCGAACGCACCATCGGAATTATGTTCAGCCAGGCTTTCCGAAACCGCATCGGCAAACAGGCTTTTGTAATAATTGCCCTGCATCTTAGAATCGAGTTGCACAATACGTAAACTGTCCCACGTGCGAAATGCGACCTCGTACAACTGGTACAGCGAATCGAAACTAATTTTCTTTTCATCATCATACTTAGGGTACTCCGGTTTGCCCGGAAAAGATTCCGCCAGCGCAACAAACTCTGCCGCTTTTGAATTCGCCTTAACGCGTCCGTAAACACTGCCTTCCGCTTCAGGCAAATAAATGCTCGCGTTCGTATCAATCATGCAGTCCACATACTGAACCAGCCGCGCATAAGCAAACGGAAGTTGTTGAGTCTGCAACGCATCAAGCCAGAAAGCTTCCGTACCGCCCTCACTCAGCACCCACCCGGAAACTTTATCATTTGATTTTTTTCGTTTCAGATTGATTTCCGGTTCACGGTTGTATCCCTCGGGAAGTCCCGAGTACTGGATTATTGCCTCACCCTCATAGTTTTTGGAATAACTTTTAACAACCCAAAGTTTTCGCTTAACAGCGTTAGGGTAAGCTTCGGTAAATTTTGCCAGCGTAACACCCGACTCGATTAGTTTGCGCGCCTGTTTATTCGGCACCTTAACCCATGAAGCAGAGCCCTGCGCAAGAGAATAATATGGATGCGAAAGTTCACAACTTCGGAAGCGAATGTTCAGAGAATCAACAATAGCCCCCAGCCGGTTCATCGTTTGAGGATTGTAGATAAGACCGTTTTCGTAAACAGTAAACTCGGTTGATTGTGCATACACCGCAGAGGTGATGAACAGCATGTAGAATAGATGTCTCATACCAGTCAGGTTACAGATCGTTAATGCAGCAGCATGCAGAAAGTCACATCACTGCCGTTAGGTTTATTACCTGATAGATGCTGGCCAGCACAGAATTTCATAAGGTGACTTTGAATTTTGTAGCGTGAAGCCCGGCTAATGCAGCGATTTATTATCTTCCGGCAAGCTTTGCCATTGTATCCTGACAGTTAACCAACTTGATAATTCCCCTCCAGCCAAAAATCGGTGACATCCCCATCAACATCCACCTCGTACTGGAGTATGCTGCATTCTTTACAGCCTATCGCTATTATGTATCCCTGCGAAAGCATACGGAGGATCCAATCACATATTCCCACCGGCTTTCTATCATCCTGGGTGCTGCCATCGGTGCGTGGTTTGGCTCGCGCCTGATTGGCTACCTCGAAAATCCATTTACCGTTAACAGCTGGAGTGATGTGTTGTTATTGTTCAACGCCAAAACAATTATGGGCGGACTCTTTGGCGGACTGCTTGGAGTGGAACTCACAAAACGTATAGTGGGCGAGCAGCATTCCTCGGGCGACTTGTTTACGTTGCCCATCGTAGTTGGAATTTTTATCGGTCGCATTGGCTGCTTTCTTTCCGGTACAACAGAATTCACGTACGGCTTGGTAACATCTTCCTGGACAGGCATGAACCTGGGTGATGGCCAGTTGCGACATCCGCTCGCGTTGTATGAATTGGTTTTCCTCGTGCCGTTATTTCTCCTGTTGCGTCACCTCTACTATAAGAGGTCGCTCAAAAGCGGCATGGTGTTTCAGCTGTTCATGGTCGCCTATTTTAGTTTCCGCTTTGCCCTTGAGTTCCTGAAGCCCAATACATTCTTCTGGCTCGGCCTCAGCACCATTCAATGGCTCTGCCTGGTCTGCCTCCTGTATTACAGACGATTCTTTATTTATATCTTTAAAGATGCCCGTTAGAAAATACACCTACTACGATTTTACCATCAGCCTTTGCCCGGTTTGCCTGAAGCGCATCGATGCGAAAATCGTGTTCGAGGGAAACAACGTATTCATGCTCAAGCGTTGCCCCGAGCACGGCAACACCAAAGTGCTGATCGCTGACGATGTGGAATACTATAAAAACATCCGCAACTATAATAAGCCGTCAGAAACACCTTACCGGTTCAATACAAAAACCCACTACGGCTGCCCGTATGATTGCGGCCTGTGCACAGACCATGAACAGCATTCATGCTTAACCGTGGTCGAAATTACTGACCGGTGCAATCTTACCTGCCCAACATGTTATGCAGGTTCATCACCTTCACACGGTCGGCATCGGACATTGGAGGAAGTAAAGAAGATGCTCGATACGATCGTGGAGAACGAACGTGAGCCGGATGTCGTACAGATCAGCGGAGGCGAGCCAACACTTCACCCACAGTTCTTTGAAATTCTTGATTACGCCAAGTCGCTTCCGATCAAGCATGTGATGGTGAATACGAATGGTATTGAGATCGCCAAAAACAAAGAGTTCGTGAAGCATCTCGCCACCTACGCGCCCGGCTTCGAAATCTATCTGCAGTTCGATTCACTAAAGCGCGAAGTACTTGAAACCATGCGCGGAGCAAACCTCGTGTCGATCCGGCAACAGGCGCTTGATCATTTGAATGAATTGAATCTTTCCACCACACTGGTGGTAACGATTCAGAAAAATCTGAACGATGACACGCTTGGGGAAGCGATTGAATTTGCGCTGAAGCAGCGTTGCGTGCGTGGAGTTACATTTCAACCCACACAACAGGCGGGCAGGCTTGATAATTTTAATACGGAAACAGACAGGATAACCTTAACGGAAGTAAGACGGAAAATACTGGAGCAGACACCATTATTCAACAGCGATGACCTGATACCCGTTCCGTGTAATCCTGATTCGCTGGTGATGGGCTATGCGTTAAAGCTCGGTACCGAAGTAGTACCGTTAACACGGTATATCAACCCGGCCGAGTTGCTCGACAACAGTCGCAATACAATTGTCTACGAACAGGACGAAGCCTTGCACAGTCGTATGGTGAGTTTGTTCAGCACCGGTAACTCCATTGAGGGAGCGACCGACCATTTGCAATCATTGTTGTGCTGCCTGCCGCAGGTGAGCGCGCCTTCGCTTGGCTACGATAATTTATTCAGAATAATCATCATGCAGTTTGTAGACGCCCACAATTTCGATGTGCGCGCGATTAAAAAATCGTGTGTTCATATTGTCGACAAGGATTATCATATCATTCCCTTTGAAACCATGAATCTGCTGTACCGCGATTCTAAAAAAGTATATTTACAGGAACTTCAAAACACACACTGATGGAACTGGGTGGCATTATTGCATTTTTTGTTGCGATCCTGATCGGTCCGCCAATCGTATTTTTGATCATCGGTGGAACGCTTCTCAGAAAAAATCGCGATCGGGCGAAAATATTTTTTATTCTGGCAGTCGTGTATCTAATCGTTGCCGGTGGAGTCTGCTATAGTATGCTCATGTAAGAAACTGTCATACTGAGGCTGGAGTTTACGTAAGACGAAGTATCCCCAGGTAGGGCAACCGAGTAGGGATTCTTCGGTCGTACCTCCCTTATGATGACGGCAAGTAAAGAAGTTACCACGCAAGTACTCACGCTGTGAAGCACTCCGGTTAGTACACCTGTAAATAGAACGCCCTTGCTTTACTCCGAACGGAAAACAACCGGGAGAACAAAACTGCTCTTTACCACCTTACCCTTGTGCCTAGCAGGCTTCCACTTATTTAACGTCTTCGTACCTTTTAGCGCTTCGGCATCACACGCGGGTGAAAAACCTTTGATTATTTCGTGTCGGGAACTCTTTCCGCTTTCGTCAACCACAAACTTAACATACACGCGTGCGATCGATCGCGACTGTCTGATCTCTTTAGGAACCCGTAACGAACTGCTTAACTGGCGGTACATGGCCGGAAGACCGCCCTTGTATTCAGCTGGCTGATCCACCACCAAATAAATGACATCAGAACCTTCACGGACGTAAACCGCTACGACCACCGAATCGCGAACCTCAACCGTTGTGTTTGAGTTATCGATTTCCTGAAATTCGCCGGTACTGTTTGTCAGCAATGGCTTGCCTTCGGCAGAGTAGAATTGTATATACTTTTCCTTTGCTCCGGGAGTGTAAATAACTTCCTTCTGAAGCTGGCCGCTTTCATACCAGTATCGATGAAAGCCAACCCGGTCTTCATTCTTAATGATACCTTGTTCTCTCACCTTGCCACTGGGATAATAGAGTTTAACCGATGCCTCAAATTGAAGCTTGGGTTCGTAGCTGTGCATAACACCGGGTCCATTTGTGGTTGTCCCGACATATAATAATCTCGCACCAGGAATAGCTTTCCCTGAGGTTCAGCCGTACGGTAAAAGGTAGCGTTCTCTTTAGAAACAGGCCTCCAATATTCATCGAAGTAACCTACTACAGGTGCGTCTTGAGCGTGCGCAGAAAGCGCTATGAGTAATCCAAACAGCAGAAAGTAAACTTTTTTCATAACCGGTTTTTTACAAAGATATTACCTAATCCCTCAAGCCTGCTGCTATTAACTATTCACTTGTCACTATTAACTCCCTGCTAATCCCCAATCCCTGCTAACTACTAACGACTAAATACTAACTACTAAGTACACTCTCGTTAGCACATCTACTAAATCCCACAGCCGCGGGTATCAATCACTGCGATGCAGGGTTTGTTGTTAACACTGGCAAGATAAACTTCAAAAGTATTCGGGTCGCCCGTTTTGTTCGGCAGATTAACGATACCATGCCAGGTGAGCGCAGCGTCAAGCGCATCAAGTTTTGTTCTCAGTTCGTCCGAAAGTGTTTCACCGGAAGCTGCTAGCTGTGATTCATAGGCGCTTCGCAGGATATGATAGTCGGTTGATACTTCCGAGAAATAGATTCCTTCTTCGGTCACGTTGCAAATCACAACTTGCTGGTTAACGAAATACTGACCGGTTGGCCGCGGAGTATTCATGAATAACATAAATTCGGAATTGGCAACGAAATCATCAGACGTTTTCAGTTCCGTTACAATCGGGTAGATGCCAGGTCCTTCTTCGATCAGGTAACAACCCGCAGCGGTATTCAGCCAGTCTGCAAGTTTATCCATATCCTGCACGGCCGACATAAATTCCCGCAGTTCGGAAGGGAGACTTTCGAACGTCTGCGCGGTTAACGGAGCAGCGGTTTCTTCCACAACCTCTTCCGATACCACTGATTGATCGTTCACGATTGTGTCTTGCGTTGAGACGAGGGTAGTGTCCGCTACGGCAGTCTCTTGTTTTCCGGGAGAACATGCTGTCAATAGAACGCCAATCACGACAAGAGTGAAGATTTTTTCCATATGAACAGGGTTAATGTTATCCGTTGAATGGTGAAGATAACAATCCGTTACTATAAAGTGGAACCAGGATTCAAATGCGTTATATCAACCCTTTCGCACATAAATCGACTTCAGCGCCATCGCGCCAAAGCCATCAATTCTGCAGTCGATGTTATGATCCCCATCCGTGAGCTTAATGTTCTTCACTTTTGTTCCGGCTTTAATCGGCTTCGGTGCGCCCTTCACAGGTAAGTCTTTAATCAATACCACCGTATCGCCATCTTGCAGAATGTTGCCATTGGCATCTTTCACGACAGATGAATCGGCAGAGGCCGTTTCCGCTTCTGAAACTTCCGCAGGGTTCCATTCATGTCCGCATTCGGGGCACATCATCGAAGTCCCGGTCGGGTAACCGTAGGGAGATTTACATTGCGGGCATTGGGCGGAGTCAGACATTGGCGGAGAATTTTTTGCAAAGATACAAATTCCCAACCGCCCTGACAGAAGCTTTACTTTAGTTCATGCACCACGAACAGGAAATAGTCGGTGCTTTCCGGTTGCGCGCCAACCATGCGCATCATGTTCACGAGCTGGCCGCGGTGATAAGTTGAGTGATTAACAACATGCGTGATAACCTCCTCCAGCGGAAGCTGAAAGGTATCGCCCTTAGCGGTTGTAAACTTGATAATCGGGTTTCCCTGGGGCGCAAGTTCGCCTGTGCGTTTAAGAAGCTGGTCTTGCACGTCAAGCCACAGGTTGATCAAAGCCGGAAGAGTTTCGTTCTGCCAGGTTGCAGGAATTTCAACAATCAACACTCCGTTTAAGCGATACAGCCAACGGTAGTCGGCCTGCAGCATGTGAAGCAATGTCAGGCGAATAGTCGGGAAACTTCCACCGAGTTCTTTATCGGCAACGTCAGCTGGAAGAGATTGAAGCTGGTGAGCAGTTTTTTTATTTGCCCATTGCTGATAGCGGGTGAGTTTTACAAGGTCGGTCATATATAAAGGGTAGATCCACCTGTAAAGTTAATGACCGGCGCTCGCAGTCCAAGGGTACCGTCATACTTCTTCCGACTTGTCAGAAGAAGCCACCTTAAGAACCCCACATCAACATCTTACTAACTACTATATACTACCTACTATGTACTACTTACTGATTCAGCGCCCGCGCCTGTTCCAGATGTTCTTCCAGTAACGACAAGTGTTGTTTGGCAAAAGAACTGATTTCCGGATCAGGAGACTCCGAAGCCTTTTTGAATAAACGGATATCGCGTTTGTGATCTTTAATAATCATCCTCCGGAATCTGCGATCAAAAGTCTCTCCGGAAACTTTCTTTAAACTGGTGAGGCCTTCCATCTTGTCTTCGCTGATTTCTTCTGGCAACGCCAGGTTTTTCTTTTCCGCAAGACCACGAAGTTCCTTCATTAGCTTGTCCTGATCGCGCATCATGCGTTTTCCGTAGATGCGGTACTTTTCGTTCGAGCCACGTTCCGCTGCAAGATTACCCTCTGCCCAGTCCATCATGCGGGCGTCTACCGTTTCAATCAGAAACAACCGGTCCTCACGACTCAGCCCGGAAGGATCTTCTTCCGCCTGTGTAAGGTAAGCAACTCCGCCCAGGATCAGCAGCGCCACAGGCAGAACAATCATCAGCACTTTTTTCATAACACGTGGCAATTAGTTCTGCTGTATCATAAACAACTTTTGCGCCAGCGGCCTTTTTAGTTCAGTTAATGGCCTTTCGATTTTGCTTATGCGTCAGAGTGTGAAGCATAAGCCACAGGGGTGGGAAGGAAGAAGGTCACAAGGCTCGTGTTCACTCCGCCGGAATGCTGAACGAAAACGTTGCACCCTTGCCCGGTTCAGCAACAGCCGTAATCGTTCCGCCATGCTTGTTGATAATCCGCTGAACAATTGCCAGCCCTACACCCGTACCTTCAAACTCCGAAGTTTTGTGAAGCCGTTGAAAAACACCGAACAACTTTTCTGCATACTTCATGTCAAACCCTGCTCCATTGTCCTGCACGCGGAACGTAATGTTCGTGTTATCGGCATCAGAAGATATGCTGACAACCGGAGCGTCTTTTTTTGACGAATACTTCAATGCATTTCCGATTAGATTCTGCATCACTTGGCGAATCAGCGCCCGGTCGCCCTTTACAGGGTGCAAAGTACCCACACGAATATCCGCACGGTCGCTTCCGGTGTTTCTAAACTCATTCACCACCTCCGATACCAGTTCGTTCATGTCGATCATGCGTTTGTTAACCGGCAGCTTGCCCAGCTTCGAAAAGTTAAGCAGGTCGCTGATCAGCATGTCCATCTTAAGCGCATTGCGCTGAACAGTTGTGAGGAGGCGTTTACCTTCCTCATCCAGGCTCGCAGTGAAATCTTCTTCCAGAATTTTAATATAGCCGTTGATGGCGCGAAGCGGTGCGCGAAGGTCGTGCGATACCGAATACGAAAATGATTCGAGTTCTTTATTCAACGCCTCCAGTTGCCGGGCATGTTGCTCAATAATACCTTGTTGTTCGATGATCGTGGAGATATCGATAAAAAACGAAACGAGGTATTGCTCCCCGTTCATTTCCATAAACTCAATCGAAGAAATGGTATGAACGATCCGGCCGTCTTTTGCGATGCACTTTACGTAATCGTTTTGCAACCGGCCTTTGTCTGTAATGAGTTGTTTTACCCGGTCCGATTCGGGCTGATCAAGGATACCAATCTCAACAGACGTCCGGCCTACGATTTCGCTTTCCGTATACCCGAATGTAGACAGGAATTTTTCGTTCGCCCGCACATACGCTCTTTTGCCGAGTGTGGTTGTAGTCATGCTCATGCAAACCGGACTGTTATTAAAAAGCTTGACAAACCCTTCCCGACTCTCCCGGAATAATCGCACAGCAGTGCTGTAATCATCAATTTGAATATTCTGCGAAAATAAGTCCATAAGGCTTTTTTTTGAAGTACAGTAAAATAGCGAACGCTGCCTTTGGAAGTCGCGCGAAGTAGGGTTTTCACCGAAAGGGTTCTCAAACTCTGCAGAAACCGCATAGTCAAATCGAAGCAGGTAAGGTTATTCTCCATTTGCAGGTTTTTCATAGTTCGGGCGATCCCGGGCGCAATTCGTGCCGGCGAAAAAAATCTGAGTAACAGGAAGAGGCATGTAACTAAAAGTTATTTTTGTGCCCGATTATCGCTCCCTCAAACTTATGGCAAAACTCATTCGTAAAACCTATCCCAAAGAAGTCAGCATCGGGCTGTTGTTGCTCGTGTTTGTGATTACCGCCTTTTTATCGCACCAGATTTTTGAAGGGCGTGCGGCCGCATTGAACGTAGGCAAAAATACATATCTGGGTGCTGTGATGGTGGGAAGTGCGGTGGTGATCATGATGCTTGTATTGTGGGAGGAATTCTTGTTCCCGATCCATGTTAAAATGGATACTGACCGGGTCGTTTTCAGCAATCACCGTTCAAAGCTTAAAAAGCAGGCGGGTATTTTTCTTTTGATCCCCATTATCTTCGCAGCCATTTATGTGCTCTATGCCGTTAACCTGATTGGGTTTATCATCTGGGCGGGCATTTGCATTATTTCACCTGTTGTTGGAAAACTGATCTCGGGTATTAAAAACTATAACGACTTCCTGGCGCTCACCGATAATACCATCGAGTATAAGAACAACGAAAAGGAAGGTGTTTATGAATTAAAGAACGTAAAGCAGATTGTGTTGATTAAAGACGATACAAAGGTGCTTCACAAGATACAGCTGATCCTGGCAAACGACCAGCCGGTTTTGATTGACCTGGATGAAATGGAGATCGAAGCCTTTTATGTTTCCATCGATGAATATCTGAACCAGCATTATAAAACCTTGGTGAAGGAAGGAACGGCAGTATAAACCAGGAATTAAAAAAATAGGGAAGGAGTCTCCGAAACGAGACTCCTTTTGTTTTTACAGGAAATGCAGAATGATTGCCGATACGAGAAGCATCGTAAAGTGATAAGACGTGTTGATGAAGAACAGCTTCCATGAGCGCCCGTCAAAAGCAACCGTGTTCAGATCGACAATCAGAAAGAATCCAAGCCAGGTGAAAATTGCGGCATTGGCAATCGATCCAGCTGTTCCCAGTGTTTCAATGCCCGGCACAAACGACCATGCTGCATTGTTATGGGCAAATACGTACGCCAGGAAGAAACATCCTACGATGTTCATGAGCAGGCTTTTAATCATCATGCCCGAAGTTGGCTTGACGTCTGTCGGGATTTTCATTTCTTTCATCCAGGCGTCCTTAAAAATCACGCTGTACCAAAGAAATCCGGTAAAGAAGTTTGCTACCGTAGCCAGAATGATAGCCGTGTAGCTGAGAGGTAATTCTTGCATAGGAGGATGGTTAGGTTAAACGTTCAGGAAGATAGCAAACCGTCCCGAAAGAAGGATTTCCTTTCAACGCATTTTCGTCCTGTGCCCCTTGCGGAATTTCTGAAATCTACCTGTTAATAAGGTTTTTACAGCCATTCATCAAAAAAAGTGGGCTTTAATTGGATAACTTTGAAACACAAAGTACTTTTGAATCGTAATTATTCCGGTCACGCCTAACAAACCGAATACGTAACTATCAAGTATGGAAAAGCATATCAAATTCTATCTCACATTACCGTTTGTAGCAATCGCTACGCTGGCGTTGTTGCTTGTACCGTTTGTGGCCATGCAATTCACCACCGATGTTCAATGGAGTTTACTTGATTTTGTAGTAGCCGGTACGCTGATTTTTGGCGCAGGAAGTGTGTTGGTTGTTTCATTGCGTTCGGCAGCACACATCGCGTACCGTTCCGGGATTGTTATCGCTGTAGGCACAACCTTTCTGATGCTTTTTGCAAACCTGGCGGTAGGACTGATTGGCTCAGGCCCGAATGCGGGTAACCTGATGTACGGTGTATCCGTGGCAGTGCTGCTTGCCGGGCTTTATCTTTCAAAGTTTAAATCATTGGGAATGGAACGTACCATGTTTGCAACTGCGCTGAGTGTGTTGCTGGTGGGTGGCATCGCGCTCATGCTGAAGCTTCAAAACCTGCCCGGAAGTTCGGTAATGGAAGTGGTGGGCGTGAGTATATTTTTTGCAGTACCCTATATCATCGCCGGATTATTGTTTCGGTTTGTTGCCGCCGACCGGGCTACCGCACATTGATCCAACGAGGCTTTGTAAAGAAGTGGCTCCGGCTGCTTCTTCATTTCACCTGGCAGCAAGTCGCTGCCTGCTTTTTTGCCGTTTATATTTTAATGATGCTGTTTATTACGCGGTACTACCCCTTACCAGGGTTGCCGCGTTACGACTACATGCTGTTGTTCGCTGTAGCGATGCAAATCGCCATGGTGTGGCTCTTCAGAATTGAAACAGTTGATGAGTTGAAAGTCATCTGCCTCTTCCACCTGCTGGGTACCACCATGGAGCTGTATAAAGTTCACATGGGGTCGTGGTCATACCCCGGGGAAGCCTACACGAAAGTTTTTGGTGTTCCGTTATATGGCGGTTTTATGTATGCCAGTGTAGCGAGTTATATTACGCAGTCGTGGCGAAGGCTTTCACTTCGGCTGGAAAATTTTCCACCTGCCTGGGTCAACTTGCTCATCGGTAGTTTGATTTACGTTAACTTTTTTACCCATCACTTTTTGTACGGCATCCGGTATTGGATTTTAGCTTCAGTCATAGTCGTGTACTGGCGAACCCGTATTCACTTTGCGGTAACCTCCGTCAATTTTCAAATGCCGGTAACGCTCAGTTTTTTGCTCACGGGGTTCTTTATCTGGGTGGCAGAAAACATCGCTACCTACCTGGGCGCGTGGCAATATCCGAATCAGGCAAATAACTGGAACCTCGTCCATCCGGGAAAGGTAAATTCCTGGCTGTTGCTGTTCATCGTCAGCTTTTTAATTGTGGCGCAGCTGAAACGCGTGAAGGCCATGAAACTCCGTCAGGAAATGTAATTTGCCATTCCTGGCAAACGTGAACTTGGAAAGACAGGAAATGCCGTATAAATTGCACGCCATGAGACGCACGTTGTGTTTATTGATACTCGTTAGCATGACCTTGCATTGCGCAAGCCGGCTTGGGTTGCTCTCATACCTGTATCAAAACAGGCACGAAGTCGCATTCACGCTGGGATTGATTAAGGAAGTTCCGATTGCTGTTTGTAGCTCTGATTACGATGGTGATAAAACACTTGTTATCACGGCTCAGGACGACATCGATAAAAATCTACCGGGAACGATTTCTCAGGCTCAGGAAATAAACCTCTATTTCGAACGGATTATTTTTAAGAACACCGCGCATTTTGTCTGGCAGTCAGTCAGGCGAATTCCATCCCTGCAGGAGATTCCATATACACCTCCGCTTCAGGATATCTTCCATCCGCCAACCGCGGCATAACTGTTTCTCTTTTTTTTGATTCTGCACACCCGTACCGGGATACGTGCGCTATTTATCACTATCTATTTACTATAAACAGTTATGAAAAAAATATTCTCAATTCTCTCTATTGCTATCCTGTTCGTATTCTTTTCGGCATGTTCTGATGATGAAGTTGGTTCGTCAGGCAGCACACTCGTGCTTGAGTTCGACAACGTTGTAGGAACGTCTAACCTCGTATTGAACACCACCGATCAGCCGTACACCAACGACCACGAGGAAGCGTTCAATGTTACCTGGCTCACCTACTACGTAAGTAATATCAAACTGAAACGCGAAGACGGGACCATCTATGAAGATGCGGTTAAGTCTGACGGTTCCGCTGGATACTATCTGATTGATGAAGCGGATGTTGAATCCAGAGAAATCACATTGAAGAATATTCCTGCCGGCAATTACACCGAAGTAACCTTTACGATTGGAGTGGATGCCAGTCAGGTTGATCAGGGTGCCCAAACCGGTGCGCTCGATCCGGCCAAAGGCCTGTTCTGGACCTGGAATTCCGGATATATTTTCATGGCCATCCAGGGAACGTCACCAGCATGTACCGAGGAGGGAAATGAATTTGCATACCACGTGGGTGGTTACAAGGAGGATCCCGAAAATGATAACCTGATCAACAACATCAAAACGTTTACACTGAGTTTTAAAGGCGACAGCGCTCCCGTAAAAGCCAGTCATGAGCCTCAGGTTCATATCATTTTCGATGTGCTGAAGTTCTTCAAGGGCACAGGCGCAAACATCAGCTTTGCTTCCAACGCGCAACGTCACACGCCCAAAGCATGCGAGGATATTGCCGGGAACATCGAAGGTGCGTTTGTAGTAGATCACATTCACGCAGACTAATTGAAAGGCCGTTGCCGGTAAATAACCGGCAACACTTCCTTTTGCGATTATGAGATTTACTACCGTTTTGACGTTGATCCTGCTCGTGTCAGGTTGTACCGATGATGTTGAACCGGTCAAGAATTCGTATGCGTTTGAAATGCCTGCGAATTTTCCGGCTCCGGTGTACACGTTTGGAAACAACCCCGTGTCGAGGGCCGGGGCGGAACTTGGTCAAATGTTATTCTATGATCCCGTTCTTTCGCTCGACAGTTCGATTGCGTGTGCCAACTGCCATCAGCAGGCAGTGGCATTTTCCGACCCGGTTCATCGTTTCAGTCGCGGGGTTGACGATGCGGTTGGTTTCCGCAATGCGCCTGCTATTCAGAATATGGCATTCCAGAATAATTTCTTTTGGGATGGCGGCGTAAAGCACCTTGACTTTGTTCCGATCAATGCCGTGACAAGCAAAATTGAAATGGCCGAAACCTTGGACCAGGTTGTGCAAAAGCTGAAGCGAAGCAAGTTCTATCCTGAAAAGTTCAGGAGTGCTTTTCAGGAAGATCAAATCACCAGTCAGCAGATGTTGTACGCGCTTTCGCAGTTTATGAACCTGATGGTTTCCGCGAATTCGAAATACGACCAGTATGTACGCAAGGAAACGGATCTGACGAAAGAAGAAACCGAAGGCCTGGAAATTTTTGAAGCGCATTGCAGAACCTGTCATGCAACCGATCTTTTTACAGATGATTCGTTTCGCAACAATGGGCTTGATGCAGGTTTTGAAAAAGATGCGGGCCGCGAGCGTATCACGGAATTTTCGGGCGACCGCGGTAAGTTCAAAGTTCCCAGCCTGAGAAACGTGGACCTGACCTCACCGTATATGCACGATGGTCGGTTTAACACGTTGCAACAAGTGCTGGATCACTACAGCAACATGGTAAAAGATTCTGAAACGCTCGACCCGCTGCTGAAGCAAGGGGAGTCCCTGGGTATTGTATTGTCGGCTGAAGAAAAGGTAAAACTCATTGCATTCCTGAAGACGCTTTCGGACGAAACGTTCACACACGACAAACGTTTTGCCAATCCATTTATAAAGTAACGGACTATGAAAAAGCTATTGATTTTTTCAATCGCACTGTTAATCGCGAACGCGACTTTCGGATGCGATGTATGTGGTTGCTCGCTTGGCGGAAGCTATTTCGGTATTCTGCCCCAGTTCAATAAAAATTTCGTTGGACTGCGATGGTCACAGGCACGATTTCATGCGTACATGAATCATCAGAGCGACTACCTTTCCGAGGAAACCTCCAACGACACGTACCGCAAGCTTGAACTTTGGGGCCGCTATTATGTGAACAAGAAAATTCAGGTGTTCGCATTCATCCCGTATAGTTTTAACTCGATGAACGGCTCCGAACAGACTGTTTCTACCCATGGCCTTGGCGACATCACGCTCATTGGAAATTATCTGCTGCTGAATACAGGCGAGGATAAGACCAAACGATTCAAGCACACCTGGATGGCAGGAGCGGGGATTAAATTACCAACGGGTCATTCAACGCTGGAAGACAACGGAGCGTTGGTAAATCCTAATTTTCAACTGGGCACAGGAAGTACTGACTTTTTGCTTTCAACTGTCTATACACTTCGCTATCAAAAGGCGGGCATGAGTGTTGAGTCCGGATACAAGGTCAATACCCGTAACAGCAATGATTATTTGTTCGGGAACCAGTTTCATGCGTCTTCACAAATTTTTTACTGGCAGAATGCGGGCGCATTTGCGTTCCTTCCGAATGCTGGTGTGTATTATGAACAGGCGGCCAAGCATAAAGAGGGTCAGATCATTCAGGCCAACACCGGTGGATCGTCTGTGCAACTGACGGCCGGGCTCGAAACCTATTTTAAAAGTTTTACAATGGGGGTTAACTACAAGCATCCGGTAAGTCAGCATTTCAACAGCGATAACATTGCCGACATCACCGCAAAAGATACCTGGTCGCTTTCGCTTACGTATAATTTTTAAGGAGATAAAGGTGAGGTGACTAAATCCCCATCTTATCTTTAAACTTTACGCTTTGACGCTGGCTGATATCAATTTTAATTCCGTTTTGTAACTCAACTTGTAAGGTGCTGCTAAAGTAGGGAATGATGTTTTTGACGAACGAGACATTAAACATTTGCTGCCGGCTGGCACGGAAAAAAAATTCTTCGGGCAATCGTTCTTCCAGGTAGTTGAGCGATTTATGCAGCAACGGCTTTTTATCCTGAAAGTGAATGCGGGCATAATTGCCGACACTTTCGATAAGGAAAATTTCTGAAAGCGGTACGAAAAAACATTGCTCTCCATCTTTCGTGAAGATGCGTTTTTGAATCGTTAGCTTTTCGGAAGCAGCCCTGCCACGGTTGATTTTTTTATCTGTCCGGTTAATAGCTTCTGCAAGGCGCTCGGGATTTACAGGTTTCAGGATGTAGTCGAGCGCATTTACATCGAACGCCTTAATCGCAAACTGATCATACGCCGTTACAAAAATAACTTCAGGAGCTTCGTCCAGATCGCTGAGCAGATCAAATCCGGTTTTTCCCGGCATATTAATATCAAGAAAGATCAGGTCGGGTCGCAGCCGCTTGATTTTATCAATCGCGTCATGTGCTTCGTGGCTTACGGCGGTTACTTCAATGCTTTCATGGTTCTTGAGCATATGCTCCAGTTCCGCTACGGCAAGCGGTTCGTCGTCAATTAAAATTGTTTTGATCTTCATAGCTCCGTCAATATGATTGAGGCAATTACCTGTTCGTTCTGTTCGGTGATGGTAAACATAAAACGCTGTCCAAAAAAGTGATGCAAGCGCTTTTCAATATTTTGGAGTCCGATGCCGGTGTGTCCGGATAGTTCCAGTTTGCCGGGATTAGTCATTTCAATCGCCAGCGTGGGGCCTCTCAGAATCGCCTTCAATTGAAGCAAGCAATCGCCGGAGTGTTTGGCAACGCCATGCTTGATTGCATTCTCGGCAAGTGTTAAGATAATTGCAGGCGGAATCAGGCGATTTAATGTGGCGTCTTCTACATCAATTTGTACCTGCAGGCGGCTGCCAAACCGAATCTGTTCCAGAGCCCAGTATTTTTTTACTTCGGCCAGTTCATCATGCAGGGGGATTAACTGTTGGTTGCCATAGTTCAAGGTGTAGCGTAACAGTTCACTCAGCTTTACAATTGCGTCACGGCTTTTTTCCTGATCAATCGATACCAGCGCCTTGATTGAATTGAGCGCATTAAACAAAAAGTGTGGGTTTAGTTGAGTTTTCAGTAACTCCAGCTCTGCTATGCGCGCTGCATTTTCGGACCGGAGTTTTTCCTGTTCAATTTTTCTTGCGCGTTCCAGGATTTGGTAAAGGAAATAGAGAATTATCCACACGCCTACATACCGCGCCCAGTTCACAATTCCGCTAAAGAAGTTAATGGGTTCAAAAATTGACTGGATCGTGATTTGATCCTGCAGGACCGGTGGCAGGTAAAACAACGTGTTTATCAAAAGCGAGATCAGCAGCGTAGCAAAAAACGCCAGCAGCCAAAGCGTGCGTGCACGCCAGGCAAACACACCGAACCTGGCGATGATGAGTTTAAAACTATGGGTGAAGAGTAATCCCAGTAATGCACCGTATAAAAATAACTGGGTGTAGTCCCAGCTAAAGTTGCCAACAATAAAAAAGGTGTAGTTAACGCTTTCAATGCATACCATTGTTAGCCACCCGCAAATTTGAAGTGTCCAGTAAAGCTTTCGGGTTCGTTTGGATTCAGGCATATCAGGGAAAACAATTTACCAGAAAAGTAGTTATCGCCAACGCTGTTAAAACGTTGTTGTGACCAGCGCAGAAATTCAGGGCTGAACGATTTCGGCGGGTTCTTAGGCCTACTGCTCACCTGGCAGTTTTTTATGCGTTTGTCTGCTCCAATCTGCACTGGTGTATAAGTGCCTCACGCCGCGGGCCGCCACCAATACTTTTACGTTGTTACCGAAAAAAAACACTATGAAAAAGCAACTTACCTTATGCTTACTTCTGCTGCTCAGTTCCGTTGCGTTCACGCCGGCAACCGCGCAAAAAGTTAAAATTACCCGGGCCGATGAGCTCCCACGCAGAACGGTTGAGCTGACCGGAAAAGTAAAAGATATCTATTACAACGATGCGTTGTTGCGTAAACTCTCCGAAGAGTTGTATGCTAACTGCCTGTCGGATTTATCCAAGTACGACATTCAGGATAAAGCTACCCTGAGCAGCTATTATGCATTTTTAGGGCTGGTTGATTTTCAGCGCGGCAACTATGAAGAAGTGCTTAAGAAGCTGGAACTTGTAAAGAGTCTGGAAGATAAAGAGGAGGAGCGCGCAACGTTCGGGCTTTTTAATAAAGCCTTTATCGCGGCATACTTCCAAACCAAGAGCACATCATCGCCTGAATTTAAACAGGTTTTTATGCGGGAGTATCGCAAGAATATTGATGCAGTAGAGTATAAGTTCGCGAAGAAATATGTGGATCAGAATAAACTCAATCTTTCTTTATTGAATGAAGAGCGCACGGTAGCCGGGCTCGAAGCGTCATTGCAACCGTATATCGATAACGGAAAAGGTAAAGTCCCGGAGCAGGTAGCGTCTTCGCTTATTCTTACCAGGCAGTCGTTACGGATGAGAACGATGCTGAAAGATGAAGCCTTGTTGGTACTGAATGCCTGGCTTGCGGATCACAAAGAAGAGACACCTGCTGCGAAAGTGGATTTCTGGAAAGATCGAAACGTAGCACTGGAGCCGAAAGACGCGGCACACGAAGTGATTGTAGCCGTTTGGGATACCGGTGTGGATCCCGCGCCATACGAGGCTTCGCTCTGGATAAACAAAAAGGAAATTGCCGGCAATAATAAGGATGATGATAAGAATGGATTTATTGACGATGTTCACGGCATCCCGTTCGACAAGGATAACAGGCCAACCGTTGGTTCGTTACTTGAGCCCCGTCAGCTCACGTATTCGGTAAAAGAGCTTCAAGTTTGGATGAAAGGCGCGATGGATTTGCAAAATGGTATCCAGTCGCCGGAAGGCACGCAGTTTCAGCAGAAAGCCATGGCATTAAAACCGGAAGAAGGTATTCCATTCCAGGAAGACCTGAACTGGTACAGCACCTATGCACACGGCACACATGTAGCGGGCATTACGCTGAGCGGAAACCCGGCTGCCAAACTGATGTATGCCCGCATGACGTATGACACAAAAGTAAAACCACGGCTTTACACGGACGAGACGCAGGCCAACATGGCAAGCATGTTTACCCGGGCCGTTGCTTACTTTAAGCAGAACGGAGTTCGGGTGGTAAACATGAGCTGGCGCTATAACGCCGAGGCATATGAGGCGGTGCTGAACCTCTACGGCGTGGGCAAAGACGAATTGGAACGAAAAACAATTGCCCAAAAGTGGTTTGAAACAGAACGCAAAGCGTTGCGCGATGCCTTCGCTTCAGCTCCGGAAATACTGTTCATTTGCGGAAGCGGAAACGAAAACAACGATGCCAACTTTGCCGATTACATTCCGGCCGGGATTGACTTGCCTAATGTAGTTACGGTAGGTGCTGTTAATGACGAAGGTAAACGCACAACGTTTACAACAGAGGGTAAGAGCGTTGACGTGTACGCCAATGGTTATGAAATTGAGAGTTTTGTACCCGGTGGTGATCGCCTCAAGTTCAGTGGCACATCCATGGCATCACCGCAGGTGGCGGGCCTGGCAGCGAAAATGCTGGCCATCAATCCGAAGTTAACTCCGACCGAAATTATCACCATCATTCGAAATACAGCAACGCCCGATCCGGAAGGAAAAGGATTGCTGTTGATTCATCCGAAAAATGCACTTGCAAGCGTAAAGAAATAATATGAACAATCTGGCGTGGCGGAAAGTGGGCGATGCGTATTACCTCGCATCGCCCAATGAGGAACTGGTTAAAATTCAGCATGAGTCAGGAAGCAAGGCAGTGTTCTGGATGAACAACGAGGTGTACGAAGTGAAGCGATCCGGATTCTGGAATCAACGCTATGCGATAACGCGCTGCCAGCGGGAAATTGCCGTGGTAACGCATACATTCTGGGGAAGTACAGGCAAGATTAGTTTGTATGATGGTACCACTTGCACAAGCGAGTACCACTACAGCAGCAAGCTTACCATGCGTTTCGCCGAAGGCTCGGGCGAAATACTTCGGTACCAGGCAGTCACCGAAAACGGCGTGCATAAACCTGTACTTACGCTCGGTATCTCGATGGTCGATGCCGACAAGCTTCTGCTTCTGGCAACGTTAGGCATGGTGATGTTTCTGAATATTTTTAATGAGTTTGAAGACGATGGCGACGTTGGGGCACTTTTGCTCGCCACCAGCATCTGACGGTGACGCAAACATCTGAGTCAAATACATGTTTAGTATATAGAATCGATCCCATGAATAAGAAAAAAGTCATCAAAGCACTGGGTACACTCATGATTATGGTAATGGGAGGCGCTGTCGGTTACTTCGCGGCAAAACTGGGAGCCGGTTCTGCTCAATCAATGCCGGGCTGGCAGGTGCTGATGTTACTGGTGCTGGCAGTACCTGCTTTTTTTGTGGTGGTGGGTTTTCATGAAGCAGGACATGCCGTAGCAGGCATGTGGGTAAAATTTGATTTCCGGATGTATGTGGTAGGACCGTTCATGTGGGACAAAGAAGAAACCGGTTGGAAATTCAAATGGAATAAGAATGTTAACCTCTCTGGAGGAATGGTGATTTGCCTGCCGTTGTCATCCGAGAACCTGGCGAAACGATTTTCCATTTATGCACTCGGTGGCCCGGCAGCGAGTGTCATTTTTGCTGCGCTGGCCTACGGCATCCGTCTGATTGCCGTAGCGCTCAACGTATCCGGTAACCCCGTATTGGATTTCATCGCTTTGCTGTTTGGGTTGCTAAGCTTTCTGTCGGTTGTGATTTTTTGCATGACGATCATTCCCCTGCACACCGGGGGTTTTTATACCGATGGCGCGCGTGCGCTTCGCTTTTTGCGGGGAGGAGATACTTCACGGTTTGAACTCCTGCTGGTGAAAATCATCTCGGATTCATCGGGTGGGATGCGGCCGGCTTTACTGAATACGGATGAAATTAACGAAGCACTTGCATTAGCGAACAAGCTGGATGCTCCCATGAAAGTATATGTATGGTATTACTTGTATCATGCAGCGTTCGATAAAGGGCAATACGAGGAGGCCGAGATTTATATAACAGCATACATAGCCGAAATAGATAGCATTCCAAAAGGAATCCGGGGAAGCGTGTTCCTGGATGCGGCTCTTTTTTACGCAATTGCGCGGAAGGATTTAGACCGCGCAGAGTTGTACTGGAAGCAATACGTGCCTTCTGCACTGCTGCCAAAGGCCCAGGTTTTGGCTACTGAAGCAGCAATCCTGAGTTTGCGTGGTGATCGTGTGCAACGCGATGAGAAGATTGAACTGGCATTGAAGGAGATTCCGAATATGATTGACCGGGGTGTAGGAATTGCACTCCGCGAAAAGTTGCTGGAGTTGAAGCATAACCCTTAACCTGTCTTTCAAAGGTCATTGGCGTTTGCTCAGTCATGAGTGGTAGCACACGTTTTATCACGCGTAATGGCTTAGTACTCAATTGTCAACCTTAAGTCTTCAAAGATTCGCTTCTTTTGTTGTTGATTATTGTCAAATGTCAGTGTTAGTCCATAGTCGTTTGAAGTCGAAAACACAATGTTGGGCTGCCCCTTGAAGTAGTGAAGAAACTCTTCTGTTTCTATTGGCTTATGATTAAACGTTACTTTGGTTAGCGACCTGATTCCATTCGTGTGATTTTTTGGCTCAGATTCGTTTTTCTTTTGCCCCCTAAATGACAGTCTAAAAGTCCACGGGAGATGAGGCTGGTTTTCATTTTTAAGAATTTCGATAAGCATCCCGCCTGGAAAATAATCTGGCTGATACTTCATTGAATTACCAAAAAGTGCATCCGTCTGCTCACTGTTTACGATGCAGAGGCCGTAAGGCGACAAACCATTTTTTTTGTAATCAGCTCGTTGACAAAGTCCGGTTGGTTCAATCAAACTACTTTTAATTTCATTTTCGTTGTGAACCCACAGTATTTCGAGAAAGAAATTATCAAAGTAGAATTTTCTGTTTGTGGTTCCCTGGCCAGTATGCACTCTGCTACTACCCTCAATGAGTCCAAATTTTACCAGTTCTTCTGCAATTCTTCCTTGGTCCTCTGTAAATATGAAGATATGATCTATATCCACGGTAATTACGTTCTAGCTTGTGTATAACGTTTTATGTTTGTTAACTGTTTATGTGACTGTGTAGGTTTTAGCCGATTTGATCAGAGATCTTAGTTGATTTAGATTGATTTCCTTAGGCTAAGTCGATAGTGGTCAGACAACAACATAGTATGCACCTTGCATACCCAATCTGTCTGAATTTGTTGGTTTGTCTTTTTTATCATTCACAGTTTTTGCCTTGAGAAGGTCCTCCATCATTTTAAATATAAGAGCATTTCCAGTGTCAACTGAAGAGAGAAAAAGTCTGTTACCGCCAAAGAGGCTTTCTATCTGCGCATAGCACACTGAAATTTACCTACGTAATCCACCCTAAACGAAAAAAACCGCTGATAATCAATTTAACAGCGGTTTTATAAGCACTTAGTAGCCCCGGAAACCAAATTGTCGAACCAAAATTCCTGGAAGATTTAAAGATTTTACATAAAGTCCTCATTTTGCTATCCAGGAGGAAATGAGCCGACAATTTGGTTCAGATTCTCAATCAATACCCATTAGAAAGAATG